>OY968796.1:0-4159512 GCA_963695545.1 Terriglobia bacterium | reverse complement strand
AATCCCTGGCGCATGAGGTCAGAACTGGATGCGTTGAGAGAACCAGCTGTTCCGGCCTCGGCAACGGCTCCGAGAGCGCCAACCGCCAGCGACACCCCGAAGATGCGGAGATAGTGGTTGTTGACCTGATCCCGCAACCCGGTGTCGCCGATTTGGTTGAGCCCCTTGAATTGATCGAGGCTGACGGAATACCCGTCGGGCATGAGCACGCGATGGAAAACGACGGCCAGACGTGTCTGGCCGAAGGTGTCCACCTTTTTCGTTTCACCCAACAACTTTGAGCCTGCCGGAATCAGCAGGTGCTGGCGGTCGTTCGAGTAAACGTCGGTTGAAAGCAGGCACTCGACGGGACCTGCAAAGCCTCCGTCGAGGCGGTTGATGAGAACGGTTTCGAGAATGGTTCCTTCAAAGAGTACGTAGGTTTTTCCTGCCGCCGCATTGGCGGAGCCAGCCGGTACGGCGGCAGGATTTCTGGTTTCCTCCTTTCGATCCTTGGTTGTTTCCGCGAAATCGTTGCGGGCTGGGACGGGAGAAATCGGGTTGGGCTGCATCTGTTTCAAGAGTTGCGCGACCTGAGGGGAGTCGGGTCCCACGGGGACGAGGCTCTGGGCGGCAGGATCTACTTCGGGTTCAGGCGCTGGCGCGGTTGGCGGAGCTGGCGGAGTTTTGCGGTAGGTCAGAGCGACATTCGAAGCAAACAGCGACACGTAGGCACGTCTCTTCCGCTCCGCCTGAATGGGGTCCTCCGCTCGCTGGTCGGGCGGGATACCGGACGCGCTTTGCTGCTGGGATTCTTGTGAATCTTGAGGGGCGGCACCGAGCAAGCGAGTTTGCTGGGTAAGAGCGGTCTGTGCGACAAGTTGCTGGCGCTGCAAATCCTGAATGCGGTTCTGCATTTCGGCAATCTTGGTTTCGTTAACTTCGAGGGGTGCCTGGACCAGAGTGGCGGGCGACGCTGCTTTGGCTGGCGGTTGCGGCTTCTTGCCCCCGGTCAGCCACATGATGGCGACCATGAGAAACGCCAGTCCGATGAGAAGCCAGGACTGGACGTTCTTCGGCAGAAGGCCTTGGGGTTTCTGCGCTTTGTCCTGAACTTGTGCGGGTTGGTTCGGTTGGTTCATCGTCGGCTCCTCAGTTCGCGGAAACGCGGCGCGCAAACGGCAGTTTCTTTTTGCCGATGGCGAGGTAGCCGGTGTCGATGATCTTGGGCGCGATGTAAACGCCGTTCTCAAACTGAAAAGAGATCAAGTTGGGCTTGCCATCCTTGATTTCATAGAGAGCGGGCTTTTCCCGCGCGCCGCACTTGATGTAAGTGAACGAATCGTCGTGGTAGATGGCGGAGACCAGGAACGGCTCGCGGCCAGCTTTCGAGTCGAGCGGGTAGTCGAATTGGAGTTTCGTGGCGTAACTGGAGCGGAACATGGTTGAGCTGCTCGGTGGACTGGGCTTGCGCCGCGTGGATTTGATCTGCCGTCTGGGAGCGGAGCGTTTCCAATTCCTTCTTGTATGCTTCCGCCTCGCCAGCGCTTACATAGCCGCGCAGCCCGGTGCTCACCGCGATCCCGGAGCCTTCCTTGGGTTCGATGAAGATTTTCAGATCGGGCTCGGCATTCGGCTGGTTGCTGATTTCGGTCAGCAGAAACGAATACACGTGTCCGCTCGCGGTGATGAGATTCAGATTGCTGCGAATGCCGGCCTGGGCCGGGTGGACGTAGCAGAGGTTATGCGCGCCGTTGATGACCCAGAATTCTTTATCGCCGGTGGTGAAGTCGAGAATCTCCTCGTCCTCGGGTAGAACGATGAGCGTTGAAAACCGGAGCTTGGCGCGGACGGGGACAATGTCTTCCTTCGAATACTTCACGACGCGCGCCGCTGCTTCCGTTGCGGCGTGCGTGGGCGAAGCGTTGAAAACGACTGCGCCCACAGCCAGGACGGCGAACACCCGAAAGAAAAACCTGCGCAACTGAGTGTGAAACATTTGTTTCATTGACTTGCTCCTTTTGAGAGTGATTGGTGTTGCTGGGAACCTTGGCCGCGACGGGAAAAGCCCCCGAGTAACAACTGGATACCGAAAATGATTGCGGTCGCGAATCCCGCGAGCGCGAGGGGCAGGAATACGTAAAGCGGGTCGCTCTCCGCCATCCACGATTCGAGAGAGCAATGAGCAATCACGGCTGTCCTCCCGCGAGAACTTCCAGGCCTCGTTCGAAGCCGTAGGTCTCGAATGCTTCTTTCCGTTTCTTGTTGTCGTAGGGGTCGTTCGTGTAGAGCCAATAGCTCTTGGCGTCCACGGTGAGATTGGCGACCTTCGCCAACTCCGGCGTCTTAATCAGGAATTGCTGCTTGGGGATGAGGCCCGAGATGAGCTCGACTTCGTTTTCGTTCAAGTGAAACTGGCGACGGTAGAGATCGCGGTCCATGTCAGGGTTCGCGAGGAAGATTTTGGTGGCGCAGCTTTCGATGATTACGTCGAGGATGTCCGAGCGCTTCAGTTCGTCGAGGGATTGCGTCGAGAGGACCATCGCGGCGTTGTGCTTCCGCCAAGTCTTGAGGGCTTCGACGACGTACCGTTGAATGCTGGGATTCTTGAGGAACACCCACGCTTCATCGATGAAGAAGGCTTTGAAAACGGATGAAATCTGACGATCCGCGATGACGGCATTGGCGCGATGCAGAATGTAGAAGAGCAGCGGTTCCAGGAGTTCCGGGTACTGGCTCATGCGCTGGAAGTCGAAGCACTGAAAGCGGGAGAACGAAATCGTGTCCTCGGCGTTGTCGAAGAGGAATCCGAACTGGCCGCCTCGGGTCCATTTGGAGAGGCGGCTCGAAATGTCGTGCCCGAGCGTGTTCGCCAGCACGCCCAGCGTGCGCAGCGCCGGGTCCACCGCATACAGGTTTTCGACTTGGTGGAAGAGGTCGCGCTCGGTGGCAGGGTCGAGCTCGCCCGCCCTCTGTCCCTGAATCAACACTTTCAAGAAGAGCGCGAGGAAATCGAGGTTTTCCTTCGTCGGTGGCAGCGAAAACGGATTGATCTTGAAATCCTCGGATTCAAGGCCGACGCGAACATACGAGCCGCCGAAAAGCTGTGTGAGGCTTTCAAAGCTCCCGCCCAGGTCGAAGATGAACGTGTGCGGATCGTATTTCTGGAGATTGGTGATGAGGAAATTCAGCAGGAACGATTTTCCAGCCCCCGTTCGCCCGAGAATCATGGTGTGGGCGACATCCCGGTAGTGGAGATTTAAGAAGTAGGGGGTGTGGTGGTTGGTCTCAAGGACCGCGAGATATTCCTGCCGGAGATGGCTATTCCGAGGCTCGCCACAGTGAAGGGTGAAGAGGAACGAGAAATCCGCATAGTTGGTGTTGAGCAGATACAGGGAACGCAAGTTGAAGACGTGGTTGCCGGGAACCGCCGCGAGAAAGGCGTTCAGGAGGTTGTATTTTTCTTCATAGAGCTGGGCATCGTGGACGCTGAAAACTTTATAGAAGTCGGCGCACGCCCGGTCCACTTTGGCCATGTCCAGGTCGTAAATCACGACGGTCAGCGAGAACTGACCAAAGTAATTCCCGTGCAGCTCGATCTCCTTGATGCCTTCGCCGAGTTCCCTGACCTGGGATTCCTTTGAATCGTCGAGCAACACATCCTGCGGAGCCGCGTCGTTCATGTTGACTTGGCTGACGAACGAACGCTTGGTGTTGTGAAAATGGCGGCGCTTGGTCTGGATGACCCGGCGCATCTTGCCGGAATCTTCCTTTTTCCATTCCGTCACGACGTAATAGTTCGCTTCCACTTCGAGCAGTCGTTTGAAGATGAGCGGAAAGCTCTGGGCGGAAGGTTCCTTGAGCGTCAAGACCTTGACGTAGTAGTCGTCCACGCGCAGATGCCCGCGATGGCATTCGACGGGCGATTCGGGGAGGTAGTAGTCGAGGAAGGTGTCGTATTTGAGTTTGGCGAGTTCGAGTTTGTCGGGATGGAAGTTGAGCGTTCTCTTGAGAACGCGGAAGGCTTCCTGTTTGTCGAGCATCCGAACAGCGAGGAAGTCGCTGACTTGGAGGATGAAGCTGCGGGCTTTTTGAAGCAGCGCTGCCTGGGCATTGCTGACGTGCTGGCCAAGAACCACGATTTGCTTCTGACCAGAAAAATGCGCCCGCAGATCGGCAACGGCTTTTTTCGGATTCTTGGGAAACTCGGCGAGCGCGCTTCCGAGCTTGGCTGAAGTCTGAAATCCCTGGTACAGCACCACGTAATACACCGACAGGGAAAAGAGCGTGTCGGCCTTGCTTGCCAGGTAGGCGATGCGATTTTTGATCGCGGTGTCTACGATGGGGTTGGCGTAGAGCTTGTAGGGGATGGTCTCGTTGTTGCGCTTGAAGAGGTATTGGTAGACGCGGTAGTTTTCATCGAACAGCTTCAGCGCCGATTCAAGCCGCTTCGTGAAACCGTCAATCGAAGCGTCGTCGAGACACTCGTAATCGACGCCGCGAACTTCGAGGATGATGCCGACATCCCCGCTCTTGGTGAGAAAAACGTGCGGACCGATAAAGCCGTAGAGGTTGATCAGCTCACTGAGAGAGCCGGTCTCGTTGTAATTCTTGAAGATTCGGCTAAGTCTGAGCATGGCCATCCCTTCGGATTCGAATGGGGCTGAACTTCATCGGATCGTATTGCGCACGAAGTCGTGCAGCGGTGAGCAGAAATCGCAGAATCTGCGGATCGGTCTGGGTGGCCCAGCGGGCCAGGAAGTAGAGCAACAAAAATATCAGCAACCCGCCGAACAAACTGTTGAGAAGGTTGAAGGTGGCCGCGCCCAGGCACATGGCGAAGAAGAAAAGCTTTCGCTCGGCCCCGAGGATCGTCAGTGGCCGGGATAATGTCCGATGCACTCTGTTGATTCGTCTTGTTTCCGCCATGTGCTTCTCCTTCGGGACGTGCGTGATTCAGTTGCCAGGAAAAAGCCACGACAGGAAATTCACTGCGGCGATGGCCATTCCGACGCCGAAGAGCACACCGGCAAGCACACGCTTCGAGCCGCCTTCACCGAAGGCGAAGGTGAGGCCGGCCACGACAATGGCAACGAGCGAAAGGCCGCGAGCGATGGTGCTGGTGAAAGCCTGCTGCAGCACGCTAACGGCGTTTTCCCATGGGGAAGTTCCTTGAGCGAAGGCCGGAGCGGCGAGAAAAAGTGCGAAACCAAGGATGACGAGCGGTGAACGCAGCCAAGAGCTGCGAAGGTATCTGCAAAGAAATCGCTTCATGTTCGTGTTCTCCCTGACTCTTCCGAGTCTCAGAAATGGGCCGTTGAGAGGGAGTCCCCGTTGGCTGCGGCTGCAGGAAGGAAAGCGGATGGCGATTGATGGGACGGCTGTATGCGCCGGTTCCTGGACTTCCACGTCCAGGCACATTTGGAGCGTGCGCTCCGTGTACAGCGTTATCCCACAATCGCGTCCGTCCCCTCTAGCGGGCCGTACGCGACACAGAGCGAAACACCGAAGGAATCGGTTGCGCCCTGTCCGCGGGAGTTAACCGGCGAGAACTCCCCTCATCTATACAGAGGGGAAAAAACGGAAAAACCTCACCAACAAAATGCAACTTTCTTGGTTTTTACACTCTTGGTGGTTTGGGGGATCGGGTTTGCGACCTTCGGTTGGAGTGTTTTGCTTTCATCTGCTGGAGGAAGCCACTGTAGGTCGTGTAACACGGTGAACACAAGGTGATGTGATCCAGAACTGAGTCTTCGACCTTTGTTGGTTGTTCGGCCAAAAGTCTTAATACATCGTCCTGGGGGCATCCTTGGCGCGTGGGATTGGGAAAATCCTCGGCCAAATGTCTCCTGCCAAGTTCAAGAAAGGCTTTGTCCACGGATGGCTTCCGCTTGTGGCCCTTCGACTTGCGGCTGGCAGACGGCAAGGGTGACGCCCTCCTCAACCCTTTCGCCTCCGTATTTTGAACACTTTTCTGGCGTGGTCAAGAGCTTTGCTAAATCGAGCCTCTGCCGCATGGCTTGAAATGTCAAATTGTTTCCCGATCTCTTTCCAGGAGAAACCCTCCAGGCGAAGGACGACAACCTCTCGCGACGCCCTGTCACAGGTTTCCATCACTTCGTTCAGAAGCACGGCGGTTTCCACTTGGGCCTCTTCAGTCAAGGGAATCCGCGCTTCGCCGGATTCCTTAAGAGATTCCTCAAGAATTTTCTCTTTGTGCTTGGCATCATCCACCATGCGAATGAATGTGCGGAACAAATATGCTGCGACATTCCGTACAGCGGGTGCGCCAGAAGCCTTCTTCTCCTCGATTGCGGCAGACACGGAGGCCGCTGCCTCCTCAAAGTAGTTTATAGCCAGGGCGGGATCACCGATCAGGTTTTGGGCGTACGCGAGGGCGCGCGGGCCAATTTCCATCGAGACAGACAACACCGCAGGAGCGATTTGCCTGCCGAAGCGGTCAACCGAGTTCAACAAGAACGGAGGACCGGGCTTCGTTTCTCGGCCTCGGGCGCATGGGGACCCATCTCTTTGTCGCCGCGAATCTGCTGATTTGGATGTGGCGAGATGGCTTGGGGTTTGTTGCGAATCCACGTGATTGTTCTAATACCTGTAGTACTTTCGTACCACCTTCGTACTAGCGCGATTTTCGCCCTTTCGCCTGCCGAAGGAGTCAACGTGTGTTAAACACTCTGAAGAATATCGACGACAGCCATGCAGCTTCTGACAAAAACAAAAGGGGCCTCGGGAAAATCGTGGCCCCTTCGTGTGAGTCCGGTCAGAAGGGGACCTCCTCCGGTTGCGCGGCAAGTCGCGCGTTGTTCGACACCCGGTCCTTCTGGGTGCGATTGAGCTTGCGGATGGTAGGATACCTTGCTGATGCCGCCGCGATATAGGCGGGAGGAGTCCTTACTAAAACGGATTGTCGAGCCCCTTGGCCTGCCATCCCTGGTTGGTGAGCGTCAGAGCCAGGTTCATCTCTGTCTTTCCGGCTCCATCGATTGCCGAAACGATTCCAGGAAAAACTGTCTGAACATCAGGGCTCTTCGACCAGTCAGCGAGATTCTCGATCTTGTACGAATAGAAAACTGACACTTCTTTGGAGTCGCCAGCGGCATTTGGCCCCTCCCACTTGACGATTTTGTCCAGTGCTTGCTGTCCAAAGCAGACGTCGCCCTGCTTCCCCTTCGTGCCAACCAAAGGTAGAGTCGGTTTTTCACGGTAAAACTTCTTGCCGTCTTCAGTCAATTCGTACCGAAGAACTCTTGCCTTGACTGGGACGGCTGCTCAGTGGCGGTGTGTATTCGGTTTCCGTCTCGTGAGAGCGCACTAAGCCAGCTTTCTCCAGGGCGGCCATTTCCGCTGCCGTACCCATGCCGCCCCGGCGCTCGGCGTCATTGAGATCGACCGGCCACGCGGACGGAATGCCGAGGCAAAGCTGGCCCTTCTTGGCGAGGTACGAATTCAACGCTTCTGAGAAGTTCTTTTCGTTCGGGTCTTTCTTGCTTGCACAGCCGACCAGAAGCAAAACGCCCAAAAGCATCAAACAGGGGAGACTCTTTTTCATGGGATTCACCCCCTTCGTATCCGTAGATGTAGGAAATCGTTAGAGCGTTGCTATCCGCAAAGGGATTGATGGCCGGAAAGTGTGAGGTTAGGGAAGATTGGTTTAATACTTTGCCGTCTCTGATTGATAGCTCGTGTCTATGATGGGAAGTAGGTCTTGCCATGACGAAAAAAAAGACAAGATGCAGACTCGCGTGAAGTCGTACTTTGCTCAGCCTGAAAGCCTTCACCCTGCCATGCAGGTTGCACAAACTGGTAATGGTCTTTCGTTGCTAGAAGAAATACAATTGCGCTCGCCAGAGAGTCTGCAATCGTGTGAACTCGTGATCCCACGCGAATGGGTTTTGCCACTTCTGTGCAAAAGTTAGCAAGATCAACAACCAGAGGGATCTTCGGGAGAATCCTTGGGGCTGAATGAATCCGATACCCGCGCGAAGCTACTCGACCCAGCTCTTCACCTCTGTGGCTGGACGGAAGACCTCATTCGTCGAGAAGAGACTGCCGGGGCAATAGAAGTCGTTGATGGAAGGCCGCGCAAGCGCGCAAGAGGCCGGGTTGACTATACGCTTCGAATCAAAGTAAACCCTGACACTCAAGCTGTCGCCGTGGCAATTATTGAGGCAAAGGCTGAGGATCTAGCTCCCAATCATGGATTGGAACAAGCTAAGGCATACGCAGCCTGTAAACGGCTCAACGTACCTTTTGTGTTTTCGAGTAATGGCCACCTGTTCGTTGAATTTGATCGCGAAACTGGTCTGACCGCCTCACCGCGCCCCGTTGCAGAGTTTCCTTCACCACAAGAGTTGAGGACGCGGTACGAAAAAGCCGTACGCTTTTCCCTTGACGATTCTGCTGCCCGACCTCTCCTAATGCGATACACAGGAGGGGAAGCGACACGGCGCTATTATCAAGACGCAGCAATCCGCGCGGTTCTGGAGAAAATAGCGAGATGTGAAAGGACCGGCGAGGCGAAGCGCGCGTTGCTTTCTCTGGCGACGGGCGCAGGAAAGACCTTCATCGCGGTAAACCTACTAAAGCGAATCGCCGATGCGGGAGAACTTCGACGGGCTCTCTTCGTGTGTGACCGGGACGAATTGCGCCTTCAGGGTTCAGCGGCCTTTCAGAATCTTTTCGGGGCGAATGCTGCAGCTGTTTCCTCAGACAATCCACAGAAAAACGCTCGTGTCCTGATCTCCACCTATCAGACCCTGGACGTGGACAGCGAAGAAGCGAACGCGAACTTTCTGATCGCGAATTACCCTGAAAACTATTTCAGTCATATCGTGATTGACGAATGCCACCGCTCGGCTTGGGGCAAATGGTCTCAGGTTCTTACACGCAATCCGAATGCGGTTCAGATTGGATTGACGGCCACGCCCCGGCAATTGGAAATCTCGGAGACGACGCCGGAATCCAGGGCAGATGCGCAGGTCACTGCCGATAACCTCCGCTACTTTGGGGAACCCGTCTATGAATATGACATGAGTCAGGGCATTGAGGACGGCTATCTTGCTGCCTGCGAGATTCAGAAAGGGAGAGTGAACCTCGACGCCACGGGGATCAGCATTGACGACATCCTTGCCCGGAACCCGAAAGATGCAAATACCGGCAAGCCGGTCACACGCGATGAACTTCGCGCGCTCTACGACAAAACGACCTATGAAGACCGCATTCTTCTCCCGGACCGAGTGCTCGCCATGTGCCAGGATTTGTTCAATTACCTAGTTGCCTCGGGTGGCCCTGAACAGAAAACGATTATCTTCTGTGTCCGTGATCGCCATGCAGATGATGTGGCTTCCGCGATGAACAATCTCTACGCGCATTGGTGTCTGGAAAATGGCAGGCCGCGTCTTGAACCTTACGCTTTCAAGTGCACCGCCAGCGTCGGAGGAAGTCAGTACTTGGCTGATTTGCGTGGCGCTACTCGCTCCTACTTTGTTGCGTCAACTGTGGATTTACTCACGACCGGCGTGGATGTGCCCATTGTTCGCAACATCGTGTTCTTTAAGTACGTCAGATCGCCCATCGCTTTCTACCAAATGATTGGACGCGGGACTCGTCTCCATCCTCCGACAAACAAGCTAATGTTTCGCGTGTACGACTACACAAACGCCACGAGATTGTTCGGAAGTGGATTCGTCTCTCCGCTCTCGAAGCTGCGTAAACCCGGTGAGCCCGGACCGGAGCCTGCGCCGCCGGAACGCACAATCGAAGTTGACGGATTCGATGTCCACGTGACCGACGCCGGGCGCTATATCGTCACGACAGTGAACGGGCAAGCGATGCCCGTCACGGTTGAGGAATACAAGCAGCGACTGGCAGCCCGGCTCGTGGAGGAAGCGGCGACACTGGAGGAATTCCGAGCGCGCTGGATTGTCCCCGCTGAGCGGCGGGAAATGCTGGGTCACTTGCCTGACGCGGGCCGCTCACCGTTCCTTGTTCGTTCGCTTGAAGACATGGGAGATTACGACCTTTATGATGTGCTTGGCGAAGTCGGTTACGGCATGGACCCGCGCACGCGACCCGAGCGAGCGGAGGCATTCAACTATAAGCACGCGGCCTGGCTTGCCACCTTGCCGAAAAATGCGTCGGCGACATTGAGGGCGCTGGCGAGTCAATTTGCCCAAGCTGGGACAGATGGCTTAGAAAACCCGCAGGTGTTCCAGACTCCGGAGGTGGTTCGTGCTGGCGGTCTCCCCGCGCTTAAGATGCTTGGGAAACCCTCGGAGGTCCTCCATCAAACGAAGGAACGGATGTTCGCGGCATGAGCAAAGACTTGCCGTCTCTTCGCGATGAAGCTCTTGAGATGTTGGCACAAGTCATTGGAGGTTACTTCACTGGCAGTGAAATCACACAGCTTTTTCAGCGAAGCGGATATCCCAAGATTGTCCACGATGGCGGAACAAAGTGGCGATTTGTAGCAGAGGTTTTTCAACAGCTTCAAAGTGAGGCAGGAGCCAAGCCGCACGCCGTGCTCAAGGTGATAGAGACTGCCTGTCATCCACAGGGCTGGATCGGCAGACGGGAACAATACGAACGTTTCCTGTCGTCTGTAAATTCCGTCCTGGAATTTTATGGCGTGCGGGCCACTGAGAACGGCACCTTGATGATCACTGGGGTGCAGGCAACGACGGTTCGGCAAACTAAGTCGCCGGACGAAATTGCATTCGATGGTCGAGGGTTCCACCCGCAAGTCATCAAGCACGGCAGGAGTCACTTTGGGCGCGGAGCATATTTTCATGCCGTATTTGAATGTTGCAAAGCATTCGATACAGCCGTTAGCAAGAACTCCCAGATCGCAAAGAGTGGACAACCCCTGATGGGGGATGCTTTGAATTTCGGCGGACCAATCAAGATCAATAGTCAAAGAAGCCAGAGCGAGAGAGATGAGCAGCTAGGAATTATGTTCCTCTGTATGGGATTGATGAACGCTGTGCGGAATCCCCAGGCACACGAGCCTGAATTGAATTGGCCAATGAGCCGCGAGGACGCCCTTGACGTGTTGGCCTTGATTTCCTTTCTCTTTAGAAAACTCGAAAGCGCCGTTGTGTTTGTACTAGGAGCCACGGGCGGCAAAAGGATTCAACTCTGAAAGCGACCACCACAATGCAATTTGATGGCTCCAGTTCTCAACCATTGCCTACTGGATGGCGATGGGTGAAGTTGGGAGAGCTGTGTCGGCTAACAAACGGAGACGCATATAAAGAATCGGACTGGAGCACTCAGGGGACACCTATTATTAGAATCCAAAATCTTAACGACGCTCGAAAAGGGTTCAACTACTGGGCAGGTCCGCTGAATGATCGGGTCGTTGTCGAGGCAGGTGATGTCCTATTAGCCTGGTCCGGAACGCCTGGAACGTCGTTCGGAGCTCATACATGGCAGGGTGAACGAGGCGTATTAAACCAACACATTTTCCTTTTGAATCTTGACAAATCCTGTCTCGATGCGGACTGGGCAGTATTTGCAATTAATGAGCAGTTGGGAGAGATGATAGGCAAGGCTCATGGTGGCGTCGGTCTACGCCACGTAACAAAGCGGGAGGTCGAGTCGCTGAGAATTGCCCTTCCTCCTATTTCAGAGCAGCCGCGTATCGTAGCTTTGTTGAATCATCGAATGAAAGCCGTCGATAATGCGCGGGTCAGCGGCGAAATACAATTGCGAGCCGCCAAGGAATTGGCTGGTGCTCATCTCCGAGCGATATTTGGTGGTACAGAGGCAAAGCAGTGGTCAAAGAAGCTTCTGGCGGAAATCTCCGTGCTTCTCCCGTCGAAATCGATCGCGACGGACGGGGATACCGATGTATCGGCAATTACGACGGCCTGCCTAACAGAGATTGGCTTTAATCGTTCAGGTGTGAAGCATGCAAAAATGTGGGCTTTGGATGCAGCACAGTCTTTCGTTACAGCGGGTGAGGTCCTCGTGGCGCGGAGCAACACGCCTGAGTTGGTCGGGCGCGCAGCACTGTATCCAGGGGGAACGGAGAAGATTGTTGCTTCAGATCTGACGATTCGCATCCTGCCAAATGGTGAACTGTTACCACTCTTTTTGAGTTCATATTTGTCGTTCCTATATTTAACGGGCTACTGGAAACAACGGGCAGGAGGTGCGAGCGGTACGATGAAAAAGATAACACGCACACAGCTCCTAAACGAGCCGGTACCGGTGCCATCACTTACCGAACAGCAAAGCCTCACGGCGGCGCTCACAGCGCGAATCGAGGGAGCACAACGAATACAGAACGCGATAGAAGAGCAACTTAAGTTCATCGCTGCAATACCTGCGGCACTCCTACGTCAGGCATACTACGGAGAACTGTGATATGGGCGATTCTGAGAAGACAGTTTGGGGCATTCATGCGGGCAGGACAGGGGACGCGGACGCACTTTTTCTCAAGAAGAATTACGTTGCGCTCGGCTGGTCCGAAATGGGAGACCTCAGCAAGTTAAGACCTGACCGGGAGGCGTTCAAAGCAAAGGTTGCTAAATGCTGGCCGGATTGGAAACCGGCCAAAATCCCCAATAGTGCAGGACAGCTTTTCCGGTTTGTACACGAAATGAAGGTCGGGGATTTTGTCGTCTATCCCTCGAAGCGGGATCGGCACGTCCACATCGGTCAAGTCGAGGGAAACTACAAGTACGATTCCAATCTGGAGCCAGGATATCCCAATTTGCGGGCAGTCAAGTGGTTACGTTCGCTTCCGAGAACGCATTTCAAACAGGGCGCTTTATACGAGATCGGGTCAGCATTGAGTCTTTTCCAGGTAAAGAATTACGCAGAGGAGTTCTTAGCCGCCCTCGAAGGGAAGCCCACCACTGCTGCTGTGGAGGCGGACGAGACCGTGTCGGCTGTTACGGAAGAAATCGAGGATACGACACGCGATTTTATCCTTAAACGGCTTGCTCTGGAATTAAAGGGCCATCCGCTGGCCGGGTTTGTGGCACATCTCTTGGAAGCAATGGGGTATCGGACGCGTGTATCCGCAGAGGGATCTGATGGCGGGATTGACATTGTTGCTCACAAAGATGAATTGGGATTTGAACCTCCAATCATCAAGGTACAAGTGAAAAGCGGCGAGGGGAGCGTCGGCGATCCTGTGGTCTCTGCTCTCTACGGCAAAGTAGGTGAAAATGAGTTCGGTCTCGTGGTTACCCTGGGGACCTTTACTACTCCCGCCTTGAACTTTGCTCGAAGCAAGAGCAATTTGCGCCTGATCGACGGTACCGAGTTTGTGGACCTTGTTTTGGAGCATTACGATCAATTTGATTCGCGCTACAAAGGGCTACTGCCTTTGAAGCGAGTTTATGTGCCGGAGGCTTTAGAGGAACCCGAAGAATAACAATGGCTCAATCACGAAAAGTCGCGTCGAATGGAAATGGCCGCAAGTTCAACGGTCAGCAGAATCTCAATTCCTACATCAAAGGCATTTGCGACATCATGCGCCGTTCAAACTGTGCTGGCGCTCTGCAATATGTCCCCGAACTGACCTGGATTCTTTTCCTGCGCATCCTGGATGAGCACGAGACGCGCGAAGGAGAAGAAGCCGAAGCGGTCAGAGCCGAGTTTCAACCGTCTTTAGCGGCACCTTACCGGTGGCAAGATTGGGCTGCACCTGGCGGTTCCAAGCGAAAGGAGCTTGAGAATGGTGCACTCGGAGCACTGTTTAGCTTTGTAAATGGCGATCTCATCCCACACCTTAAGGGCCTGCGAGATAAGCCGAACGCTACGTCGCGCCAAAAGGTAATGAGCGAGATTGTATCCAGCCTGGAGCGCACGCGAATTGATACTGAACGAAATCTTCTCGACATTCTCGACAGGATTCACGAGATCAGCGTTGAAAGTGTGGATACGACTCATGTATTCACACTCTCGCAGGTTTATGAGGGCCTCCTGCTCAAAATGGGAGAGAAGGGGAACGATGGAGGCCAGTTCTTTACACCTCGAGAAATTATTCGGGCGATGGTGAGGGTAATTGACCCGCAGATCGGCGAAAAAGTTTATGACCCCGGTTGTGGCACAGGTGGATTCCTTGCCCAATCCTACGAGCATATGGCCGGGCCGAATAATGACAGGATCAAGTCGGCGGAGCACCTAGAGATTCTCAAGCAACGTACCTTCTTTGGCCGGGAGAAAGACAACACGATTTACCCAATCGGGCTTGCCAATCTAGTCCTGCACGGGATAGACGAGCCGCATATGTGGCATGGCAATACGCTTACGGGCGCAGAAAATTACGGTGGGCTGTTCCTGGATGCGCCCTCTTTGTATGACGTGGTTCTGATGAATCCGCCGTTCGGGGGCAAAGAAGGGAAAGAGGCGCAGACAAGGTTCGCGTACAAGACTCGTGCGACGCAAGTGCTCTTCCTCCAGCATGTCATCGATAGCTTGAAATCTGGCGGGCGGTGCGGAATCGTGCTCGATGAAGGTGTGCTTTTCCGTACCAACGAAACTGCGTTCCTACAGACCAAACGAAAGCTTCTTGATGAGTGCGATCTATGGTGCATCGTCAGTCTCCCGGCAGGAAGTTTTGTACACGCCGGCGCGGGAGTGAAGACGAATCTATTGTTCTTCACAAAGGGTCAGCCAACCCAGGAGATTTGGTATTACGACCTGTCCGACATCAAAGTTGGCAAGAGATCGCCGTTGACGTTGGCCCGGTTCGAGGAGTTCTTTCAGCTTCTTCCGCTGAGAGTCGACAGTGAACGGAGTTGGAAAGTCAACAGAGTAGACATTGAAAAGAACAATTTTGATCTTAAAGCCGTCAACCCCAATGCCAAGAGCAACGAAGATACCCCCACTCCCGAAGAGTTACTCGACCTGATCGAAGCTAAAGGTCACGAGGTTGCGGAAGCACTCTCCACACTGCGCCAGCGAGCGAAATGATCGGCTCGAATACATTTCCTGCGAGAAAAGACCAATGGAGAGGGCCTCGGCTCCCTTGAGCCGAGGCCCACAAATGAAAGGTGCACTAAAAAGGGGCACCTTCGGCTGATGCCAGCAAGTCATGGGACGCGCTGCCGTTGGAGCCGGAAGCGACCGCTTCTGGCTCTTTTTCTGCGCGATTGAGCTCGCGGACCGAGTCTGCACGAATCTGCCATAGTGTGTGTTTCACGACTGTGGGCTTCTTGCCTTTGCCGTACTCACGGTCGTAGGTCGTGCTGACCAGCGTGCCTTCGACTAGGACGTGATCGCCCTTGTGTAGCGCTACCGCAACGCGCTCGCCGAGGCCGTTCCACGCGACGACGCGGTGCCACTCGGTCTTCGAGCACCACTCATCCTGCGCGTTCTTCCACGACCGTTGCGTGGCAACCGACAGAACGACGAATGGAGCGCCGTTGGTACGGGCTTGGCGTCGCTGGGGGTCTTTCCCGACGAAGCCGATAATTTGGATCGAATTCAGATACATTTTGTTTCTCCTTTTTCGCCCCTTTTTCTTGGGGCACCAAAGGGCGAGAGGAGACCACTCCCAAAGCGAGCGACGGCTTTTCGGGAGGGACACAAGTAAATCTTTGACGATGGATGAGAAGATTTCTTGGGAGGAGACGGAAAAGCAGACGGCGCAAAGCTGCCGGGCGTGGGAATTCTCCCGAAGCCGTGCCCAAGGAAAAGAGTGGCGGAAAAGGTGAAATGTACAGAACCAAAGCAATCCTTTCGTAAAAAGGCTTCAAGCGGCGCCATAGGGGGAGTCAGAGTCAATCGAAAGTTTCCTTTCGGCTGCTGGTCATGGTTGAATGTGAGCGCCTTAGTTGTTCGGCGACGCTCAGTGGGAGGTAGAGAATATGGTGATTGGTGAGCGCTTGCGCGAAATGCGCGAAGGAAAGAACTTGTCACAGGGAGACATTGAGAAACGCACGGGTTTGCTTCGTTGTTACATCTCTCGCGTAGAGAATGGCCACACGGTACCGGCTATCGAAACTTTGGAGAAGATGGCTCGGGCGCTTGAAGTGCCTCTCTACCAACTCTTTTACGATGGCGATGCTCCACCTAAACTGCCTAATCTCCTCAAACGAAAGACTGCTGACGGCATTGTGTGGGGTAGCTCCGGCAAGGAGGCACGGCTTCTTTCGAGGTTGCAGAGACTTCTAGGCCGCGTAGAACAGAACGACAGAAAGCTTCTGATGTCTTTGGCTCAGAAAATGGCGGGACGGCGCAACGGGCGCAAGTCTATTGCTGCGTAGGCGTGGGCTTTCGGGCGAATTGTTTGAACTGCGGTTACCCGCGTTAGGCGGGTGGCGCGGATGCTCCGTCCGCGCCGATAGCGTTGAGAATTTGGGTAGCAGCTTTCTGGATGTACTCCAAGCTGGCCGTTAAGAGCTTCGCATCACCTTCGTAGAGCTGAATGTAGTCTTGAGACGCTGAGCCCGTCTCTAGGCCGATAGCGTGGCAGACCACGAATGCAACGGCCTCTGCTTCAGTCTCGCGGCTGCGCTTCGAAGTGCTGCTGCGACGCTCGTCACGGTGCATCATTTCGTGCGCGAGTTCGTGCGCCAAAGTTGCGAATTCTTCAGCCGTGGACTGACGGGGCAACAACGTGATCTTGCCTCCTGCGGAAGTGCCCCGCGCCGGAGCAATCTCGTCTGAATACTCAAGAGCGATGCTTTGTTCGGCGACAAACTTCGCAAGGCGTTCACGGTACTCACGAGGATCGCCATTGACGCTGCCGATTTCGGGAAGCTCTTGGCCGTCGGTCTGGCTGATGTCGAAGACGTAGGCAGCGCGAAAGCCGACAGCCGTTGATGACTCGTCAGTTCCGTTGTGCTCGTCGTTTTCAGCCTTTCGCCGAACAATCGGAGCAAGGATCAAGATTCCTTTCTCGCCTTTCTTTACGAATCGCCCAAGCTTGTGCCAAGCGTGAAAGCCTGCCACGTGCGTTGCGGTTGGCTGCTGTGATGCAATGAGCATTACGTTTCGGAGACTGTAACGGTGGAATCGGCCAATCGCTGCAAGGTATTGCGTCAGCGTTTCAGTCCGGCCCTCGTTGAGTGCCGTGATGAGTTGCTCGATGGCTTGATTTGTAACTTTCTTTATGTTTTCTGAATTCATTTTCTTTGTCCTTTCGGTGAGTTGAGAGTTGGTTCCCTCAACCAGAGAGGGGAACCAAATCGCAACGGACTCACTGAAAGGAAAGAGACCGGCGCGGTCTAGTATTTGCGTCTGGAGCGGATGGCAACGGGCGTGACAGGTCGCGGTTTGCCTGGCGCGACCGTGTGCTAGCGGAAGACGCTCGATCTATTTGGGGAAGGTAAAGCTAGCTGATGTCGGCGGGACCTAGAAGCATGGTTGAAAGAAGCACGAAAGGTCATCGTCAGCAGATTGCGCGGTTCGTTCCGGAAGCGCTTCTCGTTTCCGAGGTAGTCTGGTGTGTCTGGAAAAAGAGGTTGGTTTAGTTTATTGTTTGACATTCAATCTTTAGCGGGCAGGAAATGGCAAATCATAAAGACCAAAGAACCATTTACGATAGATTGAAGCAGGGACCTTCATTCCTGTACATTGGGCAGGACTATCTCAGAATTGAGACTGGTCAAGATCCGTTACTGTCCGAGATCGTTCGTAAATACGGCCCACAAAATCCTGCGACTTTAAGCTACTACAATATTTTTGAAGGTGACGCCGCTCAGCAGCCAGACGCGGCTTTGGCATGGATGGACGAACGCTGCAAACGCCTCTCCGTGCCTGAATGGTTGCACGCCGTCTCGCAATTTGCATGGAGCGGCATTTATACTTCGTCAATTGACTCAATTCTATTGGGTGCTTTTCGTTCGCCTTGGCGTGAAGTGCAACCTATTTTCGAAGAAAAATTCAACCCGAGCGATCCGCGAAATAAACGTGTCCTTCACTGCACATTTCTTTTTGGATCTTTGAACCAAGCAGATGAGATGACGCGCCCGCCGTTGACCCGGTTCGAGTGGACAAAACGGAGACAGGTTGCTGTCTCGCTCGCGCGTCGATTGCCGGAATTGGTGAGCCCCCTCGGTACCCTTTTTATTGAGGGCTATAAAGGATCGCTAGATTGGTTCACTCCTGATGAATTGCTGCCCATTCTCGATGGTTTTTCGGTTGGTCAAGTCCATATATTCAGTGTGTCAGAGGAACTTCTTCAGAACGCTGATTTTTGCCGGCTGTTAGAACAGGGGAAAATCACGCCGCACGAAGGAAGTCTTTCGACAGTTCTCGCCCGAGGTGCAGAGGAAGGGTTAATCGCGCTCGGAACGACCGAAGAAGAGCGTGAGGGCCGTCGCGTCCAAATGGCAAGGAAATCGGTCGTCGTTCCTCGGGACAAATGGGTTCAATTGTCACGATCGGCCAATCTAATTGACGAGCGTGACATTCTCCCGCCCAAGCCTTTATCCGAAGAAGCTAGGTATCGTGAGTTTCGGAATTTCTTGGCTACTGCGGAGGGCCCGCCGCAGTGGGCTTCGTACGCGAGAGGGTTCGCGTTCAGACGGCATTATCAGAAGGAACTGTCCGGCATGGTGAAAGAGAAACTGTCGAGGCACGTACTTTCGGACGTTCCGATAATTTTGCATGGCCAAACCGGAACGGGGAAAACGGTCGCACTCGCGAGTTTGGCCTACGAGGTTGCGCTCCAACGAGAATACCCAGTGCTGTACATTGAGCGACGCAGTCAGAAACCTGTGTATTCCGATATAGATCACTTTTGTCAGTGGGCTGAAGATTGCGGCGCAAGGGCCGCTTTGGTTATTTGGGATGGAATGGTCGATCAGGAGGATTATTCAGGATTCTTGCGGCGTCTGACGGGTCGTGGCCGAAAGGTCATCTTGGTCGGAAGCACCTATAGGCTTGCTCAACACCCGAAAGAGAATAGCGTAGAGGCCCCCGCGCAACTGATTGAATCGGAGCTTGCTGAGTTCGGAGATTTCCTGGCTGGATTCCACCCTTCACTGCGAGACCTTGTGAGCCGCGTGCGACCTCGCCTAGACCAAACATTTTTGGTTGCGCTATACAGAATGCTTCCTTCGACCCGGATGGCAATACGTACCGGAGTTGCGTCTTGAGATTGGGCACGCAGAGGAATTGCTCAGGAAGAAAGCTGCAGCTACCGAAGTTGAATCGCGCTCGACGACAATTCTCGAAGAACAGTTGAAAAAGGCCGGATGGATCGGTCAGAGGCAGCTATTTTCGGAAATGACGAGGACGACCGGTGGAGAAGTACTGACGGACATTCAAGATTTTACGTGTCTGGTTATGGTTCCGGGCCGATTTGGCCTTCGGGTTCCTCTGGAATTGCTCTTACGGACATTAGGAAAGAAGGACACGCTCAGGATCGTAAAGCTTTTTGAAGGGATAGACATAATCAGGTGGTACGAAGACGAAGTGGGAAATATCGAAGTGGGTCCGCGAAATGCTCTAGAGGCAAGAATCATTGTTGACTCTAGGATGGGTGGACCGAGTACTGAAATCGAATTTGTAAAACGGTTACTCCTTGAAATCCATGACCAAACAGGGGTGATGACCGACGGTCGGGAGGTGACCTTCGGTGTCGAGCTTCTGCGAGCGATTGGACCTAAAGGTGAAAGCAATGAGTACTTTAGGCCTTATCTCAGAGAAGTGGCCGAAGCGCTCAAACAACTTCGCCAGCAGCGGGGGCTTCAGAATCCGAGGCTGATGCTTCAAGAGGCAAATCTGCTCCGCGAATGGGCCGTGGGCCGGGACAGAATCGACTCGGCGGATACAGGAATTGACAACGCACTCGCGGAAGTCGAGGCCGTTGTTAAGTCGGCCTTTGAAATTCTCGGTCAAGACAAGAAAAATCGCGCGTTGCGTACGTTTCTTTTCAACGAACTAACGGCTTCGTTGGCGACCCGAGCATTACGTCACACGGCAGACGCACGGGAACTGAAACAGTTCTACGAAGAAGCAAACGCGGCGCTCCGCCAAGCCCGCATGCAAGATCCCGACAGCTACTATCCCATAGATATCCTTTCTTGGTTTGCGCGTACGATGATTAAGGAGAAAGTTCTCGATTCTGTTGCTGAAAGTGAACTGCTCGCTGATGTTTTGTCGTCATTTCAGACAGCAGAATCGATAGAGCTAGAAGTAGATCAGCAGTTAATGCTGCAGAAGAGAAGGATGCAGATAGCAGAAGTCGCGAATCTAGAGGATCTTGAAGAAGCAGCGTTCGCTTCTCTGGAAGAGAAGGGTTCGTGTGCAGGATACTACCTAAGGGCTTTAAGGATTTCAGGGCTTCCCGAGAGTGCGGAGAGCGCAACGGAGGTGAATGCACGGCGGTTGAATGACGCCCTGACTTACCTTCGCTCTCAGAAAGAGAAAATCTCGGCCGACGCGAGATGTTTAGATTTGATGCTCGATTTATGGTGGATAGTAAGCACTGGCCGAAAACTTTTCGCCTCTGAAAGGATGTTGCTTCCTCTTAGTTTATCGCAATGGAACGAATGCCTCGCGATGGTTGAGGCTATCGAAGCCACTGGTGAATCGAAACGCCCTCTCGTAACGGCTTTCATTCGAGGGTTGGCATTTTTCCACCTGGGACGTTTGGAGTTTGCTTTTCAAACCTTCAAAGAGCTTGATCGTGAATCTGAGCGAGTTATGGGAAGAAGGAGAATCGTCCGAAGCTATATTGCCAGTGCGCCTACAGGGGTGCCTCAAAAGTTCCACGGAATTGTCGCATGGGTCGCGCCCGACGGCGTGAAGGGTTCCGTCCACATTGAAGAACTTCGTAGGCAAATTGACTTTCGGCCTCGCGATTTTGGTAAACCTGATATCACTCCAAGGTCCTCCCTCGGAGAGTTTCACATTGCTTTTAATTTTGTCGGGCCAATTGCTGACCCCGTTAGCTATTACAAAGGCTGAGGATCGCGTGCATGTCTACTCCAAGTCCCGAGCAATTGATGTATCGGATTGTTGGGAAGGCAGAGGAGACAAATACTCGCGTCATTGCGTTACTTGCTGACGGAGCCGGGCTGTTTGACACGGTTTCTCAACGCATGCCAAAGTTCGTCCCTGCGGAACTCGGTTTTCTAAGACTAGTTTCGTGGCTCTATGTTTTGTATTGGGAAGCCGGAAAAATAAGCTTACCTTATCTCATGAAGCGTTTCGATGCCTACTCCCTTGATGGGGACGGAACGCTTCGTGGCCATCCTCTCAATGTTCAAAAATTGAGAACATATACGCAGCACAATCTAAGTATTGAAGAATCGCACGACAAGAAGACCATTGGTGACTGCCATGATTGGTTTTCTGCCAAATGTGGAACCGCAGTGCCCGATTCGGAAGACGAATGGGACAGATGCCTGGTTGCCCTTCTGCAGGAGGCGCTGGAGTTCCTCGAATCACTCTTGAATGTCCTGCGTTTGATGGAGAAAGATGAATCTAAGGACTTGATTTGTAACGATTGGAGATTTCGCAGAAGTCGGTATCACCCTCCACACCAATTCGAAGCCTTAGTTGCAGCAATCGCCATTGATATGGGTCATGAATACATCGATCCGGAGCGTTTGGTGCGGAGGAATTACGAGAAATGGGCGCAAAGCTTGAGAGCCTTTTCGTCGGACTATGATTTCGAGGGCGAGGCCAGAAAACTCATCGAGAACGCCATATTGGCTGACCTTTCTAGCCTAATGCCGATTACGGGAAAAGACATAATGCAAGAATTTGGCGTAGAGCCGGGCAAACTTGTCGGGCGACTGCTCGGACAAGCGAGAGAAAGTTATCAGCAAACTCCCTGCACGCGAATTGAGCTACTTGATCGCCTCAGATCTATCGTGGCAGAGTTGGGTAAGAATTGAAGTGCTGCGCCAGGAGAGATACTCCATTTACTTGCACAATACTTCAAATAAGTTGTAGTATTGTGCTATGCGGAAAGGACGCAAAGAAGCCGCGAAACGGCTCTACGAGATTGCGGAAGGCCAGCAGGGTTTCTTCACGACCAAGCAGGCTAAAGCTGCGGGGTTCGCGGAGAATACTCACCCGTACCACGTTCAGGCGGGAAACTGGATTCGTGAGCATCGGGGAATCTATCGTCTGGCCAGCTTTCCGCGAGGCGAGCGCCCTGACCTGATGCTTTGGTCGCTCTGGTCCAGGAATCGAGGAGAGACCGCACAGGGAGTCTACAGCCATCAAACTGCTCTGAGCCTTCATGATCTTTCCGACGTAATGCCAGCGAAGCTGCACATGACTGTACCGAGAAGCTTCCGGCGAAATAGTGAAACCCCTCGTGTGCTCGTACTGCATCTTGCTGATCTCCCTCAGAGCGATATCGGAGTTGCCTATGGAGTGCGCGTAACGAAGCCTATGCGAACAATTCTTGATCTGCTGACAGGTGGAGAGGTGTCGCCTGCGACCCTTCGGCAAGCAGTGCGTGAAGGACTCCGTCGCGGGCTCATTCGCAGAAACGAAATTGCGGAGGCTAGGAAACGCCTCGTTGATAGTAAGCAACTGCGAAATTTGTTTCAGAGAGTAGCCGCCTGATGGAGCCTAAGAAGTACGCGACAGCCACAGCCTTTCGAAGGGCACTGGAGGATAGGCTTCAGGATATTGCCGGGAAGGAAGGCGTTGACTTGCAGCGTCTGCGGCGTCAGGTTTCCTTTGATCGGCTCTTGGCGCGACTGTTTCAGTCGGCACAGCCTAGCGCGCTACCCTGGGTACTGAAGGGTGGCTACGCGATGGAGCTGCGAATCAAGGCTGCGCGCACGACGAAGGATATTGACCTGACGATGCGCAGCACCTCTAGTTCAGGCGAGAAGAAAGACGACAAGAAGAATCTGGCCGTGCTGGAGAAGCTACAAGAGGCCGCTGCATCCAGGAGTGACGACTTCTTCGTTTACACGATAGGTGAGCCAATTTCTGACTTGGATGCTGCCCCGTATGGCGGCGCAAGGTTTCCCGTCGAAGCTCGCCTCGATGGCCGCGTATTCGTTGGATTTCACCTGGACCTAGGGATAGGCGATGCTGTGATGGAGCCGCTCGAAGTCATCGAAGGGCGCGACTGGTTGGGTTTTGCCGGTATTGCGAGCCCGTCGTTGTATATGATCCCTCGCGAGCAACAGTTTGCCGAAAAACTTCACGCCTACACTCTGCCACGACACGGTGCGACGAATAGTCGCGTGCGAGACCTGGTGGACATGGTTCTCTTGATTCATTGCGGCACCTTGGCAAAAGCCAAGGTTGCTGAAGCAATCCGTCTCACGTTTGATCGCCGAGGGACTCACGCCGTGCCGAACCCGCTGCCGCAGCCTCCTCCAGATTGGCAGAAGCCGTACGATGCGCTTGCCAAGGAGTGTGGCTTGTCGGGAGCAATAGACGGTGCTTTTGCGATCATGGATACGTATCTGAGGGAAGCTGGGATTGTTGAAACTAAACTGAGAAATTCATAACAACGAGTTTCAACGAGAGGTTCAGCCACAGATTGGCAGGTCTGACGTGCGCCGATTATAAGGGATGATGGTTTTGACGCGAAACCATGTTCTGGTCCATTGAGCGATAGACAAGGGCAGAGTGGTCCTAAGCCTTTCTGAATTCCAGGTGCTGCCCGATGATGGAAGCGTGACTGAATTGTCGCCGTTGAGAAGCTGTGCGAGATTGTGTCCAGAAACTGGTTCGTGCGTGCCCGGAACACCCTGATCCAAGAAAGCATTCTGAAAACGATCTTCTGGCAACGGGACGCCCTCCTAATGGGGCTCAAATGGGAGCCTGAATTCAACCTCTGGCGAGACGTTGTAGTTTAGATCGTTAGCTTCAGCGTCGTGGATATGGGAATAGGGTCTGGCGGTGATCTTCAGGGAATCGGGAAGCTCGTTCGTCAGATCTGCGGCCAAACGCGTCTGGATCGAGAAACGCCGCCGGTTCTCCCAATGCCTGCGTCGGGCAACGTGCCTTGCGGAGAAGTGCTTCGTGTCACAAACCGAGGTTTTCAGCCTGGATAAGCTCGTAAACTGCTATATTTTGGTCACTTATGGAGGAATACGACCTGGATGACTTCCAGAATCGACTCCAACCAACACTGAACCTAGCCATTCCGAAATCCAAGTGCTACTCGATCATGGCAGCGTGACTGAATTGTCGCTGTTGGGAAGCTGTGCCAGATTGTGTCCAGAAACCGCTCCGTCCGTGCTCGGAACATCCTAATGTAAAACAATATATCACAAGCGCATATCGAAAAAATCATACTGCTTAATGCAAGAGTACTGCTAAACGCTATGGATACAGGCTATTATCGCTATGCGTTATCTTGTGATCGTTAGCTTCAGCGTCGTGGATATGGGAATAGGGTCTGGCGGTGATCTTCAGGGAATCGGGAAGCTCGTTCGTCAGATCTGCGGCCAAACGCGTCTGGATCGAGAAACGCCGCCGGTTCTCCCAATGCCTGCGTCGGGCAACGTGCCTTGCGGAGAAGTGCTTCGTGTCACAAACCGAGGTTTTCAGCCTGGATAAGCTCGTAAACTGCTATATTTTGGTCACTTATGGAGGAATACGACCTGGATGACTTCCAGAATCGACTCCAACCAACACTGAACCTAGCCATTCCGAAATCCAAGTGCTACTCGATCATGGCAGCGTGACTGAATTGTCGCTGTTGGGAAGCTGTGCCAGATTGTGTCCAGAAACCACTCCGTCCGTGCTGAGGATACGTTGTGATCAGAATGGCCGAGGAACAGAAACCATGACGCCTACGATTGTCTTTGTCTAATGACAGATATGTAGTTATAGGATTCAAAAAACGTTATTGACAATACTTCATTATATGAGCTAACATATTATTGTATGAGACCAAAGACAGCGAGCCCCGTAGCAGCAATTGTGCAACGTCTGGACCTGATAATCTCCTTGCTGCTTGATCGAAGTACGGAGGGCTCTAAGGCCAGCATGACCGACAAGATCGTGAAACTCACAGAGCTGGGGGCATCACCTGCGCAGGTCGCTGAAATCCTGCGCAGACCCGTTAATTACGTCACGGCAGCAACGGCGATGAGGAAGAAGGCAAAGAACCGTGGATGATACGCGTCTAGACGCAATCTCAAAAAAGATGGATACACTCGTGCGGAAGCTGGATGCGATTATCCGACTCGCCGTGATGGGCATGACGGAGGGGAAGAGTCAAACAGAAAGGATTTGGTTATTTTCTGTGGCTGGACTACAGCCGAAAGAAATCGCTGAGATTCTGAATACGACGCCGAACACCGTGCGAGTGATGCTATTCAATTTGCGAAAATCGAGAGACCGCCGAGTGCGCAGGGGGCCTAAATGAATAACCCGAAGGACACGAATAGTCAGATTTTGCAGGCGCTGCGTCTGATTGGATTGACATTGCTCCGAGGGCTGAAGCAGAGGGAGCAAGTGGACCTACTGGACCGGGCAGGATATGGCCAGAAGGAAATCGCGGCGTTCCTAAATTCCACAGCGAATGCGATCAGTGTCAGGTTGGCAGAAGTCCGAAAGGAAAGGAAGGAACGTCGGAAGCCAGGGGCAGAGAACGATTGACGGGGAGAACTGGATGGCGATGACGAACAAGGCACTTAGGACCGCATTGCTTCGGAAGCTTGGCGTTACAAAACAGCGCCTCTCTCAACGCGTCCAAGCACTGATTCGGAAGGTGCCGATGAGCACGGAGGAAGCCGTTTACTGCATCGCTCATCAGGAAGGACTGCGCCTGGACCGATTCGTAGACGGTGAGACAGTTGCTCGTGTTCGCGGCTTAGTCTCAACGCTCAACTCAAGGAAGGAATTCCCGGAGGAGAGGAAGGTCAGAACGAAGATAGTGACGAAAGTGGGCGAGGTTCGAATCGGGGGCGTATTGTCGATTACTGACCCGATTTTGCCGTCGCGGATGATAGCAGAGGCAAAGGAGATGTCTGAAAAGGTATACCCGATTATGTATGTCTTTGAAAATTCCGTGCGAGAAGTTCTTAGACGAGTTTTGGGACAAGCAATTGGTCCGGATTGGTGGGATCGATGTGCATCTGAAAATGTCCGTCGCACGGTCCGTGAGAGAATGCGCCAGGAGACGGAAATACCGTGGCACGGCGCACGGGGGGCGCATCCCATCTTTTATACCGATATCAAGGACTTAGTGTCCATCGTGCGCAATCAAAATGCCTGGCAAGCGTTAAAAGCTATCTTGGGGAACATAGAGTGGTTCAGTCAACTCATCAATTGTATTGGTGCGTCTCGAAACCCACTCGCGCATATGAATCCCATCTCGCGGCATGACCGTCAGAGGGTCATCTTGAACTTCCGCGATTGGGAACGCGTAGTGAAGGCGAAGCATGCACTAATTCCCACGTCTTAGGCGAAATGCAGAGGTGAGAAGAATATGGCAACTAAAAGAGCGGGCGCTCAAGTAGAGATAGGCACTGAGGTTCTGAAGGACCTTTTGATAACTGAGCTGGCGAAAGCGAATGTGCCTCAGCTTGAGATTCGAAAGATTGTTGGTTGCGACATCCACAGAGTCAATCGCATCGCAAGGTTCTTCAGGAAGGAGAAAAAACAATGAAGAGGGCTCCGCACGAGGAGAACACGACAGAAAAACTCGATAGGATTATCGAGCTCCTAGAGGACCTTTTTATCTTGCAGGCTTCGATCGCAAGGATGAAGCGGCAGGAACTCCGGAGCGTGGTGGGGTTGGATATGAAGCGGGTGAATAGAATTTCAAAGCTTCTCAAACCGTTGCTGGAAGCGAGCGGGGAAGGAACTATGCATCCTGCGCTATCGCGGGCCGGCAAGACGAGAATCGCTGCGAGGTAGGCGGCTAGAAAGGTTACAAGGTAAGGTAATCATGCGCAAAGACAGCTCACTCGATTGGAATCAGCAGGTATTGAACAGGTTGGGGTTGATAGAGCACAAAGTCGATTCTCTGGAGCAAACTACTGCGTTTGCCCTGCGTGCAGAAGCCAGCAAGCACCGAGCTTCGGCCATGGAGATCTTTAAGAAGAGCAAGAGACGAGCACAGGTGTATCTGGCCGCAGATGGAAGTCGAGGCGTACAAGAGATTGCGGGACACTTGAAAATGCAGCGGCAGAACATTACTCCAGAATTGAGAGAATTGAAGGACCAAGGTCTTCTTGAAATCGTAGGGGCTTCCGGCGGACGCGACCTCTGGGGGAAAACTCCAATCGACCGAAGTTTGCGGATCACCCAATTTGTGTGTGAGGAGTTCAACCTGGAGCGGGACGGTCGCCCGTCCGCCAATAAAAAGGCGAGGGGGAAGCGCCATTAGCGCAAAGGCATGATCTTCTCAGTTCAGAGATTCTTGGAAGACTATTTCTCGCGCAGAGGCTTGCGCGATGTTGATCAGTATGCGGTGAGTCTCGCGAATCTCTACGAAAGAGAGCGGCGACCCCGGACGGATAAGTCTCTCTTAGAATCAGCACATCGAATTCGAACAGTGTTCTACCGAAATAACCGGGAACTCGATAGACCGAAATTTGAAAAGTCCATTCTTGCGGTTCTCGACGGCCAGTTTAAAAAAAAAGCAAAGTCGGAGATTGAATCGTTCCCGGGTGGGCTCTCACAAGAGCGTCGAGAGTTAAAACAGAGGGCGAGGTTGACGATATCTTTGCTCCTTGATCGATTTAAGAGAGCTGTGGAATCACGGGCGGTCGATAGCTTTTGGGTTTCTAGAAAGGCCGGAGAGCTGCGTCCAAGACCTGAGCGCATTGGCCAAGCGTTGCTTGCGGTTTTTGCGAAGGGAGTGCTTGCGGAAAGCGGGTTGGTGTGGAGAGAAATATTTTCTGGAATTGGCTTTATTGACGTCGTGGTGGTGCTTTCTCGAATTCCGCATCTCATCGAACTAAAGATAATGAAGAGTCGCTACAATGGAGCGGCTCAACTGCGGGATTACATGAAAAGAGAGTCCCGACGGGTGGGATGGCTGATACTTTTTGATGCCCGTCCACAGGGGCGGAAGTACCGTGTGCCCGCAAGGGTCGCAGCGAATGGCAGCCAGATTAGGAACATCATTGTCGAGATTAACCCGATTGCACCAAGCCGACTGGAAGCCTAAGAGTTACCAGACGCTCAAGGAGGGATCAATTCGTGGCGAAGAAAAGTAAAGAAAGGGAAGCTGAGCAGCAAGCACTGCCGAGTCTAGCGCTTGTTTTTGGCTATATCGCAATCAAAGAATTGCAGAGGTTGGAAGATCGCGTTCGTGTTTTGGCTCGTCTCGGCTATGGAAATCAAGAAATCGCCGTGATTTGTGACACGACGCCTCCAACCGTAGCCGTGATGAAGTCTGGCTTGAAAAGGAAAAAGTTTAGGGGGACGAAATGAACTCCAATCGTTCGTCGGCGGATTCGGATTCAATCCGTTTGATGTTGGCGTACCTTTGCGTGGCAACAGAGAAAGAAGCTAGCCTTGAGAGGAAAGTGGAAATACTTGATAGATTTGCCCTGGCTGATACGGAGATTGCAACTGTATGCGGTAGCAAGGTCCAGTCAATCAGGAACGCCCGTCATCACGTGAGAAAACATGGCCCGAAGGACAAAAAGAACAAGTAGGCAAACGCGTATCAGAGGTCCCAGGCGGATAGTCAGGCTTCCGGCTGAGTACTTTCCCGCGATGGACCTGAGTAATATCATTTTCCCTGCGCTGTACCAATTTGAAAACGGGCTTCGCCTGCTAATCGATTCGTTTTTGACGACGTGCTATGGCATTGATTGGTGGGAAGTGTCGCTCAGGACTAAGCTACAAAAGATTTTCGAGTACGCTGAGAATCAGCAGGAAAAAATGGATTCAATGCCGTGGATCGGCTCCTCTTCTTCGGTTAAAGTCCTACCAATACATTTGGTCACGCTTGGTCAGCTCGAAGAAGTTGTGAAGGCCTATCAGTCCGACTGCATCCCGGATGTTTTTCCCACGCTGGAATTCTTCCTTGGGCACATGGAGCTTATTAAGCGCGTGCGCAATATGTACAGTCACATGTTTCCTTGTATTTCGCGAAAAGACTGTCAGATCGCTCGAAACGAGATTCGTGTACTAGCAACGCACATCAACTCAAAGCTGCCTAAATAGATTATCCCGACGCTACCGGACGTGCTCGTCAGCGGAGAATCCTCGGTCGAGAAGTCAGCAAGCCTGCGATCATTTAGGTCACGGGCACACTACCAATCCTGGATAGCTAGCGAATGTGCGCCAGCACGCTTCTGCTGCAAAAGCAGGCGCGTCCCCTGTGCCAAAACTGTGCCAGAATCCGATGTTTTGATGCCATTGGGGTTAGCTTTGAGCGAAAAGCAGATTCCCCAAATTGCTGAAAACACAGAGAAGCCAAAGTAGAGAATGGAGCTGTTGGAGTCGGTCGGTCCGCGCCCAAGGCAGGCGCGCTACCAGGCTGCGCTACACCCCGACAGATTGAGTTTCGATTCTAGCGTACTTCGCGAGCCAGCTTCCACAGCGCCGGATTTCGATCGTGCCACAAATGCGCGCGTCACCTAAGGCTGCGCGCGGGTGGTCAATTCGACATGGCGCGGGAATCGCGAGCCACGTCGGCCCAGCCAGCATTACGTGAGGTCGGTGGTCTGTCCGACCTCGATAATGTAACCGTCGGGATCGCGGATGTAGCAGCGAATCTCGCCGTACTTGGCAATCGGCACGGTGATGAACTCGGCTCCTCGACTTTTCCATAGTTCATAGCACGCTCGAATATCCGCAACGCGGATATTCAAGAAGCTGCTGACCTTATCCGGGTCGGCAGGGACGCTGAGCGTTACCGACGGCTTGTCCGGAGTGGGCCCGCCACCGACGTTGACAATCAGCCAAGTATTCGCGATCTGAATGTGCCCAGATGCACCCTTGCTGTCGCCTCTGCTCAGAATGCGGCCGCCGAAGACCTTTGCATAAAAATCAGCCGATCGGTCGATGTCGGCGACGGTGATGAAATGTGTTACGGTGAACCCGTCGAGCGGGGGCATCTCGTAACTTTTTTGTGCGATTTGTACGCTGCTCATTGACGGCTCCCATTCCGATAAACAGTGCTTACCTGCTGATTCCGATTCTTCCGTGTTTATACCTGCTGCCGACTAAGCCTGGCGAGGAAAGGCAAAACGATTGGACCAAGGTATCGGACGACACGTCGGCATCGCGATTTCCGGCGCCTTCCCAACCAGGGACAATGCTCCATCATGCGCGAGGAAACATTCGCATCGGCGGTTGATGCAGGTTGTGGCTGCGCTAGTAGCGACGATTCTATCCAACGGAGGATGCGCCAGCCCCCTTACTTCTTCTCCCGTTGAGTGCCGGTAGAAGAAGTTTCAGAAGCGCTTCGTCTGAGAACGGGTTCTGACCTGAGATCAACTCGCGATCTTGAAGAACGTAGCTCTGCCATGGAGCGGCCACACTTACGTCGCCGCCCGCAGTACGCAAGGCGAAGTCCGGGTAGAAAAGAACCTTCCCACCAATCTCAAGCGGCTCCCGCTGCTGCTCTTCCGCCGTCGAAAAGATGGTCATCTTATATCCAGAATAGATCCAGCCTTGAGCCTTTGCGTGTGCTCCAGCGGCATCGCCCGCCGACAGCGCGGCGACCACTTCCGTCGAATTCGGAAGCGCCGCGAGAAGTGAAATCGGGCCATGGCAGAGCACTGCCGTAGGCTTGGATGTTTTATGAAAGTGTCTCAGCACGGTGCCCGCGTCGGGATCATCGAGCAGGTCCATCATCGGGCCATGGCCGCCGGGGACGAAAACAGCGTCATATTGATCCAGGCCCGAGGCGATGACATCCGAGATACGAGTTGGATTTTTGAGCCCAGTCAGAGTGTCGCGGAATTTTAGATAGTCCTGAAGCTTAGCCTCGTCTCCACCGAAGAAGTCGGCTACAGCTGAATGGACATCCAATTGCGGCGTGTTGCCTTTGGGGTTGGCGAAAGTGATTTCGTAGCCCTCCTTCATCAGGGCGCGAACCGGAACCGTCAGCTCGTTGAGATAGTAGCCAGCGCCGGCGTATACCTTGCCATCTTTCAAGGGCAAACCGTGACCGCTCGAGACCAGCACCACGACTTTTCCTTTTGTTGTCATTTTGTTCTCCTCTTTGAAATCGAATTCTGTTCTCCTGAATATGAGCTAGCTCATCGTCCGCGGCTACCTCCAAAGTGCGCAAGGACGGGCCACCGCGGTTGATGTGAGTTATGCCCCGGGGAATCCGAACATCAACCACGACTGATTGGCTACCCAATGCGGGTAGAGCTCCGTCATCTGATCGAACAGCTCCTGGTCGGATGTCGCGGTTTTCTGCAACCGATCAAAGTCCTGCAGGTAACGCTTGGTCTCTTGGATCGTCGTGGGAGAGTCGGGCGCGCCAGTCTTCTTATGACCGGCGACAACCATCGCCGGGTTCAGCGCCGCCAACCGGTCTAGCGCCGCGATCCAATTCTTTCGGCTCTCGGCCGTGGTGTCGCCGACGTACATGCGGCATTGGTTGTACACAACGTCGCCAGCGACGATCAGGCCGATCGATGGAACGTACAGCGACGTCGAATCGGGACTATCGGTGCGGCCCTGCTCGATGATGCGCAATTCGTGGCCCTCGAGAGTGAACGTGTCGTGCTCATAGGGCTCAGGCGGAACCAACTTTGTGGCCACTTGCCCAGGAAAAAGCCGGCGCGCCAACCGCTCCACCGTAGGAGAGAAAGACATCTGCATGGCTTTCACCGCGTTCGGCGTTGCTATCGCCCGAGCGCCCGGGAAACGGTCGAGTAGAATGCTCAGACCGTAGAAGTGGTCGAAATGCGCGTGCGTTATATAGATCGTCTCCAGGTTGCGGTTGTGCAGAGCAATCCAATCCGCGAGAGCCTCGGCCTCAGCCACTGTCCCCATTGCGTCCACCAGCACCGCGTCGTACTCGCCGAAGATTAAAGTCGACGTGATCGGGTCAAAGCCGAGCGGTTCGCCGAAGGGCTTTGGCCGCTCGCCGACCATAGTCTTTCCCGGGGCGGTAAAAACGTTCACACCAAGCGTGGTCTCTTTCAGTCCATTTGTGCCATCCATCTGGTAGTCCTTTCGATGTCAGAGCGAGTGACTGTTCGAGGCAAACGTTGGCACGAGCGCGAGGGGGGCAGAGTCGGCATGCTATCCGCGCACCAAGCGCTAACCGTACTTGAGCGCGGTACTCTGCCCGACCTCGATAATATAACCGTCAGGATCGCGGATGTAGCAGCGAATCTCGCCGTACTTGGGGATCGGCGGCGTGATGAACTCCGCTCCTCGACTTTTCCACAATTCGTAGCACGCTTGGATATCCGCAACGCGGAAATTCATAAAGCTGTTGATGTGATTCGGGTCGGGAACGCTGAGCGTTACCGTCGGCTTGTCCGGGGTCGGACCGCCTCCAACGTTCAGAATCATCCAGATATTCGCAAGTTGAAGGTACGGGGGCGCATTGCCGTCACCCATGGTCAGAATCCGGGCGCCGAACACTTTTTCGTAGTAGCGAGCCGATCGTTCGACGTCGGCGACGGTGAGAAAGTGCGCGACGCTGAACCCCTCGTGCGGGGGCATCTCATAGCTCTTCTGTTCGATTTGTACCGCGCTCATTGATGGCTCCTTTTTGCGCCGTTCATTGATGGCTCCTTTCGATACGGTGCTCATTACAAACGAAGTAAGAAAAGGAGCTGTTGGGGTCGGGTTCGGTGCGCCCAACGCAGGCGTGCTACCAAGCTGCGCTACACCCCGACGGATCGAGTTTCGATTCTAGCGTACTTCGCGAGGCAGCTTCTACAGCGGCGGATTTCGATCCTGCCGCAAACGCGCGCGTCACCTGAGGCTGCGCGCGGGTGGTCAATTCGACACGCGCGCGAGAATCGCGAGCCACGCCGGAGGAGACTGGTATAAGCTTAAGTTCCCCTTCAGTATTCGAGCGGGCTCTCGTTCGAGCCTGCACCCAAAACGGTTTGCGGCTACCGGCTGCCCTCTTTCAGCCTTCAGTGCCGCTTCCGGATTAGCACTTCCACTTCCAAGCTGGTGTGCGATGACGACGAAGTCTCTTTTGAATCGCCGGGTGCAACTCGCCTTCGTGTGCGCCTTTCTGAGCGTGCTCATAGCCGCCGTGATTTGCTATCACGGCACGGTCGTTGCCGGAGACAGCGACCGCTGGGTGAGCCACACGCACGAGGTCCTCGAGAATCTCCAGAGATTGATCTCTACAGTGCGTAGTGTCGAATCGAACTACCGCGCGTTTGCCTTGACGGGCAACGAAATCTACGCCGACGCCTGCCACACCAGCATCGCAAACGTCCAGCTGGACATTGGGATCATTCGCGACCTAACCGCGGATAACCCCGTGCAGCAGCGCCAAATCCCGATCCTCGCAAGCGTTGCCGCTCAGAACGCCCAATACGCCGACAAAATCATGGGCTTGCGGCGTTCCCAGGGAACTCAAGCGGCCGCGAATGCCCTTGGAGATGCGCAGGGCGAGCAAATCATAGGTCAGTTTCGAGAGACATTCCACGAGATGAGGATGGAAGAGGAAAGATTGTTATTGCTGCGCAATGCGGACGCGGCGCGGCACCTGCACCAGACGAAAATGATCGTGGCAATCGGAACGATGTTGGCTCTGTTGATCACAATCGGCTCGGCCTGGAGCGTGAATCGCGATAACTCAGCGTTGCTGCTCGCGCAGGACGCGCTGGTTGAGGGAGAGGGCCGCTTCCGCACGCTCGCGAACAACATTCCTCAAATGGCTTGGATGGCCGACGATAAGGGCAACATCTTTTGGTACAACGACCGGTGGTTCGATTACACCGGCACGACGCTCAACGATATGCAGGGCTGGGGCTGGAAAAAGGTCCATCATCCGGACCACGTGCAGGCCGTGGTGGACAAGATCACGAATTGCTTTAAGACCGGCGAAATTTGGGAAGACACCTTTCCAATCCGCGGCCGCGATGGCACCTACCATTTGTCCCTTTCGCGAGCCGTTCCGGTTCGCGACGCGACAGGAAAGATATTGCGCTGGTTCGGCACGAACACGGACATCAGCGCAACCGAGGAAACCGGCGCAAAGTATCGCGGCCTTCTCGAAGCCGCGCCCGATGCGATGGTCGTGGTGAATCAACGCGGCGAAATCGTGCTGGTGAACGTGCAGGCGGAAAAACAGTTTGGATATCACCGCGATGAACTGCTGGGGCAAAAGGTCACGAACATCATTCCGGTGGGCTTCGCCGAACGCTTGATCGCGGACGATCTAAGGTCTGCGGCTGACGCGCTGGCCCAGCAGATCGGCACGGGCATCGAGCTGATCGCGCGGCGCAAGAACGGAACCGAATTTCCGATTGAAATCATGCTGAGCCCGCTCGAAAGCGCCGGGGAAATCCTGGTCACTGCGGCGATTCGAGACATCAGCGTGCGCAAAGAAGCTGAGAAGCATTTAGCGCGAATGGAAGGCAGGTATCGCGGCTTACTCGAAGCGGCCCCGGATGCGATGGTGGTCGTGAATCAGGCGGGAGAAATCGTGCTGTTGAACGTTCAGGCCGAGAAACAATTCGGCTACAGCCGCGATGAACTGATCGGCCAGAAAGTGAAGAACATCATCCCGGAAGGATTCGCGGAACGCCTGGTCGCGGACGATCTGAGGACTGCTGAAGATGCTCTGGCACAGCAGATCGGCACGGGCATCGAGCTGATCGCGCGACGCAAGAACGGAACCGAATTTCCGATCGAAATCATGCTGAGCCCGCTCGAGAGCGCCGAGGGAGTTCTGGTGACGGCGGCGATCCGCGATATCAGCGTGCGCAAAGAAGCCGAAAAGCATCTTGCACGCATGGAAGGCCGCTACCGCGGACTGCTGGAAGCCGCGCCGGACGCGATGGTGGTGGTGGACCCCGGCGGCGAGATCGTGTTGTTGAACGTTCAGGCCGAAAAGCAGTTCGGCTACAGCCGCGATGAACTGATCGGCCAGAAAGTGAAGAACATCATTCCAGAAGGTTTCGCGGAACGCCTGGTCGCGGACGATCTCCGGACCGCGGAGGATGCTCTGGCGCAGCAGATCGGCACGGGCATCGAGCTGGTTGCGCGGCGCAAAAATGGCAGCGAATTCCCGATCGAGATCATGCTGAGCCCGCTCGAAAGCGCCGAAGGAATTCTGGTGACCGCGGCGATCCGCGACATCAGCGTGCGCAAGGAAGCCGAAAAGCATCTGGCGCGGATGGAGGGCAGGTATCGCGGGCTGCTCGAAGCGGCGCCGGACGCGATGGTGGTGGTGAACCCCGGCGGCGAGATCGTGCTGTTAAACGTTCAGGCCGAAAAGCAGTTCGGCTACAGCCGCGATGAACTGGTCGGGCAGAAAGTGAAAAACATCATTCCGGAAGGATTCGCCGAACGCATCATCGCTGACGGCACGCGCTCCGCGGCAGATGCCCTCGCGCAACAGATCGGCATGGGACTCGAGCTCACCGCGCGGCGCAAAAATGGCACCCAGTTTCCGATCGAGATCATGCTCAGCCCGCTCGAGAGCTCGGAAGGAATCCTGATCACCGCGGCGATTCGCGATATCAGCGTGCGCAAAGCAGCGGAGAACCATCTGGCGCGGATGGAGGGCCGCTACCGCGGGCTGCTCGAAGCGGCGCCGGACGCGATGGTGGTGGTGAATCCGACGGGAGAGATCGTGCTGCTGAACGCTCAGGCGGAGACTCAGTTCGGTTACAGCCGCGATGAACTGATCGGGCAGAAGGTGAAAAACATCATTCCCGAAGGCTTCGCCGAGCGTCTGGTTGCGGACGCGCTGCGCTCCGCCGAAGACGCGCTGGCGCAGCAGATCGGCACGGGGATCGAGCTCACCGCGCTGCGCAAGGACGGCACAGAGTTTCCAATCGAGTTGATGCTCAGTCCGCTTGAAAGCGCGGAAGGAATTCTGGTGACCGCGGCGATTCGTGACATCACCACACGCAGGCAGGCCGAAGCGCATCTTTTGGAAAAGGTCGAAGAATTGAACCGGTCGAACGTCGAGTTGGGACAATTTGCCTACATCGCCTCTCACGACTTGCAGGAACCGCTGCGCATGGTCGCCAGTTACACGCAGCTTCTCTCCAGGCGCTACAAAGGAAAACTCGACGCCGATGCCGACGAGTTCATTTCATTCGCGGTGGATGGCGCCGCGCGCATGCAGCGCTTGATTCAGGATCTGCTGACGTATTCGCGCGTAGGCACCAAGGGACAGGATTTGATCGCGACCTCGAGCGAAGAAGCGCTGGGGCAGGCGCTGATCAATTTGCGCGGCTCGATCGAAGCCAGCGGCGCGCTGGTGACGCACGATCCCTTGCCCTCGGTGATGGCCGACGAAATGCAGCTCACCCAGTTGTTTCAGAACCTCGTGGGCAACGCCATCAAGTATCAGAAAGGCGGAATCCCAACCGTGCACGTCTCCGCCACGAAGAACGGCGGACCGAAGTGGACTTTTTCCGTGAAGGACAACGGGTTGGGGATTGATCCTCAATACTTTGAAAGAATTTTCGGAATGTTCCAACGCCTGCACAAACGCGAAGAGTTCGCGGGCACCGGAATAGGCTTGGCCATCTGCAAGAAAATTGTGGAGCGGCACGGCGGCAACATTTCAGTCGAATCGGAGCCAGGGCACGGTTCGACATTCAGCTTCGCCTTGGCGGAAATCCAGGAGAAATCATGATGATCGGAAAAGACGGCATGCCCACCGAAGTACTTTTGGTCGAAGACAGCCCCGGCGACGTCCGGCTCACGCAGGAAGCTTTTCGCGAAGCCAACGCCGGACTGCATCTGCACATTGCAACGGACGGCGTCGAGGCCATGACGTTTCTCAAGCAGGAAGGGAACCGCGCCAACGCACCGCGCCCGGATCTCATTCTGCTCGATCTGAATCTTCCCAAGATGGACGGCCGCGAAGTGCTGGCCCAAATCAAAGGGAACGCCACTCTGAAAACCATTCCCACAATCATACTGACTACTTCCGAGGCTGAGACCGACATCGCCAGGAGCTACCAGCTTCAGGCCAATTGCTACCTGACAAAACCCGTCGAGCTCGATTCGTTCGAGAGTCTGGTGAAGAGCATCGATGAATTTTGGCTTACTCGGGTCAAGTTGCCGCAACAAACACATAGTTTGTGAGTGGGAGATCGAATATTTCTCGATTCGGCCCGGTGGGGCGAGAGAGGAAATTGTGCAAAACACCCAGGGAAACGGCAAACCCAAGGAAGTTCTGTTGGTCGAAGATAGTCCCGGCGACGTCCGGCTTACGCGGGAAGCATTTCGCGACGCGAAGATTCCCGTCCATCTTCACGTGGCTGCGGATGGCGTCGAAGCCGTCGCCTTTCTGAAAAAAGAAGGCAACCGCGGCACCTGCGTGCGCCCGGATCTGATTTTGCTCGATCTGAATATGCCCAGAATGGACGGCCGCGAGGTTCTGGCTTACATCAAGGCGGATGCCGTACTTAAGACGATTCCCACAATTATCTTGACCATTTCCGACGCCGAGTCCGATATCGACAAGAGCTACGAACTCAACGCCAGTTGCTATCTCAACAAGCCTGGACAGTTGGAGGCGTTTGAAAGCCTGATGAAAAGCGTCAGCGATTTTTGGCTGACGAGCGCAAGGCTGCCGCCGCAGACGCCGCTTCTTTGAGGGGCGCGAGAACGCCATTTGGAGATTGAGAGGATTTCGTGAAGATCATTGGAGGAGACGGTATGCCCATAGAAGTTCTGTTGGTCGAAGACAGCCCTGGCGATGCCAGGCTCACGCAAGAAGCATTTCGAGACGCCAACCCTGAAATCCATTTGCACCTGACCGCGGACGGCGTCGAAGCCATGGCGTTTCTAAGACGTGAGGGAATGCACATCCGCGCCCCTCGCCCCGATCTGATCTTGCTCGATCTTAATCTCCCCAAAATGGATGGCCGCGAGGTCCTGGCTCATATCAAAGCGGATGCCGATCTGAAGATGATTCCAACGGTGATCCTGACGACTTCCGACTCCGAAGCGGATATCGCGAAAAGCTACCAGCTGCAGGCGAATTGCTATCTGACAAAGCCCGTGCAGCTCGACGCATTCGAGGCCTTAGTGAGAAGCATTAACGATTTCTGGCTGACCAAGGTCAAGCTTCCGCGCTCGAAAACGGCCGCATGAACAGGAAGCCATTCAAAGTGCTGCTCCTGGTGGAAGACAACCCGGGAGACGCCCGCCTGCTGCGCGAAATGCTCGGCGAGCAAGAGGGAGCGCACAAGACCGAGTTGACTCACGCTGAAACCATGTGTGACGCCGAACGACATCTTGCGGAGCGCGCGTTCGACATTGTGCTGCTCGATTTAGGGTTGCCCGATGCGCAAGGATTGGGTGCGCTGCGCCGCGCACGAGCAATCGCGCCGCGCGTGCCTCTGGTGGTGCTCACAGGCTACGATGACGAGACTCTGGCGGCGGAGGCTTTGCAAGAAGGCGCGCAAGACTACTTGATCAAAGGCCAGATCGATCCGCGCGGACTCTTGCGCGCGCTGCGCTACGCCGTCGAGCGCAAGGCGATGGAGGAGGCGCTGTTCGTCGAAAAAGAACGCGCGCAGGTCACACTCAATTGCATCGGCGACGCCGTGATTTGCACGGACGTCGCCGGCAACATCACCTTTCTCAATCTGGTCGCGGAAAAAATGACGGGATGGTCGCGCGAGGAAGCCGGAGGCCGGGCCATGGGCGACGTGTTGCAAATCCTAGACACCGAGAGCCGCGAGACCGTTCCGAACCCAATGGCCATGGCCGTCGAACAGGATCGAACTGTGCATCTGCCCGCGAACTGCATCCTGATGCGGCGTGACGGATTTGAAACGCCGATTGAAGACTCCGTTGCCCCGATCCACGATCGCGCAGGACAGGCTGACGGAGCGGTGGTGGTTTTTCGCGACGTGAGTGCCGCACGCGCCATGGCCCTGCAGATGATTCATTCGGCGCATCACGATTTCCTGACCGGTTTGCCGAATCGCATGCTCTTGAGTGACCGCGTGAATCAAGTGATCAGTTTGGCCCAGCGCCACGCCAAAAAAGTCGCGATACTGTTTTTGGATTTGGATGGCTTCAAGCACATCAACGATTCCCTGGGGCATGCTATTGGCGACAAGCTTCTTCAATCCATCGCGGAGAGCTTGGTCGATTGTGTGCGTGGATCGGACACCGTCAGCCGGCAGGACGGCGATGAATTCGTCGTGCTGCTTTCCGAAGTGGAGCATTCCGAAGATGCGGCCATCACCGCGCGGAGAATGCTGCAAGCTGTGGCCGAAGTGCATCCCGTCGGCCAGCATGAGCTGCACATCACCACGAGCATCGGTGTGAGCGTCTATCCCGACGACGGACTCGACGCCGAGACGCTGATCAAGAATGCGGACACCGCGATGTATCAGGCCAAGGAAAACGGCCGCCAGAGCTATCAATTCTTCAAGCCGGCGATGAACGTCCGCGCCGTCGAGCGCCAATCCATCGAGGAAGCTTTGCGGACCGCGCTCGAACGGCAGGAGCTCTCGCTGCACTATCAGCCGAAGATCAACCTGCGCACGGGAGCCATCACCGGCGCCGAAGCGCTGATTCGCTGGACACATCCCACGCGAGGACCGGTTTCTCCCGGCCAATTCATTCCCGTGGCCGAAGATTGCGGGTTGATTCTGCCGATCGGCAACTGGGTGTTGCGGGAAGCGTCCAAGCAAGCTCGGGAATGGCTAGACGCGGGACTGCCCCTTCATTCGATCGCGGTGAACATCTCCGCGATGGAGTTCCGCCACGAGGATTTTCTGGAGGGAATATTCGCGGCGCTCGAGGACACTGGCCTGGACCCGAAATTTCTCGAACTCGAACTAACCGAAAGTGTGCTAATGAAGCGCGCCGAATCCGCCGCATCCGTTCTGCAAACCCTCCGAGCAAAAGGCGTGCAACTGGCGATCGACGATTTCGGAACCGGATTCTCAAGCCTGAGCTACCTGAGAAGATTTCCCATCGACGCCCTGAAAATCGACCAATCCTTCGTGCGCCAAATCTCGACCGCACCCGACGAAACCACGATCGTGACCGCGATCATCAGCATGGGCCGCAGCTTGAATCTGCGCGTGGTCGCCGAGGGCGTCGAGACGCAAGAAGAGTTGGCCTTTCTTCAGACGCACCAATGCGACGAGGCGCAAGGCTATTATTTCGGACGGCCCGTGCATCCCGCGGAGTTCGCGAAGTTGCTCGAAACCGGTGTACGCAACGCGGCACTGACGTAACGCCCTCCGGCACACGCTCCGCCATATTTCCGCTCCCCGATATCTCCGCGCCCCGATTGTTGGTATCATCCCGCCGTTGTCGCGGCCGCGATGCCGCGAAATCGGAGGCTTACACATGGATCGTCGAACATTCATCAAACGCGGTGGCGCGCTCGTGGCGCTCTCGGGAGCATTGGCGGCGCCCGGCGAAGCGGCGCAGGAGAATATTCCGGAATCGCCGTTTGACACCGGAATGGTGCAGGACGGCAAAATCGAATTTCCCTCCGAGGGCTCAACCATCGAGGGCGGCGCGCCGTTCGGGGCGCCGCCGAATCAAGATCCGCCGGACGCACGCATCGGCTTCGCGATTCTCGGACTCGGCCGCTTGGCCACCGAGCAGATCATGCCCGCGTTCGGCCGAGCCAAACACGCGAAGCTCGTCGCGCTGATCAGCGGCTCGCCGGAGAAGGCGCGCGTGCTGGCCTCGCAGTACGGCCTGCAGGAAAATAAAATCTACGGCTACGGCGATTTCGATCGCATTCGCGACGATCAATCCATCCAAGCCATTTACGTGGTCACGCCGAACGCGCTGCATCACGAACACGTGCTGAAAGCCGCGGCCGCCGGCAAACACGTACTCTGCGAGAAGCCCATGTCCGCAACCGCCGCCGAAGCCGAAGACATGGTGCGCGCTTGCGCCGCGGCCAATCGCAAACTGATGATTGGCTACCGCATGCAATACGAGCCGCACTGTCGTGAAATCGTGCGCATGGTCCGCAGCGGGGAAATCGGCAAAATAAAAGCCATCACCGCATTCAACGGCCAGAACATGGGCGATCCCGCGCAATGGCGCCTGCGCCGGGTGCTCGCGGGCGGCGGCGCGATGTACGACATCGGAGTTTATTGCCTGAACGCCTCGCGATTCACGCTGGGTGAAGAACCCATCGAGTTGAACGCGCGCATTTACACCACGCCCGGCGATCCGCGCTTCAAGGACGTTGAGGAGTCGGTCTACTGGACGATGCTATTTCCGTCGGGCGTGATGGCCACTTGCTCCACGAGCTACGCGATGCACAACACGAAAATTTTCAGCGTGCAAAGCGACATGGCCGTTTTGCATCTCGATCAAGCCTATTCTTACAGCGGCCTGCGCCTGTATGAGGATCACTCGATCAGCGGAAAAGGAATTCTCGCCGAGTTGAGGATCGGCGACACCGATCACTTCGCCGCGGAACTCGATCATCTGTCGCTGTGCATCCGCAACGACGTGAAGCCGCGCACGCCCGGCGAAGAAGGACTTCAGGATATGAAGCTGATCGAGGCTGTCTACGCCTCCGCCGCATCGGGCCAAACCGTGAAGCTGCCGCGCGTTGAAGGCCTGGACACTACGCGCGGCCCGGAGCCGATGGCAAATTAAGCGGCGCGGCCATGGGCTTGCCGATTTGTAATCTATAAGTTACAATGGAAGGCGCGATCGAGATTCGGCAGTACGTCAGCCCGTCCGGAAAACATGTATTCGACGACTGGCTGACGCGATTGGCGGACTCGCGAGCGCAGGCCAAGATCGCCGTCCGAATCAACCGGCTGGCCCTCGGCAATTTTGCAGATTGCAAGTACGTGCGTGACGGCGTGTATGAGTTGCGAATCGATTGGGGCCCGGGCTACCGAATTTATTACGCGATGGCGGGAAAGCACTGTGTATTGCTGCTGTGCGGCGGCGACAAGAGAAAGCAATCGTCCGATATTGATCGGGCGCTAGCGCATTGGCGGGATTACAAAAGAAGGTCGGAAATCGATGAAGCGTAAAGCCAGCATTTCCCATGACGACGCCGTGGTTCGCCGGCTTCGGAAAGACCCGAGCTTCGCCGCCGAGTATCTAAAAGCCGCGCTGGACGATCACGACGAGCCCCGCGTTCTCTTGATCGCTTTGCGTCATTTGGCCCAAGCGCGCGGCATTGCCAAAGTGGCCAAGGCCGCGGGAGTCGAGCGCGAAAGCCTTTATCGCGCGCTCTCCGCCAGCGGCAACCCTCGCCTGTCCACACTCGTCGCCGTCACGAAAGCGGTGGGCTTAAAACTCACGGTCGAGCCCGTCTAACGGTGGAGATGGCTGGTCAGATCGGATCGCGCGTCCACACGCCGTCAAGCATGCGCGCAATCTTGCGCGGGTTTTCATCCTTCAGTTCCTCTGGCAGCCACGCTTGCGGAAAATCCTGGAAGCACACGGGTCGAACGAAGCGCAGAATCGCCGCCGTGCCCACCGACGTAAAGCGCGGGTCCGTCGTCGCGGGATAGGGACCGCCGTGCTGTGTAGCCGGACCGACTTCAAGGCCCGTGGGCATCGTGCCAAAAACCAGGCGCCCGGCTTTTTCGCGCAGAATGTCGACGAGTGAGGCGAATTCTTTCAGGTCTTCTTCTGTAGCGTGAATCGTCACGGTGAGTTGCCCCGCGAGGTTCCGCGCAATTTCTTCCAGGCGCGCTTTCGATTCGGCGGGTACAACAAGCGTCGCGGGCCCGAACAATTCGTCGCTCAAGCTCGGTTCCTTCGCGAATAAATCCGCGTCCGCCGTGAGCACGGCGGCAAATGCGCTGGCGGACCTTTCGCTCGATGGCGCAGAGGACGTGCTCGCCGAATCGGGAGCGGCGCTGCCCGCGACGCGAATCCCCGCGATTCCGCGCCGCTTGCTGAGCCCTCTCCGATAATGCTCCGCGATTCCCGCATGCAGCATGGTGGCCGCGGGAGAGTTCGCGATCTCGTCGCTCAAAGTTTCCGTGAACGCGTCAAGCTCCGGCCCGCGCACGCCGAGCGCGAGCCCCGGTTTGGTGCAGAATTGGCCCACGCCCAGCGTCACTGATTTCGCCATGCTCTGCGCCACGCCCGCACCGCGCGATTTCAGCGCGCCCGGCAACACGAACACCGGGTTGATGCTCCCCATTTCGGCAAACAGCGGAATCGGCACCGGCCGCGCCGCCGCAGCGTCAAAAAGCGCGCGGCCGCCTCCGAGCGATCCCGTGAATCCAATGGCGCGCGCCAGAGGATGCCTCACGAGGGCGAGTCCGACCGCTGGTGACGGTCCATTGACCACCGAAAGCGTGCCCAGCGGCATGCCGCACGCGCGAATCGCGTCCTGCACCACGCGCGCCGCCATCTCTGACGTGCCCGGATGCGCCGGGTGTCCTTTCACAACCACCGTGTTGCCGGCAGCCAGCGCGGATGCGGTGTCGCCGCCGCACACCGAAAATGCCAGCGGGAAATTGCTCGCGCCGAAAATCACGATTGGTCCCATCGGTAGGAGCATCCGGCGCATGTCGGGCTTGGGCACGGGCGTTCGCGCGGGATTGGCGCGGTCGATGCGCGCGTCAAGCCACGATCCTTCGCGGATGAGCGCGGCGAACATCCGAAGTTGCACTGTGGTGCGCGCTCGCTCGCCCAGCAAGCGCGGCTCGGGCAGCGCGGTTTCCGCGTGCGCCCGAGCGATCAGTTCCGGGCCAAGGTTTTCCAAGCCGGTCGCGATAGTGTCCAGAAATCGCGCGATCGCCTCGGGCGGCATTTTGCGGTACGTGGCGAAAGCCTGATCCGCCAGGGCGAGCGCGCGGTTAATCTCACCTTCAGTGGCTTCGTAAAAAACCGGGTCGAGCGCCGCGCCAGTCGCGGGATTCACGCCGCGGAAAGTAGTTTTGCCCTCGCGACTCGCTTCTCCGCCGATGATGCTGTATCCGTGAAGTTCCATTTGGTTGAGTGAACTCCTTCTGAGCGCCCCGCTCCGCGCGAAGTGGCCGCGATCCGATTATACTGAAATTAGATGACAAGATTCCTCTACCAGGCGCAAGGCGATCCGGCAACCGTTGGAGTGAACAAAGATACCGAGCGCCTGTTCGCGTACCATCAAGCGACCAAGCACACCTACGATTCCGTGCGCGCGAACGCGCATTTTCTAGATTGGCGCAATCAGCCCAATCCCTTTCGCACGTACGAAGGCGCACCACTCATCGCGCTTCCGGCTGCCCCCAGCCTTCCCGAAATCGGTGCATTCGCTGCAATGGCGGCGCTGGGAGGTGAATTGACCGAGAACAACGGCGGTACGCCCGATTCCCGCGAGGAAATCCGATTCGACGCGGCGTGGCTCAGCCGTCTCCTGTGGCATTCGATGGCCGTCAGCGCTTGGAAGAAAGTGCCGCGCACGGAAGATCGCTACAGTCTGCGCGTGAATCCGTCCTCGGGAAATTTGCATCCGACGGAAACGTATCTTGCCATCCGCGATTTCTCGGGGCTCGACGACGGCCTCTATCACTACCGCGCGGATCGCCACGCGCTCGAACTTCGCCGCGGCGGCAATTGCGTCGGCGAAATCGCGCGCGCACTCGACGCGCCGTGGGCGGCGGAATCGCGGCTGATCGTCGCGCTCACGTCGATTTTTTGGCGTGAAGCGTGGAAATATCGCGATCGCGCCTATCGCTATTCCTGCCACGATTTGGGCCACGCGATGATCGGCTTGCTCGTCGCGGCGCGCGCTCTCGGTGTTTCCGGCAGCGTTGCCGCCCACTTCAGTGATCTGCGCTTGGCGCGCACGCTCGGTTTGCGACAAGACAGCGACGAAGCTCCCATGGCGTTTTTGATTTTTCCTCCTCCGCGAAACACGCAAGTAAAACGCGTTGCGTCCAATCCGCTGCATGACGCCGCAGGGATCCCAAACGAATTGTCCGCCGAAGAAGTCTCCTACGAGTTGCTTCTCGGCATGCATCGCTCGACGATGTTACTCGATCCGCCGGGCCCGCTTCCGCGCATTCCGGAGAGCGATGCCACGACCGCGCTCGCCGAAGCCGCGCTGCCCGCCGATGCGGCCTCGCAGCCGCCGCGCGACGCCTCCCTCGGCGCGACTGTTCGGCGTCGCCGCTCCGCGCTCGATTTCGATCCGCGCACGGATTCGATGGAGCGCGCCGATTTCGAGCAGTTGCTCGATTTCGCGACCCGCGATTGGCGCGCCGATTGGCGCGGAAATTTCGGCGCAGCGGAAGAGGCGAGGCCCGCATCCCGAGGCGCCGATTTTGTATCGCTCTACCTTTATGTTCATCGCGTGCGCAATTGCGAGCCTGGCGTTTACCGCTGGCATGCCGCGCGCCGCGAGCTCGAGCAACTTCACAGCGGCAACGTCGAGCGCATCGCGGCATTTCTCAGTCTGGAGCAGCCGCTCGCCGGCAACGCATGCTTCGCCGTTTCAATGATCGCGGATCTCGCTCGTGCCGCGCGTGTGTTCGGCAATCGCGGGTATCGCTACGCGCATTTTGAAGCGGGCGCAATCGGACAACGACTTTACGTCGGCGCGGAAGCGCTGGGCTGGAACGCGACAGGAATCGGCGCCTTTTACGATGACGATGTGCACCGCTATCTTGGTTTTCTCGGCGAGGAAGCGACGAGCGCTGACGCTCGTACGCTGCCTCGCCAAGTGATCTATCACTTCGCTGTCGGCCGCGCCGTTCCAGATCCGCGCATCGAAGCCTGAGTGCCGCGCGAGAAAGTTTCCTGTATCATCTCCCGGGTCTCACGGCGTGCCTCGCTCGCACACGACATACGCTCCGCGCCGCGGGACATTCGCAGGAGCGCCGGTGAAAATTGTTGATCTGACGGTCCATTCCATCGCCATCGCCGATCCGCCGTTGCGCAGCTCCTACGGGCGGCACGCACCATACGCGCTGCGCACGATTCTCGAGCTCAAAAGCGACGACGGAACCATCGGCCTCGCCGAAACGCACGGCGGCGATGCGATCGCTCAGGCGTTCCGCGCGCTCGGGCCGCAGCTCCGCGGCGCCGATCCTTATCGCGTCGCCGGCACCCTGCTGCCGATGATTGAAGAAGATCCGAACCGTGCCGGCCAGGATCGCTCACAGACCTTTCACGTTCCCGGCGAAAATCCGCTCGACGAAGCCGCGCGACTTTATTCCGCGATCGAAATCGCGTGTCTCGATCTCATCGGAAAATCTGTAAGCCGACCCGCGTGCGATCTTTTGGGCGGCCGCGCGCGCGACGCCGTGCCATTTTCCGCGTACGCATTTTACAAACACGCCGGCGGCGGCGGGGAAGGCGCCGACGCGCGTGAAGATATTTACGGCGAAGCGCTCACGCCCGAAGCGCTGGTGCGCCAGGTTCGCCAGATGATGGCCGAATACGGTTTCCGCGACGTAAAACTCAAGGCCGGCGTGCTCGATCCCGATATAGAAATCGAAACCATCCGGCAACTCCGTACGGCGTTCGGCCCCGAGGTGCCCTTGCGACTGGATCCGAATTGCGCGTGGTCGGTCGAGACTTCGGTTTGCGTTGGACGATCGCTCGTCGCGGAACTTTCCGGCGGCGGTTATCTCGAAGATCCCACGGCGGGTCTCGACGGAATGGCTGAAGTGCGGCGCCGCCTGCTCGCCGAGTCAAACGCGACGCCGCTGGCGAGCAACGTAGCCGTAACGTCGTTCGCCGACATTCCCGCGAGCGTTCGCAGCGATGCGGTCCAAATTGTTCTGTGCGATCCGCATTATTGGGGCGGCGTGCAGCAAGTGCAGCATTTGGGAAAAGTTTGCCGCACATTCGGCCTCGGCCTTTCGATGCATTCAAATTCGCATCTCGGGATTTCGCTGATGGCCATGACCCACGCCGCGGCGGCTACTCCGCATCTTTCCTACGCCTGCGACACGCATTATCCTTGGCAATCGGAGCAAGACGAGGTGGTGGCCGGCGGCCGGATTCGATTCGAGAATGGGTGCGTGCGCATTCCGGATCGGCCGGGCCTTGGCGTCGAACTCGATTACGACCAAGTCGCTCGCGGCCGCGAGCGCTATGCGAAGTGCGCGTATCGCAATCGTGACGACGCGGCGGAAATGCGCAAATATGTGGATCCGAATTGGCAACGAATTCTTCCTCGGTGGTGAACCGTGAGCGCTGAAGCATTTCGCACCAAGCTTCGCGGCGTGATCGCTTTTCCTATCACGCCATTCAACGCCGATCTTTCGCTCAACATCGCCGGGCTGCGCAAAAATATCCAGCACTTGATGCGGTATCGCCTCGCGGCTCTGGTTGCCGCTGGCGGCACGGGCGAATTTTATTCGCTCTCGCCGGCGGAACACGGCGAAGTGGTGCGCGCCATCGTGGAAGAAGTGGCGGGGCGCGTTCCGGTGATCGCCGGCACGGGATTCAATCGCGCGCTCGCAATCGATCTTGCGCGGCAAGCGCAGGCCGCCGGCGCGGATGCGATTCTCGCGCTGCCGCCGTATTATCCGAACGCCGACGACGAAGGTCTGGCAGATTATTACGCCGCGATCGGCGAAGCCACGCCGTTGCCGCTGATTATTTACAGCCGCGATTGGGTGAACCCCGGCGCCGAGTGGGTCGAGCGTCTCGCCGCGCGCGTGCCCACGCTCGCCGCTTGGAAGGACGGACAAGGCGATATCCGACGATATCATCAGATCATCGCGCGCCTCGGCGATCGCCTGCATTGGATCGGCGGAATCGGTGACGATAGCGTACCGGGCTACTACAGCATCGGCATCCGCGTCTTCACTTCGAGCATCGCGACGGTGACGCCGAGGATTCCATTGCTGCTCGACGCCGCGGCGTCCGCCGGCGACCAAGAAGAATTGGATCGCTTGATGCGCGAGTACGTTCTGCCTCTCTACGCGATGCGCGCGCGGCGCAAGGGGTACGAAGTCACAGTAATGAAACAGATGATGGATTTCGCGGGGCTCGTCGGCGGACCGGTCCGGCCGCCGCTGCCGAAATTGCGTCCAGCCGAAATCGAAGAAGTCCGCGCGATGGTCGAGCGCTGGAAGCCGGTGCTCGCACCGTGAATGCGCGGGTCAAGAAAGCATGAGTTCCGGCTCCTCCTTCGAGTTCGAGGATGGCGTCGCCGACACCCGCGCTTTGGTTTCCTCCGGCGCGGGCCCGACGTGGGAGCGCTGGAAAGTGCTCGCGTGGCTGTGCTGCCTTTCGGTTTTCACCTACATCGGGCGCGTCGGAATCAGCGGCCAGCTCCGCGAGAACATAGAATTCGATCTGCATCTCACTCCCGCGCGCACGGCGTATGCAATCGCCGCGTTCACGCTTTCCTATGCTCTATTCGAGGTGCCGACCGGCTGGCTCGGCGATCGCTTCGGTCCGCGCAAAGTCCTGACGCGCGTCGTACTGTGCTGGATGTTTTTCACGGCGCTTACCGGAGCGTCGTGGAGTCTCGTGAGCTTGGTATTTTTCCGCTTCATGATCGGCGCGGGAGAAGCCGGTGCGTTTCCGAACATAGCACGCGCCACGCGCGAATGGTTTCCTTATCGTGAGCGCGGACTCGCGCAAGGATACGTGTGGATGCTGGCGCGATTCGGTGGCGCGATCGCGTTTCCGTTCCTGCTGGTGCTCACGGAACTATTCGGCTGGCGCTGGACCTTCGTGGCCACCGGCGCGATCGGCGTGGTCTGGGTAATTTTCTTCTGGGCGCGATTCCGCGATACGCCCGAGCAGGATCCGAAAGTGAACGAAGCCGAGCGCGCGCTGATTGAAGAGGGCAAGCGCGATACCAGAAAACCCGCGCCGATTTCCTGGCGCAACTTACTGCTTAGTCCGACGATTTGGTTTCTGCTGATGATGTATTTCTGCAGCAACGCGGGCTGGTCATTTTTTGTGAGCTGGATCACGCCGTACCTCGAAGGCGATTTACATCTGCGAGGAATGAAACTTGCGCTGGCCTCGGGATCGCCACTATTCGTTGGCGGAATTGCGTGTTTCCTCGGCGGATTCCTCACCGACCGGCTGGTGCGCCGCTGGGGGCGGCGGTGGGGGCGCACGCTTATCGGAGCGATCGGCTACGGTTTTGCCGGGACGCTGATGCTCATCGCGTTCAAGGTGACCACGCATCACGCGGTGTGGGCGCTGGCTGCGATTTGCCTTTCCTCCTTCTCGAAAGATATCGGGATGGCTTCGACCTGGGCGATCACGATCGACATCGGCCATCGTTACGCAGGGACCGTTTCCGGGCTGATGAATTCGTTCGGCAACTTGAGCCAAGTGCTTTCGGTGCCGATCGTGGTGCAGCTTGCGATGTTCTTCGGCACGGCGAGTCATCCGAATTGGAAAGTTTCGCTGTACTACTATGCGGCGATGTTTTTTATCGCCGGGGTGTGTTTCGTTTTCGTCGATCCGCGAAAAACCGTGGTTTATTCCGACGCGGATCGGATGCGCCTGGAAGCGGAAGGGGCGCTCAGCCGCTGATTTATCGCGCGACGATCGTGGCATCGCGGCGTCAAATCGTTTTATCCTTTGAATAGCAGATGCGCTGGAGATTGCATTCGGCGCAGCGCGGCTTGCGCGCCACGCAAACCTTGCGGCCATGCCAGATCAGTTGGTGCGCGAATAGAATCCATTTTTCGCGCGGAATCACCTGCATCAAATCCTGCTCGATTTTTTTTGGATCGGTGTTGCGCGTAAGGTCGAGCCGGCCGGCAAGCCGCTGCACATGGGTGTCAACGACGACGCCGTCCGCAATTCCAAACGCTGTGCCGAGGACGACATTCGCCGTTTTGCGCGCCACGCCGGGCAGGGTCAGCAAGATCTCCATCGTGCGCGGCACTTCGCCGGCGAATTCTTCGACGATTTTGCGGCTCGCGCCCATGATCGATTTCGTTTTGTTGCGGAAAAATCCGGTGGGACGGATGTCCTGTTCAAGTTCGCGCGGATTGGCGTAGGCGAAATGCTTCGGCGTCGGATATTTGGGGTACAGCGTCGCGGTCACCTGATTGACGCGCACGTCTGTGCATTGCGCGGACAATATGGTTGAGATCAACAACTGGAACGCGTCTTCGTGATCGAGCGCGCAGGTCACTTGCGGATATGCTTCATCGAGTTTTTCGAGGATGGCCCGCACGCGCGCCGGCGTCGCGCCCGCAGCTCTGGTCGCCGTCTGGATGGCTGAGGCTTTAGCGCGGCGCTGCGTGGCGGCGGGCTTGCGCGGCTGATTTTTCTTTGCCTTCGTCGGCGGAGCTTTTTTCGTCTTGGACTTTTTTGTTTTCATGGTTTTCATTTTGGGCGAGGACTGTACCACACGCCATCATCGTCCTGATTTGCCTCCTCGCGCTGTGCCTCGGGCGCGGCTACACGAAGTTCATTGGCGAGAAACTCGACAGCCTTACGAAACGCGACGCCGCGATGACTGCACAAATTCTTTTCTTCGCGCGAGATCTCCGCGAATGTCTTGCCCAGCGGCGGGAAAAAGAAGATTGGATCGTAGCCGAAGCCGCCGGAACCTTCGGCGTGATCGAGGAGCACGCCGTCGGCTTGTGCGGAAACGATAGCGCGAGCGATACCGTGCTGTGCGACTGCGATTACGCACACGAAGTAGGCTTGCCGCTCGTCACCAGAGCGACCGCGCATGGCATCCAGCAACTTTGCGACGCGATCGGCGTCGGTGGCGCTGGGGCCGGCGTAGCGCGCGGAATGCACGCCGGGAGCGCCGCCGAGAGCGGGAACGACGAGGCCGGAATCGTCGGCCAAAACCATTTCGTCGGTCGAGCGGCTGTAATGGAGTGCTTTGCCGGCGGCGTTTTCGGCGAACGTCGGATAGATTTCATCGAACGCCGCGAGCGATGAGATTTCGGGCAGTGCCGCGATTTGAAACGGCGATGCTTCGGCTAACGCGCGGACTTCATCGAGTTTGCCGCGATTCGACGTCGCGAGATACAGCGTGGCGTTAGCGATTCGGGCGGGCACGGAAATTCATTTGCACCAGCGATTGCTGCTGTTCGGTGAGTCGGCGGATACCCGCGGCGGCGAGCGCGAGAAGATCGTGCAACTGATCGCCGCCGAAAGGGCGTCCTTCGGCCGTGGCCTGGATTTCGGCGAATTTGCCGGAGCCAGTCATGACCACGTTCATATCGACTTCGGCGCGCGAATCTTCCTCGTAAGCCAAATCGAGGAGCGCGGCGCCATCGACGATGCCCACGCTGGTGGCGGCGACGGAGTCGGTGAGCGGAACGGTTTTGATAATGCCGGCGGCGACCAATCGTTCGAGCGAGAGCGCGAGCGCGATGAACGCGCCGGTGATGGAGGCGGTACGCGTGCCGCCATCGGCTTCGATGACGTCGCAATCGAGCCAGATGGTGCGCTCGCCGAGTTTTTCGGCGTCGGTGACGGCGCGGAGAGAGCGGCCGATGAGGCGCTGGATTTCAAGCGTGCGGCCGGATTGTTTGCCGCGCGAGGACTCTCGCGGAGTGCGTTGCTCGGTTGCGCGCGGCAGCATGCCGTATTCGCCGGTGACCCAGCCTTTGCCGGAGCCCTTCATGAATTGCGGCACGCCGTCGGCGACGGTCGCGGTGCAAATCACGCGCGTGCGGCCGATTTCGATGAGCACGCTGCCTTCGGCCGTGGGGACGAAATCCGGCGTGATTTTTACCGCGCGCATTTGATCCGCTGCTCGTCCGTCGCTGCGCACAACGTCTCCTTTTACTTCTTGCTGCGTCACCGATTACCGCGCGAGTGTGCCGGGCACTCGACGCGGTGTCAACTTGCGGTTACGGATTCGCCGCCGGCGCAGGCGGTGCGGCCGGCGCCAGCGGCGCAACTTGCGCGGTCGATGCCGCCGACGGGGCGGGCTGCTTGCCGACCGCGAAAAATCCGGTGAGATCGACGTGGCCAGCGAGGGTATCGGCTTCCTGGCCGTGAATCAGAATTTTCAGGCGCGCGATGGAGCTGACGTTCGCGGCGAGAGTGCGCGTGATCGAATCGACGGCCAATTGTTCGCTTAGGATGCCGGAGGGCGTTTCGCTGGCGAGTTCGTCGGAGAAATCGGCGATCGCGGTACCGTCCGGCAAGATGTAGAACTGAAGCAACGTGGCATCGGCGGGCAAAGTGCGCTGGGCCGCGGTGGGCGCTTGGGTGATGAGTGCGGCGAGGACTTGCTTCGCGCGCTGGACAGGATCGTTCGAGAGCGGAAGCTGGATGGTCGAAGGTGCGAGCGTGTCCGAGGAGCCGATCGCGAGCCAGAACATTTGCGCGGGCGACTGCACGTCAGTGGGCGTGGAAATTTGGGGCGCGACGACATCGCGGCGCGCTTCGGCTTCAGTGGCTTGTTCGCTGCTGAGGCCCGAGACGCGGCGGCGCAGTCCCGAAAACTCGAACACGCCGACGACCACGAGCGCGGCGAGAATCAGCGTGGCGATGATTCCGCGGCGCGACATCAGTGCGCTCCTGCGGGAGGCGCGGCCGCGGCGGCGAGGATTGCGCCGGAGCTGCCGGTGATGGAGTCCAGCGGCTCAAACTCCAATACCGCACGAACGATGGCGTCGGCCAAGGGACCGGTCATCACGTCGAGTTGTCTGCGATCGGCGACGGAGACACTGGAAAGTTCGATGGCCACGGCGGGAGCGGCGATGGTGCGCAGTTGACGCACGGCGACGGCGGCAGGCGCTGTCGGCGATCCGCGGAAGCGCAGCGCGAGTTGCGCTTGCAAAATTTCGGCGAGGCTGTGGCTGAGATCGAGAAAAGAGTCTTGCGCGTTGTCCCAGGTGCGCAGGCCGGGGTGCGGATTTGGCGAGGCGATTGGAGGGGGCAAGAATCCCGCGGCGGATTGGGCCGGCGCCGGTGCAGTGGACTGCGATGAAACCATCGGCAGGGAATAGACGCGCACGGTGCCGGGTATGCCGGTGGAAGCGACGTGCAGGCTGATGAAAATGGCGTGGGGCTGGGCGTTCGCGACGGCGGAACGGTCGTCAAAGGAAGGATCGATGTCCGCGTCGCGCGTCATCAAGACAACGATGCCTTGTTCCTGGAGAGCGGAGCGCACTTGGCGGGCGAAGGAAAGCACGACGTCACTTTCGTTGATGCCCGTCGAGCCGTGTGCGCCGGGATCGGCCCCGCCGTGCGCGGGATCGAGGACCACGACGAATGGCGCGGCGACGGCGGCGGTGGTGGGCGCGGCGGGCGGAGCAGTTTGCGGCGCGCTCGGAGCGGCATTCGCGGCGGGCGGCGGGGGAATCGTTTGGGAAGCGGCGCCGGCGCGGGCGAGCAAGGCTCCGGCCGCGATCATCGGGAGGAAGACCAGGAATTTCTGGATGCGCACGATTTCAGGATAGCAGAATCGTGCGGGCGCCGGCGATTCGCAGAGAAGCGCGGCGCACGCGAGGCGCGGGAGGGGGGCTTCGCCGGCGTCGAGGCAGAAAAGCGAGATGTCCGAGGTCGCGGTCATATTATTTCGGTGGCGAGGCTCGAGCGGAGCGGGGCGATTTTGTACTTGGATGCGTCGCACCCCCCACACCCCGGGTACGTTTTGCGTAAGAAGATGAAAATAGGGGATTTCCGGGAGAAGAGTGGGGTAGGAGTGCGCAATTGATTGAAAACAAGTCGGTTACGAAAATGGCTATGTCTGGTTTTTTCAATGTGTTGTGCACGCCTCTGGAGAGATGTGGATGAGGTTGAAAAGAAAAGGTTTGGAGAGACGATTTTCTACGGATAGGTGTGGTTTGAACGCCGGTGGATCGGGGAGGTACGGGGCGCTTCGAGCGGCGAAGGTGTAAGTCTGCGGATCACATGCAAACATATCACGAATTATACAGTATTGTCAATATTATTTATAAGTTATTTGAATAGATATCCACAGGATTTCGAAACGAGATTGCGCGAGGGCGATGTGCGGCAGGGGTTCGAGTCGCGCGTTACGGCTTGTGGCGCCTGCTGGGTTTCGTGGAATTGCTCTCGGACGCTTCTCCGTTCTGTGGGCAGTGAGGGGGCGAGGAGTCGAAAATCGAGTGCTTACAAGCGAAAGGGAGCGGCCGGCTAATTGTTTGGAGGATTGGGGGGCGAGACGGCGGGCGATTTCCTGGGAGTAAGGCGATACGTGACCTCGATCTGAGTAATGACGGATACCGGCGTGCCGTTCGAATCGAGGGCGGCTTGGAAGCGCCAATTCCGAATGGCCTGAACGGCAGATTCGTCCAGACCCATCCCCACGCTCTTTACGACCTTGATGAATCCGGCCTGGCCATTCGCTTGAACGACGACGGTGAGGAGGACCGTGCCTTGGAGACTTACGGCGCGTGCCTCAGGCGAAAACGCGGGCCGAGGACAGGCGAGGCATTTTGGGTATCCCACACCCAGAACGCCCGGGAGAAACGGACCGCCTTCGCTCGCCTTTGCTACCGGGCCGAGTATGTCCGCCAGTGTGACACCGGAGTCCCACCGGAATTTTCCGTCGATGAACACGAAGTAGCCGAGAGGGGCGGGTTGCGAGTTGTCTGGAAGGTCCGCGAGTTTCCAGGCAACGAAATAGATATCGACGGGTACCTTCATGGCAGCGAGCATGTCGGGTTCGAGACCTGGGCCCGGCCTAGGGGCGCCGTTAGTCTTGCGGATGACAAATTCGCCGCCCGTCACGGGGATACTCGGGAGGTTTTGCTGGGGGTCATTCCCATTTTTTTCGCGGCTGATCGCGTAGGCATCCGCCCAGGCCTTGCCTTTATCCGCGCCGAAAGTTTCGGTGAACCAATTTTCGTAGTTGGGGATCTGCAGGTAGTCCGCCATCTGGGCCAGGCCGTAGACGTCTTTGCGTTTTTCCGCTTCGCCAATCTCTGAGAGAAGGTCCTCGAGCCCTTCGGTTGTGTCTGGATACTCGGGAGCGGCTGCGGCTTGAGGGGATGGAGATTGGAATGGCGGGGCCGGCTGCTGCGAGCGCGCGGGGGCGGTCGGAAATAACGCCAGCGCCATGAGAACGGCTGAGCATTTAAGGACGCGAATCATGGACACGCGAGTATTTACAGCAGGCGTTGGCCGATGGCAAGAAAAAGGGCCACGCGTGAAGACGGCGAGTCTAGGCACGCCGGGCGCTTCACCAATGTAAGAGGACGTTGAAATTCGCGGCGCGAACGGGGGCGGGGGTGGAGATTGCTTCGCGGGTGCCGCGCTGTTCTTTGGGGCCTTGGTCTACGGCGCCGGGAGGGCCGGCGGCGGTGATCCAGTTGGGTTCGGTGCGGATGAGGGCGTTGCGGGGAGAAAGCACATCAATTTTTAGACGCGAAGAGGTGAAAGCTTCGTCGGTGCTGTCGGAATCGGAATGCAGCAGGACTGAGAATACGTGAGGCGATGCGGATGCAATTGAATCGGAGACGGTGAGCTTCGCTCCGCGCAGAGTGACGGTGCGGACAAATTTTTCGAGGCCAAGTTTCGGAGCGTAAGCGGCGGTGGCGTCGGCGGAGATTTGGACGCCGTCGGGGAGCGGCTCGACGCGCAGGATGCGGATGGCGTTAAGGCGCGCGTAGGGAAAACCGTCGAATGCGTTGTGGCCGACGCCTTCGTTGGCTTGGCCGTGCCCATCGATGAGCAGGGTGTTGTGCTGCGCGGTCATCGGGACGCCAGCATAGCCGGAATCGCCTGTGAGGTAGCGGCCATTGGCGTAGAGGATGAAACTAGCGGCGTCAGGATGCGCGTGTCCGTCCTCGAGGTGCCAATCGGGCATGATCTTGATGAGCGCGGCGGTGCGATGGCCTTCGGGCGGGCCGCACTTGAAGGCGAAAGCTGTGGCGTTAGCGCTCCAACTGCTGCGCCAATAGACGACTTCGTGATCGCGAAAATACGTGAAGCGCGGCTGCGCGGTGATGGGGATCGGCGCGACGGTTGGGTCATACCAAACGAGCGCCCAGTAATCTTCGAAATTAGTTTGGCCGAGTTTCGCGAGCCAATTGGCTACGCCTTGCGCGGCGCCGCTGCGAAAGCGCTGCGCGAAACGGTAGAGAAGAATGTAATTGGAATGGAGATGTCCGCCGGGATGCGTGCGCGCGTAATCGTCGGTGGTGCCGGCGCGGGTGCGGGAGCCTTCGAAGGCGTCGCCGAAATCGAAAATATTTTTGCCGTCGGGCAACATTTCTTGCGCGACGTATTTATAGGCGTTGCGCAGGCCAGGCTGATCGTAGAGATCTTCGCCGGTGGAATGCGCGAGCGCGTCGAGATAATGAACGATGAAGGGCGTGGCGAAAACCCAGTACTCGAAACCTTCGTAGTAATAACCGTCGGCGGAGTAGGTGGCGAGAACGCGATCGAAAATTGCGCGGGCCAGGCGCGCCCAGTCGGCGGCCTCGGGAACTTCGCCATAAAGGGCGTAAGCGGCGATGCCGAGCCCGGCGGCGGGAATGAACAAGTGATTTTGGCTGTAGGAATAACTTTTGCCGGGCTTGGGAGAAAGATAATCGTAGACGAGGCGCGCTTGCTTCGAGAGTTTATCGCGATAGCGGGCGCGCTCAGCGTCGGTGAGATCGTTGTAAAGCAGATCGTAGGACGAGCCGAGGCCGTAGAGGAGATGGCCGGCGGCGAGATCGACGTTGGGCTTGTCGGACGCATAGCCCCAGGTGTCGTAGGTGACGGCGGCGTCCATGAATTTTTTTGCGATGGCGAGATATTTCGGATCGCCTTCGATTTTGTAGACGAATGCGGCTTCGGCCATGGCCATGGCGACGTCATTCTGGGCGCGGCGCGCGCCGGCGGGCGGAGGAGGCGGCTCGATTTGCATCGAGAGCATGTTGGCGAGAGCGCGATTCCAGAGCGCTTTGTGCGTGGTGCGCGCGCGGACGCGGAGCTCGTCGAGTTCGGCGGAAGTGACGAAGACGCGCGGATGAACGCCGGCGAGTTCGGGCTTGAGCGCGGCGGGATGTTTGGCTTCGATGGCGAGAAGCGGCGACGGCGCGGAGACACCGGGCTGTTCGCCGCTCGCGCCCGTGGATTCCCGGGCGTCTTGCGCGAGCGCGGGGCGCGCGATAGGCCACGCTGCGAAGATGAGCAGCAGGCCGGCGGCGCGCGCTAGCGCATCAACATGCCGCCATTGACTTCGATTGTTTCGCCGCACAGATAACTCGCTTCGTCGGAGCATAGAAATACGATCACTTTCGCGACTTCATCGGACGTGCCGGCGCGGCCCATGGGAATTGCGGCGACGAAATTGCGCATCGCGTCGGGCGTCGAAAACTGTTCGTGGAAGGGCGTGGCGATCACGCCGGGCGAGACGCAGTTTACGCGGATGCCATGGGGCGCGAGTTCTTTGGCGATGGCTTTCGAGAAACCGAAGAGGCCGGCTTTCGCCGTGGCGTAGTGAATCGCGCCGGGACCACCGCCATTGTGGCCGGCGATCGAGCTGACGTTGACGATGATGCCGGATTTACGCTCGACCATGCCGGGCGCGGCGATGCGCGAGCAGATGTAGGCGCTTTTTAAATTTAGATCGAGGACTTCGTCCCAGCGTTCTTCGGTGAGGTCGACGAGGCGAAGGCGCTCAACGAGCGAGCCGGCGTTGTTGATCAGAATGTCGAGCGGGCCGAAGTGGCGGACGGCGGCGTCGAGAAGGGAATGGCACTCGGAGGATTTGCGGACGTCGGCGCGAAGGGCGATGGCGGCGCCGCCAGCGGAGGCGATTGTGGCGACGGTATCCTGCGCGCCCTTTTCATTTTGGAAATAGTTTACGGCGACTTTGGCGCCGGACGCAGCGAGACGAATTGCGGCAGCGGCGCCGATTCCGGAAGAGGCTCCGGTGATTACGGCGATTTTGTTTTTGAGTTCGGGATGCGGCATGGGGATTTGTCCGGTCGATTAAACACCGCGCTCCGAGGAAATCGGCAAAGCCAGGCGCTCGGCGCGGAAGGGCGATTCTAGGTGGCGGGCCGGGGCAAGTCAACGCAGGCCGCCGTGGGCAGGCACGAATTGTTACGACTATCCACGACCTGCGCCATGCGATAAATTGTTGCAACACCCGGAGCTGGGCGGAGTGAGCGCGCGATGCGATTTAAACTAAAAACTCTTTTCAACGACGCGCCCGACAATTTGCGCGGCAAGGTGATAGGCATATACGGGATCTTGTTGGCGTTCAATGTGGGGGCGTGGGTTTGGGCGGGAGTCGCGCTGCACCACTACCCTGTGCTGCTGGGAACGGCCCTTCTGGCGTACAGCTTTGGGCTGCGGCACGCGGTCGACGCGGATCATATCGCCGCGATCGATAACGTGACGCGCAAGCTGATGCAAGACGGCAAGCGGCCGGTGGCGGTGGGATTCATGTTCTCGCTGGGGCACTCGACCATCGTGGTGCTCGGCGCGGCGGCGATTGCGGGGGCGGCTCTTTGGTTGCAACACCGCATGGATGCGGTGCGGAATATCGGAGGGATCGTCGGGACGGTGGTCTCGGCGCTTTTCCTGTTTGCGATCGCGATTGTGAATCTGGTGATTCTGCGCGCGATCGTTGGGGCGTTCATCAGGGTGCGGCGAGGCGAGCCTTACGTGGAGGAAGATTTCGATTTGCTTTTGGGGAATCGAGGACTGCTGGCGCGAATCTTCAGGCCGCTATTTGGGATGATCAACAGCAGCTGGCATATGTATCCGCTCGGAGTTTTATTCGGCCTGGGATTCGATACGGCTACGGAGATCGGCGTGCTGGGAATTTCCGCGGCGGAAGCGGCGAAGGGACTGTCACTGCGATCGATTCTAGTGTTTCCGATACTGTTTGCGGCGGGAATGTCGCTGATCGATTCGACGGACAACATACTGATGTTGGGCGCATACGGGTGGGCGTTCGTGAAGCCGATACGGAAGCTTTACTACAACATGACCATCACGTGCATTTCCGTGATCGTGGCCTTGGTGGTCGGCGGGGTCGAGGCTCTCGGATTGATCGCAGGGCACTTTCATTTCCGAGGGAGATTCTGGTACGAGGTCGGCCGGCTGAACGATAACTTTGGCACGCTGGGGTATTTTATCGTGGGGCTATTCGCGTTGAGCTGGATTGTGTCGATTGCAGTTTATAGGTGGAGAGGATTTGACGATCTCGAATTGAGCGGGTGAGGTGACGAATCGCGGGAAGTAAGGCAAAGACTCCGCACGCAAAAACCGCCGCGCGGATCAGCGATGATGGCGCGGCTCAGCGTTGACCGACCGTAAGCTATTCAAACCTACCATGCGACGTCGAGTTCGACTTCGTCGATGAAGCACCAGCCCCAATCTTCGCCGGGCTCGATGGATCGCATGATAGGGTGCTTGGAGGCGTGGAAATGTTTGGTGGCGTGTTTATTTTTGGAGGAATCGCAGCAAGCGACGTTGCCGCAGATTTCGCACATGCGCAGATGAACCCAGGTGTCGCCCATTTTGACGCACGCTTCGCAGACGTGGGTTTTGGGTTTAAGGCCCTTCTTGATTTCGTTCAAGTGCGTACATGCCGGCATTTTGTGGCCTCCTGAATTTTTGTGCGCGCGGATTACACTTCAGCCAAGACGCGGTGAACCAGGTGCACGGCGATGGCGCCCTCGCCGACGGCCGAGGCGACGCGCTTGACGTTGCCGGCGCGGACGTCGCCGACGGCGAAGACGCCGGGCAGGCTGGTTTCGAGCATGAGCGGGAAACGCGGGAGCGGCCACTTGGGCTGGGCGTTCTCGTCAGGGGTCGCGCCCGGCGCGGAGGGCGCCGGGTTTCCGTCCGCCAAATTCGTCTCGCGGCCGGTGAGGATGAAACCTTTGTCGTCAAGCGCGACGCAGCCTCGGAGCCATTCGGTGCGCGGCGATGCGCCGGCCATGATGAAGACGTGTCGAATGTCGTGCACAGAAGTCTCGCCGGTGATTTTGTCCTTCCAGGTGACGCGCTCGAGATGCTTATCGCCTTCGAGAGCGACAATTTCCGTGTGGTAATGCACCTCGATGTTTGGATTCTGCTCGATGCGCTGAATCAAGTAGCGCGACATGGTGTCGGAAAGAGCGCCGGAGCGCACGAGCATGTGCACTTTGCCGGCGTTTTGCGCGAGGAACACGGCGGCTTGGCCGGCGGAGTTCGCACCGCCCACGACGATGAGGTCTTCGTCTTCGCAAAGCTGCGATTCCATGTGCGTGGCGCCGTAGTAGACGCCCTGGCCCTCGAACTGCAAGAGATTGGGGATGTGGGGCTTGTTATATTGCGCGCCGGTGGCGATGACCACGGCGCGCGCGCCGAGACGCGTGCCGTTGTCGAGCACAACTTTGTAAGGATGGCGCGAGCAATCGAGTTTCGCGACGCCGTTGGCGACCATCATCTTGGCGCCGAACTTTTCGGTTTGCGCGATGGCGCGGGCGGCTAATTCCTGGCCGGAGAGGCCCATCGGGAAGCCCAAATAATTTTCAATCTTGGAGCTTGAAGCGGCTTGGCCTCCCGGCGAGGCGGATTCGATCACCAGCACATCGAGACCTTCGGAGGCGGCGTACACGGCGGCGGCCAGACCCGCGGGTCCCGCGCCGACGATGATTAGATCGCGGACTTGCGTTTCGTCGACCTCGGGGTTGAATCCAAGACCATCGGCCAATTTTTCGATGGTGGGATTGCGCATGACGGTCTGCGTGTGGGTGCAAACGACCACGGGAATTTCGTCGATCGTGACGTGAAAGCGGTCGAGGAGTTCCTGCGAAGTCTTGTCTGTGTCGAGATCAACGTAGTTGAACGGATATCCGTTGCGCGTAAGAAACTCACGGAGGTACAGCGTGCTGGCCGAATGGCGCGAACCCATGAGGATGACGTTGCCCAGGCCGGAGCTGATGAGCAGCAAACGACGGAGGATGAACGCGCGCATGAAAATTTCGCTGAGATCGGCGTCCTTGGCGATGATGGCGCGCAGGCCATCGCCGTCAACTTCGAGAAATTCGCCGGGCTCGGTGACGCGGCCGCGCACCAGGCAACGGTGACCGGAGATCATGCTCATCTCACCGGTGAATTCGCCGGGGACGTGCGTGGCGACGGGGCGTTCACCAGCGAAATCCGGCTGCACAATTTCCATGGCGCCGGAGAGCAAGACAAAAAACGGGAGGTTCTGGTCGCCGGGCTCGAACAGAATCTCGCCCTTCGCGACGGGCCGGACCTTGCCGCTGGGGCGGATGCGCGCGATCTGCGCGGGCGTGAGGATGGGGAAGGCTTGCGTGCGGGCGTCAAGCGCGCTGGGCACGGGAACTGGCATAGCTGACATGGGGCCTCCCAAACGGGTGCTACAGCTGGACACTATTAGAGTATGGCTGTCGGGGTTTGGATACAACTGGGCAGCTCGCTGCGGGCTGGGCGGACGGCTTTCGGGGGCGCTTAGGGCTCGCGGGCGCGGGACGCCGATCGAGGGGCGCCAGGTTGACTCCGCGAAGGAAAGCGACTAAATAGAAAGGCCCGATATCAAATATCGGTAGCACCCCACCCTGAGCCGAAACCTGATCGGCGGCATCCAATCGACGGGAGAGTGACATGGGAAGCTCGGTAGCCACAGCACGCAACCCGTCTCAGCAACGGCCTCCTCGCGAGGCGCTCCTATTGCAGAGGCTGGCGGAGGCGCGTGCTCGGACCGACGAGCTATTCGGGATCGTGCGGCCCGAGGCGCTTTACGACCGCCCGATTGCCGAGCGGCACCGCATCATATTTTACGTAGGCCACGTGGAGGCATTCGACTGGAACCTGCTGGGGCGCGGGCACTTCGAGCTGCCGGCTTTCGACGCTGGGTTCGATCAGCTGTTCGCGTTCGGCATCGATCCGGTGGGCGGAGGGCTGCCGACGGACGCTCCGGAGGACTGGCCGGAGCGCGAGCAGGTCGACGCGTACAACCAGCGGCTGCGAAGTGCTCTCGATGAGCGATTGGCTACGGCACTCGATCCCGGCGCGGCGCGCGCGGGCGAGACGGCGCGATTGGTCAACGTGGCTATCGAGCATCGGTTGATGCACGCCGAAACGCTGGCTTATATGCTGCACCGATTGGCGCCCGAGCGGAAATTCTCGCGCGTCGATGCGCCCACGCCGGCGGCGGCGCAACTAACGCCGCGCATGGTGCGAATTCCCGCGGGCGCCGCGACGTTGGGATTGCGGCGAGACGATCGAGAAGCGTTCGGCTGGGATAACGAATTTGAGGAGCATCGTGTGGACGTGCCGGAATTTCGGATCGACGCGCGGAAGGTGACGAACGGGGAGTTCCTGAAATTCGTTTCGAGCGGTGGTTACCAGGAGCGATCGTTTTGGGAAGATGCGGATTGGGAGTGGATGCAATCGACCGGCACATCGCGGCCCGCGTTTTGGGAACTTCGCGACGGACGAATTTTTCTGCGCACGATGTTCGATGAGATTCCGCTGCCGCTCGATTGGCCGGTGTACGCGAGCCACGCGGAAGCGCGGGCGTACGCGCGCTGGGCAGGGAAAGAATTGCCGAGCGAGGCGGAGTGGCATCGCGCGGCGTATGGGACTCCAAACGGAACCGAGCGCGCGTTTCCGTGGGGCGACGAAACGCCTGCGGCCGATCGCGGCAACTTCGATTTTGCGCGATGGGACCCGACACCGGTTGGGTCGTTTCCGGCGGGCGCGAGCGCATTCGGCGTGGAAGACATGCTCGGCAACGGATGGGAGTGGACGCGCACGATTTTCGCGCCGTTCCCCGGATTTGAGCCGTTCACGTTCTATCCCGGATATTCCGCGAATTTCTTCGATGGGCAGCATTACGTGATGAAGGGCGCGTCGGCTCGGACAGCGGCGTGTTTGCTACGGCGATCTTTTCGCAATTGGTTCCAACCGCACTATCCGTTCGTTTATGCCGGTTTTCGGTGCGTCGCACACGAATCGCGCGCGAATCCCAACTCAAGGTGACGGCCATGTTTACGGAAACGATTGCGCAATACTCGATTGCGGAATTCGCGGGCGAAGTGCGCGCCGGCTTCACGAAAACGGGGCAGAAAGAGTTGCCGTCGAAATATTTCTACGACGAGGTGGGATCGTCGTTGTTCGAGGTGATCACACTGCTGCCGGAATATGGATTGTCGCGCGCGGACGAGCGATTGCTGCGCACGCACGCCGAGGCCATGGTGCGGCCGCTCCTGCCGAATCCCGTGGTAGTCGCCGAGCTTGGCAGCGGCAGCGGTAAAAAGACGCGCTGGATTCTGAAAGCGCTGGCGCGGAAGCAGCCCACCGCGTACCACCCAATCGAGATTTCGCCGGCGGCCCTCTCGCAATGCGTGAAAGAGTTGGGTCAACTCGACGGCGTTAGCGTTGTTGGAGCGGAGCGGGCGTATTTGGATGGACTGGCCTCGGTGGCGGCGGATCGCCGCGGAGACGAACGCCTCTTGATTCTGTTTCTCGGCAGCACCATCGGGAATTTCGATCGCGACGTGGCGCGGCAATTCCTGGACGAGGTGCGGCGAAGGTTGCAGCCGGGGGATGCGCTGTTATTGGGTGCCGATCTGGTGAAACCGGTCGAGCAACTTCTGAGCGCCTATGACGATTCGCTGGGCGTTACGGCTTCGTTCAATTTGAATTTGCTGGCGCGAATCAACCGCGAATTGGGAGCGGATTTTGACTTGCGGGCATTCGGGCATGAGGCGCGCTTCGACGAGATCGAACGGCGCGTTGAGATGCATCTGGTTTCGCGGCGCGGGCAGGAAGTTTCCATTCCAGGCGCGGGCTGCACCGTGGCCTTCAGCAGCGGCGAGACGATCTGGACAGAGAGTTCTCACAAATACACGGTCGAAGAAATCGTTCAATTGGGCGAGAGTTCCGGTTTTCGCGCCGAGACGCAGTGGGTGGACAAGGAATGGCCGTTTGCGGAAACGCTGATGATCGCCGGTTGAACCGCGGACAAAGGGCAAAATTTTTTGGAATGTGGCCTGGAGAGCCAAATTCTCTCGCTCTCGCAGGCACGCTGCAGTCCTGACCCACGCTGGTCGTCCCTATCATCGAAATTGTCAATCTCTTCGATAGCTTTTCTGAGTGCGGCGCGAGGCATTCCTGCCTCAAAATCAATAGTTCAGGATAAATACGCGCATAATGGATTGTGAGGACGCGCTTTGCTGATCCGTTTGGGCTTCGATATTCAGTTTGAGATTCCTGCGCCGGTTGCGATGATCGCTCTGTACCACGTGCATCCTTCGCGGCGCGCGGATTTGCGGGAATCCGACGCGGTGCGGCTCACGCCGAACGTGCCGATCACCGAATATGAAGATTCTTTTGGGAATGTGTGCACGCGTTTCGTGGCGCCTGCCGGAAGCTTTCGGATCGACCACTCAACCTTGATCGAAGATTCGGGTGAGCCCGATGCTGTGAACCCAGAAGCATCCCAGGCGTTGGTGGAGGATTTGCCGTCGGACGTGCTGCGGTTTCTGCTGGCCTCTCGATATTGCGAAGTGGATCGCCTGCTGGACACCGCCGGATTCTTATTCGGGAGCACGCCATTCGGCTGGCCGCGCGTGCAAGCGGTGTGCGATTGGGTGCAGGCGAATATTACGTTCGGCTATGAATTCGCCAGCCCGACGAAGACGGCGTTGGATCTTTACGCGGATCGCCGCGGCGTGTGCCGCGATTTTCAGCATCTGGCTATCACGTTTTGCCGTTGCTTAAATATTCCCGCGCGTTACGCCACCGGATACCTGGGCGACATCGGGATCCCGCCCGCGGGGCCGATGGATTTCAGCGCGTGGTTTGAAGCTTACCTCGACGGCCGCTGGTGGACATTCGATGCGCGCAACAACATGCCGAGAATCGGACGCGTGCTGATGGCCACGGGGCGCGATGCGGCGGACGTCGCGATCACGACGTCGTTCGGGACGAGCTGGCTCAAAAAGTTTACGGTGGTAACCGATGAAGTCGTCGGCGGGGAATCGGCAGCGGCGCAATAGACTTTTTATTTCGCGAAACTCGGCTCGAAGTCCGCTCGATCATTTATGGCCATCAACGTCGCGCTCACGCATAAGACGCACTATCGCTACGATCGCCGAGTTTCGCTCGGACCGCAGGTGATACGGCTGCGTCCTGCGCCGCACTGCCGCACACCGATTCTTGCGTATTCGCTCGAAGGTTCGTCCCGCGAAACACTTCATCAATTGGCAGCAGGATCCGGAAAGCAATTATCTGGCGCGGCTGGTGTTTCCGGAGCCGACCACGGAATTGTTCGTGCAGGTCGATCTGGTCGCGGAAATGGGCGTGTTCAACCCGTTCGATTTTTTCCTGGAACCGTACGCGGAGGAGTCTCCGTTTTGCTACGAAGCGACGTTGGCGCGCGAACTGCGGCCGTATCTTGAGACCGAGCCCGCGGGACCGAAGTTAACGGAATTTCTTGCTCGAGTGCCGCGCGCAAAAATTCGGACCATCGATTTTCTCGTCGGCCTCAATCAGCGCGTGAAAGATGGAGTCGGCTACGTGATCCGCATGGAGCCGGGCGTGCAGACGTGCGAAGAAACATTGGGGCTGCGAACCGGCTCGTGCCGCGATTCCGCGTGGCTGCTGGTGGAGACCATGCGCCACATGGGGCTCGCGGCGCGTTTTGTCTCCGGCTACTTGATTCAACTGCAGGCAGACGTGAAGCCGATCGAGGGGCCAGCCGGGCCCGCTGCCGACTTCACAGATTTGCACGCATGGGCGGAAGTGTATTTGCCCGGCGCGGGCTGGATCGGATTCGATCCAACTTCGGGGCTGCTTGCCGGCGAGGGGCACATTCCGCTGGCCTGCACGCCGGACGCAACGCAGCGCCGCGCCGATCACCGGCATGCTCGATCCGTGCAACACGGAATTTGAACATGAGATGACGGTTCAGCGAATTTACGAATCGCCTCGCGTGACCAAGCCGTACAGCGAGGAGCAGTGGAAAGAAATCGAGGCGCTCGGGCATGAAGTGGATCGCAAGCTGCGCGCTGAAGATGTTCGGCTGACCATGGGCGGGGAGCCGACGTTCGTTTCTCTCGACGACGCCGATGGAGAAGAGTGGACGCGAGCGGCGATGGGGCCGCGAAAACGGCAGCTCGCGGTCGAGCTACTGAATAAATTGCGCGATCATTTCGCGCCATGGGGCGCTTCTGCATTACGGGCAGGGCAAGTGGTATCCGGGCGAGCTGCTGCCGCGGTGGGCGCTCTCCTGTTTTTGGCGCAAGGACGGAGTGGCGATCTGGGAAAATCCGCAACTCGTCGCCGAGGACGACAAAGATTACGGCTACACCAGCGACGACGCGCGGAAATTTCTCGAAGCGCTCGCGCGGCGCCTGGAAGTGAATGCCGCGACCGCGATGGAAGCGTATGAAGATAGTTTCTACTATCTGTGGAAAGAGCGGCGGCTTCCCGTAAATGTGGATCCGCTCGATTCGAAACTCGCAGATCCGATCGAGCGCAAACGCGTGGCGCGGATTTTCGAAAAAGGTTTGGGCAAATTGACCGGCTACGTGCTTCCGCTGCGGCGGATCGCGACGAAGCAACGTGGGCCGCGCTGGACGAGCCAACCGTGGTTTCTCGCGTCTGAACATATATTTCTGATTCCCGGTGATTCGCCGATCGGGTACCGCTTGCCGCTCGATTCTCTTCCTTGGACCAAGCCCGAAGATGTTCTGTATTCCTTCGAGCATGATCCATTTGCGAAACGCGACGTGCTTCCCGCGCGGCCGGCGCGCAGGCCGGAACTTTTCACCGCGACGGCCGTGACCGACGATCGACAGCCGGAAGCAGAGCGCGCGAAGCCGCCGGAGAAGGGCGAGTCCGCAGCGTGGGTGGCGCGGCCCGCACTGTGCCTCGAGCCGCGCGAAGGAAAGCTATTCGTCTTCATGCCGCCGGTGGAGTATGTGGCTGATTATCTCGATCTGGTGGCCGCGATCGAAGACACGGCCGCGTATCTGAATATGCCGGTGATGCTCGAAGGCTACGCCTTGCCTTACGATCCGCGAATTCGAGTGCTGAAGGTTACGCCGGACCCAGGCGTGATCGAAGTGAACATTCATCCGGCGGAATCTTGGGACGAGCTGGTCGGAACGACCGAGACGATCTACGCGCTTGCGCGCGAAACTCGCCTGGGCACGGAAAAATTCATGCTGGATGGCCAGCACTCCGGCACGGGCGGCGGCAATCACATCGTGATCGGCGGCGCGACTCCGGCGGACAGCACTTTCTTGCGGCGTCCCGATGTGCTGCGAAGCTTGATCGGTTATTGGCACAACCATCCGTCGCTGTCGTATCTGTTTTCGGGCTTGTTTATCGGGCCTACCAGCCAGCATCCGCGCGTGGATGAAGCGCGCACGGATGCGATTTACGAACTGGAAATTGCGTTCGATCAGATTTCGGACACAGGTTCCGCAAGGTGTCTTGCCATGGCAGGGCGATCGGGTGTTCCGGCATCTTCTTACCGACGTATCCGGCAACACGCATCGCGCCGAATTCTGCATCGATAAGCTCTATCCGCCCGACGCCGCCGAATCGCGGCTGGGTCTGGTGGAATTGCGGGCATTCGAGATGCCGCCGCACGCGCGCATGAGTCTGACGCAGCAACTGCTGGTGCGCGCGCTGATCGCGCATTTCTGGCAGACTCCATACCGCCGCAAACTCGTGTGGTGGGGAACTACGCTGCACGACCGCTTCATGCTGCCTTATTTCGTCCAGCTCGATTGGGAAGATGTGATCGCGGATCTGCGCGAAGCGGGATTCGCATTTCAGAAGGAATGGTTCGCGCCGCACTTCGAGTTTCGATTTCCCATTGATCGGTTCGGTCACCAAGCGCGGCATACGCCTGGAGTTGCGGCACGCGCTGGAGCCGTGGCACGTGCTGGGGGAAGAAGCTTCCGGCGGCCAGACCGTGCGCAACGTGGATTCGTCGGTCGAGCGATTGCAGGTGAAAGTGTCGGGCATGATCGATTCGCGTTTCATCGGTCTTGTGCAATGGCCGCGCGGTGCCGCTGCACTCGACGGGCGAAGAGGGTGAATTCGTGGCGGGCGTGCGCTATCGCGCTTGGCAGCCGGCATCGTGCCTGCATCCGAACATCCCGGTGCACTCGCCATTGGTGTTTGATATCGTGGACACATGGTCCGGGCGTTCGATCGGGGGTTGCACGTATCACGTTACGCATCCAGGCGGGCTCGCGCACGAGCATTTTCCCGTTAACGCATTCGAGGCGGAGAGCCGGCGCCTGGCGCGATTCAGCGATATCGGGCACACGCCCGGAGTGATTGCGATCCCAAGCGAAGAGCGCAATCCCGCGTTCCCGCTGACGCTCGATTTGCGGCGGACGCCGTGAAGCCCGCTCGCGGAGTGCGGCGAATTGTTCCTGCGGATGCGCGAATGAAAATTTCACGCAGACACGGCGAAGGGTCCACTCCTAAGCGAGCGGCTATCCTCAGACCGCCGGGCTTTACGACGAGATGTTCGCCGCGCCCGGCGTGCTTCGACCGCATTGGGACACATTCATCAACTCACTTTCCGCGCTGCGGCGACCGATGAACTGGCGCGCCGCTGGCAAACTGCCCGGCAGCGAATTCGCGAAAACGGCGTCACCTACAACGTCTATGGCGATCCGTTGGGGATGGACCGGCCGTGGAATCTCGATGCGATTCCGCTGATGATCCCGCCGGCGGAATGGAGCCAACTGGAAGCTGGATTGATCCAGCGCGCGCGGCTGTTGAATCTGATTCTGGCCGATCTTTATGGCCCGCAACAGTTGCTTCGCGGCGGACAGATTCCGCCGGCGCTGGTTTTTGCGAACCCGGGATTCTGGCGGCCATGCCACGGAATAAAGGTTTCGGGCAACACGTACCTGCACTTGCTGGCAGTGGATCTCGCGCGCGGGCCGGATGGCGAGTGGTGGGTGATTTCCGACCGCACGCAGGCGCCTTCGGGCGCGGGTTATTCGCTCGAGAATCGCATCGTGATGGCGGAAACCTTTCCGGATCTGTTCCGCGAGTTCCGGGTGAAGCGGCTGGCTTCGTTCTTCCGTGTCGTTTCGCGAAACGCTGCTGCAACTTTCGCCGACGAAGCGCGAGAATCCGCGCGTTGTTCTGCTCACGCCCGGACCATTCAACGAAACCTACTTCGAGCATTCCTATCTCGCGCGCTATCTCGGCTTCACGTTGGTTCAGGGCGGCGATCTGACGGTGCGCGACAGCCGCGTTTACCTGAAGACGCTCGAAGGACTGAAGCAAGTGGACGTAATTCTGCGGCGCGTGGACGATAGCTTCTGCGACCCGATCGAGTTGCGTTCCGATTCGTACCTCGGCGTGGCCGGGCTTGGTGGAAGCGGTGCGTGCGGGCAACGTCGCCGTGGCGAATGCGCTCGGCAGCGGGCTGATCGAAACATCGGCGTTCATGCCATTTTTCCCCGGACTTAGCCGGCGCATGCTGGGAGAAGATCTGAAGCTCCCATCGGCCGCGACGTGGTGGTGCGGGCAGCCTGACGCGCTGCGCTACGTGCTCGATAATCTGGATTTTCTGGTGATCAAGCCGGCGTTTCCCTCGAAGGGCATGGAGCCTGTGTTCGGAGGAAAGCTCGGGCCCGAGCAGCGCGTCGCGGCTGATTGCGCGCATCAAAGAGAGTCCGCACGAATTCGCGGGGCAGGAGTTGTTGAATCTGTCCGCGGCGCCGGTGTGGTCGGAAGAACATGGTCTGACTCCGCGGCGCGTAGTGCTGCGCGTTTATCTGGCGGCGGATCGGGCGACTCATGGGTTGTGATCCCGGGCGGACTCGCGCGCGTTTCTCCGTCGATCGATACGCCGGTCGTCTCGATGCAGCGCGGCGGCGGAAGTAAGGACACTTGGGTTCTTTCAGAAAAGCCGGTCGGCACATTTAGTTTGCAGCGACCGCGCGACGTGCCGGTGGAACTAAATCGCGGCGCTGTTAGCGATTTGCCGAGCCGCGCGGCCGACCACATTTTCTGGCTGGGCCGCTACGCCGAGCGCAGCGAGCATCTGGCACGCATGCTTCGATGCATTCTGATTCGGCTGACGGGCAAGTCGGGTGCGGCCGAGACGAGGGCCCGGACTGGGAATCGCTGATGAAGATGTACGAGTGTCTGGAGTCTCCCCACTCGCGGCTCTCGAAGGACGATCCCGAAGGGCATCCCGACCAATTGCGCGATTTGGAACGGCGAAATTCTTTCGCGCATTTTCGAAGAGCAGCGCAGCGACAGTCTGACCGCGATTCTGAATCGCGCCGGGCGTTCCGCGGCACAAGTGCGCGATCGCCTTTCGAGCGATCTGCTGCGCGTTGTGAATCAGTTCAGCACCCTCGCGCGTGGCGCCGATGATCAGCGCCTGGGGATACGTTTCGGTCGGAGATGCGCTGGCGGTGTTGAATGGCTGTATCGGGACCCTCGCCGCCCTCCGCGGAATCGAAATGGAAAATATTGACGCGCGGACCAGGCTGGCATTTCCTGAGCATCGGGAGGCGCATCGAGCGCTCGGTCCAACTGGTGAAACTGTTCCGCACCATCATCGTGCCGCTGAGTCCGCAGACTTGGCCTGCGCTCGAGATGCTGCTCGAAGTCGCCGACAGTTCGATGGCCTACCGCTCGCGATACTTCACCATCGCTGCAGCCCGCGCCCGTGCTCGATCTACTGATGAACGAAGAGGTGAATCCGCGGTCGCTGGCGTTTCAGATCGAAGGACCTCTTCGAGCATTGCCGAAGTTTGTCCGGCATGCCATCGGGCGCCGGATGGCCGATTCTGAAGCAAAAGCGACTTGAAGATAGCCGCCGCGAATCTGTTTGCCGCGGATGTCCGCGCACTTTGCGAGCCGGGCGCCGGGGCGGATCCGCGAGCGGCTTGATGAACTGCTCGCGCAAGTGGACGCGGCTTTGCCCGCCTTGTCGAATGCCATCACCCATGCTTATTTCAGTCATGCGGAGCAGGAGCGGACGGCATGATCTATCGCGTGCGGCACAAGACGACATACGACTACGAGGATCCGGTTTCGGTGTCGCATCATTTGGTGCGCCTTACTCCGCGCAATATTCCCGGGCAAGTTTGCCGTGAGACGGGGATTTCAATATCGCCTTCGCCCGATGTGACGACAACGCACGACGGACTATTTCGGCAATATCCAGACGTTCTTCACGCTGCAAGAACCGCACGATTGCCTGATCGTCGAAGCGAGCAGCGAACTCGAAGTTGCATGCGCTTGCGCGCCCGGATTTCTCTGCGTCTCCGCCGTGGGAAACGGTTGTGGAATCAGTGGCCTGGCGACCATAGCGAGGAGGGTCTGGACGCGTACCAGTTTGTTTTCGGTTCGCAGCGCGTGGGGGCGAGCCGCGAATTCGCCGACTACGCGCGTCAGACGTTTCCCGCTGGGACGTCCGCTGCTCGAGGCGGTTTACGATCTCATGCGGCAAATAAATCGTGATTTTCGCTTCGATAAGAAGGCCACCGAAGTCACGACTCCCGTCGAAGCGTTCTTTCAGAAGCGCCGCGGCGTGTGCCAGGATTTCGCGCATCTGCAGATCGCGTGCCTGCGGTCGCTGGGCCTGCCGGCCCGTTACGTCAGCGGCTATCTGCGAACGTTTCCAGCCGCCTGGCCGGCCACGCTTGGTCGGCGCGGATGCTTCACATGCGTGGTGTTCGGCGTGGTGCCCGGGCGATTGGTTGGGTCGATTTCGACCCTACGAACAATTGCATTCCCGACGGAGGGTCACATCACTGTGGCCTGGGGCCGCGATTATAGCGACGTCAGTCCGATCCATGGCGTGTTGCTCGGCGGCGCGAAGCACACGTTGGATGTGGGCGTGGATGTCACTCCGATTCAATAGAGCAATGGCGCGCGTCGTTGCGAGCGTACCTACCGACCTATCCAAGGTGCAGACCTGCTCCTAGCGCCGTGTCCCGGCCGGATATGGTGTTAGAATTGTGGATATGGGGGCGACACGGTTTCGACGGAAGCTGTCGCGACCCGAAGGCATGCCGGGCGCCACCTGTCCGTTATCGGGTGGAAAACTAGAACTGCCAACACTGAGTTGGCTTTGGCTGCCTAGACAAACCTAGCGTAGCCCGTCTCCTCAAGCAGTGTCTGCGGGCTTGAACGAGGCGTCATTTAGCAGGCTGGCCGTTGCGCCTCGGTCCGTGACGTAACGGCGAGACCAATCGGACTAGCCGGTGGCGTTTCTTGCGCGCTCCAACCGCCGCCGGCGAAACCAATCGAACGCGCTAAGCATGTAGTCTTCGGGCCGTAGCGCTTTTCGGACGGGGGTTCGACTCCCCCCGCCTCCACCACATCCGACCAGGATATGGTGTCCCGAGCAAGCCCGGCTTTTCGGGGCGCGTCGATGGGCACTCCTCGTCATGTTCTATTGCCACATCCCCGTTGCTCAGCTGGCTCTCTATATGTTGGCGTGAGCTACGATCCGCATGGCCGTCTGCAGGAGCACGGCAAACGCCCGGGCGCGTCCCGGGGAATCGATTTGGCGTAAAGGTTTTGGCGGACGTATGATTTTGGCCAACTGCCCAGCACGGTTTTGTTGGAGCGCATTTCTGTTGGAAAGCTGCGGCCGCGGGTTCAGACGCTAAGGAGAACTCCCGTGAAACGAATCATCGGTTTGGTTGCGGCTAGTGTTTTGTTGCTGGGAGTTTCGATGCGGGCGCAGCCTCCGCAAGGGCCGCCGAAACCAGGGCCAGAATTGATGCGCCTCGCGTATTTTGTGGGCAACTGGAAAGAAGAGGGCAAATCTACTGCGCACGGTATGGCCGGACCGGTGTCCTCAACTCAAAAGTGGGAATGGGTGTCCGGAGGATTTTTTATTGTCGGTCATTCGGTCAACAAATCGCCCGCGGGCAACTTTACGATCATGGCCGTATTGGGCTATGACCCGGAAACAAAAATGTACACCTACGACTCATTTGACAGTTGGGGCGAACGGATCACGGCCAAAGGAAATGTCAGCGGCGACACTTGGACTTGGACAACCGAGACGCTGATGCAAGGTAAGCCGATGGAGACGCGCCTGACCTGGAAGGAAGTCTCCAAGACGCAATACACGCAAAAATACGAATCGTCCACAGATGGCGGGGTCACGTGGACGTCCGATCTGGAATCGACGTTTACGAAGGTCGTGGCCGCGGCGTGAAACCCAGCGGGCGTGAAAACCGGCTCAACGACAAATGGATTCCGATCGCCACAACCGGGAGCGGCCTAGAGGGCGAGCCTCTTGGGGTCTTCAAAGAGGCGCCGAGCCCAATTGACAGCCCAACCGACTTCTTGACGAACGTATCTGCTGATGTCGCGCTCATGGGTTTCTCCTTCTATGTTTGAATTTTTGTTCGGCCCAGAGCCCCCTTTGTCGCACCGATCCTGCACCCGCTCGCGAGTCGCGCGGTTATGCACAACTTCAGGCACTCTCCAGGAGTTCTTGAAGCCCTGGAGCGCGCGGATTCTATAGCAACCAATCCACGCGCACAATCACTTGCAACTTTGAGGCGCTCGAAGCCACGAAACCCAAATCCAGCGCTGGAGCCGCGCAAAGAAGGCCGCGCTTATGGGGGATTCCCCTCGACTTCGCTAGGCACAAACTCAATCCAAAACCCAATGAGTTTGCGACTTCCCACATCCATCATTTTAGCGCCTTTGTTTTCAATCGCTAGGCGGAGGGGCGATTTTCCGGCGTAGCTCTTGCGTGTCATGCGTTTCAGAGCGATCCGACATGCACATCGAGTCTCAGAATACAAATCCATGCCACTTTTTGATCGCGGCGTGCGGACCGAACTGCGATAGCGTCCAAATAACCAGGCAGCGTTTGGCAGGTCTTCAATCGATCTGCGCACCTCGAAATCTCGGTAGGACCTTCCGAACCCATTGCAGTCGGGGAGCAGAAAGCCGTATGGTGTGCCTTCGGCTTGTAAACGTTTGCTAGTGTTCGCTACGGCTCCAAGCTGAGCCAGACCCTCTGAGACAGCTCGTGGTCCGTGGGTCGAGGAAGCGTGAACGAGGATGACTAGGAAGTGGAATCGCCGGGAAGTGTTAGCACAGCTGGGCGGAGTATCCGCCGGAATGTTCCTTCCGCAGGCGCCGACTTCAGCGGGAGCGGATCTGCAGGTCGCTGGACAAATTTGCGAGGTCCAGATCACATCCGTGAGTGCAAACTCGCTTCGCCTGAGCGTCCTCCCAATCGCGCGCGGTGTAGCGAGCAAGATTCCATCCGATGGCTCGCTCGTGCAGACCGCCTGGGGCGCGCCTGTCGCGAAGCTGCGCGGGCAAGTGCAGGCACAAAGCGTCGCATGCGGAAAAATGAAGGTGTCGTTTTCTCCCGCGCCTCTGGCCTTTACGGTCGCAACGCATGAAGGACGAACGATTCAGCAACTCTCCATCGACGAAGAGACCGGCGTGGTCTCTTTCCTGACCGGAGACGCACCGCTTCTAGGACTCGGAGAAGGCGGACCTCAATTTGACCGGCGCGGCTCAACCGATCTGATGAAGAACGGACAGGGCGGCTACGAGCTGCATACGCACGGCGCGCGTGTGCCGATACCCTGGCTGATTGGCACGGGGGGCTGGGCGATTTTCTTCCATCAGCCGTTCGGCACATTCGATTTCACGGGAGTGCAGAGCAAGTTCCAGCCGGCGGATCCGCAATCCGCGCTGCCGCTCGATATATTCTTCGTCGCTTCGCGCGATCCTGCAACGATCATGGAAGAATACGCGCGGCTTACCGGACACGCCGAGATGCCGCCGCTCTGGAGTCTCGGTTTTCAGCAGTCGCATCGCACTTTAGCCAGCCGCGACGAAGTGCTCGGCGAAGCGAAAACATTCCGCGAGAAAAAACTTCCGTGCGACGCTCTGATCTACCTGGGCACCGGATTCACGCCGTCCGGCTGGAATACAGGAAATGGTTCTTTTGAATGGAATTCACGCGTCTTCCCCGATCCAAAGGAAATGCTCGCGGAACTTCACAAGGATAATTTCAAAGCCGCGTTTCACGTGGTGATTCTCTCCGACAAGCTCGAGGGGACCGTTCGTGATCCATGCGAGCTCACGCGATTCGACGAAGCGCAAGCGAGCTGTTACTGGGACGCCCATCGCAAGGATTTTGCGCTCGGAATCGATGGCTGGTGGCCCGATGAAGGCGACCCGCTGGACATTACCTCCCGCTTGGCCCGCAACCGGATGTATTGGGAAGGCCCGCAACTCGACAGGCCAAATGAACGTCCTTACGCGTTGCATCGCAACGGTTATGCGGGCATGCAACGATACGCCTCATTTCTATGGTCGGGAGACGTTTTTTCCACCTGGGAGACGCTCAAGAACCATGTCCCGATCGCCATCAACACGGCTCTCACAGGAATTCCTTACTGGGGAACGGACATTGGCGGGTTCGTGCCCACAAAAGAATTCACGGCCGAACTTTATTTGCGCTGGTTTCAGTTCGGAGCTTTTTGCCCGCTGTTTCGATGTCACGGGCGCGCGTGGAAGCTTCGGCTACCTTGGGGCTGGAACACGGGCGACACCGGCCCAACCGAAATCAGCACGTACGGCGGCGCCGCGGTTCCTGATCCCAGCCAACTGCATAACGAGCAAGTCGAACCCATCTGCCGCAAGTATCTGGAACTGCGCTACCGGATGCTCCCCTACCTCTACAGCACGGTGCATGAATGTGCGGCGACCGGCATGCCGATCGTGCGCGCGCTGTGGTTGAAGTATCCCGACGATCCGAAAGCAGTCGCATGCGGCGATGAATACCTGTGGGGCGGGAGTGTGCTTGTGGCGCCCGTGGTTGAAAAAGGAGTGGCGGCGCGTCAAGTTTATCTTCCCGCGGGCGACTGGTACGATTTCTGGACTCAAGAACGCATTGAAGGGGGCCGCGAAGTGAGTCGCAACGTGGACCTCGAGACGATCCCTCTTTATATTCGCGCCGGATCGATAATCCCGATGGGTCCCGTAAAGCAATACGCCGGCGAGAAAGTGGACCTACCTCTCTCAGTCTGTATTTATCCCGGCAGTGACGCGTCCTTTTTGCTGTACGAAGACGACGGCGTTTCCTTTAACTATCGGCGCGGGGAATGGACGGGAATTCAAATGGACTGGCATGACGCGAAGCGCACGCTGAATCTGCGTCTCGCGCCTCGCTCGCGCATGCTGCCACCATCGCGCAGAAGCTTGGAGGTGAAGCTGGATCAAGAGACGCGCGCTGTGGAGTTCGACGGAAGCCCGCTTGAGGTTACGTTCTGAGATTCGCTCGACGATATCCAGGCTGGCGGTTGAAGTAAACGTTTGCTCGGTGTATATCTATGGCGCTCGTGGAGGACATTCTATGATTCGCGTTCGGTCGCGATGCTCGTACCTGTTCGCGTGCCTTCTGGCAGCTACTTTCGCGCAGGTATTTGTGCCAAGAGCACGGGCGTCCGACAAGCCCCACGCTATCCCAGTCGTGGGCGACGTGGTGGGCGCGCACGATCCGTCGATCATCAAAGAGGGCGACACCTGGTACCTGTTTACGACCACGCCGCCGAATTCAACCACGCCGGAACAATTTCCTGTTCGTTGCTCGACTGACCTAGTGCACTGGAAATTGTGCGGCCACGTCTTTTCCGACATCCCCGCATGGATCAAACAGGAAAGTCCAAAAACGAAGGAGCTCTGGGCCCCCGATATTTCTTTTTTTGACGGCAAGTTTCATCTGTACTACGCATTCTCCTCATTCGGATCGAACATATCTGGGATCGCGCTTTTGACGAACAAGACGCTAAATCCGCAAAGCCCCGACTATCGTTGGGAGGACGACGGCCTGGTTCTGCAGTCAACCGCTGCGGACGACTTCAACGCGATCGATCCGAATCTGGTGCTCGATGAAGAGGGGCAGGCGTGGCTGGCTTTCGGCAGCTTCTGGAGCGGAATCAAGATGAGGAAGCTCGACCGGAAAACGGGGAAGCTTTCAGCCGACGACACGACGCTCTACTCCTTGGCCGCGCGCGCCAAACCAGAACATTTCGATCCACCACCCCCCGGATTGCCGCCTAACTACGAGGCTGTCGAGGCGGCGTTCGTTGTTCATCACGACAGGTTCTACTACCTGTTTGTTTCGTGGGACCTATGTTGCCGCGGAACGAAGAGTACCTACCGGACCATGGTGGGACGTTCCCGGGAAGTCACGGGCCCCTATTTGGACTCAGACGGGAAAAAGATGATGGATGGAGCTGCGACGCCATTGCTTAGTGCGAATCAGAAATGGCTCGGCCCCGGCGGCGAATCGGTTTTGCTTCAAAAGGACGGCGACATTATCGTGTTCCACGCATACGACGCGAAAACAGGAATTCCGTCGCTACAGATATCAACTCTTACTTGGACTGGCGGCTGGCCGCACGCAGCATTGGACAGCGATACCTCACAGTAGCAAAAGCGGGTGAACTATTTCGCGCAAGCATTCTTCGCCGACATCCTTCTTTTGGGATCGTCACTTGCAAACGGCAATCCACAGTGAGCGCCGGAGGGAACCGACATGATCAAGCGGCGTGATTTCCTGCAGCAGGGAGCGCTAGGAGCTGCCGCACTCTTACTCGCACAAAAGATCGGCTGGGCTGCTGCCGCCAATTCAGCTGCGGCGGATTCCTGTATCGAAGTTCTTTTTGATGGGCCGCTTGGCACGATTTCTCCAACCATCTACGGCCATTTCACGGAGAATCTCGGCGGCGTGCTGTATGACGGCGTTTGGGTCGGGGAAAATTCCTCCGTGCCGAACATCGATGGACTTCGCAAGAGCCTGATCGAACACATGCGCAAGATCAAGGCCCCCGTTATCCGCTATCCAGGCGGATGCTTTGCGGACAGTTACGATTGGCGTGACGGCATCGGGCCCGCCGATAAACGCCCTCGTCGTACGAACTTCTGGGCAAACTCCGAATCGAAGGATGCGCCGCCGGAGCACAGTTACGATCCCAATCAGGTTGGGACGGATGAATTCGTGCACTTCTGCAAGCTCATCGGCGCGGAACCTTATCTCGCCGCTAACGTGAGGACGCTGCCGGCGTCGGCCTTCCAGCAATGGGTGGAATACTGCAATTCTCCGGCGGGGACTACCACGTTGGCCGATGCGCGCGCGGCGGCCGGGTATCCAGATCCTTTCGGCGTGAAGTATTGGGGAGTCGGGAACGAATCGTGGGGCTGCGGCGGCGAGTTCACGCCCCAAGAGTACGCCGTGCAGTTCCGCCGGTATGCAACGTGGCTTCCCGCATACGGAGACACTTTGCATCTGATCGCCTCAGGACCGAACACCGACGATTGGAATTGGACCAGGGGATTTCTGACGGAAGTTTTGCTGAAAGGTCCCGACCAGCTGAACAGCATCTACGGCATGGCGCTGCATCACTACGCGTGGGACATGAGCCGCGGAAAAACAACGGACTGGGTGGCTGCGAAAGGGGACGCGCTGAAGTTTGATTCCGTTGATTGGTACGAGCTGCTGCGCCAAGGAGACCGGATGGAGGGATTGGTCACGGGCCACTGGCAAGTGATGAGCGAATTCGATCCCGATCATCGCGTGAAGCTGGTGGTGGATGAATGGGGCCCGTGGTACCGCCCTGGTAGCGAGGCCACTCCCGGCGATCTATTCGAGCAGACGCCCACGTTGCGAGACGCGGTGTTCAGCGGAATGACGCTGGACATCTTCAACAGGAATCCCGAAAAAATCGCGATGGCGAATTGCGCGCAGCTGATCAACTGCTTAAACAGCCTGTACCTCGCGCATGAAGATAAGTTCATCGTCACACCGGTCGGCCACGTTTTCGATTTGTATTCCGATCACCAGGGCGGGCAGTCGCTGCGCACGATTTTCTCCGCGCCCACGTTGAACTACGATCGTGACGGAAGTTCGGCGACATTCTGGGGCTTGCGCGGCTCTGCCTCTGTGCGCGACAAGACTCTAACGATCACCGTCGTCAATCCGAGTGTCAGCGAACCTCGCTTGGCGGAAATTGCGCTGCGAGGAGCAACGGCTGAGGAAGCGAGCATGAGATTTTTGAGCAACGCCGACGTTCACGCGCACAATTCATTCGATCAACCGGATGTGGTCGTTCCCCAGACGAAACCTCTCAGCGTAAAGGGAGGGTCTTTGATGATCGAGTTTCCGCCGGCATCCGTGGCGGCAGTGAACATTCAGCTGGGTTAACTTGCGTCAAGATGAATTAGGAGACTGTCATGAAACTCAGATCGTTCATATTGCTTGCGGCCCTGTTTGCGGCAACGGGCGCATTCGCGCAGGAACCCGCTCGTTGGACGGCCGAACAAGCTAACGCCTGGTACGCGCAACAGCCGTGGCTGGTCGGGTCGAATTTTGTGCCGTCGGACGCGATCAACCAGCTTGAAATGTTCCAGGCCGCCACATGGAATCCGCAACTGAATGACAAGGAGTTGGGCTGGGCCGAGAGCATCGGCATGAACACGATGCGCGTTTTCCTGCAGGATCAACTCTGGGAACAGGACCCTGCCGGATTCACGAAACGTCTCGACGAATTTCTGACGATCGCATCGCGCCACGGCATCCGGCCGATCTTTGTGCTCTTCGATTCCTGTTGGGATCCGCTGCCTAAACTGGGGCCGCAGCATCCGCCGATTCCCGGCGTGCATAACTCCGGCTGGGTCCAGAGCCCAGGCGCGAAGGGTCTCTCCGATCCCGTATACGAGCCAAAACTCGAAGCCTACGTGCTGGGCGTGGTGGGCGCATTCGCGAATGACAAGCGCATTCTCGCGTGGGACGTGTGGAACGAACCCGACAACGTCAACGGCGTTTACAAGTCTGAGGAACCTCCCAACAAAGTGGAGTTGGTCGATGCCCTGTTGCCAAAAGCTTTCGCTTGGGCGAGAGCTGAGCATCCGATTCAACCGCTCACGAGCGGCGTCTGGAGCGGGGACTGGTCGCACGCGGATCGAGAAAGCGCCACGACCAAGATCCAGCTCGCGGAATCCGACATCATTACCTTCCACAACTACGATTGGCCGGAGGCATTTGAGGCGCGCATTAAGGAGCTACTCCCGCTGGGGCGGCCGATCATTTGCACGGAGTACATGGCGCGCGGCGCGGGCAGCACTTTTGACAACTCACTGCCGATCGCAAAGCGCTACAACGTGGGCGCAATCAATTGGGGCTTCGTCGCGGGCAAGACGCAGACCTATCTTCCGTGGAACTCTTGGCAGCGCCCATATGTGTTGGAGCAGCCGATGGTCTGGTTTCACGATATTTTTCGCCAGGACGGCACTCCGTATCGACAGCACGAAATAGATTTGATCCGAGAGCTGACCGGCCGCGGACATCCAATGTGAAACCGACGTAGACAGCATACGGGGCTCGAAGCAGCACCGATGGTCTTGGTTGCAATTCGGCGCTTACAGGGCAGCAGCCTACAAAGTCTACTTCCTGGATCGGCCAACGCAAGGAAGCTTCAATGCGCGGTCATCTTTCATTCATTCTAACGGCGATCCTGTTCGCGGTTACCGGTTCCATCGCTGGATGCTCCAGTGGAGGTGGAAGCAGTCTCATTCCGACTCCGACTGCCGCGGCGAGTTCTGTGATCCTCACTGCATCCGCGCCGACCTCGACGCAGGGATTGCCGGTTGAACTTGTAGCCACAGTTACCGCAGAGTCCGGCGCGGGCCCTGCCGTGCCGACTGGCACAGTCACTTTTGCGAATGGCTTGACGACGTTGGGCACAGCGTCCCTGGACCCGACCGGCGTTGGAGATTTTACTTCGACATTGCTTCCCATCGGTGCCAACTCGATTACAGCGAGCTATAGCGGCGATGCAAACTACACCTCCTCTACATCATCTATGGCAGCGAATGTGCGCATCAGCGCCTCGGCCGCCTCGACATACACCAATCCGCTCGCGCTCAAGGTAACGAATATTCTCCCGGCGGTGAGTTGCGCTGACCCCGCAATTTACAAGTATCAGAGCGGCGGCGTGGACACGTGGTACCTCTATTGCACGAGCGACGCGCTCTACGCAGGCGATCCGAATCCGCACTACATCAACATTTTCCAGTCTTCGGACTTGGTGAATTGGACCTACGTGGGCAATGCGTTCTCCAGCTTGCCTTCCTGGGCCAATGTGAATGGCGCATCCTTGTGGGCGCCCGCGATCAAATACTTCAATGGTCAGTACTATCTCTATTATGCAGCCTCCGCCACGAGCCTGGCCGGCGGCGCTTCAGCGATTGGCGTTGGCACCGGCGCAAGTCCGGCCGGCCCTTTTGTCGATTCCGGAAGTCCGGTCGTGGAGCCAGCAGTGGCCACCAACTGCTGTGACGGAGCCTATCGGTCCACGATCGATCCGGATGAAATCCAGGACGCGTCCGGCCAAAGATGGATTCTTTTCGGCAGTTTTACCGGAGGCATATTCGTGCGCCAGCTATCCGCGGACGGGCTAACCTCGAACCCGGCGACCGAACAGCAGATTGCAATCGACAACCGCTACGAGGGCGGGAATTGGTGGTATCGAGGCGGCTACTACTACCTCTTTGCATCGTCGACCAACTGCTGCAACGGTCCGCTCTCCGGCTACGGTGTCTTCGTTGGCCGTTCGACCATCCCCGCGGGCCCATACCTGGATGCTCAGGGCATATCCATGACTGCGACCAACGTCGGCGGGACTCCTGTGATCAAGATGAATGGCAATAGCGTCATTGGCCCAGGCGGGAATGTGATCTTCACGGATGAATCCGGCCAGACGTATATCCTTTATCACGGAATCATAAGCACCAGCCCGTATTACGCGGGCGACGTGGGTTACACCGCGAGGCCTGCGTATATCGATGCCATCGACTGGGTGAACGGCTGGCCTGTGGCCCGCGGCGGATTCGGACCTTCCGATCAAGCGGCACCGCAACCACTTCCAGCCGCACAGCCTAATGGGACCAGCGACTACTCTACAGTTCTGGCGAAGCAGGATGCCGCTCGCACCGCTATCGCGGCGCTGTCGGATTCATTCACCGGCTCAACATTAAGTGCTCAATGGTCTTTTATCCACAGCACGCCGCCGTACACCCTCGCGGGGAGCGGATATCAGGTCCAAACCGTTGGATTCGATACGACGAACGCGATGGCAAGCGTTCCTTTACTGGCGGAAAATTCTCCCGGCGGCGATTACATCGTGGAAACGGAACTGACCATCAACCTGCCGATTACGGGCAGCAATTTCAATTATGCCCAGGCCGGCCTGTTGATCGATGGCGACGACAACGACTATGTCCGTCTGGACCTATACTCCAACAGCGACACCCGCCAAATCGAATTCATCAATGCAGAAACGTCGCCGGCTCCGGGATATCCAACCTGGGGCGCGACCGACTTGGGGCCCCCGGCCATCTCCACCGGTGTGAGTGCCTGGCTGCGCGTCGTCAAGAGAAACGTAAACGGCCAGGAGCACTTCACGGCGTATAGCAGCGCGGATGACGTGAATTGGATTGAGAGTGGGACATGGGTCCACGCGTTGGGTCCTGCGGCGAAGATCTGTCTTTTCGCGGGAAACCTCGCAGGTTACACCGCCAAGTTCGAGTATATTCGAGTCTCGACGCTGCAGTGACGGACGCTAAGTCAGGGCGATGAAATTATCGGTGACCTTCTGCCCCAGCACGGGCGTTTCTAAGCCGGATCATCCAGCGAGTTCGGGAAACGCCGTTATTCTCAGCTTAGCTGAGCCGTACGGGACTAGCGTCACAGTCTCTCGCGCTTGATCGCTCGATACCGGACTTTGCGGGAGTTCTCCAGCGCACCCATCCGCGGCCATCCATTCCGGCAACTTCCTGCCTTGAATCTCGATTTTTACTGGAGCTCCTTCTGCGGTGAAGATTCCTTGGTCCGAAGCAGATCCTTTTATCTCTATCGCCGCCGCGACGGTGCGCTCGTTGACATCCAAAGCGTAATTCCAATCGGATTGCGGATACGCTTCCCAATCTGCGGTCATGCCGCGAGGCCTCAGCTTCCGCCAGTCTGTCGCAACGTCGAGCGAGTAGATGATGGGACCGCGTTCAATCACCACGGCGTTGTTGTAAGCACGAGAGACGCTTGGCTTCATCGGGAAATTCAGCTCGACTCGGTCGCTCGATTGCCATTCTCGATCGATCACGGCGAATTTGCCGGCGCGAACCGATTCGATGGCTTTGCCATTCACTCGGATAGTCGGATTTTCCGCCCAGCCAGGGACGCGCAGCGCCAGAGGGAATCGCACAGCAACTTGAGGTCGGACGGTCAAAAGAATATCGCCATCAAACGGATATGCGGTCCGCTCTTCGATGGTCACGGGAACATTGCCAATCTTCGTTTTCAACTCGCACGGCGTGTACGCAACCGCCGCAACGCCGCCATTCGCGCCCGCCATCCAAAGGTGAGACGTAAACTTTGGCCACCCTTGATGAAAGTTTGCCGTGCAGCAGCCGAAGTTGGGTTCCAAACCATACAGATTCGATTCGGGTCCGTTTGACGTCCACGGACGCTGGCTCAAATTACATTCAATCTGATTGGGTTGTTGATCGTACTGATGAGACCACATATCATCCCGGAAGGTTCCTGGGAGGGCATTAAAGGCGATCCTCTCCAGGCGATCGCCCAGCAACGGATCGCCCAACACGGCCATCGCATGCTCGTGCGAAAACATGTTCTCGACGACGGCGCAGAGCTCAATTCCTTGCGTGGGATTTCTCCCCGCGAAATGCTCGTCGGCGCTGAACATGCCGTTGGGAATGCCGTGATACTTATCGAGCGCGGCGAGCTGCCGGTTAACCCCATCTCGGTAGGATTCGTCGCCTGAAACCAGCCACCACAGTGCTGATGACTTCAGAGCCATAGCGTTATTCACGCCGTGAGCCTGCATGGCAACATCGGGAGGAAGGCTTCCGTGGTGCAGCCCGAGTTCCTGCGGAGTCATTTTGCTTGTGTAGGTGAAATGCTCAAACTGCGCGTTCCAATCATACCCTTGCTGATGAAGGATCTCCGCGAGGCGCAGCAGATCCTGGTCTCCCGTCCGGTTGTAAAGCCACACCACACTGGCAACTTCATCCTGCCATCGATATCTGCCCCAGTCGCGCAGCGGGCGGTTCGGCAATTCCGAAAGTTGGGACGCGAAGTATTTTTGCATCACCGGAATCACGCGCGGGTCTGCCGTCGCTTCCTGATATTGCGTCAGGACTTTCAGCATGACGATGCGCGGCCACCAGTCGTCGTTCTTCGTGGGACCGATCATTCCGTTGGCTTGTTGATTTTCGAGTGTCCAGTCCAGCCACTTCTGGGACTTCGCAATCAATCGATCGTCGTTCAGCAAGTACGCGAGGGGCACCAGTCCATCCAGGAAATAAGGGCCGCGCTCCCAGGATTCGCCGCTGCCCCCAAGCCATCCGCTATCGGGGCCCACATCCGGCCAGAATTCATCCAGGTGGCCGCCCAGCCCGCCTCCTTGAATTTCAAGCTGCTTCAACAGCCAACCTTTGGGTCGAACTGAGGTCAAGGGAAGCGCATAAAACGCGGCTTTACCGAGAGGTTGCCGGTTGGGGAAAAATTCCGTCGCTGGGAGCCCGTCCGTGGAAGCCGCCACTGGGATCGAAGCGTTCAGGCTTGATGCGGAAAGCGCTGCAGCAGCGCCAAGGGTCTTCAAAAAGTCGCGTCGGGTAGCGTTGGACATAGGTCAGCTCCTAGTGACTGCATTAAATGCGGCACGTCAAAACTTTGCTACCGTGACGCGGAACTCTCTGCCACCGATTTAGAAATGGCGGCCACGCTGTTTCGCGGTCCGCCCAGGCGCACGGGCTTGCGGTCTAGCTTCGTGTAGCTGTCTGCCAGCTCCGTAATTTGGAGGAATTGATTCTTGCCCACGTTGGAAAAAACCTGATGCGTTCCGCTGACCGGCCAAAAAATCTCGATGCTGCGGATGGTGGCCGATTTTCCCAAGCCAATGTGCTGCTCAAGCGGGGACGCGCCAAACGATCCGGCGCTGCCCACGGTGCTGTAGATCGAGCGCACGCCCTGGCCCTTGTTCTCCACGGTAACTTTGATGCGCGCGCCGATGGCCGCGCGATTTGTTTTGACTCCCACAAGTTTCAAGGCGATCCAATCGTTGTCGTGGCCCGGATTTTCAAAAAGGCGCAGCGCATGGCGATCGCCCGGCGTGGCTCCGCCAATCTCCGCGATGATGTCTTCGTTCCCGGTGTTCGTAAGATCTGCGAAAGCGATGCCGTGACCTTTGTGAAGTTCGCCCGTGCCGGATGAGGCCGTGATGTCGGTGAAATGTTTGCCCTCATCGTTACGAAGCAGGACGTTAGGCACTAGAGAACCGTAAGAGGGACTCCCCGTGCCAAGGTAGATGTCCGGATATCCGTCATTATCGACGTCGCCGAAATTTGCTCCCATGGGCATGAACACCTTGTCGAGCCCGACTTCCTTCGTGACATCGCGAAATGTGCCGTCTCCAAGATTCTTGTAAAGCTTTAGCGTGGTTGCGTTGTGGGGGAGACCCAGATATGTCCGCATGGTTTCATCGTCCGAAATGATGAAGCTGCTGACGAAAATATCCGGAAATCCATCGTTATCGTAATCGAAGAACCAGGTAGCGAAGCCCCTACCGTTGCCTTGTACACCCGCCTTCTCCGCCACGTCGGTGAAAGTATTGTCGTGATTGTTGTGGTAGAGAAAGTTTGACCCAGTCATATTGGAGACGTAGAAGTCCACAAATCCGTCGTTGTCGTAGTCAGCGGCGGTGACGCCTTTCGCGTATGCCGTGCCATCACCGGCGACTCCCGCGGACTCAGCGATATCTTGAAACGTGCCGTCCCCCTTGTTCAGAAACAGATTGGCAGGCCCATTTTCGTTGGCGATGAACAGATCGAGCCATCCGTCATTATTGATGTCGGCCCAGACGCCCGCCTGTGAAGTGGTCAGCACGCCGCCCAGGCCGCTCTCTTGCGTGACGTCGGTGAAAGTGCCGTCGCAATTGCCTCGCAGCAAAGAGATGGCCTGCGGAAACTCCCACGCCCCGCGAAGCACGAGGATATCGAGACATCCGTCGTTGTTGTAGTCGGTCTGCATAATGTTGAGACCGCCGACCACTCCGGACAATTCCGATTTTTCCGTCTGGTCGGTGAATGTACCGTCGCCATTGTTGTGAAAGTAGCGCAGCGAGTTGCAGCTATCGAAGCTCGAGGTCACCACATCGAAACGCCCGTTGTTCTCGAAATCGTCTACGATCACGCCCCCCGCTTCCGAAAAAGAATCGAGGCCAGCCGCGGGCGCCACGTCTATAAATCGCCCCACGTTTTCTTTGGATTCAAATGTGGAGAGCGGAATCAGGTACTTCGGCGGAACACCGCCGGGGTATTTTCCCATCGTCATGTAAGCCAAGTTGAGCAGCCATTTGACTTCCAATTCATCCGGCTTATTTGCGAGATATTTGAGGAAGTACTCCACCGCCTTCTGGGAATCCGCGGTGTTCTTATACGCGTCCTGAGGGCGCATCGGAAACAGACACCTTGCGCCCGGAGCCCGGGGCACGTCGTTGTCCACTCCCGACTTATGCAGATATAGAATTCCGAGCGATTCTTCCATCTGAGAAACGGCAGGGGGAATGTCGGAGAGCGCGATTTGGTAGGCCGCTTGATACTGCGCAATCGCGGGCGCCAAGTCGCCCTGGTAGGAATAAAGTTGCCCGAGTCCGATATGCGCTTCCATGACTTCCATGGTCCCGTGGCTTTCGAGAGCCGCCAGATTCTCCGGCGCGACCAGGCGGCTAAATCTCGCGATCATGTCCGCCATCGATTGCGTGCGCATCGCGCACACGGTGTGAGGATCGGCATTCCACCCCGCGGGCTTCGGATAATGGTTCAGAACGGCCAAGGCTTCGCTATCGCCGTCAATTTGGAGCGTGTATTTCACCGCACCGCCGGCACCCAGGTCGAAACTTCTCGCGGGATCGACGGGCGCCTCACCCATGCTGGACGTTCCAAAAGTTTTCCCGCTGCCGCCATTCGCCATGATTTTTAGGATCGCATAGCCACTAGGAATTTGTACGATGCCGGTGACCTGTCCGGGGCCAACGCCGCTCAAGGCGTCTCTCAGTTCGGCTCGCAGCGAACTGGGCGAAACGTTACCGATGAAGCCGCCCGCATCCGCGGTCGGGTCAATGGATAGCTCTTTGGCCAGCGCGCCAAAATCTTCGCCCTTCTTTAGTCGGACGAGGACCGCTTGCGCCTCTTCCGCCGTACGCACGACGATCACCTGCAAGGGCACTGCGTCCGCATTGGCGGTTTGATCGGTTTGGGAATCTTGCGAGAAAAGCGGCGACCACGACGCAGCGACCAAGCTCAGCAACGCCAAACCGCAAATCTTCGCGCGTTTTTTGCGCATCCAGACGCCCGCGAGGCCGAATCTTCCCTTTACCACGCGAATGAAATCGTATAGAAGGTCAAGTGTCATCAAGCTTTCGACGTCATCTGCGGCAAACGTTTGCTCACTCCGCCGCTAGGCTAGGTGATGGAGGTAGCGCTGTCAAGTCAGACAGGTCGGTCGAAAAACATCACCGCGTCGGGATTTCCGCTACACCATGGGGACGAGATAAGCCATTGAATAAGTGGCAGTTGCGGGCGCAAGACCACGTGCTCCGCGCCAGGCTAAATCCGAAGGCTTTCGACTGACGAACATGACCGCGCCTCACCCTCTCGACATCGATTCCGAGTACAAAATCTCTCCCGAACAAGTCGCTCGCTTTCAAAACGACGGCTTCATTAAGCTCAAGAACGTCCTCACCCCAGACGTACTCTCTTACTACCGGGCAGAGATCGCCCGCTTAGTCCTTGAGCAGAGCGCGAATTACCAGCCGCTCGAACATCGCAACACCTACGGCAAGGCGTTTCTCCAGATCATGAACATCTGGCGCCGCAACGGTATCGTGAAGGAATTTGTCTCCGGGAAACGCCTGGCGCGAATTGCCACCGAGCTGCTTCACACCCAAGGCGTTCGCATTTACCATGACCAGGCGCTCTACAAGGAAGCGGGAGGCGGCTATACACCGTGGCACGTCGATCAGTACTACTGGCCCGTCTCGAGCGAAAAGATGATTACCGCACGGATCCCTCTGCACGCCGTGCCCATGGAGAACGGCCCGCTGATGTTCTCCGTCGGCAGCCAGCGAATCAAGATCGGCCGTGAACTTGAAATCAGCGATGCCAGCGAAAAGAAAATCGACGAGCAGCTAAAACTCTCGAATCTCCCCGTCGACGAAACGCCGTTCGATCTCGGCGAAGTGAGCTTTCATCTTGGCCTCACTTTCCATCGCGCCGGTCCCAACAAACTGCCCCGTGCGCGCGAAGTGATGACGATCATTTACATGGACCGGGACATGCGCCTGATTCAGCCAAGAAATAAACATCAGCAAAATGATTGGGACACCTGGTGCCCCGGCGTGAAAATCGGCGATACAATTGACAGCCCGCTGAATCCCGTCGTCTACTCCGTTAACTCCGCTCCTGACCTGTCCTGAAATAATCTCGACGGATACCACGCGCTCCGCTTCGACTGCCCGATTTCGACGAGAACAGACGCGCAAAAAATTGAGGCGGGGCTGGGTAGCCCCGCCTCTGGTGCTGAGGAACCGCGTCTCCGGGGTCGGAACGCGGTTTCCTCAGGGGTGGTCGAAATTAGCCTAGAACGTGAACTTCCCTCCGACATCCCAGAAGAAGGGCAGCAATTCGCTGGTCACCTGACCGAAGTTTCCAGCGTTCACATTGGCCTGGATGCCTTGGAAGTTTCCGCGGTTGAACACGTTGAAGAGGTCAAATCGGAATTGGAAGTTGAGCCTCTCCGTTATGTGATTGTCTTTGTAAACGCTGATATCGGTCTCCGCGAAAGACGGTTCGCGGAATGAATGGTTCGTCTCGTTGCCGAAGGTACCCATGGTAGGCACGGTGAATTGCCCTGCGGCGAAGACGCCGTAGTTGGTCGACGACGAACTGAAGTAATTCGACGTCTGGGTGTAATTGGTCACGTTCGGGAAATCGTTATTTTCTCCGTCAGCGCTGTAGTCGCCGGTAGTCTCTAGGTGCGCGTCTCCACCTGCGACGTAAGCGGACTGGTTAAAGATATTCCCGGCGCTGACCGAGAACGGATAGCCGGTCTGGTAGATGCTGGTCCCACTGACTCCCCAGCCCCCGGTGAATTTCCCTACCGCCCCCTCGCCACTGTGCAGGCCCGTAAACTGATAGTTGAAGGACAGAGAGAAGCGGTTGGGAACATCCCACGGTGAGGGTCCATAGTAAAATGCAGTGTTCGCCGTATTCGGATAGTAGCCGGCATCGTCCTTTGAAGAAGACCGCGTGTACGATGCGTCAAAGAACGCATGCTTTAGTCTCCCGCGCATGTCAAACGTTATGCCCTCGTAGTTGCTGTAGGCATTGTTCTGACTATAGTTGATCGTACCGAAACTCGAATTGATCGTCGGCGCAAGCGTGCCGGTCGGCAGGCCTATCAGGCCTCCCGGCAAATTATTGATGTTCGTACCGTAGTTGACGTTGCCACCCACGTCTCCGCCCGAAACCAGGTCGCTGTCGTGCGCGCCGCTGTAAAGCACACTGGCAACGAGATCGTTGCCCATCTTATGCTCGAGCGTAGCCGCCCACTGGTAGGACGACGGAGATTTTATGTTCGGGTTTTGTCCGCCAATCCCGATTCCCGACCCCACAATTCCTCCATGGGAGTTGAGACACGGCGCTACGGGACAAAGCGCTGAACCCGCCAGCGCAGGGTATACGAATCCATACGGTGGCGTGTCAGTGGTACCCAAGTCGAAAATTGGGGGTGTCGAGGAATTCGCAACGAAGTTAGTTGAAATATACCCCGGCGGATTGCCCCGGAATTGTTCCTGAATGTTGGCAAATGAAAGCGCATCCGTATAGATACCGAATCCGCCGTGCAACACCCAGTTTCCCGATCCTGTGACATCCCACGCGAACCCGATTCGCGGATCGTAGCCTTTCGGTGCGGAGTTGAGCGAATAGTGCGAGGCTGACGCAGAGCCGTTGGCAACCTCCTGATTGAAGGTTGTTCCGGTGCCTAGGTAGAAGTTGCCAAATACCGTCGTAGGCGAACCCGAATTCGGGTTTCCATCGTTGTCAAACCGGAAGCCCAACGTCACGGTCAAATTGCGCCGAGCTTTCCACGTGTCTTCGGCAAATGCGCCGTAGGTTGACCCACGAGCGTCCCAACTCATCAACGCTTCCTGGCCTGTCTGGGGATTGTAGAACACGCCAGTTTCATTTTGGGGTGCGTCCTGCGCCAGCGTTAGCAGGCTGGTGAAACTGAACGTCGGGTGTGACCACGGCCCCTGGAACAGTGCGTTGTCGTCGCCCCACCAACCGTCGTAGCCCACCTTGATCACGTGATTTCCATGGACCTTCGTCAAGACGTCGCGCCAGTGATAGTTGTGTTGGATGAAATTGCCTTGCGCAAAGCCGATGCCGTAGCCGACGTTCTGCCCGGTCACGTTGATTGCCGGCACGTCGAAGTCGCCGGTTTCATCGTCGATACCCTGCACGCGGCTATTTCCAACCGACACTTCATTCAGCAAGGTCGGACTGAACGTGTGTGTCCAACCACCCTGTATGGCCCGCTCGTAAGTATTGTTCGTGCTCCCGAACGCCGGGATCGTAGCCGGTCCACCGGTGGCCAGAAGCGTACGGTAGAAACTGAAATAGATGCGATCCTTGTCGAAATACTTGTCAAAGCGGGCGAAATACTGCGTGCCGTTGCGGAAGTTAGTCGCGTTGAATACTCCGTTGTCGGTCATGATCGTCGCACACGGCAGATTATTCGTGGCCGCCGTTCCGCAAGTGGTTGGAAAAACCTGGGCCGCGGTCTGGTTTACGCTCGTGAAAATCACCGCGGGGGAAACCGGGAACCCCGTCAGAATCTTGGTTCCAAGGTTGCTCGGATAGTTGGCCTCCGCCCAGGGAATGAAACCGCCTGCCTGCGGAGCCGCATAGGTCTGAACCGTGTTACCCGTGGAAACGGATTCACGCAACGGCTCGACGCCGAAGAAAAAGTAAAAACGGTGGTGCGGAATAATCGGGCCGCCGACCGTCCCGGATAGGTCGTTGCTGTGGAATGGACTGTAGGGATGGAGGTTGTTGCCGGGCAAATGGCCAAAGGCAAACATGTGTTGGTTGCTGAAATAGTCGCTAGCCAGGAAGTGGAATTGATCGTCACCGGACTTCGTGGTGATCGCGAACTGCACGCCGCTGGCGTTGCCATATTCAACGGAAAATGTATTGACCTGGTTGCTCACTTCTTGAACCGTGTCTGGATTGGGTGTGAGATTTAGGACGCCCTGGCGAATCGCACTGCTCAAGTTCAGCCCGTCCACGATCCACAGATTGGAAACCGTGCCTTGGCCCTTGCCGCTCGCGTCAACCGCCTCTTCCGTGCTGAAGTTGTCTACTCCGGTTCCCGGAGTGCCGCCTGACACGCCCGGACCGCCATTCACACCCAGTCCAGACATCCCCGGGGCCAGCGTCGTCAGCGAAAGCATGTTGCGCCCCGCCAGCGGAACCTGAGCCAGCTCCTGCGTTTGGATGGTCTGTTGGTTTCGTTCCTCGGTCGTGTTCAAGACCGTAGATTCCGCGGTCACCACAACCGACTGACTCGCTGTGCCCACTTTTAGGGTGATGTTGACGCTCAGGTTTTGATCCGTCGTTAGCGTTACTGTCTCCTCGGCGGTCGCAAAGCCCGTCGCATCCACCGAAATTTCGTACGCACCCGGCGCCACGCTTTCGAACCGATATAATCCCGTGGTATCCGTCGGCGCAGTCGCCGACACCTGCGTGCTCGTGTTCACAAGTGTGACCTTCGCTTGTGCAACCGCCGCGCCGGTAGGATCTGAGACCGTTCCTTGAATGTTTGAGGTGAACTGCGCCCAAGCCGAACCTGATACCAACAGAACCGCGGCCAGCAGTCGAATCGACCACCCAACAAAAAATCTCGCTCGCATCTCTTCGCCCCCTTTAATCACGCGTCTCCCCCATTTCATCCATGCGTTTCCCCGGTTATCGAGCGTAAACGTTCACTTGCCGGATTCACTGTAAACGTTTGCTCAATCGCCGAAGGATATATGCCACTTGAATTCCGCTGTCAAGCTTTTTCTAGTACATTCCTACTAGGCGTTCACATCCTCAGATCTCGTCCCTAAAAGACCGCACTGTCTGCCAAGCATCCGTCACTCCACGGCGGGCGATTAGACGCAGGTCTCCAAGGCGCGCCCCTCGCGCGGTTCACGGCCGATCTTGTGGCTCCAGGCTCGCGACGGCAGAATCGTATTCCAAGAGGTCCCCGATCAACGGCCCAACATATTTCTTGAACTTATCGTCGAGCGGGATGTCGCCATCGCACAGCCATTCCGCCGGAATCCCTCGCTCGGGTCCTATCACCGAACCAAACGGAACCATCTCAAATCCGGAACCTTCTTCGCGATCGAGCGGTGTCAGCGCCAGCATTTCCGCGTCATGATTCGCCCATACCGCGCGAAATGCCGCCCTTCCCACGAGTTCCGCATCCCGCAGATCCTGCGTCGAAACGTGCAGCATCGATGCTCGCCCCACCAACCCAGGCCTCTCGTCTCGACAGCGCACTTTCAGTTCACGCGCGGCCGTTTCGGCGAGTACGCGAGCAACTCCGGTCATCAGCGGCCGGCTGAGCGCATCGGCCTGCGACGCCTCTGCCGCTTCATAAATCGGGCGACCCGCCTTGTCCCTGATTCCCTCGGCGACCACCACAATCGCCCAGTCCTGCCTTCCGAGCACTCGCTCCAGATCGGAGAGAAACCTCTCCATCTCAAACGGAATTTCCGGCACGTAAACCAGATGCGGAGCATTCTCTTCAGATCGTTTTCCCGCCACCGATGCCGCGGCCAGCCATCCCACGTTCCGCCCCATCGTCTCCAAAATCGAGACCGGCTGCGGCAGCGAACGAAGATCCATCCCCAGATCGCGCGTCGATTGCGCCACGTAGCGCGCCGCACTGGCGTACCCGGGGCAGCGATCGGTGCCGTTTATATCGTTGTCGATCGTCTTGGGAATTCCGATTATGCGCACCTCATACTTCACGCTCGCGCAGAAACGTCCAAACTTCTCCGCCGCATGCATGGTTCCATTTCCACCGATCATCAATATCCGGCGAACGTCCAGCTTCCTAAGATTTTGAATGGTCTGTTCGAAATCCGATTCCGAGGGTTTCAGCCGCGAGGAACCCAGTGCCGCGCCCGGACTTAGTCTGAGGCGTTCAAGTTGCAGTGATGTCAGCCCGCCAAGATCCACGACGCGGCCTTGAATCAATCCTTCCAAACCGCGCCGCGCTCCAAGCACCTTCCCGTTGCCACTCTGGTTCGCTTCCTTCAGTACTCCATAGAGGCTCGCGTTCATCACCGGCGTCGGCCCGCCCGCCTGAACGACGAGCAGGTTATCCGAACCCATGGCAATCCGATGCGGCGCCCGCGCAGTTCTTTGGAGTTTCCGCGGATCTCGCGCCCGATTTTCCGCTTCGAAGAGAGTGGAAGAAGGGATTAGTCCTCGATCGGTCACTTTCGGCTTTCATCGGCCAAACTTTGCACGCCTCCGCTGCGGTGTCAAGCTCTTGCATCCGTGGAGAGAGCCCTTCGAACGGCTCGCGAATTCGAATGCGCGCTGAAAAGAGCGAGGTCTGAGGATTTCTATTCGAATAGCTATATAATTACCTTGACACATACGCTATAAATGTGCTATGGTTCAGCATGTATCGCGAACCAACATCCTCGCCGAAACGCCTTCAAAATTGCCCAATCCAGGGCCTTTTCGCCTGCAACTCATTTAGAATGACCAGTTCTGAAAAATCGCGTTTTAACCCTTTTAGAATCACCAGTTCTGGCGCAAAGGACTTAAAGTCGAGCAGAATCAACAGTTCCAAAAAACACCCCGGGGGGGAGGGGGGTATGCCTCCCGTGCATCAGTTTTTTCGATGCTCGCTCCGAGGCGCCGCGTGCCTGCTCGGCCAGCCCCGCCCATCGCTTCGCGCCAGCCAACGCGTCATCTTCTCGCGATCTGCGCGAAACGTTTTGCTGCGCCAGTCTGCGCGCGGCGCATTGCCGCAACCCACGGGCAATCGTTTACTTGCGCCTTCGTGTTAGAATCGCACCGTTCGCGCCAGGTTCGCGCGCAACTCTGCTTCGCCAGGGGGCACGGCCATGTTGAAGGACATCACTCGTCGCCAATTCGTAGCGTCCGCGCTTTCCAGTGCAGCGATCTCATCGTTGGCCGCGACCGAGCGAGCGCTTGCCGCGACCCCCGGACGCGCTTCCAAAGCCGCATCCCAGGCGAGCCAGGACGCCCCCGTCCCGCTCACCGATCAACCCTCTTGGCGCGATCAAGGCGTCCTGAACCTCGCGCACTCACCCTACGCCAAGCTTCACAACGTCCCCATCCGCGCCGTCACCATCGAAACTGGTTTCTGGGCTCCGCGCCGCGAAGCCACCGTCACGCAAAGCATGCCGACCCTCTACGACCTCATGGAAGCTCATGGCCGCATGAACAATTTTCTTCGCCTCCAGGGCAAGAGCGACGCTCCCGAGGTCGGCAATGTCGGCTGCGATTCCCATCTCTACAAATGGACTGAGGCGGTTGGCTTTACTCTTCAGTCTGGAGACAGCCCCGAGCTGCGCAAAAAAGCCGAATATGTGATCGACATCGTCACCGCTTCGCAAGAACCAAGCGGTTACATCGGCACCTACTTCGTCGGCGACCGCGCCGCCCTCAGCATGACGCCCGAAACGCAGCAGACCGGCCACGAGCTCTATTGCCTGGGCCACTTGCTGCTCGCCGCCATCGCCTATTACCGCGCCACCGGCGATCGCAAGTGGCTCGACGCCGGAATCCGCATGGTGAACGACTTTGTCTTGCCGACCTACGGCCCTGCGCCGAAGTTGCCCATCATTTCCGGCCATCCGGGAGTCGAAATGGCGCTCGTCGAGCTCTATCGCCTTACCGGTGACAAGCGTCACCTCGATCTCGCCGGCTACATCCTCGGTGGCGACGATCGCATTCACGTCCTTCGCCAGGTGAGCATTTATCTTTTCTCCGGCACGCCCTTCATCGCGCGCACGCAGATGGAAGGCCACGCTGTCCGCGCGCTGTATGCCTGCTGCGGCGCCGCCGACTACTACCTCGAGACCGGCGACCCAACGTATTGGAAGACGCTGAACACTTTGTGGGACAACATGGCCGACACGAAAATGTACGTCACCGGCGGCGTGGGCGCCCGCGCTCAGGGAGAATCCTTCGGCTCTTCCTACGAGTTGCCCAACGCCAGCGCCTACGCCGAAACCTGCGCCGCGATCGGCAGCATGATGTGGAATTGGCGCATGCTCGCCGCCACTGGCGACGCCAAATTCACCGACGTGCTCGAGCGCGCTTTGTACAACGGCATCAATTCCGGAATGTCCTTGAGCGGCACGCTCTATTGCTACACCAATCCGCTCGCGTTCGATCCGTCGGCCGGCGTCACCATTCGTAATCCCTGGTACAGCACAATTTGCTGCCCGCCGAATTTCGAGCGCACTATCGCTTCGCTTCCCGGCTATTTTTACAGCACTGCGAGCGACGGTCTCTATGTCCATCTTTACGACAATTCCACCTTCGATTGGCATCTCGAAGACGGCACGCCTATCAAAGTCACGCAAAAAACCAGCATGCCCTGGGATGGCGACGTTGAAATCACCGTGGCCCCTGCCCAGCCAACTGACTTCACGTTTTATCTGCGCATTCCCGGCTGGGCCGGCGATGGCACACGCGTCGCCGTCAACGGCAAGTCCGTGGCGGGCGCAACGGCAGGTACGTATCTCCCGATTCATCGCCACTGGTCTTCAGGCGATGTAATTCAAGTGCGATTCCCCATGACGCCACAACCGCTCTCAGCCAATCCCCACGTCGCCGACGACACCGGACGCGTCGCCATCCAGCGCGGCCCCTTGGTCTATTGCCTCGAGCAACTCGATCAGCCGACCGAAGTCGACCTCACCGATAATTCACTCGCGGTCAGCATGAAACCCGGCGCCGAATTCACCAGTGAATTCAAACCAGATCTCCTCGGCGGGATCCTCGTGCTGCATCGAGACGGCGTAGTCACCGAGGCGCAGTCGCCGCACGCCTCGCCAGACTCCAGACCCAGCGCCGGCACGCTATACGGCCCTTACCAGGATCACGAAGCCGACGCGCGATCTGGCCGCACTGTCCGGCTCACCTACATCCCCTATTACGCCTGGGCCAATCGCGAACCCAGTGCGATGGAAATCTGGACCCCGGCCGCGACGTCCGGAGTCGAGCGCGTCGCTTCAAAGCTGTAAGTCGAACGAAATTGGAAAGAGGTGAAGAGAGGAAAAGAAATGAAGGGAGAGAGAGATCGTTCTACAAAACTCCGTCGCGTTACGACCACCCGCGGTTCGGCACCTTGCCAACTCCCTCTCGCAGTGTAATCAGCTGATTGATCGGAAGGCTCTTAAAGGATTCCACAAGACCGCTCGGCCAATGCACATCTACGCCGACGGCAGTATAGTTTCCGAGTCCGAAATGCAGGCGAGTATCGTTGCAAGAATAGAAGCTCGATTGACTGACAACGCACTGAGCCTGCGTTTTCCCGCCATAATGAGCCAGCACCCGGGCCCCGATCGCGCTTCGATTGGACTTCACTCCCTCCAGCTTCACCTTGATCCAATTCTGTTTTCCGCGAATATCGTTGCGCAGAAGTGATGGGTTCTCGTTCAAGTTGATGATCAGCATGTCGACGTCGCCGTCATTGTCGAAATCCCCAAACGCGCAGCCGCGGCTGCAATGCGCATCCGCAACTCCGGGTCCGGCAGCATCGATCAGCTCCTCGAAGGTGCCGTTCCCCAGATTGCGGAATACCGCGCGGGGTCCCTTGTTCGGATATTGAGGCAGCGTCCGTTCAATCTCCGGATAAACGTTCCCGGTAACCATAAACAAATCCGGATGCCCATCGTTATCGAGATCGACGATTCCATCGCCCCAGCAGACATAACGCGTCTCCACCCCAACGCGGGACGTGCTGGTGACATCATCGAAATATCCCTTACCGTCATTGTGGTATAGCCCGTTGGCGTCGTCTGCGAAGTGCGTCTTGAAGAGATCCAGATGTCCTTCGAGAGCGTAATCGCCAATTCCGACACCCATCCCCGCCTGCTCTTCGCCGTCGTCGCTGAGCGCGACACCGCGCAGCACGCCCTCTTCGCGGAACGTTCCGTCATGATTGTTCATGAACAGCAAACTGGGAGTGGAATCGCAGGCCACATAGATATCAGTCCACCCGTCTTCATCCAAGTCCGCCGCGACCACGGTCATGCCATAGCACCCTGTGGCCTTCGCGATGCCTGACTGTTGGCTGACGTCGGTAAACGTCCCGTCGCCGTTGTTTCTATAGAGCGAATGCCGCCCGGTGGGAAGCCCGAGTGGTCCACACTCCACGGAAATCCCTTTCCAATTGCAGTTCGGGTTCGCGCCGGGAACCGGCGCATGTTCCAGATCGAAATGAACATAGTTCGAGACGAACAAATCCAGATGCCCATCGCGGTTGTAGTCTACAAAGCTGCAACCCGCGCCCCAGCGCGTGGGATCGCCCAAAAGCCCCGCGGCCTCGGTCACTTCCGTAAAGGTACCGTCACCATTGTTGCGGTAGAGTCTGTTGTGTCCGAAGTAGGTGCAAAACATGTCTTCAAAACCGTCGTTGTTGTAGTCGCCCACGCAAACTCCGGAAGCCCAACCGACTGCGTGGAGACCTGCTTTTTCGGTGACGTCGGTGAACGTGCCGTCGCGATTATTTTTGTACAGCCGGTTGGTTGCGTCCGCCGGAGCGCCTTCAAGACGAGTGCCGCAAAGCAAAAAAAGATCCATCCAACCATCGTTATCGTAGTCGATGAATGCGCAACCGCATCCAACCGACTCCAGAATATATTTCTTGGTCTCCACACCGCCGTAGATTGTCGGCGAATGCAGTCCGGCCGCCGCCGCGACGTCGACAAAGTGCGCGTTGAATGGGCGACCGGACGGCGCTTGCCGGGGAACCGGCGTAGCTTGGTGCGCCGCTACGCCTTGCCCAAGGAGTCGTTGCGCGGTCAAACCGATCGCCGATCCGAGGAAAAGGCCCATGAACGAACGACGCGAGTAGATCATTCCGACGGACATCCTATTCGTGGCACGGTGACCTCGACTGGCAATTGTGGCAGATGCACGGCGCGAGCAAAGAGTTTCTCGAAATTCATGCGATCGCTCCGCGAAAAGACTTCCAGGCGGTGCCTAAGGCTGGCTCGTGGGCGTCGGTGCGCCGGCTGCCGGAGTGTCGCCTGTTGGTGAGTCGTCTTCAAATAAATGGTAACGGGAGCGCTCCCGATCATCCTGTGTGGTTTGTTCACGCATCTTTGCGAGACGTTGCAGCAACTCTGGAATTTCTTGCGTTTGTCCGGTTTTCCGCAACGCTTGAATCAGGCGGTACACTGCGGTTTGATCGTCGGGATTGCTGACCAGCACCTTCCTGCACTGCGCGATCGCGTCCTGATACTGTCCGGTTTGCATCTCGAGTTTTGCCAGCACCACGCGAGCGTCGCCCAGCGTGGGATCCACGCTTACCGCTTTTTTTGCCGAGCTCATGGCCAGTTGAAACTCGGGCGTGCCCGGAGCAACGCCTTTCTGCGAAAGGATGTCCGCCTGCAAATAGAGCAGAACGGGATCGTTCGGTTTGCGCTGCAATTTTTCCTGAATGGACGTCAGCGCGTGATCGAGATCATTGGCCTGAACAGCGACCAAGCCTTGAGCGGCGATACTCAAGGACTGGTTCGGATTCAACTCGTAGGCTTTCTCAAAGTCGGCTTCGGCCTTGTCGTATTGGGCCAGTTGCACGTACAGGACGCCGCGCGCCACGTAGAGGTCATCGGAGTTTGGCTGCACCGACAGACCGTCCGTGATCACGTCGATACCGACTTGAAATGATTGGTGATTGAAACAAATGTTGGCGAAATCCAAATAAGGGCCGGGGTTTTTCGGGTCGATCATAATTGCCTGCCTGAGTAAAGCCACTGCCTGCGGAGTGTCGCCGGTGTCTTCGTAGGCGGTGGAAGCAAGCTGGAGCGTATCGGAATCCGCATTCTGAGAATCGAGCAACGGTTGCAGCGTCACAAGTGCGTCCTTCGGCTTGCCGTCCATCAGCTGGATGGATGCCAGGACGCTGCGTTCGCGCGGGTCGTCCGGGCGGAGGGCCACGGCTTTCTCGAAAGTCGTGACAGCGTCATCGAGCCGCTTCAGTTTCACAAGGCACGTGGCGTAAGCGTGCAAGGCGTCGATCTGAGAATCGAGCAGGTCGCCAGCTTTCGCGAAATGTGGGACCGCAGCGGCGCAATTCCCCTGGCGATACTCGAGGACTGCCAGCATGGCGTTGGCGGTGGGATCGTCTGGACGCAATTGGAGCAAGTGACTCAGGAGCGGCACGGCTGCCTGGTTCCCGGTTTGGTATTCGATCTGACTGGCTCCGGCCAGCGCCGCGATGTCGTTTGGAGAAATTTTCAGCGCTCGCTGGAAGGCAACCAGAGCGTCTTTGCCATCACCTTTGCTAATCAGGGCAATGCCTTCGAGCGTCCACAATTGCGCATTGTTGGGCGATTGCTGCAGCGCAGCGCGTGTGAGTTCGACCGCCCTGTCATAGTCTTTGGCGTCGAGCGCGGACGTGATGGGCCCTATTTGGGTCCGACTGGTCTGAGAAAAGGCTACAGATTGGCAAGCCAACAGAATGATTGCGAGGCCCAGGGTTCTCAAGGGAGCGATCATAGCTACTGGTCGAACTGGCATCTCTGCAGGGAAAGGATACTGCATCCGGGAAATCGATTACAGCTAAAGTTTGACGCCGAGCATTTCACGCGCTATATCTAGCCTGTTTGAGAAAACGATTGCTGAGTTTCATGCGGCCACGAGCTTATTCCCGACCCAACCCACGGATCTTGAGGGGCGGCGTTTCCTAAGCGAGCCGAGGAGGTCTGGCTGTGAAAAATAAATCCAGGCGGCAGTTCCTTAAGTCAGCGGCGATTTCGACCGCCGGCGTATTCGCAGCGCGTTCTCTTCCAGCGTGGGCGCGCCCCGAGACGGCGAGTGTTGCGATCACTCCTCCACTCTCAGTCTTCGGCTACTCAGCCGTGCAGCTGCTTGACGGACCTTTCCGCATCCAGTTCGATCAAAACCATGCGCGATTTCTTGGTCTCAATGAAGATTCGTTACTCAAACCGTTTCGGCAGCGTGAAGGGATGCCGGCTCCTGGTCCCGATATGGGCGGCTGGTACGACAACGGCAATGATTTTTCCAGCGGGTTTGGTGGCGTGCCGCGTAATTTTCATGCATTTATTCCCGGACATTCGTTCGGCCAATATCTTTCCGGATTGGCTCGCGCGTACGCGGTGACGGGATCGAAGCCTACGCAGGAAAAGGTTCACCGACTCGTCAGCGCCTTCGGCGAGACCGTTGAACCGTCCGGGAAATTCTACATCGACTACCGACTGCCGGCGTATACCTTCGACAAGACGAATTGCGGCCTGATCGATGCGTACGAATTCGCCGCGGATCCTAACGCTCTGGGTGTTCTCGAGAGGGCCACGGATGCTGTTTTGCCATATCTGCCGCCGCGCGCCCTGACTCGGGACGAACAGGAAGCTCGCGCAGCTGCGGCCCATAAGGACATTTCCTACGGATGGGACGAACCGTACACGCTGCCGGAGAATTTCTTTCTGGCATACCAACGAAGCGGCGACAAACGCTACAGAGATTTAGCGGAACGCTTTATCTACCATGAGTACTATGATCCTCTGGCGGCGAATCAGAACGCGCTTCCGCACATGCACGCCTACAGCCACGTCAATACGCTAAGTTCCGCAATGCAGGCTTACTTTGTCCTGGGAGACGAGCAGTATCTCCACGCCGCGGCGAACGGACTGCGGATGGTTCAGGAACAGAGCTACGCAACAGGGGGATGGGGACCGAACGAATCGTTCGTTGAACCCGGGAAGGGATTGCTTGCGAAGAGCCTGGGTTACACCCACGCGAGCTTCGAGACGCCATGTGGCGCCTACGGACACTTCAAGATCACGCGCTACCTGCTGCGCGTGACCCGCGATTCTCGTTACGGCGACAGCATGGAACAGGTGCTATACAACACGATCGCCGGAGCCAAACCCATTCTCGCCGACGGCACGAGTTTCTACTACTCGGATTACAACAACGACGAAGCGAAGAAAGTCTATTACGAACAAAAATGGCCGTGCTGTTCCGGCACTTTTCCGCAATTGAGCGCGGATTACGGCATCAGCTCGTACTACGCGGCCAAAGAGGGAATCTACGTCAATCTCTTCATTCCTTCGCGCGTGAGTTGGATGCAAGGCGGAACGCAATGCAGTGTCACTCAAAAAACCAACTATCCGGCGTCGAATCAAACCGAGCTTCAACTCGAAATGGCGCGTCCCGAAAAGTTTACGATCTACGTGCGGGTTCCGGCATGGTCGGATGCCTCGACGCGCATTTCTGTAAACGGCAAGCGAGCCGAAGGCGAAGTTGTCGCGGGACAATTCTTTGAACTCACGCGAACGTGGAAGAATGGCGATCGCGTGGAATACGAAATTGGAATGCCACTTCGCCTGGATGCCATCGATGCGCAGAACCCGCAGATCGTGGCGCTTCGCCAAGGGCCGCTGGCGCTGTTCGGCGTGGGGGATTTGCCGGCAAGCTTTACGCGCGCGCAACTGCTGGCCGCCTCTGCGTCTTCACAAGACTGGATGGTGCAGGGCAGCGCGGGAAAAACGACATTTCGATCGTTTGCGGCAATCGGTGATGAGCCTTACCGGCTTTATCACACGGTTGAGAGCTAGGGTTCTCGTCCCCGGCGCGCACAGATCGAATTATGAATCGCGCTGGTAGGCCTTCTCGGCTACGCCGATGAGGGTTGGCAAAACGTCGCCGAACTTCGGGTCGCTCGGCTGCCCAAAAGCGAAATAAAGCTTTTGATAGAGCGTGTAGAGCGTGTCGTAGACCTTCTGCGCCGCGGGCTCTGGTGTGAACACCACATTTTTGGGACAAATCTTATCCTGAGCCTCGTCCACGGATTTAAACGTGCCGGCCGCAAGAAAAGCGAAAATCGCGGAACCTAAACTGACGACACTTTTGCTCGGCACGAGCACCGGCCTTCCCAAAACGTTGGCGTAGATTTGATTCAGCACGTTGTTCTTCTGCGGAATTCCACCGGCATTGATCACGCGCTTGATGTTCACGTCGTGTTCGGCCATGCGATCCAGAATGATTCGCGTGTGGAGCGCGGTGCCTTCGATCGCGGCGAAGAGTTCGTCCTCAGCGGTGCTCTGCAGGTTCCAGCCGAAAGTTATTCCGCGCAAATTCGGATTCACCAAGACGGTTCGGTCTCCGTTGTCCCAGGTCATACGCAGAAGACCGGTCTGCCCGGGTTGATATTTCTCGAGACCCTGGCTGAGCGTCGCAACATCGGTGCCTGCTCGGCTGGCGATGGCGTTAAAAATATCCCCCACGGCCGAAAGACCAGCCTCGATTCCGGTGCGCTTCGGATGCACGCTGCCCTGAACTACTCCGCAGACTCCGGGCACCAGATTGACCGAAGGCGTAATTCCAATTATGCAAGTCGACGTGCCGATGACATTCACCATATCTTCAGTGCGGCATCCTGCGCCGATGGCATCCCAATGCGCGTCGAATGCTCCGACTGGAATGGGAATGCCGGCCTTCAATCCGAGTTTCTCCGCCCAGAACGGGGAGAGCCTTCCGGCAATTTTGTCTGAGGTGGCGTATTCGCCCTGAAGTTTTTCTCTTACGCCCGCAAGCAAGGGATCCACTTTGACCAGGAACTCTTCCGGCGGCAGGCCGCCAAGATCCGGATTCCACAGCCACTTGTGCCCCATGGCGCAAACGCTGCGCTTAGCTTTGCGAGGATCGGTGATTCCGCAGAGCGTGGCCGCCACCATGTCACAGTGCTCGAAGGCGGAAGCGAAATCGGCGCGCTTGGCGGGATTGTGCCGCAACCAGTGCAGCAGCTTTGAGAAACCCCACTCGGAGGAATACACGCCGCCGCACCACTGGATAGCCGGAAGTTTTTCCCGAAGCGCGGCTTCGGTAATCTCCGCAGCTTCGGACTTCGCGCGGTGATCGCACCAAAGATAATATTCGTCGAGCGGCTGGAGATTTTTCCCAACGGGAATCACGGAGGAGCCAGTGGTATCGAGAGCGATGGCTTCGACTTGATCGCCGGAGATGTGCGCTTGCTTTACGGCCTCGCGCGTGGCGCTGGCGAGCGCGCGCATTTGATCGTCGTGCGACTGCGTGGCATATTCAGGGTCTTCGCGTTTGCGATGGAGCGGATATTCCGCAAGCGCGGTCGCCAGCAAGCCGCGTTCGCTATCCATAATCGACACGCGAACGCTCAAAGTTCCAAAATCAACCCCAGCTACGATGGCCATAAGATTTTCACCCGCCGCGCAGGAATAAAACTTTACCCTACGTGTGCGTACATTTCCCAGCCCAGGTAACGCGCGGCGGCTTCGTGCACCGCGGGCGCAACCGAGGAAAAATTGGCGGCGACGTGGTGCTCGAAACCGTTTTCACAAATATAGCGCAGCAGTTTCTGCAGTTCGGGAATCTCAACCACGCCCGCACCGCCGAAAGTTTCCAGCGGATCATCCGTAAATCTTCCCTCGCCGGTGTATCCGCGAATCCTGCCGGCCGTATCGTCGGTCGAGAACCGGGCGAAGCTCATGGCGCCGGGTTTGACGTGTCCCACGCAGGTTCCGAATGTATTTTCCATTCCAACCGTGCCGGCGATAATCGCCTGATAATCCATCCTCACGTCCTTGAAAAAATGCTTGGGCAAATTGCTGCAGTGGAAGCACACGGCCTTGTTGGGATTGTCTCCGTAATTGTTATTCCAATCGAGCAGCGCACTGGGCGTTTCCGAAGCCAGCTGCAATGCGTGCATGCCCAGCACACCGCACACGTCCACTTCGCAGGCACTCGAGAGCAGCGATTCGCTCATCATGCTCATCACCGTGCAGGGCACCACGCCGAGATTTTCTTCAAGCGAAGTCCAGCATTGCACGGCGCTGATCTGTACGTCGGTGGCTTTCATCCAGTGATCGACTACGGCGCCGAGCTTGGCCATCTTGAGCAGCGCGGCCTCGGGAATCTCCGCGGTCGTCACGTAGCGCTTGATGGATTGCAGCTTTTTAACCACGGCTTCGTCGGCGTCCTTCATCCGGCTGATGCGCCCGAGCACTTCGGAAAGATCAAGGGTTTCGATGGAGATCCCGCTGGCCTCGAGCAGCTTTTCGCTATAGCGCACGGTGTTGAAGGCCGCGGGACGCGCGCCCAGCGCGCCGATGCGCAGATTCCTCAAACCCTTCACGACGCGGCAAACCGCGGAGAACCATTCAAGGTCACGCGCGAATTCCGCGGAGTCCGGCGCTTCGGTGTGAAGCGTAGTGAGGGAATAGGGAATGCCGTATTGCTTCAAATTGTTGCAAGCGGACATTTTTCCGCAAAAACTGTCACGACGATGCGTGATGGTCATTTTCGACTGCGTATCCGGAGTCGCTTGCACCAGAACCGGGACACCCAAGTGCGCTAGACGCAGCGTGTCGGCAATGGCGCGCTCGTCTCCAAAATTCGGCAAAGTCACGATTACGCCGTCGATGGCGCCGGCTTTCGACTTAAACAACTCCGCGCACAGCTTCGCTTCTTCGTAGGTCTCTACCGCTCCGTGCTTGCTCTGATCGGGCCCGAGCACGACCGCTTCGATGCCCGCATTTTGCAGGACACGGATCATCTCGTCCCTTCCGGTCTTCGCCAGATGATCCGGAAAGAAGCCCCGGTTCCCCACGATCACTCCCATGGTCATTTTTTTCTTGTTCGGCATGGCGCTTTAGATCGCTTCCTCTCTGGGTCGCGCCGATTTGCCGCGCGAGATGAATGTTGGCATCGCTCCGCGCATGCGTGTTCCGCCAGCGCTTCGGGTGTAAGCCGCACAACAGGGTAGGCTTGAGCGACAGGAAGGACAGCTTGGTTTCACGTTCGCCTTCCTTATTGCGAACTTTATTTCCGAGTCAAAAAACGGAGTACCGTCGTTGAGCGATACGTTTGCCCCGGTTTCAACTCCGTGGACGGGAAATTCGGATGGTTCGGCGAATCCGGAAAGTGCTGCGTCTCCAGGGCCAGACCGGTCCGGTAGGCATAGAGTTGGCCGCCCTTGCCCCGCGCCGTCCCGTCCAAGAAGTTGCCGCTGTAAAACTGGATGCCGGGTTCGGTTGTCAGAATTTCCAGGACTCGTCCGCTGGTGGGTTCAAATACTTCGGCGGCAAGCTGTAATCCGCCACCTGCGGTTTTTTCCAGCACCCAGTTGTGGTCGTATCCCTTGCCGAACTTCAGTTGCTCGTCGTCCTGATTGATGCGGGCCCCGATGGCTGTCGGCTTCGTAAAATCAAAAGGCGTGCCTTGAACCGCGCGCTCTTCTCCCGTAGGTATCAAAGTCGAATCGACGGGCGTAAATTTCAGCGCGTGTAATAGCAACTGGTGGTCCAAGATTGTTTGGCTCGGGTCGCCGGTCAAATTGAAATAGCTATGATTCGTGAGGTTCAGGACGGTGTCTTTATCGGTCGTCGCCAAATAATCGATGCGCAATTCATTTGAATCCGCCGGGAGCGTGTAGGTGACCTTCACCTTAAGCGTTCCCGGGTAACCTTCTTCTCCGTCCGGGCTGGTGTAGCTCAACTCGAGGACCTCGGCATCCGCTCGCGATCGATCGACAGCAGTCCAAACCCTCTTGTTGAAACCGATGGTTCCCCCGTGCAAGCTATTCGGCCCGTCGTTCTTTGGGACCTGAAACGCCGTTCCGTCGAGCGTAAATTGCCCGCCGGCGATTCGGTTCCCGTATCTGCCGATTGTGCCTCCAAAATATGAAGCGCCTTGCTCGTAGCCATCGAGCGTGTCGTAGCCGAGCACGACGTCCGCAATTTTGCCGTTGCGATCGGGAACTTTTAGCGAAACCAAGGTAGCGCCGTAGCTGATCACGACCGCCTGGACGCCCTTTTCGTTGGTCAGAACGTACCGGTAAACAGAAATGCCATCGGTGGTCTTCCCAAAATCTAAGACTTTCACCTTGCGCGGCGCCGCCTGCCCGTGGAGTGAGGCCGCGAGGATCAAGAGACTGGCGAAGGTGAAACCGATGGCGGAAGGTCTGATCATGAATCGTCCCCTCGAAGCTTCCGACAGCAAAACTGACGTTCGCAGTGCAACCTGAGTAAACGCTTACCACGCTCTTGGTCTCTTTGCAAGCGCGATGGGCGCCTAGCGTCGAACCGACGATGTTCTGTCACTTCGATGCTGTCGTCTCCGATTAGTGGCTCAGTTCAATAGAGAACTGTGTTTCGCTTCGAAGCGCGCGCGCAATTTCCCGCAGCCGGCGCGCCGGTTGCGAGGCGTTTGGGATAGCGTCTTGGGATAGCGTATACTGTCGGCGTCGTTTCTCCCCGCGGGCTGAGGAAGAGGACTCGTGGACATTCGCGATGTCGCCAGACGAGCGAGGGTGTCGACCGCAACCGTCTCGCGCACGGTGAACCAGGTAGCGACGGTCGACGCGCAAATGGCCAAGCGCGTTTGGAAAGCCATTGCGGAGCTAGGATATTATCCAAATCGGCAAGCTCGTGCCCTGGTGTCCGGGCGAAGCCGAGTTTTTGGACTGGTCGTTTCGGAAATTACGAATCCTTTCTTTCCTGAAATCGTGCAAACTTTCGAAACGCTCGCGGTGGAACAAAATTACGAAATTCTTCTGACCTCGACGATTCACGACCCAAAGCGCATGGAACTGGCGGTTCGCAGGATGATTGAAAGCCGCGTGGACGGCGTCGCTATTCTTACCTTCGGAATGGAAGAAGAACTCCTCGAGCATCTGCGATTTCGGAAATTGCCTCTGGTGTTCGTTGACGTCGGGCCCAAGGCGCCGCGCGTCAGTAACATCCGTGTCGACTACGCGCACGGCATTCGCCAAGCCGTGCAACACCTGGCGGCCATGCGTCACGAGCTTATTGGATTCGTGAGCGGGCCGCTGCGGCTGCGCTCCGCAGTGGCGCGCAGACACGCGTTCGAGGAGTCCATGCGCGAGATTGGTCTGCACGTGCGGCCCGAATTTATCGTCCAGGGAGACCACCGACTGGAAGGGGGAAAGCGCGCGCTGCAGGAACTTTCGCAGCTTCGGGAACAGCCCACGGCTCTGATTTGCTCCAATGACATGACGGCCATCGGCGTGATGAGGCAGGCTTACGAACTGGGGATCACGGTGCCTCGGGAATTGTCGGTGATCGGATTTGACGACACGCGATTGGCCGACTACATGATTCCTTCGCTAACCACGATTAAAATGTCACAGGCGGAACTGGCGACCCTTGCGTTCAACGCCCTTCTTAAAGATGTGAACAGGGAATCGCCCTCGCCAAACGGAACCGAGTACGTGTTGAACACTCAACTGATTCTTCGCGAGTCCACAACGTTTCCTCCAAGCAACAATCAGATCAAATCGGGTTCAACGTCAAAGCGCGCTTCGCAAGCCGCACCGAAAACCAAAGAATGAATCCCTTTCTTGCCTTCGTCTTCTCCTCCCAATAAGCTTCGCCACATGATCCGGCGATCTCATCCGACGCGCCCGGCACAAATCTTTTCTTTTTGCCTTTCAATCATTCTGATGTTACTCGGCTGCGCTATTTTCGGACGTGGCCAATCTGCCGGCAACGCAGCGCCGAAGGATGACGCGCAGCCGCTTGCGAAAACTCCGCCGAGCGAAGCCATCGAGGCCAGTCGATGCTTTTACTGCCATCCCGCAGAGGTCGAAGGCTACGCGCGCACTGCGATGGCGCATTCCTTGCGACGCGCCGGCCAGGAGCCGGACGGCACGGTCAGCGCCCAGGGCTCGACGATCACCATGCATTCATCACCGACAGGGTATTGGCAACATTGGGAGAACGGGGGCGACCGCAGCGACTATCGCGTCGACTATGTAATCGGTTCAGGCGCGCACGCGAGCGGCTATCTGGTCGATATCGGCGGACATTTATTTCAATCTCCGGTCGCGTACTACACCAGGCGCAAATCCTATGGTCTCGCTCCGGGTTATGAAAATTTGCCAGATCCGGATTTCACGCGCCCCGTCAGCGAAGAATGTGTTCTCTGCCATTCAGGAACCGCGTTGCATGTGCCGGGCACACTGAATCAGTACCGGCTCCCAATTTTCCCCGCGGACGCGGAAGGGATCACCTGCGAACGATGTCACGGCCCCGCTGAAAAACATCTCGCCGATCCTCGCGCGGGCACGATCGTCAATCCCGCGAAGCTCGAGCCCGCCGCTCGCGACAGCGTCTGCGAGCAGTGCCACTTGTTTGGAGTCTCACGCGTCGCCAATCCCGGAAAACAGCTCAGCGATTTCGTCCCGGGCCAGCGCTTGGAAGACACATTCACCATCTATCACAACGCTTTGCCGCCAGGCGCGGCGGCCGGCGCTTTCAAAGTGATTAGTCATGCCGAGCAACTTGCGCTGAGCGCGTGCGCGCGCAACAGCGGCGGCCGCCTGTGGTGCGGAACCTGCCACGATCCGCACGACGAGCCGGTTCAGCCGCTGCAGTATTACCGCGCTAAATGCCTCACGTGCCACACGGCGAGTTTTCCGGTTTCTCCTCATCCCGCGAAAGATAGTGATTGCCTCGGTTGTCACATGCCCCGCCGCAACGCACAGGACGGCGGCCACACCGTGTTCACCGACCACAGGATCCAGCGGCGCCCGACGGAGCAACCGGATCTTCCGCCCGGCACTGGCATAGTCGCGTGGCGCGAACCCGCACCCGATTTGCAGCGCCGCAACCTCGGAATCGCCGATATCGACGTCGGCATGCAGCGGCGCTCGTCGCCCCTCATTATCGAGGGCTACCAGAATCTCGCGGCGGTTCAGCAGCAATTCACGGATGACAGCGACTTTTTCAATTGGATCGGCAATGCATTGCTGTTCGGAAAGCAAACATCGGATGCCAAGATCGCGTTCGAGCGCGCCTTGCAGCTCGATCCCAATTCAGCGCTGGCGGAAGCGGCTGCTGCGGCGCCTTACATGCAGGAAGGCGACAACGAAGATGCGATCCCGTTTCTCGAACGCGCCGTCACGCTCGACCCGCTGTATCTTCCGGCCGCCAGCACGCTGATCGGCTTGTACGAAAAACAGGGCAAGACCGCGGAGAACGAAGCGCTCTCGACCAAGATCAAAGCGGCGATGACCCAAACCTCCGACGAGGACGAGACCGCTCCGAACACCGCCTCGAGCGCGCCACAGAAAAACGCCGAAGAAGTCTACAAGAACATTCAAGTGCTCAAAGGTATTCCGTCCGGCCAACTGCTTCCGGCCATGGAATTCATCTCCTCGTCGCTCGGTGTGGAATGCAGTTACTGCCATGTTCAGGACCATTTTGAGCGAGACGACAAGAAGCCCAAACAAACCGCGCGCGCGATGATGCAAATGATGTTTGCGATCAACCAGAATAATTTCGCGGGCCGTAAAGAGGTGACCTGCTACTCCTGTCATCGTGGAGCAGCCAGTCCCGTGGGCACTGCGGATGTTGCGAACGTGGTGCAGGCGAACAGAGTCGCTCCGGCTTCCGAGGCGCCGGAACTCCCAACCAACTTACCCACCGTTTCCCAATTGCTTGAAAATTACGTCAATGCGCTCGGCGGAGCGGCCGCGATTGAGAAAATCACAAGCCGCGTGGAAAAAGGAACCGCCGCGATTCGAGGCCAATCCGTTGGCCTCGAAATCTTCACACAAGCGCCGGACAAACAGGCTTTAATCCGGCACCTTCCGGACGGCGATAGCCTTGCAATTTTCGACGGGCAGGAGGGATGGCTTGTCTATCCCGGGCGGCCAACACGCGCGATGGAAGACGCGGAAATAGTGGCGGCTCGGATGGACTCGGACCTGCAGTTTCCCCTCCGCGTCCAGCAGATATTCCCGGAAGTGCGCGTCGAGTACCCGGAAAAGATCGGCGACCGCGAAGCCTACGTGCTCTCCTGCGTCACGCAAGGCCAACCCGCGGTCAAGCTATACTTCGATGAGCAGTCAAATCTGCTTCTGCGCGTATTGCGCTACGTCGAGTCGCCGCTGGGGCTCGATCCCACGCAAATCGACTACGCCGATTATCGCGACGTCGACGGCGTGCAAGTGCCGTTTCGCGTGACAATTGCCCAACCTGGAAGCACTTCGATCATTCAGATCGACGATGTGCAGCAGAACATTCCGATTGACGACATTAAGTTTGCCAAACCCTCTTCGGATAACGCTCCCGCCGCGCCGCATCCATCCCGATAATGATTTGAACGTCGAGCCTTCCTAGTCGATCGGACCACGGTTGCGGAACTCACGAATTCGAGGGCCCATTACCAATCCGGCGAAGGTCGGCGCGCGAGAGCCCCGCCGCCATCTCTTGTGAACTCCCGCAAAATTGGGCGAACGTCATTTCTGCAGCGTCGACGCCCAATTCACCACTACGGTAAATGTCTGCGGCCCCGTCTTGTTCTCCGGGACAGCCAACAGGAACTTCTTAAGGTCACGGGAGGCATCGGCTCCCGCTATCCCCGGGGGAACCTTGAAAAGCTCTTTAGGAACTCCGGCATGAAATGAGTGGCCCGGCCCGGCATCCACGCTCACAGAAATTTCCTTGCCATAGCCGTTAGCGAAGTAGACAATTTCCTTTCCGTCCGCGCGCCACCTCGGGAATAGTCCGCCACCATTGGAAACTAGCCATTTCTCGCCCGTCTCGGTCGGCGCGGGTGGCACGGTGAATTCCCGCACGTATATTTCGTGCAGGCCCGATTCGTTTGACGAGTAGGCCACCCACCGTCCATCGGGCGAGAACTGTGCGTCGGTTTGATCAAACTGGGTGCGCGAGAATGGAAAAGGCGTGCGGTCCCCTTGCATGGGAAGCACCCAGAGATCGTCGCGGCCTCCGGTAAAATTCTGGGTCACGGCGTAGAGCAGGTATCGGCCATCGTGAGACCAGCTCAGCGGTATCTTGTTCCGGTTCGTCCGCAGCAGTATCTGTTCGTCCGTAGCCCCATCGGCCGGCTTTTCGTATAGATCGAAAACGCCATCCCGATTCGACGCGAGCACGATTTCCTTGCCATCGGGAGACCAGATAGGGACGTCGTTCCAACTGCCGCCGAACGTGAAGCGCGTGCTCGTGCCCCGCGCGATATCGAGCAACCAGATGTCCTTGTCCGAGTGATCCTGGGAATCTCTGCGATACGCGATCTCGATGCCGTCCGGCGAAATGCTCGGATCGCCCACATAGGCGGGATCCCCCAGGGTTCCGCTGGCCTTTCCCTGGCTGTCAAACCAAGTAAGCTGTGCGTAGGGGTTCGAGCTCAGCGTTCGGTAGACCACGGTCGTCGCCGAGGCGGAAAAGAATCCCGTTTCGTAACCTGAGCCAATCTGATCGGCGATCGGAGCTGGATCACCCGTGAGCGCCAGCTTTGCCGGGTCAAAGCTTTGGGCCATCAAAGTCCCGCCGCGCAGATATAGCAGATGTCCCACGCTGCTATCGGGCGAAGGCACGTAGTACGCTCCAAATCCAGTCGGCAAAAGTAGCTTTTCGCTCTGCTTATCCGGCGGATCATCGAGCGAGCCGATATAAATTCCCGTGTCTTCCGGAATTTTGGAAATGCGCAGGTAGAGGAAGTGCCTCCCGTCCGGAAGAAAATTCGGCAGCTCGTGCTCGCGCTCCTGCCGCGAAGTATCGAGATCGGTCAGCGCAACAGGCTTCCCGCCGGCCGAATCCACGCGCCAGAGGCCCGTAGATGTACTTCCAAAGATGATCGTTCCGTCGCTGTTCCACGAACTCCCGACCGGGGGCCCTGGCTTCTCGCAAATGTCCTGCGACGTCCCCGACTGCAAATCCGCCTTTCGGAACATCGCGCCGGCGGCAGAAAAAGCGACGTAGCGGCTATCCGTCGACCAGGAAAACGGCGGCGTCGTGGGGCCCGTGTGTGCGTCCGGTAGCTCGCGAGCTTCGCTTCCGTCCAGATCTTGCATCCAGACCTCGGCCAAGCCGTCCGGACCGATCGCCGAAAAGGCGATGTGCCGCCCATCGGGCGAAAGAGCAAAGGATGCGGTTTGGGTAAACCAAACATTTTCAGGAAGCCGAATTCGGTATCGCACGACTTCGGGAGCGGAGGGAGGTTTTTCTCGTAATTGCATCACGGCCAGCGCCGCAACAGCCAGACACGCCGCGATCGCAATCGCCCACAGCCATTTCGGCGCGGACGTTGCACTCGGCTGCTCCACCTTCACGTCCGGCGCCGCTTCCAGCGAAATCATCCCGTCTTCCACATCCCGCAACCGTTTCTTCGGGTCTTTCTCAAGGCACCAGCGCAGCAGCCCTCGCGTGCGCGCCGGAACTTTTTCCCAATCCGGCTCCTTGGTGATCACCTGCGCCAGCGTGTCCGTCACGCTCTCACCTGCGAATAGCTGCTCGCCCGTCAGCAATTCGTACAGCACGCAGCCGAACGCCCAGATATCCGCGCGCCGATCGACCGCTTTGCCGCGAGCCTGCTCAGGCGACATGTAAGCCGCCGTGCCCAGGATCATTCCCTGCATTGTCGCGGCCGCCGTGAGCGTCGGAGAGGTCGATGGATCGGACGAACCGGAGTCTTCCGCGTAGGCCTTCGCCAATCCGAAATCCAGCACCTTCACTTTTCCGTCCGGCGTCAGTTTTACGTTGGCAGGCTTCAGATCGCGGTGAATGATTCCTTTTTCGTGTGCGGCCTCCAAAGCCTCGGCGATTTGCTTCGCAATGTTCAGAGCTTCCACCACCGGGATTGCGCCGTCCCGCCCAATGCGATCTGCCAGCGTCTCGCCGGGAACCAATTCCATCACCAGGTAATTCACGCCGTTCGCGTCTTCCAGGCCGAAGATCGTGGCGATGTTCGGATGATTCAGCGAGGCCAGCATCTTCGCTTCGCGTTGAAATCGCGAGAGCCGCGCGGGATCGCGCGCGAACCCTTCCGGCAGAATCTTGATCGCGACGTCGCGCCCCAGCTTGGTGTCGTGCGCCTGATACACTTCGCCCATCCCGCCTGCGCCAACGGGTGCGACGATTTCGTATGTGCCAAGGCGTGTGCCGGAGGTCAGTCCCATGGAGGACTGGATTATACATGTCGCGTGCGCAATCGGTCCCACATGCCCGTAACCATGCCGTCGCCTTTTGCTGAAACGTGGCGTCGCGTCCGCGCGTCCTTGTCTGTGTTAGAACCACTTGCTACCATCTGCGCCGCCGGCACCGCGTTGTAGCGGGCAGATTTAGTTCGGGGTCAATACAATATCCGGAGCGCGCTTCCCCAAGCTCTCGCCGGAATTTCCACGGTGCGTTCGTTCGATCTTCACTACGTGAGCACGGGCTCGACATCCGAGTGGCCTGCAGAAAAGGCGAGGACAACGATGAGAGATGAAATGTTGCGCCAACGCAAGTTCGCTTCCAGAGTACTGGTGAAAGTATTGGCTTCCGCGTTCTTCGTCGCCGGATGCGCAATCGCCGCTTCTGCATCTCCGCAGGCCATGGCGCAGTCGAAGCCCGCCAGGAAGCCGACGATGAAGCCGATGGCGATGTCGAAGGCCGCGGTCGTCGTGGTCGATTCCAAAGTCACAATCCTCGAAGCCGCGGACACGCCGGGGCCGATTCAAAAGGCCACCGAGGATCTCCGCAACGATTTCGAGAAAGTTCTCGGCGCAAAGCCGCGCGTGGTCACTTCCGAAAACGACGCCGGACCGATCACCATCATGATTGGCGAACAATCGGAAATTCCCGAAGCCATGCGTCCGGCGGGTGTGACCGATCCCGAATCGTTCTCCATTTCCGTGCTCGACGCGAAGTGGACAGGGAAGCTTCCGGCGAAAGTGGTGCTGCTCACCGGCGCGGACATGCGCGGCACGATCTACGCCATCTACGAATTTTCCCAGGAATATCTCGGCATCGATCCGATGTACTACTGGACCGATCAAGTGCCTGCGCGGCGCGCCAGCGTTGCCGTCCCTGCCTCTCTCGCGCACAGCTTTCCCGCGCCGCTATTCAAATATCGCGGATTTTTCCTTAACGACGAGGATCTTCTAACAGGATGGGCCCCCGGAGAAAAAACGGACGGGTCCGGGATCTCGCTGGCTGTTATGGACAAAGTCTACGAAACGATTCTTAGGCTCAAGGGAAATATGGTCGTGCCGGGAACATGGATTTTTCCAGACGATCCGCAGGTTAAGCTCGTTGCCACGCGCGGCTTGATCCTCACGCAGCACCACGCGATTCCACTTGGCGTGAACGTTGCGCGCTGGCCCGCCGATCAGCCCTATAACTTCACCACGCATCCGGAAATCATCGAACGCGCCTGGAAAGACGCCGTGAATTCCTACGATCCGCACCAGGAGATTTTGTGGGCCGTTGGATTGCGCGGCCTATCCGACACTTCGTACGCTTCGATGGACCCCAGCGTTGCCGGGAATGACAAAGCGCTTGGCGCTCTCATCAGCAGAGCCATAGGAGAGCAGATGAACATCGTTCGCGCCGTGCATCCCGACGCGAAATTTGTCACCGATTTTTGGCAGGAGGGCGCCCGGCTTGTACAGGAGGGTTACCTCACTGTCCCGCCCGACGCCATCCCGGTGTGGGCCGATAATGGCTACGGCGATCCCCAGGACAAGGGCCTGGTGTCCGCCGGTCAGGGCGTCTACTACCACGTGGCCATGTTGAACGGCAGGGCAAATCAGCTTTCGGAGATGGTTCCTGTCGATCGGATCTATTCGGAGTTGGGTCGCTACATCAAAGCCGGCGCCACGCAGTACATGCTCCTCAACACCAGCAGCATCCGCCCCTACATCATGACCACCAAAGCTGTGATGGACGTCGCCTGGGGAGGCGTTCCGTCAGCGGGCCAGGGCGTCGACGCAACGGACCAATATTACAAGGATTGGGCCGCGAAGGAATTCGGAGCAAAATCCGCGTCCGCTGTCGCCAAGGTCTACGAAGAATATTTCAAGGCTCCCGCAATCGCCGCGAACGATCCGATGCATATGTACGGCGACGAGCTTTACCACGGCGAAGCGCGCCAAATGATGATGGACTACATGATCAGCCCGCCGTATTACTCCATCCCGGGCCAGTCGCCGAAGTGGACGCCCTCGCGCATCATGGGCATGACGGGCCCGGGATATGGCCCTCCTCCGGGGGCGCCCGCGGGTTTCGCGATGAGTCCGGCGGATTATCTGAAGCGGACCATTGCGACGGAAATTCAGAAGTGCGGCGATGCCCAGCCTCGATGGGACGCCGTGTGGAAGGATGCGCTCGCCGCCGAACCTCTCGTAACGCCCGAGCGCCGGCCTTTTTATTCTGCTTCAGTTCTCGCCATGATCGCGATCAATAAAAACAGCAACCACATTCTGTTTCTGATCGCCAATGCCGTCCAGGACGCTCAGAACGGACAGACGGCCAAGGCTCATCTGGAAGCCGAAGAAGCTCTCACCGCGTTCAACCAGATCCATCAATACGAGGCCGCAGCCGAGTACGGCAAGTGGAAAAACTGGTACCGCGGCGATTGGCTAACCGGCGTCAATGAGACGCGCGATATGGTCCAAAGTTTTCTGAAGTACCTGGATGACCCGATGACCACTCTGCCGCCACCGGTCCTCGCGAACGGTTGGGAGGGCTACTACCACATCATGCATTACGAAGGGAATCGCTCGGTCGACACGCGATAGCGAGAGGTTTCCGGGAGTCCTGACTCTGGCGGGACGAAGTTCTCGGCAATCCTTGGGCGTTCAAGGCGGCGACGCGCAGCCGCCTTACGGGCCAATCGCGTAAGCATCGGCTCCGGCCTCTGCACGATTACGCCGGATCCCGTTGGCGCGTCGCCTTGACTCCAGACAGAATTCCGACGCCCAGCAACACCACGGCCAGCACGGCAATCCAATGCGTCGGTATATGCAGCAAGTGAGCGCCGTATATCAGCCCGATGATCATGATCCCGTACCCGATCGCGTACAGTCCGAATGACATGGCGTATCCTTCTCCCCCGAATCCTGCCGAAGAGATTCTCGCTTGCAGACTCGCGGTAGCCATAACTGTGCGCCCCGAGCGAACCAAAAGATGTGCCTTACCGTACAGGCGCGTCGAATCTGAGTCATCTCGTTAACCTCGGCGCTGCCGAAGCCTGCGCCGCGCGGGCCTCGAAAATGACGCGAAAGAGGCACCGTGCCATTCGAGGAAACGCGCTGCGGGCTTGTTGTTGACAATACTTTTGTCCCATTCCGATAATTGATGCTGCCCCTCTTCCGATCTCGGGAGAACGCGCCACATATGATGCCGGCCGATCCAACCAACGTCGAGCGGGCTGTTTCGCGCACTCTGCGAGACAGTCTTGAGCGCATGCAACGCACCGCCCAGGAACTGGACCAGGCTGTGGCCGATTTCGTGGCCGCCTGCGCCAGCAACCGGCCCGCGAACGCGCTGCCCTCGATGTTACGCGCGCAAACCGCGTCAGCATCGCTCTCGGCGACTCTTGAAGTTCTTTCCCGCTTCGTGACGTCGACGTTGCAGCCGGCCGATCGGGCTATCTCCGAGCCGGTGAATCTTGCCGCGGCCGAAGTCGAGTCCCCCGCGCAGTTTGAAGCGCCCGCGATTGTCCCGGAACCCGCGGTCGAGGCGCCTGAGCAGAGCGACTGGCCCGCCGCGCCCGAGCCGACCGAATGGTCCGAGGCGCACGAATCGCATGACGCGCCGGTGCAAGCCGAACCCTTCGAGCCCGAGGTGCAGCAAACCGAAACGCACCAGGCGCAGTCAGCAGAGTCACGCGAGACCGAATCGCTCGCGCACGAACCGCCGCCCGATCCCGCACTCGATCCAATCGTCGAACCGTCGCTGTCGGATGGCGTCTCCGCGAAGCCGGACGCGCTCGAGCCCATTGCAACGTGGTCGGCGCCGGAACAGCCGGAAGAGCCGCTCGCCACCGAAGCCGTTGCAAACGAAGTCGCCGAGGATGGCATAGTTGAAGAACAGGAACCGGAGTTGGTTGCCGAATCCTCCGAGGCAACCGCTGTCGAAGAGTCGACGATCATAGAAGAGGCCATCGCCGGCGGCATCGCGATGATGTCCGAGATGCAGGCGCCCGAGCCTCTTGAGATGCCCCAGGAGGTCGCGTTCAGCGACGCTCCAAGTTTCGATATCGCATTATTGTCCGACGACGAACGTGAACTGCACCGCCGCGCCAGCCGCGTGGCCAAGGTCTCGATGCAGGATATCAAGCTGCTCCAGCCCGAGCAGGTCGCCATCGGCCGCGAGAACAAGGACCTCTGCAATCGCTTGCACGAAGAGATCGAAAGGGCGCATAAAGAATATGACCGCCGGTTTAGGCCCATCATGAACCATCCGGTGGATTACTTTTATGACTGGATGGTAGAGATTCTTGCCGCTGGTGATCCTTCCGCTCTCGGAGAATATCCGTATCACACGCCCGCTTTGCGGCGCTAACGCGCGCGTTGTGCGCGCGGCCCGGCTCTGCCTCGCCCTCGCGATTTCAGCGCTGCCGCTCACGGCGCTCGCGCAGCAGAGCGCGCCTCCCGCGCCAGCCGGAACCGCACACTCGCCGTCAGCGCACACCGCGCAAGCCCGAAAGGTCTCTTCCTCGTCTGCGCATTCGCCGACTTCTTCCACCGCAGCCGTTGTCGACCCCGGGCAACAGCTCACCGCGCTCGCGCACGCGCTGCACGATCATCCATCCGCTGCCGCATATGACGCGCTCTCGCGCTTCGCGCAAAAGCATCAGAAAGACGTGCTCGGCGCGCGCGCGGCGCTGGCGCTCGGCTACTACGATCTGAACAACAATCACGCCGCTGACGCAAACACTTGGCTTGCAAAAGCTGCCGCTGACGACGTGCTCCACGAATACGTCGTCTATTGGCAGGCCGAAACCGATCAGGCGCTCGGAAAATCCCGCGAGGCGCTCGATCTCCTGCAAGAACTGCGCCGCGCTTCGCCCGACAGCGCCATCTCCGAACAAATCGTGGAATCGCTCGCTGACGACGCCGTCGCCGCCGATGAGCCTGCGATCGCCGTGGCCGCGCTTGATGCCGATCCGCAGACTTCCGATAAGTCGGCGCTTCTGTTGCTGCGCGCGCAGGCCGAAGAGAAAGTCGCCGTGGCCAACGCGCAGCCGCCGCTTCTCGCCGCGCGCGATTATCTCGACATCTTTTACCGTTTTCCTTTGAATGAAGAAGCCGCGGCCGCTGGAGAGCGCTTGCCGTCGCTTGAATTCGCCCTTGGCAGCGCATTTCCCACGCCGGCGGTTTCCGTCGAAATGACCCGCGCCGAGACTCTCTATCTCGCGCACCACTGGCGCGATGCACGCTCAGCATATCTGGATTTGTCGGCCAAGCTCACTGGCAGCGATCTCGAGCGCGCGCATTTGCGCGTCGCCGAATGTGACGTCGAGTTGGGCGCGAGTCCCGACGCGCTTCGCTCGCTCACCCTCACCACGCCGGAGCTCGACGCTGAGCGGCTCTACGAGCTCTCGCAAAATCTCCGCACCGAAAAAGTCGAAACCGAAATGCTGGCGTTGGTTGAACAGCTTGCTGCGGCGCACCCTGCCAGCGCGTGGACGGAACAGGCGCTCTTTGGCACAGGCAATTATTATTGGGTGAATTTAGATCGTGACCATGCCGCGACATATTACCAGCGCGTCGTGTCCGGCTTCCCGGCCGCAAGCGACGCTCCGACGGCCTCGTGGCGTCTCGCGTGGACCGCGTATCTAGAGCGCAAGCCCGAAGCCGCCGCGCTGCTCGAAGATTTCGCGCGCCACAATCCCACTTCCACATTTATTCCCGACGCGCTCTACTGGCTCGGCCGCGCCTACGAGCGTTCCGGCGATCAGGCGCGCGCGCGCAGCTACTATCTCGCCGCGGCCGGCCGCTTTCCGCAGAATTATTTCGGAGTCCTCGCGTCCGCGCGCACACGCCCCGCGCCCGATGGCATTGGCGACGCTCCGGTGAATCCGAGCGATGTGCTCGCGCTGATTCCGCCGCCCGCGCCGCTTGCGCCGCTGGACGACGCCGTGCCGCCCGAAGCTGCGGCGCGCGTCGCGCGCGCTCAAGCGCTCACTTCGATCGCCTTTGACGCTTCCGCCGAAATTGAATATCGTGCCGCGTACACCGCCACGCACACGAGCCGCCTACTGCTCGATGAAGCCGAAGCCGCGGATGCGGCCGGCCATTATGCTGAAGGCATGTTCGTCGCGCGCCAGCTTGTCACCCAGATAGACGCGCGCCGGTTCTCTGACGTCGATCCCGAAGCCTGGCGCGCGGCCTATCCGCTGCCGTACCGCGAGCCGCTCGATGAGGATTCCGCCGCGAACGGCCTCGATCCCATGCTTGTCGCCGGCCTTGCGCGCCAGGAATCCGCGTTCGATGCGGAAGCCATCTCGCGCACTGGCGCTGTCGGCCTGATGCAAATCGAACCGCCGACCGGGCGCAAGCTCGCGCGAGGTTTGCACGTCAGCTACTCGCATGCGCGGCTGCACGATCCAGAGTACAATCTCCGGCTCGGCTCGTTCTATTTGGCGAATCTGCTGGCCGCGTACGGCACTCCCGAGGCCGCGCTCGCCGCGTATAACGCGGGAGAAGATCGCGTCGAGGAATGGACCGCCGGACAGACCTATCAGGAGACGGCCGAGTTCGTAGAATCCATTCCGTTCACCGAGACGCGCGAGTACGTGCAAATCGTCTTGCGAAACGCCAACTTGTATCGCCAAATTTATGCCGCGCAAGATTCCACCGGAGCCACGCAGAACGCCGCGGCCTCCCAGATCGCTGCGCCCACGCCGGAGAAAACTCCTTGACGCCGAAAGATTCGTCGACGCCTGACGCCGCCGCACTCGATACCAAAATTGCCACTGAAGTCGCCGGCGCCGCGCGCCACGCGCTTTCCGCCAAGGCCGCGCGCTTCACCGAATCCGTGATCCGCGAAATGACGCGCCTCGCGCTCAAACACGGCGCCGTGAATCTTTCCCAGGGCTTCCCGGATTTCGCCGCGCCCCCAGAAATAAAAGAAGCCGCTCGCCAGGCCATCTCCGCAGACTTCAATCAGTACGCCATCACTTGGGGCGCGAAATCTTTCCGCGACGCCATCGCCCAAAAATTTGAACGCACGCAAGGCGTGCGCGTCGATCCCGAGCGCGAAATCACCGTCTGCTGCGGCTCAACCGAAGCCATGATGGCCGCCATGATGGCCGTCATCAATCCGGGCGACGAAGTCGTGATCTTCGAGCCCTTCTACGAAAATTACGGCCCCGATACCATTCTCTCCGGCGCCGCGCCGCGCTTTGTGCGCCTCCAGCCGCCCGATTGGACCTTCGATCCCGCCGAGCTCGCCGCGGCCTTCGGCCCGCGCACCAAAGCCATCATCCTGAACACGCCGAACAATCCCACCGGCAAAGTTTTTTCGCGCGCCGAACTCGAATACATCCGCAATCTCTGTGTGCGCTGGAACGCCTTCGCCATCACCGACGAAATCTACGAGCACATCCTCTACGACGGCACGCAGCACATTTCGATCGCCTCGCTCGAGGGCATGCGCGATCGCGCCATCACCATCAACAGTTTGTCCAAAACTTACAGCGTCACCGGCTGGCGCGTAGGCTGGGCCATCGCTTCGCCCGCCGTTTCCGTTCCCATCCGCAAGGTCCACGATTTTCTCACCGTCGGTGCCGCGGCTCCCTTGCAGGAAGCCGGCACGCTGGCCCTTGCCATGCCCGACTCCTACTACGACAGCCTCGCCGAAGAATATCTGCGCCGCCGCAATCGCATGCTCGAAATCTTGAAGAATTCAGGTTTCGTCTGCTTCAAGCCGGCTGGCGCCTACTACATCATGACCGACATTTCGCGCTTCGGTTTCCCGAATGACGTCGAATTCGCGCGCCATCTTGTCGAAAACATCGGCGTCGCCGTCGTGCCCGGCTCGAGCTTTTACAACGATCCCGCCGATGGCGCCCGTCAAGTGCGCTTCACTTTTTGCAAACGCGACGAAACGCTCGAAGCCGCCGCCAAACGCCTCGAAAAACTCCACGCCTGACCCGGCCGCTCGAAGCTGTGTTAAGATTCGCCCGCGAAGACAAATACGTAACCGCCCGCAACACGGAGACCGCCGAATGCCCATGGATTTCGATCTGATTCCTCCTGACACGTGCCTCGAAGCGAATGGCAAAGGCGCGCCCGTGGACATTCGCCCCAGCCAAACGCGGATTTTTTTCTTAGTCATGGAAATCACCGATCAAATCGAACAGGAATCGGCCGACGTTTCGATCGAAGGTTCGGCCGACGGCGAAACCTGGACGCCTCAGCCGATCTTGAAATTGCCGCAGCGTTTCTATCGCGGCCAGACGCGCGCCGTCCTCGATTTGACCACCTGGCCTGAAGTGAATTTCATTCGCGCCGCGTGGGATTTAAATCGCTGGGGCCGCGTGGATCCGCACCCCATGTTTGCGCTCGGCTTGCGCGCGAACGAAATGCCCGCGATGTCCGGCCACCCGAAGCGGGCCGCCGTAGTCGCACGATAGCGCGCGCCGAGGTCGCCTCTTCCCAAACGCGGGAGATGCGACTAGTATTCCGGCTCAGAGTTTTGAACTGGGGTAGGAGGCCGACGGTCAGTTCGAGTTACGAGCTTCCTACCCCAGCGAGTGGTCTTGCCAGATAGACGCAGAAACCTCCAAAATGTTTCACGTGCAACGCCGAAATTTTCGCGGAATTTTGTCCAGGCGCGCGCCATGATCCGGCAGGACTTCGCCACGGCGCTGCTCGACCGGTGCCGAAAACCATTGCAATCGAAGGGGTTCTAAGCGTTCAGATCTGTCTCGTCATAGCGCCAATCGGCGCAGCCGCAACGCGTTCGTTATCACAGAGATCGAGCTCGCGCTCATCGCCGCGCTAGCGATCATCGGACTGAGCAATAAACCGAACCCGGGATACAGCACCCCCGCCGCCAGCGGCACTCCCACTGCGTTGTAGGCAAACGCGAAGAAAAGGTTTTGTCGGATATTGCGCATCGTTCCGTGGGCCAACCGCCGCGCGCGCACGATCCCCGCAAGGTCTCCTTTCACCAACGTGATCCCCGCTGCTTCGATGGCCACGTCCGCTCCGGTTCCCATGGCAATTCCCACGCGTGCCGCCGCCAGTGCCGGCGCGTCGTTAATTCCGTCGCCCGCCACAGCCACGCGGCGCCCCTCGCTTTCAAGGCGCCGAACCGTCTCCGCCTTTTGCGCGGGCAACACTTCCGCGACGACTTCCTGAATATCCAACTGGCGCCCCACGGCTTCAGCCGTCAATCGGTTATCGCCCGTGACCATCACGATTCGCAAACCTTGCTCCCGTAGCTCGCGAAGCGTGGCTTTGGCCGTCGGCTTTATCGGATCGGCCACCGCAATCAATCCGGCCAGCCGTTTTTCAATCGCCAGATAAACCACCGTCGCTCCCTCGCTCCCAAATTTCTCGGCCGATTTCGCCAGCGGCTCAAGCGCGATGCCCATTTCTCGCATCAACAGCGCATTCCCAAGCGCCACAGATTCGTTCGCGATGCGCCCCACAATCCCTTTTCCCGCGATCGCGCGAAAATCCGAAGTTTCGCTCAGCGCGATTTGTTTTTCTTGCGCCGCTGCCAGAATCGCCCCAGCCAGCGGATGCTCGCTCGCGCGTTCAAGGCTCGCCGCGAACCGCAGCAGGGAATTGCCGTCAGTTTCGGCGAGCGCTACGACGCCCACCACGCGCGGCTTGCCCTCCGTCAGCGTGCCGGTCTTATCGATCACCAGCGTGTCCACTTTTTCCAGCGCCTCGAGCGCCTCCGCGTCGCGAATCAGCACACCGGCCAGTGCGCCGCGCCCCACGCCCACGCGAATCGAAATCGGCGTCGCCAGCCCCAGCGCGCAAGGACACGCGATAATCAGCACCGCCACCGCATTCACCAGCGCGTATCCCAATCGCGGCTGCGGGCCCACCAGCGCCCACACCACGAATGTGATCGCCGACGCCACCATCACTCCCGGCACAAACCACGCCGAAAACGCGTCGGCCAGCCGCTCGATCGGCGCGCGGCTGCGTTGCGCGTCGCCAACCATCTTCACGATCTGCGCTAGCAGCGTCTCGCTGCCCACGCGCTCCGCGCGCATCACAAATCCGCCACTGCCATTCAGCGTTCCGCCGGTCACATGATCCCCGGCGATTTTTTCCACTGGCAGCGGCTCGCCCGTCACCATCGATTCGTCTACGCTGCTCGCGCCTTCGAGCACGACGCCATCCGCCGGCACGCGCTCGCCCGGCCGAACGTGCAATTCATCGCCCCGAGCGATGAGCGCCAGCGGCACGTCCTCTTCGCGCGCGTTAGCACCACCCGCGTCGCCCGCGTCGCGCGCAACGCGTCGCGCCGTTTTTGGCGCAAGGCTCAGCAAACTTCGCAATGCATCGGAAGTGCGTCGCCGCGCGCGTAGCTCGAGCACTTGCCCGAGCAACACCAGTGTGGTGATAACGGCGGCCGCCTCGAAGTAAACGCCAACGCTGCCGTCTGCCGCGCGAAATCCCGCTGGAAAAATTCCCGGCCAGATCGTCGCGATCACGCTGTAAACGTAAGCCGTACCCGTGCCCGTGGCGATCAGCGTGAACATGTTCAGCCGCCGCCGCACGATCGACCGCCATCCGCGATCGAAAAATGGCCAGCCGCCCCATAGCACCGCCGGCGTCGCCAGCGCGAATTCGATCCAAACACGCGCGCGCATCGGCGCAAGTGCCGCGACCATCGGCAGCGCGCCGCCCATCGAGAGCAGCAGGATCGGTGCCGCCAGCGCCGCGCAAATCCAAAACCGAATCGTCATCGAGCGAAGTTCAGGATCGGGCTTCTCGTCGGCCGTCGTAATCGTTTGCCGCTCCAGCGCCATCCCGCAAATCGGGCAAACGCCCGGTGTATCGCGCACGATTTCCGGATGCATCGGACACGTGTATTTCGCCGCTGCTGTCTCGGTGGGCGTGGAAGCAGGGAATTGCGCCGCTGCGGCGGCCTTGCTGGAGCCCGGTCGAGCCGGGCCCGATTTCGCCGGCCCGATTCCGATCAACTCTCGCGCCGATTCGTAACGCGCAGGTTCCGCCCGGAATTTTTCGAGGCAGCCGGCGGAACAGAAGAAAAATGTTTTGCCGCCGTGCTCCATCGTGTGCTTAGCGTTCGCGGGATCAACCGTCATCCCGCAAACCGGATCTCGCTCCATGGCCATCTCTCTCTACCTGTCTGGAAAAATGTTCAGTGCAAATAGGTGTACATCAGCGAGAGCAGTTCGTCTTGTATCGCCGCGGTCTGTCCCGGCGAGCCCTTCCGAATGGCTTCAGAAACACAGTGCCGCAGATGGTTTTGCATCAGTCCCCGCCCCACCGCGCGCAGCGCCTGCTGCACGGATGCGATTTGAATCAGCACGTCGGCACAATATCGATCTTCGCCGACCATGCGCTCGAGGCCGCGCACTTGCCCCGCGATGCGGCGCAGCCGTTTCAAATTCGACGTCTTGATATGCGGATCCACCGCCAGTGCGTGGCGTGGCCGCGCGTGAGTTTCGCAGCCGCAGTCGGCATGTTGATCTTGCTGGGCGCGCTTGGAGTGTCGCTTCGTTCGGGCCGGCATCGCGTCTCCTCATATACCCCTGGGGGGTATATAGCACGGAACGCATACCAGCGTCCAGCCTCCGCCTCTGGTAAAATACCAATATGACCACCGTGGAAGTGACCTACGAACTGCAAGAGCCGCTAGCCGACACGCAAATGATCGCGCTCGGCTCGTTCGCCAACACCTATGGCCTGCGCCGCTTTCGCGCCAGCGACGACGGCCGCCGCCTGACCTTCGAATACGACGCGTCGCGCCTAAAGCCCACCGAAGTCATCCACATTCTGCGCCTCGCCAAGATACCCATCGTCGGCCGCGTGGATGCGCCCGCCCCCGCAATCGCCGAACTCTAATCGCGGATTTGCGAAACGCAACTCCTCGCCGTCGTCGCGAAATTAGCTGAGGCGCCCTCTCTGTGCTTCGCGCTCGCCGGCAATTTTCGCAGCTTAATTTTCAAGCCAAAAATTACGAGACGCTTGTGGATTTTCCGCGGGCACTACACAAAAAAATAGGGGCCCTTGCTTGGGATCAAGGGCCCCGAATGTGCATTCCGTTTCCCGGTCTTTTTTTGACCGGGGCGTGGGGTTATCCATCCTAGCTTCCCTCTCAGAGGCAGGTGGGAACGATCCACAAAAGTCCTTGAGCAAGCCCCTTCCCCCTCGCTCGCCGACCCGTGTAGACCGTCATCGGAATGCACGCACGGGCCGGGATATTGCACGACGCAAGCCAATCCCGAGCACATCTGCTCGCGTTTGCAAGATGCTGATTATTAATCTGTTAGTGAAATTCTCTGGTCGTGCCTGACTCTAACCAGCATCGTCCCGTGTACTCAATTGGGAACTGGCGTCCCGACTCGGAACTCGCCTCTTAGTTTCACCCCACCACGCCTTCCTCAGCTCCTCTCCGCTCATCCTTGGGGCATTTTTATAGCTATTTCGGCCTCGGCCGCACATGTCGTGAGTCGCGGAGCGCTCACCGGCGCCGGAGCGCCCGCGACATACACGTCGAACATGAATCCCTTGCCGTGACGCGCCCCTGTGCCACTGGCCGTTACTGCTCAGGCAAATGCCCGCAGTTTTGCCCCGGATTCGCGCCATAGCGAGTGCGATAATCGAGAAGACAAAATTGGGCCCCTTCCTCAATTGCGTCCTTGGGAATCTTGCGACTAACAAAAGCCATGAAACGCAAACGACTCGGCGAAGTGCTCCAGGAGCGCGGGCAAATCTCGAACGCCGATCTGGATAAAGCTGTTCTCGAGCAGTCTGGCAAGGTCATCTTTCTCGGCGAATTGCTACTCGAGCGCGGCCTAGTCAATCAGAAGGATCTCGCCTCGGCGCTCGAAGAGGTCGCCCACGTTCCCTATGTGGACGCGTCCACCGTGGAGGTAGAACCCGACGTGCTGCGGATGATTCCGCAAGCCGTGGCCAAACGTTTCTGTGTTCTGCCGGTTCGGCGCGATGGGTCGCGTCTGGTTGTGATCATGGCGGAACCCCAGAATTTGGGTGCAATCGACGAACTCCGTTTCACATCGGGCCTCAGCGTTTCTCCGCGCCTTGGTTTTCGTACTGAGATCTTCGCGGCCATCGATCGGCATTACGGCAACGTCCCTGCGGCGGCAGCTGCGCCGAAAACGCCGCGGGAGCGCGAGGCCGCCCGCGACGCAGCCGATCAAGCCGTGCTGCCGGACATGGAGTTTGTCTCCACCAGCGCGCGGCAAGCCAATCAGGAAGCCATCTCCGAGGTGCAAGCCGAACTCAAAAGCAAGCGCACGCCCGCGGTCCGCTTGGTGTCGCAGATCATCCTGGGCGCGATGCAAAAGCGCGCCAGCGATATTCACATCGAGCCGCAGGCAACGGAAACTCTGGTGCGCATCCGAGTGGATGGCGTGCTGCGCGAGCTCGACCGCGTGCCTCGCAATCTTCAGAACCAGCTCATCTCCCGCATCAAGATCCTTTCCGACATGGACATCTCCGAGCGCCGCGCGCCACAGGACGGCCGCTTCATGGTGATCGTCGGCCCGCGGCGGCTGGACCTGCGCGTTTCCACTCTGCCCACGCAGTACGGAGAGAAGGTCGTTCTGCGCCTTCTGGACACGAAGGCGCCGATGCAGAGCTTGTCCGAGTTGGGCTTACCCGGCGCCGTATCGAAGCACCTCGAAACGCTGCTGCGCGCGCCGCAAGGAATGCTCTTGGTCACGGGACCCACCGGCTCGGGGAAGAGCACCACTCTCTATGCGGCGCTCAACATGCTTCGCGACATCGCCGTGAACATCGTCACCGTTGAGGATCCAGTCGAATACGTTCTCGACGGAATCAACCAGGTGCACGTGAACGTGCGCGCCAACCTCACCTTCGCCAGTTCGCTGCGCTCCATTCTGCGCCAGGACCCGAACATCATCATGGTCGGCGAAATCCGCGACACCGAGACTGCTGAGATTGCCATGAAAGCCGCACAGACCGGCCACCTTGTCCTCTCCACTCTGCACACCAACGACAGCGTCTCCGCTGTTGTGCGTTTGCTGGACCTCGACATCCCCGGTTACCTGATCGCTTCGTCGGTGACCGGCATCTTGGCGCAGCGCCTCGTGCGCAAACTGTGCGTCGCTTGCCGCACAACCCAGCCGGCGACTTCGGAAATGGCCTCGCGCTTGGCCCGAGTCGGCCGATTCGACGCCATCGACACCGAGGCCGTCGCCGTCGGATGCGTCGAATGCGATCAGACGGGCTATCGGGGCCGTGTCGGCATTTACGAATTGCTCGTGTTCAACGAAACCATCCGGGAGTTGGTCCGCTCTGAAGGCCGCGTGGATCAGATTCGCGACGTCGCTCGCGCGAACGGTTTGCGTTTGATGCAGGAAGATGCCCTGGACAAGGTCCGCGAGGGCGTTACCACTCTTGACGAAGTTCTGCGCGTCGTTCCCTTTGAATTCGCGACTGCGGCAGACTGCCCCAAGTGCGGCCAGAAGATCGTCTCCGGTTGCCGATTTTGCCCGAACTGTGGATCGTCGTGCACCCCGAAGGCGCGGTCCAATAACGCGCGGGACTTGGAACACACCGCGGAAGGAATCCTACATCGATGACTCCTGTGAAAACTTCGACGAAATCCCCGAAGACCTCGAAGAAGGCCGCGAACAACTTCTGGCCGACGCGCGAGGAGGCGCGCCTGCCACACCTCCGTAATCTCTCGCTCGTGTACGAGGGTTATAGCGAAGTCGTCTCGCTTCGGCCACCCGACATCAGTCTGCGCGGAATGTTCATCAATACCGATCGTCGCTATCCGGAAGGCGCCGTGTTGAAGCTGCACTTTCGCTTGACGCGCTCTAACGCCGACGTGGTCGCACGCAGCGAAGTCCGCTATTGCATCCCCGGCGTCGGCGTCGGCGTGGAATTCATCGAGCTGCCGCCAAAATCGGCCCGCGCCATTGAGCGGGAACTCGGCCTCGCCGGCGTGCGCAAGCGCGGCGGAAAGTCCAAGGCGTCGTCAAACGGCGCGTAATCGTGTTCCAATTATTGAGTAATAGCTGCGGGCTCTCCGTCGCCCTCAGTCTTGTGAATCGCCTTATCCCAGGAGAGTGACATGGAATCCGCCCCTTCAACCCCAAAACCACCGGCTGCGTCACCAGCCCAGAATCTCGGCGCGGGCCCGAATCCCAGCCCAGCCGGTGCGCCACCGGCGCCTACAACGCCGCAAATCATCGTCGCGATGCTGAAAGCGTCGGACAACGTGAGCGACCTGATTTTTTCGCCAGGCCGCGCCCCGCAAGTGGAGCGCAGCGGCCAGCTGATCGAGGTGCAAATTGCCGGCGTGGGCAAGTTGACGCCCGCGGCGGTGCAGAACGTGGCCAATGACCTGATGGAACGCAGCGAATTCGCCGCGCGTAAGCTCGCGGACGAGGGATCGGCGGACTTTTCGTACAGCATCGCGCAAGTCGCGCGCTTCCGCGTGAATGTCTTTCGACAGCGCGGGACGTGCGCCATCGTGATGCGCGTGATTCCCAACATTATCCCCGATTTCAAATTGCTGAACCTCCCCGCGCAACTGGGTGAGATCTGCGATCTGCGCAACGGCATCGTGTTGGTGACTGGACCAACCGGATCGGGAAAATCCTCGACGCTGGCCGCCATCGTGAATCGGATCAACGAAGAGAAGGCCTACCACGTCCTGACCATCGAAGATCCCATCGAATTCCTGCACAACCACAAGAAATGCACCATCCACCAGCGCGAACTTTACGCCGATACGCCGAGTTTCGCGCTGGCCTTGCGCGCTGCCTTGCGCCAGGCGCCCAAAGTGATTCTGGTTGGCGAAATGCGCGATCGCGAAACCATGGAAATCGCGCTCGAAGCCGCCGAAACTGGGCATCTGGTTTTCTCCACGCTCCATACCATCGATGCATCGAAGACCGTCGAGCGCATCATCGGTGCGTTCCCGATGGATAATCGCCAAGCCATCCGCACGCGTCTCGCCAAGGCTTTCCGCTTCATCATTTCGCAGCGATTGATTCCTCGCGCGGACGGCACGGGGCGGATCGCCGCGATCGAAATCCTGAAATCCACCATGCGCACGCGCGAGTATGTCGAGAAGGGCGAAACCGAAGGCAAGTCTCTGCTCGATGCGATGCGCGACGGCGAAACCGAGGGCATGCTGCACTTCGACGGCGTGATTGAACAACTGATTCGCTCGGGCGTGATTACGATGGATATCGGGCTCGGATTCGCGACCAATAACGGAAACCTCCGCCTCGAGCTGGCGGATTTCGCCGAGGCGAAGCCGAAGCCGGCGCCGAAGAAACCCGCCGCTCCAGATCTCGAAATCGTGCGCTAGCGCGATTTGCGTGCGCAGGCTCGACTCGCGCGCTCGCTCAGTTCGAGTTCTCGTTCGACTCGCATGTTCGTTCGATTCGTGTGCTCGTTCGACTCGCGCGCCAACATAACTTGTGCGCTTTTTCGACTCTAGCGAGCGTTCGTTCCGTTCGAGCGGGTGGTTTGACCGTGTGGTGACGGGGTGTTAGAGTTTTTCGACGTTCCGCGCGGTGGGGCCGTGGCGCAGTTGGGAGCGCGCCTCGATGGCATCGAGGAGGTCGGGGGTTCGAATCCCCCCGGCTCCACCATTTACTCAATTATTGAATTACTGAATTGTAACTCTTCCGGCTTCGCTCACGATATCCGCTGATTTCCCGGCTACATCCCTTCACGTCTACAGCTGGAAGTGAATGACCACCACGATGTGGGCGGTGGTCGGCTTGCCGTCGAGCATGGCGGGGGCGTACTTGCGATGGCGGAGCGCATCGAGGGCAGCCGGGCGGAGCAGGGGCGGGCCCGATAGAACTGTCATGCCGGCGACTTGGCCGAGCTCGTTGACCAGAACGTCGACGGAGACGTCGCCTTGCACGCGCTCGGCCTTAGCGGCGTACGGATAAATTGGCGCGTTGGACGAGAGCAGGCGCGGCTCTTGCGCGCCGGAAGAGACTCGAGCCGGCGGGGGCGCTGCCGGGCCGCTCGATTGAGATTCGCCAAGAATGCCGGCGGCGGATGCGTTCTGGACGGTGTTCGGCACGTCGGCGGCGATCGAGGGCGCGGCTTGATCGGTTGCGTGCGTCTCCACTGTCGGAGCCGACATTTTCGTGCCGGCGACGGCGGGGCCGCGCGGAGCCGGTGGCGGAGGCGCGGCGTGCGCGATTGCGGGAGCGCTAGCCGATGCTGGAGCCGAGGCCGAGGCCGGATGCGTGCTCGGTTGAGCGGCGGCGCGCGAATCGTTCGCAGCGGCCGGCGCTTCGGGCGTGGCGGAGACGATCACCGAGGGAGTGGAGATTTCTGCAACGGGCGATGGCGCGGGTGAGACAGGACCATTGGCCGCGGCGCTTGATGCCGGCTGGCTTGAAGCCGCGAGATTTGCGCCGGGTCCGGACTTCTTCCCCCAGCGATACACGCCAACTCCGGCAGCCAGCAAGAGAGCGACGGCCGCGGCAATGGCGAGAACGCGCATGGACGCCGGGAAGCCCGGCTTCGCCGCCGCGAGATCCAAATCTCCGCCCAGCAATTGACCGCGCGAAGCCACGTCGCCGCCGGAATTCAGCAGCGGCGCAACTTCCGACGCGATGGTCGCCGAATTGACCGAAAGATTCGAGTGCGTTGCGACGTGCGCGGGATGCGCCGTCGGCGAGAGAACACTTTCCGTCACTGTGGGTTCGACATAGCTGACCGCGGAGGACTTCACCGGTGAGGGCGGCGGGAATGAAGGCTTCGCAATTCCGGGAGCGTGTGGCGCGATCTGAGGCTGAGACAGAGACACGGCGCTCTTGGGCTTCTCGCGCAAAATCGTTTCGCCGATCGGAGTGAGCGTATCGAGCAGATCGGAAACGTACCGTCCGTCCGCGGACTGAGGAACGCCCTTCGCGACATCCGACTTGGGCGCGGCAGGAGCGGCAGCCCAGGGCGCGACAAACGGCTTCGCGGGCGCAGTTTCTTTTTGTGAAGCGGATCGCGGAGTTTCCGGCCGCGTGGCGGATTCGGGGGCGCGCGGCTTGGCATCCGCAGGCAGGCCCAGCGAATCGAGCAAATCGGGAAGGAACGTGAGGCCTGGGCCGGTTACTCCCGTGCCTTCTTCCGAAGGAGGCGGCGTGTAACGCGGCGCGGGCGCAGGCGAAGCGGGCTTGGGGACGGCGATTTTCGGGAGCTCTGAAGCAACGTGCTCCGCGCGGTGCGGGGTCGCGTCGGTCTCCCTGCGGTTCGGAGTCGCAAGAGGCACGGGGCGCGCGACGCCGACGCTGGGAGTCTTCGTGCCGCTCGCGGCGGGGAACTGCATTTCCCAGAAGTTGGGAGAGGGCTGCAGGAATTCGAGTTCGACGTAGCCCTTCACGTTGGGATTGGTCTTGACGCTGACGACGCGGCACGCGGCTTCGTCGTTGGTGCGCAAATGCCTGACGATCAGAATCTGGCCGGGCGTGACGCTCTCGGAGAGGCGCACGACGGCGCCTTGCTCGAAGACGATTACGGTGGAAGTTTGCTCGAGAAATGGTTGAGAGGCCTGGCCACCGGCCGCGGTGTGAGCCGATCCTTGCACAGAGACGCCGATTTCGGTGCAGACCGGATTGGGGCGCGAGAAGCCAGGCGCATTGCCGGCGGGGGACGGCGGCGTAGTGTGAAGATCGGCGGTTCGCGAACTCATGATCGGTTGCGTCTCCTGCGACGAGCGCAAAGGGTTCGGTTGAAACATCCGCTGCCAAGCGGGGCAAGAGCGTAGACAAGTTCATTTTTGGCGCAGTGAGGTTTAGCGGCCATGGTACTTCGGTACCAGCGTGCTCCATTTGACATGTGCTGCGACGCATCGTGGTGACGGCTCTCATGCCTGAGGGTTTCGCGCGGTTGAGCGGTATCGCGCCGCGGTTGTGCATGGCACGAACAAGTGCTGCCAGCCTCTCGACTGAGTCGGGACAGGCTCCGGCTTGCGCTACAGAACCGCTCGTGGCGCTGGCTTCTGCGGTCGACGCCATGCGTCCACGACGTGATCCCGGAGGTAAAATGTGGCGGCCATGCGCGGTGCGGGCGCGCCGAGGAGGCTCGGAACAGGGGATGCGTATATACACCCCCGGTATGTTTTGCGTAAGTATGGCAAGCAAAGGACTTGCAGCGAAAGAGTGCGGATGAGTGTGAAAATACAGCAGCTTGAAAGCCATTTTTTTCAATGAGATGCGCACTCTTTTGCAATCGATTGAAAATAAATAACTTGGAGGGGCGATTTTTGACATAAGGGTGCACATCGAGTGAGAGGTGTCGAGGATATTTGGTGGGCCGAGCAGGACGGACGGAGACAACCGCGCCTGCCCTGCCTGCCGGCAGGCAGGCGACAGGCGGGCTCCGCGCCCTACGGACGGAAAGTTGTCCCCGACTCGTCGGGACTCGGGCGGAGCACTCGTCTCGACTGGATCGGGACTCGCGGAACGCGCTGGCCACCGACGTTCGGCGGACGGGATCGGCGCGGGCGGGGACAGATTGCGCCGGCGAGCGGGGCACGTTGCCCGCAGATTCAGCGACGAAGGTGTGCGTTTCGAGGTCACACGGAAGGTTAGCACGGATAATACTACACTGTCAACAGATATTTATGAGCTATTCGAAAAGTCAATTCGAATGGAATGGGCTAGGCTCGCCGTTTCCGCCGTAAAGGATGGGCCACACGCGGCCCTGCGTCGTCCGACATCCCATCCTTTTTTGGACTAGAATTCGGGGCGGGTCAGGCGGAGGTACATTTTATGGGTTGGCCGATTATCAACTGGACCATCGTTATAGCCGCGGGCGCAAGTGTTTGCCAATTCATTGGCAGCTACTTGGGGTGGCGCATGACCATGCACCCGATTGCTTCGGACGATAAAAATAAAGTACGAAAAATGGTGCTGTACGATATCGCGTTCATTTTAGCGGGACTGCTTGGGGTAATTTTGGTAGTGACGATGGCCTATCGAACGCCTCGGGAGCACGCTCACTTTACTTTCGGAACTTTTCCGGTTTATGGAAGCCTGGGTTCAGCCTCTTCCTGGGTGTCTGGGAATGGGGATCATCGAGCGGACTTCTTGCAAATAAATGACCCGCTGTCTTTTAACGTCGTGTATGGGAACGTCGGTCCTGGCGTGGCCGCGAATGTTGCGTATCGCAAGGCTGCATTCATTGAACCGGATATGTCACCCACGAGCGAGAATGACGCGTTGGATCGATTCGAGAAAATGAAAGTGTCCGAGCCCCCGGCGGGCAGTGTCACGTTGGCGAATGGTGACAAGGAATGGGTGACCGCACACGGACCGATCGTTTCTCCGGAGGATTACGACAATTTCGTTTACGGCCGGCGGGTGGTTTACGTGGCGGTGGAACTTACGTATCGCGATGATTCGGGCACCCACGTTCGTCATTATTGCGGGGTACTTCAGCCCCCGGAGCCCGGAGGAGTGGTCATCTGGGCTTATTGCGGGGCCTATAATGATGAAAACTAGCCTGCCGGTTCCGTCCCCTGTGTCGCGGATTGCGCCGCGTCTGACGTGGGGGCCGATCTTTTCCGGCAGCAAAGCGTAGGCCATTCACCGCGCGCCAAGCTTTGGGGTCATCCAGTTTCAGCAAGGGCAGCAAGAATTTCGGCGTCCGTCTTTTTACAGAACGCATTCTTTGCGGCTCGGCCCAGGTTTAGGAGGATCACCAGCGCAATACCGTGCGCGGTGGCCGACTCCATGTGAAACCGCTTGGCGATGTACGCCGCGATCGCTCCTATCGAGACTTCGGAAATGGGCCCCAATTTGGAGGGCGTCTTTCTGGGACCGCAAATGATTTTCCGAAGTTCCACCAAGATGTCCCGAATAAGCTCGAGGCCCCATCTCAACGGTCCGGCGACACGCTTCGAGCCGAGAGTTCGTTTTTCGATTGCCGAGTCCAGTGGGATCTCGCGTACAAGTTTCGCATCACGTGCAATCAACCCGAGAAAGATGATGGGCGGGAGAGTCTTTTCGCCGGCACTAAACGACTGTAAGTACCGAGCGATACGTTCAGCGGTAGGTGCTGAAGTGCTTTTCAGTTGAACGACCGTCCGCTGCAAGGTGATCGGATCGATATGTGAGAAATCAAAGTCCGCTTCAGTCATCCTGAGATGATATCTCATAACTTACGTCTCGATGCAATGAACCTCCGGCAATTCAATTCGGTCAAGTTATGGGCGGATAGCGCAGCCTATGACGCGAGTTGACCCGTCCCTTGCGGGATGCGCAGGGCGGGCCGGCCACCCTCCAGAATGTCGCTACGGTCTTCGACCTTCGCGACGGCCTTCGGCAGAGCGGTGCTGCGACGAGTTTGTTCGTTACGTTACCCAGGGCTTACGCCCTGGGCTAAAATGTGCTGCCCCTACGGGGCTTAAATCAGATCGTGAGTAAATTAAGAGGATGAAAGAGAGATCCCTCGTCGAGGACTCCTCGGGATGACCAGTGGGATATTGGGGCGATGGGGCGTTAGCGGCGGGAAAAGCAAAAGCAGATCCCTCACCGGCGTTCGCCGAAGGCGGGCGACCGGGTTCGGGATGACAACGTTAGGAGAAGTGCGGCTGAGAGGTCCCTCGTCGTCCGCCACGGCGGACTCGCTCGGGATGACCAACGGGAGAGAGAGCGATGGGGCGTTAGCGGCGGGAAAAGCAAAAGCAGATCCCTCACCGGCGTTCGCCGAAGGTGGGCGACCGGGTTCGGGATGACAACGTTAGGAGAAGTGCGGCTGAGAGGTCCCTCGTCGTCCGCCACGGCGGACTCGCTCGGGATGACCAACGGGAGAGAGAGCGATGGGGCGTTAGCGGCGGGAAAAGCAAAAAGCAGATCCCTCACCGTCGTTCGCCGAAGGCGGGCGACCGGGTTCGGGATGACAACGATCGGAGGAGGGCGGGAGGGGGGAACGGGCGGGAGGCAAAACCGACGGCGGGAAAAAGGCAAGGCGAGGAGGGGTTCTTCGACTGCGAGGCGACTCGTCCGCGGGACGCGGACGACGGGAAAAGAGTCGCCTCTTCGCTCAGAATGACGGTTTTGTAGTGTGCGGTCGGCGGGGCGTTAGCGGCGATTGTGGCTAGGGGCGGAAACGGCAAAAGCAGATCCCTCACCGGCGTTCGCCGAAGGCGGGCGACCGGGTTCGGGATGACAGCATTACGGCGGGTGGCGCGGCTTTTGCCGTGAAGGTGTACGATCTTTTGCGGTGCGCGGAAGGCGGGGCACCGGCCGAAGAGACGCGGGAGTGGTGACGGAGGGACGCTGATGACGGAGCAGACGCAGGGGAAAAAGATTGTGGTGAGCAAGGATGGGCCGTACGTGGTTTCGGGAGGAGTGCCGATCGCGATTCAGACGATCACTGCGAACGCGGAGGGATTTTCGTGGGAGTGGAAGGAAGGGAAGGCGTTTGACGGGAAATCCAGCTACGCGCTTTGCCGGTGCGGTCAATCGAAGAGCAAACCATTCTGCGATGGCTCGCATACTCAAATCGGATTCGATGGGCGCGAGACCGCGAGCCGCGAGCCTTACGCGCGGCAAGCGGAAACGATCGATGGGGCGGCTTTGGTGCTGAGCGACGCTGAAAATTTGTGCGCGTTTGCGCGTTTCTGCGATGCGGGAGGGAAGATTTGGTCGCTGATGGCGCGGACCGATGAGCCTGAAGTGCGTGAACTGGTGATTCGCGAGGCGATGCATTGTCCATCGGGGCGACTGGTGCTGCACGACAAGAAGACGGACGAAGAAATCGAGGACCCGCTGCCGGCCTCAATTGGGGTGGTGGAAGATCCGGCGATGGGATGCAGTGGGCCGCTCTGGGTGCGCGGGGGAATCACGGTTGAATCGCACGACGGGAAACGATACGAAAAGCGGAACCGCGTGACGCTGTGCCGATGCGGCGCGTCTGAGAACAAACCGTTTTGCAACGGGGCGCACGCGAGCATTAAATTCGACGATGGGTTTCTGAATAAGTAAGAGCGCCGAAGCGGCGAAATTATTTGCGGTATTGCGCGTCGGTGACTTTTTCCATCCAGTTGACGATCTGGCCGTCCTTGCGTTCCTGAACGGCGATGTGCGTCATGGCCGTGGTGGGCGTGGCGCCGTGCCAATGCTTTTCGCCGGGGGAGAACCAGATCACATCACCGGGGCGGATCTCTTCGATCGGTCCGCCTTCGCGTTGAGCCCAGCCGCAGCCGGCGGTGACGATGAGAGTTTGACCGAGCGGATGGGTGTGCCAGGCGTTCCGCGCGCCCGGCTCGAAGGTTACGCTGAGAACTTGAAACAGCGCGGGGTCGGGTGCTTGAAAAAGCGGATCGATGCGTACGGCGCCAGTGAACCATTCGGAGGTTGCCTTGGCAGAGGGTTGCGAGCCGGCTCTTTTGATTTCCATTGCTGACTCCTTTAGTCGAACGCGGTTTTCCATTTTGCGGGCTGCTCCAGCGGATACGCGAGTTGTGGCCCGCCTTCCGCCGTAAGAGCAAATAGCGCGACGCGGCGGCGATTCATCATAACCAGCGAAAGGAAACGCGCAAGAACGAAACCGGCCTCGCGCGGCGCGTGGATTGCGACGACGCGGCGAGGCCGGTGGTGTCAATTGCGTTGTGTGGAGCTATCCGCCGATATATTGCACGTGCACGTAGGCGCCGGTATCCATGTTGTAGAGGAGATACCAGCCTGGATGATCGGGATCGAGGTAGACGACGAATTCGTCGCCGCAGGTGGTCCAGCACCAGCCGGAGGCGAGATCCCAATCCCACGCGGCGATTTCAAAGCCGTAGCCGCCGCCGAACCAGAATTGGTGCGCATTGACGTCAATGCGCGTCACGCCGAAGCGGTGACCGGGGCCAACGTCCCTGAAGTGGCCGTGCGGGAAGGGGTGGTCGAGATGGAAGCGCGTGTCGTTGGCGGCGGGATGGCCGTACCAGTGGTTATTGCTGACGTGCTGGCTCGCGTCCATGCGGCCATCGCGCGTGTGTTCGGCCTCAGGTGCGGCGGCGGCTTCGCGGCGCGGGGGCGGCGGTGGCGCGTGGCCACCGTTGCCGGCGTGGTGGTGCTGCGCGTAGAGCGACATCGCGGCAAGAAATATGAGGGCCGTGGAAAAACTCAATACTTTTTTCATATTTCGAGTCTCCTTTCCTGCTGAGCCGGATTATTTACCTGTTTCGCTTGCGTGTGTCCATACATAAAGGGCTGTAAGGCGCCGAGAGCGGAATGGTACCTTGGGGCGCGCTCGGATTGGCCGAGAGTAGCACGATTTTGGCGATGCGCAGGGGCGAAGCCAGTACCGGCCCCTGTGTACCATTGATCTTGCGCGGCCGACGGAGAGAGAATGGGCCGAGCGAATGCGACAGGCTGGGAAACATTTTCGCTCGAACCGGTGTCTAATGTTCAGGAGCAGTCGGCAGCCGAGTAGCTGCCATAAACCGCGCTTCTGAGTCTGGGCATCAGGCGGATTCAGCAAGGCCCGCGATCGGCAGCTCCGTTAGCGACGCCGGCGGGCAGAAGGCGGCAAGCGTGTCGGACCTGGCGCACGTCCTTTCGTGGCCGCAGGACGAAGCCGACCTGGTGACCGAGCTGCAAGGCGGCTCGGAGTCGGCGTTCGACTGGCTGGTTACGCACTATCACGGCCCGGTGTTCGGGCTGATAGCTGGACTTGTAGGCGATGCGGGCGAAGCCGGCGACATCACGCAGGAAGTTTTTCTGAAGGCGTTTCGCGGACTGGGAAATTTTCGGCGCGGGAGTTCGCTGCGCACGTGGTTGTATCGCATCGCGGTGCGCGAGGCGCTGAACGCGCGGCGGTGGTGGTGGCGGCATCATCGGCGGCAGACTTCGCTCGAGATCGATTGCGAGGGTAGTCCGCAGACGATGGAGATCGAGGATCCGGGCGAATCGCCGCTCGATCTGGCCGAAAGCGCCGAGACGCAAGCGATGGTGCGGCGCGGGCTGCATCAGGTGCCGGAAGTTTTTCGCGGCGCGGTGATTCTGCGGGATCTTGAAGGGTTGAGCTACGAAGAGGTGGCCGAAGTGCTGGATGTTTCCGTGGGCACGGTGAAATCGCGAATTCTGCGCGGGCGGCAGGCGCTGCGCGAGATACTTGCGCCGCTGGTCGAGCGGCCGTGCGCCGCTGAGGCGGCGCGCGCGGAACGCCGATCGCATGTTGCCGGAAGCAGCGTTGGGTTCAGGCAACATTCGTTTCAGGCTGTGCGCACCGCGCAGGGCGGGTTGCGGGCGTTCGCATCGCCGCGCGGAGGTTCGCGATGAATTGCGCCGAAGTGAAAGGTCTATTGGCGGGCTATCTTGATGGCGCCTTGCCGGAGTCGCGCGCAAACGATCACGGGCGCGTCGGTCATCATTTGGAATCGTGCGCCGGGTGCCGGGAAGAGCTTGAGCGCTATCAGAAACTTTCGGCGCTGATGGCGCGCGTGGAACGTCCCGCTCCGCCGGCGGATTTGGCGGCGCGCATTCGCGTACGTTTGAGCGAGACGCGCGCGCGAAACGGCGCGGCTGGCGTGTCCGGCGCGGCGGGTTACTTCTCCGTCGCGGGCGCGAAACTGCGCAGATGGCGCGATCGCTGCGAAATCGTGGCGAAGAATATCCTTGAGCCTCTGGCGCTGCCGGTGACGGGCGGGCTGGCGGTGGCGCTCACGGTTTTCGCGATCGTGTGCCAGGTGCTGGGTTTGGGCGCGCCGTTGCAAGCGGTGACCAACGATGCTCCGACCAGTCTATTGCAGCCGGCGCGGCTTGAATCGCTCGCCGAGTTCCCGATGACTGGAATCGAAGACGCAAGCCACGGGACCTCGCACGTGCTGATGGTGGAAGCCACGGTGAACGCGGACGGCGAAGCGGCGAGCTATCGGATTCTTTCCGGGCCGACGAACAAGGCCTTGCGGCGCGAACTCGACCAGGTGATGTTGTTTTCGCGCTTCCGTCCGGAATTGAGTTTCGGCCGGCCCACGGCGGGCGGCCACGTTGTCTTGAGCTTCAGCGAATTTCGAGTTCACGGGTAAACGCGGCGCGGCAGAAACGGATTTTCGCGGCGGCGCGTTTCTTGACTGCGGCTGGCAGGGCTTGTAAAGTGGCTTCCCGGGCGCGGACATGACGGCAATTTGATCGTCCCCACCTTCAGAATGCAGCTTTCTTCCAAAGCGATCTACACCGCCGTGGCACTGTGTCTCATCGCAGCCAGCGCCGCCGCACGTCCGCAGCAGACCGAGCCGGGCCAGGATGCGCCGCCGCAGGCTCCCGCGTCGCAACCTCAACCGAAGCACACTGCGCCAGCAGCGCCGGCCGATCAGGCCGCGCCTGACGACCAGAGCAACGTGGAGCCGCGAAGAGCTCCCGTCAGCATCGAGCCGAGCTTGCAGTTGTTTGCCACGATGTGCGCGCTGGACGCCGCGGGCTTCGATCCGGACGGCGGCGGCACGCCCGCTCGCGTGGAGCTTCGCGCGAAGATGGAAGCGCTTCACGGGCCGTCCGTGGATGCGCTGCGAAAATTTTATCAGGATCACGAGCTGGCGGATCCCGGCTCCACGCTCTCCCGCTACATCGCCTACGCCCTGGCGATGGGACCGCCGCCGGTGTTCGAGATTCAAGTTCACCGCGAGGACGTTTCGCCGGATGCGCTCGCGCTGGAGGGCTTCGGCGCGGTGCTCTCGAATTTTTACGCCGAGGGGCATATCGAAGATATTTGGCACCAGGTCGAGCCGCAGTACGAGAGTGCCGTGACGTCCGTCACCGGACCCGTGTCGAACGTGCTCTACGTCACCAGCGGCTACCTTCGCGAAGTGATCAATCCCAGAAGCCCACAGACGTTCACGGTGTACGTCGAGCCGCTGGTCGGCGCGCACTCGAATTTCCTCAACCTCGGTGACGAATACGATTTCGTGCTCGATCCAGGCCGCGGCCTTCCGCTCGACGAGATTCGCCACGCGTTCCTGCATTTCTTTCTCGACCCGTTGGCATACCGCTTCCACAACACGATTGTCGCTGACGCTCCGTTGCTAGGGGTCGCGGTTCGGGCGCCGCGCTTGCCGCAGGAATATGACGACGATTTCACGTCGTACTTCACCGAGTGTTTGGTGCGCGCGGTGGAGTTGCGCCTGGACCGCCCGTCGGACTTGGAGGCGCGTCTGGCGAGCGAAGACGCGGACGGCTACGTGCTGGTGCGGCCGCTGGTCACGCAGTTGATGAGCTTCGAGAAAACGCAGCCCCCGATGAATTTGTATTATCCCGATCTGGTCCACGGGATTAACGTCGCCGCTGAGATGCGCCGGCTTGCCGGCGTGCAATTTGCGCCGCGTACCGCGGAGGTGGCGCGGCCGCACATAGCCGTGGGCTACGCGGACAACGCGGATTTGATCGAAGGCGAAGCAGCGATCGCCGCCAACGACGCGAACTCCGCCGCGGCGTCGTTCGAGCGCGTTCTGACGCGCCATCCGGGCGAATCTCGAGCGCTGTTCGGACTGGCGGTCGCTTCGCTGATGCAAAGTCGAGCTGAGCGTGCGGAGCAGTTGTTCCTGCAAATCGTTGCCGCGGCTCCGGGCGCGGGCCCCGCCTCCGGCACGGGTTCGACGCCGGCCACCGATGCGCCGACGGATCCGCCCGACGCCCGCACGCTTTCGTGGTCGCACGTGTATCTGGGCCGGCTGTATGATGTGCAGGGAAATCGAGACCAGGCCGTCGCCGAATACCGCGCGGCACTCTCGGTTGAAGGCGCGCCCGACGCCGCCAAGGCGGCCGCGCAGAAGGGCGTGGATCAAGGTTTTCAAGCTCCGCAGCACACAGACGATCCGGGGAACGCAAAGCCATAAGCGGTTTTTCCTCGAGCGCAAATTTTGACAAGGAGTCATACGCCATGAAGCGGAAATTAGTGAAGACTGCCGGAACGGTTCTGCTGGCGCTGCTGTTTATCGCCACGGGCCGAGCTCAGATGAACCAAACGCCGGCGCCAAGTTCGTCCGCGCCCGCGACGCCGGCGCAGGGGCCGTCCGGACAATTGCCCTCAGGCCAGTTGCCCGGATCGGGCCAGCCCGCCACCCAGGCGGCGCCGCCTGTAGATAAAGCGGAAGAGGCTGACTACAAAGCCTTCTACGACGCACACGGGCCAGATCCGACAAAGCAGATCGGGTTGGGCGAGGATTTCGTAAAAAAGTATCCGACCAGCCGCTACCTCTCAACCGTTTACTCGGCGCTGGCCCTGGATTATCTCGGTTCGGGCGACAGCGACAAAATGATTGCCGCCGCGCAGAACTCGATCAACTTGGACCCGGACAACGTCGATGCGCTTTCGCTGACGGTTTGGGCCATGGCCCGGAAGGTTCAACCGCAGGATGCGGGCGCTGCCGATGAGTACGTGAAGCTAGAAAACTACGGGCAACACGCCATCAGCTTGATTTCGACGATGGCGAAGCCTGCCACGTTGGACGACGCACAGTTCACCGCGGCGAAGAACGACAAACTGTCGATGTGCCACAGCGGTCTCGGCCTTATCGATTACAAAACGGGAAAGTTCAACGATGCCGTGGCTGAATTAACGCAAGCCGTGCAGTTGGCGAATTCTCCCGACCCTGTGGATTATTTCCTCCTCGGCCATGCGTATGAGCAAGTCGGTCACTTCGACGATGCCGTGAACACGTTCATGAAATGCACGGATGAAGGGCCGATGCAAGATCGCTGCAAAGCCGGCTTGGACGACGCGAAAAAGAAGGCGCTGCTCGCGCCTCCGCCTGCCGCGGCGCCTGCGGCCACACCCGCTCCTCCGCAGCCGAAGCCTTGAGCGTGTGGCATTGCGATGGCGGCTGCGGACTTCGCCCGATTGGAAACCGATCTCGGCCACACGTTCGCCGATCGCAGTCTTCTTGATCGGGCGCTGACGCACCGCTCGGTATCGCCGGAACCCGGATCGGCCGCGCCGCTCGGCGATAACGAACAACTTGAGTTCCTGGGAGACGCAATCCTGGGAATGCTGGTGAGCGAAGAGCTGTTACGCGCTTTTCCCGATTGGAGTGAAGGGCAGCTCTCAAAAAGCCGCGCGCGTTTGGTGAACGAATCTTCGCTCGCGGCAACGGCCCGGCAAATCGATCTCGGCCGATATCTTCGGCTCGGCCGCGGCGAAGAAAAGACCGGCGGACGCGAAAAGCCCGCTCTGCTTGCCGATGCGCTCGAAGCCGTGGTTGCCGCGGTTTATCTGGACGCCGGCCTCGAGGTGGCTCGCGATTTCGTCCGCCGCGCGCTGGTGGCCGGAGCGCTTGAAGCGGAGGCCGCGAGTCCCGGCCGATCCGATCACAAATCTGCGCTTCAGGAATTGCTCCAAGCCGGCGGACGCGGCCAGGCCGAATATCGTGTAGTCGAAGAATCGGGACCGGACCATCGCAAGACGTTCCGCATCGAAGTGCGCGCCTCGGGCGTCACCGCGACCGGCACCGGCCGAACGAAGAAGGAAGCCGAACAGGACGCGGCACGCTCGGTTCTCGAACGATTGGGCACGGATCGCGGGGAGGAATAAATCTACCATGGCCGGCGCGCCCGACCTGCGTGACGTTTCCGAAGTGTCGGGCTCGCCAGAAAAATCTCGTCCGGCGCATCGGGGACAGCGTCACGCGCATCGGCGCGCCACGGTGTGGGAGTACATCGAATCGCTTGTGGTGACCGTGCTCCTGGCGCTTTTCTGCACGACCTTCGTTGTTCAGGCTTTCAAGATTCCCACGCGTTCCATGGAGCCGGCGCTGCTGGTGGGCGATCATGTGCTCGTGGACAAATTTATTTTCGGCGGCCGCGGACATTGGTACGACCATTTGCTTCCGTATCGAGAGGTCCGGCGCGGCGACGTGATCGTCTTTCCGTACCCTTTCGACGATCATCCATACTACGTGAAGCGGGCCATTGGTTTGCCCGGAGATAGAATCAAGATCGTGGATCAAACCGTTTATATCAACGGCGCGCCGCTCAAGGAGCCTTACGCCTACCACGATCCCTCGATTCCGTACGATCTGTTCGCCGCGGATTTTCCCCCGCGCGATGTGGAAGGTCTGGATCCATCGATGCGACCGGAGTGGGCTGCCGAGATTTTGAGTTACGTTCGCAACGGAGAACTGATTGTGCCGCCGGGAAAATACTTCGCCATGGGCGACAACCGCGACAACAGCGAGGACAGCCGCTATTGGGGATTTGTGGACCGCGAGGCCATCATTGGCCGGCCCATCGTCATATACTGGTCGGTGAGGTCCGCCGAGGCCGGATACGAGGGGCGAGGGCTCAGCGGACAATTGGCGGACTGGCTCGACGCGCTGATTCATTTGCCCGCGCGCACGCGGGGCGATAGGATTCTGCGGCTGGTGCACTGAGCGGCGAACTCTCGGAAAGGAAGTTGCCACAGCAACCTGGCGATGCCTGAAACGGCCGAAGTCACGGAATCCGGATCTGCCGCGCGGCCCGCCTCGCGCGGCGAAACTACGCTGCGCGAATACGCCGAATCGCTTCTGGTCACCGTGATTCTGGCGCTGTTCGGAACCACGTTTATTGTGCAGGCATTCAAAATTCCATCGCCTTCGATGGAACCGACGCTGCTGGTGGGCGATCACCTGCTCGTGAACAAATTTATCTTCGAGGGGCGCGGCCACTGGTACGACCACTTCCTTCCGTATCGCGACATTCGCCGCGGCGACGTGATCGTTTTCCATTTTCCGTTCGACGATCATCCGCATTATGTGAAGCGCGTGATCGGAATTCCCGGTGATCGCATCAAGATGGTTGACCAGCAGGTCTACGTGAACGACGTGCTTCAGAAAGAGCCGTACGTGGTGCACGATCCTGACGCGCCTTACGATCCATTCGGCATAAGCTTTCCGCCCACCGAGGCCGGCAGTCTCGACGCGCTGATGCGCCCGGAATGGGCCAGCCAAATCCTGAACTATGTGCACGATGGCGAGCTCGTGGTGCCGCCCGGCAAATATTTTGCGATGGGCGACAATCGCGATCACAGCTGGGACAGCCGATATTGGGGCTTCGTGGACCGCGAAGCCATCATGGGCCGCCCGGTGATTATCTATTGGTCGGTGAATTCGCCCGAATCCGAATCGCCTGACGAGGGTCTTGGCAGCCAGCTCGTCGATCTTTTCGATTCGCTGATCCACATTTTTTCGCGCACGCGCGGCGGCCGCATGTTCCACGAAGTCCATTAGCGCCGCCCCGTCCGATTGGCCCGAGACGCGCTGCTTTTCTTTCCTTCCGCGATTTGCCACAATTCGTTTCCGCCTCATGCTTCGCAAGCGCTGGTTCCGGTGGGCCGTGGTTCTTGCGGCCGTTCTGCTTATCGCGAGCGAAGGGTTCTCCCTCCTGCTGCGAACGCCCGCGTTGCACCGCTACCTCACCGCGCGTCTCGAATCGAGTTTCGGCCGCCCCGTCGAAGTGCGCACATTCAGTTTCAGTTTGCTCGATGGCCCGCGCATTGAAGCGCTCGACGTGAGCGTCGCGGAGGATCCGCGCTTCGGCCAGGAATATTTTCTGCGCGCCGAACAATTGACCGCCGGCCCGCGCTGGTCGGCGCTACTCTCCGGTCATTTTGAATTCGGAACACTCTCCTTCACCCGCCCCACTCTGAATTTGGCGCGCATGTCCGACGGCCACTGGAATCTTGAAAGCTGGCTGCCCGCGCCTGCGCCTGCGCCGGCCGAACAGGGCAAACGTTCTGAAGCATCGCCACTGCGCTCGGCGCTCCGATTTCATTTGTCGCGAATCGAGGTGGATGGCGGGCGCGTAAATTTCAAACAGGATCAGGACGTTCGCCCCTTCGCGCTCGAAGATGTCACCGGCGATCTGGAACAGGAAAGCCCAGGCCGCTGGCAAATTGATTTCGATGCGGAGCCGATGCGCCCCGGCGTCGCGCAACCGCAGGGCGGGATGGTGCATGTTCGGGGTCTGGTGGGCGGCACTTCGTCGCGGCTTCAGCCGGCCGATCTTGAAGTCTCCCTATCGGGCGCGTCCATCGAAGATGCGCTGCGACTGACGCGTGGCGACGATTTCGGAATTCGCGGCGCGGTCGCGGCCGAGTTCCACGCGCACATCGAGCCGCCGGCGCCGGGCGACGCCGCGAATCTTTCCGCTCCCGCGCCCGCAGAGTGGAACCTCAGCGGCACGGTGCATCTCGCGGGAATCCATCTGTGGGATTCTCCTTCCAAGCCCGGTCAACCTTCGGTGAACGTTCATCTCGATGCGCTTTGGCGCTCGGGCGAATCGCGTTTGGTGCTCACGTCCTGCGATGTCCAGGCGCCCGCTTCGGTTCTTCACGCGAGCGGCGAGCTTCTGTGGAATCACGGTTTTCATCCGCGCATCTCGATCGCGTCTTCGGAGATCGCCTACGGCGATTTGCTCGCGTGGTATCGAACATTTCACGCGGGCGTGAATGACGATCTCTCGATCGAAGGCTGGGTGCGCGCCGAAGGAGCCATCGAAGATTGGCCGCCGCGCATCGTTGACGCGTCGCTTGAGAGCGCCGGCGCGCGCGTCGTTCCGCTCGCCACGCTCGCGCCATTGCGCTTTGCCCGATGGAATGCCTCGCTCGAGTCGGGCGCTCTTAGCTCGTCTGTGATCGTCGTGCAATTTGAGCCTGCGCCCGGCGCGCCTGCTGCGTCGCAGCCCGGCCAGCTGCGCATCGAGGCATCGCTTCTTTTGCCGCAGCCGGCTCACGTCGTCGCCGGTGGCGCCACATTGAGCCGCGCCGCGCCCGCGGCAGGCGCTGGTTGGCGATTTCGCGTCTCGCTCGACGGCACGGCAGACCGCGTGCAAGATTACGTGGCACTCGCGCGCCAATTCGGCGGCCCGCTTTCGCCGTTATGGAGAGCCGAAGGAGCTTTGGCCTTTCATGTTCGCGGCGACGGAGATTTCCATTCGGGATCGACCGATTGGCAGGGCTCGATCGAATCGCACGGCCTTTCGTTGCAATTCGCGTTCTTGAATCAGCCGCTGATTTTGCCGAGCGCGGTGCTCGATCTCGGCAATGGCGCGGCTGAAAAACTCACGCTCACCGCCGCGCAGGGCTTCGATACCGTTTGGGCTGGTACGGTTTCGCGCACCGCCGCGCATCCCGCTTGGCAATTCGATCTCACCACGGACCGGCTCGATGCGTCCGTGCTCGATCGCTGGATTGAACCGCGATCTCGCCCCGCCGGCCTGCTCGAGCGGCTCGGATTGTTTGGTTCCGCGCAAAGCTCAACCGGCGAAGAAGTTTCCTCGTTGCTTGCGAACATCCCGTTGCACGCGCGCGGCCGCATGCGCGTCGGCGATTTTTCGCTGGCTCCGTTGAGCATCTCGCAGCTGGATGCCGACGTCGAAATCGCCGGAAAATCCATCGAAGTTCATCGCGCCAAAGGCTCGTTCGCCGGCGGCACGGTCGATGGCGAATTCGCCGCAGCCCTCGGCGCCGCGCCAACCTATGACGCAACGATACGATTCGATCGTGTGGACCTTGCGACGCTCGTGCCGGTTGTGCCCTCGCTCCCAGGAATGTTCTTCGGCGCCGCCGCGGGCGAACTGACCTTGCACGCGAGCGGAATCGGCCGCGAGGCGCTTCTTGATTCGCTCACCGGCCAAGGCTCGCTCGTATCGCGGAATCTTCAGATCGCCGGTTTCGATTTCGGAGCGCTGCGCCCGAATCAATCCGCCGCGCAGGATCAACCCGCGTTCGACGACGTGCACTTCACCGACACGCAAGCGGCATTTCGCATTGCGGACCGCATGGTGCACGTGGCGCCTTTGCGATTGACGGCGCCGGCTGTCGCGGATGTCGTCGCGAGCGGTACCGTCGATTTCCAAGGTTCGCTGGATTTGCGCATCGAAATTTCTCCGACTTCGCGCGGCGCGTCCACCCGCCCCGCGCGGACCGCGACGCCAGCCGCAACCGGAGCGCCGCCGCTCGTTTATCGGCTCACCGGCTCCTTCGCCTCTCCGCAAATTGCGGTAACGATAGATCAGCCGCCCGCCACGCCGGCGCCGCCGAATTCGCGCCCGGCGCGTGGCGCAATCCGCGGAGGCCAGCGCTGAGGCGATGATCCGGGCTCGATCACTCGCTTTCCTCAGTAGCGTCGCGCTGATTGTTTCCGGCGCCGTCGCGCTTGCCGCGAGCGCCGCGCACGAACCGGGCGGCTCCGTTGCGCAAGGCCAACCTCTCCAAGTTCTTTTTTCGGCCGGCGCCACGTCCGAATTTCGCATCCAACTCAGCGTGACCGCGCACGTCGATGGCCAGCAAACGCAAACGATTGGCGCGAAAACCTACGTCGCGCCGTTCACGCGCGAGGTGAAAAGTATTTTGACTTGGCGCGCGCAAATTCGTGTGCTCTCGGTCGGCGCCGACGGCGCCGAAATCGAAGAATCGCTCGAAGACGCGAGCGCAACGCCGGCTGAAATTCCCGCCGGCCCCGAATCGGCGCGCATGGCCAAAGCCTTGAACGACGCGCTCGCCGCCTGGAGCCAGGACCGCACGATTCGCTACCACGAGTCGCCGTCGGGCCAGACGCTGGGCGTTCCGCCCGAAGGCGCGCCCGAGCTCGACGAGCAGGCCCCTCGTGTTCTTACCGCATGGTTGCTGCGCGCGCTGCGCCCGGCGGTTGTGCTGCCGACGCGGCCCGTCTTGCTGAACGATCGTTGGCAAGCCGCGCGTGCCGTCTCGCTGCCGGACTGGTCGGCCGCAAGCGGTTGGGAAAGCGGCCAATGGCTCGCCGCGGCCAGCGGCTCAAAGCTGATGGTGCGCCTCGACGATGTGCAGCAAATTTCGGCCACTGTGGCTGCTGGCCCCGAAAAGCCGCCCGAAGGCGCAGCGGACGCAAACTTTCGCGGCGAATCGCTCAGCACCATCGCGCTTGAGGACGGTCGTCTGGTCGTCGCAACGCGTTCGGCCGCGCGCACGATCGTCTGGACGCTAACGCCGGCCGCGGGATTGGCCGCGCCGCCGCAATTTTCATCGCGGCTCGCGGTTGAAATCGAAATCGAGAATTGTGATGACACGGCTTGCGACAATTAGCATTCTCGGCTGCGCGATCGCCCTTGGCTCGCTCAGCGGATCGCGCGCGCAACAGCCCGCCGCGACCAACCAAACGGCGCCGCCCGCTGCCGCAGATTTGCGCCCGAAATTCACTCCCGGCCAGGTGCTGCGCTATCAGATGGAACTCGTCACCACAACCGCCGGGTCCGCCGGAGGCGTCGTGCAAGACCCGCAAGGCCCCACGAGACTCGTCGTCACCTGGGACGCCACCGTGCGCATCGATGTTCTGCCGCCGGATAGTGTTTCGTCCATAAGTAGCGCGCCACAATCGGCGCCACTCGCAGCCACTCCGCACGAGCAGAATTCCACTTCTCCCGCCGCGCTGCGCCTGCGCATGACGTACGAAAAATCCGCCGCCACCATTCAGACGGATGGCTACGATCCCGACGCGCGCTCGATTCAAGATCGGTATCAGCACCTTCAAGGCCACACTGTCGAACTGGCGCTCGACGCGAACGGTAAGGTAACCGACATCTCCGCCGGCGACGACGTTTTCGAGACTCCCCAAGCCGCGCGCGACGCCGAAGCCTGGGTTGCGCAACTATCTTCCGGCGTCGGCGCGCCTGGACCGACCGTCGAGCCCGGTCAAGCATGGTCAGCCGATCGCGCCGCCGACGGCATTCCGCTCCCGGGCATGACGTGGCACACGGATTCCAGTTATTTGCGCAACGAGCCCTGCCGGCAATCCCCACTGGATGCAGGAAGCGCCGTGGCTGCTCCCTCGGCAGCGGGCTCGGCGCCGGTCGCCGGCGCGCCCTCCATCAACGCTCCGGCGAACGCCGAAACCTGCGCCGTGATCCTGACGCGTGTGTTGCTTGTGCCATCGAAAGCCACGCTGAAAGCCGAAATCGGCGCCGACGGAAACGATTCCGCGCCGGGCAACTCTGCAGCCTCGTCTGGCGCAAACATTCCCAGCGGTCTGCACACCTCCGGCACGTGGACGGGCTCGAGTGAAAGCCTGATCGACGTTTCCCTGCGCACTGGCTGGGTCGTCAACGTCACGCAAAACGGCGACGAGCGAATGGACCTCACCGTAATCAGCGAGCACGAAGATTCGCTCCGTTACGCTGGCACAGTCCACAGCCACGTCAATCTGCTTTTGCTGCCACAATAGCCGTCGAGCGACAGGCCAACTTGCAGATCCATCGCAGAACGGCCGCCGCCTTGAGAAACTTCGGGAATCGTGTAAGGTCTTTCTGCGCCCGCCAAGCTGCGTTAAGATTGCCGAAAACTTCGCGATCAGAAAAGCTTGCGCAGTGACTGGCGCGGAAAATTTATCGGCGCGCTCCACGTAGAGCCCGCACCCGAGGTCGGTGACGATGGCTCAGCATCACGTCGAAGTTTTGGTTTCACGCGAAAAGTTCTCCAACAATATCCAATATATCCGCCGCCTCGTCGCTCCCTCGAAGCTTTGCGTCGTGATGAAGGCCAATGCCTACGGCCATGGCCTCGAGGCGCTCGCTCCCGTGGCCGTCGCCGCTGGTGCCGACCTGCTCGGCATCTGCACCAACCCAGAGGCGGAGACCGTTCGCCGTCTTGGCCTCAAAGTTCCGTTACTCCGCCTGAGAATGGCACTCGAGGCCGAAATGGAGGAGTCGGTTCGTGATCTCGAAATTGAAGAACAGGTCGGCAGCTCGGAGGCAGCGTCTTACTTGTCCGCCGCCGGAGTGCGCCGCGGCCGACGCGTCCCCGTCCATCTCGACATCGATACGGGCATGGGCAGAAGCGGTTTTTTCCCCGAGCAAATCGACACGATCCGCAACGTGATGAAATTGCCCGGCCTGCGCATCGCCGGCATCATGACCCATTTCCCCACGGCCGACGCGAACTCGCTCGCGCTGACCAGCGCGCAGCTTGAGCGCATGGAGCGCTTCTGCGCCGAACTCGCCTTGCCGGACGACGTGCTGGTTCACACGCACAATAGCGCGGCGACCATGCGACTCAGCGGGCAACGCCGCGGCATGGTCCGCGTCGGCGCCGCGTGCTACGGCGTGCGCACATCGCGCGAATTCGAGAATCCCGCCGAGCTCAAACCCGTGATGTCTTTCCGCACCTGGATTGCCCAGTTGCGCGACGTCCCGAAAGGCCGCACGGTTGGCTACGGCGGCCTCTTCACCACCGCGCGCGACACCAAAATCGCATCGTTGCCCGTCGGCTTCGGCGAAGGCTATCCTCGCGCGCTATTCAACAAGGGCATCGTCCTGATCCACGGCCAGCGCTGCCCCGTGATTGGACGCGTCTCTCTAAACGTTCTTACCATCGATGTCACCGATCTCGCCTCCGAAGCGCGCCTGGGCGACGAAGTCGTGCTCATCGGCTCACAGGGCGATCAGGAAATCACTTTCGAGGAAATGGCCGACAAATTCTCGAGCGTGCACACTGAAATCAATCTAATGGCCGGCAGCCTGAACACAATTTCCTACGCCTGACAGCGAAATCGCGCCGCTGGCCTATTCTGGCGTGGCCAGTGGCGGCTACACAACCCCCATCGCCTGCCGTGGCGCCACAAATTCACGTGTGTGCGACGGGTATGCAAGCGGGAATTTTCGCGGTAAAATAAAGAGTTTTGGCGGCCCCATCGGGCCGCACTGTGCGACCAGACCACATGAATTTCAAACTCAGCAGCGATTACGAACCTCAGGGCGATCAGCCCCAAGCCATCGAGCAACTCGTGCGCGGCTTAGAAAGCGGCGAGAAGCATCAGGTCCTGCTCGGCGTAACCGGCTCGGGCAAAACCTTCACCATGGCCAAAGTGATCGCCGCGGCCAATCGCCCCTCGATCGTTCTCGCGCACAACAAAACCCTCGCGGCGCAGCTCTACAGCGAATTCAAGAGCTTTTTTCCGCAGAACGCCGTCGAGTATTTCGTCAGCTATTACGACTACTACATGCCCGAAGCCTATTTGCCCGCGTCGGACACCTACATCGAAAAAGAGTCCACGATCAACGACGAACTCGACAAATTGCGCATGAGCGCCACGCGCTCGCTCTTCGAGCGGCGCGACGTCATCGTGGTCGCCTCCGTCTCCTGCATCTACGGTCTCGGATCGCCGGACGCCTATTTCGCCATGTCGGCCACCATCGAGACCGGCAAGATTTTTTCGCGCGATGCCATCCTGCGCAAACTTGTGGACATTCAGTACGAGCGCTCCGAGGATTTACGCCGCGGAACATTTCGCGTGCGCGGCGACACCATCGAAATATATCCGCCATACGAAGACTTGGCCTATCGCATCGAGCTTTGGGGCGAGCAAGTGGAAGCCATTCGCCCGATGGATCCGCTGACCGGCGCGCTGCACGGCACGGAAAATCTCTCGCGTCTGGCGATCTATCCGAAATCACATTACGTGCTGCCCGCCGCGCAGCGCGAGCGCGCCATCGTTTCGATCCTCGAAGAGCTCGATTGGTGGAAGGCCGAACTGGAAAAGCAGGGCAAGTTCGTCGAAGCGCAGCGCCTCTGGCAGCGCACGCGTTTCGACGTCGAGATGATGCGCACGATCGGATATTGCCACGGCGTGGAAAATTATTCGCGCCATCTTTCGGGGCGACTGCCCGGCGAAGCGCCGCCGACGCTGCTCGATTACGTTCCGCAGGACTATTTGCTGTTCGTGGACGAATCGCACCAGAGCATTCCGCAGTTGAACGGCATGTACAAAGGCGATCGCTCGCGAAAGCAAACGCTGGTCGATTACGGCTTTCGCATGCCCTCGGCGCTGGACAATCGTCCGCTCACGTTCGAGGAGTTCGAGCATCGCACCAATCAGGTGGTCTACGTTTCCGCCACGCCCGGTCCGTACGAATTGACCCGAACGGCGGGCGCCGTCATCGAGCAAGTGATTCGGCCGACCGGCCTTGTCGACCCGCAAGTCGAGGTGCGTCCCGTGAAGGGCCAAGTCGACGATTTGCTCGAAGAAATTCGCGTGCGCGCCGCGCGCAACGAGCGCGTGCTCGTCACAACGCTCACCAAACGCATGTCCGAGGATCTTGCGGAATATTTCGCCGAAGTCGGCGTGCGCTGCCGCTATCTGCACTCCGAGATCGAAACGCTCGAGCGCGTGCGCATCCTGCGCGATCTGCGCCGCGGCGAATTCGACGTGCTGATCGGCATCAATCTGCTGCGCGAAGGCCTCGATCTGCCCGAAGTTTCTTTGGTGGCGATTTTGGACGCCGACAAGGAAGGCTATCTGCGCAGCGCAACCGCGCTGATTCAAACCATGGGCCGCTGCGCGCGGCACGTCGAAGGCCGCTCCATCCTATATGCGGACGTAATGACCGGCTCGATGCGCCAGGCCATCGATGAAACGAGCCGCCGCCGCGACAAGCAGCTCGCCTACAACGCGGAGCACCACATCACGCCGCTATCCATCATCAGGAGCGTGGATATGAAGCTGGCTCGCATCGTCGATGCCGATTACCTCAACGTGCCCGCCGAGGATTTTGTGGACGAGAATATCGTGACCGAGGAGCAGCTTCGCCACGCCATCGGGAAACTCGAAGAGCAAATGCGCGAAGCCGCCAAGAAATTTGAATTCGAGCGCGCCGCGGCGCTGCGCGATCGCGTCCGCGCGCTCAAACAGCGCGATATCGGTTCATTGTTTTTGCCGCCGCCGGCCGCGCCCGAGCCGCCATCGCCGCAAACGTGAAGAATGCCCGGCCCGCGCGGAACGCGTTGCTTAGAATGTCCTGCTCACACCATGTTCTTGCGCAGTTCGTCGAGCGGATAAAAAGTGTCGCGCCATTTCACGCCGCCCTGCCAGAGCGTGACGACCGTCGAGCGCAGCAGCATCCAATCGAACAGAATGGCCCCGATTGGATTCGTCAGCGCGTAGAGCGGCGATCTCCCCGCGCTGGCCAGAGTGAAGCCGTGCATCCCGAGCACGGCGGCAAGCGCGATGCCCGCGAACACGCGCGCCCAGCCCGTCGCCAGAATCACGCCGGCGAGCGGGCCGATACTGAACGCCAGCGGAACCATCATCGCCGCGCCGGCGAACGCGGCGTTGTATCCAACTGCGGCGAACATGTTCTTGGTGACGCCGGCGATTACGTTTCGCAGCCCCGCCTGCCATCGCACGCGCACTTCGTCGAACGCGATGCCCGTGCCCGAGCGAAATCCGGCGAGCTTGACGATTTTGCCCAGCTTCATATCGTCGATCACATCGAGCGCCAGACGCTTGTGACCGCCGGCGCGTTCGTACGCCTCGCGCCGCACGAGTTGGAATGCGCCGACGCCGTTGTACGCGCGCGAGTTCGGCCGATTGGTGTGCCAGATCCCATTTCCGGCCACGAACACCAAGCCGAAGTAACTGACCGCCGCAATCTCCCACACGCCGTGCATCTCGATTCCTGCCAGCAGCGTCAAGTGGTCCCATCCGCGCTCCGTAGCCAAGGCCATGGCGCGCGACAACACGTCGGGAGAGAACGACACGTCCGCATCGGTGAAGACCAGCCACTCGCCGCGCGCCGCGTGGTATCCGGCGTCGAGCGCGTGCGTTTTTCCGAGCCAGCCCGGCGGCAGCTCGGTCACGTCCAGCACGCGAAGGCGTTTGCTTGCGCGCGCAAATTGGTTGAGAATGTCTAGAGTCGCGTCGCGTGATCGATCGTTGACGGCAAGCACTTCGTAATCTGGATAGTTTTGGTCCAGAAGGGTCGGGAGCGCCTTCGCCAATTTTTCAGCTTCATCCCGAGCCGCAAAAATTATGGAAATCGAGGGAGCGTGATCGCTTCGCAACGGCTCAGTGCGCTTGAGCCACGGCAATTGGCGCAGTCCCAAGCCGCAAAGGGCCGCTCCGATGATCGAGCATAAAGCGTCTAATCCGAAGTAGACGGTCCAGAGTATATGCAAGAGTGAAGGACCTGGTCGCGGGAGTCACCGACACGTTATGCTAACACACGGTACGCTCACGGTCGGGATTGTCGGTGCCGGCCGCGTGGGACTCGCGTTGGGGCACGGGCTGCGTGTCGCGGGTTGGCGCGTGGGGCCGGTCGTGACGCGTCGGCTGGCAACGGCGCGCCATGCGATTCGCGCCATCGGCGATGGACAGCCGCATGCCGAGTTAACGCGACAACTTCTGGCGGTGGATCTGGTGCTGATTTGCGCTCCTGACCCTGAGATTGCTGGCATAGCCATGCGTCTCGCCGAGATGGGCGGCGAGGAATGGCGCGGCAGGATAGTGCTGCACGCGAGCGGGCGCTTGGATTCGCGGGCGCTTCAGCCGCTCGCCGAATGCGGAGCGGCCACGGGCGCGATGTATCCGGTGCAGGTTTTTAGCCAGCGCGGCATAACGCCGCTTGAGGGATGCTTCTTTGAGATCGAAGGCAACCCGACAGCCATGCGTGCGGCGCGGCGGGTGTGTCGCGACTTGGGCGGCGTGCCCTTGAGCATTCCGACCAGTGGAAAAACCGCCTGCCATGCCGCGCGATCTTTCGTCTCGCCGCTTCTGGCCGCTTCGTTCGAGACAGCGACGCGGATTCTGATGGCCGAGGGCCTCACGCGGCGCCGGGCGACGCGCGTGCTTGATCCATTGGCGCGGCGAACGCTGGACTGCGTAATGCGTTTGGGACCGCATTCAGTGGGTCACGGTCCATCGCGCGCACGCCGCGCACAGAGGATTGCTCTCGCGCAACGCGCGCTGCTGCGGTTCCCGCGCACGTATCGCGAAGCCTTTGTCGCGCTTGAGCGCTTGCGAGTATCGCTTGCCGAAACCGGCGCGCCAAAGAATTCGCGCAGCCGCGGCCGCGCCCGCCCGCTCGCGTTTGCGGCCGCGGTCGGCGAGAATAATTAAGTCGGAGGGGAGAAAAGTTGACCAATCTGCAGTTTCCGATCGAGACTTCGTCACTATCGAACGGCTTGCGCGTGGTGATTTCGCCCGACCGCAGCGCCCCAATCGCCACCGTCGGCGTCTATTACAACATCGGTTTTCGCCTTGAACCGCGCGGTCGAAGCGGCTTCGCTCATCTGTTCGAGCACATGATGTTTCAGGGCTCGGAGAACGCCGGGAAGATGGTGCACATCCGGCTGATCAATTCTTCCGGTGGCGTGCTGAACGGCTCGACGCATTACGACGTTACGAATTACTACGAATCGGTGCCGTCAAACGCGCTTGAGCGCGTCCTGTGGCTCGAAGCCGATCGCATGCGGGCGCTCAAGGTGGACGACGAAAATCTGCGTAACCAGCGCGACGTCGTAAAAGAAGAAGTTCGCGTCAACGTGCTCAATCAGCCTTATGGCGGTTTTCCGTGGCTCGATCTGCCGCCGATCGCCTATCGCAATTGGGCCAACGCGCACAATTTTTATGGCGAGTTCGCGGATCTCGATGCCGCAACGCTTGCCGACGTTCAGTCTTTCTTCCGCACCTACTACGCGCCATCGAACGCTGTTCTCTTGATGCTCGGCGACGTGTCACCCGAGGAAGGTTTCAAACTCGCCGAGCGCCACTTCGGCTCCGTTCCTGCTGGCCCGGCCGCACCGCAGGCAGATGTCAGCGAGCCGCCGCAGATCGCGGAACGCAGCGGCGTCGTCGAAGAAAAATTCGGAACGTTGCCTGGCCTCGCCGTCGGTTATCCCGCGCCGCGCCGCCTCACTCCCGATTGGTACGCCGCAGCGATGCTCGATCAGGCGCTGCACGGCGGGCGCGCCGGGCGCGTCTATCGCCGCTTGGTGCTCGAGCGGCAAATTGCCGTGGACGCCGAAGGCGGAATCAACTATCCCGTAGGCGATCTGTTCGATTACAACGGCCCGACGCTGATGGTGACGCGCATTCTGTACAAGCCGGAGCATTCCGCGGAGGAAACCTTGGCCGAGCTTCAGAAAGTGCTCGATGAAGTGAAAGAGAAGGGAATCGGCAAGGCCGAACTCGAGCAGCTCAAGACCAAATTCCGATCCGACTACTACTCGATGCTCGAAGGCGGCCATGGGAGCCACATTCCGCGCTACGGGTTGATGCATTGCATGGCTTGCTTCACGCTGTTTGATAACCAGCCGCAACTTGTGAACACGGTGCTGAGTGGATTTCTCGAAGTCACGCCGGCAGCGGTGCAGGCCGTAGCGAACAAGTATCTCGCGCCGGCGGAACGCTCAGTCGTCTATCGGAATCCAGTGACGAAGGAAGGCGCGTGATGGCCAACGCTACCGCGGCAGAAGCGCTTTCGCCCCACATTCCCGCGCTCGGCCCCGAGCGGCCGGTGGTTTGGCCGCGGCAATCCCGCGCGCGCCTCGCGAACGGACTCGAAATCGCGCTCGTGGAATCGCACACGATTCCGAAATTCAACGGACAACTTTATTTCCGCAGCGGTAACGCCGCGGCGACCGCCGCATCCGAGCCCGGCCTTGCCGGAATCACGGCCTCGGTTTTGCGCACGGGGACCGCGCTGCGCAACAGCCAACAGATCGAAGAGGCTCTGCGCGGAATGGGCGCCGATCTTTCAAGCGGGTCGTCGGCCGATACCAGCGTGATCTCGTTTGCGGGACTCGCGGATCACCGGGAGCCGCTGCTGCAATTGGTCGCGGAACTCGCCGCGCAAGCGTCATTTCCCGAAGCCGAATTCGAGCGCGAGCGCCGTCAATTGCTCGAAGGCCTGCGCATCGAGCGCACCACGCCGGGTTTTCTTGCAGGCGAACGCATCCGCAAAGTGCTTTTCGGAAAACATCCGTACGCGACGGTCGCGCCCACCGAAGCACAAGTGGAATCGTATCGCTTGGCGCAACTCCCCGAATTCTACCGGCGCAATTATCGGCCGGCGAACGCGTTGCTCGTGCTCGTCGGCGATTTCGATGCTGCCGAAATGCGCGCGCAGGTCGAGCGCAGCTTCGGCGCCTGGCAAGGCGCAGCGCCCGATGCCGCGGCCGATCCGCCGCTGCCGGAAATTCATGGCCGGCGCGTTTACGTGGTTCATCTGCCGGGCGCGGTGCAAGCGCAGATCACCGTCGGCAATCACGCGATCACGCGCAAGAGTCCCGATTGGCAGCGCGCTACTCTCGCGAACGCGATTTACGGCGGAGCGTTTCATTCGCGGCTCGTGCTGAATATCCGCGAGCAAAAGGGTTACACCTACAGCCCGCGCAGCGCGCTGCACGCGTTGCGGCAGCATGGTTATTTCAGCGTCAGCGCCGCGGTGCGCGGCGAAGTCGTCGCGGCGACGCTTTCCGAAATATTCTACGAGCTTGATCGCATCCGCTCGCTGCGCGTCAGCGATGAAGAACTCGCCGACGCGCGGAATTATCTAGCCGGAACGTTCTCGCTGGGATTGGGCACGCAAGACGGCATTGCCGGGCAACTGGGCGGCGTGCTGCTTGAAGAAATGCCCGACGATTATCTCGAGACCTACCGCGCGCGCATGCAGGCGCTCACTGCCGACGACGTGCTCGAAGCCGCGCGCCGCTATTTCGATTCCGCGAACGCCCAGATCGTTGTCGTCGGCGACCGCGCGCATATCGAATCGCAAGCGGCGCTCTTCGGTCCGGTTGAGATTTTTGACCCGCAGGGGAACCGCCTCTAGCTCGAGGCAGCGGCGCGGGCGTTTCGGGAACGCGTCGCGGGAATGAATTGAGGAATTTGCCGTGCGTTGGTGCGCTCGCGAAATTTGCTTGATCCTATTTGTCATCGGGATCGCGGCGAGTTTGGCTTCGTCAAGCGTGGCACGCGCCGCAAAGCAACCGCCGGCAAAGCCGCTCAACCTGAACACCGCAACCGCCGATCAACTTGCACAACTTCCGGGGATCGGACCGAAGACCGCGCAGGCCATCGTTAATTTCCGCAAAACCAGCGGGCCGTTTCGCCGCGTGGAAGATTTGCTTGCGATTCGCGGAATTTCACGCCGGAAACTCAACGCGATTCGGCCGTATGTAACGGTGGCGTCATCCTCGCCGTAACTGCGCTAGCCCTTTGAAGATTACCTGGAGGCTTACAAGCGCTGATGCGTAGTGCGGTGACTGCCGATCGGGATGGGAACTTGCTCGGCGATGCACAGTCCGTAGCCTTCGAGCGCAACAAGTTTGCGCGGATGATTTGTCAGCACGCGCAGCGTCGTGAGGCCCAAGTCGCTTAGAATCTGGGCGCCGATGCCGCTTTCGCGCTGCAATTGGCGCTGATGGTCGAGATTGGCTTCGACTTGGCCGCGGCCGTGATACAGGACGCGCGGCAAAACATCGTGCGCGGAGGACGGTTCGATCGCGAAGCCCCGGCCCGCAAGATGCAGATAGACGAACACGCCGCGGCCTTCCGCCGCGATGGCTTCAAGCGATCGCGCGATCAGGTCCTGACAATCGCAGGTGATCGAGCCGAACACATCGCCGGTGAGGCAATGCGAATGCACGCGCACCAGCGGCGGCGCCAGCTGCGCGCGGCTTGAAAGATCTTCGCGCCCGGTTTCGCTCGCGCTTTCGTCGCCCGCACCGATCGCTCCGTGCACCAGCGCGACGTGCTGCGCGCCATCGATGTCGGACGAATAGACGATCATGCGGAACGCTCCGCAGCGCGTGGGCAGATCGGCTTCGGCCACGCGTCTCACGTAGCGCTCGTGGCGCATGCGGTAACGGATGAGGTCGGCGACGCTGACGAGTTTGAGGCCGTGGATGGCGCAGAACTCGGCGAGTTGCGGCAAGCGCGCCATGGTTCCGTCGTCGTTCATGATTTCGCAAATCACTGCGGCGGGATACAGGCCCGAGATGCGCGCGAGATCGACGGAGGCCTCGGTCTGCCCGGCGCGCACCAGCACGCCTCCGCGCCGCGCTTGCAGCGGAAAAACGTGGCCGGGGCGAGCTAGATCCGCGGGGCGCGTCGCCGGATCGATCGCGGCGAGAATAGTTGTCGCGCGGTCGGCCGCGCTGATGCCGGTGGTTGTGCCGCGGCGCGCGTCGATCGATTCGCAAAACGCCGTGCCGTAATTCGAGGTGTTCACCGGCGACATCGGCGGCAAATGCAGTTCGTCGCAGCGTTCTTCGGTCAGCGCCAGGCAAATCAGGCCGCGGCCGAATTTCGCCATGAAGTTGATCGCTTCCGGCGTCACTTTCTCGGCGGCCATCGCCAGATCGCCTTCATTTTCGCGGTCTTCGTCGTCCACCAGAACGATTTGGTGGCCCAGGCGAATTTCTTCGAGGGCTTCCTCGATGGTCGCAAACGGAATGGACGTGCGGTTCATACGCGGCTCACCTTTTTCGGCTCGCTTAATGATAACTCAGTCGGGGATTTTTCGGGACACGGCAGTGTGCCGTGTTTACTTCAAGCCTTGGACCGCGAGAACGCGGTTCCACTTCGGCCGGAACTCCGCGATGGTCAGCGTGAATTTCGTTCCGGTGGCCGGGCCCTGCGGAGTAAACGTCAGCACCGTCTGTATTTTCGCGCCCTTGGCCAAGGGTACGCCGCGCCAAAATCCGCCGCCGGCCATTTCGCGCACGTTGAAAATGCCCATGGTGTCCTGCTGATTGAGCGCCCAGCGAACATTTGTTTCGTCGGTCAGGTAGGACTGAGCGCGAACCATCGCGAGTTGGATGGTGGAGTCGGAGAGCGAATCGAATTCGAGAGTCACAGACACCGTGCCAGCCGAGTGGACGAGAGACGACACGATCACTCGATATGAATCTGTCGCGACGCTTCCGATCCCGCTGACTGTAGGCACCGCCGGGCCCGACGATTTCTTCGGAGCCTTGCCCGAACCGCGCGCGCCTTTGCCCGACGGAGCTCGCCCCGTGACCGCGGGCACCGGCCCTTCGTTGGCCGCGGCCGTCGCGGAATTTGACGAGTTCGGCGAAGTTGAAGATGCCGCCGCGCGGGAATTGCCTGATTTTGCTGACGCCGGCGATCCCAATCCGGCAAGCACGTCGTCGATATCTTTGGTGCGCGGAATGTCCACACTGGCCGCGCCGAGAATGGCCGAGTTCGTTGCGTCGAGGACCTTCGCCGACAGCCGCACGTGGTCTGTGAACGTCGTGAGGATGCCGGTCACCAAGGCATCGACGCTCGTGGACTGCGCCGCGCCTTTGAACTGCGCGCGATCGATCACCAGAAAACCCTTTGCTTGGGCGGCCAAAGAGTCCGAAACATCGCCGGCGAGAAATCTGCCGATCTCGGTCACGTTGCCATCAAGATCTGTAAAATCGGAAACCGCAACGGTTTTCTTTCCAGAACTCGCGATGGCCGCGGCCAATTGCGAGGAAACTTGCTTGATCGCGTCATCATACGTCGCCGGCGAATCGGCGAGCGCCGGACGCCAAGCGAGCAGTGCCGGTCCCAGAATTACGAGCGAGAGAGAGCAATGGCTCTCCGTGCCCAAAGATGGTTCCGCGACCGCTTTACACTTTTTCCCGGCATTTCCAATTTTCCCCCGAACGATCGCAAGAAGGGAAGCGACTGGGAGGCTCATTTTGTATCGCATTCGGACCGTCGGCGCAAGTCGCCGCCATCGGGGCATGTGGGCGGCGCCGCGAGGCCGCAAGAAAAAAAAGCGCTCGAACCTGTGAGAGGTTCGAGCGCCCCGTGAGTCGGCTTCGCGAATCGCGAAGGTTAGTACATTCCGCCCATACCGCCGCCACCGCCGCCAGGACCGCCGGCGCCGGCCGCCTTCTTGTCGTCTTCCTTGATGTCTGCGATCAAGGCTTCAGTTGTGAGCATCAGAGCCGCGATCGACGCTGCATTTTGTAGAGCGAGGCGTGTGACCTTCGCCGGGTCGATAACGCCGGCCTTGATCAGGTCGGTGTATTCACCGGACTCCGCGTCGAAGCCGAAGTTTTCGTCCTTCGATTCGCGCACGCGTCCGACGACCACGGCGCCCTCGAAGCCCGCATTCTGCGCGATCTGGCGCATGGGCTCCTCGAGCGCTCGCTTGACGATGTTGACGCCGATGGCTTCGTCGCCTTCGAGCTTCAACTTCTCAAGCGGCGTCACGCATCGCACCAGCGTAACTCCGCCGCCGGCCACGATGCCTTCTTCGACCGCCGCGCGCGTAGCGTGCATGGCGTCTTCGACGCGGGCCTTTTTCTCCTTCAGTTCGACTTCGGTCGCCGCGCCCACCTTGATCACCGCGACGCCGCCGACGAGTTTCGCCAACCGCTCTTGCAGTTTCTCGCGGTCGTAGTCGGAGGTGGTGTCCTCGACTTGCGCGCGGATCTGCTTGACGCGGCCTTCGATCTCGGAGGTCTTGCCGCGGCCTTCGATGATCGTGGTGTTGTCCTTGTCGATGGTAACTTTCTTGGCGCGGCCGAGGTCCTCGGGCTTCACGTTTTCGAGCTTGATGCCCAGGTCTTCGGTGATGGCCTTGCCGCCGGTCAGGATGGCGATGTCTTCGAGCATGGCCTTGCGGCGATCCCCGAATCCGGGGGCCTTTACGGCCGTGCACTGCAAAGTTCCGCGCAGCTTGTTGACGACGAGTGTGGCCAGCGCTTCGCCTTCAACGTCCTCGGCGATGATCATCAGCGGCTTGCCCATCTTGGCAATCTGCTCGAGCAAAGGAAGCAAATCCTTCATCGAGCTGATTTTCTTTTCGTGGATCAGAATGTAGACGTCTTCGAGCACGCACTCCATGCGCTCTGGGTCGGTGATGAAGTAGGGCGAAAGGTAGCCGCGGTCGAACTGCATGCCTTCGACCACTTCGAGCGTCGTCTCCATCGTCTTCGATTCCTCAACGGTGATGACGCCGTCCTTGCCGACCTTCTTCATGGCCTCGGCGATGATATTGCCGATTTGCCGGTCGTTGTTCGCGCTGATCGTGCCCACTTGCGCGATCATGTCGCCCTTAACGTCGCGATGGAGTTTCTTGATTTCTTCCACTGCGACTTCGACCGCTCGCGCGATCCCGCGCTTCAAAGCGGTCGGGCTAGCGCCCGCCGCCACGGTCTTCACGCCTTCGCGGAAGATCGCCTGCGCCAGAACGGTTGCGGTCGTCGTGCCGTCGCCGGCCACATCCGACGTCTTCGACGCCACTTCGCGCACCATCTGTGCGCCCATGTTTTCGAGCGGATCTTGCAGCTCGATTTCCTTCGCCACGGTCACGCCGTCTTTCGTGATCACCGGCGCGCCGAACTTCTTTTCGATCACGGCGTTCCGGCCCTTGGGACCGAGCGTGATCTTCACGGCGTCAGCCAATACATTGACGCCGCGCAGAATGGACTGGCGAGAATTTTCTCCAGTCACAATTTGCTTTGCCATAGGACTCCATCCTCCCGAAGATTAAGTTTCAAATTTCGTCGCAATTTCTGTACTGCAGCTTGCTTCACTTCTTCACCGCGAAAGCTCGCGTCACCCGCGACTCTCGCTCGAGTGCGGCCCCGCGTCGGAAACCGCGCGGGGGAAAAGTTACTTGCGTCCGGATGCCGCCTTCGCGGCTCCGCCAAGCTTTGCGAGAATTTCTTCCTCGCGGAGAATTAGAAAATCCTGATCGTCCACATTGATTTCGCTGCCGCTGTACTTGCCGAATAGAACGCGATCGCCGGGCTTTACGTCGAGCGGAATTCGCTCGCCCTTTTCGATCTTGCCGGCGCCTACCGCGATCACTTCGCCCTCTTGCGGCTTCTCTTTGGCTGAATCTGGGATGATGATGCCGCCTTTGATGCTTTCCTTCTCCTCGATCCGCTTGACCAGCACGCGGTCATGCAGGGGAGTGACGTTGACAGCCATCGTTACAAGTCCTCCGTTTCGTTTGTGGGTTCCATCGTCGCTGGAAATCTTGCCGACAGGGTTGCGAGCTGAATTGGCACTCCTGTGTGGCGAGTGCTAATATAGTCAGGCTAGGGTGCGATGTCAAGGCATAATCTCGATCCGAATATCTGGGCTGAGCGGCATTCTATCTGTAAGGTGCTGATAATATTAAACATATCTACTAAAACGCTTTTCTCAGGGTTGAGTGCGCCATTGTCAACGCCAATTGGCCGCGGGCTTTCCAGAGCGACTTGCCCTTCACTACTGTAGATTCCTAGCTACCCGTGGTGCAGAAAACAGATTGCTTCTGCTCGCCTGCTTGGGAACAATGATCCCGAGCCGGGCGTTGACTGCGCTGCCGTGCGCGCGCAAAGTTTCTCGGCGCGGAGTGTTGCCAGCGGATGAGCGATCCCTACATCGAATTTCGCGGCGTCTCGAAATCGTTTGACGGCCGGCTGGTGCTTGACAACGTCAGCTTCACCGTCGAGCGCGGCGAAACCTGCGTGATCATGGGCCGCAGCGGCGTCGGCAAATCGGTCACGCTCGAACACATTTTGGGTTTTCTCGAGCCCGATTCCGGGCGCGTGATTGTCGCTGGCCAGGACATCACGGATTGGAATGAAGACCAACTCACTGCCATTCGGCGGCGCGTCACCATGGTATTTCAATCCGGCGCGCTATTCGATTCGCTTACGGTCGGCGAAAACATCGCGTTCCCTCTCGAGGGCCGCGAAGACATTACGAGCGAACAACTCGATGCGCGGGTCGCCGAACTCGCCGAGATGCTCGAAGTCTCGGACCTCCTCGATAAGCTGCCGTCCGAGATCAGCACGGGCACCAAGCGCGCCGTAGCCATCGCGCGGGCGCTCGCGCTCGATCCCGAGGCGATTCTGTACGACGAGCCGACCACTATGGTCGATCCGATCATGGCCTCGCACACCAGCGCGTTGATCCTGAAATTGAAACAGGCCATGCACAAAACCTCGGTCGTCGTCACGCACGATACGCATCTCGCGAAGAAACTCGCCGACCGCCTGGTTTTTCTGCAAGACGGCCGCGTGACGTTTTTCGGCCCGTGGTCCGGCTTTGAATCCTCCACCGATCCCTTCCTGCGCGATTTCCGATTGCAAGACCAATTGATTCCCGCACTGGACGTCACCTTGTGAGCCAAGCGCCGGCCTCCGCCGACCCCAAAAGCCAGCTTCGCCGCGTGATGGGTTTTTGGGATGTCCTGCTGTTCAATATCGCCACGGTTCTCGGACCGCGTTGGATTGCAGCGGCGGCGCACAACGGCGCGTCCTCGATCAGCTTGTGGGTGTTGTCCGCCGTGTTTTTCTTTCTGCCGACTTCTCTTGTGATCATGGAACTTTCGACGCGCTTTCCCGAAGAAGGCGGCCTCTACGAGTGGTCCAAGGAAGCCTTCGGCGAATTTCACGGATTCGTCGCCGGATGGACTTACTGGGTCTACACATTTTTTTATTTCCCCGGCCTCTTGATGGCCAGCGCGGCGATGGCGGCGTACATGGGCGGAAGCGGCGCCGCGCATTTGGCGCAGAGCCGATGGTTTTTGATGCTGGGGTCATTCGCGTTGCTGATCGTCGCGGTGTGGCTGAATCTGATTGGCCTCGACGTGGGAAAGTGGCTGCAAAACGCCGGCGGCGTGGCCACCTATGCGCCGCTGCTCATGCTGGTGGGCATGGGCGCATACGTTTGGCACGCGCACGGTTCGGCCACGCATTTCTCCTGGGCCACCATACGGCCTTCGTGGAATTGGAACACCGTGAATTTCTGGCCGCAGATTGCGTTCGCGTTCACCGGCCTCGAGTTGTGTTCCGCCATGAGCGAAGAGGTGCGCAATCCGCGCCGCATATTTCCGCCGGCGATCATCGGCTCCGGTCTTGCGATCGCGTTCATGTACACCGTCGGAACGATCGCACTTCTCGCGATGTTGCCGGCCGCGGTCGTGGACCCGAAAAGCGGCATTTTTCAAGCGCTTACGCTGGCCTCCACCATGCTGCGCCTTAGCGCGTTCGGCGTCATCGCGGCTGTGCTGGTGACCGTCGGCAATGCCGGTGGCGTGGGATCGACCGTGGCGGGCGTCGCGCGCATTCCGTTTGTCGTCGGCATCGACCATTACATGCCCGCCGCGTTCGGCAAGATTCATCCCAAGTGGAAGACGCCCTGGGTCTCGATTCTCGTACAGGCCGGAATATCAGGCCTCGTGCTTCTGCTGATTCAGCTGAACGAGACCGTCAACAGCGCCTATTTTATTCTTGTGGACGCGGCCGTGATTCTTTATTTCATTCCGTTCCTGTACATGTATGCGGCATTCATCAAACTCGCGTATCGCGCCGATCGCGCGAGTAGTGAGAACGTGGTGCTCGTTCCCGGCGGCAAGTTTGGCGCGTGGCTCACCGGCTCGCTGGGGTTTCTGGTCGTGTTGGGTGGGATCGTGCTTTCGATGATCCCGCCCGGAGAAACGCGAAATATCTGGATGTTTGAGGGCAAGCTGATCGGCGGCACAGGGCTGTGCGTGCTGATCGGATTGATTCTTTATTTTCGCGGCGCTTGGGACAAAGATCGCGAGGCGCGCGCGTAGAATTTTTCGCAGAGAATCTACTGCAAGACGCTCAGAATCCTTGTTCTCTCAGGCGCTCGACCGCCAGGCGTCCGCCGGAATTTTCCCGCCGCGCTTCCATCTGCCGCTCCACATATTTCGCCAGCACATCGCATTCCAGATTGACGGCGTCGCCCACCGCCGCGCCCGCCAAATTCGTTTGCGCGTAGGTGAATGGAATAATCGCGGCTTCGACGATGCCGTCGTGCAGCGCGGCCACAGTCAAGCTGATCCCGTCAATCGCGATCGAGCCCTTGGTCGCGACGTAACGCGCAAGATCGTCCGGCACGCGCACTCCCAGCCACCAGTTCGCGCCTTCAGCCTCCCATCGCGCGATGCGACCCACGCCATCGACGTGGCCCTGCACGAAATGGCCGCCCAGTTCTTGCCCCGCGCGCAACGGCCGCTCGAGATTCACGCGCGCCCCGATTTTCATTTCGCCGAACGAAGTGCGTCGCAGCGTTTCTCCGGAAAGATCGGCCGAAAAAGTTTCTCCGTGCCGCTCGACCACGGTCAGGCAGCAGCCGTTCACGGCGATGCTGCCCGAAACGGCGAGCATTTCCGCTAACGCCCCGCCGTGGACCCGAACGCGTCCGCCGGTGGCGGAGCGTTCGAGCGCTTCGAGGCGTCCGACGGCTTCAATGATTCCCGTAAACATCGCGCAAATATCCTTCGATCGAAGCGTCCGGTCCAAAGCGGCGCACCGATACGCTCGCCAGCGGCCGCGCTGTGCTCCACTTGCCGAACGCAGGCAAATGAGTCGAAGGCCCCGCGAAGCGCGGCGCTACGAACAGCCGCATTTTATCCACAATCTCCGCTTCGAGCGCGGCCTGATTCAGCGTCGGGCCAGCTTCGAGCAGCACGCTCAGAATTTCGCGGCGCCCCAACTCGTCGAGCACGTCGCCGAGGTCGATGCGCCCGCGCCGCGCCGCCACGCGCACGATTTCCACTCCCGCGCGGCGCAAATGCCGAGCCTGCGCCGATTCCGTCGGCGCCGCGGTGAAGACCAGCACGTCGCTCTCTGCTGTGCGCACCAATTTTGAGCGCGCGGGCAAGCGCAAACGCGCATCGAGCACTACGCGCAAAAGTTTTCTGCGCCGCGCAAGCCCCGTGCGATCCGTCAGCGCCGGATCGTCCGCCAAAATCGTGCCGATTCCCGTGAGCAACGCGTCCGACGCGTGCCGCATGCGCTGCACTTCCGCGCGCGATTCATCAGAACTGATCCACCTCTCGGCGCGATCCGCTCGCTTGCCGCTGCGTTTGGCCGCAGCGCCAAGGCCGGCTTGCCCATCCAGTGTGATCGCGCTCTTAAGCGTCACCATCGGCCGCTTCGTGCGAATCCACACCGCAAACGCTTCGTTCAACCGTCGCGCCTCGCCCTCCGCTTCGCCCACCGCGACTTCCACGCCATGCGCGCGCAATTCATCGAACCCGCGTCCCGCGACCGCCGGATTCGGATCGGCCATCGCCGCCACGACGCGCCGAATCCCCGCCGCGATAATCGCCTTTGTGCACGGACCGGTTCGCCCCGTGGTGCAGCACGGTTCGAGATTCACGTACAGCGTCGCGCCGCGCGCGCCGTCTCCGGTCGATTCGAGCGCCACAATTTCCGCGTGCCGCGGATCGGTGTAGTTGTGAAATCCTTCGCCGGCAGCCAATCCCGCGCGCACCACCACGGCGCCCACCATCGGATTCGGGCTGGCCTGCGCTTCGCCCTGCCGCGCAAGGTCCAGCGCGCGCGCCATCCACAGCGCGTCGTCCGTGGCGGACGAGCCGGTCGTGGTCATGGGCGGCTTCGGAGGCGTCATTCAAAAAGGGAAGTGACGAACGCTTCCGCATCGAACGGCACAAGGTCGTCGGCCGATTCGCCGGTTCCGACGAAGCGCACCGGCAAGCCCAATTCGCGCGTGATGGCCACCACGATGCCGCCTTTGGCCGTGCCATCGAGTTTCGTCAACACAATTCCGCTAACGCCTGCGGCCGCCGTGAATTCGCGCGCTTGTGCCAAACCGTTTTGCCCGGTCGTCGCGTCCATCACCAGCAAAACGTCGTGCGGCGCGCCCGGCACGAGCTTCGACGCCGTGCGCCGCATTTTTTCAAGTTCCGCCATCAAGTTCGATTTCGTGTGCAGCCGCCCCGCCGTGTCCACGATCACCACGTCCACGTCGCGAGAGCGCGCCGCCGTCAGCGCGTCGTGCAGCACCGCCGAGGGATCGGCGCCCGATTTCTGGCTGATGAGTTCCGCGCCCGTGCGCTCAGCCCACACCGCCAATTGCTCAATCGCCGCCGCACGAAATGTATCGCCTGCGCAAAGCAGCACGCTTTGTCCTTCTTGACGCAAGCGATGCGCTAATTTTCCGATCGTGGTCGTTTTGCCAGTTCCGTTCACGCCCACGATGAAAAGCACTTCGGGGCGAGGAGCAGCTGCCGATTCTGCCGCGGCCGCACCGGTTCCGTTCGATGCAGCCGCTGGCGCCGCTTGCAGAATTGTCATCAGCTGCGCTTTCAGCACCTGCTTGATCGCGCCCGAACTGCGCAACGGCGCGCTATCCGCCGCCCGCCGCACCGCATCGACAAGGTCGCGCGTGGTGCGCACACCGAGATCCGCCGCGAGCAGCGAATTCTCAAGCTGCGTAAGCGCCGCGGCATCCAGCCGCTTTTCGCCGCTGACCAGCTCCTCGACGCGCGCCGCGATCTGCGATCGTGTGCGCTCCACCGACCGCTTCAGCCGGTCGAGCAACGACCCTTCGCTCTTAGCCTTCTCTTTGCCTTTTCCGAACAGGGAGAACATGAGATGGAGTGGGCCGATGCCCGCGACAACAATTCTAGCAGAGCCGCGTCCTTGAGCCGAACGGGTCGGCGGCGCACCCGCAGTGGTCAGTGTGCCGCGCTTTCAACCGGTGTACTTGGAATCTCGGCAGGTCTGGCGGTGAGCTTGAGTTTTCCCGAGCGGATCACGACTTCGAGCGCGTCCACAACTTCGACGGCGTAGCGTTTGCCCGCGACGTTGCGAATTTCCTTCAGCGCATATTCGAGGTCGTGCCCGGAATGATAGGGACGATCGGTGGTGATGGCGTCGCAGGCGTCGGCCACCGCAATGATGCGCGCCATCATCGGAATCTCTTCGCCGCGAAGGCCGTACGGGTAACCCGCTCCGTCGATGCGCTCGTGGTGAAGCTCGATCCCCGGCAGCATGTCTTTCAACTGCGCGACGGGGCGCATGATGTTGGCGCCCTTCGTGGGATGCTCCTTCATCTGATCGAACTCTTCGTCCGTCAGCTTGCCCGGCTTTTTCAAGATGCGATCGTCCACGCCGATTTTTCCTACGTCGTGCAGCAGCGCGGAGACGCGCAGCGTGTCCATCTCCGCGTCGCTCTGTCCAAGCTCTTTCGCGATAATCAGCGAATATTTCGCCACGCGCCCCGAATGACCGCGCGTATACGGATCTTTTTCGTCGATAGCCGCCGCGACCATGCGGATGCTGTTCAAGAACAGCTCGCGGTTTTCCTGCGCGGCCAGCTTCAATCGTTCGATGAACTGTTCGATGTCGCCGGCCATGCTGTTGAAGGTCTCGGCCAATTCGCTGATTTCCGCCGCGCCGCGCACCGGCGCGCGCTCGTGAAATTCGCCGCGGCTGATGGCTTGCGTCGAAGATGCGAGCGCGCGAATCGGCGAGCTGATGCCCACGGCGAACAAATATCCGAGCAGCAGCGCGCAGAATCCGACGATGAGTACGAACCTCAAGGCCTGCGCATTTAATTCGTTCACGCCGGCGTCCTCGCGCGCCACTTCAAGGCTGCGCTCCGCGACCACCGCCCAATTGAGATCGGGTATCGTGCTGTAGGTTCCGATCATCGGCACTGAGCGGCCGTTTTCCTGTCGCGAGAATTGCTGCACGGTTTCGGTGGCGCTCAGTTCCTCGGGCAGCGCGGTTACTTGCGCCACAACGTCGGAGCTTGCGCGCGCGTCCGTGCCCGGCACGAATTGCCGCGTGTCCGGATGCGCCACGATGTGCCCGGAGCGATCCACCACGTAGACCACGCGCCCGCGCACGCTGGTTTCCTTCAGCCGCTGCAGAATCGGATCGAGCGAAACCACTGCGGCCAGCATCCCTCCGAATTGATCTCCCACGCGCAGCGGAATCGCCATCACGATCGCCGGGCGATTGTCCACGCCGATCGCCAGCGGATCGCTGCGGAACACCACCACGTCGGACTGCACGCATGACGTGAACGCGCGTTGCAGCGCATTGCTCACGAACGGATCCTCGGCGGGAGAAAGCACGCCGGCATCGGCGCCCTTGGCGTCGGCACCGACCGCCGTCATGTACAAGATGTTGGGATCGCTCGATACGAAGTTTTCAAGCAGGCGCGTCAGTTGCGGTGCCTCCACCGGGTCGTTCACCGATCCGATCAGGTTGGTCAATGCCAGAATCTGGCGCTCGCTGATGAGCTGCTGGTAGAGGTTGGTGTCGAAAAGCTGGATTTCTTCCGCCACCGAGCGCGTCACTTCGGTTTGCTGCAAGCTCTCGGTGTCCGTCAACTTTTCCTGGCTCAGTTGGAGCACCTGACGGTGGTAAAGGCCAAGCGGAAGCACGCTGACGAGCAGCATCGCGCCCAGCACCATCCAGAGGATGCGCGGGCGTGCGAGGGCGGACTTGATGGCGTCGATGCTCATGGGGGCGCTGACCCACTCGTCGCTCTATCATTTTAGGGGCTTCGGGCGTAGTGGAAGGCTCGGCGGTGACGCCTCGATAGCGGACTTGCTAATAGCCGGGCGGCGTAGGCGCGCGATTCACGATTTCGGCCGCCGGAGCGAAAACCGCGGCTCGGTGCCCGCCAGCAAACGCTCGATATTCGTCCGATGTTTAACCACCAGCAGCGCGGTAACCAGCAGCGCACTGGCCGAAAGCATGCTGGGTGGCGCGTGGCCGGGTGCATAGAGCAGATATAGCAGCATGGGCAGCGCGGCCGCCGCCGCGAGCGAGCCGATCGAAGCGTAACCCCAGAACCAGACCACCACGATCCACAAGCCGACGTTCAGCGCCACGGCCTGCCAGCAGATCACCAGAAATGCGCCAGCCGCCGTAGCCACGCCGTGCCCGCCGCGGAAGCCGAGCCACACGGGAAACATGTGCCCAAGAATTGCGGCCAGGGCCGCGTAGGTCATCCAATGGATGTTGCCGTGCGTCAATCTTTCGGCCAAGCGCACGGCGAGAAATGCTTTCGCGCCATCGAGAAGAACCAGCGCCGCGCGCGCGGCTATACCCGCATCGCGGGTCCGCCCGAGCAGGCGCGCGAAGGGAATCGATCCAAGCAGATACGCGGCCGACAGGATGCCGGCCTGCGTGCGCAAGAGCGGGGCGAGAATCGGGGCTGGCGTCACTCGGAATCGCTCCGCGTAAAGTCGAAAGAATCCAGGCGAGTGTACTCCGCGCCGGAAGGTTTCAGCACGCTGCGATACAAATGAAATTCCGCAACGCGCGCCGAGCCGAAATCCGGCGCGGCTGCTGCGGCGAGCGTGCCGCGGATTCTTGCCACGCCGCCGGCGTCCGATTTCTCGGGGAATCGCGCTACGGTCAAATGCGGACGAAACGCTCGCGTTTCGCGCGGCACGCCTGCGGGTTCGAGCGCTTGCTCGATCGCTTTCGCAAGTAGCGCGAGTTCGGGGCCAGCTTCGATTCCGGCCCACAGCACGCGCGGCCGCCGCTCGTTTGGGAAAAAACCGGCGCCGCGAAAATGAATCTCGATCGGCGCCGCTTGGCGCACCGCGCGCAACGCATCACGCAACGCATCGAGACTTTCCGTTGCGGCATCGCCGATGAATTTCAGCGTGACGTGCAGATTTTCCGCGCGCACCCAGCGCGCGCGCGGATACGCGGCTTCCAGCGGCGCGATCCACGCGCGAAGCGCGCGGCGCACCGCTTCGGGAGTTTCCACGGCGACGAAGAGGCGCATGCGCTCAAGCCTTTGAATTTGTTTTTTGAGGCACGCTGCGAAGCGATGCTGGCGCGCCGCCGCGCCCGGTCGCGCCGAGCCCGGTCGCGCCGAGAAAATGGCGCCGCACAATGTCCAGCGCCGATTGCGACGCTTGCCAGCGGATGCGCTCGCGTTCGCCGGTCAATAAAAGCCCGCGCTCGATCGTGCCACCCGCCGCGGCCAGCGCGATGTGCACCGTGCCCACGGGCTTCGCGGGAGTTCCGCCGCCGGGCCCGGCCACGCCCGTGACGCTCACGCCCAGCGCCGCGCCGGTGCGCCGGCGAATTCCTTCCGCGAGACTCCGCGCCACTTCCGCGCTGACCGCGCCGTATTTCTCGATCATTTCGGCCGGCACGTCCGCGAACGCCGTTTTCAATTCGTTGCTGTAGCAGACCACTCCGCCCAGAAAATATGCGGAGCTGCCCGGGACGCGCGTGAGCCGCTCGGCCACTAATCCCGCCGTGCAGCTTTCCGCCGTGGCAATCGTCGCGTGGTGTGCGGCGAGCAGCCGGCCGACCACTTGTTCGAGCGTTTCGCCGCCCGTTGAAACGATGAATTCGCCGAGCGCGAGCGCCACGTGCCGTTCGAGTTCGTCAAGGCGCCGCTCGGCGTCGGCCGCATCGGCCGACCAGAGGCGGAAGTGGACTTCAATTTCGCCGGGCCCCGCGAGAACGGTTGTCTCCACGTCGGCATACGTTTTGTAGATCGGCGCAATGCGCAGATCGAGATCGGATTCCGGCAATCCCACCGTGCGCAGCTCGCGATGATGCAATCGCAATGCGGGCGCGTGGCGCGCGAGGCGCGGCTCAACTTCGCTCTCGAACAACGCCTTCAATTCCCGCGGCGGCCCGGGCAACAGAATCACGATACGCTGCTTCGATTCGATCCAAAGTCCCGGTGCGGTGCCGCGCTTATTTTCAAGAATCGTCGCGCCTTCGGGCACCATCGCCTGGCGCGCGTTATTTTCGGCCATCGCGCGGCCGCGCTTTTGGAAACGCTCCTGAATCGCGCGAATCACGCCTTCATTTTGCACAAGGCGCAGGCCGAGAAGTTCGGCGACGGCTTCGCGCGTCAAATCGTCTTCCGTGGGACCGAGTCCGCCGGAGGCGACAACGAGTTCGACTCGTTCGAGCGCTCCGCGAAATGTATCTTGAATCGCGGCGAGATTGTCGCCGACCACCGATTTGCGCGTGACTTCGATGCCCAGGCGATTGAGATGCTCGGTGAGAAAAAGGGAATTCGTGTCGATGCGATCCGGCGTGAGCAGTTCCGAGCCAACCGCTATGATTTCCGCTTTCATTTCTGGCGCGCGCTAAATCGGCAGCGAGGCTCCTTCGACTTCCCAGTCGAGGCTGTAGAGCGACGTCGTCGCCGCGAGCACCGCGCGTCGCCCCGGCGGCAGCGCGATGCCGACGAGTCCGACTCCGCTGATCACCTGCTCGGCGTTTCCGCTCGGCGAAATGCGCACCACGCCGCGGTGTCCGGCAAGCGAAGCGACGACATACAAATTGCCGAGGCTATCGAACGCGAGTCCTTGCGGGCGTCCCAATCCGCGATAGAACGTGGTCACTTCGCCTTGCTGATCGATGCGATAGACGCGATCGAAGCTCGATGTGGTGGGCCCGGTGACGAAGAGTTCGCCGGACGGACTGAACGCGAGATGATACGCCGCGATCGACGGTTCAAGCGTGGCAAAGACGAAAATTTCCTTGTCCGGACTGATCTTGAAAATTGTTCCGCTGCGATCGCCGACAAAAAGATTTCCGCGCCGATCGAACGCGATGCCGGTGGCGACGCCCATGCCTTCGATCCACATCTCGGCGCGGCCCTCGGGCGAGACGCGATGGATCGTGCCGTCGTTCCGGCAGGAAACGAAAAGCGCGCCGTTGCGGTCGATCGCAAGACCTGTGGGATTCGTCATTTCGGTGACGAAGGGCTTCACGGTGTAATTCGAGGTGATCTTGTAGAGCGAGACGGCCGCTTTATGGCCGCGCTGCCCGCTGAACGTCACGTAGATATTTCCCGCGGCGTCCACAGCGGGATTCGCGACCGGATGCAAGTTGTCGGCGATTTGCACGCCGACGTGCATGGCGAACGGTTGGCTTGCCGCGCGCGATGTTTCAACGCGCACCAGGCCGCCGATCGAACCTTCGGGCACGCGCGCAATTAAGTATTCATCGCTCGCGATCAGCAGGCTGGCCTCGGCGTCGCCGAAGCGCACGCGCGGCCGCACGCTCGGCGCGGAATGAAAAGTTCCGTGGATGGTCACGTCGCCGCCCGGCACGGCTGCTGCCGGAGAGATGCGGTCGATTCGAGGTATGCCGTTCGTTTCCATGAGAAATATCTTCGTCAGCTAACGCGCGTCGCCCTGTGCGGGCTGATCATAGCCCCAGCGCGCGCAAAATCCACAATCCGAGCGCGGCGTAGAGGCCCGCGATCCAGTCGTCGGCCATGATTCCCCAGCCGCGCGGCAAAGATTCTGCCTGACGCGCCGGGAATGGCTTCCAGATATCGAAAACGCGAAAAAGTATAAATCCCGCCAAGAGACATTTCCAGTCAAGTGGAAAGTCGAGGTTATACACGACGGACCGAGGCCAGGTGAGCAGGTGCATTGCCTCGAACCGCCCTGGCCACAGGCTGCCGACGAAAAGCGCAAGGTATTGTCCGGAGACCTCGTCGATCACGACGACCTGCGGATCCTTTGAGCCGAGGTATGCGGCCGACCGGGACGCGGTCCAAACGCCCAAGAGCGCAACCGCGAGGCAGAGGCCGAGTTCGTAATAGACGTTGGCGATTATGAAAAGCATCCATTGGTCTCCGACATGGAGATGGTATTCCTCAAAAACGCCCGGCCCCATCCAGGCGAATGACAAGAATAGGAGAATCGGGGAGACGAGGGTCAGCGCGACGCCGGCGAGGGAGCCGAATGTTCCGGGCGCTTTCGGGATGTAGCCTAGGCCGAGGGCCGTCGCGATCGCGAGCGAGATGCGGGGCTTGCGTCGCGGCGGCGCGGCGCTCGCGCTGCTCGCGCTATTGGGCGTGGTCGTCGGTGTCGGCGTCGGTTCCGGATTCATGCGTATCGATTTCTTCGGCTTCGGATTCGTCCATTTGCGGGGAGGCGATTCGGTATTTTTCGGTGGCCCAGTTGCCAAGGTCGACGAGGCGGCAGCGCTCGCTGCAGAAAGGGAACTCCTGATTCTTTTCGGAGTCGGTCGGCTTATGGCAGATGGGGCAGCGATGGCGCATGGAGTTGCCTCACGCGAGGACGCGCAGAGCGGCGCCGGTGCCGATGCGCATCGCCGGGACGGACGCGGGCAGCGATTCGCGCGGCGCATCGGGACGCGTATCCAAAATTTGCACCGCGCGGCCGGCTAAATCGTAGTCGTGCGAGGATTCGATCTCGGCGGTGATGATGTCGCCGGGGCGCGCTGTGCCGCTGGGCGTTTCGATATCGGTGAGCAGAAGCTTGCCGTCGATTTCGGGGGCCATGGTTTCGAGGCGCGCTTCCCAAACGAGATCGTTATCTTTCGATGGGCCTTCGACGAGCGCCGTGACGCGCTGTCCGACGAAGCGGCGCAGATTGCGGGCGGAAATCGATTTTTGAATGGTCATCAGGTGAGCGCGGCGCTCGGCGATCACCGCGGGATCGACTTTGCTACGCGCGTCGAGCGCGTGGCTCGCGGCATTTTCGACATCGGAATAGCCGAACACGCCCATCCAATCGAAGCGCGCGGCGCGCACGAAATCGCACAGTTCTTTGAAATCGGCCTCGGTTTCGCCGGGGAAGCCCACGACGAAAGAAGTTCGCAGGGCCACGCCGTCGATGGTGCGGCGCATGCGCTCGAGCAATTTCAAGAAGGCGTCGCCGGAGCCGCCGCGCTTCATGCGCGCCAGAACACTGCGGCTCGCATGTTGCAGCGGCATGTCGAGATATTTCGCAAGGCGCGGACGCGCGGCGATGGTCTCGAGCAGTCGCTGCGTGACGCGATTCGGATAGATGTAGAGAACGCGCACCCATTGCAACGCGTCGATTTCGGAAAGGCGATCGAGCAGGAGCGGCAAGCCGTCTTTCAAGCCGAGGTCTTCGCCGTACGAAGTAGTGTCCTGTCCGATCAGCGTGAGCTCGCGCACGCCGGCGTCGGCCAGGCGCTCCGCCTCTCGCGCCACCGATTCCACGCGGCGGCTGCGGAATTTCCCGCGCAATTGCGGAATGATGCAGAACGAGCAGGGATGATCGCAGCCTTCAGCGATTTTTAAATACGCCGCGTGGCGAGGCGTGGTCAGCAGGCGCGGCGTCAGATCGTGATAGAGGTAATCGGGCCCGCTCGCGGCGTCGGATGCGAACGCTTCGCCGCGCACGGCTTCGAGCACGCGCTCGACTTCGCCGGTGCCGATCACCGCATCGACTTCCGGGATCCGCTTTCTGATTTCGTCGCGATAGCGTTCAACCAGGCAGCCGGCCACGATCAATTTCCGCGCCACGCCGAATTTTTTGTATTCGGCCATTTCGAGAATGGCTTCGACGGATTCGTGCTGCGCGGATTCGATGAAGCTGCAGGTGTTCACCACCAACACTTCGGCTTCTTCGGCGCGCGGCGTAAATTCGTATCCGTGACGCGCCAAAATGCCCATCATCACCTCGCTATCGACGAGGTTCTTCGGGCAACCCAGGCTGATGAATCCGGCTTTCGGCATAAGCGGGCGCGGTTCGTGCCATGCGCGCAATCCAGCCAGTTTAGCACACTGCCCGAGCCGCCTCCCGCCGCTGGCGCACCGCAGATCCCGTCGCTCGCCGCGGCGCGAGCTTGTCCGTGCCTTGCGCGCCTAATTCGTTTCGAATACTTAAATAGTAGTTGACACTATCTGGACTCTATGTTACCGTTTCATATGTTCGCCACAAACAATTCGAATTCTCCGGCCCTCCCACTTTTCCCCGCGCCACCCTGCGGCCCCGAACCTACCCCATTTCCGTCTTCACGCGTGGCAGGCCGCTCCAATCGCGCTGATTCGCGCACACTATGTGCGTATCCGATCGCATTTTCTCCCCATACAACCACTTTGTTTTCAGTTGAATACAAAAGAGTGCGCAACTCACTCATAACAAGCAGTTTTAATCCACTGTCTTTTCACACTCATCCGCACTCTTCTCCTACAAGTTCTTTTGTTTGTGTTTCTTACGCAAAACATACCGGGGGTGTATATACCCGGGTTCGTTTCGGAGGGGCGGCGCGTTAGAGAACGAGGGTTGTGACGCGAGGGGTTCTGGCGCGGCCGACGGAGCGGATGCGGTCGAGGAGATGTCTTAGTTGTTGGCGATCGGCGCTAGCTCCGCCGAAACGCGCAGCTTGGTAAATCGTGGTGAATTCCCCGACCGGCGCGGCCATTTCGCCGAGGCCGATCGACGCCGCGAATTCGAGCGGGGTTTGGCCTTCGGCCTTTTCGATGCCGCGTCGCTCGAGCAGACGCAGCATCTGCGCGTAGTAGAGCGTAGCGAGATGCGCGGAAACCGCGCCGCTGCCTCCCGCATGCAACTGCCAAAATTTTCGCAGCGGCGGCCCGGCCTTCCACGCCACAAGCGCCGCCATCGCCGCGACCAGAATCAACCAAAGCGATTCGCGGTGCGGCCAGCGCAACACGCGCACCTGCCAGGTGAGCATCCAGTTCGTGGCGCCGGCCCTCGCCGAACCCACGCGCTCGATCCAGCGCTCGGTCCACGCGCGCGACGCGCGCTGCACGCCCTGCGCGAGTTGGAACTGGTGCGAGAAATCGTAATTGATCACCCACTCGCTCCAGCTCACTTGAAACCAATCCCAGTATTGCGCGAGGTGCGCGGCGAAGCTCAACGACTCTTCTTCCGACGGTGGAGTGGGATCAAAGGTGATCCAGCCGTAATCGGGAAAATAAACTTCCACCCAGCTGTGCGCGTCGCTTGCGCGGATCACGTAATTGCCGTCCACGCTGTTGTATTCGCCGGGCAGAAAACCATTGATGTAGCGCGCCGGAATGCCCAGGCTGCGCACCATCACGGTCATGGCCGATGCGAAATATTCGCAATGGCCGGCGCGGCGATCGAACAGGAAATAGGCGAGAGGATCGGCCGGCGGCTTGCCGGAAAGATCGAGCGTATAACCGTAGTGCGTGCGCAGATAAATTTCAATGGCGGACGCTTTGTCGTACGGAGTGGGGCTGTGCGCGGTGATTTGCTGCGCGAGCGCGGGAATACGCGGATCGAGCCACGGCAATTGCAAATAAGCGGCGGTGATTTCGCTGGGGTAGACGGTCGGCGCGGTGCGCAGTTCGGCGGGCGTGTTTACATCGCGCATGGACACCGCTTCGTAGCGCACGCGTTCCGAGATGTAGAACGGATCGAAGATCGAGCCGGTGCGATCGCGCACCAGAAAACTGCGACGCGCGGCTGCGCCGGACGCGGCGCCGCCGAAAGTGCCGCGCACACTCTGGGGTTCGGCGGCGAAAAAGAGCGAAGTGGTGGCCAGCGGTTCGAGCATCACGGTGTAGCGCATGGGCACGGCGCGGCGCAGCGCCGGCGCGGGTCCGGACGCGAGCGGGTACCAGCCGCTCGGGCCGGCGAGGATGGTGACCGGGCCGCGCTCGTCGCTGGACCAGCGCGAGCCGGTGAAATTCGTGAGCACGATGCCGCGCCAATGCATGGATTGCGCCGCAACAGGATCGCCCTGGACCGCGATGTGCATCACCACGGCGCTGCTTTTCTGGATTGTGCCGATTTCGCCGAGCTCGACGTCGTCGGAAAATCCCGAGATCAACGTGGGCTGAAGGTTGTAGCCGGAAAGATAGCCGGCGGAAACGCGCGGGATCAGAAAAAAGATCAACGTGCCGACGACGAGCGTTCCAACCGCGAGCAGAACGGAGGCTCCGCCGAGCGCGCGCTGCAGACGCTTGGCCGCGCCCGTGCCGGATTCAAGAGGCGCCGCCGTGGCGGCTTCGGAACTGCGGCGCATTTCGAGGCCGATGAAAGTGGAAATCGCGAGAAGCAGAAACGCGAAAAAGAACGCGAGGTACGCCGTGCCGACAGTGAGGATCGCGGCGCACAACATGGCCGCGAACGCGAGCATGGCGAGGAACAAGTGATCGCGCGTGCTCTGCGCGCTGAAAAGGCGAACGATCATCACGAAAAGCATCAGGTGAATCGCGGCCAGCAGCGCGGCCATCAAGCTGGGATTTTGCGCGTTTGCGGCGATAGACCGGGAGACCCAGTAAAGGTCAATGGGGAAAAAAACGAGATAGAGCGCGACGATCCAGGTGGCGGCGCGCGAGGAAAGCTCGGGCTTGAGTCCGCGGAGCCAGCGAATGCCCTTCACCAGCAGGGCGGCGGGCGCTCCGAGCATGGTGACGAGATCGAGCTTGCCGGTGGAGACGAGCGCGAGCACGCTGGTGAGCAGAAGGAGATAGAGCGAGATCTCGAAATAGCGATCGAGCGCGGAGAGATGCGCGTCGCGAGTGGTGATGGGCTGCGGCATGGCGGTTTCAACTTCGATGTTAGCAGCCGAGAGCGTATGTCGCGGCGCGCGCGCGGCGGAACGGCTCCAACTGATTACCGTGTCGCGGAGCGGCGGAATCGTTGCGTTACGTTTTCGGCGACGGAGCGGCGGAGAGGGCGCGCAGGGCCGCGGCCGCGATTTTCTTGGTGGCGCTCGAGACGGCGAGATGCGCGACGTCGTCGAGGCGCGGAGTGCGTGTGTCGCGCGATCGCGGCAATCGCGCGACGCGCGCGAGGAATGTGGCGAGGCGGATGCGGCGGAACGTCACGGTGTGGCGCGAATCATCGGCGGGCGCGAGCTGCGCGGCGCTGATTCCGACAATTTTGAGCGAGAGGCGGAGATGTTTGGCGAGCGCGGTGCGCGTTGCAGAGGCCGCATTCGCGGTCGCATCGACGGCAGGGAATTGCCACATGCGCGAGAACAGCGCGGCTTCGGCCGCGCCCGGGCGCACAAGCAAGGTTCGGCCGCGATGATCGAGCAGAACGGCGGCGGCGAGCGTCACGGATTCGGGCGCGCGTTTTCGCCGCGCCGCGGGAATAGAGTTGGTCAAGCCTAGCGCTCGCGCGCGGCAGAACTCGCGCACGGGACATATTTCGCACAGCGGCGCGCGCGGCAAACAGATAGTGGCGCCGAGTTCCATCATGGCTTGGTTCCAATCGCCGGATGCGAAGGGATCGGCGATTTGTTGCGCGCGGACTGTGAGAGCGTTCCATCGGCGCGGCGCGCGAAGATCGCCGCGAACGGCGTCGACGCGCGCGAGTACGCGCGCCACGTTGCCATCGAGCACGGCGTGCGGCTCGCCATAGGCAATGCTGAGAATCGCAGCGGCGGTGTACGTGCCGATTCCCGGGAGCGCGATCGCGGCGTCCCACGCGCGCGGAAATTCGCCGCCGTGCTGCGCGATGATTTGCTGCGCGGCGCGAAGCAAATTGCGCGCGCGGCTGTAATAGCCGAGGCCGGCCCAGAGACGCAAAACTTCCTCGGCGCGCGCCGCGGCGAGCGATTCGATGGTAGGGAAACGATCGAGGAAGCGCTCGTAATAACCGATCACCGCGGCCACGCGCGTTTGCTGGAGCATGATTTCGGAAAGCCAGATGCGGTACGGGTCGTGCGTGCGGCGCCAGGGGAGATCGCGTTTCGACGCGTGATACCACGCGAGGAGATTGCGGCGAAATCGCGCGATCGCGATTTCATCTGCCAGCAAATTTTTTGGCAACGCCATCAGCCTGGCATTCTGACACAAGCGGTCGGGCGGGTTGCAAGCTAGCGTGCGCCGGATTCGTTAGGACTGAAAGAGCAAGAACGAAGAACTCCAAAGCCGCGTGGGCACGGCGCCGCGCGGCTCGAACGTCACGATGATTTTGAAAATGTCGGGCTGGTCGGTGAGTTGATCGAGGAAACGCGCGCCCTTCGAGCGCGGCCGCGGCTCAACGAGCGCGAGGCTGCGCAGCGCGTCGTAGATCACTTCGGCGGCGGGCGCGGCGGGAATCGTGGTGCCGGCGGTGCGGAATTCGAGCACGGAATCGAGTCCGTAGAAATGCCAGGCGAGACTTGCGCACAGACCTACGGCGCGATCGAAGCGCTCGGCCATTTGTTCGGGACCTTTGAACGCAGCGGGATCGAGTTCGGGATCGAGGGCGAGCAGCACGCGGCGTTCGTCCTCGCGCGCGTATTCGCGCACTTGCAGCGCGGCTTTTTTGGCCGTGGCTTTCCAATCGACGTGGCGCGCGCTGTCGGTCGAGCGGTAATCGCGGATGGCGTAGAGATCGTGACCGCGGCCGCGGACGTAACTTTCAAGTTCGCCGGTGACGAGCGGGAGCACCTCGAAAAATTCGTCGCTCTGGCGCACGGCGGGATAGGCGACGATTTCGAGATCGGCGTCCATGCGGCGCGTTTTTTGCAGGAAGCCGAACGGAAATTTCGTGCGCAGGCCGAGCGCGTCTTGGCGGTAGAGGCCGCGGCGCGGGAAGGTGAGCTCGACGCTCTGGCGCACGGACCCTTTGCGCGGAAGGTAAGGGAAGTAGACGGGGCGCGTGAGAATCGCGGCGGGGGCACGGCCGCGCTCGCGCTTCGATTCCGGCGACTCGCCGACGACGGAGAGCGAAAACGACGGGAGCCAGAATTTTTCGTTGCGCAGTTCGGCCAGCGCCACCGCGGGTTGCGTCGCGAAAATGTGCTCCGGCAGATCGAGATGCAGGTCGACGCCGGAGAGAACCAAACGCGAAAGCACACCGGAAATCAAAATGCCGGAAAGCAGGCAGGCCAGCACCATGAACAAAAGATTGTTGCCAGTGTTGAGCGCTGCGAGCGTGACGACCGCGACGCCGCCGAGATACACGAGGCCCTCGCGCGTGAGCTTGTAATCCATTTGATAGGCGAGCCAGCGAAGGGAAGTGCGCCGCGCGAGCTTCGGGACGATTGCGAGGCCCACCCAGCCGGCCACGACCAGCGCCAGAGTCGCAGAGGCTGCCGCGAAGCCCATGTTGCCCGTCTGAGCCGCGGCGCCGGAGTACAGCGCGAGGCCGAGCGCCAGGCCGAGCGCGGCGATGGCCACGAAAAAATTACGCCAGGACGCGCGCTCCGCGGTGCGATTTGAGGCGCGGTCGGATTTGTGATCGGATTTGCGGACGGGAGTGCTGGCGGAGGCGCGGTCCGACGCGATGCCGATGGTGGAGGCCATCAGAGCGGGACGCGCGTGGATTCGACGATCTCGGAGAGAATGGCTTCGGCGTGCGCGGATTTTTTTTGCGTCGAGGCGTAGCGCGTGTTGACGACCACGCGATGCGCGAAGACCGGAAGGATCAGGCGCTTGAAATCGTCGGGGACGCAATAATCGCGGCCATCGATATAGGCGCTGGCCTGCGCGGCGCGCTGCAGCATGAGCAGGCCGCGCGGGCTGACGCCGAGGAGGAGTTGTTCGGCGTGGCGCGTGCGCTCGACGATTTCGATGGCGTAATCGGCGAGCGAATCGTCGACGCGAACTTGTTCGACTTCGCGTTGCAGCACGGCGACGTCGGCAGCTTCCATCACGGGCTCAACGCTGCGGTAGGCATCGCCGCCGCGATGCTGGCGCAGAATTTCGCGCTCGCTCTCGCGCCCGGGATATCCCATGCGGATGCGCAGAAGGAAACGATCGAGTTGCGATTCGGGCAGGGGATAGGTGCCATGGTGCTCGATCGGATTTTGCGTGGCGAGCACGAGAAAGGGCTGCGGAAGAGGATAGGTGTGATTTTCGACGGTCACTTGCGCTTCGTTCATGGCTTCGAGCAGCGCGGATTGCGTCTTCGGCGTGGTGCGATTGATTTCGTCGGCGAGCACCACGTTGGCGAAGAGCGGGCCGCGCTTGAACTCGAACTCCTGCGTGGTGGGATTGAAGACGCTGACGCCGATCACGTCGGACGGCAAAAGATCGGAAGTGAACTGGATGCGCTGGAACGTGCAGTGAAACGAACGCGCCAGGGCTTGCGCGAGAGTGGTCTTGCCGACGCCCGGAACGTCTTCGATCAGCAAGTGTCCGCGCGCGAGGAGCGCCACGATCGCGAGCTCGATCACGTCGTCTTTGCCGCGAATCGCGTGGCCGACGGCGCTGCGCAACTCTGCAAGCTGATCCCGCACTGCAATCTTCATTTGTCGATCGTCCCCGTCGGTTGATAATCCGCGATGCTTCTGCTAGAAACGAAAGCTCGTGGGCGATTAGCTCAGTGGTTAGAGCGCTCCCCTCACACGGGAGAGGTCCAAGGTTCAAATCCTTGATCGCCCACCATTTTGAATGTCGCGCTACCGCAGTTCGATTTTCGAGGCCGCGCCCTGGCCCGCCATTTATTCTAAAGGATAATTGAATGCGTTCAGCGTTACGTTTGTTGCAGTTCTTCGCGTTAGGTACCTGGGTGGGCGCGATCCTTTATTTCAGCGCGATCGTGGCACCGGGCGCGTTTCGCACCATGGCGAATCCGGATCAGGCCGGCGACCTCGTGGCCTTCTTGATCGGGCGATTGCACGTTGCCGGAATCGTGCTCGGAGTGATTTATCTGCTGGCCACGATGCTGGTCGCGAAGTCGGCGCGCGCGTTGGGCTCGGGCGCGTCGATATGCGTGATGCTCATGGTGATATTGACCGCGATTTCGCAGTACATGGTGGTCGCGCGAATGGAAGCGCTGAGCCTGACGATGGGTTCGGTGTGGGCGACGCCGCCGGAAATGCCGATCCGCGTGGCGTTTGAGCATCTGCACGACGTTTCGGTGTGGATGGAAGTGGTCATCTTGGTTGCGGGCGTGGCGGCGCTCTATCTCACGGCTCGCGACGCGTCTGCGCCCGTTCGTGCGGAGAACCGCGCGTAAAATTGTCTGGGTCGACCGCTATCGCTTCGTCTTCTTTGATTTGGATTTCTTCTTAGTGGCGCGTGCCGGGACGCGCGCGGCAGGCTTGGCGTTCTTCGGGGACAAATGCTCCGACGCGCGCCAGAGATACCAGCTGGCGATGGTTCGATAGGGCTGCCAGCGTTCTCCGTGCGCTGACAACTCCTTCGGAGTCGGCATTTTCTTTTTTCCAAACGCGACCTGAAAGCCTTTGCGCACGCCGAAATCCGAAACCGGCAGGACGTTCGGGCGTCCCAACTGGAACATGAGCAGCATCTCGACGGTCCAGACGCCGACTCCGCGCACGGCGGTCAAGCGCTCGATGATTTCTTCGTTCGATAGAAGCTCGATCTCAGCTTGCGGCGGGACGGTTCCATCGAGTGTCTTGCGCGCGAGATCGCGCACAGCGGCGATTTTTTGGCGCGACAAGCCTACGGAGCGAAGTTGGCGCGTCGATGCCGCGAGGACTTTCGCGGGGGCGGGGAAATCGCCGCTGCCGAAGCGGTCTTTGAAGCGCCCGAGGATTGTGGCCGCGGCCCTGCCGTTCAACTGCTGATAAAAAATCGAGCGCAGCAGAGCTTCGTAGGGACCGGGGTGGCCGGCCATTTTCATATCGAACGGGCCGATGATTTCGACGATGCGATCGATCGCGCGCGCCAGGCGCGGATCGACGCGCTTCAGGTGAGCTATGGCTTCGCGATGAGTGTGCAGGACGTGGGGTTCGATGGGCATGCGCGCGACTCCAGCGAATCGCCGCGTGGCTGCTTGCGACTCGCCGAAGCAGCGTATGCTAGTATCACTCGCTCATGCAAACAGGAATCATCGGACTGCCGCAGGTCGGAAAGACCACGCTATTTCAGATCCTAACGCACGCGCAGATCGACGAGAAGGCCGCGCGCGGCGCGACACACGTGGGCATTGCGCGCGTGCCCGAGCCGCGACTGGCGCAGCTCGCGGCGCTTTTTCAGCCGAAGAAAATCACCTACGCCACGGTTGAGTACGTGGACGTGGGCGGACTGCAGAAGGATCGCGCGCGGGATTCGGCTGTGGTGGCGCCGCTGCGCGAAGTGGATGCGCTGGCGCACGTGTTGCGCGCTTTCGACGATCCGAGCGTGGCGCACGCTTCCGGCTCCGTCGATCCGCTGCGTGACGCAATCAGTCTCGATCTTGAACTCATGCTCGCCGACCTCGAGCAGATCGAGCGCCGAGCGGAACGCGTGGAAAAAGACCTGAAGAAAAAAAAGGATCCGCTGCTCGAGCGGGAGCAGGTACTTTTAGAACGTTGCCGCGCGGCGATTCAGGCGGAGAAGCCGCTGCGTGAACTGGAATTTTCGGCCGAAGAACGAAAGCTGATGAGTGGTTTCATGTTTCTCTCGCAGCGGCCGATGCTTTACGTTTTGAATTTGGGCGACGATGAAGTGGCCGATCTCGATGCCGCGGTCGCGCGGCGCGGGGCTTCACAATTGGCGGGACGCCCGGGAACAGTGCTGGTTCCGATCTGTGGGCGAATCGAAGCGGAACTTGCGCAGCTTGAAGGCGCCGAGGCCGCGGAACTTCTCGCCGCGTATGGTTTGAAACAATCGGGCCTCGATCGCTTGATCGAAGCTACGTATCGATTGCTCGGCCTGATTTCATTTTTCACGGCCGGCGAGCCAGAGGTGCGCGCGTGGACCATTCGCCGCGGCGCCACCGCGCAGAAGGCCGCCGGCGAGATCCACAGCGACATCGAGCGCGGCTTTATTCGCGCCGAAGTGGTGCGCTGGGACGAATTGATCGCAGCCGGCGGATGGGCGCAGGCTCGCGAAAAGGGCCAGGTTCGCCTTGAAGGTAAGGAGTATGTCGTCCAAGAGGGCGACACGATTCTTTTCCGGCATAGCGGATAGGCGCGAGTGGCGCTCGATTTTACTCTCCGCTGTAAGTGTCCGTAATTGTTAGGCTTAGTCGTAAATTTGGCACTTTCCCGATTTGGGACTCGATGCGCCGACCTCCTCCCGAACCAGCGGCATCCCATAAGTTATTAGGCCCTCTGGAACCCCTGAATCGCCCGCAACTTTTTGACTCCACACGGGTTCGATACACTGTGGAGGCCATGGCAAGGTCGGACGTCCAATTGATGCTGGACGTAAAAGCCACCGGGGACGAGGTGTCCTTCGAGCTTTTGCTCCGCAAATATCGCTGCCCGCTCGTCAATTTTCTGGCGCGCATGGTGCGCGACCGTGGAGTGGCCGAAGAGCTGGCGCAGGAAGTTTTCCTGCGCGTCTATCGCGCGCGTAACACGTATACGCCGAACGCGAAGTTCACCACCTGGATGTTTCGGATCGCTTCAAATCTGGCGCTGAACGCCATCCGCGACGGCCGGCACCGCCAAATGGAAATCTCGATGGACCAGCCGATGGAAATTGGCGACGATCAAGCGCCCAGTTGGGAAGTGGCCGACCGGCGGCCGGGCGCGGAGCAGGAATTGATCGCGCGCGATCGAGCCGCATTTATTCAGCGCGCCATCGGACAGTTGCCGGATAAGCAGCGCGCGGCGGTGCTTTTGCACAAATATCAGGAGCTCGATTACGATGAGATCGCGCGAATCCTGGAATGCTCGGAAGCGGCGCTGAAATCGCTGCTGTTTCGCGCGTATGAAACGCTGCGCGTGGAACTCGCGCCGCTGGCCGGGCAGCCGAGGCCGTGAAGTGGCGTTGAAGGGCATTGAGGATTGACGGAAACGCGGATCACTGGAAATGAGTCACAGAAGTGGGTCATAGAAATGAGGTCGAAATGAACTGCGAGAAGCTCGAAACGAAATGGATTGCTTATTTTGACGGCGCGGCTAGTGCGGCCGAGCGGCGCGATATGGAAGCGCACATCGAGACTTGCGCGGCCTGCGCGCAGCGCGCCGCGGAGTATCGCGCGATGTGGGGCGTGCTCGACGAGCTGCCGCCGATTGAGCCGTCCGCGTCATTCGACGCCGCGGTGCGCGCGCGCGTGGCGGCCGAACCGGCTGGCAGCGCGTGGAGATGGCTCGTGCCATCGCCGCGACTGGCATTCGCGCTTTCCTGTTTGCTTGTGCTCTCCGTGTGGTTCGCGTCCAGGCCGACGCAGGTTGCGCCGGTGCCTGTGGCGGCGACGACGGCGGCGACGCAAGCTTCGAGCGAGTCCGATTTCCGGATGATCAACGATTTGCCGGAGCTAGAGAATTACGATGTGCTGGCGAATTTCGACGCGCTCAGTGACCTGCCGGCCACGCCGGCGGCGCAGCCTGCGTCACATATGTGAGGATCGGTACGCGCCGAACGAGTAGGAGTCGAAAGGAAAAGTCTGCGGTATGAATTGGCATCGCCCCATCCCGGTGCTTGTGGCGCTCGTGCTTGCGAGCGGCCTGGCGTTCGCTGCGCGAGCGAATGCGCAATCGCGCGCTGACGAACTCGCCGCCTATCGCCAGCAGCGCGCCGAAGAACCGAACGCGAAGCCGCCGCGCGCGCAGAACCTGCCGAAAAATCAACCCAACGGTCCGGGCAGCGGGGGCGAGCGGCGCATGATGGGCTTGCCGCCGAAGTGGGTGGAGCGGCTGCAGGACATGACGCCGCAGCAGCAAGAGCGATTCATGCGCAACAATGAACGATTCAATTCGCTGCCGCCCGGGCAGCAGGCGCAGATTCGCCAACGCCTTCAAATGTGGAACAACCTCTCGCCGCAGCAGCAACAGGAAATTCGCGAGCGCGAACAGGTTTGGGAGCGGCTCACGCCCGACCAGCAAAGCTACGTGCGCAACGTGCTCCAGCCGCGATGGGCGCTGCTGCCGCCGCAACGAAAGGTCGTGATCCTGCAGCACCTGCGCGCGCTCAATAATCTGAGCGACGCCGACCGCGAAGCGCGCTTGAACGATCCGGCATTCAATCAGGGACTGAGCCCGGACGAGCAACGCATGCTTCGCGATCTGGCGCACCTGCGCGTCGCAGGCACGATCGAAGCGCCTCCGCAATAGTCTGCGGCTGATATTTTCCGACGATTCAGATCGAAGCGGAGAAGCATCCCCCTTTAAGATCCAAACGCCCGATACGTCCGCTGGAAATTTGCATGATCGGCGGGAACGCTACTGCGTGGCGAATGAGCGATGACGTGGATTACTTCCGGACGGCCGACACCCCGGGAGTATCATTGGGTCAAGGAGCAGCTAGCCGTGACCACGCGTCAAAACAAAGTTGACACTCAATTCGGCCGAGCCGCAGTCCAGATCTTTGCCGCCAACGATCGCATCAACCAGATTCTTATCGAACATCTTGATCCTGCCGTGTGGAGAGCGAAACCGCCCGGCAAAGTCCGCAGCATCGCGGCGATCTTTACGCACATGCACAACGTGCGCACGAAGTGGATGAGGCTTACGGCTCCGCACCTGAAAATCCCACGACAGCTCGACCGCACGCACTGCACGCCGCGGCAGGCGCGCGCGGGATTGGCCCAGAGCGCCGCGCGCTGCGGCGAGATGCTCGCCGAAGCGCTCGGAGGCGGAGGGCGCGTGCAGAAGTTTCGCAGAGACGGCTGGGGACGGCCTTGGCCAGTTGGCCCGGAAATGCTGTGCTACATGCTCTCTCACGAAGCCCACCATCGCGGGCAGGTGTGCATGCTCGCGCATCAGCTCGGATTTCCGTTGTCGATGGCGGTGACGTCCGGGATGTGGAGTTGGGAGAAGTTGTGGAAAGAATGCGGATTTCGTCGCGGCCCGGGCTACGATTCGTAAGGAATTCCGCGAAAGCAACGTGGCGCTGAAAATGGCTGTATATCCGCTAACGTGGAACGCCGGCGCGTTGATTCAAGGCAGATCGCAACAATTTCGCGCTTAAGTCTGTTTCACTTCGGCACGATATTTTTTCGGCTCCGCAATCGTATCTCTACCGCTTGATCGCTTGCGTCGCACAGACACAATCGGTGGTGGTGTTCGACGCCAGTACCTCATCGCCCAAAAAGATTTCCACAATGTTGTAAATAACCGTTGATTCCGCTTGACAACTTTTCACTTCTATCTACAATCGGGGCACAAAGTGGGTGCAAGTGGGAGCTAGTGAAACAAAGTGGCAAGATTGAACACGATTCTCAGTCAATCTGTGGGGTTACATGCTTCGGGGAAACTATCCGGCAAAAGTGGACGAAAAGGGCAGGCTGAAGATTCCGTCCGCTTTTTTGGAAACCCTGAAGGAGCACGGCGAGCGGTACTTCGTCACCAGTGAAAACGGGGACTACGTGCGGATTTATCCGATGAAGGTCTGGAACGAGATCGAAGCGAAGCTGGCCGGACTTTCGACGCACAACCGGACCAAGATCAGATTCCTGACCCGCGCGAATTATTTCGGTCAGGTGGTGGAAATGGACCGGCAGGGACGAGTGCTGATACCGGGCGTGCTGCGAGAGACCGCGCAAATGAAGGGCGAGGTGGACGTGTTGGGCAATCTCACCTACCTCGACGTTTGGAACCACGCGCGGTTCCTTGAGAGCTTGAGCAAGAACCCGATCACAGACGACGACGAGAAGACGCTGGATCAGCTGGGAATTTAAATTTTGAATGCGCTGCACACGCCGGTGCTGGCCGAAGAGGCCGTCCACTGGCTGGCAATTCGGCCCGGCGGAACGTACGTAGACACGACGGTGGGCCTGGGTGGGCATGCGCTTGAGATTTTGCGGCAAATGGGCGGCCGGGGTCGTTTGATTGGCTTGGACCGGGACGCTCAAGCGCTCGAAATTGCAGGTGAGCGCCTGAAAGCCTACGAAGGGCAGGTGACGCTGGTGCATGCAGAATTCTCAAGGATCGGGGAAGTGACCGAGAACCTGGGATTGCCGGCGGTGGATGGCGTTCTTGCCGACCTGGGCGTTTCCAGCATGCAACTTGACGAAGCCGAGCGCGGATTTTCCTTCCGCGCCAGCGGACCGCTCGACATGCGCATGGACGCAAGCGTCGAAGCGTTGACCGCACACGAAATTGTGAACCGCTCGCAAGAGCGCGAGCTGGCAAACCTGCTCTATCAATACGGCGAAGAGCGGGATTCACGAAGAATCGCCAGGGCGATCGTACGCGCGCGTCCCATCCGGGACACCGCGCACCTGGCAACGGTTGTGGCAGGGGCCCGAAAGCAAGGGGGAAGGCAGAAACTGCATCCCGCGACAAAAACGTTTCTGGCGCTGCGGATAGCGGTGAATCGGGAGATGGAGGAACTCGAGCAGTTTCTAACTCGGACCCCTGCCACGCTTTCTTTGGGAGGACGCTGGGTGGTGCTGGCGTATCACTCGCTGGAGGACCGGCAAGTGAAGCAGCGCTTCCAGCAACTGGCGCGCGAAGCGGCTTTCCGCATACTCACGAAAAAACCCATGGTGGCGTCGGACATCGAAGTCGCGGCGAATCCGCGGGCGCGCAGCGCGAAAATGCGCGTGGTGGAAAAAATCGCATCGCAAAAAATCGGCACGGAAAAAATCGGCGGAGAAAAAATGGAACTGGAGCGCGCGTCATGACCGAATTTTACACCGTCAAGCGAATCGACAATTCGCGTTTGGTACGTCCGAAGGCGCCGGACCGGCTGCGCGAATGCGTGCGCCTGGTGGGCATGTGCGGGCTTCTGGCTCTGGTGGCGCTGCTTTATGCCTGGCAGCACTTCGAGTGCATACAAATGCGCTCGAATCTGGAATCGCTCAAGATAGATCGCGCGCAAGCCATCGAGCTCAACCAGGAATTGAAACTGGAAGCGGCGAGCCTCCGCGATCCGGGCCGCATCGACCAAATCGCGCGCAATCAACTGGGCTTGACGGCGCCAGCTTCCTCTCAGATCGCGCCCGATCAGGCGCCGGCGAGCGACGCCGTGCTGGCGCAGGCCCGGCTGGTCAGCGCCGTGGCCACGCAGTAATCGGAGTTCTGGGCATAGGATTCGGCCCGCGCTCAGCGCGGCACTTAACCGGTCTGCGCGGAGCGCATTGGCTAAATGGACTTCCGACAACCCCGCGGACGGATTCTGCTAATCACCGTCCTGGCGGCGCTCTGGATGGGAGCGGCCCTGGGGCGACTCGGCTACCTGCAATTATTCTGCTACAGCGATTATCTTTCCCGCGCGCAGCACCAACAACGTCTGATTGTCGAAGTGAGCCCGAGCCGCGGCGATATTTTGGATCGCAATCTTCGGCCGCTGGCGATGAGCGTTCCGGCGGACACGTGTTTCGCGGTGCCATCGGAGATCCCCGATCCGTCGATGGTCGCGCAGCTTCTTTCGGGGCCGCTTAATTTGTCACCCGATGAAATTGAAACGCGGCTTGCATCTTCGCGCACTTACGCGCGTTTGGCGCGCAAACTTTCGCCGGACATCGTGGCGCGCATCGATGCGCTGAACTTGAAGGGCATTTATTTCGAGAAAGAAGATCAGCGCTTTTATCCCAAACGCGAATTGGCCGCGAGTGTGCTTGGTTACGTCGATGTCGATCAGAAGGGACTGGGCGGGATCGAATACGCGCTCGACGATCGCATCAGCAGTCAGGGCAGCCGCATGCTCGTGCTGGCCGATGCGCATCGCCACGCGATGGATAGCAGCGATCAGCCTCCCGCGGTTGTTGGCAACGTGGTGCTGACGGTTGATCAGAACATTCAATACATCGCCGAGCGCGAACTCGAAACCGCGATTCGCGAGACGCACGCGATCGCGGGCTCGGTGGTCGTCGAGGATCCGAATAACGGCGAACTGCTCGCGATTGCCAACTGGCCGACGTTCAATCCGAACGCTGCGGGCACCAGCCCGCCGGATTCGCGCATCGATCGCGCGATTAGCGCGGCGTACGAACCGGGCTCGATTTTCAAAATTGTGACGCTTTCGGCCGCGATCGATCAGGGCCTCGTGAAGCCAACCGACGTCGTCGATTGCCAGGAAGGCTCGATTGATATCGCCGGACACAAGATTCACGATTGGCATCCCTTCGGCGTTCTGAGCGTCGCGGACATCCTTGCGCATTCAAGCGACGTCGGCACGATCAAAATCGGTCTGCGCCTGGGCGCGCCGAAACTTTATCAATATATGCAGTCGTACGGGTTCGGACAGCCGACGGGCGTGGATCTGCCGGGCGAGAGCAAGGGATTGATGCGGCGGCTCGAAAACTGGACGCCGATTTCGGTCGGCTCAATTTCAATGGGGCAGGAAGTCGGCGTGACGCCGATTCAGATTCTCACCGTGATGTCCGCCATCGCGAACGGCGGCATGATCGTTCGCCCGCACATCGTGGCCGGTTTGCGCACTGGCACAGAGGCCATCGCTTCTGAGCCGCAGCCAGCGCCGCGCCGCGTGATGCAGGCGACCACAGCGGCGACAATGCGCGGCATGCTCGAAGGCGTGGTGCTGCACGGCACGGGCGAATTCGCGCATCTCGATGGCTACAGTGCGGGCGGAAAAACCGGAACGGCGCAAAAATTCGATCCCGCGACCGGCCGGTACTCGAAGACGCAGTACAACGCGTCGTTCGTTGGATTTGCGCCGCTCAATACGCCGGCCATCACCGTGCTTGTCACGCTCGATTCGCCGGTCGGCCTGCACGAAGGCGGACAGGTGGCCGCACCCGCGTTTCACCGTGTGGCACAGCAAGTGCTTGAATATCTCAACGTGCCGCACGACGTGCCCATGGACTCGAAGACGCAAATCGCGCGGGAACAAAATCGCCGCGCGGACCTCGGCATGATGGCCGACGCGGCCGATTTCAATTCCGATAACGACACCGGCGAAATGCTCGACGCACCGGCTGCGTCGGATAGTGACGCGAATGCGAGCGCCGCGCCGTCTGCGCCAAGCGCGCCCGCGTTCGCTCCCGCGCCGACGCCCGTCGCTGCGCGCCTGCCCGCCGCTGCCGATGCGTCGCCGAGCGCTGTGCCCGAGACTGTCGAACTTGACGAGGACGCGAGCGTGCAAGTGCCAAATCTTGCGGGCGAGACCGTACGGGATGCGACGGAGCAATGTGAGCGTCTCGGGCTTGTGCCCGTGCTCGCGGGAGGCGGTGTCGCGATTGCGCAATCGCCCGCTGCGGGCGCGAGCGTGCGACGCGGCAGCCGAATCAATATTTCTTTCGGGCGCGCTCCGGCGCCCACACACGTAGCCGCGCACAGCGCGCCGCAGACTACCGGCGGGGGACGCTGATGTCGCGCGCCGGCCGTTCGACGCCGCGCGCCGCGTCTCACGTCGGCACACGCTCCGCGAACGGTGCGGTGCTCGATGCCCCGGCGCAGCTTGCGGCCCCGCAATTGAGCGGCGCGTCGCGCGGACCTATACTCGTTACTCGAAGCATGAAACTCAGCCAGCTTCTGGAGGGCATCGAGCTGAAGCGTCCGCTGGTGGACGCGGATCGCGAAATCGTCGCTCCTTGTTACGACAGCCGGCGCGCCGCTCCGGGCGCCGCGTTTTTCGCGATTCGCGGCGAGGTTACCGACGGAAATCGATTCGTCGCCGCCGCTGTCGAACGCGGCGCCGCCGCGGTGGTCAGCGAGACGGCTCGCCCCGCGACGCTTGGCTCAAACGTTGCTTGGGTGGAAGTCGCTGACGCGAGGAAATCTCTCGCCCTGGCCGCTGCGAATTTCTACGGGCATCCGGCCGACGCGTTGCAACTCGCCGGCGTCACCGGCACGAACGGCAAGACCACTACAGCGTATCTGCTCGATTCAATTCTGCGCGCGGCCGGGCGCACATCGGGATTGTTCGGCACAATCGCGCATCGCACGCCGCTCGCGACCGTTGCGGCTACAACAACCACGCCGGAATCGCTCGACCTGCAAAAATTTCTTTCCGAAATCGTGCGCGCCGGCGGGACGCATGCCGTGCTCGAAGCAAGTTCGCATGCCTTGGCGATGGATCGCTTGTGGGGCTGCGGATTCGCCGTCGCGGTGTTCACGAATCTCACGCGCGATCACCTCGACTATCACAAATCGTTCGAGGCGTATTTCGCGGCCAAGCGCCGATTATTTGAAGGCACCGGCAGAGGCCCCGCGCACGTTGGCGTGATTAACGGCGATGATCCGTACGGCGAGCGGCTGGAAGGTCTTGCGACGCGCACGCTGCGCTACGGTTTGCGCTCGGGCGAAATCACCACGCGCAAATTCTCACTCACCGCAGCCGGTTTGGATTTCGAGGCCGAGACGCCCGCGGGCTCAATTGTCGTGCGCTCGCATCTGGTGGGGCGCACAAACGTCTACAACATTCTGGCGGCGATCGGCGCGGGCGTGGGACTCGAAATCGCACCCGACGCCATCGCAGCCGGAATTGCGCGCCTCGAATCGGTGCCCGGACGCTTCGAGCGCGTGGTTGCCGGTCAACCCTTTATGGTCGTCGTGGATTACGCGCACACCGACGACGCGCTAACGAATTTGCTCGCGACATCGCGCGAGTTGCTCTCCGGCGGCGGCCGCATCCTGACGCTTTTCGGCTGCGGCGGCGATCGCGATCGCGCGAAGCGCCCGATGATGGGCGAAGCCGCAGGGCGCGCGAGCGATTTCGTGGTGCTCACGAGCGACAATCCGCGCAGCGAAGATCCGTTGCGCATCATTAATGACGCCCTCGTCGGATTGCAGCGCACTGAGGCGGAGTATCGCGTCGAGCCGGACCGCGAGCGCGCGATTGGCCTGGCGCTCGAACAAGCGCGCGCTGGCGACATCGTTCTGCTCGCGGGGAAGGGCCACGAAAATTATCAGGTTTTGAGCGATCGCACGATCGAGTTCGACGACCGCGAAGTGGCGCGGCGCTGGCTCGCGCGCAGCGGCTACGCGGTGTAACGCGGAATTTTTCGCGGCGCAGCGGCACGCGCCGTGCTCTATCGAAGTTGGGTCGTACGAAGTGGAATGAACGTCGACCGGGGGTGAACAAGCACCGGTGACACTGGGCCCGCTGAGGAAACTATGCGGTGGACGATTGGAGAGGTGGCTCAAGCACTGGATCTTGCGCCGCCCGCCGGGCTCAACGCCCTGGCGCGGCTGGCCGGCGTCTCGATTGATTCTCGCGCCGTGGGCCGCGGCGAATTGTTCGTCGCGATACACGGTCCGCGTCACGATGGACACGATTTTGTGGCCGGCGCTCTCGATGCCGGAGCCATGGCCGCGATCGTGGCGCGTGATCGAGTCGCCTCGTACCCGGAAACGATCCGCGGCCGACTGCTGGGAGTTGCGGACACAACGGCGGCGCTCCAGGATTTGGCCCACGCCGTGCGCCGGCGCTGGGGCAAACGCCTGGCCGCAGTCACGGGCTCGGTTGGAAAGACGACCACAAAGGAAATCCTGGCGGCACTGCTGTCGGCGCGCCTGCACGTCCTGAAGTCGGAAGGAAATTTGAACAACGAATTCGGATTGCCGCTCACGCTGCTGCGCCTTGACGATCGATACGAAGCCGCGGTGGTCGAGCTGGGGATGTCGCACGCGGGTGAATTGCGGCGCTTGACGGAAATCGCGCAGCCCGACGTCGGCGTTGTCACGCGCGTGGCCACCGTGCATCTTGAATTTTTCGATTCCGTCGATCAGATCGCTCTCGCCAAGCGCGAACTGATCGAAGGCTTAGCGGCCGGGGCGAGCTGGGCGGTTCTTAACGCAGACGACGCGCGCGTCGCGGAATTTGCCCGCGTCGCGCCGGGCCGCGTGATCAGCTTCGGCCTCGGCGCGGCTCGCGCGCAATTTCGCGCCGAGGCGATCGAAGATCGCGGCCTTGAAGGATGCGCGTTTGATTTCATCTGGCCCGAAGGCCGCGCGCGCCTGGAACTGCCGCTCGCTGGCCGCCACAACATTTCAAACGCCCTTGCGGCGCTCGCGGCCGCAAGCGTTTGGGGCGTTGGCGCCGCCGAAGCAGCGCGCGTGTTTCCGACGCTCGTTCCAACGGGCATGCGCGGGCGTCTGCTGCATTTCGCGCCCGGATTCACGGTGATGAACGATTCCTACAACTCGAATCCTGTTGCGCTGGAAGCCATGGTCGAATGGCTCGAGACCGCGACGGAGGCCAGCCGGCGAATTCTGGTTGCCGGCGAAATGCTTGAGCTCGGTCCGCGCTCGCCCGAGCTGCACCGCGAATCCGGCACCCGCGCCGCATTGTCCGGCCGCATTGACTGGATCATTGGCGTGCAGGGCGACGCGCTCGAACTCGTGCGCGGCGCAATCGAAGCGGGCCAGCCCGACGCGCGCGCGGAATTTTTTCCGAATTCAACGGAGGCGGCGCACGCGGTGGTTGATCTCGCAGCGCCCGGCGATCTGATTCTCGTGAAGGGCTCGCGGGGCGTGCGCATAGAGCGCGTGGTCGAAGCTCTCGAAGCGCGCTACGGAGCTCACTCGCCCGCGCCCGCGGCGGGCAAATTCGCCGGGGAGCGCGGCTAGCATGCTGTACGATCTCTTCGGCCGCGTTCTCGCACGCTCGTTCCATCCGCTGAACGTTTTTCGTTACATCACTGTGCGCACGGCGCTCGCCAGCCTGACGGCGCTGCTGCTGACGCTCGTGCTCGGCCCGTGGGTGGTACGCCGCCTGCGAGAATTGCAAATCGGGCAATTCATCCGCGAAGAAGGACCGCGTAGCCATCAAGCCAAAGCCGGCACGCCGACAATGGGCGGCGTGCTGATCGTCGCGGCCACCGCGGTGCCCACGCTGCTGTGGGCCGATCTAAGCAATATGTACGTTTTTCTCGCTCTGTTTACCCTTGTTGGTTTTGGCGCAATCGGCTTCATCGACGACTATCTTAAAGTCGTGCGCCGTCACAATCTTGGTCTGACCGCCAGCCTCAAGGCATCGCTGCAGATCGTGGTGTGCTTAGTTGTGGCCACCACGCTGCTCTGGCTGACCGGCGACGGCGTCTATTCGACGCAGTTGAGCGTTCCGTTCTTCAAGAAATTTCACCCCGATCTTGTGATCCACAGCCTGACGCATCACGGGTTTCTTTCGACGTTCGCGTATTTGCCGTTCCTGGCGTTCGTCACGCTTGTGATCGTAGGATCATCGAACGCGGTGAATCTCACCGACGGACTCGACGGCCTCGCAATCGGCTGCGTGGTGGTGGCCGCGGGCGCGCTCACCGTACTCACTTACATCACCAGCCACGCCGGTTTTTCCGCGTACCTCGATATCCAGCATTTGCCGCAAGTCGGCGAGTTGACTGTTTTCTGCGGTGCGCTGGTCGGCGCTTCACTTGGATTTCTCTGGTACAACGCGCATCCCGCCGAAATTTTCATGGGCGACGTCGGTTCGCTCGCGCTCGGCGGCTCGATCGGCTTCGTCGCCGTGGCCATCAAGCAGGAAATTTTGCTCGTTTCTGTCGGCGGAGTTTTCGTGCTCGAAGCCATGTCCGTGATCATGCAAGTCGCGTCATTTCGCCTGACGGGGAAGCGCATTTTTCGCATGGCCCCGCTGCACCATCATTTTGAAATGCTGGGCTGGAGCGAATCGAAGATCATCGTGCGATTCTGGATCGCCGCGCTGGTCTTCGCGCTGTTCTCGCTGACCACGCTGAAACTGAGGTAGAAATTTGAAGCCGGCTATCGATCTCACGGGCAAGCGCGTTCTGGTAGTGGGACTCGCGCGCACGGGCATCGCCACGGGGCTGTTCTGCGCCGCGCACGGCGCGCGCGTCACCGCCAGCGAAGAACGGCCCGAAAGCGAAGTGGCCGAGGCCGCGGAAAAGCTGCGCGCCGCGGGTTGCACGCTCGAATTCGGCGGCCACACCGAGCGCACATTCGTCGAACAGGATTTGATCGTGCCGAGCCCCGGCGTTCCGCTGGACTTGCCGCAACTGGCCGCGGCTCGCGCCGAGAACATTCCGATTTGGAGCGAAATCGAACTCGCCTGGCGCTTCCTGCGCGGGCGCATGGTGGCCATCACCGGCTCGAATGGCAAGACCACCACAACATCGCTGGTTGCGCACATCCTGGAATCGGCGGGCGTGCCGGTGATCGTCGCCGGCAACATCGGGACGCCGCTGATTTCGCGTGTCGGCGAAAGCAGCGACTTGACCATTACTGTGACCGAAGTCAGCAGTTTTCAGCTCGAGAGCATTCGTGATTTGCGGCCCGACGTTGGCGTCCTGTTGAATCTCACGCCGGACCATCTGGATCGCCACGCGTCGTTTGAAGCCTACAGCCGTGCCAAAGCGCGCATGTTTGAGAATCAAACCGAGCAGGACGCCGCGGTGCTCAACGCCGATGACTCGAACGTTACGCAGTATGCGCCTTCGCGCCCGCAGGTTTATTGGTTCAGCAGAACGAAGCATGTCTCGAGCGGCGCATTTCTGCGCGGCGACGAAGTCATTTTCCGCCGCGACGGCACTGAGACCGTCTTGATGCGGCGTGGCGAAATCGGTCTTCGCGGCGAGCACAACGTCGAAAACATTCTGGCCGCCGCGTGCGCGGCTCTCCTGGTCGGCGCGACGCCGTCGGCCGTCGCGGCCGGCGTCAGCACATTCGCCGGTGTGGAGCATCGCCTGGAATTCGTGGCCGAAATTGGAGGCGTTAGCTACTTCAACGATTCCAAAGCGACAAACGTCGACGCCACGCTCAAAGCCCTCGACGCTTTTCCCACGGGCCTCTTGGTGATTCTCGGCGGCAAGGACAAAGGCAGCGATTATGGAATTTTGCGCAAGTCCTTGCGCGAGCGAGCGCGCAAGGTTCTTTTGATCGGCGCGGCGGCGGAAAAAATTGAATCGCAACTGCGCGGCGCCGTTCCGGTGGTTCATGCCGGCACACTCGAGCGCGCTATCGCACTCGCATCGGAAAGCGCGCGCCCGGGTGAAACCGTTTTGCTTGCGCCGGCTTGCGCCAGCTTCGATCAGTTCAAGAATTACGAGCATCGCGGCCACGTTTTCAAGCAGATCGTGCGCCATTTGGCGGACAGCGCTACCGCGGCGGCGAACGAAGTCGCGCCCAAGACCTGACCATGCCACGACGCCTCGAAACCGACCGCTGGCTTTTCCTTGCGACCGTCGCACTCTGTCTGATCGGCGCCGTGATGGTCTTCAGCGCCTCGGCCATGACGGCGCGCGAGCAGTTCGGCAGCAGCTACCATTTTCTGCTGCGCCAGGCAATCTGGCTGTTCGCGGGCCTGGCGGGAATGCTGCTGTTGATGAATGTCGATTATCGAAAATTCCGGAATCCGTCGTTCCTGTTCACCGGAATGTTCGTGGTAATGCTTCTGCTCGTCGGAGTTTTCTTTCTTGACCGCTCGCACGCGACGCACCGCTGGATTCGCATCGGACCCGCGAGCCTCCAGCCCTCGGAGTTCGCAAAGCTAGTGATCATTTTTTATCTCGCTTGGTTTCTCGAGCTGAGGCTTCAAGGCCACGGCCCCGGCGTGAACGATTGGCGCCACTCGCTGCTGCCCGCGGTCGGGCCGGTTGTCGCGCTCGCGTGTCTGGTGGTTTTCGAGCCGGACCTCGGTACAGCCGTACAAATTGTCATCGTGGCGTTTGCGTTGCTGTTCGCCGCCGGGCTTTCCTGGAGCTATGTAGGCGGCGCGAGCGCGTGCGCGGCTTTTTCCGTGGTCCTGCTGATCGTGGACACGCGGTATCGCTACGAGCGGGTCATCGCGTTCCTAAATCCCTCGGCCGATCCGCAGGGCCGCGGCTTTCAACTGATACAATCGTTGATCGCGGTGGGTTCGGGCGGGCTGACCGGCGTCGGTCTGATGGAGAGCAAGCAAAAACTGTTCTATCTGCCCGAGGCCAGCACGGACTTCATCTTCGCGGTCATTTGCGAGGAACTTGGTTTCCTCGGCGCGATCATCGTGCTCGGCCTGTTTGCGGTCTACGGCTGGCGCGGCATTCGCGCCGCGCTCAACGCGCCCGATATGTTCGGCCGTCTCGTGGCGCTGGGCATCACCGTGATGGTCATCAGCCAGGCGCTGATTAATCTCGGCGTGGTGCTGGGCATGATGCCGACGAAAGGAATCCCGCTGCCGTTCATCAGCTATGGCGGATCGAGTTTGCTCGTCGTGTTATTGGCCACCGGCGTGCTTCTCAACATCAGCCAGCACGCGGATTGAATGTCTGGCGCGGAGGCGACGAACTTGAATCTGCTCGTCGCGGGAGGCGGCACAGGAGGTCACGTTTTTCCGGCGCTGGCCATCGCGCGCGAGTGGATGGCGCGCGGCGCGGATCGCACGGTGATTTTCGCGGGCACCGCGCACGGCCTGGAAACAAAACTCGTTCCGGCGTCGGGCCTGCCGCTGGAATTGATTCGTTCGGCCGGATGGAAGGGTATGGGTGGTTTGACGCTGGTGCGAAATTTTTCGCTCTTGCCGCTCGGGTTGTGGGATTCCGCCGCGATTCTGCGGCGCCATAAATTTGCCGCGGCGTTCGGCGTGGGCGGCTACGCCGCGGGACCAGTAATGTTAGCCGCGATTTGGAAGGGTTTACCGACGGTGATTTTGGAACCCAATGCCGAACCCGGCTTCACCAATCGCGTTCTGGCCGCGATGGTCACGCGCGTGGCTACCGCTTACGCCGAGCCGGCCGAGCGCCTGGGCCGCAAAGCCGTGCTCACCGGTTGTCCGGTGCGCGCGGAATTTTTTCGCGCGCAGCCCGTCGAGCCGGCTGCGCCCTTCCGCTTGCTCATCACTGGCGGCAGCCAAGGTGCGCGCGCTATCAATCGCGCCGTCGTCGGCGCACTCGATGTGCTCAGTGCGCGCCGCAATCAACTTTCCATCGTTCACCAGACCGGCCCGCGCGACTATAATGATATTCGCGCGGCGTATGAAGGCCGCGATCTTGACGCGGAGGTTGTGCCGTTCATCGGCGACATGGCCGAACGCTTCTCCCAGGCTCACCTGATCGTTTCCCGCGCCGGCGCCATCACCTCTTCTGAAATCGCCGCCGCCGGGCGCGCCGCCATCTTCATCCCCTTCGGCGCTGCCGCCGATAGCCACCAATTGCGCAACGCGCAGGAATTCGAGCGCGCCGGCGCCGCGCGATTGATACTGGAATCTGCGTTATCGCCCGCGCACCTTGCGCAGACTATTTTCTCGTTGCTCGATCACCCCCAGCAGCTTGTCGATATGGGCGCGCGCGCCCGCAGCATGGCACGGCCCAATGCCGCGCGCGATGTGGTGAACGTGATCGAACAGGCGGCGCGGGCATGACCGGCGCATTTCATAAATTCCGCCGCATCCACTTCGTCGGCATCGGCGGCATCGGCATGAGCGGCATCGCCGAAGTCCTGCTAACGCTCGGCTACACCGTTTCCGGATCCGACGCGAAGGCTTCTCCGATCACCGAGCGCTTGCAGCTTCTCGGCGCGCAAATCAGCGAGGGCCACAGCGCGGAAAACGTGCGCGGCGCGAACGTGGTTGTCGCGTCCGCCGCGATTCGCCGCGACAATCCCGAGCTGGTCGAAGCCGCGCGCCTGAAAATTCCCGTCATCCCGCGCGCCGAAATGCTGGCCGAACTGATGCGCCTGAAATACGGCGTCGCCGTTGCCGGAGCGCACGGTAAAACCACCACCACTTCGATGATCGCTTCGGTGCTGGCCGCTGCTGGTGTCGATCCCACGTTTGTCGTCGGTGGCCGCGTAAACCATGCGGGTACCACCGCGCGCCTCGGCCGCGGCGATTACATGGTCGTCGAGGCCGACGAAAGCGATCGCTCGTTTCTGCTGCTCTCGCCGGCCGTCGCCGTCGTCACCAACATCGATCGCGAGCATCTGGACCACTACACATCGCTCGAGGAAATCCAGCAAGTGTTCACGCAATTCGTGAATCGCGTTCCTTTTTATGGGGCTGCGATTCTGTGCTTCGACGAACCAAACGTGCGCGCGATTCTTCCGCAGGTTCATCGCACCGTGATCACCTACGGCACTTCGGCGCAAGCCGATCTCGTCGTCAGCCAAGTCGAACTCGACGGGCTTCGAAGCAGCTTCCGCCTTACGTTTCGCGGCCAGGACCTGGGCCTTTTCGCTCTGCATGGTCCGCCTGGCCTGCACAATGTGCGCAATGCCGCCGCAGCCGTCGCCGTCGGGCTCTATCTCGACATTTCGTCCGATGTCATCCGCGAAGGTTTGGCCGCGTTCACCGGCGTGGGCCGGCGCTTTGAAGTGAAAGCCGTTGCCGGCGGTATTACCGTGATCGACGATTACGGTCATCACCCCGCCGAAATTCGCGCCACGCTCGAAGCCGCGCGCGGCTATAAGCGCCTGCTGGTGCTGTTCCAGCCGCATCGTTACACGCGCACGAAATATCTCTGGGACGATTTTTGCCACGCGTTCGATCGCGCCGATCTCCTGGTCCTCGCCGACATTTACGCCGCAAGCGAGTCGCCGATTTCTGGCGTCACAAGCGAAGCCCTAGCCGCCGCAATCCGCGCGGCCGGCCACGCGCAGGTTCTGTATCGCAGCACGCTGCAAGAGGGGATTGACGCCCTTCTCTCCGCTGCGCGTCCCGGCGACGCCATCCTCACCATCGGCGCCGGCAGTGTGGGCCGCGCGGCGGACGAATTGGCTCTCGCCCTCGGAGTGCCGGCTGCGGATCGTCACGCGAAAGTCGTGAATAATGCGGATCACTGACCCGAAACTTCTCGCAGCCTTCGCCGAGCTCGAGATCCAACATTTCTCCGGCGCCTCTCTCGCCGAACGCACATCGCTCGGCATCGGCGGCACGACCGACGTCCTGCTCGTTCGCCGGCACGCCTCGCTTCCGGATCTCGTGGCGCTGCTCGACGCCGCTGGAATTCCGCATCGCTTTCTCGGCGGCGGCAGCAATGTGCTTATCGACGACGGCGAATTGCCTTGGGTAATTCTGCAGCTCGCGCGCCAGGAACCCGAGTGGCGCTTCGACGGCACTTCGGTTTGGGTCGACGCTGCGGCGGATTTGGGGCGCACCGTCACCACCTGCGCCAAGCGCGACCTCGGCGGCATGGAAGGCCTAATCGGCGTGCCCGGCAGCGTGGGCGGCGCGCTGCGCATGAACGCCGGAGCTTACGGCACGCAAATCGGTTCGTACGTGCGTGAGGTTGAGGTGTTTCAATCCGGCCGCGGCCGCATCCAGACCCTGCGCGGCTCTGAAATTTCGTTTGAATACCGCCACACTTCCTTTGCGCCCGATGATATTATGCTTTCGGTGAAACTCGAGCTTCCCTCCAAGCCGTACTCTGAAATCCTCGAAGGAATTCGCATCTGCAATCAGAAACGCCGCGCCAGTCAGCCCCTGAATCAAAAGAGCGCCGGCTGCATTTTCAAAAATCCGCCCGGCTTTTCCGCCGGAAGAATGATTGATGAACTCGGCTTGAAGGGTTTCGCCGTCGGCGACGCGCGCGTCAGCGACCGCCACGCCAATTTTTTCGTCAATGCCGGCCACGCCAGCGCCGCCGACATGCTGGGTTTGATTTCCGAGGTTCGCGAGCGCGTGCGCCGCGCCTCGGGCGTTGCGCTCGAAGAAGAAGTCATCGTGTGGAAGGCTTGAGCGTCATGGAAAAAGAGCAGGATGCTTTTCTGCCGGAAGCGCTCGCCGAAGAAGAGCCGAAGTATCTGCGGCGGCAGAAGCCGGTAGAAGTGCGCCGCCGGAATTTCGGCCCGAAATTTGGTAAGAAGAGCTGGCCGGTTTATAGACGAGTGCTTGCGGGAGTGGCGATCACACTGGCTGGTGGCTTCGCGTTCGGCGCAGCGGCGTATTTTCTGCTTTTCTCTCCGCGCGTAGCGCTCGCGAGCCTCGATCAAGTTGAAATCACCGGCAATCGATTCGTGTCCGCTTCCGCCGTAACCTCCGTCTTTGAGCCCGATCTCGGCCACAGCATTTTGCGCATTCCCCTCGACGCGCGCCGCCGGGAATTGGACGCCATGCCCTGGGTCGAATCCGCCGTCCTTCAGCGCGTGCTGCCGAATCGCATTCGTGTGGAGCTGACCGAGCGCGTGCCCATCGCGTTTTTGCGCCTGCCGGACGATCTCGCCCTGATCGATGCGCACGGCGTGATCCTCGAGCGGCCGCTCGAAGCCGATTTTCATTTTCCGGTCGTCGGCGGAATATCCGACGATCTCGCGCCCGCGGACCGCGAGCAACGCATGCAAAATTTCTCCGAGTTTTTGAACGAGATTCAGACGGTTCGCCCGAATGCCGACGATCAGGTGAGCGAAGCCGATCTTTCCGACGCGCAGGACATTCGCGCTTCCATGGTCGGCCTCGGCTCCGATCCCGTGCTCGTGCATTTCGGCGATTCCGATTTCGCGAATCGCTACCGCCTGCTCGTCGAAAATATCGATCAATGGCGCACCACCGCGGGCCGCGTCGATTCCGTTGATCTGCGCTTCGCGCGCCAAGTCGTGGTGAATCCGGAAAGCGGAACGGCCGCGCGCGCTGTGCCGGCTGAGCAAGCGGCCGTGAAGCAATAAAGTTTTCAGGGGAGCTGTTGAAGTAAAGGTCCCGGGAGCGGCGGAGTGGCGAAGAAAGAACGGCATCTGGTCGCGCTGGACGTCGGCAGCACGAAGACCTGCGCGCTCATTTGCGAATGGGATGAGCTCGGCGGACTGCGCTTCCTTTCGATGGGCGCTGCGGAGTCGAAAGGCGTCCGCAAGGGATTGATCGTGAACCTTGAAGCCGTGGCCGGATCGATTCGGCACGCGCTTGAAGTGGCCGAAGGCGTCGCCGGCGTGCCGGTGGAACGCGCCGTGGTCGGCGTGGCCGGCGCGCACATTCACGGCGTCACCAGCCGCGGCGGCATCACCGTCGGCAATCGACCGCGCGATATCGACCGCGAAGACGTGCGCCACGCCGTCGAAGCTGCGCGCGGCGTCACACTGCCGGAAGATCGCGTGGTCCTGCACGTGCTGCCGCAGGAATTTTTGCTCGACGCGCAGGACAGCATCCGCGATCCCATCGGGATGGTAGGCCAACGCCTGGAGGCGGACGTGCACCTGGTCACCTGCTCGGCGTCGGCGATGCAAAATCTGGTGATCGCCGCGAATCACGCCGGCGTGGAAGTCGCCGATACCGTCCTTGAGCCCCTGGCCGCGGCCGAAGCGTGCCTCTCGCAAGACGAGCGCGAGATGGGCTGCTGCCTGCTCGAAATCGGCGGCGGCACAACCGAGATCATCGTGTACTCCGGCGGCGTCGTTCGCCACAGCGACGCGATCCCGGTCGGTGGCGATCACTTTACCAACGATCTCGCGGTCGGATTGCGCACGCCGATTCCCGAAGCCGAAAAAGTGAAACGCGAGCACGCCTGCGTTTGGCGGCCGCTCGAAGGCGAAGATCACGCGATTGAAATCGCCAGCGTCGGTGACCGCCCGCCGCGCACCATCTATTCGCGCATGCTGCACGAAATTGTTGGACCTCGCGCGCAGGAGTTGCTCGCGCTGGTCTCCGACAATTTGCGCCGCGCGGGACTTGATCGCCAATTGCCCGCGGGATTGGTGTTGTGCGGCGGCGGCGCGCGCCTGCGCGGCTTGCCCGAACTTGCGGAAAGAGTTTTCAGCTTGCCCGTGCGCGTTGCTGCGCCGCGCGGACTCGATGGAATGCCCGAGGAACTCTCCCAGCCGGAATACGCCACCGGCGTCGGGCTTTTGTTGTACGCGGCGCGCGCGCGTCGTCAGATGCCCGCGCCACCGCAGACGCTGGTGGCGAAAATCAAAAGTATGTTTGCCGGAGGCTAGTTCTCAACCTATCGGCAAGACATCAGGGGAGGCAACATGACGGCGAAGGATGCGGGAATACGGATTTCGTTCACCGACGATCATCAGCAGGGCGCGCGGATCAAAGTGATTGGTGTCGGCGGTGGCGGCTCGAACGCCGTCAATCGCATGATTCGCGCCAAAGTCGAAGGCGTCGAATTTGTCGGCGCCAATACCGATTTGCAGGCGCTCAAGCTTTCTCAGGCGCCGGTGAAATTGCAGCTCGGCGCGAAGCTCACCAAGGGACTCGGCGCGGGCGCCAATCCCGAGGTCGGCCGCAAGGCGGCACTCGAAGACACGGAAAAAATCATCGAAGCGCTCGAAGGCGCGGACATGATTTTTCTCACCGCCGGTCTCGGCGGCGGCACGGGCAGCGGCGCGGCGCCGGTGGTGGCGTCGCTTGCGAGCGAGCTCGGCGCGCTCACCGTCGCGGTCGTCACCAAGCCTTTCGCGTTCGAGGGCAAGCGCCGCATGCTGCAAGCCGAGCAGGCGCTCGCGGAGCTTGTCGGCTGCGTTGATACCGTCATCGTGATTCCGAACGAGCGCTTGATGGAAACCGTTGAGCGCGGCACGAGTTTCTTTGAAGCGTTTCGCATCGCCGATGACATCCTGCGTCAGGCCGTGCAGGGCATCAGCGACATCATCACGATTCCCGGCATCATCAATCGCGATTTCGCCGACGTGAAAACGATCATGCAGGGCCAGGGCTACGCCGTGATGGGCACGGCTGTCGCAACCGGCTCGAATCGCGCAATCGACGCCGCCAATCGCGCCATCAATAGCCCGCTGCTCGAGGACAATTCCATCCAGGGCGCGCAGGGCATCCTTATTAATGTCACCGGCTCGTCGAGCCTCACGCTGCACGAAGTGCACGAGGCGAGCTCGATCATTCAGAAGGCCGCGCACGAGAACGCCAACATCATTTTCGGCGCCGTGCAGGACGACGCCATGAAAGAGTCGGTGAAGATCACCGTGATCGCCGCCGGCTTCCGCGAAGCCGCGCGCAAATCTCCGAACCAGCAGCGCGCTTCGTATCTCCCGAAAACCTGGAGGGCCACGCGCGAACAATCGAACGTCGTCGACGAGGTTCGCCAGAACGTTTCCGAAGTCATTCACCAGCAGGATGCCGCCACCGACGATCTTGACGTGCCGACGTTCCTGCGCCGCTCGCCGCAGAAAGCCTGATCTCGCGCGGCGGCACTGCCGCCGACGATTGCGCCGCGGTGTAAACTCTCGGCGTGAGCGAACCGGTGCGCATCCTGGCAAGCGTCCTAGACGAACTTCTCGCCGCCGCACGCGAGCGCGCCGATCAGGAATGCTGCGGCCTGGTGGCCGCGCGCAACGGCGTAATCACGACGTTGCTTCCCGCGAAGAACGCCCTCGCCAGCGCAACCGCATACGAGATCGCTCCCCGCGAGCTCTTCGCTCTCTTTCGTCGCATGCGCCACGAGCGCCTGGATTTCGCCGGCATCTATCATTCGCATCCTTCCACCGACAATTTTCCTTCGCCGCGCGACATCGAGCTCGCGTTCTATTCGGACGTCGCGTATTTCATTGTTTCGCCGCGCGCCGATCGGCCCGCGCCGGTCCGCGCGTTTTCAATCCGCGCGGGCCGCGTCGCGGAGCTTGAGATCGTCGCCATGTGAGCGCGCCGGCCACGTGCGGTGCAGTCGGATCGAGCGGCTTTAAAGTTGGCACGGCATCCTGCTAGAATCGCGTCGGATTCATTTTCATGACCGATCTTGAGCAAAAGCCGCGCATCGCAGTCGGCGCCGATCATGCCGGCTACCACGTGAAAGAGGCCGTCAAGAAATATCTGGAATCGTCGGGATATCTTGTGGACGACGTGGGCACGTGGTCGGAAGAATCGGTGGATTACCCGGACTACGCGAAAAAAGTCGCCGATCGCGTCGTCGCCGGGCAAGATGATTTCGGTTTTCTCGCGTGCGGCACGGGCATCGGGATGTCCATCGCGGCGAACAAAGTTGAAGGCGTTCGCGCGGCGCTGGCTCACGACGCGATGACGGCGCGTCTCGCGCGTCAGCACAACAACGCCAACGTGCTAACGCTTGGCGGGCGCGTGGTGACCGACGATCAGGCCATCGAGATCGTGAAGGATTTCCTGGCGACCGATTTTCGCGTCGGACGGCACCAGCGGCGCATCGATAAGATCGCGGACCTCGACCGCGAGCGAGACGCGCACTCAAAAGTCTAGCGGCCGTAACTGTTCGTCGCCGCGCGAATATCGCGGCGAAAGAAATCCACGACTTCGGAAGCGAGCGTGAGGCCATGAGCCCAACAACATCTTCCCCAATCGACCGCATGAACGCGCCGCTCGCCGAAGTGGATCCCGTCGTCGCCGAAATCCTGCGCGCGGAAGCCAAGCGCCAGGCCACCGGCCTCGAGTTGATTCCATCCGAGAATTTCGTTTCCGAAGCCGTGCTCGAAGCCATGGGCTCCGTTTTCACCAACAAGTATGCGGAAGGTTCGGTGGGCCGGCGCTATTACGGCGGCTGTGAATTCGCCGATCAGATCGAGCAGCTGGCGATCGATCGCGCGAAGCAACTTTTCGGCGCCGAACACGCGAACGTGCAGCCGCACTCCGGCACGCAGGCCAACGTCGCGGTGTACATGGCGGCGCTCAAGCCGGGCGATACCGTCCTCGGCATGAACCTCGCGCATGGCGGGCATCTGACGCACGGACATCCGCTCAATTTCTCCGGAATTATGTACAAGTTCATCGCATACGGCGTGCGTCGCGACACGGAAATGATCGATTACGACGAGCTCGCCGCGCTCGCCGCCGAGCATCATCCGAAAATGATCGTGGTCGGCGCCAGCGCCTATTCGCGCGTGATCGATTTCGCGCGCATGGGAGATATCGCGCGTTCGGTCGGCGCGCTGCTGTTCGTCGACATGGCGCACATCGCGGGCCTCGTCGCCGCCGGCGTCCACCCGAGCCCCGTGCCGCACGCCGATTACGTCACCTCGACGACGCACAAAACGCTGCGCGGTCCGCGCGCCGGCCTTATTCTGTGCCGCGAGCAGTACGCCAAGGACGTGGATCGCATTTTGTTCCCCGGCACGCAGGGCGGCCCGCACATGCACATCATCGCGGCCAAGGCCGTGTGTTTCGCGGAAGCCATGCAGCCCGAATTTCGTCCCTATCAGCAGCAGATCGTGACCAACGCGCAGGCGCTCGCGCACGCGCTTGTGAATCGCGGATTCCGCATTGTTTCCGGCGGTACGGACAATCATCTTTTCCTCGTCGACCTCTATTCGCGCGGCATCACGGGCAAGGACGCGCAGCCCGCGCTTGATCGCGCCGCGATCACCGTGAACAAGAATTCGATTCCGTTCGATCCGACGCCGCCGATGGTCGCCGGCGGAATTCGCATGGGCACGCCTGCGATCACCACCCGCGGCATGCGCGAAGCCGAAATGCAACCGATCGCGCAATGGATCGCCGAAATTCTCGAGCATTTGGGCGACGCCGAGCGCGAGCGCCGTGTGCGCGCCGAAGTCGCCGACTTCACCGCCCGCTTCCCGCTCTACGAGCGCCGGTGGCGCGATGCGCGTCGCGATTGATATTCGCCGCGCCGGCGATTTCGGCCTCGGCACATACACCCGCAACATCATTTACCAACTCGCGCGCGCCGACCGCACCACGCGCTACTTATTGATCGGCCAGTGCCGCCACTTCGATCTCTGCGGCCGTCTGCCGGACAACTTCGAGCTCGTCGAGTACGATGCGCCGGTCGGTTCGCTGCGTACGCACACCGCTCTTCCATGGCTGCTGCGCCGGCTGCGCGTTGACCTGCTGCACATGCCGTGGTTTTACGCTCCGGCAATTGTGCCCTCGAAACTTGTAATCACCGTGCACGACCTGACCGACGTGATACAGCCGAGCGTGGGTGCGTCTGCTCCGGTACAGGCCGGGCGACTCTATTTCGCGCGCCGCGCCTTGGCTCGCGCAGATCGCGTATTGGCCGTCTCGCAGGCCTCGAAGCGCGATCTCTCGAACACCTTCGGCGTGGACGAGCGCAAGATCGAAGTGATCTACAACGCCGTCGACGATTTGTTGCTGCGCGAGCCCGCGCCGGCCGATGCCGATACCATCCTTGCGCGCCACGACATCACCGGTCCGTACGTCCTCTACGCCGGCAACATCAAGCCGCAGAAAAATCTACCCCGCCTGATCGAGGCCTTCGCCGTCGCCAAGGGTGAACTCGCAGACGATCCGCGCTATGCGCAATTGAAATTGTTGCTGATCGGCGACGCGCAGACCGAGCAATCGGATTTGCGACGCGCCGTGGTGCGCTCGCGTGTGCGCGGAGACGTGCGATTCCTCGGATTCGTTCCACAGACGGTGCTCCGCGTTTTTTACGCGCGCGCCGCGGCGTTCTTGTTTCCGTCGCTGTACGAAGGTTTCGGATTGCCGCCGCTCGAGGCCATGGCTCACGGTACGCCCGTGCTCACGTCAAATGTGTCGTCGCTGCCGGAAGTGTTCGGCACCGCGGCGTTGCTGGTGAATCCGGAAAACGTGTTCGATATCGCGCGCGGCATCCGCCAAATCCTCACTGATGACGAATTGCGCGCCTCGCTCGTCGAGCGAGGTTACGATCTGGTGCGCCGCTTCTCTTGGGAACGCTCCGCGGCGCAAGTGCACTGCGTGTACGAGGATGTTCTCGCCGGCCGGAACAAGAAATTGACCGCGTCGCCCTGCACGTGATCTCGTTTGTGAGCGCGTCGGTGGGGGTGAAGTCCAGACGCTCCGGGTCGGCATCCGCCGACCCTTCGTTGACAGCACCGGAACGCTCGACTACGCTTCTTCGTTTGCATCGCGGCGAAGGAGCGCTTCCTAAATCGCATGGCTGAACAAAAGTTGCCGACGCGCGCTGAAGATTTCAACGAATGGTACAACCAGCTCGTCCTGAAAGCCGAATTGGCGGATTATGCGCCGGTGCGCGGCTGCATGATCGTGAGGCCTTACGGTTGGGCGCTCTGGGAAAATATTCAGCAGGCGCTCGATGGCCGATTCAAGGCCACCGGCCACGTCAATGCGGCGTTTCCGCTGCTGATTCCGCGCAGTTTCATCGACAAGGAAAAATCGCACGTGGCCGGATTTTCTCCCGAGCTTGCTGTCGTCACGCACGGCGGCGGCGAAGAACTGGAAGAGCCGCTGGTAATTCGGCCCACATCGGAAACCATCATCGGCCATTCCTACGCGAAGTGGATTCAGTCGTATCGCGATTTGCCGCTGCTGATCAATCAGTGGAATAGCGTGGTGCGCTGGGAACTGCGCACCAAACTTTTCCTGCGCACGCTCGAATTTTTCTGGCAGGAGGGCCACACCGCGCACGCCACTTTGGCCGAGGCCGAATTCGAGACGCGTCAAATGCTCGATATCTACACCGATTTCGCCGTGAACGATGCCGCGCTGCCCGTGATTCCCGGACGCAAGTCCGAAGCCGAGCGCTTCGCCGGCGCCGATCAAACCTATTCGATCGAAGCTATGATGGGCGATGGCAAGGCGTTGCAATCCGGCACTTCGCACAACCTGGGACAAAATTTCGCGAAGGCCTTCGAGATCAGATATCTCGATCCCGCTGGCGCGCTGCAATATTGCTGGACGACCTCGTGGGGCCTTTCGACGCGCATCATCGGCGCCATCATCATGGTGCACGGCGACGACCAGGGTTTGATCTTGCCGCCGAAACTTGCGCCGATTCAGGCCGCGATCGTGCCCATCTGGAAAAACGACGCCGAGCGCGCCGCAACTCTCGAAGCAGCGGCCAGCGTGCGCGCTGCGTTCCTCGCCGCCGGCATTCGCACCAAAACCGACGAGCGCGAAGGCGCAAGCCCCGGTTTCAAATTCAACGATTGGGAAATGCGCGGCGTACCACTGCGCATCGAGATCGGACCGAAAGATGTATCCAATAATTCAGTCGTATTGGCGCGTCGCGATAAGCCCGGCAGAGAAGGGAAGTCGCCGGTGCCGCAGGCCGGCGTCGTCGAGGCCGTGAAGGATGCCCTGGCAACGGTGCAGAAATCGCTATTCGATCGCGCGCTCGCTTTCCGCGAAGCGCACACGCGCGAGCCCTCCAATTTCGAGGAGTTCAAGGAAGCGGTGGAAACGGGATTCGCGCGAGTTTTCTGGTGCGGCGCGTCCAACTGCGAGGAGAAAATTAAGGAATCGACCAAGGCCACCATGCGTTGCATTCCGTTCGACCAGGCGGGCGGGAGCGGCGCGTGCATTTTCTGCGGCGCGGCGGCCACCGAGCGCGCAATATTTGGGAAAGCCTACTGAGGCCACCGCTTCAGAAGTAACCGTTTCGGCCTCCTAAATGCATTCGTTCCAATGATTTGCACACCACTCGACTGCCTCCCCCCACGCGAAGTACAGGTAACTTCCTCGAATCATCGCTGTCAAAGCTCCATCGACATCTCGATCGGGCCGATGCTAGCATCGAATCCGTGCCTGCTCGAATTTCCATCGCCGGAGACGCTATCGGGTCGAGCGCTCGTCGCAAAGAGCGTGGCGGCGCCCGCATAAAAGCGCTTATTTGGCTAGCCCTCTTTGCCGCATTTATCTACGTGTCGGTCGAAGTGGTCCCAGTGCTATTCGCCGAGTATCAGTTTCAGGATGACGTCCAGACCGAGGCCCGCTACGCCCCTTATAACCGGCAATCTCTCGATGATGTCAAAGCGGTGGTCTTGAAGTCGGCGCAATCGCATGACCTGCCGGTGACGGCTTCAGATATCACCGTGACCCAACACGGATACGGCGTGCAGATAGACGTGACTTATTCCGTGACCGTGAACCTGATGGTCTACCAGTGGACCTTCAATTTCCATCCCTCCGCCACCAGCGTTACCCTCATCTGATACACGAAGTCCTTCCGTGCCCGTCTAAAGTAATGCCGTCGGCGCTGCCGGACGGCGCGAAGCGCTCTGCGTCCTCCGGTACCCCCGCGTGCCTTAGCATCGATTTTGCGTGAGGGGGCAACCCGCCACCGTGTAAACTCTAGTTGCGGAGAATGCGCATCTTAGTAAGTGTATTCAGTTTGTGCGGCGGAGTGGGGAACAGTTGCTGTGAAGATCAGGGTGAGTAGAGGTTTCTGGACGTCCATTTGGGGCCTTTCGATTCTTGGCCTCGTCACCGCTGTATTTCTAACCGGCCTTGGTGTCTTCACTTATTACTGGGTTCACTTCGGCCACATGATTGACGCCCGGCTTTCGGGCCAGGTCTACCAGTCGAGCGCCCGGATCTACGCCGCGCCGGAGCCCATCGCCGAAGGCGAAGCGATGACGGAGAGCGAAATGATCGCTCGCCTTGAGCGCTCGGGCTACACGCACCTCGATTCCGAAGGCGCCCCGGGCTGGTACGCCATCGAGGGCGAGGTCCTGGAAATACATCCCTCGGAGGGATCCTATTTCGAGGGCGGCAACGCGCTGCGCGTCACGTTCTTGGATGGAAAAATCGCGCACATCCAGCAAATGGCGTCGGGGCAAGACGTCGCGAGCGCGGAAATCGAACCCGAGCTGCTAACCAATCTCTTCGACAGCACGCGCGAAAAGCGCCGCGTCGTGCATTTCGCGGACATTCCCAAGGTGCTGCTCGATGCCGTGCTTTCCGCCGAAGACAAACGCTTCTTCGAGCATCCCGGTTTCGACCCGGTGCGCATCTTCGGCGCGGCCTGGGCCGATTTGCGCCACGACGCGCGCGCGCAAGGCGCCAGCACCATCGACATGCAAGTGTCGCGCAGTTTTTTCTTTTCGACGCAGCGAACCTGGCGCCGCAAAGTGGCTGAAACCATGGTCGCGCTCGAACTCGAACATCGTTTCTCGAAGCAGGAGATCTTCGAGCTCTATGCCAACGAAATTTACCTTGGCAATCGCGGCAGCTTCGCTATCCATGGTTTCGCCGAAGGTTCCTACGCATATTTCAACAAGGATATGCAAAATCTGACGCTCGGCCAGGCAGCGTTTCTGGCCGCGATCATCCGCGCGCCCAATCGCTACTCCTCCGTAGATCTGCGCCCGGACCGCGCCGACGACGCGCGCGATCGCGTGCTCACGCAAATGGTGGAAAACGGCGTGGCCACTCCCGCGGACGCGGAGGCCGCGCGCAAGACTCCGTTACATATCGTGGGCGGAGCGCTCGAAGGCAGCGCCGCGCCGTACTTCGTGGACATGGTGAAGGACCATCTCCTCGATAAATTCTCTGAATCCGATTTGCTCTCGCAGGATTTTCGCGTCTACACCACCATCGATCCGGATCTGCAGCGCTTCGCTTCCGAGGCCGTCGAGATCGGAATGAAAAATGTGGATGATCAGCTCGCGCGCCGCTACGCGAAGTGGCACAAACAAGGCGACGACGCGCGGCCTCAAGTCGCCATGGTTGTGATCGATCCGCGCACCGGAGAAATCAAGGCGCTGGTGGGCGGCCGCGACTACGGCGAAAGCCAGCTCAATCACGCGCTGGCCATGCGCCAGCCGGGCTCTGCCTTTAAGCCGTTCGTCTACGCCGCCGCGTTCGACAACGCCGTCGAAGGCATGGAACCGGTGCTGACCACCGCGACGACCGTCGACGATTCGCCGACTACCTTTGATTTCGACGGCAAGGAGTACACGCCCAACAATTACGGCGAGGAATTTCACGGCACGGTAACGCTGCGCGAGGCCCTCACATTTTCGCTGAACGTGGCCACCGTGAAAGTGGCGGAAATGGTGGGCTACGGTCGCGTGGCCCAGTTCGCGCGCCAGCTTGGTCTTCCGCAGACCATCGAGCCGACGCCGGCCATGGCTCTCGGCTCCTATGAGATGACGCCGCTCGAAGTCGCCGCCGGCTACACCACTTTCGCCAATCATGGAGTGCGCGCCGAGCCCATGTTCATCCGCAGCGTGCGTTCGTCGTCCAGCGAAGTGCTCGAAAACAATCAGCCGCGCAATCGCCAGGTACTGGATCCGCGCGTCGCGTTTCTGGTGACCAGCGTGCTCGAAGACGTTATCGATCATGGCACTGGCTACACCGTTCGCGCGCGTGGTTTCACCGCGCCCGCCGCGGGCAAGACCGGAACCTCGCACGACGGCTGGTTCGCCGGCTACACCTCGAACCTTGAATGCATCGTGTGGGTCGGCTTCGACGATAATCGCGACCTCACGCTTTCGGGAACGAATTCGGCCGCGCCGATCTGGGCCGAATTCATGAAGCGCGCGGTAACATTGCCCGCATACTCGAACACGCAAGCGTTCAATCCGCCCGACGGCATCACCACCGTCACTATCGACACGAGCACCCTCGAGCTCGCCACTCCCGCTTGCCCGGACACACGCCAGGAGGTCTACATCTCCGGGACCGAGCCCACCGAATTCTGCGATCGCTCGATGGCTGCCGCGCCTTCAGACTCGTGGCTCTCGCGCGCCTTTGGCGGTTCCGATCAGCCAAAGCCGCCCGGCGCGGCCTCTTCCTCCGCTCCGGGACAGCCTCCTGGAACCGCGCCAGGCCAGGGTGACCAACCGGCTACGGACGCCACAAAGAAAAAAGGCCTCTTGCAGCGGATTTTTGGTATCTTCGGGCCAGACAAAGGGTCGGATCAGGCTCCCAATAAGCAGGGTTCCGACCAGTCTCAGCCGGCGGCGAATCCGCCACCGCATTGACGCGCCGGCTGGAGAGATTCGCCATGAAGTATCTCGCACTGGCGGCGGTTGGATTATTCCTTTTCGCCGGAACTGTGCTCGCGCACGACCATTCTTCTGTTCCGACTTCTCCAGCAGCGCCGCAGGCCGCACCGCAAATCCCGCGCACGGTCGATGCTTGGCAGATCCAAATGGCTGACGCCCAGGACCTCATGGCCACCAAGGACTATGAGCAAGCCGCCCACATCTTCACCACGCTGACCCGCACGTACCCCGATAATTATGCGGCATGGAACATGCTCGGGGTTGCCTTGCAACAGCTCGGACAGATCGATTCGGCGCGCGACGCCTACAAACACGCCACCAAGCTCAACTCCAAATTCGCAGAGGCCTACAACAACATCGGCACAACTTGGTATCAAGAGCAGAGGTACGGCAGGGCCATCCGCGAATACCGCAAGTCCATTGCGGAGAATCCGAATTTGGCTAGTGCCTATAGCAATTTGGGCTGCGCCTACTTCAACGAAAAGAAATATCCCGAGGCCGTAGCCGCCTTCAACAAGGCGCTCTCGATCGATCCCGACGTCTTCGCGCTCGGCAGTTATGCCGGAACATTGCTTCAGGATCGCTCGGTTTCCGATCACGGCACTTTCTACTTCTTGCTCGCGAAGTCCTACGCCGAACGCAACGACCCGGCCGACTGCGCCCAATATCTCCGCAAGGCTTTCGACGAAGGCTACAAAAACGTGCCCGCGGTCAAGACCGATCCTTCGTTTGCCAAAGTCCTCGCCGATCCCGGCGTTCAGGCCATCGTGGATAAAGCAGAAGCCAACGGCGTGGAGAAGCCGCCAGCAGCGCCCGGAACGTAGCGATCCACCGTTCTGTTACAATAACCTCGCATGGCGCAGTACTGGATCGAGCTCGCAGTTCTTGGCGTACTTACGGGCGTGCTAGGTAGCTCGCCGCGTCCGCCGAACGATTCGCGGCAACCCACGTCCCCTCCAGACTCTGCGGCGCCTTCCGCGACGTCGCAGGCTGCCCCTGCCGATCAACCGCCGGTGCAAACAATTCTCGTGTTTCCCTTTGAAAATCGAAGCCACATGGCAAGCCTTGAATGGCTCAGCGAGGGACTGGCGGAGCTCACCGTCGATCGACTCGACGGCGAGTCGCGGTTCGTGTTTTCGCGCGAGGATCGCCTTGACGCGCTCGAACGCATGGGCCTGCCCAGCTCGGCGCAGTTCAGCGTAGCGACCATGATCGAAATCGGCCGCGAAGTTGGCGCGAGTGACGTTGTTTTCGGTTCATTCACCTCCGACGGAAAATCGATCTCGGTGACCGCGCGCGCGCTGCGTCTTGATCCGCCGGCGTTGTCCGATGCGCTCTCCACCTCGGGCCCGCTCGCGAATCTACTTCCGCTCAATGCGCATCTCGCCGGCTCGCTCGTGTGCGCGCTGGACCCCGGCGCGTGTCCCGGTGGCGCTCCGCCCGCCAGTGTGATCGACCCGAAACGTCCGCCGTCGAATCTCGATGCATTTCAAACCTACATTCGCGCCGTCACCGGCCCCGGCGACGATCAGCGCCTTCACGATCTGCGCGACGCCGCGCGCCTCGAGCCCGATTGGGATCTTCCGGCGTTTGAGTTGGGCCTCGAAGAATTCGAGCGCCGCGATTGCGAGTCCGCGCTGGTGTGGTTCTCACGCGTTCCGCCGGATCGCCCGCGCGGCGTCGAAGCGAGTTTTGACGCCGGCGTATGTCACTTGCTCGAAAATGACGCGAGCCGCGCCGCATCGTCTTTTCAGGATGTGCTCGACCGCGACATCTTTCTTGCAGTGAAAAATTCGCCTGGTGGTGATTCTCACGCGCAGACCGAAGCGCCGCCCGCATCCGGCGCGTCGGATGCTCACGATGCGCCCGCTGGGCTCGATCTCCCCGAAGCGCGTAACGATTTAGGCGTCGCCTATCTGCGCATCGGCAGCTTCCCCGACGCCGCCGCTCAATTTGAACGCGCCACGCAAATGGCGCCCGACGCTCCCGATTTCATGTTCAATCTGGGCATCGCACAATTTCTCGGCGGCGACGCCGCGCAGGCCGCCGCCGATTTGCGCGCTACGCAGAAACTCGCTCCGGACGACACCGGCGTTCGCAGCGCGATCGAGAAGATCACGTCCGAAGCATCGCCCGCCTCGGCTTCGCCTCCACGCACAGCGGCCGCGCCCAACGCCGTCGCGCGCAAATCGCAAGCCGCAAAATCTTCGAGTGACGTTGCGTCGTGGACCGCGCTCGCGCGTATTTCGCCGCGCCTTGATCGCGCCTGGCTGCGACCCGGAGGTGAAGTTAGCGCGGCTGCGACAGGCCAGCAGCCGGCGGGCGCTCCGCAGGATGCGCTCGCATTGCATCTCCAGCGCGGCCAGCAATTTCTCGCGTCCGCCGATCTTGACGACGCGCAGCGCGCCTTCACCGAAGCGTTGCTCTCGGCCCCTTATGATGCCGCGGCGCACCGCGGACTCGCGGAAGTTTATCGTCGGGAAGGCCGCCCCGCCGACGCGCTGCATGAACTGGGCGACGCCGTATCGAATTTGAACGACGCGCCAACGCACGTCGAGATGGCGCAGTTGCTGATCGAGATGAATCGCACCGCCGACGCGCGCGATCAATTGCATCAGGCGCTCGCGATCGATCCGGCAAATGCGCCGGCCCAGCAATTGCTCGATAAGCTCGATGCCAACGCGGAAACCGGAGGCACTCCATGAATCGCGGCGAGCATTTTCGTGGCACACACAGGCGCGGGCCCGAGTCCGGGACCGCGGCCGTTGTGCGGCACGCGTTCCGGCGGCGTCGTGCGGCGGCGCCACTCTGCGCCGTGCTCGGTGTGATTGCGCTTTTGGCATTCGTAGCGCCCGCTGCGTCGCCCGCGCCACCGCCCGCGCCTCAATCTTCGGCGCCTCAAGTTGTCGTGATGCACATCGACGGCGAAATCGAACCCATCCTTGCCGAGTATCTCGACGACGGTATGCAACACGCCGCCGACGCGCACGCGAATCTCATTCTGATCACCATGGACACGCCGGGCGGCCTTGAAGATTCGATGGAAGACATCATTCAACACATCCTCGATTCGCCGGTGCCCGTGGTTGTTTACGTTTCTCCTTCGGGCGCGCGCGGCGCGTCCGCCGGTTTTTATATTTTGCTTTCGGCCGACGTCGCCGCGATGGCTCCGGCCACGCACACCGGCGCCGCTTCGCCGATCATCGAGGTCGGCGGCTATCCCGTGAACATGGACGAAACGCTCAAGAATAAAATTCTGAACGACGCCACCGCGTTCCTCCGCAGCTACGCCGGAAAACGCGGCCGCAACGTTCCGCTTGCTGAGACCGCGGTCACCGACGCGAAGGCCTTCACTGAAACCGAAGCGCTTGACGGCAAGCTCATCGACGTCGTCGCCAAATCGAATGCCGATTTGTTCGCCCAGCTCGATGGCCGCACCATCACGCGCTTCGACGGCCAAACCCAAAAATTGTCGCTGGCCGGCGCCGAGCTCACCGAGTACGACATGTCCTTGCGCCAGCGATTTCTCTCGCGCATCGTCGAACCGGACGCGTTTTTCATCCTGCTGCTCGTCGGCGTGCTTGGCCTCTACGCCGAGTTCACGCATCCCGGCATGGTCGCGCCCGGAGTAATCGGCGGCATCGCTCTGGTTCTGGCCCTGTTCGCGATGCACATTCTTCCGGTAAACTTTGCGGGTCTGCTGCTGGTGGTGCTGGCGCTGGTCCTTTTCATCCTCGAGGCGAAATACACCAGCCACGGCGTTCTGGCCGTGGGCGGGATTGTGGCCATGCTGCTCGGTGCGCTGATGCTGATACATTCGCCGATCACGGGCGCGGGCGTCAGCCTCGGAACGGCATTGGGCGTCACGATACCGTCCGCCGTGATCGTAATTTTCCTGATGCGTTTGGTTTTGCGTTCGCGCGCATGGCGACCCGCGGTCGGCGCGGAGCAACTTGTCGGCCGCGATGCGGAGGTTACCGAGGCATTCGCGCCGGCTGAAACCGCCGGCCTGTTTTCCGGGATGGTGCGCATGCACGGCGAACTCTGGCGCGCAACGTCGCACGAAGCGATCGCGGTCGCCGCGCACGTTCGTGTCGTGCGCGTCGAGGGACTCACGCTGCACGTCAAGCTGGCGGACGGCCATCCGTCGGCCGATTGAGATTTCAGGATTTCGAGAGGGCACGATAGCAGCAGCGGTGATTGCGCAGGGAGGGGAACATGATGGATTTTGGTTTGTACGGCGGGCTGTTTTGCGTATTTATTTTTCTGATCTGGATCTGGAATTCGCTCTACGTGCTCAAGGAATGGGAGCGCGGCGTGGTTCTGCGCCTCGGACGCATGATCCCGCAAGCCAAGGGCGCGGGGCTGCGCCTGGTTTTCTGGCCCATCGAAACGCTTTATCGGATTTCTTTGCGGATCGAGACGCTCGACGTCCCGGCGCAGGACATCATCACGCGCGACAACGTGTCGGTGAAAGTGAACGCGGTCTGCTATTTCCGCGTGGTGGACGCCAATCTTGCGCTTTCGCAGGTGCAAAATTATCTGTACGCCACTTCGCAGAAGGCCCAGACGACATTGCGCAGCATCGTCGGCCAATTCGAGCTCGACGAGATCCTCGCCGAACGCGAAAAGGTCAACAGCAAACTTCAGATCATCCTTGACCAGGATACCGAGCCCTGGGGTATTAAAGTCACGAAGGTTGAAGTGAAGCAGGTGGATATTCCGGAGCAGATGCAGCGCGCCATCGCGCGTCAGGCCGAAGCCGAGCGCGAGCGCCGCGCGAAGGTGATCCACGCGGAAGGCGAATTTGAGGCTTCCTCGAAGCTCGCGCAGGCGGCCAAGATGCTTGAGACCGAGCCCGCAGCGATTCAGCTGCGCTACCTGCAGACCTTGACCGAAATCGGCACGGAGAAGAACACCACGATCGTCTTCCCGCTGCCGATCGATATCGTGAACGCGTGGGTGAAGACGTTCTCCGATAAGAAGTAGTAGTTGCAGGCCAGGGGAGTCCGCCGCGGCGGACGGCAAAAAAATAATGGCGGCGAAAAAGAACGGGCGCGGCGAAATGGTGCTGGAAAGCAGGCACCTTTTTGGCTTGTTCATTTTGCTGGCCGTCCTGTTCGGCGTGGTATTCACGCTTGGCTATTTGCTCGGCCGCGGCCAGGGCGATTCACAGGCGCACATCGCGGCCATCCGCGCCGACGATTCGGCCGACGCGGCCTCAGCTGATCCAGCGATCGCGCCGCCGGCGTCTGATTCGGCGGACGAATCGAATCCCGCCGCGTCGAGCGCTCCGGCGGCGCCGGCTGCGTCCGGAAAACCGGGCGCGCCGCGCGCGACGGACTGGAGTTTCTACCACTCATCGGATTCCAAGCCCGCCAACGACACGCTCGTGCCCGCGCCGGCCTCGAAGCCTGCGAAACCGGCCAAGCCTGTTGCTTCATCTTCAGGCTCCGCGGCGACTCCGGCGGCGCATTCTGCCAGCAGCGCTCCGGGCGCGGCCGCAAAACCTGCGGCGAAACCCGCGGCCAAGCCCGCGACGCCGGCGGCATCCAAAGTGACCGTCGGTTCGCCGCTCATTCCGAAGGGCGCGATCATGTTGCAGGTCGCCGCGCTCGAAAAAGAAAGCGATGCGTTAGCCGTAGCGCAGGCGCTTCAGCAACGAAAATTTCCCGCGTTTGTACTTCCTGCCAGCGCCGACAAGTATTACCGCGTTCAAGTTGGCCCCTATGCCAGCGCGGAAGCCGCGGCCGCGGCGCAGAAGCAACTCGAAAGCCAGGGTTTCAAATCCATCCTGAAACGCTAGTTTGCCTTCGCGCGAGCCGCCTGATTCCGCCTACAATATCTACGGTATGAATCTCCCTCGAAGCGTGCGCCTCGTTCTGGCCGTGGCGTCGGGCGCGGCGCTGGCTTTCGCGTTCCCGAATTTCAATCTCCCGCTGCTCGCTTGGTTCTCGGTTGCGGGCTTGATGCTCGCCGCGTACGGCGCGAGCGTGGGGCTTGCGGCGCTGTGCGGATTTCTCTACGGCATGGCGTTCTATTTTATTTCGACGCCGTGGATTTACACCGTGCTTCGACAATGGGGACCGCTGCCGGTGTGGCAAGCGGCCGGCGTGATGCTGATCATGGCCGGTGCGTCTTCGGTTTTTAAGATGCTCTTCGCCGCCGGCGTGAGCCTTTGGGGCCGCGGCGGCGCAAAAAAAGTGGCGTTGGTTGCGCCGTTTCTGTGGGTCACTACCGAATATTTGTTCGATCGCTTTCCGAACATCGGCTTTCCGTGGAATTTGCTGGGCTACGCGGCGGCACGCAGCCTGGCGCTGGTTCAGATCACGACGATCACCGGGATTTACGGCCTTTCTCTCCTCGTCGCCGCGTTCAACGCGCTGGTTTTCTGGGCGATCCTTCAGACGCCGGCGCGCAGTCGGCGGGCGGCGCTGTGGGTGGCGACGGTCGCCGCGGTGTTGATTCTCGTCGCTTTGGTTGGCGCGCGATTCGTGCCGGCGGCGCAGCCTGAGCGCGTGGCTCATCTGGTGCAGCCCGATTTTCCGCAGTCGATGGAGTATCCGTACGATTGGATGGCCATTCACCGCGCGGACCTCGACGACCTCGAGCAACTGAGCGTTTCCGCCGCGCGGCTTGAGCCGGGGCCCATCGTCTGGCCCGAAACGCCGGCGCCATTTTCCATGCAGGACCCGCCGTTCGCGCAGCGCGCGGCGCGCATCGCGCAGGAAGCGTCGACCAATTTCATTCTCGGCGCCGTCGATTGGAAGCGCGCGCCGGGCGGCCGCGAGCTGCCGTACAACAGCGCGGTGCAGCTCGATCCCGCGGGCACCGAAATTTTCGTCTATGATAAGATTCATCTTGTTCCGTTCGGCGAATTCGTGCCGTGGCGGAATATTTTGCGCTTTGCCGGCCATCTCACGGCGGACCTGGGCGAATTTCAGCGCGGCAAGGTGCGCAGCGTCGGCACGCTGCCGGGCGGTCGATACTCGGTTTTCATCTGCTACGAGGCGATTTTCCCCGGTGAAATTCGCCAGTTCACCGCCAACGGCGCCGAGCTTTTGATCAACATCTCGAACGACGGCTGGTTCGGGCGGTCGGCCGCGCCGGTCTCGCATCTGGAAGCCGCGCGCGTGCGCGCCGTGGAAAGTCGGCGCTGGCTTTTGCGCGATACCAACAATGGCTACACGGCTTCGATCGATCCGTACGGCCGAATCGTCGCGCGATTGGCGCCGGATGAACGCGGCGAGCTTGACGCGCCGTACGCGTTTCGTAGCGATCTGACGTTTTACGTGCGTCATGGCGATTGGTTGCCGTGGCTCTCGTTGATCGTGACATTCTTCGCGCTTGCGATCGTCGATTGGCGCTTCGCGCATTCGCCCCCAACGCAAACGGCAGGGGAGCAGGAAAAGTCGAGCGAGAGGGATCGGAAAAAGAACAAGCAGAAATCGGCACGCGCATGATCATTGAAGATCTCCAGCATCGCTACGACCAACTCCGCGAGCGCACGGCGCGGGTGCGGAGTTATCTTTGACCTGCCCGGCCAGCAAAAAATCCTGAATCAATTGGAAGAGCGCGTTGCCGCGCCCGATTTCTGGCAGAACCAGGAGCAGGCGCAGAAAACTTTGTCCGAGCGGAAGAAGGTCGAAGAACGGGTGCGCGCCGCGGAGAAACTTTCCGCGATCGAAAGCGACCTCGAAACTTATTTGCATTTGGCTGCCGAAGAATCCGACGCTGCGAAGCGCGAAACCCTGATCGCGGAAATCGCCGGCGAGCTCGACAGCTCCGAGAAATATGCCGCCGACCTTGAAACGTCCGTGCTGCTTTCTGGCGAAGCGGACCACTCGAACGCCATTCTCACAATCAAGCCAGGCGCCGGCGGCACCGAATCGCAGGACTGGGCCGAGATGCTTCTGCGCATGTATCTCCGATGGGCGGAGCGCAAAGGATTCAGGGCCACGGTGATCGATCAAACGCCCGGCGAAACCGCCGGCATCAAATCCGCCACGGTGCGCGTCGAGGGCGAAAACGCCTACGGTTTGCTCGCAACCGAAAGCGGCGTGCATCGGCTGATTCGCATTTCGCCGTTCGATCAAGCCGCGCGGCGGCACACCTCGTTCGCGTCGGTGTTTGCGATTCCCGAAATTGACGACAACATCGAGATCGTGGTGAAACCCGAAGAGCTGCGCATCGACACGTTTCGCGCCGGCGGCCATGGCGGGCAGAACGTGAATAAGGTGGAAACCGCGGTGCGTTTCACGCACCTTCCCAGCGGCATCGTGGTGCAATGCCAGGCCGAGCGCAGCCAGCACAAAAATCGCGAACTCGCGATGAAGATGCTGCGCTCGAAACTCTACGCGCTCGAGATCGAAAAGCGCCGCGAGGAAACCCGCAAGATGGACGAATCCAAGATGGATATCAGTTTCGGCAGCCAGATCCGAACGTACACGCTGCAACCCTACCGGTTGGTGAAGGATCACCGCACAAAATTTGAAATGGGCGACGTCGACCGCGTCCTCGACGGCGATATCGACCCATTCATCCACGAGTTCCTCATTTCGCGCAAACAATAGAGGGCGGGAGGTTTGCGGGAAGTGGCGTGGAAACCTCAAGTGATATTTTAGGTTTTCGGCGAGGCGGGCGTATATACACCCCCGGTATGTTTTTGTTAAAGTATTGAAAATAAAAGGGCTGCGGGGAAAGAGTGTGGATGAGTGTGAAGACAAAGGAACTTGATCATCAATATTCTCAATGAGATGCGCACTCTTTTGTAAGTCGTTGAAATTAGAGTGCGTTAGAGCGTCACTTCGGGACATCAAAGAGTCACGCGCGAGGGTGCGTCGCGAGTGGCTTGTGGCGGGTGATGGATCGCGGGAATAGACACGTCCACCTTCGGCGGGCTTCGGTGCGGCCAGCGACAGTGTGCGTTTGCAGCTCATACTAAAGGATAGCACATCTATAAACTTCCCGGCAATAGTAATTCATAGGCTATTCGAATAGGCTGTGGAAATTCATTCGAATTGCGGAAGCGCTGAGAGCAGATTTGAAATTGGACTGCACCGCCCTTTGCTCCGCGAAGTTCAGGCCACATTCAGATCGAGGGCCGCGTCACCCGCCCGGAAGGAGGAAAGGCGGGTGCTTTTCTCTTAGGCTTCGTGTTTTCGATTTGCCGCTTTACTTTGGAAGGGGAGACGGATAAAACCTTCTCCAGTGCGTCGCCAAACGTCGCACATTCGCTCTGTTCGTTCTCGGCGGAAGGTTCGGAGAGTAGCGGCTTTCGTGAAACAGCATTAGGAGTGCGCCGTGTCATCTCTGAAAAGTCAATTCCCGCTCGTCCAAGACTACCGCGAGGTCGCGAAGGACTATCTGATGATTGAGTCTCTGGAGATTTCAAATTTTCGCGGATTCAAAAACGTATCGTTGGCCAATCTTCCACGCTTTAACGTCCTGATAGGTGAGAGCGGGAGCGGAAAGACTGCGTTCCTAGAGGCACTCTGGATTCAGTGCGGCATCAGTCCAGAAATATATTTCCGGATGCGACATTTTCGTGGAATGGGCGAGCAGCAAATCCAGTTGAGCGGCGACAGGCTGAGTTACGAGGCATTTTTCAGAGACGTTTTCCACAATCCCTCTTTGGAATCTGGCGCTCTTATTCAAATCATGGACTCTGAGTTGGGTTCGCGGCATCTGAATATCGCCTATGGGTCTACTGCCCAGGCCAGTATGGAAATGTTGGGCTCTCATCCGGCGGCCAATCCGATGGTGCATCCCATACACTTCCGCTGGAAGGTCGGCGAGAACGAATTCGATTGTCCTCTAATGATTGTAAATGGGCAGATAGTGGCGCAGGCTCCGCCCCCCTTGTATCCAGGAATTTACTTTGCAGCTTCGGCGCAGACTGGTTCCAAAGAAACGTCGGAGCGACTGTCGATGCTTAGCATTCGCGGGGAGAAAGAAAACATCGTTCGGACGATAAACAAAATCTATCCCGATATTTTTGATCTAAGTTCAGAAAGCATCTCGGGACAACAGCAAATATGGACATTGGTTCGAGGACTCAAAGCCAAAATACCGCTAGCGCTCGTCTCTTCCGGAATAAATAAGTTCGTAGGCTTGTTGCTGGGGGTTTGTCTTAATCCGGGCGGGGCGCTCCTTGTCGATGAAATTGACAACGGTTTCTATTTTCTTGATTACGAGAAGATGTTTGCGACTCTCGTGGAGTTCTGCGATTCGTATAAGGTCCAACTCTTCGCGTCCACGCATAGCTGGGAATTTCTGAAAGCTGTGGCCAAAGTCATGCAATCACGGCCTACCGATCTTTCCATGCTTAAGACAAGGTTTCGTGATGGGGAATGCTCGATGCGCCAAATCGAAGGTGTTTCTTCCGTCGCCGCAATCGAACAGGATATAGACGTCCGTAAGTGATGCCAAAAGTAATCGATTCTCCCTATCAGATCGTCTGCGAGGGGAAGGCAGACGAAGTTTTCCTGTCCCGCTTGCTTGCGCATAGTGGTAAGGCCGTCAACGTTGCCTGTCCCCAGAAAGAGGTTGAGGGACTTGGTATCTCCGCGATATACAAACGTCTTGTTGGACTCCAGGCTGAATTCGAAAAGATTACGCGCGTCGTTCTAGTAATCGACGCCGACGATAACCCCGTCGCGGCTTTCAACGAGGGTTGCGTCGCGTTTGCCCGGGCAAATATTGAAAACCCGGCAAAGCAATATCCGGTTCCCACGACGGTTGACTTGATCACAACCACCGGCTCTCCGGCTACCGCGGTTGTGCTTATTCCGGGCTCTGATCAACCAGGGTGTCTCGACACGTTGCTTCTCCCGAGTTTTGAAGAAAGATACGCAGCAGACTCTGTTAGGTGCGTCTCGGAATTTTGCGAGTGCGTCAATGGTGCCGAGCGCGGAGAAACGCGCCATTCCAAGCTGCGACTGCGCGCCCTGATCGCGGCTTCGCAGCACCGGAATCCAGGGGTTAGCTTGTCCTATCTTCTTGAAGAGAAAAACTGCCCGGTTGAACTGGCCCACGCGTCATTCGACCCTCTTAGGGCACTTCTCAATGGTCTCTTTCCATAGGAGGACCCCATGGGTCAGCCAAGTATATCCTTGCCGATGTAGAGTCGTGGAAAAACGCGGTTGAGGAAATCGAGACAACCGAGTTTGGTCAAGATAACAAGCGGCGACGAGTCTGCTACAGAGGTCACGCTTTGATACGTTCAGCAGTCCGGCGCTCTTCTTCCAGGTCCTCAAAACTGTACCGCAGCGGGTGAACAGCGTGTTTCGCGGCGAAATCCATGAAGGCCGCCAAGGGCGTTTGACACAGCTCCGCAGCGCGTCCGAGCGAGAGTTTATCCTCGCGATAAAGTTCGAGGGCCAGCAATCGAGCGGCCTCTTGCGAAAGGCTGCTTTGCTCCAAATTTGCGACCCTCAGCAGTTCCGACGGCAACTTTACGTCCACGGTATCCATAGGTCCAAGTTACCCCACGCGATGCAATTTGTCATGGATTATCGTTTGTTCGTCGCCCGCTCCACAGCCAAAGGGTAGAGTCGCGGCGAGCGTGCGCCGAGGGCATGGCGTCCGTCTGGGACGGACGGCCTCAAAATAGGGCACTTCCGCCTGTAAGTCCCGCCCTTTCAACCCCATATTGCGGCTATTCAGAGCGCTCCAGCACCGTTTGGACGCATCGCGTTGACACCGCGAAAACCGCGTGTTACAGTACGTTTTCTGCAATGGGGTCCCCCCTGGCGGTCCAATGGACCGGCGGTCTGTGCAGAAACCTTTGGGAGGCACGGGTTTGAGCGAATCAAAGCGCAGCTTTCTGTTTACTTCCGAGTCGGTTACAGAGGGTCACCCCGACAAGATCGCCGATCAGGTTTCCGACGCCGTTCTCGACGGCGTGCTTTCCCAGGACAAGATGGGGCGCGTGGCCTGCGAGACGCTGGTGACCACGGGATTGGTCGTGGTCGCGGGAGAAATCACTACTAGCGCGGTGCTCGATTATTGCGACATCGTGCGCGATGTGGTGCGCAGCGTGGGCTACACGCACTCGGATTTTGGTTTCGACGCAGACACCTGCGGCGTGCTCTCCTCTCTGAAGCGCCAGTCGCCCGACATCGCCATGGGCGTGGACACCGGCGGCGCCGGCGATCAGGGCCTGATGTTCGGCTACGCCTGCGATGAGACCGACGAGCTCATGCCTCTGCCGATTATGCTGGCGCACAAGCTGGTTCGGCGCCTTTCTGAAGTGCGCAAGAGCGGCCAAGTTGATTTCCTGCGGCCGGACGGAAAATCCCAAGTCACAGTGCAGTACGTGAACGGCCGGCCGGAGCGCGTGGACGCCGTGGTTGTTTCCACGCAGCACGCCGAAGACGTTTCCAATAAAGTGCTGCACGAAGTGATCACGCGCGACGTGATTCGCAAGGTGATCCCCGAATCCCTGATGGACCGCGACACCAAGATTCACATCAATCCTACCGGCAAGTTCGTGGTCGGCGGACCGATGGGCGACGCCGGCGTGACGGGCCGCAAGATCATCGTGGACACTTACGGGGGCTACGGGCGGCACGGCGGCGGTGCGTTTTCGGGCAAGGATCCGACCAAGGTCGACCGTTCGGCTTGCTATATGGCGCGTTACGTTGCGAAGAATCTGGTGGCCGCTGGCCTTGCGCGCAAAGTCGAAGTGCAACTCGCTTACGCCATTGGCGTGGCCGAACCGGTTTCCGTGATGGCGGACACATTCGGCACCGGCACGATTCCCGATGAGCAGTTGACCGACCTGATCCGCAGCACATTCCAATTGACTCCGCGCCGCATCATCGAGACGCTCGATCTTCGCCGACCGATTTATCGCGCCACGTCAAACTACGGCCACTTCGGCCGCACCGAGCCGAGCTTCACGTGGGAGCGCACCGACAAGGCAGAGGCTCTGCGGCGCGAGGCCGGCCAGTTGCGTGGCGCCGAAGCGCCCGCGCGCCGGTAGTTCCTCGCGACGCTCGGCCGTCGCACGGCGCGAGCGCATTCGCCAAAACCGCATCGAGACAATTAGAAACGCAGGATATCCATAACCAAAAGGGAGAATCGCAGTGAGCCAAGCCAACGAAGTGACGAAGACCACCGATTCCACCGGCGACGTGAAGGACCTGGGGCTTGCCGAGAAAGGCAAGCGCAAGATGGAATGGGCCAATCAGCAGATGCCCGTTCTGCAATTGATCCGCAAGCGTTTCATCAAGGAACAGCCGCTGAAGGGTCTGCGCCTTTCGGCCTGCCTGCACGTCACCAGCGAAACCGGAAATCTGGCCATCACGCTGCGCGATGGCGGCGCCGAAGTCGTGCTGTGCGCCTCGAATCCGCTTTCCACGCAGGATGAAGTTGCCGCGTGTCTGGTAAAGGATTATTCGATTCCTACCTACGCGATCAAGGGCGAAGACAACGCCACGTATTACGCGCACATGAGCGCCGCAGTGGATCACGCGCCGCATCTTACGATGGACGACGGCGCCGATTTGGTGACCACGCTGCTGACCAAGCGCACTGATCTAGTTCCCGGCGTGATTGGTGGCACGGAGGAAACTACGACCGGCGTGATTCGACTGCGCGCCATGGCCAAGGACGGCACGCTGAAATATCCGGTGATCGCGGTGAACGACGCGCTCACCAAGCACTTGTTCGATAATCGCTACGGGACGGGGCAATCGACGCTGGACGGCATTATGCGCGCGACAAATATTCTGCTTGCTGGCCAGCGCGTGGTGGTGGCGGGCTACGGATGGTGCGGACGCGGCCTGGCGATGCGCGCGAAGGGACTGGGCGCGGACGTGATCGTTACCGAGATCGATCCAACGCGCGCGATTGAGGCCGTGATGGATGGCTTCCGCGTGATGCCCATGTCCGAAGCGGCCAAGATCGGCGATATTTTCGTCACCGTGACCGGCAATAAGAATGTTCTGGCGGCCGAGCACTTCGACAAGATGAAGGACGGCGCGGTGCTCGCGAATTCCGGCCATTTCAATGTGGAGATCGATATTCCCGCGCTTGAAAAAATGTCCGGCACGAAAAAAATCGCGCGCCCCTTCGTGGAAGAATATGCGATGAAGGATGGGCGCCGGCTTTACCTGCTCGGCGAAGGCCGGCTGATCAATCTTGCCGCCGCGGAGGGGCACCCTGCCGCCGTGATGGATATGAGCTTCGCCAACCAGGCGCTGGCCGCGGAATATTTGGTGAAGCACGCATCCGAACTCGGCAAGCAAGTGTATGGCGTGCCCGAAGCCATCGATCGCCAAATCGCCAAGCTGAAACTTGAGTCGATGGGCGTGCTGATCGATCGGCTCTCGCCCGAGCAGGAGCAGTATCTGGCTTCGTGGTCGGAAGGAACTTAGGAATCGTCGCGTAAGCCGTTTTCGTCGCGGTGCAGCGAAACTTGGCGGGATCATCCCTGAAATGGGCGCCCCACACGTTGACTTTACGTGTGGGGCTTTTTCTTTGCGCGATCCCCACCCGGGCTCTGCCCGTGATTTCGCGCGCCGCGCTGACTTTCCGCTATACTCCCTGACTGCCATGGCAGAACTTTCCGGTCGCGTTGCTCTGGTCACCGGCGCTTCGCGCGGTCTCGGCGCCGCCATCGCGCATTCTCTCGGAAAGCGCGGCGCGAAAGTCGCGGTCAACTATTTCGCCAGCCCCGATAAAGCCGAGCGTGTGGCGAAAGGCATTCGCGCCGCCGGCGGCGAAGCTGAATTTTTCCACGCCGACGTCCGGGAGGAATTTGAAGTAAATCGCTTGGTCGCCGAAATCCGCGCGCGTTTCGGCCCCGTGGATATTCTGGTTCCCAACGCCACCGGTCCGCAGCCGTTCATCGCCATCGAGAAAATGTCGTGGCGCGATTGCCTCGATCAATTGGAATTTTTCGTGAAGAGCCCGTTGTTGCTGGTGAAAGCCGTCGTCGGATCGATGAAGGAGCGGCGCTACGGCCGCATCATTCAAATCGGCTCGGAGGTTTTCGATCGCGGCGTGCCGGAATTTTCAAACTACGTTTCCGCGAAAGGCGCGCAGCTGGGGCAAACGCTTTCGTGGGCCCGCGAGCTTGCTCCGTGGGGCATCACCGTGAACCTCGTCGCGCCCGGCTGGATTCCCACCGAACGCCATGCGCGCGATCCTCAGGCCGCGAAGGATGCGTACGCCACCGAAGTTCCCATGCGCCGCATGGGCGTGCCAGAAGATGTTGGCGAAGCCGTCGCGTTTCTGGCCTCCGACGCCGCCAATTTCATCTCCGGCCAGAAAATTTCCGTCAACGGGGCCAACACGCTCGGTTGATTTCTCGCATCGCGGCTTGACGCATCGCCGCGCTTACCCGAAAATGTTTCTTTGCTCGACCTCGCCACAACCGCTATCGAAACTGCCAAGCTGCGCGGCGCTTCCTATGCCGATGCACGCGTGATGGACATTCGCTCGCGCGAACTTTCCACAAAGAATGGCCTGGTCGGATCGCTCTCCGAATCCGAATCGCTGGGGATCGGCGTGCGCGTGCTGTATCACGGCGCGTGGGGGTTCGCTGCGACGGACCGCCTGACGCGCGAAGGCATCCAGGCTTGCGCCGCCGAGGCCGTGGCTATCGCCAAAGCGTCAGGCTTAGCCAAGCGCGCCGACGTCGTGATGGCTCCCGAACCCGCGCATGTGGATACCTGGCAGAATCCGTACGTAAAGGATCCGTTTCGCATATCGATCGAAAGTCAGCTCGCGCTGCTGCTGGCCGCGGACCGCGAAATGTCGCGCGTGAAGGGCGTCACGGTTGCCGAAACATCCATGGTGTTTCGGCGCATCGAGCAACTTTTCGCTTCGAGCATTGGCTCCGTGATTCATCAAGTGAAAATGCAATCGGGCGCGGGCATCGTGGCGACCAGTTTTCACGGGAACGAAATTCAGAAGCGCTCCTATCCGAATAGTTTTGGCGGCCAGCATCAACTTGCCGGATACGAACTGATTGAATCGCTCGATCTCGTCGGCAACGCGCAGCGCGTCGCCGAAGAGGCTGTTGCCTTGCACAAAGCCGAGCAATCACCGGAAGGCACGAAGACGATTTTGCTCGAGAGTTCGCAGCTCGGGCTGCAAATTCACGAATCCGTCGGGCATCCCATTGAACTTGATCGCGTGCTCGGCATGGAAGCAAATTTCGCCGGCATGAGTTTTCTCACGCTCGATAAGCTCGGGAAGCTGCGCTACGGTTCGGACGTCGTCAATGTGGTGGCCGACGCGCGCCTCGAACATGGACCTGGGCTCGGCACCTTCGGTTACGACGACGAAGGCGTTCCCGCGCAATGCACCGAAATTATCAAGGACGGCCTATTCACCGGTTATCTCTCGAATCGCGAAACCGCGCCGGTGATCGGCCTGAAGCGTTCCGGCGGCACCATGCGCACCGAAAGCTGGAATCGCCTGCCCATCATTCGCATGACGAATATCAGTCTTTTGCCGGGCACGTGGAAATTCGACGATCTGATCGCCGACACCGATGACGCCATCCTGATGGAAACCAATCGCTCGTGGTCCATCGACGATCGCCGCTATCAATTTCAGTTCTCCACGGAAATCGGCTGGGAAATTAAGGGCGGCAAAAAAACGCGCATGCTCAAAAATCCGAGCTATAGCGGCATCACGACCGAATTCTGGAATTCGTGCGACGCCATCTGCTCGCGCGAGCACTGGACGCTGTGGGGCACGCCGAATTGCGGCAAGGGCCAGCCCATGCAGACGATGGGCACGGGCCACGGCGCTTCGCCGGCGCGTTTCCGCAACGTCAAGATCGGCGCCGCATTCGCAAAATCATGAAAGCCGTTCGCCGCACAAATCGCGCCAAGGCACGCCGCGAGGCCATTCCAGCCGTGGCCGCGGCGCATCTTCCGACCGAAGCCGAGCTGCATCGCATCGCCGAACGCGTGTTGCGTTTTTCTGATGCGGATGAAACCGAGGTCGGCGTCGCCGTAAACGCCGACGCGCTGACGCGGTTCGCCAACAACGCGATTCACCAGAATGTCGCCGAGCTTTCGCTGATCGTTTCCGTGCGCACCGTATTTGGCGGCCGCACCGCTCGCGCCACCACGAACAAGACCGACGAAGAATCGCTGCGCCGCGTCGTTGCTTCGTCCGGCACGCTCGCGCGCAGCCAGCCGAAAGATCCCGATCTCTTGCCGATGCCGCGCCGCCAGAAATACGCCAAGGTTTCGCGCTTCGATGCCGCAACCGCCGAGTCCACGCCCGCCGACCGCGCGCGCGCCGTGGAGCACGTGGCGAAACTTGCCGCAGTGCGCGGACAGACCGCAGCCGGCATTTTTGCCACCGGAGCTTCGGCCTCGCTGCTTGCGAATTCAAGCGGCTTGGTTGCGGCCTATCGCCAGACGCGCGCAGAATTTTCCGTCACGATTCTCGAAGAGGATTCTTCCGGTTGGGCCAAGGAAAATTCTCCTTTGCTCGCCGTTATCGATCCGAAGGATCTCGCGGAGCGGGCCAGCAACAAAGCGATTCTGTCTCGCCATCCGCGCGAGGTCGAACCGGGATCGTGGACGGTGATTCTCGAGCCCGCCGCCGTGCTGGATCTGGTGGGATTTTTGTTTTACGACTTCGCGGGCACCGCAGTGCGCGATAAACGCTCGTGCTTCACCGGGCGCCTCGGCAAAAAATTGATGGGCGAGAACATTACGTTATGGGACGACGCGTATCATTCGCTCCAAACCGGTCCGCCGTACGACGGCGAAGGAATCCCGCGGCAACGCGTGCTGCTCGTGGAGCGCGGCGTGCCGCAGAATTTGGTTTACTCGCGTGCGACGGCGAAGAAAATGAAAGCCAAGCCCACCGGCCACGGCTTTTCGCTTCCGAACGAATGGGGCGAAGCGCCGTTCAATCTTGTGTTCGCCGGCGGCACGGACTCCGTGGATGAGATGGTTGGATCGACCGAGCGCGGGATTCTCGTCACGCGCCTGTGGTACATCCGTGAAGTCGATCCGTACGAAAAGGTGCTCACGGGAATGACGCGCGACGGTACGTTTCTGGTTGAAGGCGGTTCGATCGTCGCGGGCGTGCGCAATTTCCGGTTCAATCAGAGCGTTCTCGAGATGCTGCGCAACGTCGCGGCGCTCAGCCCGGCAGTGCGTTCAACGGGCGAGGAATCTTTCGAGATGGTCGTTCCTGCGATGAAGGTTCACGGCTTCCGCTTCTCCGAAGTTACAAAATTCTAGACTACGGTCCCGAAAGCAGAATTTATTGCGGCGTCTGTGCTGGTTGCGCCTGCGGCGGAGCGGGCTGCGCGTCGCGCAAAGCTTGCTGCGCCTGATCCCGCTTTTTGCGAATCTCATCGGCCATTGGTCCCGAAGGCACCAGGGCGAGATATCCGTCGAGGTCCTTGAGGAATGCTGCATATTCTTGCCGCGCCCCGTGGATGTTGGCCAAGAGCAGGAAAGTCCTCGGATTGTTCGGTTCCAGTTCGCGGGCCCGCAGTGCGTTCTGCAGCGCTTCGTCGAGTTTCCCGAGCCCGAGTAAAGCGCGGCCCAACTCAAAGTGTCCGTCCGACGACAACTCATCGATTGCAACGCATTGGCGAGCGGGGCCCTCCGCCTCCGCAAAACGATTGGTGGAATTCAGCGTGCCCGCGAGTAGAAATAACGCCGTGGGATATTTGCTGGCGCTGAGCTCGATCGATTTTCGCAACACCTTCTCGGCCGAAGTTGCGTCGGAAAGAGCGAGGTAAGCCGCCCCCTCCATCGCGTACGCCTCGTAGTAGTCTGGAAAATCCTGAATCGCGCGATCGAACTCGACGATCGCACCGCGATAGTCCGACTTCGTTCTCATCAAATCGAACGCCTTGTTAAACTCCTTTTGCGCCTTCGCCGGGACGCCGAGTTGGTGAACGGTGACGGCTCCCGCCGTTGAGGCAGGTGCGCCGGCTATCTTCTTTAGGTCGGCGTTGAAGCCGTAGACGGACGAGCGAGAAACGTTAACGGCCTGATCAAATGGCTCATAACCTTCCGCATTAACTTGAATCCTATATTGCCCGCTCTGCACGCCTGAAAACGTAAACTGGCCGCTGTTTTCCGTGAACGTGAATTGCATAGGAATTCCGCTGCTCGTCAAATCAACGCGAATCCCGTTCAGCGTCTGACTGCTTGCCGCGTCTCGCACAATTCCGCTGATTTCGTATCCGGAATCGGACATGCTCGGGCCGCCATCTTGGCCCAGACAGGTGAACGCGCTGATGGCGATCAAGAGAAGGGAACTCAGTAATGGATGTGGGCGCATGATCTCTCCCGTGCCGCCCGATTGCGGGAGGAGCATAGCACCGCTCCTCAAAGCACTCCAAACTGCGCTTTAATCGAAGATCACAGTTTTTTTGCCGTACACCAGGATGCGATTCTCGAGGTGCCAGCGCACGGCGCGCGAGAGCACGATTTTCTCGAGATCGCGTCCCTTCTGCGCCAAATCGTCGACGGCATCGCGATGGGAAATGCGCGCGACGTCCTGTTCGATGATCGGGCCGTCGTCCAGCGTCTCAGTGACGTAGTGAGCAGTCGCCCCGATTAGTTTCACGCCGCGCTGATAGGCCTGACGATGCGGCTTCGCGCCGACGAACGCCGGCAAGAACGAATGATGAATATTGATGATCCGCTGCGGGTACTGCCGCACGAATTCCGGCGAAAGAATCTGCATGTAGCGCGCCAAAACCACCAGATCGATGCGCGTTTCGTGCAGCAGATCGAGTTGCGTGCGCTCGGCCGCGGCCTTGTCTTCGGGCCAAACGGGAATCATGTGGAACGGGATGCCGTTAAATTCCGCGTCGCGGCGCGCGTCCGGATGATTGCTGACGATCAGCGGAATCTCGCATGGCAATTCGCCCGTGCGGTGCCGGTAGAGCAGATCCACGAGGCAGTGATCGTGTTGCGAGACGAAGATCGCCGTGCGTGGCTTGTAGCTGGAGAGCGCCAGGCGCCACTGCATCCCGAATCGTTCGGCCAGCGGCGCAAACTGTTTCTCGAAATCCTCCGGCGCGATCGCAAAACCTTCGAGCTCCCATTCCACGCGCATCAAGAACAGTTTTTCTTCCGCGTCCTGATGCTCGTCGGCGTGCACGATGTTGCCGTTGTTGCGAAAAATAAAGTCCGCAATCGCGGCATTAATCCCTTTTTGGTCGGGACAATTGATCAGCACGATGGCGGTCGATTTCATGGAAACTCAAATCTTAAGCTCGAAATCGCGCGCGCGATCACGTTCTCTTGAATTTGAATCAAATCGGAATCGGCATAGGTCATTCCCAATACCGTGAAAAGATTATTTCCGTGCGCCACCGTCACCGCCGTGACCGACCAATCGCGATCGGCGGCGGTGCCGCGGAAATGGCGCTCGATCGCCGGCTCGCCTCCAACGGTCGTGTGCGTTGACGAGAGAAGCCGAAAGTTGTCGTAAATGTTGTGCAGTTCGGTGTCCATGGCGGCGGCTTGAGCATCGAGCGCGCCCTTGCGCGCTTCGCGGCCGATCAAGAGCAGCGTGGTACTGTCTTCGTCTCCCATCGCCGCCACCGCGTTCGGCAGTGAATTCATTTCTTCGGGCAGCATGTCCCAGTCCGGCGGCTTGTAAATGTCGAATCCGTAGGTGTGGTTGATATAGAGATTGCCAACGATTTCATCGCGGATCGGTTCCGGCTTGGTTTCCGGCGGCGCTGCGGGGGTGACTGACGCGGTTTCCGGCGATGGTGCCGCTTCGGGCATCGGCGCTGTGGCCGGAGCGCCCAACGAGTTGGGCTGCGGCGCCGGCGCGGGCACCGGCGCAGCGGGCGCCGCGGAGGCGCGTACCGCGGTCGCCTTCGCTTGGCGCGGCGCGGTTTTGGCCGCCGTGGCATGCGTCGGAGCAGCGGAAGAAGGCGTCGGCGCGACCACGGGCGATCCCACACTCGAATCGTCGGCAGACGCATGTGCAGCATCGGAAAGTGAATCGTCCGACGGCGCGAGACTCAGCGACGGCGCGGAACTTGAATCTGGCGCGGAACTGGAAGACGGATTCGCGGCGGTCGACGATGCAGATGTTGCGTCGGCGCCAGCCGTAGCAGCGGCGGATGAATCCCTATCGTCAGGCTTAGGTTTTACCGGTGCGGGCTGCGGCTTGGGCGCGCTTGGAATAATTTCGGCGATCTGATCCTTGCGGACCATTGCGAATCCGTAGCTCGTTTGCACCTTGAAGGAGCCGTCCTCGAAGCCCACGATTGTGCCGATGATCTTCGAGCCGTCCTTCAAGCGGATTTCGTCCGCGCGCGCTGCCGCCGCGATCAGCAATAGCACGAGCAGAAATCGGGCGCTGATCCTCATGCCGCGAGTATCACAGAGCCGCCGCGGACCCGGCAAGGTTGGCGCCGCGCGCGGTGTCCGGCTTGCAACATCCTGGGCGTGCGCTGCGCGCGCACGCCCGTCGCTCATTTGCGGTAGCGGCGCGAATCCATTTTTGCCGGGTTCGCGCCGCCACGAGGCATGCTTCGTTTTCGGCCGTGTTCGGCCCAGTTCAGCTCGCTGCCACTGTAAGGTTGTTGGTCACCGAAAAAACGCCAGGCACGCCATTGGCGCGAACGTTGGCCGTGTCGGCGTCGGCCTTCGAGTCCACCGTGCCAACCAGCGTGACGTGGCCGTTATTCACGATGATACGAATCGCGTGGTATGAGCCGAGTCCGTAGTGCGAAAGGCTCGGGTAATCGTAGATCGCGTGATATTCCGCGAGCCGGGTTTGGTCGTCCATCGGCGAAAGCGGAAGCACCTCGATTTTGTCCACTACCTGGGTGACGCCTTTCACGCCCTTCGCGGCGTTCTCAGCATCGCTCTTGGTTACTGGCTGCGTGACTTGTCCCAAGAGGATCACCTTGGTGCCTTTCACGCGGAACGAGATGTTATCGAAAACTGTGTAGCGCGGCATCATGGATAGCGCGTGATCCACTTGGCCAGCAAGTGTGTTCCTGGCCGGGGCCGTCGCGGGTTCTGCTGCGGCAGCTGACGTTCTCGCCGTGTAGCCTGCGCCGAAAGTGATGGCCGTGGCCAGGAGCAATCCTGAAATCCAATTTTTTGTGCGGACGGTCATTGTAGCTTCCTCCTCATCGTGAGCAAATGCGGCGGTGGGAAACGTTCCCGCTTCACAAACACCGCCTGACATTTAGATGCTCAGATGCGGTGCGGGAGCCGTACCGCAGATACCTCAAAGAGCCCGGGAGAGAGCCTTAGGGCAAAGCGCGATATAACGCGGCGAATTGGGGCACGGATAGTTCCTCGGCGCGCGTGCGGGGCTCGATGCTCGCGGCGGCCAGCGCTATTTTTGTGCGCTCTTCTCCGACCGCGCCTCGCAGATTGTTCCAGAGCGTTTTTCGTTTTTGCGCGAAGCACACTTTCACGAACTCGAAAAACGCGGCGGTATCCGCGATGCCCAGCGTGCTGCCGGCGCCCGGGAGTTCCATGCTCACCAGCGCGGAAAACACGCGCGGGCGCGGACGAAATGCGCCCGGCGGGATTTTTAGGCGAATCTCAGGCCGCGCATGGAATTGCGCCAAGACAGAGAGGTAGCCGTATTCACGCCGGCCGGGTCGCGCGGCGATCCGCTCGGCGACCTCCATTTGCACCACGATGTGGATCGATGCGATGCGCTCGGCCATCTCGAACAGGCGATGCAAGATGGGCGAGGTGATGTAGTAAGGAAGATTGCCGTAAACGTGAAAGCGCTCTGCGCCGGCGAGCGGTACGAGCGAAGCGAGATCGAGTTCCAGCACGTCGCCCGAAACCACGCGCACGTTCCCGGCGGCCGCCGTGACTTCTTCGAGGCGCCGCGCGAGCGGCGGGTCGAGCTCGATCGCGATCACTTGCTTGGCGCGACACGCGAGCAGCGTGGTCATTTCGCCGTGCCCCGCTCCGATCTCAAGCCACACGGCGTTCGGCTTCGGCGCGATCGCGCCGATCACGCGTTCGCGCCAACCCGCGCCGATCAGAAAATGTTGGCCAAGCCGTTCTGGGCTCATGTGCTTTTGCCGGGCTCCAAATAAAGGCGCAGCCGCTCGATGAGTCTATCAGGAGCGGTGGCGCGCCAATTTGGAAGTTGTCGGCAGCACGAAGTTGGGATAGCGTTGTTTTACACCGTGGCAGAAGTACTTCCCGGAGATTTCATGAGCTGGTCAGGGCGATTGACGGGGATTTACGTCGCACGAGAGGCGAAAGGCGATCTCTCGTCGGTGGCGACGGCGACCGTCGTCGAGGGCAAAGGGATCGATGGCGATCGGTATGGCGCGGGAGTGGGTTCGTTTTCAAATTGGGAGGGCGGGGGTAGGCACGTCACGCTGATCGAGGAAGAGGCGCTGGAGGCGATTGCGCGGGAATCGAAGATCGAGTTAGCGGCGGCGAGCGCGCGGCGAAATTTGACGACGCGCGGCGTCGCGCTTAATCATCTGGTGGGACGGAAATTTCGCGTGGGCGCGGTGACGCTCGAGGGTATTCGGCTGTGCGAGCCGTGCGAGCATCTGGAGGCGTTGTCGGGCGCCAAGGGCGTGATTAAGGCGCTGCTACATCGCGGCGGGTTGAGAGCGGAAATTGTGTCGGGCGGAGAAATCCGCGTGGGCGACGAGATTTCAGAAGCGTGAAAGAGAAATCGGCTTCGCGACAATTAATCCCACGTTCGCCCGTGGGGCGGGACGAACATGGGGGCGCCCCCAAAATCGAATTCAGCATCACGCCGGGCGTTAGCGGCGATTGCGCAACTGAGCCAGCAGATTCAGGATCTCCACGTACATCCAGACCAGCGTCACCATGATGCCGAACGCGCCGTACCATTCCATATACTTCGGCGCGCTCGCTTGCACGCCGGTTTCGACGAAACCGAAATCCAAAATCAGATTCAGGGCGGCGATGATCACGATCACCACGCTCAGTCCGATGCCCCACGGACCGGAGCTATTGAGCAGCGCGATGTGGTGGCCGAAAAAGCCCATGGCAATGTCCACCATGTAGAGCAGGAAGATGCCGCCGGTGGCCGCGATCACGCCCATGGTGAATTTCGGCGTCGCGCGGAGGACGCGTGAAGTGTAGAGCACCAGCATCACGGCGGTCACGCCGAACGTCAATCCCATGGCTTGAATCGCGATGCCGGGATACTGCTGTTCAAGCAGCGCGGAAATGCCGCCCAGGAGGAGCCCTTCGCACAGCGCGTAAATGGGAGCTGTGATCGGCGACCACCTTTTTTTGAATACCGTCACCAGCGCGAAGATCAGCCCGGCGATGGCGCCGCCAATCATCCAGGGGAGCACCGCTTGAGGAGTCGCGGAATGCGCGAGGCCCCAGGTCCACGCGGCTGTGCCCACGACGCAGAGCAGCAGCAAGCCGGTTTTGTTGACCGTGCCTTGCAGCGTCATGGCCTGGCCGGCTTCGGCGACCGGACCCTGGAAGGTGTTGGCATTCAACGCGGGATTGGAAGTTTTGAATAGATCGGCCATTTACTGACTCCTTTAGATGATGTCGGCGGAAGTGTACGCGATTTGCGGAAATCCGGCCAGTCTGCCGCGTGTGGCGCAACCTCGTGTTAGACTTTCAGGCGCATAACGTCGAGACGCGACGAGAAGCTTGATGAGGAGAGAACTGTGAATCATTACGGCGGTAAGCAGATGGCGGAAAGTTTTCGCACCGTGCGCAAGAACACGATCGTGATCGCGCAGGATATTCCGGAAGACAAATATGGATTCCGGCCGACGGCGGAGTCGAAATCCGTCGGGGAACTGTTGGTGCATATCGCTCTCACTTCTCAATTTCAGTACCAGATTCACGGGCAGGAGCACCGCGCTACGCTGGTGGGATACGATTTTATGGCGCGAGGGAAACAGTTGGCGGCGGAGGAGAAAATTCTGCGGAGCAAAGCGCAGACCATCGAATTGCTTACGAGCTCCGGCGAAAAATTCGCGGGATGGCTCGAGGGGCTAAGCGATGCATTTCTTGCGGAGCAAGTCGAAATGCCTCCGGGCGCGCCTATCGCCACGAAGAGCCGATTCGAGATGATCCTCGGCGTGAAGGAACACGAGATGCATCATCGCGGGCAATTGATGGTGATCGAGCGAATCGTCGGAGTCGTGCCGCATTTGACGCGAGCACAGCAGGCACGGATTGCCGCGGCGGCGGTGAAGAGCTAAGGACGGAAGCCGACGCCGAGATTTCGAGGCGTTCAAACCGAAATTTCCAATTGGACCGATGAAACGCGGGCGTCGCGCGCTCGAGGTGTTTGCTCGCGCGCAACGCGGGCTTGACGAAACTTTTGGCGTTCAGTAGTTTGGGAGATCACCTCGAGGGTACATGAAAATCCTGTTTGCGGCGTCCGAGGGACTTCCGTACTCGAAGACCGGCGGATTGGCCGACGTGGTTGAGGCGCTGCCGAAAGCGCTGGTCGCTCTGGGTCATGAAGTGAGCGTGATTCTGCCGCGCTATCGAAAAAATCCAACGGAACCCATTGTGCTGCCGAGCCTCACGGTGGCATTTGGAGAGCGGCTTCGATTCCCATCGATCGTTGGAGGCGGAGCAAAGGTTGGGGTGCGCTACTTTTTCGTCGACGACCCGGAATATTTCGATCGCGAGGCGCTCTACGGCGTGCAGGGCAAAGATTATGCGGACAATGCGGATCGCTTCGGCGAATACGCGCGCGCGGTGGTGGAATTCGCGAAGCGCGGCGGGCCGTTCGACGTGATTCATTGTCATGATTGGCAGGCGGCACTCGTGCCGGTGCTGCTGCGCACGCAATACTCGGGCGATCCGGCGTTCGCGCGCGTGCCGGTAATTTTCACGATTCACAACATGGGCTACCACGGCGCCTTTCCGCGCGGCGTGCTGACGCAACTCGGATTGCCGGCGTCGCTTTTCAGCGTCGAGGCCATGGAGTTTTACGGCAAGGCCGATTTTCTGAAGGGCGGATTGGTGTTTTCGGATTATCTAACGACCGTCAGCCCGACTTATGCGCAGGAAATTCAGACCACGGAATACGGATGCGGCCTCGACGGCGTGGTGCGCGCGCGCGCGGATCGCCTGCAGGGAATTTTGAACGGCGTGGATTACAGTGTGTGGAGCCCGGAGAAAGACAAATTGATCGCCGCTCCGTATTCGACGCGCGATTTCAGCGGCAAGCGCGTATGCAAAAAGGATCTGCTCAATCTGTTCGGGCTGCCGGCTTCGCGGGAGACGGATGTGGACCGACCGCTTGTCGGGATCGTTTCGCGATTCGCGGCGCAGAAGGGATTCGATTTGGTGGAGCAAGTGGCCGGCGAACTAATGAAGCTCGATCTGGCGATTGTGGCGCTCGGAGCGGGCGAGGCGCGCTATGAACAATTGTTCCGCGATTTGGCGGCGCGCTTCCCGCACAAGGTCGCGGTGATGGTGACCTACGACAATACCATCGCGCACAAGGTCGAGGCGGGAGCGGACATGTTTTTGATGCCGTCGCACTACGAGCCTTGCGGGCTGAATCAGATTTATAGTCTGCGCTACGGCACGGTGCCGATCGTGCGCGCCACCGGCGGTTTGGACGATACGATCGAAGCATTCGACGCGAGCACGCAGCAGGGAACCGGTTTCAAATTCTCGGCTTACGAGGGCGCCGCGCTGCTGGGCGCCGTGCGCGAGGCGCTGGCAGTTTTTCCCGACCGCCTGACGTGGCAGCAGTTGCAATTGAACGGCATGGCGAAGGATTATTCCTGGAACGCCTCGGCGGCGGAGTATGCTCGGCTGTACGAGGTCGCGTGGAAAGGCAGAAACCGAACGGGCGCTGCGACATCTAATTAGGACGCATAATTAGGACGCAACAAAACAGTTTATGAAGGCGGGGAGTGGGTTTAAGATGCTCCGTGCCCCCGCGGGAAAGGTTGAGATGGCGGAAAATGTCAGTAGTGTAAGCGACAGCAGTTTTCAGGCGGAAGTGATCGACGCGAGCAGCACGACGCCCGTGATGGTGGATTTCTGGGCGGAGTGGTGCCGGCCGTGTCATATGCTGGCTCCGACGGTGGCGGAAATCGCGACCGCGTATTCCGGGCGGCTAAAAGTTGTGAAGCTGAACGTGGACGAGAACGTGAACTCGGCCGGCAAGTTCAATATCCGCGGCATTCCCACGCTGCTTATCTTCAAGGGCGGGCAAGTGGCTGAGCAGATCGTCGGCGCGGTTCCGAAGGATCAAATCACCAAGGCCGTCGAGAAGGCCCTGGCGTAAATTCTGTAAACCTAGAAGTGGCAGGACGCGGCGCCGCGCTTTTCAAGATAGCGCTGGTGGTACTCCTCGGCGCGATGGAACTTCGAGGCCGGCGTGATCTCCGTGGCGATGGGGCGGCGGAATTTTCCCGACGCCTCAAGCGCGGCCTTCGATTTTTTTGCGGTGGCTTCCTGTTCAGGTGAGTGAAAGAAAATCGCGCTGCGGTACTGAGTGCCGAAGTCCGGCCCCTGGCGATTCACCTGCGTGGGGTCGTGTTCCTCCCAGAAAACATTTAGGAGTTGATCGTAGCTCACCTGGGCCGGGTCATAGGTGACTTCGACGACCTCGGCGTGCCCGGTACGGTCCGTACACACGTCTTTATAAGTGGGATTCGCGGTGTGGCCGCCGGAGTAGCCCACGGCGACGTCAATCACCCCGGGAACGCGCCGGAACGCCGCTTCCACGCCCCAGAAACATCCCGCGCCAAACGTAGCGATCTCGGTTTCAGGCATCGGAATCTCCTGAACAAAGTTATCGCGGGCTGTTTGCCGAGCCCGCACCCGTAGGTTACACCATGCGCCGCATGGGTCGCAAAGACAAGCTTCGTGGCGCAAAGTTCCGCCAGCGTGCTTCGTTAGACGCGGCACACAGATGTCGCAACCATTTGCAGATAGCAGCACCGCGGTTGACGCTCAAGGACCGATACTCAAAGCTCGCAAGCCGTATTTTGCTCGTTTTGTTTAGATCTTGCGTTGGCAATTAAAGTGCTGTATTTTCCACGTTGTAGCAAGCCAGTCTGAGGGAGAACCTATGAAGAAACTCGTCCTGGCAATGGCAACCGTGGGTGCCTTGGTTAGTGCAGCACCGGCCTTTGCTGTTGGGCCGGCAGCCGTTGCTCCGGAGCCGAGCAGTTTCGTACAACTTGCCGCTGGCCTGTTCGTTTTGGGCGGGTTGGCCCTGGTTGCGCGGAACCGCTTCTCCAAGTCTGACGTAAAGTAAACCCTCGTTTGAGTCGCATGCCCCGCGCCACGCCAGGCAATGGTGTTGCGCGGGGCGGCTTCTTTTTTCAGCCGGCGTTGCCTGACGAACCACTCGTCACTTCAGATTGTCTCCGCAGAGCCCCGAACCAGTTTGCTGGCCGCGCTCAGGCGCTCTTGCCTTCGTCCAAAGCGCACGGTAGGATTGAGATCCGCGCATTTGGGCCATTTTCCCGGTCAAAATAGCTGCTCTCGACCGGCCTGATCGAAACGCGCCAGGCCCGATATGCGTGTGCGAAATGGAGCGAGCGTGGCGGCGAAAGCTGTAGTTGTGGTGGGTGCGCAATGGGGAGACGAAGGCAAGGGCAAGGTGGTGGACTACCTGGCCGCCTCGTTTGACTACATCGTGCGCTGCGCCGGCGGCCACAACGCCGGCCACACCGTTATTTTCGACGGCCGGCGCTTCATCCTGCGATTGATTCCTTCCGGCATTCTGCGGCCGGGTCGTCATGCGGTGATCGGCACGGGCGTCGTGGTGGACCCCGAAGCGCTGGTTGGCGAGATCGATGAATTGTCCGCAGCCGGAATCGACTTCACCGGCCGTCTGCACCTTTCCAAGCGCGCGCATCTGATTTTTCCCTATCACCGGCAACTGGAGAAGGCCGCCGAAGCGGCGCGCGGCGCGGCGAAAATCGGCACCACTTCGCGCGGCATCGGCCCGGCGTATCAGGACAAGATGGCGCGCGACGGCTTGCGCGTGGCCGATCTGGCGGACGCGAAGAAATTCCACGAGAAGTTCGAGCGCGTGGCGCGTGACAAAGACGCGGTGTGCTGGGCGACCTACGGCGTGCATCTCGATCTCGGCGGAGTCGCGGAACGCTACTTGGAATATGGCGAGCGGTTGCGCCCTTATGTTTGCGACACGGCCGAGCTGGTGAACGGCGCCATGCGCCGCGGCGGCTCGGTGCTTTTCGAGGGCGCGCAAGGCACCATGCTGGACATCGACTACGGCACGTATCCCTACGTCACGTCGTCGAATGCCACATCCGGCGGCGCATGCACCGGCGCGGGAGTTGGGCCGACCAGCATCACGGGCGTCGTCGGCGTCACGAAGGCTTACACGACGCGCGTGGGCAGCGGTCCTTTTCCCACGGAAATGCCCGATCTTGAAAACACCGAGCTGCGCCAGCGCGGCAATGAATTCGGCGCCGTCACCGGACGCCCGCGCCGCTGCGGCTGGCTGGACATGGTGGTGCTGCGCTACGCGAAGATGATCAACGGAATATCTTCGCTGGTGGTCACCAAGCTCGACGTGTTCGATACGCAACGCGAAATCCAGGTCTGCACCGGCTATCGTTACAAAGGTTCGCTGCTGACGGAAATGCCGTCCACCGCGGAAGAGTTCGCCGAGATCACGCCCGTCTATCGCACGCTGCCCGGCTGGCTCGCCGCCACCGAAGGCGTGCGCGACGCCGAGCAACTGCCGCGAGCCGCGCGTGATTATCTGAAGTTCATTTCCGATAGCTTGGAGATCGAAATCGGCATGATCTCCACTGGCCCCGAGCGCGACGCGACGATTATTTTGCCGGGCACGCAGCTCGCCGGCTGGCTCTGACGGCGATTCGCGGCGGATTCTAACCATGCTGGCGTTTTCCGAAGCGCGCGCGAAAGTGATCGATACGATTCGGGCGGCGCGCAGCTTGCCCACTTCCGAAACAATTGATCTTGGCGACGCGCTAGGCCGCGTTTTGGCGCAACCGGTCGTTGCCGACCGCGATTACCCTCCTTTCAATCGCGCCACGCGCGACGGATTTGCCGTGCGCTCGGCCGATCTCGCCGCGCCCGGAGCGGCGCTTGAGATCGTCGGCGAAATTCGCGCCGGCGCGTCGTTCGCCGCGATAATCGGCCCGGGTCAGTGCGTCGAGATTATGACGGGCGCGGCGGTGCCGGAAGGCGCGGACGCCGTGGTGATGATCGAGCACACGCAGGTATCGGGCACGCGGGTGCGCTCGGATCGCGCCGTCGCGCCGGGCCAGAATATCGCCGCGCGCGGATGCGAAGCGCGCGACGGCGACGTGCTGTTGCCTCCCGGCACGCGCATGGGCGCGGCGGAAATGGGCGTTGCGGCGCAAGTGGGCCGCGCGCGAATCGATGTGTCGGCGCGCCCGCGCGTGGCGATCCTTTCGACCGGCGACGAAGTGGTCGGCGTCGCTGACGCCGTTGGCCCATTCGCGATTCGCAATAGCAACGGCGTCTCAGTCGCAGCTCTTGCCGCCGAATCGGGCGCCGCGCCCATCGCCCTGGGCAACGCCGCCGACAACGCCGACGTGCTCCATGGCCGGATTGAAAAAGGTTTGGCCGCGGCCGATATCCTGATCCTTTCGGGCGGCGTCTCGGCAGGGAAGTACGATCTGGTTGAGCCGGTGCTGAAAGCCATGGGAGCGGAATTTTTCTTTGACGCCGTGGCCATCCGCCCCGGCCGCCCGATGGTGTTCGGCCGCTGCCGCAATGTTTGGATTTTCGGCCTGCCCGGCAATCCCGCTTCGACTATGGTGACGTTCGAGTTGTTCGTGCGCCCCGCGATCGAATTGCTCGCGGGCGCCGAGCCAACCCCGCTCACGTTAATCCCCGCGCGTTTGGCGGCGCCGGTGCGGCAGAAAGCCCCGCTCGCGCATTTCCTCCCCGCGCGCCTCGAATGGACCGCCGAGGGCGTGCCCAACGTGATGGAGTTGCCCTGGCTAAGCTCCGGCGACATCGTGGCGCTCGCGCGTGGCAATGGTTTCCTGGTGGTGCGCCCCGAACGCTTGGAAATGTCCGCCGGCGAATGGGCGGAATTCTGGCCGCGCCGCGACGCGATTTAATTCTTGCACAGCGGTACCTACCCAGCGCCGGCTCACCGTTAACGTCCCACATTCCCTGTGAGCTGGGAATCGGCCGATCGAGTTCTAAACAGCCTTTGCTGAGCGAATTTGGCTGAGAAAGTCCGCGACGATCCACGCCGATCCGGCTATACCCAAATTCTCGGCATTGGCCGCCCAGTTAAAGAGATTATGAGGATCGGCAAACAGTGCCGGGACCCATATAAGCAAGCCAAAGGCTACGATCATCGCCGTCAATAAGCGAGACGCGAGAAGGGCCGAACGCCCAGAGAACAGGGCAATGGCTGCGAGCGCGAACGCAATCGTTGTTGCTATCGCCCAAAACATTTGCCCCGGAGGAATCCACTTCGGAACGAACGATGCGGTTGCGGAAAGAATAAACAGCTGTTCGAACATGAATGAAACCACGCAAATCCCGAAACAGAAGTACCCAATGCGAGCCAATTTCCCCGCTCGCTCCGAATTGCGGAAACGAACGGACCCGTAAACGATCAACGCCCCAGAGACTAGAGAAAACTGCTCGAAAAAATTGCCGTAGGGATCGTAAACCCGCGGACTCTCAATGATGCGCGGCACCCAGAGCAACGCAAAAATAAGATAGATCGCGCCCAGTGCGGTCGCGCCTGCTCGCGCCGTTCCGCGCCATTGGATCGCCAGGCCGCCGGCGATCTCGATTACGCCGACAATGCACGCGAAAGTCGCGCGGTGAGGAAGGTCGCCCAGCGGCCGGACCTGTTGCCAAGTATTGAAGTCGTGCCACACCAACGCGCAGACGCCGAACACGATGGCCGCCAAACCATATACGTGACGTCCCAGACAGAATCTCACCTTGGCACCTTAGTTGGGTTTCGTTCTTGGAGCCCGCCGACGGTACTATACTAGCTTCGTCCCGTGCCACCGAACGGGGAACTCGGTAGTGGGTCATTTTGCTCTAACACCGCTCTATCGGGATGTGAGTTTCGCGGGAGGTCTCTTCCATTCTGAAGCAAGGAATTTATCGGTTGGGATTTCAGCCGTGGGCGCGTGCGCTTTTCTGCTGGTTCAATTCACGATTGACCGCGCGGATCTCTTGATCCCGCGCTTCAGAACCCTGCTGCTTCTTTTGTTGATCGTTCATCTTGAGCCTTCAATCTGACAAGAAGCCAATTGCCTTAGCGGAATCGGAGCATGCGACTCGTCAACTCGCGCTGCTTCTTCGACCACCCCGGAGCCTACACCGCGTCGAAGCGTCCAACTCCTGAGTGGTCGGATTATCGGAAAAGTGGCTCACAGTAACTAGGCTTCTGATTTATCCCCTTGGAAGAACCAATGGACGCCATATTTATCTGCAAGGTGTCCGTAGCTCCCAAACGGCATATCCCGGATGTCATCGAGGAGCTCTTTGCTCGCTCCTTCGGCGAGCTTGTCGAAGATTGTCCTCATCTCGTTATATTTCGCGGCGCAAATATAGAGGGCGACGGTATTGCCCTGCCGAGGGGTTCGAGTGGCGTGGAGCCAGTCTGTGGCAGAAAGCTCCACGACGCCGTTTCTCAGGTTGGCGAATGCCACTTTGTGATGCAGCTCGGGTGGCATTTGGCCCTTCATCGGCGTGTCGCAGACCCTGGTGATCGTCAGGTCTCCACTCAAGCAACCTTGGTAAAAGGCCATCGCTTCGGCGCAGTTGCCGTCAAAAAGTAGGAAGGGCATGAGCTTCATCAACGTCGCTCCTCTCCATCATTTTTCCGCTTTGTTCGGTTTGAACTATAGTCCACTGATCGATGTATTCTCCGCCTCTTGAAAGAAATCGTGGCCGTCGATGCGTAGCCTCGTATGCCAATTTTGCCGATGCCGATTGTACGCTACGACCTGAATATCCGGAATTTCCGATCAAGTCCCGATAAGTCGAGTGGTCTGAATGGATCGACGCAACACTCAGCTCGAACCCACCTTGCGTTAAAAACAAAAGCTAAACTCGCTCGCTGGGTTAGATCATCCGAAACGCTACCCCAGCGAGGTTTTGACCGAGGACAGCCAAACAGATCGGTTCCCCAGGGGAAGCTTTGTCGGATCAACTGAATGGATGGTGTTGCGTCGAGAGTCTGAACCGGCAGCGTTTATCAGGCGGTCGGCCTGCATCACGGCTAGCGCAGGACCGAGGCAACCGCGACGGCTGCCAGAATAAGTTTAACAAGCCATCCGACCGAATACGCTGCCGCAATCGTCGGCTGCAGTTTCATCCAGAGGGACGTGGTCACAATCCAAGGCACGGGTGCGATGAGCCACACCTCGATTGCCAATTTGACCGTGGCGCCATAGGAGGACACGTGCAATTGGACGCACGCGAAGGCGAAAACTGCGCACGTCAGAAACGGTAGTGGTGCGGACCAGGCGATGGCTGTGGATGCTCCCTTATCGTCCGGATATCGCCAGATTTCGGGATGCTTATTAAATCTCTTGTAAAGCAGATCGCCCATGAAAAACCAGTCCGTGAGCGAGGAACCCAAGCCACTGGCAAATACTGCAAGAGCAAAGCGCATCCAACTCATTTCACGCGTCTCCGATTGCGGCGCGGAACGAGCCTCCGACCACCCCGCTGCCATGGCAGTCCGCTCGCGCTTGGCGGATTCCGGTGCATCGTACCGCAATCCGAAGCAATCGTTGCCGGCAATCTGCTCGAGGTCGTGCGTTCGGCGCAGTCGGCAAATCCTTGTCACCAGTGAACGGACTACTCGGAGACATCGCCAACTCCTGGTTACTCGGATTATCGGAAACCGACGCACGATCGATATGTCCATCTGATTGACAGACTAGTACCGACCGTGCTAAGCTTTTGCATGAGCCCCGAAGAACAAGTCCCGGCCCCCCTCGCGCTCGCGAGCCTCGACTCTCGGTCATTTCCGGTAACCATCGCGGTTTCGGCCCCAGCGTCGGCATATCCGCCATTCTCGCATCGTAACTCTTTTAGAATGAGCAGTTCTGAAAAACGCGTTTTTATCCCTTTTAGAATCACCAGTTCTGGCGCAAAAGACTTAAAGTCCTTTAGAATGACGAGTCCCAAAAAACACCCGGGGGTAGGGGGTGGGAGTACCTTGGCAGTTAACAGAACGCTACGGCTGGCCTTTGCCGCCGGCGCGCCTTTTTTCACGTGCCGCATCGACCGATCGTCCCGCACCGATGATCAATCAGCCCCGGAGGGGCGGCACATTTTAGCCCAGGGCGGAAGCCCTGGGTGCGCGCCGCCTGAAATTGCTTATACGAGTGTTTTTCCCGAGCCCCGTATGGGCGACACAATTGAGCCCGACGCGGAAGTTCCGGGTTCCACTAGGAACGCTGAATGTCAAAGCTAACGCATTACAAAAAAAGCGGCGCCGTTGCGATGGTGGACGTCTCGGCGAAGAACGTGACCGAGCGCACGGCGGTAGCGCGGGGATTTGTGCGCGTGTCGCGCGCGGCGCTACGCGCCATTCGTCGCATGGAGACGCCGAAGGGTGATCCACTCGAAGTGGCGCGCATCGCGGGCATCGCGGCGGCCAAGCGCACGGCCGAATGGATACCTCTTTGCCATCCACTGCCGCTGACGCACATTGATGTGACTGCGCGGCTATGCCAGAATGGCGTGGAAATCACCTCGCGAGTGACGGCGACGGCGCGAACGGGCGTGGAGATGGAAGCGCTGGTGGCGGTTGCCGCCGCGGCGCTCACGATCTACGACATGCTCAAGGCCATGGATAAGAGCATGACCATTACGGACATAGAACTTCTTGAAAAGCGAGGCGGCGCGAGCGGGGATTATGCGCGCGCCGGCAAGGCGCGCCGGCCGAGCGGGGCGAAGCGCTAGAGCCGCCGGCCGTCGATGAATTGTCGCTAAGCGATCAAAAGTCATCATGACCCAGTCGGCAAAAGACTTCCGCGTGCTCGTCGTGGACGACAATCCACTGGTCCGCGAAATGATGCGCCACGCGATGGCCGCGAATTACGACGCCGTAGCCGCCGCGGACGGCGCCGATGCGCTGCTCCTCGCGGTGAACCGGCCGCCCGACCTGATCATCTGCGACTACAAGATGGCCGGTCTCGACGGAAGGCAGCTGTACGAGAAGTTGCGGGGGCGGGAGGCCACGCGCAACGTACCGTTTATTTTCGTCGCCAGCCGCGGAGATATCGAGGAAAAATTGCGGCCGGTCGTCGGCAGCGGCGAAGATTTCGTGGTCAAACCGTTTTTTCTGGCGGAGCTCGAGCGCACCGCGAAGCGCCTGGTGGATCGGCTGCATCTCGAGCGCTTGCAAAAAACCGCGGCGCGCCCCGGCGTGATTCAGGGGCGCCTTGAGGAGATGAGCGTGACGGAATTGATGCAGTCGCTCGAAATGGGGCAGAAATCGTGCAGGCTTACGCTGAAGCGCGGCTCGGAAACAGCCGAGCTATATTTCGACGCGGGGCAGTGCAAGCACGCCACGCTCGGATCGATTGAAGGCGACGACGTGGCGAACCACGTGGTGCAGTGGCTCGAAGGAGAATTTGAGATCGACTTCAATGCCACCACGGATCGCGCGACGACCACGCGCTCGACGACCGGCCTTTTGATGGAAGCGATGCGCTTGATGGATGAAGCGAACACCAGCGCGACCGAAAAGGCCGGAGACTAGGCTGCAATTTGGCGATGCGAATCGCGGTGCTCACGATCAGCGATTCGGTGGCGCGCGGCGAGCGCGAGGATCGCACGGGACCGGCGGTGGCCGAGCGGTGCAAGGCGCTGGGATGGGAAGTGGTGGCGGCGGAGGCGCTGCCAGACGAGCGCGCCACGATTGCCTCGCGTCTTTCGACGCTGGCTGATGCGGACGCGGCCGACATTATTCTGACCGCGGGCGGAACCGGAATTGGTCCCCGCGATGCGACGCCGGAAGCCACGCTTGCGGCGTGCGAAAAACCTCTGCCGGGGGTGGGAGAATTGATGCGCGCGCGCGGCCGTGAAAAGAATTTGCGCGCGGCGCTTTCGCGCGGCGTGGCGGCGGTGCGGGCCAAATGTTTGGTGGTAAATTTGCCGGGCAGTCCGCGCGGCGCGGTGGAATCGCTGGACGCGGTGGCGGAGTTGCTGCCGCACGCTGTCGAAGTGCTGCACGGCGCCAAGCACGATTAGTGGGCCGTGGTTGACGGGGCTGCTGCGTTCGAGACGAGTGGCTGGATCGCAAGCAAAAGAAATGGGGACGCAATTGAGCGCCAAGAAGATCAGCAAAGCGAGCGGGAAGCCAAGCGCCAAGCCGAGCGCCGATCTTTCCAGTAAGCGCGTGGCGGTGCTGGGTGCCGGAAAGATCGGCGGGATTCTGCTGCGCGCGTTTCTGCAGAAGAAGCTCGTCCAGCCGAAGAACGCTCGCGCCACGGTGAAGCACGCCGAGCGCGCGGCGGAGCTATCGAAAAGTTTGGGCGTGTCGGTCGGGACCGACAACCGCGCGGCGGCACGCGGCGCCGATATCGTGCTGATCGCCGTAAAGCCGCTTCTGGTGGCGGAAGTGGCGCAGGCGATTCGCGGGGAAGTCGGGCCGAACACGCTGGTGATTTCGGTGGCGGCCTCGGTGCCGACTTCGCATCTCGAGGCAGAAATTGCCGAACGATGTGCCTGTGATTCGCGCAATGCCGAATACGCCGTGCGCGATCGGCGAAGGAATGACGGGTTTAGCCAAGGGGCGCCACGCCACCGAGGCGCACATGGAAATCGCGCGCAAGCTGTTTGAGTCGGCGGGGCGCGTGGCTGTGGTAGACGAAAAATTGATGGACGCGGTCACGGGTCTTTCAGCCAGCGGCACGGCGTTTATTTACGTGATTCTGGAATCGCTGGCGGAAGCGGGCGTGAAGACCGGACTTTCGCGCGAAATCGCCACGCTACTGGCGGCGCAAACCATGGCCGGCGCGGCGCAGATGGTGCTGCAAACCGGCGATCATCCCGCGCTGCTGAAAGATGGCGTGACCACACCGGCAGGCTGCACGATTGACGGGCTGCTCGAACTTGAGGACGGCAAGGTGCGCGTCACGCTGATCAAGGCCGTCGTTAAGGCCACCGAGCGCGCGCGCGAATTGATGTTCGACAAATAGCGCGCCGATTGTGCTCGCATGTGGCGCTTGAAGTGGCGCGCGAATGTGCTAGGATGGCGCGCGAACTAAGTTTCTGACGAGATCCAGGGAGAGCGCGCTGCCGAGATGCCGAGACAATACATCCCGATCTTCATCTTTGCGCTGCTCGCGGCCGCCTTCCCGGGCGTCACGCTGCTGCTTTTCAAGTTCATTCGACCGGATTCCGTGACCACCGGTGTGAAGGTGAAGCCCTACGAGTGCGGCGTCCCCGCGGAATCAGATTCGCGTGGCCGCTACTCTGTGCGGTTTTACATCGTGGCGATACTCTTCGTGATTTTCGACGTCGAGACGATCTTCTTGTTCCCCTGGGCCGTTTTGTATTCCACGCACGTGCCGGGATTCCGCTTAAGCCCGCTGTTTGCGCTGGGTAGCATGTTCATTTTTCTGGGGATTCTGATCGTGGGATACGTTTGGCTCTACCGCAAGGGCGCTCTCGAGTGGGTGTAGCCCCGAGCGCTGCGCTTCAAACTCGGCAAAATTTCCAGGTTTCGTTTTGCGCTATGAGGCTCGAGACTCAACGCGCTTCGGCTCGGCCCAAGGTTTGTTCAAGTGACCGCCGCTTCGAGTGCGGCAGTAGTGGTTGTAAGCGCCAACGGCGATCTTGATCCAGATCTTCGTGACCATGCTCAACTGGCGCTTGCGCACGCCGTCGGCGGCCATGCCCTGCCCTCCGTAGATCCGCTTAAACACCACGCAAAACAAAACGTAGGTGAATTTGCCGACGAAGGGCCAATTCTTTTTACTTCCGGTCCGCGCGCGCCGCAGGATTTCCTTCAGCGAATAAAACTTGTCCCAGCACTTTTTGTGCTCGGCGAACAATTCGTCTCTCGGAATAATTCCGTGCGTGATGAGATCGGCTTCGTTCTTGGGTTTCAGCCAGAAACGTTCGCCGGTGATTTGCGTGGTGTGCTTGGGCGTGAAAGCGAAATCCACCTTGGCGCGATTGGTCGAGTCGCGCACCATCTCGTAGAAGTCTTTGGTGCCGGGATAGGGATGGTACATCGCGAATTGCGCGATGGTTGAGCCCGAATCGCACGCGAACTGGCGCATGGTGCGAATGGTTTGCACGGTGTCCGATTCGAGGCCGCAGATCACGGAGCTCAAGACCATGATGCCGGCGCCTTCGATTTTCTGAATGGTTTCGACCATGCGCTTGCCGGTGGGATTCCAACTCTTGTTGGCACTGCGCAAGCCGTCCTCGGAAAACGATTCGATGCCGATGAGCGCGCCGCGCAGGCGCATTTTGTCGTGCATCGCGGAAAGATATTCGGGGTCGCTCACGACCTCGGTGGTCATTTGGGTGAAGGCGTAGATATCTTTCGGGACGTTGCGGTCGTATTCATCGAAGAAGCGCAGGCGTTCCGCGCGAATTTCCTCGAACTGTTTTCTTTTTTCCGCGCTGGGCTCGCGGGCGATGCGGCCGAGGGTGGAAGGATTGAAATTATCGTCGGCGAAAATCAGCCAGCGAATGCCCATGGCGTAGAGTTCGTTCACTTCGTCGATGATTTTGCTGGCGAGGCGCTGGCGGGCCTGGCGACCGTCGGTGACCCAGACGGAGCAGAAGCTGCAATTTTCCGGGCAGCCGGCAACGGTTTGCACAGTGGGGAACATATACTGGCGGGGATCGAGCAGATCCCAGCGCGCTTTCTGTAGCGCCTCGCCAGGGACGCGTCCGCCAAGATATTTTTTCTGCAGATTGCCGGTGAGAAAATCTTCGACGACTTTGGCCCAGATCACGTCGCCGTTGCCGGTGACCACGGCGTCAGCGCCCATCTCGAGCGGCTCGTCCGGGAAAATCGTGGGATGGATTCCGCCCATGACGACCGTGGCGCCCTTCGATTTCGCTTTTTTCAGGATTTCGTAGCCGGCGCGGCAGTTGCCGGTGCTGATGCCGACGCCGACGAGATCGTCGGGACGCAGCATCTCCGGATCGAACGGCGCGATGGCTTCATCAATAAGGATGGGATCGCCGACGAGATCGACCGGTGTTGCCTGACCGAGAACGAAGAGCCATCTGGGCGTGATAACGGAATAACCCATTGTCGTGAGCGATGGGTTAATCAGGACGACTCTAGGCATAACCCTCCTAAACCACCAGTACCGCGACAAGCAATGCAGGGAGTGTCCGGCCGGCAAATAGTACACTAAAAAACCCGTTTGGGGAGATTTCTTCGCGCGATTCCTGGAACATTGGCGTGCGCAGATTCACATCGCCCGACTTGACGAGGCGTTAGGGCGGCCGCGTCGAGCGGATCGCGCGACGTGTGGCGACGGCGTATCGCGGAAGGCGCGGGAATGGGTTGCGCTGCTATTGGCCGTGTGTTAGAAACTACGCTTTGAGTTTGATGGGCTGTGCGGGCTGCTTCCGGCCCGGCGAAGCCCCGACTCCATGGCCAACGACGCCGAGGAAAAGCAGCCACCCGCCGCTCCGCCCGCGGAGAAACCTGCCGCACAATCTGACGTTTCCGGCACAGCGCCTTCTGCCGCGCCTCCCGTGATTGCGCCGTCCGCAGCAACGCCCGCGGCCAAGCCCGCGGCGCCGGCTGCTGCGGCTGCGCCGCCGCGGCCTGCGGCTCCAGCGGGCCCGAAACCTGTTTCTCTCGACAACGATCTGACCAAGCGATACAAGGCGCGTTTTGGCGACGCGATCACCGAGGCGACGCTCGACCGCAACCAGGCGATTCTGGTGGTGGCTGGGGCGAAGCTGGATGAGATCGCGCGTTACAGCCGCGACGACGAGTATTTCGATTTCCTGACAGATTTGACGGCGGTGGATTGGCCGCGGCGCGAGAAGCGCTTCGATTTGGTGCTGAATCTTTATTCGTTTGCGAAAAATGAGCGGCTGCGTTTGAAAGTTCAAGTCGGCGCGGACGAGTTGGTGGCTTCGGTTGTCGACGTTTGGCCGACGGCGAATTGGCTTGAGCGGGAAGTGTACGACATGTTCGGAATCGTGTTTGAAGGGCACCCCGACTTGCGGCGATTGCTGCTGCCGGAGGAATGGCAGGGCTATCCGCTGCGCAAGGATTACGACATTTTGCAGCAGGACACGGCTTGGGTGCGCGAGAACCTGGGCATCGAGAGCGGTCAATAGGGCGCGAGCGGACACTAGGAAAAAATCTTGGGCGATCCCTACAATCCTGGCGCCGGTGAGAACGTGGAGACGACGGTTCTCGGCGCCGACGAAATCATCCTCAATATGGGGCCGCAACACCCTTCGACGCACGGAGTGCTGCGCGTGAAGCTGCGTCTGGACGGCGAGAAAGTGATTGGCTCCGAATGCGTGATCGGATATTTGCATCGCGGCGTGGAGAAAATCGCCGAGCACAGGACGTATCAGCAATTTGCGCCGTACGTGGATCGCATGGACTACGTGGCGGCGGTTTCGAACGGGCTGGGTTACTGCGAGGCGGTGGAAAAGTTGATGGGCGCGGAGGCGCCGCCGCGGGCGCGCGTGATCCGCACGATTCTGACGGAGTTGCAACGCATCGCAAGCCACTTGTTCTGGCTGGGGACGCACGCGCTCGATATTGGCGCGCTGACGCCATTGTTTTATTGTTTGCGCGAGCGGGAAGAGATCCTGAAAATTTTCGAGAAGTACTGCGGCGCGCGGTTGACCACGCATGCGTTTCGCATCGGCGGATTGCAGTACGAATCCTACGACGGCTTTGAAAAAGATGTGACGCGATTCTGCCTGGAATTCGACAAGCGTGTGGATGAATACGAATCGCTGCTTACGACTAATCGCATCTGGGTGGGGCGCACGAAGGGGATCGGCGTGATCTCGGCAGAAGATGCGATTGCTTACGGAGCGTCGGGGCCGGTGCTGCGCGGCAGCGGCGTGAAGTGGGACATTCGCAAGGCCATGCCTTACGCGGCGTACGATCAATATGAATTTGAGATTCCCATCGGCAAGAATGGCGACACCTACGACCGCTACATCGTGCGCATGGAAGAGATGCGCCAATCGCGCAAGATTTGCTTGCAGGCTGTGGAAGCGATTCCGGCCGGGCCGATCATGGGGAAGGTCGGTAAGGTGCTGAAGCCGCCGCCGGGCGAGGTCTATCATTCGATCGAAGCGCCGAAGGGCGAGCTGGGCTACTACATCGTGAGCGACGGCACGACGCAACCGTATCGCGTGCGCATCCGGCCGCCGTCGCTGATCAATTTGGAAGCGTTCGACAAGATGGTGCGCGGGCACTTGGTGGCGGACGTGGTGGCGATTATCGGCACGCTCGACATCGTGCTCGGAGAAGTGGACCGCTAATCGATGCACGCCACATTACAAAAGATCATCGGCTTGGCGCAGGGCCCGCTGAAGCCCTACGTGCTGCCGCTGATTTTTGCGCTGGTGATCGTGGGCGTGCTGCCGCTGATCGCGGGCTACATCGTGTTGCTCGAGCGCAAAGTGATGGCGCACATGCAGGTGCGGCTGGGCCCGATGCGCGTGGGCCCGCACGGATTGCTGCAACCGATCGCCGATGCGGTGAAGCTGCTGCTGAAAGAAGACATCGTTCCGGAAAGCGCCGACCGCATGATTTTTTGGCTCGCGCCGCTGCTTTCGGTGACGGCGGCGATGCTGGCGATGTCGGCGCTGGCGTTTGGTCCGGGATTTCAGATCGCCGAGCTGAATATTGGATTGTTGTTCGTGGTGGGCATCGGCGCGATGGGAATTTTCGGGATCGTGCTGGGCGGATGGGCCTCGAACAGCCATTATTCGCTGCTGGGAGCGATGCGCAGCGCGGCGCAATTGGTGAGTTACGAAACCGCGGCGGGCATGGCGATTGTAGGCGCGCTGCTGATGGCCGGGACACTTTCGATTCGCGGGATCGTCGAAGTGCAGGCCGCGCATGGAATGTGGTTCATCTTCGCGACGCCGATCGCATTTTTTATTTACCTGATCGCGTCGATTGCGGAAACCAATCGCGCGCCGTTCGATATGCCGGAAGCGGAATCGGAGCTCGTAGCCGGGTACATGACGGAGTTCAGCGGATTTCGCTGGGCACTTTATTTTCTTGCGGAATATACGAACATGGTGGTGGTCGCGGCGATCGCCACGACACTTTTTCTGGGCGGATGGCTGCGTCCGTTTGCCGCAACGCCGGCTCTGAATTTTCTGGATTGGCTGCCGCCGATTCTGATGGTGGGAATTGCGGGCTATTGTTTGTTTCGCGCGCCGAAGCAGCCGGTGGGAATTCAGAAACTGGTGATGGTTGCGGTGGCGGGGCTTTTCGCGCTGTTCGCTGTGGCGCTGGTCGGGCCGCTGGTGGCGCCGGCGGGGAGCATGGTGGCGGGTTGGAAAGCTTCTCTTCACGGGGGATTCTGGTTTTTGCTGAAAGTGTTTTTGTATATTTACCTGTTCATGTGGCTGCGATTCACATTTCCGCGCTATCGGTTCGATCAGTTGATGCGCCTCGGATGGCAATTTTTGATTCCGGTTTCGATCGTGAACGTGGTGGGAATCGCGACGGGTTTGGCGCTGCATCGCGCGTTCGGTTGGAGCCTTTGGCTCGCGCTGCCGCTGACGACGGCGCTGACGGCCGTGGTCGCGGTGTATCTAGGCGCGGCCGGAGAGCGCAAGGAGCCGAGCGAGGCGATTGTGGGCGAATTCTGGGGAACGGGCCGCGATGCTTGACCTGATTGTATTTTATTTTTTCGCCGTGCTGGCGATTGTCTCCTCGATTCTGGTGGTGACGCGGCGCAGTGCGGTGCAAAGCGCGATCTTTCTGATCACCGCGCTGCTCGCGACCGCTGGGATTTTTCTGCAATTGCAGGCTGAGTTCTTGTTCATCGTGCAGATCATTTTGTACGTCGGCGGGATCATGGTGCTCTTTGTTTTCGTGATCATGCTCGTGAATCTTGACGTGGCCATGCACCAGATGCGTTTTCGCCGGCAGGCGTGGGTGGCCACGCTGATTGCGCTCGTCTTGGGCGCGCAAATCGCGCTGGCCATACGCATCGGGCGCACGGGCTTGCCGCCGGGATCGGGCGCGCCGCCGGCGTCTGTGCTGCAGCCAAATACGGAAATGGTTGGGCGCGCGCTGTTTTCGACTTACATGCTGCCGTTTGAAATCGCGTCGGTGCTGTTGCTTGTGGCCATGGTTGGCGCGGTGGTGATGGCCAAGCGCAGGGTTTGAGGCGGAGGGATCGTTGATTTCGACAGGGCACTATTTGTTTCTGAGCATGGCGATGTTTCTGATCGGCGTGATCGGCGTGATCACGCGGCGGAACGTCGTCATCATTTTGATGTCCGTCGAATTGATCCTGAACGCGGTGAATATCAATTTGATCGCGTTTTCGCGGCTGGTAGGATCGGTCGAAGGGCAGGTATTCGCGATTTTTATCATCACCGATGCGGCGGCTGAGGCCGCGGTTGGGCTCGGGATTTTGATCGCGTTTTTCCGCAATCGCGAGACAGTGCTGGGCGACGAGATGGATTTGCTGAAATGGTAGGGCGCGCGACGTGATGCCGACAGAATATTTTCTGGCGCATGTGTGGCTGATACCGCTGTTTCCTCTGGCGGCCGCGGCGATGATGCTGCTTTTCGGGCGTCACTTTCCCAAAGCCGCGGTGAACGTGTTTTGCGTCGGGGGCGTGTTCCTCTCGATGTTGTATGCGTTCGGCGCGATTTTGCAGTTGCTGGCGCGGCCGGTTTCGCAACGCGTGGTCGAGTATGTGCTGTTCGATTGGCTGCCTGCGGGAGCGATGCACACCACGGCGGGACAGCTTGTGCGCTTCGACGCGCAGTGGGGATATTTGTTCGATCCGCTGACGGTTGTGATGCTGGGTGTCGTGACCGGCGTAGGCTTTCTGATTCACGTGTATTCGATCGGATATATGTCGCACGAGGGCGGCTACTATCGTTTCTTCGGCTATCTGAATCTTTTCATGTTCTCGATGCTGACGCTCGTGCTGGCGAACAACATTCTGGAGATGTTCGTCGGGTGGGAAGGCGTCGGTTTGTGCAGCTACCTTTTGATCGGATTTTACTTCCACAAGAAGTCGGCGACGGACGCGGGGAAGAAGGCTTTCATCGTGAACCGCATCGGCGACGCGGGATTTATCCTCGGCGTTTTTCTGATGGCGGGCACGCTGGGCACGATCAATTTCACGCAGCTTTGGCCGGCGATCGCGCTGGGGAATTTCCATCACGGCGATGCCGCGCTGACTGCGATTGCGCTTCTGCTGTTTGTCGGCGCGACGGGCAAATCGGCGCAATTGCCGTTGTACGTTTGGTTGCCGGATGCGATGGAAGGCCCGACGCCGGTGAGCGCGCTCATCCACGCGGCGACGATGGTGACGGCCGGCGTGTATATGGTGGTGCGCACGAGCGCGATTTTTTCGATGGCGCCGCTGGCGCTCGAGGTGATGGCGGGAGTGGGCGCGGCGACGGCGATTTTCGCGGCCACTATCGGAGTGCTGCAGACCGACATCAAGAAAGTGCTGGCGTATTCGACGATTTCGCAACTGGGCTACATGTTTCTGGCGTGCGGCGTGGGCGCGTTCAGCGCGGGCATTTTTCATCTGATGACGCACGCGTTCTTCAAGGGTCTGCTGTTTCTCGCGGCGGGCAGCGTGATTCATGCCATGAGCGGCGAGCAGGACATGCTGAAGATGGGCGGCCTGGCGAAGAAAATTCCGACGACATATCGCACGATGCTGGCGGCCACGCTCGCGATCTCCGGAATTCCGCCGCTCGCAGGATTTTTCAGCAAGGACGAAATTCTGGGACGCACGTTCGGCGCGAGCCACCTTTTGTGGCTGGTGGGATGGATCACGGCGGGCGTGACGGCGTTCTATATGTTCCGGCTGCTATTTCTGACGTTTAGCGGCGAATCGCGCGTCTCGCCGGAGGCCGAGCACCGCATTCACGAATCGCCGGCGAGCATGACTGTGCCGCTAGTGATTCTGGCGTTGCTCTCGATCGTGGGCGGATTGGTGGGAATCGACGGACGATTCGAGAAATTCCTGGATCCGGTGGTCGCGCCCCCCGCGATGGGGATGCTGACGGAAGGCCCTGCTTCGCCGGCGAGTCTTTCGCTGCGCCATGATGAAGTGGAAGCGCCGGCGGCGCCGCAAGAGGCGGAGAAGGAAGCAGGCGAAGCAACACCGGAATTGCTGCTAATGGCTTTGTCGGTGGGCGTGGCGCTCGCGGGCATTCTGCTCGCGTACTATCTGTATCTCAAGCGCACGGATTTGCCGGCGAAAATTGCGGCGAGCGCCGGCGGACTTTATCGATTGGTCTACAACAAATATTACGTGGATCAGATTTACGATGCGATGTTCGTGAATCGCGTGAAGGATCTGGCGCTGGGGCTCGGTGCGTTCGATCGCATTTTCATCGACGGGCTGTTCATCAACGGCGCGGGGCGGCTTACGCGAGCCACGGGGCTGGTTTCCGCGTGGTGGGACAAGTGGTTCGTGGACGGCCTGGTGAATCTGGGCGCGCGCATCTTCTGGCTGGTGAGCTATCCGATGCGCATGCTGCAGACCGGACGAGTCGGAAGTTACGCACTGCTGATCGTGGTGGGCTTGCTGGTGTTTATCGGGTATTACCTGCACGCCGCGGGATTCACAATGGCGAACCTGTGGCATTAGGAGCGAGACGCCGTGATGCAATTCTATAACGCGCATATCCTGAGCGTCGTGCTGTTCACGCCGCTGGTGGGGGCGATTGTGCTGTTGCTGATGCCGCGCGACAGCGAAAACGTCCATCGAGTGCTCGGGAATTTTTTCGGCATGCTGGGCTTTGCGATTTCATTGCCGCTCGTGTGGCGTTTCAGTCTAAGCGCCGCGGCGCCGCGGTTTCAATTTGGCGAAAGCGCCGAATGGATTCCTTCGATCGGTGCGCATTATTCGCTGGGGATCGACGGCATCTCGTTGCTGCTGGTGATGCTGACGACGCTGCTGGGCGCGATCTCGATACTCTCGTCGTGGAGCGCGATCAAACTGCGCAGGAAGGAATATTACATTCTGTTTCTGCTCTTGCAGACCGGGATGCTGGGCGTTTTCATGTCGCTCGATTTTTTCCTGTTTTACGTTTTCTGGGAAGTGATGCTCGTGCCGATGTATTTCCTGATCGGCGTGTGGGGAAGCGATCGGCGGCTGTACGCGGCCATCAAATTTTTCCTGTATACCCTGGCGGGTTCGGTGGTGATGCTGCTCGCGATTCTGGCGCTTTATTTCAAGTACGCAGAATTGTCGGGCGTGTTCACGTTTGACGTGCAGTCGCTGCTCGGTTGCGTGCCGCAGCTTTCCACCGTGACGCAGCAGTGGCTGTTCTGGGGATTCTTCTTCGCGTTCGCGATCAAGGTGCCGATGTTCCCGTTTCACACCTGGCTGCCCGATGCGCACACCGAGGCCCCCACGGCGGGCTCCGTGATCCTGGCCGGCGTGCTGTTGAAGATGGGCACCTACGGCTTCATTCGCTTTTCGCTCGCGCTGCTGCCGACCGATCCCGTGGCGCGGCACCACATCGTTTCGATCATGGTCACGCTGTCGATCATCGGCATCATTTACGGCGCGCTGGTTTGCATGATGCAGAAAGATATGAAGCGCCTGATCGCCTACAGCTCGGTAAGCCATCTGGGCTTTTGCACGCTGGGAATTTTCGCGCTCACGCCCAACGGGCTGACGGGAAGCGTGATCCAGCAGATCAATCATGGGATTTCGACTGGCGGCTTGTTCTTGATCGTGGGCATGCTTTACGAGCGGCGGCACACGCGATTGATTTCGGAATTTGGCGGCCTTGCGACCCCGATGCCGAATTTCGCCGCCGCGTATATGATCATCACGCTGAGCTCGCTCGGTCTGCCGCTGCTCAACGGCTTCATCGGCGAATTCACGATTCTTCGCGGCGTGTTTGAGGTCAGCTTTGCGTGGGCGGCTTGGGCGTCGCTCGGCATTGTGCTCGGCGCGGCGTATTTGTTATGGCTCTATCAACGCGTGATTTTCGGCAGCATCACCAACCCCGCGAACGAACACCTGGCCGATATGAACGCGCGCGAATACGCTACGGTGATTCCATTGATCATTCTCGCGTTCTGGATCGGCATTTACCCGAAGCCGCTGTTCCGCGTTCTCGATCGGCCGGTGCGCGAATTGGTCCAGGAAGTTAATCCGGGCTACTACGGTTCGCCCGCGCCGCCGAGCATGGCGACGCCGGCGCCTAGCGCCCCGGCCGCCTTGCCGCCCGCCGCCCCCGGGAGCACTCCATAGCGCCCATGGACAACGCCGCGCTACACCACGATTTCTTTCTGCTCCTGCCCGAAGTGCAGCTTGTGCTGTTCGGCTTGGGCATTCTGCTGACCGATTTTCTGCTCGAAGATCAGTACAAATATTGGAACGCCGTAATGGCCCTGCTGGGTGTCGCGTTCAGCGGGTTTTCACTGTGGCGATTGCGCGATCTGCCGCCGGATGCGTCCGTCGCATTCCATTATTCGATTCTGGTGGACCCGTTCTACATTTTCTTCGGCGCGCTATTTTTGGCCGCGACGGCGCTCGTGATCCTCCTTTCGGTGAAGTACCTTTCGACCGTCGGCGAAAATCACGGAGAATATTACGCGCTGCTGCTTTTCGCGACGGTCGGCATGATGTTCATGGCCGCGGGCATCGATCTGGTGGTCCAGTTCCTGGGCCTTGAAACGATGGCACTCAGCTTCTACGTGTTGGTCGGTTTCTTGCGCCGCGACAAGCGCTCGAATGAAGCCGCGGTGAAATATTTTCTGCTCGGCGCATTTAGCTCGGGCATTCTGGCCTACGGATTTTCGCTGCTGTATGGCATTTCAGCCACGGCCGATTTAAAGGATTTATTCGGACCGGATGTCCCGCGCACGAGCCTGGCCGCGGTGAACGCGGCAGTGCAAATCATGGTGGACCAGCACGGGGCTGGCATTTTGCTGGTGATGCTGGCGCTGGTGACGGTTGCGGTGGGCCTTTTCTTCAAGGTGGCCGCCGTGCCGTTCCACCAATGGGCGCCGGATGTGTATGAGGGCGCGCCGACGACGATTACTGCCTACGTCAGCGTAGCGTCGAAGACGGCGAGCTTCGCGCTGCTGTTGCGCCTGTTTCTGACGGCGTTTTGGCCCGCGCGCGTGAATTGGGAAATGATTCTGGTGGGCGTCGCGGTCGCGTCGCTCACGCTCGGTAATTTTGCGGCGCTCACGCAAACCAACGTCAAGCGTATGCTGGCGTACTCTTCGATTTCCCACGTGGGATATATTCTGTTGGGCCTGGTCGCCGGAAACGAAACGGGACTTGTGGGGATCTCCTACTACCTGATGGTCTACGTGTTCATGACCGCGGGCGCGTTTGGCGTGCTGATCGTGCTGCAGCGCCGGGGTTTGGCTGGCGACGAACTGGACGATTTGAACGGGCTGTATCGTCGCAGCCCTGTGGCCGCACTGCTGCTGCTGATTTTCATGCTGTCGCTTGCGGGCATACCACCGCTGGCGGGATTCATGGGCAAGTATTTTATTTTCCTTGCGCTGATCCAGGCGCAGCACTACACGCTGGCCGTCTTTGCGGCGCTGTATATCGTGCCCGCACTTTATTATTATTTCCGCGTCGTGGTCCACGCCTGGCTCAAGGACGGCACCGATCACAGCCGCGTACCGATATCCATGGCGCAAACGATAGCCATGACCGTGATGTGCTTTGTCACTCTCGCAGCTGGAATTTACCCCGAACCTTTCGTCCATTTGGCCGGCTATTCGATATTCCTGCCGTTGGGGCCGTTTGGCCATTGATCCACGTCCGCCGTCGACAGGCCCGCCCACGTATGGCTCAGGCGGTTCGAGCGGCGGCGCGTCTTGGAAATTTCTCAATGTGATCGATCTGCCCATCGTATTGGTTGGCTCCGTTCTAATCGGAGGCGCGCTTGGCTATTTGCTCGATCGGCGGCTGCACACCGCGCCGCTGTGCGCGCTCATCCTGGGCGGCGTGGGTTTCGCGGCCGGCATCTACGAAGTGATTCACCGCCTGACCGGAAAGCGAGCGCGCGGTGGCCAGTGAAGCTTTCGGCAGCGCCACGCTGCGCCGAATCGAATGGTTGACGCTTGCGCTTGGTGCCGTCGGCAGCGTCGCGGCTGGTTGGCGTTGGGGATGGCGCGGCGCGGTGGGATTGGCGATAGGCGCCACGCTTTCCTGGATCAATTTCCGGTGGCTCAAGGGCAGCGTGCTAGCATTTGGCAGCGTGGGAACGTCTGCCGGCGAGGGTGCGCCGGCGGCGCGCGTGCCGAAATCGGCGTTCGCGAAGTTTTTCGGCCGCTTCGCTTTATTGGTCGTCGCGGTGTATGTTATTCTCACGCATTCCTCGTTGCCGGCAATTTCATTACTCGCGGGTTTGTTCGCATCGCCCGCGGCGGTGATCCTGGGACTTATCTGGGAGCTGAGTTCGGGCGGCGCGGGGCAGGGTGCGGCGGGGAGTTTGTAGGCAAGCGCGGGTAGACGAGAAATCATGGAAGAGCACGTTCTGGGCTTCACAAAATTGGTAAATTGGCTGCTGGCGAAGCCCGTGCTGGCGCTGCTAGCAGCGCTGCACATCGCGCCGGCCGATCCGCAATATCCCATCCCCAACCACATTGCGATGGAGTGGCTGGTTTTTCTCGTTTCCATCGTTTTTTTTCTGTGGCTGCGCGCGCGGCTTTCGGTGGACAACCCCGGCGCGACGCAACAGTGCATGGAAACTCTGCTGCACAACTCGATGAACCTGGGCGTATCCGACTTAATCGATAGCAATCTGGGCCACGGCGGCGACCGCTATCTGCCGATGATCGGTTCGATTGGCCTGTTCGTGCTGATTTGCAATTTGATCAGCGTGGTTCCGGGCCTGAGCTCGCCTACGGCGGAAGTTTCCGTACCGCTCGGGTGTGCGATTGTGGTCTTCCTCTATTATCACTGGGCCGGCCTGAGGAAGCACGGTCCCATCCATTACGGCGCACACTTCATGGGGCCGAATATTTATCTTTCGCCTTTGATGGTGGTGGTCGAGACGGTGAGCCACTTCGCGCGCCTGCTCTCACTCACCGTACGTCTGTGGGTCAACATGATGGTGAGCGAAATGCTCTACACGATTTTTCTGGGGCTCACGCTGGTGCTTTTCCTGTTCGCCGGCCACGCAAATCCCGTGGGTTACGTCCTGGCGCCGGTGCCCCTGGTTGCGCCGGCGCTGTTCATCGTGCTGCATATTTTCGTGGCCTTCGTGCAAGCTTTCGTATTCACGATTCTTCCGGTCATTTATTTGAGTGGCGCCGTTTCGGAAGCGCATTGATAGCGACCATTTATACCGGCATGATACGCCGCGCCGCGCGATCCCGGCTGCACGAGGATGTCGGGAGCCACCTCCGGCCGGCCATTTCTGAGTGAAGGAGAATCACCTTGATGAAAAAGCACGGAAGGACCTACGCCACGTTTCTGCTTGTGGTTTTAGCGGCGATGCTTCTCGCGCCTTCGGCGTTCGCGCAGAGTGATAGCGGCTCAATGCCCACACCGACAAACTGGGTTGCGATCACCTCCGGCTTCGCGATGGCCATCGCTTCGGCGGCTTGCGGATTCGCGCAGGCCAAGGCTTCGGCCGCGGCCTCGGAAGGAATGGCGCGAAATCCAGGCGCGGCTGGCGTGATCCAGAACATGCTGATTCTGGCACTGGTGCTGATCGAATCGATGGCCCTCTATACCTTCGCCATCATCTTCATCAAAGTGAAGTAGCGGCCTCTATCCCGCGCGGCGGCAACCTGACCTTTTCTCGGAAGCCAGCGCAAATTTAACCGGCCCGAATTCTCCACGCGAGAATTCGGGCCGAATTATTTTTGGAAAGAGATCTGTGCGTGCCGGCTAGCGCAGTGACGCCGCGGCGCGCGCGGCCCAATCGGTCAAGTGCGCGGGCATCAAGCCGAAGAAGGCCGTGCCGACGGCGGCCACGAGCAGCGCGACCACGGCGGTCGCGGGAACGGGGAAGCGCGGAGTTTCCTGCTGCGGTTCGCGCATGTACATCACCACGATCACGCGCAGGTAATAATATGAACCGATGATGCTGTTCACGGCGATTGCCAGCGCAAGCCACACCAGGTGCGATGAGAGCGCCGCGCCAAACACGTAGAATTTGGCGACGAAGCCGGCGGTGATGGGCAGGCCCAGAAGCGAAAAAAGAAACAACGAAAGACACGCCGCTGCTATCGGTTGCCGCGTGCCCAGCCCCGCGAAGTCAGACAGTTCCTGCCGCTGCTCGCCGGGTCCGGAGAGGTGCGCGATCATCAGGAACGCGCCGAGTTTCATCAGGGCGTACGCCGCCAGATAAAACAGCGCCGCGGCGATGCCTTTGATCCACAAATTCGGATCGCCAGACGACGCTGCCGCAGCCGCCGCAGCCAGCGCCGCGAGAATGTAGCCGGCGTGCGCGATCGAACTGTAAGCCAAGAGGCGCTTGAGGTTCGACTGCGCAAGCGCGGCCAAATTCCCGCCAAACATCGAAAGCACCGCGACAGTCCACAGCGCCCACATCCACACTCCTGAAGCCGCATCGACGCTTGCGACGATGCGCAGCAGCACGGCGAAGGCCGCGGCCTTGGGCCCTGTCGATAGCAACGCGGTTACTGGCGCAGGCGCGCCCTGATATACGTCAGGCGTCCAAATCTGAAAAGGCGCAGCCGAAACTTTAAAGCCCAGGCCCACCAGAACCAGCCCCAGTCCCAGCGGCATCAACGCAGGCACGGGGCCACCGTGCGATGCGGAGATTTGATCGAGGCGCGTGGTTCCGGAGGCGCCGTAAATCAGCGCGATGCCGTAGAGGAAAAACGCCGTGGCGAATGAGCCGAGCAGGAAATATTTCATCGCCGCTTCATCCGAAAGCGGTGAATCGCGGCGATAGCCGACGAGAACGTAACTGGCGATCGAGCTGATTTCGAGGCCGATGAAAATCGTCACCAGCTCGGTGGCGCTGGCCATCACGCACATGCCCGTCGCGGCGAAAAGAATAACCGCGCAGAATTCGCCGGGGGCCATGTTGTCGCGCTCGAGGTAACCGGCTGAACCGAGCAGCACGAGCAGCGCGGCGCTCAAAATGATCCAGTCCAGAAGCGTGCTGAAAGCGTTGGCCGAGATCAGGCCCGAAAAAGCCGGGCCGGGATTGTGCGCCGCGAAATCAGTGGACGCGAGTGCCGCGACCACGCCGAAAATTGAAATCGCGGTGAGCCAATTCGCGCCTTTCGGCTGGCTTGCCCCGGCCGGACGTTCAAAGAACGGCGACCCCAGCATCACCAGTGCGCCGAGGACCGTCAGAACGATTTCGGGCGCGAGGCGCAGCATTTCTGCATGCGAGGGAAACATATCTAGTCGGCCGCTCCCCGCGCGTGAATCGCGGAGGCCGTGGGCGCGGATTGGGGCGTCGCGAAATGCGCGGCCGCCGGAACAACGGCCGGGGCGAAGGCAGGCGCGGGCCGCGCCGCCGGACGCGTGCTTGCGTCAACCGCGGGCCGCTGCATCGTTTCGAGAAGGTACGTGACGGAAGGCTCGATGCGCCGCGTGAATCCGGTTGAACCGACGCCCATCCACAGAACCATGATCGCCATCACCGTCAAAAGGCCGCGCTCGCGCACCGATGCATCCGCCAGCGTACGATTGCGCTCTTGCGTGACGGCGCCGAAGAACACACGCTGGTACGACCAGAGCAGATACACCGCGGAGAAGATCACGCCCAGCGCGGCCCACGACGCCCAAGTAGAGTGGCGCACGAACGTTCCGATCAGGATAAGAAATTCGCCCACGAAGCCGTTCAGCATCGGCAGTCCGGCCGAAGCGAAGCACAAGAACAGATAGAACGCCGCGAGCACGGGCATAGGCGTCGCCAGACCGCCGTATTCGGAAATTTCGAACGTGTGTCTGCGGTCGTAGAGCATGCCGACGGCCAGGAACAACGCGCCGGTGGTAACGCCGTGCGCCAGCATCTGGAACACCGCGCCGTTTTCCGAGATGGGATGCAGTGCGAAAATGCCCAGAACGATGAAGCCCATGTGGCTGACCGACGAATACGCGACCAGCCGCTTCAAATCGGTCTGCACCATGGCCACCAGCGCGCCGTAGATAATGCCGATGATCGCAAGCGTGGCGATCTCAGGCGCGTATCGCCGGCTCGCATCCGGAAAAAACGGCAGGCAGAAGCGCAGCATGCCGTACGCGCCCATCTTCAGCAGCACGCCCGCCAGAAGAATCGAGCCGGCCGTGGGAGCCTCGGTATGCGCATCGGGCAACCAGGTGTGGAACGGAAACAGCGGAACCTTGATGGCAAATGCCAGGAAGAACGCGCCGAACAGCAGCATTTCCGTGCGCGAGGAAAGCGCGAGCTGACCCGTCATTAATCGCTCTTGTATGGCCACAATGTCGAACGTGTGCGCGAGCTGCGCGAGCCAGATCATGGCCACGAGCATCAAAATCGAACCGAACATGGTGTACAAAATAAATTTGATTGCGGCGTAGATACGCCGATCGTGTCCCCAGATGCCGATCAGGAAATACATCGGGATAAGCATCACTTCCCAGAAAAGAAAGAAAAGGAACAGATCGAGCGAGAGGAACACGCCGACCATGCCGGTTTCGAGCACGAGAAGCGCGATGAAAAATGCTTTCACGCGCTCGTGAATCGAATTCCATGACGCCAGCATGGCGATCGGCGTCAAGAACGTGCTCAGCAGCACAAGAAAAAGGCTGATGCCGTCCATGCCCAGGTGATAGTGGATTCCGAGCGAGGGAATCCAGTTGTGAAATTCCTGGAACTGATATGTGCCGTTCGCGGAATCGAAGCCGCGCAGCAGCAGAAGCGAGAAAAGAAATTCGGCCAGCGCAGTCACCAGAGCGAGGCGCCGAATCCAATCGTGATCGTCCGAGCGCAGCACGAGCAGCGCGAGCACGCCGGCCATCGGCAGGAATGTGAGAACCGTCAGTAAGAGCGGTTGCTGCACGTCAGTGTCCCATCCAGAGCAGGAATGCGACCAGCACCGCGGCGCCCAGCACCACCCACGTCGCGTAACTCCGCGTGTTGCCCGAGTAGATGCGTCGCAAAATGCCGCCGCCGACTTGCGCCGATTGCCCGACGCCATTCACCGTGCCGTCGATCACGCCTTCGTCCACACCGTGCCAAAGCACCACGCGCGAAATCCACACGAGCGGCCGCACAATGACGGCGGCGTAAATTTCATCGATGAAGTATTTGCCGACAAGTAGGCGATAGATTCCAGACAGCGATTCCGCAAGACGATCCGCCGCTTTCGAGCGGCCGAGATAAAACCACCAAGCCACAATAAATCCCACGAGTCCCGCGCCGACAGCCACCGCCATGCGCCCAAGCACGAACGCGCGGCTCATTTCCCCGAGCAGCGTGCCGCTTGCCGCGAACACCGGAGCGAGAAAGCGATCGAAATAGTTCGGTCCGCCGAAAAATTCGGGAACCGCCCACCATCCGCCGACCACCGAGAGAACCGCCAGCGCGACCAGCGGCACGAGCATGGACTTCGGCGATTCGTGAACATGCACGGCGTGTTCGTCGTAGCGCGGCGCGCCGTGAAAGGCCAGGAACAGCAGCCGAAACATGTAGAACGCCGTCAGGCCGGCCGTCACGACGCCGATGAGCCACAGGATCTGTCCGCCCGTACTCGTGTCGGTCGCGCCGAGAATGTCGTCCTTGCTGAAGAATCCGGAAAATCCCGGCGCGCCTGCGATCGCCAGCGTGGCCATCAGCATCGTGCCGTAGGTCCAGGGAATTTTCTTGCGCAGTCCGCCCATTTTGCGCAAGTCTTGTTCGCCGCCCGTGGCGTGGATCACGCTGCCGGCGGCAAGGAACAGCAATCCTTTGAAAAATGCGTGCGTCATCAAGTGGAAAATTCCGGCTCCGAAAGCGCCCACTCCCAGCCCAAGGAACATGTAACCCAATTGCGAGACTGTGGAATAGGCCAGCACCTTCTTGATGTCGGTCTGGACCAGGGCAATCGTTGCGGCGAATAGCGCCGTGACGGCGCCGATCACCGCGACGACCATCATCGCGCGTGGCGCGTGCGTGAAGATCATGCTCGAGCGCGCCACCATGTACACGCCGGCCGTGACCATCGTCGCGGCGTGGATCAGCGCGCTTACCGGCGTCGGGCCTTCCATCGCGTCCGGCAGCCATACGTATAGCGGCAACTGCGCCGATTTTCCGGTTGCGCCGACAAACAGCAGCAGCGCAATCGCCGTCATCACGCCGTGCCCGGAGGATTCCACGGGCATCGCGGCGGCTTGCGGGAACACCGAACTGAAATCGAGCGACGCGAACGTGCGGAACATCAAGAACAGTCCCAGCAGAAAACCGAAATCGCCGATGCGATTCACCCAGAACGCTTTGTTGCCGGCATTCGTCGCCGAAGGTTTCAAAAAGAAAAAGCCGACGAGCAGGTAACTCGCCAGGCCCACGCCTTCCCACCCGACGAACATCAGCGCGTAATTCGCCGCCAGCACCAAAATGAGCATGAAGAACATGAAAAGATTCATGTACGCGAAAAAGCGCGTGTAGCCGCCATCACCCGACATGTATCCGGTCGAGTAGAGATGGATCAGCCAGCCCACGCCGGTGACCACGAGCAGCATCACGAGCGTGAGCTGATCGACTTGCAGCGCGAAATCGGCGCGGAATCCGCCCGCTGCGATCCACGTAAAATAACCGGGCGGCATCCACGGCAGTTGGTCCGCACCCAGACGGAAGAATTCGCGCGTGAGCTCGAGCACAGCTAAGAGCGCCAAGCCCGTCGAGCTGAGCGCGACCACGTTGACGCGTTTCGCGCTCCATCCGCGGCCCAGCAAGCCGTTGGCCGCCGCGCCCAGCAAGGGCAGCAGCGGAATGATCCACAAGTGGTCGAGAACGGGCATTAGAGCTTGAGCGAATCCACGCGCTCGACGTTCAGCGAGCGGCGATTTCGCGCGATCAGAATCACGATTGCCAATCCCACGGCCGCTTCGGCCGCGGCCACCACGATCACGAAGAACACGTAAATCTGGCCTTGCAGCTCGCCGAGCGCGCGGCTGAACGCCACAAACGCAAGGTTCACCGCGTTCAACATCAGCTCGATGCACATGAACAGCGTGATGATGTTGCGCTTGAAAATGAAGCCGATCACGCCCAATCCAAACAGCAAGGCGCTCAGCACCAGGACGTCAGAGACAGAAACCACGCCTTCCCCCCGCGGCGGCCTAAATCGCCCGGCGCTACTCTTCGCGCTTCGCCAGAGCGATCGCGCCCATGATCGCCACCAGAATCAAAACCGACGTCAACTCAAACGGAAACACGTATTCGCGAAACAGCAGCGTCGAAAGACGACTTGTCGAAACCGTTCCGCCTGGAAGATTGCCCGCGGCCCGCGATCCGTGCCGCACGGTCCACGCCAGTTCCGCAAGCAGAATCGCAGCCACCGGCAAGCCGAGCCAGCGCGCGATGTGACTCAAATTGGTGCGATCTTCGACGCCGGCGTTCAACAGCATGATCACAAAAATGAACAGCACCATGATCGCGCCCGCATACACGATGATTTGCACCGCCGCGATGAATTCGGCGCCCATCAGCAGGTATTCGCCCGCCAGCGCCACCATCACCACAACCAGCGAAAGCGCGCTGTGAATCGGGTGGCGCTGCGCAATCAAATTGATCGCGCCCGCCACCGCGAGCGCCGCCAGCGCCAGAAACACCAGGAAAACCACGCTCATCGCATCGCCGCCCTCACGGCCGCAACGCCACGGCCAGGCTCGTCAGCACCACGTTTGCGAGCGCCAGCGGAAACAGCACCTTCCATCCAATCGACATCAATTGGTCGTAGCGAAATCGCGGCAGCGTGCCGCGCACCCACACGTAAATAAAAAGAAACGTGGCCATCTTCAGCAGAAACCAAAACGGCCCCTGCGCGACTTCGAGAACACCGGGACGCAAGAGCAGCGCTCCCACCGCCAGGAGAACGAGTCCCACAACCGGCAGCACGATGCGCCCGAAGATTGTCCGATAGCGTATGCCATCGACGATCAGCCCGATGCCCGCCAGTCCGAACGCAACGGCGGGAATGTACGCCGTCCACGTCCACGTTGCAGGAAATGGAGAGAGCCAGCCGCCGAAAAACAAAATTGTCGCCAGGCAGGAGACCGTGACCATGCTCGAATATTCGGCGATGAAGAACATCGCAAATTTGAAGCTCGAGTATTCCGTGTGGAATCCTCCGCCCAGTTCGCCTTCAGCTTCCGCCAGATCGAACGGCGCGCGATTGGTCTCCGCCACCGATGCGGTGAAGAAGCAGAAGAATCCAAGTATTTGTGGCAACGGTCCTGCGAGCAGATTCCAGCGCGGCAGAATTCCCCACGCGAAGCCTTGCTGCGACGTGATGATGTCCCGCAGATTCAAGCTCCCGCTCATCAACAGCACGCCGACCACGGAAAGCGTCAACGCGAGCTCGTAGCTGATCATTTGCGCGGAACTGCGCAGTCCGCCGAGCAACGAATACTTGCTGTCCGATGACCAGCCGGCCAGCGTCACCCCGTACACGCCGACCGATGTGATGGCAAACAGAAACAGCAGGCCCAACGAGAGATTCGTGATTTCGAGAGGCGTGTGCTGTCCAAAAATCGTAATGTCGTACGGCCCGAAGGGAATCATTGCGATCGACGTGATCGCCAGCGAAAGCGCAAGCAGCGGCGCCAGCAGAAATACGAATTTGTCCGCGCCCGCCGGCACCAGATCTTCTTTGAATAGAAATTTCAAGCCATCCGCCAGCGGTTGCAGCAAGCCATGCGGCCCCACGCGATACGGCCCCCATCGCGATTGAATGTGCGCGATCACTTTGCGCTCGAACCACGAGAGGTAGGCCAGAACGGTCATCAACAGGAACAGCAGCACCACGATCTTGATCAGCGCCACAACCAGAATCGGATGCGCGGCCGCGAGCGCGTTCATGCCGGGTCCTCTTGCTCGTGAAATTCGGGCGCCCCGAGACCTGCAGCCTTCACGCCGTCCGGAGCCGCTTCGGCCAGAGCGTTAATCTTGTTGAGGTAGCGGCTCAAGCTCCCGCTCGTAAACAAAGTGTCGTGCGCTGAGAAGACCAGGCCCGCTGGCGGCTGGCCGTTCGCGCTCGCGATCGGCGCAGAAAGTTCGGCGCCTCCGCCGAGCAAAGCCGCCCACGGAACGCCGTAGCCGGCAACATGCTTCCTGATTTCCTCGAACGCGGCTGCGGGTGTGCGCAGTGGAATCGGCTGCCCCACACCAAGCCGCGCGAGTTGGTGCGAGAGCAAGCGCACTAGATCGAAATCCGAACGCGGCCCCATGGCCTCGCTCGCCTTGCGCACCATTTGGACTTCGCCGGCGGTGTTCGTCGCCGTGCCGTCTTTTTCGTAAAGGCACGCTGCCGGCAGAACAACGTCTGCCAGGCGCGCCGTCTCCGTCAGGAACAGTTCATGCACCACGAGCAGCTCGAGCCCCGTGGGTCGCTCCGTGCCCGCGCGGCCAAATGTTTCGATGGGATTCGCGCCAACAACGTACAGCGCGGGCAATTGCCCCGCGAGCGCCGCCTCCGTCATTTGCGCCGCGTTCAGGCCGCGCGCGTCAGGCAGCGTCGCGTCCCATCGTTTGCCAAACGCCGCGCGCGCCGCGGCGTCGGAAATGTGCGCGTAACCCGGCAAGCGATCGGGCAGAAGACCCATGTCGGCGGCGCCGCGAGAATTCGCGTAATCGCCCAGGGCCATGAAACGCGTGCGGCCCGCGCGAGCCGCGCCCCAAGCGACCAAGTCCGCGATCGCGCCGCCCGCGATCTCCGCGCCGAACAGGATCACCAGGTCGGTTTCCTTATCGAGCGCGGCGCGCAGCGTTTCTAAAGTTGCCTTGGCGTCGCCGCTAGCGCTTCCTTGGCCCGTCGCCAGCCAGCGCACGGCTGCCGCTTCGCCTCCCGGCAGCGTTTCTACAAATTGTGTGGCCTTGTGGCCGAGTTTGATCGCGCGCGAATTTAAAATGTAAAGCCGCGACGCCTGATGGCGAATCGCCGTGCGAATCTGCCAGGCGACCAGCGGATTTTCCTCAGTCGGATCGTTCGCGATCACCAGGAACGCGCCCGCAGTTTCAAGATCGCCCATCGTGGCGAACGAAGCCGCGGAATCTTTCTTGCCCGCCTTGCCGACTTCCGCCACCAACCCGGCGTAATCCGCCGAGCGGTGATGATCCACGTTGTTCGTGCCGAGCGACGCGCGCGCCAGTCGGCCCAGCAAATAATTTTCTTCGTTCGTCGTGCGATTTGAGCCAATCACGCCGATTCCGCTCGGCCCATGTTTCTTGTAGATTCCGGCAAGCCGCCCGGCAATCTCCGCGATGGCGTCCTCCCAACTGGCGGGCACCAAGGCTCCATTGCGGCGCACCAGAGGTTCGCGCAATCGTTGCGGATGCCGCGTGAAATCGAATCCGAAGCGCCCCTTCACGCAAAGAAAATCTTTGTTGAAGCCCGAAAGATCGCGATTGTTGGCGCGCAGAATTTCGTGATTGCGCACGGAGAGCGTCGTCTTGCACCCGTTCGAGCAATGCGCGCAAACCGTCGGCACGTAGGTCATTTCCCACGGCCGCGTCTGGTAGCGATAAGTCCCGCTCGTGAGCGCGCCGACCGGGCAGATGTCGATGCACATCCCGCATTCTTCGCAGTCCAGCGCGCCTTCGCGATTCGGCAGGATCACCGACTGCACGCCGCGCTGTCCCACGCCGAGCGCCTTCACGTCCATGCCCTCATCGCACACGCGCACGCAGCGGAAGCACAGGATGCAGCGCGGCGCGTCGTAATAAACCAGCTCCGACCATTTTTCTTCCGGCCGATGCATTTTTTCTTCGGCGAAACGGCTGCGGTCCGCGCCGTATCGGAAAACCATGTCCTGCAATTCGCATTCGCCGCCCTTGTCGCACACCGGGCAATCGAGCGGATGGTTGGTCAGCAGAAATTCCAGCATTTGCTTGCGCGCCGCGTGCACTTGATCGGTGTCCGTGCGCACGATCATGCCGGGCGTCGCGACCAGCGTGCAGGCCGTTTGCAGCTTCGGCGCCTTCTCGACTTCCACCAAACACATGCGGCACGCCGCTTGCAGCGAAAGCCCAGGGTAATAGCAGAACGACGGCACTTCGGTGCCCAGCCGACGCGCCGCCTCGATCACCAGCGTGCCCGGCGGTACGACGATGTCCTTGTCGTTGAGCTTGAAAGTGACGTCTTTTGTAGGTTCGGGCATCGGGAGTCTCAGAGCGCCGCGGCCAGAACGTCGGCGGGTTTGTAAGGGCATCTGCCGGAGAGATGCTCCTCGAATTCCTCGGGCCATTTCTTCGCGATGCTCATCGTCGGCAGCGCGGCAGCGTCGCCCAAAGGACAAAACGTCCGCCCCAGCATATTTTTCGCCAGCTCGCCAACCATCGGAATATCTGATGCGCGCCCGCCGCCGTCGTGAATGCGATCGAGCAATTTCCGCAGCCATGCCGTGCCTTCGCGGCAGGGAATGCACCAGCCGCACGATTCGTGCGCGTAAAAGTGCATGATGCGCCGGCACAAATCCACCATGCAGGTCTGCTCATCGATGATCACCGTGCCGCCCGATCCCAGCATCGAGCCGGCCTTGGCCACCGAATCGTAGTCCATCGCCAGGCCCTCGATCTCATCGGCCTTCAGCAGTGGGCAGGAACTCCCGCCGGGAATCACGGCCTTCAGCTTGCGCCCGCCCGCCATGCCGCCCGCGACTTCCTCGATCATCCGCTTCAACGGAAAGCCCATCGGCAATTCGTAAATGCCCGGTTTGTTGACGTGCCCCGAAATACAAAACAATCGCGTCCCGCCATTTTTCGGCGTGCCCAGCGACGCGTACCATTCGCCGCCGCGGTGCAGAATGGCCGGCACTGACGAGAGCGTCTCGGTGTTGTTGATCACCGTCGGCACGCCGTACAGCCCGACGACGGCAGGGAAGGGCGGCCTGATGCGCGGATAGCCGCGCTTGCCTTCGAGCGATTCCATCAGCGCCGATTCTTCGCCGCACTCGTATGCGCCCGCTCCGGTGTGCACCGCCATATCGAACGAGAAGCCGCTGCCCATCACGTTTTTGCCGAGGCAGCCAGCTGCATAGGCCTCAACCACGGCGGCTTCCACGATATCGAGCACGTAGCGATACTCGCCGCGGATATACGCGTAACCGTTGTGCGCGCCCACCGCGTACGCCGCGATGATCATGCCCTCGATCAATTGATGCGGCGCCATTTCCATCAGCGGCCGATCCTTGCATGTGCCGGGTTCGCTCTCGTCGCAATTCGCCAGGATGTATTTGCCCTTCGCCGATTCCTTGGGCACAAAACTCCACTTCAGTCCCGTCGGAAAACCCGCGCCTCCGCGCCCGCGCAAATTCGATTTCTTCACTTCGTCGATCACCTGATCCGGCGACATCGAAAGCGCCTTCTCCAGTCCCTTGTACCCGTCGTTCTGCAAGTAAACCGCGAGCGTGTGCGAATTTTCCACGCCGAATAGGCGGCTGATCACCGGCACTTCCGCCGGATGCCGCGGATGCACCGCGCCGGAAGTGGGCCGAACGGATGGCGGCCGCTCGCCGCGATCCAGCCGCGCGATGATTCCCTCGAATCGCTCCGGCGTTAGATTCTCGTAAAAATCGTAGTTCACCTGCATAGCCGGCGCGCCGGTGCAGGCGCCGATGCATTCCACTTCTTCGAGCGAAAATAATCCGTCGGCGGAAGTTTGCTTGTTGCCGATTTCGAGTTTGCGTTGCGCGAATTCCCACAGCCGGTCCGCGCCGCGCAATTTGCACGATATGTTCGTGCAAACCTGAACGTGATTGCGTCCGTGCGGCTTGCGATGCAGCATCGAGTAATATTCGAGCGTTTCCAGCACCTGCAGCGAGTTCAAATCCAGGCGCCGCGCGATCTCAGCAATCAATTCATCGCTAACGCTCCCCAGCGCGTCCTGCGCATAGAGCGCCATCGGCACCAGCGCCGAGCGCTTCACCGGATAGCGGCCCAGCAATTGCTGAAATTTCTTTTCGACTTCGGCCGGAAGCACCATCAGCGGTCCACTTCCCCCAAAATAATGTCGGTCGTTCCAATGCACGCCACCACGTCTGCCAGCAAACTCCCTTTCACCAGCGTCTGCAATGATTGCAGATTCACAAACGACGGCGCGCGCACTCGCATCCGGTAAGGCTTTGGCGAACCGTCGCTGGCGATGAAAAATCCCAGCTCTCCGCGCGGCGATTCGATCGCCTGATACACCTCGCCCACCGGCGGCGAAAATCCCTCAGTGAAAATTTTGAAGTGGTAGATCAGCGATTCCATCTCCGTTTTCATTTTCTCGCGCTCTGGCGGCACGATCCCGGGTGCATCGGCGCGAATCGGGCCTTCGGACGGAATCTTGTCCATCGCTTGCTTCACGATTTTCAGGCTCTCGCGCATCTCCGCCACCCGCACCAGGTAGCGGGCGTAACAATCGCCCTCCGTGCGCGTCGGCACGTTGAAATCGAATTCGTCATAGCCGCTATACGGGAAATATTTCCGGACGTCGTAATCCACGCCCGATGCGCGCAGCATCGGCCCGGTCACGCCCATGGCAATCGCATCCTTCGGCGCGAGAATACCGATCCCCTGCGTGCGCCCCAGCCAGATGCGATTCCGCGTAAGCAAAGATTCGTAATCGTCGATCCGCGCCGGAAACATCCGCAAGAATCGCGCCACGCGATCGAGATATCCCGGCGGAGGCTGCAGTGCCAAACCGCCAATGCGGAAATAGCTCGTCATCATCCGCTGGCCCGAAACCATCTCGAAAATGTTCAGGATCGCCTCGCGCTCGCGGAAACAGTAAAGAAAAACAGACATCGCGCCCAAATCCAGCGCGTGCGTCCCCAGCCACACCAAATGAGACTGAATCCGCGTCAGCTCCGTCAGCATCACGCGAATATATTTCGCGCGCGGCGGCGCCTCGATGCCCAGCAGTTTTTCCACCGCCAGGCAGTAACCCAAATTGTTTGAAAGCGGCGCCAGATAATCCATGCGATCCGTAATGGTGATCGCTTGCGAGTAAGTCAGCGCCTCGCCATTCTTCTCGATGCCGGTGTGCAGATACCCAATTTCCGGCACCGCTTTCACAATAGTTTCGCCGTCAAGCTCCAGCACCACGCGCAACACCCCGTGCGTCGATGGGTGCTGCGGCCCCATGTTCAGAACCAGTGTTTGTGCCGGCCCGATCGCGGTCTCGACGGTGTCCATCAGCGCGGGCCCTCCACCGGGTAATCCTTGCGGAGAGGATAGGTTTCCCAATCTTCGGGCAACAGAATGCGGCGCAAATCGGGATGCCCCGCGAAGCGCACTCCGAACAGATCGAAAATCTCGCGCTCGTGCCAATTCGCCGTCGGCCACACCGAAGTCACCGAATCCACCACCGGATCGCTCCCCGCCACGCGCACACGCACGCGCAGCCGCTCGCGCCGCGATAGCGAAACCATGTGGTAATTCAGCTCGAAGCGCGGCTCGACCGGATATCGATCCACCGCGCTGACATCGGCAAGAAGTTTGAAATCGAGATCCGGCTCGGTCGCCAGAAATTCCGCCACGCGCCGCAGCCGCTCCCGCGGCACCACCAACGTGGTTTCGCCCCGAAAAAACAGGGCTTCCGCGATCGCCTCAGGCTCCCAAGCCCGTAATTTCTTGACGATCGGATGCTGATCGAGGTCCGGTGTTTCGGTCACGAACCGCGGTTCCCGCGCGCCGCCGAGCGATTCCAATCCAGCGCGCCTTTCTTCCAGAGATAGAAGTAACCTGCCAGCAGGATGGCGATATACGTCAGCATCTCCACGAATCCGAACCACCGCAATTGCCGGTACACGTACGCCCACGGATACAAAAATATCGCTTCCACGTCGAACAGGATGAAGACCATCGCCACAAGGTAAAACTTCACCGGCACCGGTTGCCGCGCATCGCCCGTCGGCTCCACGCCGCATTCGTACGGAGATTCCTTGATTCGCGAGGGCCGCCGCCAACCCACGATCGCCGACACCGCCACGATCGCGCTCCCCAGCGCCAATGCCAGCAGGAAGTGCAAAAGAAGCGGCGCGTAGTTCGCTAGGGTGTTTTCGGCCATGGGCTAGAACGAATATAATAGCGACCGGCTGCCGCGCGGTCAATTCCACGAAGCGCCCTCTTTTTGGGAAGCTTTTATGTCCCGAGTGGACGCGCACCGAAAACGCGCTGCGCCTGCGGTCGCGAGGTCGCCAGGTCGTCCCATGAGCTTCGGACTAAACACCAACGTACGCGTCGGCGAGATCGTCTATCACGTTCAAACCGAGCAGCGAGGCGCAGGCGGCGCCGTGCTTGACACCGTCGTATACATCTCCGGCCGCGTGATCCATCGCGTGCACACGAATTTGCGCGATGCGCAAGAGCAGGGAAATTCCGAATCGGAAATCGGCGAACGCGTCAAGCGCCAGCATCAAGCCGTCGTTGCGGAAATCGAAAGCGGGGAATTGCGCCCGAACGCCGCCGCGGCCTCGGCTCGCGCCTCGTCGAAAAAAGCCGCGACCCTCACCATTCGCCCGCTCAATCCCAATTTGTGGCTGAAGCGCGAAGCGCCTGTCTCACCGGGCGAGCCCGCTCCGGCGGTGATCACGGTCGAACTAATGTTCGAGGACGGAGCCCCGGCCATCGGCGCCACGGTCGAAGCGCGAATCGAATGTTACGGCTTGATCAGGGCCTCGGGTTCGGCCATCGCCGATCTCGCCGGCAAAGTGATCCTGGAATTGCCTCTGTCCGAATCCGTGCCCGAAGTCGCGGTTCTCGTGCTCGTCGCAACTTCCGGCGCGTCGCGCGCCGAATTGCGCTATCGCATCAAGCCCCGCCCCGCGCCCTCGCCGACTAAGAGCGCAAAGTGACCGCCAGCGCAATCGCCATCACGCTAAACGGCGAGCCGCGCGAAATCCCTCCCGCGTTAACGGTCGCGCAGCTCCTCGATCATCTCGCCCTGCGCCACGACCGCGTAGCCATCGAGCGCAACGCCGAAATCCTCCCGAAGTCCCTCTGGGCCACCACCTCCGTCGCCCCCAATGACCGCTTCGAGATCGTCCAATTAGTCGGCGGCGGCTAACGCGAACGCTCCGCCTCCATTGTGGATAAATCGTCCCGTCCGCGCTTCGAACACCGCGTCCGTCGTTGAGTACACAGTTTCGCCCACATCTCCACGCCGACGCGCAAGAAAAGAGCCGTCAGTCTGAGCGGAGAGGCGACTCTTTTTCCTTTCGTCCGCGTTGCGCGGACGAGTCGCCTCGCAGTCGAAGAATCCCTCTTCGCGTCCCACTAACCTCGTGATCGCCGTCGCCAGAGAACTACGCGTCGCTATTTCAATCGGCCGTTGCGCGGCAAGCTCGCCCTGCGCCCGTCTTCAACGCCGCCGCCCGCTCACATCCCCGCCAAAATATGCCCCATCTTAGATTTCTTCGTCGCCAAATACCCGCGCGAAGCCCGTGAAGCCCGCGGCTGGCACGGCACGCGCTCCACCACTTCAATCCCCCCGCGTTCCAGTTGCGCGACCTTATCCGGATTATTCGATAACAGCCGCACCCGCCGCACGCCCAACCTCCGCAGCGCCGCCGCCGAGAATCCGTAATCGCGCGAATCCGCCGCAAATCCCAATTTCTGATTGGCCTCCACGGTGTCGAGCCCCTGATCCTGCAGCGCATAAGCGCGCAACTTATTCATCAACCCGATTCCGCGCCCCTCCTGCGGAAGATACAGCAGCACTCCCGCCGGCGCCTTCGCGATCTTGCGCAAAGAATATTCCAGCTGCGCCCGGCAATCGCACCGCTCCGACCCAAACACGTCGCCCGTCAAACATTGCGAATGGATGCGCACCAGCGGCGCTTGTTTCCCCGAAATCCGCCCGTGCACCAGCGCCACAGCCGTCTCCGCGGGCGTCGCGCCCTCCACGCCGCGAATCGTAAACGGCCCAAACCGCGTCGGCAGCCGCGCCTCCGCCACAATCCGCGCGCGCCCCGATCGCCGCTTTCCGCCGCGCCCCGCGCTTCGCGAACCGCTTGGTCTCAATTTTCGTTTCATCATGAATCAAACATTATAACAGCCGCGTCGCTCCGGACGCCCGCGTGCGCTGGTGGGTGCTCGGGTCGCGTCGCAGGTAATCCACGATCGCAATTTCGTCAGCTCTAGACCCGGCGGGAAACCCTCAGCCCGCCATGGGACGCCACAAGATTCACTTTTGCAGGTTCCAGCAGATTGCTTCGGCAGTCAAAAGGCTGGGATCGTCAAAGCGTGTTGTTGGCATTGCTGCGCCGGGGCTAGAAATCGCGTGGCATTCCTAGCCCCAAGCGATCCAGATATTTACGTCCAGATAACTACGCGGCCGCCAAACTCCGCTGATGCAGCAGTTCTTTCCGCCGGCGCAATCCGACCATCAATCCCAATCCCGCCAGGCCCGCAGCGAGCAGACCGAGGGACGCTGGCTCCGGCGCGTTCGACGGCGGCGGCGTGGAGGATGCGGGTGTACATGGCGTCGCGCTGTTGTCATAGCAGCCGCCTGTAACCGTAAGGTTAACGTAGCTGACTCCGTCTACTTCGGGCGATTCATACGTGAGCGAGGAGAGTAAAACCGGGTCTTCATACAGATCGAACACCACCGTGTAGCCGTCCACAACATAGGTGAGAACGATCGGACTATCCACGGAGGCCTGTGTCAGCGTTACGGAGGCGCCAGTGTCGTAGAGCGCCCCCTCAAAGACCCCAGGAACGTCAAGACTATAACTCGTTGCGCCGCCGCTGCACCAAGACCATGAACCGTCGCCACCACAGAATACCGCGCCTTCGAAGCCGGCATCGTAGGTGCTGCCTGTTGCGTACCCGCTCACCACGAGCGCACCCGGAATCTCATAAGAATAGGAGGCAGCCTCCAAGGTACTGCTAGTCGAAGGGCCGATCGCGGTCGGGTCGGCCGCGCAAGGTCTTGGCGAGAGCACAAGGCAGAAAGCAATAATTCCAAATGTGCACAGCGCGAAACGGAATGACTGGGCCTTCATCATCGTCGTGGCTCCTTAACTTGAGCTGCTAAATATAATCCTCATCCGATTTCACTTCCTCCGAGCAACCCGAAACAATTCCATCTACGCCGCGGAATCTTTTGCCATTCGCTTTCGCCGCACCGTAGCGCGTTTGGAAATGGTGAATTGTTGGAATTATGCAACGGAGAGTGCTATAAGCAAGACCTCTTAGAGGGCAGTAAGGCGCATCGGCCTGGAGCATTTCTAGTACGTCTAGTACCTGGACCGGGCGTGGGATCCGTCCATGAGCATCCGGCATCGCCCCATGCGGCCGAAGGATGTCCGCGAGTGCGTCGAGATCGTCGCGTCGCACCCAATTGTCGCGCCGCGCTATGGCGACGCGCTCGCAGAACTGCGCCCCGCTTGGCTTCGGTTGCTTTCCTCCAACGGTTTTTGTTCTGCCGTCGTGTTCGAAGAAATCGACGAAGCCGCGGGCCGCGCTCGCGCTCGATTGCTCGGGGTCGGCGTCACCGTATTTGTTTCCGACGATTTTCTCCGCGAATTGAAAACCCCGCCATTCCTCTGGATCGGTCCCGAGTTGGTGAAACGCGTGATGCGCGGCGATTCTCCGCTGCTTTCCGAAAAGCAGGTGCGCGACGCAAATGCGCGCGGCGGCCTCAACCTTGCCGTGTGGCAAGCGTGTATCCGCGTGGAAGATATTAAGCGTGCAGATGTTTGGGCCGAACTGATGACGGCGTTCCTCGATGAGCACCGCGGTTTCCTTTTGAACGAGCTGGTGGCGCATGGCGAAAGCCCGGAGCACTTGGAGGGTATGCGGGGCAGCGGTGGGCGCCTGTTGAGATCTTCGGACGGCTGCTATACCGATTTCGATGGGGAAAACCTGCACGAAATCGTTAGGGAGCCGCACATTTCCGGGTACACGCGCGAGATAGCGCAAACGCAACTCGGCTCATGGGTCGGTTCTCTTTTTCTTTACGAGCCGCCGCGTTTCGGCTTTAGCACAAGCGAGCAGCGATTGTTGCTTGCCGCGCTCGCCGGCGGAATCGACGAGCAATTGAGCGACCAGTTGGGCGTCTCGCTTTCCACAATTAGGAAGATGTGGCGCTCCATCTACCGCCGCGTAGCCGCAATCAATCCGGAATTAGTCCCCAGCGATTCGCAGGCCAACGGAGAGGCATCCAAGCGCGGGAAGAATAAGAAGCAACGCCTGATCGCCTATCTCCGCGAGCATCGCCAAGAACTGCGCCCGGTTTCGCGAAAAATACTGCAAGAGAACACCGCGCGCGAGCGAAGCTGCGACCAGGATAGAACTGCATCGGACTTCATTTGAACGAGTTGGTGGCGGATTCCCGCTAGATTCGCGCCGGGCGCCCAACGCGACCAAATCGCGGCACGGCACGAATATTCGTCACGCTTCGGCGCGCGCTTCGAGTTTCGAGAGCTTCAAACCCACCAGAGCGAGCAAGCCAATTCCAAGCATGGCGAGGCCCGAAGGCTCTGGCGCAGTAGTCGGGGGCGGTGTCGGCGGCCCGGTTGAAGCCGCATCGTCGGCGCTGTATACGATCGAGTATTCGTCCGCGTCCGCGAAGCTTGGGTCTATCTCGATCGAAGGATCGGCAGAAAAGGTCCAAGAGCTCGTATCGTATCCCATTCCGGAGGCGTCAATGTTAATGGAATACTCTGGGTCATTCGAATAAACGACAGCGTCGATCGATCCTGAAAAGGACGACGGGTAAGTGCAAGCCGAAAAGCCTACCTCGGAGCAAGCGTTGAGGGTACCCCCGCCGCTAAGTACATCGCCACCGACGGCGGTGTTTACGGTCGCGGACCCTTTGCCGGTGACCGAAGTGCTCGCGCTTGCGGAGATGATGATCGGCACTTCCACGTCGCTTTCCGGGCCGACGATCTCGAAGGAGTAACTCACTCCGACCGTCGCCGTGATCTCTGGCACGTTTGCCTCCCCCGACGTTGTGCCGCTTCCCACAATCGTCGCCGTCCCGTCAGCATAGGACGCATAGGTGGTAGCTGTGGCGGTCCCTCCTTCAAACCCCGGGTTGGTCAAGGAGAAGCTCGACAGGCCGGGACCTTCGAGGATTGGGCCCGGCGGGTACGGGGTTATAGTTTGCATCACCTGCCCGAGTGTGGCCGCCGGCAAATCATCCGCGCGCGATGCGCACGGGGCCGCCAGCGCCACGGCGATTGCCAGCAAAGTGAACAGCGCCAAGCGTGGCGATGCGTGTCGCGTGGCAATTTCTTTCGCTGTTTGCCGCTGGCCTTCGCGACGCGAATGCTGATGAAGCTCCGATTCCGCTGTCATTGATCCTCCAGTGAACATTCGAGGGTGCCGCGCGGGGATCGCCACACCGTCGCCAATTACTGAGAACGTGAATTGTGGAATTATGCATAGCAGGATGCTATAAACAAGCGGTCTAAAAGGGCAGTGCGCGCGCAGCATGAGTCCTGGTACCACTAGCCGCCAAATGGAGCTTGGGATCTGCACATGAGCATTCGGCACCGCCCCATGCGCCCGAACGATGTCCGTGAGTGCGTCGCAATCGTCGCCGCGGATCCCGTTGTCGGACCGCGATACTCCAAATCCATCGCGGATTTAGCCCCGGCCTGGCTTCATTTGCTTCGCTCCAACGGTTTCTGCGGCACATCGGTGTTTGAAGAAGTTGACGAAGGAGCCGTCCGCGCGCGGCCGCGGCTGCTCGGCGTCGGCGCCTCCGTTTTCGCCTCCGACGATTTCCTGCGCGAAGTGAAAACGCCGCCATCCTTTTGGATTGGCCCTGAACTGGCCAGGCGCGTGATTCGCGGCGATTCTCCGCTACTCTCCGAAAAGCAAGTTTGTGAAGCGAATTCGCGGGGCGGCCTGAATCTTGTGATGTGGCACGTTTGCATTCGCGGCGAAGATGTTAAGCGCGCGGAAGTAGGGGCCGAGCTCATGGCCGCGTTCTTCAACGATCACCGCGGCTTTCGCTTGAAGGAATTGGTAGGCCAAGCCGACAGCCCGGAGCACTTGATCGGGATGCGCAACACCGGCGGCCGCATGTGGAATTCCGCGCACGGCGGCTATGGCGCTTTCGAGGAACAAGATCTTCAGGACATTCTCTCGCGGCCCCACATCTCCGGCCTCACTCGTGAGATCGCCCAAAAGCAGCTCGGAACCTGGATCGGCTATCTCTTTCTCTTCGAGCCCCCACGCTTCGCATTCCGCCCCAGCGAGCAGCGATTGCTGCTCTCCGCGCTCGCCGGAGGAACCGACGAGGAATTGAGCGACGAGCTGGGTGTCTCGCTCTCCGCAACCAAGAAAATGTGGATCTCGATCTACCGCCGGGTAGCCGCGATCAATCCGGAATTGGTCCCCAGCGACTCCCAGTCGGGCGAAGCAACATCCAAGCGCGGAAGGGGCAAGAAGCAGCGTCTCGTGGTTTACCTGCGCGAGCATCTTCAGGAACTGCGCCCCTTTTCGCGAAAACTCATCGGTCGCGTCGCCGCGCCATCGCCGCGTCCCTAAGAATCGAAAGCTGCGGCGCCAAACCACCTCGTGACGCAGCCCGCGCCCACTAAACCACGGGACGATTACAAAGTAACGTCGCACGGTCTTATGTAGCGGAGGCCTTCAGGCCTCCATCTTGTTTTTGCGCGCAAGAGCCACCACGCCTGAATGCTTGAACTCCTCCGCCCCAATCCGCGCGCGCATCGGTTTATCGCGCCGGCATAATTCTTCCGGCGTATACTGCGTCCAACCAATGCCCCTCGCGAATGGCACGAAACTAGGTCCCTACGAAATCGTCGCTCCGCTCGGAGCTGGCGGCATGGGAGAAGTCTATCGCGCCCGCGACTCTCGCCTCGACCGAGTCGTAGCCATCAAAGTCTTGCCGCCGCATCTCGCCGACCGCCCCGATTTGCGCGAGCGCTTCGAGCGCGAAGCCCGCACCATCGCCAGCCTGAATCATCCGCACATTTGCACGCTCCACGATATCGGCCGCGAGGCCGGCACAGACTATCTGGTCATGGAGCTCGTCGAAGGCGAAACGCTCGCGCAGCGCCTCCTCAAAGGCCCGCTCCCCGCCGAGCAAGTGTTGCAGTACGCCATCGAAATCGCCGACGCTCTCGACAAAGCCCACCGCAACGGCATCACCCATCGCGATCTGAAACCTGGCAACATCATGCTCACCAAATCCGGCGTGAAGCTGCTCGATTTCGGGCTGGCGAAACTCACGCGCGAAACGGCCGTGACGTCGGCCACGCTCACCACGTTGCCCGCTGTCGATCGTCCGATCACCGCCGAAGGCACCATCGTCGGCACGCTGCAATACATGGCGCCCGAGCAACTCGAAAGCAGGGAAGCAGACGCGCGCACGGACATCTTCTCATTCGGCACCGTGATCTACGAGATGGCCACGGGCAAAAAAGCCTTCGAGGGCAAGAGTCAAGCCAGTTTGATCGCGAAAATTCTTGAGGTCGATCCGCCGCCCATCTCCTCGCTTCAACCCATGACGCCGCCCGCGCTCGACCGCGTCGTGAAGAAATGTCTCGCGAAAGATCCCGACGATCGCTGGCAATCGGCCGGAGACCTTCGCGACGAATTGAAATGGATCTCCGAAGCCGGCTCGCAAGCCGGCGTCGCCGCGCCCGTCGTCGCCCACCGTCGCAGCCGCGAAAGAATCGCATGGGCGCTGGCCGCGACCGCCTGCGCGGCGCTGCTCGTCGCCGCGGCCCTGGTCTTTGTGTACCTTCGTCCGTACCTCAACCAGCCCAAACCCAGCGTCACCCGCTTCCTCTTCTCCCTCCCGTCCGAGGATGCGACTTGGGGAGCAGTAAGCCTCTCGCCCGACGGCCGTCTCTTGGCCTTTACAGCCCTCACCAAGGACGGAACCCGCCAACTATGGTTGCGCGCGCTCAATAATGTCGCCGCGCAGCCGCTGGCGGGAACCGACGGTGCGCGTCGCCCTTTTTGGTCGCCCGACAGCCATTACCTGGGCTTTTTTGACGGAGCTACGCTCAAGAAGGTGGCAGTCTCGGGCGGAACCCCGCAGACGCTCTGCGACGCAGTGGGAGGATTTGGCGCAAGCTGGAACAGCGATGGCGTGATTGTCCTCAGTCTCGGCGGCCCACTCGTGAAAGTTCCCGATGCCGGCGGCGAGCCCGTCCCTTTCACCACGCTTGATCGATCGGTCCGGGAAATCTCGCAGGCATACCCTTGGTTCCTGCCGGACGGTCGCCATTTCCTCTACGCCTCCATTCGCTCCACCGCACTCAACGAACCGTGGCTCTGTGTTGGCTCGCTCGACTCAAGCGAAACGAAATGCTTGCTGAACGCCGACGGAGGCGCCGAATACGCCCCTCCGGGCGATCTGCTCTATACCCGCGGCGAGACCTTGATGGCTCAGCCCTTCGATGCCCAGCGCCTGGTGACCACAGGCGATGCCGTCCCCATCGCCGAGGGCGTCAATCCCTACGTGCAACTTGGACCTGACACCGCGCAGTCTTTTTCGGCTTCTCAGAACGGCATCCTGACCTACATTCCTGCGGGAGCGACCAGTCAGACCGAGCTCCAGTGGTTTGATCGAAGCGGGAAGAAGCTCGGGACGCTCGGGCAGCCCGCCGCTTACTGCTGCCCGGCCCTTTCGCCGGACGGAGATCGACTCGCCGTGGATATCGCCGATCCGCATTTGAGCACGCGCGATATTTGGCTTTTCGATTTGAAGCGGGCCACGGCTTCCAGATTTACGTTTGATCCTACCGACGAAATCAGCCCGCTTTGGTCCCCGGGCGGCAGCCAAATTCTGTTCAGTTCAACACAAACCGGCAATCGGGATATTTACGAGAAAGCGGCCAACGGCATCGGCGATTCCCAGATTGTCTTCGCATCCAAGGATCAGCAGAAGAGCGTGAATGACTGGTCGTCCGATGGTCGCTACGTTGTGTACGACACCACGGTTTTGCCGGCCAATCTCTGGATTTTGCCGCTCTTCGGCGACCGCAAGCCCATTCCCTTTGTACAGGCCGCGTACAACACCAGGGAAGCGTTCTTCTCGCCCAATGGCCGTTACATCGCCTACATCTCAGACGAGTCGGGAACCTACCAGATTTACGTCCAGACGTTTCCAGATCGCACCGGCAAATGGCAGGTCTCCGCCGCTGGGGGACAGCACCCCCAGTGGCGGCGCGACGGCAAGGAGCTCTTCTTCCTTTCCGGCGACAAGATGATGGCTGTGGACGTGACCACTGATGGCCCCCAGTTTGAAGCGGGCACGCCCAAGCCTCTCTTCGAAGCGGATTTTCTGTCCGGTGCCTTTCAGCCCACCACCTACGTTGTGACCCCAGACGGCCAGCGCTTTCTCGCCGTCACCCCCGTAGCGCAGCAAGCCATTTCTCCCATCGCCGTCGTCACGAATTGGCCCTCCGATCTAAAGCCATGATCCTCGCGCCGTCCGCGCTGCTCCCATAGGTTTATGTAGCGGAGGCCTAGACCTGTCCGCCGTGGCGGAGGCCTCCACTTCCGAGTACTACGCAATTAGCCGCTTCCGTCCCGCGAACACAATCCCTAGCAGCCCTACGCCAAGCAGGCCTGCGCTGCCCGGCTCCGGTGCGTTTGCGGGCGGCGGCGTAAGGGGCACATTTGAAACGCCTGCGCTCACGTCAATGGAATAGTCTCCCGGGTCCGCATTCAAGGTTTGATCGACATATATATACGGATCGGCCTCCGCGGTTGCGCCTCCCTCACCCGCCCCGCTCGCGGATGCGGTGACTACGAGGTCGTACTCGGCACCGACAGCCAGCAAGTACTGATCATCGGTGGCCTCTTCTGGTGTATCAGTACTGTCGTACGCTACCACGCCTGACAAATTGTCGAACCCGCCGATATCCACGAGTGCTAGCGCGCTTGGCCCACCCCCGGCGGCCGAGGCCGTAGCGGAAGCCGCGATGTCCACGTATACCGATGTCGCAGGCGCATCAGCTGTCGCGCTTACATCGAAGCAGTATGTAATCGACGCGCCCGAGCTCGCATTTGAAGAGGTCGCCGTAACGGAATTCGGAGTCGTCGTAGCCGTGTCGCCCATTCCGTCGGATGCCGACGAGCCCACCACGGCTGAGCCAGACTCGCCAGCCTGCTCGAATCCGGTTTCGGCGCAGAGGGGAACGGAACTTGCACGAGAGGTGGGCGTATATAAACCGATCACCAATAGTATGGCGGGGATGCCTGGCAATACCGCCCAGCGTTTCAGAATTGGCTTGGCCTTCATGGTAACCTCCAGCGAGTTCGCGGGTTGTGGAAGTATCTACGAAGCCATGATATAAACAAGCCCTCTAAAAGAGCGGTAAGTCCCCGCTGTAAACCGTAGGTTGGTATCCGGCATGAGCATTCGGCATAGGCCTATGCAGCCGAAGGATGTCCTCGCGTGCGTCGAGCTCGTCGCGGCCCATCCAGTTGGCGGCCCGCGCTATGGCGGCTCGCTTACGGATTTGCGCACTGCCTGGCTCCGCTTGCTTTCCACGGATGGATTCTGCTCGGCGATGGTGTTTGAAGAAGTTGAAGAAGCAGCGCGTCGAGCACGAGCCCGAATCGTCGGAGTTGGCGTCACCGTTTTCGTCTCCGAAGATTTCCTGCGCGAACTGAAAACACCGCCTCTTTTTTGGATCTGCCCGGAGATGGCCAGACGCGTTGCGCGCGGCGATTCTCCCCTGCTATCCGAAAAGCAGGTGCGCGAGGCGAATTCCAAGGGCGGATTGAACCTTGCCGTGTGGGCCTCCACCGTGCGCATGGCGGACATCAGGCGCGTGGAGGTTTGGCAAGAGCTCATGACTACGTTCCTCGACGAGCACCGTGGTTATCTCTTGAAGGAGTTGGTAGCGCAAGGCGAGAGCGCGGAGCATCTCGAGGGAATACGGAACACCGGCATACGGCTATTCAAGTGCCCGGATGGCGGCTATGGCGATTTTGGGGCGACAAATCTGGAAGAACTTAAGACGAAACCGCACATCGTGGGCACCACCGGCGAGTTGGCTCGCGGCGTACCCATATCCTGGATCGGGTTGATATTCGTGCATGAAGTGCCCCGTTTCGGCTTCAGCCGCAGCGAACAGCGATTGCTGCTTTCCGCGCTCGCCGGAGGAACCGACGAAAATTTGAGCGACGAGCTGGGCATCTCACTCTCCACAACCAAGAAAATGTGGCGCTCCATTTATCGTCGCGTGGCCGCGCGCAATCCGGAATTGATTCCAGGCGATTCTCAGACGGACGACGAGACATCCAAGCGCGGGAAGAGTAAAAAGCAACACCTAATGCCTTACCTTCGCGAGCATCTCCAGGAATTGCGCCCGGTGTCACGGAAAATACTGCAACAGAATGCTGTCGAGACGCGCGGCTCTCGGAAGCGCGGCACCGCACCCTGAATCGAACGCCCGGCGCCGCGCCCCCGCATTGCGATGGCATCGAAAACCAGCCCGTAGGGACGACACAATTGTTTCGAATAGCGCCGTGGGGCGCCGCCGGAACTCCATTCGAATGCTATACTCATAAACTACTATTGACGTGTGTTCACTTCTATGCCACAAGGTGGTGTGAGCAGCCAGCAAATCCTCGTAACGCCACTCCCTCCTCGCATCCCCGAGTCACTGCGCGTCGTCGGCCTTGCCAAATCCCGCGCCCATCTACACGAAACCCCCTCTACAGCCCCTTTGTTATCAATGTCTTGCAAAAGAGTGCGCAACTCGTTCAAAACAAAAACCATTATATCCCTTTGTTTCCATACTCATCCGCACTCTTTTTCTGCATCTCCTTTGTTTGCCGCACTTAAGAAAATCACACCCGGGGTGTATAGGCTGTCGCTTCACCACAACCTCAAACCATTACTTGAGCTTTTGAACCCGCCCCGCACCACCTGCAAATCCGGATTGTCCCAACTCTCCAATTTCAACGCTGAAATCGCCGCCTTCGCTTCTCACTATCTCGCCCATCATCCCGTTTTTCGCCCGCGCTTTACATTCCCTCCGTCATTGGCTAACGTCTCAGTCGAGCGCGCTCGCCTCGATCGCACTCGCTCCCACGGAGCATGATTTGCTGACGCCGCTCGAATCGCTTTCATCCGGCAAAGACTTTCTCTTCACGCTCTTGCTGAAGGTGCTGGTCGCGGCCTCGCTCGCCGCGCTCATGGCTCGCTGGAGTATTTTTCGCCGCGTGCTCTACGCCGAAGTCCGCGATTCCGATCTCAAACTCAAGCTCATGCTCTTCCTCACGCCCGCGCTGATGCTCAGCGTCGCCATCCGCATAATTGGCGGCCCGCCCTACCAGTTCGCCGACCTCATGCTCGAAGGTTCCTTCCTGCTCGGTTTGCTCGGTGGCCGCGTCGTCGGACCTCTCGGCGGATCGATCGTCAGCCTCCCGGCGTTCGCTCATCGTGAGTGGCTTGCGATGCCCGTGGCGGCAGCCGTGGGCCTTATGGGCGGCCTCATTCGCCAGATCATTCCCAACAAAGAAGAGATCTGGAATTTCGGTCCCTTCACGTTTTTGGGAGTCCCGCGGTGGGTGGTGCGCCTGGTGCGCGAAGGCCGCGGCAGTTGGGTGATGTTGCCCCTCGCGGGTTCACTCGTTCTCGAACTCGGCCGCCAATTCCTGGTCCACGCCACGCATCCGCGTTGGCTTTTCTGCATTCAAGCTCACAACGGCTGGCAACTTGCCGTGGCCATGGGCGCCACCATGACGGCCGTCGCCGTGCCCATCAAAATCTGGAACAACACGCGCGTCGAAATGAATCTCGAGCAGCACCAGCAGCTTCTGCTCAAAGCGCGCATGGCCGCGCTCTCCAGCCAGATCAATCCGCATTTTCTTTTCAACACGCTGAACACCGTTTCGTCGCTCATCCGCTACGATCCCGATCTCGCGCGCGAAGTGCTCATCAAACTCAGCAGCATTCTGCGCCGCCTCCTCCGCCAGCACGAAACTTTCGTCCCGCTGCGTGAAGAAATCGAATTCGTGGACGACTATCTCGATATCGAAGTCGCGCGCTTCGGCCGCGACAACCTCCGCATCTCCAAAGAAGTCGACGAGCGCTCCGTCGAAACCTTCGTCCCCAGCATGCTCCTGCAACCCATCGTCGAAAATTCGCTCAAGCACGGCCTTTCCGCCAAGCTCGAAGGCGGCACCATCCTGATTCGCGCGACTTCGCGTGATGGCCGCCTGGTGATCGAAGTCGAAGACAACGGCGTGGGAATTCCAGAAGCGCGGCTTGCGAAGGTTTACGACGAGGGAATCGGCATCAGCAACGTGCACGAGCGCTTGCGCGTGCTCTACGGCGGCGACTTCACCATGGACATCACCAGCCGCGAAGGCGAGGGTACGCGCATTCGCATCGAAGTTCCCGAACTGGTCACCGCGCTGCCCGGCGGCGATGGAGCCAAACCGTCCTACTCGTAGCGCAGCGCGCGCAGCGGATCCACGCGCGTCGCTCGCCGCGCCGGCCAGTACGAAGCGAGCCCCGTCACCACGAGCAGCAGCGCCGCCACGCCGATGTAAGTAACCGGATCCCACATCACTACGCCGAAAAGATCGCTTTCAAGCAATCGCGCCAACCCAATCGCGGCAATAAATCCCGCCAGCAATCCCCACAGCCCAAGCCGCAAACCTTCGTTCAGCACCATCCGCCGGATGTCGCGCGGTTCCGCTCCCAGCGCCATGCGCACACCGATTTCCTGCGTGCGCTGGCTCACGCTGTACGCCATCAATCCGTACAGCCCCACCGCTGCCAGCAGCACCGCGATCCCCGCGAACGCCGCGAGCAGCATCAAGTTGAACCGCCGAATTCCGAAAGCCTCATCGATATATTGGTCCATGCTTTTAATTTCCGTCACAGGTTGGTCCGCGTCCACTCGATGAAGCGCGTCCACCACCGCCGGCGCCGCTGCCAGCGGATCGCGCTGCGTGCGAATCGTCAGACTCATCAACGCCGAAGGATTCTGCGCCGCCGGCAAATAAATCACCGGATTTTTCGGATCGCCCGATTCCCAATCGTGAATATCCCCCACCACGCCGACAATGGTCAGCCACCCCGCGCGCAGGCGCGGCGCTCCCGGCGCAGTCGTGGGTTCAACATGGATCGAGATGCGCTGCCCGACAGCATCCTCGCCGGGGAAGTAGAATTCCGCTGCGGTGCGGCTCAGAATCGCGGCGCCGGAAGCGTTCGCGTCGTCGGCCTCGGTAAACGCGCGGCCGCTCTCGATCGAAATCCCGATGGTACGAAAATAGTCGCTTGTAACCACCATGTCGTTGGCCCACGGAACGTTGTCGGGCGTCACGGGTTTGCCGTCGATCGCGAATTCCACGTACGCCGTCCAGCCGCTCAGCGGCAGAAAACTGATGGCCCCCGCGCTCAGCACTCCCGGCACGCCGCGCACCTCTTCAAGCGTTCTCGCGAAGAAATCGGCGGCGCGTTCAGGATCGGCATATTTATTCTGCGGCAGAAAAACTTGCATCGTGAGCACATGGTCGTGGCGAAACCCGGGACTCATCTCGACCAGCGCTACGAAACTCCGCATCAACAATCCCGCGCCAACCAGCAACACCAGCGAGATGGCCACCTCGAACACCACCACCGCGTCCTGAAATCTTCGGCGATTGCGGCCCGCGCCGCCGGATCGCCCTCCCTCCTTGAGCGTCTCGCCCAGATTGCCGCGCAGGGTGCTCGCCGCCGGCGCCAATCCGAACAAAACTCCCGTCGCCACCGAAAGTGCGAGTGCGAATCCCAACACTTCCACATTCAATCCCGCCAAGCCCAGCCGGGGAATGCCCGGCAGCGTACCCAGTCCGCGAAACCCCTCGAGCGCGAGATATCCCATCCAAATCCCCGCGAGCCCTCCGCCGATTCCCAGCAGCACGCTTTCGATCAGCAGTTGCCGCACCATGCGCCACGGTCTCGCTCCGAGCGCCCTGCGTATAGCCATCTCTTTGTTGCGCGCCGAGCCGCGCGCCAGCAACAAGCATGCCACGTTCGCGCAAGCAATCAGCAAAACCAGCAGCGCGGCTCCCAGCAACAAATAAAGCGCCGGCCGCGCCGGCCGCACGTAATCGTCCAGCACTGGCGCGATGCGGATGCCGTCGCCAACATCCGCGTCCGGATATTCGCGCCGAAGATCGGCGAAGATGGATTGCATTTCCGATTGCGCCGCGGCGAGCGAGACGCCGTCACGCAGCCTTCCGTACACCACAAGCGAATCGTATCGCCGCGCCGCTTCGTCGCGCACCAGCGGCAGCGGCATAAACACGTCGTACGCGCGCTCGGCGAACAAATGGTCATATTCCCGCGGCAGAATGCCGACGACCGTGACCGGCTTTCCGTCGATCAAAATCGTCCGGTTCACCAGGCCCGGGTCGCCGCCGTAGCGACGCATCCATATTGCGTGCGTCAGTACGGCCTCGGCGTCGTGCCCGGGTTGCTCTTCATCGGGAAGAAACGTGCGGCCTTGCTCGGGCCTTACCTCGAGCAAGTCAAAAAAATTCGCGGATACGCGTACGCCCCACACCTGCTCGGGCTGTCCTTCGCCCGTCAGCGTGTAGAACCACGCGCGCCACGCCGAAAGTTGCGAAAACGAGTGGCTGCGTTCTCGCCAATCGAGAAACTCCGCCGGAGACACCGGCAGGGAATCCGCGCCGCGCGTCGGATTCGTTTTCCAAACGAAACAGATTCTGTCGGAATGTGGGAAGTGCAGAGGGCGCAGCACCACGGCGTCCACCACGCTAAAAACCGCGGTGCTCGCGCCGACGCCCAAACTCAAAGTCGCCACCGCGAGCAGCGTGACCACGCGGTTCTTAAACAACATCCGCGCCGCGAAGCGCAGGTCTCTCCCAAGTTCTCCGAGCACGGGCCCCCCGGAACGCCTGCGTTAGTATACAGTAAACTAACTGGCCTTGCACGGGGCGCCCCGCCGCGTGGCGCTTATTTTACTTGCACCGATTCCAGCGTGAGCGATGTTTGGAGCGGAACCGCGATTTGCGGGCGACGGCTACAATTGGCGGGCTGCGATGACCCTCAGCGGGCGCGAATATTACGCGGCAAGTGGCGAAGCTTCGCGCCATCTCGGCGCGCATACCGTCGCGTCAGGCTCCGTTCGAGCCCCCCTGCGCGTTTTCTTCCCCTTCTTTGTAGAGGTACTTGATCACTTGTTTGTACACCAAGAGGTTCGGGCTCCCGAAGCGCGTCAGCTTCACGCAATCCCGGTCATACCATTCGATTGTCCCGTGCAGCACTTCGCCGTCGGTCAGCACGATAACCATCGGCGTGTGCGCTTGCATCTGCTTCACCCAGTAAAATCCCTCGGCGTTGGTTTGCTCGGGCGGGGCCGGCTTCTTGTGAGGCTGCGGGCCCGAATGTTGCGTGCGGACGGGCGCCTGCTCTTTGACTTCGGTGAGAGTGGGGCGAAAAAGCTTCCGATTGACCATCACAACTCCTATCTCCACAAGAAACCCGTCCAGGAGTGGGCTGCCCGACACAGCCCCCGGGGTGGAAAAACTCGCGCTTCTGCTCATGAGACGCCACGAAGGACAGTTTGGTTACACGGATTTATATTTGGATTATAGCGTCGCGAGGGATTCGGTGTCGCACTACTTAGCTCGACACAGGCCGACGCTGCGCTTCAGCGCTGCCCGTCCCCGGCGCGGTGGCCAGCGCGTCAAGCCCAAGCTGGCGGCTGATATTGCGCCGCAGCCGCGAGGAAAGCCCGTCCAATCCGCCCACCATCGCCGCCACCCACGCCGGATCGACGTGTTTTGCCAGCGCCTCGAGTTCCTCGCGCAGCGGTGCATTGCGCATGCGCTCGTGCGATCCGGTCCACGTCAATTCCAACAAATCGCTCAGCAGGCTGTAGAACACCTCAAGCACCTGTTCAAACGGCACTTCGCGTTGTTTGGAAAGTTGCGCCGTGCGGCTGAACAAATCCGAAAGCGGGCCGGGCTTCGCCGCGCGCTCGATCACCGCCAAAACGTCGCGCCGGAGCGCCATCGCCGCATCGGGATCCATACTCAGCGCCACGCCTGGGCTGCCGTCGGACAATTGCGCCGCCAGTTTTCGTTGCGCGGCCCCGAGTTCGCTGTGCTCGCTCAGAATGGCCTCCACCTGCAGCGCTTCGAGCGGCGCGAAATGGAATTGAAGGCACCGCGAACGAATCGTTCCCAGCAGCGCAAACGGGCTGGGCGCGAGCAGAATCAGCGTGGCGCTCTCCGGCGGCTCTTCCAGGATTTTCAGGAAAATGTTGGCGTAGTCCCAGCGCATGGTTTCCCCGCCGTCAAGCACGAACACGCGCCGCCGGCCCGTAGGTCGGAAATAAGCGGCGCGCTGCACTGCTCGCAGTTGGCCCACGTGCAGCACCGGCCGCGCCACCGGAGTCTTCAATCGAATCGGGTCCGGCACCACCACGCATACATCCGGATGCGGTTGCAGCAGAAGCGGCATTCGCTCGACCGCCGCGGCGTCGGCGCTTTCGCCGCGCTCGGCAAGCGCGCGCTCGATGATCGGCTGCGGATCGGCGAGCTCCGCGATGCGCAGGCAGGTTGCGCACTCGCCGCAGAAATCGTCGGTCAACCGCTCGCAGTTTGCGGCCTGGGCGAACATCCGCGCCAGCGTGTATTTCCCCACGCCCCGCGGTCCCGTAAACATCAGCGCGTGAGGCACGCGTCCGCCGGCGAGCATCCCGCGCAGCGCCGCGACGATCCTTTGATTGCCGGCGAATTCGCTAAATCCCAATTTTTTGTTCTGTCCTGTATTTCGATTGACTGTTCAGGCCCGCGCCGGAACCGCCGGCAAGACCGCCTCAATCGCGGCGAGCACATCGACGTGGATGGATTCCGGCGCGCGAAGACTGTTCGCCGCGCCTTCGCAGCATTCGATCGTCCGCCAATTCGCCTCGGTCGCCAGACGGTCGTATACCAGCGCGGCCTGTTCGAGGTGTTTCACGTCCGCTTCCTGAAGATCGCGCGAAAGCTTGGTGTAATCGCGCGTGCCCTTGCGGCCGATCAATTCCTGAGCTTTCGCGGCCGGCAGCCGCAGATAGATCACCAGGTCCTCCACCGGCAGGCCATAAATTCCGTACTCCAGCCGTTTCAGCCACGAAGAAAATTCCTCGCGCCGCTGCGGACCTACGCGCGCCGTTTGATGCGCCAGGTTCGACGCGATGTAGCGATCCGCCAGCACGACTCTGCCCTTTGCCAGCGCCGCTTCCAGTTCGCCTTTCGATTCAAAGCGGTCTCCGGCAAAAAGCAGCGCCGAAAAATGCGGGTCCACGCGCTCGAGCGGCCCGAATTCGCCGTTCAAATAGCTGGCGGCGAGTTGTCCGAACGACGATTCGTAGCGCGGAAAACTGAAACACACGTAGCGGATGCCGCGTTGATCGAGAGCGCGGCCAAGCAACTCAATTTGAGTGCGCTTCCCCGAACCGTCTATTCCCTCGATGGCGATGAATGTGCCGCGCGCAGGCATGTGATTTCGACCAGTGTATCCGCGTGCGCCTCGCCCCGCAACTCGCATTCGCGCCGCGTTCATTCGTCATCCTCGCGCGGCGCGGCGCGCCGTGGGCCGGTATTTTGCGCCGCTGCCATCCCTGATAAAATGCGCGACATGCAGCGCAATTTCTCCGTTGCCGAGAATCTGTCCGATGCGCTCGCCCGCATCGCGCAGGCCGCCTCGCGCTCCGGCCGCCACGCCGAAGACGTCACGCTGATCGCCGTGTCCAAAACTTTTCCCGCTCCGCTGATCCGCGAAGCCTACGCCGCAGGCGCGCGCCATTTCGGCGAGAGCCGCATTCAGGAATGGGAATCGAAGCGCCCCGAAGTCGCCGATCTCAACGCCGTCTGGCATTTCGTCGGCCATCTGCAAAGCAACAAAGCCGCGCGCGCCGCCACTCTGTTTCACGCCATCGATTCGCTCGATAGCCTCGAGCTCGCGCGACGCCTCGAACGCGCGCGGACGGCGCTCGATCCCGCGCCTTCCGCGCGCCTTCGCGTGTTGATCGAAGTGCGCCTCGACGCAGCGCCCGCGAAATCCGGCGTTCGCGAAGAAGATCTCGACGCCGTAGCCGACGGAGTCCTCGCGCTGCCGCATCTTGAACTCCGCGGCCTGATGGGCGTTCCTCCGCCGATGGGCGACGCGCCCGGAGCGCGGCCCGCCTTCCGCCGCCTGCGCGAGCTGCGCGATGCTCTCGAGCGGCGCATCGGCACGCCGCTGCCCGTTCTTTCGATGGGAATGTCCCACGATTTTGAAGTTGCGATCGAGGAAGGTTCGACGGAAGTCCGCGTTGGCACCGCGATCTTCGGCGATCGGAAATTGGCGCAAGGTGCGCACTGAGCGCGCGGCGCGCCGCGCTTCAGCGCCAGACTAATTGCAAGGATTGGCGCCAGCGGCGCTCGCGGCGTCGATGTAGCAGGCGCGATCGAAGTATCGCTCGCCGCCGGCTTCCTGAAATTGCAGCACCGTGATCTTCCCGTTGGCCGGCTGCGATTCGCTGGTCGCCGCGGTGAAGGGAATCGCATCGGCTTCTCCGCGAAGCGCTTCCACAATCGCCCGGCCTTTCAGCGCGCCGCGCGACGTTATCTTTAATCCGAGAATATGCGCAATCGTCGGAGCGATATCCGCATTGCTTACGGGAGCCGGATCCAGAAATCCCGCCTTGAAATCGGGCCCGATCGCGGCCATGTTGTTGAGGGTGCAATCGCGCCCGAATCCTCCGTGATTGCCTTGGCCCTCCTGCAGACTCGTGTCGGAAATCTCGATAGCCGATTGCAAGTCGCCGGGATCGAGATAGAAAGTTGTGAAGGCCACGAGGATTGCCGGTCGAGGAGTGAGCGCAGAACCCACAAGCCCGACGGCGCTCATGGGAAGCGTGCCAGCGATCGGCCCGTACTGATCGTCAACAAAAATTCCGCCCACGTAATCATACGTCGTGAGCAATCCGACAATTTGCCGCACCGTCTCCGGACTTTTGTCCGGAACATAGATTAAGTCCGAGCCGCCATTCGCCGTGACGATCGCTCGCGCATCCGAACCGTCACGATTGCGCACGTCAGGGCCGAGCAGACCGCTTCCGCCCACGGGATGCTGGAAGATATCCGGGACAAGTGGCACTTGCCGGTAGGGCTCCGGACTTCCTTCCGGCGCGGGCCGATTAGGATCGAATAAATTCGTCTGCATTCCCACCGCGAGGTCGATTGCCAGAAAACCGTAGGGCAGCGTCCCTTGATCCGTATCGATGCTGCCTGCCGCATCGTAATAATAATGTTGCGCGGCCCCGCTCGCCGCTTTGCGGCCGGTTCGGTTGATTTCTTCGCGGCTGATCGTGGCGAAGCCGTGATCCGAGGTCACGAAAATGTCGGTGTTGGCTTTCACGTCGGGATGCGCATCGAGCCAGTCCAGAATTTCCCGGAGGTTACGGTCGGCGTTCCGCACTCCCGCGCGCGAAGTGTCGCCGTTGATTCCAGGCGAAAGCGTGCCCAGACTATCGCCCTGATCGTGCTGCGACCCGTCCGGATCGCGTGACCAGAACAGCAATACGAAAGGCTTCGGCGCGTCAGCTTGAAATTTCGGCAGCACCACTTTGGTAGTTACGTCCGCCAGCCATTCTTGCTGCGTCGAATTCGCCTGCAGCGTTCCCGCGTGAGTGCGATTTCCTGCATAGCCGTTGTTCCAAGCTGCCGTAGGACCGTAGCCGTTGCTGCGCGTCGGCGCCTCGGGCGAAAGGCCCGCGTCCACGATTTTCTGTGTGAGCGCGGGCGAAATCGGAAAGCCCGCGGGTGTTCCGGTTTGATCGTCGATCAGGATGGCCGTGCTGCCAAACGGAAATGCCTTTTGTTTGGGAGCAATCGATTCCAACTCTTGAATCGCCGCCGGCCCCAGCTTTCCAATCGACGCGGTGTTGAAGCCATTCTGCGCCGCGGCGGTCAGCAGCGTCGTTTCGTTCAGATAATTGCCGCCGAAGTGGCTCGAAAGGTCGCCAAGAATCTCGAGGTTTTCGAGGAACGGTGCCGGCGTGCCCGGCTCCATGTTGAAATTCCCGCTGTCAAACGTCGGGTATCCGACCCAAAGCGTGTTTCCGAAATCGCCGGTATCGCCGAGTTGGTGTCCTGTGGCAATCGCGGACGCATTCGCCGTGGTCACCGTCGGATACAAACTGTGACTATTGGCGAAATTCACGCCCTGCTGCCGAATCGCCCAAAGCGTTGGCGCGTCCTTCTGATTCACCGAGCCGGCGCGCAACCCATCAGCCACGAAAATGATAACGTTCCTCCGCGCCGGCGGTGCCGTTTTGGTCTGCTGCGAAGAATCAGCAGTTTGTTGCGAAGATGCAGTCGCGCAGAGCAGCGATATCCCGGCAACCGCGATCAATCCCCAAAAAGAGCGCTGCGCGTTTGGCCTTCGCATCGGATCCCCTCGAATTAAACTTGTAAACTCGCCGCCGAGCATAACAAGTTTCCATGCGCCGCGCATCCGGCAGAGAGCCGCGGAAAATCTGCGTGGCTCCAACCGCGGCCGGCATTTGTAAAATAATTTTTCGAGGGGATCCCGGACGCGGACGGGCGCTTATCGGCGGGGCGCCGCTCCCGCGCGCGCTACTTATCCTGAAGCAACCAATCGGAGGTTGTCTCCAGGAACTGAAATCCATAGCGGTGCCAGGACGCGGCGGTCGATTCCTGGCGGACCACCTGCGCGTGCCCTGCGTACCGCTCTTGCCCGCCGGCCGCGAGAAAGACTTCGACCGCGCTTCCCTTGACCAGCGTCGCCGCGCAATTGGACAGAAACCCGTAAGCGCTCACATTTTCCGTGGCGATCGATTCCTCGAACGCTTTCCCACTTGCGTCTGTCCCGCGCAGTTTCAGCGTGACGCGCATTTGGACTCTCTTGTGTTTCCGTCGCTCCGGTTGCTTGGTGTCAAGTTCCGCCGCGAGCGCGGCTTTGAGCGCCGCGAAATCCACCGGCTTGTGGAAGTAGCCCTTTGCGCCGAGTGTCTCGACGTGTTCTTTGTATCTTGTCCCGGCCTCGCCGGTGATCACGAATATCGGGATGCGCGATGTGTAGCTCAGACTGTGAAAGCTCTGGCACAGCTCGAATCCGGATAGCCCCGGCATCATCAAATCCAGCAAAATCGCGTCTGGTTTGTTCTCGAGCGCCAGCGCGAGAGCCTGCTCGGGATCGCCGGTATCAACCACCTGGTATGTGTCCGACAATCGCATGCGAATCAGCCCGCGTACGGATTCGTCGTCGTCCACGACCAGGATCTTCGCCAATTTCACGGCCCCGGGCGCAGTCGAACCGTTCCCCTTGCTGGTTAATGTGCTCATCTGGACTCCGCAAGCACGCGGCGATCCAGCGCTTCCCGGATCTTGCGTGCCAAAGTTTCCCGCGTGAACGGTTTCGCAAGGAAATCGCTGCCTGGCTCGATCGGTCCCTGTGATCCCACGGCCTGCCCCGTGTAGCCGGACATATATACGATCTTGGTGTCCACGCGCTGCCGCGACAGTTCCTGCGCCAGTGCGCGCCCGCCCATCCCGGGCATCACCATGTCGGTGAGCAGCAAATGGATCGGCCCCGCGTGTTGCGCGCTCACTTCGAGAGCCTCCACGCCGTCGCGCGATTCCAGCACTTCGTAGCCCAGCGATTCGAGCGTGGTGCGCGTCAGTTTGCGCAGCGATTCCTCGTCCTCAGCCACCAGGATCGTCTCTTTGCCCTCGAAAGAGCTGGTCGGCCCGGCGGCCAAAAACTCCGGCGCCTTAATCGCGTCCTCAACGCGCGGCAGATAAATCTTGAATGTCGTGCCTTTGCCCACGGTGCTGAAAATATCGATGTACCCGCCGCTCTGCTTCACCACGCCGTACACCGTGGAAAGCCCGAGCCCCGTGCCTTTTCCTTTTTCCTTGGTGGTGAAAAACGGTTCAAACGCGCGCGCCTTCGTCTCCGCATCCATCCCGATTCCCGAGTCGGTTACCGTCAGGCAAACGTACGGCCCGCATTGCACCGGATACGGATAGCGCCGCACGAACTCTTTATCCATCACCATCTCTTCGGTTGAGATCGTCAGTTTGCCGCCGTGCGGCATGGCGTCGCGCGCGTTCACGGCCAGATTCATGATCACTTGTTCCACTTGGCCTTGATCGGCCTTCACGCGGCCCACTCCGGTCCCGAGCGGCGTGGTCAGCTCGATGTCTTCTGAGATCAGCCTGCGCAGCAGCTTTTCCATATCGAGGACTACGCTGTTGATATCGATCACTTTCGGATCGAGCACTTGCTGCCGGCTGAACGCCAGCAGTTGGCGCGTCAGCGAGGCCGCGCGTTTCCCAGCTTTCAGGATTTCGTCGGCGCTGCCGCGCAGAGGGTCTTCCGGCCCGATGCGTTCCTGCAGAAATTCCGCGTATCCGATGATCACGCCCAAAATATTGTTGAAATCGTGCGCCACGCCTCCCGACAATCGCCCCACCGCCTCCATTTTCTGCGACTGACGAAACTGCTCTTCCAATTGTTTGCGCGCGCTGATGTCGCGATTCACGATCACCAGCTTCTCCACCTGACCCTTGTCGTTCAGCACCACCCGCGCGCCTGACTCGACGACGTGCCACGTGCCGTCCTTATGCCGCATGCGATACTGAATCGTGGGGCCTTGCCCGCCGTTGCGCGCCGCACGCGCCGCTTCCTCCACGATGTGCCGATCGTCCGGGTGAACCTGCTCGAGCGACGACGTGCTCTGCAGCTCCTCCGCGCTATACCCCAGAATCCGCTCGTACGCCGGACTGCTGTAAAGCCATTTCCCGTCCGCGTCCACCACCGAGATCATGTCCGCCGCGTTCTCGCTGATCAGCCGAAACAATTCCTCGCGCCGCACCAACTCCTTGCGAATTCCGTGAATCTGCAATTGCTGGTAAATCGTGTAGATGTCGAACAGCAGCACCATGCCCACCAGGCCGCGCACCGCCAGATTCATATTCAACTTCTCGAAGTCGGTCAGCCGCTCGTGCAACATCGGCGCCATGAACGACGCGATTCCCGCCGTCAGCAGCAGCGTCACCAGGATCGCGAAACTCCACAGAATCCATTCGCGGCGATCCACCGACCGCATATACTTTTGAACGTTGCTGTTCGAGCGGAATGCCATCTCTCACTTGTACCATTTTGGTGCACGCATCCGGCGATATTTGCCGCTCGAAGGTTACCTCTTTGCCATCCCCGCGGTTTTCGGCCAGGCGTCGAGTAAGTGGCCGCGTATCAGCGCTTTACCAGGCACCTCGCGCCCCCGCGTACAGTAAATGCCTGTCCGCGATGGGACACACAGCCACGACTTTTGCGGGTGCCGCACCCTTCGGTTTTAACGGTGCGGGTTTTGACTCTATCGATTTCGCTTCGAGCGCAATCGCCGCTAACGCCCCACTGGCGGCGCTCCGCAAACGCTTACGCCCGGCGCGCAATCCGCGCTCAGCTCAGCTTGTCGGTGTATGTCCCGCGGTCCAGAACGCCGATCTAGTGCGGCACCGGCTGCCCGCTCGCGTTCGCCGGCGATTTTGGCGAGACCGTGCACGGCTTCGCCGTGGACGACGCCGAACTGCTCGCCACCTTGTAAATTCCCGAAACGATTTGCGTGATGTAGTCGTCGGCTTTCTTGATGTTGTCCACCGTCGTCGCGTCGATCAAATCCGCAAACGACTGCTTGGCCACGCTGTCCTCATCGGGGCCCAGCTCAATGTAAGGACCGAACGCGTCCATAATCCCGCCCCATTTATCCGGCTGATAGATCAGCTCGTTCGCGCAATTCACGCCAATGCGCTGATTGTCGCTGCCCGACGTCGCATACACGCAATTCAGCAGCAGGTGCAGATCCCAGCTCGTGTCGGACACCAGCGTGTAATGCGGATTTCCCGAGATCATCGGCAGCACGTCCGTGCGCACTTGCCCGCCGGCGTCCTGGCTCCCGCCGGGTATTTCGTCGATTCTGATCTTCAGAGTCGTGTCCTGCGCCAAAGCCGCCGCAGCGCTCACCAGCATCAATCCCACAATCACCAGCGTTCGTCGCATCGCCTATTCTCCTTTTCGCGCGCCACCGCGCCGCGCCTCACCCGGCCTGCCCCAATCGCGCCCACCTTGAATTAGCACACTACCGCGCCGCCGCGCCCGATCCCACCATTTCTTTACGCGCCTGAACGCAATTTGGCAACGTCCCGCCGTGGTTCTATTCCCGTGTGCCCCACGCGCCGTGCCTGCGCGTGGGGTTCTTCCTCTCTATCCAACCACCCTTGAATCGCAATCGCCGCTAACGCCCAAAATCTCTCGCCACCTCGCCACTCAACACCGGTCACTGCCCGTTATCTGGTCATCCCGAGCGAGCGCAGCGACGAGGGACCTCTCCGTCGCTTTTGCTTTTCTCCGCCGCCCTTGCCGTACCGTTGTCATCCCGCCTGCCCGCCGCAGCCCTTGCGAAGGAGGGAACCCGGTCGCCGGCCCCCGGCGAACGCTGGTGGGGGATCTGCTTTCGCCGCTAACGCCCAAAATCTCTCGCCACTCGCCACTCGTCACCCACGCGAAACTCATCTACAATCGTCGCGCCAAATCGCCGGCCGAATTCCCGGTCGCGCCGACATCGCGACATCCAAATTCTTCGCACAGCGAGGACCTAAAAATGAAAACCGCATGGATCGCCGGCCTCATGTTGATCTCAGCCGCAGGCGCCATGGCGCAATCGCCCTCGATGCAAGCGCCCGCGCCGACGAAGCCTCGCCTCACTCTCACCTCGAGCGGATTTGAAGACGGCGGCATCATTCCCAACAAATTCACCATGGCCGCCGACGGCGCGCCCGTCTCGCCCGAACTGATGTGGACCAACGTGCCCGATGGCGTCGTGACGTTCACGCTGATCGTGCACGATCCCGACACCTCCGTAAACAAAACCACCGACCAGATTTTGCACTGGATGGTCTTCAACATTCCCGGCACCGCGCGCGAATTGCCCGAAGGCCAGCCCGCCACCGCGCAACTTCCCGACGGCTCGATTCAAGCGCTCAACTACGGCAAGCACGTCGGCTACATGGGAATGGGCGCGGGCGCTGCGGGCCCGTATCATCACTACACCTTCGAGCTCTACGCCCTCGATACGAAATTGTCGCTCGGCCCCGACGCCACGCAAGCCGACGTGATGAACGCGATGAATGGCCACATCCTAATGAAAGGCGTCCTGGTAGGCCGCTTCCATCGTCCGTGAGCGCGTAGTCCCCCTAGCCGCGCCTCACGCAGCACGGCGACTCCTCGCTGTGTGCCCTCGCTCTTTTTCGCCGCTAACGCCCCGCGCGGGTGCCGCACCCTTCGCCTTTAAGGGTGCGGTTTTTGACCTCGCCCTCTCCGCCGCCTTTGCCGTTAGCGTTGTCATCCCGAACCCGGTCGCGCCTTCGCGAACGGAGGTGAGGGATCTGCTTTCGCTTTCTCTCACCACTCGCCACTGACCGTTATTTGGTCATCCCGAGCGAGCGCAGCGACGAGGGACCTCTCCGTCGCCTTGGCCGTACGAATTTGTAGCGCCAGCCTTCAGGCTGGCAGCCTTTCTGCCGTATGTAGCGGAGGCCTTCAGGCCTCCATCCCCGCCCTTCCCCAAACGTTGTCATCCCGCCCACTTTCGGATCCCAATCGCCGCTAACGCCCCGGCCGACCACACGAAGAAAAACCGTCATTCTGAGCGAAGAGACGACTCTTTTTCCTCCGTCCGCGTCCCGCGGACGAGTCGTCTCGCAGTCGAAGAATCCCTCCGTCGCTTTTGATCCGCCGTCCCCACCCCTCGCCACTGACCGTTACTTGGTCATCCCGAGCGAGCGTAGCGACGAGGGACCTCTCCGTCGCCTTTGACTTTCTTCGCCGCTAACGCCCCATCACCCCTCGTAACTCTCTCCCCCCCGCGCCGCAAAAGCCCCGTAGCCTGCCTGCCGGTAGGCAGGGGGCGAAACAATCTAGCCCAGGGCGCCTGCCCGCCGGCCTTCTGGCGGGGAAGCCCTGGATAACGATCGCAACAACTACCACACCGCTCTGCCGAAGGCCGTCGCGGAGGTCGAAGACCGCAGCGACATTCTGGCGGCGGGCGATTGTGGGGTCAGCCGCTGGCTGGCCGGTGGCGTTGGCGGATCGCGCTGATGCCCGGAGATTCGGGACACGGCCTTCCCGCGTCATGGGTTCGATTCGTCGTCGTGCTCGCGGTGGATCCTCGCCTCTTCGGCGGCGGAATCTTGTTCGTATTGCGCCCACTGGCGAATTCTCTTCAGAGGATGGCGGAGAAACGGTTTCATCGCCCTGGCTTCTTCCTCGCGTTGGCTCGCAAAGTCGCCCACATAAAATCGAGTTCGTGTGCCCGCGCAAAACTCGGCGAACGTCATGCGATCGTCTTCAAAACGAGTCAGCACGTACCCGGTCAGCGCGGGCACCTCGGGTTCACCCGTCGCGTCTAAGAATGGGGAAGGCAAATGGCGTGCGATCTTCCGCGCACCCTGTACACCCGCCGATTCGAGCCAGCGGATAACAATATTTTCAGGGATCGCGTAGAAGATGTTGAACTTTGATGCGAAAAAGCGCCAACCCGTCGTCTCATTTAGCATCGCTTCCCCGACGCTGGTCATCACATCGTCCGGGTATAGCGTGGCCCAAGATGAAAGCAGTTTTGCGGCTTCGTCCCTGCACTCGAAATTGTCGCTGACCAGCAGTCGGGTGGCCAGCCGTATGGCAAGAGACCGATCCGTAGGGGCCGCAGCTTCGAGTACCTTGCCTATCCAAAATACTTCTCTTCCTGGGCGCGCCGCCGCTGCGGAGATCGCCCTCCAAACCGATTCCTTGTTCCCCTCAAGAAGGGCATCAAACTCGTGGACGTGTAGGCGCGCGCCGAGGAAATCCACGATCACGTCGGAGGCGGACGGATCGTCCGCAGCGACAGGTGTGAGCACGCCGAGAGCCTCGCTGACTTGCTCATTTGTGACCCGAACGTTCCCGACCCAGAAGGTGAAGTTGCGGAGTGCAAACGGAGTTAGGCGACCCGCCTTGATGAGTCGGATGGCCCGATCAAATACGCTTACGCGCGATCCGCCGGCGAGTGCGATCTGGAATGAAAGAAGTGGGTCCTGCTCTTCGATCAAATCAAGACGAGAGTTGACAATCTGCGGATCGGCATTTGCACCGTAAAGCAACCCGGCGACGTATCCCCGAAGCAGCCCGATCTCGGCGCCGAGCGATTTCTCCTGAATCTTGTCGATTAGTTTGGCCTCCCTGTCCATCGTGCCAAGCCTGCTTCCGAATTCGAAGGAGCTTTTCGCCTCGCTGGAGGTGAGCCAAGCGATCTCCGAGTCGAATCGAGCGTCGTCGGCCAAGACCTCGGAGGCAAGTCGGTCCAGGTCATGCTCCCATTCCTGTTCTCGGCCGTAAAATTCCCCGCTGGATGCGCTGACCGCGCCAACCATTCTGGCGTGGATGGATGTTGGCTCCAAGCTCGCGATCCATTCGCCGAGGGCTTTAATGAATTCCGGGGTGAAAGCCTTATCGCTCGTGTCTTTGCCCCAGGTCAACACACGCTTAAACCTAGTGGCTAGGGATGCTTTGTCGGACTCGTCTAGGTGGGAATGCATGACGAAATCTCGCACCTCAGGTAGCCATCCGTATCTCGTGAGGACTTCAACGTCTCCCAGTAGGTGCTTCTTTGCCGCGGCCGCAACAGAGGCGACGGGATGCTGCGTGCTATCGTCAAGGAGCCTGAGCCCGGCCATGATCGAGTCCAACGTTTCCTGCCTCCCTTGCGGGAACCAGTCCGCGGGAGGCACTCGTCCTCCGACTACGGGGGGGCCCATGAGTCTCGTCCCCATGGTGTCTAGAATTTCGCCTAAGGCCCCCGAAAGCAGTTCAGCTGTGTCGTCAGTCGCCTGATTTAGCCTTGACCGCAACAGGTCGAGCCTTGCCGTGAGTGGAACGGCCGTGCCGGGCATTTGGATCCTGAACAAATGTTGCCATGTCTTCGTCGCGTTATTGCCGATCTCCGGTTCGCATTCGTGTTGAGCGAGCCTATAGAGAATGGCCTCGCAGTCGATGAAATGCTCGGGAAAGACTACGAAGTTCTCCATCGTCCACACGAGCTGTCGTCGCGGACCCCACGACCCGCTGGCGCGCTTCGGTTTCCTGGCCAGATCGCCGGGCGCCGCGGCTTCGATGACGCGACGTATCGATGGTAGATATGTGCGTGAGTCTGTCTCGATCAAACTGATGAATCGATTAACCATGCGGATATCCCCCAGATCTCGGGGCGTAAAATCATCGGCGAACCTTCGAAAAAACCTTTGTACAGTGTCCCGCACCTCCTGACTCGCGCTCTCGGAAACGCGTTGCAGAAATGATTCCTGGATCGCGTCCGGCATCCGTCCCAAGAAGTCTTCCTCTCTTCCCTTGGCCCAACGCGACCACGCAAGATCGAACGCGACCATCGCGATAATTCCGGGAGTCACCCTGTAGTAGAGCGCTCCCTTCTCCACCCATCCCGGTGTTTCCTTGATTCGAGAAAGCGAACGTTCCATTTCTTTAGCGTCCTGGATTCCCGTGAGCTTGGAAATCAGCTCCAGCTCGGTGGGCCGCTCGCCTTTATATTTCACCCTCCGCAGTAGCGCGATCGCCTCGATCGCCTCGCGGTCCGCGTCGTCCTTTAACCGCACCCCAAAGTATTCGCTGGTCGGGGCCAGGGCGGGACTCATCGTGCGCGCTTGGGCGATCTCCGCATCGTAGTGGGCGCACATATCGGCGGCCAGACGTACAGAGCCGTCGCAGAGCCCGGCGTATGCACGAGCCCGCTCGAACGGAATATGCGCAAAGTTTGCCCGCAGAACGTTTTCAAGCTCCCCTGGGGTCAATTTCGATACCAGTAGTTCCGGCGCTGGCGTGACGAGGCGTAAGCGATCGTTATCAATACAGACGCACCGAATCGTGCCTCGGAATCCACTCAGGACCCGCGATATTCGCTCGCGGGCGGAAATTGAACATTCATCCACAACGATTATCGCGTGCGCGTTTTGGTGGTTCGCCAACATGTTGGCGAGGTTAAGGGCGTCGTCCTCGCTGGATGTGTAAAGAACCAGGCTGGGCGCGGCGGGAATTTGGCGGAGGCACTCGAAGACTAACCTGGTCTTTCCGGCCCCGGGGGCACCGTAGACCGTGAGCACCGGCGACCGAACTTCGTTGGATGGGTCAACATAAGAAACGATGTTCAAGCGTATTGCCTCGAATCCGCCTTGAGGCACAAATATGGCTGTGATACTCGTGACGGACTGGCTCCACGGATCAAAGAGGCAGAAAATTCCGTCGGCGCGTGGTCGGTAATCCAACACGAGTGCGGGGAAGGAATTCGCGAATTCGGCGAGATGATCCACGGAGAGAATCAGGGGCGGCGGAGCATGCTTGTTGATTCTCTTCACCGCCTGGGTTAGGGCGGTAAGCAAAGTCTGCCTCTTCTCGGACGTCAAATGGTCACAGACGCAGAACCTGTAGCCGTGGCCTTCTTTGATTTTCTGCTTTGCGTGTGGTTTATTGGCCTCCTTCTTCATGCTCGCTTCATTCACGTTGCGAGCGGCGGTGGCTTTGAACTGCCAGATCGTGGGCACGTCAAGGTATCCGCTCCGGTCGCCGGGAATCGCTACGGCGACATGCGTGTCCACTCCGCCGTCCCTCGCGTCCGTTCTCGAGGAGGTTGAAACGGCGGACGGGGGCACGCCGCCCGCCCAGCACGAGGCTAGAATAATCCGATTGCAAAACCCGGCGAACTCACTCCCGCCGGGCGTGCGGAATCGCTGTATGACTTCCAGTGGGTCAAGACGCAGCATTTCCGGCTCTGGCGCGCGGCTCGTCCGCGTCGAATTTACCGGTCACTTAAGACATCATCGCTATACTCGATAGTAGCACGGTCGGCGCGCCGATCCAGGCGCGGCACAGCACCGACCGGTGAGGCTCGGGCCTGCGTCCGGTCGCGCGGACGGAGGCGCGCTGCGCAACCCCGCCGGCAACAACCCGACGATTCCAGCCACGCATTCGAATACTTCTATTCGAATAACTCAAAGATAATATTGACACGCTGTTGCCCGCCATGCTAACATGCGGTGTGTTCTGCAAACGCACACCCTCGCCGCGCACTAACCGTGACAAATTTTCCGCACGTAGGGTCGGAGCCTGCCCGCCGGTAGGCAGGCCTGTCACCTTTTGTGCACTCGCACCTACCAAATATCATCGATACATTTCAATCGACTCGCGATCTGTTGTAAAATCGTGTCCCTCCAAACCATTTATTTTCAGCCGATTGCAAAAGAGTGCGCAACTCGTTGAAAATAAACACTCGCAAATCCATTGTTCTCAATTAATTGCGCACTCTTTGTCACTCTTTTCCTGTAAATCCCGTATTTGCCGCTCCTACGCAAAACATACCCGGGGGTGTAGGGGGGTAGGCGCGCCAGATAGCTCCTCCGGCAGCGCGCTCCGAAGCAGAATCGAAACCAACGGGAGGGCGCCGCGCCATGAATAGCGTCCTCCACCCTTTGCCGCACGCAAATTTGAAAGCGCCCTCAGCCGCTGTTAGAATCGACCGCGTTTGTGCCACAGGGGGAGCGGGATCTACCGTGTCTGTAGTTCCGCCGATCATGCCCGATATTCCGGCGATTCAAGCAGCGTTGCGCGCGCAATCGCTTGACGGCTGGCTCTTCTACGATTTTCATCATCGCGATCCGATCGCCGCGCACGTGCTTGGACTAAACGGCGGAATGGCCACGCGACGCTGGTTCTATCTGATTCCCGCGCGCGGCACTCCGCGCAAATTAGTACACAAGATCGAATCGCGCGCTCTCGATTCGCTGCCCGGCACGAAACTCGAATACGCGAGCTTGATCGAACTTGAATCGAATCTGCGCCGCCTGATCGGACGTTCGCGCCATGTCGCCATGCAATATTCGCCGCGCAACGCCATCCCTTACGTTTCGATGGTTGACGCCGGCACAATCGAAATGGTGCGCCGCGCCGGCGCGAAAATCGCAAGCTCCGCCGATCTCGTGCAGCGCTTCGAGGCCACCTGGACCGCCGAGCAATTCCGCTCGCACGAGGCCGCGGGCCGCGTCGTCGATCGCGTCACGCAGGGAGCCTTCGCCCTCGCGGCGGGCATGGTCCGCGCCGGCCGTACAATTTCCGAATACGATTTGCAGCAATGGATTCTCGAACATTTTCGCGCCAATGGCGTCGTCACCGAAGAGCCGCCCATCGTCGGCGTCGGCCCGCATTCCGGCGATCCGCATTATGAGCCGACCGCCGCATCATCCTCGCCGATTCGCGCGGGCGATTTGCTGCTGCTCGATATCTGGGGCAAGATGCAAGCGCCCGGCAGCGTGTATTACGACATCACCTGGGTCGGATTCCTCGGCCCGGCGGTTCCTGAAAAATACGCGAAGATATTTTCCATCGTGAGCGCCGCGCGCGATGCTGCCGTCGCCTTCGTGCAGCAATCGGTGAAGGCCGGCCGCACAATTCAAGGCTGGCAAGTGGATCGCGTCACGCGCGAAGTGATTCGCAAAGCGGGCTACGCCAAATATTTCGTTCATCGCACCGGCCACAGCATCGGCGAATCCGTGCACGGCAACGGCGCGAATATGGACAGCCTCGAAACGCGCGACATTCGGCTCGTTCTGCCTCATACTTGCTTTTCGATCGAGCCGGGCATCTATCTTCCCGAGTTCGGAATCCGAAGCGAGGTCAACGTTTTCGTGGACGATCACGAAGCGCGCGTCACCGGCCCGATTCAAACCGAGATTTTGGCTTTGGTAGGATAGAGTGCGAGGTCAGATTTTTCGCGAAGAACCGCAGCGTGAAACGGAAGCGTGAATAAAGTGGCGGAAACCAAAGCAGCGAAGGCCGGCGAGAACATCGACGAAGCTCCTCCGAGCGTCGTGCGCGGAATCGCGGCTGCGCTTTGCGCCTGGCTTGTGCCGGGGCTCGGCCACGCCATGCTTCGCCGCTGGCCCAAGGCGCTCGCATACTTTCTCGCGGTCGGCGTGCTTGCCGTCGCGGGTCTCACCATGCGCGGCGACGTTCTCCCTCCGTCAAGCCAGGACGCATTCGATCGCTTGGGCTTCGTCGCCGATCTCGGCACCGGCGGCTACTACTTTTTCTCGAAGACCTTCCAGCCTCAAGGACCGGACGATTCAAAAGCCGCCGGCGATTACGGCACGCGCATGTTCGCCGCGGCCGGCGTGCTGAATTTTCTGATTATTCTGGAAGCGTACGAAATCGGCCGGCGCAATCGCGTCTGATTTTTATTCTGAGGCGGACGAAAGAACGATGCTGAATCATTTTCAAGCTATGCTGATCTTCGCGTTCTGCGTGTCGGTTGCGTTCGCGTTTCTCTCGAAGCGCCGCATCGGCGAACGCGTTCGCTACACCGTTTGGGCGTTCCTCGCATTCCTGTTGGTCGCCATCGGAATCGGCTGGCTGATGCTCCCGTTTTCGCATTGAAAGAAATTCGCGGCGGCCAGCCGCGAAGGATTTGTGAACGGAACTCGACTGCGCCACTCGCTTTGACGGCCTCGGGCCGGGATGCTAAATTCGATTTCGCGCCAGCCAGCAACAGCGGCCCCCAGCGCGCGATTCACCTCGAGCCGAGGTAGCTCAGTTGGTAGAGCAGCCGATTCGTAATCGGCAGGTCGGCGGTTCAAGTCCGCCCCTCGGCTCCATCGTTTTTCTCTTCTAGATTTTTCTCCGTCGCGCGCTTCAATCGCGATTGATTTTCTGCTCACTGCCGCGGCTGCCCGCCCGGATCGTTTGGCGATGCGTTCGGAGCTGGCACTGGTCCCGCGTCCTCTGGCCCAGTTGGCGCGGTGTTTGGCGCGGAGCCGAGAGCGGAGCTCGTGCTCGACGTCGGGGCGACGGACGCCGGCGGCGGAGCGAGATTGTTCGCTGCGGCGAGCGCCTCGGGCGTGAACTTCGCGGGTTCAAGAGGATCGTCACCGGCGACAAATGCCATGGTCTCCGCTCCCTTTCGCATGGTGATGTCCTTTCCATGCATCAAGAGAAAAAGCGGAGCGGCGGGCCACGCGAGCGCACCGGTGACGGCGATACCGGTGGCCATTTGTGTTTCGTGGCTATCGCCATCGCCGCCTTCGGTTTCGGTGAGCGGCGCTTTCTCGCCGTCGGCGAGGCGAACTTTATCGATTGCGACTTCGAGCCTGCCGCCGCGTCCCATTTTTCTTTTGGTTTTCACGGCTATGATCGTGCCCCAGGCGTAGGCGCCTTTCGGAATCACGACCACATCGCCGAGACTCACGTCCTCGGCGACGGAGAAGAGCACCAGATTGCCCTTGTGCTCGCTCGATGAAGAAATCGTTTCGGCGAGCACGAGCTTGACCGGGGTGCCGTCTTCTAAGACGAATCTGGGATGCGTCGCTTGCGGGACCGCGTAGCAGGAGAAGGGAACTGCAGCCAGCAGGACTACGAGAGAGATCAAACACACTCGCATGGTTGGTTCCTCCTTCGCGTGGCCCGCGAAGCGCGCGGGTACACACGTAACAACCGGAGGACGCCAATGCCGGATTTATACCACATGAGTTTACACATGGCAAATATTCTTACTGTGTGAACAGCGGCGCGCGATTCGCGCCTTGCGGCACGAGAGAGCGTGACGCGATTAAGCGAGCGCTGTGCGGCGCCCAATCGGAAACGCGCGCGGACTACTTGTGATGTTTGCTGTGATCGCCGCCGATGGCGCGGCAGGCGTCTTTGATCGAATCGTCGAGCAGGCGCGTCGAATTGCCGTACACCGCGATGCCGGCGCGATTGTAGACGGTGATTTTGTCGCGGCCTTTTTTCGGGGCTTTTTCGTTCAGCTGATCGAGCAGGATCACGTAGCTGGCCGCGTTTCTGTCATTGGTGAGCGGATATTGTGAGCAATGTTTTTCAAATGCTTTCACGCCGTCGGCGTCGGCTGCATCGCCTCGGCCAGATTCTGACTGGCCGGCGAGGCCCCATCCGCCAATTTTTTTCCACGAGGCGCTGTTGCTCATGAAAACGCGAACGCTTCCCGAGCCGTAGTTGGACGTGCTGTGCGCCGCGGCGGGCGCGGATGTAGACGATTTCGCGGGCGTGCCCTGCGCGCTCCCGCCCATGGGTTGCAATTGCGCGCGCGCGGGTGAGGCAGCGAGAAGCACTACGGCGAGAGCGGCGGAGAGCATTGCGACGAGCGCGGCGATGGGCGCGCGTTTTTTCCGCGCGGGAACGCGCGAGAGCGGAGCAGGAATCGGCATTGCATCACCCCTTGGCAAGCGAGATGTGCGCATCCTAAAAGAAAGCGTGCTTCGGCGCAATGTCTTGTTACTCTTGAATCGGAAATGGCGAGGGAGACTTTAATGCAGCGGGGCGAAAATTGAAAGCGCTGGTGAAAAGCCGCGCGGAGCCGGGGCTGTGGCTGGAAGACGTGCCGGTGCCGCGGCCGGGAATCAACGACGTATTGATTCGCGTGATGATGACGGGGATTTGCGGCACCGATTTGCACATTTACGAATGGAACGATTGGGCCAAGGCCACGATCCGCGTGCCGCTGGTGATCGGTCATGAATTCGTGGGCGAAATCGTGGAAGCGGGATCGAACGTTGCCGATTTCAAACCGGGCGAAATCGTGAGCGGCGAAGGGCACGTGGTGTGCGGGCTGTGCCGGAATTGTTTGGCGGGGCGGCGGCACTTGTGCGCGCACGCGCAGGGCGTGGGCGTGCAGCGCGCGGGCGCGTTCGCGGAGTACGTGGTGGTGCCGATGAGCAACGTGTGGCGCCACAGCGCGAAAGTGCCGCTGGAAATTGCGGCGATTTTCGATCCGCTGGGCAATGCGGTGCATACGGCGCTTTCGTTTCCGGTGCTTGGCGAGGATGTGTTGATCACCGGCGCGGGGCCGATTGGAATCATGGCCGCGGCGGTGGTGCGGCACGCGGGTGCGCGCTACGTGGTCGTGACGGACGTGAATCCGGCGCGACTCGAACTCGCGCGGAAATTCGGCGTGACCGCGGCGGTCGACGCGCGCGCGGAATCGCTGGGCGCGGTGCAGAAACGATTGGGCATGGTGGAAGGATTCGACGTCGGCCTCGAGATGTCGGGAAATGCCGCGGCGTTTCGCGAAATGCTGGCGAACATGGCGCACGGCGGAAAAATCGCGATGCTGGGAATTCCGTCCGGCGAGATGGCCATTGATTGGACGAAGGTGATCTTCAATATGATCACGATCAAGGGAATCTACGGACGCGAAATGTACGAGACCTGGTACAAGATGACGGTGATGCTCGAATCGGGATTGAATATCGCGCCGGTGATCACGCACCGATTTCCTTGGCAGGAGTACGAGAAAGGTTTCGCAGCGCTGCGCTCGGGGCAATCGGGGAAAGTGGTGCTGGACTGGCGAACTTGAGAATGCCCGCGTCTTATCTGGCTTTGCTGTCATACGTTTAGGAGCACCCCCCCTCCCCCCCCCCTGTTTTTTGGAAGTGCTGATTCTAAACGACTTTAAGTCCTTATACCCAGAAGTGTTGATTCTAATTGACTTTAAGTCCTTATTCTCAGAAGTGTTGATTCTAGTAGAGTTCAAACCACTGTGAATGAACGAGATGCAGAATATCGGCAAATGCTTGGAAGTGCTGATTCTAAAGGGCTTGATGATTTCGTCGTTCAGAGGGGCAAAATCCGGATGGTGGGGCGGGAGGCGATTTACGTTGGGAAAGGAACGGCGCGGCGACGTCCGAGAAGTATTCGAAATTTTGTCGGCTGACATACATAAGCATAGCGCAAACTCGCTGTTCTGTCTAGAGGCACCAATGGGAATTATATGGATGACTCCCTGCGAGACAGGCGACGGACAAGGCCGCCCAGCCCGATAAGTCCTAAAGCCAGCAGAAGAAGAGAGCTCGGCTCGGGTGTCGTGTAGCATATCGCGGTGATTCCGCCGTCTAGCGGGCCGGACCATTGGAGCTCTGTGATGCCCGTTCCTTCGAAAGTGTCGGCGCCGGACTCGTCCAAGGAATAGAGGCCATCGCCCGCGTTGTCAGAGACGTCGATGAAGGAGCCGCCCCCATTTTCATAGTCAAACGACAAATCGGAAACCGGCGTGGAGAACAGGATTTCGCCCCAGCTTCCAAAGTACCAGTTGAAGGAAGTAGAGCCGGTGCCGTCCGCGAAGGAATAACTCAGAATGTAGGCCGGGCCAACATCTTCGATGGGCGCTGACTGCGTAAGGCCCGTTACTGTACTGCCGTCGGGGATGATGAATGAATAGCCGCCGTCGCTGACTTGATCGGCCCGCGCTACACTTACACTCAACGACAGAACTGCAAATGCCAATGCGAATTTCAGTTTCATTGCACACCTCGGCAGAACAGGCTTCGCGGGGAGACAGACTGTACATTGGAAAGCCTTTCCCTACAAGATTCTCGAGGTGGGGCCCTTCCAGCGGCCTAAATGTTTTTCCTTCAAACGGCGGCCCAGCCCTTCGAACTGTCAGAATCCTGTTAGCGAGTTAAGTATGTAATTCCTGTAGTGACCGAAGAATGAATTACTGACGCTTTGCGATTCTAGCGATCGTTTGAAAATGAAAAAGCCCGCGCGCTTCTTAGACGCGCGGGCTTTTTCCGCTGTTGAGTCGGTTATTCGACGTTGAACCAGACGATCACTGGTTGTCCGCCTGCGCCTCCGCTGACGGTGTATTCGTAGAGGCCGATTGTGGTTCCGGTAGCTCCGCCGCCACCGCCTCCTCCGCCGCCGCTGCTGCCACCACCGCCGCAGGCCACGACTGCTCCGACCGCGACGACGAGCAAGAGAACCAGAAGCGCGTAGCCGCGACGCCGCTCGGGCAAGGCGAGCAAAATCAGAATCGCCAGCAGAGCCGCGAGCGCTGCGAGGGCCGGCACAAGAGGTGTGCCGTGCACTTTCGGACCGACCGCCGGCATCGGCGGAACGTGCGCCGCGGTGGTGTTACACATCATCATCACGTTGCTGGTCCCCGCCGTCGTATCGGGATTCGGCGAGAGGCTGCAAGTCGGCAAATCGACCGCATTTGCCGGAGACGTATCCAGGACGAACGAAAGCGTGACCGACGTGGTGCCCGCAGCGAGAGTGACCCCGAGCGTTGCGGAGCCGGAGCCACCTTGCGTGCTGATCGGCACGGCGGTGCCAGAGGTGCTGTTCGCCGAAGTGATCGCGTAGGTGGCGGTGAAGGTTACCGAAGCGGTGTGCGTGAGCGTGATGTCGTCAGTGGTGTCGGCGGCGGTATAGGTGTCCGTTTCGGGGAGAGAATCCTTAACGGTGAATGTGACGACGCCGCTGGAGCTGGACGTGCCGCTGGCAGCGGAGATGGACGAGCTACCGGTTCCCGCCAAGGTGACGGTCTTGCCGCTGACCGGGTTGCTGTTCACGTCCTTGAGAGTGACGGTGATGGTCGAGGTCGTCGTGCCGTTCGCGGCGATCGATGTCGGGCTCGCGGTCACGGTGGAGTTCGTTGCGGAGGCGACGCTGCCGGAGGTGATTGTCGTGGTGGCAGCCGCGGAGGGAGCGAGGTAATTGGTGTCGCCAATATAGTTCGCGGTGATCGTCTCGGTGCCTGTGGGAGTGTAGGTGACGCTGGCGCACAACTCGGAAAAGCCGTAGTTCGGATCGTAGAACGGCGTGGCGGTAACGAAACTTAGGTTCTCGCCGCGCGTTGAAGCGAACGTTACGGATCCGGTGGGGACGTTGGCGTAGCTGGTCGTCTCGACGAGGGCGGCGATGGTCACGCTGCTACCTAGCGTGAAAGTGGATGGCTCGCTGGTGGTGCATGGAGGCGTGGGAGCGGCCGGCGCATCGGCGATCACGGTCGATCCCTTTGTCACGTTGACGGCAACCGCCGAGGTCTGGCTCTGGTTGTAGCTTGAGTCGCCGGCAGTTCCCGCGCCGTTGAAAGATGATTGGGCTCCGAGGTAGCTCGCTTGAATGCTGTGGGCGCCAACGGTGAGCGGTTGGATCACATACCCGGATTGCAGCGTGGTGTTGTTGAAGAGCCCGTACACCGGAGTTTGGACCTCGGCATAGCCCTCCGAGTTCAGAGTAAACGCCTCGTTAGCGCCGCCGTTCACGGACGTTTGCGAAATTGGAGTTCCCTCGTCGGTGAACAATACGGCCCCCGTGGCGGTTTCCGGATGAGTAGTCGAAGTGCCAGAAGTGCCGAAGACATCGAGGCGGAATATTTCGGCGGTGCCGTAAGGAACTGAGGCCGGGAGGGCCACGAATTCCTGTTCCACAGGGTTGTACTCGGAAGCTGCAAGAGTCGCTGTGCTGTTTTCGGCAGATATGTTTACGGTGACTGCGGCGGAATCGCTGGCGCCAAAAGTACCATCGCCGGTGTAGTGCGTGTTGATGGCGTAGCTTCCGCCGGGGAGGTAGACGGTGGTGCCGGTGGCGGCCCCGTTGGTCAGAGGATACGCATCGATGTTGAGGGCGCCGGTGGAGGTGAGATGGAAGATATCCACGGCGGCGGTGGTGCCCATGGCGAAGTTGCCGTTCGTGTTAGAAAGCGGGTTCGGCGATCCGATGATTGCAGCATTCCCCGTCGGGGTGCCGCTCCCGGAGGAAACGCCGATATCGACGGTTACTGTTGTGCCGTGCACAAAGCTGAGAGCGGTGGGGCTGTCGCCCGGCTGGCAGACCGCGGTTCCTCCCGTGCAGAGTTTCAATGTTGACGACGTTGAATGGAAGGCGCCGACAACGGCGGGCCAGTTGTGCACCAGGTTATACACGTTGACCGAGCCCAGGCCCGTAGCTAGGTCGTATCCCGCGCTCGCCACCCAAGCCACGGTTCCATCCGGAGCGCCGTTCGTCAAGCTGACCGACTGCTCTACAACGCCGGCGTTCGTTGACGTCTCGCTGGTATTGCTGCAACCGAACGAGTCTCCCTCGCAAGGAACGGAGTTGCTACCTGAGTTGATGTCGTAGAACGTGCAACCGGAAGTGTCCGCCGTGTTGGGATTCGAATCTGAAGTGCAACTCGTGGCAGCCGTCACCTGTTTCGACGCGAGTGCGTACAGTTCATAGTTGGCGTTGCCCTGACGCAGAACGGGAGCTGCGAGTGGCGCGGGGGTGGTCGATGTATATTGGTTGATCATGGCCATAATGCCGGCAAAAGCGGGCGCGGACGAGGACGTTCCCCCGACGCCGGCAAACAAACTGAACGAGGTGCACTCCGCGTTGTTCGTATTCAGGTCGGATTCGCAAATCGGATAGAAGGAGTTACTGGCCGACTCCGCGGCGGCATAAAGAGAGATGTCGGGAACGTCGCGCACCCCGTCGGTGCTGGCGAGGCCGGTGACCGCGCTTCCGCTTTGCCAAGCGGGCTTTGGATATCCCCCGTTGGGAAAAGCGGTGCTGGCGTCACAATTGACAATCTCCCCCTCGACGACGGATAAAACGCAGTTGCTTTCGCCGCCGCCGGCGGCCACGATGTTCAATCCGCCGGTGACGAATGCTTCTTGATCGATGGATTGGTTACTGCAGGCGGTAACCACGCCGCTTGCGGCGCAGGAGTCGTCCCACGGAATTTCTGGTATGTACCCTTTCGCGGATTCCTGGGTCTGGCCTGTCGAGATGGTGGAATTGCCGGCATTCCAGTATGACGTCGCTGGGTTGCTTACGTAATTGAAATCCGTCCCGCCAGCCGACACGTTATACGGTGTGGAGTTCAGGCCACTGACGTTAGCGCCCTCCTGCGCGAAGAGGACGGAGTTGTCATCGTCGCATCCGGCCGAGCCGCTGTCGCCTGCGGACGTAATCACGGTTATTCCTTGGGCGGCCGCCTGTTCCCAAAGAGCGTTGTAAAACTGATTTCCGGCTGTCAGCAGGAACGCCTCGCATTCACCGTAGCTCTCGCTCATCACCGGGGCGAGATTGTTGTTCACGATATATTCGGCGGAGAGATCGATTCCCTGAGTCGTTTCGGTGCTTTCGGATTCGACGAAATCAATGTGCGCGCCTTTGGCGACCGCACCGGACCATTCGACGTCGAGATCGGCTTCGGTTTCATCTTCCTGATAGCCGGGATCGGGGCCGTCGAGGATGATTTGTACGTTTGAGTTGGGCCCGCAGTCGTCGGGGAATGTAGTTGAGAGGCCATAGAAGGAGCGGAAATTGATGATGTCCTGGCAGTTGATGTCGGTTTCGCCGACGATCGCGATGGTCTGGCCGGTGCCGTCGATTCCGGCGCTCCAGAGCGGTTCCGAATTATAGATCGTTGCAAAATCCGCCGGGGCGACTGCGTAGCAAGTAACGGTCGCGCCGAGGGATGTCGTGCACTGGCCGGCTTCGGTCTCAAGAGTTATCGGGTTCGTCGTGGCTGGCGAGAGTGGATGAGCGGTGATTTTGTACATCGGCTTCTTCTTGAAATTGTTCAGGGAGACCAGGCCGGCGATCACCGGCGCGAGCGCGGCGGGGATTTGCGGGTCGGCGTTGTTGGCCCAATGCGATTCGCCGTTCACGACGTACTTGTGAATCTCGGTGTGGAATGCCGCGCGCACCAGGCCGGCGTTGCCGGAAAAGTCGATCACCGTGCGGCCAGGGGAAACGCTGTTCACCGTGAATCCATGCGCCTCGAGCCACGAGGTGATAGTTTGAATGTCGGAGTCGGAGGCGCCGAACTGCTGGCCGAATTGGGTGGGCGTGAGCCACTGATGGTAGTACGGCGAAGATTTTGATTTCTGGCCCTCGAGCAATTGCTGCAATGCGGTTTCCTGCGCGGGGCTGCGTTGCAACATGAGCAAGATGCGATCGGTCGGCAGATTATCGGGCGCGGCGCCCTGGTCATATTGAGCGCGGGCCAAGGGATGCGTGTTGCCGTGCAGGGTGACGAGATTATTTTCGTCGATCAGCTGCGTGATGCGGGATTGCACGGCGGGCGCTTGCGCGCCGGCGGAGATTGCGCCCAGAACGGCGATCGATGCGATGCCGAGAACCGACAAAAGCCGGCTCCGCAGTGTGGAGCGAGAAGCTGGGGTCATGGGATCACCTTGCGGGGAAGCGCAGTTGAATGATAACCAATTTATACGTGCCGGACAGCATGGCGATGATGCTAGCACGCGACTGAGTTGAACTCCGGGACGCCTCACGCGTTGTGTGATTCAAAGGCCAACGCAGTCTAGAATGCGCGCCGAAACTTTGCCTGATCGACTGTCCCTTACCCGCGAGGCGGCCTGCATAACAGATTCCGATGCGCCGCGCGCGGGGCCGGTTGCTTATCGCGCGGATCCGGACGCGCGAGCTTGGACGCGATGGTAGCTTGCGCGTTTCAACGTCAAACGACAAGTTGTACGGCGGTACAGGGCGGAACAGGTGGCGCGAAGAGCAGAGCGACCGTGGGGGAGCGGCGTTGAGTTGAGATTGCGGAGGCAACGTTACAATAGAAAGCCCACCCGGTGGGGGGTGGGCTCTCCAGAGGGGAGAATAGTCCCAGGCCTATGCGCGGAAGGCGCCAGAACTCTTTATCCTCGGGCGTGAGCATAAAAGAGCGCAAATCGGGAAGTCAAGAGGGCAGGCTGTTGAAATCAAAGAAGTAGAAGTTGTTTGGTTTCAGGGTGTTAAGCCAAAATCCTCAATTGGCACGTGAAATCTTGCACCGGATTTCAACAGTTGCGTGAGACTTTCAGTAGAAATCCTTGGCACGAATGGGTTTGCTGGAAATTCCGAGCTGCAGGACTTCCATTTGCTTTTCGCGGTCGAAAACCTTTCCGGGAAGAAAATATTTGACGACGACGCGCAGACCGCCGAATCCGATTCCCGCGGCGATGGCGAGCAGCATGATTGCGCCCGTGCCCAGAATGCCTTCAACGACGATGCTGCCGATGCTGGGATCGGTATATGAGGTTTTCGGTTCGTTCCAGGTGACGACGTCGTTGCTGTGGATTTGATCGAGGAGCGAATTGGCGGCGACGCGTGTGGGCGCGCCGACAACGAGAGCGACGAGCGGACCGACGCGTCTGCCGTAGAGGATGGATTGTCCGGGGAGCGCGCCGCCGGGCGGGTCAATCGGGAAGCGGCGCATCATGCCATCAAATTCTTTCGCGGCGATCTGCTGCGTGGGGTAGGAGATGAGCAGGAGAACGGCGTCGTCTTTCGCGTTCATGCGGTAGCGCGCGGAGAGAGCTTCGGCGCTGTAGTCGAAGCCGGCCCAGTCGTCGGTGCCGAGGGGCACGACGCGCGATAGGGCTTGCGGGCCGACGAAATAGTGCTGCGTGTCGGGCAGCAGGCCGGGCTGCGGAAGAGATTCCGCGATGGTGGGGAACGGGGCAGTGTCGGCTTGCGGCGCGAGGAATTGCGCCAAGGCTTTGAGGTCGGCGTCGCTGGGGCGTTGCTTGGGCGCGGCGACGTCGACGAGCAGATTTCCAATTACGATCAGCGCGCGAGTGGGCGAGGCGGAGGCGAACGAGCCGACTGCGATCGGCGCGAGCGCGTCGGAGCGCAAAAAAGTGTAGAGGCCGTATGCGGCGCTGGGATCGCCCAGATGGTAGAGCGTGATCGAGACGGAATCGCCGGCGCGCGCGTAGGAACGCCGCGCGGCGCCTTCGGTGCGATATTCCTGAAGCACGGCGGCGTCGGAGCCGGCGGACTGCTCGACGGCAGGCGCATCCAAGCGCTGCGTGGCGGAGGAGGCGCTCCAGCCGCCGAACGAATCGGGCAGCAATCCCTGCGCGTGCGCGGATAAGGACGCGACGCCGACGGAGAAGATCACGAGCGCGATGAGGTGGAAAGTTTTTCGCATGGCTTCCATTATGTAATACGTAAGAATTCTAGCGCCGGTTGCCGGCGCGCGCCAGTGGCAGCGGGGCGCTGGGGGATTCCGATTCCGCCTGAGTGGCGGCGAGACTGTTGGTGCTCTGGAGATAGCTGGCGATTCCTTGGTAGAGGCCTTCGGCGACGCGCTCGCGGGCGTCGGGCTTCTTCATCATTTTTTCGTCGGCGGGATTGCTGATGAATCCGATTTCCGCGAGCACGGACGGGATATTCGCGCCGATCAGCACGACGAAGGGCGCGGTGCGCACGCCGCGATCTTTTTCGGCGGTATTCACGAGCTCCATGCGCTTTGAGAGAGAGCCCTGAATGTCTTCGGCGAGATCGCGCGATTCGTCGATTTTTTCGTTCTGCGCGATTTTTCGGAGCATGTCCTGGAGATCGTGGACGCCGCCATCGAATGTGGCGTTCTCGCGCGCGGCGACCTGCAGAGCCGAGGGGGAATTCGTGAAATTCAGATAATAAGTTTCGATGCCGCGAGCGCTGGGGTCGGGGCTGGAATTGGCGTGGATGGAAATGAACAGGTCGGCCTTGGCCTCGGTGGCGATGGCGGTGCGTTGCTCGAGCGGAACGAAGGTGTCGTCGTCGCGCGTGTAGATCACTTCGGCTCCGGGCAAGCGCTGGCTGATCAGCGCGCCGAGGCGGAGGGCCACGTCAAGGCATAAGTCCTTTTCCAGCAGGCCGGTGGGGCCGATCGTGCCGGTGTCGTGGCCGCCGTGGCCGGCGTCAATCACGATTCGGCCGACTTTTAGGCCGAGCACGCGGGTGAGCGAGGCTTGGCCATCGCGCATGGGTTCCGGAATCGAGGGCGGGCGCATGGAGGCTACGGTTTGTTTTCTGGATTTTGCGATGGGCTGCGGCATCGCTGTGGTCGCGGGCGATACCGCCGCGGATGTCGCCGCAGGTGACGTCGCGGAGACCGCCGCGGATTCCGACGGAGAGTCGGATGCGGATTCAGACGCCGGCGCGGTGCGGGGGCTTGAATGATTCGAGTTTGTTCGCGCGGCGAGATCGGGCGAAGCCAGGACGTACGGTCCGAGGCGCGCGGGCGATCGGCTGGAAGATTCGCGCGACGTCTCGGGCGGGGCCTCAGGAGCTGAACGCGGCGCGGAATTTTTCGCGGATTGCGCGTCCGACGCTCCGTAAACATCCACCACGATGCGGCTCGGATGATCGAGCAGAAACACGGAATAATTTTTAACCTGATTCACTTCGAGGACTACGCGAACCACGCTGTCTTGATTCTGCGCAACGCGCACGCCCTTCAGAAAACCGCCGGGTCCGATGTCGATGGCCTTGTCGAGCAGCGAGGGATCGAGATGCGCGTGGTCGAGATCGAAATAAATTCGGTCGGGACCGGGAATGCGCGCGGACTGATATTTCACCGGCGCGCCGACGTCGATGACGATTCGCGTGTAGGTGTCGGCGTTCCAGGTTTGGATGCGCGTGACTTCGGCGACCGAGCCGGACGCGCCGTCGGATGCGGCGGTTGTGCCGGCAGACGGCGCGGAACTGGGCTGCGTTTCGATTTCGTTGTCGCTCGTGCTCGCTGTCGTGGCCGGGGCGGGCGAGGACTTTTGCGCGGCGGGATGCGACGTCTGAGTCGGGCGAGTTGTCGCGGAGGCAGCGGCGGAAGAATTGCTCTGCGCTTCCGCGTCCATTGCGGCGAGCGCCTGGCGCGCTTCGGGGGCGCTATCGGAATGCGGATGCAGCGTCAGAAAATCTTCGTAGGTTTTCCTGGCGAGCGCGGCGTCGTGCAAATCGTCGCGCGCGATTTCACCGACGGCGAGCATGGCGTCTTCGCGATAGCGGTTGGTCGGATAATCGTGCAACAAGAATTGGTAGGCGTCGACGGCCGATTGATAATACGTCTTATCGAAGCGATCGCCCATCGCGCGGTAAAGCGAACCGACGGCGAACAGCGCGGCGGGAACTTCCTGTGCGTGTGCGGTGATGTAGTAGACGCGGCGATAGGCCTGCACCACTTCGAGATAAGATTTTTCGGTGCGATTTTCGGCGGATTGCGATTCAAGCGCGGTGCGCAGGGATTCGGCGCGATCGAATTGTTGCTGGGCGGCGTCGCGCTTCGCCGACGCGGTGTCTTGTGCTCTAACCGTCGCGACGGCAAGGCACGCGACACACAAGCCCACTAGAGCCAGATGTGAAATGCCACGCATTTTCTTGCGGCGGTCGATCGCCGCTCCCCCAACAAACTACTCGTTCGTAAATACGACGCGACCCGAATCGTCCGTGGTGCGATAAATCGGATGCGACTCTTGCATCGGGCCGTGCGGAGAACGATCCGAACCGGGCCGGTAATATGTGTCGGTCACGCGCTGCACGTAATGTTGCGTTTCGGCGATGTGCGGCACGCCGCCGGCGCGATCCACGGCCCCTGGTCCAGCATTATATGCCGCCAGGGCCTTATCCAGATCGCCTCCATAGCGTACGAGCAAACTTTTTAGATAACTCACGCCGCCCTCTACATTTTGACGCGGATCGAAGGCGTTGCGCACGCCGAGCTGGCTGGCCGTCGAGGGCACGAGTTGCATCAGGCCCTGCGCGCCGGTGCGCGAGACCGCGTGCGGGTCCCAGTTCGATTCCGCGCCGATCACGGCGCGCACGAGCTGGGGATCGACGTTGTGGCGGGTGGCCACCTCGTTCACCATTTGGTCGAGCGTGGGTTTCTCGGCGGTCGGTGGTTCAGGAGCCGATGCCTGCGTCGTCGAGTCGTCGTCGGAAGAGTCGGTGTTATCGCCTAACACGGATGGCGATGACGGGGGCGGCGGAACAGATAGTTCGGCGGAAGTCGTAGACTCGGCGACGGATGGTGCTGGCTGAGCCTCGGTGCGCGCGGCCGCTGCCGAGCGCTTGGGGGCGGCCGGCGGATTGGCGTTGATATAGACACGCTGCCCATTTGAATCGGTGTAAAAGGCGATCTGGGCGTGCGCTCGCGGCGCGGACAACCCTAGCGTTGTCAATAAGATGGCAGCGAAGATGGCGATGCGCGAGGTCATGGCTGGGTGTTGGCAGGCCTCAGGTCGATAAGGCGCTGTATCCTCTGCGGGTTAGCTACCCCGCAGGCCGCGATTCTGACGCTTCCAAAATTATAGCATTCGGTCTATCAGGGTAGGGGCGTACTGAAGTACCTTTTTGAGTGCCGATGTGTCTTTTCCGCCAGCCTCTGCCAAATCGGGTCTGCCACCGCCGCTGCCGCCTACTTGCTTGGCGAGATCCTGGACGACCTTGCCGGCGTGAACCTTGGTGGTCAGGTCCTTCGTGACGGCGACCAAAAGCGCCACTTTGCCTTCATCGATTGCGCCGAGCACGACCACTCCGGAGCCTAACTTTTGGCGCAAGCGGTCGGCCACGGCGCGGAGCGTTTCGCGGTCCGCACCGTCCATTTCGGCGGAGACCACCTTGACGCCTTTGACGGTTTGCGCCTGGGCGAGCAGGGCGTCTACGTTGCTGAGCGCTTGAGCGCGCTTGAGGGCTTCGAGTTGCTTTTCGAGTTGGCGACGGGATTCTTCGGCGCGTTCGGCGGCGGCGAGAAGATTCTCTTCGGAGGCGCCGAGACGGGCGGCGAGCGCGGACAAGGTTTCGCGCGCGTGTTGATAATCGGCGAGCGCGGCTGTGCCGGTGAGCGCTTCGATGCGGCGCACGCCGGCGGAGGAAGCTTGTTCGACGACGATTTTGAACGCGCCGATTTCGCCGGAGCGGCGCACGTGCGTGCCGCCGCAGAGTTCCTTGCTGTAAAAACCGCGCGGCGATGCGGGGTCGGGAATGGTGACCACGCGGACATTTTGTTCGGGATAGCGATCGCCGAAAAACGCGAGAGCGCCGGAGGCCAGAGCGTCGTCCAGGGTGTTGACGTCGGTTAGAATTTCCGCGTTGTTGCGGATTTGTTCGTTGACTTGCTCTTCGATGTCGCGGAGCTCGGCGCGATCCACGGCGGCGAAATGGGAGAAATCGAAACGCAGACGGCCGGGTTCGACAAGCGAGCCCGCTTGTTTCACGTGCGTGCCGAGAATGTTGCGCAGCGCGGCGTGCATCAGGTGCGTTGCGGTGTGATTGCGTTTTATGTGTTCGCGGCGCTCGGCGTCGGCGATGCTGGCGACGCGTTCGCCGGTGCGCAGCGGATTTTTCGCGACGATGCGGTGCGCGACAAGTCCTGCCAGCGGGTAATACGCGCCGCGCACTTCGGCTAGTTGTGTGGAGAGATCGTTGCTCCAGAGCGCGCCGATGTCCGCGACTTGGCCGCCGGATTCCGCGAAAAAAACCGTGCGGTCGAGCACGACTTCGGCTTCGGCGCCGGCGGGAATTTTGTCGACTTCGCCTTCGGCGGTGAGGATGGCTTCGATCTGGCTGTCTTTGGACTGCGTGCCGAAATAAAAATCCGGCTCCGTACGAAATGTTTCCGCGAGCTTGGCGTAGGCGGGTTTGGCTACGTCCTTGTGGCCGCCCTTCCATGAGGCGCGAGCGCGCGTGCGTTGTTCGTGCATAGCGGTGTCGAAGCCGGCTTCGTCAAAGGCCACGGCCTGATCGCGGAGAACGTCCTTGATGAAGTCGAGCGGCAAGCCGTAGGTGTCGTACAAGCGAAATGCGCTGGCTCCCGAATACACTGCGGGCCTCTCGAGCGATTCCGCTTCAGGGAGCGCCGCGAGGTCGTCTTCGAGCTTTTTGAGGCCGATATCGAGGGTGCGGCCGAAGCGCGATTCCTCGGCGTCAAGAATTTGGCGAATACGCGCGGCGGAATCATCCAGCTCGGGGTAAGCGTCGCGCATCAATTCGCGCACGCTATCGGAGAGCGGCGCGAGGAGCGGCGAGGGCGCACCAAGCAATTTGCCATGACGCAGCGCGCGGCGAATAATTTTGCGCAGGACGTAGCCGCGGCCGTCGTTCGAGGGAACGACGCCATCGGAAATCAGAAAGGTTGCAGCGCGCGAATGGTCGGCCACGATGCGAAGGCTCGGGTTGGCGGCATCGTTTGGCGTGTTTGCGAGTTCGGCCGCTCTCTTGATGAGCGGCGTGAATAAGTCGGTTTCGTAGATCCAACTCTTATTTTGCAATACCGAGGTGATGCGCTCTAATCCCATCCCGGTGTCGATGGATGGCTTGGGCAAAGGATCGAGCTTGTGGCCAGCGGTCTTGCCTGCGGGGTCCACCACGGCAGATCGATTGAACTGCATGAAAACCAGGTTCCATATTTCCACGAAGCGAGCGTCGTCTTCGCCGATCGGGAGACTATCGTCTTCTGCCTTGACGCCCGCGCGTTCGTAAATCATCTCCGAAGACGGCCCGCAGGGCCCGGTTTCACCCATCTGCCAGAAATTCTCTTTCATTCCAAGTTCGATGATTCGATTCTTGGGTACGCCGACATCAAGCCAATATTTTTCGGCGTCATCGTCGCGAGGAATGCCATCTGCGCCTTTAAAAATCGTGACGTACAACTGATCTTTCGGAAGGCCAAACCAATTCGGGCTGGTGACTAATTCCCAGGCGAACGCGATAGCGTCGCGTTTGAAGTAGTCACCGAAGCTGAAGTTCCCGAGCATCTCGAAGAATGTGAGATGGCGGCGCGTGAAGCCGACGTTTTCGAGGTCGTTGTGTTTTCCGCCGGCGCGCACGCATTTCTGGGAGCTGGTGGCGCGCTTGTAATCGCGCTGCTCGAGGCCGAGGAAAACGTCCTTGAACTGGTTCATTCCCGCGTTGGTGAAGAGCAGCGTCGGATCGTTCGCGGGCACGAGCGAGGAGCTGCGCACTTCGCGATGGCCTTGCGCGACGAAATAATCCAGGAATTTGCGGCGGATTTCGTTGCCGGTCAACATGCGCCGCATTATCGCAGACGCTTTCCGGGGTCGCAACGCGGCCTTGAGCGCGGCCGCGGCGGGATTCATGCGCGGTATTGAACAGACTTATTTCTCCCGTCGCAGTAAAGATGCCGTAACTCTCGAGGGGCAGCCAGAATCTGATACAAAGCGGAGCTTCTTAAGGAGGGGCCATCTGGGACTTGGGTTTGGGCGTAGAATGGGCTTGATTCCGTTGTCATTGGCGAGCGAATTTACAAAATTTTAAGGGGGCGGACATGGCTGACGCAGGAACACAGAAATCCAAATCCGGCGACTTGGACCCGAAAGACAAGAAACAAGAAGAGGCCAGCGCAAGCGAACAACTCGAAAAGCAGACTGTCGAGGATCTGAACAACGACGTTACGCAAGACCTGGATAGCAGCCGCGAAACGCAGTTGATTGAGCAACAGGACTTAAACCAAGGTATGAATACCGGAACGCACGATTCTGAGAGCACAGGGATCAACTGGGGCGCGGATTACTCCGTCCCGGACGATAAGACCCGCAAAATCTATAGAGGCGACGAGTCGGACAAGAAGCCAGAGAAATAAACCGTTCGTTGGGTGCCGTTTTTCGGCGACGGTTCAGACAGGGATGGGCGAAGCGATGCGCTCCGCGCAGCCCGGTGTCATTCTTCTGGCGGAATCGGATCATCGAGCAGCGCGGCGGCGGTGTCCGCGACACCTGCGGCGGCTTTGGCGCTGCGCGTGAGGGCGCGGAGTTCGGTTCGAATCGTGTCGCCTGAAAATCCGGCGCGGAGCAGGCTGCGCTGGAGTGAGGCCAGGCGGCGCTGATCGAGCGGTCCGCGCAGGGTTTTCATTTTTCGTGCAATGGTTTGGCGGACGACGGCGGCTTCGTCGGTTGTTCCGCCGATTTCTGCCAGCGCTTCCTCAATAAATTTGTCCGGGACGCCGCGGGCGCGGAGTTCGCGCGCGATGCGGTATGTGCCTTGGCGGCGCACGCGCGTGCGATGCGCCGCGAACTGACGCGCATAAACCCCATCATCCAGGTAGCGGCGTTCGCGCAGAAGCGCGAGAACGCGCGGCGCGGCTTCGGCGTCGGCGGCGCGCTGCTCGAGATATCTGCGCATCTCGAAGACGGAATAGGCGCGGCGCATCAGCGCGCGCATCGCGGCGGCGTACAGCCCTTCATCGGATTCGTGTTTGCGGGGTCCGCGGGGCATCGCAACAGAAGCATAGGTGCGGGGCGAGGCAGAATCAAGAAAGAGGGGAAGTTGGCCTAGAACAGGATCGCGTTAGCGATCTTCGTCCAATACGGAGACGCGTGAATATAGGTGTAGGTGGCGATCGTCTGGCCGATGATAAAAAAGGGAAGAGCGTAATGGTAGACTCGATGGACGCGGCGGCTAAAGATTAGATCGTGCGCGACGCCGAGCAGAATTAGAATGTCCACGCCGGCATAGAACAGGCTGGGCGGCAGGATCTCAGGGGGGAAACGGCCAAAGGCCGCGGCGGTAAGCGCACAGGTTGCGATCAGGATCAGGCGGCGATGGAACTCCGGCCGTTTTCGCCAATAAATCGCGAGCGCAAAGGGGACGGTGAAGGCGACGATGTCAAAGAACGGAATGATGAGGAACGCCGCGGCGTCGGTCTGATGAAGCTGAAGAGTGTCGAATCGCGCCATGACGATGGCGGTGGCGATGCCGAGCGGAGGCATGATGGCGCCGAGCGCGACGCCGAACCAGCCTGTCAGGCGATGCAACGGCACGTTGTGCGTGCGGATCAGCACGGATTGGAAAATGAAAAAGACCAGCCACGAAGAGAAGACGGCCGCATGAAAGTAAAGGATGCGAGGCCGGGGCACGGCGGGATGGATGAGGTTCTGGACGATGGTGTGGCTGAAGCCGTAGATCACGACCGCCGTGATCAGCAGCGTCATGAGGAAGTAGAAATATTTATCCAAGAAGCCAGAACGTTGGGTCGGCAGCGTGGATCCTCGATTGATTCCGATTGGGCGCTGAGTTTTCGCGCGATGGTAACAGGGGTTGCGGCGGAATGGTAGTTCGCGTTTGCAGCTGACGCAGATGATTGCGGTCCTGCACGAGCCAGCGACAAGCGGGTTGGCAGCGGAGGGAACGGAGAACGTTACGCTTAGCGCCGGCCGAAGCGCTCGAATTCGGTCATGGCGCGTTCCATTTCTTCGCGCGCGGCGTCGGCGGCGGAGCGCACGCCCTGGACGCGGAGCTTGAAGTCGTCGGGGTTGGAGGCGCGCAGCAGGGCTTCTTCGTAAGAGATGAGTTGGCGCGTGTAGAGATCGTAGAGCGATTGATCGAATGTTTGCATGCCGTACTGGCTGGTGCCGGCGGCGATGGCGTCGTGGATCAGGCGCGTTTTATCGGGATTGATGATGCAATCGCGGATGTAGGCGGTGGCGATCATCACTTCGACGGCGGGGACGCGGCCCTTGTCGTCGGCGCGACGAACGAGGCGCTGGCTGACGACGGCCTTGAGCGTGGCGGCCATTTGCAAACGAATCTGTTTTTGCTCGGGCGGCGGAAACACGGCGATGATGCGCTGAATGGTTTCCGTGGCATCGAGAGTGTGCAAAGTGGAGAAAACCAAGTGGCCGGTTTCGGCGGCGAGCAACGCGGTGGCGATGGTTTCAAGATCGCGCATTTCGCCGACCAGAATCACGTCAGGGTCCTGGCGTAACGCGGCGCGCAGCGCGGTTGAGAAATTCGCGGTGTCGACTTCGACTTCGCGCTGATTGATGAAGCTGTGCTTATCGCGATGCAGGAATTCGATGGGGTCTTCGATGGTGATGACGTGATCCGGGCGCGTGGAATTGATGCGGTCGATCATGGCCGCGAGGCTGGTGGATTTGCCCGAGCCGGTGGTGCCGGTGACGATCACCAGGCCGCGGCGCTCTTCGCAAATTTTTTCGAGGATGCGCGGCAGTTCGAGTTCTTCGACGGTGCGAATTTTCGTGGGAATGACGCGCAGCACCATGCCGACGTTGCCGCGCTGCTGAAAAACGTTCACGCGGAAGCGGCCCAGGCCGGCGACGCCGTAGGCCATATCGAGTTCCGCGGTTTCTTTGAATTTTTGCTTCTGCCGGTTGGTCATCATCGAGAAGGCCATGGACAGCATTTCTTCCGGGGTGACGCGCGGCACGTCGGCCAGTGCGTTGAGCTCTCCATCCACGCGCAAGTAGGGGTGGTTGCCGACTTTTAGATGCAAATCGGAAGCTTTGCTTTCGACGGCGCGGCGCAGGAGGTCGTCAATGCTTAGTGCCATGGCAGAATTGGGCCCTCTCGAAGGTCTACCTCGCGACACTAGCATCCGTGCGGGGGCGAAACAAGAACGCCTCTCGGGGAGGGGCACAGGTTAGTAACGGGGTAGGCGGATGGGGCGAGCGACGAGTGTCGGGCCAAAGCTCCGGCCCGTGTTCGCGGCGGGATAATTCGAGATTGCCGCGTTAGTCTAGGATTTTTTCAGGAACGCGGTGTCGTAAATCCAGCCGGCCAGCACGCCTCCGGCGAGCGGACCGACCCAGTACACACCGTGGTTCAGCCAATCGCGGCCGGCGAGCGCCGGGCCGAACGCGCGCGCCGGATTCATCGCCGCGCCGGTGAACGGTCCGCCGAAGAGAACGCCAATCGCGAGCGTGAGTCCGACAGCGAAGCCGCCGATCTTGCCGAACGCTCCGTTATCGTCCACGAGTGTGGCGAACACGACGAACACGAGGAAGAACGTCGTGAGGCCTTCGATCAGCATCCCCGACGCGCGCGTGATTCCGCTGGCTAGTGCCGGCGCGCCTAGGTGCACCGCGCGCCAGGTGGTCTCCGGCACGACGGCGCGCAGCGCGTAGGCGGCCGCCGTGGCTCCGGCGAGTTGAGCGACCCAGTAGAGCACGGTATCGATGGTGGTCGCTCGACGCGTCACCCAGAAGCCGATTGAGATAGCGGGGTTGAAGTGGCCGCCGGAAACGTGGCCTAACGCCGTCACCATAATGCCCATGGTCAAGCCGTAGGCCAGCGCGACGCCGAAGAAGCCGAGCCCGGCCTGCCCGGAGACCGTCAGCAACTGATCGGCGCAAATCGCGCCCGCGCTGAAGAAGACCAGCGCGAACGTTCCGAAGAATTCCGCCAGCAACTTTTGCGGCTTGCTGTACATCATTAACGGCCTCCGGGGCTAGGCGAGTTGTGCACGAGGAATCTAGCGGCGCGCTCGAGCCCTACGCAGGCGCCGGGGCCGGATTCTATAAGAGGGAACGGTGCGCGGTCAAAGAAACTGCGAGAAGCGCAAGCCGAAACGCTCGCGCCGACGTTTCTACCGCGTGACCGCGGCGCTGGCCGGCACGGGAACCGGCGTGAGCCAGTTGTGGCGATCGGGCTTTGTTCCGCGCACGATGGCGAAAAATTCCTCTTGAAGCTGCTGCGTGATGGGGCCGCGCCGGCCTTTACCGATCTGAATGCGGTCGATCGAACGCAGCGGCGTTAGCTCGGCCGCCGTGCCCGAGAGGAAAACTTCGTCGGCGAGATAAAGCATTTCGCGCGGAATGGATTCTTCGCGCACGGGAATTTTCAGATCTTCGCACAGCGTGAGCAAACTCGCGCGCGTGATGCCTTGCAGGCCGCAGGTGGCGATCGGAGGCGTCCACACCGTCCCGTCGAGCACCAGAAAAACATTTTCGCCCGAGCCTTCGCTGACCAAACCGGATGGATCGAGCGCAATGCCTTCGGCATAGCCGTTGATCACGGCCTCCATGCGAATCAATTGCGAATTCATATAATTGGCCGCGGCCTTGGCCATCGCGGGCAAAGTGTTCGGCGCCATGCGCGCCCACGAGCTGATGCAAACGTCCACGCCCTGCTCGAGCGCGTCCGAACCGAGATACGCGCCCCAGCCCCAACAGGCGATATACACCTCGACCGGGCAGGCGAGCGGGCTGACGCCGACGTCGCCATAACCGCGCAGCGCGATCGGGCGGATGTAACAGGAATCCATGCGATTCGCGCGCACGATATCGATCGCGCCTTGGCACAGCTCATCGAGCGGCGCGGGCAAGTCCATGCGATAAATTTTCGCGGAATGAATCATCCGCTGCATGTGGTCGCGCAGACGGAAAATCGCCGAACCTTGTTTGGTGTGGTAGCAACGGATGCCCTCGAAAACCGCGGAACCGTAGCTCACCACGTGCGACAACACATGGATGGTGGCTTCGTCCCAGCCAATGAGCTTGCCGTTGTGCCAGATTTTTTCGGTCTTTTCGATGCCCATCTGAATTTCTCCGCGCGAGCGCGGGCTTCACTGCAACTGTAGAAAAGTATAGCACACGCCGTCGGCGCGCAGCCCGAGCCTGAGTCGGGGAATTGGGCTCGTTTCCAGCCAAAATGGCCTATTGGGGACGTGGAGACCACGCGCGCTCAGCGCGGCGCGGGGCTCAGCGTGAACTGGCGTTCGATGGATTGGTAATCGGTCTGCGCGTTCTTGCGCAGATGGCCGTAATGCGTCTCCCACACGCCGAGCAGCACGAACGGCAGAATCGTCGACGTGGCCCAAAGCTTCGCGCGGCGTGGCGCTTTCGATCCGGGATCCCAGCGGAATAATTGATACGAGATGACGAACGCGATTCCCGCACAGACCGCGAGCGAAAGCAGGTTGGGCCCGAGGCGAAATAGAGATTCATCCGGCACCATCACGCGCTCAAGGCCGGTCACCAAGTACGTTGCGGGAATGTAGAGCGCAACACTTTGCAGCCATCCCGGAAATAGCGGCAATGGAACGCTGGCGCCGGAAAGAAACAGGAAGCCGAACCACAACGCCTGATTGATCATCTGCGTTTCTTGTGCGGTGTTCGTTACGCTGGCGACGATCAGGCCGAGAGAGGCGAATGTGACCGTTCCCAACGTGACCATCACGAACACGCCGAACAAATTTCCCCACTGCGGCATGTGGAACACCCAGCGGGCCAGCAAGAATTGCGCGATCACCGTCGGCAGCGTGAGAAAATAATTCGAGAGGATGCTCGAAGCCAGCAGTGCGCCCGGACCCACCGGCGCCAGGCGGAATCGGCGCAGAATGCCCATCTCGCGATAGGTCACAAGCTGCATGCTGAGTCCCCAGAAGCTGCCCATTACCGTCAGAGCCAGCACCGAAGAAAGCAGGTAGGGAACCGCGTAGGGTTTGCCGTGCGCGAAAAATCCGCAGAAGCCGAACAGAAACACCAGCGGCATGCCCAGGCTGAAGAACAAGAATACCGGCGTGCGCATCGCCAGGCGCATGCGGTTGACCGTCAGTGTCCAGATGTTTTTCAAATTCGTTTTCGCTCGCCCGTTTTGCGCATCAATCGCGCAGCTTGCGTCCGGTCAGCTCGAGGAACACGTCTTCGAGCGACGGCGCCGAAATTTCGAGGCCCGCCAATTCGTTTCCCGCGCTTTCAAGATGCTTCACCAGCGCCACGATCGTGGCCGGCACGCGTGAGGAGTGCAGCACCCAGGCGCCGCTCATCTGGCGCGCGTCGGAAACGCCTTCGAGATTCGCCAGCGCGCCGTCAGGCTCTGGTCGCGCCAAGCGCACATCGATGCGCGTGGTGCCCGCGGAGCTTTGCTTCAATTCGCGCGGCGTGCCCTGTGCGATCACCAGGCCCTGATCCACGATCGCCACTCGGTCGCACAGGCGCTCGGCCTCTTCGATATAATGCGTCGTCAGCAAGATGGTCTTGCGCTCGAATTTCAATTCCTCGATCACGTCGTAGATTTCGCGGCGCACTTGCGGATCGAGACCAGCCGTCGGCTCGTCCAGAAACAAAACTTGCGGTTCGTTCACCAACGCGAGGGCGAGAGCCAGCCGTTGCTTCTGGCCGCCGGAGAGCTGGCCGTAAAATGCGCTGCGCTTTTCTTCCAGACCGAACCGGCGCATCAGATCGGCCAGATTGCGATGGCGCGGATAGAAGCTTCCGAACATGGCCAGTGCTTCGCCCACGCGAATTTTGTCCGGCAGCGCCGTGGCTTGCAGCGTCGCGCCGATCACTTCTTTCAATCGCGGTCCGCTGCGCTCGGGATCAAGACCGCAAACGCTCGCGTGCCCGCTATCCGCCGACCTCAATCCTTCGAGTATTTCGATCGTGCTGGTTTTCCCCGCGCCGTTGGGCCCGAGCAGGCCGAACACTTCGCCTTCATTCACTTCAAAGCTGACGCCACGGAGCGCGACGACGGCGTCGTATCGCTTGGTGAGGTTCTCGGCTTGGATGATCGGCGGGGCCACGAGGGAAAATGTGTCTGTGATTTTACCGTGCGCGCGCCTATCAGCGCGGCGTCGCGCACGAAAACCTTAGCACACTCACGTGCGCCGCGCTCCGCCCTTGATTTTTTTCCAGGCGTGGCGCTTCCAGTCCACGCGTCCTTCGATGAAGCGCACGCCTTCGCTTTCCAAGAGGCGACGTTGCAAGCTGGCGACGGGCTCGCGCGTCAGGAGCCTGCCGCTGGCGCCGACCACGCGATGCCAGGGGATTCCACGCCCTCGCGGAGTCGCGGCGATGGCATGCCCAGCCGTGCGCGCTCCGCCGCGCAGGCGAAGCGCGCGCGCCAAGTCGCCGTAGGTGATCACGCGGCCGCGCGGAATCGATTTGACGAATCGAAAAACTGGTTCCCATGAAGATTGTGTATTGCGTTTCGCAGCCATGGTGGCTGCGATTCTAACCGTGATTCGTGCGGCGCGCGCGTGTCGTTCTGGGGAGTAACTCTTCCGCAAAAATCCGAGACATCGCTGAAGATCGTCTTGACTTCCGTAGTGGAACATAAATACACTACCAGGTATAGAATCGCCGGGTGGCAGTCTGGAGCATTTCATGGCCTTTTTGCGACGCAAAGGAAGCGCCTTCTACCTCGTGCACAACGTGCGCGAAAACGGCAAGGTGCGCCAACTCCACCTGGCTAAGCTCGGCGACCGCCCGCGCATCACCGACGACGTGGTTCGCCGGGTCACGCGCCAATTTCCCCTGCTCGATGTGAACTGGAGCCGCCTGCGCGAAGAGGTCAATAGTCGCGTGGAATTGTTCGATCCGCAATCCCAGTATGTGCAGAAGCTGCTCGGCCAGTTGCGCTCGCTGAATCTCGATTTGACCGATTTGTTTCCGCCGCTGCTCGACGTTTCGCATTCGCCCGAGACGGGCCGCGAAATCGTCACGCAGCTGCGCCTGTTGCATTCCACCGTCGGCGTAAAGCTCGATCAGTTCGATCGGTCTCCCCAGCGCGGATTGCTTTCGCGCGGAATGTTTCGATAGGAGGAAGTTCGATGACCGCCCCCAGCCGCAAGATGCACCTTGATCCCACGCGCCGCAGCGCGGAGTCTCTGGAATTCGAGGACGCGCTGCGCCGCAAAATCGTCGGCCAGCCGGAAGGGATCGCGTCGCTGGTGGACCTGCATCAGGTCTTCGTGGCGGGAATGTGCTCGCCGGGTCGGCCGGTGGGGAACTTGCTTTTCCTGGGACCGACAGGCTCGGGCAAAACGCGCATCGTGGAAGCCGCGGCCGAGATTCTCTTCGGCGATCCGCGCGCGGTGATCAAAGTGGATTGCGCGGAATTCCAGCACTCGCACGAAATCGCCAAGCTGATCGGTTCGCCGCCTGGATACTTGGGCCATCGCGAAACGCATCCGCTGATCACGCAGGAAGAACTCTCAAAGTATCACACCGAGAAGATCAAGCTGAGTTTCCTGCTGTTCGATGAAATCGAAAAAGCGTCCGATGCGCTATGGCAATTGCTGCTCGGCATTTTGGATAAAGCCACGCTGACGCTGGGCGATAACCGGCGCGTGGATCTTTCGCAGTGCGTGATCATTCTCACCTCGAACCTCGGCGGCGGCGAAATCACCGAGCTGATGACCGGCGGCATGGGCTTCGTGCAGCCGAAGGACAAACGCGAAGAGCGCCTGGACGAAAAAGTGGAGCGCACGGCGGCCACGGCGGCGAAGAAGAAATTTTCGCCCGAATTCATGAATCGCCTCGACAAAGTGGTGGTGTTCCATCCACTGCGCTCGGAAGAACTGGGCAGCATCCTCGAGATCGAATTGGGGATGGTGCAGCAGCGCGTTCTTGAGACCGCGCGCGGGCAGTTTCTGTTTCGCGTTACGCCGGGCGCGCGCGAATTTCTGCTGCGCGACGGTACCGATCTGAAATACGGCGCGCGCCACTTGAAGCGCGCGATCGAGCGTCACGTTGTGTATCCGCTGGCCAATCTGCTTGCCACCGAACAGGTGCGACTCGGCGATATCTTGCGTATCGATTGGGATCCGGTCGCGACTTGCCTGACCTTCGAGCGCGAAGGCGAAGGCGCGGTCGTCTCGCGTCCTTCAACCGCAACGCGTGTGGCGGCAGCGTTTGCCGGCCGCGCCAGCGGCGGACGCGCACTCGAACTGCCAGCGTCCACCGCGGCGAGAGAAGTGCAATCGCCAGTTGGCACAGCTCCTTCCGCGCCCGCGCCCGCTCCCGCGAATCGGCGCAAAACCGACAACCAATAGCGAATCCGAAATCATTATCGATTGCCACTGGCTGAGTTTGCCGCCAGTGGCAATCGTCGTTTTGTTCAGGTTCGGCACCGCATCTTGCGGACCCGCAGCCTTTCCCCTTCCATGGAGCGTTTTTTCGCACTGCAAAAGCGCCAGCCAATCGGCATATACTCGCGAGTCGGCGATAAAAATGAGGAGGAATACATGCGGCGACGCGAATTTCTCGCGATGGGCTTTGCCGGGAGCGCGATCCTGGTTCGGGCAGGCGCAGCGCCGCGCAACCCGGCGGATGGAGAGCAAGCGCAGAGCACCGAGCAGCCGCAGCTTCCGAGTGCGTCCGCGCGTCCCATTCTTTTCAAGCCACATCGTTTGGGCAACGACCACGCCGAATCTGTCGCGATCATGGACATGAATGGCGATGGCCGGCCTGACATTACCAGCGGCGCTTACTGGTACGAAAATCCCGGCCCGGCCGGCGGCCCATGGAAGCAGCACAAATTCCGCGACGTCGAAATCACCGGCGATTACGTGGAGGACTGCGCCGAATTCGCGATCGACGTGAATCACGACGGCGCGCTGGACATCGTAAGCTCCGGATGGGATTCGCACGCGATCTCCTGGTACGAAAATCCCAAGAAGGCCGACGCGCTGTGGACCAAGCACTTCATCGTGGCGTCGGAATTCACGGAAGGCATGGTGCTTGCCGATATCGATGGAGATGGCAGGCCGGACGTGATCGCAGCGCATTACCGCCCGTCGGGACTCGTGTGGATTAGCTTCGCCGGCGCGGAGCCGGTCGTGCATCGCGTCGGCGGAATCGAAGGCGATGGCCACGGCGTGGGCGTCGCGGACGTGGATGGCGACGGCAAACCCGATGTCCTTTCCGTGCATGGCTGGTACAAGAACATCGATGCCGCGCAAGATAAATGGCAATGGATGCCTGAGTGGGATCTCGGCGAGACCGGATTCCCGATTCTCGGCTACGATGTGAATAACGACGGCAAGATGGATCTCATCTACGGTGAGGGCCACAACTACGGCCTCTACTGGCTCGAACAATCGGAAGAAAATGGAAAGCGCGTTTGGATGCGCCACCTGATTGACGATTCCTATTCGCAAGTGCATGCGCTCGCCCTCGCCGATATCGACGGCGATGGGCAGCCCGAACTTATCGCCGGAAAACGCTATCGCGCGCACAACGAAGGCGACCCCGGCGCGATTGAGCCTATCGTTCTCTACTATTACAAGATCGATCGCCGGACGGCGACGTTCACGCGCTTCCCAATCAGCTATAACGGCACCGCGGGCGCGGGCACGGAGATTCAGGTGCTTGATTTGGACGGCGACGGCGATGCCGATATCGTGGTCGGCGGAAAGACCGGCGTGCACTGGCTCGAGAATTTGACCGTCAACAATGTTCCGCCCGACGTGCGCGAAAAAGAGTGGCAATTGAACGGGCCGTGGCCTCTGCCTGACGAAACGCAACAGAGCCGGTGTGCGTGGCATTTGTGGCGTGGAACAACCTCGCTGCGCGCCAATGTGTTTCACCGGCGTTGCCGTGCGTGCATCTGGCACACGCTCCCAACGTCCGCGCGAGCGGTCTCTCGCGACGCGGCTTGAACGCGTTGATTCTGCATGACGTTCGCACGCACGCCACCGCACACTTCCGCGCGAGTTTGGCGCTTCGACTGCTCTTTAGCTTTGCGTATTCAGGAGCACGACGATGCGTTCACCGCAGCAACAGCTCGATCCGTCCCGCCGAAGCAGTGACTCACAGGAGTTTGAAGCTGGACTCTTGCGGCGCATTGTCGGCCAGCCAGAAGCGATTGCGGCGCTTGTCGATATGCATCAGGTCTACGTCGCGGGAATGTGCTCGCCGACCCGCCCGGTCGGGAACTTGCTGTTTCTTGGACCCACTGGCTCGGGCAAAACGCGCATCGTGGAGGCCGCCGCCGAGGTTCTTTTCGGCGATCCCCGCGCAGTGATCAAAGTGGACTGCGCCGAGTTTCAGCACTCGCACGAAATTTCTAAACTGATCGGATCGCCTCCCGGATATTTGGGCCATCGTGAGACGCATCCGCTGATCACGCAGGAAGAACTCGCGAAATATCACACCGAGAGCATGAAACTGAGTTTCCTTTTGTTCGATGAAATTGAGAAGGCTTCCGACGCGCTGTGGCAGTTGCTGCTGGGCATTCTGGATAAGGCCACGCTGACGCTGGGCGACAACCGGCGCGTAGATCTTTCGCAATGCGTAATCATCCTCACGTCGAATTTGGGTGGTGGCGAGATCACTGAGTTGATGACCGGCGGCATGGGCTTCGCGCAGCCGACAGACAAGCGCGAAGAGCGCCTGGATGAAAAAGTGGAGCGCACCGCGGCTGCAGCCGCGAAGAAAAAGTTTTCGCCGGAGTTCATGAACCGCCTCGACAAAGTGGTCGTGTTCCATCCGCTGCGCCCGGCGGAACTTGGAAGAATTCTGGAGATCGAATTGGGCATGGTGCAGCAGCGCGTGCTCGAAACCGCGCGCGGGCAATTTCTTTTCCGCGTGACGCCGGGCGCGCGGGAGTTCCTGCTGCGCGACGGCACGGATCTCAAGTACGGCGCGCGCCATCTGAAACGCGCAATCGAGCGCCACGTGGTGTATCCGCTGGCGAATCTGCTGGCCACAGAGCAGGTCCGTTTCGGCGACATTCTCCGCATCGATGGCGACGTTGAGGGCGCTTCGCTTTCGTTCTCGCGCGAAGCGGAGGACGCGCCAATTCCGAGATTTCCCCGCCATCGCAATGTGTCCGCTGCGCGCGTGGCGCAATCGCGGCGCCCGGATCAGCGCGTCGAGCCACGCCCGGAGTTGCATCCCGAACAACGCAACGACCCGCGTCCCGAACCGCGGACCTACGCCGAGCTGCCGGAGCCCGCGCTTTCCCGCTGAGCACGCTTTCGGCGCGTCGCGACTTTCTTCGATCGCCCGGTCAACCTCCCGCACGTGGCTCGCATCACAGCGACCGATGCGATCGGTCGCGTTTGGCCGAGCGCGCGCATGGTCATTGGTGTTACCTTCGGGCGGAGGTGGCGCACATGAGTATCGACGCCGGACGAAAACCGGACTGCGCGGAGCGCGTGGTCTCAATCGTTTCGGTAGCGCGGCGCGGCACGTCGCGCAGGAATCGCGGCGCGCGCTTGACTCTCGCAACACCCGCATTCATCGTCGCGCTCATAGCCTTGTGCGCCGCGGTCGCGGCCCGCGCCGACCGCACGCCGCTCAAGCCCGGCGTCGACGTGTTCTCCACGCGCGACGACATCGAGATTGGCCTGCGCAGCGCGCGCTCCGCCGAAGCGGAACTTCCGATGCTCAACGATCCGCGCGTGGACAATTATCTCGACGCGCTCGGCAAACGTCTCGCCGCTCACGCGCCCGGCTATCCGTTTCCGTATCGCTTTCGTTGCGTGAACGACGAATCCGTGAATGCCTTCGCGCTGCCGGGTGGTTTCATCTACGTCGACCGCGGCGTGATCGAAGCCGCCGATGACGAAGCGCAGCTCGCCGGTGTTCTGGCGCACGAGATCGCCCACGTCGCGCTGCGCCACGGCACGCATCAGGCCACCAAAGCGTATTTAACCGAGCTGCCGCTCTCCGCTGCGTCCGGTTTGTTCGGCGGACTGAGCGGCGCGGCCGCGGAGGTCGGCTCGGACTTCGCCTTCGATTCCATCCTCCTGAAATATTCCCGCGCGGCCGAAACGCAGGCCGACGTTCTGGGCACGCAAATTCTCTTCGATTCCGGCTACGATCCGCGCGCGCTCGCCCAATTCTTTGAAATCGTGGAAGACGAAACCAAGCAGCCCCATCGCGTGGCATTTTTTGAAAATCATCCGAACCCCGACCATCGCATCGACCGCATCATGCACGAAGTGGATCTGCTCGGCGGACCCGCCCCGAATTACCAGAGCAATTCCGACGATTTTCTGGAAATTCGCCGCTATCTGCGCGCCATGCCCGCGGCGCCCGAGCCGCGGCGTAAACACAAAGCTCCAGGACCCGGAGCCACGCTCGCGTCGTATCGCGATTCCGCGCACACGGCGCCGCAAACTTCCGGCGCGAAATAAACGCTGTCGAACGCAAACTAAATCCGCGCAATCGCACAGCGCGCTCGGAATTTTCCCGGCGTGCTCCACATTCGTGCACCGCTTTGGCACGTATCGCTCTCAATCCAGCGGAGATTGCGTCAAGTCCTTAATGCGCCGATATACACCGATCGATGTATTCCCAGCGCAGTAACGGCGTGGCATCCTCGACGATGTCAGGCGGCCCGCGCCCTCGGGCCCTCAAGCCTTCAGGCCCTCAGGCGGTCAGGACAGATCAGCAGGCCAACGTGACCAAAAAATTCAGAGGAGCTTCGATCATGTCAAAAACAGCATTTCGTCTTGGAGTTTTGGTATCCGTCGCATTGCTTGCGATTCCGCTGTTCGCTTCGGACCGCGACGACGACGTCACCCGCATTGACGCCTCGAGACGCGTCTTCCACGAAATCATGAACACTCCCGATCAGGGAATTCCGCGCGACCTCCTGGCCAAAGCCAAGTGCATCGCGATTATTCCTGGCAGCGTCAAATTTGCGTTCTTCCTCGGCGGCAATTACGGCCGGGGCGTTGCGGCCTGCCGCACGGAAAATGGCTGGAGCGCGCCGATGTTCGTCGCCCTTGACGGCGGCAGCGTTGGCTACCAAGCCGGCGGTTCTTCCACCGACATCATTATGCTGTTCATGAACGACCACGCCCTGCAGAGCTTGCTCGGCGATAAATTCAAACTCGGCGCCGACGCTTCGGTCGCCGCCGGCCCCGTGGGACGCACCGCTTCCGCGGACACCGATGCGGCCATGAACGCCGAAATCCTGACTTACTCGCGCGCCAAGGGCATCTTCGCGGGCGTGAGTCTTGACGGCGCCGTCGTCCAAGCCGATCACTCCGGTGACGTCGCCATGTACGGACACGACGTTCACCGCGACGAAATCCTTCACGGCCACGTTGAGACTCCCGTAGCAGCGCGTGGTCTCTTGCGCGAACTCGATATGTATCCGCCGAAGGTCCAGACCAGCCAGGTCAACTAGGCGTTCAGCCATCCCCGGCCGCGGCCCCGCACAGTGGCCCGCGTTCGGCAGCAACCACGAGGCGCCCCGGAATATTTTCCGAGGCGCCTCTTTGTTATTTTGAATCCGGTTTCATCAACTGCGCTCCACATCTGGAGCCGCGTATACTCCAACTATGAGTGCCACATGGAGGATCTCATGGAGCGGAAAACACCGTGCGCCATCGCTCTCGTCTTGAGTTCTCTATTTTGTTTGGCCGGAGTCCGGGCGGCCGGCGATGGACGGGCAACGAAAGTGGCCTGGGCGCCGAGTCTCGGCCTCGATAGCCTTAGCGACATAAGCGGCGCAATGCGCAAGGAACAACGTCAGCCGCTCGTTCTTGATCGACGTGGAGAGAGCCGGACGGTCCAAAATTGCGATGAATATTTGTCAGCTGTAAGCGATGGCTTTGGCCCAGCCAACAATTTTGAGAATACGAGGTCTTCGGATTACGTGGGGAAATGTTTTGCATTACAATTTCTGCAGCAGGTGAACCCTACCGCTGGCGTAGGCGTCATTCACAAGTGGCCGGAAGGCGTGGTGGCATCTATTCCTCCGCTGCTGTGTCCGGGAGAGTGCGGCGGCTCGAGAGCGCGCGAGTGGAAGGCTGCGCTCGGCGGTGGCACTCCGTGGGTGAAATGGGAACCGGAGCTAGTCGCCGAACCTACGCAAGGGGTCGAAGCGGTTCTGCACGACGCGTCGGGTTGGATCTATTCGATGTCGCTTGTTGTTCAGAGTGATGCATCGGCAGACGAAAACCCGGAAACGCCCGGGCAGCGATTCGGCATCCTTGCTTGCGCCTCGGTGCAACAAGGAACGTATCACGAGTGCGAATTCGTGGTTCTTGGATCGGACGGACCGAAGCTCCGCGAGATTTATTCACGTCCGTAAGCACAACTCCGTTCCATAAACGCCGCGAGTCGGCAGGATACTATTCAGAAGAGCGCGATGTTGGCGGCTTCGTTTTGGCCGGCGCTTCCGACGGCGGCGCGGCCGCCGTCGCCGAACGCCAGCGCAGGATCGGCTTGCGCGCGGCGGTGACCTCGTCGAGTCTGCCGATGCGCGTGTTGTGCGGCGCGGTCTTTACGAGATCGGGATTCGTCTCCGCTTCGGCGGCGATCGAGCGCATGGCGTCGATGAAGAAGTCGCATTCTTCTTTCGATTCCGATTCGGTGGGCTCGATCATCAGCGCGCCGGGAACGATCAGCGGAAACGCAGTCGTGTATGGATGAAACCCGTAGTCGATCAGGCGCTTGGCGATATCCATCGTGTTCACGCCGTTTTTTTTCTGCCGCGCGTCGCTGAAGACCACTTCGTGCATTGACGGCGATTTGTACGGCAGGTCGTAGACGCCTTCGAGTCCCCTCCGAATGTAGTTTGCGTTCAGCACCGCGTCCTCGGTGGCTTGCCGCATGCCGGGACCATACGCCAGCGTGTAAGCGAGCGCGCGCACCAGCACGCCGAAATTTCCACCGAACGCACGCAGCCGCCCGATCGAGCCGCGGCGATGCGTCTCGAGCGACAATCGTCCATCTTTTTCCACCAGCACCGGCACGGGCAAAAACGGCTCGAACTTTTTCTTCACCAGCACGGGTCCGGCGCCGGGACCTCCGCCTCCGTGCGGCGTCGAAAATGTTTTGTGCAGATTCAGGTGCATTACGTCTACGCCGAAGTCTCCGGGCCGCGCGATTCCCGCCAGCGCATTCATATTCGCGCCGTCCATATAGAGCTGCGCGCCGTGCGCGTGCAGAATCTCCGCGATTTCCGCGATGCGTTGCTCGAAAACGCCCAGCGTCGAAGGATTGGTGACCATCAGCGCCGCGACGTCGTCGTTCACGATGTTTTTCAGCGCTTCGACGTCGATCTGTCCCGCGGCGTCCGATCGAATGTTCCGCACTTCGTAGCCGGCGATCGTGGCCGTGGCGGGATTTGTTCCGTGCGCCGAATCCGGAATCAGCACGATGCGCCGCGCCGATCCTTGGCTCTCGAGATACGCGCGGATCAGTAGCAGGCCGCACAGTTCGCCCTGCGCTCCAGCAGCCGGCTCGAGCGTGCAAGCGTCCATGCCGGTGATCTCGAGCAAGCATTTCTCGAGCGTTCGCAAAATCTTCAGGCACCCGAGCGAAACCTCTGCAGGCTGGTAGGGATGCTCGGTCGCAAGGCCGTCAAGCCGCGCCACGAATTCGTTCACGCGCGGGTTGTACTTCATGGTGCAGGATCCGAGCGGATACATTCCGAGATCGATCGCATAATTCCAGGTGGAAAGCCGCGTGAAGTGGCGCAACACCTCGATCTCGCTGACTTCAGGGAAACCGTCGACCGAATCGCGCGCGTGCGCCGGCCCCAGCGCGGTGCGCGGATCGACCGGCGGCACGTCAAGCGGCGGCAACTCGAACGCGCGCTTATGCGGCGCGGACTTCTCGAAGATCAGCCCCTCGTTCTGGCTGACGTTACGTCCGGCTTTGCGTATCGTTTCGCTCACAATATTTTTCGCGGCATTCTTCACAATGGGCCTGCGAGCACGGCGCCAAGCGCGGCGGCGAAGCGCTCGATTTCCGCGCGCGGCATGGTCTCCGTCACGCAAACTAGCCCTCGCTTGGTCAGCTCGGGATACCACGGCCCCAGCGGCAGCGGCCCGATGATTTTTTCGTCCAGCAGTCTGCGATTCGCGATGCGCACCGAACGTGGCAATTCGATCACGAATTCGTTGAACGTTGTCCCCGTGAAGGGAATTCGCACGCCCGGCACACGCGCAAGTTCCGCCGCGGCGTATCGCGCCTTCGCCAAATTTTGCAGCGCCAATTCGCGCAAGCCCTCTTTGCCCAGCAGGCAAAGATGCACGGTCGCAGCCAGCGCGCACAGCGCTTGGTTTGTGCAGATGTTCGATGTGGCTTTCTCGCGGCGAATGTGTTGTTCGCGCGTCGCAAGTGTGAGCACGAATCCGCGCCGCCCCGCCGCGTCGCTCGTTTGGCCGGCCAATCGCCCCGGCATCTGCCGCAGATATCGTTCGCGCGTGGCGATCACTCCGGCGTAAGGCCCGCCATAACTCGGCGCCATGCCGAAGCTTTGCGTTTCCATGGCCACGATGTCGGCTTCGGACGGCGGCCGCACCACGCCAAGCGAAACGGCTTCGGTGATCGAGACGACCAGCAGCGCTTTTCGCGCGTGCGCAATCTCCGCAAGCTCCGGCACCTCTTCGAGCGCGCCGAAAAAGTTGGGCGATTGCACAATCACCGCGGCAGTGTCGTCGTTCACAGCCGCGGCCAGCCGAGCCGTGTCGATTTGCCCCGACGCGGTGTATGGAATCTCCTCCGCCGTGAGGCCGATATTCCGCCCGTACGTCGCGAGAACCTGCTTGTATTCCGGATGCAGCGAGCGCGCCACCACCAATCGCCGACGCCCCGTAATTCGCGCCGCCATCAGCGCGGCCTCCGTGGTCGCGGTCGAGCCGTCCCACATCGAGGCGTTTGCTACTTCTTGCCCCGTGAGCTGGCACATCAGCGTTTGAAACTCGAAAATCGCTTGCAGCGTGCCTTGGCTGATTTCGGCTTGATACGGCGTGTACGAGGTTAAGAATTCGCCGCGCTGCAAGATCGTGTCCGTGACCACCGATCGCAAGTGGTTGTACACGCCGGCGCCGAGAAAACTTGTGTAGCCAACCGAATTCTCCGCCGCGCGCGCGCGAAACCAGGCGATGATCTCGGCCTCCGACATCGGCCCCGGAAGATCGAGCGCGCGCCCGAGCCGCAGCGGTGCGGGAATCGATTCAAATAGTTTTTCGATGGAGCCGGCGCCGATGGACTCCAACATCGCCTGGCGCTCGGAAGGACTCTTCGGCAGATAGCGCATCAGGCGGTGGAATCCTTCTCGGCTATAAACGCCTGGTACGCCGCCGCGTCGAGCAGGCCGCGCAGCTCGGCGGCGTCAGAAAGCTTCATGCGCACCATCCACGCGGCGCCGTGGGGATCCTGATTCACTTTTTCCGGCGCGGCAGTCAGCTCCGAATTGATTTCCACGACGGTGCCAGACACCGGCGCGTAAATATCGCTCATGGTTTTCACGGATTCCACCGAGCCCAGCGTTTGCCCCGCTTTCATCGCCGTGCCCACTTCCGGTAGTCCGACGTAAACCACGTCGCCCAATTCATGCTGCGCGTAGTCGGTGATTCCGACCGTGGCGAGATCGCCCTTGGCCGCCACCCACTCGTGCTCGCGCGTGTAACGATAATCGCTCGGGTACGTTGTCATTTTTCTGTCGATTCCTCCAGCTGCTCTTTTCGCGATTCCGCGCTCTTATTGCGCGCGCTTGTAAAACGGCAGCGGCACGATGCGCGCCGGCGCTCGGTTGCCGCGAATGTCGATCTCGATCTCGGTTCCCGGCGCGCGCGTGGCCAGCGGCACGTAGGCCATGCCGATATTTTTTTTCAAATACGGCGCGGGTGATCCGCTGGTCACGCGGCCCACCAATGCGCCTCCGTGCGAAATGCCGCAGGCATCGCGAGCGATTTGCCGGCCGGTCATTTCAAAGCCGACCAGAGAGCGCTCGATCCCGCGCGCCTTCTGCTCCACCAGCGCCTTGCGTCCCACGAATTCGCCCTTATCGAGCTTGCAGATCCACCCGAGGTCCGCTTCCCAGACCGTCGTCGTCTCGTCGAGTTCGTGTCCGTACAGGCGCATCCCCGCTTCAAGCCGCAGAGTGTTTCGCGCGCCCAATCCGCATGGCAGCAGACCCGCCGGCCGGCCCGAGTCAAGCAGCGCGCTCCACAGCGCTTCGGAATACTCGGGCGGGAAATAAAGCTCGAAGCCATCTTCGCCCGTGTAGCCGGTGCGCGCGATCAGGCATTCGACGCCGTTCACCGCGCCGAATGTAAATTGATAATAGCGCAGCGCGTCGAGGCGTGTCGCCGTCAGCGGCGCGAGTATCTCAAGCGCCTTCGGCCCCTGCAGCGCGAGCTGCGAATAGCGTTCGCCGGCATTTTCGATTTCCGCGCCGAAGCGATTTCGATCTCGAATGTAATCGAAATCGCCATCCTGGTTCGCGGCGTTCACGCAAAGCAGATAGTGATCGTCCGATATGCGATGCACCAGCAGATCGTCCACGAAACCGCCGCGCTCGTTCAGCAACCCCGAATACTGCGCGTGCCCATCGGCGAGTTTCGCCGCGTTGTTCGAGGTGACCGATTGCACCAGAGCCAGCGCCGCGGCGCCGCGCACCTCGATTTCTCCCATGTGGCTCACGTCGAACAAGCCCGCGGCCGTGCGCGTGGCCATGTGCTCCGAAATAATTCCGGAATATTCGATGGGCATATCCCATCCGCCGAAATTCACCATCTTGGCGCCCAAGCGGCGGTGCGCGGAATGCAGAGCTGTTTTGCGGAGTTGAGTGGTTGGCGGCGCGGTCACGCAGCGACTCAAATTTCAAAGGAAAATTACGAACCAATCGACCGTAGCATGCGCCATAAACCAGTGTCAAGCCGCCGCGGGCGCGTGCGGAATGTTAGAATGCGCTCGCATGATGAATGAAACGCATTCCGCGCCGAATCCCGCGCCCGCGCCCGCCAATATTTCCGAATTGGATTCCCGCCCGCTGCTTCGCCGGACTTGGCTCGCACTGATCGTGGTAATCGCCGCGCATTTGCGTTTTCGTTTTCTCGCCGCGAAAAGTTTTTGGCTCGATGAGGCCGTCAGCGCGGAGCTCGCGCGCCTGCGATGGTCGCAATTCTCCCGCGTGCTCTGGCATCGCGAAGCGAATATGGCGTTGTATTACGTGCTGCTGCACTATTGGATGAAATTCGGCAGCAGCGAAGCGTTCGTTCGCAGCCTCTCCGTGGTGTTCGCGGTGGCCACACTGCCAGTGATCTACGCGCTCGGCCGCCGCCTCTTCGGCACCGCCGTCGGATTGATCGCCGCGTGGTTGCTCGCGATCAATGCGTTCCACGTTTCCTATTCGCAGGAGGCGCGCAGTTATGCGTTGGTTGTTTTTCTGGTGACGCTTTCGACGTTGCTCCTGCTGCGCAATCTTCAGGAGCCGGCCGCGGCGCGCTGGATGAGCTACGCGATTGTGAGCGCGCTCGCGATCTACGCCCATTTTTTCGCGGCGCTCGTGATCGTAGCGCAAGGCGCATCGCTTGTGTCGCTGCGCGGACGCGATTTCGCATGGCGCGACTACGCGCGCAGCGTCCGGTGGATTGTATACATCACGCTGCCGCTCGCCATCGTCGCCGCGAGAATCGGCGGAACGCCCGTCGATTGGATTCCGCGCACTTCGCCAGCCATCGTTCTAAATTTCTTCAATGGATTGGCCGGCTATGGCAGCAAGTGGCTTCTCGCGCTGGACGCGCTTGCATTCGCCATCGCCGGATTCGCCGCGTGGCGGGCGCGCCGCTCCGTCGATCGCGCGCCCGAAAACGCCGGATGGCCCTTCGCGCTGATTTTCTCTTGGCTCTTCGTGCCGGTTGTCCTGACGATTGCAGCGTCGTTCGTCCGGCCCTTCTTTGTGGATCGCTATTTAATTGTTTGCTTGCCCGCGATGATGCTGGGTGTCGCCGCCGGAATTGTGCGCGTGCGCCCGAAAGCGCTGGCTTGGGCCTTCGCGGCCGTGATTTCCGTTCTCACGTTCGTGCCCACACGAGCGTACCTCCATCACGGTTCACAGATGTACGCCGAAGACTGGCGCTCCGCCACAGCGTACATTCTCGATCGCGCCCAGCCTGGCGACGCAATTTTCTTCACACCGCTCGGCCGCTTGCCCTACGAATATTACAGATCGCAGCGCAATCCGATTCCCGCGGGCCCGACGGTTCTCGATGCGCCCGGCGGCGCGCAATTGGTTTATCAGGATTTTATGGTCGCGCCGCTCGGAGAAGTTTTAAGCGATGCGCGTCCCGCGCCCGATCGCGTCTGGATCGTAGACTATTGGAATCGTTTGCCGAATGGCGAATTCGACCGCACCACGCTCGAGCTCAACGCCGTCTACGGGAAAGGGCGTCATTTAGCCGACGAAAAGGATTTTCCGAAGATCACCGTAGAGCTGTTCGCTGCCGGCGCAGATGCGGGTGGCGCTCCAGGCGCGAGTGGAGCGGCCGGCGCAGCGAAATAGCGCGCGAGGTCACGTTTGCGTCACGCCATCTTGTCGGCCATGTCTGCGCGGATTATAGTGAAAGTAGAGAGGCGGCCATGCCCGATACTCTTTGCGCGTCCTGCGAAAAGACCGAACACGAGTGCCAATGCGATCGCTACTGTTGCTATTGCCAGGGGCAATACAACATTCGCCTCGCCGCCGACGGTCAATATTATTGTCCGGACTGCCGCGAGGCATGCGAAGTGCCGCTCGCAACCAGCGGCGCTTTGTGATCCGCAAATATCGCTTGAATGGGAATTACCGAGCGCCTGAAGAGCGCCCGCAACGCACGCCCACAACTTCACCCGAAAATTTCAGCGCATCGCCCCAACAACGCTGACGCTCGACGCGCGCGATCTTCACAGCCCCATCGCGAACGTGTTCCGCCGGATCAGCGCGACCACTTGATCGTCCGTGAGGCTTAGCCGAATATCCAGCCGATCGCCATTCGGAGAGATTTGCGTTTCATCCAGCAGCGCGGCCAAATCCGGATTCGTTTGCTGCGCCTGATATTTTTGCAACAGCAATCCCGCCTGCAGCAGCGCCGCAAAAGTGTTGGCCGCATCCGAGGTGGTACACACCGCCTGGAAATGGACCTGGATTCCGGAATCCGCGTCAAAGCTCACGATCATCGATTTCAATTGCGCGATCACCTGGCTGGCTTGCGAAAATTGCGCCGCGCCGCCCGCCAGTTGCTGAATCGCGAGCCGCGTGTACGCCGGATCGAGCACGGCCCACACCAATCCGCTGCCATTCGCGTCATTCACCAGCGCGGACAGATCGGCATTCGCCATCAAGCCTTGCGCCTCGCCGTAGCGCACGCTGATCAATTCCTCGAGCTGCTTGCGCTGCCCGAATACCGCGGTATTGGTGTCCAGGAAAAAAAGAAAAAGATCGCCCGGTCCGCTGCCCGAACCAAACGAATAAAGCGTGAAGTCGCGGATCTTCACCGTCGGCACTTTTTTCGATAGAAAATAAGCCTCCGCCGTATCCGGCTGGAATTGGCCTTGCGCGATACCCACAACTTCTTCGCTCGACGGCACGGAGGTCGCCGTCGCGTTCGCCGGCATGTTCGGCACCAGCGCCCACGTCAATTCCTCAACTTGCGTATTCGGGTCAATCCCCGCGGCGGCCAGAAAAGCCTCAAATTGTTTGAAGCGTGCCGGCAGCATTTGTTCCTTCAATTGCTCAAACCAGGGATATTGCCGAGCCGCTTTCAAATTCGCGTAAGCTACCTCGCCCGCGTCCTTCGGCAGCATGGAGATGATGTCGTTGTCAACCGGGCTGGCCGCGGCCGGCGCCGGCGCAAGCGCCAGCGCAAGTGTCGCGAGAAAGAGTGCGGCGGCGGTCCACAGAATTCTGCGGTGATTCCGATTTTTCTTCATGGTGATCCTCATGTTTGTCGTGCTTCTCAGCGTGCTCGTTCCAAATCGCATCGATCTCGCTGCGCGGCCTTCCCGTACCAGTATAGACGTGCCGGGCGGCGTTTTGAGTTGTCCGTCTTCGCGTCTTTCCTCAACAATACAATCGAAACGCGAATCTCCAGTGCCGCGCGCCCTACGCTTCCACCTTTTGCTAACGCCGCGCGGCGCTCTTTCGCGCCGCGGCCGTGCCCGCGCTCGCGCGCGAACCGGCCAGCGCATCCGCCAGCCGATTCTCCAGAATTTGCGCGCCCGTGAAATTCTCGAGATGCAAATCGAATCCGCCGATCATCTCGATGGCCTTCTGCGGCACGAGGCCAACGATTTCGCTCGCGGCGATCCGGCAACCGTACCGCGCGGCCTCCGCTTGGACCGCGCCGAATACGCGATCGAGCGGCGTCTGCTCGAAGTCTGTGAGATTCATCGAGACTTGCGCCAGCCCGCGCGATTTCAGTTCGACGCCCATGGCTTTCACGTGCGGCAATCCGCCGTTCGACGCCCGCACCGCGCGCGCGATTTTCTGCGCCACACTCAATTCGCGCGTGTCGAGATTGATGTTGAACGCGATCAGAAATTTGCGCGCGCCGACGGCCACTGCGCCCGCCGTTCTGTGCAGTTTCGGTTCGCCGACGTCGGGCGCCCTCGCCGCATCGTGCTCGAGTTCCGCGCCCACCAGACCCTCGAATTGTCCCTTGCGCACGTTTTCCAGATTCGCGCGCTCCGGCCGCAGCGCCGCCGCTTCGTAGAAATAGACCGGAATGCGATGCCGGCGCCAAATCTCGCGCCCCACGCGATGCGCAATCCCCACGCAATCTTCGATCGTGCATCCTTCCAGCGGCACGAACGGCAGCACGTCCGTCGCTCCCAGCCGCGGATGCGCGCCGGAATGCTGCGTCAAATCGAGCAGCCGCGCTGCCTGACCCACGCCGCGCAGCGCCGCTTCGGCCACCGCCTCCGGTCTTCCCGCGAACGTGATCACCGTGCGATTGTGATCCGCGTCGCTATGACGGTCGAAAACCCACACGCCCGGCACGGCGCTCATGGTCTCGGCGAGCGCCTCCATTTTGGCGATGTCCCGCCCTTCGGAAAAATTCGGTACGCATTCGATAAGGCGTTCCATGAAGTATTTTGGGACAACGGTCCGATCAGCGACGCCAGCGCAGGCATGAGCCGCGGCCGCGGCCGAATGCATACACAACTGCCCGCTTTGATGAACACTGCGATGTTAATGAAGTTTCGGGGCGGCGGCTACTCCAAACCGCTGCGGCGACCTACTCGCCACCCCGAATGTGCCGATGTGGCACGGTCGCCGTTCAGGCGGAAACCGCTTTGCCCCGAAACGCCGGCGCAAAGACTTCCGCCACAAAGGCTTCATAAGTTGTCGGCGTGGTGTTCCGCGGCGAGCGCGGTTCTTCGGGCTTGAACACGCCGGAGTTGATGCTCAGACACATCTCCGCGATCAGCTCCGCGTAGTTGGCCGACAAACCGGCTTGCCGCAGTCCCATCACGAACATCGGAACCGGCGCTTCCATATAGGATAGTCCTGGCTGGCCGATGCCGGCGCCGATGATCTTTGCGATTTCATTCATCGAAACGTCGCGTGGGCCCAAGAGTTCATGCGTCGATATGCCGATGAAGTCGCGCCGCTCGAGCCTATCCGCCGCCACCACTCCGATATCGCGCGTGGCAATCGTCGCGAATTTCAGGTCTGACGTAATAATTCCCCCGACCGCGCCAAATCTCTGAATCACGCCAATCTGCGCCAGGGTGTTCTCCATGAAGTAGCACGGCCGCAGATGCAAAACGTTTAGATCCCGGATCGTGTTGATCTTTTCTTCCATGCGGCGCAGACCGAGAACCGGCCCCGAGCCTTCCGGCAGTTGCGCTCCGACGCTGCTGAGCGTAACCACGTGCTTCACGCCAGAGCCCTTGATCGCGGCCACCAGCGCTTCCGAATTGCGATCGTAATGGCCGATCACGTCCTCGGCGGTAAGGTCCGGAGGATTCATGGCGTACACTGCGTCCGCGCCAGTGAAGGCGTCGGTCATCGCCACTTCGTCGTGAAACTCGAATACCCGAGGTTCCGCGCCCAGAGCGACCAGCGGCGCTAGCTTCTCGGCGCTGCGGCCCAAAACCCGCACTTTTTGTCCGCGTGCGAGCAAAGTCTTTGCGGCAACGTGGCCCGTGTGGCCCGTGGCTCCAGTGATTGCGATCATGGTTTTCTCCCTCTACCTTGCGGCGCGTCGATTCGCGTGTGGCACGCCTGTATTCTTCGATGCGCGGCGCAGCGCCAGGTTACCGCTATTTGCGGCCTATCTCCACCCGCGCGCCGTCGCGATCGGCCGGCTCCGCGCACACGCCGCGTCTATCGCGACATTACTTGTTCGATCCTCGCGGCCGTACCCGACGTCCCGTCGGCCACGATCGCTTGAGCGAGACGCGCAGGATCAGCGCCGCTCCCCCGAATCGCGGCCCAGGACGCCCCGTTCGTCGCGTCGAGCAACTCCTCGCCGATCGGCAATTCGCCTCCCTGGGCAATTGCCAGTCTCGGATGCGCACGGCGTTCGGCGGCGCCGCCGCAATCCAGAAAATCGCGTCCCAGAACCACCGGCCCGCGCAAATCGCCGTCAGCCACCAGCTCGTTCACGGCCACGCCGAATCGGGCGCGATCGGCGCTGCGCATCCAGCAAACTCGCGCCGGCAGTCCTTGCGCACGAACGTGCTTTCGCGCGAGACGAATGAAGCGCGCGAGATTTTCGTCTCCAGAAAACATCTCGAGCACCAGCCGATCGATTCGATCGATATCGCCAGGCTCGCCCGAAAGCGCGATCCAGCGCATCGGCGCGCGATCAACCGATCGATGCTCTTCGCGTGGGGCCTCCGGGCAGGCCTCGGCGACGCCGGCTTCGCGTGCCTTGGCGAAGATGCGATTGCCGAAATCGAAGACGGACGCGCCAAGCTTCTGCAGCGCCATCATCGCGCGGACCTGTACCGCGATGGACTCGAGCGATTTGCGCCGCGCCTCCGCCGGGTTACTGCGGCGCAGATCCGAGGCCTCCGCCATGCTCAACCCCTGCGGCCAATATCCCAAGAGCGGGTCTTGCGCCGCCGTGCGATCCGTAAGGATATCGGGAACCGAGCCCCGCTCCGCGAGTTCGCTGATCACGTCCGCCGCATTGCCGACCAATCCGACCGAACGAGCCGCACGTTGGCGCACCGCGTTCTTCAGAATCCGCAGCGCTTCATCGAGCGAACTTACCATCACGTCGCAATATCCGCTCTTCACGCGACGCTTGATGCGCGCGGGATCGGCGTCGATCCCGAGAAACGCCGCGCCATTCAGTTGCGCCGCGAGCGGTTGCGCGCCGCCCAGGCTTCCCATGCCGGCGGAGACTACGAGCCGCCCGGCGAGGTCGCCGCCGAAGTGAACCCTCGCCGCGCTGCGGAAAGTTTCATAAGTCTCTTGGAGCGCACCCTGCGTGCCCACGTACATCCAGCTTGTCGCGGCCTCCTCGCCGTCGGTCGTTACAGGCTTGATCAGCACGCGCGGTGCCGGAGCGCTTGTGCGAAAACTTTCCGCCGGTTTACCGGGCTGCACGAGCAAAGTCTGCTCGCTGTCCAGGGTTTTCAGCGCGACGGCGATTTCGAGATAGCTCTGCCAATCTTCCACCGGCTTGCCGTTCGTGCCGCACGCAATCATCTCGTCGGGACGTTCCGCGACTTCCGGATCGAGCGCATTCATCAACATGCGAAGCGCCGCTTCCTGATGCCACCCCTTGCACGAAAGCACGTTGCCTCGCGGCGCGCGAATCGGCGTGCGCTTGCGCGTTGTGGAATCGAGCGGACCGGACGTCACAAGATTGTCTCCCCGCATGGATTCTAATCGACGGCCTCTACAAGCGCGAGCGCAGGGCGCCGCACCCTTCGGTCTTAAGCCCGAAGGTCCGCCGTAGCGGGGCGCGGTTTTCGAACTTTGTCTTCCCATCTTGTCTCGCGCTAAATTCGCTCACCCACGCCGCTCCATTGCGCCAGCGGCGCGCCATCCTGTAGAGTCGGCGGTCGAGTATGGAATACCCGCCACTGACGCAGCGTTTGCTTCTCGCGGTAGACAAATTTCCGTCGCCGCGCGCGCAGATGTTTCGCGCCGAAAATGGATGGCAGGAAATCTCCTCCGCGGAATTGCTGCGTCGCGTCGCGCGCTTATCGGCCGCGCTCGATCGACTCGGCATCGTGTCCGGCGATCGCGTCGGCGTGTTTTCGCCGAATCGTCCCGAATGGCACGTGGCCGATTTCGCGATTCTCGGTTTGGGCGCGGTGAACGTGCCGATCTACTTCAATGAATCTCCCGATCGGATGGTTTACATCCTGAATCACTCCGAAGCCAAGGCGGTGTTCGTCGCCGGCGCCGAGCAAACGCGCCGCCTGCTCGGCATCCGTGACCGCGTGCCGACCGTCCAGCACGTCATCTGCCTTGACGCGGCGCAGGATGCCGGCCCCGATCCGCTGCGCTACGAAGCGATCGTCGATCCTGCCGCGGGCACCGCTCCGGACGGCGCCGCGGAAATCGCGGCGTATCGCCGTCGCGCCGAATTGAACGTGCCTGAGCAACTCGCCACGCTGATCTACACCTCCGGCACCACAGGCGAACCGAAAGGCGTGATGCTCACTCACAACAATTTGAGCTCGAACGTCACCGACGGCTTTTTCGGAACCAATTTCGACTATCGCACCGATCAAGGCCTTTCGTTTTTGCCGCTCTCGCATGTGTATGAGCGCGTGATGGGCTACGCATATTTGTTCAACGGCGTGCCTGTCGCCTACGTCCCCGATATGAACGACGTTTCTCGCGCGCTTCTGGAAGTCCGCCCGACCATCGTAGCCGCTGTGCCGAGATTCTTCGAGAAAGTTTACGCGCGAATCGTCGAGCAGGGCCGCGCCTGTCCGAGAATAAAGCGCGCGATTTTCGATCGTGCCTTGCGCGTGGCGCGCCAAGCCGTCCCATGGAAAGCCTACGGCGCGCGCCCTTCGGCGCTGTTGCGTTTCAAGTGGCGCGTCGCCGATCGCCTGGTGTTTCACAAGATTCGCGCCGCCACCGGCGGCAGATTTCGTTTGGTCTCCTGCGGCAGCGCGCCGCTCGCGAAGGACTTGATCGAATTTTTCTGGGCCGTGGGCATAAAGATTTATCAAGGCTATGGCTTGACGGAGGCCTCGCCGATCATTTCGACGAACATTCCGGCAAAGAATCGCACCGGCAGCGTTGGACCGATCATTCCGCACGTCGAAGTGCGCATCGCCGCCGACGGAGAAATCGAAGCTCGCGGTCCGTGCGTGATGCGCGGCTATTATCAGCGTCCGGAGGATACGCGCGCGGCAATTTCGCCCGACGGCTGGCTTTCCACTGGCGATATCGGGCGCCTCGATGAAGACGGATTTCTCTACGTCACCGATCGCAAAAAAGAATTGCTGAAAACCGCCGGCGGAAAATTCGTCGCTCCGCAAATGGTCGAAAATCTTTTGAAAGCCAGTCCCTACATTTCAAGCGTCGCCGTGGTCGGCGACCGGCGAAGATTTGTGGCCGCGCTGATCGTCCCGAACTTTGAGAGCCTGGAAAAACTCGCGCGCGAACGGAAACTGCCCGTAGGCTCGCATGAAGAAACGGCCGCCGCGCCGTGGGTGCGCGAAGAGATCGAGCGAGAAGTGAATCGCTTGTGCGCGCCGCTCGCGCACTACGAAAGCGTCAAGCGATTCGCGCTGTTGCCCGATGATTTCACGTTCGAGCGAGGCGAATTGACCTACACGATGAAGCTCAAGCGCCGCGTCATCGAGCAGAAATACGCGGCGCAGATCGAGCGCATCTACGCCGACGCCGAGCAGCACTCGACCGTCACGGACTAAAGCGCCGCGCCGGTTTTGCTCGTCCCGCCCGCGCGGTACAATCGTTTGCGGAGTGTACTGGGGGTTCACGCGATGAACGATCAACTCGTAATTGCCGGCCGCGCTTTCAGCTCGCGCTTGATCGTAGGCACTGGGAAATATCGCTCGCTTGCGGAAATGGCGCGCGCGCACGCCGCGTCGGGCGCCGCGATGGTTACGGTTGCAGTGCGCCGCGTGAATCTTTCCGATCGCACCAAAGAATCGCTGCTCGATTACATCGATCGCGAAAAAGTTTTTATCCTGCCGAACACCGCCGGCTGTTACACCGCCGATGAAGCCATTCGCGCCGCGCGCCTGGGCAGGGAAGCGGGACTTTCGGAATGGGTGAAGCTCGAAGTGATCGGCGATCAGCAGACGTTGTTTCCGGAAACCGAAGAATTGGTGAAGGCCACGCGCGTGCTCGTGAAGGAAGGCTTCATCGTTTTGCCCTACACCAGCGACGATTTGATCGTCGCGCGAAAACTGATTGACGCCGGCGCAGCCGCCGTGATGCCTCTCGCCGCGCCAATCGGTTCGGGACTCGGCATTCAGAATCGAGCGGCACTGCGCATCTTGCGCGAGCGCGTCACCGAAGTGCCGCTGATCGTGGACGCGGGCGTTGGCACCGCTTCGGATGCGGCGATCGCCATGGAACTTGGCGCTGATGGAATCCTGATGAACACGGCGATCGCGGAAGCGCAGGACGCCGTGCTCATGGCCGAAGCCATGCGCGATGCGGTCTCCGCTGGACGCAAGGCGTATCTCGCGGGACGCATGCCGAAAAAGTTGTACGCTTCGGCTTCGAGCCCGGTGTCCGGCGTGGTTCGCTAGCCCGATCGGAACGATACCCGCTAAGAAGTGGAAATTACCGTTCGCTCGCGCGCCTAGATCACGCGAAATAATTGATGCATCGTGACGTCCACGGCGGCGTGAATCACGCCGCTGCCGGTCATCGATTTCGTTTTTTTCCACGCGAAGCCGTAGAAGAAGCCTGCAATGGTGGCCAACAGAACGTATCTCCAATTCGGAAAGTGCTCGTGATTGATATGCGAAAAGCCGAACACGATCGAGGCCACGATCCAGCCCCCAGCGTCGCTGCGTAACGTGCGTGAGAGCGCGTTCTGTAGCAATCCGCGAAAGAAAAACTCCTCGGCCCACGCTGTGAAGAAAAACGTCCCCAGAAATTCGAGCAGTATCTGCTTGTGATGCCCGTTGCTCGGGTCGAAGCGCAGGAAGCGAATCTTGAGCGCGAGCGGAATATCGATCAGCGCGATGCCGATGAAGCACGCGGCCACGGTCAGAATCCATTTGCGGGACCAAGCAAGGGAATAGCCGACGTCCGGCGCGCGCCGCACCAACAAGAAAGCGATCACGCCGACTTGAATGATCAGTAGCACGGACATCGCGTAAGTGACTTTCGGCGTAGGAAACGGCCAAAGGTATTGCACCCATCCGAGCCAGAAAGGAATGAACAGCGCAGCCATCGCCGCGTAATCCTGCCACGCGCCGAAAGGCGCGCCGCCGGCCGAAGCCGTCAGCGCCGTGGGTACCAGCGCCATGCCCGCGACGAGCGCCACATTTCTCCACTCGAAACTTCCCGTTCCGACTGCGTAGACGATGTACGTGAGAAGCGGCACCGCACCGAGGATTGCGGCGACGGGCGGCGAGAGGCGCTTCGATATGCGTTCTACCATTCCGCCCGAAGCGAGAATGACTTCCGTGCCGAGCAGCCACAGCGTCACGATGACCATGATCGCGTAGCGGCGGCCGCCATATCCTTGCCAGCTGCCGTACAATGCAGCCGCCAAACCGACAGCGGCCCAAACGGCGATCGCAATGGAAAGGGGAAGTGGCCGGGGGCGTTCCGAAGTCACATTCGTTAGTGTATCGTAGCTGCATCAAAACTCAATCGAACTAATCGATTTATCTAATGAAATCAAACGCACGTTCGCGGATCGCTTACATTGATTGGCTGCGCGGACTGGCGTGTGTGGTGATGTTCCAGACGCATTGCTACGATTCGTGGCTCTCTCCCGCGGCGCGCAGCGGGCTTTTCTTCCGCATGTCGCAGGCGGGCGGCACGCTGCCCGCGCCGCTGTTCCTGTTCCTGGCCGGAATTTCTCTGGCTTTCACGACCGAACGCACGCGGCAGCGTGGAATGTCCGTCGCGGACACCGGGCGCGCCTCGATTCGGCGCGGCGGAGAAATTTTCCTGCTGGCGCTCGGGTTTCGCCTGCAGGAATATTTGCTCAGCTGGTTTCACTCTCCTTGGACCGATCTGCTGCGCGTGGATATTCTTAACGAGATCGCGGTCACGCTCGTGCTGATGGCCATCGCGTGTTGGATCGTGGGCTACGCTGCGCAACAAAGCGGCGCCTCTGGCGAGAGGCTGCGCGCATGGAACATCGCGACGGCAATCGGCGCGGCTCTTGCGATCGCGCTGGCTACGCCTCCGCTGTGGACGACGACTCGGCCGAACTGGTTGCCGTGGTGGCTCGAATCGTATGTCAACGGCGTGCACATTTACGGTGTGCCGCAAACCTGGCTGTTTCCAATTTTTCCGTGGGCGGCGTTTGGTTTCGCGGGATTGGCGGCGGGATTTGTGCTCACAGGCGCGCGGGCGCGCGAGCGCGAAGTTTCCGCCGTGGCGTGGCTCGGGGCGCTTGGCGTCGCGTTGTTTTTCGCGGCGTGGTGGTTCGATTCGCTGCCGGTGCGAATTTACGCGGTGTACGATTTCTGGCATACCAGCCCGAATTGGTTTTTGATGCGCGTTGGCGTGATTCTGGTGATTGTGCTTTTGGGATACGCGTGGTGCCGGTGGGGCGCGGGTGAAATCGGATTCAGTCCGTTGGTGACGATGGGACAGGCGTCGTTGCTGGTGTACTGGGTGCACATCGAATTTGTTTACGGCGATCTTTCGGTCGCGCACAAGCATCGCACGGGAATTGGGAGAGCGACGCTGGGGTTGGCGGTCATTTTCGTGGCCATGACGTTGCTCGCGATGGCGCGCACGAAATGGAAGGGGCGCGGCGCGGAAATCGCGGCATGGTTCAGGCGCTCGGCGCACGGAACGAGCTAGGCGGCGATCACGCCGCGCGCACACACGGAACAATCCTCGCGCGAAGGCTTGAAAATTACTGCTGCGGTTTATCGCCCGCATTGTTTGTGCCCGCGTTGCCGCCGGCTGCGGAGTTGCCGTCGGCGCTCGCCGACGTAGCGGGATCGGCGGGGACCTTGAAAATCATTTCGCCGGGGCGGGCCAGGCCCATTTCCTCGCGCGCGATGCGTTCAATCATTCGCGGGTCGGATTTGAGCGCGCCGACTTGGTCGGCCAGGGCGCGGTTTTCATCGTCGAGCTTGGTGATTTCATCGCGCGCAGCGTCTATTTCGCGAGCGGTGCGGCGCATGGCGATGAAACCGTGCGCACTGAAAATATCGTGGACGCCGAGCGCGGCGAGCGCGATCAGAAGCAGCGAGCGCGCGTTGCGTGTGGCCCAGGAAGTCGCGCTCGATCCGTTTGAAATTCGGTTTGGCGATTCATTCATGCTGCGGTTCCTCCTGCGGTGCGTCCTACAGTTTTCTCTGCGGATTCGGCCAAGACCCACGCGCGGGTTTGCTCGGCCATCTTGCGCGAAGCTTCGAGCGTGGCGGCTTCGGTGTAAATTCGGAGTAAAGGTTCCGTGCCCGAAAGGCGCATCAGAACCCACGAGCCGTCGTCGAATTCGAGTTTCAGACCATCGGTGCGGTCGGTGCGCGCGACGCGGCGGCCCAGGAATTTGGTGAAATTGTTTTTTAGGCGCGCGACGGTGTGCGCCTGGACGTCGCCGGGCAGATGCATGTTGATGCGCAGGGGCCAGAATTCGCGGCCGACGCGGCGGAACAGATCTTTCAATTGCTCACCAAGCGAGGCGCGGCGCGCGGCGACCATTTCCGCAACAAGCAGGCAGGCGAGGATGCCGTCTTTTTCGGGGACGTGGCCGCGGATGGTGAGGCCCGCGCTTTCTTCGCCACCCATTGCGATTTTGTCTTGCTTAATCAATTCGCCGATATATTTGAAGCCGACGGGAGTCTCGAAGACCGCGACGCGCTTGGAGACCGTCGTGCCGTGATGGCGCGCGACGGCGTCAAGCAAGTGCGAAGTGGCGACGCTGCGCGCTGAGGGCAAATTCCATTGGCGCGTGGTGATGAGGTAATCGTAGACCAGGCCGAGAATGTGGTTCGGCTGGAACCACGTGCCGTCGGCGTCGATGATGCCGAAGCGATCGGCGTCGCCGTCGGTGGCGAGGCCGATTTGCGCGCGGCGCGCGCACATGGCATCGGCCAGCGGCTGGAGATTTGTTTCGACCACGTCGGGACCGGTGCCGTCGAACAGGACGTCTCGATCGGCGCGGATGGTGTGCGCGACGATGCCGTGATCCGCGAGCGCGCGATCGAGATAGCCGGCGCCGCAGCCGTGCAGCGCGTCGTAGACGATCGTGATGCCGGCTTTGCGAATGGAATCGAAGTTTACGAGTTCGGCCAGGCGCTTGAGATAAGGTTCGCGCACGCTCACGCGCTCGAACGAATCGGCGGAGACGTGGACGCGCGGCGGCTCGGCGAGTTTTTTCGCGCGCGATTCGATGTCCTTTGTGACCTCGGGCATGGCGGGCGCGCCGTCAGCGCCGGAGAATTTCAGGCCTTGATAATCCGCCGGATTGTGGCTGGCAGTGAAATTGATGGCGCCATCGAGCTTGCGGCGCCGAATTTCGTAGGCGATCGCCGGCGTGGGCGTTGGAGCGTCGCAGAGAAGCGGGGTGACGCCGCGCTCGCGGAGGACGGCGGCCGCCGCGAGCGAGAATTCCTCGCCGAAAAAGCGCGTGTCGTAGCCGATGAGCAGTGTGGGATTGGGATTCTTCCTGCGGACGTGATCGGCGATGGCGGCGACGGCGGTGCGCACGTTGCCGAAGGTGAAATCGCCAGCGATGATCGCGCGCCAGCCCGAAGTGCCGAAGTGAATCGGTGAATTCATGTACGCCGTGTCGCGTCCAGCCCCCGCGCGGTATTCTAGCGCGGCGAGCGCGGCGCGAGGAGACGAAGGATTCCGCGCGCGAGAAAGAGTAACGGCGTTGGGAAACGACGAGGTGGAATTATGGCGGATTGCGTCATGGTATTCGTCACGTGCAAAACTTCGGCGGAGGCGCGGCGCATCGGGCGCGCGATGGTCGCGTCGCGACGTGCGGCGTGCGCGAACATTTTGCCGGGGAAGATCGAATCGATCTATCGCTGGAAGGGGAAGGTGGAGCGAGCGCGAGAGACGTTGCTGCTGCTGAAGACCACGCGGCGCGGTTGGCCGAAGCTGCGCGATGGGATTCGGCGATTGCACAGTTACGATGTGCCGGAGATTGTGGCGATGCCGATTGTGGCGGGCCTCGCTGAGTATCTCGCGTGGATCGGGGAGAACGTCGGCAGGGATTAGAGCTCGCGAGGGAAGTTGATGATTGCAGGGGAGTTGGCGGATTGCTCTGCTGCAGACGATTCCGTTCGCGGTGCGAGAGGGGGTATACCCCGGGTACCCAGTTTGTAAAATGATGGGAATACGGGACTTGCGGGAAAAGTGTGCATGAGCAGTTCGTATTTGATTGAAACGAAAAGAGATACGGAAATTGCTTGGTCGAATGTTTTCAGTGAGATGCGCACTGCCCTGGAGGGGTGCGGAGGGGTCTGAAAGGGTTGTTGAGGCGTTTTGCGACGATCTTAAAGGGACATTGCACGCAGCGGCGGACGCGGGAAAAGTGGGGGTCGCGAATAATTCGAATTGATTGCGCGAACATGCATAAGGTTAGCATGGATAAATTGATGTGTCAAGTAATAATTAAGTATTCGAAATAATATTCACAGGGCGCGGAAAAACGGGCGGAGGCAAGCTCCGCCCCTACAAATGCCAAGGCTAAGGCCAAGGCCAAGGCGGGGCGCGAATTCGGGCCACCACGAAGGTTGCCGGCGTTACAATTCGCGAGTGGAATTAAGGATCGGAACATCGAAGAGTGCGGGGCCACGCGTCGAGCGTCGAATCAAATCACATCCTGAGTCGTGGGAGGTACAAATGCGAATCGCGCGAGGAGTTGCGAAGCCGGTTTGGATCGTAGTGTTGATGTTGGGCTGCTGCGCGCTTGGAGCGCAGGACGGAGGGCATCGCGTTCGGAACATTGTGTTGGTGCACGGGGCTTGGGCGGATGGGTCGGGGTGGCGGGGCGTTTACGACATTCTTGTGAGGGATGGATACAACGTGAGCATGGTGCAGGAGCCGGAGACTTCTTTCGCGGAAGACGTGGCGGCGACGAAGCGGGTGCTCGCGCTGCAAGATGGGCCGTGCATTCTTGTGGCGCACAGTTATGGGGGATCGGTGATTACCGAAGCGGGAACCGATCCAGCGGTGGTGGGGTTGGTGTACATCGCGGCGCACATGCCGGATACGGGAGAGAGCGAGGCGGACGACGGGAAGCGATTCCCGAGCGACGTGAGCAAGTCTACGGCAATGAAGAAGACGGCGGACGGATTCGATTACCTTGACCCCGCGCAGTTTCGCGAATACTTCGCGGCCGATTTGTCTCCGGAGCAGGCCGCTTTCGAGTCGCGCTCGCAGGTGCTCATCAACGATGCCAATTTTCATGGAGTGATCACCACGCCGGCGTGGAGAAGCAAACCGAGCTGGATGATGGTGCCGACGAAAGACAGAATCATCAATCCGGAGCTCGAACGGTGGTATGCGGCGCGAGCTGGGAGCCACAAGGTTGAAGCTGTGGACGGGAGCCATTCGGTGTACGTCTCGCAGCCGAAGGCAGTTGCGGCTTTGATCGAAGAAGCGGCGACGCACGCGCGATAGAAAGCGTTGCGACGGGCGTCCATGCGGCCGGTGTAGAGTTTCGTTATGCCAGCGGAAAGAGCGTACCTCAGGGCCGTGATGGCGAACCGAGACGGGAAAATCGTGTGGAGCGGCGAGTACGCGTGTTCGATTTGCGATTTGCGTTTTCGGCCAGATCCGGTGGACGCGGCGAAGCTTTCGCGTGAGTACGAGGCGCATAAGGAGCAGCGTCATGCGGCGGGGGAGCGAGCGGGCTCCGGTTGAAGCGATGTGCTGATGGCGACGTCTACCGAGATCAATAGGTCGTCGTGGTTCGTCTCTCGATCGCAGAAATGTAGATCGTATTTTCAGCGCGCTCGACTCGAAAGAAGATGCGCCAATTACCCACGCGACGCCGAAGTCGGGGGGCGCCCGCCAGATATTTGATATCGCCGGAAAAAGGATCCGCCTCCATTTCGTCCAAGGCAGCGCGCACGCGCGCCAAGTCCGGGGGCGGGATTCGCCTAAGAGACTTTTGCGCGGGTCCGGCGAGGACGACGCGCCACGGCTTCTTTTCGGCGGAGTTCATCTAGGGTAGTGAAGTCGCCGCGCTTGATCGCAGCTTCGCCTCGGCGGATCGCAGTCAGTTCGGCGGGCGTGGGCGTCTCTTCTGGAAAGTTCGGCAAGGCGATGTATCGCTGGAGCGCTTCGACGGCAAGTTCGGACGGGTTTCGTTTCTCTTGCCGGGCTCTACGCACGACACGTCGGCCGACCGACGCCGGAATCTGAATCGTATATTGCTGTTTGCTCATAACACTTTCCAGCCTAGCACTGTTTTTGTCGGCCTCCAAGCGCAGCGTCGCTAGACGTGCGAAAGGGCTTGATCGAGATCGGCGACCAGGTCTTCTACGTCTTCGATGCCGACGGAGAGGCGGATGAGGCCCTCGGTGATGCCGATCTGATTGCGCACCTCGATGGGAATCGAGGAATGGGTCATGCTGGCGGGATGGGAAATCAGGGTTTCGACGCCGCCGAGGCTTTCGGCAAGCGAGCAGAGCTTGACGTGATTGAGGAGCGTGCGCGCGGCGGGCAGGGTGGTGACGTCGAAAGAGATCATGCCGCCGAAGCCGGTCTGCTGGCGTCGCGCGATTTCGTGCTGGGGATGGCCGGGAAGTCCGGGATAGAGAACGCGCTGCACCTTGGGATGATTTTCAAGGAAGCGGGCGAGCGCGATGCCGTTGGCTTCGTGCTGCGCCATGCGCACGGCGAGCGTTTTGATGCCGCGCGAAACGAGGAAGCAATCCATGGGCGCGAGGCCCGCGCCGGCGGAGCGCTGCACGAAATAGATGCGTTCGGCGTCGTCAGGCTGCGTGAGCACGACCGCGCCGCCGACGGCGTCCGTGTGGCCATTTAGATATTTGGTCATGGAATGGACCACGATGCGCGCGCCGAGCTTGATGGGTTGCTGGAAGTAGGGGCTGAGGAAGGTGTTGTCCACGACGAGGATCAATTTGTGCGCGGTGGCAATCTGCGCGATGGCCGCGATGTCGGTGACTTTCATGGTGGGATTGGTGGGAGTTTCGACATAGATCATGCGCGTGGCGGGCTTGATGGCGCGCTCGACGGCTTCGGGCGAAGAAGTGTCGACAAAGCTGAATTCGAGGCCGAATTGAACGAGGAATTGAGTGGTCAGGCGAAAGACGCCGCCGTAAACCGATTCGGAAATGATGGCGTGATCGCCGGGGCGCAGCAGGCGAAAGACGGCGTCGATTCCGGCCATGCCCGACGTGAAAACATAGGCTGCCGTGCCGCCTTCGAGGCGCGCCATGGTGCGCTCGAGAGCCTGGCGGTTCGGATGGGTGGTGCGGGCGTAGTCGTAGCCTTTGTTCTGACCGAACGAGTCCTGCACGAAGGTCGAGGTCTGGTAAATGGGAGCGACGATGGCGCCGGTGGCGGGGTCCGGTTCTTGTCCGACGTGAATCGCATCGGTTGCAAAACCCATGCGGAGTCTCCTTTAGCGGAAAAGCGGGTCGGCCTTCGCCGAAGCTTCGGCGCGGCGGGCAGATGCGCGCCCCCGCCTGGAAAACCTTGGAACTCCGGTGCGCATCGGGCTTGGCCTCGGGCGCGCGCGGAATCCTCTTGCACAAATTTTCTGGGCGGCGTAAGAGAAATGGCGGTGCCGCAGAGTGCGAAACGTGCGAATCGAAGTTAGCGCAGGCGATTGCCGCAGTCAATCGAGAGTGATGCGAGGCGGCGAGCGAAGGCTGACGGGGCGATCGGCGAAAGTGCATTTGCTGGCGCTGATCGTCGCGTTGTTTTCCATTTCGGCGCGGGCGCAGGCTCCCGCGGCGACGCAGGCGCCACCGCCCGCGGCGGATTCCTCGGGCAGCACATCCGCGCCGCCGGGGGGTTCTACTGCGGCGCCAGCCCCTGACGATGCTAAGAGCAAGAAAGAGAAGACACCTAAAGACGACGCGCCTGTGGTGATCGCGTCGTGGTTGAATATCGATGTGGTGGGCGGCACCGACAAGGTGCCGGTACAAGAGGCGAGCGTGTATGTGAAGTTCACGGTGGTTCGCAAAAGGCTACGGGATCAGAAGCTCGAGTTCGATTTGAAGACGAATCAAGAGGGCGTGGCGCGCGCGCCGGACATTCCGCAGGGCAAAGTGCTGATTCAGATCGTGGCTACGGGCTGGAAAACGTTCGGCGAGTACTACGATGTCGATTCCGATCAGCAGACAATCGACATCCAGCTGGTGCGGCCTCCGCGTTGGTATTGATCGCATTGAAGTTGCGGCGGCTTGCTGCAAATTTTTTCCTACGCGCACATCCGTTTTTTCCTGGCGAGATCTTAGCCGAGCCGCGGCGGCGTTAGCTGCACCATCTGTGTGCAATTTGCGTAAACGCGAGAAGCTACGCTCGGTTACGCGGCGGATGGGATTCTTTTCCACAAACTTTTCAACACAACTGTTGAAATCATCGAAAATTAATATGCGGCGGCGCGCGGACTGCGGCACAGGTTGGCCCGCCGATTGCGGCGGCGCGAACTTTGACCGGCTCGCGGCGCAATGCTAGAGTACCTGCCGACCTGATTGCAGGATTTTTCTTCGATCGAAACGAATGGACTCCCGATTCCTCTACTGGCGGCTGGTGTGGAACAATTTGGGCGTGCGGCCGTTGCGCTCGACGCTGAGCGTGGCGGCTATGTCCTTGCAGGTCTTTCTGATCCTATTCATTGTGGGATTTACGTCGGGCATGCTGTCGGATTGGCGGACGCGCCAGGAAGGCGTGGGCGCGGACATCATCGTGCAGCCGCCGAACTCGTCGATATTTTTCGCGTTTTCGAGCGCGGTGATGCCGGAATCGCTCGGCGATAAGATCGCGCACCTTCCGGGCGTGGCCGATGTCGCTCCGGTGCTGATCGTGAACGCGGTGGGCGAAGGGAACCTGGTGATCATCGATGGCATTGACTACGACCGGTTTGCGGGGCTGAGCCAGGGATTCAAGTTTATTTCCGGCGGTCCCTTCACGGCGCCGAATCAAGTGCTGGCCGACGATCTGGTGGCGCGCGCGAAGCATTTGAAAGTGGGCAGCGTGGTGAGTCTGGTGGACCATCAATTCGTAGTCTGCGGAATCGTGCTGCACGGCAAAGGGGCGCGATTCTTCATTCCGTTGGCGACGGCGCAGTACATTCAGAACGCGGAAGGACGCGCTTCGATGTTTTACGTGCGCAGCGACGGGAATACGGACGCAGTGCGCGCGGAAATCGTGAAGCTGGTGCCGGATTCCAAAGTGCAGTCTATGGCGGAGTATTTGACGCTGATCTCGTCGACCAACCTGCCGGGGCTAAATCCGTTTATCCGGTCGTTCGTGGGGCTGGGAGTGGCAATTAGTTTTTTGGTGGTGCTGCTGACGATGCACACGCTGGTGCTGGAGCGGACGCGGGAGATCGGGATCATGAAGGCGCTGGGCTTCTCGAAGACGGAAGTATGCGGGCTGATTGCGGTGGAGGCGCTGGTGATGGCGGGCCTCGCGGTGGCGGTGGGTCTGGTGCTTACGGGCGTGATTCTGGAAGTGTTGCGGCACACCTCGCCGACGCTGCCGGTGCTGATCGCGCCGGTGTGGGTGTTGCGCGCCATCGGGCTGACGATCTTGGGAGCCTTCGCGGGAGCGCTTTTTCCGGCGCTGCGAGCCGCGGCGAGCGATCCGGTGGACGCGTTGGCTTACGAATAGGCGGCGCGAGGGTTGGTTGCGCCGGTTGTCGGGAATCTGATACAACGCTGGTCGGTCTGAGCAGGGAATCGAGGAGGATGAGTGTCGAAGACGTATGCGCGGACGGCTGCGTTTTTGATCGCGCTGGCGATGGCCGGCACGGCGCTGGCGACAGACGTTTGGAGAGTGAAGGATTATAAGCAGTGGGACGCGAAGGACGTCGACAAAATCCTGAACGATTCGCCTTGGGTGAAATCGGTTGAAATCGGGAAGTATTGGACGACGCCCGCTGCTCCGGGCGCGAGCGGCGCGGCGAGCGAGGGCGGGCCGCCACCGCCGACCGGCGCCGTCGGCTCGACCTCGACGTTCACGGTGCGCTGGACTTCGGCGGTTACGGTGCACCACGCTGTGGCTCGCAACGCCGAATTCCACAATGCGGGGAGCATGGACGACGCGGAAAAGTACGCGAACACCGTGTCGGACACCTACGACATCGCGCTGATCGGCGACATGACGCCGTTTGGCCCGCTCGATACCACCGACGCGATCGACAAGGTGCGACAGGGCACGACGCTCGTGAACAAGGACGCGGGACAAACGTTCACTGCGGTAAAAGTGGATCTGGGCCGCGGGCCGGATGGAAAAACAGTGCAGGCGATGACGTTTCATTTTGCGAAAACGAACCCAGACGGGACGCCCGCCTTCCCGGCGAACGCGAAGGGCGTCGATTTCGTGTGTAAGGTCGGCAGATTCGAGCTCAAGACGCACTTCGACTTCACGAAAATGACCGGACAGAGCGGTTTGGATCTTTAGGCCCGCGCCACGCGCGCATTCTTTCGCAAGGGAGCCAAGCGATGCGAATTTCAAATCACCTGGGGAAAATATGGATGTGTGCGGTATGCGCGGCGCTGGTTCTGGCCGGCGCGGCGACGGCTTCTGCACAAATGGGCGGCATGATGGGCGGCGGCGCGGCTTCGCAATTTAAAGGAATCTTCAATCCAGTAATCGGGCAGGGCGGCGAGTACGTGATCACGAGAGCGAATCAGCCGGCGCCGAACACCATGGATATCGCCGTGGTCGGCAAGGAAGACGTGAACGGCAAGACCGGCTACTGGCTCGAGATCACCACGCAGAACCCCCGCTCCGGCGGCACCATGTATATGAAGATGCTGACCGTGATTGACGGAATGAACATGGCGAGCACAACAATGATTATGCAGATGCCGCCGCAGCCGCCGATGGAAATGGATATACAGTCGATGCAGGCGATGAGTGGTCGCACGCCGCCGCCGCAATCGGCCGACATCAGCAAAGAAGGGCAGGACATGGGAATTGAAAGCGTGACCGTGCCTGCCGGAACGTTCGCGTGCGAGCACTATCGGACCAATGCCGGCGACGACGTCTGGGTTTCGACCAAGGTCTCGCCGTGGGGCCTGGTGAAGATGACAGACCACACGGGCACGACCATGGTGCTCAATAAGGTCCTCACCGACGCGAAGGACATGATCACTGGCACGCCGGTCAAGATGCAGATGCCCAATATGGGTGGCATGGGCGGGCCGCCCCAGCATTAAACCCGCGCGTCCGGCCGCCTTCCGGGGGCGATGGCCTGAGACGTCGTTTTTCACAAAACTAGAGGAGATGCGTGATGGCTTCAGCGCCCGATAAGTTCTACCAGGCGCGCGTCGTCGAGCGGAAAGAGTTTGCCTCGGACCTGTGGATGGTGCGAGTAGACCCGGGCGGGGAATTCCGGTTCGCGGCCGGGCAATACGCCACGCTCGGCGTTGAGGGGTCGGACAAGCTGATTGAGCGTGCGTACTCGATCGTTTCCTCGCCTTATGAGCCGCAGCTGGAATTTTTCGTCGAGCTTGTGCCGCAGGGCGCGCTGACGCCGCTGCTCTACAAATTGAATGTCGGCGACACGCTGAGTTGCCGCAAGGCGGCCAAAGGGCGATTCACTCTGGACACCAAGAGCGGGCGGCCGAATCATCTGTGCGTTTCCACGGTGACGGGGATCGCGCCGTTCGTGAGTTACGCGCGTACGCTGTATCGCGATTGGAAGGACGGCAAATTCGCGGGCGAGCACAAACTGTTTCTGCTGAATGGCGCGAGCCGTTCGTGGGAGTTCGGTTACAGCGCGGAGATTGAGCGGTACGCGGCCGAGGCGCCGTGGCTCACATACGTGCCGAGCGTGAGCCGGCCGTGGGAAGACACGGCGTGGCGCGGAGAAACGGGGCGCGTCGATGATTTGATCCGCAAGTACACGGATTCCTGGGGATTGACGCCCGAAAACACGAGCATCTACTTGTGCGGTCATCCGACGATGATCGAGAACGGCAAGGGGATCCTGCACCGGCGCGGCTGGCAGAAGGACCAGATGAAGGAAGAAGTCTATTTCATCCCCAGCAAGGAAACTCCGGAGCAACAGCAGACAGCGGAGTGAGGCTCGCGCCGCTGCGCTTCTTGCCAATTGTCAGCTGCTTGCCCCTCGCCATCTGAAGGCAAGCGTCCTCCGTTTCGTTTGCCAGTTTCCTTCACCAGGATCACATTGGATCGCTGTTTCGCGCGCGCAACGCATCGAATAAACCACGCTTTACTTCCGTAGTTAACTTAGATTACTATCGCTCATCACCTGCGCTTAACTATTGCGGACCTCGATGTTCCGCAACGGGACATTTTGAGAGTGTCTTCGGTGAGCGGGAAATCTCGATGCGTAGCACTTTCAAGTTCGGAATTGCCGGCACGGTGACGCGATTTATCTTGTTCGTCTTCGTGTTCGGCGCGCGCTTCTTTGTGGCAGCGGCTCCGGCTCGGGCGCAGGGCGAAACTACCAGCGCGATTGTGGGGCAGGTGACCGACGCGAACGGAGGGGCGGTGCCGGGCGCGACGGTGAGCGTGACGAATCAGGAGACCGGACTCGAGCGCAGTGCTACGACCGACGCTTCCGGCCGGTTCGATTTTCCGCAGCTTAAGCCGGGGCCTTACTCGGTGAAGGTGGACGCGGCGGGGTTTGCCACGCAGGAGACGGACAATCTCACGGCGGGGCTGGGACAGCGGCAGACGGTCAATTTCGCGCTGAGAATCGCGGCGTCAAAACAGTCTGTAGTTGTGAGCGCCGAGGCCGCGCTGATCAATCCGGAGAATCCGAACACCTCGACGAATCTGAATGCTCCGGCGATCGAAAATCTCCCAAATCCGGGCAACGACTTGACGTATCCGCTGCAATTTTCGGCGGGCGCCCTGATCAATACGGCGGGAAGCGGGAATGATTTCGTGGGCAGCTCGAATGGGTACGGTAACGTGGAGTTCAATGGATTGCCGGCGCTCTCGAATGGATACATCGTCGACGGACTCGAGACGAATGACCCGCTGACAAATCTGAATAGCGGTCTATCGACGAACCTGGTTCTGGGCCTCAATTCGATCGCGGAAGTGACGGTGAACACTCTTTCCTATGCCGTGGACCAGGGGCGCTACGGAGCGTCGCAGGTGAATTACGTCACGAAATCCGGCACGAACCAGTTTCACGGGAATCTTTACGAACTGTGGAACGGCTCCGTGCTGAATGCGGCGGATTATTTCACGGACGCCGCGCCGGGAGATCACAAGCCGCGATCGACCGTGAACCATTTCGGCGGCAGTTTGGGCGGACCGATCGTGCACAACAAACTCTTTTTCTTTTTCGATAGCGAGTGGGTACGGATCGCGCTGCCGATCGTTACGCCGGTCACCGTTCCGACGGTTGCATTTCAGAACTATGTGTTGCAGCAACTTCCACTGGGGCAAACGAGCGGCTGCACGGCGGGATCGTGCTATCCGGCGGAGCCGGCGCTGGTGCCGTTTTACCAGAAAATGTTTTCGTTATACCGCAACACGAGTGGGACGCCCGTGACCATGCTTGGTTGTCCGCTCGATGCCGGCGGCGCTTTGCTGGGCGGCGCTTCGCCGGACGGAGACGGCTGCGCGAATAAGCAGAGCGTTTCGCAATCGAGCGACGACCACGAGCAGGTGCAGACTGTCCGAATCGACTACAACATCAACGCGAAGGATACCGCATGGCTGCGCTTGCAGTCCGACACCGGCGTGCAAGCCGCGTACACGGATTCGATCAACCCGTTGTTCGACGCGGTGTCTCCGCAGCCGCTCTATTCGTTTGCCGCGGGGTACACGCATGTGTTTTCGCAGAGCCTGGTGAATTATTTCAATCCGGCGTTTTCCTGGTACGAGAGCTTATTCGGTCCGAGCAATTTCGACGCGACGCTCGCCGCGTTTCCCATCGTGCTCGAAGGCACAGGTCCGAATCCATTCTCGACGGTCGGAGGACTGGACAATACCTGGATTCAGGGTCGGCGGGCATCGCGCGTTTTTATCAACGACAATTTGGCCTGGAGCCGCGGCGCGCACGAGCTGCGCTTTGGAACCAACACCCGAATTCTGCGGCTGAACGATTATGATTTCGGCGAAGGCTCGGTTCCGACGGTGACCTACTCCACGCTCGCGCAATATATTTTTGGCGCGGCATCCACGGCGAGCGAATCGTTTCCGACGTCGGCGAACGAGCCGTTCAACTTCCTCAATCTCGATCTGTACGCGCAGGACACCTGGAAAGTGAACAGCAAACTGACGTGGACGATTGGGATTCGCGATACGTTCAATTCCAATCCGCTCAATCCACACGACGAAATCGCGCGACTGGCGAGCGCATTCGATTCGATTTCCCACAACGCGAATCAGCCGCTCGATCTTGCGATCGATACGCATCTCGGCAACATATTTTCATCCACGCCGCTCGCGATCTGGCAGCCGAGAACCGCGATCGCCTGGCAATTCGCGCGTGACACGGTGTTGCGAACTGGTTTCGGAATTTTCAGCGACATTTTGCCGGGCAGTATCGCCGACGTCATCGGCGTCAATCCGCCGTATGTGCAGACGTTCGAGGGCGGATTGCTGGGCACCGTCGGCGGGACGGCGATTGCACCGGTCGTGCCAAACAGCGCGGTCGATGCGACTGTGGCCGCGCATCAGGCATTTAATTCGGGATTCGCCGCGAGCGAGTTGTCATGCGCATCGCCCGCGGCGAATCCTTCGGCGTGCTTGCCGCCCGTGGCGATCACGGCGGTGCCGAATGGCACGCTTCGCGCGCCGTATTTCATGGAGTGGAGCGCAGGTATCGAGCATCAGTTTGGAAGCACAGTGAGCGTGCACGCGCAATACGTCGGCACGCGCGCCGTCAATCAACCTTATTTGACCCAGGCAAATGGTTATCAGACGGTTTGCGATGGCTGCTTCGCGCCGTTTCCTTATGAGCGGCCGACCGATCCGCGATTCGGCGCGGTGACGCAACTTTCGACCGGCGCGAACAGCCACTACGATGGTCTGCAGCTGACGGCGATGAAGCGCTTGGGGCACGGTCTCGAAGGGCAGGTGAACTACACGTTCAGCCGCTGCATGGACGAAGTCTCGAACGGCGGATTTTTGCAATTTTCCGCGGGCGGAATTCTTTCGCCGCTGCCGGGCGAGCTCGAGCGCGATCACGGACCTTGCGATTACGACATCCGGCACAATTTGAACGCGCAGTACGTTTACCATTTGCCGATCAACGTGCGCAGCCGCCTGCTTGGCCACGCGCTGAATGGCTGGCAGATCTCCGGTACATTGTTCGTGCACAGCGGCATTCCGTTTTCCGTGCTGAGCACGCCGTATTCCGCGAACGGAGAGGGAATTGTGAATGGCGGCGGACCGCAATTCGCGAGCGTCGTTCTGGGCGTGCCGCTCTACGATCACAATCCGATTCCGGGCGTCACGCAACCGGGCACGATCCAGTGGCTCAATCCAAATGCTTTTGTATCCGCCGTCGATCCGAGCACCGGCGCATGCTACGGCGGCGATACTCCGCAAAATTGCCAGTTCGGAACGCTGGGGCGCAACGCGCTACGCGGCCCCGATTTCGTCTGGAGCGATTTTTATCTGACGAAATTGTTTCCGCTGAGCGAGCAGGTGAATTTGCGATTTGAAGCGCAATTTTTCAATATCTTCAACCATCCGAACTTCGGACTGCCAACGATGGTGCTGGCCGGCGTGCCCGGAAACGCGTCGACCGAGAGCGGATTTGGCGCGCTCGGGTACACCACATCCCCGCCGACCGGATTGCTCGGCGTGGGATTGGGCGGCGACAGCACGCCGCGAATGATCGCGTTTCAAGCCCGCGTGGAATTTTGAGTGGTTGGCGCGACGCGCGCCGGCAGATTCACTTCTTCGGAGTCGACGTCGCGAATGCGAACTTGCTCATCAATCCCAGCGCCTCGTCGCTGTTGATTTGCCTGAACACCACGATAGGCGGCGGACCGGGGTTAGGCGGGCCGCTGAAAATATCGCGGGCGCTGAAGTAATAATCGGTTCCGGCTTCGGCGGTGAAATCGAGCGAGGATTCCCTGCGTGCGCCGCCGGCGCCGTTCATTCCTTGCCGACTGACGCAGACGCGATGTTCCCCGGGATCGACGGCGGCGAAAAAATAGGAATTGCTGTGGGTTGCGCCGGCCCATTCCCCGTCAACGCCGAAGCGTGTGGTGGGGCGGGGGTGCGGTATGTACTGCGCATCGTCTTGAATAAAATAGAGGTGGGCCTTCGCGGTTTCGGCCGCGGCGGTGGGATGGTTTTTTTCGTCAGTGGTAACGTCCCATTCTTCTTTGGGCGAGCCGCATCCGGAGGCAGATTGCGGACCAGTGGCCGTGACTTGCGGACCGGTGGGCGGCGGGATAGTCGCCTGGGCGTGCGCAATGGCCGGCGCTGCGATTGTCAGGAGGATAATTGCGAGAAGGGTTTTCATTTGCGTTCCCTCGGAAGCGGCGCTCGAACTTGCGCCCGGCGATTTCTGCCCATCGCGCGATCACTTGGGCGCCCGATACTACTACGTTTGCTGCCGCGGATGCACGGTGCTCGCGGAAAGCTACGAGGATCGTTGCGCGGTTCCGTATTGTGCGATCAATCTGCGCGCGGGGAAAGGCGCATGGGAGCGTTGGCGGCGTGGTCGCTTGAGGGTTGTCACGTGGACGCACGGCGGGGCTGTGTGATGCCTCGCGCGATGAAGCGTTCGCAATATCCGTCTACGCGGGAATTTGCTGCGGGCGCGTATCTACGGTCTTGGCGTCGCGCTCGATTTTCTTGCGGCGCAGGAACGCGAACAGCCGCTCTTCAAAAACCGTGTCCGATCTGTGTGCGCGGTAATTACGGATGGTGCGGAGAACGCGCCCGGGCCGCAATAAATAGGAGATGCCGTAGAACGCGGACATGCCAACCACGCGATAGATCGAAATTTCTGTCTCGCCGACGTTCTCGCAGTAATTCGACGACTGCTTCAAATCCATAAAGGTCATCAGCGAAGTGAAATAATTGCGGTCCATCTGGGGGATCGCGCCCGTGCTGCGGAGATACTTGTACAGCTCGGTTCCGGGATAGGGCGAATAGGCGTACATTCCGGCGTCATCGACGCCGAGCACCGCGAAGCGAATCGCGACCCAAAGCGTTTGCAGCATGTCCCAGCGCGTTTCGCGCGGGAAGCCGACGATCAGGTTGCACTTCACGAAGATTCCGTTTTGCCGCGCGTAGCGAATCGATTCGAACAGGCGCGGAAGCTTGACCTTTTTCTTGATCGCGTCAAGCATGCGCTGCGAACCGCTTTCGGGCGCATAGGTCACGTTGGTGCATCCGGCGGAAGCCATGGCCTTCATTACTTCCGCGTCCATCGCTTCCGAACGTGTGCCGCTCGGCAATTGCCAGGTCAGCTTCAGTCCGCGGCGCATGATTTCCGCACAGAAGCTGAGGATCCAATCCTTCTTGATGATCGCCGTTAGATCGAAAAAGTCGATGTTGTCCGCGCGATAAGTTTTCATGTACAGCTCGATTTCGTCGACCACGTCGGGAATCGAGCGCAACGCGTAGCGCGTGGTCCACATCGATGGACTCGAGGCAGAACGTGCATTGATAAGGGCATCCGCGCGTGGCCACGATCGGCATGCTGCGTCCGCGCTCAACGCCGTGACCTTCGCCAACGCTGAAATATGGATCCAGATTGAACAGCTGCCACGCGGGCCAGGGGATTTCGTCGAGATCGCGAATGCGCTGGCGCGCGGGATTTGTCCTGACGTTTCCAAAGACGTCGAGGTACTGGATTCCGCCAACGTCTTCCAGCGGGCGCTTGCCGTCGAGCCGTTCGGCCCATTCGACGATGGTGTTCTCGCCTTCGCCGAGCGCGACGTGGGAGACAGCCCGGCAGCTTCTCAGCACGTATTCGCCGGCCGCTGTCGGATGTTCGCCGCCCGCAAGAATCGGGACATCGGGGAACTTGGCGTGAATCGCGTTGATCATGTCCTCGATGTGCGGCCAGTCCTGCGAGAACATCACGGAGATCCCAATTCCGTCCGGCCGCTCGGTGATGCGCTCGAGAATTTTTTCCGTCGAGAGCCCGCGATACCGAACGTGCGGATGATAGGAGACGTCGATGTGATTGATGTCTTCGCCGAGCGCGTCGATGTTGGTCACGCGATGCCCGTGTTTCAGCAGACTCGCGCTCAAATAGGCGTTGGCCAGCGGCATGGTGACCGGGGCGCTGTACGTGGAAGCCGAAAACACGGAAGGCGGCCGAATTAGCAGGATATGGCTCATCAAGATTATCGTACGTGGGTTGCCGCTGCCGTGCCCGCAATCATCCGGGAGCGGTGACCCATGCAATACCTGTACTTCCAAATTGGAGTGAGGGGGTGAAAAGGACCAGAAGATTCGCGAAGCGGACGCGCGTTAGTGGCGATCGAGCTTGAAAATTGTCACCGCGAGCGGCGGCAGCCGGAGATTGAGCGAATTCGGCAGACTCGACCAAGGGAGCGGCTCGGACTGCGCGCCGCCCAGGTTGCCGACGTTGCTGCCGCCGTACGTGGCGGAGTCGGTGTTCAGGATTTCGCGATACAAGCCCGGCTCAGGAACGCCGACGCGATAATTTTCGCGGACCACCGGCGTGAAATTCGCGACCACGATCAGGATATTGTTGTGATCGTCGCGCGCGCGGCGCACGAAACTCAAGACGCTGTCTTCGGCGTCCGTGCAATCGAGCCATTCGAAGCCCTGCCATTCAAAATCGACTTGGTGCAGCGCCGGCTCGCGGCGACACAGCGCGTTCAGGTCGGCCACCAGGCGCTGCACGCCCTGGTGCGGCGCGTATTCCAGCAGATTCCACTCGAGGCTTGCGTCGTGATTCCACTCTTCGCGCTGGCCGAATTCGCCGCCCATGAAAAGAAGTTTTTTTCCGGGATGCGCGTACATGTAGCCGAAGAGCAGCCGGAGATTCGCGAATTGTTGCCAGCTGTCGCCGGGCATTTTGTGCAGCAGAGAAAGTTTGCCGTGAACCACTTCGTCGTGCGAAAGCGGAAGCACGAAATTTTCGGTGAACGCGTAGAGCATCGAGAAGGTCATGCGATTGTGCTGGAATTTGCGGTAGATGGGGTCGAGCGAAAAATATTTCAGCGTGTCGTTCATCCAGCCCATGTTCCATTTCAGATCGAAGCCGAGCCCGCCCAGATAAGTGGGACGCGACACGGCGGGCCACGCCGTCGATTCTTCGGCGATGCTCAGCGTGCCGGGGAACCGGCTGTGCACCGTTTCGCTCAAGCGCTTCAGCAGCGCGATCGCGCCGAGATTTTCGCGCCCGCCGAATTCGTTGGGCACCCATTCCCCGGGACGTCGCGAATAATCGAGATAGAGCATCGAGGCCACCGCATCCACCCGCAGCCCGTCGATGTGATACTTGTCCATCCAGAAAAGCGCGTTGGCGATCAGGAAATTTTGCACTTCAGTGCGGCCGTAATTGAATACCAGCGTGCCCCAATCCGGCTGCGTGCCTTGGCGCGGATCGGCGTGCTCGTAAAGATGAGTGCCGTCGAATTCCGCCAGGCCGTGGGCGTCGCGCGGGAAATGCGCCGGCGTCCAATCGAGAAGCACGCCGATGCCGGCCTGGTGCAGGCGATCCACGAACTCCATGAAATCGTCGGGCGTCCCGTAGCGGCTGGTGGGTGCAAAGTAGCCGACGGTTTGGTAGCCCCACGAGCCGTCGAAGGGATGCTCCATCACGGGCATCAGCTCGATGTGCGTGAAGCCCATTTTCTGCAAGTAGGGAATCAGTTGATCGGCGGTCTCGCCGTAAGTGAGCCACCGATTGCCGTGCTCCACGTCGCGCCGCCACGAGCCGAGATGCATTTCGTAAATCGTGATCGGCGAGGCCAGCCAATTGTGTTTCGCGCGCTCGGCGATCCACGGCGCGTCGTTCCACTTGTGTTTGTCCAGGCGCGCGACGATCGAGCCGGTGCGCGGACGCAACTCGGCGCGGAAGCCGTAAGGATCGGCCTTCAGAAACGGCAGACCGCCTTGCCGCGTGCGGATTTCGTATTTGTAAATCGCGCCTTCCGCGAGGCCCGGCACGAACAATTCCCACAGTCCCGTTGAGCCGCGGCTGCGCATCGGATGCGTGCGCCCGTCCCACTGATTGAAATCGCCCACCACGCTCACGCGCTGCGCGTTCGGCGCCCACACGCCAAACGAGACGCCCGCGACGCCCTGCACTTCGAGAACGTGCGCGCCAAGTTTTTCGTAAGCCTCGGTGTGCGTGCCCTCGCTAAAGAGGTGCAAATCGAAATCGGTCAGCAGCGGCGCGAAAGCGTACGGATCGCGGAATTCGCGATCGGGGTAACCTTGTTCTCGAATGTGCCAGCGGTAAGAATTTGGCGCGATCGGCAGTTCGCGCTCGCCCGGAAGCGTCGCCGCGTAAATTCCCGCAGGGTGAATGCGTTCGGCCATGATCGGCGCTTCCGGCGACGCATCGAGAATCAGCGTCACGCGGCTCGATCGCGGAATGAACGCGCGAACCACGACCTGGCGCTTGGCGGGATCTCCCACGTAATGCGGCCCCAGCGTGTGATTCGGATCGCCCGATTCGCCGCGAACCAGCAATTCCATCTCCGCTTGAAACGGATCGAGCTGTGCGACGGCTTTTCCGCCGCCCGCGGTCTTCGCGCTCGGCGCGTCCGTCGCTCCCGCGGCGGATGTAGATATAGATGATGGCGATTCTGGCGGTTTCTCGCTCACAGCTGTTTGATGCTCCCCGCACCTATTCTAGCGTCCGATTGGCGCAAATGCTCGTTTTGGTTTTTCGGGTAATTTTGTGGAACGTGCCTCCGGCGAGCGACGCGAAACACGAGGCGTCACGGGCGCCGCCGCAGCCCCTCAACTTTCAGATTTTGCTCCGTCAAGTCCCGCGCCTCAGATTAGTCCCGCCCGCTGGCGGCGCCACCGCCCCCAGGCCGGAACGTACCGCTTGATCGAGATGCCCCGCGATCGCTCCCGCGTTTTCGCCGCGTCACTCTTCAATTGAACCGGAACCAATTTATATTCCCCAAGCTAGTGGTGCCGCTCGCAGGGGCGCTGAAGACCACGTACAAGTCGTGAACGCCACTTGCCCCGGACACGTTTGCTGGCGAAGTCGTTTGCCATGTTTCCCATCCTCCGGTGGAAGGCACAGTGACGGAAGCTACCAGGGTCCCGGTGTTGCTGTCCAAGTGGAACTCGAGGGCTCCCCCGCAATGGCCTCCCCCGTTGCCTTGTCCGTTGTCTTGAAGGCAAGCGAGCCGGACAGCAACGGTAGAAACCCCTGTGCCGAAGTCAACATTCTTGTAAACCGCGTAGTCTCCATCGCTCGCGAATCCGACGTCATACCCGCCATTGGTGTCTGAAGTGACCTCTGTCTCAAGTCCCCAAGTCAGGTAGTTCCCCGGAGTGTTGTTGCCCGCAGTGCTATTAAAGCTGGAGGCCTGAATCTGCGACGCTGCGCTGACGGTGTATGCAGGAGTTTCGGCGCTTTGGGTTCCAGCCCAAGTGAAGGTTGCTCCGGCCAGAGACGGAAGCGTGTAGCTAAACGATTGCGCCCCCCATTGCACCTGAAACGTCTGGGTCTGGCTCGAATCGTTGAAGGCCACCACTATCCTGGAGTTGTCGGGAGGTGGATTCACGAATGCCAACGTCACCATGCCCGCGGCATCGCTGGAATAAATACGATTCGCGCCAGGCAGAACGTATTTGCTGAAATTGCCCATGGTGTAATATTCGCTGCCGTAAGTGATATTTCCGGAAGTACTGTTCACGGTTACGATTGAAGTGCACGTGCTGCAACCGCCCGTGTGCGGGCCATTATTCTCGTCCAGTGCCAAACTCCACTTCACGTAAGCCCTGGCCCAGTTCCGCATACACTGTGTAATCTCCTCGAAGTCTAATCTTGTCTGGTCGGAATTCGTTATCAAGCCGGAGTGCTCCGTTTCATAGGTACCTACACTCGGAAACATATTTTGAATGGGGGTCATTGCTCCCGGCGTGGAAGCATAGCCGTGCCAGGCGACACCAGCGATCTGGCTCAGATTTTGGTTCGAAAGAACATTTTCCGGATAATCCGGCCTGTCCCAATTGTGGTCGTAAACCAGCACCTTCGTATTAAGGCCCGCCGCAGTCAGCGCAGGCGCTACGTAACTGAACAAAGCCGTCGCCTGATTGGTTTGCGATGTTGGGCAATCGGTGGAAGAAAGCACCGCAGGCATGCACATCCCCGGATAGTTGGTGGGAATGTACAGCGGTTCGTTCTGTAGGGAAATATAGTCGACGTTTACGCCTGCGGCCGCATACGCTTGGAGGTAGTCGACAAAATACTTGGCGAAAGGAGTGTACATGCTGGAGAGAAGGGATCCGCCAATCATGGAACCCGAGTCTTTCATCCAACCCGGAGGGCTCCATGGATTTGCCATAATCTTGAGTTGCGGGTTCAGCTGCTTGGCCCGCAGGATCAGCGGGATAATATCCACCTGGTCGTGCGCAATCGAAAAATGCGCCAGTGTCGGGTCCGCTTGGCCGTTATTGTCGTCGAACGAATATACGCTCCGCGCCAGGTCCGAGGCGCCCATCGGATTGCGCAGGAAACTGAGCCCGATGCCGTTGCCTTGACGAGTAAACAAGTTGTTCATGGCTTGCGAGAGTTGGGCCGGCTGCGCGACCTCATTCAGAAGATACATCGCGGAATCTGTCGTCGCGGCCCCAAATCCTTCGATCGTTTGATACACCTGCGATTCATCGAGATAAACCACATTGCTGCCGCCGCTCGCGGTCGAGAAACTCACGGATGTTTGTGGCGTCAACTGCATCGTCTGGTCGTTGGTTGTCACTACGATCGAAACCGCCGGGCCGTTTCCGGGAGGTGTGAGTGCGTAACTTCCTGTTGCCAATCCACTCTGCGAATAGCCCTGGGCCGTGGCGATTGCCTGGATCGTGGTTGTCGACGTGATCGTGATCGCATTCTTGTATTGAGTTGAAGAAGCTGTCGGCGTCGTTCCATCGGTCGTGTAGTAGATCGTTGCGCTTGGAGTGCTGTCCGCTAGCGTGATTGTCTGCCCCGCCTGCGTCTGACTGTACGAGCCCGGCACCGGCCACAGCACAGGTGTCGCCGCCGCAGGCGGAGCCGGTGGCGGCGGGGGAGCGACCGAAGATCCGCCTCCGCCGCAGCCCACTGCCACGAATGCGAGTGCGAGGGCGGGGAACCAGCAACAAAAGGATCTCAACCGGGAAGTAGGGAAACCATGTCCTCGCATTTCACTCCCACCAAATCCCTTGCGGCCCTATTAAATTGGTTGCGCGACCGCCATTTTCTTGCGCGCGCAACGGGATTTACACCAGGATTTCCATTTTTGACCGCGAAAACGCCCAGCGTCGTAATCGACCGTCCGCCCCGCAAATTCAAATCCGCTCAAAGCCTGACCCACCCGCCTACTCGTGCCGGAGCGCCGTCATTGGGTCCATGCGCATCGCCCGTCGGGCAGGGATGTAGCACGCCCAGAATCCCGTGACGCCAAGCAGCACGGGCGCCGCCGCGAACACCAGCACGCCCGATTCGCCATGGAAGATGTGGCCGATTCCGCGCGTCACCATCAAGCCGAGAATCAACCCCACGGCCACCCCCGCCGCGATCAGCAGCAATCCCTGGCTCAGAATCAGCTTCCGCACGTCCGCTGGGGTCGCTCCCAACGCGATGCGAATCCCCACTTCGCGCGTCCGCTGCGCCGCCGCGTACGACACCACTCCATAGACGCCCACTACGGCGATGAACAGGCCCAGCAAACCCGTGCCTCCCGCCAGGTCCACGCCCAGCCTGAAGATGAACTGCGCTTGGTCCAATATCTGCTCCATTGTGGCGCTATTGAAAAGCGGCATGCCAGGAGCCAGAGTGCGGATTTCGCCCTCGACTTCCCCGATCAGATCTTCCGGAGGCGCAGAGGAACGCACCACAATCGTGCGAAGCGACTGAAATTCCTGGTCCAGCGGGACGTAGAACCACGGCTGCGCGTCCTCCATAATGTTCTGATACTTTCCATCGCCCGCCAGGCCCACCACTTCGATCAGCGGGTTTAAGTCCTCCACCGTCCGGAAGCGCTTCCCAATGGGATCCTCGCCGGGCCAGAGCTGGCGGGCCATGGTTTGGTTTACGATCGCCACCAGCGGGGCTTGATCATTGTCGGATTCCGTGAAGGCCCGCCCCCGAAGCAGCGGAATGCGCAGGTTTGAGAAGTACTCGGGGCTCACGACGTTGTGGAAAATGAACGGCGCCTGCTGGCCCGGGGGAATGATGTAATTTTCGGGGTAAACATTGACAGCGTATTCGATTCCGAGGAAGGGCGCCCCGAACGAGAGGCTTACCGATTGCACCCCGGGCAGGGCGGCCACGCGGGTCTGTAGCTCTCGATAAAACTGCGTGGTGCGCGCGTGGTCGTAGCCGATTTCGTGGGGGTCCATCGTGCAGATCACCAGATGGTTGGGATCGAAGCCGAGATAGGCATGTTCGGCCCGGCGCAGGGTTTGGACGAAGAAGCCGGCGGCGATCAGCAACGCAAGCGAGCCGGCCACCTGCGCGACAACCAGGATATTGCGCAGGCGATGGCGCCCGGCCCCGGCCGAATCGCTGCGGCCGGCCCCGTGCAGCACCAGATTCAGATTGGTCCTGCCGGCTTGAATGGCCGGCCACATTCCCGCAGCGACTCCGCCCACAATCGCGCCGCCGAAGGCCACCAGGAACACGCGCCAATCGAAACTAAATTGGAGGATCACGAAGTCTGCCCGCCGCGCGGCCCAGGCAGGCAGGGCGAAGATGGCGGCCATGGTCCAACGGGCCGCCAGCACCCCAGCAGCGGCGCCGAGCAGCGCGAGCAGCACAGGTTCGGTGAGCATCTGACGGATCAGCCGGCTTCGCGGCGCGCCCAGGGCCGCACGGATAGCCATCTCCTGCTGCCGCGTCGTCGCACGCGCCAGCAGTACGTTGGCCACGTTCATGCACGAGAGCAGCAGAACCATCCCCGAAAGCCCGACAAATAAGGCCGCGATCACACGCAAAATGCCGGTTTCCGGCACGCCGCTGGGAGCAGAAATGGCTTCCATTACCAGTCCATTCTCGTCTTTGGAATACTGGCTGGCGAGCCGTTCCTGGATCACGCGAACCAGGCTTTGCGCCTGGGCTGCGCTCGCGCCGGGCTTCAACATGCCGAGCACGGAGAGTTCGCGGTCCGTGCGGTTCGTGAACAGATTTCCGCCCGCGAACGCGCCGGGAGTAGCGGCCTGGTCTTCGGCCACGATGCTCAGCGGAAGGTACAACTGCATGTCAATCAGCGAAGGCACCGCGCCGTGGAATCCTTCGGGGGCGATGCCGATGATCTCGGTCGGTTTTCCATTGACCAGCGCCGACCGGCCCACCACGCCGGGATCGCCGCCGAGATGCGATTTCCAGAACGCATAGCTGAGAATCGCTGTACGCGGCGCGCCGATTTGCTCGCCTTCGCCAGGGGCAAACAGACGCCCTAGCACCGGCTTGACGCCCAGCCCGGTAAAGAAATTCCCGGTCACGTAATTGGAGAGCAGCTGCTCGGACGGATGACCTTCCAGCCCGAAGCCGGAGAGCCTGACCAGGCTTCCGAATAAGCCCGCGAAAACGTCGCCCGATTGAGACTGGAAATCGCCCAACTCCACATAGGAAAGACTCCCCAGGCCGAGCGGATTCCCCTTCTGCTGAAACCCGACCGCCATAATCCGAGAAGCGTGCGGAACAGGCAGCGGCTGGAACATCAGGGTATTGGCGATGCTGAAGACGACTGTGGTGGCTCCGATCCCGAGCGCCAGCGTCAGAATGATGATCACCGAAAGCCCGGGAGTTTTCGCGATCATCCGCCCGGCGTACCGCACATCCCGCCAGAGAGTCGTCATCTGTCGCCTTCCCCAGTTCTAAGCCGGAATATCGATTTTTTACTCCCGCGCGACCGATACCTTATATCTGATTGCTCCAGTTTTCAACGCTCCCGCCAGGTTCTCCACTGCATAGCCTTTTCGGCGGTTACGTGAAAATCCCAAGGCCCCGCATAGGACTTCTCGAACCCGTTTCTCACACACTTTTCCGACCCTCCTCCTTCGCCTCCAGATTTTGTAACCGCAATCGGAGCTGTTAACCCGATAGCATCGGCAATGCCGCGAATGCCGCGAATGCCGCAAATCATCGCTTTGGTTTTGCGGGCCTCATTTGCGTTGACGCGCTCTGCGGACGCCGCTAGTCCGAAGTGCAGCTTCAATTCTAAAAAGATCATCCGCCATGACCGTCACCGTCAAAAAGAAAGCTGACCTTGTCGTACCGCCAAGCGTACGCCGCAGAGCCGGTCTCAGAAGCGGCGATCAGGTTGAATTCAAGGTTTCGGGGGGCGTAATAAACATCATCCCGAAGCTTCCAGCGGCGGACGACGAATACGCGCCCGCGCAGCGTCGGGCCATCGATGCACGCCTCGCGACCGCACGCGATGGGCCTTACTATGGCCCCTTCGATTCCGTGGACGAGATGCTCGCGTCGCTGAAGAGGAAGAAACGAAAACCGGTCAGCCCCAAGCGCCGCGCATAGATGAGGCGGCAGCACAGAAGCAGACATAGCGTGCCTGAGGCCGAAAGCCGGGAGTTTTGATTAAACCGGGCACAATTTCTGCCTCCTGATCAGCCAGTTAGCGCGGGCACATCGGGCTATTCCAACATTTTTCTGATCAGCGGTCTGCACGCGAGCCAGACGCGGGCGACGTGATCCAAGATCATCGGCGTGTTTACGGCACGGCATCGCTTATACGGAAAAACTGCGCCCACCGTAAACTGGATATTTGACTGCTTTCCGGAAAGCACTTCGTAGACTGCTTCAAGCCATTCGGGCTGCTGTTTAACCGATTCTCGCCAGCCCTTGGGGCTAGTGAACGCAGTCCGTAGATCAAACTGGAGTTTGGCGTCGATGATGGGCGCAGCACGCCGCGAAGGAAAGTGACGCTGGACGATTTCGGCGTGCGGCGCCGCGCCTTCGACTGCTGCGAGCGACCTCCGTAGATTGTTGTGGACCTCCCCAAACAGTTCCAAGAATCCTTCCCTGCCTCCCGCGAGAAGGTTACGGCGAAATTTCCGCCGAATCCCGTCCGGAATCGTGACGCCCGCGTCCATATATTTTCGATTAATGCCAAGAGACAGGTGGGGATATTCCGTGAAATTCTTCGCAGATTGCGCTCTTGCGAGCGGAAGGAGATCCCATACGGAAGAACCATCCCGTCCCGTAATGGCAGGTCGCCCCTTGCCTCCAGGATTCAACCAGGCGTCTTGCCGCAAGTCACGTCTCCCTCTCAGCTCACTGAGAGCGAGGCGTATCAGTCGCCTGGCCTCATGATAGTTGTAGGGATAGTCTCGACCAAAAGGAACGCCAGAAAACACGGTAATTGTTCCCTCCTTTAGATAATCGTCCTCGACAAGCTTTCGCTCAAGCACTTCCATGTACGCCGTTAATCGACGCGCCCATTCTGATGCCCCTTCGCCCCGCATCCAGGAATAGAGCTTCGTCCACTCGACAATTTTCACGCGGTCGGAGACGGGTCGTTGTGGGCGCTGCGAAACGAAGGCGACAAGATTGATGTCTGAGAATCCGCGAAGCTCGGCGGTACGACGATGACGATCAAGTTGCCCCTTTGTAAGACGGGCTTGGATTTTGCTTTCTATAATGAGAGCCCACGTATCGTCATCGTGAATCCAAGCATCCGGCAGGCCGCGGCGCTCGGTCTCGTCCTCATCCCGCACTTCTTCTTCGCCAGGGAGTTGCTGCTCCACAATCTCCAGATCGTGAGGAACTTTGTCGGCGCGACCCGTCACCCACCGAACAAATCGATGAAGCAAACGACGGTCAGCCTCTAGCGAGGAGGCGAGCGCGTGCGTAAGTCGGTTTTCTGGATGGCGATATTGATCGAAGACGTTTCGCATGCGGTACCGTGAGCGTAGAGCAGAGACTTAAATTGTGGCTACACCCGATCCTCTCCTCGGCCGTCCTCTAGACGATGAAAACTCGTCCCTTCGTGATTCCGCTATGCATGGCTATACCGTGCACGTCCAACTCTTTCACTGTCGTCTGTGTGACCGCCCCAATGCGCAGCGCCATCCCCGGCGTCAGCGCGGCCTTGCTGTCATCGCTCCGTCGCGCCTGGCAACCGTAAGGCCGCCCGCTACCCCGGCGCCGTGGCGACGAACTGCTTGACGCGCAGCTTCTTGGCGCGCCGCTTCGCTTGCCACAGATCGTAGGCGAGCTGCATCTGCAACCAGTGCTCCGGCGTGCTCCCGAACGCCTTCGACAGCCGCAGCGCCATTTCGGCCGTGACGCCGGAGCGCCCGTTGAGAATCGACGAGAGCGTCTTGCGCGTGACGCCTAAGCCCTTCGCCGCCTCGGTCACGGTCAGATCGAGCGCCTTCAGGCAGTCCTCCCGAACGATCTCACCGGGGTGCGGGGGATTGTACATATCCATGTGCCTTTTCTCCTCTTGCTAGTGGTAGTCCACCAAATCAACATCGGTCGCGTTTTCACCGTCGAAGCGAAACACCAGCCGCCAATTGCCCGACACCGAGACGGCCCACTCGCCCTTGCGCTCGCCCGCGAGCGGATGCAGCTGATAGCCGGCAATGTTCATGTTCAGCGGGATCGTCGCAGTCGAAAGCGACGCCAGCAGACGACGCAAACGCTTCGCGTGTTGAGGGTTCACCCCTCGCGTGTCGCCCGAGGCAAAGAGCCGTTCCAGCCCCTTATGACGAAAGCGCAGGATCATCTTCGTGTAGTGTAACTACTCAGGTTACACAAGTCAAGCCCTTGTGCCTGCGCAATGCGCAGCCCCGCGCGGCCTGCTTGTCACCCTCGGCCCGCCGTTTTCCACTGTTCGAAATAATTTCCACAGCCATTCGAACAGAATACCCCACGCGTTATTATTGACATATAGTTAACAATGGTGCTATGCTTCCGCATGAACTGGAAGCGTATACGCCCGCCTCTCGTTGTCGCGAAGAATTTTCGGTATCTAGCGGCGGAGCCTGCTCGCCGTGGCAACATCGCCTCCGCCCGTCGTGCCCGCCCTACCAAATATCATCGATACAATTCGATCGAATCGCGCTTGCTTGTACAAATCTGTCGCTCTAAGCCGCGCATCCGGCCAAGGATGCGAGTCCTGAGCGAGTCCGCAGAGGCGGACGAGCCGAAGGACCCCTCCTCGTCCTGCCTCATCTCGCCTACCAAATATCATCGATACATTTCAATCGAATCGCGCTCACTCGTACAAATCCGTCGCTCTAAGCCGAGCATCCGGCCAAGGATGCGAGTCCTGAGCGAGTCCGCAGAGGCGGACGAGCCGAAGGACCCCTCTTCGTCCTGCCTCATCTCGCCTACCAAATATCATCGATACAATTCAACCGAAACGCGCTCACTCGTACAAATCCGTCGCTCTAAATTATTCATGTTCAATGCATTGCAAAAGAGTGCGCATCTCGTTGAAAATAAACAGTTGCAAATCGACTGTTTTCAATCCGTTACGCACTCTTTGTCACTCTTTTTCTGCAAGTCCCGCCTTATGAATCTCTTACGCAAAACATACCCGGGGGTGTACCCCCTATCTCAGCTCGACTGGAGACGCCCATGACCAAGAATAATCCGAAGTCCCGCTCTGCCAATGAGTTGACTCGCTGCATGCGCCGTTTCCCCACAGGTCGCCGATGCCGCCTTCCCATCTCCAAGAACTCATCCTTCTTCTGCAAACGCCACGCCCATCTCCCCCCACCTGGCGACGAAACCCCGCTCGATCTCGCTCGCCAGCTCATGCCCGGCGTCGAGGAATTCACTTCCGCTTCCGACGTCAACCAATTTCTCTCCAAACTTGTCCACCTGCTGGCACAGGACCGCATCTCCCCGCGCCGCGGCGCCGTCTTGATCTACGGCTGCAATCTTCTCCTCCATACCCTCCGCGCCATCGAGCGCGAACGCGATCCAAAATTTGGCGAGAAAGAGGACTTACCAATCATCTGGGATATCCCGGGTCCCGACCGCGAGAACGATCCGCCACCAGCCTGAGTCACCGGCGAAGCCCCGGCGGCCGGAACCTCGGGGCACGAGTGGTTCGTGTTAGAGTGAGCGCTTCCGTTTCCTGCGACACGAAGCAGCTAAAGGACGCGGACGAGTCCAGCGAGGAGAAATACTTTGGCGTATCGCGATTTGCGGGAATTTATCGCCCGCCTCGAAAAGGAAGGCGAGCTGCGCCGAGTTTCCGCGGAAGTGGATCCGGTGCTGGAAATCACCGAAGTCGCGCAGCGCGTTTTGCGCGCCGGCGGCCCCGCGCTGCTATTCGAGCATCCGAAAGGCTCGCGTGTTCCCCTCGCGATCAATTTGCTTGCGAGCGAGCGGCGCATGAACATGGCGCTCGAAGTCGACCGCGTGGAAGAAGTCGCCGATCGCATTCGCTCGTTCATCGACTTTCAATCGCCGCAAGGATTGTTCGAGAAAATCAAGATGCTGCCGAAGCTCGCGGAGCTCGGATCGTTTTTCCCGAAGACGGTGCGCTCCGGTCCGTGCAAAGAAGTGATTCGTCGCGACGGGTTTTCGCTTTCGGAATTTCCGATCCTGCAATGCTGGCCGCAGGACGCGGGGCGCTTCATCACCTGGCCGCTGGTGATCACCAAGAATCCGGAAACGGGCAAGCGTAACGTCGGCGTCTACCGCATGCAAGTCTTCGACGATCGCACCACAGGAATGCACTGGCAAACGCAGAAGCACGGCGCGGAACATTTCCGGCGCGCGCGCGCGGCCGATCCGCTGGGACGCATCGAAGTGGCTGTCGCGATCGGCTCCGATCCTGCCACATGCCTCGCGGGTATTTTGCCGGTTCCGCCGGATCTCGATGAAATGATGTTCGCCGGATTTTTGCGGCGCGAGCCGGTGGAGATGGTGCCGTGCGAAACGTGCTCGCTTGAAGTACCGGCCAACGCGGAGATCGTGCTCGAAGGCTACGTCGAGTTGGGCGAGCTGCGCACGGAAGGGCCGTTCGGCGATCACACCGGCTTCTATTCGCTCGAAGGTGAATTCCCGGTGTTTCACGTGACCTGCGTCACGCACCGCCGCGATCCTATATATATGACCACGGTCGTTGGCCCGCCGCCGCAAGAGGATTTTTTCATGGGCCACGTTGTGGAGCGCGTGTTCTTGCCGGTGATGAAATTGCAGTATCCCGAGATCGTCGACGTGGCCATGCCGGCCGAGGGCATTTTTCACAACTTGATGATCGTTTCGATTCGCAAGTCCTATCCCGGCCACGCGCGAAAAATTATGAATGCGATTTGGTCGCTCGGTCAGGCGATGTTCACCAAGGTGATCGTGGTGGTGGATCATGACGTGAACGTTCAGGATTTTCGCGAAGTGGTGTGGAAGGCGCTGTGCGCGATCGATCCCGAGCGCGACGTTCAATTCGTTCTCGGTCCATCCGACACTCTCGATCACGCCGCGCGCATTCAGGATTTCGGCTCGAAAATGGGAATCGACGCCACGCGCAAGTGGGCCAGCGAAGGTTTTTTGCGCCCCTGGCCCGACGAAATCAAAATGGACGACAAAACCCGCGCGCGCGTGGACTCAATTTGGAACAAGTTGGGGCTATCTCGCTGAGGCAGTTTCCTTCGCAGCACCCCCGGCGGTACAGTCCCCGGCGTTCCCCATGCGCCTCGCGGTTTCCGCCGCACGAAAGTGGCGTTTCAGGGCCTCAGCACTGTGTTTTCACGCAGTTGAGGGAAGCATGCCTGTCCCGGCGGCCACCGCTGGACAGTCGTTCAGCCCACGTATTCTTAAGACAACACCAAGTTTTACCTTGCTTGACACTTCCGATAAGGGACCACAAACTCGCCGACAGGTACTAGGACCCTCGTTTGGAACTGGTACGAGCGTTTTGAGGGCGAATCGAGAGCACCGGGCGAGCGGCGCAGCAAAATCAGTCCGAAGCAGCGCGCACGGGAAAGCCGAAAGGGTCACAGAATGTTTGGAAAGCCCAAGCAGGTTGCCGTGGTTGGCCTCGACATCGGGTCGAGCTCGGTCAAATCGGTTGAGCTGAAAGAGTCCAAGCAGGGCTATGAACTTGTGAGCTTCGGCCTGGAGCCGTTGGCACAAGACACTGTGGTAGACGGCGCCATTATGGACGCGCCGCTTGTGGCCGGCGCGATCAGCGGCGTTTTCGACGCGCAGAAGACCAAAACGAAAAACGTGGCCACCTCAGTCTCCGGGCATTCCGTAATCGTGAAGCGGGTCACGCTGCCGCAAATGACGCAGGAAGAGCTCTTCGATCGCATTCAGAGCGAGGCTAGCCAGCACATCCCGTTCGATATCGCCGACGTGAATCTCGATTACCAGCTTCTGGAATCCGTGGATTCGCAGATGGACGTGCTGCTTGTGGCTGTGAAGAAAGATAAGATTCTGAACCACACGAACGTGCTGGCGCAGGCGGGCAAGAACCCGACCGTGGTGGATATCGACGCCTTCGCGCTGCAGAACTGCTACGAGGTCAATTACGACCCGGACCCCAGCCAGACGATTGCTCTGCTGAACATCGGGGCGAGCGTGATGAACATCAACATCATCCGCGGCGGCATCCCGCTATTCACGCGCGACGTTTCGGTGGGCGGCAATCAGTACACCGACGCGCTGCAGAAGGAACTCGATCTGAGTTTTGAGGACGCGGAGCGCCTGAAGAAGGGCGAAGCCATCGCGGGCGTGGCCGACGAGCACAAGGCGCAGATTCTGCGGTCCGTCTCGGATATCTTGCTGCTCGAAATCCAGAAGACCTTCGATTTCTTCCGCGCCACGGCCAGCGGCGAAAACATCCAGAAGATTTGCGTGGCCGGCGGCACGGCGCGCGTGCCCGGACTTGTGGAATTGCTGCGCGAAGAGTTTGCGATGCCGGTGGAAGAGTTTTACCCGTTCCGCAAGATCGTCATCAACCCGGGGCGGCATAACGAGGATCAGATTCGCGAGTTGGCGCCACGCCTGGCAATTGCGGTGGGCTTGGCGCTGAGGAGCTTCGACCAACCATGATTCGCATCAATCTGCTTGGCAGAGTCCGGCCCAAAGCGGCGCGCCAAACGGTGCCGCTCGAATCCACGCTCCAGGTGATCCTGCTGGTCGCGGCTCTCGCGATTTCAGTAGGAGTGCTCTGGTACTACTGGGCGCAACTCGACGGCGAAACGCACACGCTTCAGGCCGACATCCAGAAACAGCAGGGCGAAAAAGCGCGCTTGGAGAACCTGAAAACTCAAGTAGAGAATTTCCAGCGCGAAAAAGACGTCCTGCAGCAACGCATTGACGTGATCGAACAGTTGCAGCGCAACCGCACCGGCGGCCAGGAATTGATGGATGCGCTGGCCAACACGGTGGTGCGCACCGATACATTGTGGCTGACGTCGGTGGGGCGCAAGGGCGACTCGCTGGCCATTACCGGCGAAGCCGCATCGATCAACGCAGTGGCCAATTTCATTACCGAGCTGAAGCGCTCTGGATATTTCGATCAGATCGAAATCAAGGAATCGCATCAGGATCCGAGCGAGAAGGTCGTGCAGACGTTCGTTTTCGAGCTGACGGCGCAGTTTGCGCTTCCGGAAGCCAGAAATGTTGCGGCTCCAGCCGCCGCTAGCGCGAGTCCCGCTCCGATGGCCGCACCGCCCGCGGGCCATCCCGCGGTGAAGGAGTAGGGAGAGCCATGGCGATATCGTTCCGCGAATTTCCGTGGTACATCCAGGCGCTGGTGTTCGTGGCCCTGGCGGTGATCGTGATCGTCGCCGGAATTTACATTCCCATGTCTCCGGTGGCCACGGCACGCACTCAGGTGACCCAGCTCACCGATCAGGACAGGCAGTTGAAGCAGGAAGTGCAGCAGCTCCAGGTCTACGAGCGGCAGTACGCCACGTTCAACCAGGAAATGAACGCGCTGCAAAAACAACTGGAGACTCTGCAGGCCATCGTCCCTGAGGACAAGCAGGTTGACGAATTTATGCGCATGCTACAAGGCGCGGCCTCGGCTTCCGGCGTGCAGATTCGCCGGCTCACGGCAGACGCCATCATCCCGCACGACTACCATTTCGAGATGCCGTTTGACATTCAAGTGGACGGCCCGTACTACGCGATCGAGGACTTCTTCGCGCGCTTGAGCCGCCTCTCCCGAATCATCAATGTGGGTGACCTGACGTTCACGGCCGTGGATCCGACAAAGGGCACCGGCTATCCCGTGCGTCCGGGCACCAGCGTCAGCGGCACCTGCACCGTGACCACATTCTTCAGCAAGCCAAGCCAAGCTGCGACAACCGCGGCGGGGACAACCCCGGCGCCGGGCAGCCCACCGGCTCGCTCGCAGGGAAGGGGCGACTGAGTTGACGATGCGATTGCCAATCGAATTTCGGTTCTGCCGTTCGCTCGCCGCCATTCTGGCTTTGGCTGGCCTAGCAATTCTGCCGGTCCGCGCGCAGGAGTCTCCGGCCATGCCGGGCCAGATGCGCACTCAAATGAATCACGCGATGGCCTCGTCGCCGTCCGCAGACACGGACGCGACGCCCTCCGCGCCCGCAAACCAATCGAGCGCGGCCGCGCAGCAGTCTCCGGCCAAGCCCCACAGAGGACACAAGGCCGCGAACGCCGCAGCAAACGCTGCTTCCGCTCCAGCCGCTCCGTCGGCCGCGCCTGCGGCTCCTTCGAGCGGCGCTGAGACCGCCGGCCGGCGCGATCCTTTCACACCTTTGCTCCAGGCGCCGAATTCGGGGTCCAACCACCCGGAGAATTTGCCGCCTGGAAAAGCCGGCCTGATGGTGGACACGCTGCGCATCGATGGAATCGTACAAGGTCCCAACGGAATGATCGCCATCGTGGAGAATCCGCAAGCTCGCGTTTATTTCCTGCGCGATGGAGACAAGCTGTACGACGGCGCGGTGACGCACATCGTGCTTGACGCCGTCACCTTCCACCAGACGGGCACGGACGCATTCGGCAAGCCCGTCGACCGCGAATTGACGAAACGACTGAATCCCAGCAGTTCAGGAGACTCGCAATGAAGAATCACTGGCCGGGTTCCCGGCTCGCCTGCCTGATATTCGTTTTCAGCGCCGCCGTGGCGACGGTGTGGGCCGGAGCCGGAACATTGCCTACGAGCAACGCCAACACGCCCGCCATCTCCGCCGTGCACATTGCGCAATCGGGCCGCGAGATCACCGTGCGCGTGGACGCCGGCGCGCCGCTCGTCTATCAGCAGACGCGGCTCGAGAATCCGCCGCGGCTCGTGCTGGACTTCTCGAATGCGCGCCTCATGACCTCAAATCGTCCCGTCGCGAACACGATCGAACCCGTTCGCGGAATACGCCTGGGGCAATCTACCGCCGGCGCAGTTCGCCTGGTAATCGATCTTGATCACGTGGTGGCCGATCGAGTGCAAACCGACGCCTCCGGCCTGACCATCACGTTTTCAAGCGACACAGCTGAAAGCGATTCGCATCGAGCGTCCGCTTCTCCGGCCGCGGTGAACAACGTTCCGCAAATGTCACTGCCCACTTGGCTGACGACCGACGCCTCTTCGTTCGCCGCACCTACAAACGATCCTCCGGCGCCGGCGCCGCAGCAAGCCGCCGCACAAACGCAATCTGCGTCGCAAGTCCAATCTCCATCGCAGCAAGCCGCTCCGCCGTTTGCCGTCGTCGAAGCCAAGCTTGAGCCCGGCGATCCGACTCCGATTCAAGGCACAGGCGCGGGGCCGATGGCTCCCGCGGAGAAGAAATATACGGGCGAGCCGATTTCGGTGAACCTGAAAGACGTCGACCTCAAAGACTTCTTCCGTTTGATTCACGAGATCAGCGGCCTGAACATCGTGGTGGACCCTGCCGTTCACGGCACGGTCACCCTGGTGCTTGATGAAGTGCCGTGGGATCAGGCGCTGGACATCGTGCTGCAAAACAACGATCTGACCAGCCAAATTGATGGAAACGTTTTGCGCATCGCGACGCAGGACACCGTGCGCAAAGAGGCCGAAGCCAAGCGCACCCTGGCCAATGCCCAGGCGGCGTCCGTGGAGTTGGTGACCGTCACGCGCGTGCTCAGCTACGCCAAGGCCGCCACCATGGCCACCACGCTCAAGCGCTTCCTTTCGCCGCGCGGTGACATCCTGGCCGACGATCGCTCGAACAGCTTGATCATCCGAGACGTTCCGGCCGTGTTGCCCACGATTGACGATCTTCTCCGCCAACTGGACCGCAAATCGCAGCAAGTCGAGATCGAAGCCCGCGTGGTCGAAGCCTCACGTGCATTCGCGCGAGATATTGGCAGTCAGCTTGGCCTCGGCATCGGCTATGGTGCAGGCGGCTCAAACGTCATCGGCGGCGGCAGCGGCGTAGCAAGCACCATCACGCATACCGGTGCCACGCTTCCAATCACCGCCGCGGGCACTACGGATATTCTGCCGTTGCTGACCAATTTCCCGGCCGTGGCTCCGACCTCGGGCATCGCCTTCGCTCGCACCGCCGCGAACTACGCACTCGACTACGTGATTACGGCGATGGAGAACAAGGGCGTGGGCAAATTGCTCTCCGAACCCGAAGGCGTCACGCAGAACAACGAGAAGCTGACGGTGAAGCAGGGCGAAGAGATTCCGATTCAGACTACCATCAATGACACGATCTCCGTGCAATACGTGGACGCCGTGCTGAAGCTCGAAGTCACTCCGCAGATCACCGCTGACGGCACGGTGTTCCTCGACGTGGACGTCGAGAATACGCAGATCGATAACGGCATACCGCGCATCTCCGGCATCCCGGCCCTCGATACGCAATCGGCCACCACCAAAGTGCTGATTCGCGACGGCGGAACCGTCGTGATCGGCGGCGTGATCGTGTCGAGCCAGGAAAACAACGTCAACCAGGTGCCGATAATCGGCAGCATTCCGCTGATCGGGCATCTGTTTAAGGAAACTTCTGTGAGCGTCTCCTCGCAGGAGCTGCTGTTCTTCGTAACTCCCCGGATTTTGCCCGACTAGTCCGGGATCCAAACGACGGAATTTGAATCGGGGGGCGCGAGTCGCCCCCCTTTTTCTTGCCCGGGCGCGGGCGATAATTAGAGCGCGTCAGGGTACGCATACGGGCTCTCCTCTCAGCCCGCCAGGATCATGGACGCTCCTTTCTACGCCAAGAGAATTGCTCAAGTTCGCGCCGCGCTGCACGCAAAGCGCGCGGATGCGCTGCTGGTCACCCATCCTCCGAACATCGTCTATCTTTGCGGGTTCACCGGAGACTCCGGTTATCTACTCGTGGAAGAACACCGCACCACCCTGTTCACCGATGGGCGCTTTACGGTTCAGGCGCATGAGGAAGCTCCCGGGGCCAAGCTCGTAATCCAGCGCGGCTCCCTGACGTCGACTGTTGGAACGCGTCTCTCCCGCTTGAAGCTCACGGTAGCGTATTCCCCTACGCACCTCACGCTTTCGACCTGGCACGCCCTGCATAAGGCCGCCGGCTCAAAGGTGCGCTGGCACGCCGCGGAGGGCATCGTCGAGGATCTCCGGGCCATCAAGAGCGCGGCCGAGGTCGCGACAATTCGCGAGGCCGGCAAGCTTGCTGTCCAGGTCATGCAAGAGGTAATTGGTCTGGTCCGGCCCGGCGTGCGCGAACTGGACCTCGCCGCCGAAATCGGCTATCGTTTTCGCCGCAAAGGAGCTACGGGCGAATCCTTTGACGCCATCGTCGCGTCAGGCCCGCGCTCGGCGCTGCCTCACGCGCGGCCAACCGAGCGCCGCATCGGCAAAAATGAGTTGGTCGTGTTAGACCTGGGTGCTATACTGCGCCGCTATTGCAGCGATTTGACGCGGACGGTTTTCGTGGGACGCGCTCCCGCGAGAGTGCGACGGTGGTATCAGGCGGTGCAAGATGCCCACGGGGCAGCCTGTGACGCGTTGCATCCCGGCGCGCAGGCGCAGGATATCGACCACGCCGCGCGGCAAGTCTTGACGCGAAATAAGCTCGGACGTTATTTCGTACACAGCACCGGGCACGGCCTGGGCCTTGAGATTCACGAAGCGCCACGGCTCGGCCGGGGCCAGCAAACGCGGCTTCAGGCCGGATCGGTTGTGACCATCGAGCCCGGGGTTTACATCGAAGGAGTTGGCGGCATCCGCATTGAAGACGACGCCTGGGTCACGCCGAGTGGCTCGGAGTTGCTCACCACTCTAGGGCGGGACCTGTTGGAACTCTAACGCCAGATGAAACGGAACAAACCGAAGAGATCGTCGGCCCCGAAAGACGCGGGCAAGACATCATCCGACAGCAAAGCGCTTGCCGTGCCCGGTGTGGACCTGCGGCAGCTCGAACAGTTGTTGGCGTTCATGTCGCAGAACGGCCTCGAAGAATTTGAATACGCCAGCGGCGATTTGCGTATCCGCCTGAAGAAAGCGTTCACCGATTCCAATTCAGCGCCTCGCTCGTTGCCCCCGCGCCCGGAAATCGTGGTTCCGCGCGAGCCATCGGCCAATCCGCCCGCGCCGTGGGAGCAGGACTCAAGCGCCGAACGCCGCAAGGAGGCGCCGCGCCGATCGCCGGATCCTTCCGAACCGGCGGATCCGGATGAAGACGCAAACCTTCACGTCATAAAATCTCCGATCGTCGGCACCTATTATTCCGCGCCAAGTCCAGACGCGAACGCGTTCGTGAAGGTAGGCGACGCGGTTGCTGTGGGCCAAGTGGTGTGTATCATCGAGGCCATGAAGTTGATGAACGAAATTGAAGCAGACGTCGGCGGCGAAGTGGTTCGCGTGTTCGTCGAGAACGGCCAGCCGGTGGAATACGGCGAACCGCTGTTTTCGCTTCGTCCGGCTGGGAAGAAGTAAGTTCGGTCCGATCCGGGCCCCAGGGCAACATGTTCCGAAAAATTCTCATTGCCAATCGCGGTGAAATCGCTTTGCGGGTGATCTGCGCCTGCAAGGAACTCGGCATCAAGACCGTCGCCGTCTACTCCGAAGCGGATCGAAATTCGCTGCACGTTCGCTTCGCTGACGAAGCCGTGTGCATCGGACCGCCGCGCTCGTCAGAAAGCTATCTCAATATTCCTCACGTGATCAGCGCCGCGGAAATCACCAACGTCGACGCCATCCATCCCGGTTATGGCTTTCTTTCGGAGAACGCGAATTTCGCGGAAGTTTGCGAAGCTTCGCACATCGCCTTCATCGGTCCTTCGCCCGACATCCTGCGCCTGATGGGTGAAAAGGAGCAGGCGCGGCGCGAGATGTCCGCCGCGGGACTGCCGATCGTTCCCGGTTCGGACGGAATCCTGGCCGATGAAGCCGCGGCTCTGACTGAGGCCGAGCGCATCGGCTACCCCGTGATCATCAAAGCTTCCGCCGGCGGCGGCGGTCGCGGAATGCGCGTGGTGCGCGGCAAAGACGAGCTGCCTGCGCATTTCGCCACCGCGCGCGCCGAAGCGCAGCAGGCTTTTGGCGTGCCCGATGTTTATCTCGAGCGATTCATCGAGCGTCCACGCCACATCGAATTTCAGGTGATGGGAGATATGCATGGCCGCGTGATGCATCTCGGCGAACGCGAGTGCAGCATCCAGCGCCGCCACCAGAAGCTGATCGAGGAATCGCCGTCGACGGCCATTGGCCCCGGGCGGCGCGAGGAGTTGGGCGCGCAGGTGGTGCGCGCTCTCGAAGGTATCGGATATTGCGGCGCCGGCACCGTGGAATTCCTGATGGACGAAGACGGCGCGTTTTATTTCATCGAAATGAACGCGCGCATTCAGGTCGAGCATCCCGTCACGGAAATGGTCACCAACGTCGACCTGGTCAAATCGCAGGTGCGCGTGGCGGCCGGCGAACATCTTGAAAATGTAGTCGGCAAGCTCCAGGCGCGCGGCCACAGCATCGAATGCCGCGTCAACGCCGAGGATCCGGACACGTTCGCGCCCTCGCCCGGGCGCATCACCGTCTTCCAGCAGCCCGGCGGCACGGGCATTCGCGTGGACACCGCTGTGTATGCCGACGCCGTGATTCCGCCCTATTACGATTCGCTCGTCGCGAAACTCATCGTGCGCGGGCGCGATCGCGGCGAAGCCATTGCGCGCATGCGCCGCGCTCTTGAAATGTTCGTCATCGAAGGGATCAAAACCTCGATCCCGCTTCATCGTCGCATACTCGCCGATCCGGATTTCGAGGCCGGCCGGCTCGACACTCATTTCATGGACCGCTACGCGTCCGTAACCGCGGGGCATCGCTAGGGGGGCGCACGTGTTCCCGACGCTCTACGCCGTCCTGGATGACGCGCTGATCGCAAGCGACGACCCCGCGCGTTGGGTCGCGCTTGCCGAAACACTTGCCGAATCCGGCTGCCGGCTCATGCAAGTCCGCGCCAAGCAATCCGACTCGCGCGCTCAACTCGAAATCGCAACCGAGCTTGCGCGTTCTCTCGATTCCACGCGCGTGCGATTGATCGTCAACGATCGCGTGGATATCGCGCTGCTCGCGGGCGCGGGCGGCGTGCACGTCGGCCAGCAGGATCTCGATGTCGAACGGGCGCGCGCGATTTGTGGGCCCTCGCTATGGATCGGAGTTTCAACGCACACGCTGGATCAAGTGCGCGCGGCGGATCGCACGTCGGCCGATTACATCGCTTTCGGTCCGATTTTTCCCACTACAACAAAATCGAAACCTGACGCGCTTGTCGGCCTCGACGGCTTGCGCGCCGCTCGCGCGCTCACGCGCAAGCCGCTCGTGGCCATTGGCGGCATCACGCTAGCGCGCGCGCGCGATGTCTATCGATTCGGCGCCGATTCGCTGGCGGTCGCAAGCGATCTGCTTCGCGCCCAAAATTCCGGCGCGCGCGCGGAAGAGTATTTGGCGATCGCAGCCGAAACGATCGGTGCGCCCCGATGAGCGAGATGAGCCCAAAGAATCCTGAGCGCGATGCTGCCGCAAGCACACTCGACGCACAATCCACTTCGACTGTCGGATTCGTTCGCAGCCTCGGCCTGTTCGATTCCACAATGCTCGTCGTCGGCTCGATGATCGGCTCGGGCATTTTCATTGTCTCGGCTGACATTTCGCGTTTAACCGGCTCGGTCGGCGGCCTGCTGCTCACCTGGGTCGTCACCGGAGCGCTGACCATCGCCGCGGCCCTCTCGTACGGCGAACTCGCCGCGATGATGCCCAAGGCCGGCGGACAGTACGTTTATTTGCGCGAAAGCTATTCGCCTCTCTGGGGTTTCCTCTACGGTTGGACAGCTTTTCCTCGTGATTCAGACGGGCACGATCGCCGCCGTTGCTGTGGGCTTCGCGCGATATCTCGGCGTGCTTGCGCCCTCGATTTCTCCAGTGGCCTGGATCGTTCCTCCGCTGCGGCTGTCCGCGAAATACGCAATCAGCCTCTCGCGGCAACAGCTCGTGGGAGTCGCGCTGATTGTGTTGCTCACTTGGGTCAACACGCGCGGCATCAGTCTGGGCAAGATTATCCAGAACGTTTTCACATCGGCGAAGACGCTGGCCCTCGCCGGCCTGATTCTTCTGGGAATTTTATGGGGACGCAGCGCCGCGGCCATGCACGCAAACTTTTCGTCGCTCTGGGCGCTGCACAATCCGCAAACCATCGCGCCCGGCGCGTCGTTCCTCGCGCGCTACATTCCTTCCGTCTCCGCCACGGGCGGAATTTACGCGCTAGTCATCGTGTTTGGCGTGGCGCAAGTCGGTTCGCTTTTCTCCGCCGACGCCTGGAACAACATCACTTTCACCGCCGGCGAAGTGAAAAATCCGCGACGCGACGTTCCTCTCTCGCTCGCGCTCGGCACCTGCATCGTTATCACACTCTATCTGCTGGCCAATCTCGCGTATTTGATGACGCTCTCGCTGGCCCAAATTCAAACCGCACCCGACGATCGCGTCGCGACCGCCACGCTCGGAGTGATTTTCGGCTCCGCCGGCGCGGGCATCATGGCGCTCGGCATCATGATTTCGACGTTCGGCTGCGCCAACGGTTTGATACTCGCCGGCTCGCGCGTGTATTATGCCATGGCGCGCGACGGCCTGTTTTTTCGCGGCATCGGTCGCCTCAATCGCAAGCACGTTCCCGCGATGGGGTTGCGTCTCCAAGGACTCTGGGCCGCAATCCTAGTGCTCTTGCGCACGCGGCGGCTCGATCCGCTCACCGGCGCGGTCACCTATGGCAATCTCTATAGCGATCTGCTCGACTACGTGGTCTTCGCCGTTCTGATCTTCTACGTGTTGACGATTCTCGGCCTGTTCCGCCTGCGGCGCCTCAAGCCGGATGCCGAGCGCCCCTACCGGGCGTTCGGTTATCCCGTGATTCCTGCGCTATATATTCTTGCGGCCTGCGTCATCTTGGTGGCTCTGCTGTTGTATAACACGCAGACAGCCTGGCCGGGTCTCGTGATCGTCTTGTGCGGCGCGCCGGTATACTGGATATGGCGCAAGCGCTCGGCAGCGCCCGCGGCCGATTAGTCTTGCGCGGCGCCTGATCCGGCGAGCGATGCGCTGAATTTTGTGGGCTGCGGCGATTGCGCGCAACCTGGCATCGCGCAATTGAAAGGGAACATGGCAAACCAACTGTTCGCCACCAAATCTCACGAAACGCTGATGGAAGAGCTTCGCGACCACAGCCGCCTGAAGCGCGTGCTCGGTCCCGTTCAACTCACGAGCCTCGGCGTGGGCGCGATCATCGGCACGGGAATTTTCGTGCTCGTGGGAGTCGCTGCGCATGACTGCGCGGGCCCGGCTCTGATGCTTTCGTTTGTCGTCGCGGGAATGACCTGCGTTTTTGCGGCGCTGTGCTATGCCGAGTTCGCTTCGATGGTGCCGGTGGCCGGATCGGCGTATACGTACGCCTATGCGACGCTGGGCGAATTATTCGCCTGGATCATCGGCTGGGATCTGATTCTGGAATACGCCGTCGCATCCTCAACCGTGGCCCACGGCTGGTCGCATTATTTTCAGGACTTCATTACATTTTTCCACGTGCATGTGCCGCACCACTACTCGAACGCGCCGTTCGATTACAATCCGGTCAGCGGAAAACTCGTGCTCACCGGGACCTGGTTCGACCTGCCGGCGATTGCCATCACCTTGCTGATCACCATGATTCTCGTCAAGGGCATCAGCGAAAGCGCCTGCATTCAACGCCGGCATCGTGATTCTGAAACTCGCGATCGTCTTTCTTGGTCATCATCGTCGGCGCGCGGTATGTGAACCCCGCAAATTGGAAGCCGTTCGCGCCCTTCGGCATGGCGGGTTTCGCATTCTTCGGCCACACCCTGATCGGGCAGACCGGACCCACCGGTTCGCCGCTGGGCATGCTCGCGGGCGCAGCCATCGTTTTCTTCGCCTACATCGGATTCGATTCGATTTCGACGCACGCCGAGGAGGCCAAAAATCCCTCCCGCGATGTGCCCATCGGGATCATGACCTCCCTGATTCTCTGCACGGTCCTCTATATTGCGATGGCCATTGTGCTCACCGGAATGGTTCCCTACAACAAGCTCAATATTGACGCTCCGGTTTCGGTACGCATTTCGTCAGGTCGGTCTGCCGTGGGCGTCAGTTCCTGGTTTCGATCGGGGCCATCGCGGGCATCACTTCGGTGCTGCTTGTAATGATGCTGAGCCAGGCGCGAATTTTTCTGGCCATGGCGCGCGACGGCTTGCTGCCGCCCAAATTTTTCGCAGCGGTGCACGAAAAGTTTCGCACGCCTTGGAAGTCCACAATTTTGACCGGCACGTGCGTGGCGATCATGGCCGCGTTTCTTCCGCTGCGCGTTCTCGCCGAGCTGGTAAATATCGGCACGCTGCTGGCGTTCGTGATCGTCTGCGCGGCGGTGATGATCATGCGGCGCACGCATCCGGAAGTGCATCGTCCGTTTCGCGCGCCGTTCGGTCCGATCGTGCCGATCCTCGGCATTTTGTGCTGCCTGATGCTGATGTTTTCGTTGCCCGCCGCGAACTGGCTGCGCCTCTTCGTGTGGCTGGTAGTCGGCCTGATCATTTATTTCAGCTACAGCCGGCATCACAGCCGCCTGGGCAAGCCGCGGCTGCCGCAAGACGCAGACTGAGCCGAAGGCGTTCCCGCCGCGGGCGATCCCATGAAACTCCTCACCGCCGAGCAAATGCGCGAAGCCGACCGGCTCACCACCGAGCGCTACGGAATTCCCAGCCTCACGCTAATGGACCGCGCAGGCACGGCCGTCGCCGACTTTTTGCGCGAAGCATGCCCCGATCTCGAAGCGCGCAAAATCGTGATCTTCTGCGGCAAAGGAAATAACGGCGGCGATGGATTGGTTGTCGCGCGCGTTCTTCGCGAACGCGGCCTCGCGCCGCTTGTCGTGCTTTGTGCCGATCCTGAATCCCTCTCGGGCGACGCTGCCGCAAATCTCAAGCGCTGGCGCCAGAGCCTCGGCGATCTGCAACTGGCCGCAAGCGAATCTGAATGGCAGGCCGCGCGCTCCGCGCTCCAAGGCGCCGGAATCATTGTCGATGCGCTGCTCGGAACTGGCCTGCGCGGCCCGGTCACCGGTTTCCTCGCGAGCGTAATTGACGACCTCAACGCCACGCGCGCTGCGCAACGGCCGCCGGGCGAGCGTCCGCCTTTCATTCTCGCTGTCGACATGCCATCCGGCCTCGGCTCCGACGCGCACGATATCGATGGCCCGGTCGTAAAGGCCGATTGCACCGTAACCTTCACCGCGCCGAAGGTCGGCCAACTTGTTTCACCGCGCGCGGACCACGTCGGCCGCCTTGTGGTTCGCCAGATCGGCACGCCGCGCGAGCTGCTCGATTCAGACGCGCATTTGAAATTGCATTGGCTCGAACCCGGTGAATTTCGCTCCATCCCGCTGATCCGCCCGCTGGAATCGAACAAAGGCAGCTACGGCCACGCGCTGATCGTCGCCGGCTCGCTCGGCAAGTCCGGCGCGGCGATTTTATCGTCGCGCGGCGCATTGCGCGCGGGCGCGGGCCTGGTCACCGTGGCCACGGCCGCCGAGGCGTTGCCCATCGTTGCCGGCGGCATGCCCGAAATCATGACCGTGCCCATGGTCTCCACCGACACGGGCTCGATCGGACTTCACGCCCTCGATTACGGCCGCTTCGCCGAGATCGCCGCGAAAAAATCCGTGCTTGCGATTGGGCCGGGCCTCTCGACAAACCCGGAGACTCGAGACTTCGTGCACACCGTCGTCGAGCGCTCCGAAGTTCCAATAATTCTCGATGCCGACGGCTTGAACGCCTACGACGGTTGCGCCGATCAACTGAGCGATCGCAAAATGCCCTCGCTCACGCTCACTCCTCACCCCGGCGAAATGGCGCGCCTCCTCGGTCGCACAATTTCGGAAATTCAAGCGCGCCGCCTCGACACCGCACTCGAAGCCGCGAATCGTTGGGGCGCGATCGTGGTGCTTAAAGGTTTTCACACCATCGTGGCCGCGCCCGATGGCCGCGCCTTCGTGAACACCACCGGCAATCCCGGCATGGCCACCGCCGGAACCGGCGACGCACTGACCGGAATTCTCGCGGGTCTCACCGCTCAATTCGGCGTTGAAGACTGGCTGCGCGTCGTGGGCCTCGGCGTGTACCTGCATGGCCTCGCCGGAGATATCGCGGCGTCCAGCGTGGGCGAAATTCCGCTCGTCGCGAGCGATCTGCTGGATGCGCTGCCTGCGGCGTTCCGCCAACTCCTCGCGGAGCGCGACCGTGCCTGCTGAATCGCGGCCAGCAGCCTTCGTCACGCAATCCGCGGAAGAAACCATCGCGCACGGCAGGGAATTAGCTGCCGGAATGAAGCCGCCGCTCCTGGTGCTGCTCTACGGCGATCTCGGCAGCGGCAAAACCACATTGGCCAAAGGAATCATCAGCGGACTCGGTGCCGCGCGCGAGGAAGAAGTCACCAGCCCCACCTTCACGCTGGTCCACGTGTTTCAAAACGCGTCCCGCTCCGCGCACGCCGGCGATTCTGAAAAACCCACCAAGGTCTATCACGCCGATCTTTACCGCATCGAGAATTTCCACGATCTCGAAACCCTCGGCCTTGAGGACGCCCTTTCCGAATCGGCCATCCTCATCGTCGAATGGTCCGAGAAATTTCACCTCGCGAACGACTGGCCGCGCCTGGAAATCTCGCTCGAACACCTGGGCGCTGATGCGCGCCGCATCACCGTGCGCAGGCCATAACGCCGCGCCTCCCCACCGCCGCTTTCATCGTAACAACGCCGCTGTTAACGACTTAGCGCCGCCGTCTTGCCCTGCCTTCCGTGGCTTGTTACGCTCGATTGAGGTCTCCCGAGCGCATTCATGCCCGAAAATATGTCTCTAACCGCGGGCCTGAACCCTGCGCGAATCAATCTGATTCCCTATACCGCAGATCTCACGCTCGGCTCGCTCGCCGTTGGTGTCGATAATATTCATCATGATGTTTTCCTGAGCCCGCGCTTCATCGAAACGTCCGCCGCCTACCTTCTCGAATTCATCCGCCAAAGCACGCAGCTCGCGTTCCTGGCTCAAACGGACCGCCGCGCCGTTCGTCCTCTTGAAACCGGCGCCTGGAAAAAGCAGCTCACCGATCTGCTGCAAGCCGCGCTCACCCGCGCCAAGTACGAAAAGAATATCGAGATCGACGTTCTGGCCCGCGTGGCCATCGTGAAGTTCCTCACCCAGGAAATCTCCGCGCAGTTCGCCAATCTGGTGCTCGAAGGCAAAGAGTGGATTCGCAGCCGCGGCGAATATTTCGAGCGCAGCGAGCAGGCCCACGTGATGAAAGCGCGCTTGGCCGAACTACAGGCAGGCCGCCGCAACACCTTTCGCCAGGCCGGGCAGCATCTCTACACCGTGCTGGCCGAAATTGACGAATCCATGCTCTCGAAATCCCGCCGCGCCCTGTTTGGCGGCGAAGATTCCAGTGCCTACGAAATTCTGAACAATCGCCTCGCGTTCGTCGAAGGCGGCCGCGACGATGTGATGTTCCTGGATCATTACGTTCTGCTCGGCAACTACCTCCGCGACCAAGATCGCATGGAGACTTTCGATGCGTTGCTGCTCGATTTCCTGCGCGAATCGGTGCTGGCCGGCGATCAGGGCGAAGAGTTGGGCGAGGCGCTGAAGCAGAATCAAGCTCTGGTGGACGCTGCATTGACCACGCGCGCCGAGCTCGCGCGTCTCGATCAGGAACGCGCTTCGCTCGCCCGCAAGTTCGATCGCGGCGATGGCTTGCTTTCGCGTGTGGGGCTGCGCTCCGCACCGGCCGACACGCGCACAGAGCTTCTCGACGTCGAGCGGCGTATCACCAGCCTCGGCGAGCGCCTCGAATCGCTCTCGCCCCAAATCGACGCTGCCAAGCGCCGAAGCGATTTTCTTTCCGAACAGTATCAGGGCCGCCTGGGCGATTTTCTGAATCAATCGGAGAACGCGCGGCGGCTTTTTGACGTTGGCTACACTGGCGATGGACCCGGTGGCGCGGAAATGCGCGGAAAACTGCTCGATCAGTGGATCGAGCGTCTCGAGCAGCGCGATCTTCTGATTCATATCCTGGCCAGCTATCAGCTGCGGAATCTGTATCACGATTACTGCCCGCCCATTCACTTGCAGCAGCTCAAAAAAGCGCTCGTCGCGCGCGAGGAAATGAAGCGTGTCGCGGACATCCTCAAGCAATTTCCCGCGCGCCAGTTTTCCGTCCAGCGCATCGAGGATCTCGCGAAGAAACTGCGCAAAACTTCGCGCGAAGAAGCCCGCACCATTGCGCTGCGCTTCGCCGAGGATTTTATGCGCCTGCGCGGCGACCTCAGGAATTACGACCGCCTGACCGCGGCCATGGAGCGCGTCAATCTGGTGCGCAGCGAAAAAACGCGCGAGATTTCGCGCATGAACAACAGCCTGTTTGAATTTCTGCTCCCGCAGGAAGTCGGTCCGGTCGAAGACAAGGTCGTTTCCCACACGATCATCAAGGCCGACGTGCGCGGCTCGACGAAAATCACGGCCGAGCTGATCGAGCGCGGCCTCAATCCCGCGTCGCTGTTCAGCATAAACTTGTACGAGCCGGTGAAGCGCATCCTCGATCGCTACGGCGCCGCGAAAGTTTTCGTCGAAGGCGACGCGCTGGTGCTGGCCATTTTTGAAACCGAGGCCAATCGCTCGAGCCAACGTGCCGTATCCAAGTCCTGCGGTTTGGCGCGCCAGATTCTGGCCGTGCTCCAGGCCTATAACGACAAAGCGCAGTCGAAAGAACTTCCGCGCCTTGAGCTCGGCGTGGGCATCGCCTATCAGGGTTCTGCGCCGACCTATTGGGTGGACGCCGATTCGCGCATCATGATTTCCCGCGCACTCAATCTTTCCGATCGCCTCTCAAGTTGCTCGAAACTCGCGCGCCGGCTGCTCGCGCACCAAGCGTCGCTGTTCAATCTGTTCCTGTTTCAAACCGTTCTCGAAGGCGCGGTCGAAGAAGAAGCCGATGAACTATTGATTCGCTTCAATCTGAACGGCATCGAGCTGAATGAAGAAGGATTCCAAAAGCTCAGTGAAGAGATTGCGCTAACGCCCGCCGAAATCGATTGCGCAATGCCGTGGGCCCGCGAGCGCATCACGCTCTATTGGGGCGAAGTTCCCATCGGCGATGGCCTCGAGCCCATCGTCATCCGCAAAGGCCAGGTTCGCCAGCTCTTGCCGGACGGCCGCATCGGCCCCGCCAGCGCGCGCGCCTACTACGAAGTCTGCGCCAATCCTAAAGTCTTTGAGCTCGTCGACGCGCACACCGGCATGGCCGTCCGCAGAGCCTAGCAGTTTGAATTTGTGATCTCCTGTCCGGACATTTTCACCTCGCGATGGAGCGCCCGAAATATCGGTTGACTACAACTTCGACGCTCCGTAAAATTATTTTGTAGATTGCTGCGATGATACGTATATCCACTTCCCGCGTTTCTTCTCTCCGGCAGGCAACCTCGGCCTGTTGTTGTTGCTGTTGTCGTTGTCTCCTCTAGTTAAGTAGTCCGTCCGAAGTTGGCAGACCCCAAGGGCCTGCCGCAAACCAAAAGCCAAGCTGTAACGATCCGCACACTCGAACGTGTGCGCTACGGACGCCCAAGGAGACCGGGGATCATGAGCGCGAGAACTATAAGATTCAATGGAAGTCGTCGCAGCAGCAGAGAAACAAGAGTAGATCAGCTGCAAATTGTCGCGGTTTTGCTCGCTCTCCTGGCGCTGCTTTTCGGCTGGGCCACGGGCGCGGGCGCCCAGGTCGGCGAGTCTTCGATCTGGGGCGCGGTTACCGATTCCACTGGCGCCGCGGTGCCGGGCGCAACTGTCACGGTCACGGACCTTGAGACCGGCGTTGCGCGCAATCTCATTACGGATGGCTCGGGCCGTTATGACGCTCCGGCGCTGGCGGTCGGCAACTATGAAGTCACGATCACGAAGCCGGGCTTCAAGCCTGAAGACCGCTCGGGCATCACGCTCGTCGTCGGCCAGCGCCGTGAAGTCACCGTGGCGCTCGCCGTCGGCGCGGTTCAGCAAGTTGTAAAAGTTCAAGATACCAATCCTGTCGTCAGCGTATCGACCGACGAGCCATCGGGTTTGGTCGGCGAGCGACAAGTGAAGGATCTGCCGCTGAACGGCCGCAGCTACGATCAGTTAATCACTCTCAACCCCGGCATCGTGAATTATTCCGCCGAGCGCTCTGGCACCGTCGGCACATCGAACTCCGTCGTCGGCAACATGTTCGCCGTCTCGGGCCGCAGGCCGCAGGAAAATCTATTCCTGCTGAACGGCGTCGAATTCACCGGCGCATCCGAAATCGACAACACTCCCGGCGGCGCAAGCGGCCAATTGCTGGGCGTCGATGGCGTGCGCGAATTCGCCGTGGTCACCGACACGTACGGTGCTGAGTACGGCAAGCGGCCCGGCGCGCAAGTGAACATCGTCACCGAATCCGGCGCGAATGAACTGCACGGCAGCGTCTACGAATTTCTGCGCAACAGCGATCTCGACGCGCGCAACTTTTTCGATCAGGGCGCGATTCCGCCGTTCGAGCGCAACGTTTTCGGCGGCGCGCTGGGCGGCCCGATCCAAAAAGACAAAACTTTCTTCTTCGCCAACTACGAAGGTTTCCGCCAGCACCTCGGCGTGAGCGACGTCACATTCGTTCCCGACGCCGAAGCGCTGCAGGGTTACGTTCCTTCCGCTTGCCCCAGCACGTCGTCTACATCGCTGACGCACGTCGGCGTCGCCCCAAGCGTCGCGCCGCTGCTCGCACTTTGGCCCGTCGCCAATGGACCCGATCTCGGTTGCGGCATCGCCGAAGATTTCAGCCATCCTTTGCAGGCCATTCGCGAAGATTTCGGCACCGCGCGTTTGGACCACACGTCTTCGGCCAAGGACAGTTCCGACATCGTCTACACAATTGACGATAGCGCGGACAACACGCCCACCGCCGATCCGCTCAGTTACGACACCGAATCGCTGCGCGAGCAAGTGCTGAGTCTTTCCGAAACGCATTTGTTTTCTCCGTCCGTTCTCAACAAAGCGACCGTCGGCTTTTCTCGCGCCGCGTTTTATTTCAATGGCGATTCGCTCATCGATCTGCCCGGCTTCGTCACCGGCGAGCCGATTGGCGTCGTGGTCGTCGGCGGCAGCACGGCGCCGAATTCTCCGTCGGCAATCACCTCGGCTGGAACCAACGCCGGAGACAATCTGCACGCCGTGCGCAATCTGTTCACCGAGGAAGATCAGGTGACGATCACTCACGGAAATCATCTGATCGAGCTCGGCGTGTGGTTCGAGCGTCTTCAGGCCAACGATGAACTCGCTCAAGATCAATACGGCTCGGCGACGTTCACCTCGCTCACCACTTTCCTGCAGGGCACGGTTTCGAGTTTCGTCGTCGCGCCCACTCCCACGCCGCTTGGCTGGCGCTCGCTGGAAGCGGCGTACTACGCGCAAGACGTGATCAAGCTGCGTCCAAATCTCGAAGTGCGCCTGGCGTTTCGCGCCGAATCGACCAACGGGTGGAACGAACAGGGCGGCCGCGCCTCGAATTATGATTTCACCGACGGCGTGATCGATTCCACTCCCACGGTCGGAAATTCTCTGCTCGCGGTGAACAACGCAAAATTCCTGCCCGAGCCTCGCGTGGGAATCTCCTGGTCTCCTTTCGGCTCGCACAAAACCGTGGTGGATGGCGGCTTCGGCGTCTACGACGCGCTGCTCGATAATTTGAGTTATCGCGCCGATCAGAACGGGCCGTACAACACCGTGTACACCATCAAGAGCAAGCCGCTTTCGAGTGACACTCCCATCATGCCGGGCGGCGCGTTACCCGCCGGCGCGCTGATCTCGCCTTCCGGCGTTCAGCCAAATCTTTTGACGCCGACCGTCGAATCCTACTCGCTGAAAATCGAGCAGCAACTTTCGCTCAGCACCTCGCTCAGCGTCGGTTACGTCGGCTCGCACGGCTATCACGAATTGCTTTCGATCGACGCCAACGTTCCGGTTCCGGTCTTCTGCCCAGACTCCGCCGTCGCTGCTTGCGCATCGCTCCCCGCGGGAACCGAATACATCGCCGCCGGCTCGCCGCTCGCGAATTCCGCCGTGGCCAACACCACGTCGTGGTTCTCCGAAGGCGACAGCTCTTACAACGCGCTGCAAGTGGATCTGCGCCGCAATTTCAGTCACGGCCTGCAATTCCGCGGGGTTTACACCTATTCAAAAAGCGAGGACGACGGCGACACCGTGAACACCAGCATTTCCACCAGCTCGCCTGCGTTCACGGCGAATCCGCTCGATCCCAGCGCCGATTGGAGCCGGTCTACTTTCGACGCCACGCATTCGGCCGTCTTGAATGGCACATGGGCGCTGCCGTTCAAGCATGCGGCCGGAGCCGCAGACGCCGCGCACGCTCTCCTCGATCGCCTCGCCGAAGATTGGTCGGCGAGCGGCATCCTGACCATTCAGAGCGGCTTTCCGTTCACGCCGCAACTCGGCTACAACCCGACGAACGACGGCGATACGCGCAACCCTGTGCGGTCCAACATCAATCCGTCGTTCTCCGGCTCCAAGATCCTCGGCGAGCCCAACGAATATTTCAATCCCGCAGCGTACTCTGCTCCGGTCGCTGGCACTTACGGCGACGCCGGGCGCGATTCGCTCACGGGTCCGGGCCTCACGTCGCTCGATTTTTCCATCGACCGCAAGTTCCCAATCAAAGAGCGGCTGGCGCTGCAATTCCGCGCCGAATTTTTCAACATTCTGAATCACGCCAATTTCAACGAGCCCAACCCAGTGATCTTCACATCGGCCACGGCGCTTTCGCCCACCGCCGGAGTCATCTCCTCGACCACCACGACCTCGCGCCAGATTCAGTTCGGTTTGAAACTGCTCTGGTGAAGGTCCATACTATTGGCGCAAAGGAGAACTTCTATGACTAACGTTTCAAGCCGCGGCGCACGAGCCGCTGTGTTGTCGGCGCTGTCCGCAGCGCTGTTGCTGTTCGCTTTCGCTGTCGTTCGCGCCGACGATCAACCCACCGCCGCGCCTCCCGCCGAGGGCACCAAGGCGCCCGAATTCACTCTAAATTCGCAGGACGGCACGCCCACTTCGCTAAAAGATTTTCGCGGCAAGTGGGTGGTGCTCTATTTCTATCCCAAAGATTTCACCACCGGCTGCACGATTGAAGCGCACAGCTTCCAGACCGACATCGACCAGTACGCGAAGATCAACGCCGTGGTCATCGGCGTCAGCGTGGATACGTCTGACTCGCACAAAGATTTCTGCGCGAAGGAGGGCCTGAACTTCAAGCTCCTCGCTGATGTCGCGCATGAAGTCTCCGCCAAATACGGTTCGCTTGCCACCAACGGCACTTTCGTGCACGCCTCGCGGAACACCTTCATCATCAATCCTGAGGGCGTGATCGTCAAAGAATTCATCGCCGTTAATCCCACGGGGCACAGCCAGCAAGTGCTGGCAGCGCTCGCCGATCTGCAAAAAACAGCGTCGCTCTACGTTCCGGCGTTCTCGCGCGCGAACTAGGCCGCGGGCGGAACGATTAGCCCGACGCCGAGTGGAATCATGGCGCGAAAGAAACCGAGCGCGCGCAAAGTAGCTCGAACCAAACCTAAATTCACGGTTGGCGCGGAAGCGCGCCGGCGAGCCCGAGAGGCCGCCGGCTCGCCTCCGGCCGAGCGCGTGATCCCCGACAGGCGGCGCAAGGCCCCGAAACATCGCGAGTCCTGGCTCAGGGATCAAATCTAGTTGCCTCCGCGCGGTCGGCATCGCGGCGGACTGCGCGCTACTTTTGCTTCATCGCTTCATTCGCGGCGATTAGCAGCGCTTCCCACACTCCCGCAAAGGGCGGCGCGTAGCCGAGGTCGGAATATAAAAGATCGGCTACGCGCATTCGCGCTTGCAAGGCCATCGCCGCGGCGTCGACGCGCTTCGCGGCGCCGTCTTGTCCAGCGAACTGGGCGCCCAGGAAGCGACCTGTGGGTTTATCCCACACGATTTTCGCGAGGAGCGGTTTGCCGCCGAAATATTTCGCGCGCGAGACCGTGGTGATGGCGACGGTTGCGGCATCGAATCCGTAGCCGCGAGCCTGCTCGAACGACAGCCCCGTTTTGCCGATCTCAAGTTCAAACAGATGCGTCACGAGCGTTCCGACCACGCCTGGAAATCGCGCGCGTCCGCCGGCGGCGTTTTCTCCGGCGACGCGGCCTTGCTTATTCGCCGTGGTGCCGAGGGGAAGATATGCGGCCGTGCCTGCAACCAAGTGCTGCACTTCGGTGCAATCGCCAGCCGCGTATATTCCGTTGATATTTGTGCGCATCGCGTCGTCCACGGCGATGGCGCTGGTGCGGCCCAGAGCGATTCCAGCCGCTACCGCTAACGCCGTGCGCGGACGGATTCCGGTGGCGAGAATCACAAGGTCCGTCGGCAGAGTTCCCGCCAAGCCGTGCTGCACGGTTGTCGCCACGCCGCCGGCGGAGCCCGTGATTTGCTTGGCCGGCGCGCGTTTCAGAAGAGCGACGCCGTGCGTGGCGAGCACGCGCTCGATTTCGGCGGCGATCTCGGGCTCGAGCCCGTCAATTACGGCGTCCGAGCGCTCGAGGATGGTGACTTCAAGGCCGCGCGATACGAGGGCATCGGCGATTTCAAGGCCGATGTAACCCGAGCCGATGATTGCGGCGCGGCGCGGCTTTTTCGCGTCGAGAAAATCGCGCAGGCGAACGGCGGAAGCGAGATCGCCGCACGTGAATACGTTCTCGCGCTCAGAGCCGGGCACGGTTTCCTTCGCGGCGCCGCCGGTCGCGAGCACTAGGGTGTCGTAATGCAATTCGAGTTTTTGGCCGTGTTCGGCTTCCACTTGCACGGCGCGGCGGCCGGGTTCGATGCCGACGGCTTTGTGGCGCAAGCGGACGTCGATCTCGCGATTCTTGCGGAAAAAATCGGCCGTGTAGACTACGAGGTCGTGCGCCTCGGCTACGCGGCCGGAAATGTAGTAGGGAAGTCCGCACGCGCCGTAGGAGACGTCCGAGCCTTGCTCGAGGACCACGATTTCGAGATTGGAATCGTGGCGGCGAGCGCGGCTCGCCGCGCTCATTCCGGCCGCCACGCCTCCGATGACTAGTAGTCGTTCTCGCGCCATTGTTTCTCCAAGCGCTCAATCTGCGGGCACATCTTAACCTGATTGACTCGATTTTCCTCCGGGCTCGGACGCGCGAATGTCTCTCGCCGGGGCGAGACGGACGGAGTCGGGCTCCGCCGCCATGGGAGCTTGCCTTTCGCAGTCGGGGCGGGGCATGTCAAAGATGATTTGTGTGGTTTGATTCGCGGCGCTATCGGCTGCTTCGAGTTCGTGCTGGATGGCGCGGAGGGTGTGGAGGAGGAGATTGCAGGTGTAGGCGAGGACGGCGCCACGGCGCGGGGAGATGCGATCCTGCGAGAGAAGGCGCAGAAGATTGGAGAGAAATTGATTGACGTCGGAGGCAGACGTGAATTCATCGACGTCGGCGCTGAGTTCGCGGAAGAGATCGAGAGGAGCTTCGCCGGGTTGTGAAAGATGGGCGTGGCGCTCGCAATAGTAGGAGGATTGGTCGGCGATGGGGAGACGGCAACGGCTGCCGTTGGGGAAGCGGCGCAGGCAGCGAGACAACTTGAGGATGGTGCGGGAGTTCGCGTTTTTCTTGGTCATGTGAGGCTCCATTCTAGGTGAGATAAGGGGGGGTACCCCGGGTAGGCAGTTCGTAATGCGATGTAAATACGTGAGTTGCGAGAAATGTGTGCACGAGCAGTTTGGAATCGATTGAAAACACAAGCGTTGCGGCGAAAAACGAGGAACCGGGACGGATGCCGGCGTCAAACGGGATGGATTGCCGGTGTGTCATGCGAGAGATTAGCACGTTGCTTACCAGAGTGTCAACAAGAAAATGATGTTTACTGTATTCGAATACATTGAACGGAGGGGTGCGCGGGATGCCGGTACAGGTACTGGGCCGCTGTACTGCGGAACGCTTCGGGGGCTAAGGCGCCACGAATGTAGGGACGTTTTTTTACACGGGCTGAAGTTCCTCCATCCTTAAGAGAGGGCAACGCGCGAAGAGATGACGAGCGAGGGGCGGAAATTAATTCGGCAATGACTTAGGCGAGGGGGTGGCCGGCGAGGGATTCGAGGACGCGGATGGGGGCGTGCTCGGGGGCGACGAGGGACGCGGGGGGAATGATGAAGGTTTGTTCGATGGCGTGCTGGCCGGAGAGCACGGCATGGGGGACGCCGTCGGTGTAGGCGAGCCAGGCGGAGCCGGGAGGAAATTCGAGACGCGTTTTTTCGCCGGTGGATTGATAGGCGGAATTTTCTTTGAGGTAATCGTGAAAGTGGAGCATGAAGCGGTCGTAGGCGGAATAGCGGGCGCGGCCTATGGCGAAACGGCGCCAGATCGAGCCGCCGCGATTGCCGGCGATTTTTTCGAGGCCGGCGTCGGCGGCGTATTGCCGCGCCAGAATGTCGAAGGGCTGGCCGACGTTCCAGACGCGTTTTTTTTCGGGATGAAGATTGATGAAGAAGCGCAGGATGCGTCCGCCGCGCGTGGGGCGGCTGGGGAAGGCGTCAACGTGCAGGAGATCGTTGCGTTTGTGGAGAGGCAATTGGCGGCCTGCTTCTTCGAGGGGGCGGAAGCTGGTGTAGTCCATTTGGAGGCCGGCGGCGTAGGCGGGGAGGAAGGCACAGACGAAAGCGCGGGCGCGGGCGGAGAATTCGCCGAGGACGGCGCAGAGGCGGTCGCGGGTGTCGCGGTCGCCGGACCAGCCGCGGAGAATGCCGGTGGAGGGGCGGAAGGAAACGTTTTTGTGGACGGCGGAATCGCCGCGGCGCTGTGCGACCAGGAAATCGCGGTCCGCGTTGGGGAGATCGATGGGAGGAGTGGGGAAAAAGAGGACTTGGCCGGATTCGAGGGCGCGGACGTAGCGGTCGTCGGTGGGCGTGGTGCGGGACGAGGATCGATCGATTTCAAGCCAGGCCGGCATTTCCGGTTGCCTCCGCGATCGTTGCGTGCGGGCGTAAGTATATCGTGGGAAGGCGTCGTATGAGTCGATCGCCGCCGGTTCGCCAGGCGGAAACAAAATCGCCTCGTGAGGCCAATCTGGCGCGACGCCGGCGTGGTCTTGTTAGGTCTTGGCGTTTTCTCCCGCCAAGAGCGTACGGAATTCGACGATCAACTTCTCTTTGAGCGCCGGGATATCTCCCTCCAGCGCGGAGACGGCGTCCAACATGATTTCGTTTCGCTTGGTTACGGTTTCTGGAGTCGGGTTCTCTACGGCAGTCCAGTACACCGAGACAAACGAGACGATATGCATTAGTTTTCTCGAGTACTGTTCCAACATCGCGCATACAGATGCCGGCAGAATTGTGCGGTTTAGGCGGCTGAGTCTGAATAGCTCGAACGTACGATCTCGTGCTACTTCGAGGGCTGCGGGCTGTTTAACATTCAGCACGAAAATCTGCACTGCAGCCGGAACTTCCTCGATTTCTGTAGACAGACGGGAGATAACATCCACTCGTTGCTCGTGGAGTTTCGAGAAGCGAACGCGATGTTCCAGCGCCTCCATCTGGAGGCTGCTTCTCAAGCGCTCGATTTCAACGTCAGCGCTCCGTTTGAGTTCCGCTTTAAACGCGTCCGATTCGCGTTCCAGGCGGCTTGAAAGTAGAGTCTTGATCAGGTAGCCGACAGCCGCCAACACTGCAGCTTGTCCTCCGACCGTCGCGAGGAGTTGTTCCCAATCGAAAGACATATGGCAACAATCTACCACTCCGGGTGTTTGCGGCGCGAGGGTACCGGGAGCCGCGGAGGGGCGTCGGTGGTCTAGTGAATGTGGCGAGTCTTTTTACCGAGATAATCCATGAGGAGATACTGGCCGAGATTGCGGGGCGTGGTGAAGTAGGCTTTGCCGCGGCAGAGCTCGGTGACTTTTTGGACGAAGTGCACGAGGCTGTAGTCGCTGGCGAGCATGAAGGTGTTGATGGGGATGCCGGCGCGGCGGCACTTGGAGACTTCTTCGAGAGTTTGGCTGACGACGAGGGGATCGAGGCCGAAGGCGTTTTTGTAGATGCGGCCGTCTTCGAGCGTTAGCGCCGATGGTTTGCCGTCGGTGATCATGACGATCTGGCGCATGTCTTTTTTCTGGCGATTCAGGATGCGCTGCGCGAGGCGCAGGCCTTCGCGCGTGTTGGTGTAATACGGGCCGACTTGCACGCGGGCCAATTCGCCGAGCGGCATTTCTTCGGCGGAATCGTGGAAGAGAACGAGGTGCAGGGAATCGCCGGGATATTGCGTGCGGATCAAATGCGAGAGCGCCATGGCGACTCTCTTGGCGGGCGTGAAGCGATCCTCGCCATAAAGAATCATGCTGTGGCTGCAATCGAGCATCAGAACCGTGGCGCAGGAACTTTGGTATTCGCACTGATGAACCATCAGGTCGGGATAATCGAGTTCGATGGGGACTTTGGCGCCTTCGCGGCGTACGGCGTTTGAGAGCGTCTCGGCGATGTCGAGATTGAGCGTGTCGCCAAATTCGTAGGCGCGGGAAGTGCCGCCGGATTCCACACCAGTGGCGAGATCGCGCGTATCGTGACGGCCGAAGCTGCTTTTGCCGAGCGAGCCGAGCAAATCGCGCAGCGTTTTGAAACCGAGGAAGTCGATGGTTTTATCGGTGATTTCAAAGCGCGCGTTGGCTTGACGCTCTTGCGGCTGGCCGATTCCGCCGCGCGGAGTTTTGCCGGGCGGGGGAGTGACGTGCGGGAGCGGGCCGTCGATGTAGCCTTCCTGCATCAGCCGCTCGATCAGTCGATCGATCAATTCGCGCATGCTGGAATTGGCGCCTTCGCCTTCCTGCTCGAGCAATTGTTTCAATAGATCGTCGGGGATCAGGTCGCCTTCGGCGAGGGCCTGCTCGATGGCCTGGCGCAGAGCTTCCATCGAGCGGTCGGGATCGAACTCGTTGATGTCGTAGAATTGGGACTCGAAGCCGCTTTGCAGAAAAAAATCGGAGAGGCGATCGATCAGCGTGTCGAGATCGACGTCGTCGGCCGGCTCACCGTTATATTTCTTGTAGCGGATGTATTTCATTTTCGAGTCTCGCTCAAACGGTCAGGCTTCTAATTGAATTGCCGGCGCGGCGGGCGTTGCATGGGCTCGCGCGGCTCGGCTTGCTTGGGGCGCTCGGCGAAAAAGCCGCGCTCTTCGCTGCGGCTGATGCGCTTCTGCGACCACAATCCTTCGAGAACGAATTCGGATGCGGCGGCCGCGGCGCCGGGCGTGGTGGCGCCGTCCGCACCAAGGACGTGGGCGTGATCCGCGAGGCCGGGAATTTTACTCATTTGCTTCAGGGCTTCGGATGCGGGCGCGCCTTCCGGAATTTTCAATTCTCCGCCACCTTCAAACCACTGGACGATGCCCTGGAAATTCGCGCCGGGGAGACGTTTCTGGAAAACGCGGCCGACGGCGGAGCGCACCAGTTCTCGCGCGATATTTTCGGCGCCTTTCATTTCGCCTTCGTATTCGAGTTCGAGTTTTCCGGTGATCGCGGGCAGCGCGGCGTAGAGGTCGGCCACGCGGGCTGTGGCTTGCGATTCGCGATTGCGCGCGGCGCGCTGTTCGGCGTTGCTTGCGACGCTTTCGAGACAGGCGATCGGCAGGCGCTGGCTTACGCCGGAGCGCTTGTCGACGCGCTTATCCTCGCGGCCGAGGAATGCGATTTCCTCGACGGTCTCGCGAAGATAATCGGGGATATCGACGGCGACGCCGCCAGGGCGTTTGGTCCAGGCTTCCTGCTCCGTGATGGACATGCCTTCGGCGACGGTGGCGGGATAGTGAGTGCGGATTTCCGCGCCGATGCGATCTTTCAGAGGCGTGATGATTTTTCCGCGTGCGGTGTAATCTTCCGGATTCGCGGTGAAGACGAGCAGGACGTCGAGAGGCAGGCGCACGGGATAGCCTTTAATCTGCACGTCGCCTTCTTGCATGATGTTGAAAAGGCTGACCTGAATTTTTCCGGCGAGATCCGGCAGTTCGTTGATGGCGAAAATGCCGCGATTCGCACGCGGGAGCAAACCATAGTGGATGGTCATCTCGTCGCCGAGGGCGCGGCCGCTGCGCGCGGCTTTGATGGGATCGACGTCGCCGAGGATATCGGCGATGGTGACGTCGGGCGTGGCGAGCTTTTCAACGAAGCGATCGGCGCGCGCGCGCCAGGCGATTAGAGTTTCGGCGCCCCGCTCGGCCACGAGATCGCGGCAAGCTTTGCACAATGGGCGCGAAGGATTGTCGTGAATTTCGCAGCCGGCGATCACCGGAGTTTCGGCGTCAAGGAATTCGATCAGGCCGCGGAGGATGCGGCTTTTGGCCTGGCCGCGCAGGCCCAGCAGAATGAAATTGTGGCGCGCGAGGATCGCGTTCACGATCTGAGGGAGAACAGTTTCTTCGTAGCCGTGAACGCCGGGGAAAAGCGGTTCGCCGGCGGCGATGCGGCGCAAAACGTTCTCGCGCATTTCGTCTTTCACGGTGCGCGCGGGCGCGCCCGGCGCGTAACGCGGATTTTTCTGCAATTCTCCCAGCGTGGTTGGTTTCGATTCCATAGTGTCCCCGGTGATTGGCCCTGGCCGCGAGCGGTTCGTATCTATTATACGCGCCGCGTGAGATCGCGCGCGGCGGCGTTTTGGGTCGCATCTGGTGTTGCGACTGCGGAGGCGAGCGTTTGCGATGCGACTATAGGTTAGATGAGGCGCGGGGCAGGAACGTCACGCGAGGCCGGCGAGGGCGGACTCCATCTCGCTACGAGCGTGCTCGTCGCCGGAGCGGCGAGCGGCGTCGATGCCGGCGGAAAGCGTGGCTTTGGCTTTGTCGGTGTTGCCGATGCGGCCCAGGAGCTGGCCATATTGGAAGTAGCCAGCGACGTAATCCGGGTGGGCTTGGATCAGACGCTCGAAATGGCTGCCCGCGGCCTCGGAATCGCCGGAATTGGCGCATTCTACGGCCAAACCGTAGCGCGCGAAGGCGTCCTGGGGGTGGGCGGCGACGAACTCCTCAAGCATCTGGCGGCGGGTTTTCTTGGGGGCTTGGGTCATGGCGCGAAAGGGGGTATTATAGCGGTTCAGCGGGTCCGCGCGGAAGCTCGCAGGGAAGTTCGTTCCGAAACACGGGTCCATACATAGTTTTTGAAGAGAAGGGAAATCCATCGATGGCTTCGCCAAATCGACATGCGAAGGTATCTTCGTCTCCGCTGCGGGCGCGGTACGTGGCGCCGAAGACTGCGGGGAAGGCGGCGGCCGGCGGCGCGGCTGAAAACGGAGCACACGGCGGGGCGCACGCCGGAGTGAAGAACGGATTGAAAAACGGCGTGAAGAATGGCGCCAATGGCTCGGGCATGACGGGGCGGCCGGTGAGCCTTTCGCGCACGGAGATGGTGGAAGTAGTGCTGCCGCAGGACGCGAATGTTCTGGGGAACATGCTTGGCGGGCGGGTGATGCATCTAGTGGATATCGCGGGCGCCATTGCGGCGCATCGGCACGCGCGGAGCCATGTGGTGACGGCTTCGCTCGATCACGTGGATTTCCGGAATCCGATTCGAGTAGGCGAGTTGATCGTGCTGCAATCGAGCGTGAATCGCGTGTTTCATACTTCGATGGAAGTGGGGGTGAAGGTGTTCTCCGAAAGCGCGCTGACGGGCGAGCGCAAGCATACGACGAGCGCGTATTTGACCTTCGTGGCCGTGGATTCGGAAGGGCATCCGCGCGTGGCGCCGCCGCTGATTTTGGAGACTGCGGACGATCGGCGGCGCTCGAAGGGCGCGCTCAAGCGGCGCTCGCTGCGCATGGCGCAACGCAAGGCGGAAGTTTAGATTTTTGCGCGTGTTGATTTGCCGCAAGTTCAGGTAAGCGGACCGACCCACACTGGTGCCGACGTGGGTTGCACGCTGCCGCCGGCGGGCTCTTCACTGATCGCCAGCGCGGCGATTTCGGCGATTGGCGCACCCGGCGCAGCAACCAGCATCACGTGGCCCGCGCCATCGGGCCGGAAAATACCGACACTCATCGGCTGGCCCTTCTTCGGCACCATCCACAATTGTAAAGTCATGTTGCTGGCCATCTGCGGCATGTTCGCGGACATTACGAGGAGGCCCATCTTCGGGCTCCAGTAGGCTTGCACGGGCGGCATCGCTGCTTTCTTGGGCATCAGCTCCAGCGACTTCATGTCCTGCGCGGACAGGATTTCCATGGCCATTTCGTAATGCTCGCGCTCTGATTCGATGGCCGCGCGCTGGGCTTGGCCTTCGCGCAGGTCGTGCTGCACGGCGGCGAGTTGGCGATCGAGTTGGCGCGTCTGGTGCACTGAGTACACTGTGGCGAGCAGCAGCGCGGCGGCGATGGCCCAGGCCCAGGCGGGAATCGCGCTAGGCTGACGTCGATCGAGGCGCGCGGCGATGGACGTGACGCCCGCGGCGCGTGCGGCTGGCACGCTCGTTGCGCCTGCCTTCGCCGAGCTTGTGGCCGCGGCGACGATGCGGGCGCGCAGAGCGGCGGGGGGCTGGGCTTCGGGCGCGAGATAGGCGAGCTGCGCGACGAGCCATTTGGCCTCGTCGACGCCGGCGGTGCACGCGGGGCAGTGGCGCGCGAGGTGGCGCTCGATCTCGTCGCGTTCCGGGCCTTCGAGCGCGCCGAGAGCGTAGGCCTCGTAGAACTCGCTCAGTTGTCGGCAATCATCCACGTTTGTTCCTTGTGCTCGAAAATCTCTATTTTAATCGTCCTGCGTAGCTTGCGCGCCGGTGTTCATTCCTGCTTCACCAGAGTTTCGCGCATGCGCAACAGGCCGCTGCGAATCCAGCTTTTTACCGTGCCTAAAGGTTCGGCGAGCGCAGCGGCGATTTCGCTGTGCGTCATGCCCTCGAAATAGGCGAGCTCGATGGCGCGCTGCTGCGCGGCGGGCAATTCGCTGAGCGATTCGCGCACGCGCACGGCTTGCTGGCTTTGCTGCGCGAGCGTTTCCGGATTCGGAGCGGACGTGTGCATGGTGAAATCGCCGTCGAGCGAATCTTCGCGGCGGCGCTGCTTCTCGCGCTTCAGGCGCAGATGATCGAGGGCGCGATTGCGCGCGAGGGTGCAGAGCCACGGGCCGAGCGGGCCGCGCTCGGCGCGATAACGATCAGCGCTGTGCCAGAGCTTCAGGAAGACATCCTGCACGATCTCCTCGGCCACGGCCGGTTGCTCCGCGATGCGCAGCGCAAGGGAATAGACCATGCGGCTGTAGCGATCGTACAGGGATTCAAGCGCCGTAGGATCGCGCGCGGTAAGGCGCTCCATCAGCTCTCCATCGGCCGGATCACGCGGACCCGCCGAACCTTGGATCACCGCCAGAAACACTCGGCCGAGCTTTCTCCGCTCTTAAGATGAGTACGGCTGAGCGGGGGAATTTGGATGATGCGCGCCGGAGGCAGGTGCGCAAGTGTGCATCTTAACCGGGATTGGTACGCTCATGGAATATTCGTGTCATGGATGGGCGGACTAAGGGGGGAGTTGTCGAAGCGGATCGGCCGCGACAGATCGCCGAAAAAAAGAGATGCCTCGCAAGAGTCTGCGAGGCATCTCGGGCCTGGCGGCGGTGCGCGAAAGATTGCGGGCCGCCGCGACGGTGTTGGGTTAGAAAGTCAGCCGGAGACCGAGCTGAATTTCGCGGTTGACGCCGGCGGAGCCGGTGATTTGGCCATAGGTGGACGAAGTCATGCCGGCGCTAGGCGCGGCTAGGTTGAGCAGGTTGAAGGCGTTCTGGGCTTCCGCGCGAGCTTGCAGAGTCCAATCTTCGTGGATTTTGAAATCACGGAAAATGGCCATGTCCACGTCGAAGAAGGTCGGGCCGCTGAGGATGTCGCGAGGGACATCGCCATCCTGGCCGTTCGGTCCGACGCCGGTGACGCCGGCGGGGCAGGCGTATGTGCCGGTCTGCCCGTTGTTGTAGCAAAACGCGCCGGTATTGAAATACCCGTGGAGCTGTTGCGTGAGATTGCCGTTTGAGATAGCAGCCACTTGGCCGGGGACGAAATCCGGGCGATCGTTTGCGGAGCTGCTGTCTGCGTTGTTGTCGCTGCCGGTCGTGACCGTGAACGGCGTGCCGCTCTCCAGTGTGAACACCGGCGAAACTTGCCAGCCGTTGGCCATGGCGCGAACAAAACGGTTCGGGCCCTGGTAATAGCTGGAGTTCCAAACGAACGAAGTCACGAAGATGCTGTGAATGTCGTCGTCGGTGCGGCCGCGTTCCTCGTTCAGGTAGAGGTAGTCTTGCGGAACCTGGCCAGTGCCCGTGGGATTCGCGGTGTTGTTCTCGAGCTCGACGCTCTCGAGATTCTTGCTGTAAGTGAAGAAGCCGTTGAGCGTGAGATGGGTTTGCAGCCGCTCGACCCAGGTGATCTGAAGAGAGTTATACGAAGCGGTTTGATTGGACTGCAAATCGAACACTTGCCCGAAGGCGCTGGCTGTGAAACCTGTGGTGGGGTAGAGAACCGAGTTGTCGATCGGACGACGGTCGTTGACATCCGAACGGCAGGTGCTGAAGTTGGCGGACGTTACTGCACCGCAAAAGACGGTCGGCGCGTTCAAGTCCGTGGCGAAGGGCAGATCGTGGGCCAGCGTTCCGACGTAGGCGAAACTGAATGTTGGGCCGTTGCTTCCGCCGAATTGATGCTGGATCGACAGGTTGAACTGATACGTATAGGGCCACTGGAAATGCGGCGATATTCCGTAAATCGAGCCGCCGCCGACGAACGCACCGCAACTCGAATTCGGATACGGGAACGGAGACGCGGCAACGCCTCCGCATGTGTATCCGCCATACGGGTTGGTCAAAGTGGCGTACGTGCCGGTGGCCTTGCCAGTGGAGAAAATGTTCGGCCAGGACGTTAGACGTATGGCGAACGGCTCGTAGTTCGAGGTGGTGTTCCATTCGTTGCCGGAAACGTTGCCGTAAAACACGCCGGCTCCCGCCCGAATCGAGGTCTTTCCTTTTCCGGTCGGATCCCACGCGATACCGATGCGCGGGGCGATGTGGTGATAACGCGTGTCAACGATTCCGGTGCCGGAGACGCCGGCGTCACCGGGAAAGAGCATACCGAGAGGCGCCGTCGGATAGACCTTGGACTGTTGACCGGCGACGAAGGACGAAGCCAGACTGTTGGAGCTAGTGGGCGGGGTCTGAACGTCCCAGCGCACGCCGAGATTGAGAGTGAGGCGCGAGGTGACGCGCAGGTTATCCTGCACGAACAGCGCGTAGTAGATGCTGTCGGTATAGGGCGTGACCGGCTGGTCCTGCTCCTGCGAGCTTTGGATGCCGAGCAGGAGGTCGGCGAGGTTGTTGCCGGAATACTTGCCGGCGAAGGTGAAGACGCCGTAGTTATCGAGGTTGGTCTGCTGCTTATCGATATCGTGGGAGATCTCTCCGCCGAACTCGAATCCGTTTTTGCCCTTGGTCCAATTGTAGACGTCGCGGAAAGTGAAAATGTTAGAGCCGGTGGCGGGCCCGGAGATCGCGTCGGTGAGCGTGGTGTATCCGCTGACGGCAATCTGCGGGAGGTCGGCGGTGCCTTGACCAATGTATTTGTTCGGACTGGCCGAGGTTCCCAGTTGAGAGAGGGAAATCTCGGGCACGGGGACGCGGCCGCCGAAGTTTCGCGTGTAACTGATCCAGGCCTGGTTGACGGAGTCGGGTGTAAGCGTCCAGGTGTGGCTCAAATTGAGATTTTGCTGGCGCCACGTATATTCGAGATAGGCGTAGGGCACGCTGCCCTCGGACACCGTGTTGGTTCCTTGGTTGAAGAAGTAGCTGGCGGTGAGCTGCTGGTTGTTGGTCAGCGCGATATTGAATTTGCCCAAATAGTCGTCGAAGTTGTACGGGCTTGAGGCTTGATCACCGGTCCACTCGTTTAGGACGCCGGTGGTGGCGTTGGCAACGTTGGCCACCGGAAAGTAATTCTGCATAAGGTTGGCGCCTGACGCGTCCCAGACGGAACTGGGGATGATGTCGCCGGTCGATCCGGTCGGGCACGTTACCAACGTTCCGTTAACCATGCCGCTCTGGGAGAACACCGGTCCGCCCACGATTGGATCTTTGATCGCCGCGTCCGCGCAGAAATTCCCTTCGCGCTCAGCGGCCGTGGGGACAACCTGGCCGGAATGGAAATTCGGAGTGATCTGGCGCAAGCCGTCGTAAGAACCGAAGAAAAATATCTTGTTCTTGCGAATGGGGCCACCCACCGTGCCGCCGAACTGATTGCGGTGGTAGATGGGAGTGGTCGACGTGTTGAAGGCATTGTTGGCGTTGAGATCGGTGTTGCGAACGAACTCGAACAGCGAACCGTGCAAATCGTTGGTGCCGGACTTGGTGACCACATTGATGATGCCGGCCGCGGAGCGCCCATACTCGGCGTTGTAGTTGTTGGTCTCAACGCGAAACTCCTGAATGGCGTCCGGGCTAGGTAGAGCATTGCCGGTATTGCGAATTCCGGTTTGGTTCAAGCCGCCGTCAAGGTAATAGCCGACGGAGCCGGCGCCGCCATCGGTGCCGCCATTGATCATGGTCACTTGTTGCTGGAAGCCGACGGCGGTGTCCGTGAAGGCGGAGGATTGAACACCGGGAGTAAGCGCGAGCAGCGTATAGACATTGCGGTTGACGATCGGGAGGTTTTCGACCTCCCCGTTGTTCACGGTGGTGCCGATTTCGGCGTTGGAGGTATTCACGGTGGGAGCGGCGCCGGTCACGTTCACGGTTTCGCTGATGCTGCCGATCGCGAGAGTAACGTCCACGGTGGCGACTTGATTCACCGTGAGGACGATTCCTTGCTGGACAAATTTCTTAAAGCCGGACGCGGTTACGTCGAGAACGTAATTTCCGATCGGGAGCAATTCGAAGCGGTATTGTCCCGAACTATTTGTTGGAGTGGCCCGGGTGAAATCCGTGTCGGGATTGGTGATCGTCACCTGCGCGTTGCCCACCACCGCGCCAGTGTTATCGGTAACCGTGCCGACGACGGTTGCGGTGGTGATTTGAGCGACGCTGGGCGTGGCCAACGACAAAACGAAAACGACAACGAGCGCCAGCGTGCAGAGGACCCACATTCCCCTGCTTCTGGGCGAACGGACGCTTGCTTCTAGGTCAGACATGGACTCGCCTCCTCATTTCACACCCCGTAAATTTTGCTTCCAGGCCCCGGAACCCGAATCGTTCTACAGCCTCTAACCGGAGAAAAGGTCCCCATGGCCTTTGCCTCCGCATCGAACAAGAACCGGCCGCGCGGGCCAGGCGGTTGCCCGCCCGACTGCTAAGCTCCGGCGCGGCCGACTGCTTCGACTTCTGCGCGTTGCGCGACAAACCCCAATTCGATGGACAGCGCCATCGCCGCGCGGCAGACGCTCTCCGCAAGCTTCGGGATCTGAGCGTCGGTCATGCGGAAAGAAGGTCCTGACATGCTGACTGCCGCGATCGCGCGGCCCGAGTGGTCGCGAACCGCCGCGCCCACGCAGCGCAAACCTTCCTCGATCTCTTCGTCGTCCAGCGCATAGCCGCGAGAGCGAATGCGCTTGAGCTCGGCGCGAAACACATTCGGCGAGGTGATGGTACGCGAAGTGATGGGCTTTAACTCGATCTGATCGAGAAGGGCATCGAGCTCCCGTTCAGGCAGTTCGGCCATCATGGCTTTTCCGACGGCCGTGCAGTAGGCCGCGTGGCGCACGCCCACGCGCGAGGCGGTGCGCATGCTTCGTTCGGGCTCCATTTTTTCGAGGTACACGACATCGCCCAGATCGAGAATGCAAAGGTGAACCGTTTCGCGCGTTTCTTGCAGCAAGCGCGTGAGATGAGGGCGCGATCGCTCGCGCAAATCGAGAGAGCCGATGGCTTTCGAGCCTAGCTCGAAAAGTTTCAGGCCCAGGCGATAGCGGCCATTTTCCGGATTTCGGGTGACCAGGCGATGGCCCTCGAGGACCATGATCAGGCGATGGACGGTGCTCTTGTGTAGCTTCAACTGGCTGCAGAGATCGGCCACGCTGAGGTCGTCCTGGCGCGCAGCGATGGCGTTCAGGATGGAGACCGCGCGGTCCAAAACCTGGGCGCGATAGGGCGACGAACGTGTCTTACGATGTGGCACGCGCTCTCATATATTGAGATTCTGGATTGTTGTCAAGAACATTTTTCATTTTGGGCGCCACAATATCGAAATTGCACGGGAAACTGGCCAGGAAAGGATCGTCCTAGCCCGTGGCACGAGCTCTCATATAGTGGGATCGGAGATTTCTGTCAAGAGCACCTACGGCTCGTCGGACGCGAGAGTAAGGTCGGACGCGCGCGGGCTTGGCTGCGCGGCGCCCGCGAGCTTGGAGGCTCGGCGAATCAGGTCGAATCCCGATTAAGTGACAGGCTAGCCAGTACGGATTCGCAGGTTTGCGCGGCCTGAGCGATGCAGGCGCCGACGGATGGACCGGAGAGATAATTTCCGGACAGGAAGAGGCCGGGCGTGGCGGCCGTGAGCTTTGAGAGAGATTCGACGATGCGAGCGTGGCCCAGATTATATTGCGGCAGTGCGCGGGCATATTTTTGCACACTGAGCGCGGCGGGCGGAGCGGTGATGCGCAAAATTTGCGCGAGCTCCTTGGTAATCTGCGCGGCGATTTCCGATTCCGGCAGCGCGCAGAATTCGGGATCGGTTGCGCCGCCGGCGAAGCTCGCCAGACTGACGTGGCCGAGGGGCGCGCGATCGGGGAAGAGCGAGGAATTCCAGACGTTTCCGAGAAGATGCAAACCTTCGCTGCGCGGGACGAGGAAGCCGAACCCATCGAGCGAATTTCCGACGGAGGCGCGCGCGTAACCTGCGCAGACGACTGCAACTGGCGCATATTCGACTTGGCGAAGCGTTTCGGCGAGAGGTCCGGAGAGCGTTGAGAGGATGTTGGCCGACGCGTCGCATGGCGCGGCGACGATCACGGCGTCGGCTGCCAATATTTCTGGCGTGCCGCGGCGCAGGATGTCGATTTGGAATCGCGCGCTTCGGGGCCGGGCAGAAGCTTCGGTCGCGGCTGCGCGAACGGATTGCACTTGGGTGTCGCACCAGAGCGCGTCGCCCAGAGATTCGGCTAGCGCGGCGGGCAGCGTCTCCATGCCATCGGAGAAAGAGCAGAGGCTGGGGCGCGTCTCGCCTTTGGCCGGACGCGATTTGAGCGCGCCACGCACGACGCTGCCGTGTTCAAGTTCGTAGCAGCGCAGCGAAGGGAAGGCGGCGGAAACGCTGAGAGATTCGGGGTCGCCCGCGAAGATGCCGGAAACCATCGGGGCCACGATGCGTTCGAGAATTTCGTCGCCGAATTTGCGGCGAACGAAAGTGGCTACGGATTCATCTTCGTCGGGCGGACGTGTGCGGTGGAAAAATTCGGCGACGATACGCAGTTTCGTGCGCGCGCTCAAGAGACGCGTGCCGATCAGGGCGGCGGGGCCGAGCGGGACGGCGCGAAGGCGTCCGCGATGCAGAACATAGCGCGGCGCGCGCGGATTCGCGCGCAAAAGATTCTCGCCGAGTCCCAATTCTTCGATCAGCGCCAGGAGCGGCGCGTCGACAAGAAAACTTTGTGGCCCGAGCTCGAAGAGAAAACCATCGTCTTGATGCACGCTGCGGATAATGCCGCCGGAGCGCGATGACGCTTCGAGGAGCAAGACAGAAACGCCGCCGCGGCGCAGGCGGTACGCGCACGTTAGTCCGGAGATTCCGGCGCCGATGACGATTGCGGATGGAGCGGCTGCCGGCATGCGCTCAGGGTAAAGCGAGTTTATCGGCGGCGAAGCGCAGGCGGACGTAATCGGCGGTCCAGCGTCCTTCGGCGTCGCACAATTGCGAGCGCAGCGCTTCTTGGACTTCGGCGATGAAGGCCGCGCGTTCGGATAGCGGCACGAGCGAGGTGAAACTTTCGGAGAAAGTTTCAAGCCACGCGGCGATGTCGCCGGGCAGCGGCGTGGGGCGCGGGATCATTTGCATCGTGCGCACGCGAAAGCCGGCGCGCGTGAGGCGCGTGGAATATTCTTCGACCGTGGGGTAATACCAGGGGTTGGCAGATTCGCCGTCGAGGCCGCGGCGCGCGAGCGCGTCGAGCAACGCTTTTTTGATTGTCGCGACGTTGCCGTGGCCGCCCATTTCGCCGACGAAACGGCCGGGCGTGCGCAGCGCGCGCCAAACGCCGGCAATCACGGCGTCGGGAGTTTTGATCCAGTGAAGCACGGCGTTGCTGAACACGGCGTCGAATTCGGCGTCGAAGCGCAATGCGGCGGCCGAGATCTCACGCGCATCCAGGCCGAGTCTGCAAGCGGCTTCGATTTGCGCGGCGCTCGAATCCACGCCGACGACATCGCAGCCGAGCGCGGCGAGCTTCGCCGTCAGCGCGCCATCGCCGCAACCGAGATCGAGAATGCGTTCGCCGGGACGAGGCGCCAACAAATCCACGACGGGCGCGCCGAGTTCGGCGACGAAACGCGCGTTGCGCGCGTAGGTTTCGGGATTCCATGTTTGCGAAGCCGCGACGGGGAGGTTCGTAGTGTCTTCAGGCACGGGCGGCTAGAGTGTTTTCGAGTACAGCGGCTGGCCTTCGAGCTTCTGCCGATCGAGATACGGATCGAAAACCATGGCCACGTTGCGGATGAAGACTCGGCCGGGGCCGGTGACGCGAATTTCGTCGGGGGCGGAGACGAGCAGGCCGTCGGCGGCGAAGGAATTCAGGCGTTCGAGTTCCGGCGCGAAAGTTTCATCGAAGCGAACGCAGAATTCCGATTCGATTTCGGATTTGCGCACCACGGTGTGGCACAGCAGGCGGCTGATCACGGCGCGGCGCAGGCGATCGTCGGCGGAAAGGCGATAGCCGCGCATGGTGGCGATGCCGCGCTCGGAAATGCGCGCGCCGTAGCCGGGGAGATCGCGAACATTTTGCGCGTAGGATTCGCCGATGGCGCTGATTGCGCTGACTCCCATTCCGTAGAGATCGGCGCCGGCCTTGGTGGTGTAGCCTTGAAAATTTCTGTGCAGCGTGCGTTCGCGCTGCGCGATCGCGAGCTCGTCGTCGGGAAGCGCGAAATGATCCATGCCGATATAAACGTAGCCCGCGCCGAGAAAAGCGTCGAGGCCGGCGCGGAAAATACGGAATTTTTCCATACCTTCGGGGAGATGCGCGGCGAAAGCGCCTTGCTGTTTACGCAGCCAGGGAACGTGTGCGTAGCTGAACAGCGCGACGCGATCCGGATGCAACGTCAAAACTTGCTCGACGGTGTGCGCGAAACGCGGTGCCGTCTGAAATGGCAGACCGTAGATGAGGTCAACGTTGATGCTGGCGAAACCGAGAGCGCGGGCGGCAGCGATCAGATCGCGCGTGGCGTCGAAGGGCTGAATGCGGCGGACGGCTTCCTGGACTTCGGGATGAAAATCCTGGATGCCCAGGCTGAGGCGATTGAAGCCGAGTCGGCGCAGCGATTCGAGATGCGCAAATGAAGTGACGCGCGGATCCACTTCGATGCCGATTTCGGCGTCGGGCGCGATTGAAAAGCGCGCAGCGGCGAAGCCGAAGAGATCCTCCATCTGCGCGGGAGAAAGATAGGTTGGCGTGCCGCCGCCCCAGTGGAATTGCACGATGGGGCGGCTGCGCGAGACGAATTGGCTGACGTGCTCGATTTCGCGCTTCAGCAGATCGAGATAGGGCGGCGCGGCGGCGTGATCTTTTTCTATGACAACGTTGCAGGCGCAGAAAAGGCACAGGCTTTCGCAGAACGGCAGATGCATATAGAGCGAAGCGGGCGTGCGCAACTGGTCGGCGCGGCGAAACGTTTCTTCGAGATCGTCGGGGCCGAAATCGTCTTGCCAGATCGGCGCGGTTGGATAACTCGTGTAGCGCGGGCCGGGGCGATTGTATTTCTTGAGGAAATCCTCGGAGATTTCAAGATGCAACAGGCTCGGATCGGAATTGGCGTTGAGCGAGGACATGAGTTCGCCTAGACGCTCCGCGCGGCGGGGCTTGCGTCGCGAACTGCAGCGACGCCAGCGCGCAGCGGAGCGGATTGGCCCGCTTGCACAAACGCGCGCGCGTGCGCCACGGGCGTTAGCGGAAGCACGCCGTGGCCGAGATTTAGGATGTGGCCGACGCCCCCGGTTTTGGCGACGGCTTGCCGGGCGGCGTCGCGGATCGCGGACTCGGGGCCGAGAAGAATATTCGGATCGACGTTGCCTTGCAGCGCGATCGATGTGCCGAAGCGCCGGCGTAAATCCGCGAGATCGACGCTTGCGCCCACGCTAAGAACTGTTGCACAGGATTCGGCCACGGCGTCGAGCAAATGATTTGAAGCTTTGGTGAACAGAATAATTGGGGCGCGCGATGCCGCGGCAACATCCTGAATGATTTGCTGCGTGGGGCCGAGTGCGAATTCGCGATATTCGTCGAGCGTCAAGTCGCCGGCCCACGTATCGAAGAGTTGGACCGCTGTGGCGCCGGCGGCAATTTGAGCGCGCAGATAGAGCGCGGTGGCGCGCGCGATTTTTTCGAGCAGCTGGCGCAGCAATGATGGCTCGGCGATGCGCATAGACTTAGCCGCAGGGAAGCCGGGTTCGTTGCGGCCTTCGATCAAGTAACAGGCCAGGGTCCACGGCGCCGCGGCGAATCCGAGGACGGGCACATCCGGCCCGAGTTCGCGCACCAGGCGACGAATCGCGGACATCGTGAATCCGGTTTCGGTTTCGGGATCGAACAATTTCAGGGCGTCGATTTGCGAGCCGGTGCGTACGGTTTGCTGGATGACCGGGCCGGCGTCGGCGATTTCGATCGGGACGCCCATGGCTTCGGCGAGAATCAGAATATCGGAGAAAAGTATGACCGCATCGACGTCGAGCGCGCGAAACGGCTGCAAGGAGATTTCAGCGGCCAACTCCGGCGACTTGCAAGTTTCGAGGAAGCTGTGTTTTTGCCGCAGGGCGCGGTATTCGGGAAGGAAGCGGCCGGCCTGGCGCATCATCCATACCGGCACGCGCTCCACAGGCTCGCATCGGCAGGCGCGGAGAAAGAGGTCTTTGCGGCTCGGTAAGCCGCCAACGCGTTCCATAGTGTTCATTTCGAGGGTCTTCTCGCGTTTCATCATAGCAAAACCGCGCGGATGACGCAGCGGGAGCGGCGGTGGCAGCTGGCGTGTCGGCCGCGTGCAGACGGGCTATAATGGGCGCGACTTCGAGGCGACGTTGGGCAAGCCACTGTGTGCCCATGCGCGGGGGAAGCGAAGGGGCTTTGCGTCGCGCTGCCGGTTGCCGTCAATTATGACAAATTACCGCATCCTCGTCGTTGTGACGCTGGCGTGTTACGCCGCGAGCTTCGGCTGCTATGTGCGATTTCTATACGCGCCTAAGCGCGCGGTGGGCCGCGCCGCGACGTTTGCGCTGGCCGGGGGCCTAATTTTGCATTACTTTGCGCTGATCGCGCGTTCGCGCATGATTCACGGCGTGCCCTACGACGATCTGGCGGGATCGCTTTCGCTTTTTGCGTGGCTGCTGGCGGCGACATACCTGGGCCTGGAACTCGTGTTGCGGCAGAAGACGGTCGGGGCGTTCGTTTTGCCGGTGGTGCTCGCCCTTTTCCTGTTCGCGCACGTTTTCGCGACGCCCGGGTCGTCCGCACCGCCGGCGCGCGGAGCGATTTTCGCGCTTCACGTCACGCTGAATATTTGGGCCTATGCGGCATTCGCACTTTCGTTCGTGGCCAGCGTGATTTATCTGATCCAGAATCGCATGCTGCGGGACAGAAGGATGGGCGCGGTCGGCTGGAGATTTCCGGCGCTCGATGCGCTTGAGCGTCTTAGCCGATTGAGCGTTCGCGTGGGGTTGCTGTTACTCGCGATCGGCGTAGTGACGGGCTTCGTGTGGGCGCATCGTCTGCTCGGACGATACTGGGACGATGATTGGAAGGTCGGCGTGACGCTGCTGATTTTTGCGGCGTACGCGGCGTATTTGGTTCTCGCGCGGACGGGAACGTGGCGCGGGGCGCGGGCTTCGGCACTCTGCGTGGCAAATTTCTTGTTCGTGATTTTCAGCTACAGCATCGTCAATCTGTATTTGTCGCGATTTCATCGGTACTTGTGAGCACGGCGCGGATGGAACTTGTTCTCATCGGATTGAATCACCGCACGGCGACGCTTGCGCTGCGCGAACGCGTGGCGTTCAGCGCCGAGCAAGCGCGCGTGGCGGCGGAGCAATTGCGCTCGCGCGGCATTCTCGAAGAGACGCTGGTGCTATCGACGTGCAATCGCAGCGAGCTTTACGGTGTGCCGCCGGAAACCACGGCGGATAGCGCCGCGGCGATGGAACTTTTCCTGGCGTCGTTTCACCAGATGCGGCCGGATGAATTGGGAGCAAGCCTATATCGGCATCGCGATCTCGATGTCGTGCGGCATCTTTATCGCGTGGCTGCGGGCCTCGATTCCATGCTGTTGGGCGAGGCGGAAATTCTGGGGCAGGTGCGCGAAGCGTATCGCATCGCGCTCGATCACGGGGCGACGGGGCCGGTGCTGAACCGCATGTTTCAAGGGGCGCTCGAAGTCGGCAAGCGCGTGCGCGCGGAAACGGAGATTGGAACGCGGCCGGTGTCCGTGGCCTTTGCGGGCGTGAAGCTTGCCGAGAGAATTTTCGGCAGCTTGAAGAATCACAGCGCTCTGATTCTGGGTGCGGGCGATACCGGCGAACTTGTGGTGACGCATCTGCGCGATCGCGGGATCGGGCGATTGCGCGTCTCGAATCGATCGGCCGAGCGCGGGATGGATCTCGCGGGGCGCTTCAAAGCGGAAGCAGTCGCGTGGGAGAACTTGTCCGCGGCGCTCGATTGGCCGGACATGGTGGTCAGCTCGGTTTCGAGCGCCGAGCCGGTTTTGACGCGAGCTGTTGTTGAACGCGCCATGGAGGCGCGCGGGAATCGCGCGTTGCTGCTGATCGATCTGGGAGTGCCGCGCAATGTCGAGCCGGGCGTCGCCGCGCTCTACAACGTCTATCTCTACAACATCGACGACCTGCAGGAAATCGTCGAGCAAAATAAACGCGCGCGCGCGGCGGAAGTTCCACGCGCGGAAGAGATCGTCGGCGAACACGTGGACAAATTTCTGAACTGGCAAGCGGGAGTCAACGCAAACGTCGTGCTCGCCGGGCTGCGGGAGCGGCTCGGGGCGGAGCGCGAGACGTTTCTCGCGGCGCGGATGGGAGATCTCGCGCATTTGCCGGAAGCGGACCGCGCGCGGGTGGCGCGTTTGCTCGAGGAGTTTCTGGATCAAGTGCTGCTCGATCCGGCCGAGCGGCTGCGCGGCGAGCGCGAATTGCGAAGGAAGCTGCAGAATCTGGAAGCGTTGCGCGATCTGTTTCGCCTCGATCAAGGCAAACCTTGAGACTGCTTTCGATTGGCTCGCGCGGTAGCGCACTCGCGCTCTGGCAAGCCGAGCACGTGCGGCGATTGCTTCGCGAGCGGGTCGGAGCGGACGCCACGATCGTGGTGATCAAGACGACCGGCGACCGCGCGGTGAATTTGCCATTCGGCCAAGTGGGAACGAAGGGGATGTTCCTGAAGGAACTGGAAGACGCGCTGCTCGATGGGCGCGTGGATCTGGCCGTGCACAGTTTGAAGGATGTTCCGACAGATCCATTGCCTGCGGGGCTCACGCTGGCCGCTTTTCTGGAGCGCGAGGATGTGCGTGACGCTCTCGTCTCGCGCTCTGGAGCAAGACTCGACGCCCTGCCCCCGGGCGCGCGCGTGGGGACGAGCAGCTTGCGCCGGCAGAGTCAGTTGCGCCACTATCGAGCCGATCTTGGGGTGGCCGAATTGCGTGGCAATGTGGATACGCGCTTGGGAAAACTCGATCGCGGCGATTACGACGCGATCGTTCTGGCGAAGGCCGGTCTCGACCGGCTGGGCCTTAGCCAACGCATCACGGAAATCTTGCCGGTAGAGATTAGTCTGCCCGCGGCGGGACAGGGAGCGCTGACGATCGAAGCGCGCGTGGACGACGCCGAAATAATCGGGCGATTGAGGAAACTCGATCACGCCGAAACGCGCGCGTGCGTCGAGGCCGAGCGGGCCTTGCTCGCGGGGCTCGGCGGAGGCTGCCAAATTCCGATTGGAGCTTGGGCGCGGATCGAGCCGCGCGCCGGTGCAAGTGATCAAATGAAGCTCGACGCCGTCGTGCTTTCACCGGATGGCTCGGATTGCCTGCGGCGGCGGACCGCGGGCCGCGCGGATCGGCCCGAAGAACTCGGACGAAATTTGGCCGCGGCGATGATTGCGGACGGCGCGGACCGAATTCTCGCGGGGCGCCGGCAATCTCAAGCGGAAAAAGCGCCATGAGCGGCGAACTTGCGGGAAAACGCATCGTTGTGACGCGTTCTCCGGAGCAGGCGCGCGAAGTGGTGGAAGGCTTCCGGGTTTTGGGCGCGGTGGTGTTCGTGCTCCCCGCGGTCAGCTTTTCGGCGCCGGTGGATTGCGAACCTTTGGACGCCGCGATTCGGGAGCTCGCGAGCTACGACTGGGTGTTGCTGACGAGCGTGAACGCGGCGAAGTTTTTTGCGGGCCGATGCAGGACGGTCGTGGCCGCGGTGCCCCTGGCCGCGCCGCCGCGCTTCGCGGCGGTGGGGCCGGCTACGGCGAGTGCGGCAACGGCCGAGGGGTTTCGCGTGGAATATGTGGCGCGCGAATACCGCGGCGTGGCGCTCGGACGCGAGCTGGGCCCCGCGGTCTCGGGACGCAAAGTTTTGTTGCCGCGGAGCGATCGAGCGAATCAGGATTTGCCGCAGGCATTGTTGGCGCAGGGAGCGAATGTGGTTCAAGTCGTGGTGTATCGAACGGGAGGAATGGGCGCGCACGAGGCTCACGTCGCGGAGAAATTTCGCGCGGCGGAGATCGACGTGGTTTCGATCTTCAGTCCTTCGGCGCTGGCGAATTTGCAGGCGGAGTTCGGTCACGGCACACTCCGGCGCGTCGCGGCGCGCGCGGCGCTGGCTGCGGTGGGGCCGGCGACGGCGGGCGCGATTCGTGAGGCGGGATTGCCTGTGGCGATTGTGGCCAAGGAAGCCACGGCGGCTTCGCTGGTGCGCGCGGTTGCGGATTATTTTGCTGCGGGTTCCGGCGCCCAGGAGGCGTCGGTATGAGTTTTCCCGTGACGCGTCCGCGGCGGCTGCGGCGTTCGGAGGCCATCCGCGGTCTGGTGCGCGAGACGCGCCTTTCGGTTTCGAGCTTCATCTATCCGATGTTCGTTTGTCCGGGATCGGGCGTGCGCGCCGAAGTCGGGTCCATGCCGGGAATTTTTCAGCAGTCGGCGGATCGGCTGGTCGAAGAGTGCAGGGAAGTGGAATCGCTGGGAATTCCGGCGGTTCTTTTGTTCGGCATCCCTGAGAAGAAGGACGAGCGCGGGACGGAATCGTATTCGCCCACCGGCGTTGTGCAGCGCGCAGTTGAGGGCATTCGCAAAGCCAAACTTGGGCTGCTGATCGCGACCGACGTGTGCTTGTGCGAATACACGAGCCACGGGCATTGCGGGATCGTCGAGAATGGCGACGTGCAGAACGACGCGACGGTCGAAGTGCTGGCGGCCGAGGCACTGTCGCACGCGCAGGCTGGCGCCGATATTGTTGCGCCATCGGACATGATGGATGGGCGCGTAGGCGCGGTACGGCAGGCGCTTGATTTGCACGGATTTGAACAGACCGCGATTCTGTCCTACGCGGCGAAATATTGTTCTGGATTTTACGGGCCTTTCCGCGAAGCCGCGCAATCGGCGCCGCAATTCGGCGATCGCCGCAGTTACCAGATGGATCCGGCCAACGCGCGCGAAGCGCTGCGCGAAGTGGAGCTCGACGTGGCCGAAGGCGCCGACATGGTGATGGTCAAGCCAGCGATGGCGTATCTCGACGTGGTGCGCGCGGTGCGCGAGCGATTCGATGTGCCGGTGGGCGCGTACAGCGTCAGCGGCGAATACGCGATGGTCAAGGCCGCGGCGCGCAACGGCTGGATCGACGAAGAGCGCGTCACGCTCGAAATTCTCACCGGAATCGCGCGCGCGGGCGCGAGTTTCATTCTCACCTATCACGCCAAAGACGCCGCGCGCTGGCTCAAGGGCGCGCAATAAAATTATGGCTGAGGAATCGAAGGGCGCCACGCCGCCGAAGCGCGCTCGCGTCCGCGCCCGCTCGCGCGAATTGTTCGCGCGAGCGCAGGAGCTGCTCATCGGCGGGGTCAATAGCCCGGTGCGCGCGTTCGGCGCGGTCGGTGGAGAGCCGGTTGTCGTCGAGCGAGCCGCGGGCGCGCGACTTTGGGATGCCGACGGCAACGAATATCTCGACTACGTTTGCTCGTGGGGCGCGCTGATTCTGGGGCACGCGGATCCGGATGTTGTTCGCGCCGTCGCGGAGCAGGCTGCTCGCGGAACAAGTTACGGCATGACCACGAGTGCCGAGGCGGAACTCGCGGCGCGCATCGTGGGCGCGTTGCCATCGATTGAAAAAGTACGCCTCGTCAGTTCCGGCACAGAGGCCACTATGAGCGCAGTGCGTCTGGCGCGCGCGGCGACCGGGCGCGACCTCATTCTTAAATTCGAGGGCTGCTATCACGGTCACGCCGATAGTTTCCTTTCGCAAGCCGGATCGGGTTTGGCGACGCTGGGGATCGCTTCAAGTCCGGGCGTGCCGCAAGCTTTGGCCGCGCTGACGCTCAATGCTCCGTACAACGATCTTGAAGCGGTGGAACGAGTCTTCGGCGCGCATCGCGCGAAAATCGCGGCGGTGATTGTCGAACCTGTCGCGGCGAATATGGGAGTTGTGCCGCCTGCGGCTGGCTTTCTCAAGGCATTGCGCGAGATCACGACGCGAAATGGCGCGCTGCTGATTTTTGATGAAGTGATTAGCGGATTTCGGCTGTGCTACGGCGGCGCGCAGACGCTTTACGGAATCACGCCCGATTTGACGACGCTCGGCAAGATCGTCGGCGGAGGTTTGCCGCTCGCGGCGTACGGCGGGCGGCGCGATTTGATGCTGCGGCTCGCGCCGGAAGGGCCGGTCTATCAAGCTGGGACGCTTTCGGGCAATCCGGTGGCTGTGCGCGCGGGCCTCGCGACGCTCGAGAAATTGGCGGCGCCCGGATTTTACGATGCGCTCGATCGCAAAGCCGCGAAGCTGGCCGACGGAGTGTCTCGCGCGATTGCCGATGCCGGAATTGCCGCGAAACTGGTACGAGTTGGTTCGTTGCTCACGATATTTTTTGCGGCAGGCGCGATGCGCAATTACGCGGACGTGAAACGCTGCGATACAGCGCGATTCGGAGCGTTCTTCCGCGCGATGCTGGATCGCGGAGTTCTTTTGCCGCCGTCGCAGTTCGAGGCGCTGTTTGTCTCGGCCGCTCATTTCGAACAGGACGTCGCCGAGACCGTGGCCGCCGCGAAGGAAGCGCTTCGCGCAGCGTAACCTATCGCGCGCACATACTTGACGGCGGTTCGCGGCTCGGCTAATCTAATTAGCGTCATGAGACTCTCCGCACATCGCCATCACCATCATCACGCCGAGGTACGGCCGTGCTCGCGGAGGCCTGAGTAGCGCGAATCGCATCGCACTCATTGGCCCGCTGGCGCGGTAAGCGCCAGCGGGCTTTTTTATTGGTGACAGCCTGGAAAACGGGCGCGCGCCGCACATTTCGCCGCGCCGGCCGCACCAGAAGCGAAAAGGGAGAACGAGATGCAGCTTGCCTTTGAAAAGTCCGGAGGACTCTTGCCGGCGGTGATCCAGGACGCGACGTCCAAGGAAATACTCATGCTCGGATTCATGAATGACGCGGCGCTCGCGGCTACTCGCGCTTCGGGCGACGTAACCTTTTTCAGCCGTTCGCGAAACAAACTGTGGCGCAAGGGCGAATCGAGCGGTCATGTGTTGCGCGTTCGAGAAATTCTTTTTGATTGCGACGCCGACGCGTTGGTTATCAGCGTTGACGCCGTTGGGCCGGGAGTTTGTCACGAAGGTTATCGGAGCTGTTTTTTTCGGCGCCTCGATGCGGATGGCGGCGTGACCCTCGTCGCCGAGCGAACATTCGATCCCAAGGCGGTCTACGGCGAAGGAGCGGGGCGATGACCAAGCAACGCGGCGGCAAGGCGAGCGGCGCGAAAAGCGGCGCGGCGCGCGAAGCGAAAAGCGGTGCAACGAGCGCGCCGACGCGCCGCCTGAAACTTGGCATTCCGAAAGGCAGTTTGCAGGATGCCACCGTACAACTTTTCGCGCGCGCCGGTTGGCGCATCGCGGCGAACGCGCGCAGCTATTTTCCCGCCATCGACGATCCGGAAATCACTTGCATGCTGGTGCGCGCGCAGGAAATGGCGCGATACGTCGAAACCGGCGCGCTTGACGCCGGGATCACCGGGCGCGATTGGGTGCTCGAGACCGGCGCGGAGGTGACAGAGATCGCCGAGCTGCTCTACGCGAAACAAAGTCTGGCGCCGGTGCGCTGGGTGCTGGCCGTGCCGGAGGAATCCGAGGCCACTACCGTCGCGGCGCTCGAAGGGAAAGTGATCGCGACCGAAGTGGTGAACCTGACGCAGAAATATCTCGATAGGCACAAGGTGAAAGCGCGCGTGGAATTTTCCTGGGGCGCGACGGAAGTGAAAGTGCCGCAACTGGCCGACGCCATCGTCGAAGTCACCGAGACTGGCGCGTCGCTGCGCGCCAATCGTCTGCGCATTGTGGATACGGTTCTCGAATCGCGCACGGTGTTCATCGCCAACCGCGCCGCGGCCGCCGATCCGTGGAAGAAAGAGAAGATTGGCAACATCGCGCTGCTGCTCTCGGGCGCGATTGCGGCGTACAGCAAAGTCGGGCTCATGCTGAACGTGCGGCGCGCGCAGCTTGACGCTGTATCCGCGGTTTTGCCCGCGCTGAAAAATCCGACGATTTCGCACGCTGGCCGATCCGGAGTGGGTCGCCGTAAACACGATCGTCGATGAAGACGTGGTGCGCCAGCTGATTCCGAAACTGAAGGCCGCCGAGGCGCAGGGAATTGTGGAATATCCGCTGAATAAGATCGTGCTCTGATGCGAATTCTGCCACTCAACCACGCGACGTCGCGGCGAAGTTTCTCGAGCGCGCGCCGCGCCGCCGATCGCCGCCGCGCTGGCCGTGGCTGCGCGGATCGTGCGCGATGTCGAGCGGCGCGGAGACGCGCGCTGTTTGCGTGGACGCAAGCGCCTGGACAAAGCCGCGCTCGGGCCGCGCACGCTGTGGGTGGCGCGCAGAGAAATTGCGCGCGGCGCGGCGCAGTGTGGCGCCGGAATTGTGGCGTGCCCTCGAGCACGCGGCGCGCAACATTCGCCGCGTTGCCGAGCGGCAATTGCCGCGCGAATGGAGTTTGCTCGTCGAGCCGGGCGTGCGGGTCGGGCAGCGAGTCGCGCCGCTCGATGCCATCGGCTGCTACGTTCCGGGCGGACGATTTTCGCTGGTTTCAACGCTGCTGATGACGGCGGTGCCGGCGCAAGTTGCCGGAGTGAAGCGAATCGTTGTGGCGTGCCCGAAGCCCAACCCGGCGGTGCTGGCGGCGGCGGAATCTGCTGGGCTTGACGGAGATCGCGCGCATCGGCGGCGCGCAGGCGATCGCGCGCGCTGGCCTACGGAACGCACTCGGTGCCGCGCGTGGATAAAATCTTCGGGCCCGGGCAACCGATACGTCACCGCGGCGAAACAGCATCGTGAGCGCGGACTGCGCCATGGATATGCTGGCGGGGCCGACCGAAGTGCTCGTGGTCGCGACGCGCGGGAACGCGCGTTTCATCGCCGCCGATCTGGTGGCGCAGGCCGAGCACGATCCGGACGCGCGCGCTCTGTTCGTAACGACATCGAAGAAACTGGCCGCGGCCGTGCAGGCGGAAGTGGAATCTGAGCTGCGCGGATTGCCTGCGACGAATCCGGCGCGGCGAGCGCTCGCGCGAAACGGCGCGATTTTGGTAGCGAAGAATATCGCCGCCGCCACCGAATTCGCGAATTCATTTGCGCCGGAACATCTGAGCATTCCGGGCGCGGAGCGCGCTCTCTTGGCGGAATTGCGCGCGGCGGGCAGCATTTTTGTGGGGCCGTGGAGCGCGCAATCGATCGGCGATTACGCGAGCGGCACCAATCACGTTTTGCCCACCGGCGGTTGGGCGCGCGTTCGCGGCGGGCTTTCGAGCGGCGGATTTTGTGCGCTGCATCGAGCGTGCAGCAAATATCGCGCGCGGGATTCCGTAGCCTGGAGCCGGTGGCTCGCGCGCTGGCCGGCGCCGAAGGATCTGGCGGCGCATCGCGCGCTGCGTCGAGGTGCGGCGATGAGGGCGCGCCTGCCGAAGGTTCCGTTGCGCCGCTTCGTCGCCGAGCTTGAGCCGTATGTCGCGCCGGTGGAAGGGCGCGCGGGAAAGTTGCGCCTCGATTTCAACGAAAACACCGGAGGTTGCTCGCCTGCCGTGCTGCGCGCGCTGCGGAAGCTCACGCCCGAGCAGATCGCGATCTATCCGGAGTACGAAGCGGCGGCGGCGCGCCTCGCTCGATTTTTCAAAGTGCGGCCCGATGAATTGCTTCTCACCAATGGCGTGGACGACGCGCTGCACGTTCTGATGGACACGTTTGTCGAACCTGGCAGCACAGTTGTGATCGTCGAGCCCACATTTAACATGTACCGGTTTTACGCGCAGCTCGCCGGCGCTCGAATTCGCGCGCTCCGGTACGACATCGAGATGCGCTACGAAGCCGACACGCGTTTTCCGCAGGAACGAGTGCTGCGGGAGTTGAAGCGCAAGCCCCGCGCGCTTCTGATCGCGAATCCGAACAATCCCACCGGAACGCTTGTGTCGCAGGAACAGATTCGCGCGCTTCTGCAGGCAGCGCCGCGAACGCTGGTGCTTGTGGACGAGGCATACTTCGAGTTTTCGGGCGTGTCGGTGCTGCCGTGGATTCGCCGATATCCCAATCTGGTTGTCTCGCGCACATTTTCAAAGACGGCGGCTCTGGCGGGATTGCGATTGGGTTGCTTGTTTGCCGCGTCAGAAATGATTGCGGCGCTCAAGCGCGCCGATTCGCCGTATCCAGTAAACACGGCAGCGCTAGTTGCAGCCGAAGCCGTGATCCGCGAGCCGCGCGCGCTGCGCGCCTACGCCGAAGAGGTTGTGCGCAATCGCGCGCCACTGATGATGAGTCTTGAAAATATGGGCGCGCGCGTTTTTCCAAGCGAGGCGAATTTTCTGCTCGTGGATTTCGGCAAGGACGCCACGCGCATGGTGAAGCGCCTTGCGCGCCAAGGCATCTTGCTGCGCGACCGCGCTGCGGAATTCGGGCGCGAAGGATTCGTGCGCATCACAGTGGGCACGGCGGAGCAGAACGATCGTCTGCTGCGCGCCATCCATGTGTTCAAGGATTCGCGGTGATGCGCATCTCGCCGCAGCTTTTGATTTTCGACGTGGACGGCGTGCTGGTGGATGTGCGCGGTTCGTTTCACAAGTCGATTCTCGACACCGTACGGTATTTCACGGGTCGCCGCGTAACCTACGCCGAAATCTCCGCGTGGAAAAATCGCGGCGGCTACAACGACGATTGGCGCCTTTCGACCGCCTGGATTGCGTCGCTCGGCGGAAAAGTCAGCTACGCGACGGTGAAGAGGCAGTTCATGAAATTCTACTGGGGAGAAAAGGGATGTCCGGGCAACGTGACGCGCGAGCGATGGCTGGTGCCGCGCGCGCGCCTCGAGCGATGGTCACGGCGCGCGCCGCTTGCATTATTTACGGGGCGAACGCGAACGGAGCTGCATCACACGCTCGACCGATTGAAGATGCGGCAATATTTCACGAAGATCGTCACGATGGACGACGTCGACCGGCTTAAGCCCGATCCCGAGGGGTTGTTGCGGGTGCTCGGAAAGCTCAATCCGCGCGACGCCGTCTATTTGGGCGACAACGTGGATGATGCGTTGTCATCGCAGCGCGCGGGCGTGCCGTTTTTCGGCGTGCTTCCGGGCGGCGGAACTCCCAAAGCGCGGCGCATTCGCGCCGGCCTGCTGCGGAAATTCGGAGCGTTGCGCATCTTGGACAAAGCCATCGAACTGGAGAAATATTGGATATGAGGCGCGCACAGCTGCACCGCAAAACCAGCGAGACCGACGTCCGCCTGCGCCTAAATCTCGACGGGCGCGGACGTGCGCGCGTCTCGACGGGCATTCGCTTTTTCGACCACATGTTGCAACTTGTCGCGCGCCACGGTGCGATGGATTTGGAGCTTGCGGCGCGCGGCGATCTGGATGTCGATCAACACCACACCGTCGAAGATTGCGGCATCGCGCTGGGCGAAGCGGTGACCAAAGCATTGGGATCGAAACGCGGCATTCTGCGCGCGGGCTACAGCCTGATGCCCATGGATGAAACGTTGGCTTCCGTGGCCATCGATTTCAGCGGACGGCCGCACTGCGTTTGCCGGTGCAAGTTTTCCGCCGCGCGCGTCGGAGATTTTCAAACCGAGCTGGTGGAGGATTTTCTCGGTGGCTTCGCGCAGGCTGCGCGCGCCAACGTCCATGCGCGCCTGATTTACGGCCGCTCAACACATCATCAGGTGGAAGCCATATTCAAAGCGTTTGCGCGGGCGTTGCGCTTCGCGGCGGCGCGCGATCCGCAGATGAAACGCATTCTGCCTTCGACCAAGGGCTTGATATGAAAATTGCGCTAGTTGAATACGGCGCGGGCAATTTGCCTTCGGTTGAGCGCGCCCTTGCGCGCTTGGGCGCCGACACGTTTCGCGCGCCCGCTCCGGAGGCGCTCGGCGACGCGGAAGCCATCATTCTGCCCGGCGTTGGCCATTTCGGCGCGCTGATGCGGCAACTCGGCGAGCGCGGAATGATCGACCCTTTGCGCGAACGCATTTCTCGCGGCGTGCCGTTTCTCGGCATTTGTTTGGGCCTGCAGGCCCTATTTTCCGCAAGCGATGAAGCGCCCGAAGATCGCGGTCTCGGCATTTTTCCCGGACGCGTGGCTGCGCTTCCGCCAACGGCGAAATTGCCGCACATGGGATGGAATCAGCTCGAGCGGCGCGAACCGGCTCGCTTGCTCGAGGGCGTGCCAATCGATGCGTATTTTTACTTTGCCAACTCGTTCGCGGCACTGCCCGGCGCAACGGAACTGGACCACGCCGAATCGGCGCTCTGCGATCACGGCGGGCGTTTCGTCGCCGTGGTCGAGAGCGGCAATATCTTCGGGGTGCAATTCCATCCGGAAAAATCCGGTCAGGCCGGCGCGAAGTTGCTTGATAATTTCCTGCGACTGGCCGCGCGGTACGCGCAGAACGGCAGCGGCCAGAAAAACCGCGGTGCGGCGCGATGAGCCTCGCGCGTCGCATTATTCCGTGCCTTGATACCGACGGCAGTCGCGTCGTGAAGGGTGTGCAGTTCATCCACCTCCGCGATGCCGGCGATCCCGCGGAACTCGCGGCGCGCTACAACCGCGAAGGCGCCGACGAATTGGTGGTTCTCGATATCGCCGCATCGCGCGATCATCGACCGACTTTCCTCGAAACGATTCGCCGTGTGGCCGCCGAGCTCGCGATTCCGCTCAGCGCCGGCGGTGGAATCAATACACTGGAGGACGGCCAATCGATTTTGCGCGCCGGTGCGGACAAAGTGACGGTGAATACCGCCGCGATCCGGCGCCCGGAGTTGCTTACCGAACTGGCTGCGGAATTCGGCGCGCAAGCCGTGGTGCTGGCGATTGACGCGCGCCGCGACGGCAAAAGTTGGCGCGCCTATGTGCGCGGCGGCCACGAAGCCACCGATCTTGACGCCGTGGCTTGGGCGCACGAAGGTGTCGAGCGCGGCGCAGGCGAAATTCTGCTGACTTCGATGGATCGCGACGGCACTCGCCAAGGTTTCGACTGCGAGTTGACCGCGGCGGTATCGGAAACGGTTTCGGTGCCCGTGATCGCTTCGGGTGGCGCGGACACGCCGCAGGATTTTCTCGACGTCTTCGAGAAGGGCAAAGCCGATGCTGCGCTGGCCGCCTCGATTTTCCACGATAACTTGCAGGGGTTCGGCGCGCTCAAGCGATTTCTGGCTGAACGCGGCGTCCCGATGCGCGTGAGCGCGTAACACAATCATGCTTGTTCCATGCATCGATCTTCAGGACGGCCGCGCCGTGCAACTCGTTCACGGCCGCAAGCGGCGCTTGGCCGTGGATGACGTGCTCGGTCTCGTCAATCGATTCAGTGTCTACCCTCGCCTGCACATAATCGATCTCGATGCGGCGATGCGCAAAGGTTCGAACGCGCGCCTGGTGCGCCAAGTGTGTCGCGCGGCGCGGCGCGCGGGCATGCGCGTGCGCGTCGGCGGAGGAATTCGCAGCGTGGCGCAAGCGCGGCGAATCGCCGCTTGGGGAGCGGAAAAAGTGATTGTTGGCAGCGCGGCGTTCCGCAACGGCCGCGTGAATCACGCCTTCTTGCGGCGCTTGGTCGCAGCGTGCGGCCGGCGGCGATTGGTGATTGCGCTCGATACGGAGCGCGGCCGGATCTTGGTGCGAGGTTGGCGCGAGCGATTGCGTCTTGAACCGCGCGACGTCCTCGCGGAGCTCGAGCCTTACGCTTCGGAATTTCTGTGCACTTATGTCGATACCGAGGGCACGATGCGCGGCACGAACCTCGCTTGGTTTCGCAGCCTGCGCCGCGCCACGCGATTGCCAATCACTGCGGCCGGCGGAATTCGCAGTCAACGGGAAATCCGCGCGCTCGAAAAATTGAAAATGGATTCGGCCGTGGGGATGGCCCTGTATCTCGGCAAGATTTCGTGAGGAATTTGTAGGCGACGATCGTCAACACCGCGCGGTTCAGGTTCGCGCGCTCATTAACGTCGCGCCGTAGCGGGATCGAGCCGCACTCAGCGCGCCGAGATTTGCCAGAACGGCGCGTTCGCTTGACCAAACTCTACGGCCACCGCGGCCGACGACGTGCGCCGCGCGCCCAGATACACCACGCGGCATTCCTGTTCCGTCTGCGTCGTTTTGTTGATCAGCAAAAGTTTTTGTCCCGCCTGCACGCTTGCGCCGAGCATTAAGAGAGCGCCATTCGCACTGACGTCGAGCGTATGAGCCTCCTCGTGAAACGGCTCCTGCGCCGTGCTGTGCCCGTACACAAACACCGGCACATCGAGCGTCCATCGCCGGCTCCTGCGCCGGTCAGAGCGCGGGCCGGGTCCGATTGCGGCGGGTTCCCGATGCGCCCGTTCCTCGCGATCTTGTTGCGCCTTCCTGATTGCCTCGAAAATGCGGCTCATATTTTCCTGTTCGCCGGGGCAATTGCTCTAGCCCGAACGCCAACAATGTAGCTCTGAGCGTGGCGAAAGCATCGAGCAGATCGAGCGAGGCGTCCGAATTGGTTAACACCATTCGACGCGGCGTCCGCGCGAGCCGCGATGGCCGAGCGAAAAACATGACTAATGTTTTACGGTTTGAGAGAGGGTCTGGAACGCGGCCTGCATGTCAGAGGCAGCGGACGCGCCGGTTCCGTAAAAGTCGTAGTTGCCGTACGACGATGAAAGATGCAGTTGGGTGCCATTGACTTTGACTTCGTGGATCGAACCTGCGCCAAACGCCACGCGGTCGCAGCGGCCATCGAAAGTTTGCGTGCAGTAGTAGCTGCCCGTCCCGTCAGAGTTAACGGTCAAATATCCCTCGCAGTAGGATTGCGAAGTTCCAGTCTTGCTTTTGAAGTCGATGGAGAGATGCCGGTGCTGAACAAAGTATCGGTGAGACCCCGCGGTCGTCGGAGCTGACGCCGCGGGAGCCGGCGCCGGGGTGGCCCTGGCCGGCGTCGGTGCTGCTGACGGAGCGACGGGCGGCGCTGGATTCGTCGATTCCGCTGGCGCTGCGGGCGGGGACGCTGAGGTTGGGGGCGGCGGGTTAGCATTCGCGGCGCTCTTGCGCGGAGGCGCAGCGTGAGTCGACCCGCCGTTTCCGCCCGCAGGCGAAGACGGAGAAGACGGTGAAGTGGGTTGCGGAACGAGCCCGGCGGCACCGCTGCTTCCGCCGTTGCTCCCGCCGGAAAGACCGCCCGCGCCGTTGCCACTTTCACCGGAGCTGATCGCCGGCGCTGGAGTCTGGTTCGACGCGCTACTCCCGCTGCCGCTACTCGCGCTGCTGCTGCCGCCACCCGAGCTCGATCCGCCGCCAGTGGATCCGCCGCCACCTCCGCCCGCGTACGGAGAGGACGAGTTGCCGCCGCCATCTGCGTCGGATGAGCTGCGGAAGTGCGCAACTGCGACGCCCAGGATAATCAGGAGAAGCGCTGCGGCGCCGATAATGGCGAAAATCACGTTCTTGGAAGGCCCGCTCGATGCCGCCGTGGTCGGCGCACCAGTGCCCGGCCCGGGTGGGAAGGGCGCCTGCGTCGCGCCGGCCATCCCGGGGACATACGCGGGTCCCGAACCGGGAGGGCCATCTCCAATCCAAGTTGCCCCGCCCATCGAGGGTTGCGCTGCGGCGGGCGCACCGGGATACGTTCCTCCAGGCGGCGTCCCCGGCGGAGGAGTCCAACCTCGCGCCGGCGGTGGAGGCGGCGTTCCCGGCGGTGTCCATTGGCCGCCCGGGGAGGCGCCCGTCGGAGTCCAACCTCCGCCTGCGGGCTGGCCTGTCGGAGTACCGGGCGGAGTCCAACCTCCGGCTGGCATCACAGAAGGAGCTGGCTGCACCCATTGTCCTTGAACGGGCATTACCGGAACGTAGCCCGGCAAGCCCAAGGGATGCTCAAGACCTGCACCGAATTCTTCGACAGTTTGGAATCGCTGGTCCGGGTTTTTCGCCAGGGACTTCAACACGCACTGCTCAAATCCTGGCGCGATATAAGGGTAGTAGCGTGTGGGCGGCGTCGGCGGCGTATTCACGTGATCAGACATCACCTGGAAATCGCTTTCGCTCTCAAAGGGCAGGTGAGCCGTAAACATTTCATAGAGTGTCGCGCCGAGGCTGTAAATGTCGGAGCGGATGTCCACCGGCATGTTGCGAATCTGCTCGGGCGACATGTACGCGACGGTTCCCATGCGCGTTCCGGTACGCGTCATGCGCTGACCGCCCAGCACCTTGGCAATTCCGAAATCCATCACCTTCACGATTCCGGATTTGGTCAGCATGATGTTGCTGGGCTTGATATCGCGGTGAACGATGCCCATGCGGTGCGCGAAGCCGATGCCCAGAAGCGCCTGGCGAAAGAGCGGCACAGCTTCTTCGGCGGGAATCACTCCGCGGCGCCGAATGATTTGGTCGAAGGTCTCGCCGTCGAGCAGCTCCATGACCATCACGCAAACGCCATTGACCTGCATGAAACTGTACAGCGTGGCGATGTTCGTGTGATTTAAATTGGCTTGCGCGCGCGCCTCAGCGCGAAAGCGTTCCACCAGGGCGGGTGTGCCCACCAATTCCTGCGAGAGCACTTTGATCGCCACGGGCCGGTCGAGCGTGACGTCTACGCCCCGGTAGACCACGCCCATGCCGCCTTCGCCGATTTTCTCGACGATCTGATAACTGCCGATTTGGGTCCCGATCAAGTCCATGGCTTCTTGTTCAAGTCACCTAAGCGCGGCGCCGCGTTCTGCTCGGCCTATTCCTCGATCAGCGTTTTGCGCATTCCTTCCGACGCCACGCGCAAAAGCTGCACGGTGATATTATCGTGTCCACCGCGCGATTTTGCGAGATCGATTAGAGCCTTGCAAGCCTGGTCGAGCGGTTTGCCGTTCACCGCTTCCTGAAATTCCTGATTGCTAACGAGCCCGGACAATCCGTCGGTGCACATCAATAGCGTATCGCCGGGCTCGAGCGGCATCGGCTCGGCCGGGCAATCCGCGCGAATTTCTTTCGACGCGCCGAGCGCCATCATCAGAACATTTTTCTGTGGATGATGCTCGGCTTCTTCGGGCGTCAGCATGCCCGCCTCAACCATCTTGTTCACGTAGGAATGGTCGCGCGTGATCTGGAAAATGTCCGGCCCGCGCAGCAAATAAAGCCGGCTATCGCCCACGTGCGCGTAGATCAGATTTTTTCCGAGGATCACCGCGGCCGTGCAGGTGGTGCCCATGCCGTCTAGCAATTCGCTCTCGCGGGCCTTTGCGAGAATCTGCTGGTGGGCTAAGCGAAACCCTTCAAGAAGAGCGTCGAGCGGGTCGGCATCGAGATCTTTAAGGTAGGCGTCGCGGACAATCTCCACCGCCATATGGCTGGCGATCTGTCCGCCTTCATATCCGCCCATTCCATCGGCGATGATGGCCAGGCGGCCGCGCTTGGAAAATTCCTCTTCGCTTTCCGGCTCGGCGTAGCAGTAATAATCCTCGTTGTTCTCCCGCACGCAGCCGATGTCGCTCAGGTTCGCCAGGGTGATGCCGGGCCGGATTTCCATGGGTCTCTGCGTTCTAGAGCTAGAGGCACTTGAATTTCAGCGCCAGCTTGCCCAGCTTGATCGTGTCGTTGTCCTTGATCTCTTCGCGGGCGATCGCTTCGGTTCCATCGTTCACGAAGGTGCCGTTGGTTGAATCGAGATCGGTCAGCCAGAACTTGCCGTCTTTCCGGCGCAGGCTGGCGTGCTTGGCGGAAACCGTCGCGTCGTCCAGAACGATTTCGCAATCGGGACCGGTGCCCAGCACGTTGTGACCGTCACGGACGCGGAAATCCTCGCCCATCTGGCCGCCGTTAAGCGCGACGAACCAACCCACCACCGCGCCGGCCGGCTTTTCGCCGATCACCACGGTTTTGCGCGCACCGCCGGGTCCTGCCCCAAAGCCCGCGCCGGGCGCAGCCGGTGGCCGCCCGCCGAGAACTGTGTCACCGCTCTGGACGCGCGTCTTCCCAGGCGGCGGAGTATCCATGCCCGTCTTCTGACAGTACGGGCAGATTTCCCAGGAATCCTCCATCTGATGTCCATTTGCGCAGAATTTCGACATGTCATTCCCTCCGTGGCTTCGTATGTTGCAAGCCGCTGGTGAATCTGCGAGCGCTTAGCTGCTCAGATACGTGAAGCAGGCCGCGCCCTTGCCGATATAAATCTTGTCGCCGTGGTGCAGCACGACCTTGCTGACCTTCGGCGAATCGAGCGAATTCAGAAATACGCCGTTGGTTGAGCCGCGGTCGATCAACACCACGCCTTCATCCACAGGCACCACCCAAGCATGCTCCTTGGACACCGCGTCTTCCGGCAACACGATCTGGCACTTCGCCGAATCGCGTCCGATCAGCAGGCCTTGCTTGGTAATTTCGTATCGCTTGCCAGCCGTCGCGCCCGAGACCCCTTGCAAGCTGCCATAGCTGCGCGCTGGACCCGACGGCGCCGCGTAACCTCCAGCGGCAGGCGCGCCATAAGCGCCCGCGGGCAAGCCCTGAGGCGGCGGGGCGCCCGCCGGTAGGGCCACCGTGCCTATGTTAACGGTCGCACTCGCCACGGCCGGCGCCGGTTTTTTCCTGACCATCGCCCACACTCCGATGGCGATCGCAATCGCGAGCACCACTCCGCCCACGATCAAATAGTCCATCGGAATTAGCGGCTGCGCTTGCTTGCAACTCGTGGCTTGGCTGATGTAGTCCTGAACGTACGGAAATCCGGGATTCAAGTTCTTGATCTGCTCGAACTCGCCCAGCGCCTTGCTGCAATCTTTGGCCTCAAAGTCGTTGATTGCCTGAATATATTGGCTCGACAGCTGGCTTTCCTGAGGCTTGATGTTCAGGCCATTCAGAAACTCGTTCGCGATGCTCATCGGCACAAGGAAATTGATGTTCTGTGCGTTGTCCGCGCCGAACGTCGCGATGCCGATTACCTGGCCCTGATCGTTGAAGGCCGGCCCGCCGCTATTGCCGTGATTGATCGCGGCATCGGTCTGAATCGCTTGCCAGCCGCCGGGCATGGTCTGTCGGGCGCTCACTTCACCCGATGTCAGCGTCGGCTCGGAGCCCATCGCCGATTGGCCGAGCTCCGCGGAGCCCGGATAGCCGATGACGAAGACCTTGTCGCCCACCTGCATCTTCGTGTCGTCTCCCACCGGAACCGTCGGCAGATTCGTTTGCTCGATCTTGAGCACCGCCACATCTTTGCCCGGCGTGATCTCGCCGACCTTTAGGGCATCGCAAACGATCGGCTTGGTCAGCGTCGAAAGACCAGGTATCGCGATGCCGATCTGCGCCGTCACTGAAGTCGTCGGGTCCGTCATCTGCATGTAGTGGGTGTAAAAACCGAGCAGGGCGCTCTGAAACATCTTCTGCTCTTCATCGGAAAGCTGCACTTTCAGGTCGTTCTGCAACGTCTGCACATCGTTGGGAATCAACTGCGTCAGCAAGTCCGTCGCGAACAATTTCTTCAGATCGTCCGGATCCATGCTCACCACGTGCGCGTTCGTCACGATGTAACCGTCTGGAGTCAGGATGAAGCCCGAGCCCGAAAACGCCTCAGGCAGTTCCTTTGAGATCATGTTGCTGGTCGGCACGAGGTATTGCGTCGGATTGTTCGCCATCTCTTGCAATTCCGTTCGCAGCACGTCCTCAACCGATCCCGAAATCACGCCCGACTTAGCCTGCGCCGCCGCGAAATTGTGCAGCGCGTCGATGCTCTGATCCGGAAGCGACCACTGCGGCACGGACACCGTCGATTTGAAGATCGTGACGATCATCACCACGCCCGGATCGTACATTTCCGAGATCTCCCGCCCGTCTAGGTGGGTGGACTGTTGCGCCTTCACCGTCGGCGATAGCCATAGCGCCGCACCGGCCAGCGCCATCACCGCGCCCATCACCACAGGCGCCAAACGGCGCGCGCGCACCCGCGTGGCCCTAGGTGCCTGCGCTTCGAGTTTCGTCGTCATCGTCTCGGCTCCTTTTTCTTCACTGCCAATCCGTTGCCAGTTCGTTTTGCGCAGATGATCGCCGCTATGCGCGGAGCGCATTTCTCGAATCAGCCGGCAATTCGCATTGCCGGTCTCGAAATTCCCAGTTTGAATTTTTCCAGTGAAGAGCCGAATCGCTCAGCGCCGAGATTCGTCCGCTGCCTAACACATAGCTGACATCGCGCGGTCTACCGACTCGCACAGCCTCGATCCACACCGAAAAACTCAACGCGGCCATCCTGGTCCCGACTCCCTAACGCGAAAGTCGGAAGCGCATCAAATACTTAACTCGGCGGAACCGCCCGGCCCCGTCACGATGAAAAAATTAGTTTGCTCCGGGCTTGGGCCACGCCAAAAGCTCATCGCGCGATGAGGCTATATAGCGTTTTATCCCCACTGTGTCAACGTGTTCCTCCGTCGCGCCAACGGCGGCTGGATTTGCTAAGAGCTCTCTTTGCTTACCGCAAATCGTGCCGCCTCAGTCGCTCCCTCAAAACGCCCAGGCTCGATTTTTCGGGAACGGTCATCCCATGTTTCCGATTTACCGACAATCCGCTACAATCTGTCCCCCAGCCTCGATTCGTCCCAAAAGCGGCGACGTTCGGGAATCCCACTTATCAGGACGCAACTTGCCCCGCCGCGAGCATCTAAATGGTGCTGTACCGAACTGAACAGACTCTAGGCGCTGGTAAAGCCTATGGTTGGAATGCTTGGAAAGGCCTGAACGACCGCCGATGTACGGCGCTGGCTTGGCTGGAAGTTCTAAAATGGGAATTCACCTCACAGGAGACACATCGATGCGACGACTTGGGTATCTCTTCATCCTCGTGACGGTCCTTGCGCTGACCGCCACGTCCGGCCTCGCGCAGGATGGAAAGCTAAAGATCAAGGTGGTGCCGAAACACTCGTACCTTTTTGTCGACGGAAAAGCCATTCGCGAAGGCAGCGAGACCATTCCGCTCAGCTCCGGGAAGCACACGGTTGCCGTGATGAATTACGGCTACAAGGCTTCGACGCAGGATGTAAATATCGATGCCGGTAAGACCACGAATCTGGCGGTCACGCTCGATGCCTCGGGCGGTCCGGTCAGCGGGCCGTTTGGCCAGATTGAATTCAAGGGTGGTGACAGCCATTCGGCGGTGCTGCTGAACGGGAAGTCGCCTTTTTATTTTACGGCGAACGTGGGGGCGGCGAACCACGACTGGTGGTGGCACAGAAATTTGCTCGTTCCGCCCGGAATCTACCACGTGGACGTTACGCGGAACGGTACGGATTCGTGGACCAGCGACGTCACCGTCACCGCAAATCAGAGGGTCACGATCGACCTCTCGAAAAACGGCGCTCAAACAACCCAGGCCAAGGATCAGCTCTCCAAACTCAGCAATATCCCCCGCTACACCGGTGGTTGGATCAGCGATCGCATCGCCGTCGCGGGCGTCACCGGAAGCTTTTCGGCAGCGCCAACCGATATCAACTGCGGCCAGTCCTCCACGCTGACGTGGCAATCAACCGAAGCCATCGATGCGAGCATCAGTGGAATTGGCCCGGTCGCGTTGAGCGGCAGCCAGAGCGTCACGCCACACCAGACCACCATCTACAATTTCGAAGCCGATGGTCCTGGCGGAATCGTGAAGGGCACCGGAACGGTAAACGTCAACACGGCGGTGGTGGCGAGCCTTTCGCTGAACCCGGCGGAAGTGCACTACCGCAAAATCGGCGACAAAGTGATCACCCAGGATTCCTCGACGCTGACCTGGCAGACCTCGAACGCGGACAGCGTCTCGATCGACCCGATCGGCAAAGTTGATCCAAGCGGCAGCCAGGCGCTGAAGCCCGAGCCGAAGGACACCTCCGAGGTTCCCGAAGGCCAGCCGGCCCGCACCGTCGACGAGACCACCACCTACACTCTGAACGCAACTAATGTCTGCGGCGGCAGTGCCACCGCGACGGCTGCACTTCACATCACGGGCAGCGTCGAGCCGATTCCGACAGTCACTCTGCAAAGCGTCTTCTATCCCACGGATTATCCGGATAAGAAGCATCCGCAAGTCGGGCTGGTGAAGAGTCAGGAAGCCACGCTCGCGGACCTCGCCACCGGATTCAAGAAGTACCTCGAATACGATCCGTCCGCGACTCTTTCCCTCGACGCTTACGCCGACGCGCGTGGCTCGAAGGCCTTCAACCAGGAGCTGAGCGAGCGCCGCGTGGAGGTCATCAAGCAGTATTTGGTCGACCAGGGAATCTCCGCGGACAAGATCGCCACGGCGGCGCACGGCAAGGACGATCAGCTCTCGAAGTCCGACGTCATGGAATTCGAGAGTTCGAACCCGCAACCTCCGCCAAAAGCGCGTCTGCACAACAAGACCGGCGATTGGTACGCCAACAATCGGCGCGTGGACATCGTGCTGCTGCCCTCGGACAAGAAATCGGCGCAGTTTTTCCCGCACGCCGCCGCCGATTCCGGCTTGATCTGGCAGATCGCGAAACCCACGCTAAAAAAGGTTGAAGCCGACCAGTAGACTCGCCTCCGCACAAGACGCGCCGGGGAGCAATCGCTGCTCGGCGCGCTTTTGTTTTTTGCTGAACCGGATTCGTATTCAGAACTCATCGCGCGGTGGCGGTTTCTCCGATTCGCGGCGCATCCTGCGAAGAATTGCTATCGAAAGTGCGTCTGGTGCTCCCGCGTTGACTTGCATTTTGCTACCGCATAACATGCCTCGCGATCCCGGTCCCACACGGTCGCACCTGGCTAAAGACTGATGGCGTTTTCCATCACGCACTTCCTATCTCGCTCCGATCGCGCGCGCGCGTTTTTCTCAAGGCAGGGCTTCTTGTTCGTGGTCGCGGGCGCGTTGTTCGCGATTCTGTGGGGCACGAACGTGCGCGGCCCGGGCGCCGGCTTCGTCACCATACTCCTCTACACTCTCGTCATCGGTAATTTGACCACTCCGATCATGAATCATCTTGCTCCATTGTGGTCGCGCTTCCGCTTTCCCTTTGACTGGATCGCGTTCCTCATAGCGTTACTCCTGGTGGCCAGTGCCAGCGTCGTGCTGACGGTCACGATCATCGCGGGGGTGTTGGATCGAGCTCACTTTGGCGCGTTCTTCGCACAGCTTTGGAGCAGCGGCAAACTCATCGTCGTGGTTATTTTGATCGTGGGGAGCGCCCGCCACTTGTATGAACAAACGCGCGGCCGCCTCGAGCGCAAGAATCTCGCGCTCCAACGCGCCGTCGAAATCGGAAACACGCTATCGCTGCAGCAAGGGCAGGAGCTGGACAAGGCGCGAGAGATTCAGGAAGGGCTCTTACCCAAGAAGATTCCCCAGGTGAGAGGACTGGAAATTGCCGGAGCGTGGCAACCTGCGCGCGTCGTTGGTGGGGATTATTTCGATGTGCTGAAATTTAGTGAGAAAAAGATTGGGGTCTGCATCGGTGATGTGGTCGGCAAAGGCATTAGCGCTGCGCTGTTGATGGCCAACCTGCAGGCCAGCTTTCGGGCCTTCGCCTCGGAAACGGTCTCGCCAGGCACTCTCGTGAGCAAGCTGAATGAAGTGATATCCAATAACATCGCTCTCGATAAGTTCGTCACCTTCTGCTACTGCACAATCGATACCGCCGACAATAGGTTGACCTACTCAACCGCCGGTCACTGCCCGCCCATTCTGTTCCACGAATCCGGTGAGGCGTTTCCATTGAGAGAAGGAGGAGCGCCCCTGGGGATCTTTCCAAACCGGAGTTACGGCGAAGCCGGAATTCAGTTGAACAGGGGAGATCGACTTGTGCTTTATACCGACGGCCTGACCGAAGCGATGGATCCGGACGAACAGGAATTTGGAGAACGAAGACTGCTCGAGCTGGGAAGTCGAAACACTGCGCTGAGCGCCGCTGAAATGCTCGCCGCAATCAAGAAAGACGTGGTCAGCTTCTGCAACGGAAACTTCCACGACGACTTCACGCTCGTGGTTGTCGCAGTGGAATGAGAACGTCAGTTTTTCGCCTCTGGTCTCGTGACGTCCTTACGGAAAACTGATACAAGTGCTCCGGCTAGTCAGGAGTCGATTCCAATGTCCAAGTACATCGTCCTCGCTCTCGCGTTTATTCTCCCAGGCGTAGCTCTCGCGCAGCAGACTTCCGCGCCACGCCCGGCCATAACTGGCATCTCGCACGTCACGCTCTACGCGGATGATATCGCGAAGTCGCGAGAATTTTACGCAACGCTGCTCGGCTGGGATCCGCAGCCGCCAACGGGGGCTCCCTCCGGCATTCGTTTTTACGTGAATCACGCGCAGTACATCGAGCTGCTTTCTCCTCCCCAAGCGGGAATGGACGATCGTTTTGATCTCGTGGCCTTTTCTACCAGCGATGCGGAGTCCCTGCGAAAATTTCTTGGCGCGAACGGCGTCACAGTGCCAGATGCGGTAACAGTGGAGCAAGATGGAAGCCGCAGTTTTCTCGTTCACGATCCGGAGGGAAACAAAGTCGAGTTTACGCAGCTGGGTGACCACTCGCTGCCAATGCCCGCGTCCGCGTCACAGCGATTGAGCACGCACATCATTCACGCTGGTTACGTGGTGCGTAACCGCGCCCTGCTCGATCATTTCTATAGGGACCTCCTCGGCTTCCACTTGTACTGGCAAGGCGGCGCAAAGGAGGGCGACATCGACTGGGTGATGATGCAGGTGCCCGACGGAACCGACTGGATCGAATACATGCTTTATCTGCCGGCCGATCCTTCGCGTGCGCAGCTCGGCAGCGCCAATCACTCCTCGCCCGGCGTCGCGAGCGTCGCCGATCTCCAGGCGAAATTGGAACAGCGCGGCTGGAAAGCCCCTGACGACACGGATCCAAAGAGGCTTGGGGTCGATGGAAAATTGCAATTGCCCTTGCACGATCCCGACGGAACGCGCATCGAATTCATGGAATTCCTGCCGGTGAAGACGCCGTGCTGTTCGCCCTACACCGGAACGCAGCCAAGCCCATCGGACGCTTGGTAGTTTCTCGCACTCCGACTTCCGTGTGATGCGCGCTCTGCGCGGGAGCGTATTGTGGTACGCGCTAAGGAAGAATCGATGCGCCCAATATCCCGACGCCAATTTTTGCAACGAGGAACAGTAGCCGCGGCCACTCTGGCGGCAACTTCGCTCGCCCGGCCGGCCTCGGCCACGCCCTTGGGACAGCCGATCGGTTTGCAACTCTACACCGTCGGTGACGCACTTCAGAAAGATGTCAGCGGCACGCTAACTCAGCTCAACACGATCGGATATAGAAGCGTGGAAACGGCTGGTTTCGCCGGGCTCACTGGGAAGCAATTCCGCGCCGCGCTCGACGCCGCGGGCCTCATCTGCTATAGCGCCCATCTTCAAATGAATACTCCCGATCTAGGCCCCGTTTTCGACGACGCGCACGCAGTCGGCGCCCACTTCGCCGTATGTTCTGCGATTTTTCCTTCGACCGCGAGCTCTCCTCCGTCGCTCGACGACTTTAAGAAACTGGCCGCGCTCCTCAACGATATCGGACAAAGGGCCAAGCAAGCCGGCTTGCAGTACGCGTATCACAACCACAACTTTGAATTTCGCCCTTTTGCCGACGGCAAATTCGGCTACGACACGCTGCTCGCCGAAACCGATCCCTCCCTCGTCGATTTCGAGCTCGATTGCGGATGGATGGTCGCCGCGGGACACAACCCCGTTGAATATTTCCAAAAGTATCCGCATCGATACAAAATGCTGCACATCAAGGATTTTGTCGCGGGCAGCAAAATCAGCACTTCGCTCACGATTGATCGTCCTCAAGGCACAGAATTGGGCCGCGGCTACATCGATTACAAACCGATCTTCGCTGCCGCGGCCAAAACGGACGTCGTGCATTACTACGTCGAGCAGGAGCCGCCGTTTCCGGACATGACATCGCTCGAAGCCGCCAAAGTCGATTACGACTACCTGCTCCAACTCTGAACGCGAGGCGCCTTATGAATCGTCGCGAGTTTAGCCAGCTCTCCATCGCCGCAGCCATAGGCCACACGCTTTTGCGCGGCGCTCCTCAATCCACGCCCTCTTCGGTTGGCTCGCGCCTGTCGTTCATGCTCTGGGCGCTCGAAAAGCAGGCTCCGTTCGATCAGTGCATCGAAATCGTCGGCGCCGCGGGATACCAGGGAGTAGAGCTCGTCGGCGAGTTCTACAACTGGTCGGACGCGGATACCACCCGCATCATGGCCCGCATGCGTGCGCTCGGCATGATCTTCGACGCCATGAGCGGCGTGAAAGCCGGCTTCGCCGTCCCCGATCAGTCAGCGGATTTCGCAACGCAGTTCGCGGCGCAAGCCACCTGGGCGAAGAAGCTCGAGTGTTCCAAGATCATTCTGCTCTCCGGCAAGCGCGTCGAAGGCGTCAGCCCGGATGTGCAGCGTCTGACCGCGATTGACAATCTGAAGCGCGCCGCCGATTCCGTCGCCAAAGACAACATCGAGATCGTGATTGAGCCGATCGATCTTCTTGAAAATCCGACAATCTATCTCAGTACGGTCACCGACGGTTTCGACATCGTTCGCGCGGCGGGAAGCCCAAATCTCAAAGTGTTGTACGACATTTATCATGAGCAGCGCTCGTACGGTAATCTGATCGAAAAGTTGGAAAACAATATCGGCTTGGTGGGATTGATTCACATTGCCGATGTTCCCGGCCGTCACGAGCCGGGAACCGGCGAAATCGACTACGCCAATATCTACCGCAAACTCGCCGAACTAAATTACGACAAATTCATGGCCATGGAATATTATCCGACCTCGGATCCCACCGGTTCACTCAGAGCGTCGCGGCTGGGCATTCAGCAGGCTCTCGCACATTAACGCAAGCTCAGCAATCCGAAGAAGAGTCGTCGCGTGCTGATTCTCTCCGCGATCGTGGCCATTTTCGTCTACGGCATGATCGCTGCCATGCTCGGCACAATCCTGCCTGACCTTTCGGATCGTTTCCACTTGTCTCCACGCCAGAATGGCACCATCGCGTTCGCGCAAGCGCTCGGTCTCATCATCGCTTCCGTCGGCGTCGGCCCGCTGCTCGATAACGAAGGCAAAAAGATCGGCCTGATCCTTGGTCTCGCGTTCATTTCCATCGCGCTGTTCATGCTGCCGCGATCCGCGGGCTTCCGGAGTATTTTGTTCACGCTTTTCCTTCTCGGAGTCGGCGGCGGCATCGTGGTCACCGGCGCGAACGCTCTGGTCAGCGACGTCAGCGAAGCTCATCGCGCCACCGCGCTGAACCTGGTCAATCTCTTTTTCGGACTCGGCGGACTCACCACGCCGTTCATCGCCGCAAATCTTTTCGGGCGCAACTGGGTGCGGCTGTGCTACACCATCGCGTCGCTCACCGTCGTCACGCTCGCAATCGAGGCCGCCACAAAAATGCCCGGCCCCACCGGCGCCGAACGTTTCTCGCTCGCCGACGCCACTCCGGTGCTCGCGCGCCCGCTCCTATTTCTGCTCAGCCTCTTCCTTTTTCTCTACGTCGGTTGCGAGGTCGGCATCTGGAACTGGTTGCCGCGCCATTTGATCGCGCAGGGCATTCCCGAATCGCGCGCGCTGAACATTCTTTCGCTCGGATTCGCGCTCGGCCTGCTGATTGGCCGCGTCGGCGTTTCGCCGATTCTGATCCGCGTGCCCGCGATCACTGTGATGCTGATCGCATCGGCAGCCATGGCGGTTACCACGTTCTTGATGTTGCGCACGAACGGCGCTGCCGCCGCCGGCGCCCTCGTTTTTCTCGCGGGCCTCGCCATGGCGCCGGTTTTTCCCACCACTTTGGCCATCGTCGGCGACACCTTCCCGCGCATGAGCGGCACCGCGATCGGTTTCGTGATCACCTGCGGCTGGACCGGCCTCGCCGTCAGTTCGCGCGTCATCGGCCTGATCGCCGGCCGCGACCCGCGCCGCCTAAAGAAAGCCTTACTCGTTATCCCCGCGTCCGCCGTCCTGATGTTGTGCGTGGCCTTCGCAATCCGCCACGTGTTGCGCTAACGCCGCCGCGCGCCGCTGTGCGAACTTCCGCACGAGACGAATTTCGGTTCTCCTAATTTATTGCGAGATTGTGCAGACCCGATGAAGCTGGCTTTAAAAAATATTTCGGCAATCCTGCGAAGCTATTTAACCAGTTGTCGCGGAGGGGGACAGAAAGATGTCGGCCTTGCGAGTCTCACACAGTTGCGCCCGTCCGTTTTCGCCTGATAGAGCGCCGCGTCCGCTTCGCTCAAAACCTCTTCGACCAGCTGGAAATCCCGGTCTCCGCTGGCGAGAACTCCCAAGCTTATTGTGATGGGAAGCGGACCGCGCGTCGTCTGCACGGGATGGTCCACGATTCCACTCCGTACCTCTTCAGCGCGCACGAGTCCCTGGCTGGCCGCGCAATTGTTGAGCACAATCAGGAATTCTTCTCCGCCATAGCGCCCCACAAAATCATAGGAGCGCACCGAGCCCAACAGTCGCCGCGCGACTTCCCGCAGCACCTCATCTCCCACCACGTGCCCGTGCGCGTCGTTCACTTCCTTGAAATGGTCAAGGTCGGCCAGCATCACGATCGTGCAGCCTTTCTCGCGTCGGGTGCGCGTCAACTCGCGCGCCAGCAGATCCACGATCACACCGCGATTGAACAGCGACGTTAGATGATCGTGTGTCGCCTTGAAGCGCATGGTCTCGCGCGCCTCGACGAGCCTGTCCTCCAATTGCAGAATGCGTTGCCCCACTCGCAACCGCGCCGTCAGCTCCGCGGGATCCCACGGCTTCGTCAGGTAATCGTCGGCGCCCGATTCAAGTCCGGCCACCACGTCCTGCTTCGACCCTCTCGAAGTCACCAGCACGATATGCACATAAGGCCGTTCGTGCTGCTTGCGAATTTCCAGGCAAACGCCCGGCCCGTCCATTTCCGGCATCATCCAGTCGAGCAACGCCAGCCGCGGCCCGTCCTGCAGCGACAATTGCTGCAACGCCAGCCGCCCGTTGTCGACCGCGATCACTTCATATCCCTCGCGCTCCAGCGTTTTCTCGAGCAGCCGCCGGGAGATCTTGTCATCGTCCGCGATAAGAATTTTCACGACTCCGCCTTCGCGATGGAAGCGTCCAACTCCGGCAGCACGCGCTCGACCTCGCGCTCAAACCGCGCCACTTCATCGTTCAGTCCTGTCGAATCTCCATCGCGCCCCATCTGCTCGAGACGCGCCGCGACTTCGGCCGCGCGCACCGCGGAAAGTCCGGAAAGCATGCCCTTCAATCCGTGGCACGTGTTCTCCACCGATTTCATATCCCCGCCAGCCGCCTGATCCTTCAGCTCTTTCAACAGTCGCGGGAATTCCTCCTTGAATATTTCAATCAACTCCCGCAACAAATCGCGGTCGTTGTCAACCCGTATCAGAAGCTCCGGCAGATTCACGGCAATCTGGGAAGCGCGATTGTTTTGTTCGGTCATCGCCGCGCCTCAGGATCTCCCGCCATATCGCGCCTCAGCCTGCCTCCGCAGTATCTGCAAGACATTTCGCGCTGTAGCCGTTTAGTCGACTTGCTCTTGCTCATTGACGCGACTCAACTGTTTCCGCGGTACTCGTCGATTCTCGACGTAGAGCCATGTACTTCTCCAAAATCTCGTCAAGCTGTTGTGGTCTGATCGGCTTCGATAGATAGCCGTCCATCCCTGCGGCCTGGCAGCGCTCTTGATCGCCTTTCATCACGTGCGCAGTCACTGCGATCACCGGCTGGCGGATCCCGTCGCCTTTCTCCTTCTCTTTTTCGCGGATCGCAGTAGTCGCCTGAATTCCGTCCATTTCCGGCATCTGCACATCCATCAAGACGAGGTCGTAACTGTTTTTCGCGAGCGCTTCAAGCGCCTCGCGGCCGTTGGCGGTCATCACCACGCGGTGCCCTCTCTTCTCGAGCAATCGAGTTGCGAGTAGTTGGTTAACGTGATTGTCCTCCGCCACCAGCACACGCAAGTAGCTCGCGGGGTCTCGGGCATCCTGCAAGGAGTATCGCGTGACCAAGGGGATTGCGCCGTGTTGCGATCGCGCGCCAAGCACTTGGGCAATTGCCTGCCGTAACTCGGATTGCCGGATGGGTTTCAAGAGATACGCCGCAACGCCCAGCTCCTGACAGCGCGCTCCGTCCCCTCGATGGCCCGCCGACGTGAGCATCACGATCACCGCCGCGGATAGCTCCGACCTTTGCCTTATTTGTTCGATCAGCGCGAAGCCGTCCATCTGCGGCATGTGCATGTCCGTCAGGATCAGCGCGTACGCCTCTCCTCGGTCGTGGCCTGAAACAAGTTGCGTCAACGCTTGCTCCCCGCTTTCCACGGACGTCGATTTCATGTCCCAGCGTTTCAGCATTCCCTCAAGAATTCTCCGGTTCGTTTGATTGTCGTCGACAATCAGCACTCTGACGTCGCGCAAGGTCTCCGGCGGGGCGATCGTTCCGACTTCAATCGGTTTCTGCGACGTTTTAAGCCGCGCGGTGAAATGAAATTTGGTTCCTCGGCCGAGCTCGCTTTCCACCCACATTTTCCCGTCCATCAACCCCACCAGCCTCCGCGAGATGGTTAATCCCAGCCCGGTTCCGCCGTATTTTCGCGTCGTTGAGTTATCCGCCTGGGCAAAAGGCTGAAAGATCACTTTCTGTTTCTCCGGGTGAATTCCAATTCCCGAGTCCGTTACCGCAAAGTGCAGAATTCGGTCGTCACCGTCCTCGGCCTCGACTTGCACATTCAGCGCCACCTCACCCCGATCTGTGAATTTGATGGCGTTCCCCAGAAGGTTAATCACCACCTGGCGCAAGCGGTTGGAATCGCCCCGCACGATCTCGGGAACTAAGGGCGCGATTTCACACAGAAGTTCCAGTCCCTTCTCGTCCGCCCTCAGTGCGAGTGTCTTCAGCGTTGCTTCCAGGCTGTCGCGCAGGTTGAAATCCTCCAGCTCCAAATCTACTTTTCCCGCCTCGATTTTGGAGAAGTCCAGAATGTCGTTGATTACCGTGAGCAGGGAATCCGCCGAGAGTTTCACGGTCTCCAAATATTCTCGTTGTTCCGGCGTAAGGTTGGTTTCCAGCGCCAGATCGGTCATCCCGATAACGCCGTTAAGCGGAGTGCGGATCTCATGGCTCATGTTCGCTAGAAACTCGCTTTTCGCCCGGCTCCCCGCCTCTGCAGCCTCCTTCGCGTGTTTCAACGCTTCTTCAGAAGCCTTGCTCCAGGTAATGTCCCGCCCAATCCCCATGATTCCGATCAAGTGGCCCAGCTTGTCGCGCCAGGGAACCTTCGATGTCGAGTTCCACTTTGCGTTTCCTGCGGCGTCCACCGACTCTTCCTCCCGATTCAGCAATGGCTCCCCGGATTTCAGGATGGCTTGCTCATCGGAATAGAAGGCTGTCGCGATTTCTTTCGGAAAATAGTCGAAATCGGTTTTTCCGAGCAGGTCCTCGGGGCTCTTCGCTCCCACGAGTTTGGCGACCGCTCGGTTCACCACCACGAACCGGCTCTCGGCGTCCTTCACGTAAATGTAGTCCGGCATGTTATCGATCAATATGCGCAATAGCCTGCGCTCGTCAGAGAGGGCCTCCTCCGCTCGCTTGCGTTCGGTGATGTCGCGCAGAAATGCGCCGAAGCGGAGTACCTCGCCCGCGCGGATCACAGACATACTGAGTTCTATCGGAAATTCGCGTCCGTTTCTGCTCAATCTTGTGGTCTCGACACGCTTTCTCATCCCTGAGCCTTCTCCCGAGGCAAGCAATTCCGCAACAATCTGCTTGCGCTCGGCGTGATGGCGGCTCGGCACAATGGTCTCGTAAAGGCTTTGCCCGACGGCTTCAGCGTGTGACCATCCGAACGTGGCCTCTGCTTGCGCGTTCCAGTCCGTGACGATGCCTTCCGGATCTGATTCAATAAATGAATCAAGCGCGGTTCCCACAATCTGGCGGTAGCGTTCCTCGTTCGAGCGAAGCTCCATTGTCTGTGCGGAAAAACGTCGGTCGGCCAGTGACGTCAGGAACACCAGTCCGAGAACGTTGAAGGTCACGACACTGATTCCGGCCGCGCCGAGTATAGAGACACTTACGGAGTGCAATAGCTCCTGGCGGCTCAGCACCGCGGGCGTAAAGCTGGCGGCGGCCATGCCCGTGTAGTGCATCACCGGGATCGCCGCGCCCATGATCATCGCGCAGACAATTTTCAGCCCGACCCCCGGCGATCTGACGCCTCTAAAGTAAAACGTCAGCCACAAAGCCACGAAAGAAATCACGATCGCAAGCACGACCGATAAATTAACGATCGGAGGAGAATAGTGGCACAGCGCGGGAGCGCGCATCGCCGCCATTCCGATATAGTGCATGGCCGCGATGCCCCCGCCCATAAAGATACTTCCGACGGCGGCATGAAGAAGTCCCATCTTGGCGCGGCTGACGACAAACAGCGCCACTGCAGACGCGAGCACAGCCGCCAGAAGCGATAGCAACACGGTCGGCCAGTCGTATTGCACCGGAACCGGCAAGCGGAAGGCCAGCATCCCGATGTAATGCATCGACCAGATTCCGATTCCCATCGCGGTGGCCCCGCCGCTCAGCCACAGCAACCGCGCCCGGCCGCGCGCCGAGGCAACCCGGCCAGACAAATCGAGCGCCGCGTACGACGCCAGCATCGCTATAAATACCGATAGAACCACGAGCCGATAGTCGTAAGAACTGACCATCGGTACTTCGGAAACGAGCATAACCACTCCTCAGTAAATCCTGGCAACGCAAGTCTTGCCAACGACGATCTCTATGACCAGACGTGCGCAATCCAAATCGAGTCGGCACTCAGAACCGAACTGTCTTGGTTGCGAATTCGTTCGCCGAGCGAGTGCGGGGTAACTAATGTCGGCGAGACAGCGTTTCCAGGCTGTTCTCGGGGCCGGCCCCTTCTGCAAATCGGGGCTTATGATCCAAACTTACTCTCTAAGGACAGCTGGGGCGGGAATCTCTTGGAAACTGAACCTTAAGAGACATCAGATCGGGATTTTGGCTTGCGCACGCGGTAGCACGCGTGGGGCTAGCATTGAGTGGAGGCTGCCAGAACGATGATCGCCGCTTGAAAAGCACCTCGTGCCCAAGCCTTCATGTCGGCCGGGCGCAGGCGGCCTCATAAACGCGGAATTGAAAGCGAAAAAGTATTTGGCGGGGCCGACGAGGCTCGAACTCGCGACCTCCTGCGTGACAGGCAGGCGTTCTAACCGGCTGAACTACGGCCCCGCATTTTGTGATGACGGCTGCTAGTGGTGGGCAGTGAGTGATTTGAACACTCGACCTTCCGGGTGTAAACCGGACGCTCTAACCGCTGAGCTAACCGCCCCAAGCTGATCGTACCGGAAGCCTATCCACCCGTCAACGCGCCCCGATCGAGCGCGGTGCGCGAATCGCAATGTGCGGAGCGCGCGGCGTCGCGCGGAATTGACTCGCCTCGTACCCTCTTCTATGATTCACACGGAGAACCGCGGCGGCGCATCTCTCGCCCTCGTGGACCCGCGTCATGCTTAGCGTTCCTCATCTGATCATCATTTTTCTTGTAGCCCTCGTGGTCTTGGGACCCGAAAAGCTGCCTGAAGTTGCGCGTGTACTCGGCAAAGTTATGGCCGATTTCCGCAAAGTCTCCACGGATTTTCGCACCACGCTCGAAGACGAAATGCGCGAAATTGACCGCCACCTGCGCGAGAAAGAGCGCTTGTCGAAAGAGGCGGCTGACGCCGCCGCGAGGGCCGCCATACCCGCTCTGCCAGCGGCTACGAGCGCCGCGCCCGAACTGCCCGCGGCCGCAAGCGCCGATTCGCCCGCAGCGGAACAGGCGCCGATGATCGCCGAGCCCGAAGATCGCGAGAACACCGTCGCGCCGGCGCCGACGCCGGAAACGGCGTCGGAGTCCGCGCCCGAATCAGCGCCGGCGTCGCCGCCGATTATTCCTGATCCGGATGCGCGGCATGCGAATCCCGAGGCGCCACCTTCGCCCGCCGACGAGCACGCGCCAATTTCCGGAGCGGACGCGCACGAGACGCCCTCCGATCGAGCCATGACAGAGAAGTGATGGTCCTCAGCGCACAGTGACGGACACTCCCACGCCTGAAAAAAAGTCTCGCTTCGCTTTTCTCGAAGAGCCCGGCGGCCGCATGTCGTTCCTCGAGCATCTGTACGATCTCCGCACGCGAATCATTCACGCGATGTTCGGCATTGCGATTGGAATGGTCATCGGTCTCTCCGTCTCGAAATACGTTATTGGATTCATTATCCGTCCGATGCTGCAGGCTTTGCGCAGCGCGCATCTCGAAGACCATCTGATTTACACCAGCCCCACGGGCTACATCAGTTTGATCATCACGCTCGGCGTTTATATCGGCCTGGTCATCGCGTCGCCTTGGGTCTTGTATGAAATCTGGCTTTTTGTCGCGCCGGGGCTCTATAAGCATGAGCGCAGCGCCATCGTGAAGTTCCTTTTTTCGTCCTTTGCTCTGTTCATGTGCGGACTCGCTTTCGGTTATTTCGTGATGTTGCCGTATATGCTGAAATTCCTGATCGGCCTCGGATCGCAAGGGCCTATTCAGCCGCTGATTTCGATCGACGAATATTTCAGCTTGATCTTGGTCGTGTTGCTCGGGCTCGGCCTGGTTTTTGAAATGCCCGTGGTGATTTATTTTCTGGCCCTGTTCAATATCGTCACGCCGGCTTTTCTGTGGAAGAATTTTCGCTACGCGGTTCTGATCATCACCATTCTGGCCGCCGTGATCACACCGACGCCGGATGCCACCACGATGCTGGTTTTCATGGCTCCCATGTTTCTTCTCTACGTCCTCGGCATCGCGGTCGCCGCGATGGTGGTGCGGAAAAAGCGCCGCGCGAAATCCATCGCCGATCAGGGAGCGAGCTAATGCGCCGCGCGGCGATGTGGCTGGCATTAGCGGCCCTCGGCGTAACGCTCGGCGTAACGCTCGCCGCGTGCGGCGGAGGCCAAGCGGCCTCCGGCACCGTGTCTTCGGCGAATCAGCAAGCAGCCGCGCCGCCGCAAGCGCCTCCGCCGGCGCAACTCGATGGTTTTGACGCCGCCTACGCTTACGATCAAGTCGCGAAGCTCGTCGCCTTCGGTCCGCGCCCCGCCGGCAGCGACGCGAATCATCGCCAGCAGCAGTACATCATCGCGCAGCTCAAAAGTTACGGCTGCCCGGTCGAGGAAGACGACTTTCACGCGCAGACACCGATCGGCGACGTGGCCATGAAAGATATCGTGGTGAAAATCCCCGGTGCCAGCCCTAACATCGTGATGTTCGCCTCGCACTACGACACAAAGACGCTGGCGAATTTCGTTGGCGCCGACGATGGCGCTTCGAGCACGGCGGTGATGCTGGAGCTCGCGCGGTTGCTCTGCGCTCGCAAGAATCAGCTCACTTTGTGGATCGCTTTTTTCGACGGCGAAGAGGCGTTCAATTGGGATTGGGCGGATCCCGACAACACTTACGGCAGCCGCGAACTCGCCGCCGAGATGGCCAACTCGGGCGATCTTGCGCATCTCAAAGCCATGGTGCTGGCGGACATGATCGGAATCTACAATTTGCAAATCAAACGCGAATCCGATTCCACGCCGTGGCTCACGGATTTGGTTTGGAGCACCGCGGCGCGACTCGGCTACGGCAACGTGTTCGTCAACGAAAAGTTGGAGATCACCGACGACCACGATCCTTTTCTCAAACGCGGCGCGGCCGCGTGCGATGTGATCGACTTCGAGGGCGCGTCGCCGATCTGGCACACGGTGAACGACACGCTTGATAAAATCGATCCGCGGAGTCTCGGAATTACCGGCCATGTTTTTCTCGAATCGTTTTTCGCGCTCGAGCAAAAGTTTCAGTAACGATCATGCGAAGCATCCTGATTAAATCGTCGACAGGTTCGTATCGCTACGTGCTAGGGCGCGGGGCTCTGCGCCAAGCGCGCCGGGAATTGCGCCGCATCGCAGGTCCGTCCGCGCCAATCTTTGTGTTGAGCTCGCCGCGCGTTTGGAAGCACGCGCGCGCCGCGCTCACGAAAGCGCTTGGCGCGGCTGCGAAGAATCCAATTCTCTTTGACGACAGCGAGGCGAAGAAAAATCTCGCGACCGTGGAGAAGTTGTGCCGCGCGCTCGTGCGCGCCGGCGCCGACCGGCGCGCGCTGCTCGTGGCCGTCGGCGGAGGTGTCGTGGGCGACGTCGCCGGCTTCGTGGCCGCAAGTTATTTGCGCGGCGTCAGTGTGGTGCACATTCCGACGACGGTTGTGGCCATGGCCGATAGTTCGATCGGCGGAAAAACCGGCGTGAATTTGCCGGAAGGGAAGAACCAAGTCGGAGCGTTTTATCCGCCGCGACTGGTGCTCGCGGACATCGATTTGCTGCGCAGTTTGCCGCGGCGCGAGTATCGCTCGGGCCTGTACGAGATCGTGAAGTGCGGCGTGATCGGCGATGCCGAATTGTTCCGTTACCTCGAGCGAAATCTCGCTGCCGTACTCTCGCGCAAACCGCCGGCGCTCGAATATGTTTTGTGCCGCAGCGCGGCGCTGAAGGCGCGCGTGGTTGCGCGCGACGAAAAAGATTCCGGTCTGCGCGAGATTTTGAATTTTGGCCATACGTTCGGGCATGCGCTCGAAACCGTCACGCGCTACCGGCGATTCCGCCACGGCGAAGCCGTCGGCTGGGGCATGCAATGCGCCATTTGGCTCGCGGCGGGATATGGCATTTTGCCATCGCGCGATTCTGAACGCATCGCGCATTTGATCGCGAGACTCGGCCTCTTGCCTCCTTGGCCCAAAGTGACGGCGGACCGCCTGATCGAGACAATGCGCGCGGACAAGAAATCGCGCGACGGGCGTTTGCGTTTCGTTTTGCCGACGAGAATAGGTCACGCGAAAACCTTCGACGACATTTCGGAGAAAGCGGTCCGACGCATCTTGTCGACACTCGAAGCGCACCCCATTCGGTAATTGTCCGCGCTCATCATGCCCGACCGAACTCCAGATACCGAAGCCCCACTGAGTGGCACGCGCTTCGAGGGCGCCTCCGACGAGCAGGAAACTTCGCGGCGCGTGCGCGAGATGTTCAGCGGGATCGCGCCGCGATACGATTTCCTGAACCATTTTCTCTCGGGGCGCCTCGACAACGTTTGGCGGCGTCGCGTCGCGCGTCGCTTCGCCGCGATCCTGGCTCGGCCGGAGGCGCGCGTGCTCGATTTGTGCTGCGGCACGGGCGATCTGGCGTTTGCGCTCGCGCGGGAAGGTTCTGCGGCGCAAATCACCGGCGCTGATTTCTCGCCGGAGATGCTGGCGATTGCGCGTCGCAAGGCCGCGGCGCGGAGCGAGAGCGCCGCGCGTGGCGCGATCGAGTTCGTCGAGGCCGACGCGCTGCATTTGCCGTTTGGCGATGCGACGTTTGATCTCGTCACGACGGCATTTGGATTTCGCAACCTGGCGAATTACGACGAGGGGTTGAAAGAAATTCGTCGCGTGTTGCGGCCGGGCGGGGAAATCGGCATCCTGGAGTTTTCCGAGCCGAAAGGGAAATTATTCGGCGCGCTGTATCGCTTTTATTTTCGCCGCATACTGCCGACGGTTGGCGGAGCGATTTCGGGGAACGCCGCGGCGTATTCTTACTTGCCGCGATCGGTGGGGCGATTCCCGAGCCCCGAAGAGTTGGCGGCGCAGATGGAACGCGCGCGGTTCGACGCGGTGCGCTTCGAGCGCTGGACGGGCGGAATCGTTGCTCTGCATACCGGGCGCCGTGCGTGACGCGCGGGCTTCACAAGTTGTCAAAGAACGAGAAACCAAAAAACTAATTCATTGTGCGATGCAGGACGTGCGCGATCTGGGCGCACTCGTCGCGGAGTTGCACGAATTCTTCGGGGAGAATCGATTGCACGCCATCCGAGAGCGCGCGATCGGGCGCGTTGTGGACTTCGATCATCAGGCCATCGGCGCCGACGGCGACTGCGGCGCGCGCAAGCGGAAGCACTTTGCGGCGCTGACCGGTGCCGTGGCTTGGGTCCACGATGACGGGTAGGTGGCTGAGCGCTTTGGCCGCGGGGACGACGGCGAGATCCAGCGTGTTGCGCGAGTGGTCGGCGAAAGTGCGCACGCCGCGTTCGCATAGCATGATCTGGGTGTTGCCTTCGGAGGCGATGTATTCGGCGGCCATCAGAAGTTCATCGAGCGTGGCGGACAAGCCGCGCTTGAGCATTACGGGTTTGTGGGCGCGGCCGGCGCGCTTGAGCAGGGAATAATTCTGCATGTTGCGCGCGCCGATCTGAATCACGTCGGCGTACTGCTCGACGAAATCGACGCCTTCGTTGTCCACGGCTTCGGTGACGATGCCCATTCCAAATTTATCGCGAACCGCAGTGAGAATTTCGAGGCCGGGCACGGCGAGGCCCTGAAAACTGTACGGCGAGGTGCGCGGTTTATAGGCGCCGCCGCGGAAAAGGTGCACGCCGGCGAGAGCCAGCGGCGCGGCGATGGCGAAGGCTTGCTCGCGCGTTTCAATCGCGCAGGGACCGGCGATCATGGCCACGGCCTCGCCGCCGATCAGGACTTCGCCCAGCGGCGTGGGCACGCGCACGATGGTGTCTTGCTTGCTGAACTCACGGCTGACGAGCTTGTAGGGCTTGCCGATGATGATGCATTCGGCGACTCCGGGGAGCGATTCAAGCGAGCCAATATCGAGGCGGCGCGTGTCGCCGGTGACGCCGATGACGGTCTTGAACGCGCCGAAGATGGGGTGCGCTTCGAAACCGAGCGATTGGATGCGCTCGCAAACGTCTTTGACCTGCTGTTCCGGCGCACCGGTTTGCATCACGACGAGCATTGGGTTGACTACCTCCAGTGGCTAGTGACGAGTGGCTAGTGGCGAGCGACGCGTGGCCGGTGACGAGTGACGAGTGCGGAGCAATGCTCGCACAGCCGCGCCAAACGGTCAAACGCGAAGCGCCGATATTACAGTAAGTTGCGCGTGCACCGCAAATTGGCGCGGCCCGGCGCGTCCCAGACAGTGGAACCAAATGCTGACACTTCCTGAGTTGGCAATATCCCCCCCTCCCCCCCCGGGTGTTTTTGGTAATTATCCCTTGACAACAAGTAGGGCGTTTGGTAGGCTCTGTGTATGGAAGGTGGCCAATGAAAGTGAAACAGAGCATACCGAAAGAATTGCGCTACACCGTCAAGGAGTTCAACAAAGAGTTTCCGACTGACAGCGCGTGCCTCGAATACATCAAAGAGCAACGCTATCCGGGCGGCGTGACTGAGTGCGCGAAGTGCCACGTCGAGCGCAAGCACCATCGCGTGACTGGCCGCACCGCATACGCTTGCGATCATTGCGGGAATCACATCTATCCGCTGGCCGGAACCATCTTCCAAAAGTCTTCGACTTCGCTGCGGCTCTGGTTCTACGCGGCCTATTTGATGGGTTCAACCCGCTGCGGAATCTCCGCGAAACAGATTCAGCGCGAGACTGGCGTGACCTACAAGACCGCGTGGCGCATGTTCCGACAGATTCGCTCCCTACTCAGCGAAGAAGGCGACATGCAGTTGGAGGGACCAACGGTCGAGATAGACGAGACTTACATGGGCGGTCGCAGAAAGTATGAGCGCGGGCGTCCGATGCGCGGAGACAAAAAGAAAACTCCGGTTGTGGCGATTGTCCAACGCGGCGGCCAAGTGATCGCCAAAGCCATTCCAGACGTTACCGGGCAGCGATTGATGGGCTTGGTCAAAAAGCACATCGTACCGGGAAGCATGATCTATACCGACGAACTGAGCAGCTACAACCGCATCGGATTCTTGCGCGACAAACAAGGCAAGCACTTGGACTATCGGCACCGGACCATCAAGCACAGCGATGGCGTGTACGTTCGCGGCGACATCCATACCAACAGCGTGGAAGGATTCTGGAGTCTAATCAAGCGGGGAATCGGCGGCGTCTATCACTCTGTTTCGCCGGAGTACCTACAGACCTACCTCAACGAATACACCTTCCGATACAACCGCAGATTTATGGGGAACCAACAGTTCCGTGCTATCTTGTCGAGGGTTTCAGAGCGGGCGTCTTAATCGCCTTATTTAGCAGGCTTCGGAACGCATCGCGCGTGAACGGCTGCATACGCTTCTTCGTCTTGGCGGAGGGAGTAAGCGTCTTGGGCGTTCGCGGCGTGGAAGGTTCACGCTCCATACGGAATGGAGTGTGCGCCGATGTGCGCCCAAAGTCAATGCGCGTTCGCGGTTGATCGTAAACGCCCGTCCCAAGACATCATCCCCTTGTTGGACGATGTGCTCCCGCAGCGGAACGGATTCCTAGTAATGCTTAAGGCTTTCCTAGATCGCGGCGCGAAAAAAGACGAGACGGAGGAAATCGTCTCTGTTGGCTGCGTAGTTTTTAGGCCAACAGCCTATAGGAAATTTATCAGGCCATGGAAAAGAATGCTCAAACCGTGGGGAGCGGACGCTTTCCATGCTACGGACTTTTACAATGGCGCTGAAGAATTCAAGCGCAACAATTCAGAACGCGAGCGATTGTTCGCTCAGGATTCCAAGCGGATACCGTTAATGATCGGACGCCACATGTACATGGCGCGAACAATCTCATTCAACCCTGCTGAGTTTCTGCAAACCGCGCCGCCCGGATACATAGATTTGTATGGGACAAGCGTGCATTCTCACGCCGTCCAAATGTGCCTGGTTTTTAATGGTTTTTGGCGACAAGATACGTGCCCTTCGGAATCATTTGCTTATTTTATGGAGAGCGGCGACCCCGGCATTGGAGACATAGCGAAATCGGTAGAACAAATGAGGAACAATCCAACCACAGGACCGCTCATTAAGGTCAGCTCTTTCAACATAATCGACAAAGGAGACGCACGCGGAACTGATGCGGCCGATTTCGTCGCATGGCACTGGAACAAATATTACATCGACAAAGTGAAAACAGGGAAACCGCTAGAGGCGCGGAAAGACTTCAAGGCTTTCGTTGAAGCATCAAAGCTAAACAAGCTCAAGTACAGCATGGTCACTGGCAATTATCTGCGCGAATTCTTTTCAATCGTGCCAATCCCAGATTGGTAGAACGCACCTGTCACTTGGAAAGCGGCTTAATCTGGAACCAAAGGAACGTAAGACCGAACGACACGGAGCCACACCACACAAACGCGAACCAGATCGGTTGCCATATCCCCGGACCAGTGGTCGGGAAAACAAACGATATGGCGAGCAGGATAATGAGAAAAGAGAGATAGACGCCGAGAACGGTCCCCACTTTTCTCATTGCGATCGCTTTGGTTCCTCGAATTCCAATAGCATCCTGAACCCTATCGCCTGCTTGTGGGTGTCGAGTGCCCTAACCTCGCGCATCGCTTTAGCAAATTCTAAAATAGGGGATTGTCCGCTTCGGATTGCACTAGGTTCTCCGATAAACCATCGGTGCCCTTGCGGACAAGCATTCGGGAGATCGTTAAGTTTGTCGGGAGGAATCGAGCTTCTTGAACTGCATTGAGCGCACTCAAGAACCAAGGCCTTTACTTCGCTCAGGCTTACCAGAAGATTGTGTTCCGCTGTCATGCTAGCGAAGATTGCATGGAGGTTTCTCGGCGTCAAGATTATTCAGCTTGGGCACAAACGCATTCCGACTGCCTGTCACGCACACCCATTATAATCCTTCCTTGTTCACAAGGGATAATTACCGTGTTTTTTGGAAGTGCTGATTCTAAACGACTTTAAGTCCTTTGCGCCAGAAGTGTTGATTCTGCTCGACTTTAAGTCCTTATTCGCAGAAGTGTTGATTCTAGTAGAGTTCAAAGTCTTGCCAATCAGCGAGATACGGGAAAGTGAGAAATGCTCAGAAGTGTTGATTCTGGAAGAGTTGGAGCGCGAGAAGTGCGCGAATGGCTGAATTTGAGCAATCGAATTTGCGCGCGAGGGAATTGGGCGAGACGCGAAAACTGTACGCGGGCGGCCGGGCCGGGCGGCGGGAGTGGCCGATACGTATTGCGGTGCGGGCGTGAGTATCGGGGACACAAGAGATCATCGCATGGGTGGCGACGTGATGTCAATAGATATAATATTAGTCATGGGTTATTCGAATAGAAAGTGAGCTGTTCGAACGCAGCCGATTGCGAAGGACACGGTCCCGGATCCGCAAGATCGCGGAACCGGTAGGTCATTTTTGGACAGTGCCGTGCGGGGGTTAGTGGTGCAGGTAGGCCAGATCTTTGTGGATAGAGGCGCAGGCATTCGAAACGGAGGTGCCGAGGGCGAGAGTGGAATCGGTGAAGATGGCGTCGCCGTCGCGATTGAAAACGGCGATTTTGTTGCGATGGAGCAGGAATTCTTTATCGCCTTCGTGGTCGAGGACGATCACGTAGTCGGCTTTGTCTTTGTGAGTGGTGACGATTACGTCAGGGCAGCGTTGGTTGAAAGTTTTGATGATCTCAACGGTTTGCGGGCTTGAGCCGCCGCGCTGGAGGCCGGCGCCGCTGCCGTCGGCGAGGAGCCATTCGCCATGGACTTCCCAGGAATCGCTTTGGGTGACGAAGATGCGGGTTTTTTCGGAGGGCGCTTGTGGTGCGGAGCTTTGCGGCGTGGATTGATCTTGCTGCGCGGCGAGAGTGGGCAGGGCGGCGGCGCAGGCCAGGACCATGATTAGGATTGGCGGGATGCGCATGGTGGTGTCTCCACTTTGATAATCTGAGCGCCAGGTGATTCGCGCGATGGAGCATTCGGGAGCGTCGCGCGTTTCCGGGACCAAGCTGCGCCCGTTCTGGATGCAATTTGGGTGCCGAGTCCGAAGAGTCGGTTCAGCGTGGGAACGCGCCAGGATGGTGGCCTTTGGCGAAATGGCGATGAGGTAGATCGCAGGAGCGTTTCATTGTGGGTCGTGCGTCTTCCCGATTGGGGACGACCGTCGGGCAGCGTTGATCGGGGCGTTAGCGGCGTGTGAGGAGCCAGAAAGGTCGCATGCGCGATCGGAGTGTGGGGCAACCGCTAGAGTGAGACGAGAACGCGAAGAGGGATTCTTCCCGCCTCCGGCGGGCAGGCGACTGCGAGGCGACCCGTCCGCGGACGCGGACGGCTGAAAAAACGAGTCGCCTCTTCGGTCAGAATGACGGTTCTGTAGACCGCGGTCAACGAGGGCGTTAGCGGCGATTGCGGCTTGTTGCGGGGCACGGTATAATTATTTTTCCGTTGATCACCGCTGCTGTCGTTGGTCACCGCTCATAACATTGCTTTCCGTTAACAACATCTCTATGCGGTTCGGCGAGAGGCGTCTGTTTGAAGACGTCACCTGCTCGTTTATGGAGGGGCGGAGGTACGCCATCACGGGGCCGAATGGGGCCGGTAAGTCCACGCTGATGAAGATTTTGGCGGGGGAATTCGAGCCTTCGGCGGGGTCGGTGACGCGGCCAAAGAAGCTGGGGATTTTGCGGCAGGATCAGTTCGCGTTCGACCAATTTCGCGTGATCGACACGGTGATCATGGGGAACGCGGCGCTGTGGAAAGCACTCGAGGAGCGCGACGCGCTGTACGCGAAGCCGCACGATCAACTGACGGACAAAGACGGGATGCGGCTGGGCGAGCTTGAGGGGATCGTCGGGGAAGAGGGCGGGTACACGGCGGAAGCGGATGCGGCGATCCTGCTCGATGGGCTGGGGGTGGAAGACGCGCTGCATGAGCGCAAGATGGGGGAATTGCAGGGCGGCGATAAAGTGCGCGTGCTGCTGGCGCAGGCGCTATTTGGCTCTCCGCCGGCGCTGCTGCTGGACGAGCCGACCAACCACCTGGATTTGGATTCGGTGCACTGGCTGCAGGATTATTTGTGCAAATACGAAGGCGTGCTGATCGTGATTTCGCACGACCGACATTTTCTGAACAGCGTGTGCACCTACATCGCGGACATCGATTACGAGACGGTGATCATGTACGTCGGCGGATACGACGACATGGTGGTGGCCAAGATGCAGATTCGTTCGCGCATCGAGGCGCAGAACGCGGTGCGCGAAAAGAAAATCGCGCAATTGAATGAGTTTATCGCGCGATTTTCGGCGGGCACGCGGTCGTCGCAGGTGATGTCGCGGAAGAAGGAAGTGGAGCGCATGCAGACGGCCGAGCTGGCGCGATCGAACATCCAGCGGCCTTACATGCGATTCGACATGACGCGGCCCTCGGGCAAGCATCCGATCGAGATCAAGAGCCTGACGAAATCGTACGGCGAATTGAAAGTGTTCGCGCCATTCAGCGCGAATGTGATGCGCGGAGAAAAAATCGCGCTGGTGGGGCGCAACGGCGCGGGGAAAACCACGCTGCTGAAATCGTTGCTGCGGAATGCGACGGGGTTTGTGGAGGATTCGGACAAACTGTTTACGACCAATGGCGGCACGGTGACCTGGGGGCACGAGGTGTCCGTGGGCTACTTCGCGCAGGATCACACCGAATCGATCGTGAAGGGCACGACGGTGATCGACTGGCTGCAGCAATTCGATCCGCGCGCGACGCAGGAGGAACTGCGCGGGCTGCTGGGACGCATGCTGTTCAGCGGCGAGGACGCGCTTAAGCCGACCAGCGCGCTTTCCGGCGGAGAATCGGCGCGAGTGATTTTCTGCCGACTGATGCTGCAGAAGCCGAATGTTTTGGTGCTCGACGAGCCGACGAACCATTTGGATTTGGAGTCGATCAACGCGCTGAACATTTCGCTGCAGAAGTATCCGGGCACGGTGCTGCTGGTGACGCACGACTACGACGTGATCGACGAAGTCGCGACGCGCATTTGGCATTTCGAGGGCGGGCACATCGACGACTTCAAGGGTCCATATGCGGATTACGTGATCTACGCGGAACGCAAAGCGGCGCAGGCCAAGAGCGCGATAGCCAGCCGGGCGGAATCGGGTTCGCGCGAGACGAAAAAGGCCGGAAAGCGCTGAAATTGCGCGACTTTCGCGGCGATTCGGCGCGGCCGAGCGGCTGAAAAGGCTCGATTTAGGCCCATAAATGCGTTGCCGGATCGCCGGAGCATCGGCTACAATAGATTTGCTCGCCTGCGTGAATCTCATGACAGAGGGCTAGAAAAAATAGGGAATGCCGGAATCCTCCCACACCTCCGAACTGCCGTACGACATCTCGGACGAATACCGCCTGGAGCTTGAATCCGAACCGCTACCGCCCGCGTGGCAGGACGGCAGCGTGCGAGTGGGGATTCACAGTTCGATAGCGGGCGATCTGGTGAACGCGCTGGAATCGGCGCGCAAGCTGGGTTGCAACGCGCTGCAGATTTTCTCGGCCAGCCCGCGGATGTGGCCGCGCGGCGGCGCGCGCATTCCGGAAGCGGACGCGGCGCGATTCCGCGCGCGGCGCGAGGCGCTGGGCCTGGGTCCGCTGGTGATCCACGCGAATTATTTGATCAATTTGGCGACGCCCGAACCGGTGCAGCAGGCGCGTGCGATTCAGGCATTTCACGATGAAATTGTGCGCGCGCTCGCGCTGGGCGCCGATTTTCTGGTGCTGCATCCGGGTTCGGCGCGCGGGACGACGCTGGCGGAGGCCATTGCGCGAGTTGGCCAAGGATTGCGCCTGGCGATGCGCGGACTGCGGCCGGGGAATTTGCGCATCCTGATCGAAAATACCGCGGGCACGGGCGCGACGGTGGGTTCGCGCTTCGCGGAATTGCGCGCGATTCTGGACGCCGCGCCGGAATTGCCGCTCGGCGTTTGCCTGGATACGGCGCACACGCTCGCGGCGGGCTACGAGATTCGCACGGCGGATGGTTTGGATCGCACGCTGGATGAGATCGAGCTGACGGTGGGGCTCGATCGCGTTTTCGTGGTGCACGTGAACGATTCAAAGACGCCGCTGGGCTCGCGCGTGGATCGTCACCAGCACATCGGGCGCGGCGCGATCGGGCGCGTGGCGTTCGGGCGCATCTTGCTGCATCCGCGCCTGGCGCGGACGGGGCCGCAGGGCATTCCGTCGCGCGCGTTGATTCTTGAAACGCCGATCGATAAGCCCGGCGACGATCGGCGCAACGTGCGCGCGTTGTGGGAAGTGGTGGGATTTGGCGCGGAGCAAGCGCCGAAGGCCGAAAATGGTTTTTCGATGCTGCGGCGCGCGGGCGGCGCGCGGAAGAAATCCGCGCGAGTGAGCGCGAAGCCGGTGGCGGCGAAGTCGAGATCGAAATCGAAACGCAAGCGCGTGGCGGGGCGGCGGCGGCCCAAGCCGAAAAGAAGCTCCGCGCAGCGCTGATCCCGCCGCGATTTCGCGGGACGCGAGTTCTGTGAAAGGGAAACAGTGGCGGATTACGCCCCTCGGGCGATCGAAGAAAAATGGCGCGAACGCTGGGAGCGCGAAGGCGCGTTCGAGTCCGACGCCGAACCCGGCAAGCTGAAGTATTACGTCCTCGAGATGTTGCCTTACCCCTCCGGCACGCTGCACATGGGCCACATGCGCAATTACACCATCGGCGACGCCGTGGCGCGTTACAAACGCATGCGCGGATTCAACGTGCTGCATCCGATCGGCTGGGACGCGTTCGGTTTGCCGGCGGAAAACGCCGCGATCAAGCGCGGGATTCCGCCACGCGATTGGACCAATGCGAACATCGCGCAGATGAAATCGGTTTGCCAGCGCTTCGGCTTCAGCTACGATTGGCGGCGCGAAATTTCCACCTGCGAGCCGGAATATTACCGCTGGAATCAGTGGTTCTTCTTGCGCATGCTCGAACGCGGATTGGCTTATCGCAAGCGCAGCCGCGTGAATTGGTGTCCGCTGTGTCAAACGGTGCTGGCGAACGAGCAGGTGGTGGACGGGTGTTGCTGGCAGCACGACACGACGCTGGTGGAAGCCAAAGAAATCGAGCAATGGTTTCTGGCGACGACGCACTATGCCGACGCGCTGCTCGATGGCTTGACGGATCTCGCAGGCGGATGGCCCGAGCGCGTGCTGGCGATGCAGCGCAACTGGATTGGAAAATCGCGCGGGGCGCGCGTGCGATTTGGAATTATGGACGCGCCGGGCCTCGCGGGCGCGGGACTTGAAGTTTTTACCACGCGCATCGACACGATTTTTGGCGTGTCGGCGCTGATTCTTGCGCCGGAGCATCCGCTGGTTGAAAAACTCATGGCCGGCGTGGCGGGGCGCACGTCGGTGGAGCAGCAACTCGAGCGGCTGCGCAAACGCAGCGTGCGCGGCGCCGACCTGGCCACGGCCGAGAAAGAAGGATTTTTTCTGGGGCGCTTCGCGATCAATCCGTTCAGCGGATCGCCGGTGCCGATCTGGGTGGGAAATTTTGTGCTGATGGAATACGGCACGGGCGCGGTGATGTGCGTTCCGGCGCACGATGAACGCGATTTCGAGTTCGCCACAAAATATCGGCTGGATAAAAAAATCGTGGTGCAGCCGGCGTCGGGCAAGCTGCTCGCTCCCGCCACGCTCGATGAAGCGTTCACCGGATACGGAGTGCTGACGGATTCGGGTCCATATTCCGGACTGCCTTCCGAGAAAGCCATGGAGCGCATGATCGCCGCTGCCGAAAAGGGCGGATACGGTTCGGGCGAAACCGTGTATCGGCTGAAGGACTGGGGAATTTCGCGGCAGCGTTATTGGGGCACGCCGATTCCGGTGGTTTATTGCGAGACCGACGGCATGGTGCCTGTGCCCGATTCCGAATTGCCGGTGCGGTTGCCGGAGAGCGTCACACTGACGGGGCAGGGGCAATCGCCGCTGGCGGGCGTGCCGGAATTCGTGAACACCACGTGTCCGAAATGCGGCGGGCCGGCGCGGCGCGAGACGGACACGATGGACACGTTCGTCGACTCATCGTGGTACTTCTACCGTTACACCGATCCGCACAACGACAAGGCGCCGTTCGACAATGCGCCGGTGGCCTATTGGTTTCCGATCGACCAGTACATCGGCGGCATCGAGCACGCGATTTTGCACCTGATCTATTCGCGATTTTTCTGCAAGGTGATGCACGATTTGAAGATGGTGGATCACACGGAGCCGATCAGCCGGCTGTTTTCGCAGGGGCTGGTGTTGATGAACGGCGAGAAGATGTCGAAATCGAAAGGCAATCTGGTTGGCGCGCTGGATATGGCGGAAAAATACGGCTGCGATACGGCGCGGTTGTACACGCTGTTCGCAGCGCCGCCGGAGCGCGATCTCGAATGGAGCGAGCAGGGAATCGAGGGCTGCGCGCGATTTTTGAGCCGGCTCTATCGATTGATCGCGCGTCACGCGCCTGCGCTGGGGCCCGCGAAGCCCGCTGCGTCGGTGGAGGTTGGAGCAAAGTCGGGCTCGCTGGCCAGCACTTCGGAAAAAGAGAAAGCGCTGCGGCGCAAAGCGCATCAGACGCTGCGCCGCGTGACCAACGATTTTGAAGCGCGCTGGCATTTCAATTCGTCGATCGCGCTGATCATGGAGCTGGTGAATCTGGTGCACTCGCTCGAGCCGCTGGAAGAAGGTGCGCGGCCGGAAGTGGTGCGCGAAACGCTCGAACTGTTGACGCAGATGATCGCGCCGATGGCGCCGCATCTGGCCGAGGAGCTTTGGGAAATGCTCGGCCACGCCGAGGGTTTGACCCACGCCGCGTGGCCCGAATATGTGGCGCAACTGGCGGCCGAAGAGCAAGTGGAAATCATCGCGCAGATCAACGGGCGCGTGCGCGGCAAGATCTTGAGCGAGCCGGGGTTGAGCGAAGACGAGCTGATCGACCGCGTGCTGGCCGATCCGCGCATTGCACAATTGCTCGCCGGACAGAAAATTGTGAAAACCATCGCGGTGCGGGAAAAACTGGTGAATTTCGTCCTCGGCTAGGCCACGAACGCATGCGCAAGAGGAAACCATGAGCGAGCGCGGCGGAATCGTAGTGCTCGATTTCGGCGGGCAATACACGCAATTGATCGCGCGGCGCATCCGCGAGCAATCCGTGTTCTCGGCGATTCTGCCCTGCAACGCGACGCTCGAGCAGATTCGCGCGCTCGATCCCGCCGGCGTGGTGCTCTCGGGCGGCCCGAGTTCGGTCTACGATCCCGAAGCGCCCAAGTGCGATCCGCAAGTGCTCGCGCTTGGCGTTCCTGTGCTCGGAATTTGCTACGGCCTGCAGTGGATCGCGCACACGCTGGGCGGCCGCGTGGAACCCGGCGATCGGCGCGAATACGGCCGGGCGCATGCAGTGCTGCGCAACGGCTCGCTGCTGTTCACTGGATTGCCGCGCGAGCTTCGCGTGTGGAATAGCCACGGTGACAATGTGCTCGCTCTGCCGGCTGGATTCCACGCGACGGGCGAAACCGGCAATGCCGTCGCGGCCGCCGAAGATCCCGCGCGACGCATTTACGCCGTGCAATTTCATCCCGAAGTGAATCACACCGATGGCGGCCGCGAAATTCTGCGCAACTTCATATTTGCGATCTGCGGCGCCGAGCCGAAATGGAGCGGCACGGCTTTCATCGCCGATACAGTCGAATCGATTCGGCGACAGGTGGGCACGGGGCGCGCGCTTTGCGCTTTAAGCGGGGGCGTGGATTCGGCCGTGGCCGCGGCGCTGGTGCATCGGGCGATTGGCGATCGGCTGACGAACGTTTTCGTGGACACCGGCCTTTTACGCAAAAACGAATTCGCCGAGACGCTTTCGCTTCTGCGCGACCGGCTGGGCCTTTCGGTTACCGGCGTCGACGCCTCGGATCGGTTTCTCGCGCTTCTCGACGGCGTGGAAGATCCGGAACAAAAACGCAAGATCATCGGCGCGGAATTCATCAAAGTTTTCGCCGAAGAAGCGCGCCGCCTGGGCGGCACGGTGAAATTTCTGGTGCAAGGCACGTTATATCCCGACGTGATCGAATCGGTTTCCGTGCGCGGTCCTTCAGCGACGATCAAATCGCATCACAACGTCGGCGGGTTGCCGCCCGATCTGCCGTTCGATTTGATCGAGCCGCTGCGCGAGCTTTTTAAAGACGAGGTGCGGCGCATCGGCGCCGAGCTCGGCCTGCCGCAGGAGATGCTGCAAAAGCAGCCGTTCCCCGGCCCGGGCCTCGCGGTGCGATTGCTGGGCGCGGTGTCGCGCGAAAAGCTGGCGATTTTGCGCGAAGCCGATGCGATCGTGGTGGAGGAAATTCGCCGCGCCGGGCTCTACGAAAAAACCTGGCAGGCCTTCGCCGTGTTGCTCCCCGTGCGCAGTGTGGGCGTGATGGGAGACGGCCGCAGCTACGGTTTCGCGGTGGCCGTGCGCGTGGTGCAATCCGAGGACGCGATGACCGCCGATTGGACGCGCTTGCCCGCGGACGTGCTTGAAAAAATCTCCACGCGCATTGTGAACGAAGTGGCGGGAGTGAATCGCGTGGTTTACGACATCAGCTCGAAGCCGCCGAGCACGATCGAATGGGAATGAACTGGTGCAGTGAGCGGCACGCCGTGACGGCGTATCGAGCCAGTGCGAAAAAAAGTGGCCGGGGGAAAGCATCCCCGGCCTGCTCGCGGAGCGCCTCGGGCGGGCAAGGCGCTCCAGGCCTACCTGTCAAGTTGGGGGTGAGTTAAGTTGAGCCCTCAAGCCGGATGGCTCAAGAGCAGGAAACCCGGCGGGGGCCTAACGGCCAGCCATTTTCTGAGCCATGAACAGCAGAAGTTTTCGGTCGCCCTCATCGAGCGTGCCGAGCACTCTGCGGAGCCGGTTCAGAAAAAGGGCTTGCTTACCGGAAGTGCCCCATGCAATCTCGGAAGCAGTCTTGCGCTTCGGGAGATTGGGCAGCTCCGGCGGTTCCTCGCCGTCGTAGAATAATTGATAAAGGGGAACTTCAAACGCGCGCGCCAGTTTTTCCAGCGTCTCGATGGCCGGTACGGTGTGGCCATTTTCAACGCGGGAGATATAGCAACGCAGAAGGCCCGTGCGCTTTTCAATGTCCCCTTGGGAAAGTTTCTTTTCTTCGCGCAGCGCGCGAAGACGGTCTCCGATAATCATGCGTACATTGTTACATAAGGCTATGTTGCGGCGCAAGCGAAAAGTGATGGCAATCGCAAAGAAAAGGGTGTAACCGAATTTCCATGGGACACGTCCCAAAGACAGAGCCGGAAAAGACGGCGGAGGTCCCACCCGATATCGATCGGGGAAATGGTCAAGGGGACGCCCGCGGGACCGGTTTGGGCGCGGACCGAGGCGCGGCCGCCGCCGCGACCGCTGCGGCGCGCGAGAGGGCCGAGCGCACGCGGCGATCCGGAGAGGCCGAGCGCCAGTTGGTCCGGCGGGCGCAGGCGGGCGAAATGGCCGCCTACGAGGAGTTGGTGCGCATCCACCAGCCGCGGGTTATGGCGGTGGTCAGCGGCATATTGCACAGGCGGGAAGACGCCGAAGACGTGGCGCAGCAGGCGCTGGCTAAGGCCTATTTTTCACTGCGGCGATTCGATCAACGTTCGGCGTTCGGCACATGGCTTTACAAGATCGCCGTAAACGAGTGCTGGGATCACCTGCGCAAGAAAAAGGTCCGGCGCCTGGTCTATGAGTCGGATCTGAGCGAAGAGCAGGTTCGCCAGGTGGAAAGCTCGACGGACGCCGCGGGAAGTACGGGCCGGCCGCGCGAAGATGCCGAGCGGCAAGTTGAGCATCGTCAGTTGGTCGAGCGCCTGCTCGGGCAGTTGGACGAGAAGGACAGGCTGATGCTGGTGATGAAGGAAGTGGAAGGTTTTTCCGTGGAGGAGATCGGCGAGGTCCTGGGACTCAACGTGAACACGGTGAAAGTGCGATTGTTTCGGGCGCGCGGGCGGTTGGTCGAGCTGCATCGCCGGCGCGGTTTCAACCGGCCCGGGCCGGGTTCGCAGGGGCGCTGAAATGCGCGGGTTCTTCTTGGGGAGGGTGGCGCAGTGAACGACGACACGAAAGATTTGGTGACAACGGGCGAGGCTTGCCGCCGCTATGAGGCGCGCCTTGAAGGTTTGCTCGACGACGCGCCGGAGGGCGCGGCCGATCCTGAATTGGCGCAGCACCTGAGCCAGTGCGCGGGATGCACGGCCGCTCTCGATCGCGCGCGGCTGGCCGGCAATTGGCTTCGCGCGACCCAACAGGCTCCGGCCGAAGCGAACGGCATTTTCGTCGCGCGCGTGATGGCACGCATCCGCAACGAGCAGGAAGTTCGCAGCACGGCGGGCGCCGTATGGGTTCCCGTGCAATTGCTGGCCTCGCGATTGGCGCTGGGCGCGGGCATGGTGTTGCTGCTGCTTTCGCTGTACGTCTACAAATCCACGCCGCGTCAGATCACCGGGCAGCAGCGCGCGCGCGTCGAAGCGACGGGCGAATTCCCGCAGCCGCCTTCGCAGCCAACGGACAAGAACGAGGTTCTGGCCTCGCTTTCCGGGGCGCACGATGGATATTAAACAGGCCAATCGAAAAGCGATCGCGTGGTTGCTGGTGGTGTTTGCGCTGGGCCTGGCTTTGGGCATGCTGGGAACTTACGTGGTGACGACGCGCGTGTTCGCTCGCAGCGGCGACGATCACAGTCCGGCCGCTCAGCGCGCGCAGTATATCGACCGTTTGGATCGTGAGCTCGATTTGACGGACGCTCAGCAGAAGCAAATCGACGGCATTTTGACCAGCGTGCAGGCGCGCTACGAGGCGATCCATCAGACCGTCGCGCCGGAATACGATCAGGCGCGGCAGGACGGGCGCGCGCAAATTCGTCAGCTGCTGACTCCCGATCAGCAGCCGAAATTCGACGACTTCATGAAGCGCGTGGACGAAGAGCGCAAGGCCCGCGAAGCCGCGTCCGGCGGACACTAGTTCGCGCGACGGTTCCTTCCATTTAACTCCAGAGCGTTGGTTCCCGGAAAGTGGAAAGCGGTGCGGGCGGCGCCGGCCGTGAACGCTAGTTCTCGAGGCCCAGCGAGCGGATCTTATTAAGGAGCGTCTTGTACGAAACGCCCAATTGTTCCGCGGCGCGCGATTTGTTCCATTTCGTCGAGCGCAGCGCGGCTTCGATCTTGAATCGTTCCACATGCGCCACGGCGCGCGACGCCACTTCATCGAGCGGGCCGCCCCAATCGAAATTTTCGTCGAGCATCGCGCCGGGAATTTCGCCCGAGGCTGGCCGCGCCACGGGCAATTGCAAGGCGCTCGGCCCGATCAAATCCGTGTCGGAGAGAATCGCGGCGCGCTCGATGGTGTTTTGCAGTTCGCGCACGTTGCCGGGCCAGGCGTAGGCCGCGAGCGCCGCGCGCGCTTGTTCCGAGAGCGCCAGGCCGGGTTTCTTAAATTCGCGCCGGAAGCGGTCCAGGAAATGGTCGGCGAGCAAAAGCACGTCGTCGCCGCGTTCCGCGAGCGGCGGAATCGTGATGGGCACAGCGGCGATGCGGAAATAAAGATCTTCGCGAAAGGTTTTGTCCGCGATGGCGCCGCGCAGGTCCTTGTTGGTCGCGGCCAGAATGCGCACGTCAACGTCGATGGCCTGCGTTCCGCCCACGCGGTCGAACTGTTTTTCTTCGAGCACGCGCAACAACTTCGATTGCGTGGCCATCGGCAGTTCGGCGATTTCATCCAGAAAAATTGTGCCGCGGTGCGCCATCTCCATTTTGCCGATTTTGCGCGCGCCCGCTCCGGTGTAAGCGCCGCGTTCGTGTCCGAAAAGTTCGTTTTCCACCAGACCTTCGGGAATCGCCGCGCAATTCAGCGCCACGAAGGGAAGGTCGCGGCGCGCCGAAAGGTGATGGATGGCCCGCGCGAAAAGCTCCTTGCCCGTGCCGCTATTTCCCAGCAGCAGCACCGTGGAGTCGGTGGCGGCCACGCGCTGCGCCTGTTGCGTGGCGTCGCGCATGGCGGCGGATTCGCCGACGATGCGCGGAAACCCGTAGCGCGCGGCGTATTCCTCGCGCAGCAATAAATTTTCGCGCAGCATTTCCTGCTGCCGCGCCGCGCGTTCCACCAGCAGCTTCAGATGTTCCAGATCCACCGGCTTCTGGATGAAATCGAACGCGCCCTCTTTCATCGCCGTCACGGCTTCTTCGATCGAGCCGAATGCAGTGATCAGCATCACGGGCACGGTCGGGTCGGCTTGCTTCGATTCGCGCAGCACGTCGAGTCCGGATTTTCCCGGAAGCTTGAGGTCGGTCAGAATCACCAGATAGCGGCGCGCGCGGATTTTCTGCACGGCGCTCGAACCGTCGGCGGCATCGTCGACTTCATATCCGGCGCGCTCGAGCGCTTTGCGCAGCATGGCGCGCAACTCGGGTTTGTCTTCGACGAGAAGGATCGGTTCCATCGCACTCTTTTTATCACGAATCCCGGAGCGAACGTCCGAGGTAACGCGATCGTGTGCGTTGCCTGCCAGCAGGTGTGTAGCCAAGCGATCGTGCCGGTTATAACGAAGGTGGAGTCGACGACGCTGGCGCTGGTGTATCTGGCTCCGCGGTGGTCGATGGCTCCGGTGCCGGCGCCGGCGGTGGCGTGGATGTCTCGGAGGGCGATACTTCTTCTCCGGATTCCGGAGTGGTTTGTGATTCGGACGAAGCCGGCGCCGCGGATGTCGCTGCCGGCGATGAATCTTCGCGCTCCCAACCGGGATCGCCGCCATTGCGCCGCAGATCGTCTTCGGCGTCGCTGATGGCTTGCTGGTCGTCGGCGACGTCCTGCTTCTTCTTATCGATCTCGGCTTGCGTGTCGTCCAGATCCTTGCGCGTGTAGCCTTCCTTCATCGCGGTATTCGGATCGGCGTAATATTGCTGCTGCTTCACACCGAAATCTTTTTGAAGATCGTCGAGTTTCTTCTGATCGTCCGCGAGCTTGGCGCGCAGGTCGGAGAACTTCTTGCGATAGTAGGCCTCGTCCTTCTTCTCGCCCGAATCCTTGTCCTTCGAGGCGCTCTGATCGCCTTTCGACGCGCCGGTTGTATCGGCCCCCTGGCCGACCACGCTGATGTCGCCTTGCACCGCGCCGATATTGTCGTCGGTGTAGACCTTAGTGGGTTTGGGTTCGGTCTTCTTTTCCGCCTGCGCTTTGCGCGCCGCTTCGGCCAGGGTATCGGTCGAAGATGAAGAGGAATCCTGCGCCACGGCCAAACGCGCGCCTCCGAATACGGTTAGGGCCGCGCAGAAAAGGATAATTGGACGTTTGATCATGGCCTAAGGACCGCCTTCCCGGGCAAACGAGCGCTCCGGCCAGCTAGTGCCGTTCGCACACTGGTACTAGTCTAGGACGCGCGCGGCGGCGGAATCAATCTCCCCGAAGGACAGGCGGGCGAAAGGTAGCCAAAGGATAAACTCGGCCCCGCCCTCGGGGCGGTTTCGGGCCTCGATCGTACCGCCGTGCTGCACGATGATCTTCTGCACCACGGCCAGTCCAAGGCCGGTGCCCTCGGTTTTCGTGGTGTAGAAGGGAACGAAGAGCTTCGGCAGATCGGGCTCGGCAATTCCGGCGCCGTTGTCCGTAACGCATATCCGCTGGCCGGTTTGTCCTCCACTATGCTCGATCGAGCCCTGGACCACCACGCGCGGGAAAATGTCTTCATCGGCCGCCGCGCGCGCTCCGGCGGCTTCGGCGGCGTTGCGCACCAGGTTCAGCAGCGCCTGGCGGATCAGCGGCTCGTCGCCGGGCACTTCGCCGAATTCGCCCTCCGCCGAAAGCGCCGCATAGGAAGGCAGCGCCGCGCCGACCTCCGCCAGCACGCGCCCCACTACCGGCCCGAGCGACACAGGCTCGTACGCCAGATCGAGCGGCTTCGCAAATTTCAGAAATTCAGTGACCACGTGCGTGAGCGCGCGCGTCTGGTCCAATATCTTTTGCGAATATTCGCCAAGTTCGCCGTCGCGCGTTTCCATGCGAATCATTTGCGCGTAGCCGGAAATCGTGGCCAGGGCGTTTTTGAATTCGTGCGCCAGGCCGGCTGAAAGCTCGCCAAGCGCCGCGAGATTTTCCTTCATCTGCATCTGCTTCTGCAGCGCGGTCAGCTCGGTCAAATCCGAAAACAGGCAGATCGCGCCGGTCACCTGATTCGGTCCGCGCAGAATCGGCGAGATGGAGACGCCCAGTTGGCGCTGCTCGTTCCCCGGAGTCGCGTATTCCACTTTTTCGCGCCGGTAGGTGCGGCCGTCTTCGAGGCAAGTGCCGATCAGGTGCGCGAGCCGCGAATCCGCGCCGAATAGCTCGGTGTAGCGGCGATACGCGAGGCCGTGCACGCCGAGAGCGTTCTCGGCCGCCGGATTCGCGCTGGTCACCAGGCCCGCGGCGCTCACCAGCAGCATTCCAGCCGGCATGTTGCGCGTGACGGCTTCGCTCAACTTTTCGGTTTGCTGCGCGCGCTCGCGTTCGCTGCGATTCAGTTGCGCCAGTTCTTTTTCCTGCTCGCGCAATTTCTTGATCACGGCCTGCAGCGAAGCGGCCATGAACGCCGTCGGATTCTCGCTGCGCGGACGATCGCCGAGCACGTCGTCACGAGTTTGCGTTCCAGACACGCGGCGCCGCACCACGACCGAGAAGAGATAGACGAACCCCACGACCACCACGACGAGCAGCGCTGTCGTGAAAATCCACATCGGCATCATGTTCGGATTGGTAGCCGGCGAAAACATTGCGCCTCGATACAATCTGCCACACTGACTTATTGCACGAACTTACGGAACTAACTTACCGCACCCCTGCAACGGTTTGATACCACTCGAGCATGCGCGTGCCGAAAAAGACTACGATCAGCGATCCCGCTCCGAGGAACGCCCCGAACGGCAACTCGTAATCGGAATCTTTGCCGGCAAGCTTGATGAAGACTACGCCGATGATGCTGCCGAGCAGCGATCCGATCAGGATCGCCAGCAGCGCGCCTTCTAGCCCCTCGAACGCTCCCACCATGGCCATCATCTTCACGTCGCCCAGCCCCATTCCTTCGCGCCCGCGCAATCGAAAATATCCTTCCGCCACGATCCACAGCAACCCGCCCCCCACAAGTACGCCCAGCAGGGAATCGGCCACCGACAAAACCGGCACCGGCGGCGGAAAATCGAACATCTTGCCCGAAAGCCACGCGGCCACGCTGTCCACCGGCGGCAGAAATCCGCTGATCACCAGTCCCAGCGCGAGGCCCGTGAAATTCACTTTGTCGGGCAGGATGCGCTCGCGAATGTCGGTGCCCACCAGCACCACGATCAGCGCCGAAAGCAGCGCCCACTTCGCGCCCGCGATCGTCGGACCAAACGCCGCCGCGCACGCAAGAAACAGAAGCCCCGTCGCGGCCTCCACCACCGGATACATCCATGAGATGGGCTTCTTGCACGTGCGGCAGCGCCCGCGCAGCACAAGCCAGCTCACCACAGGAATATTGTCATAAGGACGAATCGCGCGTCCGCAGCCCGTGCAATGCGACGCCGGCCGCACGATCGATTCGCCATGCGGAATCCGCACGATGCAAACATTCAAAAAGCTGCCGATCACGAGTCCCAGCAGGAGCGCAGCGGCGAGAATCACAGAAGGAATTTGCCACACCGCGCGCGCCGCCTCAACGCCGCACGCAGCCGCCGTGCCCGACTCCTAACCCACGAGCCGCGATTGTCGCCGTTCGTCCAGTGTGAGAGAATTGAGTCAGGCAAAAGGAATCATGACCACGCCGATCGCAAAAAACGTCACGCTCGAGCGCCCTGAAGACGTCGGCAAGTTCCTCGCCGATCAGGGCATTCTCTACACTCAGCTCGATAAAGCCGTGAATTGGGCGCGCCAGAGTTCGATCTGGCCGATGACTTTCGGCCTGGCCTGCTGCGCGATCGAGATGATGTCCATGTCCTCCGCGCGCTTCGATATCGCGCGTTTTGGCTCCGAAGTTTTCCGCCCCTCGCCGCGCCAGTCCGATCTGATGATCGTGGCCGGTCGCGTCTCGCAAAAAATGGCGCCGGTTGTGCGTCAGCTCTATCTTCAAATGCCCGAGCCGAAGTGGGTGATCTCGATGGGCGCCTGCGCCACTTCCGGCGGCGTCTTCAATAACTACGCGATTCTCCAGGGCGTGAACCAAGTGATCCCCGTGGACGTCTACGTCCCAGGCTGCCCGCCGCGCCCGGAAGCCCTGATGTATTCGATCCTGCAATTGCAAAAGAAAATCGACAACGAGCGCGGCAGCTTCAAGCGCGCCCTCAATCTCTCCTGAATTTCTTCCGTATCTATTTCAGCGCAACCGGACTCCACTCGCGGGCCTATAATCGCTAGAGCAGGATTTCCGCTGACGAGGAGCATCGCATTCCAGTCTCAGGAGCCAATCGCCGGATCTGCGCAGCCGCGAGCCGCTGGGACGGCGTCCAAATGGCGCCGCATCGGTTCGGTGGGGTCGAATTTCGTCTCGGCAGACGCGAAATCGGCCACATCCACGGCGATAGCCTCGTGGACATTCCGTTTCCCAAGCGCGTGCGTGACGAAATCGTCGCCGCGCGCGAAGCCGAGCCCCATCACATCCTTCCGAGTTCCGGTTGGATTAGCCTCTATCTGCGTGCGGAGGAAGATGTAGATCGCGCGATCCGGCTCCTGGAGCGTTCTTTCTTGCTCGCAAAAGCTCATCGCGCCGCTCCCGCTGAACGCGGTCACACCGAAGCCGTCGGCGAAAAAGATTCCCTCGCCGCGCAGCAGCCGCTCCCAAAGTAACTATCTCTCTGGAATTTTCCCGAGTTATTTCTTCGCCAGCGGTAGTTCGATCACTTCCGCTGTCCCGCCGCTCCATTGCAGCAACCGGCCCGGCGTAGTGTGCTCGCGCCGCAGATAACCCATCCCGATCGCGCTCTTCGCCGCAAAAGAATACGCCGCGCTCGTTACGTTGCCGACCTCGGCGCCGCCCGCGAGCAGCTTCGTTCCCGCTTCCGGCGCCGCGTCGCCATCGAACCGCAGTCCTACGCGCCGCCGGTTCACTTGCCCGCGCGATCTCACGCGCTCCACAATTTCCTGCCCCGTGTAGCAGCCCTTCGTGTAACTAATGTGCGATTCCTCGAGCGCCGCCTCATGCGGAATCTGCTTCTCGTCGAAATCCACGCCGAACCACGGCACGCCAGCCTCCAGGCGCAGCACGTTGATCGCGTCGTATCCGATTCTGCTCCCTCCGAGCGCCGCAACCGACGCGCGCAGCAAAGTCCAAATCTCCGTCAGTTTTTCGCGCGCCACAAAAATTTCGACCCCGGGGAATACGCGCCGCACAATCCGGCAGGGAATCGTCCCCAGCGTGGCCTCCACGTGCGCATGGACCGCGAGCACCCTCAAATTCACGCCGGTCAGCGCGAACACCAGATCCGCCACGTTCGGCCCAGACACCGCGACCGACCCCATCGACGCCGTCACGTCCGTCAGCGCCACGTCGTCCATGATGATGAATTTCTCAAGGTGCGCGAATGTCGCCGCGCCCACGCTCGCGTAGGTAATCGCCAGAATCGCGTCCGGCAGCGCCAGCGTCTCGATCTCCGCCAGGATGTGTCCTTGCGCGTTCAGCAACAGGCCCACCGTGCCTTGCCCCGGCACGAGGTCGCGCACATTGCTCGTCAGCACCGCGTTCAAATACCGCGCGCGATCCGGCCCCTCGAAGCGAAACACCGCGTGGTAATTCGTATCCGCGAGCGCGGCGGTTTCACGCGCCGCGCGGTATTCCGCTTCCACCGAACCAAATCGCGCCGGCAGCGTGCAGCCAAAAAACGTTCCGAGCGTCGCGCCTTCCGCGCGATGCACTTCGAGTAGAGCGCCTTCCAACTCCATCGGTCCCGAAATCCTTTCAGTAAGCAAAATGCGTCCCCTTAAATCCTAACAGAATGATGTGGCGCAGACCTGAACTTCCCCTGGAAATTGGATGCTATAGTTTCCCACGTGGCTGCACGATTAATTCACGAAATCCTGCCCGTCGGCATGCTCCAATGCAATTGCCATGTCGTGGGCGACGCCGAAACCGGCGAGGCGCTGGTGATCGACCCGGGCGACGAAGTCGATCGCATCGAAGAAATTCTCGCGCGCTATCACCTGAAAGTCCGCGCGATCGTCAGCACCCACGCTCACATTGACCACGTCGGCGGCCTCGCGCGTCTCGCCCGCGCAACCGGCGGGCCCGTCCTCATGCACGCCGCCGATCTCCCGCTCTATGAAAATCTCGAGATTCAGGCCGCTCTGCTCGGCTTGCCCACGCCGCAAACCACCAAAGTGGATTCGCTTCTGAAGGAAGGCGACTCCGTGCGCTGGGGCCGCTACTCCGCTCAGATCTTTCACACGCCCGGCCACAGCCCCGGCAGCATCACGCTTTATATGCCAGCGGAAATTTCACCCGACTCTGCGCCGCAATCCCAAGGCAAGCCCGCGGCGGGATCGGATCGCAACGCCCCGCTCCTTTTCGCCGGCGACACTCTCTTCGCCGGCAGCATCGGCCGAACCGATCTATGGGGCGGTTCCTACCCTCAAATCATCGATTCCATCCGCGAAAAGCTTCTGGTTCTGCCCGATCGCACCATCGTCCTCCCCGGCCACGGCCCCGCAACCACCATCGCCGCGGAGCGCGAATCGAATCCCTTCCTGCGCTGACGCCCTCCCCTACGCCTCCCGCTCCTTCGCCTCCCGCTCCGCGCGCATCTCCTCCATCACGCTCTGAATCAGTTCCTTCGCCGTGCGCAATTCGCCCGTAATCATCTGCACGTCCATCATCGGGACCCGCGGATCGCGCGCCGAATGGCAATAAACATTGTGCTGCCCGATCAGCACCATGGCGTTCGTCAGCCGGTCGAGCGTCACCGCCAACCGCCCCCGTTGCCGCCCCATCATCGTTTCAAAGTGCTCCAGTTCGTCCTTCAGTTCGTCGAACGCCGACATCGAAAGCTCCTTTTACGCCCTCGCGCGTGTTGCGCGGATGGAACCGCACGTCTCACCACTAACTTTACTACCCCCTACTCCACACCCATAATTCATTGTGAATTACGAACCGCTCTATGAACGGTTCACCGCTGTCGGCCCCACCGGTTCGACATGCGAGGTCGAGTTTCTGAAGTCCGGCTTTCTCACGATGGGGGATAAGCCCGAACTTTTCTTCTTTCGGGCTGGCGGCGACGAAGTGGTCGGTGGGATGACGGAAGTCGTCGTCGCGATTTCTGGCGATGCCTTGCGGCGCTTTGAGCGCCCCCGGCCGCACCGCCTCTCGCGCGAGGAAAAGATCGATGTCACGGGATTATGGCTCAAACGCCAATGCGAGGCCGGCGCACCGCTCGATTCGGCGCATCTGCTCATCCGCGACGACGAGCTCAAGCGATTGGCCGGCGAGCTGGGTTTTTCATAAAGCATAATAAAGTGAGGACGAAATGAGACGTTCGGATTTGGTCGCGTCGCCCGCGAAGGCCACCGGGGCGCGCACCACGCAAATCGTTTTCGGCGAGCGGCAGCATCTCTTGCGCGTTCTCGATTCGCTCGAAAACACCACGCTGGCCGCCGGCCGCCTGGCCCATGAGCGCGCCACGCTCGAAGAGCTGATCCACGAGCGCACCAAGGAACTCAACAACATCAATTCCGGTTGGGACGAAAAAGTCGGCTGGGTCTTGAGCTCCGAATCCAAGCCCGAGCTGCTCGAAAAATTGGCCAAAGAAGCCCCCGATTCCGATTTCTATCTCCTGCGCCTGATCAGCGAGCATCCCCGCGTCTCTTCGAAGACGCTCGCGCGCCTGGCCAAGCACCCCTACGCCGCCATCCGCGAAAACGTCGCGCGCCATCCCAACGCCGATCCAACCACGCTCACCAATCTTTCTCGCGACCGCAGCCAACCGCTCTGGTACCTCGTCGCGTTCAATCCAAACACGCCCGCCACCCTCCGCCGCAAACTCCAAGAGCGCCTCCGTAAACTAGGCCAAACCGGCGCCAGCAAATAAGCGGCTTCAACTGACGGCGCGCCTCTAGACGTCCCGTCTCTGTACATCTTGTGAGATCCATGCAAATGACCAGCCCGTTGGCAAGAGTTCTTATCAGAGATATTTTGTGCGCGGCAACGGCGTGTCGCGCCGCCGAATATGTCACAGATGGTGAACCGCGCGGAAATCGCGGACCACGGAAGTGACGTCGCGGTGTTCGCCGTCCAGGGCGTAGTTCATCCGGCGCATATCGTCCTCCGAAATCCTTCCGCCGAGTGCGTCGAGCACTTCGCGCAACCCGGCGTGTTGTTCGAGCGCCCCTTCGCGCACCACGCTCACGGCCTGATAGGGCGGGAAATAGTGGCGATCGTCTTCGAGAACGACCAAGCCGAGCGCGGCGATCAGGCCGTCGGTGGAGTTTCCGGCGACGACGTCCACCTGCTTTTCCTGAAGGGCGCGATAGAGCAGGCCCAGGTCCATAATGCGCGGCTGGGATCCAAAGGACAGGCCATAAGCCTTGACCAGACCGGCGTAGCCATCGGGCCGCTCCATGAACTCGTAGCCAAAACCCGCTCGCCATTTGGGCGCGATGGGGATGAGATCCGAGATTGCGCGGAGGTGCAGGCGCGCGGCATCATCGCCGCGCACGACGATGGCGAAAGTGTTGTTGAAACCCAGGGGCGGCCCGACCTCCAGGCCGAACCGGCTCTTGTAAGCGTCGCGGACGGTTTGGTACACGGCGGCCGGGTCGCTCGCCGGAGGTTCCTTGAGAATGACGGTGAGCGCGGTGCCGGTGTACTCGGGGTAGAGGTCCAGTTGACCGGCGAGAAGCGCCTGATGGCAGAGAAGCGTGCCGCCGAGATCGAAGCGGCGGTCGGCGCGGAGCGCGGTGTGCGCTTCGATCTGCTGCGCCAGCAACTCGCCGAGCACGATTTGCTCGGTGAAATTTTTCGATCCGACGATGAGCGTGTCCGCACGCGCGCTGCGGCAGCCCGCGAGCGCCAGCGTGGCTCCGCCCGCAAGCCGCAGAACGTCACGCCGATGGAGAAGAATTGGGCTCATTCACGTGTCGCCTGGCGCGGCGTGAGCCGCCGTTCGAGCAAACCCAGGAGCAAGTCCGCCGCGACGGCGAGAAGGGCTGCGGGAATCGCGCCGGCCAGGATCACCGGATTGCTGGCCATGGCCACACCGCGAAAAATAAACACGCCCAGCCCGCCCGCGCCGATAGCCGCCGCAATCGTCGCGACGCCGATACAAATCACCGTGGACACGCGCACGCCCGCGAGGATCACGCCCATCGAGAGCGGCAACTCGACCTGCCACAGCGTCTGGCGCGGCGTCATGCCCATGGCCCGCGCGGATTCGACCACCGCCGGGTCCACGCCGGCGATGCCCGTGTACGTGTTGCGGAGAATCGGCAGCAGCGCGTAGAGAGTAAGCGCGACGATCGCGGTGCTGGCGCCGATGCCGCCGATCACCGGCACCGGAAGCAGGAATCCGAACAGCGCCAGGCTCGGAACCGTCTGCATCACGTTGGCCGCGCCGAGCACCCAACGCCGCAGCACGCGCCGCCGCACCAGCGCGATTCCCAGCGGCATGCCGATAAGCACCGCGATCGTCATGGCTGCGGATACCAGCCACAAATGCTCGATGGTCCGCTCCAGAATTTCGGCGCGTTGCTGCACGAAGAAGTTCAGTACGTTCACGGCTCGCCTCCCGGTTCGGCGCCGGACGCAGCGGCCGGCGGCGCGCCGGCATCGAGCGAATCCACGAACGCGCGCGCCTCCGGTTCGGAAGCGCGAAGAAATTCTTCGGGCCGGTAGACACCCACCAGGCGGCCCGCCGCCAGAAGGGCGATGCGCGAGCCGAGCAGCAAGGCCTCGCGCAGGTCGTGCGTGACAAACGCGATGGTCTTTCCCAAGCGCGCCGCCAGCCCGCGAAATTCGCGCTGCAATCCCGCGCGCGTCACCGGATCAAGGGCGCCGAACGGCTCGTCCATCAGCAGGATCGGCGGGTCGGCTGCAAGAGCGCGCGCCACGCCCACCCGCTGGCGCTGTCCGCCGGAAAGCTCGTGAGGAAAGCGTTGCGCGAACTCGTTTGCGTCCAGGCCAACAAGCGCCAGCATGTCGCGGACGCGTTCTTGCACACGCGCCTGCGGCCAGTTCTCCAGACGCGGCACGAGCGCCACATTTCGCTCTACGTTCCAGTGCGGAAAGAGCCCCACGTCCTGAATCACGTAGCCGATGCTGCGGCGCAGGCGAATCGCATCCCATTCCGATTGCGGGCGCCCCTCAATCAGAATTTCCCCGTCGCTCGGCACAAGCAAACGGTTGATCAGCTTAAGCGAGGTCGTCTTGCCCGAGCCGCTCCGCCCGAGCAGCACGAGCGTTTCGCCGCGCGCGATGGACAGGCTGAGGTCAGTCACCAGCGCGCGGCCGTTCTCGACGCGATAGGCCACGTTGCGCAACTCGATAGCGAGACCGTCTGAGCGAGTTTCACTGGTCATCGAACCTCGCTCGCACAGCCGAGAACCCTCAGAAACGGTCGATTGACTTTACCGCGCGACGCCATTAAATCGGGATTTCCGATTTGGCTCAATTTCTGGCGCATCGTACTCCTCCCCTGTCCCGTCCCCAAAGAATTTCGCGGCAGAGCAGGCTCCGGTGACATCGGCGGAGTCCCTACGGCTTGTTCTTGCACGTCTCACAAGCCCCGATTTCGCGTCTGGGCCCTTTGCCTCGTCAAGACGTTTGCGACTGCCGAAATCAGGGCCGACCGGACTGCGCGGAGCGCATTGCTTCGTTAGTTGCGCGGAGCGGCCGCTGCCAGTCGAACCGTCATCCATCCGATCGTCGCGCCCAGAAACGCCCCCGCGATCACGTCTCCCACCCAGTGGTCGTTCGTGACCACCACCGCGACACTCAGCAGGGCAGCGATCAGCGGGCCGGCCGTCCGCCAGCGCGGAGCGACCATCCAAAGAACCGTCGCGATCGCAGCGCAAGTCGACGCCGTTCCTGACGGAAACGCTTCCCAGTGCGGGCCGCCATGTAGCCAATGGAATCCGAACAGGCCGTCCCGCACATACGTCGGATCGGGCCAACCGCGGCCAAAGATGCGTTTGAAAATGATTTCCGCCGCGATGGCCCACATCGTCGCCCACAAGCAGAGAAGCGGCGCCCGAGTCCACGAACCAAGCGCGCCGCCCGACCCAACCCATATCCCGCAAGCAAAGAGGAGCACCAGCTCCAGCACCACAATCCAATTGAGCGGAGCCAACCCCCGCTCAATCCAAACCCACGCCATAGTGTGGCGAACATGCAGGTCGAAAAATTCCGCCACAGGCCGATCGACGTACGCGACGCACGCCACGACCGCGATCGCCGTCGCCACGAACGCCACCAACCAATATCCGAGCGCTGCTCTATCTGTCATCGTTCGTAGAGGCCTCGCGGCTCTTGAAGCAATAACGCCTCGCTAGTTTACGCTTCGCCGGGCGCGCCACGCGCCCTCTCGTGGGGAGACAATATGGCTCTTTACAGGATATAATAATCCTGTAGATTGGCCCGGTCTGGAGAACCAATGCTGCCTCTCCAATTGCAACCCGAAAGCCACGTTCCGCTCTACGTCCAGCTGCGCGATCAGCTCCGCGCCCTGGTTCATGGAGGCGAGCTGCGCCCCGGCGACCGCATTCCCGCCAGCCGCGAACTCGCCTCGCAGCTCGGCGTGCATCGCACCACCGTTGCAAACGCTTACGCCGAACTTGAATCCGAAGGCCTGATCCAGGGCCACGTCGGCCGCGGCACTTTCATCCGTACCGCGAATGGCGCCAAGAAATTCGCCCCGCCCGCGCCGCCCGTCCCCGAAAATGGCGGCAGCCTGCGCTGGGAATCTCTTTTCGCCGACGAGCGCGCCGACGGCAATCTCCAGCGCCTCACCCGCGGCGGGCCGCCCGACGCCGTGTCCTTCGTCATGGCGCGCCCCGATCACAAATTGTTCCCGCTCGACGAATTTCACACCTGCGTCAACGCGGTCCTCTCGCGCGAAGGCGCGCGCATTTTGCAAATGGGTCCTTCCGACGGCTATCCGCCGCTTCGCGAAGCCCTGCTCGAGCTGCTGCGCCAGGAAGGCGCGCCCGCCGCGCCGGAAAATCTCCTCATCACCGATGGCGGCCAGCAATCGCTCGATCTTCTGGCCAAAGCGTTTCTGCGCCCCGGCGACGCAGTAGTCCTCGAAAATCCCGGCTACACCGGCGCGATTTCGGTTTTCAATAGCGGCCGCACGCGCTGCCTCGGCGTCCCCGTGCGCAGCGGCATCGCGGAAAATGAAACGCCCGGACTCGACGTCGACGCGCTCGAAGCCACGCTTTCCGCCAATCGCGTCAAGCTCATTATCCTGACGCCCGATTTTCACAATCCGACCGGCACCACCATGCCGCTCGAATCGCGACGCCGCCTTCTCGAAATCGCCGCGCGCCATCAAGCGCCCATCGTCGAAGACCACATCTACGCCCGATTGCACGCAAACGATCGACAGCTGCCTTCGCTCCGCCAACTCGATCGATCGAATCTCGTGATTCAGATCGATAGCTTCTCGAAGGTGGCCTTTCCCGGCCTGCGCATCGGCTGGATCGTCGGTCCGCCCAGCGTGATTGAGCGTTTGCGCTCCGTGAAGCAGGCCACCGACCTGCACTCCGATCAACTCGCGCAGGCCGCGCTCGCCGAATTCACGCGCCGCGGCATGCTCGCGCGGCACATCGCGCGCATGCGCCGCGTTTATTCCGATCGCCTGGCCGTCGTGCAGCAAACGCTCCAACGCCACATGCCCTCCGCCGCGCGTTGGACTTGGCCGCAGGGCGGCATGTGCGTGTGGGTTGAATTGCCCGCCGGCTTCGACGCCAGCGAATTGCTGATTCACGTCCGCGAGCGCGGCGTGGATTTCGCGCCCGGCCGATATTTCTACTGCCAGAATCCGCAGCCCAACACGCTGCGCCTGGGTTTTTCCGGCGTCGAAGAACCTCAAATTCGCCGCGCCATCGCCACGCTCGCCGAGGTGCTGAAATCCGAGATGCGCAAGCGTCAGCGCGTTTCGCGCCGCGTCGAACCGGCCCGCGTCGCGCTTGTGTAGTCGTATTTCTACGCAGATGTTTTCTTGAACCAGGTTTGAGTAAGATTGCATTGAGGAGAATCTCCATGACCAACAAGCCGAATGGAAACCAGAAGCCCGCGCAACCCAGCAACGGCAACGCCGCCGCCAACGCCGCCGATCTCTGGCGCGTAAAAGTCGGCCTGGCCGAAATGCTCAAAGGCGGCGTGATCATGGACGTCACCACCGCGCAGCAAGCCGTGATCGCCGAACAAGCCGGCGCGTGCGCCGTCATGGCCCTCGAGCGCGTGCCCTCCGACATCCGCAAGGAAGGCGGCGTCGCGCGCATGGCCTCTCCGCGCATCATTCGCGAAATCATGGCCGCCGTCACCATTCCGGTGATGGCCAAAGTGCGCATCGGCCATTTCGCCGAAGCCGCCGTGCTCGAAGCGCTCGAAGTCGATTTCATCGACGAAAGCGAAGTCCTCACGCCCGCCGACGAGGAAAATCACGTTTGGAAGCACGATTTCAAAGTGCCCTTCGTCTGCGGCGCGCGCAATCTCGGCGAAGCCCTGCGCCGCATCGCCGAAGGCGCCGCCATGATTCGCACCAAAGGCGAGGCCGGCTCCGGCAATATCGTCGAAGCCGTGCGCCACATGCGCACCATCGTCGGCGAAATGCGCCGCCTCACCACGCTGCGCGAAGACGAGCTCGTTCACGCCTCAAAAGAATTGGGTGCGCCGCTCGAACTCGTTCGCGAAGTCGCGCACTCCGGCAAATTGCCCGTCCCGAATTTTTCCGCCGGCGGAATCGCCACCCCCGCCGACGCCGCCCTCGTGCGTTTCCTCGGCGCCGAAGCCATCTTCGTCGGCTCCGGCATCTTCAAATCCGAAGATCCTGAAGCGCGGGCCAAAGCCATCGTGAAAGCCGCCACGCACTACGAAGACGCCAAAATCGTCCTCGAAGCCAGCGAAGAACTCGGCGAAGCCATGAAAGGCCTCGATATCCGCCAGCTCGATCCGAAGGACCTGATGCAAACCCGCGGCTGGTAGCATTTTCCCGTACGCGCGGCGCAAATCTTGTTTCGGAAACGATCGCACGATGACTCGAACGCCCAAAATCGGCATCCTCGCAATCCAAGGCGATTACGCCGCGCACGCCGCCGCGCTCGAACGCCTCGGCGTCGCCCACACGCTCGTCCGCTGGCCGCGCGATCTCGAAGAACTCGACGGCGTAATCCTTCCCGGCGGCGAAAGCACCACCATGCTGAAATTTCTCGGCGAAGAAGGCCTCGATAAAGCGCTCGTGGATTTCGCCGCCGACGGCCGCGCCATTTTCGGCACCTGCGCCGGCACCATCCTCCTCGCGCGCGAAGTCAAAAATCCCCCGCAGCGCTCGCTCAATCTGCTCGACGCCGTCGTCCTGCGCAACGCCTACGGCCGTCAACTCTCGAGCGAAATTCGCCGCGAGCCCTCTTCGCTCGAAGCCGAGCCGCTCGAAATGGTTTTCATTCGCGCGCCCATCATCGAAAGCGTCGGCCCCGATGTCGAAATTCTCGCGCGCAGCGCGGGTCAACCGGTGCTCGTCCGCCAGGGCGCCATCCTCGCCGCGACGTTTCATCCCGAATTGACCGCCGACACCGCCGTCCACGAACTTTTCGTGCGCATGGCCTCCGCCACCGCCGCGGCGGAATCCTCCGCGTCCGCAGCAGGGAAGACCAACTCCTGAACCGCGCAGGCACCCGTGCCCATTCCTAAAACAATTTCAAACGCAACTCCTGACGCTGCGCCAAAAAAAACCAAGGTGCTTTTCATCTGCCTCGGCAATTCCTGCCGCAGCCCGATGGCCGAAGCCATCGCGCGCCACCGCTATCCCGATCTGATCGAAGCCTCGAGCGCCGGCCTCATCGCCCTCGGCACAATCGCGTCGCCCACCACCGCCGTCCTCGCCGAACGCGGCGTTCCCGCCGCCCGCCTCTCCTCGAAGCCGCTCACCGAGCAAACGCGCCGCGCCGCCGACCTGATCATCAATATGAGCGGCCGCCCCAGCGCATGGATGTCGAAAGATGGCGGCCCGCGCGTCGAAGATTGGCCCGTGGCCGATCCCTACGGCTCCGACCTTGACGTTTACCGCGAAATCTGTGATGACATCGAGCGGCGCCTAAGAGATTTAGCGCTGCGCCTCGATCGCGCGCTCCCTCGGTGAGAGGATTTGCACGGCGTGCCGCCGCCTGATGGCCGCCCGAATGGGTTATGTAGCGGAGGCCTTCAGGCCTCCATCTTCGCTCGACGGCACGCGCCGCGTACCGCACTGTTGGCGCCGCACTGCGATCGCGCGATCGATGGACATAGGTTTTGTAGGGGCGGAGCTTGTCTCCGCCCGCTTTTCTCCGGCAGCCGATTTTTCGTAATCGAATAGAGAAGCGCAGAGGACAAATAAAATTGCCGCGCGAAAAAACCAGCGTCTCTCGCGAAGATTATCTCAAAGCCATTTGGGAAATGGTTCAGGAGCGCCGCGCCCCGATCAGCGCGCGCCTCGCCGATGAACTCGGCGTCACGCCGCCCGCCGTCACCGCCGCGCTCAAACGCCTCACGCGCGACGGCCTCCTGCGCATCGAGCGCGGCGGCGTGATCGTGCTCACCCCGCGCGGACGCGCCGAAGCCGCGCGCCTCGCTCTGCGCCATCAGCTCGCCGAAAAGCTCCTCACCGACGTCATCGGCCTCGATTGGACGCGCGCACACGTCGAAGCCGAGCGCCTCGAGCACGGCATCTCCCCCGAAGTCGAGCGCCTCCTCGCGCGCCGCCTCGGCACATCCGGTTCCTGCCCGCACGGCGTCCCCATGGCCGGCGGACTCGATCGCCTGCGCCGGAGCGGCGCCATGCCGCTCGGCGAAGTCGCCGTCCCCCGCACGGTTGAAGTTCTCTCGGTCTACGAAAAAGACGCGCGCTTCCTCGAATTTCTCGATGGCCTGCGTCTCCGCCCCGGCGCGCGCATCCGCATTCGCCGCCGCGAATACGACGAAACCATGACCCTCGAAATCGAAGGCCGCCGCGTGCATCTCGGCAAGCCCGCCACCAGCCGCATCTGGGTCCGCCCCGCCCGCAGCCGCGCCAAGCACGCCCACTGAGGTTATTGCTCGACTAGGAACGAATTTACCGCTCCCGCCGATATAGGGTATTCGTCGTATTTTCCCCGCGCTCCAATTTATTTAACATTTCCAGATGGATCGCTTCCTCCACGATTGGTCCGCCTGGATCTGGCCCAGCGCCGTTCTGGCCGCTGCCGTGGTCGTCGCGCTGGCCGTCCACGCTGTTTTGTTTTTCATTCTGAAGCGCCTCGCTCGTCGCAAAGGCGATGTTTTCGTCAGTTCGCTCGTCCGCCACGGCCAGTGGCCCACGCTCTGGATTCTCCCGCTCCTCGCGATACTCTTCGTGCTCCCCGGCGCGCGACTTCCCGAAGACGTCCTCACTCCGATGCAGCGCGCCGCAGGCCTCGCGCTGATCGCCGCGGTCGCCTGGCTCGTAATCTTGTCCGTCCTCGTCGTCTCCGACATTGTCGCTGCGCGCTATCGCATGGACGTCGCGGACAATCTCCGCGCGCGCGGCGTCCACACGCAGATCGTAGTGCTGCACCGAATCGTGATCGTCGTCGTGGTCATCACCACCGTCTCCGTCATGCTCATGACCTTCCCCGATATCAAGCACATCGGCATGAGCCTGCTCGCCTCCGCCGGCCTCGCCGGACTCGTCGTCGGCCTCGCGATGAAGAGCACGCTATCCAACTTGATCGCCGGAATGCAGGTCGCTTTCACGCAGCCGATCCGCATCGCCGATGCCGTAGTCGTCGAGGGCGAATGGGGCTGGATCGAGGAAATCGGCTCCACCTACGTAGTGGTTCGCATCTGGGATTTGCGCCGGCTGATCCTGCCGCTCTCCTACTTCATCGAGCACCCGTTCGAGAATTGGACGCGCCGCAACGCCGATCTGCTCGGCTCGGTGATGTTGTACGTGGATTATTCCGTGCCCGTCGAAGAAGTGCGCGAGGAGCTCGACCGCATCGTGAAATCCACGAATCTGTGGAAGGGCGAAGTCTGCAGCCTGCAAGTCAGCGACGCCACGGAAAAAACTCTCCAGCTCCGCGCCCTCGTCGACGCCCGCGATTCCGGCACCGCCTGGGATCTCCGCTGCTACGTCCGCGAAAAATTAATCCAGTTCCTGCAAGAGAGGCACCCCGGCGCGCTCCCCAAGACTCGCGCCGAATTCCACGCCACGGCCCCCGAAGATTTCCCTCAATCTCTGGCGGCCGCCGCGCACGTCGCGAAGTAATCCGTCCTTGTAGCACAGGCACTCCTGCCTGTGTGCTTTTGACTTTCGGCCCGTGTAGTGCCGGCCTTCAGGCCGGCAGCCTTTCGTCGCCGCGATGCCCGTAACAATTTCGTTGTGCCGAACCCACTAAAAGGATTAGCATGCGCGGGTAAAAGTCCCAAGTCGGAAGTCACTCCAATACTCTTCGGAGGTAAAACATGAGGAAGTTGAGCCTTCTCCTGCTGATGTCCTGCGCCATCGCCGTGCCCGCATCCGCGCAGATGAAACTGTCGGGCAAAGAAGCCTGCCCGAAGCCCGATGTGCAACAGTCCGTCGACGTCACCGATATGCCGGGCCACGCGTTGATGATTCAGAAGGGCAACTGCACCTGGCCCACGCCTTTCGAGTTGGCCGGCCTGAAACCGGTCAGCTCCGTTGACGTCAACAGCGATGAAGCCTGGGGTGGCAAAGTCACCGAGCACGGCTACGACGTCGGCACCATGGACAACGGCGACACCTACACCGCGAAGTACTCCGGCACCATAACCATGGCCCAGGACGGAACCTCGACCTTCCACGGAAGCTGGACCTTCGTCGGTGGCACCGGAAAACTCAAGGGCCTCAGCGGCGGCGGCACCTACGGCGGCACCGGCTCAGCCGACGGCTCCGTCGTCTCCGACGTCAAAGGCACCTACTCGGTCTCCAAGGCCCCCATGAAGCCCATGGCGCCCGCAATGAAGCCCGCAAGCTGATCGATTCCCAAATCCGATTGGCCCGGCCCTGCACCTCTGGGCCGGGCCTCCCTATTTTTGTTAGCCGTCACTTCCCGCCGCTGGGCATGAGCGTGTCGCCTCATCCCTTAATGTCGCGTCCTTCGTTTCCCACTGTTCGAATGAATTTCCACACCCTCCTATTCGAATGCACGACCAATAATATTGACAAGTGTGTTAGCATTGTGCTAACCTTGCCCGGTGATTTGCAAACGCACACGTTCGCGCTTGAGCCCGTCGGCAACTGACCGCGCCAGCTTTGCCCGCCCCGCGAAATTTCATCGACTCGCCGTGATCAAATTGCACTTTCATGCGAGAAATCGCCCTTCCAACCCCTTTGTCTTCAATCGATTGCAAATGAGTTCGCATCTCGCTGAAAATACAAGATATCAACACACGTATTTTCACACTCATCCGCACTCTTTCCCTGCAACCCCTGTGCTTTCATCACTTTACGTATTTGGTATGGGGGTATATATACCCCCTCGGTCTCCAAATCCTCGCGGCCGACACCGCGGAAGGGAATTGCGGTATCCTGTTGAACTAGGAGGTTGAAATGCCAACCGAAGCCGCTGCACCCGACCTGCGTTACCCAATCGGCAAGCTCGAAAGAAAATCCGCGCTCTCGCCCGACGAGCGCCGCAACGCCATCGAGCAAATCGCGGAAACTCCCGCGCTCCTGAGCGACGCCGTGGCCGGTCTCACGCAAGCGCAACTCGACACTCCCTACCGCGAGGGCGGCTGGACCGTCCGCCAGTTGGTGCATCACGTGGCCGATAGCCACATGAACGCTTTCGTCCGTTTCAAGCTCGCGCTCACCGAGCAGGATCCCACCATCAAGCCCTACCACCAGGAATTGTGGGCCGAGCTGCACGATTCCAAGTTGCCCATCGAAATATCCATGTCCTTGCTGATCGCGCTGCACCAACGCTGGGTCGATCTTCTGCGCGCCATGAAGCCCGAAGATTTCGCGCGCACCATTCGCCATCCGGAAATGGGCCAGGTCACGCTCGATGGAAACGTGGCGATTTATTCCTGGCACGGCCGTCACCACGTCGCCCACGTCACCGCGCTGCGCAAGCGCAAAGGTTGGAATTAATCGGCGCGCCTCGCGATGCTGCGCGCTCTCAGCATGTACTGGACCGCGGCCAAGGGCTATCGCGTGCGCCCCTGGGCCAGCCCGTACATTCGCTGGCGCCTTGAAACCTTGCTCGGCGGCGACATGCACGTTCTAGGCGCAAAGCAATTTTTCGCCATCGTCTGGCGCGAACGCGAGCGCCTCGAACGATTTCTCGATTGGGCCGAAGAGCATCGCGGTTGATGCACACGTCTTGAGGCCATCCGCATGGAAGAACTACGCATTTTCCAGAAGACCGAATCGCTCCATGAAGCGCGCTGGTGGAATCCCGAGCCCGCCGGTCGCGTTCATTGCTACCTCTGCCCGCGCCACTGCCACATCGGCGAAGGACAAAGCGGCTTCTGTTTCATCCGCGTGAATCAAGGCGGCAAACTCTACAGCCTCGGCTACGCCTCTCCGGCCGCCCTTCAAATCGATCCCATTGAGAAAAAACCTCTCAATCATTTTCTTCCCGGCACGCGCGTTTTTTCGATGGGCACTGCGGGCTGCAACATGGGCTGCTTCTTCTGCCAGAATTGGGACATCTCGAAATCGAAGCACGATCAAGTGCATTCCACATTCGTCCCGCCCGAGGATGTCGTTGCGCTGGCCATCGAAAATGGCTGCCCCTCGATTGCGTTCACGTACAACGAGCCGACAATTTGGGGCGAGTATGTTGTCGACATCTGCGACGCCGCGCACGCCGCCGGTCTTTCCACCGTGATGGTCACCAACGGCTACATCACTCGCGAAGCCTTCCACGATATTTACGATCACGTTGACGCCGCGAACGTCGATCTCAAAGCCTTCACCGAAGGTTTCTACGGACGCACCACGCTCACGCACTTGCAGCCCGTCCTCGACACGCTCATGTGGCTAAAGAACGAAACGCAAGTTTGGTTCGAGATCACCAATCTCATGATCCCCGGACTCAATGACGATCCCGACGAAACGCGCGAGCTCGCCGACTGGATCCTGGAGCATCTGGGCCCCGATATTCCGTTGCACTTCACCGCGTTTCATCCCGATTTCAAAATGCGCGATAAGCCGCGCACTCCGCCCGAAACTCTGGATCGCGCGCGCCGCATCGCGCTCGACGCTGGACTGCACTACGTCTACGAAGGCAACATCAAAACCGATGCCGGCGACACCATCTGCCCCGGCTGCCGCCGCGTGCTCGTGCATCGCGCCTGGCACGACGTATTGCAAAACCGCATCCGCGATGGCCGTTGCCCCGATTGCGGCACCGCCATCCCCGGCCGCTGGACAAATCCGCGCGCTAACGCCGCGCCCGCCGCCACGCGCGCGTCCGACGTGCCACGCTCGACGGCGAAGCGCTACGACGCATGGAATCTTTGAGTTTTTGTAGGGGCGGAGCTTGCCTCCGCCCGGTTTTGTTCGCGCCGCGCTCAGTTGCTATGCCCGATCGCGCGGAGCGCATCCGAAATTTCCGTGAGCGTGATCGCCCGCCCCGTCGGGGCGAAGTAGCCGGCGAGATCGAGATCGGGAAATCCGCGGCGCAGCAGCATCTCTTCCATGCGCGCTTGCGTCGCGACGCGCCCGACGCTCTGCAAATCGCGCAGCGCGCCGAACACCACTTCGTGCTCCGGCTCGACGAATTGGTGCGCCGCGAGCGCGCCAAGCATCGTGCCGCGCAGCGTGCCGGAAGTTTCCGTGCGGCACAACGCGCGGAGAAGCAATCGTTCGGCCGCGCCATTCGCCGCGTCGCGTGTCGCGTTGCTCATGGCGAAGCCGCCAATCGTCGCAGCGCCGCAAGCGCATCGGCGTTCGTCGGATCCATTTCGAGTCCCGCGCGGTAATCGCGAATCGCGTCGGCGTTACGTCCGTCCGCCGCTTCGATCGCGCCGAGAGCGAAATGCGCATGGCTGTCGAGCGCGTCGTTTTGTACGGCGATTCTGAACGCGCGCTCGGCGAGCGGCGTCTCGTGCCACGCTTGGTAGATGTCGCCCAATCCGTCGTACGCGCCGGGCACGACGTCCTCGGCCACGGATGCCTCGTATTGCGCCTTAGCCTCGTCGAGCCGGCCGAGTGTTTGCAGGAATTGCCCGTAAGCGAAGTGCGCGCCCGAATCGTACGGATCGAGCGTCACCGCGAGGCGATATTGCCAGTCGGCTTCGGCATCGCGGTCGATGGATTCGAGCATTTCCGCGTAATAAAGATGCGCGTCCATATAATCCGGGCGCGCGCGGATGGCGCGCTCGAAAAATTGCTGCGACTCGAAATAGCGATCTTGCCTTTGGCGCAGCAAGCCGAAATTGATCAGCGTGAAAACGCTGCGAGGTCCCGCCGCGAGCGCCTGATCCCATTCGCGTTCCGCGCCAACGAGGTCGCCTTGATTGAAGTAAACGCTGCCGAGATTGGAACGGATCAAGCCGGAATCCGGATTCGTCGCGAGCGTTTCAAGAAAAAGTGTTTCCTGGTCGCGCCAATCGCGATTGCGCCGCACGGTTGCGATTCCTCCGACGAGCGCAGCGACACCGACTGCGACCGCTACGGTCGCGCGCGCAAAGGAGGGTATGCGCACATTTTCCAGAATGCGCGCAACGCCCCAGCCAACGAGCCAACAGAATCCGACCGACGGCAAGTAGAGGTAGCGCTCGGCGAAAACACTCGCAGGCATCCACCGCGCGTTCAGAACCGGAGCCAGCGTCGCGCCCATCCACAAAAACGAAAACGCCGCGGTCCGCGCGTTTTTCCAGAGCCACAAGAACGCGGCGCCGCAGATCAAAAGTCCGGCGAGTCCGAATAAAACGCGAGGATCGGTCCACTCGCTGCTCTTGTAGAAAACGTAGAACGCCGAGAGATGTTTCGGCCAAATCAGCTTTCCAAGATATTGGCCCACCATGGCGATCGCGGAAAGAACGATCTCTTTGTCGCTGAGCCCGGGCCGCGTGCGCACCGCCGCCATGCCTCCGAGATAAAAAAGTCGAATGAAAACGTAAATTCCCGCGAGGCCCCACAGCGGCAGATAGCGCGAAAGTTTTTCGCGAAACGAAGTGAGGGCGCGGTCGTCGCGGAAAAAATGCTCATAGACCGTGAGCAGCGCGGGAAGAGTGATCGCTTGCTCTTTCGAGAGAAGCGCGAGCACGAAAACTCCGCCAATCGCCAGCCTGCGTCCGAGTTGCGGCGAGCGCGCTCCTTCTCCCTGCGCGGCGCCATCCCCGGCGGAGAGGCCGAGATACAACGAGAACGTAACCAGAAAGAACGCGGTCAGTTCGAGATCGGTGACGCCCGCGATCCAAGCCACCGATTCCGTGTGGATCGGGTGCAGCGCAAAAAGTCCGGCGGCGATCAAAGCAGCGGTGCGATCGCCAAACATTTTTCGCGCCACCCAGTACACCAGGCAAACCACCCACGCGTTCCACGCGATGTTGATCAGGTGGAAGCCGAACGGCACCGGGCCGAAAAGTTTGTAGCAGAGCAAGTAACTGAAGGTCATCAGCGGCCGGTAATAATTCGTGACGCCCTGCGCGCCTTGAAACGACCAGACCGTGGTGGTGAACACTTCGCGCAGATGACGAAAGCTGTGAACGAAAGGATTGGCCAGAACTTGCAAGTTGTCGTCGTATACGAAATTCGAGAACAACGTGTTCACATATGGCAGCACAGCCAGCAGAAGGAGAATTAAAATGTCGCGGGCATCTTGATCCGCGCCCGGCTTGCGCGGCGCGCGCGCACGAGCGTTGATGCGCAGGCGGATCGATGCGGGCGTCCATCGCGGCATGACGCAATTCTACGGGAGGCGTTAGCTCGAAAACTACGCCCCGGCTCGCCTGGGTTCCGAACGCCGCAACCGGGCGGGGAACCGCATTCAGCGGCACGGGCAATCATGCTAGAATTTGCGAATCGCGTTTTCTCGAGGAGTCGCCAACCGGCCCAACCATGGACGAAGTATTCATAGGACACTACCAACTCCTTGAAGAGCTCGGCAGCGGCGGCATGGGCACGGTTTACAAGGCGATGGATACGTCGCTTGATCGCTTTGTGGCCATCAAAGTTCTCGCCGAGGAGCTTTCCGCGAATCGCGAGCTGATGGAACGCTTCCGCATCGAAGCCAAGGCCCAAGCGCGGCTATCGCACACGAACATCGCCACGCTGCACGCCTTCGAGCGATTCGGCGATCGCCAACTGATCGTGATGGAATATCTGGACGGCGAAAGTTTCGAGCAAATGATCATGCGACGCGGACCGATTCCTTCCGACGAAGCCGTGCCGCTGTTCCGGCAAGCGCTCATGGGCATTGGGTACGCGCATCGCATGGGCATCATTCACCGCGACATCAAGCCCAGCAATATCATGGTGACGAAATCCGGAATCGTAAAGGTCATGGATTTCGGAATCGCCAAAGTGATCGGCGATAAAAGCATGACGCGCACCGGCACGCGCATGGGAACCATGGCCTACATGTCGCCGGAACAAATTTTGAATCAGCCGGTGGACATCCGCTCGGACATTTACAGTCTTGGCGTGACGCTGTTCCAACTTCTGACGGCGCACTTGCCGTTCGAGGACCAGAGCGATTATCAGTTGATGACCGCGCACGTGAATACTCCGCCGCCTTTGCCCACGCGACACTACCCGTACATTCCGGCCGGCATCGAGCGAGCCACGCTCGAAGCTTTGGCGAAAAAGCCCGACGAGCGCTTTCAAACCTGTGAGGCGTTTGGCGCGGCGCTCGAGCACCCCGGCGAAATCGCAGTGATCGGAGTGACGAGTCAGTCCGCACCGCCGCCACCCTACGCACCTGCGCCGACGCCCCCACCTCCGCCTATGCAAACTTCCGCGCCGGCTCAGGGCGGTTGGCTCGATCAAATCAAGGATCAGACGGCGGCCAGGAATGCGACCGCGCCGCAGCCGGCGCCGGGCACTTTCGCGGGGGCGCCGGCGGGATCTGGCGTACCGCCGACGCAGCCGCCTCCTCCATCGCAGCAAGCGTGGCCTACACCGCCGCCTGCTCAGCCGTGGCAGCCGCAGCCGCAGGCGCCGGTGCCGCCGGTATACGTGCAGCCGGAGAAGAAGCGGCGTTCGCCGTGGCTTTATGTGGCGCTCGGCGTAGTGGGCGGGATATTTCTCTTGGTCGCGATTTTGATCGGAATCGGTTTCATGTATCAGCGCGCGCATTCGACGGTAGACAACAACACCACGACCACGACTTCGGACTCGAATTCCAGCAGCAATGTTTACAGCAATCCGACTGCGGGCACGACTTCGACCGGGCCGGCGTACGTGGAAAAGCAGGTGCTCACGCCGCAAGCTGGAGAAGTGTGGAACACGGCGCTCAGTCCGGACGGAAACACGCTGGCTACGGGAGACAACGACAACACTCTGAAGCTTTGGAACCTTGCGACCAACAACGTGCAAACGATGTCGCGGCAGAATGGACCGATTTTCGGCGTGGCTTTCACGCCGGATGGCCAGCAGGTGGCCAGCGCCTCCGGCGACAAATCGCTATTCACATGGAACACCTCCGACGCTTCGCCGGTGATGAGCTTTCCCGGAGACTTTCCGCTGTGGACTGTGGCGTACAGCCCCGACGGCACGATGATCGCCGCGGCGGGAAGCGGACAGGCGATTTCGCTGTGGGCCATTCCATCCGGAAAATTTATCGCTACGATTCAAACCCCCGCGCCGGACATCAGCGAGATTCGCTTTAGTCCCGACGGCCGGCTTTTGGCCGAAGGCGGCAATGACGGCGAGGTCTATCTTTGGACCGTTGCAGATCAAAGCCAATTCGCGGACCTCAAGAGCCACACGGGCGCGATTCACTCCGTGGCGTTCAGCGCGGACGGAACCCACTTGGCCACTGCCGACAACAAGGGAGTGATTTATCTATGGAATGTTGGCGGCGGATCTCCCGCGCCGATCAAGATGCTCGTCGCGAGCGATCAGCAGGCCATCAACGATCTCGCGTTCACGCCGGACGGCAATTACCTGATTTCGGCGAGCGATGATAAGAACATCGGCGTGTGGAATGCATCGAGCGGAGAACTGCTCAACACGCTCACGGGGCACACCGACGCCGTGGTGAGCCTGTCGATGAGTCACGACGGGAAGCTGCTGGTTTCCTCGAGCAAGGATGGAACGGTCAGGCTCTGGCAGATCGCGGGCGCGCAGTAAAATCCGCGCACCCGTTTTCACAATGCATCAAAATGTTTCTCAGGGATTGCCCGCCGAAGCGGACGCCGTGCTCACCGCGGCGTAGTAACCCTGTTTCGCCGCGACCGTATAGTCTTTTCCCGGCTTGCCGAAATTCGATATCAGGCTTACGTCCAGCTTGCGATAGCCGCCGGCGGTCGATTTGCTGCTCGAGTAGTAGCCGAGCGTGTAGCGTAACTTGAGGCGATCCATACAATCCTGGAACGCTTTATCGAGCGAGCCTTCCGTCTTCACGTCGAAAACCTGGCCGCCGGATGCGTCGGCGATTTTCTGAACGTTTACGATGTCCTTCGAATTGGCCTGCTGCGAACCACCGCCGCGGCCGCCACCCGGGTAGCCACCGCCGCCGCGTCCTCCACCACCGGGGTAGCCACCCCCGCCGCCACCGGGCCAGCCACCTCCGCCGCCGGGCCAGCCGCCACCGCCTCCGCCAGGCCAACCACCGCCGCCGCCGCGTCCTCCGCCGCCCGGACCGCCGCCACCACCGCGGTGATATCCGCCGCCCTGCTCGCCGATCACCTTCAGGCTGTAGACCGGCGTATCGGCCTCGAGCACGGCTTGGAGTACGCCGTCGGGCGTGACCGAACCGGCGCGCGTGCCAACATTGTCGCTGACGAGCACGATCACGCGGCGCATGCCGTGCGATTGCGCGCGGAGATATTCGGCGGCGTCGTAGATCGCGTCGTTGATATCGGTTGAGCCGCCGGCTTGGAGCGTATCGAGCGCGTCGATCACCTGCTGCTTATCGCGCGTGAGCGGAACGCGCTTCTGCACTTCGGACGAAAATGTGAACAGCGCCACTTGGTCCTCGGGCTTGAGCGCCTGAAGCGCGACGTCCGTCGTGTCCTTGAGCGATTCGAGATAGGGCTGGATGGATCCGCTGAGATCGACAACCAGCGCCATGGCCAGCGGCAATTGATCCTGGTCAAGATGAACGATCTGCTGCATCTGACCGTCTTCCTGCAAAACGAAATCGGTCATTTTGAGGCCGGAGATAACTTCGCCGTCCATTTTCCTGGGCGTGGCGTCCACAAGAGTGAGATTGACGTCGACGCGAATCGCGCCGGGGCCGGGAACCGACGGTGTTGCATCGGGCTGCGACGGACCCGTGATTTGCGGCGCGGGCTGAGCGGCGGGTTGCTGCGACGGGTAGTTTGGCGCCGAGGCCGGCTGCTGCTCCGGCGATACAGGTCCGGCGTCGGATTGCGCCAGCGCCGCCGGCGGCGCGGCTGTCAAAATAAATGCGCACACGATCGAGATGACGCCAAGAAGCGTGTTTCGGAGCAGAGGTTTTGCCGTGAGCATGGCGACTCGTTCCTGGGAAGCCTCGCAGCGGACAATATCACAGACTTAGAGAGCGGCCGCGCGAGGAAGGTTGTCTTGGCCGCACTCCGCCGCACTTCGCAATTTTCGCGTCGGACTAGTGGAGGATACGACCGACGGCGACGAATCCGGCCAAAACGAAAAGAATAAACTGCACAAACACCTGCTCTTGCCGCCTCAGATGATAGATGGCGGCCAGCACCATGATAATCGCAAGACCGAATGCCGCAAGCGGCGTCAGCCACGGAAGAATCCAGACTGCGCGCGGCACGATCACTCCTGCGGCTCCGGCAAGCTCGCAGATACCGATGAATGTCACCAGGCCTTTCGAGAGTCCCAATCCGCGATTCGGCGATCGATTCTCGGCGTCGGCCTTATATTTCTCGAATGCAAATACTTTCATGAAGCCCGCCATCAGAAACGCCGCGCACAACAGCCCTTGGGCAATCCACAACGCGAAATTCATAAGACCCATTGAGTTTTGTCCCCGTGCCGTGCTATCCGCGGCGTCCGCTTTCATACCGCAGCTATTTGATGCCTAACGGCTGAATGTTGGCTCGGCCGCAAGTCTGGATTCTACGGATGTCCTTATGTTCTTCGGTAGCCGATGGACCGCGTCGTCCCATCGCCGAAGCCGGTTCTGCGGCTGCCGATGATAGAATCCCACAGCTTCCGCGCTTTCCGGAACAGGAGCCCGGCGGTAATGGCGCACGACGTTTTCATCAGCTACTCCCACCACGATAAAGCGGCGGCGGACGCCGTTTGCGCAAAGCTCGAGCAGCATCACGTGCGATGCTGGGTCGCTCCCCGGGATGTGGTTCCCGGCGTGGAGTGGGGAGCGTCTATCATCCAGGCGATTAACAATTGTCGCGTGATGGTGCTGGTTTTTTCTTCCAACGCAAACCGCTCGCCGCAAATCCATCGAGAAATCGAACGCGCCGTGAATAAAGGCGTGATCATCGTGCCGCTGCGGATCGAAGACGTGGTTCCCACCGAATCGCTCGAATATTTCATGAGCGCTGTCCATTGGCTGGACGCGCTTACGCCGCCGCTGGAGAAGCACCTCGACCACCTGGCGGACACCGTAAAGATGTTGCTGGAGCGAGCCGAGCCGCGCGCGGAAGCTCTGCCCGACGCGGAGACGCGGCCGTCCGCGCGCGTGCCCGCGAAATCACGACGGCGCATGGCGATCGCGCTGGCCCTGGCCGCCGTGATTGTTCTTGTAGGGACGGCCCACATTTATCGCCACTATGCAACGGCCCAGAAAAGCGAGGGAGTCGTTATTGCCGTGACGCCGCGGCCATCCGTGGCCATCGTTGGATTCGAGAACCTCGGGAGTGCCGATGAAGATTGGCTCGGGAACGCGCTGCCGGAAATGCTGAACACTGAACTCGCAGCCGGATCGGGCTTGCGCGTGATTTCAGGCGAAGACGTTGCCAAGGCCACAGCCGACGTGGCCTTGGCCAGAATGCCGAGCTACGGAAAAGACACGCTCGCAAAATTACGCGGCATCTTGAATTCGGATTACGTCGTCGCCGGATCTTACGTCGCCGCCGGAAATCAGAAATCGGACCAAATTCGACTCGATTTGCGTCTCGAGAACGCAAGCTCGGGTGAAATTGTCTCCTCGTTCGCCGAGGTCGGGAGCATCGGGACACTTCCGGATTTGGTGAAGCAGAGTGGCGACGCTTTTCGGGCGCAACTCAAGATTCAAGCTCCATCCGAAACACAGTCGGCGCAAGTGAATGCCGCTCTGACGTCCGATCCCGAAGCCGCGCGGCTCTATTCGGATGGATTGGCGAAACTCCGGACCTTCGATGCTCTCGATGCCCGCGATCCGCTCGAGCGCGCGATTGCGCTCGAGCCGAATTGGGCTGCTCCGCACGCCGCGCTCGCACAATCGTGGCAGCTTCTGGGCTACGACTCGAAAGCGCTTGATGAGGCGAAAAGGGCCGTCGAGCTCTCCGCGAATCTTTCGGAGGTCGATCAGCGCACGATCGAAGCGCGTTATCGCGAGCTCAATTCGGAGTGGGACAAGGCCATCGAAATTTACGGCGATCTGTGGGGCGTTTTTAAGGATGAGCCAAACTACGCATTGGACCTCGCAAAGGTTCAAACGGCCGCGGGAAAGGGCCAGGACGCGCTCGCCACGCTGGCCACGCTCGAAAAAACGCCGCAGATGGGCGACGACCCGCGCGTCAATCTCGCTCGAGCCTTTGCCGCGGAGTCGATGTCCAACGTCAAACTCGAGGAAAGCTCGGCTGCTGCCGCCGCCGCGAAAGCGTCCAGCATCGGATCGCGCTACCTTGCGGCTCAGGCCTATTGGCAGGATTGCACCGCGCTATTCACGTTAGGTCAACTTCAGCCCGCTATGGCGGCGTGCCAGAAATCGGCGACCGCTGCGCCGTTTGCTTTGGAAATTGAGGCGCGCACGAAAACTGTGGAGGGAAGCATCCTGCTGGCTCAAGGCCAAACGGCGAACGCCTTGGATATGCGCCAACAGGCCTTGGACACGGCTCGCCAGATCGGATCGAACAAAGACATCATCGGTGCGCTCATCAATTTGGCGAATCTCCAAGTGACGGACGGACAGAGCGCGGAGGCGCAGAAAGACGAGCAGGAGGCCATTGGGATTGCACGCGAGATTGGGGACAATCAGCAGCTCCTGACGCTGGAAAATAATGAGGCCGCGGATTGTGAAACCGACGGCGATTACCAGCAGGCGAAGGGATTGTTCGAGGACTCGCTTAAGACTTCGCAAGCAATCGGCGACCAAGGTGGGATTGCCGTGGCTTTACAGAATCTCGGGGCGTTATTTCTACAGACCGGCGACCTGACGCTCGCGGGGAAGTATGTTCAGCAAGGCTTGAGTACTTCCCAGAAGGCCCAACTCCAGAGCACGACGGCCGCGGGATTCGGCAATCTCGGCGACATCGAGATGGCCAAGGATGACCTCGCGGGCGCCGGAAAGAACTACGAGAACGAAATGAAATTATTTACTGGAATCGGTGATCAGGCCGATATCGCCGGTAGCCGACTGTCCCTCGCAAAGCTCGCTCTGGAACAGGGGAAGCCCAGTGAAGCCGGAGGACTGGCCCGCCAAGCGATAGAGGAATTTCAAAACGAGAAGCTCGCGGACAGCGAGGGCGACGCGCGCGATACGCTGGCCCGGGCCTTAATTTCGCAGGGCAATCTGACGGCCGCGCAAAGTGAAATCGACGGCGCGGGAAGAATCGGCGTGCAGGACTACGTCATAAAGACGTCGCTGGCAATCACGGCCGCGCGCCTCAAGGCCCGCAGCGGAAACGTCGAAGGCGCCCGGCAGGACCTCGACTCGCAATTGAAGGACGCAAAGCAGAAAAATCTAGTCGGGCTACAGTTCGAGATTAGACTTGCCCTAGCCGAAACCGAGACCCCTTCCGATTCAAAATCGAAAGGGGCGCTCTTAGCAGCTCTGGATACGGACGCCAGGAATTCAGGCTATGCTCTGGTTGCCACCAAGGCCGAGCACCTTCAAAAATCGTCATCGCGCTGAGCTGTCAACCGAGTTCCGATGCGCGATCGACCGGCTACGATGCATCTGAAACTTGAGATTGCCGTCGTCGCCTCGCAAAAAGCGCCACCGCAATCAACCCGAATCCCAACAGGTCCAATGATCCGGGTTCCGGCGCTGCGACGCTCGCGGTATTCAGGTTCCCGTTCAGCGTGTAAAGCACCAGATTGTCTATGGACCCGCTACCGTCATTTGTGAATTGCTCGACGTTGGTGCCCTGCGTGACGGAAGTCGCATCGCCGTCCAGCGTGCAGGGCGGCTCAACCGGCAGCGGGGACCCTCCGCTATCCTCAACCTCAGTAACGGGAGTATCTAGTGGATGATCACCGCAACTGAAGACGCCGATTTCGAGGCCGGTGTTCAATACGGGAAGCGTGACGGTATCTCCAGCGCCGACGTCGGTGAAGTCTACCAGTTGAATCAGGTCATCTGCCGCGTCGCCCGACGCGAATTGGTACACCGTGTACGTGGTCCCGCCGATGTCAACGGTGCCGTCCGTTTGGGCCCCTTCACAGGGGCTGGACACCCCGGTACTGCAATCAGTGTAAGTCGTCCCAGGCCCATAGTTTGATCCGGGACGAATGGTAGTGGCTCGGGCGGCTGATGCGAAAATCACAAGGGCCCCGAGCAGCAAGGCTGACGTAAGTGTAAGCTTCATTTTTCTCCCCTCGAAATCTCACAAAGACTCGCGGCACAGGACTGCGCGTGTGCATTCTCAAGCACGGCAAAGCCCATGTCGAGAGCTTGGCGCGGGGCCTTGGGACCCTATAGTAAGCGTCGTATTATCTTCCGCTTAGAGTAATCTGGGCCCGCGTCCATGGGCTCATGTGTTAATTGCCGAGTAACTCCATTGCGCAATCTCCTGCACACTGTGTACCGGCGCGTTCCAGAAACCTGCCCGACCTGGGTTTGTTCTGGCATCGGGCGTGCCAGCGAGCTCCTTCACGAGGGAAATTGATACGCCGGAAGGGAACCAGAAGCCGGACAGGCTCGCCACGCTGTGGCGGCAGATTGACGTGTACCCGGCAAGCGGCAGGGACACGCTGCTAACCTCCACAGACCCCGATTTTTCGGAGGTCGCATGTTTACATCGCAGACCAAGATTGAGCAGATGGTCCTCGTTCGAATTGGAGGCGATTTACCTTTGTGCGACCGTTGGCGGCCTCTTCTCGGCTTCGTGCAGCTCGCGCCAATCCTTGTATTCGAATAGTGTACCCACAGAATATGTTTGACACTTGGGTACTACCGTGCTATAAGGTGCTGTGAGCGCGCGACAAACTTCCGAATTTTCCCATCCCGTCAAGCGATTGCTCGTCCTGCATCCCGAATGTTGTCTCGGTGCGAGCCCCGGATGCGCGGTCCGCGGCCGGCGAGTCGCGTGTCCGCCACAGGTTCGGCGAAGGAGGGAAGGGCCGTTCCACACTCTCCTCGCGTCCGTACCTCTGCGCAGCGCCGCTCTTTCCGCGCTTCGCAATCATTTGTTGTGCGAGAGCGTCTCTCTAAGTCATTTGTCTTCAGGCCCATCCAAAAGAGTGCGCAACTCATTGAAAACAAACACACGCAACTCTATCGTAATCAGTCGATTACGCACTCTTCGTCACTCTTTTCCTGGAAGTCCTTTGTTTGCCGCTCTTACGCAAAACATACCCGGGGGTGTACACCCCTCATCCCAACCCCACCGCGATTTCGGCGCCCGTCCGTGTATTGGTGACGCCACAGCCGGCTCAAACATCCGAGATTTCGCCTTTTCCGTACAGGTTGATAGGATCGAAGCAACGGTGATCGTGCCTATGCGGGCGTTCGCGGCGCGGTGAAGGAGGTGGCCATGTTTGAGCGAGATCAAAATATTGGCCGCGAGATTGGGCGGAGGGCGTTTATCGCGACTTCGGGCGCGGCGGTGGTTGGATTTGCGCTGTGGTGCTACAAGCGGAACGATCCTGACCGCGTGGAGGCGGCGCCGGACAAGCCTCCGAAGCAAGTGACGATCGTCGAGTTCACCGACGCGGGCGAAAGGAAAGGAGTCATAACAGAACCCATGATCAGGAAAACCGAGGCCGAATGGAAGGCGCAGTTGTCCTCCGATTCGTTTGACGTGACGCGGCATGCGGACACAGAGAGGCCATTTACCGGGGCGCTTCTGAACGAGCATGACAAGGGCGTGTTCCGCTGCATCTGTTGCGATAACGCGCTTTTCAGTTCCGACACCAAATTTGATTCCGGCACGGGCTGGCCAAGTTTTTGGGAGCCCATCGCGAAAGAAAACGTGCTGGAAGATACGGATGTGAGCCTCGGCATGATGCGAACCGAGGTGCGGTGCCGGCTTTGTGATGCTCACCTCGGACACGTTTTTGACGACGGGCCGCCGCCGACTGGATTGCGTTATTGCATGAACTCCGTTGCGCTGCGGTTCGCTAAGGCATCTTAATTAACGTCGCGCCGCAATTTGCGCGAGGAGGGCCAATGACTTTTCGATCTTTTGGAATCAGCGCTGCAATCATCGTGGGCTTGTTTGGATTTGGCGCGCTGGCAACCCGCAATGCGGCGAGTGCGACGGTGCCGATCGCGGCTCCCACGGTGGACGATTCGCTGGCCGCGCAGAGCGGCCAGCAGACCGCCGTGGTCGCAGGCGGCTGCTTCTGGGGCATCCAGCTCGTATTTGAGCACGTAAAGGGCGTGATCAGCGCAACGGATGGATACTCCGGCGGAAACGTGAAGAGCCCCGACTATGAAGCAGTCAGCAGCGGCAGTACGGGGCACGCCGAGTCCGTGAAAATCGTTTACGATCCTTCGCAAATTACTTACGGACGATTACTGCAAGTATTTTTCTCGGTGGCCCACGATCCGACGGAGCTGAACCGTCAGGGGCCTGACGAAGGCACGCAGTATCGCTCCATCGTTTTCTATGCGAATCCGGATCAGCAGCGCATCGCGGAAGCCTACATCGCGCAGATCGATCAAGAGCACGCTTATCGCGACAAGATCGTTACGCAAGTTGTTCCCCTGGAGGCTTTTTATCAGGCTGAGGACTACCACCAGGATTACGCCCGGCGTAATCCTGACAGCATGTACATCATGATGTACGACGCGCCTAAGCTGGATAAATTGCGGAAATCGCTGCCCGATCTCTACGTCAAGAATTGATGGCGATTTTTTCTGATTGATTTCGGTCTGCGCAGAAATGGTGCCGGGGGGCAGAGTTGAACTGCCTACGCCGGCCTTTTCAGGGCCGCGCTCTACCGGTGAGCTACCCCGGCACCGGGGCGATAGACATTCTACTGGCGCGGCAAGTAACAGTCAAAACGGAGGCGCGGCAGCGCACGCACGCGATTCGCGCGCGCGGCGAGGGAGGAGCTTGCACGGGGCTTTTTTCTTTGCACGATTCAGAGGATATCCGCGCAACTTATTCGCGGGCTTGAGCGCAACTTGCGGAGCGCCAATAGACCGATTGCGAGCAGCCCGGACAGGAGCAACGCAAACGTGCCGGGCTCCGGAGCCGGAACCACGGGGCTCGAGGGCAGTACACTGACCAGCGCCGGACCGGCGACTTCAGGAGTGACCGAGAGGCCGCCGCTGAAACCGCTGCCGCCGTTGCCTTCGGTACCCGCGCAGCCGATCGAGATGGTGTTATTGTCCATCGTTACCGCGCCGGTTGACGCCAACGCTCTGCCGCAGTCATCTGTTGCGCCGCTGTCTAGACTGATGCTTGTGGACGCGAGAATATTCCCCTCGAATGAGCTGTCTACGCCGAGAGTCGTGGAGCTGCTATCGACCCAAAAAATGCCAGCACCTGCGCCGGTGTTTTCGACATCGACCGACGAGCCGGTTCCGGTGGTGAATCCATCCACCAGGAAAACCCACGCTGCATTGGCGTTGCCCTCGCCGTCTAGAGTTACCGTTCCATCCACATTCAGTAGCGCGGCCCCCGGGACGGTATAGACGCCCGGAGCGAGAGTCAGGCCAGTCAGGTTCGAACTCGACAACGTAGTTCCGGGCCCCAGGCCTTCCAGCTCCGTCAATGCGCTGGTGAGGTCCGCTTGAGCTCCCATCGCGGTCGGCGTCGTGTCCTCGTATACGCTTGCTCCTGTTAGGGTGATGTCTGACTCACCGGTGATTGAAGTGCCCGCATAGAGATCCACGTCACCAGTGATGGTGGTCGGGCCGGTGTTGGTCACCGTGGAGCCAGCCAGGACCGCAGCACTTGACAAGTCGGTATCGTATCCGAGAATCATGTCGGCGCGGGCGCTGGCCGCCAACAACGTGAACACCATCGCCAGGAGCAATACGGGAAAAGTTCGCAATATCATTTTGCCCTCCCTAACATCCGTGTCTCGGTTGCTCCACACGCGGGAACGTAGATGCGGGGCGAGAACATGCTAATGAAATGCAAGGCACCGCGTCTGTACCGTTATGAACAGGTACTAGGACTGCTGCGCAGCGAGGCTGCGAACTGCGGATTGATCGGAATTTGACGCGCGGCGGGGGGCGCGGCGTTAGCGGCGATTCGACTCGAATTCGCGAATCCAGTCTTTGCCTTTCAGGACTTCGCGAGGTTTTGTGCCGTCGGCGGGGCCGACGATGCCGTCTTTCTCCATCACATCGATTAGGCGCGCGGCGCGGCCGTAGCCGACGCGCAGGCGGCGCTGCAGCGTCGAAGTGGAAGCGCGACCCATTTCGCAGCACACGCGCACGGCCTCTTGGTAGAGAGCATCGTCGATTTCTTCGCCGCCGCCCTCGCCGCCTTCTTCGTTCGATTGCTGTTCGTCGCGTGGCGGGTCGAGCAGGCGTTCGTTGTAAACGGCTTTCGCTTGCGCGCGCCAGAAATCGCACACGCCGGTGATTTCTTCTTCGGTGACGAACGGTCCGTGGATGCGGTGCAGGCGCGCGGAGCCGGCGGGCAGATAGAGCATGTCGCCGCGGCCGAGCAACGATTCGGCGCCGTTGGCATCGAGAATCGTGCGCGAATCCACTTTGCTGGCCACGCGGAAAGAAATGCGCGCGGGGAAATTGGCTTTAATGAGGCCGGTGATCACGTCGACCGACGGGCGCTGCGTGGCAAGAATTAAATGGATGCCGACGGCGCGCGCCATTTGCGCGAGACGCGTGATGGATTGTTCGACGTTGTTGGTATCGACCATCATTAGATCGGCCAATTCGTCAATCACGATCACGATGTAGGGAAGAGGACGATGCTCGGCTTCGTCGCTATCCTCAAAGAGCGAGAGCGATTGGCCTTTTTGGAATGTGCGATTGTATTGATCGATGTTGCGCACGCCGCGCTGCGCCAAGAGTTTTAAGCGCTGTTCCATCTCGCGCGTCGCGTTGCGCAAAACATTCGAGGCCACTTTCGGATCGGTGACGACTGGCGCGAGCAGATGCGGAATCTCCTCGTACAGTCCGAGCTCGAGGCGCTTGGGGTCCACCATCACGAGTTTCAATTCGTCGGGCGTGGCCTTGTAGAGCATCGAGATGATCATGGCGTTCAAAAACACGCTCTTGCCCGTGCCCGTCGAGCCGGCGATCAGCAAATGCGGCATCTGCGCGAGATCCGAAAGACGGCTGCGGCCGATCAGATCTTTGCCGAGCGCCAGTGTGAGTTTCGACGGCGAATGCACGAACTCGGAAGATTCGATCTGTTCGCGCAACGTAATCGTTTCGCGGTGCGGATTGGGCACTTCGATGCCCACCGTAGATTTTCCCGGAATGCGCTCGATCAAAATGGATTCGGCGCGCAACGCGAGACACAAATCGTCGGCAAGGCCGGTGATGCGGCTGTATTTGATGCCGGCTTCGGGCTTGAATTCATACGTGGTGACGACGGGACCCGGATTGATCTGCGTGACGCGTCCGCCGATATCGAATTCCTGACATTTTTGTTCGATGGCGTGCGCGTATTCCTTGAGGTCCTCTTCCTTCATTTTTTCGCCGCGCTCCGCCGAGTGCAGCAGGGAAGGAGGCGGCAGGCGGAAACCGCCGGCGGCGCGCGCAATTTTCGGTTCGCCGGAAGATTTTGTGGGCGCGGGCTTCTGTTCTTGCCGGTGCATCAAGATGGGGCCGGACAAGGCTTCTTCGATCGGCGATCGCGGCTCCGGCGCGTCGTCGTCAATTTCGACTTCAGGCGCAGCGCTCTTGAGCAGTAGCGTTGCCGGGCCGGGCACTTGCGACGCGACGGGTTGGCGGCCGACGGTCTTGATTTCCACCAGGCGCTTCTTCATGCGCAATTCTTCGCGCGATTCGCGCCAGGCCGCCCAGCGGTCGCGTATGCGGCCGAGCGGATCGAGGCGTTTCATCGGCACACGCACCAATCCGTGCACGGCCTCGAAGGAAAAGCGTGTGGTGAGAAACAGGGAAACCAAAAACGCGGCCAGCGCGACAACATTCGCACCTACTGTGTTGAGGCCCGCCAGCAAGCCGCTTGCGACCAGATGGCCGAACATTCCGCCGGGCGGAATCGCTCCGCGCACATCAGGCCAATGCCAGAGCGCCAGGAGGGCGGGCAGAAAAATTCCGAGCAGCGCGCAGCCCACAATTTTCGAGACGGGAGATTCCACCGGTTGCGAGCGGAACCAGCGCCACGCGAGCGTGAACATCACGACGGGCAACAGAAAAACGGCGTACCCAAGGCATTGGAACAGCAAATCCGCGCCGTAAGCGCCGACGGGGCCGATCCAATTGACGGCGGAATGAGCGTCAGGCGCGGGCGCCGAGACGTTGAAGGAGGCGTCGTGCGGGTTGTAGGACACCAGCGCCAAAAAGATCAGCACTGAAACGGTGATACCTACAAAGCCCACCATTTCGTTCAATCGACGGTTCTCAGTCGGGATTAATACACGCACACAAATCTCCGGTCCGGGGGGAAGGACGGGGCCGCGGTCCAGCCGCGCGGGCGCTAACGCGCGAGGCTGAGTCAGACCGACAGCAAGATGACTATAGCAAGGACAATTCAGTAGGCAACGAGGATTTTCGCGGTGTGTTTCCGGAGGTAACGCCGAGAATTCGGCTGCGCGACTGCGCGGTTCAGATCTGCGGCGCGGAATTATTTCGCAGACAGGCGCTTCTGCATGGCGTAGGCGTCTTGTGGGCCGGGATAGTAGCCCTGCAGAATTCCGATCGTGCGATAGCCGTGGCGCATCCAGAAAGCCGTGCCGGCTTGGTTGTCGGTCCCGGTTTCGAGATTGATTTCGCTCGCGCCAAGCGCGCGCAAACGGCGTTCGATCTCTTCGAGCATCTGCGTGCCGACGCCGCGGCGGCGGTGCTCCGGCGCAACGTCGATGGTGATGATGTGCGCCTGCGATGCTTCGCGATCGGCGATGAGAAAGCCCGCAGGTTGGCCTTCGCTTTCGGCCACAACGCACAGCGCGCCGGGTTGTGCGAGAAACCAACGCAGCTCGGGCCGGGAGTAAGCGATTCCGCGCGGATAGCAGACGCGATCGAGTTTGTAGAGGGCGTCGAAATCGGCAGGCGTGTAGTCGCGCAACATTTCGCCAGACACGGGTTATTCGCGCCGCGCTCCGCCTTCATCTCGCCTTAAAACCAGGCAGCCGGTGATCGCGTCATGAAGCGCCTGCTTCCTGGCGGTGAGTCCGCTGCAAATGCAATCCGTGGTGAAGTAGAGTCCACCGATGGAAGGAACACAGAGCCAGAAGTGGCCGCAGAGGTAACGCCGGGTCGCGCGCCCAAAACTAATTCGATTGCCTTGCGTGTCGGTGACGTACAGACCAAAAAACTTCTTGCCGAGCGTTCCTTGCCAGCGCGAGCTTTCGAGCAGCGCGTAATATAGCCATCCGCTGACGATGAAGAATCCGAGAATCGCGATAATCCCGCGCAGGCCGATGGCCTTGATGACCGCGCTCGGCGGATCTCCCGGACGAAGATTCAAGAAAGCCGTTGGTGATCCGCGCGCGACTTCGAGGAAAGAGACGAAGACCCCGAGCGCGAGGCCCAGGACCATCAAATCGAGAACGGCGGGAGTAACCCTGAGCCAAAAACCGGCATAGCGCTGCTCAATCGAGCTAGCCACGAAGAAATTCCTCCGATCGCGGAAAAATCGAGCACGAGTGCCGGCGAGGTTGCATCATAACAGCGGGAGCGTGTGAACCGGAGCGCGCTACACTTCGAGAATTACCGGCAGGATCAGAGGACGCTTGGAAGTTTGCTTATTGAGATAGCGCTTCAAGTCCACCCGGATTTTTTCCTTGATGACGCTCCAGTCGGTTTTTTCCTCCAAGTTCGATTGCTCGATCGTGCGAATGATCACGGCGCGCGCGCCGGCGATTAGTTCTTGTCCGTCGTCGGAAGGCAAGAGGCCGCGCGTGACCACTTCGGGCTGCGATTCCATTCGGCCCGTGTGTTTATCGATCGCGATGATCGGCACGACCACGCCGTCTTCGGCGAGATGCTGCCGATCGCGGATCACCACCTCTTCGATTTCCTCGAGCGATCCGGAATCAACGCACACGCGGCCCGCCGGCACCGGATCGCGCCGGAACGCGCCGCGTTCTGTAAATTCCACTGGCCGGCCGGATTCGAGCAGCATGATTTCGCCGGAGACGGCGCCGACTTCATGCGCCAGCGCCGCGTGACGGAACAATTGCCGGTATTCGCCGTGAATGGGAATGAAAGTTTTTGGGCGCACGAGATTCAGCAGCAACTTCTGCTCTTCCTGGCTCGCGTGGCCTGAAACGTGAATCGTGCCACCCTCGTTGTCGTAATGGACCAGCGCCTGGCGGCGGAACATATGATCGAGCATGCGGAAAATCGCTTTCTCGTTGCCGGGAATGATGCGCGCGGAGAGCACCACGGTATCGCGCTCGTCGAGCGTGACCCACTTGTGATTGTCCACGGCGATGCGCGAAAGCGACGACATCGGCTCCGCCTGGCTGCCGCTGGCGATGATCACCAATTTCTCGGGCGGAAACGATTTCAAGTCCTGCGAGCGAACCACCAAGCCGTCCGGAATCGTCAATCGGCCCATGCCGTGCGCGATCTCAACGTTGTCCACCATGCTGCGGCCGAGGAATCCAACTTTTCTGCCGGCAGCGGCGGCGAGTTCGATGGCCTGCTGGATGCGCGGGATCGACGACGCGAAACACGAGAACAGAACTTTGCGCGGCGCGGCACGGAATATTTCCTCGATGCGCGGCCGCACGGCGCGTTCAGATTTCGTGAAGCCCGGCCGCTCGACGTTGGTGCTGTCGCTAAAGAGCGCGAGCACGCCTTCGCGGCCGTAGCGCGCGAAGGTGTGGTAATCGAAGGGCCGGCCGTCGGTTGGCGTGGAGTCCATCTTGAAATCGCCAGTGTGGATGATCACGCCGAGCGGCGTGCGCACGGCCAGCGCCACGCAATCGATCGTGCTGTGCGTGACGTAAATGAATTCGACGTTGAACGGCCCGATCTCAACGTGCTGTCCCGGCGTGACTTCGTGCAGTTTGGCCTGTTCGAGCAGTCCATGTTCTTCCAGGCGCTTGCGCACCAGCGCGAGCGTGAACGGCGTGCCGTAAATCGGCGCCTGGACGTCGCGCAAAATATAAGGCAGCGCGCCGATGTGATCTTCGTGGCCATGCGTCAGAAAAATCGCGCGCAGTTTCGTGCGATTCTGTTTGAGGTAACTGATGTCGGGGATCACCACGTCGACGCCGAGCAGCTCGGCTTCGGGAAACATCATGCCGGCATCGATCAGGATGATATCGTCAGCCCAGCGCAGAGCCAGCATGTTCATGCCGAACTCGCCGAGACCTCCGAGCGGAATAGCCCACAAAGAAGACTGACTCAAAGCCCGCGCACTCCCCCGAATGAATTGACTGCGTTGTCCGTGTTGATGAAGTCGATTCGATTCACTTTGCTTTCATGTTATCACATTCGAGGCGGGCACTCGCGGAACACCGCTAGAAATGCGGAAGGCGCAGAGAAGGGAGCCTGCTTTTTCGCGCGCTACGATCTATTTCCGGAGAACAATCCCGCAATCAATACCAGAACGACGGCGCCAACCGTTGCGGCCGCTAAGCTGTACAGGAAGCTGCTGCCCGAGCCGACGATTCCGAGCTTCGTGAAAATCCAGCCCCCGAGCAGCGCGCCGATCAGTCCGATCACGACGTTCGCGATGCAACCGAAGCCGCGGCCGCGCGACAACGTTCCCGCCAACCAACCGGCCAGCAGCCCGATGATGATCCATCCGATCAAAGAGTGTGAAAAAGTGACGGTCATGTGTGGCATTCCCGCTCCCTTGATTAACTTGATTCTGGGTGCAATCAGCAGATATCGCCGCTCAGTCGTCTTCGCCGATCATCATGGCCGCGGCCAGCACGGTAGTCCACAATCCGCGCTTATCGCCCACGGCGGATTGCGTGATGTTCATGGTGCGCACGATCTTGTTGGAGATCCGATAGACTTCCTTTTTTTCGTCCCACGAAAGGTCGGCGTCGAATTCGACGTTGAGCGTAGTCGCGAGCATTTCGGCGGCTAATTCTTCGGTATACTCGCCGGCCACTTCTTCAGTCTCGCCGAATGAATGGTGTTCCGAGAGGTAGCCGTACATGGATTTATCCGCCGGCAGCGCGAGTCCGATGCCCGCGGCGATCAAGCGGTGCGCCTCGCGCGTGGAATTCTCGCTGATCACGGTGAAGGCCACTTGCCCCGGCCGCAAATGTTTCAACCCTTCGCTGCGCGAAATTAATTTGCAGTTCGGAGGAAAAATGGAGGAGACGCGCACGATATTGCACGCGGCAATTCCCGCGCTGCGCAGCGCGAGCTCGAAACTCGAAAGCCGCTCGCGATGCTTGCCGACACCTTTGGTGAGGAAGATTCTTTTCGCGACGAACGCCATGGATGATGCCGGACTGCGGTGCCTCCTCGCTCAGACTGCGAACGCGCGCAAAAGCGGAGCGAGCCGAAACGTAGCAAGTTCATCCCGTGCTGTCAACACGTTTCCCGCTCACAATCTCTGTGGCGAGAATTGCGGCAACAGCTGCGACAACCGGCGCAGCGAAAAATCATGGCTTGAAAAGGCGTCTTCGCGAGCGCGGCGCGCGCCGCATCAGCTCAGGTCTCCTGGCATGCGATTAGAAATCGCCCCAGCGCCTCCGAGAGGGAAGTGAGGTCCTTCAAATCGGCAGACGTGAAATCCGCGCCCGCGGCAGACGGGGTGTGGCCCTTGCGGCAAACTTGGACTACGCCCAGGACATGAACGCCGCCCACAACCGGCGCGCTCATAATTTTTTGGATGGACTCGCCTTGCTCGCGGCCCAGCGGCACGCCTTCAAACACGGACGCGTGACGCACGGCGGGAAAATTGTTGATCACTTCCGCGCGGCGTTCGCGCGCGGTGCGCGCGGCCAGCGCCGAGGTGCTGTTGAGCGGAATCGTGCCCACGGGCCGGAGTTTTTCCGGCAATACGAAGCGCAGCATCTGCGCGCTGCGAATCAGCACCAGAATCGCGACCTCGTCGGATTTCACGCCAAAGCGCTTCGCCAATTCGTGCGCGATTTGCTCGCGCGCGGGCGCGTCGGGGGCGATCTTTTTTTCCTCGATGTCTTGCACGAGGCGTTCGATTTCGGCAGCCAGGGTCTGCGACATTCAGCCTCTCCTCCCAGTGGCGTAACGGTTAATTATAGGCACATGGCGTCAAGACGTTTCCGTAAATCCTCACGCCATGACGCGAAAGGGTTCTCTCCAATCCAACCTGCCCTGTTTGGCGCGTGCGCGGCCGGCTTGCGCGTACTTTGCCATCCGCGCTCTCTCCCGGCGTCTTGCATTGCCATTGCGTTCTGCCTATACTAATTTTGTTCGCGCTGTTGAGAATTTCGCAATGCAATTTCAGCGCGGCCGTTCGCACCACAGGAAGGTTCCGAGAGTTCATGTCCGCGGCTGAGGCTTCGTCCGACCGAACATCGTTCTTTCTTCGCAAGCTGCATTCGATCTCTGGCATCGTACCCATCGGATTTTTTCTTCTCGAACATTTCTGGACGAACAGCGCCGCGCTGGTCAGTCCCGAAAAATTCAATCAGGCCGCAAGCGATCTGGAATCGGCGCCGTGGCTGATCTTCGCCGAAATCTTCGGCATCTGGCTGCCGATCCTCTATCACGGAGGTTACGGCGTCTACATATGGCTGAAGGGCAAGAACAACGTTTCGGAATATCCGTGGGTCGGCAACTGGATGTACACGTTTCAGCGCTACACCGGACTGATCGCGTTTGTCTTCATCTTTTGGCACGTTTACACCGAGCGATTTTTGCCGCGCGGTAATTCGACGTTTGCCGGTGTGCACGCCTCGCTTGCGAATCCGCTGTATTTTTGGTTTTACGTGATCGGAGTGACGGCCGCGTCGGTGCATCTCGGCGTCGGCGTGTGGAATTTTCTTTGCAAGTGGGGCCTCGCCGCCACGGTGCACGCGCAACGCGCGGCCGGCTATCTCGGCGTGGTCGTCGCAATCATGTTCGCCGTCGTGGGTCTCGCGATCGCCGTGAGCTTCCGCTACGGCTGGCACCCCTTCCAATTCTATCGGCCGTCATGAAGAATCCAAACATCGTGATCGTGGGCGGCGGGTTGGCCGGATTGATGGCCGCGATCCGCGTGGCCGAAATGGGCGTGGTAGTCGATCTTTTCTCGATCGTTCCGGTGAAGCGATCGCATTCGGTGTGCGCGCAGGGCGGCATCAACGCCGCGAAAAATACCAAGGGCGAAGGCGATTCCCCGGCAATTCATTTCGACGACACGATATACGGCGGCGATTTCCTGGCCAATCAGCCGCCCGTGAAAGCCATGTGCGAGTATGCCCCGCACCTGATCGATCTGCTTGACCGCATGGGAGTGATGTTCAATCGCACGCCGGAAGGTTTGCTCGATTATCGGCGTTTCGGCGGCACGTTGTTTCATCGCACGGCCTTCGCCGGCGCCACGACCGGCCAGCAAATTCTCTACGCGCTTGACGAGCAAGTGCGCCGCTACGAGGCCGAAGGCAAAGTACGCAAGCACGAAGGCTGGACGTTTCTTTCCGCGGTGATTGACGACGCCGGAATCGCGCGCGGCATCTGCGCGATGGATTTGAAAACCATGGAAGTTTGCGCGTTCCCGGCCGACGCCGCGATTTTTTGCACCGGCGGCAACGGCGCGGTTTTTGGCCGCTCGACAAATTCGGTTGTGTGCACGGGTTCCGCGCAAAGCGCGCTGTTTCAGCAGGGCGTGGACTACGCCAATGGCGAATTCATTCAGGTGCATCCCACCTGCATCCCCGGCGAAGACAAGCTTCGCCTGATGAGCGAATCGGCGCGCGGCGAAGGCGGCCGGATCTGGGTGCCGAAAGCCGCGGGAGATACGCGCGCGCCGCTTACGATTCCCGCGGGCGAGCGTTTTTATTTTCTCGAAGACTGGTATCCGAAGTATGGAAATCTTGTGCCGCGCGACGTGGCCACGCGCGCGATTCATAAAGTCGTCTTTGAATTGAAGCTCGGCATCGGCGGCGAAGCGGCCGTGTATCTCGACTTGACGGAGATCCCGCGCGAAGTTCTCGATCGTAAGCTCGAAGGCATTCTCGAAATCTACGAAAAGTTCGTGGGCACCGACCCGCGCGTCGAGCCCATGAAAGTCTTTCCCGGCATGCATTACACCATGGGCGGAATCTGGGTGGATACGCAGAACCAGGCCACGAACGTGCCCGGCATCTACGCCGCGGGGGAATGCGAATATCAATATCACGGCGCCAATCGGCTCGGCGCGAATTCCTTGCTCTCGTGCATTTGGGGCGGGCGCGTGGCAGGACAAGCGGCCGTGAATTACGCGCGCAACCTCCAAGAAAATGCGGATGGCGTTTCCTCGTCGATCGCCGAACGCGAAGTGCGCCGTCAGCAGGAGCACAACGCGCGGCTCTTGCTGCAGGAAGGATCGGAGAATCTGATTGCGATCTGGAAAGAGCTCGGCGCGTTGATGACCGAGCACGTCACCGTGGTGCGCTACAACAAGGCACTTGAGCAAGCGGACGACAAGCTCCAGGAATTCGCCGAGCGTTTCCGCAAAGTGAATCTTTCGGATCGCACTGCGTGGTCCAATCAGACATTGAATTTCGCGCGCGAGCTCGAGAATATGCTGGTTCTCTCGCGCGTCATCACCCTCGGCGCGCTGGCGCGCAATGAATCGCGCGGCGCGCACTACAAGCCGGATTTCCCCGAGCGTGACGATGCGAACTGGCTGAAGACCACGCGCGCATCGTACAGCGATGGTCGCATCGAGCTGAATTACGAGCCGGTGGATACGTCGCTGATTCCGCCGCGCAAACGGAGTTACGCCGCGACGAAGTAACGAGCGGTGGGTGTTGAGGTCGGAGGAAGCATGGCGGACAAAAAATCCGTGATCGTTCGCGTGAAGCGGCAGGTCACGCCGGACAGCCGCCCGGCGTGGGAGGAGTTCGAGCTGCATTATCGCCCGCACATGAACGTGATCATCTGTTTGCGCGACATCGCCGAGCAGCCGGTGATGCGCGATGGCCGCGAGACGACTCCGGTCACCTTCGATTCCAATTGCCTCGAAGAAGTGTGCGGCTCGTGCGCGATGGTGGTGAATGGGCGCGCGCGCATGGCGTGCTCCACGCTGGTGGATTCGCTCGAGCAACCGATTCGCCTCGAGCCGCTCACGAAATTTCCGGTGATTCGCGATCTGGCCGTGGACCGCTCGATCATGTTCGATAATTTGCAGCGCGTGAAGGCCTGGATTCCGATCGACGGCACCTACGATCTGGGCGAAGGCCCGCGCATGTCGCCCGAGACGCAGGAAAAGGCCTATCCACTTTCCCGTTGCATCAGCTGCGGCAATTGCCTCGAAGTCTGTCCGCAAGTGAACGAACACAACAATTTTGTAGGTGCGGCGATCATCAGTCAGGTGCGACTATTCAACATGCATCCCACCGGCGCGATGAACGCGCGCGAGCGCCTGGAAGCCGTGATGGGTCCGGGCGGCGTGGCCGATTGCGCTAACGCGCAAAATTGCGTGAAGATTTGCCCGAAAGGCATTCCGCTCACTGAATCGATTGCCGATGTGAATCGCCAGGCGATTCGCCAGTCAATCGTCGGCTGGCTGTTCGGCTGAGGCTCACGGTACAGTCGACGAAGTCCGCCAGCTCCGCGACGCGCTGCAAACAAGTCATGTCTTCCGCCGAACGCTTTTCCGAAGATGAAATCGCACGGCGCGCTCGCGCGCTGCATTTTGATTTTCTGGTCGTCGATACGCACGTTGATGTCGCGCAGCGCTGTTTCTTCGAGAAATTCGATTTCGGCCCCCGCGATGCAGAAGGCTGCATCGACATTCCTCGATTGCGCGAAGGCGGCGTCGGCGCGCTTTTTTGCGCCGCGTGGGTTCCTCCCGACGTTACGGGAACCGTGGCCGTCAAACGCGCATTCAATTTGCTCGACGCCATGCGAGAACAAGTTCGGCGGCATCCCGCGGATTTGGCATTGGCCGCGACGGTTGCGGAAATTCGCAGCGTTCACGCTGCCGGAAAGATCGCGATCGTGCTGTGCGTCGAGGGCGGGCACGCAATCGACAACGATCTGGGCCTGCTGCGAATTTTCGCGACGCTTGGCGTTCGTTATTTGACGCTGACGCACTTCGCCGATCTCGATTGGGCGGGTTCGTCCGGCGGCGCGGGAAACAAGGGGCTCACGCCATTTGGCCGCGAGGTCATCGCCGAAATGAACCGGCTCGGAATGGTCGTGGATCTTTCGCATGTTTCCGACCGCACGTTTTCCGATGTGCTGGCGATCACGCGCGCGCCGGCAATCGCTTCGCATTCTTGTTGTCGCGCGCTTTGCGATTCGCCGCGAAATCTGACCGACGAGATGATTCGCGCGCTCGCAGCCGGCGGGGGCGCGCTGCAGATCAATTTCCATACTAGTTTCCTGAGCCAGAAGAATGCGAGCGCGCGGCGCGTACATGCCGCCGCGTTTGAGGCGCACGATCAGGAAATTCGCAATCAGCATCCCGGAAACGAAGCGCGCATCATGATCGAACACCAGCGCCTGAACGACGCGATGATTCGCGAAGGCAAACTGCCGCGGGTGAGCTGGGAAGAGATCGTCGAACATATCGATCACGCCGTTCAAATTGCCGGCGCCGAGCACGTGGGGATTGGTTCCGACTTCGACGGCGCGCGAATGCCCGAGGGCATGGAGGACGCATCTAAATTGCCGCGGATCACCGAGGCACTCGTGCGCCGCGGTTATGCGGACCGAGACATCCGCATGATTCTGGGCGAGAATGCTCTTCGCGTGTTGTCTGATGCGGAACGCGTGGCTGAGGAATTGTCCGCGAGCGCCGTATAATTCTGCGCGACGTAAAGAAGCCGAAGGAGTCAATGGAAAATGCTGAAATTCGGAAGAATGCTGATTCAAGTTTCGATCGTGGCGGGATTGACCGCATCGTTCGCCGTGGCGCAAAGCAAGACAACGGCGAAGCCGCCGGTGACGCATCACGCAGCGGTTGCCGCGTACGACCACGCGCTGCTGAATCCCGCGCTGTTGCATGCGCGCGCGCCAGCGGTCTACGACGTCAGAATGACGACAACGAAAGGCGTGGTGCTCATTCACGTGACGCGCGCGTGGTCGCCGAACGGCGCCGATCGCTTTTACAATCTCGTCGCGCATCATTATCTCGACGGCGCGAGCTTCTTCCGCGTGATTTCGGGCTTCATGGTGCAGTTTGGTTTGAGCCCGTACCCGGCCGTGAATCATGCCTGGGACAATGCCGAGATCAAGGACGATCCGCGAAATTCGATGACGCAAAGCAATCATCGCGGTTACATCACTTTCGCGATGACGGACCAGCCGAACTCGCGGACGACGCAAGTGTTCATCAATCTGGTGGACAATCCGCGCCTTGATGCCTCTGGCTTCATGCCCTTCGGCCAGGTGACCGAGGGCATGCCGATTGTGGATCAACTTTACAGCGGCTACGGCGAAGGCGCTCCATCTGGAAACGGTCCCGATCAGGAAGTGATCGGAAACAAGGGACGCGCATATCTTGATGCGAATTTCCCGAAGCTCGATAGCATCAAGACGGCCGTGATTCTCACTGCTGCGCATCCGGTGGTGGCGCCGGCGCATCCGGCGCGCCCGGCTAATCCGCCGGCTGCGGCGCACTAGAAAAATCCCGGAGGTATTGAAATGACTTCGCATCTTACTCTGACGTACGCCGCCACCTGGCTTGTGACGCTTTCGCTCGTTGGCTCATTGCCTACTACGCGTTCGGCGCCGCGTTTGGCTCGCTCGACGCACGCGGCGGGTTTGCTGCTTGTGGCCAACAAGGGCGATCGCACGCTGAGCGTGATCGAACCGAGGACCGGCGCCCAGATCGCCGTGGTGCCCGAGGGCGGCGTCACGGGACATGAAGTCGCCGCATCGCCTGACGGGACGCGCGCCTACGTTCCGATTTATGGCAACTCCGGAGTCGGCAAGCCGGGCACGGACGGAAGCACGATCGACGTGATCGATCTCGAGTCGCGTCGCGTGGTCCAGACATTCGATTTCGGTCACGGCGTGCGGCCGCATTGCATCGTCGTCGGGCCAACCGACGGATTGCTTTACGTCACAACCGAACTCGATCATGCGATCACGATCATCGATCCCGCGACGATGAAGATCGTCGGCACAGTGCCGACGGGGCAGGCGGAATCGCATATGCTGGCGATCAGCCGCGACGGGAAACGGGGATACACGGCCAACGTTGGGCCGGGAACTGTTTCAGTGCTCGATCTCGTGGCGCGAAAAACGATCACTGTGATTCCCGTCGCCTCGCACGTGCAGCGCATATCGATTTCACCGGATGGCCGCTGGGTGTTTACTTCGGACACGGAGAAGCCGCGGCTTGCGGTGATCGACGTGGCGACGAACAAAGTTCACAGCTGGATTGCGCTGCCGGAGACAGGATACGGCACGGCTTCGACGCCGGACGGAAAGTTGTTGCTCGTGGCGCTGCCCGAAGCCAAGGGCGTTGCGGTGATCAATCTTGCAAAGATGACGGTGGTGAAGACCATTCACGTGCCGGCGTCGCCGCAAGAGGTGCTGGTGCGGCCGTACGGGCACGTCGCATATGTTTCATGCGACACGAGCCATCAGGTCGCGGCGATCGATCTGGACACTTGGAAGGTCACGCTGATTGAGGCGGGAAATGGCGCGGATGGGCTCGCGTGGGCGCCTCCGGTTTCCATCGGGCGCTAGGGGATCGGCGCGAGAGACCGCGAACCACCGTCTCTCGTTGATTTAAGTTTTCAAAGAACTTGGGCGCGCTTGGCGCCGCGCGGCTCTCCGCGCTTCTAGGCGACTTCCAACTTCTACGCAACCCCCGACTTCTACGCGACACCCAAAACAGTCACCAGCTCGCGGACGGATGCGGCGGATTTTTGCAGTGCGGCGTTTTCTTCGGGCGTCAGTTTTATTTCGATGATTTGCTCTACGCCGCGCGCGCCGAGTTTTACGGGCACGCCGACGTAGAGGCCCTTGATGCCGTATTCGCCGTCCAGATAAGCGGCGCAGGGGAGAATTTTCTTTTTGTCCTTCAGGATAGCTTCCACCATTTCGACGACGGCTGCGGACGGGGCGTAGTAGGCCGAGCCGGTCTTCAAGAGATTCACAATTTCGGCGCCGCCTTTGCGCGTGCGGTCGACGATAGCGTCGATCTTTTCTTTCGGCAGCAAATCCGGAAGTGGAATTCCGGCGACGGTGGAATAGCGCGGCAGAGGAACCATGTCGTCGCCGTGGCCGCCGAGCACGAACGAGTGCACGTTGTCGACGCTCACATTCAGTTCTTCCGCGATGAAAGCGCTCATGCGCGCGGAATCGAGAACGCCGGCCATGCCCATCACGCGATTCTTGGAAAAACCGCTGACGCGATACGCGGCCTGCACCATGGCGTCGAGAGGATTGGTGACCATGATGAGGATCGCGCTGGGCGAGAGCTTCACGACTTGCTCGACGACGGCTTTGATGACGTCGTAGTTCGCGCGCAGGAGATCGTCGCGGCTCATGCCGGGCTTGCGCGGGAATCCTGCCGTCACGACGACGATATCGCTGTTGGCGGTCTCGCGATAATCGTTGTTGCCGGTTGAGATGCCGGTGATGCGCGAGTCGGAGCGCGTGATCGTGGCGGATTCGAGCATGTCGAGGGCTTTGCCGGCGGGCGCGCCTTCAACGATATCGGTTAGGACGACGTCGGCGAGTTCATGGTCCACGATGCGCTGCGCGGTTGTCGAGCCGACGAAGCCGCCGCCTACTACTGTGACTTTCTTTCTCACCTTTGGGCTCCTTGTGCCTTGCTATCGTTCGTCACGATTTCGCGGGCATGTTTTCGATGATGGCCGTGGCGAATTCGGACGTTTTTAATTTTGTGGCGCCTTCCATGAGGCGCTCTAGATCGTAGGTGACGCGTTTTTGGCCGATGGTTTTGGCGATGCCGTCTTCGATGGCGCGGGCGGCTTCGGGCCAGCCCAGGAAATCGAACATCATTGCGCCGGAGAGCATCACGGAACTGGGATTGATCACATCTTTATCGGCGTACTTGGGCGCGGTGCCATGCGTGGCTTCAAAGCAGCCGAAGCCATCGCCGATGTTCGCGCCCGGCGCCATGCCCAGGCCGCCGACTTGCGCGGCGCAGGCGTCGGAGAGGTAATCGCCGTTGAGATTGGGGCAGGCCAGGACCGCGTACTCGTCGGCGCGCAGCAAGACTTGTTGGAAGATGGAATCGGCGATGCGGTCATTGATCATGATTTTTTGTTTCCAGCGTCCGCCGCCGTGCGTGGCGTAGATCGAATCGAGGACCTGCTTCACTTCGGCGTAGAGCGTTTCGCGAAACGCGGGCGTGGCTTGCTCGAGGCCGGGCTCGATCGCGGCGGCGTTTTGCTCGATGGTGAGCGCGGGGTTTTTGTCTTTATTGTCGACGATCCAGCTTTCGCGCTCGGTGACGACGGCGGCGCGGAATTCATCTTTCGCGAGCTCGTAGCCCCAATCGCGAAATGCGCCTTCGGTGAATTTCATGATGTTGCCTTTGTGCACGAGGGTGACGAGGCGGCGCTTGTGATCGATCGCATGCTGGATCGCGCGGCGCACGAGGCGCTTGGTGCCGGTGGTCGAAATCGGCTTGATGCCCACGCCGGAATCCCAGCGGATTTGTTTGGGGCCGCCGCCGAGCATGTCGTTGTTCAGGAATTCGAGCAGCTTTTTGACTTCGGGCGTGCCGGATTTCCATTCGATCCCGGCGTACACGTCTTCGGTGTTTTCGCGAAAGATGATCACGTTCATGCGCTCGGGATGTTTCACGGGCGAGGGCACGCCCGCGAAATATTTCACGGGGCGAACGCAGGCGTAGAGATCGAGAATCTGGCGCAGCGCGACGTTGAGCGAGCGGATGCCGCCGCCGACGGGCGTGGTGAGCGGACCCTTGATGGCCACGCGGAAATCGCGGATGGCGTCGACGGTGTCTTGCGGCAGCCACTCTTTGAACGTGTTGAAAGCTTTTTCGCCGGCGAAGACCTCAAACCACGCGACTTTGCGTTTCGCGCCGTACACGGAGGAAACGGCGGCGTCAAAAACGCGCTGCGATGCTTTCCAGATGTCGCGGCCGGTGCCGTCGCCTTCGATGAAGGGAATGATTGGGCGATCGGGGACGCTCAGGGCGCTGCGAACATAGTCGATCGGCTGGCCGTCAACGGGGACGGATTTGCCGTTGTAGGACGACTTCATGATTGCGATGACCTCCCGAATGCCGCGAAATGTGCGGCGCGAGCAAAAAACAATAACACAGTCGGCGCGTGCAGCGCATGGGCGCGGACGGCCGAGCGCGGAGACCCATATATACCCCCGGTGCAAAAACGTAATTTGCTGTAAACAAAGGGCTTCCAGGGAAAGAGTGCGGATGAGTGTGAGCGCAATAGACTTGATCGTGATTATTTTCAATAAGATGCGCACTCATTTGCAATTGCCTGAAAATAAATGGGTTGGAGGAGCACTTTGTTGCAGATGAGTGCATGTTGAACGCGAGATGCACGCGCGGATCAGCCGCTGGATACGCAAAATTCTTCGTGGAGACCTGGAAGGACCGGACGGGTTGGGACGCGAGAATGATGCGCCGGCGCGGGACGAGGAGCTTTTTCGCGGCCGCGGATGCGTATTTAGAGAGCACGCCACAGCATAGCAGGAGTAGTACCACAGCGTCAACATATATCTATGGAGTATTCGAATAGGATGGGTAGAAAATACCCGCGCATTATCCGCGGGCATTGCATTCGAACACGGCCAAGAGGATTCATCGCCTTGGCTGGGCGGTGGCCGACGCATCCCGGTTACGTTGTGAGGAGGGATTCTTCGACTTCGTCCCGACCTGCCCGCGCAGCGCACGCAGAAAGGCGCAGAGCGTCGGGACTTCGCTGGAATGATAGGGGGTGAGTGGGGCCATCGCGGGGCGACGAGCGGGCGGGGGTTGGGTGATAATTGTGGGGAGGGAAGAGGGATTTCATGAGCGACGCGACAGTGGACAACTTGATCGTCGATTTGCTGCAGTGGGTGGGGAGCGGAGAGCGGAGTTATGAGCAGGTGATGGAGGCGTGGCGGACATCGTGTCCGAAATTGCCGGTATGGGAAGACGCGAATGATCTCCGACTGGTGATGAGGGACGAGGTGAATGGGCGGTCGGTTGTGAAGATCACGGCGGCGGGACGCGCGTTTCTGGAGCGGCGGAAAAGTTCGAAGGCCTGAAAGTTCTCCTGGAGAATTCACGGTGCAAAGGGCGAAGATGGATTCTTCGACTGCGAGGCGGCTCGTCCGCGGGACGCGGACGAGAAGAAAAAAGAGCCGCCTCTCCACTCAGAATGACGGCGCTTTAGTGGGTGGTCGCAAGGCAATCGTGGGTTTGGGGCGAAACGCGCCGAGGGCGTCGTCCGGCTTTCGTAAAGGCCGCGATGGGGTCAGCGCTAGGATTCGGCGGCGCGGACGATAGTGTGTTCGTAGAGGCCGCGGACGTGGCGGCGCGTGGTTTCGACGGCGGCTTCGATGCCTTCGGGGAGCGGGAATTGCCATTGTTCGAGCAGGCGCACGACGCGCTGCGCCATGGTGGCTTCGGGGAGATGATTAGCGGAGCGGCCGGTGACGATGCGCAGGGCGTGGTCGATGCTGCGATAGAGCATGGCGCCGGCGCGCAGCGTTTGCGCTTCGGTAGAGCCGAGGTGCCCGGTGGCTTCGAGCAGCGCGATTTGGCGCAGGACGTGGCCGCGGCCTTCGATCAGCGATTGTTCGGTGGGATGCTCTGCGCGCAGAACGCGCGTGAGAAATAAAAACGCCACGACATATTCGACGTCGTAATAACCTCCGGCCATGCGCTTGAATTCGCCTTTTTGGCCGATGGGGCGATCGGGATCGGCGCCCTCTCGTTCGAGGCGCTGGCGCATTTTGGCGAGATCGCGCGCGAGCGGCTTTGGATCCGAAAAGCGGCGCGCAATGCATTCGTGAACTTGCCGCAACGCGTCGGCGCCGAGCGCGAGATTGCCGGCGATCGGACGCGCCTTCAGAAACGTGGCGGCTTCCCAAGCCTGAGCTTCGGCGTCGAAATATTGGCGGAGATAGGAACTGGTTTGCAGCGTTTCGCCATCGCCGCCGCGCGGGCGCAGGCGCGTGTCCACGGGGAAAAGCAATCCTTCGCGCGTGTGGCTGCTGGCGATATGCACCAGGCGCTCGGCGACCAAGCGCCAGATTTCACGGTCGCTTTGATTCAAGCGGTCATCCACGATGAAAATCAGATCGACGTCGGAGCCGATGTCCATTTCGCCGGTGCCCAGGCGGCCGAGAGCCAGCACGGAAAACGGCGCGATGGAGAAGTCGGAAGCGATGCGCTCGTGAATGCGATTCATGGCTGCGGCGAGTTCGAGCGCGCGCTCGAGAGCCTGCTCGGCGAGCAGCGACAAGCCGCGGAAGGTGTCGAAGGGCTGGCTTGAGCCGAGCAGCGCGCGCACCAGAGTGGCGAGCACGCCGCGGCGATAGGCCACGCGCAGCGCGGTCATCGCGTCTTCGGCGGCTTGCGCGGAGATCGGCGCGCCGGGTTCGATCTGCGGAAGCGCGCCCCTGAAACCGGCAAGGCCGGGATCGGCGATGGCCGAAATTTCCTCGGGATTCGATGAGAGCAGATCGACCGCGAGATCGCTGCGCGCAAGAACTTCCGCGGCGATCAGCACCCATTCGGGGCGCGAGTTCAGTTGCGACATCACGCGCGGCTGCAGCACGGCGGAATCGAGAAAGCGGGTGAGGCCGCGGCGCACGAGATTGGCTTCGTCCTCGGGGCGCTCGTCGGAAGCCATGGTGACCACGGCGGCGACGGTCGGATATTCCACGCGCAGACGGCGCAACATCGCACCGGTGCCGGGGTCGGAAGTGGCCAGGTCTTGGCCGGCGCCGGGCTCGGGGCCGCTGCCGGCGGTGAGGATGCGCTCGTAAATTTCGCGCACGTCGGAGAAATGTTCGGTGAGGCGCTTGAGCAGAAGCGCGCCGGGCGTGCGTTCGTCGGCGGGGCCGGCTTCGACGCCGCAGCGCCGCGCCACGCTTTCCAGCGCGTCGGCGGCTTCGGGCAGCGTGTGGCGCTGCAAGCCATCGCGCAATTGCAGGCGGTGCTCGACGCGGCGGAGAAATTGATACGCGGCGCTCAGCCGGAAAAAATCGCGGCCGGAAAGATGTCCTTTGTCGTGCAGGCGGCCGAGCGCGAAAAGCGTGGAGGGCGAGCGCAGCCAGGGATCCGCGCCGCCGTAGAGGCGCTGCAGGCATTGCGCGAGAAATTCGATATCACGGATGCCGCCGGGCGAAAGCTTTACGTTCCACGCGGCCGTGTGACCCGAGGCTTTCGCGCGGAGTTTCAGACCGCGCGTCATTTCCTCGCGCGCGTTGAGCACGGCTTCGACGACGGCGAGATGAAATTCGCGGCGATAGACCAGCGGCTGCACTTCGTCGAGAAAACTGCGGCTCAACGCGGGATCGCCGGCCGAGCCGCGCGCCTTGATGAGCATTTGCAATTCCCATTCGCGCGCGCGGATGCGGTAGTAATCGACCGCGACGGGCAAGCTGCTGGCAAGATCTCCTTCGCGGCCTTGCGGTCGCAGGCGCAGATCGACGCGATAGACCGCGCCTTCGGCCATGGGCTCGGTGATCAGGTGCAGCACCTCTTGCGCGAGTCGCGTGAAATATTCGGCGTTGGTCGCACTGCCTTGCGCGCCGCCGGAGGTTTGGCCGGCATGGCCGTAGAGAAAAAGCAAATCGATGTCGGAGCTGTAATTGAGTTCCTGGCCGCCGAGCTTGCCGAGCGAAATGATGGTCATGCGCGTGGGGCGCTTGCGGCCTTCGGCGTCGACGTACTCGGGAACGCCGTGATCGCGCTCGAGGCGATAGGCGGCGATGCGCAGCGCGCGCTCGAGGAGAACGTCGGCGAGGTGCGAAAGCTCGAGCGTGGTTTCGGCGAGTGTGGCGAGGCCGAGGACGTCGCGCAAGGTGATGCGCAGATATTGGCGGCGCTTGAAGCGGATCAGCACGCGCGTCGGATCGTCGTCGCCCGACATGGCTTCAAATTGCGCGAATTCCTCGAAGAGATCTTCCGGCGATTTCAATTCTTCGAGGCTCGTGGACGTGGCTGGGCCGTGGCGAGCCGGGCCGTGCAGCCAGGCGACTAGCGATGGCTGTTGCAGCACGAATTCGGAAAGATAGCGGCTGTAGCTGAACAGCACGAGAAGATGATGCAGCGCGACGGGATGCTGTTCGAGGTAGCGAACATTGCGCGCGTTCGCGGCGGAATCGTTTGGATCGACTACGGCGAGATAGCGCTCGAGATAATTGAGTGCGGTGTCTGGATCGGGCAATTGCGCGAGCAGCGCCGGCAGCTTGGACCACAAACTTTCCGGCAGGCGCGGGGCGACCTGTTCGAGGTTCGCCTTAGCGCGCTCAGGTTCGGCAAATGTGACTGCAGAGAAGGCCGCGTCCATTTCGGACAGAGCCTAGCCGAACGCCACAAAAGAATCAAAGTCTACGCGAATGCGGGAATGGGAGCTCACAGCGCGCGGGCCGCGGCCGCGGCTCAATCGACGCGGAAGTGGCAACCGCGGCTGGCGCGGCATTCGGTGGCGGCGCGGACGATCAGAATGCTGGCCTCGACGGCGTTGCGCAGGCCGATGATCGCGTCGTCGAGTGCGGCGCGCTGGTAGAACTGCGAAATTTCGAGATGCAATTCCTGCAGAATTTCTCGCGCGCGCTCCAGACGCTTGCCGCTGCGAATCAGGCCGACGTAGTTCCACATGGTATGCCGAATCGTCAGCCAATCTTGCGCGATCAGCGCAGGGTCGGTGGATTCGCGCTCGTAGCGCCACGGCGCGATGCGCGGGAAATATGCTGCGGTCGAAGCGGCCTCCTCGGCCGCGTGGCGGCCCGCGCGCACGCCCCACACCAAACATTCGAGCAGGGAAGTGCTGCCGAGACGATTGGCGCCGTGCACACCGGTGCAAGCGACTTCTCCGACGGCGCGCAGACCAGCGAGATCCGTTTGGCCCCATTCGTCGACGGCTACGCCGCCGCAACTATAGTGCGCGGCGGGGACCACGGGAATGAGCTCGCGCGTGATGTCGATTCCGAGCGAGGCGCAATGCTGATAGACGCCGGGGAAACGCTCGCGAATCCAATCGGCGGGTTTGTGCGTGATGTCGAGCCACGCGCACGGCTCGCCTCTTTCGAGCATGTGCTGGTAAATGCCGCGCGCGACCACATCGCGCGGCGCGAGCGATCCGCCGGAATGGCCGTTCAGAAATTCGCGGCCAACGGAATCGACCACGCGCGCGCCTTCGCCGCGCAACGATTCTGAAATCAGAAACGTGCCGCTGGGATGAAACAGTGCGGTGGGATGGAATTGCACGTATTGCAAATTGATCGAGCGTGCGCCGGCGCGGTGCGCGAGTGCCAGTCCATCGCCGCGCGCGCCGGGAGGATTTGTAGTGTGGAGATAGAGGCGTCCAATGCCGCCGGTGCCAAGAACGGTTTGCTTCGCGCGCAACGGAACGATCCCGGCGTTCGATTGATCGAGCGCATAGACGCCGAAGCACTGCGGCGTGCGATAAACGTCCAGCGGTTCTTCGGAGTGGTGCGGCAGCGTGAGCAGGTCGATCGCGGTGAATCCGCGCAAGAGGCGAATGCGCGGGTGCTCGGAGACGCGAGCGAAAAATGCGCGCTCGATCGCGGTGCCTGTCTTGTCCTTCACGTGAAGAATGCGCGGGCAGCTGTGCGCCGCCTCGCTCGTCAGATGCCAATCTTTTCCGTCGGGCGTGCGATCGAATTCAATGCCAAGCTGATCGATCAAAACTTTTTGCACAAGCTCCGGACCTTCGCGAGCCAGCACGCGCACGGCGGCGGGATTGCCGAGATGCGCGCCGGCTTCGAGGATGTCGCGCGCGAGAAGTTCGGGCGAATCGTTGTGCCCGCGAAAAACGATTCCGCCTTGCGCCCAGAATGAATTGCTTTCTTCGGGTTGATGAGCGCGCGTGACGATGGCGACTTCGGCGCCTTGTTCGGCCGCGGCCCAGGCCGTGGCGCAGCCGGCGAGTCCGCTGCCGAGCACGAGGACGTCAATCTGTTCGGGAATGTTGTCTTGGGCGCTCATGATTTTTCGGGCTCGATCTCAAGGCTGATGTCCGCCGCGGGCGCGGAATGCGTGAGCGCTCCGACGGAAATACGATCTACGCCGGCTTCGGCGAATTGGCGGACGTTTACGAGCGTGATTCCGCCGGAGGCTTCGATCGCGATGCGGTGTTCCGGATCGGCTTTGCGCGCGCGCGCGATGGCCGCGCGTGCGATTTCGGGCGTGAAATTGTCGACCAGAATCGCGTCGGGGCACTCGGCCAAAGCTTCATCGAGCTCGGCAATCGAATCGACTTCAACTTCGAGCCATCGCGCGTCTCCGCGTCGCGCCGCCTGCGCCGCGCGAACGGCGGGCCCGACGCCGCCGGCGAGACGCGCGTGATTTTCCTTGATCAGAATGGCGTCATCGAGCCGGACGCGATGATTCGTGCCGCCGCCCGCGCGCACGGCATATTTTTCGAGCGCGCGCAGCCCCGGCGTCGTTTTTCGCGTATCGAGAATCGCGGCGCCGGTTCCGGCGACGGCGTCAACGTACGCGCGCGTGAGCGTGGCGATCCCGCTCAGGCGCTGCGTCAAATTCAGAGCCACGCGCTCCGCGCTTAGAAGCGCCTGGGCGCGGCCGCGAATCCGGGCAATCGTTTGGCCCGCCGGCACGCGATCGCCATCGTGAGAAAGTATTTCATGTTCGATTTTCGGATCGAGCAGCCGAAAAGTTTCCATCGCGAAGTCGATGCCCGCCAGGACGAGCGGGCTTTTCGCCAGGAATTCTCCCGCCGCGCGCTGATCGGGCCGAACGATCGCTTCCGTCGTCCAGTCGCCCTGTCCAATGTCTTCATCGAGAAATCGCCGCAGCAGATCGCGCAGCGCATCGGCGGAAAGTGGAGAGAGATTCACGGCGGTTGCGGGCGGCACGAATGCCGGCTCAGCTCATCGCCAGCATGCGCTCAATAGGACGAAGCGCGCGCTGGGCGATGGTTTCGTCGAGCGTGATCTCGGGCGTGCGATCGCGCAGGCACAGATAAAGTTTCTCAATCGTGTTCTTGCGCATGTGGGGGCATTCGTTGCACGCGCAGTTGCCGTCGGGCGGCGCGGGAATCAACAATTTGTTTGGAGCGACGCGCTGCATGGCGTGCAGGATGCCGGGTTCGGTCGCGATGATGAACTCTGTGTCGGAACTCGTTTCCACATATCGAAGCAGCGCCGTCGTCGAGCCAATGAAATCCGCCATGCGCAGCACCGGCTCTTCGCATTCCGGATGCGCGACCAGGCGCGCCTTCGGATGCCGCTCGCGCAATTGCACAATTTTCTTCACGGAAAATTGTTCGTGCACGATGCAGGTCCCCGGCCAGCAGACCATCTCGCGCCCGGTCTGCTTCGTAACGTAGCGCCCGAGATTTCGATCCGGCGCGAACACGATGGGTTCGTCCGCAGGAAGCTGCGCGACCAACCGCGCCGCGTTGCTTGAAGTGCAGATCAAATCGCTCATGGCCTTCACTGCGGCGCTGCAATTGATGTAGCTCACCACGGTGTGCCCCGGATAGCGTTCGAGAAATTTCGCGAATTGGTCCGGCGGGCATCCATCGGCCAGCGAGCAGCCGGCATCGAGGTCCGGCAGCAACACCTGTTTTCCGGGGTTCAGAATCTTCGCCGTCTCCGCCATGAAGTGCACGCCCGCGAAGACGATCACGTCGGCTTCGGTCGCGGCCGCGCGGCGCGAAAGTTCCAGGCTGTCGCCCACGAAGTCCGCAAGATCCTGGATTTCGGAATCCTGATAGTAGTGCGCCAAGATCACAGCGTTGCGTTTGCGCTTCAGCTTGCTGATTTCCGATTCAAGGTCGAGCGAAGGCGAAAGCGCAGCCGGAGCAGCGCCGAACGTCGCGGTTCGGGCGAGAGGTAGAAGCGGAGCAGCCACACTAATTAGACTAGCCGAAGGCGGCGGAAGTTGCAAAAAACGCCGTTCGGAGAGCCTTCCGGGGCCTCAAAACAGGGTTTCGTCAGCGAATTGCCCCGAGCTCGCCCTGCTCAGTCGTAGTATTCTTGGCCCAGGTGCGTGATCAAATCTTCGCCCATCAGCCAGCGGAGCGTGTTCTTGAGCTTCATCGATTGAATGAACAGATCGTGCTCGGGATAAAGTTCCGGCGGCACGATCGGCGATTTGAAATAGAAACTTAGCCATTCTTGAATGCCGCGCATCCTCGCGCGCTTCGCGAGATCGAGAAACAAAACCAAATCCAGCGCCAGCGGCGCCGCCAAAATCGAATCGCGGCACAGGAAATCCACTTTGATCTGCATTGGATATCCCAGCCAGCCGAAAATATCGATGTTGTCCCAGCCTTCTTTGTTGTCGCCGCGCGGCGGATAGTAGTTGATGCGCACCTTGTGAAATATCTTGCCGTAGAGATCGGGATAAAGTTTGGGCTGCAAAATAAAATCCAGCACGCCCAGTTTCGATTCTTCCTTGGTCTTGAACGATTCCGGATCTTCCAGCACTTCGCCGTCGCGATTGCCCAGAATGTTCGTGGAAAACCAGCCGCTCATTCCGAGCTGCCGTGCTTTGAATCCCGGCGCGAGGATGGTTTTCATCAGCGTTTGCCCGGTTTTGAAATCCTTGCCGCACACCGGCACGTTGTTCTTGCGCGCGAGTTCGAGCATCGCTGGGATGTCCACCGTCAGGTTCGGCGCGCCGTTGGCAAAGGGCACTCCGCTTGAAATCGCGGCCCAGGCGTAAAGCATCGAAGGCGCGATGGCCGGATGATTTTCCTTCATGGCTTTTTCAAACGATGCGATATCTTTGTGCACCGCGTGCGGCTGCAGGAAAATTTCCGTCGAGCCGCACCAGATCACCACCACGCGCGTGGCTTTCGATTTTTTCTTGAATTGCGCGATGTCTTCCTTGATTTGCAGCGCCAGGTCGTATTTGTTGCTGCCCTTTTTCACGTTCGGCCCGTCGATCAGTTTCACGTAGGTTTGATCGAACGCTGCCTTCATCGGCCGAATCTTGGAAAGAAATCCCTTAACGAGTTCCAGATGTTCCGGGCTGAGCACCGCCGCGTTCTTCGCCGCTTCGTAGGCGGTGTCCGGGAAAATGTCCCAGCCGCCGAACACGATGTCTTCGATTTTCGCCAGCGGCACGAAATCGCGAATCATCGGAGCGCGGCTCTCGGTGCGCTTGCCCAGGCGGATCGTGCCCAGTTGCGTCAGCGAGCCCACCGGCGCGGCTTTCCCGCGACGCACCAGCTCGACTCCGGCCATAAACGTCGTGGCCACCGCGCCCATGCCCACCGTCAGCACGCCGAGCGTGCCTTTGGGCGGCGCTATCCGAGACGGTCGTCGCATGCAGGTTCCTCCCCTGAAATCCTGAAGTGTGGAGCAATGTGGCGCGCGGAACGCGGCTGATCCATCACACGCGCGACGTGGCGCCAAAACCAAAGGCAGTATCATGCGTGAACGCGCCGCGCTTTGCAACGTGCAACGCACCGCCGTCGTGCGCCGGTTCGCCGACTGCGCGCGCCGAAAAGATTCGGCTTCAAACCACGATGTCACTCATCCGATACGCGCCCATCGACGCTTTTCCAGGATTGCTCGGCGAGCCGTGCTACGATTGCGGCGTCCTGATTGTCTTGAATTTGTGGAGGCTGGCGCCAGACACGCAAACGATTCGGCTCTCTCCATCATTTGTGGGGAGCCGCGCCAGGAACACAACGCGGATGCAACTGCATCGGCGCTGATCGCCTCCAATCGTCGACGAAAGCAACGTCTGAACCAAGATTGACGACTCAGCGATTCAGCTGACTTAGGCGCACCAGGAAAGCTCTCAACATCATGCAGAGATCGCGCAAAAAAAAGGGCGGCACTCTCCTCCGAGCGGTTCTCGCCGCGATCGCGCTGCTTGCGATCCCTCCCGCGGCGCGATCTCAGCAGGCCGCATCCGACACTGGCTCGCCGGCGGCTGAATCGCAGCAATCGGCCGCTCCGGCGCCCTCCACCACGGAAAATCCGAAGGCGCAGTTGGCCGTGAATCCCGTCACCGGCATGACCACGGTGGCAGCTTTCAACTTCACTCCGCTAACCGGCAGACAGCGCCTGAAACTTTATTGGACTCAAGATTTCTTTTCCTTCGGCGCCTTCTTCAAGCCGACCCTCTTCGCTCTTGTTCTCGATCAAGCCACTGATTCGCCTTCGGAGTGGGGCGGCGGGTTTCGCGGTTTCGGACTCCGCGAGGCCTCGCGCATTGGAGGCAACATTGTCTCCGGGACCATTCGCGCGCCGCTTGCGGCCGCGCTGCATGAAGACGTTCGCTATATTTCCTATGAGCACGGAGGGAAGCGGCGCTTCTTGCACTCTGTCGAATACAGTTTTCTCACTTACACGAATCAGGGCCATCCGACTTTGAACATCGCCAAGCTCGTGAGTTACTACGCTTCGACCGCGATCTCAACTACGTGGCATCCCGGCCATCATTCCGGAGTGGAATACACGTTCGCCAACGGCAGCGAGCAGCTTGGGCTCAGCGTGCCGTTCAACGTTCTGCAAGAGTTCTGGCCCAACATCTTCCACAAAAAGGATCGCCAGCAACCCGCCAGCCTGCCGGCCGGCTGATCCGATAACGCTTGCTATTGACCCACGAAGTCGTATGTCCGGTTCGCGCGCGAATCAGGTCTCTCACGCCGCAATTCGGCGATCTCAACGCGGCATAGCCGTGCGGAATATGCTTTTTCGGATCGAGGGCGCGGGCGGATTCGCAATCCGCGCGCAAGCTTACGCCACAACGAATGCGCCTGTGTTACTGTTTCCCGAGCTAGTCAGAGGCGTTAATGCTCCTCGAAGATTACAAAATCATTCTCTACCGCCAGGAAGATGGCTCCTGGGTTGCCGATATCCCCGCTATTCCAGGCTGCTACGCGCTAATGCCCACGCGCGAACAGGCGCTTGCCGAGCTCTCCGAGGTCTTTGGCATGATTGCCAAAGAGTACGCGGAAAAACGAACCCCGTTGCCCGCGGACACCACTGAAATCCTTCATGCCTAGCGCCACCGCCCGCCAATTTCAAAGCGCCGCGCGGCGTTTAGGTTTTTCAAAGACGAGGCAACTCGGCGTCACGTTGGAAGAATTCCTGCGGCTGCTCTAAAGCTCCCGGACGGCGCCCGTCGCCAGCCGCAACTGCGGTAATCCGGCCGCTGCCGGAACGGCCAGCCTTCAGTGCTAGTTGAGCCCCAAAGTTATGAAATGATCTTTGCCGCCGGGGTAAGTGCAAATCTTCTCCGCCACGTCAGGCAGGGTTCGTTGAAGAGCAGACAGTATCTCGATCGCGTCATTCTCGGAGAGCCTGTTTGCGAATTTTATGGGCCACCGACCCACTTTGCACGTCAGATAAGAACCACCTTTCGGGCCCGAGTCCCATTCAAGGTCTCGACATTCGTCAATTCGGTATTCGCGCTTTCGCTCCCACCCATGGATTCCCTTACGAATCGTCAGCTTTTGGGAATCAATTTCAATGATTTCTTCGCCAGAAAACTGGTAGAGCGAACTTCCGAGAGTGGAAACGAAAATTGCTATCAAGATGAAGTGAAAAGAACGAGATGTGAGCGACCAAAAGTGAAAAAGGACCGACGCCTCAAGGATGCCGCCAGCCAAAATCACAAGTCCAGCCTGCCAGTTGGGCCTCGGATGAACCGTCACCCTAACCATTCCCGAACTTGCCACCACGCCAACCTTAGGTCCGTCGAAGAACCCAGTCATTTTTCTACTTTCTCTCAAACCAGCGGCAGAAATTCAACAAGTCTTCTTTCCTCCGAGCTGTGCCTCGTAATTCGAATTGCCTGACAGGTATCCCTAACTGGTCACGTCTGCCGTAATCCGTTCGCTACCGTGCCGGCTGGCGCCCGCCAAGGCTCGCTTTCGAACTGTGGAAATCTATTCGAATACTCGAATAGTATACTTGACGCGCAGGTAATTACGTGCTATAAGATGGTATGACTTCGCTATCGACCATCGAATCCCGCGTCCGGCACGGAATGCCTTCGCACCTCCTCGCCTCGCGCGAAAACAGCGCGTCCTTCGCATCGGATTTCTCCTCAACCGCACTCCTCACTCTTTTCGCACGTAGTGCGCCTGCAAACCTCGTATTTTCACACTCATACAAAAGAGTGCGCAACCCGCTGAATCAATTGATTTTTAAGTCCTCGCATTTTCACACTCATCCGCACTCTTTTCCTGGAAGCCCTGTTTTTTCAGTATTTTATGCATTTGGTACCGGGGGTATATATAGGCGCCCGCGCCGCACTCCTAAAGTGTCACCTGAGATTCGCCCGCCCGCCGCCACAAAGCTCATGCCGTCAACCCTTTACCGTTCGCACTCTTCGCCGACGCCGCATCCGGGGAACTGCCTGTCTCGGCGGCGGCGCAATCGCGTTTCCCGTGCTAAAATAAACACTGCGTTTGCCGCTCCAGAACCCTTGGGTAAGGATCAGGGTTGACCGAGTCCGTGGGTACATCCCTATTCATTTGGCCGCAGCGCCCTCGAACGATATGAATACGCAGCTACGCAACATCGCGATCATCGCGCACGTCGACCACGGCAAGACCACCCTGGTCGATTTCATGCTGCGCCAGAGCGGCATATTCCGCGAAAACGAGGAATTGACTGACCGCGTGATGGATTCAAACGAGCTCGAACGCGAGCGCGGCATCACCATCCTCGCGAAAAATACCGCGCTCACCTATCGCGGCACGAAAATCAATATCGTCGATACGCCCGGTCACAGCGATTTCGGCGGCGAAGTCGAGCGCGCGCTGCGCATGGTCGATGGCGTGCTCCTTCTCGTGGACGCGAGCGAAGGCCCGCTGCCGCAAACGCGTTACGTTTTGCAAAAAGCCCTCGCCGCGAAACTCCCTCCGGTCATCGTCCTCAACAAAATAGATCGTTCCGATGCGCGCTGCGCCGAAGTGCTGGATGAAATCTACGATCTGTTCATCGATCTTGACGCCACCGAAGATCAGCTCGATTTCCCCGTGCTTTACACCAACGCGCGCGCCGGCGTCGCGCACTACAAACTCGGTGACGACTCAACGAATCTCGTTCCGCTGTTTGAGACTATCCTCGCAAAAATTCCGCCGCCTTCCGGCGATCCCGCAGCCACGCTGCAAATTCAAGTCACCAATCTCGATTACAGCGAATATCTCGGTCGCCTGGCCATCGCGCGCGTTTTTGAAGGCACGCTCAAGCGCGGCGCCGACGTCGGCATCGCCAAGCTTTCCGGCGCGCTTGTGCCCACCAAGATCACCAAGCTTTACACGTTCCGCGGACTCGATCGCGATGAAGCCGACGAGGTTGCCGCGGGCGACATCGTGGCCATCGCCGGAGTCGAAGGCATTCAGATCGGCGAGAGCATCACCGATCTCGAACATCCCGCGCCGCTTGAGCCGCTCACGATCGACGAGCCCACGCTGACCATGATCTTCACCGTGAACACTTCGCCCTTCGCCGGGCGTGAAGGTCAATACGTCACCTCGCGCGATCTCCGCGCGCGTCTCGACCGCGAACTTCTCACCAACGTTTCTCTGCGCATCGAAGAAACCACCGCCACCGATTCCTTCCGCGTCCTGGCCCGCGGCGAATTGCAACTCGCGATCCTGATCGAGACCATGCGCCGCGAAGGCTACGAGCTGATGGTCGCGAAACCCGAGATCGTGGTGCGCGAAGAAAAAGGCCGCCGCGTCGAGCCGCTCGAACGCCTGGTGATCGACTGCCCGGAAGCATTCATCGGCATCGTCATGGAAAGTCTCGGCAGCCGCCGCGGAGAACTCGCCAAGATGGTGAATCATCATTCCGGCCGCGTGCGCATGGATTTCCATATTCCTTCGCGCGGCCTGATCGGTTTGCGCGGGCAATTGCTCACGGACACGCGCGGCACCGCGCTGATTCACTCCGTGCTCGAAGGCTGGACCGACTACGCTGGCGATATGCCCTCGCGCCTCACCGGCGCGCTCGTGTGCGATCGCGCCGGCGTTTCCACCGCCTTCGCGATTTGGGGCATTCAGGAACGCGGCGAAATGTTCATCAAGCCCACCGAAGAAGTCTACGAGGGCATGATCGTGGGCGAAAATTCCCGCGAAGACGATATGAACGTGAACATCACCAAAGAAAAAAAGCAGACCAACATGCGCTCGTCTTCCGCCGATGAAGCCATTCGCTTGATTCCGCCGCGCGAGATGACCCTTGAAAAAGCCATCGAATTCATCGCCGACGATGAATACGTCGAGGTCACGCCGAAATCCATTCGCCTGCGCAAGAAAGTTCTCGACGCCAAAAAGCGCCCCAAGCGCTGGCAGGAAATCCGCGCCAGTGTGAAATCTCCGTCGGCCTGAATCCCGAATCGATTGCGGTGATATGATTCCTCGCGCCTCGAACGATTTCACGAACTGGAAGGAGCCGCAAGATGCCCGAACCCACCAAAGAAGAACTCCTGGCTCGCATCGCCGAACTTGAAAAAAGAGCCGCGCCGCGCGCGAAGGGCAGCATCGAGTTCCGCGTTGGCGAAAAAGGCGGCGTCAGCGTCTACGGCCTGGGCCGTTTTCCGGTGACGCTCTATTACGAGCAGTGGATTCGACTGCTCGATGCCGTGCCCGATCTCAAGACGTTCCTCGAAGAAAACAAGAGCCGCCTGAAACTGAAGCCCCGGGATTAGCGTCGCCCGATTGGAACATTCTTACCCCGACTCTCGTACTTTAGAGAGGAGGCTAAATCATGACCGAGACAGAGCATCGCCCGAGCCGTTCGATCTGGGGCGCCGTAGTTTTGATCGCGCTGGGCGTGCTGCTCCTGCTCGCGAATTTGGGGCTGGGATTCAACCCGTGGGCGCTGCTGGCCCGCTTTTGGCCGCTGATCCTGATTTTTCTCGGCATCGGCGGGCTGATCGATTATTTCCGTGTGCGCTCCGATCCCACCGCGCCGCACGCGAGAAATTCCGTCGCGATTATCGGGCTGGTGTTCGTCGTGATCCTGTTCGCTCTCGCGTTTGAGCATCATCGCCAGCGTTGGAACGGAAAGCATATGCACGAGGACCGCGCCGTGGACCTCGGCGGCGCGACCTCCGTGGACGCGCACATCACCATGCCCGCCGGCAGCCTCGCGATTTCACCGGGTGGATCGTCGCTGCTTGATGCGCACTTCGATTACATCGAATCTGATGGCGATCCGCAGGTGAATTACACCGCTACCGGAGGGATTGGACAGCTCGAGATCTCGCAGACACAGCCCGCGATCCACATGGGCACGTCAGACGATTCCTGGCAATTGCGCTTTGCCAACGACGTCCCTCTCGATCTTTCGCTCGACATGGGCGCGGGGCAGGGCGAACTCGATCTTCGGGGCCTGGACCTCACGAATTTGAAAATTAACCTCGGCGCGGGACAGTTGCAGTTGGATTTGCGCGGCGCGCGCAAGAACGATCTCGACGCCGATGTCGAAGGCGGAGTCGGCCAGGCGACCATCAAGCTTCCGCAAGACGTCGGCGTGCGCGTGCACGCCGAAGGCGGCCTCGGCACCATTAGCGTGCACGGACTAACGCGCGATGGCGACGACTACGTCAACGATGCGCTCGGAAAATCGCCCGCCACCATTCGGCTGACGGTCGAAGGCGGCGTCGGCACGATCGATCTCGACGCTGAGCCATCCGGTCAAGAATGAGCGGAAGTTTTTTGCCGCCGGCAGATTGCGCGGCGGTTAGGCTACAAAGCGTGCGTGATGATTTTTCATGATGCAGCGGTCCATCACGACCATCAGGCCGGCTTGCCGCGCGCGCTCCGCGGCTTCTTCGTGAATCACGCCTTCCTGCATCCACACCGCGCGCGCTCCGATGCGAATCGCGCTCTCCACGATTTCCGGCACGTATTTCGAGCGCCGAAAAATATCCACGATGTCGATTTTTTCCGGGACGTCTTCCAGGCGCGCGTAAGCTCGCTCACCAAGCACTTCGCTCTCGTTCGGATTCACTGGGATGATGCGATACCCGGCCGATTGAAGATAGCGCGCGACGCCATTGCTCGGCCGCGATCGGCTCGAAGAAAGTCCGACCACCGCGATGATCTTGGCCGGTTCGAGCAACTCGCGAATTAGATCCGCGCTCACCGCGAGTGTCGCGGTGTGTGTCGCGGATCGCGATCCGGGCGATTCGGGCGATTTGAGCGATGCGCTGGTCTCGCCGAACCTTGATTTTGCGGTCGCCGCGGCCGCCGAGCGTTCGCCGGTGAGTGAGGCGCGCCGCCGGTTTTGTTTCCGCGCCACGGACCAGATTTCCGCGCGCGCCAATCGTTCTTCGCCGGCGCGCCCGGGCGATGATGCGGCGCACCCGGCCACGGTTTTTTCGGCGGTGCGGGCGCGCTGCCAGTTTTGTTTCCGCGCCACGGAGCAGATTTCTCGGCGCGCCAATCGTTCTTTGCCGGCGCGCCCGGCCGGTGTTTTGGAGCTCCCGGCCGCGGATGATTTTGCGATCGCGGCGCGTCGCTCGTTTTGTTTCCGCGCCAAGGGCCTGATTTTTGTCCCCGCCAATCTTGTTTCGGGGGCGCGCCTGGCCGGTGATGTGGCGCTCCCGGTCGCGGGTGTTGTGGCGAGTGAGGCGCATTTCCAGGTTTGTTTCGCGGCGGCGGATTCCCGCTGCGCGCACGCCACGGCTCGCGTGGCCGTGTCGGCGGGCGCTGATTGGATGCGCCGCGCCACGGTTTGCCGGGTGCCGCGAATTGCGGACGATTGATTGGCACCGTGAGCGGCGGCCGAGCGGCCGGTGGCGCGACGGGCCGTTCCGCCGCAGCGATGGGACGGGCGAATTGCGTGGCGGGTTTCTGCGACGCCGCAAGCGGATGCTGCGTTGGCGCGATGGCCGCAGGCTCATTTTTCTCTGCGAGAGCGCGATCGACAGCGCGCGAAAATTTATCGACTTCGGCTGGTTCGAGTCGCCGGTAATGGCCTTCCGGCAGCAGACCCAGTTCGAGCGTGGCGAGTTGCACGCGTTTCATTTTTTCGATGGGATGATCTTGCCGCTTCAGCGAGCGGCCAAGCGCGTCGCGGCTGGCACCGGTGAGCTCGACTTCGTACCAGGGATTCGCGGCCGAGCGCTTGGCCCACGGTCCTTTGAGCGGAGCGAAATGCGCGGAGGCGGCGCGGCCAACATCGTGCATTTCTGTTTCACTGATGCGGCCTTTCACTTTGATCCAATAGATTTGGCGCAAGCGCGCCGCGGCGCGCAGCACGCGCGCGGCGAGTTCGCCATCGCTGGTGAGCAAAACCAGGCCGCTCGCCGCGTAATCGAGGCGGCCAACGGGGAAAACGCGTTCCGGTGTGCCGCGCAAAAAATGGCGCAGAGTCTTGCGGCCTTCCGGGTCGGCGAGAGTTGACACCACTTCGGATGGTTTGTTCAGCAGGATGTAGACGCGCTCTTCGGGAACTTCGGCGACCCGGCCCGCGACTTCGACGCGATCGTGTTCGGGATCAGCTTTCGAGCCGAGCTCGGTGACGATTGCGCCATTCACGCGAACCTGGCCGCTGCGAATTAATTCTTCGGCGTGGCGGCGTGAGGCAATTCCGGCTTGCGCGATGATCTTCTGCAAACGCTGAAGCATTGTGTGGACCTGTGAGAGCTAATCTCTTTCGTCGGCAACTGTCGGAGCCGCGCCGGAAGTGGAGTTCTCCGGGGACGTCTCCCGCGTCGAACCATCCGGCGTCGCGGAGGCGTCCGTGGCGCCGGATGCGGCGTCGGCGCCGGGCTCGAATTCAGCGGGAGCCAAGCCTTCGTCGGTGCCGAGCGCATCGCGCGCGAGCTGCTCGAATTCCTTGAGGCTCGGCAATTCGTCTAGATCGGAAAGGCCGAAGCGCATCATGAATTCTTTCGAGGTGCGATAAAGAATCGGGCGGCCGAGCACATGTTTTCTGCCGGCGGTGGTGATCAATCGTTTTTCGAGGAGAGTTTGGATCACGCCCGCGCAATTCACGCCGCGAATTTCCTGGACTTCGGGCTGCGTGGCGGGCTGCTTGTACGCGATCACCGCGAGTGTTTCGAGCGCAGGCATGGTGAGACGCAGAGGAGGGCGGAGCGCTTTGATGAATCGGCGCACGGCGTCGTGATGCTGCGGCTTGGTGTAAAACTTGTAGCCGCCGGCGACGCGGCGAATTTCGACGCCGCGCTCGTCAACCGCGTAAGAGGCAACGAGCAGATCGAGCGCGCCGCGCACGCCGGTTTTTTCTTCGCCGACGGCAGCGGCCAATTGCTCGAGCGTGACGGGTTCATCCGCGGCGTAGATGATGGCTTCGAGCGCGCCTGTGAGTTCGGTCGGCGTCATGCGAGCGTCCATTTTGTTTCGACAGCGCGACCAAGACTATTCATATTGCTTCTCGATTTCACCCAGGGCGTCGCCGCCGGAAAATACCAGATCGAACAATTTGTGTTTGCGAACTTGAATCTCGCTGAACAGCGCTTCCTGCACCAGAACGATCGCTTGCAGGCGCACCAACTCAAGCACGGCGAGCAGAGCGACGATCATAGCTTGACGGGAGGGACAGGACTCGAAAAAGCGAATCAGGCTCACGCCTTCGTCGTTCGCGAGCAATTCCTTGCGCAGCAGGTCCATCATTTGTGGAACTGTGATTTGCTCGTGATGCAGCTCGATGCGCATGATTTCCTTGCGGCGCTCGAGCACTTGCTGGAACACGCGCACCAGATCGACGAGCGAGACGACGAGTTCCGCTTCCGTGCCTTCGCCTTCGTAGAGTGAGCGGTCGGGTTTCGACCAGACGTGTTGCTCGATTTGCTGTTTTTGGTAGAGCAGTTGGGCGGCGCTCTTGAATTTTTCGTGCTCGACCAAGCGGTAGACCAGCTCCGCGCGCGGATCTTCGGCGCCAGCCAGCGGATCGGGCGGCAAAAGCATTTTCGATTTGATGTGAATCAGCGTGGCGGCCATGTAGATGAATTCGGCGGAAACATCCATATCGAGCTGTTCGAGCTTGTGCAGATAATCGAGATATTGGCCGGTGATCTGCGCGATGGGAATGTTGTGGATGTCGAGCTCCTGCTTTTTGATCAGATCGAGAAGCAGATCGAGCGGGCCGTCATAGATCGCGAGATGAATTTTGAGAGGCGATGCCATGCTTCAGTTTCCCGCCTTCGATGCGTTTGCTTCAATCGACTCGCGTGTTTTCTTCCAGCCGAAGACGGCTTCGCGCACACGTTCCATCGTGGCTTTGGCGACAGTGCGCGCTTTCTTTGAGCCTTCGTCCAGAATCTCGAGCACGGCCGCGGGCTTCTTCTCAAATTCGCGGCGGCGTTCGCGCACTGGCTCAATCCATTTTATCAGCGCGTCGGCCACGACTTGTTTGCAATCGACGCAGCCGATCGCGGCGGTGCGGCAATCGCGGCTGATGCGCTGGATGACTTCGGGCGTCGAGAACAGTTTATGCCAGTCGAAGACCGGGCACACGTCCGGATTGCCGACGTCCTCGCGGCGCTTCCGGGCGGGGTCGGTGACCATCGCGCGCGTTTTCTTGCGGATGTCTTCGTCGGATTCGCTGAGCGATATGAAATTGTTGTAGGACTTCGACATTTTGCGGCCGTCGGTGCCGGGAATGCGCGGCGTTCGCGTCAGCATCGCGTCCGGTTCGCGCAGGACTTTATGAATATGAACAAACTGCTGATTCTTTTCGCCAATTCTTTTGTAGAAGTTAACGAGGCCTTCTTCCAGGATCCGTTTTCGCAAAGCTTCGCGGTTAATCGTCTGTTCGTGTCCGAGCGCCTTCGCCAATCCGCGTTTATCCTGTTTCTCCCACTCGCCGAAATCCACATCGAATCCGTAGAACGTGTTGAAGGTGTTAACGATTTCGCGCGTCAGCTCAACGTGAGCGACCTGGTCTTCGCCGACGGGCACGAGATCGGCGTCATAGATAACGATGTCGGCGGCTTGAAGGACCGGATAGCCGAGGAAGCCGAAGGTGTGCAGATCTTTCCCTTTGACGTTTTCGAGAGCTTCCTTGTAGGTGGGCACGCGTTCGAGCCATCCGAGGGGCGTGACCATCGAGAGCAGGAGCTGCAGCTCGGCGTGCTCGGGCACTTGCGATTGGATGAACATAGTGCACTTCGCGGGGTCGAGGCCGGAGGCGAGCCAGTCGGTTGCGATCTCGATTGAGTTTTGCGCGATGGCCGACGTATCGGCGTAATCGGAAGTGAGCGCGTGCCAATCGGCCACGAAGAAAAAACATTCGTAGTTGGATTGCATTTCGATCCAGTTGGCGAGGGCGCCGAAAAAATGGCCGATGTGCAGGCGGCCGGTCGGCCGCATGCCGCTCAGGACGCGTTGCTTAGGCGTAGCGGCCAAACGAGCGATCTCCGGGGTGTGGCAGCGCGATATTCGCTGGGCGCGGCGTTAGCGGATAGAACGTGAGCGAGCGAGGCATGAGCAACGCCATTGTATCCTCGAAGTGGGCGTTGCGTCAGGAAGAAAACGGATGTGCTACATGCGAACCAAATCGCGCAGGCGCTTGGTCTGCGCGCGGCTGACGGGAATTTCGGAGCTGCGGCGATCGGCCATTTTTAGCATATAGCTGGATTTGAACCAGGGAACGACTTCCTTGATGTGATTGATGTTCACCAGGTACGAGCGGTGCGGCCGCCAGAAGCGCTCGGAATCAAGCGAAGTTTGCAGCTCCTCGATGGTGCGGCAGTTCGAGCTGCCCTCGATTTCTTTGGTGACGATGGTGATCAGGCCGTCGGCGATCGAAGCGTAGATCACGTCTTCGGCGTCGACGAGCAGAAGGCGCTGCTGCGTTTTTACGATCAGCTTGGCTCGCTGCGTGGTGCGGCCCGCGCCGATTTGGCTTACGAGGAGCTCGAGTTGCGCGGCGGGGGAGGCGTCGGCATCGAGAGCTTTCTTGACGCGCGCGACGGCTTTCGCGAGGCGGGCTTTGTCGAAGGGCTTCAAAATATAATCGGCGGCGTTCACTTCAAACGCCTGCACGGCGTAATTATCGTAGGCGGTGGCGAAAACGAAATGCGGGAGTTTCGATTTGCGGTCGATCAATTTCTTGATCACGCCGAAGCCGTCGAGGCCGGGCATCTGCACATCGAGAAAAACAAGATCGGGCGCGTGTTCCTGAATCATGGCCACGGCTTCGGTGCCATTCTTGCCTTGGCCAATCAATCGGAGTTCGGGGAAACTTTTCAGGAGGAACGCGAGCTCGTCGCGAGCCGGCTTTTCGTCGTCGACGATGAGTGTGCTGATGGGCATGGCGAGCGAAACACGAGACCTCGGCCAGTATATGCAAACGGCGAGCGAAGCGGCAAGGCGATGCGGCGCGCCAGGGTCGCTGTGTCGCTGCGTCGCGCGAGCGCGCTCTCCTGATATGATGAAACACGCAATCTATATTTGCGGAGGATTGGATGGCGCAGAAGCGCGCGAGGCTGGTTCGCAGCAAGACGGTGTTCAAGGGAACCGTGTTCAACGTGCGGCGGGACGAAATTATCGAGCCGGACGGATTGCGCGCGACGCGCGACATCGTGACGCACCCAGGTTCTGTCGTGGTGATGCCGGTCTTTCCGAACGGCGATATGGTTCTGGTGCGGCAATTTCGCTATGCCGCGGGGGAATCTCTTTGGGAGCTGGTGGCGGGAAGCAGGAAACTCACTGAATCGCCCTTGACCGGCGCGCGGCGCGAATTGCTCGAAGAGACCGGCTACACGACGCGGCGAATTCGGTTGTTGCTCAACGTGATTCCGACGCCCGGATTTTTGACCGAGACGATGTCGATCTTCGCGGCTGAAGGATTGAAGGCCGGACCGGCGCAACCGGAAGAGGACGAGCACATCGAGGCGCGGCGATTTTCTCAGAAGCAGGTGCTGGAAATGATTCGGCGCGGCGTGGTGCGCGATGCGAAGACGATTGTGGGCGTGCTTTACTATTTGCGTTTCGTGGCGAAGTCGCGCGGATCGCGCTGAGCGCCGTGATTCGCTCGGCGTCGGGCGCGCGGCCCAGAATTTTCTTGCGCGTTCTTCTTGAAACGCGCGGGCGGCTGGAATACGATGCGTTGCATGTGCACCGGTGACAACCTTTCGGTGCGAACATGGAGCGCATGAGCATCCGTCAATTCGTCGATCACCATTACCGGCATTTCAACGCCGCCGTGGTGCGCGATGCCGCGCACGCTTACACGGCGCATCTGGCAGCCGGCGGCAAAATGTTTTTGGCCATGGCCGGCGCGATGAGCACGGCCGAGCTGGGCCTCTCGCTTGCCGAAATGATCCGCCAGGAAAAAATCCACGCGATTTGCACGACGGGCGCGAATCTTGAAGAAGACATTTTCAATCTGGTGGCGCACGATTACTACAAACGCGTGCCGAACTATCGGAACTTGAGCGACGCCGAAGAAGTGGCGCTGCGCGAACACGGAATGAACCGCGTGACCGATACGTGCATTCCGGAAGAAGAAGCCATGCGGCGGATTGAACGGCAGGTGCTGAAACTCTGGCAGCGCGCGGACAAAGAAGGGAAGCGCCATTTCCCGTACGAGTACATGTACGAATTGATTCGCAGCTGCATGATCAAAGAATATTTTCAGATCGATCCGAAAGATTCATGGCTGATCGCTGCGTGCGAACGGAACCTGCCGATTTTTACGCCTGGGTGGGAGGATTCGACGCTCGGAAATATTTTTGTGGCCAACGTGATTCGCGGCGAGCTTTCGAGTTTCAGGTGGTGAAATCGGGCGTCGAGCAGATGGCGGCGCTGATCGATTGGTACAAGGCAACCACGGAGAAAAGTTCCGTGGGCTTTTTCCAAATCGGCGGCGGCATCGCGGGGGATTTTCCGATTTGCGTTGTGCCGCTGATCGAGCAGGACCTGCGACAAGCCGTGCGGAAATGGGGCTATTTCTGCCAGATTTCGGATAGCACAACTTCCTACGGCTCCTATAGCGGCGCCGTGCCGAACGAGAAAATCACCTGGGGCAAGCTTGAAATCGATACGCCGCGCTTCGTGATCGAATCGGATGCCTCGATCGTCGCGCCTTTGATGTTTGCCCACATTCTGGGCCAGTAATCCCACTCCTATGGAAAATCGAGACGTCGCCCGCGTCCTGCGCGAGACCGCCAGCCTGCTTGAGATCGATGGCGCGATCATCGGGCGGTACCGCAGCTACGAGCGCGCGGCGGAGCTTATTGGATTCGCTGCCGGAATCGATCGCGGAGATGGCCGCCGATCCCAAGCGGCTTGAGGAATTGCCGGGAATCGGCGAGCGCATGGCCGAGCACATTCAGGAAATCCTGAAGAGCGGCGACTACGCGCTGCGCAAGAAGCTGCTGAAGAAATATCCGGCGACAATTGTGGATTTGCTAACGCTTCAATCGCTGGGCCCGAAGAAAGTCGCGTTGCTCTGGAAAACTTTCAAGGCGGGGACGGTTGAGCAGGTGGAGCAAGTGGCGCGGTCGGGAAAGTTGCGCGATCTGGCGGGATTCGGCGAAAAAAGCGAACAGAACATTCTGAAGGCAGTGGAAGTGTTTAAGCGCGCCGCGGGGCGATTGCTGATTAACCAGGCGGATGCGGCGGCCGCGAAACTGATCGAATATATCGGGAAGCTCGGGGCGAACGTGGAGTCGGTGACGGCGGCGGGATCGTTGCGGCGCGCGCGCGAGACGGTGGGCGATCTCGATCTTCTGGTGACATTCGCGAAAGGGAAGTATTCGCGGAAAGAAATCGACGCGGTCGCGGATCATATTCTGAAGTATCCAGAAATCGAGGAGACCCTGGCGCGCGGCGAAAATAAAGTGAGCGTGCGATTGACGAGCGGAATGCAAGTAGACGTGCGGCTACTGGAGAAGAATAATTTCGGCGCGGCGATGATTTACTTCACGGGATCGAAGGAGCACAACGTCACGCTGCGCGGCCGCGCGAACAAAATGGGCTACACGCTGAATGAATACGCGCTGGCCACGCTCGAAGGCGAGCGTCGCGTCGCGGGCGCGACGGAGGAAGAGGTTTACGGGAAGCTGAAGCTCGATTGGATTCCACCTGAGCTGCGCGAGAACACCGGGGAAATCGACGCCGCGGCTGAACATCGCCTTCCGAAGCTCGTCGAGCTCGGCGACATGCTCGGCGATTTGCAAATGCACACGACGGCGAGCGACGGCACAAACTCGATCGAAGAGATGGGCGCCGCGGCGCGGGCGTTGGGCTACGAATATATCGCGCTGACGGATCACAGCCAGGCCGTGACGGTGGCAAACGGAATGGACGAGCGGCGCACGCTGGAGCAAATCAAAAAGATCCGCGCTGCCGACGCGCGCGTGGACGGCATACGATTACTGGCGGGAATCGAAGTGGATATTCGCAAGGACGGGACGCTGGATCTAGAGGACGAAGTTCTGGCGCAGCTCGACGTGGTTGTGGCGTCGGTGCATTCGTACATGAATATCGATCGCGCGGCGATGACGGACCGGCTGCTGGCGGCAATCGAAAATCCGTATACGCAGATTATCGCGCATCCGACGGGGCGGTTGCTGCTGCGTCGCGATTCGTTTGAATACGATTTCGAGAAAATTCTGGAAGCGGCGAAGCGCCACGGCGTAGCGGTGGAATGCAACGCCGCGCCGGAGCGCTTGGATCTGAAGGATGTTTACTTGCGCATGGCGAAAGATCGCGGCGTGCGCGTGGTGATTTCAACCGACGCGCATTCGACGCGCGGCTTGGGCGCGATGCGTTATGGAGTGGGGATGGCGCGGCGCGGATGGCTCGAGAAGCGCGACGTCATCAACACGCTGCCGCTGGAGAAGTTTCTCGGCGCGCTGCGACCGAAGCCTGGCGCCGCGAAGCGGCCGGCTGCACCCGCCAAGCGCAAGAAATAGCTGCGCGTTTTTCCCTCCGCGATTTGCACGCACACCCACGCACGCTTGCCACGAAGGCCGCTCTATTCAGGAAGTGGATAAACGAGTAGCCAGCCACGGCCAAACTGGACGACGGCGATCGAATTGCCGTCGGGCGAAATCGCGAAATTGGGAAATTCGAGATCGTGAAAAATAGGACGCGGATCGGGTTCGGTCATCGGCGGATCCTGGCCCGGCGGCGTAACGGCGAGCGGTGGAAGCGTGACCCAGACGAGATCGGCCGGATGCTGTTCGTCGCCGCGCTTGAGCAGGATGCGCGTCTCGTCGGCGGACCAACAATATTTTCCGAACGCAATGTGAGCGCGGCCGACGCGGCGCGGATCGCGGATGTCGCGGACTTCGAGCACTTCGGGATCGATGAAGTAAGCGGCGAGGTGGCGCGACGGAGAAACCGTGAGGCCGCCAACGTAGCCATCGATGGGTGCGAGTTCGCGAATCGAATTATGGGGGAGATCGACGGCGACCAAATGCGCGGAAGCGTGACGCGCGGAAGTTGTGGAGATCGCGACGGCGCCGCCGGATTGCGCGTTCCAATTCACGGCGGCAAATCCGCGATCGGGATACGGCGTGGTGGTTTTGCCGGTGGCGGGAACGAGTTCAGTGATTGAGCGGACCACCGCGGGCGGCGCGGGATCGGCGAGATACGCGACGGTGGTGTTGTTGAAGAGCCACTGCGCGTCGGTGGCGGTGGGCACGAGACTGTCGCCGCCGGAGACGGTGATCTCGCGGCCGGAATCGTCCATGAGCAGCGTTTCGATGGGCGGGATGGCGTTGCCCTTGGCGTCGCTCATTTTGTCGGTGGTCAGCTGAATCGCGAGTTGCTTTCCGTCGGCGGACCAGGAGAGCGCGTCAACTTTGTAATTGAACGGAGTTGTGCCTTGCACGAATTTCTCGCCATCGATGAGATGGCGCTTCGATCCCTGCGGCGTGACGATCCAGACGTCGTCGTGCCGGTAGTGCGCTTTTTTTACGCGGAAGTCGTGCTCGACGGAATACGCGATGCGGCCGTCAGGGCCGTAGGCGAATACTGCGACGTTGTCTTCGACGTGCATGGTGGGCTTGTCTTGCGCGCGCGCGGAGGGCGGCGCGGGAAGTGCGGCGGCGAACGCTAACGCCGCGACCGCTGACATTATGCGTTTCGCGCGGCGGCGCGGCGGCGCGATCGAGCGGGCGATTCGAGATGTGGCATTCACGGGCACAGTCAATTACGGAGCGGCCTTTCTGGTTGCTTGGATGCGGCGAATCTCCTCCATGCGTTGCCTGAGGCGCTGCTCGAATCCGCGATCGGTGGGCTGAAAGTAGCGGCGGCCGGACAAACTTTCGGGCAGGCAGGTCATGTCGGTTACGGCGTTGTCGAATTCGTGGGCATATTTGTAGTCGTTGCCATAGCCGATGTTTTTCATCAGGCCGGTCACGGCGTTGCGCAAGTGCAGGGGCACGGGTTCAGCGCGGGTTTCGGCGATGTCCGCGGCCGCGGCGCCATAGCCGGTGTACAAAGCGTTCGATTTCGGCGCGAGCGAAAGATAGACGGCGGCTTGCGCGAGCGCCAGATTTCCTTCGGGCATGCCGAGGAAATCGACGGCCTGCATCGCGGCGATGGTGACGGCGAGCGCGCCGGGTTCGGCGAGACCGATATCTTCGCTGGCCATGCGCACCATGCGGCGCGCGATGTACAACGGATCTTCGCCGGCTTCGAGCATACGCGCGAGCCAGTAGAGCGCGGCGTCGGCGTCGGAATTGCGCACGGATTTGTGCAGCGCGGAGATGATGTTGTAGTGCTCTTCGCCGGCTTTGTCGTAGAGCAGAACTTTTCGCTGCAGGATATCGGCGAGCAACTCGTCGGTGAGCATTTTTTTACCGGAGGCGTCGGGCGCGGCGGCGCGAACGGCGGCTTCGAGGGTGTTGTATGCGGCGCGGGCGTCACCGCCGGAAAATGTGGCGATGCGCTCGAGGACTTCGTCGGAGGCTTCGGCGCGCTCGCGGCCGAGGCCGCGTTCGGCGTCGGAAAGCGCGCGGCGGAGAAGCGCGACGATTTCTGGCGTGGTGAGAGCGGCGAGCACATAGACTTTCGTGCGCGAAAGTAGCGGCGCGATTACCTCGAACGACGGATTTTCGGTGGTCGCGCCGATCAGTACGATGCTGCCGGATTCGACGTAGGGCAGAAAAGCGTCCTGCTGGGCCTTGTTGAAGCGATGCACTTCGTCGATGAAGACGATGGTACGACGGCCCACGCGGAAGGCGCGCTCGGCTTCGGCCATCACGCGTTTGATTTCGTTGATGCCGGAAAGCACGGCGCTGAATGCGATAAACTCCGAGCGCGTGAGGCGCGCGATCAATCGAGCGAGCGTGGTTTTGCCGCAGCCGGGCGGGCCCCAAAGGATCATCGAGCCGATTTCGTCGCGTTCGATCTGCGTGCGCAGCGGCTTGCCGGGGCCGAGCAGCGCGTCCTGGCCGACGAATTCCTCGAGCGTGCGCGGGCGCATGCGCTCGGCGAGCGGGCGATCGGCGAGCGATTCGTCTTCTTGCGGGCCGGGCTGGGCAAATAAGCTCATGGTTGTTGGATGCGCGCCGCTCGCTGGCGTTTTCGCTCTAGGTTAAGGTGCCTCGTTGCTTGGCCGCTTCATAAAGAAGGATAGTCGCGGCGGCTGCGGCGTTGAGCGATTCAACCGCGCCGGATTCGCCTGCGGCGTGAGGAATCGTGACGCGCGCGTCGGCCGAGCGCGCGATTTCGCGCGGCAGGCCTGCGCCTTCGTTGCCAATCCACAATGCGACGGGGATTTTCCAATCGGCTTCCCACGGGCGCAAGGCGGGCGAGACTCCCTCTTCAGCGAGATGGTTGATCGCGGCGGGACAGGCCGCGTAGCTTTTGATGCCGGCGACGCGCAACTGGAGCAGAAGCGTCGCTGCAGCCGCCGCGCGAAGAAGCGGAAGCCGCAGCGCAGAGCCGGCCGACGCGCGCAATGCTTTCGGCGCGAGCGGATTTGAAGTGCCGACGCCCGCAACGGCGCACGTTGCTGCGGCAGTTGCGCCCATAGCCTCGGCACTGCGCAGGATCGCGCCGACGTTGCCGGGATCCTGCACGCCCGCGAGCACTACGAGCAGCGGGCATCCGAGCGTGATTTCGTCGAAGCTCGCTGGGCGCGGGCGCACGAGCGCGGCGATGCCTTGCGGCGCTTCGGTTGCGGCGACACCGGCGAAGAGTCGATCGGTCGTGCGCAAGATCGCGGCGTCGGGAGGAATCTGGGATTCAAGGCGCGCCAAGTGACGCTCACCGGAGGTTGAGATCAGCACGGCTTCTACGCTCGCGCTCGAGCCGAGGGCTGCTTCCACTAAGTGAGGTCCTTCGACGCCGATCGAAGTATCGGCCCCGGATTCGGCGCTATGGAGCGCGGCGCGAAATCGCTTCAGCCAGCGATTCTCGCGGCTGGAGATGGTTTCCGGCGAGGCGCTTCCGGCCGCGCCCGCGCGCAGAGGGCTTGTGCGGTGTGCCGGCCTCATGGCGTCGAGACTAGCAAACCGCTTGGCCATGGTCAAAGAACGCCGCCCGTCCCGGCGTGGAACGACGATCGCGGTCGCAACGAAAACGCGTCCGGAAGTGCCCTATGGAAGCGATAACGCGCGCAAAGTCTTGCGCGTGGCCTACCACTGTGGTATTTTGCTGAAAACAAAAGGCCTTTTCGGGCCGTCTTTCGACGGCGCCCTTGCCACGCGGCAGGGAAGGCGCCGAGGCCTAGGGGCGAGATCACTTTGCGGGCAGAGCAGCTGAAAGTTTCATGCGATTCGCCTGATCCGAATGCGATTCGCTACGCCGCTGAACTCATTCACCAGGGACAGGTCGTAGGCATTCCCACCGACACGTTTTATGGTCTGGCGACGGATCCGTTCAACCTTGCGGCGGTCGAGCAAATTTATCGTGTGAAGGGGCGCCCGGAGAATCGCGCTCTGCCCATTTTGGTGAATTCGCTGAAGCAGGCGGCGGAATTGGCGCGCGATCTGCCGCCGAATTTTCTAACGCTCGCCGAAAAATTCTGGCCAGGGGCGATGACGCTGGTTGTGGAAGCCTCGCACCGCTTGCCGTTGAAGGTTACCGGGCACACCGGACGCGTGGCGTTGCGCTGGCCGAATTCGCGTGTGGCCTGCGCGCTGATCGAGCAGGTCGAAGGTCCGATCACGGGAACGAGCGCGAATCTTTCGGGCTCGCCTTCGTGTTCGAGCGGCGAAGAGTTGATGCAGCAGTTGGGCGATCGACTGCCCCTGGTGCTCGATGCCGGAGAAACCGGCGTGGGGTTGGCTTCGACGATCGTGGGCTTGAGCGCGGATGGTTGGCACATCATTCGCGAAGGTTTATTCCCCGAAAGCGAAATTCGCGAAGCGCTGGCGTAGTCAGCGCGCTCGCGCCGCAGCCGCAGCGCGCGTTTCCCTCCGCAAGTCAAATCCGGACTTTAATTCGCGTGGATCGTGCACAGAAAATCGTAATTGCCTGCGGGCGAAAGCTCGATGCCGGTGATGCGCGTGCGATGAACGCAGATGTTGTCGTTGAACCATAGGCTGATGTAGGGCACGTCTTCGGCGACGACCTGTTGTATCTGATAGAAGAGCGCTTTGCGCCGTCCGATATTGGGCTCGACGTTTGCCTGGGTCATCAGCGCGTCTAACTGAGGATTGCGATAGTGGCCTCGATTGAAGCCGGCCGGCGGCATGTGGTCGGACTCGAAAGCATATTGAAAAACGCTCGGATCGTTATTCACGCCGATCCAGCGCAGCGTATACATCTCAAAGTTGCCGCGCGTGATGTCCGCATACAGCGTGCCGAATTCGAGCGCGCGCAGTTCGAGATCGACACCCACCTTGCGCCATTGCTCGCGCAGCACTTCGCCGAGAAGGCGCGAATATTCTTCCGTTGAAGTTTTGAGCGTTAGGTGCAGACGCATGCCGCCCATGTCGGCGCGGCGCGGAAATCCGGCGGCATCGAGCAATTGTTCCGCGCGCTGCGGATCGTACGGATAGCTTTTAAGGTCAGGAGCGGCGGCCCAATTTCCGGGAGGGAGCAAGCCATCCGCGAGGCGAGCTTGGCCGCGCAAAAGATATTGGATGATCGATGCGCGGTCGGTGGCGTACGCGAGTGCTTGCCGGACCTCGCGATGCGCGAGCGCGGGCGTATCGAAATTGAAAGCGACGTAACTGTAATTCGTTCCGGGTTCTTCGGTGACGGCGATACCGGGCTGTCGCGCGAGCACGGGAACCATATCCGGCGAAAGCGAACTCATCTCGATGTCCGCCGCGCCCTTGCGCAGCTCGAGCGCGCGGACGATGGCTTCGGGCACGATGCGAAAGGTCACTTGGTTGATTTGCGGCGCGCCACCGAAGTAATCGGGATTGCTGGCGAACACTACGTTGTCGTCTTGCACGGCGCTCACAAAGCGAAAGGGGCCGGTGCCGATGGGATGCTGGGCGAAATCTGCGCCCGCGCTTTGCGGAACGATTCCGATCGCCGGGCGCGAAATGTCCCACAAGAATGAGGTTGAGACGGATTTCAATCGGAAGACGACGGTGTACGGATCGGGGGTTTCGATCACGCGGACCGCGGAGAAGGCGCCGCGCTTCGGCGTTTGGATGGCGCCGCTGGTGATCGAATCGAATGTGAATTTCACGTCGGCCGAGGTCAGTGCGCGGCCATCGTGAAAGCGGACGTCGTGGCGAAGATGAAAGACATAGGTGGCAGGGTCGGGCTGCTCCCAGCTTGCGGCAAGGTCTGGCTGGATATTCATCTGACCGTCGCTTTGCACCAAACTGTCGAAGAGCAGGCTGTCCATGCGCTCGGAAGCAAAGTCGGTGCCGATGCGCGGATCGAGATTCGCGGGCATGGACTCAATCAGAAATGTAACGTCGCCGGGAGCGGGATGCGGCGCGCCGGAGCAGCCGCACAGCGCGAGCGCTAACGCAACGGATGCAGTCAGCGCTGCGAGCGAGGGCCGGCGAGCCCTGCGCGGGCGCTTAGAGTTTTCCGTGTGGCGCATAGCAGATTTTTCCAAGGATGGCGAGGTGCGTGGCTCCGGTTGCCCCGGGCACATTCGATGGGCGGCGATGCAGCGTCTCCCACGCAAGCAGCGCGAATGCGAAAGCTTCTTTGGCGTCTTCGGGCACGCCGAGTTCAGCTGAGCCGATCACGCGAATTCCGCCGAGCGCCGCGGCAAGTTGCGCCATCAGCAACGGATTGTGCGCGCCGCCGCCGGAGACGATCATCTCGGCGATCTTCGCTTTCGGCCAGACCCAGCGATTCATGGCGTCGACGATCGAAAGCGCGGTCAGCAACGTCGCGGTGCGGATCAAATCGGCGTGCGACGCGCCGCGCGCTTCGCGCCGCGCGAGCAGGCGTTGCATATATTGCTCGCCGTAGCGCTCGCGGCCGGTCGTTTTCGGCGCCGGCGAGCGGAAATATTCGTCGCGGAGCAGGGAATTAAGCAGCGCGGGAATCATTCGGCCGCGCGCGGCGATCCGCGCATCGCGATCAAACTTTCGTCGGCCATGCGTGGCGCGCCGCACCAGCGCGTCGATCACCATGTTGCCGGGTCCGGTGTCGAACGCAAAGACGTCGCGCAGTGCGCCGCCAGCGGGGAGCACCGTCAGGTTGGCGATGCCGCCAATGTTGAGCGCGACGCGGCCCATGTGCGCGTTGCTATATAGACGATAGTCGACGAACGGCACGAGCGGCGCGCCCTGGCCTCCCGCGGCGATGTCGGCGGGGCGAAAATCGCCGACAGTTGTGATGCCGGTGCGCGCGGCGATCACCGCGGGCTCGCCGATCTGAAGCGTGGAGGGAATTCGCAGCGACGGAGCCGCGGCCATATCCCTGGTGAAAAATCGTCTGGCCGTGCGAGCCGATCGCCGCGACGCGCGACGGTCGAATGCGCCAACGCTTGAGCGCACCCAGGGCCGCGCGGGCAAATTCCTCGCCGACGCGAAAATTGAGGTGGCTGATCTCGCCCGCCGTGATGCGCGCGCCTTCGGCGACGCGCAGGATGGTTTCGCGCAGCGGCGCGGGATACGGCACGCTCGCGAACTCTGCGACCTTCGCCGAATCGGCATTCTCCCCGCCGTGCGCCGCGATGCGCACGAGCGCGACATCAATTCCGTCGGCCGAGGTGCCCGACATCATTCCAACAACGAGCGCGTCGGAAGGGCGCGAGCGGCTCATGAAATTTGCTTTTTCAGCGCCGCGAGCAGATTGAGCGCGTCGAGCGGCCTCAAATTGTCGAGATCGGCGGCGCGCAAGGCTTCGAGCACGTTGCGGTCGATCGGCGTGAAGAGCGGCGGTTCGCGCTCGGCGGCCGCGCCGGGCCGATCCGCTCCAGGCGTTAGCTCTTCGCTCAATTCGTGTTCGCTCTGTTCGTGGCGGCGCAGAATTTCGCGCGCGCGTTCGATCACGCTGCGCGGCACGCCGGCCAGGCGCGCGACTTCGATGCCATAACTTTTATCGGCGCTGCCTTCTTCGACGCGGCGAAGGAAAATAATTTCGTCCGGAGTCTCGCGCACCGCGACGTGAACGTTTCGCACGCCGGGCAGCAAATCCGCAAGCTCCGTCAGTTCGTGATAATGCGTGGCGAACAGGGCGCACGCGCGGGTTTCGGCCTGCAAGTGCTCGACGACCGCCCAGGCGATCGACAGGCCGTCAAACGTGGCCGTGCCGCGGCCAACTTCATCGAGCAAGCACGAGGCTGTGCGGCGTGGCCGTGTTCAGAATCGCGGCGACCTCGCTCATTTCCACGAGAAACGTCGAACGCCCGCGCGCCAAATTATCCGACGCGCCGATGCGCGTGAAAATTCGATCGGTGATTGGCAGGCGCGCCTGCTCGGCCGGAACGAACGATCCCATCTGCGCCATCAGCACGATCAGCGCGGCTTGCCGCAAGTAGGTGGATTTGCCGCCCATGTTTGGCCCGGTGATCAGCAGGATCTGTTGCGTCGCCTGGTCGAGATAAAGATCGTTGGGCACGAATCGCTCGCCGTGCTGCTCGAGCAGTCGCTCGATTACGGGGTGGCGACCGGCGACAATCATTAATTCGCCCGTGGTCGATGAATTCAGGGCGCGCGTAGTGGCGCGATGCCGCCAGGCGCGCGAAATTCACGAGCACGTCGAGTTGCGCCACAGCGCGGGCCGGTTTGCCGCATGCGTGCGGCGTGTTCGGCGAGCCACGCGCGCAATTCGGCGAATAGGCGCCGCTCGATTTCGGCGATGCGTTCGATCGGCGTCCAGCACTTTGCGTTCGTATTCCTTGAGCTCGGGCGTGGTGAAGCGCTCGGCGTTCACCAGAGTTTGCTTGCGCTCGAAATCGGGCGGGACAAGATGCAGATTGGGTTTCGAGATCTCGATGTAATAGCCGAAGACCTGGTTGTAGCGAATCTTGAGCGAAGCGATGCCGGTGCGTTTGCGCTCGCGTTCTTCCATCGCGGCGATGATTTGCTTGCTGCGCTGCGAAAGTTCGCGCAGCTCGTCGAGTTCCGCATCGTAGCCGGCGCGGATCACGCCGGGATCGGATGCGAGATTCGGCGGATCGTCGGCCACGGCGCGCGCGAGGCGCTCGCGCACATCGGCGAGCTCGTCGATTTGATTGCGAAGCGCGGCGAGGCGCGCGCTCGATGCACGCTCAAGATTCGCGCGCAGCGGCGGGAATCGCGTGAGAGTGTCTCGCAAGGCTACCAGGTCGCGCGGCGACGCAACACCGAGCGTGATGCGTCCGGCGAGGCGCTCGATATCCTGCACGCCGCCGAGATCGCGCCGAATTTCCTCGCGCAGCACGGTTTGCGCGACAAGCTCGCCCACCGCGTCGAGACGCATTTCGATTTCCGCGCGATCCACTTGCGGCCGCAGGATCCACGCGCGCAATCAGCCGCGCGCCCATGCCGGTCACCGTGTCGTCAAGCGCGGCGAGCAGGGTGACGGCCGCGCCACGCGCCGCGTCTTCCATGAAGAGCGGCGCCACAAGCTCGAGGTTGCGCACCGTCACCGTGTCCAGAACGAGCGCGTCGGCTTGCTCGTAGAAACGCATGCGATCCACATGCCGCAGCGCGTCGGCGCGCGCGCCCTCGCCTTCGGCGCCGACCGCGGAGGTCTCGCGCAAGTAATGAATCAACGCTCCGGCGGCGCGCGTGGCTTCCGGGTGATCGGCAAGGCCAAAGCCCTCAAGACCCGAGACTCCAAATTGCTCTCGGAGAATCCGCTCGGCGTAACTGTGCGCGAAAACCCATTCTTCGACGCGCGTCTCGGCCGAGGCGCCGCCCGCGAGGCGCGTTGCCGAACCGTCGCCCGAGGCGCTGGAATCGCGCGCGAACAGTCCGGCCTGCCGCGGCAACAGAATTTCGCGCGGGCGCAAGCGATCGAGTTCGTCGCGAAGTTTTTCCTCCGCGCCGGCGCCCGAGAATTCCGTGGCGCTCGATTCGCCGGTCGAGACGTCGACGAACGCGAGTCCAATCGCCGAGCCCGCGGCGCCGCGCGCCACCGCGGCCAAAAAATTATTCTCGCGCGGCTCGATCACGTTCAGGCCCGTGGCCGTTCCGGGCGTGATCACGCGCACCACTTCGCGCCGCACCAATTTCTTCCCGGGCCCGGCCTCTTCCATTTGGTCGCACACCGCAATCTTGTATCCGGCGCGCAGTAAACGCGCCACGTACGCGTCGGCGGCGTGATAGGGCACGCCGCACATCGGGATCTGCTCGCCGCGTTCGCGATTGCGCGAAGTGAGAGTGATCTGCAATTCGCGCGCCGCGACCACGGCATCCTCGAAGAAAAGCTCGTAGAAATCGCCCAAGCGAAAAAGCAGGAGCGCGTGCGGGTAGCGCGATTTGATGGCGTGATACTGCCGCATTAATGGACTCGTGGGAGAACTCGTCGGCGGACTCGTAGGTTCGGTCATGGCTTGGAGCATGCCCGAAGGGCGGGCGAAGGGCATTATACCCGTGGGTCCATAGGACCGCGCGCCGTCAAATGGAAAACGCGGGCGCCACTTCGGTCGGAGCCTCGCGCGAATGGGATCGGGCCGTCCCGTGAGCAGGCGTTTCGCTTGGAAAAATGTCCATCAAAACACGATTCTTGTCTTGACAAAGATGCGTACACGCTTTAACTAATCGAGTTGGAGGAATGTCGGTCACGATGCGTGTTTCAAGCGAAACGGAGCCTGGCCCTGGGGCCGCAAGCCCGGCATTCAGGCCAATAAAGATTGGATCGGGCCGTGCACCGGAAGTTGGCCCCGAAACGATCAGGAGCGGTCCGCGGCGCCGTTAGTGGCCATCGTTTTTGCGGATCGCCCGCGGCCGGGAATTTATTTTGGTCGCGGGCTTTTTGTTTTTCGACGCGTTTTTTCGATCGCATCGCAAGCGGATCAATCATGCTGCACGCTACGGAACTTTTGGGCGCGGAGACTTACGATTCTGCGGGCAACTTCGTCGGCCGAGTGAACGAACTGTTCCTCGAACCGGCCGACCAGCCGAATCGCGTGGCTCGAATTCTGCTCGGGCGCGGGAAATATCTGCCGCTTGTGGCGCGCTATGACCACGTCGCGTTCGTCGCACCCGGCGTGATCAAGCTGAACGTCGAAGAAAAAGCGCTCGACTACTATGCGCCGAACGAAAGCTGGCTTGCGGTCGGCAAGGATTTGCTCGATCAGCAGATCATTGACACTGGCGGCCGCAAAGTCGTGCGCGTGAACGACGTCGATCTGGCCGACGAGCGCGCCAACGGCACCGTTGAGTTGCGCGTCACCCAGGTTGACGTTGGCCTGAGCGGCGCGGCGCGCCGTCTGCTGCAGGGAGTCGCGTCTCCGGGATTGATCCGCCGGCTGCAGGACAAGTTGCCGACACGCACGATTCGCTGGGAATTTGTGAATCTCATCGAGCCCGATCCTCTGCGCCGCATCAAGCTGCGCATCTCGAACCGGCAGCTCGAGCAAATGCATCCCGCTGATCTCGCCGACATCATGGAAGAACTCTCGCCGGCCGAGCGCCAAGCCATCATCGCCTCGCTCGACGAAGAGACCGCCGCCGAGGCGCTGGCGGAACTCGATAAGCGCGTGACCAAAGAGATCGTCGAGACGCTCGACCGCGGCAAAGCCGCCGACATTCTGGAAGAGATGGATCCCGATCAAGCCGCCGACGTTTTGGCGGACCTTGCGCCGCAGACTTCGCAAGAAGTTCTCGAAGAGATGCCCGGCAGGGAAGCGAGCGAAGTGCGCGCCCTCTTGCAATTTGAGGGCGATACCGCAGGCGGCATGATGAACACCGAATTTATTTTCGTCGGAGAGACGGCCACGCGCGACGAAGTGGTCAGCTGGATCGGCTCGCGCGACGTGCATCTGGAAGTTCTCGACACCATTTTCCTGATCACCGACGACGCGAAATTCTCCGGCACGGTTCCGGCCGCGCGCCTGCTGCTGGCCGCGCCCGATCAGCGCATGGCCGAGATGAAGACGGAGCCTTTGAATTCGGTGCCGCCGAGCGCGAACGAAAAAGAAGTCTTCGATCTGTTCGATAAATACAATTTGCGCAGCCTCGCGGTGGTCGACGACCTGGGGCGCCCGATTGGCGCGATCGCCGTGGACGACGTGGTCACGCGGCTCCGGCGGAAGCTATGAACTTGGTGGCGCTCAAGGAGCGAGTACAAGTCTGGCGCGATCGCGGCGCGGAATTCGGCAAGCGTACGCGCCTGTTGCGCCGGCGCCTTTTCATATTCCTCGCGATTCTCGGGCCCGGAGTAATCACCTCGAACGTCGACAACGACGCGGGCGGCATTTCGGTTTACACGCAGGCCGGCGCGCGTTTCGGCTACGCGCTGCTGTGGTCGCTGATCCCGATGACCATCGCGCTGTACGTCACCGAAGAAATGTGCGCGCGCATGGGCGTGATCACGGGCAAAGGCTTGTCCGATCTGATCCGCGAAGAATTCGGTTTCCGCCCCACGTTCTTTCTGATCCTCGCGGGCCTGCTGGTGGACATGGGAAACACCACGGCGGAATTCGCCGGCGTCGCGGCGTCCATGCAAATTTTCCACATCTCAAAATATATCGCCGTGCCCGTTGCCGCGTTGATTGTGTGGGTTCTGGTTCTGCGCGGCACGTATCGCCAAGTCGAAAAGATTTTCCTGGTGGCCTGTACATTTTATCTCGCCTATATCTTTTCGGCTTTTCTCGCGCACCCGAACTGGCTCCTGGCCGCCAAGAGCACGGTGATCCCAACGTTTCATTTCAATGCCGGCTATCTGCTGATGCTCACGGCGCTGGTGGGCACGACGATCGCGCCGTGGCAGTTCTTCTACATGCAAGCGAGCTTCGTTGAAAAACGCGTCGGCAAGCGGCAATACAGCCAGGCGCGCGCCGACGTGATCGTCGGAAGCGTATCCTGCATGATCGTGGTCTTTTTCATCATTGTATGCACGGCCGCGACGCTCTATGTCGCCGGGCATCGCAACATCACCGACGCCGGCGAGGCCGCGCAGGCGCTTGTGCCGCTGGCCGGGCGCTGGGCCGGATTGCTTTTCGCCTTCGGCCTGTTGAACGCGTCGTTGTTCGCCGCGTCCATCCTGCCGCTTTCCACCGCGCACGTGATCTGCGAAGGCATGGGCTTTGAAGCCGGCATCGACCGAAAATTTAACGACGCGCCGATTTTCTACAGCCTTTACACCGCGATGCTCGTCGTTGGCGCGGCCGTGATTCTGATTCCGCACGCTCCTCTCTATCGCATTCTGGTGCTTTCGCAAGTGGCCAACGGAGTGTGGCTGCCCATCGTGCTGATCTTCATGCTGCTGCTGGTAAATCGGAAAGACCTGATGGGCGAGTACGTGAATTCCCCCACGTTCAATATCGTGGCCTGGCTGACGACCATTTCTATGATCGCTCTCACGCTGGTTCTCGTGTACACAGCGATCTTCCCGAATATGGCAGCCGCGGCCTTCGCCTTCTTGAAATTGAAGCTATGATCTTCCGGCGGATTCAACTGAGTCTCGCGGCGGCGCTCAGGTTGCAGTGACGGAATTCGTATGTTAGTTTTCGTCAGTCGGACCAATCACGACTAGGCAGTGCTTGGGGTCGGAACCGGACGTCTTGCCTGGGACGCGCCGGAAGAGGAATTGTGCAAGCCCCGGAACACTTGGAACCCGCAAATAAAGAAGAAGCTCGCCTGCTCGGCCAGCTCGATAGCCGCAGACTACCTGAGCACGTGGCCGTGATCATGGATGGCAACGGCCGCTGGGCGCAGCGGCGGCATCTTCCGCGTCTTGCGGGACACAAAGCCGGCGTGCGCGCCGCGCGAAACGTGATTGAGACATGCGCGCGGCTGGGCATTCCCGCGCTCACGCTCTACGCCTTTTCGATGGAGAATTGGCGCCGGCCGAAAACCGAAACCGATTTCCTGATGCGCCTGCTGCGCGAATATTTGCGCCGCGAGCTGCCGGTGATCCACAAAAATAATATACGCATGCTGGTGATCGGGCGGGCCGATCAACTGCCCGCGGGCGTGCGTTCCGATGTGGATCGCGCCATGGAATTGACCGCCGGCAATTCGGGGATGAAACTCGCCGTGGCGCTCAATTATGGCGGCCGCGCCGAACTTGTCGATGCGTTCAATTCGATTCTGGATCGCGTGCGCAACAACGGCATCGGATCTTTCCGCGTCGACGAGGAGATGGTGGCCAAGCATCTTTACACCGCGGGCCTGCCCGATCCCGATCTGCTGATTCGCACCAGCGGCGAAATGCGCGTGAGCAATTTTCTTCTTTGGCAGATTGCCTACGCGGAAATTTACGTCACCGAAACACTGTGGCCTGATTTCACGCGCACCGAGCTCTACCGCGCGCTCGTCGATTTCTGCGGTCGCGAGCGCCGGTACGGCGGTCTGGCCACGCGCCCGCAACGCGAGACGGCCTAACCGCTTGCCGACGCACTCCGATCGCGCCTCTGGCGGACTCGCGTGACGCTCACTCGCGTTCTGACGGCCGCAATCTTGATTCCCGCCGTGATCGCTCTGATCTGGTGGGGTCCGCCGCTGCTCGTGGCGGCGTGCGGCGCGGCGGTCGCGGTGCTCGCGCTTCTCGAATTCTTTTCTCTCGGGGAGCGGGTGGGTCTTAAGGGCTACCGCTTTTGGACCTGCGTTTGCGGGGTCTTCATGTTCTTCCAGCAGTGGCAGGCGACGCTTTCCGAGCGCACGTCTCTAACCCGCGACATCGTTCTGCTGCACCAGTCGCCTTTGTTTACGGCGTCGCTCGAAATGGTGTTGCTGCTCTTCGTTTTCGGCGCGGGGGCTATCGCCGTTTTCAGCAGCTTGCCGCTGGCGGACGTTCTGCCCGATCTCGGCATCAGCGCCGCGGCGCTGCTTTTCGTGGCGTTGCCGTTCACGGCTGCGGTTCGCCTCGACGCGATTGCGCCGCGTCTCTTACTTTTCGCCCTGGTCATGATTTGGGTTGGAGATTCATTCGCGTACTTCGTCGGTCGCGCCGTGGGCCGCACAAAAATGGCCGCGCAATTGAGCCCCAAGAAAACCTGGGAGGGCGCCGTCGCGAATCTCGCGGGATCGCTGTTGGTGGGCGCTCTTTCGGCGCGCTGGGTAGGCATCAGCAAAATTGACATGTTGGCGATGGCCGCGCTCGGCAACATCGCCGGACAATTCGGCGATCTTCTGGAATCGGCCTACAAACGCAGCGCCGGTGTGAAGGATTCCGGAACATTGTTGCCGGGCCACGGCGGAATGCTCGATCGCATTGATGCGCTGGTTCTGTCGCTTCCGGTCGTCTGGTACTATTTTCAGTTGGTCGTCGCGGCGCGCTAGCGAATCGTGCCCGCGCGTTTCGCTCGACGCCGTTTCTGATCTCGCGCGCAGGTGCGCACTTTGAAACCAATCGCCATTCTCGGCTCGACCGGCTCCATCGGCCGTCAAACTTTGTCCGTGGTCGATGCGCTCGATGGGCGATTCTCCGTCGTGGCGCTGGCTGCGGGCGGAAACCTCGAAGTTTTGACTCCGCAAATCGTCCGCCATCGTCCGGAGCTTGTTTCCGTTGCGGATGCCGCGCGTGCCGCCGAATTGGCCGAGCGCCTGCGCGCGGCCGCGCACGCGCCGCTGCCCGAAATCCAACATGGCGCCGCGGGCCTGCTCGCTGTCGCGACGCATCCCAAAGCCGAAATCGTGGTCTCGGCCGCCGTCGGTGTCGTGGGCCTTGAAGCCACCTACGCCGCCGTCGTGGCCGGCAAACGCGTGGCGCTCTCCAACAAAGAAATCCTGGTCGCCGCGGGCGAAGTGGTGATGGCCGCCGCGCGCGCCTCTGGCTGCGAATTGCTTCCGGTCGATAGCGAGCACAACGCGATTCATCAGTGCCTGCGCGCCGGCGAGCGGCGCGAGGTGCTGCGCATCGTGCTCACGGCCTCCGGCGGCCCGTTTCGCCGCACGCCGCTTGCGCAATTGGCCACCGTCACGCCCGAGCAGGCGCTCGCGCATCCGAACTGGCGCATGGGCCGGCGCATCACCGTCGATTCCGCCACGCTCGTGAACAAAGGCTTCGAGGTCATCGAAGCGCGGTGGCTATTTGATCTGCGCCCGGACCAGATCGACGTGGTCATCCATCCGCAATCCACGGTTCATTCCATGGTCGAATATGTCGATGGTTCCATTCTCGCGCAACTCGGCCCAACGGATATGCGTATGCCCATCCAATATGCGCTAACCTACCCGGAGCGGGCCGCATCAAAAGAAGTGACGCTCAATTGGGCCTCGCTGCGGCGTCTTGATTTCGAGCCGGCTTCTACGCGGCGATTTCCGTGCCTGCGTCTGGCGCGCGAGGCGCTCAGCAAAGGCGGCGCTTGGCCCTGCGCGTTTAACGCGGCGGACGAAGTTGCCGTTGCCGCGTTTCTCGATCGACGCGTGGCGTTTCCGGCGATCGCCCGCGTGATCGAGCAAGTTTTGAAGCGCACGCCGCGCGTTCGCTTAAACAGCATCGCCGACGTGCTCGAAGCCGATCGCGAAGCCCGGCGTCTGGCGCAAGAAGAAGTGGCGCGATTCGAGAAGACCGCGGCGTGAAGAAATAGATGAACGCGCGATATTAAAACGCGCGAAGACCAATTTAACGAGGCGACATGGCGATTGATTTCCTGTTGGGCATCGTAGGCATCGCATTCGGACTTGGACTGATGATCCTGGTCCACGAGTGGGGACATTTTCTCGCCGCGCGTGCTTTCGGCGTGCGAGTCGAAGTTTTTTCGATCGGCTTCGGCCCGCGCCTGTGGGGCATAAAGCGCGGCGCCACCGATTATCGCTTGAGCGCGCTCCCCGTCGGCGGCTACGTGCGCATGGCCGGCGACAATTCCTTTGAAGAGCGCGCGGGCGCGCCCGACGAAATGCTCTCGAAGCCTCGCTGGCAGCGCATCATCATCGCGCTCGCCGGTCCGACCATGAACATTCTGATGGCCCTCGTAATCGTCACCGGCCTTGCCCTGCGCGGCACCGAGCAGCCAACCTACGAAGATCAGCCGGTGAACGTCGCCGGCGTGCTGAAAGATTCCACTGCCGCGCAGTCCGGCATCCAGGCCGGCGATCGCATCGTCGCGTTCGACGGCGTGCAGAATCCCACCTGGGATTCGCTGAACATGCACCTGATGTTCTCGATGCCCGGCGCGTCGATCCCCGCGACGATCGAGCGCAACGGCAGTGACCTGCCTGTGACCGTTCGCGCCGTGCCCGATGAGACCGACGCCGTCGGCTATCCCGCCGAGTCCACCGTAGTCGGCACTGTTCTGCCGAACGAACCCGCGGCGCTCGCCGGTCTCGAGTCTGGCGACACAATCGAAGCGCTGAACGGCCAGCCCTTGGCCAGCCCGCACCAACTCGTTCCGTTGCTTCAGCAGACCGGCGCTCAACCCGTGCAACTCGCCGTGCAGCGCGCCGGCCAAAACATCACGCTCACCGCGCGCCCCACCTGGGGCGATCCCGGCGACGGCGTGGCGCGCTGGCATCTTGGCTTCGATATGCGCCCGGCCACAGTCGAGGTGCGTTACTCCCTCGCCCAGGCGATTGGCCGCTCGATCGAATTCAACGCCATGCTCGCCCGCGAGCTCGTCAACGTCGTCGTGGGACTTTTCCGCGGCAAAGTTTCCGTGAAGCAGCTTGAGGGGCCGCTCGGCCTCGCGCGCGATTCCGGCCGCGCCGCGCAGCGCGGCATCGGCGACCTGCTGAACCTGATGGTCCTGATCAGCGTGAATCTCGCGGTGCTCAATCTTTTGCCCATCGCTCCGCTTGATGGCGGCATGATCCTGATGCTTCTCGTCGAAGGTACGCTGCGCCACGACCTAAGCTTGCGCGCTAAGGAGCGCTTCGTCACCGTCGGCGTGGTATTCATGCTGTGTGTCTTCGCCGTTGTTATGTACAATGACGTGCTGAGGCTGCTGCCGCATCATTAGTCGCAGCTCAGTAAGCGAAATTCCCGCCATGCACTCGAGCGCCGCACATCGCGTCAGTTCCGGAGAACGCATTCACGTCGATTCGCGCCCCGGTCGCCTGGAAAAAGCGCTGGTGAAAAAGGGCGTGCGCCTCACGCGCCAGCGCCGCGTCCTCCTTCAGGTGATGGACCGCGCCGAGCGCCATCTGGCCGCCGATGAAATCCTCGAGCGCGCCCAACGCGTCGATTCCCGCGTCCATCGCGTCACGGTCTATCGCACGCTCGATCTCCTGAAGCGCCATCGCTTGATCGACGAACTCGATCTCCTGCATCTCCGCGGCGATCAGCACTACTACGAAGCGCACGGCCCGCGCGACCACATCCACGTCGCCTGCCTGCGCTGCGGCAAAGTCCGCGAATTCGAGTCCAACCTCTTCGAGCAACTGAAACGTCAAATCGCCCACGATTGCGGCATGGAAATCACCGTAACTCGCACCGAAGTCGGCGGAGTCTGCGAAAATTGCCGCAGCTAACGCCGGCCCTCCCACCGCCCGACACGTTTTCCCTCGCGCCTTCGCTCACAGCATTGCGGATGGAAATGGAAGCGAGTATATTGGCCCAAATTTCCCAGGCCCAGCCGGACTTCAAAGGAGCGCAACCGATGAAAAAGCTGCTGTGGATTCTACTGCTCTCACTCTCGATGCCTGCGGCGGCCATGGCGCAGAGCGCCTTCGATGGCACGTGGAAGATCGAGCTCAACAACGCCCAACTTCCGACGAAACCCGACGTTTATCTGCTGCAAGACGGCATGTACAGTTGCAAGACTTGCGTTCCCGCGTATGAAGTCAAAGCCGATGGCCAGGACCACGCGGTCGCCGGCGATCCGTACTGGGACACCATCAGCATCACGGTTGTGGACGACCACACAACTGACATAACCGAGAAAAAAGATGGAAAGATTGTGCTCACGGCGAAAGTGACGGTCTCTCCCGACGGCGACACTTTGGACGGCGAATACACCGACAGTAGTGACACCAATTCCAGTCCAGTCACGGGTAAGGGGGAAGCGACGCGAGTCGAAAAAGGTCCGGCCGGATCGAGCGCAATTTCGGGTTCCTGGCAAACCACGAAAATGCAGAGCGTCTCGGACAATGGACTCCTATTCACGTACAAGGTCGAAGGGGATAGCGCGACCATGACCACCCCCACCGGGCAATCCTACACCGCGAAACTCGATGGCACGGATGCGCCCTATATGGGTGATCCCGGCACCACCAGCGTTTCCGTCAAGCGCATGGGCGACAACACCATCGAAGAAACCGATAAACGCGATGGGAAGGTGATTGACGTCTCCCGCATGACCGTGAGTGCCGACGGTAAGACCATGACCATCGAGAACACCGACGTGCTGCACGGAACCACGAGCCAATTTACGGCGGAGAAGCAGTAAATTTTTCTCTCGACACCGGCACTTCTCGTGTGCCGGTGTCATCATCTCCTTTTCGCGAAGGCGCAAGATTACGATTTCCGGATCAGCCGCTCGTGGCGTAGCGTTGCGTCGCGCCCGCGTTCCGGCACGGTGTGCGAATTCGAGTCCAACCTCTTCGAGCAATTGAAACGTCAAATCGCCCACGATTGCGGTATGGAAATCACGGTGACCCGCACCGAAGTCGGTGGCGTCTGCGAAAATTGCCGCAGCTTAACCCAGTCCCCGGAGGGCGGTGCGTCTAAACGACTGGAAGGCTGCAGCTTCCAAAACCCCCGCTAATCAATACCCGCGTGAGGAATGGACGTGATGTCGAGACGGTTCTCCGACGAAAAGGTCGCGCGAACCCGTTTCGATTTCAACAGATAGGCATACCAAACTCCGGCGTAGATACCAGCCTCGAAAAGAAACTCGGTGCCGTGCCCGTTAGCAACTCTCGAGAGTGCAGCGTCACGAGCCGCCACCGTCGCCGTTAAGAATACCCAGACGAACTCGGATGCATATTCCAAGAAAGCTAACGCGAATAAACTCAATAGAAAAAGTTTAGCCTTCTGGACTGCCCCGGGACGGACCTTCCACAGTTCAATTCCGGCGAACAATCCATAGCCGCGGACCGCAAAACTGATGAACTGCTCCACGAAGTAGTAAACGTGAAGGGCGGACGAATGACGCGACTCCGCAAAGACCTGCATGCTATGACCATAATTTTCGAAGAGGCTGTACACACGCACCGCAGGCCCGATGAACACGAGCGTGAAGATGAAACACAGGAGCCACCCGCTTACGCCGAAGTAACGATAATCGACGCCATCGACGAACGACGGGCCGCTCGTGCGAGACATCCCGGCAGAAGCTTGAGGATCCATGCCGTTAGACCCCGAGGGCGGTGCAATAGAGACGGTACCAGGAGGTGACCTGCACGGCAAGATCTGACCGACACAGAATGCGGAAAGCGATGCGCTCGCACTCCAGGACGCGGCTAACCGGCGTCACGGGCGCACCTCCTCCGCATCCCGCTTCCGGAAAAATTCCTTCGCCGCGTCGAGGTCCAACTCAATCTGCCGCCGCAACTCATCCACACTCGCGAATTTCTGCTCATCCCGAAGCCGCTCCCAAAACCGCACTTCAATCGCGCCGCTCGCCATCATCTCCGAAAAATCGAACAAATGGCTCTCGACCGAAAGCGCCTGCCCATCGAACGTCGGGCGGAAACCCACGTTCGTTGCCGAGCGATACACCTTCTCTCCCACCCGCGTCTCCGTGCAATACACGCCCGTCTTCGGTAGCAATTCTTGATCGGGCGCCATATTGAGCGTCGGCACCAGAATTGCGCCGCCTCGTCCTTCGCCCGCGCGAATCGAGCCGGTCAACGCAAATGGCCGCCCCAATAATTCCGCCGCGAATCTCACTTGCCCCGCGGCGACGGCCGTGCGCACCGCTGTGCTTGATACCAGTTCGCCGCGCAGCAGCGTCGGCGGCACGATCTCCACGTCGTATCCGTAGACCGGCCCCAACTCCGAAAGCAAATCCGTATTCCCCGTTTGCTTGTGCCCGAAGCGGAAATTCGGCCCCACGCAGATCGCGCCCATGCCCAGCCGCTCCACCAGAATCGACTCCAGAAACTCCGGCGCCGACACTTCAGACACCGCGCGCGTAAAATCCAGCACCAGCACCGCTTCAATTCCCGCGCGTTCAAATCCCTCCAGGCGCTGCGCGAGCGTCGCGATCATCGGCGGCGCTTCCGCCGGCCGCAGAATCCGCAACGGATGCGGCTCGAACGTCACCACGCCGGGAATGGTAGTCCCGGCTCCTCGCGCGCAAGACACCACGCGCCGCAGCACCTCCTGATGCCCCAAGTGCAGCCCATCGAAGCACCCGATCGAAAGCGCGGAGAATTTTCCCGCCGCCGTGTACCGCGCGTACCATTCCCCCGGCGTGTGCATCACCGTGAGCGCCATCAGACGCGCACCTCGATCCGCAATCCGTCGTAGCTCAATTGCACGTTGGGCATTCCCATCGCTGCAAGGCGCGCGTTCGTCGCCGCGTGCGGCAAATCGTGCGCGATGTGCGTGAACCACGCGCGCCGCGGCTCGAGCTCTCGCACCAGCGCCACAGCCTGCTCCACCGTCTGATGCATCGGCTGCGGTTCATCGCGAAGCGCGTCGAGAATGAAATCGTCCAGGCCCGCGAGCAGCGCCTTCGATGAATCCGGCAAGCGCCCGAAATCCGTCAGATACGCCATCCCGCCCACGCGAAATCCGAACACCTGCATTGCTCCATGCTCGGCCGGAATCGGCGTGAACGTCGCGCCCAGCAATTCAAACGGCCCGTGAATCGGATGAAGTGTCACTTGCGGAATCAGCGTTCCCGCCGGCGCCGGCTCGAACACGTACGCAAACGTGCGCCGCAGCGTACCGATTGTCGCGTCGGACGCATAAACTGGCATGGCCATTTTTTGCCGCATGTTGTACGGGCGAATGTCGTCGAATCCCAGAATGTGGTCGGCATGTGCGTGCGTGAAAACCACCGCGTCCAGCCGATCGATTCCCGCGCGCAACGCTTGAAATCGAAAGTCCGGCGTGGTGTCGATCACCACGTTGTGTCTCGCGCCGCCTTCTTCGCGCGAAATCAGAATCGAAGGCCGCGTGCGTTTATCGTGCGGATCTGTCGAGCCGCACACCGCGCAATGGCACCCGAGCGTCGGTACTCCCATGGATGTCCCGGAGCCGAGTACAGTGAGTTCGAGTCGATCCGCCGGCATTGCGTCAAAAGAACCAGCGTCGCTCAAGTGCGAGGCTGTGCTTTTTCCTTCGCGGCCTTCGCCGCGGCCTTAGTCATTTCCATGAACGACAATTTCAAGCTGCCGAGCACGTCGAGCAGCAGTCGATCGTCTTCCGGCGCAAGATTTCCGCGCGTAGTTTCCCGCAGAGCGTCCAGCATGTCGATCAATTCGCGCGCGCCCTCGAGATCGAGTATGGGCTGCCCCGTGCGCGGGTCCGGGTACGCGCCCAGCACCATCGCTGTGTTCTGCGCGATAAAATTCACCAGCGATTCAAATCCGCGCGAAGGTTTCGGCTGCGCCGCGTCGCTCGTCAGAACTTGTGTCGGCGCTTCCGCGGCCGCCTGCGCCGCGGCTCCAGCGTTCTGCGGCTGCGCGGCCGCGCGCGGCGGTTGCGCCGCAGGCTGCGCTTCGCGCTGTTTTTTCTCGTCCGCCGCTTCCGGCCGCAACTCGCCTTCCGGCGTAAACAGCCTGCGGTCCACTACCTTGAAACTTTCGTCTTGCTTGGAATCGGACAATGAATTTACCTCGGTGTACGGTTGGCCACTTTCACTCGCTCCAGGCAGTTTAGCATTCGCGGCACGCGGCGAACAAGGTCGCCTCCGAGGCGTCCCTAAAGCGTCCGGCGCAAGACCCGTATTAGCGCGACAATCTCCATCCCGGTAAGCGTCGTCCGGCGTGAACTCGCGCTCCGGCGAAAGGCAGCCTCTCCCGGCAGTGTTCGAATACATTTCCTCTATCGCCAGCTTGACACGTAGGTACTCTCTGTGCTATGATTTTGCATGAACGCCAAACACATCTGCCCGATTTGCGCCTCTAAACCCTCCAGAATCAACACTTCTGAAAAACGCCATTTTAACTCCATTAGAATCACCAGTTCTGGCGCAAAGGACTTAAAGTCGTTCAGAATCAATACTTCTGAAAAATACCCGGGGGGGAGGGGGTATGCGCCCCGACGCATCAGTTTTTTCAATTCTTGCGGGCCGCGAGGCCGTCGCGAGTTGGTCCGCCGCAGCCAGATCGGTCCCGTTGGCTCTCTGGAATCTCCAAGCGACGTTCAGCCGGTGGGCGCCGCGTAGATGGTATAATCAAAAGACCTTTATTGGCGCGGAACTCGTTCGCAAGACGATTTGACCGGACGCGCTTGGGAGCCCCGAATGCGCATGGCCTGGCGTGAGATTGCTGGTTGGACTCGAAGCCGCAAGTTGCTGGCTTCGGTCGCCGTCGCCCTGACGCTGGGCATCGGCATTCTTATCGGCACCGTGATCTCCGGCCGCGTCAGCGCCACGCACAGTATCTTCTCGCTCGGCACCTCGCCGCTCGCGATGCCCGATCCGGTGCAGTTGTCCACCACCTTCGCCGGGATCGTAAACAAGGTCGAACCGGCTGTCGTAAATATCTCGACTACACAAGTGCTCGAGCGAGGTAAGTCGCACGGCCACGGCGGCGGCGATGGCGACGATGATGACGACGGCGGCCAGGGACAAGGCGGCGATCCCTTCCAGAATTTCTTCAATCGCTTCTTCGATTCGCCCGACCCGGGCGAGCAAGCCGAACGCAGCCTGGGCTCCGGCGTGATTGTCGATAAGAAGGGCTACATCCTCACCAACAATCACGTGATCGATCAGGCCACCAAGATCCAAGTCCAGTTGGACGACGATCAAACCCTTTACACCGCGAAGGTCGTCGGCATCGACAAGGACACCGACCTCGCGGTAATCAAAATTGACGCCGGCAGGGATCTGCCCACCGCGCAACTCGGAAATTCCGATGGCGTGCAAGTGGGCGATTGGGTTCTGGCTATCGGCAGCCCCTTCGGCCTGCAGGCCACCGTCACCGCCGGCATCATCAGCGCGAAAGACCGCTCCAACATCGGCGGCCAATTCCAGCGCTTTATCCAGACCGACGCTGCGATCAACCCCGGCAATTCCGGCGGACCGCTCGTGAGTCTCGCGGGCCAGGTCGTGGGCATCAACACCGCGATCATCACCGGCAGCCACGGCTACGAAGGCGTCGGCTTCGCCATGCCGTCGAGCACGGCCATCGGCGTCTACAATCAGATCGTTGCGACTGGTCACGTAACGCGCGGCTCGATCGGCGTGATGTTCACGGACGGCCAAAGCAACAATCCCATCGTGCTTCGCGATCTCGGCGCGCCCTACGGAATCGTGCTTCAATCCGTCACGCCCGGCAGCCCCGCGGATAAAGCCGGCCTCAAGGCCGGCGACGTGATCACCGCCGTCAATGGTCAGCCGGTGCGTTCCGGCAACGATCTCGTGAATCCGATCGCGGCCACGCCGGTTGGCAATAAGGTGAGCATCGATTACGTTCGCGATAAATCTTCGCACGATACATCCGTGGTCGTCGCCGATCGCACCAAGATCGTGCCTGACGACGATTCCGCAAGCGACGCCGATTCCGGCACCAGCCCGAGCGCCGCGCCGGAGGAGACGCCCACGCTGTTCGGCCTGCACTTGGAAGAGCTCACGCCGGATCGCGCCAAGCGCCTTGAATATTCGGGCCAGCACGGCGTGCTGGTCACAGGGGTCGATCCCGCTACGTTCGGCGAGGATCTGGAATTTGAACGCGGCGACATAATCGCCGAAATCAATCACAAGCCCATTAATTCGATCGCCGACTACGAGAGCGCGACCGAATCGCTCAAGCCCGGCCAGGACATCCTGTTCAAAGTAATCCGCCACGGCGATAACGGCGATCTCTTGACCGTGTTACTTGCGGGCTCCGTCCCCGCGCCCGGCCAGTAGAGGTGGAGATGTGTGGTGAGATGTCTGCGAGCTGCTGGTAAGTCGGCAGCGTGTGCCCCACACGTCGGGGTTTAAGTGTGGGGGTTTTCCGAGATGGATGCGATGAGACGCCACAATTTATTCGCGATGCTGTTGGCTCTGCTTCTGGCCGCCGCCATTCCCGCCGCGGCCCAGACGTCGGCGCCGCAGTCCGCGCAGAAGCGTGCCGGCGCGGTTTCTCACAGCACGCATACCGGCCATTCGCGCCATCATTCGCGCCAACCGCGCGGCCAAATGGCTCCGGCTGCCGACCGCATCTCCGAAATCCAGGCGGCCCTCGCCCGCGAGAACGCCTACACCGGTGATCCAACAGGGAAGTGGGACGCCGCCACCATTGACGCCATGAAGCGCTTCCAGACCGCGCAGGGCCTCGCTCCCACCGGCAAGATCGACGCGCTCACGCTCCAGCATCTCGGCCTCGGCTCCGACGTCGCGGGCAAAGGCGCGCCAACGACTCCGGAGACGCCGCCGCCCACAACTCCTTCGGCCTCTCTCCAGGGCGATCCCGCCACCAGTCAATAGCATGGCGAGCTCGGTGGTTACCAAAACTTTCAAAAACTTCGTCAACGGCGAGTGGCTCGATGCGCATTCCGCGCGCACGTTTGAAAATCGCAATCCCGCTGACGCTTCGGATCTGCTCGGCATCTTTCCCGCCTCTGACGCACACGACGCTCGCGCCGCTGTTGAATCCGCGCGCGCCGCGTACAAATCCTGGCGCCTCACTCCCGCGCCCAAACGCGCCGAGATTCTCTTCCGCGCCGCCGAAATCCTCGTGCGCCGCAAAGAGGAACTCGCGCGCGCCATGACGCGCGAAATGGGCAAGGTTCTCGCCGAAACGCGCGGCGACGTTCAGGAAGCTATCGACATGACGTATTACATGGCCGGCGAAGGCCGTCGACTGTTCGGCCAGACCACGCCATCCGAACTGCCGAACAAGATGGCCATGTCCGTGCGACAACCTCTCGGAGTGTGCGCGCTGATCACGCCGTGGAATTTCCCCATGGCCATTCCCGCATGGAAGTCCATGCCCGCTCTCGTCGCCGGAAACACCATCGTATTGAAGCCCGCTGAAGACACGCCGCTCTCGAGCTCTCATCTCGTCGAGATACTCACCGAGGCCGGCATTCCTCCTGGCGTCGTGAATATGGTGCACGGCATGGGACCGGATGCGGGAGCCCCGCTCGTAGCCAACACCGCCGTCGCCGCCGTCAGCTTCACGGGCTCAACCGAAACCGGCCGCCTGGTCAGCCAGGCGTGCGCGCCGGATTTTAAGCCGTGCCATCTCGAAATGGGCGGAAAGAACGCCATGATCGTGATGTCTGACGCGAATCTCGATCTCGCGATCGACGGCGCCGTGTGGGGCGCGTTCGGCACGACAGGTCAGCGCTGCACAGCCACCAGTCGCATCCTGGTGCAGAAAAATGTGTATCGCGAATTTCGCGATCGCTTAGTTGATCGCGCGAAAGCGCTGCGCGTCGGCAATGGTCTCGACCCGGCAACCGAACTCGGCCCCTTGATCAATGAAGCGCAGCTGCAGAAAGTGATGGACTACGTCGAGGTTGGCCGCCTCGAAGGCGCGAAACTTGTGGCCGGCGGCAATCGCTTGGATAAAGGCGCCTTCGCGAAGGGTTGGTTCCACGAGCCGACAATTTTCGCCGACTGCACGCCCGCGATGCGCATCGCCCAAGAAGAGATCTTCGGCCCCGTGGTGGCGCTGATTCCGTTTGACACGCTCGATGAAGCGCTTGAAATTGCGAACGGAGTCATTTACGGCCTTTCCGCTTCGATCTATACGCGCGATGTTAACCAAGCGCTGCGCGCCACGCGCGATCTGCATACCGGAATCGTTTACGTGAACGCGCCCACCATCGGCGCGGAAACGCATTTGCCTTTCGGCGGCACCAAGCTTACCGGCAACGGCCACCGCGAAGCCGGCGCCGCGGCGCTTGATTTTTACACCGAGTGGAAAACCATCTACGTGGATTATTCCGATCGCCTGCAGCGCGCCCAGATGGATACATGATGGCTCGTCGCGCTCAAGCTCTTTACAACAATGCTAGAATAAATGTAGCGGTGTTTGCCGGCTGAACAACATGGATTCAACAGCGCCCAGCTCGAAGCGAAAACAGCAGATTTTGACGGCGGTGGTCCACGCCTATATCGAGGGCGGGCAGCCGGTTTCCTCGCGCGCCATCGCGCAGAACCATCCGGAATCATTGAGCCCCGCTTCAGTGCGCAACGCCATGGCCGAGCTCGAAGAGGAAGGCTTTCTGTATCAGCCGCACACTTCCGCGGGGCGCGTGCCGACCGCGGCGGGCTACCGCTATTTCGCGCAGGTTGTTTCGGCCGAAGCCAAGCTCGACCCCGAGGATCAAGCTTGGATCCGCTCGGAGCTTGCGCTCGGTACCACGCCGGCGGAAGTCGCCGAACGAGCCGGGCATGTGCTTGCGTCCATGTCGCGCGGACTGGGTATCATCGTTTCGCCGTCGCTTGCGAAATCGGTGCTCGAACACATTCGCTTCATGCTCTTGCCGGATGGGCGCGTGGTGACGGTGCTGGTTTCCGCGGGGGGCGTGGCCCGCGACAAAATTATTCGCCCGACGCGCGCGTTTTCTCAGGCTGATCTCGACCGCACGGCCGAATACCTGAATCGCGAATACGCCGGACGCACGCTCGTCACCATTCGCGCCGATTTATTGGCGCGACTCGCGCGCGAGCAGGAGCGCTACGATCAATTGGTGCGCAATGCGCTCGAGTTGTGCGATCCGCGGCTTCTTGGCGAAAACGAAGCGCCGCAAGTGCACGTGGAGGGCGCGGCGCAGATGGCCGCCGCCCCGAATTTTGCCGATCAAGCGCAATTGCGCGAAATGCTTGCCGCGATTGAAGAGCGCGAAAAATTGGTGGCGCTGCTTTCCGGCTGCATTGACGCGCCGGAAGCCGTGCAAGTTCAAATCGGAGTGCCCGGAATCAGCACGGGCGGCGGGCAACTCACGCTGATCAGCGCGCCCTACGCCTGGCACGATCAAGCGCAGGGCTCGCTCGGAGTTCTGGGTCCCGTGCGCATGCATTATGAGCGCGCCATCACCGCCGTCGCTTACGTGGCGCGGTTGTTTAGTGAAAGCGCGGGCAGGAGCTGATAACTTATGAACGAACGCGGCGATAGACCAAACCAAAATCCGGACGACGGCGAGGACTTGCGACCCGAAGCCGCTTCATCGTCTGGCGCGCTGAACGCGCAGGCCGAAGAACTCGCGAAGCTGCAAGCCGAAAGAGACGCGCTCACAGAGACGTTGGTTCGCCGCCAGGCCGATTTCGAGAATTATCGCAAGCGCATCGAGCGCGAGCGCAAAGACGAGAGCCGCCGCGCGCAATCGCGCCTGATCGAAGATCTGCTGCCCGTGCTCGATGGATTCGAGCGTGCCCTGAGCGCGCACGACGATCCGGCCTACGAGGAATATCGCAAAGGCCTCGAAATAATTTACAAGCAGCTGTGGGACACGCTCGCGCGGCATGGTCTCGAGCGCATCGATGCCGCGGGGAAACCGTTCGATCCGCACATTCATCTGGCGATTGATCGCGTGGAAACGCGCGACCACCCCGACGGCACGGTCGTCGAAGTTCTGCAGCAGGGCTATCGCATTCACGATCGCGTGCTGCGGCCGAGCGGCGTGCGCGTAGCGGTGCATCCCGCCGAAGATGTTCCCGGCGGACGTTTGCACTCTGCGAAGAAGGCGAACTAGCGATTCATGGCGACCACGAACAAACGCGATTACTACGAGGTTTTGAGCGTCACGCGCACGGCCACGGCGGAAGAGGTGAAGTCCGCCTACCGCAAAGCCGCGCTCAAGTGGCACCCGGATCGCCACGCCACCGGCAACAAGAAAGACGTTGAAGAGCGTTTCCGCGAAGCCACCGAAGCGTATAGCGTGCTTTCCGACGGCAACAAACGCGCCGCTTACGATCGCTACGGCCACGCCGGCCTTTCATCCGGCGGCTTTGACGGCGGAATCAATGAATCGATCTTCGAGCAGTTCCAGGACATCTTCGGCGGAGATTTTTTCGGCTTCGAGGATATTTTCTCCGGCCGCAGCCGCCGCTCGCGAGGACGCGCGCAGCGCGGCGCCGACCTGCGCTACGACATGCAGTTGAGTTTTGAGGAAGCCGCCGCCGGTCTGACGACGAAAGTTCGCGTGCCGCGCCAGGAATTCTGCGAAGCATGCAACGGCACGGGAGCCAAGGCCGGCACGGGCGTGACCGCTTGCCAGCAGTGCGGCGGGAAAGGGCAGCTCCATTACCAGCAGGGATTCTTCGCCATCTCGCGCACATGTCCTGCGTGCCAGGGCGCGGGCCAGGTGGTGCGCGAAAAATGCGCCGACTGCCGCGGCGAAGGGCGCGTGGAGCGCGTGCGCATGATCGAATTGCGCATTCCGCCCGGCGTCGATTCCGAAACGCGCTTGCGCGTTCCCGGCGAAGGCGAGCGCGGGCCGAACGGCGGCCCGCCGGGCGACTTGTATGTGGTGCTGCAAGTTCGCGAGCACGCTTTCTTTGAACGCCGCAACGCGGATTTATATTGCACGATTCCGATCAGCGTCGCTCAAGCCGCGCTCGGCGCGGAGATCACCGTGCCCGGCCTCGCGGGCGAAGAGCGCGTCAAAATTCCGGAGTCGACGCAAACCGGTTCGATCTTTCGCCTGAAAGGGAAGGGCCTGCCCGATCCGCATGGCGGCGGCAAGGGAGATTTATACGTCAATGTACGCGTGGTCACGCCGGCCAAGCTCACGCGCGATCAGCGCCGCCTGCTCGAGCAACTCGGCCAAACCTTGCAAGTGGAAAATCGTCCCGTCGAGCGCGAGACTTCCTTCTTCGATAAAGTCAAAGACATCTTCGGCTAAATCCTCGGCTGTGTTGGCAGCGATTTAAGGTTTGCCGTTGGGCGGTGCCGCGGGCGCGGCCTGCGCCGGTTTTGGCGGCGCCGGAGTCGCCGGTGCCGCGGGTGCGGCGGGGTTTACGGGCGGCGCCGCAGTGCTTGGCGGCACCTTTGCCGCTGGCGCAGTAGTTGGAGGCGGCTGCTTCGCTGCTGGCGCGGCGGCCAGCGCGTCAAGGAACTCGCGACGGAATTGCGCCGCGTCGGCCGTGAGCGCGACGCGCGCGTTCGGCGCGCCAGTTTGCAGCTCGACGCTGCGGCCCTGCTCATTTCCGGTCATCTCGATTTCGATCGCCATGGGCGTGACGCGTACGACGTCAACATCCACCAGCGCCACCGCGGCCAGCGGATCCCATGCGTAGAAATATCCCTCGCGAATCGAAGTCGTGTCGACCGCGAGAACTTGCGCCGCAAATTGTTCGAGAGTGCCTTTCCCTCCAGATTGCAGCGTCTTGACGAAATCCGCGTGAATCGGAACCTGCTGCGTCGCGTCCAGCGGAATCAGGCGAATCGGGGCCTTCGAGCTGAACACGATGGAAGCCGCCAGCGGATCGATATAAAAATTCCATTCGGCCGTTTTGTTTTCGGTTTTGAAAACGCCGCCATCGCCCAGATTACCCGGCACGTTTACGGCGCCGCCCATAATTACGATTTCTTCGATGCTTTGCGCGGCAAACGGTTCCTGGCGCAGCACGGCGCCAAGATTCGTGAGCGGGCCAAGCGCTAGAATTCGCACGGGGCGTTTTGAATTGGAGAGGCGCCGCACCAGAAACGAAACGGCCGATTGCGCTTGTGGCTTCGCTTGTGTTTTTGGCAAATCCACTCCCGGCAATTCGTCGGCTATCTTGCGCCAGGCGGCGGGGAACGCGGCGTGGCCGGCGAGCGGCACGCTGCTTCCCATATACACGGGAATGTCAGTGCGGCCCGCGAGTTGCAGAAGCGCGAGTACATTCGCCGCTCCGTTGGGAACATGTGCAAGTCCGTTGACGACGGTGATGGCTTCGATGTGCACGTCTTTCCGCGCCAAAAGAAATGCCAGAGCCAGCAGGTCGTCCGTGCCGGCGTCGGTATCCACGATGACTGGTGTAGCCGCGGGCAGTGGAGGTGTGGCGCGCGCCGCGGGCGCAAGCGCGCCGGCGCAAATGACAAATCCAAGGAGAGACAACGCAACCAGAAAACGAAATCTGTTCCTGCCCGGTCCGCGCATTCGCATGGTCTTGTTGATATAACATACTCGTTATGCGGCGACGATTCTTTGTCGATGGGTTTGCCGAAAATGTAGCGGCCTTGCGCGGGGAATCCGCGGCGCACTTGGCGCGAGTTTTGCGGGCGGAGCCGGGACATCTTTACGAATTGAGCGACGGCCGTGAATTGTGGCTCGCGCGCGTTGAGCGCGTGGCGCGCGAGCGAATCGATTTTGCGCTGGTTGAGCGCTTGCCGGCGGCGGAACCGCGCCTGGCGATTCGCCTGCTGCTTTCGATCGTGAAAATGGATCGATTCGAGTGGGCGCTCGAGAAGGCCACGGAGCTGGGCGTTTCGGAAATTGTTCCTCTCGATTCGGAGCGAAGCGAACGCGCGCTTGTGGCGGCCGCGCCGAAGCGCGCGCCGCGCTGTGAGCGGATTCTGCACGAATCGGCGCAGCAATCGCGGCGGATGCGTGCGCCGGAGCTGCTTGCGGTTGCTACGCCGCTCGCAGCGTTTCGCGCGGTGGACACGCGCAGTCTGCGAATCATGCTTTCTGAGCGCGCGGGTGCGGCGCCCCTGCGCGTGGCGGTTCCGGTGCGTGTGGAGGGCGACGAAGAATCGAGGGCCACACCGCGCGCGGTTTCGCTCGCGATCGGGCCCGAAGGCGGATGGACGGATGCGGAATTTGCGGCCGCGGCCGGATGCGGATTCGCCGAGGCTTCGCTCGGCGAAAATATTCTGCGCACGGAGACCGCGGTTTGCGCTGCGCTTGCGGCGATCGTATTTGCGCTGGGATGAAAAGTCCCGAGCGAGTGACTGCGACGCTCGAACGTGAAGCCGAAGCGCTGTAACGCGGGCTTGACGCCGCTTACGCCTACCGGCATCATGCCAATTAGCGTGATGCTGAGTCTCTCTCCCAGCCGCATCGCTGTCAGTCTGCTTCTGGCAGGCGCACTTTTGCTTCCGCTGCATCGCGCTTCCGCGCAGGATCGTCCGCTGCAGACTCCCGACGCCGAGGTTGTGCCTGCAGGGACGGTGCGGGTAGAGACCGGCTTCGATTTTCTCCAGAATATTTCGTATCCACTGTCGGGGCTTTCGGGTGACCTGACCAATGTCGGCGACCTGGACGTTCGGCTGGGAATTGGCGGCACGGTCGAAGTGGAGCTCGCGGGTGTGGCGCAGGAATTCTTGGACGTTAAGGAACAAGGCGCGTCGTTTGTACCGGCGCTTGAGCTGACGGGGCCGGATTCGACGCACGACGTTGGTGATTTCTCGATGAGCGCGAAGGCACGCTTTTTTGGCGAAGGGCGACGGCGTCCTGCGATGGCCATGCGCTTCGGATTCATCATGCCGAACTCAGATCAAACGCGCGGTATCGGAAACAATGCGACGGACATCTATAGCGACATCGAATGGGAGCGTCACTTCCGCGAGCTCGATACCTTCGGCAACCTCGGCCTTGAGATCATGACGGCGCCCAGCGCATTGTATTCCCAAAACGACGAGATACTTTATGGCGTGGCGTTCCGCTATCCGCTGGGCGAGCGCGTTCATTTGGTGGGAGAAGTGAACGGACGCTACACACCGAGAAAAATCGTGCGCGCGCTCTACGGCACCGAAAGCCGGGGGCAGGCGCGCCTGGGTGTGGATGTGGCGGCCGGCGGATTCGTGTGGGACGTGGCCGCAATCAAAGGCATCTATCAGTACGATCCCTCGTACGGCTGGACGTTCGGCGTGACCCACGATTTTTCGTTGTTTCCCGCGAAGAAAACTTCCGGTCAATAAATCTTTTTGGCGCGGCGCGCACGTCGTGACGCAGCACGGCGCGTCATGGTATAACTAATTAGCGCCGAAAATTATGGACCCAGCACCTCCGCCGACTGTTGCCGCACCCGAAGAACCGCGCGCGTCACATCCATTGCGCCGCGAAGCGCGCGCGTGGACGCGCGATTTGGTGGTGTTCCTTGCGCTGGTGATGGTCATCGTCGTGTTCTTCTATCAGCCGGTGAGGGTGGAAGGCACGAGCATGGCGCCGCTGATTTCCGATCAAGAGCGTGTTTTCATCAACAAGTTTGTTTATCGGTTCGAACCGATCCGGCGCGGCGACGTGGTGGTGTTCTGGTATCCGCTGGACCGCTCGAAATCGTTCATCAAACGCGTGATCGGATTGCCTGGCGAATCGGTTGAGATTCGCCGCGGCCGCGTTTTCGTTGACGGGCGGCACCTGGGCGAGCCTTATGTTCCGCCGCAGTACGTCGATCTCGGCAACTACGGGCCGTTCCAGATTCCCGAGGGCGAATACTTCGTGTTGGGCGATCATCGCGTAAGCTCGAGCGATTCCCGCATCTTCGGGCCGGTGCCCGATAGTCTGATTTACGGCAAGGCCGTCTTCGCGTATTGGCCGATGGATCGCTTCGGCTCAATCCCGCCTTCGGACGATTTGGCGAAATGAACAACGGGAGGTCCCACTGAGCGATTCGGCTGCATGGCCGGCGATCCTCGCGCTCGAGGACGGGCGGCTATTCGTGGGTAAAGGTGCGGGCGCGCGCACGCGGCGCGGCGGTGAAGTCGTCTTCAATACCAGCCTGACGGGTTATCAGGAGGTCTTCACCGATCCGAGTTACGCGGGGCAAATCGTTTGCCTCACGTATCCGGAAATCGGCAACGTGGGCGCGAACGCGGACGACGAAGAATCCGCGCGCCCATTTATCGAAGGGTTGGTGGTGCGCGAATTTTCGGCGCTGGCCTCGAATTGGCGATCCACGGAATCCGTGCAACTTTATCTTTCGCGCCACAATATTCCGGTGATCTGGGGACTCGATACACGCGCGCTGGTGCGCCACTTGCGCAGCGCCGGCGCGATGCGCGGAATCGTCTCGACGGACGGAACTCCCGCGGAAAAACTTGTGGCCGAAGCGCGCGCGCTGCCTTCGATGGCGGGGCTCGAGCTCGCCTCGGGCGTCAGTTGCCGCGATGCGTATGCGTGGTCGAAGGGTTCGATCGAGCTCACTGCGTCTCCATGGCACGAGGGCGTTGAGCCGGATCGCACCGTGCAGGAAACTCAGCGCTTTCGCGTGGTCGCGTACGATTTCGGGATCAAGCAGAACATTCTGCGGTTGCTCGTGGATCACAATTGTGAAGTTACGGTCGTGCCGGCGAAGACTTCCGCCGCGGACGTTTTGGCGCGTAAACCAGACGGCGTGTTTTTGTCGAACGGACCGGGCGATCCCGAGCCTGCGACGTACGCGGTGGAATCGATTCGCGGACTGGTGGGGCGCGTGCCGGTGTTCGGCATTTGCCTTGGGCATCAGCTTTGCGGGCTGGCGCTTGGCGGCAAGACCTACAAGCTGAAGTTTGGTCACCACGGCTCGAACCACCCAGTGAAGAATCTTTTGAGCGAGCGCGTCGAGATTACCGCGCAGAACCATGGTTTCGTCGTCGATCCGGAATCGCTGCCGTCGAGCGAAGTCGAAATCACGCACCTGAATTTGAACGATCAGACCAACGAAGGCATGCGCCATCGCTCGCTGCCGCTATTTTCCGTGCAGTATCATCCCGAGGCTTCGCCCGGGCCGCACGATTCGCGCTATTTGTTCACGCAATTCACCAAGATGATGGCCGATTGGAAATCGTCCGGCGCCTCGCGCCGCGGCCCCGCGTCCGCGAAAGGGACAACCAATGCCCGCGCGTGATTGCGCGCGCGTGGCCGACTGACCATGCCCAAGCGAACCGACCTTAAGAAAATATTGATCATCGGCTCTGGGCCGATTGTGATCGGGCAGGCGTGCGAGTTCGATTATTCGGGCTCGCAGGCGTGCAAGGCGTTGCGCGCCGATGGATACGAAGTTGTGCTGGTGAATTCAAATCCGGCGACGATCATGACCGATCCGGAATTGGCCGAGCGCACTTACATCGAACCGCTTACGCGCGCGTCGCTCGAAGCGATCATCGCAAAAGAGAAGCCGCAGGCGTTGTTGCCCACCGTGGGCGGACAGACGGCGCTAAATCTTGCCGTCGAACTGGCCGAAAGCGGTGTGCTGGAACGCCATCACGTCGAGCTGATTGGCGCGTCGCTGCGCGCGATCAAGGTGGCCGAAGATCGACTGTGGTTCAAGGACGCTTGCCGGAAAGTTGGATTGGACGTTCCGGCGTCGGCGCTGGTCAATAACGTGTCGGACGCGCTTCGGCTGGCCGATCAATTGGGATATCCCGTGGTGATTCGCCCGTCGTTCACGCTCGGCGGCACGGGCGGCTCAATCGCGTATAACCGCGAGGAGTTCGCGGAGGCGATTGCGCGCGCGCTCGATGTGAGCCCGGTGCATGAAGCGCTGGTGGAAGAATCGGTGCTGGGCTGGAAGGAATTTGAGCTCGAGGTGATGCGCGACTTCCGCGACAACTTCGTTGTGGTTTGCACGATTGAGAATGTGGATCCCATGGGCGTGCACACCGGCGATTCGATCACCGTCGCGCCGGCGCAGACGCTGACCGACAAGGAATATCAGCGCATGCGCGACGCCGCGGCCGCGATTATTCGCGAAGTGGGCGTGGAGACCGGCGGATCGAACATTCAGTTCGCCGTCGATCCGGCGACCGGGCGCCTGGTGGTGATTGAGATGAATCCGCGCGTTTCGCGCAGCTCGGCGCTGGCATCGAAAGCCACGGGATTTCCGATCGCGAAAATCGCGGCGCGCCTGGCCGTAGGCTACACGCTCGATGAAATTCCCAATGACATCACCCGCAAGACGCCTTCGTGCTTCGAGCCGACCATCGATTACGTCGTGGTGAAAATTCCGAAATTTCAATTTGAAAAATTCCCCGGCGCGGACACTGCGCTCGGCACGCAGATGGCGTCGGTGGGCGAAGTCATGGCCATCGGCCGGACGTTCAAAGAATCGCTGCAGAAGGCCATTCGCTCGCTTGAGCCGAGCTCGCCGTGGCGCGCTCCGGCCGAAGTTCCGATGTCGCTGTTCCGCGAGAAGCTGGCCACCGCGCGCCCCGATCGCATTCATTGGTTGCTGCTGGCGCTCGAGCGCGGCCTGCCGCCATCGGAAGCCGCCGACCTGACGAAGATCGATCCGTGGTTCATCCGGCAGATGGAAGAAATCGCCAGCCTGAATCGCCGGCTCGCGGCCGTCACTGTGGACACGGTGCCCGAGGAACTGCTGCGCGAGGCCAAGCGCAACGGCACGAGCGACGAGCAACTCGCGCAAATTTGGAAGACCACGGCTGCGGCGGTTCGCCACGAGCGAACGAAAGCGCGCCTCGCTCCCGTTTTCAAACGCGTGGATACTTGCGCCGCGGAATTTGAGTCCTACACGCCGTACATGTACTCGACCTACGAGCAGGAAGACGAATCCGATCCGAACGACAAACGCAAGATCGTGATTCTGGGCAGCGGACCCAATCGCATCGGGCAGGGAATCGAATTCGATTATTGCTGCTGCCATGCGTCGTTCGCGCTGCGCGAAGATGGTTTCGAGACGATCATGATCAATTGCAACCCGGAGACCGTCTCGACCGATTACGACACTTCCGATCGCCTTTACTTCGAGCCGCTGACGCTCGAAGACGTGCTCGCCGTGATCGATCGCGAAAAACCGGACGGCGTGATCGTGCAGTTCGGCGGGCAGACTCCGCTGAATCTCGCGCTCGAGCTCAAGCGCAACGGCGCGCCGATCATCGGAACGGCGCCCGAATCGATCGAATTGGCTGAAGACAGAAAACGTTTCGCGCATCTTTTGACGCGCCTGAAGATTCCGCAGCCGCGCAACGCCACGGCTCTGGTGCCGGAGGAGGCCGCGCGCGTGGCGGGTGAAATCGGCCTTCCGGTTTTGGTTCGTCCGAGCTATGTGCTCGGGGGCCGCGCCATGGTGATCGCTTACGATCTCAATACTGTGCAGCAGTACGTGGCGCAGGCGGCGCTGATGGGGCCGGCGCGGCCCGTGCTGATCGATCAATTCCTTGAAGAAGCCACCGAGGTGGACGTGGACGCACTGGCCGACGGCGAAGACGTGGTTATCGGCGGCATCATGGAGCACATCGAGGAGGCCGGTGTGCATTCCGGCGACTCTTCTTGTGTGTTGCCGTCCGTGAGCCTATCGATTTCGGTGCTGGCGCGCATACGCGATTACACCAAGCGACTCGCGAAAGAATTGCATGTCGTCGGGTTGATGAACGTGCAGTACGCCGTACAGCGCGACACGGTCTACGTGCTCGAAGTGAATCCGCGCGCCTCGCGCACGGTGCCGTACGTGAGCAAGGCGGTCGGCGTGCCGCTTGCGAAAATGGCCGCGCGACTGATGACCGGCAAGCGTCTGCGCGATCTGAATTTGCCGGTGATTGAAACCGACGGCGTCGCGGAGCTCGTGGTGCGCGATTTCTTCGCCGTGAAGTCACCCGTTTTCCCGTTCAGCAAATTCCGCGGCGTGGACACAATTCTCGGCCCGGAAATGCGTTCGACCGGCGAAGTGATGGGCATCGCCAAAACGTTCGGCCACGCGTTTGCCAAGGCGCAGATTGCGGCGGGCCAAAAATTGCCGCGCAAGGGCACGATCTTCCTGAGCGTTAGCGACCACGAAAAGCGCCACGCCGTGCCGCTGGCGAAAGAGTTGGTCGAGCTTGGATTTCAGATCATCGCCACGCGCGGAACGGCCGCTGCGCTTGAAGCCGCGGGTGTGGAAGCCAGTCCAGTCTACAAAGTGAACGAAGGCCGCCCGAACATCGTGGACCTGGTGAAGACCGGCAAAGTGGATTTGATCATCAATACGCCGCTGGGCCGCGAATCGTTTTACGACGAAAAATCGATCCGCCGCGCCGCGATTCGCTACGACATCCCGTGCATCACCACGTTGTCCGCCGCGCGCGCGGCCACCCAGGGCATTCGCGCGCTGATTGAAAAGTCGCTCGACGTGACCGCGCTTCAAGTGCTGCACGCGCGTAAGTCAACCGGCACGCGCCAGGCGTCCAGCGCGGATTAGCCGCGGCCCCACTGTTTGCCTGAGAGGTGACTTCTTTTTGCCGCGCCTCTCGGTTACAATTTTCGTGTGAAGCTCGAAGGCTTATTCGCGGCGCTCACCACTCCGTTTCGTTCCGACGATTCGCTTGACCTTGCGGGCCTGGCCGCGAATATCGCGCGTTACAACCGCACGGACCTCGCGGGCTACGTCGTAACGGGTTCTACCGGCGAGGCGGCGCTGCTCTCGATTGACGAGTCTGAGCGCGTCTGGGCCACCGTACTCGAGAACGCAGCGCCCGGCAAAACGGCTCTCGCCGGAACCGGCGCCGAGACCACCGCCGAGAGCATCGAGCGCACGAATCGCGCGGCTGCGCTCGGATATTCGGCGGCGCTGGTGCGCACGCCGAGCTACTACAAGCCCTTCATGAACGCGCGCGTGCTCATCGAGCACTATCACCGCGTTGCCGACGCCTCTCCGATTCCGATTCTGCTTTATTCAGTGCCCGTGTTCACCGGCGTCACGGTCGAAGCCGAAGTCACGGCGCGCCTCGCTGAGCACCCGAATATAATCGGCATCAAGGATAGTTCCGGAAGCGTGGAGCGCGCCGAGCAAACCGCTCGCGCTGTTCCGGCGGATTTTTCGCTTCTGGTTGGTTCAGCCATCACTTTGGTTGCGTCGCTTGGCGTCGGAGCGAGCGGGGGAATTTTGGCGCTGGCATCGGCGCTGCCCGAACCGTGCGCTCAGGTATATCGCCTGGCGCGCGCCGGGAAGATCGCGGAGGCGCGAGCGCTCGAAGAAAAACTTGAGCCGGCATCGCGCCGAATTGGTTCGGGCCTGGGGCCGCCGGGACTGAAGTACGCCATGGATCGACTCGGGTACATCGGTGGATTGCCGCGCCGCCCGCTGTTGCCTCCGACCGAACAGGAGCGAGCCGAGGTCGACGCCGTGCTCGCGGCTTGGGTGGACGTTCCCGCAGGCGCGCGTCCCTCCTAATTCAAGCGTGCTTCGCGCGCGCCGAGAAATCCCGCGCGGCGTCATTTTCGCCCTAAATTGTTGAACCCTCCGCTAACGCCCGACATCAAAATACTGCCAACGGACCAGCAGGTTTGCCCAGCTTCGCGCGCGCATATATCATGACCGCATCGATGGAGTCACAGAGTATTCCTGCGTCGCAGTTGCCCGAAACCACGCGCCTCTATCGCGCGTTTCTTGAAGACTTCCCGAGCGTCGCCGAATTTTATGCGCATGCCCCAACGCTCGACGGCGTGCGCCAGGCCGCCGCGCAAATAAATTATGCGCCGGCCATGCGCGCCGCGGTGGTCGAACGCCTGCGCGCGCAGAATCGCACGTTCGGAAGCGGCGCGGCCGTCGAGCACAATCTCGATTTGCTGGCCGGTCGAGCGGTGGCTGTGGTTACCGGACAGCAAGTCAGTCTTTTTTCCGGCCCGGCGTACACGTTTTACAAAGCTCTGACGGCGGTGCGCCTCGCGGCGGAGTTGACGGCCGCGGGAGTCGAGGCCGTGCCGGTTTTCTGGCTGGCGTCGGAAGATCACGATATTGCCGAGATCAATCATTGCCTTTGGCGCGGCCGCGAAGGCAACGAACGTATCGAACTCGAACAGCCCGCAAGCGAAGGCGAGGGGCCTAGCGTCGGCAGCGTAGCGCTGGGCGATGCTGTCGAAGAATTGGTGGCGCGCGCCACGAATAATCTCGAAGGTCCGTCGGCGGAGACGATCGCCGCGGCGCTGCGGGAATCGTATCGCCCGGCGGAGACTTTCAGTTCCGCGCTGGGCAAGCTGCTGGCGCGCCTGCTCGGTCCATCGGGATTGATACTGCTCGATCCGCTCGACGCAGAATTGCATCGTCTCGCCGCGCCGGTCTACCTTCGCGCGCTCGACGAGCAGGCCGCGCTTTCAGAAGAATTGATGCGCCGAACGGAGCGCCTGGAGCGCCAGCATTTTCACGCGCAAGTGAAAGTCGCCGAGCGCAGCACGCTCCTGTTTTGGTCAACGCAAGGCCACCGGTTGCCGGTTCGCCGCAAGAACGACGGCTTCGCGGTGGGCGATCGCGATTTCACCGCCGCGGAGCTTCGCCGCGAGATCGAATCCTCGCCCGCGGCCTTCACCGGCAACGTGCTGCTGCGGCCGATCGTGCAAGACACGCTGCTGCCCACCGCCGCGTACATCGCCGGTCCCGCTGAAACCGCCTACTACGCGCAGGTTTCGGTCGTGTATAAGCATCTTCTGGGCCGCATGCCGGCGATTTTGCCGCGAGCCAGCATCACGCTCGTGCCCAGCCACGTCGCGCGGCTGCTTGAAAAATACCAGCTTAAGGTGCCGGATGCTTTCCGCGGCGGCCGCATTCTCCGCGAGCACATGGAGCGCGACTCACTGCCGAAATCCCTGGCCGCGCGCTTCGCGAGCGGCGAAAAAGCTCTGAAGAAAATTCTGGAAGGTCTCCGCCCGCCGATCGAGAAACTCGACCGCACGCTGGTCGGCGCGCTCGAAAACGTCGAGAGCAAAATGTTATTTCAGTTTCAAAGCCTCGAGCACAAAGCGGGCCGCGCGCAAGCCTTCCGCGCCGGCGTCCTCGAGGGGCACGAGCACGAAATTGCCGGAGTGCTGTATCCCGAAGGGCAATTGCAGGAGCGTGCGCTGTGCCTTCTGCCGCTGCTGGCCGCGCAGGGACCCGAGCTACTCGATCATCTGGCCGCGCAGATTGTCCCGGGCAATCCGCAGCACCAAATCTTGTTCCTCTAGGCGCACGAAGCGGGCGAGCTTCGTCCGGATCACTTTTCCCTGCGCATAAAATTGTGTGAATTGTCTTCGTCGAAATGGCCCGGGCCCCGGCGCCGAAAGCTCTACTGCCCCGGATCGTCCGTGGATCGCTGCGCGATGATCTTGCGCACGTTGTCGTAAAGAGCGCGCGCCTGCGGCAACGATTCCACGGCCTTGTCGAGCTGCGGATCGTCTTCGAGTTCGACCTTATAGCCGTCGTTTAATCCGTAGACCGAGGTGATGACTTCCAGCTTGATCATGTGCCGGATCCAATCGAGGTTCGCGGTGATGTCGGCGTCGGTGTACTTCACACCGGCCTTGTCGAGATACTTGCGGAACTCGGCGATCACCGCGTCGTCCGCGTCGAACGATCGCGTCACGTCAGGCTTCGTGCCCAGATACCACGTGGTGAATCCGCCGACGCTCAGCGGATTGGCATACGGATAATTCGGATAGAAGACGTCGTGCCGGAACAGATCCTGCTCGAAATCGTTGGGCTTCGGCGCAGCGATCACCACGTCTGGCGTGATGCCGCCGCCGCCGGTGACTTGCCGTCCGCCATCGGTCAGCTTCACTTCGGTCGGCGCGGGCGTCTTGTGGTTATACAGGTAATCGTAAAGCGAGATGTCTTTGTAATCGCGCTGGATCAAGCGGCCGCTCGGCGTATAGTAGCGCGCGATGGTCAGCGCAAGGCCAGTGTCCTCGCTCAACTGCGAGACGCTCTGCACCAGCCCCTTTCCGAAACTCTGATCGCCGACCACCAGTCCGCGGTCGTGATCCTGAATCGAACCCGTGACGATCTCCGCCGCCGATGCCGAGCCGCCGTTGATCAGCACAACCAGCGGGCAGGTGACGCCCCGATTACCGCTCACCGCGTAATAGCGTTTCTCGGGCGATGCACGCCCGTGATCCGAAACGATCAGCTGATTCTTGTCCAAAAATTTGTCGGAGACGGCGATGGCTTCCTGCAACAGCCCGCCCGGATTGCCGCGCAAATCGAGAATCAAGCCATCGAGTGACGGCGCGTCCAGATCCTTGAGCGCCTCGGTCATTTCCGCGTCCGTGGTCTCATTGAAACCGGAAAGCTTGATGTAGCCGATTCCCGGTTTGAGCATGAACGCCACGTCCACCGAGTGCTTGGGGATTTCGTCGCGCATCACCGTGAAGTCGATCGGCGCGTCGGCTCCGTCGCGACGAACCGAAATCGTCACCGTGGTGCCCTTGGGCCCTTTCAGCAAGTCGGCCACTTCCGTGGTGGTCAGGCCGTCGGTGGGTTTGCCATCCACTTTGATAATGATGTCGCCCGGCCGCAAGCCAGCGCGAAATGCCGGAGTACCGACCATCGGTGCAAGCACTTCGGTCTCGTTCGGATTCGCCCGGTCGGGCGCGATGGTCATGCCCACACCGTAATATTCGCCGCGCTGGTCTTCGCGCAGCAACGCATAGGCCTGGGGATCGAAAAACGTGGAGTGCGGGTCCAGCACGCGCAACATGCCGGGAATCGCGCCTTCATAAATGGCGTGATCGGTATCGACCGGCACCGCATAATTTTGCTGGACGACGGCGAGGACGTTGGTGAACTGGCTGACGGCGTCTTTCAGCTCGTCGGCGCTGGTGGGCGTGGCGCGCACCGCGGGACCGTAAATGCCTCCCAGGACCGCGGAAAGAATCAATACCGCGAATACCAGGGCCAAGCCACGACGTTCTCCGCGCACAGGACAACCTCCGCCAGTCAAAAATTATAGCACACGCCTCGCATTCCTTGACACTGTTCCAGCCGCGCCAGTAGACTTGCCTTACACAGTAATTGGACGCGCCCGGAGGCTGTTCAGCGTGTTGTTGTCTCGCGATTACGTCGGATACCTGGCACAACGAGTGGTCACGCGCCTTGTCGCGGGGAACATGATTGAGACGTCAGCCGTGGCCGCCGTCACCGAGCGGGTGCGCAAGGCCGCCCAGGAAGAAATCGGCATCGAAGAGCGGCTCAACGACGAAGTCCGCCAGATCCTCACCGACCACGCCGAAGAAATGAAACGCACCGGCGTCTCTTATCAGGAGATGTACAAGAAGGTGAAGGGCGAGCTCGCGCGGCAGAGGAAGTTGATTCTGCGATGAGCTTCGCGCGAAAAATGTCGCACATGGCAAGTTCCAACCAGGGCAGGGAAGAGGCGCGCATTCGATGCGTTTGACTCGCGAGAAAACCGTCCGCCTTTCTCACATCATCACCGACGTGTTGGTATCTTCCGACGATGTGGTTTTCGTCGAGGACCGCGACACCATTCGTCAGGAAATCGTGCAGATCATCTCGGCTCTGCTGAAAGAGGAAGAGCAACTCGAGACGCACGTGCGCGAAAAAATCAGCTCGCAGAAACGCGAAATCCTGGAAGGAACGGAAGAGTGGGATGTCTTATACCGCCGCTATTACGCTGAAGAAATGCGCCGATTAGGCGTCGCGCACCAACCGCGATCAGAATAGTTCGCCCGCCTCTCGGCTCTCCCAGGAATCCCCGAAGTCGAGACCCTTAAGTCTACTGCCCTGGGTTCGTCTGGCCGGTTGTGCCAGTGCCCGTTGTGCCCGTTCCCGACGTGGTGGATCCGGAAGCGCCCGTCCCCGACGTGTTGGTCGGGTCGTTGCTATCCGGCGAATCGGTGCGCTTCTTCAATACCGGGCGATCTGGATCGTCTGAGCCAGAGCCATCTGACGTACCGGTAGCGCCCGGGTCAGCCTGACCCTGCTGTTGCTGCTGTTGTTCCGTGCGCGTGCGCAGCGTCGGTGAACCCGGAGCCTTGTCCTGCACTTTCTGTTTGTTCTCGATGCGCTGCAATCGCGCTTTCACCGTATCGAATTCCGAGGTGGTCACGATGTACTCATCGCGCGGCGGCAGAATCTCGGCGATTTCCTTCTGCGCTGCCGCCATGCGGTCCGGCGTCGGTGGATGGTCCGCGAAAAGTTTGGGGATCGTTCCCGGTTGGCGTTTTTCCATGGCTTCGATTTTCTCGAAGAAGCTCACGAACGCGTTGGGATCGTAGCCCGCCTTCCACATGTACTGCAGGCCCAGGTAATCGGCTTCGCGTTCGGCGTCGCGCGAGAATTTCAGGAAGCCGATCGGAATCGCCATCTGCAATCCTTCGTAAATTCCGTATCCGGCCCAGCCGCCGGGCCCCAGCAAGATCAGCGGAATCGTGGCGAATTCGGCGAGCTGCTCCTTGGTGGCGTTGCGCGTGCCGTGGCGCGCGCACACGTGCGCGGTTTCATGACCCATCACGCCGGCCAATTCCGCTTCAGTGTCCGCGGCCAGAATCAATCCGCTGTTCACATAGAAGAAGCCGCCCGGCAAAGCGAAGGCGTTGATCTCGTCTGAATCGATCACCTTGATTGTGAACGGCACCTTGCAGTCGGAATTGCGCACCAAGCGCTGGCCAACGCGATTAACGTAGTCGACCACGACTGGGTCATCCACCAGCTTCGAGGATTTCTCCACTTCCTGCGCGGCCTGCTTGCCAAGGGCGATTTCGCTCTCGATCGAATACATGTCAATGCCGCTGCCGACTTTGCGGTCGCCGATCGCGTTGACGTCCTGTTCGGAACCGGGCTTGATGTTTTTCATCTGATCGCCCGTTGTGTCGGTCGGAGTCGAAGCCGCGGGCTGTTGCGTAGCCTGCTGCGAAGCGTCGGACGGCGATGCGGCCGGTTGCGTCGCAGCGGGCGCGGTCGTGGCAGTCGAAGTCGAAGAGGGTTGCGCCGTCGTGCTCTGTGGCGTCTGCTGCTGCGCCGGCGCCTGAGTGGCTGGCTGCGTCGTCTGCGGCGCGGATGTGGCGGAAGTCTGGCTTGCGGCGGGCTGTTCCGTTTGCTGCTGGCTCTGCGTTTGCGCCTGGCTTGAAGTTTGAGCCGTGGCCTGCGGCGTCGGCGCTGCTGAGCTGCTACTTTGCGCGCTGCCGGAGGCGGGCCAAGCCAGGGCCAGAGCCGTCGTCAGAAAACCGCCCACCAGTGCCTTGCGGATTCCGTTCATCGCTCCCCCTTGCCTGGTGCACCGAAATTGCCTGTAGACCGGATTATATACCTCGTTTGCACACCCAGAAGCCTTTCTCTCAACTCTTTTGTGCTAAGAGGACGAAACGCTCTCAATGGTTGCCTTATCCCCGTTTCTGCCTAGCCCCTCGCTCGCGCAGTTTACCGAGCACGCGTCTGGACACCGGATGGTTCCAGGTGCATTGACACCGTTCCGGCTTGCCTCTACATTCGTTGAGCTTTCGCAAACCACTCATGCCCGCGCTTCGCGTCCAAGTCGGTCAGGTCTGGAAGAAGAACGGAACTGACGAGGACTATCTCGTCACCCGGCTCTACTCCGAAGCTTTGACCACCATCGCTGTGCTGCGCCGCACAGGCGCCGAAAAAGAAGCCCTGGTCCGCGTGCGCGTTGAACGCAGCGCCAAAGGCCAAACCTTGCCCGGCTTCGCTGTTTCTCAGGCCGGCGAATAACCGCTCATGAGCGCGACACCTTCCCCTGCCGCGCCGCACGGAGCGCTCGCTCTAGAAGGGCGCGTGGCTCTAGTGACCGGCGCCGCGCGGCGCATCGGTCGCAGCGTGGCTCTGCGCCTCGCCGCGGACGGTGCCGACATCGTCTTTAGTTATCACCACTCGAAGGACGACGCCGATTCGCTTGTGCGCGAAATCGCCGCGCTTGGACGCACCGTTCAGGCTTATGAAGCTGACGTGACCCGCCGTGACGAAGTGCTGCGCCTGGTTGAGTCCGCCGGAAAAATGCGCGGCCGCCTGGACATTCTGGTCAACAACGTCGGCATGTTTTTCGGCAAACCTTTCGAGCAGCTCACCGAAAATGACTGGGACACGATCATGGCTACAAATCTTAAATCGCAGTTCTTCGCGGCACAGGCCGCGGCGCCTCTGCTGCGCGCGAGCGGCCGCGGCTCGATCGTGAATTTCGCGTCGCTCGGCGGATTGCTCGCCTGGCCGAACTACGTTCACTATTGCGTCTCGAAAGCGGGCGTGATTATGCTCACGCGGTGCCTTTCCCGCGCGCTCGCGCCGCAGATTCGCGTCAACGCCATCGCCCCAGGTACGACTTCGTTCCCCGACGACGCTCCCGGAATCGCTGAAGATTTTATCCGTCGCGCGCCTCTCGCCCGCACCGGCCGCCCCGAAGATATCGCCGGCGCGGTCTCCTATCTCGCGCAAGCCGATTTCGTCACTGGCCAAGTGCTCGTCGTGGACGGCGGCCGATCCGTCCCATCCTAATCCGGCTTTCGCAGCGCCCGTGATCGGGATTTCGTCGCACACGCCGCGTCGAGGCGATTGCGACTATACTTCCGGGTCGATCCCGAAATGGCCCCTTCCGACCAACGCGCGAACCGCCGAGCCAGCCGCCGCGCCTCCGGTGCGCGCGGGGACGGGTTTTGGCAGCGCGTGACCGGCGGATTTCGAGCACGCGAAATTTGGGCTCAGTTTCGCGCCGAAACCCTCACCAGCTATCGCCTTTACTCTCGCGATATCGAAGCGTCTCCCGGAGCCGCCGCCAAGCACGGCAGGCCCTGGTGGGTGAAGCAATTTTTCTGGGCGATCATGGAAAAATTGTCGCCCGCGCGCCGCGTGCTGCTGCTCATCGCGCTCTATTTGCTCATCAACCATTCGGACATCGTCTGGGCCACCAAGCATGGCACTGCACGATTCGATTTCGATTTCCGCCTGTGGGGCGGATTGCTGCTGCTCTTTCTGCTGATTCTTGAAATTGGCGATCGCGTGGTCATGAAGCGCGACCTCCAGATCGCGCGCGAAATCCAGACCTGGCTTTTGCCGGCCGAGCCGCCGAAAATTCCTGGCGTGGAGATCGCCTTCGACACGCGCCCCGCCAACACCGTGGCCGGCGATTATTACGACGTAATTCCGCGCGCCGCCTCGGCCGAGTCCGCCGGGCCGAAGTACCTCATCGCTGTTGCCGACGTTGTGGGCAAGAGCATTCCCGCCGCGCTGCTGATGGCCTCGCTTCAAACCAGTTTGAAAATTCTCTCCGCCACGCCGGCGTCGTTCGAGCGACTTGTCGGCGCGATGAATGACTATGCGTGCAGCAACAGTCAGGGCGGCTTGCGCTTCACCACGGCGTTCTTTGCCGAGTACGAGCCCGCCACGCGCGCCTTGACCTACATCAACGCCGGACACAACTGGCCGATTCTGCGCAGCAAATCGGGACGGATCGCATACCTCGATCACGGCGGCCTCCCGCTCGGAGTCGAGCCTCACGTCGCCTACCAAATCGGCAGCGCCACGATGGAAACTGGCGACTGGCTCGTCGTGTTCACCGATGGAGTTGTGGAAGCCGTGGGCGAACAGGGCGCCGAATACGGGACGGATCGGCTGGTTTCAGTTATCAACGCCGGCGCGGATTCTTCGCCCGCGCAAATGCTCGACCGCGTCATGGCCGACGTTCGGGTGTTCGTCGGAAACCATCCGCAGCAGGACGACATAACCTGCCTGCTCATGAAAGCCATTTGAATCGGCGGGGAAGTTCGATTCGCACGGGCGCGGCCCGGGCCGCCGACTCGCGGAACGCATCGAAATTAAAATGGTCACTGTAGTCGCGGCGCTCATCGAAGAAAATGGCCGAATGCTGATCTGCCAGCGTTCGCGCGCCGGCTCGTTTCCATTATCGTGGGAATTTCCGGGCGGCAAGGTCGAGCCCGGCGAAACGCTGTCCCAAGCTTTGGCGCGGGAGCTGCAAGAAGAGCTCGGCGTAGGCTGCACAGTCGGCGCCGAGCAGTACCGCACGCGCCATCGCTACGCGCAGCAACCCGAACTTGCCGGTGGCCTCGAACTGGTTTTCTTCTCCGCTCAACTCGCCGCCCCGCCGCAAAATCTGGCGTTCGAGCGAATCCTCTGGGAGTGCATCGCGGCTCTCGGCACCTACGATTTTCTCCCCGCCGACAGGGAATTGGTCGCGCAACTCGTCTCCCGCTCCGCGTCCCCGACGATTCCGGCACCGCAAAATCCGCACGGCGGCGCGTGATTCGGCATGTGCCGCTGTCGCGCGGTGTGCTAGAATAAAACGGTTAATTTACGGGCCGCAGCCAGTCCTCAGCCCAGGAGAAGCTCCGCATGGCCACACGGAACCAACCGGCTGCCACGCAGCCGAGATCGAGCAGAACTGCATATTCGCGCGAGCTTCTGCTCGGCTTATACCGCTCGCTGATGAAGTGCCGCATGGCGGACGAAAAAGCGCGCATCTTGTTTCGCCAGTCGAAGTTCGGCGGGAATTTCTATTCGAATGTCGGCCAGGAAGCCACCGAAGTCGGCGCCGCCTACAGCCTGCGCGATGACGATTGGATCGCCCCATCGCACCGCGATTGGACCTCCAACATCATCAAGGGCGCGCCGCTGAAATTCTGTTTTGCGCAATTATTCGCCAAGGCCACCAGTCCCGATCAGGGCCGTTCGTCCCCCGCGCACATGGGTTATCCCGAACTAAAAGTCATCACGCCGGCCAGCAGCATCGCAGGTCAATTGAACGTCGGCACCGGCGTGGCGCTGGGCATCAAGAAGTTGCACAAGGATAGCGTCGTCGTGGCGTTCTTCGGCGATGGGGCCACCTCCATCGGCGGATTTCACGAAGCTCTGAATTTCGCGGGCGTGCATCGCCTGCCGATCGTTTACGTATGCTCGAATAATCTCTGGGCCGAATCGGTGCCGATTCGCCTGCAAACCGCGCTCAAAAATCTCTCCGATCGCGCCAAGGCCTACGGCTTTCCCGGCATCAGCCTCGATGGCAACGATCTCCTCGCGGTATACGACGCCGCCTCGCAGGCCATCGTACGCGCGCGCTCCGGCGAAGGCCCCACGCTGCTCGAGTGCAAAACCTATCGCTGGTATGGACATTCGGAAATCGATCCCGCCAAGTACCGCATGAAAGAAGAAGTCGAAAGCTGGAAGAAGCAAGATCCCGTCGCGAAATTCGAGAAATATCTAACCGAGAAAAAGATTCTGACCGAAGACCTGAAAAAGCAGGTGGCCGCGGAAATCACTGCGGAAATTGACGAGGCTGTCGCGTTCGCTGAGGATAGTCCGTTCCCCCAGCCCGAAGACGCCGCCACGCACGTCTGGTCCTGAAGGAGACTTGGGAACGATGGCACGTATTCTCACTTTTATTGATGCGATTACCGAGGCGCTCGATCAAGAGCTGGGGCGCGATGAACGCGTCTTCATTCTCGGCGAAGATATCGGCCTTTCCGGCGGCGTTTTCAAAGCCACGGCGGGCTTGCTCGACAAGTACGGCGAAGACCGCGTCCTCGATACGCCGCTCGCCGAGGGCATCATCATCGCCTCCGCCATCGGCTGCGCGATGATGGGCCTGCGCCCGGTGCCCGAAATTCAATTCACCGATTTCATCACGCCGGCGATGGATCAGCTCGTCCAGCAAGCCGCGAAACTTCATTATCGCAGCGCCGGCGGCTTTAGCTGTGCCTTCACCACGCGCATCTGCTGCGGCGGCGGCGTGGGCGGCGGCATCTATCACTCGCAAGAAAATGCCGCGTGGTTTGTCCACGAGCCCGGCCTGAAAGTCGTCATGCCTTCGACGCCTTATGACGCCAAGGGCATGCTGCTCGCCTCCATTCGCGATTCTTCGCCCGTGCTTTTCTTTGAGCACAAACGCCTCTATCGTTCGATCAAGGGCGAAGTGCCCGAAGGCGATTACACCGTGCCCATCGGAAAAGCCGCCGTTCGCCGCGAAGGCTCCGATTTGACGATTATTTCGTATGGCTACATGGTCGGCGTCGCGCTGGAAGCCGCCGAAGCCATGTCGAAGCGCGGCGTTGAAGCCGAGGTCATCGACCTCCGCACCCTGTCCCCGCTCGATAAAGAAACCATTCTCGAATCCGTGCGCAAAACCAACAAGGTTCTCGTGGTCCACGAAGACAAAAAGACCATGGGCATCGGCGCGGAGATTGCCGCAATCATCGGCGAAGAAGCCTTCGATTATCTCGACGGCCCCGTCGTGCGCGTCACCGGACCAGACATCCCGGCCATGCCGTTTTCCCCCAATCTCGAAAAATATTTCCTCGTCAACTCCGAAAAAGTTGTCGCGGCCATCGAACAACTCGCCGCCTACTAGCTCCGGCAGCGTTCCTCGCCATGGTGGGCGGAGCCTGCCTGCAGACAGGCAGGCTTGTCTCCGCCCACTTGGTAGTTAAGTTTATCCGCAAACGGCTCCGCCAGGCTCTCGCGTGATCGGGACGGAGTGCGTCCCATCCCTAAGGTACAACCGGAAGACTGATGAAACTCGCGTCGCCTGGCGTATGCCAAACGCGTTGCGTCGCCGCCTGATAGTCCGCCGGCTTCGCATCAAAAATATTCGGCACGAATGTCTGCGGGTTGCGGTCGTAGAGCGGAAACAGACTCGATTGCACCTGGACCATGATGCGATGCCCGGGCAAGAAAACGTGATTCACTGTCGGCAGGCCGAAGCGATAGAGCAACGGTTGATCCGGCGCGATGGCTTCGGGACGCTCGAAACTCGTGCGGTATCGCCCGCGAAAAATATCGAGCGAAATCGCCAACTCGTAGCCGCCCATTTCCGGTTGCGAAGGCACGCTGTCGGGATAGACGTCGATCACCTTGACCACCCAATCGCTGTCCGTGCCGCTTGTCGAAGCATATAAGTTCACCTCGGGCACGCCGCTTACTCTCACCGGCGCAGTCAGCGGCTCGCTCACGTACGTGAGCACGTCAGTACGCCCGTCGGCGAAACGCTGATCGTCAACCAGCCAACGCCTCCACGCTTCGATATCCGTGGACACGATCGGCCTCGGTTGGTACGGCACAGGCTTCGACGGATCGGAAACGTACTGATCGTACTTTGGCGTAGTCGCGTCCGGGCTTTCAAACGACAACCCGCCATTCGCCGTCAAATAGAGCGGCCGCGATTGATTCGCGCAGCCCTGATCACAACTCAACGGCCACGCTTTGAAGCGATCCCAGTGATTCTCGCCGGTGTTATAGATGAGCACGGGCGGCGTATCGGCCTTCGGCGCATTGTCCATCAGATATTGATTGAAAAACGGCAGCAAAACGTCGCGGCGAAATTGCTCGGTGGTGTTTCCTTCCCACAGCAACGGTCCAAGCGAATAGCCATCGTAATTCACCTGGCTGTGCCGCCACGGTCCCATCACCAGGAAATTTTTATCGTTGTTCGTGTCCTTTGGTTCCACCGCCTCGTAGCAGTGGATCGCGCCCCACATGTCCTCCTGGTCCCACAGACCTTGTTCCCACATCGTCGGGACCGTCAGCGGCACCGACGCCATGATCTTGTCAAGAGCCCGGCCCTGCCAAAAAGCATCGTAGGCCGGGTGTTCTTCCACTTTGACCCAGAACGGAAGTTGGTCCAAGCCACCGTAACGCGCAAAATCACCCGCGGAACCTTTCCGGATATAATTCGTGTAATCGTCATACGCTTCGCGCGCTATGTCCGGGCCTTTGCCGCGCTGCGTAGTCTGCTCGGTGAAGTAGTCCTCGTTAATCTCGCGAAACGCCCCGTAGTGAAACCAGTCGTCGCCCATCCAGCCGTCGACCATGGGACTTTCCGGAGCCGCCACCTTTAGCGCCGGATGCGGATGGATCAGCGCCATCACCACCGTGAAACCTTCGTAAGAAGAACCCAGCATCCCCACCTTGCCGTTTGACTCGGGCACATTTTTCACCAGCCAGTCGATCGTGTCGTATGCATCGGTGGTGTCGTCCACGCCCGTGGAATTCAGCGGGCCAATCGGGGCGGGCGTCATGAAATAAGCGCCTTCTGAGCCATATTTTCCGCGGACGTCCTGAAACACGCGGATGTACCCCGCGCCGACAAACACATCGTCGCCTGGAGGAAGTTCGTCGAGCATGTGCGGCGACTCTGTCTGCGCGGTGCGTGCAGCCGCGTTGTAGGGCGTTCGGGTCAACAGGATCGGCGCATGCGTCGCTCCTTTGGGAATCACAATCACCGTATAGAGCTTCACTCCGTCGCGCATCGGAATCATCACCACGCGCTTGGTGTAATCGTAATCCGATGTCGGCGCCGTGAACTGCGTCGGAATGTCGGATTTGCCGGGCTTGTCCTGCGCAATCGACGGCAAGCTCGCGAGCGCAAGCGCCACGACAGCAACTATTGAGCGAAAGAAAATAGTCATTGGTTTTCCCGTGATCATATTTTGCGCGAACCGTTAGTTCGCACTCCCCGCCTGTTGCGACGGAATAAAATGGTCCATCACCGCTTTGCGCATCAGCTCCGGCGGCAGCGTCGACCGAAACGCTGAGGCGATTGCCTACTGCAACTTTGCGTACTCCGCGCGCGCTTGTTTCAGAATCGGAATATCGGCGTCGGCGTGCTGCCACAGCGCGAAGAAATCCTGATAAGCCGCGCGCGCCTTTTCCGTATTCCCCTGGAGCGCCTCAGCCCGCCCGATCTCAAGATGCGCGAATGCGCCGATCGGCGAGTTCACCACCACGCCCGGATGATCCAGGACTTTTTGAAATTCGCCCGCTGCGGAATCCCCGTCGTGAGCCGCTAAGTATGCTCTCCCCCGAACGAAAATCGGCAAACAGGCAAGTGATTCATTGAGTTCGTATGGGGCAGAGGCCTCTAAGGGCTCGACGGCCTTCGCTGGATTCCCGCGCGCTATCTCAATCTCCGCGCGAATCGGAGGTAGATCGAGGTATTGCACGATCGTGTCGTCCGGGAAACGTTTCGCCAGATCGTCCGCCAGGGATTGAGCCCGGCCCGGGTCCCGGGCGACCGCGTAAGCGAGGGCCGCGTAAGTTTCGACGTCGGCGCCACGGGAAATTCCCAACGCCGCGCTGGCGTCGGATTGCGCCTGCGCGGTGTTGCCAACAAGCGCCTCAAGGAACGCTTCCTGCGCCCGATATTTTCCGGCCGTTTCTCGGCGGTCGATATCCTGGGCAGAAGTGACCGCTTGATCGGTCAGACTGCGGGAATTCTCCAGCAGGCCGGCCGAGGCTGCGGTCGAGGCCTCCATGAAGAGGTATTGATTCTCATACTGCGTCTTCCCGGCGGCCCAAGCGACTTCTTCGGCCATTCCAGCGGCGTCGTGCTCCAGGAAACTTACGTCATATGAAACTTCATGGTCCCCAATCGGGTCCAACCCTTGCGCGTGCACCGATTGGATGTCTGCCTCGGCTTCGTCAAGCCGATCCAGACGGAGGTAGTCCTGGGCGAGCTCCTCGTGGGACAATCCGCTTTGCGGGTTGATCCGGAGGCCGCTTTGGGCAACGGAGACCGCTTTGTCGTATTCGCCCAGGGATCGATATGTGGCGCCCAGGGTGAGGTAGTTTGTTTCGTCCTGCGGATAAATCTGCGTTCCCAACTCCAAGGCCTGGGTGGCCTTTAGAATATCTCCGGTGGCAATCTCATAGTAGTGGGACGTGATGTAGAGCTTTTCGCGTCCGCTGGTCCGGTCAATGAGCTGATAGGCCTTGGTCGTGTCCTCGACTGCTTTGGTCCGCTCCCCCAGGTTGGCGTAGCACGTCCCAAGCCTGGCGTGGGCCATGGCGAAATTGGAGTCCAGGCTAATGGCCCGCTCGAAAAGCGCGATGGACGCTACCCAGTCTGCCCGGACGACCATCTCCTTGCGGCCCAGCGTGTATGCCTGGAGCGCATCGAGCGATGACGTCGTGGCCATCTCCAGCGGCATATCGTATTGCTGCATCGAACTCAAGGATTCTCCGAGTTTTCCGCGCAGTTCCGACGCTCCTTGAGCCAGGGCCGAGAGCACCTCCGATTTGCTGTCGGCCGTCACTTGCTCCTCGGTCAGAATTTCTCCCGTCCTGCATTTGATCGCGCTGAGCCCCAGCACGTATTCTGGTCCCAGACTCGCGATCGAGCCGCCGATCACCGCCGTCGCGCCCAATCGCTGGCAGACTTGCCGTGCGAGATTGGTGGTGAGCGGCGCGCTGTCGGGCTGTTCCATCAATCGCAGCGTCTGCGCGATCTGATCATCCGAAATAATATTGAAAAACGGCGATTGTCCGAGCTGCACGGTAAGGCCTTGGCGAAGCGTTCCATCAAACACCGGATCGCCCGTCGTGTTCACGAAGTCCGCCAGGACCACTTGATCTTTGCTCGTGAGCATCGGAGCTCGATGCAAGTAGAAGTACGCCCCCACCGCGGCGGCCCCGAGCAAGATTGCCGCGGCGGCGCCGATTCCGATTTTCATCCACTTTGATTTCGCCGATTTTTCCGGCGAGCCTTCCGCGCGCGGCGCCTCGCGAGCGACAACTTTGCGCGATGAATCCGAATCGCGTTCCAGGCGCTTCAGATCCGCCCGCAGATCCGCGGCGTTCTGATAGCGCAGAGTCTTGTCCTTCTCGAGAGACTTGTTGATGATCCGGCTGAGCTCGGCGGGCACTTCGGAATTCAGGCGCACAGGATCCACCGGAGCGCGGTTCAGGATCGCGTTGAAAACGGCCGCTGAAGTTTCGCCGTCAAACGCCACGCGCCCCGTGGCCATTTCATAGAGCACAGCCCCAATGGAATATAGATCCGTTCGCGCGTCGAGCGGCTTGCCCAGGGCCTGCTCGGGCGACATGTAAAGAACCGTCCCGAGCGCCACGCCCGTGCTGGTCAAACGTTCCGCGGCAGGGCCAACATTCGATACCGTGGTGTCGCCCTGCGTCGCGCGCCCGGCGTCGGTTGGCCCCATGATTTTTGCGAGGCCAAAATCCAAAATCTTCGCTTGTCCCCGGGTGGTGATGAAAAGATTCGCGGGTTTAATATCGCGGTGAACGATTCCCTGGGAGTGGGCGGCGTCCAGTGCGTCGGCGATTTGCACGCCCCATTCCAGGAGCAGCTCGATTTCGACCGGGCGCCCGCCAATCCGATGCTTCAGCGTCTGCCCGTCCAAATACTGCATGGAAATGAACGGCTGACCTTCCTGCTCGCCCACTTCATAGATCGTGCAAATATTCGGATGATCCAGAGCCGACGCTGCGCGCGCCTCCCGCTCGAAGCGGTTCAGCGCCTGACGGTCTTTGGCCATATCTTCGGGCAGGAATTTCAACGCGACGAATCGGCCAAGGCGCGTGTCTTCCGCCTTGTACACCACCCCCATACCACCGCCGCCGATCTTCTCGACGATGCGGTAGTGCGAAAACATCTGCCCAATCATTCGGTTGTTCCGCGGGACCGACGAATCAAATCTTGTTGTGCTGAGATCATATCTCAGGAGGCGCTAGGGAGCACTCGCCGTTTGTTGCGACGGAATAAAATGCTCCATCACCGCCTTGCGCATCAGGTCCGGCGGCAACAATCCCTGAGCCAGGATAAAATCGTGGAATTTCTTCTGATTGAATTTGGGGCCGAGCGCCGCTTCCGTATCCTTGCGCAAAGCGATCAATTTCGTGTACCCGTAGAAATAACTGATAGCTTGTCCGGGAGCGCGATAGGTGAAGCGCTCGATCTCCTCCTCCGTGAACGCCGGCGAAGCGACCACGTCCTGCTCCAGAACGCGTCTCGCGTCGTCGGGTTGAATCTTGCCTTCTTGCAGCTCCGGATCCAGGAACGCGCGCGCCGCGCGAAGCAAGCGGTAATCGAGCGAAACCAGTTGGCCGTCGAGCGGCATGTACGGCTCGATCAGATATTCTGAATATAATCCCCAGCCCTCGACGTTCGTGCTGTTGAACGCGTATAGGGCCCGCGCTCGCGATACGCCATGCTCCAGCATCGAGTCGAATTGTACTTCGTGTCCGGGGCGCGCTTCGTGCGACGTGAGCGTCCACGCCGCCGCGTCAAACGTGAAATCGTCGTATTTCAGATCTCCGCTTTGTCCAGGCGACGCCGGAATGTTCAGCGGCAAAACGAATTCACCTTTTTGTCCGGTATTGTTCAGAAACGGAGGAGGCACCATATGCGGCGCGGGCTGTTGCGCCGTTTCCGCTGCCGTGGCGATGCGAATGCGCGCGGGTCGATCCGGCAGCGTAACAATCTGATTGTCCACGATTATCTTTTCAATTTGCGCCAGACGATTTTGATAGAACGGAAGTATCGCGTCGCCGATCAGTTGGTCCTTCTTGAGGTCGCGCATCACGTCGCGATAGTCGCTCGATGGCAGGTGGCGCTGCAGCGCAATTTGCGCCGCGATCGGCTTCATCTCCGCTTGAATTTCCGTGAACGCCTGATGCGCCATCGCCGCAATTTGATCGGCCGGAATGTCGATACCGTAGCCTTCAAGATCGAGCGCGTACTCTTCCGGCGGAAGACGAAAATCGGTGCGCGCTTTCGGCAGCACAGTCGAGGTAATCCAGGCGTCATAGCCGGTGAGCTGCGATTTCAGCGTGTCGAACGCGTCTTGCCATCCCGTCAGCTTGTATTTCTGAAAAAGCGCGGAGATTCCGTCGACGTAATTGGAATCGCGCCCCAATTCGGTCTCGATTTCCGTGCGCGATGGATAGAGCACTCCGGGTTTGGCCATTTGCTCGATCACGCGCTGTTTCAGGATATCGGCAATCGGCTTGTAACCTGGTTCGAGTCCCGCATAGTCGCGCAACCGCGTGACCGCGGACGGCCCGCGCTCGGCGGGAGTTTGATCGTCCAACAACGTTCGCAAGCCGCCAAAAACGATCTCGCTCGGATTGATGAACGGCACCTCATGCGCGCGCGCAAAATCCTCTTGCTTGAATTCCAGCTCCACCGCGTGGATCAGAATCTGCAAATCCTGCTGGACTTCTTCCGGCTGATTTTGGCCGGCCGCGGCCTTGAACTGCGCAAGCACAACTTCGGTCTCTTGCCGCTCCTGATCTTCATCGGCGAGAGTGGGCTGCGACGCTTTGGTGTCGAATTCGCTCAGCCCCTCCTGGGAACCCGACTCGGGATTGTGCTTCATCTGCACGGCCAGCAGCATGTTCGTATAGTTGTTGCTGACGTCTATCCAACTCGGCGCCGCCGGCGGCGTCTGTCCAAACGCCGGCAAAGCCAAAATCAAAGTCGTCGCGATCACTACGGCCTTATGGCCCACGTTTCCTCCTGACACATCGACCGGTGTAAGCTCTCGAAATTTCCCGCCCCAACTTTATCGCCGCGCATTGCGAAAGACCAGCCGCATGTGCGCGCGAAGATTCTCTCGTCGCCGCCGTCAAAAGATGTACTATCGGCAGCCGGAGGGCCGACTCTAGGGATGAAGAACCGTCGCGATTTCCTGGTTGATGCCGCATCAGTTTCCATTGCGGCGGCGTTCTCCGCTCTACTGCCGTCGGGCTCGGCGCTCGGTGCCGGCGCCGCGGCCACGCTCACCATTCATCCTGGTAACGTCGTCACGCAAATACCGTCTGACTTTGTCGGCTTGAGCTATGAATCCTCGCAGCTTGGCGATCCAGATTTCTTTTCGCCGAAGAATGCCGGTTTGATCGCGCTTTTCCGCACCCTTTCTCCGAACGGCGTCCTGCGTCTCGGCGGAAACAGCAGCGAATTCACCTGGTGGAAAGCGGACGCCGCCGCACAGCAGCCGACGCTGCAGCATCCGCCCGGAACAACCGACGCGAACTGGATGCCGCACGAACTTGTTCCGATCACGCCTGCCGCCATCGACAACCTCGGCGATTTTCTTGACGCGACAGGTTGGAAACTTATTTACGGTCTCAACCTCGGCAGCGGCACTCCCGCTCGTGATGCCGAAGAAGCCGTGTACGTTTACAAAGCGATGGGCGAGCGCCTGCTCTATTTTCAAATCGGCAACGAACCGGATCTTTATCACAACGATCGCAACGGTTTGCGCCCCGCGAATTATGATTTCGACGCCTACCTCGCGGATTGGCTCACGTTCGCGAACGGCGTCTCCGATAAATTGTCCGACGCCACGTTTGGCGGGCCCGATTCAAACGGCATCGCGGATTGGGCCGTTTTGTTCGCGTCACAAGCGCCGCAGAAAAAGAGCGGCATCGTCGCGCTGACCAGCCACTACTACGCCGAAGGCCCGCCCGACGATCCAACCGTGACGATCGAGCGTCTCTTGCAGCGCGATCCGCATCTCGTCGCAAACTTGCCGCGCGTCATGGCCGCCGCGCGCGCAGCGAATCTTCCCTATCGCATGACCGAAGGCAACTCCTGCTATCGCGGCGGCAAGCCCAACATGAGCGACGCGTTTGCATCGTCGCTCTGGGCCGCGGACTACATGTTGTATCTGGCGCAAGCGGGTTGCGTCGGCGTCAATTTGCATGGCGGCGGCACAAAACAAATTCGCGCGGCTCTCGGCGGACATTTGCCCGGCGAATCTGTTGCCACGCGCCCCGACGCTGCTGCTTCCGGCAGCTTCTACACTCCGATTGCGGGCGACGCGGAGAAAGGTTTCTTCGCGCGCCCAATTTTCTACGGCATGATGCTCGCCAGCCATTTCTCCGGCGCATCGCTGATCGCGAACGATTTCGACTCGCAAGGCGCGAACGCAACCGCGTACGCCGCGAAAACGCCCGCCGGAATTTCCATCGCGCTCTTCAACAAGGATGCCGCGAGCGACCTCGAAATTGATCTCACGATCGACGGCGCAGCCGCCGCGCAATTCCCGCACGCCCGCGTCTGGCGACTCACTGGCCCTGCGCTCGACGCAACTTCCGACGTCACGCTCGCCGGCGCGCCAGTCGCGCAGGACGGATCTTGGTCGGCCGCGCGCGAAGAAAAGGTCGTCGCGCGCGGCGGCCGATTCACGATAAGTCTCCCGCACGCCAGCGGCGCGTTCGTGCTCTTGAGCTAATCCGGCGCCCGCGCGATACTTCGGAAATGTTCAGCAAGGCGGTGCTCGATCACTTCCAGAATCCGCGTCGCGCGGGAGAACTCCCCGAAGCCACCGCGCGCGTCGAGGTATCCAATCCCGCTTGCGGCGACATCATGCAGCTTGCGGCGCGCGTGGAGGATGGGCGCTTCGCCGAGGTGCGTTTCCTCGCGCGGGGCTGCGTGACGTCGATGGCTTGCGGATCGTGGCTCGCTGAGTGGCTCGCCGGCAAGACGCCGGAGCAAGCACGCGTGCTCACGCCGAAGGATATTTCCGTTGCGCTGGGGGAGTTGCCGCCGGCGACTTATCACGGCAGCCAACTGGCGTGCGACGCGCTCGAGGCGTTGCTCACGAGCATTCGTTAGGGGCGGGAGACTTCTCGCCGCTGCTCTCAACTTCCCGACGTCGTGCGGCAGATGCGGCGTGGCCATTGCGCAGGCGATGTGCCGCGGCGCGCTCATGACTCTCCGCGGGCGCGGCGGAGAGATTCGGGATCATCCATGTTCAGTACAACTCCTTCTTCTTCGGTGGGGACTTCGGCGACTTGGCTTGCGTGCGACCAGACGACGGCGCGCGCGCCTTCGTCGGCGGGAGCGGAGAGCAGCTCGGGGAAGAGGGAGCGGGAGAAGATTACGGGATGACCGCGACGTCCGCGGAATGTGGGCACGACGATGAGCGGCTTCGCGTCGGAGTAGAACGCCGCGACGAGCGCGGCGACGAGCGAGCGGGTGATGAGCGGATGATCGACGGGGCAGAGAAGGATTCCGTCGAGCGCGTCGCTAGCAGGCGCGGCTTTGGCGACGTGATCGCTGCGCGCCGCGGATGTTGCGCGAGCGTCGGCGGAGAGAGCGCGAAGGGCGACTTGGATGGAGGAGAGTTGGCCGCGCTGCCAATCGGGATTTAGCACGACGAGATCGTCGGGGAGATTTAGGGCGCGGCGAATCTCGGCGTCGTGGGCGCCGAGAACTACGCGGACGAAACCGATCTGGGGATGTTGCGCGGCGTCGAGAAGGTGGGCGAGAAAAGTTTTGCCGCGAAAATCGACGAGCGCTTTGGGCGTGCCCATGCGGCTCGATTGGCCGGCGGACAAAATAACGGCGGCGAGCACGGCGGCTTCAATCGGTGGAAGCGGCGGAAGCGGGCGTGGCGAGAATGTGGCGAATGGATTTGTGCGCGGCGTCAACGGCGCCGCGGCGGACGGCGATCAATTCGGCGGCGATGCTCACAGCGATTTCTTCGGGCGTGAGCGCGCCGATGGCGAGACCGATCGGGGCGAACACGCGCGCGAAGCGCTCGGGCGGGATGCCGGCTTTTTCTTCGAGCGCGCGATAGACGGAGAGAACTTTGCGGCGGCTGCCGATCATGCCGATGTAGCGGGCGTCGGTGGAGACGGCCCATTCAAGAACGCGCAGATCGTCGCGATGGCCGCGCGTGATGATCACGATGTAGGTGGAGGCGCCGGGCTTGAGCGCGGCGAAAGCGTCTTCAAAGCTGGTGAGAATGCGGTGCGCGGCGGGGAAGCGCTCGGTGTTGGCGAAAGATTCGCGATCGTCGACCACGCTGATGGAGAAGCCCGCGGCGTGCGCGGCGTGGCCGAGGGCCATGGAGACGTGTCCGCCGCCGAAAATTACGAGATCGGGCTGCGGGAGAATCGGTTCGACGAAGATTTCGAGTGTGCCGCCGCAGATCAGGCCATTATCGTAATCGGCTTCGTGATTTAGGTTAAAGGTCATTTTGCGGGGGCTTTCGGCGCGCATCACTTCCTTGGCCGCGGCCCAGACTTCGGCTTCAACGCAGCCTCCGCCGATGGTGCCGGCGATTGACCCATCTTCACGCACGAGCATGCGCGAGCTTTCGTAGCTCGGGATCGAGCCGTCGGTGTGCACGATGGTGGCGAGAGCCGCGCGTTGTCCCGCGCGCCGCAATCGAACGATTTCCTCGAAGATATCCATGCGCGCTATGCCTCGCCTCGATTCAGGGTAAGTCGTGGGGCCGGTGGTGTCAATCGGCGCAGCCCGGGTCTCGATCGACATATCCTTACGGCGGCGCGGAGTTGTGGATCGCCGGCGGGGAAGGAAATCGCTCCAGTTGGCACGCCCACCCCCCACACCCCCCGGGTATGTTTTGCGTAAGAGCGGCAAACACAGGACTTCCGGGAAAAGAGTGACAAAGAGTGCGTAATTGATTGAGGACAATAGGCTTGCGAGTGTTTATTTTCAACGAGATGCGCACTCTTTTGCATTTGGTTTGCAATCAGCGGTTTACGGCGACGCGTTGGTACACGTGAGCGCGATTCGGCTGAACTGAATCGATGATATTTGGTAGCCCGGGCAGGGCGGGCGGACCGCTCCTCGCGAGACGCGCCGAAGCGCGGAAACTTCGTCGGCAGGACTTGTGCGGATGAGTTGGGCGTGAGCGGGAAAAGCTTGCGCGGGCGGGCGGCGTGCGTCGCCCGCAGTTTCAGCGGCGAAGGCGTGCGTTTGCAAGTCACGCCGAAGCCTAGCACGAGCAATACTACAGTGTCAACATATATTTATGAGGTATTCGAAAAGTCAATTCGAATGGGATTGATGGGAAAGACCCACCCTTTTTCCGCCGCGGCGGACAAAGGATGGGCCACCCTCAGGTCAAAGGCTGCGCCACCCGCCACATCCGAAATCGGCGGTTGCACGCTTCGCAGAAGAAAAGGGCTTGCGAGTCGCACTCGCTCAATCGGCTGGGCCACAATGCGCGGCTCGAGGGCACTGATGTAGGCGGCGATATCCGGCAGTTCTGGCACGCGTATCAGCTTGCCGGTCGCTCCCGCATCTTTGCAACATCGTTCTTTTGATCGAGGGTAATGTGAAAAGTGTGCGCTACGACAGGATCTCGCTCCCAGCGTTCATTCCGGTGCGCGAAATACGAAGGGATAGAAGCCGCGATGAGTTTCCAAGGTGTTCTGCAATCAGAGAAAACGTTGGTGGACGTGGCCGGGATCGAACCGGCGACCCCCTGCTTGCAAAGCTACTCTGAGAACACCAAGTAGTTGGCTCGTCTTGTCTTTACCTATGTCGTTGTACTGGATTTTTGACGGTATTTGGCAGGTTCTGTTCCTCGATTGTTCCCGAGTTTTTCCGAGGCCTGATCTCCCGTGCCCACGGCGGTGGAACCTAAGGAAACGTCCGACACAATGGAACCATCCCGTGGCCAGTGAGAACAGGGTTTCATGAACGTAGCGCAGCGGTTTTGTGAAACCTCGGACATCTTCCTCTTCCTGCATGTTGTCCTCGTTTTGGAGGAAACTACCTCGGGCCCAGGATGTTCAGTAGGCTGGTGTTCGCGCCCTGTTCCCAATAGATTGGAACAGCCACAGCGCATTTGCTCACGTCACCTGCTTGCTCAGACTGGCCACGTAGAAACTCCAGGCCATCATGGAGCAGAAAGTAAGAATCGAAAGGACCACGAAGGAAAAACCGAACTTGCGGTACGCGCCACCTCCGGCGACCCAAAACCAGAGGGCTGTATGACCACTCAGCAGCAGGGCGCCAACCCATTTCGGGACCCAGTGCCTAGCATCCAAGTAAAGCAGCGCACAGAAGAGAGCGGTAGCTAATTCAAGCATCAGCACGGGGCGCGGCGGGTTCGGCGGGCCCCGAAGCACCGGCAAAAAATGTGTTTCAAAAAGCCAGCCAGCAGGCACGCAGAGAAGCACGATAGGACCGGCCGCCGAATACACGATCCACCTAGCCAGGAGGGTACGAGAGATCAGTCTGAGGAAAACGAAGATAAGAACGGCAGCCAATAGAGCATTTAAATATGCAGCCGCGATAACGTACTCGCGATTGCTGAGGAATATGCCGAAACGCGGCACAGTGTGGAACAATGCCTTCTCAAGGAACGCGAAAGGGACGGAAGTTAGTCTGAGGGGCGGGAATAACCCTAGGAATCCCCCGATGCCAACCCAAAATCCCGTGGCCAACGAGAATAGGATTTCATGTGCATAGCGCAGTCGTTTTGTGAAGCGTCGGACTTCTTCCTCTTCCCGCATGGTGTCCTCGTCCTAGATGAGTCTATTTCGGGCCTAAGATATTGAGTAGATCCTGGCTCGCACCTTGTTCCCAATAGATTGGAATAGCATTGTTACCTGTTCCGCTAGCACCGGTAAATGACCAGCCCGAGTTTTTGTACCACGGTGAATGAGAGAGTCTACATCACAGCCGTCGACGGCGAACCGAGAATTGGCGGCACCAAGGGGCTACAGGCCACCGGCGCCGGTGGCCTGTAGCCCAGCGCTGAGTGCGGACGCAGCGTGTTGTACACCATCCGCCATTTCTCGATCACGATCTGCGCTTCCTTCAGCGAGTAAAAAATCTCTCCGTTCAAACATTCATCGCGCAATTTCCCGTTGAAGCTTTCGCAGTAGCCATTCTCCCAAGGGCTTCCCGGTTCGATGTACAGCGTCCCCGTTCCCACCTTCGCCAGCCAACTCCTCAGCTCCTTGGCCACGAACTCCGGGCCGTTGTCCGAGCGAATATGTTCCGGAATTCCCCGGTAAAGCATCACGTCCGCCAGCGCTTCGATCACTTCGTATCTCCCCAGCCTTCTCGCCACGCGGATCGCCAGGCACTCCCGCGTGTATTCGTCGATCAGCGTCAGCATTCGCAGTGTTCGGCCGTCGTGGGTCATCGCGCTCACGAAATCGTAGCTCCACACATGGTTGGCTCGTTCCGGCCGGAGACGAACACACGATCCGTCGTTCAACCACAGCCTTCCTCGCGGCCTTTGTCCCTGCGGCACTTTCAGCCCTTCGCGCCGCCAGATCCGCTGCACCCGATCCTTGCCCACATACCAGCCCCGTGCTTGCAACAGCGCCGTGATCCTCCGATAGCCGAAGCGCCCGTACTCGCTGGCCAGCGCCACGATGTCTCGCGTCAGCGCGTCTTCATCCGTTCGGTGGATCACCTCGTAGCGTTGTGTCCCTCTCCACTGCCCCAGCAACCGGCAGGCATGCCGCTCTGATACTTGGTAGCTCTCGCGTGCATGCTCCACCGCGCTACGTCGCCGCTCAGGGCTTAGAAGTTTCCCTCTGCCACATCCTTCAGAATTTGCTTCTCCAACGAAAGCTCCGCCACCAACCGTTTCAGCTTGGCGTTTTCCCGCTCCAACTCTTTGAGGCGTTTCGCTTGATCCAACTTCAGGCCGCCGTATTCCTTCCGCCAGCGGTAGTAGGTCTGCGCGGTGATCTCGGCTTCCTTGCAGGCTTGTGGGGTGCTCTTTCCGTTGGCGACTTCAACTTCAACTTGCCGCAGCAGCGTGACGATCTGCTCCGGCTTGTATCTCCTCATCGGCATACCAGCTTCCCTCCAGAGTGAATTCTCTCTCACTCCCGCTGGTACAAAAAACCCCGGTCAGGTCAAACGCATGGCGCGCATTAGAATTTCACCTAACGTCCAAGGCGAGAATCCAGCGCGCCATTCGCCTCGGAAAAACCGGGGAAGACCGAACGTGTCCCGATTTTCTGGTTGCGGGTGCAAAGGAAGAATTGTGATTCGTGGTCAAACGCGGGCACCTGTTGCTGCAGTCTAGCACTTCAGGTTCCACGGTCGAGAGCCCACCCTTTGTCCGCCGCGGCGGACAAAGGATGGGCCACCCTCAGGTCAAAGGCTGGGCCAGGCGCCCCTTTTGCTCGCCAGAGGATGGGCCAGGCGCCCTCAACAACGTCGACGAGATGGGTGAACTACGCTTCGCGGAAATCGAGTCGTCCTTACCCGTTACTTTACGAAATCATGGCTGGTCCGCGGAGCCGCAAATCGGGTTCACCCTAACGGTGACGACCACTCGGAAATCGCCCGCTTCGTAGGACGAGAGGGCGCGGTCGGTGGAATAGGTTCCGTGGGGTTGCACGTCGCTTGGGGTGATCGACAAAGCCTGCGAATTGCCACCGGCCATGGTGACTGTGCCGGAGGTGTCGATGGTCATTGGCGCTGCGGTTTGCAGCTTTTCAAGACCGCTGACCAGAATGTGGACGGTGGTTCCCTGACCTTTTAGGAGATGGTATTGGTCGGCCCAGAGTTTGAGCGTGAAATTACGGAATGGACCTTTGGTGACCGTGCCATTCACATTGCTCTCAATCTCGGTCGGGCCAGGTACATCGCTGGTATCGAGCGCCACGAGCTCGTTTGCGGATTTTGCCAGCAGTTGAACATTTACCCCACCAATCTTGACGTAGTCCGTAGGCGCGAAGGCTCCCTGCATGGGAGCGTGAATTACGATGACGTCTCCGTACGTCGCGCTCGCGGGCAAATCAGTCTCCAGCGGCGGCGACGGGGGCGTCGAAGAAAGAGGAAGCGATACTCCGGCTTGTTCTTTCCCTTTCTTGTCGACGAGAACCAAGTCAGTGGATGAACCAGCGGTTGCGGCAGGAACTGCTGCGGAAAAGATTCCGGTGCTGAGCCCCGTTGGTTGGCCGCCGATTCTGAACGAGTAAGAATTCAGTTCCTTTTGATCCGCGGGATCCTTCGGCACGACTTTCATCGACGCCGAAAAGGTTTGCCCGGGTAAGAGCACGCTCGGCAGATACACTTCAATACGATCGCTCCGCGGAGTGGTGAAGATAGTGGTGTTAAGACCGGGCGGCGTTTTGATGTCCACGCCAAACCCAGGACTCGTTCCATCCGAAATGACTTTTGCCAGAGGCAGTTTGGATGCGGCATCCTGCCATGCCAGGCTCGGGCAAACCGAAAGACTGGTGACAGTCGGAGAGCCGCTCGAGGATGGGCTTGCGGGGACAGTCGCAGTGGCGGCCGCAGCAACGCTGTTGGATGCGCTAGAGGATCCGCCGGCAGAGTTCGAGGCGATGGCACCGGTCGCGCCGGTCGACGGGACGAAGGTGGTCGTGCCGCCGGTCGTACAAACGCCGGTCGTCGCGCTGCAAACTTCAGGCGTGGTGGCGGCGAGAGAACCGGGAACCGTAACCGCGACTGAACCAGTGCCCGTTGACGAGGCGCTCGTTGTCGCGTTGCCGCCGGTGGCTGTATCGCTAGCCGAAGTCGAGGGCGGGTTGGCCAGGAAGTTTAATGTCCACCCTCCGAGCGACGTAAAATGAACCGAGGGAGCGGAGAAATCGAGACACCAACCGCCGGCGATGGCGGAAGTGTTTTCGCTGGTTTGAACGTACAACGACCACATCCCGTTGGTGTTCGGAGGCGCGGCGCTGGAGGTGGCGGGCTGGCACGCTGGTACGGGAATGGCCTGCAGCTGGATCTCTGGCGCCGTTGCCGCGGGGCCGGCGCCAAGACTGGACAAGAGTGGCCCGGCGGTGAACACATACGGTCCAGAGAACGCCGAGGCTGGGATCTTGGAGTTCGTGGTGGGAGAACCGGTGGTTGCCGGAACTTGCGGCACCGTTAGAATGATCATGTTTAACGGGTTTGGGGCCGCTGCCGGGCTGGCGTTGCCAGGTTTCTTCGATAACAAGAAAGCGGCGACGGCGCCTCCGCCCGCGATGGGGAGAATGTATTTTAGTTTTGTGCCGCCGGCGTTCGTGGTGACGGATGCCCCGGTCGACGTGCCTTGGGTGCCAGTGGGGGTCGCGGGTTGAGTGGCCGAAGTGCTAGAGCCCGCGGCGGCAGACGGTGTGTTTGGAGACACGCTAGTCGTTTCGGGCTGCCCCACGATGGCATGTGGGCCCGACGCGGTAGCCGTGAAGGTCAAGAGTGAGTTGGCAGAGGGGGGAGTCGTACCCAGTTGAACTAGCGGGGTTGGAATCAGTGGAATGATCACCGGGCTCGTGGTCTTGCCCCAGAATATCGCCTCTGCTTCGGTCACAGGGATGGCTACAGGAAAGGTCACCGAGAACTTTATCGGGGCGGAAGAGATCGCTTGCGTGCCGGTGCTGACCGAGTTGGTGTTGCCGGAGCCGCCCAGATAGGTTTGGTAGGGAAGCGCCGGTTGCTGGCTGCTCGAAGTTGCTGCGATCGAGCTGCCGGCTCCACTCGCCGGCACGGTAGCGCCGCCGCTGCTCGAGTCGGTGTATCCCGAGCCGCCCAGATAGGTTTGGTACGGAAGCGCCGCTTGCTGCTTGGCGGACGCGGCGTTTGTGGTAGCTCCGCCGTTGACAATTATGCCGCTCGCCGTAGCCGTGAACGTGGGATGCATCACAGTTACCACGTCACCGCCTGCATCTCGGTAGGCTTCGATATAAAAGTTGGAGGCGCTGGCGGATGTCCCGACGCCGGGTGTCGTGCTTAGGGGGCCGGTGGCAGGCGTCGCGGTGGGGAGAGCGAGGATGATGCCCCCCGAAGGCAGCGCGGTCTCGTTTGAGCTGCTCGGGCGCACAGAGGTAACGTCAACCTGCTTGAACTTAAAGTTCAAAAAACACGGGGAGGCATTTGAGTTCGAGGGTGCGGCGGCGGAGGTTGCGGACTTGCATTCGGGCATGGGGCCGAGCAGTAAGAAGGTCGGGAATTGGGACGAGCCCCAGGTCCAGCTGTCCTTCTCCAGGTCGGCGTTGCTCTGGGAGCCTTTCGACGTATCCGCGAGGAGGATGTACCCATTAATCCCCGGGTCTCGCGACGCCGTCTGTCCTGCGGACGCCGCGGATTGATTGTTGCCAGGTGCCGTGGATGAGCCCGCAGTTGCCATCCTTTTCGGCACGGTGAGAAGGACGGTATTTTCCCCATTTACGTTGACTGTCGGGCCGGTGCCAATGCTTTGGGGCAGAGCGAAGCGGGCAGTTTTGCCGCCGTCGGTCAGCGCCCCTTTGGTGAGCGTCGCGTGCGTACCGTTGTCGCCGGTTATGAGGTCGGCCTGCGCTGCGGGTTCGTCCAGGCTGACGATAATATCTTTCGTGGCGGAAGAGGCCGCGCCTGCGCCGGTGGCACCTTCGCCGGTAGAAACTGTGCCGGAGCTTTGCGAACCAGTCCCGTTTTGCTCGGAGGCGCGAGGGTTAGCGCCCTCGTCGGAAGGCGTGGGGGCTGGGACCGTGTTCTCGGAAGCACCGGGCGCATTTGCCTCGGGGGCAGCGCCTTCTCCTCCGGGATTGGCCTCCATTGACGGATTCTCTTGCGACTGCTCCAGGGCCTTCTGTTGCTCCTTTTCTTTCTCTTCCTCGAGTGCCTGCTGTCGCTGCTTTTCTTCTTCCTCCTTTGCTGCGGCTTGCTCCCGTGCAATCTCTTCTTCCGCCAACTGTGCTTGCGCCTGCTCCTCCGGCGTCAACGCGGGCATGGGCTCTTCTGTTTGCTGCTCTGAGGCAGCGTTCGCGCCCGCCGTGGCGCCGGGGGCAGGCCGAGCCTCCGTGCTGCCCGGTGCGGGTGTCGCGACTTTATTTTGTGAAGCAGGCGCGTTTGCCTCGGGGATGACGTTGGCTCCGATATCTGTCGGCGCCAACTGCACGGGCTTTGCTTCTAATTTTTCGGCTATCTCCTGCCAGGCGTAAAAATTCGCGATTGCGGTGTCGGCTGCGTTGGTGTAAGCGGTCTGCTTGGATTTGTAATTGGCGAAGGCGTTGTTGTAATTGGCCTGCGCGGGGCCGGTCTGCTGGTCGCTCTTGGCTTGGCTCAACGTATCCGTAGCCTGGTTCAGAGTATTCGTGGCCTGGATCAGGTCATTGCCGGCGACGATCGCGTTCTGAATTGCATCGTCGTAGAGTCCTTTCGCCGCGGCACAATCATTAGCGGCGGCGCATGGCCCAACGGCCGTTTCCACGGAGAGCGCCGGCGAGAACGAGCCAGCGCCAGCGCTTGAGGTTCCTTGCGGCGCGACGGTGCCGGTGGTCGCCGACACGGGAGCGGCGGCTGGCGCTTGCGTTTGTGTGGGCGTCGGTGCCGGCTCCGCTGCACCTGGGGCAGCGCCATTTTCCACTGAGAGCGCCGGTGAGAAAGGGGCAGGGGCGCTGATTGGCGTTTCCTCGGCCGGGGCGGTCGCGCCTGTCCCCGGCTTACAGGTGAAGCTGACAGGGCCGTTGCAACCGACGTTTCCGGAGTTCAAGGTCTCGGGGCCTCCGTAGATCAGCCCGATCAACTCTCGCGGCAGGCCGATATTGTCGGCACTTACGCCGGAGTAGACAGTAAGGTTGCCAGCCGAGTCGGTCCACGCGACAGTGAACGTGTTCGGCGCGCTTCCAGTAGTCGCATTTGGGGCCGTGTTGGCAGAGTTCTCGCCGGCGCCGACCGAAGTCTGGAGTGAAAGGGTAAAATCCGGGGTGATTGTGTATTCCTCCTACTGCGCCGAATGTCTGAGGATCTGGGAGGGACACCTGGGATTCGGTATCCCAGGAAAAATGCGTCAAAATCTCCCCGGTTGTCGTCACGACCCCAACCCCATAGCGAGAAGGATCGTAAGAGTCGATGGAGATTGATGTGGTGGATTCCGTAAACGGGATGGTGGCGATAGGAGTTTGACCTTCGGCACCGGGCGGAGCCGGCCAACCGTGGTCGACCAACGCGACGTTACCACCCGGAGGGAAATAAATGTCCAGGGATACTCCGCCCTCGGGGACAGCTGGCGGAGCAATCGTGGTGACACCATTCTCGCCCGCGGGGACCGAAACGGTTGTGGTGCCGCTGAGGTACAAGATAACCTTCGTGCCCTTCCCGGTAGGCCAATCATTCGAGAACAATCTTATTGTCACCGGATTGCGGGCCTGGGGCGATGCGCTTGTGGCGGGCGATGTGGGCGTGCCCGCGCTTTCGCCTTGCTTTTGCGCGAAGGCGTGGAGCGAAAGCAAACAGGCAATGCACACGAGGCCTGCAAATTGTCTTGAGAGCTGAGCAACTCGCAGCGAAGGATGCATGGCCGCCTCCCGCAGTCGAGTATTTCCATTTTGAAACGGACGGGACCCATGCCAACACGTCTCCGCCTGGTTGCTCGGAGATATGAACGGAGGTTTTGTGCTGACTGCGGGAGAAGCTACACCCACTTGAGTCGGTATGCAATGCTTTAGCCAGGCTTTTCGAGTCCGGGAGGGTAAGAGGCGAGAAGGAATTGGCGCGCCGGTCTAGGCGGCGCACGACGGCATGCGTGCTAAGAATGTTGCAACGCGGACCTAAAACTTTGACTGGAAAAGAAAAATCCTACGCTTTGACATCGAGAGACAGGGCGATTTCGATTCACGAGGTGTGAGCGAGGCATACTTGCAATCCGGAGCTTGCAAGGGGGCAGTGACCAAACCAATGAGTTATCAAGCGGACATTCGCCCGCTTTTTACGGAGCGAGACATTCAGGGCATGAGCAAGGCGTTTAACCTGGCGAGTTACGGGCGAAAAGGGATTTCGCGTGGCTAGTGGCGGGTGGTGAGTGGCGGGAGGGGCGCGGCGAGGTTGCGCGCTTCGAGGCGGAAATCCCGACTGATGGAGCAATTCCGTTGGAAAACTGACTGCGCTGCGATGCTATGGATGTTTAGCCGCGTGAAATTTACGGGGCGCTATGGTTTGCGCGCGATTGCATAGACGGCGTTGGTTTCGACGCTTTGCACGCGATCTTTCGAGATGTGGTTCAGGGTCGCTTGGCGCACGCGGTTGCGGGTTTCCTGATCTAGCTGCTCGATCGTGCCGCGGTAGCCTGTTCCCATTGCCATGGTCCAGAAATCCTCCGGAGAACTTAGCGGCTGAGCACCGGCCTCTGCGAGTAGATCATCTGTGTGCACACCGGCTTCGAGCAGCATGGATGCAAGCGCGCGCGGATCGTTGATGCGGTCCCATGGATTGTAAGTCTTGTAGAGGTCCGGACGCTCGTTGCGCACGGCGTTCCAGAAAGCGGAACTCCCGGATTCCAAGAAGCGCGGTCCCCAGGTGGTGATTGCAAGCTGGCCGCCGGGTCGGAGAACTCGCCAAAGGGAACGAACGCCCGAAGGCATGTCCGGCACAAAGAAGATACCGAACACGCAAATCACCGCGTCGAACATTTCCGCGGAAGGATCGAGCTCCTCGATATCTTGCACGCGGAACTCAGTGTGGGCGAGGCCGAGTTGCGATGCTTTCGCTCGCGCCAAGAGGAGGAGATTCTCGGCTAAATCGACACCGAGTAAGCGCCCGCGCAGGCCTATGGCTTGCGCCGCCGGAATGGCAGAGGCTCCGCTGCCGCAGCACGCATCCAGGACGCACGCACCGGCCTTCAGCGACATTCGCGCGACGGTTCGCTGGCCGATGCGGTCCCAGAACGAAAGGGATGGCGCATCGAAACAGTCGGCCGCAGCGTTGTATATAGACGCTGCGCGTACTTTCGCGTCATTCGTCGCCTCAGGCCGCATTGGAAGGCTCTCCGGCAGGGGAGTGTGAGAACAAAGGCTATGGTAACGCGGAACGGCGGTGTTTTCGCGAACAGGCTGCGGCACGGCAGACAAACGTTCGGAAAGCGTTCCGTCCGTGGCCGGTTTTCGGCGGCGAGGCGGAGATGAGAAACAACCCTGCGGGAGAAAATGGCTTCTGTGGTACTGGGTATGGGAGCGGTGGAACGGAGGTGCGCGAATGATGGCGGCAAAACAATTCCTGAGTATGGCGCTGGCCGGAGTGGTTTGCGCGATCGTGGCGACGGGCGCGGGGTCGGCGCAGGCTCCGGCGCAGAGCACGGGGGACAACGCGGCGCAAAGTGCGGGACAGAATTCGCCGCAGGGGTCGGCGCAAACACCGGCGCAGGCGATGCCTCCGCTTTCGAGCGAGTGGGCGCCGGGGGCGATTCCGGGCGAGACGGGCGGGGACCCGGTGAACGCGTTTCCGATTGTGACCGGAGAACCGTTTCGCGCGGAGTTCAACACGCGAAGGATTCAGACCATGCCGGACGGGACGCAACGCGTTTATGAGTATCACGGGATTGTGGCGCGGGATTCGCAGGGGCGCGTCTATCGAGGAAATGAGGGATCGCCGGTGGTGCCGTTGCCGGGGCAGGATCGCGGCAGGACATTTATTCCGGCGGGCGGGAGCGTGACCGATCCCGTGGCGCAAGTGAGATTGAATTGGAACGATCAAGCGAAGATGGTGATGAAGATGAATTTGCGGCCGGAGCAGATAGGCGCGATGCCGCTGGATGCGTGTGAGCGCGAGGAGCAGCTGGTGGCGCGCGGGAGAATGGCGCAAAACAGCGTGGAGCAAGATCTCGGCGAGCGCACCATGCAGGGAATTGCGGTGCGCGGTTGCCGGCTGACGTCGATGCGACCGGCGGGCGAATCTTCCGGCGGAAACGGCGTGACGGTGATGGTCGATGAGACGTGGAGCTCGCCGGAACTGCGCGTGACGCTGCTGCGGACGCGCATCGAACCCGACGGAGGCACGTCGCAGGAGCAACTCGATCACATTGTGCGTGGCGAGCCGGATGCGAGTTTGTTCGAGGCGCCCGCAGGTTACACGGTGCACGATATGGATGCGGAGCGGGCCGCGGCCGAGGCGCGAGCCAAGGCCGCGGAGATTCCGATCGCGCCAGGAGGGCCGCGGGCGTGGGCGCTGGGCGGACCATGGGAATTCGCGGATCCGGCGCTGGGCTCGGGCGCGGAGGTGGGAATATTCCTGCACGTGCGCGACGGGCGCGAAGTGACGGTGAATCAAGGCGCGGTGGCGAGCGACGTTTCCGCGACGTTCACGTCACCGCTTGAATTTGAGTTCTATCAAAGGGTGAACGGGAAAGAACAGCGCATGTGGTTTTCGGCGGGACTAAACATCACAAATGCGTCGGCCACGATGTCGGCGTCGTGGGACGGGCAAAGGTTGCAGGCGTTATTTAAAAGCAATCGCGCGAGCGACGACTTCGCGCATCCGGATTTCGCATTGGATCTGAAATTTGACCAGGCGCAGCAAGTGTGGACGGGCGCGTACACGCGCGATGGCGTGACAAAACAGGTGCAGCTCGCGCGGCCGGGTGCTTCGGTTACGGAGAATCAGAGTCCGCTGGTGGGAACGTGGCTGCTGCCGCAATCGCAGCTTGGAGGCTCGGTGATGATGGCGAGCTGCATGAGTATCGATCGAGCGGCGGATGGCACATTTATGGCCTGGCTGAAGAATAGTTCGGCGCGGCCGTACGACGGGGCGCCGTATTCGGGAACGGAATGGCTCGTCGACGATTCAGGAGATCGCTGGGCAATCACCGTTGACGGCGAGACGGTGACGCTCGACCAAGCGGGCTACGGGGGTTTCATCGGGGGCGCGCCGCCGCGGAAATTTGTGGGGGCTTTGTCGGCGGACGGCACGGAGATCGCGGGGAAATATATCCAAAGCGGCGAGACTCCGCCGGCGCAAACCGAAAACGATGCGCCGTCGGCGATCGTCACGAAGACTACGGATCCGGCGTGCATGGCGCAGACGACCGCAACGCGGCCGGGTGGCGAGTGAGCGCCGCGATCACGGCTTGATCGCGGTGTCGGCGGGCGGAGACAGAGTTGGACCCGACACGGCGACGTTTACCTGCGTGGGCTGCGCTGACTTAAAGACGCGGCCATGAGTGTCCGAGACGGGAACCGCGGTGAGCGAATCGCTGCCGGCCGCGGGCCAGACGAAATCAACGCCGAAGGGCGTGGCGGGAGCGGACACGCACTGCGCGCCGCCGTCGCCGAGCAGGCAGTCACCGGGCGTGCTGGCGTTAGTGCCCTTGGCGCTGCCGGTCCACGCTACTTTGTAAGTGATCTTGTCGGTGTACGGATAGCATCCGGGCATCGAAACTTTGTACGCCGCAGTGGTCCCGCTTGCGGCTTGCGATGGGCCGGCGACGATCGGGTCAAGCGCGGTTGAACCGCCGGGGTACAGATCGTCGTACCAAAGATGGGTCCTGCCAAGAATCGTGGGAAACATCCACGAGTTGCCGACCTGCGTGCCAAATATCAGGAGATCCGAGCGCTCTTGCACGCCCCAATCCACGTCGCCGGTCAGAAGGTGCCACGATTCGGAGGAGGATGGCCCTCCGCCGACGGTTTGCGTGGCAGTTCCGGCGATGCAGCCGGAAAGGACGCCATAAAGCGTGGGCTCGGGACCCGAGCGAACGGAGACAAGGTCAACATCGAAATCCAACTGAATCGCGGTGTAGACGGCGGGAGTGACGGCGATTTGTCCGCTGAGTTGGGCATTTTCGGCGGCGGTGGTGGGTAGCTTTTTGGTGGCGGTGGATCCCGAACAACTCGATTCCGAGCATGCGAAGTTGAATGTGATCTCGTGCGGATTATCCAATTCAAAGTTGGCGGTCAATTTGCCCGTGGCGGTGATATCCAAATCGCCCTCGAAGTAGGCGCTGACGTCCATTTCACAGATCGGAACGCCGAAGATCACGATGGGAATGACCTCGAGCGGAATCTTCGGCGCAACGCCGGTGGAAGGATCGGGAATCTGGAGTTTGTATTCAAATTTGCCGCTGGCGTTGAGCGAGGCGGTCAGCGTGCTTCCGATGGTGAAATCCCCACCTCCGGAGAAGCCGGTGGGCCGGATCATGAAAGGCAGGCAGGGGATGAATGTCGCGGAGGCGGTGGCCTGGAAATCACCGCCGAAGGGAAGCGCGAGATTGATTTTTCCGGTGGCCGTTCCGGAGACGGAGACGCCGCCGGATGAGGTCTTGCCGGATTCCGTGAGCGTGTAGCCGATGCTGGGCTTGGCGTTGAGCTGGCCAGTGGCGCCGGATGCATTGAGTGGCTGTTCGTTGAAACAAGCTCCGGTTTCATTCCAAAGTTTGGTGGCATCGCCGGTCGCGGTGCCCCAATCTTTTTCGGCCTGCTCGCGGAGCTGATCGGCTTGCTGGGAAGCTTGATCGATGGCGTGCTGTCCGGCCTGCTGCGCGCAGTGCCAGGAAAAGCTGTCGCATCCGGCGGTGCCGTCGCTCTTGGGCGCGGTGGGCGTCGCGGAGGGAGGCGCGGGATGCGTCTTGGCCCACTCGTTTGCGAGATCGAGATTGATGATGTAACCGTCGGCTGACCCCGCGGGGAGCTGCTTGACGTGCAAGATCAGGAAATCCCGGGCGGCATCGGGCAGGCCCTGGGCCTGCTGAATGCCATCGAGGCCGTGAACGTGAATGATGTTGGCCGATGTGGATTTGCCAGCCACCACGGCGGTTAGTGAGCGCGCTTCCCACCTTACGGTGGGCTGAGGGCGCAGGAGAACTAGCGCCGCGGGGGCGGATAAAGTGGGTATCGGCTGGGGAGTTCCGTATGTGAGCGAGGGACGGCAAGATTGCGCGGAGGTGGTTTGCGACGCCGACTTGCTGCTCGATGTTGAACTACTCTTCGATGCAGCAATAGTGGAGGTGGAAGCCGGTTTGGATTGCGCGCCCGTGATAGCGCCCGCCGCCATACAGGCCAGAGCCACGGCTTCGGGCGTCATCAGCGATGCGGATGAGGCCGGCGCCTTCACGGCAATGGCGCTGGCAGACGACATGGATTTTGAGCTGGGCGTCGCGGCGGATGCGGTCGGCGCGAGCGCAGCGGCGGACGGAGGAACCGCCGTGGACTGTGAAGCGGCGGAACTCGCGGCGGGTGGAGCGGCCGTTGAGGCAGCAGGCGCGGATGCCGCGCTGGGAGCAGGCGTGGCAGCCGTGGGCGCAGCGGCGGACGGCGCGGTAACTGGTTTTGCGGCGGGCGCTATTGCCGGTGCCGCCGACGCGGCCTGTGGGCCGCTGGTGATGGCGCCGCCGGCGCTCTTGCCGTCGAACGAGACTTGCTTGCTGGTGAAATTAGCGAAGATGGCTTGCCCGACTTGCAGCGAACCGAGCGCGCTGGCACTCGCGGTGAACGTGAAGACCTGGTTTGTGGCGGTCACGCGGCCGGTGCCCTGACCGGCGGCGGCATTGATAGATGCGACTACGCAACAAGCGCCGGCCGGCGCCGCCGAGGCAGGCTTTACAGCGGGAGCGCTCGCGACGGGTGGTGCGACGGCCGGCTTCGGCGCCGTCGCTGGCGCGGCGGCAGCAGCGGCGGCGGGAGCTGTGGGCCCGCTAGTGATCGAGCAACATACCGCGCTTCCGTTGAGCGAGACTTGTCGCGAAGTGAAATTCGCGTACACGCCTTGGCCGACGCGCAGCGACGACAGGTAACTTGTGTTCGGCAGCTTGAATTGGAACGCCGCGCCGCTCGCGTTGACTTTGGCGGTGACGATGCCCGTCGAGGAATTAATTGCCGTTACCGTGCAGCATGGCGCTTGCGCGTGCGCGCTTGTCGCGAACGCCGCGCAGCATAAGAGCAGCAATGCGATTCGCTTCATGGTTGCCTCACTTTCGCGAGCCTCGCCGCGGCGCTTTCAGGACGGTTTTCACTCCCCGACAAAGGAATCAATGCAACGATCTTCGGCCCTCGATCCTCAATTCTGCGCGGCGCAATTCGCTCCGCTGTAGCCGGCGTTGCACGTGCAAGTACCAGAATCGTTCGCCGTCCCGTGGCCGCTGCACGTGCTGGCGTTGCTATATTGGCAGGATGCTCCAGCGAACCCTTCGTTGCATGTGCAGATGGCAGTGCCGCCTATCCCGCCGCTGGAAACGCCATTCCCGGGCGGGCATGCGGCGGAAAGAGCACAGGTGGGGCCATGGTAGCCGGTCTTGCACGACGCCGGAGTGGATGTTTGGACCATTACGGGAGGACAGCCGACGCCCGCGGTCTCAGGTTGCATCTCGCAGGTGGCGGCGCCTACGGGACACGGTTGATTCTGATTCGCAGGCACGGTGCAAAGGTACTTGATGGTGCCCGCGGCCAGGGAGCCGTCCAGCGACACCGCTTTGGTTGAGAAGTTCGCGTACACTTTCCGGCCCACCGACACGCCTGGGGGAATGGCCATGATCGAGGTCAATGAGAAAACGAAATATATTCCCGTGGCAGATTCGCCGGTGATCAGGTTGGACTGGGCATTTACCGCGGTGATGGAACAGCACGGGCCAGTTGATGCCGGCGCTGCGCCGCTGAGCGCGGAGGTGGCTGCTTGCGCCGCGACCGCTGTACTCAGGATGGCGCAGCAGGAAGTTTTGCCGTCGAGCGAGACCTGTTTGGCGGTCAAATTCGCGTAGACGCCCTGGCCCACTCTCAGTGAATTCAGCACGCTGCCGCTTGCCGCGAACGTAAATGTCTGGCCTGTGGCGGTCACGCGAGCCGTAACGATTCCTGTCGACGCATTGATGGCGGTGACTGTGCAGCAGGCACTTGCCCGGGCTGCGGCCGCCACAGCAGTCGTCGCTTTCGGAGCACCGGTCGTCGTTGCTCGATGCGTCGTTGTGGTTTGTCGCGCCGAGGCCGGCGCAACGCCGGACTCGAAGGCAACCGCGGCGGCGATTACCGCCAAGAAAACTGCGATTAGACCGGAACGCTTCATTATATCCCTCCGCTTTCGATGGCCTTGATTCGCCCGACCGTGATTCCGCGTCCCTGCCACACGCTGCAGCGCCTAGAACGGCGGGATCTTGCCCCGGCTCGAAGATTGCATAGGCGCCGCGGGCGATCCCCACAGCCTTGAGGGCCGCGTCGTTCGTCGCAAAATCAACGTCCTGAAGAGCCGCCCCGTCGGTCGCCGGCGCGCAGGCAAACGACACGCGCGAGCCGAAGAACCACTCAGGATTTACGAAGTGCCGCGGTCTTTTCAGAACGGTTTTCACTCCCCGACAAAGGAATCACTGCAATAATCGCGGGCCGGCGATCCTCAATTCTGCGTGGCGCAATTCGGTTCGCGGTACCCCGGGTCGCACACGCAAGCACCAGAAGAGCTCACCGTCCCGTGGCCGCTGCACGTGCTCGCAGCATCGGCGTATACGCTGCAGGTCGGTCCATAGTAGTTAGGCGCGCACGATGTAATTAGCGTTTGGATCGTTACGGTGGGACACCCGATGCCCGCGGTATAAGTTTGCGTCTCGCAGTTGGCGGCACCTACGGGACACGGTTCGCAGGTGGCGGCATGACCGGGACACGGTACATTCGGGGTCGCGGTGCAAAGGTACTTGATGGTGCCCGATTGCTGGGATCCATCCAGCGACACCGCTTTGGTTGAGAAGTTCGCATACACTTTTTGGCCCACGGACACCGTCGGGGTAATGCCCAGGATCCGGTTCAATGAGAAAACGAAATATGTTCCCGTGACAGACTCCGCCGTGGCCAGGTTGGATTGGGCGTTTACCGCGGTGACAGAACAGCATGGACCAGTTGATGCCGGCGCGGAGCCGGTGAGCGCGGAGGTGGCTGCTTGCGCCGCGACCGCTGTGCTCAGGATGGCGCAGCAGGAAGTTTTGCCGTCGAGCGAGACCTGCTTGGCGCTCAAATTCGCATAGATGCCCTGGCCCACTCTCAGTGAGCTCAGCGCGCTGCCGCCTGCTGCAAACGTGAATGTCTGGCCCGTTGCAGTCACGCGAGCCGTAACGATTCCTGTCGACGCATTGATCGCGGTGATCGAGCAGCAAGGATTGGCCGGCGCCGCAGCGGCCACAGCTGTCGTCGCTTTCGGAGCAGCGGCCGTCGTTGCTTTATGCGTCGTTGTGGTTTGTCGCGCCGAAGCGGGCGCAACGCCGGACTCGAAGGCAACCGCGGCGGCTATTACCGCGAAAAAAACTGTGATTAAACCGGAACGGTTCATGACATCCTTCGGCTTTCGGCGGGTTTGACCCGCCCGACAGTGAATCCGCGTCACCGCCACACACTGCGGCGTCTAGAACGGCGGGATCTTGCTCTTAAGCTTGTTGATCGCACTGCTTTTGGCGGTGTTCGCGGTGGAACTCGTGGTCGAATTCGCCGTCGAACCCGCAGTCTGACCTGTGGATGTGCCGGAGCTGGCAGCCTGGGCGCCGGTCGCGGTAGTCGCAGATGCTCCCGTCGCCTGGTTCCCGATTGCCTGGTTGCCAATCGTGCCTCCCAAACTTGCTGACGCCGGCGCAGCGCTGAGACTTGAAAATTGTGTTGAAATCCCCTGGCTCAAGTTTTGCAGCGCCGTCGAGAGGCTGGCGAGCGCGGCGAGTGCCGCTTGCGCGTTGGGCGCTTTCTTCAGCGCCACGAAATCATTCTTGATCTGACTTGCACTGGACATCACCGTGGCAAGCATGTTCAATCCTGCGAATACGTTGTTCAGGTTTTTGAACTCCGCGCTGAATTGCGGAATCATGGTCACGACCGACGTAAATATTGTTTGCAGGCTCGCAATTGAACTGGCGCAGCAACTTTGAGTGAACGAGCTGGCGGGCGTGGCGGACGCGGTTTGAGAAAAGCTGGCCGCGGTGGCGTTGGGGTCTTGGGTAGCAGCGCCGGTCGCGGACGCATCCTGACTAAATCCTCCCGAGGCGGAAGCGTCTTGACCCGCAGGCGCCGTGCCGGATGAATCTTGGGAGAAGCCGCCCGAAGCGGACGCATCGGTGCTCGCTGGCGCAGCAGCCGCACTTGCTTGGCCGGAGTTGTCCTGGGAAAAGCCGCCAGCGCTTGTGGCCGGCGCGCTTTGGCTCAACCCTCCTGACGGCGGGGCGGCCTGGTTCGCTATGGGCGCGTTGCCATCGGATGGAGCAGGCGCAGCGCTTTGAGAGAATCCGCCGCCAGCGGAGCCGCCAGCCGCCGATGAACCAGCTGCTGATGGTCCGCCGAGTTGCGTCTGCAGCGTGGTGATCTGAGTTTGCATCTGCTGCAATTGACCCACGATCGGTCCGCCGTAGGACGGCACCGGGGAATAATCGACATTTCCCTGGACCGTGTACGTGACTGGCACGACGTCGTAGCGATAAATCATCCCGTGATCGCCGACGGCGTAGACGCGATCGCGGCGAGGCACGCTATAGCCCATGAAGTCTGACGGAAGATCGAAGTCGTGGGTCGTCCAGCTTTTGCCGCCGTCCATGGTAATGCTGCAACTTGGGCCGTACTGCAGGACACACGCCCATCCCACCTCGGGATCGGCAAACTTGAAGCCGCCCCTGACGCTCCCCGTCGCTCCACGCCAGCTTTGGCCTCCATCGGCGGTAATCAGAACTCGGTTGTCTTGCAAGCGCACCACGCCATTGTTCTCGTCCGTGAAGAAAACTGACGTCGCGGTGGCGACTTGGGTCGAGGCGAAAATGACGTTCCACGTTTTGCCGCCATCGGTGGTCTTAGTGATCGCAGCCCAACTATTGCCGTAATCGCCCCCCACGGCGTAAGCAACTCTGGTCGAAACGAAATCCAGATCCTCCAAATAGCAGGTAGTGTTCCTGGTGAGGCCATTTACTTGAATGGTCGTCGAGCACGAAAATATGTTCTTCCAGGTGCGCCCTCCGTCGTGCGTGGAATAAATCGATGAACCGCGGAAATCCCCGCTTAGCACGAACCCATCCTGAGGAGAGGTGAACTCAAAGTCCTGGGGGAAACCCGGAAACGGGCCCACTGCTTCCCAGGTGTTTCCGTCGGTTGTGCGCACGAGCTGGCCGCCCGCTTGATATGCCCATCCGTGTGTTGCATCTAGGAAGTGAAGGTCGGCCAGTTCAGGATCGTTCGAGTGCGGATCGCCCATTTGGAAATTCCAATGCGCGCCTCCGTCGGTAGTGTGCATGATGAATCCGCCCGACCCTTTGCCCGCAATCCACCCGACGTTGTCATTAGCGAAATAGACGGACTCGAGGTCAATGTCGTCGGGATAGTTCATGGGTTGCCAAACGCCCTTCATTCTTGGCGGTGCCGCGGCGTTTTGCGCGGTTGTAGCCGGCGCGGCGGCACGCGGCGCGTGATGGGTGGTCGTTTGTGTTTGCGTCTGCGCGGAAGCCGTGAGCGCCAGGAATCCCAGACACAGAACGAAGCGGCCCAGCTCGCGCATGGGCTCAACGCGGAATCGCGTAGGATTCATAAAAGCTCCTTGCAGGCCAAGAACCAGAGGCTCTCTAGTCTTGGCTTTGCGCGATGTGGTAGCATCCGGCCACACAAAGCGCATCACTCATTTGAGTGAGTCCCCTTCGGAATCTGGTTTGGCGGGTGCGGTATGGCGAAAGACGTGTTTCTCGACACGGTTGCCGCGATCTACGACGCGGCCTTGCAGCCGGAGGCTTGGCCGGTTGCACTCTCGCGGGTCGGGGATCTCATTGGCGGTTCGTGGTTACTGATGGCTGCGATTCGCCCGACGGGAGTGTCCGATTTCATCGCGCAGGATCAGCACGGCACCGCCGAACATCTCGCGCTCTTCCAGCAAAAATACAACAATCCCGAGACGAATCCGGCGATTCCATCGCTCATGTCGGCGGGACCCGGAGGCATCGTATTTCGAGAACGGGATATGAGCGATCAGGAATGGCTCCGCAGCGGTCTCTACCGCGAGATATACAGACCCAACGGCATCTATCACGGAATTGGCGCGTTCGTGCTGAAGACCGAGACGCACGTGGCTTTCCTCGGTGCCAACCGGCCGAAGTCCGGCGGCCAGTTTACAAGCGCGGCTGTCGGTTTGCTTCGGCAGACGATGCCGCATCTCGGGCGATCTTTGCAGGTCCACTTGCGGCTGGCCGATCTGCAATCGGAAAAGACGGCGCATCAGGCCCTCTGGGACGCGTTGGCTTTCGGCGTGGTGCTGCTCGACCGCGAAGGCAAGATTTTGTGGACGAATCGGGAAGCCACGGCGATTTTGGCGCGCGGCGATGGACTTAGGATCAGGAACAAATTCCTGTCCGCCGCATGCGCCACCGAACACGCGGAGCTGCAACGCCTGATCCGCGCATCCGTGGCCACAAGCGAAGGCCGCGCCGCGGCGCCCGACGCTGCGCTGCGCGTTTCGCGGCCTTCACTGGCGCGCGCGCTGGCGCTGCTGATCGCTCCTATCCGCATCCAGCGCGCCTTCTGCGGCCAGCCGGTCGCCGTCGCGTTCGTCACCGATCCCGAGCGTCAGCGCCAGCCCATACCCGATGTCCTGAAACGCCTCTATGGGCTTACGCCGCGTGAAGCGGCGCTCGCGGCGCTGCTCTTGCAGGGAATCGATCTGCGCGAGGCGGCAGAGCAACTTGAGGTGAGCATGAATACCGCGCGCACGCATCTGCGGCTGGTGTTTGAAAAGACGGACACGCATCGCCAGAGTGAACTCGTTCACCTATTGCTGCGCGGTCCTGCTGGTTTGGTGTGACCGGCGCGAGGGACGCCGGCGCGCCGAAAAACAGCGGCGAGAATTTTCGAGCGCTGATTACGCTTCTACTGTGTGCTTCGGGAACTTGGGCTGATCAAATAAATTAAGAAGAGCACCGAAATCTGCGCGTCGCGCAACAAATAGAACGGCATGCGCAGCACGGGCATGCGGAACCATTTGCGCTCCGCCCAGCGCTCGCGAACATCGCTCCAAAATGCGTTCAGATCCTCCCGCGTGCAGAGAGCCTTGCGCGGCGCGAATAGCGGATACCACCTGGCCCAGAACAACTGTACTTTCGACGGCACGCGCAGACTCGGGAAATGATTTTTGGCCCGCGAATAGGCCGCTTGCAAATCCGAAAGGCGCAGCTTGCCGTACGCGCCGCGGAGTTTGCGGAGTTCTTCCACCACGCGCTGCTCGGCCTCGCTCTGGTGGCGCGTCTCGAGCCACACTTCTTCCATCTCCAGCAGCAGGCGGAAAATGCTGCCGAAGTGAGCGCGCACTTCTTTGGCGCGCTGCCAGTAATATTCGCGGCGTGAAGCGATCGGGTAACCCGGGCGCCGATTCAATCTTCCTTTTAGCCGGAAGAAACCGCACATCATTGGATGGCGCTGCTCAGTCTGGATGGAATTTTTGTACCAAAGGAAGCGCGTGAAGTTATTCCAGTAAAGATTCTTCGGTGAACGCTGCAGCGCGGCCTTCATGTTCTCGAATCCGTAAAACGTGTCCCAAGCCTCGAAGTAAGCCTCGCGCCATTCGCCGTCTTTCATGCGCGGGTGCACGGTTGTCGCGTGATGCGAATCGTAGAGGTTGTAGTCCTGGTGCATCCACTCGCCGCGCTGGGCCATCATCAGGTGGTCCATCGAGCCGGGCAGGGGCACGAGCATGAAAAACGATGCGTGGTCCGGTTTCACTTCGTTCATCAGATACTGGACGTCGCGGCGAACCGATTCCCTGGTGTCCATGGGGAACCCGATGATGTAGCCGACGTGCGTGCTGATTCCCACGTCGCGGTAGGCATTGATCAGCTGCGAGTATTCGGCCACCTTGTTCTGCGTCTTGCCCGAGGCCGCCAGATTTCCCGGATCCACGCTTTCCATTCCGATGAACACGTTGGTGCAGCCGGCATGGCGCGCTTTGGCTACGAAGTTTTTGATCTTCCACGAGAGCACGTCCACCTGCATCATGAACTTCAGCGGAATATGCTCGTCGTGCTTCAGATGTCCCATCACATCCAGGATCGCTTCCCAATTTTTGTTGCGCGCGAAATTGTCGTCGGTGAAAAAGTAAAACGTGATTCCGTGTTCCTTGTGATTCCGCCGGATCGCATTCGCGATGTGTTCGGCCGAGCGGAACCTCATCTTGCGGCCCTGCACATTGATGATCGTGCAGAAGGTGCACTCGAACGGACAGCCGCGCCCGCAATCGAGCGTGCCGAAATTCGGCGCCACAAACTTGCGCAGGTATTCTGTGCGAATCATCGGGATGGGCTTCTCGTACAGATCGGGCTTCTGATCGATGAAATCGTAGAGCGGCTTCAGCGTTCCGTTTACCGCGTCGAGCAGGAGGTCGCCCCAGACCTCTTCAACTTCGCCCTTCACGATGGTCACGCCCTCGTCCATCAGCGATTGAATGTCGGGAGGAATCTGTTTCAAGAGCGCGAGATAGCCGCTCACATGGAAGCCGCCGATGATCACCGTCAATCCGGCGCGGCGAAATTCGCGCGCTAGATCGCTGGCCCGGGGAAACTGATTGGTCTGCACGCCCACAAGGCAGACCACGGTCTTCGTGTCGCTTCCGCGCTGCGATTTGCAGATGCGCTTCACGGGGATGTGATCCACCACTTCGTCGAGCAGATGGACCTTCACGTCGAGCGATTCGCCCAGACGCTTCTGCTCGAGCACTTCCTCAGTGAGTCCCGCGAGGCAGGCGAGCGTATTGCTCGGCAGGACGCCGCGCCAATGGCGCACGACGTAACCGTCATCGTCGTAGTTCGATGGCTTGATCAAGTACAGATTCAGTTTTTTCAGCATGTTGTCCTGCAAGCGCGCTGGAATTGGCGGTCTCGGAATGCGCAGGGCTCGACTTCCAACTTCCGGTTCAGGGATTCGATCGCTTTCGCCCACGCCCTTACTATACGCCTTCTTGTGCGAATGGGCTGCGGCAGAATTCGCTTCTTTCGATCTTGCGATCCGGGAGCGGCTAGCCCGCGCGGCCGGAGCTCGGCCGGAGCGCGCAGCGGATTTGACAGCACTTTCGCGTGCCCCCATAATTTTTGTTTCACCCCTAATGAGCTGGCTCGAACAGAGAATCCGACGCTATGAGCATGCCCGCTGGACCACCGACGACAATCGGCGCGTGCTCCCGTTTGAATGGGGCCTCGAACATATCGCCGGACGGGCCGACGAGCCCGATCCGCGCGGATTCCTGCGGCGCTGGGTGCCGGAAACCATCGCGCACAGCAGAGAGTGGTATGCCACCACACCGGCCGACGATTACCGGCTGACTTCGGAGACGGGCGCAAACGGCCGGCCGATTCAGCTGCTCACCTTCACCAGCCAGATTCACTCGACTTGGGCGGAAAACAATCGTGTCGTGGCGCGATTTTTTCCCGCACGGAAGTCCGGGCCTGCCGTCGTTCTCATGCCCAATTGGAATGCGAAGTGGCACGGGCAAGTGAATCTCTGCCGGTGGCTCAACCTCGTGGGGATAACGGTGCTGAGGATTTCGCTGCCGTATCACGATCGCCGCGCGATTCCTGGTCATGAGCGCGCCGATTACGTGGTGGCGCCGAACATCGGATTGACGCTGCAGTGCAGCAGGCAAGCCGTGACCGACGTGCGGCGCTGCCTGCGCTGGCTCGAGCAGCAGGGCTACGGGAAATTGGGATTGCTCGGCACGAGCATCGGATCGGCCGTGGGATTCATCACGCTGGCGCACGATCCGGCCGTGCGCGCGGGAGCCTTCATGCACATCTCGAAAAACTTCGGCGATGTGGTGCGCACCGGAATCACCACGGCGCACGTGTGGGAAGGGTTGCGCACGAAGGTGACGGAAGAAGAGCTGCATTATTTTTGGGAACCGATTAGCCCGTTCCCGTATATCGGACTGGTTGACGTCACGCGGCAAAAGATGCTGGCGATCACCGGGAAGTACGATCCGACCATGCTGCCGGAATTTTCCGAAGAGATCATTGGAGCGGTGCAAGGGCAGGGAATTGACATGGATGTGCTGCGCCTCGCGTGCGGGCACTATTCGCTCGAATTGCCGCCGTTCGCTTGGCTCGCGGGCGGGCGGCTTGCGACGTTTTTATTCCGAGAGCTCGCGTAGCCGGCGCGGAGGGCGCGCGCGATCAGTGCGCTGATTTGCGCTTGTGTGCGCGTGAAGTGGGTGCAGCGTCAGCGGCGGGCGCGGCGGCCTCGGTGCCGAAGTAGTGGCGATATTTCTCCGGCAACGCCTTGGGGTGGCCTTGGCGATCGCAAATCACGTGCAGAGTTTCGCCTGAGGCCAAGAGTTCACTCGTCGCGTCGCGGAAAATCTCATACGCAAATCGAATCGTGCGGCGGCGCAATTCGGCGACGCTCGTGCGAATGCGCAGCAAGTCGTCGTAGCGCGCGGGCCGCAAGTTGCGGCAGTGCGATTCGGCGACCACGATGAAACTGTCGTCGGCGATTTCCATGTCCTTGTAGGCTACGCCGCGGGCGCGCATGTACTCGACGCGTCCCACCTCGAAATACGTGTAGTAGTTGCCGTAATAGACGTAGCCCATCTGATCGGTTTCGGCGTAGCGCACGCGCAGCAGCGTATCGGAGTGTTCAGGCATGGTTCTCGCCTCGGCGGCGCGCTTGCGTCAATGTCCGGTCCAGCGCGGCGGACGCTTTTCAAGGAACGCGGTGACGCCCTCGCGGAAATCGGAGGTCTCGCGAACTGCAGCGCTGGCCGTGATCACAGCCTCGATTTCGCCATCCACCTCTTCAGATGCTCCGGCGATCAGCAGCCGCTTGGTGTGCATCAGGCTCGAAGGGCTCGCGGCAACCAGAGTGTTGGCCAACTCATAGGCGCGTCCCATCAGGGATTCCGGCGCGACGACCGTCGAGACAAGGCCGAGTTCGTACGCTTCGGCCGCCTCTACGATCCGCCCGGAGAGCAGCAGGTCGCGCGCGCGTTTCTCACCGATCTGCCGCGCCAGGAAAACCGAAACGATCGCGGGAATAAAGCCGATCTTCACCTCTGTGTAGCCGAACGTCGCCTCGCGCGCGGCCAGCGTGAAATCGCAAAGCGTCGCGAGACCGCAGCCGCCGGCGATGGCCGCGCCGTTTACCGCCGCGATCACCGGCTTCGGGAAACCCCATAACTGGCGAAACAGGTGCGCCGTCCGCCGTGCGTCCTCGACGTGCTGGCCGTGCGTAGCCGAAGCGGAAGCCTGCAGCGTTTCGATGTCCATCCCGGCGCAGAACGCTTTTCCGGCGCCGGTCAGAATCGCGACGCGCGCCGGGCCCGTTTCAATTTCATCGAGAGCGCGCAGAAGCTCGTCCATCATCTGCGGCGTGATGGCGTTTCGCTTTTCGGGGCGGTTGAGCGTGACGAGGGCGATTTGGTTTTCGATCGCAAGCTTTAGCGCTTCGTAGGCCATGTGCGCCTCCCGTTTGCGGCGTGCCGCTTGCTAGTTCACTGGCTGCGCGTAAGCATACTTGGTTCGTAGCCGGTTCGTCGCGGCGATCAGCGGAGCGAGCGCTGCGCGATCGGGTTGGACGGCAACTCCGCGCTCGGCCAACGCTTCGAGGAGCGTCTCCGTCGGAATATTTCCGACCAATTCGTCCCCGGCGAAAGGGCAGCCGCCAAGTCCCGTAAGAGCCGAATCGAAGCGGCGGCATCCGGCGTCGTACGCGGCCAGGATTTTCTCCGCGGCGGCATCGGGCCGGCTGTGCAGATGCACGCCCAGTTCGATTCCAGCCACGCAATTTTTCACGCGGGCGAAAAGTTCGCCAACTTGCGCCGGAGTCGCCGTTCCCACAGTGTCGGCCAGGGAAACCGTGCCGACGCGCAGGTCCTTCAGCCATTCAAGCGTCTCTTCCACGATCTCCGGCCCCCAGGGTTCTTCATAGGGATTGCCGAAGGCCATCGAGATGTAAACCACCAAGCCGCGCCCGGCATCCTTCGTGGCTTTCTTGAGTTGCTCAACCAATCGGCGCGATTCCGATCGGGTCATGTTGGCGTTGCGCCGGCGAAAATATGCCGAAATCGAATAGGGATATCCGAGCGTCGAAACGCCTGGCGCCGCGAGCGCGCGTTCGATACCGCGCTCGTTCACGACGATGCCGATGATCTCGGGGCGCGGCGCTTTCGCCGGCCATGACTCGAGCAGCAGCGACATCACTTCTTCGCTATCCGCCATTTGTTTCACGTGCTCGGGAGAAACAAAACTCACGGCGTCAATGTGGCGAAATCCGGCGTCGATCAGCGCTTTCAAGTACGCCGCCTTTTCTTCCGCGGGAATCAATTGAGGCAAGCCTTGCCACGCGTCGCGCGGGCATTCGATCAGTTTCACGGAGTCCATGTGGGCCGAGGGTATCCCTTCCAATTTAAGTGTCGATAAATTTATCCGAGCGCGCCTAAGTTTGCCAAACGCCGGTGCGAAATTCGCGGATCTCGGTGTTGAGCGCCGCGGCTTCGAGCGCCCAATCGAGCGCGCGTCGTGTTCCCGCCGGGTCGATTAGCGCGTCGACCCACAATCGCGAAGCGGCGTAGCGCGGATCGGTTTGCAGCTCGTAAGAAGCGCGGATGCTTTCGTATAGTTTCTTGCGCTCGGCGTCGGACAGCTTTTTGCCTTCGCGCTCGAGCTGCTTCAATCTGATTTCAACCAGCGTGCCCGCCGCGGAATCGCCGCTCATCACGGCGTAGCGCGCGGTGGGCCACGCGAACATGAAACGCGGATCGTAAGCCTTGCCGCACATCGCATAATTTCCGGCGCCGAAACTGCCGCCGCAAACCACGGTGATTTTCGGCACCACGCTGTTCGCCACGGCATTCACCATTTTCGCGCCGGCGCGGATGATCCCGCTGCCTTCGGCCTCTTTTCCCACCATGAAGCCGTTCACGTCGTGCAGAAATATGAGCGGTACCAGGTGCTGGTTGCAATCGAGAATGAAACGCGCCGCTTTCTCGGCGGACTCCGTGTAAATCACGCCGCCGAATTCCATGCGCCGTTCGCCGGTCGCCGCGTCAATCGTGGGCACATTCTGTTTTTGATTGGCCACGATCCCGACGGCCCAGCCTTCGATGCGCGCGTAGCCGCACAGCACAGTTTGGCCGTACTCGGGGCGATATTCCTCGAAGCGGCTTCCGTCCACGATGCGCGCCAGAATTTCGCGCATGTCGTAAGGTCGCGCGGCGTCGGAAGAAAAAATACCGTAGACTTCTTCGATGGGATAAAGCGGCGGCTCGGCCGCGATGCGGTCAAAGCGCGGGGCTGGCGGATGGCCAATTTGTCCGACGAGCGAGCGTATGCGCGCGAGACACGCCGCGTCGTCCGGCTCGCGAAAATCTACGGTGCCGCTGATCTGCGCGTGCATTTTCGCGCCGCCCAATTCTTCCGCAGACACTTTCTGGCCGATGGCGGCCTGCACGAGCGCGGGGCCGGCCAGAAATAGGCCCGAGCCCTCGGTCATCAGAATGTGATCGCACATCACCGGCAAATACGCGCCGCCGGCCACGCACATTCCCATGATGGCCGTGATCTGCGGAATGCCCATCGCGCTCATCACGGCGTTGTTGCGGAACACGCGGCCGAAATCGTCGGTGTCGGGGAAAACGTCCTCTTGCAGCGGCAGAAAAATCCCAGATGAATCGACAAGGTAAAGCGTGGGAATGTGATTTTCGATCGCGATGTTCTGCGCGCGAATCACCTTTTTCGCCGTCATCGGGAAAAATGCGCCGGCTTTCACCGTCGCGTCGTTAGCGATGATCATCACCAGGCGGCCCGCCACGCGCGCGAGTCCCGTGATTGTGCCGGCGGCGGGCGCGCCGCCCCATTCCTGGTACATCTCGAAGCCGGCGTACACGCCCAGCTCGAAAAATCGCGTGTCCGGATCGAGCAAACGCGCGATGCGCTCCCGCGCCGTCATCCGGCCCTTTTTGTGCTGCGCCTCGATGGCCTTCGCGCCTCCGCATTCGTGCAGTGTGGCTTCCTGGTTCTTGATCTCAGTTACAAGCTCCACCATGCGCCGTGCATTTTTCTGGTACGCGGGAGATTTGCTATCGATGTGCGTTGCGATGGTGGACGTCGCCATATTTCAATACCGCGCCCGCGTGGCGGCGTGCTGCTGGACGAATTTCACAATGTCTTGCGTCGACGCGCCCGGCAGAAAAACCTCGGCGATGCCCGCTTTTTTGAGCGCCGGAATGTCCGCTTCGGGAATGATGCCTCCGACGAGCACCAAAACGTCGCTCATCTGCTTTTCGCGCAACAACTCGAGCAGTCGCGGACACAGCGTGTTGTGCGCGCCGGAGAGAATCGAAAGCCCGATAACGTCCACGTCCTCTTGCTCGGCGGCAGACGCGATCATTTCCGGCGTTTGGCGCAAGCCCGTGTAAATAACTTCCATGCCGGCGTCGCGCAGCGCGCGCGCGATGATTTTCGCGCCGCGGTCGTGGCCATCAAGTCCAGGTTTGGCAATCAAGACGCGGATCTTCTTGAGCGCGATGTTCGGCGTCAAATCAGGCGCGGAATTTGGCGTGATGGGCGGCATGTGCAGCGGCGCGGCCTGCGGCGCTTCGGATTCTAGCATCAAGTGATGGCGGTTTCCTGGTAGCTGCCGAAGACCTCGCGCAGCGCGCCGCAAATTTCGCCGACCGTGGAGTAGGCCTTCACGGCGTCGAAGATGCGCGGCATCAGATTCTCTTCGCCCTGCGCCGCGGCGCGCAGCGCGGACAATCGCCGCGCGACCTCGTCATTCGAGCGTTCGGCGCGCAACACGCGCAGGCGCTCGGCTTGCTGAGCGCCCACCGAATCGTCAATCTGTAAAATCTCGATGGGTTTTTCGCCGCTCACAAAGTCATTCACGCCGACGACGATTTTCTCCTTGCGATCGACGGCGAGTTGGTAGCGATACGACGCTTCACCGATTTCCCGCTGCGGATAGCCGCGCTCGATCGCGGCGACCATACCGCCCATACCGTCGATCTTGCGAATGTAATCGCGCGCGCCAGCTTCGATTTGATTCGTCAGCGTTTCCAGAAAATACGCTCCGCCAAGCGGATCCGCCGTACGGGTCACTCCCGTTTCATGCGCGATGATCTGTTGCGTGCGCAGCGCCAGTGTGACAGCGAATTCGGTCGGCAACGACCACGCTTCGTCGAGCGAATTCGTATGCAACGATTGCGCGCCGCCGAGCACACCGGCCAGCGCTTGCAACGCCGTGCGCACCACGTTGTTGTACGGCTGCTGCGCCGTGAGCGAGCAACCGGCGGTCTGCGCGTGGAAGCGTAGCGCGCACGAGCGCGCGTCGCGCGCTCCGAATCGCTCGCGCATGATGGAATCCCACAATCGCCGCGCGACGCGATATTTCGCGATCTCCTCGAAAAAATCGCTCTGCGCGTTGAAGAAAAAAGATAGCCGCGGCGCGAATTCGTCGACCTTGAGCCCGCGCCGCAACCCGCGCTCGACGTACTCGATGCCATCGCGCAATGTGAACGCCAATTCCTGAATGGCCGTCGAGCCTGCTTCGCGGATGTGATACCCGCTGATCGAAATCGCGTTGAAGCGCGGCGTGTGCTGCGCGCCGAACTCGAACGTATCAACCACCAGCCGCAGCGAAGGCTCCGGCGGATAGATATATTCTTTTTGTGCGATATATTCTTTCAGGATGTCGTTCTGCAATGTGCCGGAGAGCGTCTTCCAATCCGCTCCCTGGCGCTCCGCGACCGCCAGGTACATCGCCCAGATCACCGCCGCCGGGGAATTAATGGTCATCGAAGTCGTCACGCGGGCAAGCGGAATCTCGTCGAACAGCGCCTCCATGTCAGCTAGCGAACTGATCGCCACGCCGCACTTGCCGACTTCTCCTGCGGCCAGCGGATCGTCGGAGTCATAGCCCATCAGCGTCGGCAAGTCGAACGCGACGGAGAGTCCGGTCTGTCCCTGCGCGAGAAGATAGCGGAACCTACGATTCGTGTCCGCGGCGCTGCCAAACCCGGCGAACTGGCGCATGGTCCACAGCCGCGCGCGATACATTTCGGGATGAATGCCGCGCGTGTAAGGCGGAGCGCCCGGCACTCCGAGATCGCGCGCAGCATCCCATCCCGCCAAATCGGCGGGCGTGTAGAGCCGCTCGATCGGATATCCCGACACGGTGGTGAATGATCGCGAGCGTTCCGGCGATTGCGCGAGAGCCGGCGCGAGCACGGTCTTCCGCCACTGGTCCTCGCGGACCGAAACCGTGCCACGCGCGGACGTCTGCGCCGTTTCGGTTGCGGCCGGTTTTTTATTCGTGGTCATTTCGCAGCTTTTCTTCCGCCCCGCGATTGCATCCGCACCCATTGTAGCGAATTGCGCTGCGGTGAGCGTCGTCCGACCGTGCGATTTCCAGCGGTGACACGCGCTGGACATCGTGCTATAAAACCACGTTCCCCACGGAACGAAAGGAGGCTTTTCTCGATGACCATGCTTTCCCGAATCATTGCAATTATTGGAGCGCTCGCGTGTCTCACCGCGGCCTCGGTCGCGCAGGCGCAACAGGAATTTCCGCCGCCACAGGGCAAAGGGCGCCTTGTCGTGGTGGGTTCCGGCATGTCGGGCCCGGAGCATTACACGACCGTGGCGCGTGAAATTTCCGAGCTCGGTTACGACGTGGTGCTCTTCGACGGCAACACGTGGGAAGGCACGCACGGTGACGGCGTGAGAGCGGCAATCGCGCAAGCGCAGCAAATGCCGCACGCACTGCCCGGCAAAGTCGCGTTGGTCGGATTTTCGCTTGGCGGCGGCATGGATCTCTATTACGGCACGCAGTGGCCCGATCAGGTGTTGGGCGCGGTAGTTTGGTATCCCGCGAACGCTTTCATTTCCGATCTGCCCGGCTTCGCCAGCAGATTATCGGTGCCGCTGCTCGTATTCGCCGGCGGCAGGGACCACTTCCGGAATGATTGCTGCACGGCTGATAAGGACGTGGCTCTCAAGGCGGCGGCAGATGCGGCCGGCAAACCGTTCGACCTGAAAGTCTTTCCGGACGCGGATCACGATTTCGTGAAAGATGGGGCGCACTACAATCCCAAAGACGACGCCGAAGCCTTTAGGATGACGGCGGACAGGTTAAAGGTTTTCTTCGGCGAGTGATGCGCTAAGGCAATTCTAAACCGGAAGACGCCAGGCACGCGATTGGGCGCCTGGCGGCTTCTGTTCCTGCAATCTTTCACTTATCGATCGAATCGCAGCTCAATGTGTTCGCGCCGCCGATCGCTTGCGCGTCTTAGGCGGCGCTTCCCGCAATAGGTCATCCAAGTCCAGCGGCCGAGTGTCGATGGCCAAATTGCCCTTAGCGTCACGCGGCCAAAGATTCTTCGGCCGATCCCACGAGAGTTCCACCCCGTTGCCGTCCGGGTCGCGAAGATAAATCGCCTCGCTCACGCCGTGGTCCGCCGCGCCTTCGAGCGGGATTCCCGCGGCGCGCACGCGGCGCAGTGCGTCGGCCAACGACGCGCGTGTCGCGTACATGATCGCAGCGTGATATAGACCCGTGGTGCCCGGCGCTGGAGGCGAACCGCCGAGGCTCTCCAGTGTATTGAGCGCGATGTGATGGTGATACCCGCCCGCGGAAACAAACACCATGCCGTCGCCGATTCGTTGCGTCACTTCAAACCCGAGCACGCCGCGATAGAACGCGAGCGCGCGTTCAAGGTCCGCAACCCTGAGGTGCACGTGTCCAATGCGAGCCGCGGCGTCAATCGCCGGTCCCTTGCTCGGCGCCGAATCGGTTTTCTTCGCAGTCATGGTTCACCGCGGCGAGTTTACTATGAAGAAGTGGCGCGGACGATACCGAGGGGAGGGATTGGGTGCGGCCCCGCCCGCGCCTTGCCGGACCAACGGAGAGATCAAAAATCCACCGCGACTTCTGCAACTTCGCTTGCGCCGCGAGGGACGTCCGGAGACCGGCGCCCCTCGCGACGGCTGGGTGTCGTTAGTCGTCCTGCCCTTGGCCAGGAGCTGCGGGCGGCATCGGAGCTGGGTTTGGATTCGGACCGCCCCCGGAATTGCCGCCGGCGCCAGGACCGCCGTGCATGTGATGGCCCGACCAGTTTCCTTTGCCATCAGGACCGCCGGGTCCGCCACCCATGTGACCGTGGCCCGGCGCGCCCATCGCCGCCATTTTGTAATCGGACGGCACCGTGAAGAGCGAAGCATCCGGCTCGCCGCGTTTTAGATTCGTGAGCATAAACGTCGTCTTGCCCTCAAATGGATTGGAGCGCACCGTCATCACGTTGGTCAGCAGGTCAGGTGAATACCAGCGCTCGAAGGTGATCATGATCGGCTGTTGATTGCCCATTGCGCCGGCCGGAATCGTCTGGGTGGTGCGCGTGCCTTCTACGGTTACGCCCTCGATGGTTTTCGTGCCGAGCGACACCGTGGTTCCGCCGTCGCCGCCGTGCATTCCGCCGCGACCGCCGCCGCTCATTCCGTCGTGGCCGCCGTCGTGACCACCGCCCATTCCGCCGCGTCCGCCATCGCTATCTTGCCCGCCGGAGTGTCCACCATCGCGTCCGCCGCCGAAGCCGCCCATGCGCGGACCGCCGCCCAGTTCCCGCGCGGTCTTATCCGCGGGATTGAGCACGTAGCGCTTGTGCGCTACCGGATCGTCGATCGAAATGATCGTGCGTGGCGCGCCCGACGTCGCGAACGGCCCGATCGCTGACATGGTTATTTCGCGCCGCGTGCGGCCCATGCCATCGCGAGCGAACATGCTGGTCGTCTTGCGGTCGATCACGGTGCCGTCGCTCAGCGTGCGCGTGAATTCCGTGGTCACGTCCGCCGAATACGGCGCGCCGGTCACTGTCCTTCCGCCGACGTTGCCTTCAAAGCCGACAAAGTGGGCCATGTTGCCATGCATCGGCGGTGGATCCGCCGGCGCCGTGGCGGGCGCCTGGCTGTGGCCCGAGACTCCAAACGCGATCAGCGCCAATGCACAAGCGCCGGCTGCCAGTCGTGAGTACATTTTGTCAAAACTTCTCGTAGCCATCTGCTTCGTCCTCCGTCGTGAGTCTTTCGTTCATCGAGCTTGCTTCGTTCGCGTGCAGACCGCCTCAGATCGGCATCGCGAGAAAGATGTGTGCCGCTCTCGCTACTGTTGCGGCGACAATCGAATCGCCTCGAGCGTTCCATCTTCGGCCACCACCACGTCGGCCGACACCATTTGGCTGCCGTCATCATCCGCCGCATCCGCGTCCGCGTCGGTTGAAGTCGCGATGCCCAGCGATTGCAGAGCCGAGGCCGGCAATTCCACGCGCATCACGGACGCGCCGTCGGCCGAATCGCCGTCGATCGCGTACGGTATTCGGTAGAACTGATCCGTTCGCTGCGCTGCGGACGCGGACGAAGTTGCATCGACCGCAGCCTGATCCGTCGCATCCGAAGACGCGTTGATAGCGGACGCTTTCACGCGAGCCGCCTCGAGCGGCATCGAAGACGACCCTCCGCGCGGCGTCGCAGGCTGCGCCGCGGGGCCGGCCGGTCCGTCCGTCGGACGATGGCTGAGCAAAACCGCGCCAACCAAAACAGCGGCGGTTGCGAGTCCCAGCGCCGCGACCCATCGCCAAATCGGCGAAACCACGGGCTGCGCGGGGTGTTCCGCGCGCAAAGCGGCCAAAAGATTGCGTTCCAGGTGCGCGGGCGCCGCCACGTCGCGATCGGCGTCGGCGAGATCGTCGAGCTGATCGTTCAGATCGCGTTCCTCGGCTAGCACTGCGGCGCAATCGTCGCACAGCAGCGCGTGCTCCAGGCCGCGCCTCACCGATTCGTTCGCCGGCTGTTCCGGCCGCAAGAGTTCGTGGACCACATCGCTAAACTCCGTGCAATTCATATGCGCCCCCCTGCCCCCAACCGCCGCCATCTCCCCGCCTGATCTCCGGCCGCAATGTCGCCGGCGTCGTCGCCGGCATCGTGCGATGTCCCGAGCTTCGCCAGCAGCAAGCCGCGCGCGCGGTTCAATCGCGAGCGCACGGTTCCCACTGGGCAATCGAGACGTACCGCGGCGTCCGCGTAACTGCGCTGCTCGAGATCGCACAACACCACGACTTCGCGATATGCCGTTGGAAGCGAAAGCACCGCGCGGCGAACACCTTCAATCCGTTCGCGCCGCTCCAACTGAGAAAGAGTGCCTGATGTGTCTTCACCCTCGGGCGCAAGATCGTGGGCGGGCGATTTGCCATTCGTGCCGTTCGAGGGCGGGTCCACTTCGAGGGGCTCGAAGCGGCGATCGCGTTCGAGCGCTCGAAGCACATGATTGCGCGCGATCCCGAACAAAAATGCCGAAACACTGCCGCGCGCCGGATCGAAACGCTCGGGCTGCCGGATCAGCGTCAGGAACGTCTCCTGGATGGTTTCCTCGGCGATGGAGTGGCTAGCGCTCATCTGATACGCGAATCGATACAACCGTGCCTGATGCTGCCGGTACAACAGTGAAAACGCCTCCTCATCGCCGCGGCGAAGCAGCTCAACGAGCGCGTCATCGGACAGACCTACGATTTTTGGTCCCATGCCAAGCGTTTTGGGACTGCTTCTCGACCGCGAACGATCCAGGAATTCGTCTCGCTTCCGCCGGTTCGGTTTAATCGCTTTATACTACAGCGGCCCGGCGTTAAATAACCCTTTTCTTGGACGTCGCAGGCCGCCGCCTTGTTGCTTTGCCCGGCCTCTCTCTGTTCTCTTATGGTCTTCGGCGCAGGGTAGCCCAAAGTTCCACTAAATTGACGCCCCGTCCCGTTTGACACCGTTCCCAGCCATCTTCCCTGAACCCTGTGATGTAGGGTACAGTACCATCCGCTTGACTCCCCGGATCGTTTCGGGCCTGAACACTTGACGCGCGTATGAAAGCCCTCCTACTTTCAAAATACCGGCACCTCGAGATCACCGACATCCCCGTTCCCGCCGTCCGGCCGGGCGAACTCCTGCTTCGCGTCGCGGCCTGCGGTATTTGCGGAAGTGACGTCCACGGTTACGACGGCGCCTCGGGCCGCCGCATTCCGCCCATCGTGATGGGTCACGAAGCCTCGGGCACAGTTGCGGCGCTGGGCGCGGGCGCGACGAAATTCGCTGTCGGTGACAGAGTCACTTTCGATTCCACAGTGCACTGCGGCGCGTGCCCCTATTGCCTGCGCGGAGAAATCAACCTCTGCGATCGCCGCGAAGTGCTCGGCGTGTCTTGCGGAGACTATCGCCGCGCCGGCGCGTTCGCCGAATACATCGTCGTGCCGGAGCGCATCGTCTATCGCATGCCCGAAGGCCTCTCATTTGAAGAAGCGGCCATGCTCGAAGCTGTTTCTGTCGCGGTTCACGCCGTCTCGCTCACGCCCGTCGAACCGGATGCATCGGCGCTGGTGGTCGGCGCGGGCATGATTGGCCTCCTGATTCTTCAGGTGCTGCGCGCCGAAGGAGCGGGCCGAATTTACGTCGCGGACGTCGACGCTTCGCGCCTCCGCCTTGCGCAGAGCTTGGGCGCCACGGAAACGCTGTTGGTTTCGGAGCCGGCCAAATTCGTAGAAGAACTCATCCGCCGCTCCGGCGGAATCGGAGTGGACATCGCGATCGAAGCCGTGGGCAGAAGCGAGACCGTCAACGCCGCGATCCAATGCGTGCGCAAGGGCGGCGCGGTCACGCTCGTCGGCAACATCGCGCCCGAAATAACTTTCCCTCTGCAAAAAGTGATCACCGGACAACTCCGCATCCAGGGTTCCTGCGCTTCCTCTGGCGAATATCCGCGCGCGATGGAATTGATCGCCAGCGGAGCCGTAAATGTCAAAGCGTTGATTTCGGCCGTCGCACCGCTTGAAGATGGCCCCGCGTGGTTCGAGCGCTTATACGCCCACGAACCCAATTTGCTGAAGGTCGTGCTCGCGCCAGGAGCGACGTCGTGAGCGCCGCCGCAAGCGAGGGCGCAGGCGACGCTTTGTTCGATCTCTCCGGCCGCACCGCGATCGTCACCGGCACAAGCCGCGGCCTCGGACAGGCCCTCGCGCGCTCTCTCGCCAAAGCCGGCGCGGATCTCGTGCTCACCAGCCGCCGCCTCGCGAGCCTTGCGCCGTTTGAAGCCGAAATTAAATCTCTCGGCCGCCGCGCCGTTTCGCTCGAGCTCGACGTGCGCGATCTAGCCAGCATCACGCGCATGGTCGCCGACGCCGAGCGCGCCTTCGGCCATCTCGACATCCTTGTGAACAACGCCGGCTGCAACGTGCGCAAGCCCGCGCTCGACGTGACCTGGGACGATTGGAACTTGATCCTCGACACGAATCTGCGCGGAAGTTTTTTTGTCGCGCAAGCCGTGGCGCGCGGCATGATCGCCCGCCACTACGGCCGCATCATCAACATCGGCTCGGTCACCAGCGTCGCAGGCTACGCCGGCCTCGCTCCGTACGGCGCGAGCCGCGGCGGAATTCGCCAACTCACCATGAGTCTGGCCGACGATTGGGGCAAACATGGCGTCACTGTAAATTGCCTCGCGCCCGGATGGTTTCGCACCGAACAAAACAGCGCGCTTTACGAAGATCGCGAGTGGGTCGAATATCTTTCCGATCGCATTCCGCTGAAGCGTCCCGGCCAGCCGCACGATCTCGACGCCGCCGTAGTTTTTCTCGCCGCGGAATCCAGCCGCTACATCACTGGTCAAACATTGCTCGTGGACGGCGGGATCTCCGTCGGTGCCGTGCGCGCCCTGCCATCATCCGCCTCCAAGGAATCGCCAAAATCGAAAAGCGCCCAAAATAGAGGAGAATCGACGAAATGAGAAACGCGTCCGCTCTGAAATATCGCTTCGGATTTGTGCCCACGCTCCAGGTTTTCACTCGCGCCGCCGCTGCGCTCGTAGTTGCGATGATCGCGCCGCTTGCCTGGGCCGCTCCGCCGCCCGGCGCCACGGCTCCCGCCGCCAAGAACGCGCTGCAAATTTATTTCATCGACGTCGAAGGCGGCCAGTCCACGCTGTTCGTGACTCCCTCGGGCCAATCGTTGCTGATCGACACAGGCTGGCCCGATAACGCCGGCCGCGATGCCGATCGCATTGTGGCCGCGGCCATGGACGCCGGAATCTCGAAGATCGATTACCTCCTGCTCACGCACTATCACGAGGACCACGTCGGCGGCGTCCCGCAGCTCGCCGCAAGAATTCCGATCGGCACCTTCATCGATCACGGCCCGAATCGCCAGACCGACGACGCCGCGACCGAGCGAGGCTATCTCGCCTATCAAGCGCTCCTGCATACGGGGAGTTTCAAGCACATACTCGCCACTCCCGGAATGATTGTGCCGCTCGTCGGCGTCAAGGTCGAGATCGTCACCGCCGACGGCGCGGAAATCGCCGCGCCCTTGGCGGGAGCGCCAGGAGCCGGCGCGCCGAATCCTTCCTGCGCGACCACCGAGATCCGCCCCACGGATCAAACCGAAAACTTGCGCTCCGTCGGCACGGTTTGGACTTTCGGGAAACTGCGCATATTGGATCTCGGCGATTTAACGTGGGACAAAGAGCGCCCGCTTGTCTGCCCCGTGAATAAGCTGGGCACGTTCAACATTCTCGTCGTCTCGCACCACGGTTTGTTTCAGAGCAGCAGCCCCGCGCTGCTCGACGCCGTCGCCCCACTCGTCGCCGTCATGGACAACGGCGCCAAGAAGGGCGGCTCTCCGCCCACTTACGACACGATCGAGAAATCTCCGCGCCTCGAAAATCTCTGGCAGCTTCATCATTCCGAGGAAGGTGGCGCCACGCACAACGTCGCCGACGAATTTATCGCCAACATCCACGGCGAAGACACGGGCTTTTATATTAAGGTTACGGCCTGGCCTGACGGTAGCTTCGACGTCTACAACGCGCGCACCAAAGCGACCAAGCACTACGCAGCAGGGAAGTGAAGCGCCGGCCCGCGCGGAGCGCGTTGCCTGACCGTCCTCGCGGAGCGAGCTGTGTTCATCCCTATCGAATCGCCCGAGCCCTAGCTAGGTTCGGGCAGCGGATCGATGCGTCCGAGAAGAAACATATACCCCGCGATTCCGACTGCCAAGTAAATGGCCGCGACGCCGAACGCAAATGCGAATGTGTGCGTTCTGAGAATGAATCCCGTCAGCGTGGCCGCCAAAATTGCCGATATTTGATTCCCTGTGTTCAGAATCCCGCCCAGCGTCCCCACGCTTTCGCGCGGCGCCAGCAGCGATGGCAACGACCAGCCGATCGGCGACGCCGCGGACAATCCGCAAATCGCGATGCTGATCCAGAAAAGCGCCACCACCGGCCGCACTGTTTGTCCCACGCCGAGCAGCGCGAGACCCAACCCCGTGCCGCCAATCAGAATCGCCCTGCGCACGAGATCCGCGTTCCACCCGCGCTTGATCAATATTTCCACCAGGTAGCCGCCCACCGCGATCTCCGTGAACCCCGCCAGTAGCCACGGAATACCCGTGTAGATGTCCGAGCGTATCCTCGATAGATGCAGTGCCGTGTTGATGTAAGTCGGCAGCCAGAAAAATAAAAGATAGAAACTGTAGTTGTAAGAAGCGTAGCCCAGCGACATTCCCCAGACCTTTTTGCGCCTCAGCAAATAGCCCAGCGGCGCGCCCTGCGCCGCGCGCACTTTATCTTCGGGTTGCGCGCCGCCGCGCGCGATGAATTCGCGCTCGGCAGGCGTGAGTTTTGCGTCCTCGCTCGGATTCTTGTAATAAATGGCGAACATCGCGAAGAAAACCACGCTGATAATTCCGGTCGCCGCAAAACACCAGCGCCAGCCGAAGTGCTCGAGGATCAGGCCAAGCAACGGCGCGCCGAGCGCCGCGCCAAATTTTGCGGCGCCATCGAAAATCGCTGTGCCGAAAGTTCGCTCCGCCTTGGGGAACCAGTAGCCAACCGCCTTCGAGTTTCCGGGGAAGGTCGGGGCCTCGCCCACCCCAAGCAGCAGGCGCGCGCCAAAAAATCCGCCGATTCCTGTCGCCAGCGCCGCCGCGAACGACGCCACACTCCAAAGAAATGTGCTGATGCGCCCGATCAGCTTCACGCCGAACCGGTCGAGCAACAGGCCCGAAGGCATCTGCAATACCATGTACGTCCAGACATACGCGCCCGATAAAATCCCGAACGTTGAAGTGGAAATACCGAAAGCCGAATGCAGCGCGCCCTGAGAAACCGAGAGATTCGCGCGGTCAAAATAATTGACCATGATGCCGAATCCCAATAGCCACGCGATTCCCCAGCGCCTGCGGGGCACACTCGATGCAATACTTTCGGCGGCTTCTTCTGATAGGGGCATACGACTACGAGGTCCGATTCCCAAAAAGTTGGCGGCGACGATTGCGGCCGAACGCCCGGGAGCAGCGGGAGTATCGCACAATCCGGAGCGCTCGCGCGCGTCAAGAATCCAGCAGGCAGCTCCGTAATTGTGGGATAACTTTTACAGCCGCAGTTGCGTATCTTCCGCTGGACTTATCGCTAAGGAAACGAATCGGGTCAGCTAGCTTCGGTCGCATCGTCGCGTCGACTCCTGATTATTCCTCAGATCCCGCGGCTTTTTCGCAACTCCGCGCAGAGTTTGGCGCGTCGTGCCGCCAGCCCCGTAGGGGCGACACAATCTTTCGAGAGGCACGACGAGTTCAATTGCCCCGGCTAGTTTGATCTCGTTCGTCGCCCGCCGCGTTCCCCGATGTTCCCGCCGCGTCTTCGGTCATTGCTGGCGTCGCGTGCTCCGACGGCGCGCTTGCGGCCCCCTCGTCTGCATTCGAGTTCTGCGCCGTCGCCGAATCTCCTGCGAGCGCTCCGGAAGCCGTGGTCCCCGGAATCATCGTGTCCCGCGGCACCACGCCCGTCGTTGCGTCGGCAATCGTGATGTGATTCGCCTCGAGTGTCCGCGCCATCGCGCTATCAAAATTAATTTGCGCCTCAGCCAGATTGGCCAACGCGCGAACTTCCGCGCTCGCCGCGCTGGCCAACGTGTTCTGGTCGGTCACCACGTTGAAGATCGTCGACGCGCCCAACTTCAGCTTCTTCTCCTCGGCGTCAAGCGTCTCTTGCTGCAGGATACGTGTCTTGGTCGCCGCGTTCACTGCGGCCTTGTCCTGCACCAGCGCGATGAGCGCGTTGCGCACCGCCACCAGTACGTTGTTCTCGGTCTGCCGGAGCCGCGCTTCGTCCTGGCGTTCGATCAATTGTGCGTCCGCAGAATCGGCTTGGGCTTGGCGATTGCGTATCGGCAGCGAGAGCGAGATCCCAATGCTGTAGTTGGGGAATCGGTTGTGGAACGATTCGCTCAATGCATTCGGAAGTCCGCCCGTCGCGCTCGAGGTCGTGGTGCTGGTCGCGGTCACTTCTGAAACGTAAACCGGCAATCCGGTCGTCGGGTTCAGCACGGGGTTGCCGTCCGAATCGAGCACCGGCACTTCCAGGTCGGGGCCCAGCTCGGTCGGCGTGCTCGTTGATGTTGTCGAGTTGCCGGCAAGGCCCAAGCCGTAGTACGTGCCGGTCACCGCGAGCGAGGGCAAAAGCGCGTTGTGCGTGGCTTGAATATTGACGCCGGCATCCTTGATAGCAAGATTGGCCTGTTGCACGTCGGGGCGGTTCGCCAGCGCCTCCTTCAGCGATTCCGCCAGATCCGGATTGGCCTGATCGGTTGAAGTCTGCAAGGCGTCCGTTGGCACGATTTCCACGTTCATCAGCGCCGGATCGGTCATGTCCTTGACGATCAGATTCAGCAACAGCGTCTGATTCTGCAACTGGGTGGTCTGGTCGTTGATCAGCGTCTGCTGCGCCTGGGCCACCTGGGCTTCGGCCTGCACCAGGTCGAGCTGTGCCTCCGTGCCGATATCAACTTCCTTCTTGGTGTCGTCGTAGAGTTGTTGCGCCAGCGTCAGCGATTCCTGGCCGACCTTGATGCTGTCGCGCGCGTACACCAGCTCCCAGTACGCGTTTTCCACGGCCGTGACCGACGTGATCACCTGCTGCTCGAACGCCGAATCGGAAATTTGCTTTTGAATTTTCTCCACGCGGATGCTGCGCTTGTTGACCCCGATGCCGAATCCATTCAGCAATTGTTGCGTGAAGGAAAATTCCACCGAGGAATACACGTAAGGATTGAACGAGTTCGCGGTCAAAGTGGTCGATTCGCGTTGCGCGGAAATCTCCGCGGTGATCGACGTTCCGGTGGCAAAACCCTGCTGATACTCGAAGCTGCTGTTGGTCTGATGGGTCGAGAATGAGCTCAACCCAAGCCCCGCGCCGGTGAGGAACGGATTCGTTACCGGTGTGTTTTGATCGCTGATTGATGTATTGGCTGTGACAATTGGATCGAACAGTGGCGAAGGAAGATCGCCCATCGCAAATGTCCGTCCGCCCTTGGCCGCCAGCACTTGAGTTTCCGCGATCCACGGATTGTAACGCTGGATCGCGATGTCCAAATTATTTTCGAGCGCCAGCGCGATGCAGTCTTGCAAGCTCAACTCGATCTTTCCGTCCTGTATCATCTGCACCAGTTGCTGCGAATTGGTCAGCTTCGGTTCGTCCACCTGCCGCGGCATGTACGGGCCAAAAAGATCGGGGAATGCGCTGCGGCCGTGCGTGAAATCGGGACGTGCTTCGAGATACGTCCGGTCGGGAATCGGCGCCGGAGGTTGCGTCGGCTCGGGCGCCGCTGGAGGCGCCGCCACAGGCGCGCCGGGTGTCGACGGCGCGGGAGCCTGGCCCGGCGCTTGCACTTGAGGAGGAGGCGCCGAGGGCGCCGGCGTCGCCGCCGGGGCAGAGGTATCCTGCGTTTGGCCGAAGGCGGGAGCCACTGGCGCAATCGCCGTCGCCGCCATCAATGCCAGCGTCAAAGCCGTGCGAAGATACCTTGGATTCATTGGTCGTTACCTCTCACTCAGACGATTTCGAGACCTATCGATGGCGGCCGTACTCAGAACCCGCAATCGATTCGACCCCGCCAGAATTTGAAACTGTCGCAGCGGAAGTACAAGCGCACCATTCTCTTACAACGCTCGAAGTGCGATTTTGTTTCACTTTTCTGCAGATTTCGGCGCGCTCGACCCCCGTCCACCCCAACGCGCGCCCTGCTTGGAGCCAACCGGAACAAGAGTAATGTTTGGCCAACGAGTCTAACCGCGCCCGCCTTGCAATGTCGAGGACACCTGCGCATTCTTGACAACCGGCGACGCCGGCCTTTAGGCTACGCCGTGCCTCGCGTGTGCCGAATAGCCCGCGCGGGCCCTAAGGAATGCCCCGGACGCGGACTCTATGCATTGGACAGAGCCCGCCGAACTCGAGCGATTATGGCAACGATGTCATCGGCTGAAATCTCCAGCGTGTTCGAGTCGGTCGGCGCGATCCGCCAGGGCCATTTTGTGTTGTCCTCCGGTCTGCATAGCGGCACCTACGTCCAATGCGCGCTTGTGCTTCAGCACCCGGCGCTCGCCGAGCGATTGGGGCGCGAGCTGGCCTCCCGCTTAGACGGGCTGGGCGTCGAATGTGTCGCCTCTCCGGCCATCGGCGGAATCGTTGTGGGGCAAGAAGTCGCGCGGGGATTGCCCGCCTCCGCCGGAGATCGAACCGTGCGCGCCATTTTCGCGGAGCGCGATTCCGCTGGAATTCTCACGCTTCGCCGCGGATTCAGCGTAGCGTCGGGCGAGCGCGTTGCCGTGGTCGAAGACGTGTGGACCACCGGCGGATCGACGCTCGAGACCATCCACGTCATCGAAGAAGCCGGCGGACGCGTCGTCGCGGTCGGCGCGTTGATTGACCGCAGCGCCGGTGAAATCGAATTTCCGGTTCCCGCGCGCGCGTTGCTCGATCTGCATATCGATAGTTTCCCCGCCGAAGAGTGCCCCTTGTGCCTTGCCGGCGGCGTGCCCGTGCGCCCCGGCAGCCGGCACCAGCGCAGCGCGCCCTAGCGTCGGGAAGCCGCGGTTTGGGTCATCATCTTCCGCGCGCCTCGCCGTGTGATAATTTCGCCACATGCAGAATATCAAGCTCACGCTGGCCTACGACGGCACCGATTTCCACGGCTGGCAAACGCAGCCCGGCCAATCCACGATCCAGTCCGCGCTCAGCGACGTCGTGGGTCGGATCACGCAAGAGCATGTGACCGTGCATGCCGCCGGTCGCACCGACGCTGGCGTGCACGCACTGGGACAGGTCGCGCATTTCAGAGCTCAATCCTCGCTCGCGCCCGAAGAATTTCAGCGCGCGCTCAACGCGCTTCTCCCTCGCGAAATTCGAGTTGTTGCCGCCGAAAGCGCGGCGCCGGATTTTCACGCGCGTTGGCAGGCGCTTGCGAAAACATATTGCTACCGCGTGTATCGCGGCCGTGTTCTGCCGCCGTTCCTCTGGCGTTATGTACTGCACGATCCGTTCCCGCTCGATTTCGACGCCATGAGCGAAGCCGCACAGCTTTTTGAGGGCGCGCACGATTTCACTTCCTTCGCTGCGTCCACCGGTTCGGAAGAAGACGATCGCGATCGCACCGTCGAGCGCGTTATCTTTCGCTCCGAAGTTCTGCGCGGCGACGACCCGAATTTGCCGAGTGCGGCCTTCGCGACCCTCGGAATCACGCGCCCCGGACCGGATGAATGGGTCTACGTGGTGCGCGGCCGTTCGTTTCTTCGTTACATGGTTCGCAAATTGTCGGGCACTTTGATAGACGTGGGCCGCGGCCGATTGTCTCCCGCCGATGTCATCGAACTTTTCGCGCTGCGCGATCGCTCGCGCTCCGGCCCAACGCTTCCTCCGCAAGGCCTCTTCCTGGTGTCGGTCGAATATCCAGACGCCGCTGCTTCGATCGGTCCCGCCGAGCCGCTCGAGCCCGCCGCTTGACGCATCGCCGCCACGCTGCGAGCGAACTTCAATCGCCCGCAGAATCGCGTGGAATTTCGTCGCCAGGTCAACTGTCAACGCTCTCCCCTTACACTTCGATGGGTATCACCATACAGCCTTCCCCATCGAAGTGCAAGGGGGACTGTCGCGCGCCTCCGTCCTCGCCCTCCCGCCCGACGTGGCAGTCGTGCTTGCCGATAACCAAGTTCGCGATAGAATGTCTTTGCGCGCGATTGCGTCGCTGGCGCGCCGCTGAGTGGACGCGGATTCTCGAGGAGAGATCGAACGCATGGCTGATACGCCCGCCGCCGCACCCCCCGCTGCCGCCGCAGCCGCTTCCACCGAAGCGCCGGCCGCGGCTGAAGAAAAAATCAAGATCAAAGTCCGAAAACACAAACAGCGCTCCTGCGACGAGAAAAACGAAAAGGGCAAACTCTGCGCCGGCCACCTCAAGCGTTGGTACGATTATCCGAAAGAAATCGAAGCGCTTGTGGGACCTGGCGCCGAAATTTACCGCTGCGAGTTTTGCCAAACGCTCTACCGGCCCGATCCGCAGCAAATGCCCAACAGCTACACACTGAATTACTAGCGAGCTGCCAGAGCTGCTAGCGAATTCTCAGCCGAGCGGAATCCCAGCGCTCCGCAGTTTCTCCAAGGAGCAAATTTACGAAACAGAAGCTTCCGCCCAGGCGTCTCCTTCAAGTCGATCGTGGTGCCCGCGACGCTCGCGCGCCCCGCGAAGATCGCTCGTGGCACACGGACCGGGCGCTTTTTCCAATTCCGCGCAGGGTTCTGCAACTGTTTTGCTGTATTCTTATCGTCGTGGCATTCGTTTCGACATCGTCGCGCACTTCGTCTGCCCGCGCGTCGCTCGCACGCCAATCCGGCGGCCCACAGGCGAGCGGCGTCGCTACCGATCCGCGCGTGGCCCGCGCGATGGAATTGCTCGCGCAATCGGCGAACGAAACGACCGACGAGCAGGTGCGCATCACGGAAGTTCCCGCTCCGCCGTTCGGAGAAGGCACACGCGCCGCGTATCTGAAACAACTTCTCTCCGCGGCGGGGCTTGACGTGCACATGGATTCGGTCGGCAACGTCATCGGCGAACGTCCGGGCGCGTCGGCCGCGCCCGGCGCAGCGAGGAGCGACGACGCGGGCATCGTGCTGGTGACGGCGCATCTCGATACGGTTTTCCCCGCGGGTACGAATGTCACGGTGCGGCATGAAGGCACGCGCCTTCTGGCGCCCGGAATTTCCGACAACGGCACGGGGCTCGCAACGATTGTGGCCGTGGCGCGCGCGCTGCGCGACGCGAAGGTTGAGACGCGCGCGACGATTCTTCTTGTGGCTGACGTCGGCGAAGAGGGCGAAGGAAATCTTCGCGGCGTGCGCGCGCTCGTGGATGAATATCGCAGCCGTTTGCGCGCCGTGATCGCGCTCGATGGCGCGGCGACGGATTACGTCGCGACCGCCGCGCTGCCATCGCGACGCTTCGACGTGATCGTCACCGGTCCCGGCGGGCACAGTTGGTCCGACTTCGGCGTGCCCAATCCGATTCACGCGCTCGGCCGCGCGATCACAAAGCTCGCCGACACACAAGTTCCTACGGATCCGCGCACGACATTCAACGTCGGGCGCATCGAAGGCGGCACTTCGGTGAACGCGATTCCCGAGCGCGCTTCGATGAGCGTGGATCTGCGTTCGGAATCCGACACCGAGCTTGCGCGTCTTGAGCGCGAGCTGCGCGCCGACGTGCAAGCGGCAGTGGCCGACGAAATGGCCGCGGCGCGTGCGCGCGGTATGGCTTCGACTCCGCTCAACGTCGAAGTCAATTTGGTCGGCTCGCGGCCGGGCGGGGAATTGCCTGACAATTCGCCGCTGCTCGCCGCGCTTGACGATGCGGATCGCGCGCTCGGTAATCAATCGCGTCACGAGCGCGTTTCCACCGACGCCAACATTCCTCTTTCGCTCGGCATTCCGGCGATTTCCATCGGCTGCGGCGGAACCGCCGGCGGGGCGCACACGACGGAAGAATGGTACGATCCGACGGGGCGCGTGATGGGATTGCAGCGCGTGCTGCTCACGATCGTTGGCGCGGCGGGGCTTGCTCCCTGACGCCCCGCGCTTATTGATTCTTCCTTCCTACGCTAGAATCTTCCGACTGAAACAACGCCGATGAATCGCCGCGTACAAGCCGATCTTTCGCTGGTGGTTTGCTCGATCATGTGGGGCGCTACGTTCATCATCGTGAAGAACGCGCTCACGGATTCGTCCGTTTTTGTATTCATGGCGGTGCGCTTCACGCTGGGCGCGCTGGTGATGATTCCGCTTTTCTGGCGCGCGCTCGGCAAGGTCGATCGCAGAGAATTGCGCGACGGGCTGATCATCGGCGTATCGCTCTTCAGCGGATACGTCTTCCAAACGTGGGGGTTGGTGACGACCACACCGTCGAAGTGCGCGTTCATCACCGGCTCGAGCGTGGCCATGGTGCCGATCCTGCTGATGATTTTCTGGGGGCGGCGCGTCGGCGCGGCGGTCTGGGCCGGCGTGGCCGCGGCATTTGCGGGATTGTATTTGCTGACGGTGCCGGGCGGCGCGAGGCAAACGCTGGTGCTCGGGGATTTTCTGGTTTTGATCGGGGCGGTGGGATTCGCGCTGCAAATTATATTCGCGAGTCTGTACGGTGCGCGGCACAAAGGCGGAGCGATTGCGTGTTTGCAAATCGCGACCGTGGCGGCGTGCTCGCTGTGCGCGCTGCCGATTGTTTCCGCGAGCGGGTTGCAGCCCGCGCGTTTGCATTGGAGTCTGGCGTTTGAATTGGGAGTCTCGATCACGGCGGTGTTCACGACCGCGATCGCATTTTCAGTGCAGTTCTGGGCGCAGCAATTCACCACCGCGACGCACGCGGCACTGATATTCGCGCTCGAGCCAGTGGTGACGGCGGTGACCTCGCGGATTTTCCAGGGCGAACGACTGGGTGGGCGCGCGCTTACTGGCGCGGCGCTGATTCTCGCGGGGATTTTGTTGGCGGAAATCAAAGCCTCCGGCGCGCCGCCGGCAAGCTCGGCGATGGAATCGGCGGAGCCGTTGGGCGGTCCACCTGCGTAGCACGCGAGCGAAGAGCGAAAGGCGGCGGCAGCGGCAAAAGATCGCATCTCACTTCTTTCATCAATTCTTCTAACGAGTCTTCTTTCAATTCTTTGAGTGGACGAAATCCTTGAAATCGACCGAGCCGGATTGTTGGGCGGCGCTGGGGTGGTGCGAATTCTCGAAGGCGGAGATGGCGTCGACGTGTTTTAGGGTCAGGCCGATTTCATCCAGGCCTTCGAGTAAGGAATGTTTGCGGAAGGCGTTGACCTCGAACGGGAAACGAATGCCGGTTGCGTCGGACACGGTTTGCTCGGGGAGATCGACGGTGAGTTGGTAGCCGGGAGTGGATTCGGTTTTGCGGAATAGTTCGTCCACTTGCGCATCGGGGAGAATTACGGGGAGGATGCCGTTCTGGAAGCAATTGTTATAGAAAATGTCGGCGTAGCTGGGGGCGATGATGGCGCGGAAACCATAATCGGCGAGGGACCAGGGGGCATGTTCGCGGCTCGAGCCGCAGCCGAAATTGGCGCGCGCGAGCATTACGGATGCGCCTTTGTAGCGCGGGAAATTCAGGACGAAATCGGGATTTGGTTTTTCGCCGGGAAGATAGCGCCAGTCGTAGAACAGCACGCGGCCGTAGCCTTCGCGCGTGATCCATTTGATGAATTGTTTGGGAGTGATTTGATCGGTGTCAACGTTGACGCGATCCATGGGCATCACGATGCCGGTGTGTTTTGTAAATGCGTGCATGTTCACCCCACCAATTCATTCCAGCAGCGAAAGGCTGGAGGCCTGAAGGCCTCCGCTACATAATTCCGAATCAAAATTAAAATCAAAACCAAAATCAAAATCACTCGACTGCGTCGACGTTCCAATCGCGGACATCAACGAAATGTCCTTCAAGCGCGGCGGCGGCAGCCATTACGGGACTGACCAGGTGCGTGCGTCCACCGCGGCCTTGACGGCCCTCGAAATTTCGATTTGAGGTGCTGGCACAGCGTTCGCCGGCGGGGAGGACGTCGGGATTCATGGCGATGCACATGCTGCAGCCGGCATCGCGCCACTCGAATCCGGCGTCGCGGAAGATTTGGTCGAGGCCTTCGGCTTCGGCGGCGGCTTTTACGACGCGCGAGCCGGGGACGACGAGCGCGCCTTTGAGCGTGCGCGAAATGTGCTTGCCGGCGACGACACGCGCGGCGGCGCGAAGATCGTCAATGCGAGCGTTGGTGCAGGAGCCGATGAAGACACGGTCGACGGGAATATCAACCATTTTCGTGCCGGGTATCAGTGCCATGTATTCAAGGGCGCGGGTGGCGGCTTTTTGCTCGTCTGACGTGCGGAACGACGATGGGTCGGGAACGCGATCGGTTACGCCGATGACCATGCCGGGATTGGTGCCCCAGGTGACTTGGGGCATGAGCTCGGCGGCGCTGAGCTCAATGGTTTGGTCGTATTGCGCGCCGGGATCGCTGGGCAGGGCGCGCCACTTTTCGACGGCGGCTTGAAAATCTTTTCCGCGCGGGGCGAAGGGGCGGCCTTCGAGATAGGCGAAAGTTGTGTCGTCGGGCGCGACCATTCCGGCGCGCGCGCCGCCTTCGATGGACATATTGCAGACGGTCATGCGGCCTTCCATGGAGAGGCCGCGAATGGCTTCGCCGGTGTATTCAAAGACGTGGCCATTGCCGCCGGCGATGCCGACCTTGCCGATGATCGCGAGAATGATGTCTTTCGCGGTGACGCCGTGCGGGCGGCGGCCGGATACGCGAACCTCAGTGGTCTTGGAAGGGAATTGCGCGAGGCACTGCGTGGCGAGGACGTGCTCGACTTCGCTTGTGCCGATGCCGAAGGCGAGAGCGCCGACGGCGCCGTGCGTGGAGGTGTGGCTATCACCGCAGACGATGGTTTGGCCGGGCTGGGTGATGCCGAGTTCCGGTCCGATGATGTGCACGATGCCTTGATTGCGGCTGAACATATCGAGCAGCGGGATGCCGGCTTCGCGGCAGTTGCGGCTCAGGGCGTCGAACTGGGCTTTGGCTTCGTTGTCGAGCAGGGGCAGGGTGCGATCCGTGGTGGGGACGGTGTGGTCCATCACGGCAAAAGTGAGATCGGGGCGGCGAACCTTGCGGCCGGCTTGCTTCAAGGCTGAGAAGGCTTGCGGGGAAGTGGCCTCGTGGATGAAGTGGCGGTCGATGTAGATGAGGCCGGGTTCGCCGGCCGGATGACGGACCATGTGGGCATCCCAGATTTTTTGGTACAGCGTGCGCGGTGTGGTGGACATGTGATTGGTCGTCTTGTGCGCGTCGGGGGGTCTTTAGCCGCCCGAGATGCGTATTTTGAGCCTCGCGAAGGACTAAGTCCAATTTATATTTCTTCCGGCAAGCATAACTAGACGTTATGACGACGCGGTATTGCCTATACACCCCCGGTATGTTTTTGTTAAGTTGCTCATAAATATGGACTTCCAGGAGAAGAGTGCGGATGAGTGTGAAAAGACGGGGAGTTAAAAGCGTCTTGAATGAATGAGTTGCGCACTCTTTTGTAATTGTTTGAGAATAAACGGGTTGCACGGGCACTTTGATGCAAACAAGCGCGCATATTATGGCGGAAAAATCGGGGCACGATAAAGTCCGGAAGCACAGCAGGGTGTGGTGCGGAAGAATTCGAATTGATTTGCGGGAACACGGAGGAGTATAGCAGAACTGTCCTGTGCGGTCAAGGGCGACGTGATCGTGTGCGATCGCTTCGGCTCACTTGTCCGGTAATCCGACTTATCATTTCTTGACGCGCCCAAGAACTGTAGGCCAACATCTCGGCGCTCTTTGGGTGCGCTGGCGAAGTGGCGGCGGGTTAACGAACGCTCGAAATCAATCTGGGGCTCCCGCACACTTACGCGGTTCAAGAGTCACGAAGCGGGGCACCAGACGGAAGTCGGTTTCTCGTGAAGGACCACAGTGCAAGCGACGCTACTTCCAGGCTGAGAACGCTGTTGGTTTTTCTCATGCATCAGATCATCAGTACCGCAGGAGTCCTCCTCCTTGTGCAATTAGGCGCCGCTTTCTTGTCGCCGATTCTACGCGCTATACCTTCGCGGTATCCCGCAGGGGTTTGGTATCGGGTATTCGAGTACAGGCCGTATTTTCCTGTGCAGATACTTGCGGCGATTTATCTAGGATGGTTCCTGGGCCGCCGCCTCGGCGATAGGGTGATGACTTGGGTTTGGGTACTTCCTGCCTTATTCCTGTTTTACGCAGTCATCGCGATTCCGACCCTCGCGCCCGGCATCACTTCCTCCCTACTTTGGTCGGGCACGAATCAGACTTGGTTAACACACTATTTCGGTCGGGGCTGCCAGGTGAAGAACAGCTGCTTCGATCAGGTTCTTATTACGCTGCCGTTTTACACCTCGGCCGCGTATGCCGTTGGAGCGCGCCTTGCTTTCGTTCCCGGCACCGCACGCACGACAGCTTCCTAACTCACTCATCGTCGCCTCGGTCCGCGTTGGCTAGCCTAGACGCGTTAGCCCTGATTAACGCGCTTACCGGAGAAGTGGAATCACACGTACGATCCACTCGGCAGTTGCCCGGCAATCAAACTTGGCGTAAACCTTGAAGCGGACCGATTGCTTCGGCCAGCGATTGAGTAACGCACAAGTTTGGGTTCGAGTGCACGATGCCAGGACTTCAACGGTTCGCGAAAAACGTGTGGATCGTTGAAGGTCCGGATGTCCGCGACATGGGCTTCACCTTTACCACTCGCATGACGCTGGTGCGGCTCTCCGATGGGTCAATATGGGTGGATTCCCCGGTATCGGTGGCGTCGGATACGCTCAAACGCATCGCTGAGTTGGGGCCGGTTCGATATCTCATTGCGGCGACGCCGAGGCACTTCTGGAGGCTGGACGCCTGGCATGCGATGTTCCCCGAGGCGCAACTCTGGTCGTCGCGAAGCACGCTTCTGACGTTGAAAAAGCGACCGCTCCCCTTAAAGGGCGTTCTGGGAGATGAGACGCCTCGGGCCTGGGCCGACGACCTTGACCAATTGGTCTTCACAGGAAATCGTCTGCTCGATGAAGTGCTTTTCTTTCACAAGCAGTCCGGGACGGTGATATTGGATGACTTAATCCAAATTCACGCCAGGGTGAAGGGTAAGCCATTTCGCAATCTTCTATTCAAACTGGAGGGCGTGGCAGCTCCGCACGGCGGCGTTGGACTGGATATCAGACTGACCTTCACGAATCGAAATCTCGCACGGCGATCGCTTGAAAAGCTGCTCTCATGGGATTTCGATAAGCTGATCATCGCTCATGGCCCGTGCGTGACTGAGAATGCGAAACCGTTTGTGGAGCGGGCTTTCCGGTGGCTTGCGCGCTGATTTCCCAGCGTCGAATGAAGGGCATCGGGTCCGTTCGATATCGAGGCTTCGTTTCGCCGTGCGTTTGCCCGACTACGCTTGGTTAAGCCGCGCTTACCGTGCATATGGAATCCACTTCTCCGGTAACCCGACTTATCGGGAACGATCCGCGCGTCCGATCGATCGGTGGTACAACATAGGCAGAAGCGTTCCCCCCTGGACGGCATGAAATGACGGAACAGATCATGGAAGCGTCGCCGGGCCCGAGGGCCAGGATGACCGGCGTTGTTTATTTGCTCTATTTTGTGACGGCAATATCCGCGGAGGCCTTCATTGGCCACAGTCGGATTGTCGCGTACGACGCAGTGAACATCATTTCGCACGCGTTCTACGTTAGCGTGACGCTGTTGTTCTACTACATGTTTAAGCCAGTGAGCGGGCCGCTCTCTTTGCTTGCAGCGTTGTTCAGCCTCGCGGGATGCGCCAATGATATTCTGGGCCTGTTTAATCGCTCGCCTTACAAAATCAACTCGCTGGTATTTTTCGCGCCGTATTGCCTGCTGATCGGCTACCTAATCCTGAAGTCGACGTTCCTGCCTCGATTTTTGGGGGTGCTGATGGTGTCAGCCGGATTGGGTTGGCTGATCTTTATGTCACCGCGCGCAGAACGTCTTTCCACTTACATTGAGATCCTGGGCATCGCGGCGGAAGGATCGCTGATGCTATGGCTCGTCGTGAAGGGCGTGAACCTTCAACGATGGAATGATCAGGCCAGCGCCGCGGTCAAGTGACGAACCCCTTTCCGCATTCAGCTTATGGGATGATTAAAAGGATGTTCCGGCGATTCCTGCGGACGTTTCTGTGGCTGCTGATTTTCGCGGTCGAGTTGGGCTTGTGTCTCGCGCTGGTCATTGGTGCGAGGGCTATCCTGGCCACGCGGCGGCTCGATCGGGACGCGGGCGAAGTCCGCGTGACGGCCCCGGCCGAGCATCCGCAACTGAATTTTGCCTGCCAAATGGAAACGCCCGCGCTGCAATCGCTCTTCTCCGATCCGGATGCGATTCGCGATCTGCGGCAGCTCAATGCCGGAGTCACCCTTTCGCTGATCGATCTGAGCCCCGGCCGCGCGCAGGTCGTCCGCCAACTGAACGCCGCCGGCATTCCGGTGACGGCGTGGCTCGCGCTGCCTGGAGCGCAGGGCTATTACCTGAACGCATCGAACGCCGCCGACGCCGGAGAGCGTTTCACTGAATTTCAGAAGTGGACGGGTGATTGGGGACTGCGCTGGTCCGGCGTGGGTCTCGATATAGAACCAAATCTTCAGGAGTTCACGAGTGTTCACCGTGCGGTTTGGGCCGCGCTCAAACGGCTGGTCGATCCCCATACCGTCACTCGCGCCCGGATCGCATATACGGCTTTCATCGCCCGAATCGAAGCCTCCGGCTATCAGGTTGAAACCTATCAGTTTCCCTTCATTGCGGATGAGCGCGAAGTCCGTTCGACGCTACTCGAGCGGCTGTTCGGCATTGTCGATGTGCGCGGCGACCGCGAGGTTCTGATGCTCTATTCGAGCTATAACCTTGCCGCCGATTCCGCGCTCATTTGGCAGTACGGTCCGTCCGCGCAGGGCATTGTCGTCGGCATAACCGCTGGCGAGCCCCAAGCGGGCGCGCGCATGGGTCCGTTGAGCTGGGAGGAGCTCTCGCACGACGTGATCGTCGCTAGTCATTTTTCGGCGGTGGTCGGGATTTACAATCTCGAAGGCTGCGTTCACCGCGGGCTCCTGGCGCGGCTGGAGGGGCTCGATTGGAACCTGCCGGTGATCATTTCCGCAGATCAAAACCGCCAGGTGATCCGCTTTCGGGCGCGAGTGCAGGCCACACTGTGGGCGATGTCGCGCCTGCCTTACTTCGCGCTGGCGATATTGCTGGCGGACACGTGGTTTCTGTCGGGCCGTCGCCGGCGCGCCCGGATTTAATCTAATAGCTAGCTTCTGGTAAAGGTGGAAACGGGGTACAGACCGGTCGCGCGGGACGCGGCCGCTGGTCTGAATTATCGGGCGCTGGCGGGTTGGTCTGTGTCCGATGGGACGTCACCTTCCGCTGGGATGGCCCAGCGCAAGGCTTCCTTGCGGTCGCGGAAGACGCGAACTCCGAACTCGCCTTCTTTTTCTCGAAGCGTGCCGAACATGTGCACAAGGCGTGCCTGCTCGTCCGAGGTGACGAGGGCAGCGCGGCGGGATAGAGGAGAGAAGATGGTGATGGCTGCAATGGTGCGGACATCGTCCGCGGTGATGTCGTTTTCGACGACGGTGGTGAAATCCCAGAACTGAGAAAACGCGGGATCGAAATCGGGGTCTTGCACGAGCTTCTGCTGGTGAGCCAAGATGTCGGACGCGGTCAGGCGGCCGGAGCCGACGCTCAAGACCACTCTGCGCGGTTTGTCAATGCGATAGCTGGCTGGCACGCTGACCTCCTTTCCGGGAATTTCGGGACGAAGCCGGAAGGGAACCGCCGACACCGCGCTTTCGATTTAGGCTTTCGGCGTGAAGATCGTACGCTTCTGCCGAGCCGAGGCGCAACCGATTTGCCAGCAGGAGCGCGCGCAGCTAGATTGCGATGTGGAATCTGCGGCGTCCGGAAAAGAGAGGGGGCGAAATCACATGGCCAAGGCGAAGGAATTTACGGTAACGATCGTGGACAAACCGGGAGCGCTGGGGAAGTGCTTCGTCGCGCTGGCGCAGAGCGGGGTGAATATACTGGCCTTTCAATCGTATGTTGAGGAAGGCGAAAGCCTGGCGAGATTCATCGCGGATGACACGGCCACCGCGAGGACGGTGCTGGGCGGCCTGTACATGATCTTCGAGGTGACGGACGCGGCTGTGGGCAGGCTGGCGAATCGCCCGGGGCAGTTGGGCCGCGCGGCGGCGCGGTTGGGCGAAAAGCAGATCAACATCGACCATACGTATTGCGGAATTGAGCCGGGCTCGACGCGCGGACTGGTGGTGTTTGGCGTGGATAACCTGGACGCGGCTTCGAGCGTGCTGGATGAGCTGGCCGCGGAGGACGCGTAGAACGAGAAAGTGGTTCGGAAACTTCCGGCCCTAATTTATTTTCCGATTAAATCACCCTGACGGCTGGAGCGCTCGAGAGCGAGCCGACGGAGTTTCTGAAGATGACCGGCGACGCCGGTCACGCGACGCGGGTGTGTGTCTCGATGGCAGTGCATCGCGAGTTGGCGCCGCGGATCGATGAGAGTGCCTATCGCGTCATGTGCGCCGACAAACTCGTGGCTGCGGAGCGGAGTTGCTCGGAGAATGATCGGCGGAGGCTGGAGTGCCATTTCGCCGGACCATTGTGCTGCTTTGCGTGTTGCTGGGGCTGCTGGCCATCGGCTGGCTGGCGCTGCGGCACATGGCGCCGACGCAACAAGACGGCGCGGATGCCGGAGCCGGAGTGACGGTCGACAAGGAACCCGAGAATTTCGCGAGCCGGACGTTCGATCCGGCGAATCCGCCGGCGGAAATGCCGCCGATGGTGCCGGGGGAAGAGGCGGTCTGCGATTCCGATTTCATTTCCAACGTGAGTGTGAAGGGGGAGCCACTGCAGACCGATGCGACGCACGCGCTGGTGACCATCACGCAGGTGGAAGTGACTCTGCAACTGAACATCACGATCTGGGCGCCGGCCGACGCGAGCCAGCATGTGATCGAGCATGAAGAAGGGCATCGGCAGATTTCGGAATATTATTATCAGACGGCCGACAAGATTGCGGAGCGAATCGCGGCGACGTACATCGGAAAAAAATATCTGGTGAGCGGCGCGGATTTGAATGCGGAGTCGAGCAAATTTCTGCAACAGACTGGCACGGAGATCACGGACGAGTACAACGCGGAACTAGATCCCGGGCCGACGCAACTGCGCTATGACGACGTGACGGATCACAGCCGGAACGACGTGGCCGCGGCGGATGCTGTGGCTCAGGTGCTGAATGACAAGGCGCTGGCGGCGACTCCGCCGGCGGACGCCGATCCGGGGAAATGATCCGACGCGGATGTCTCGCTATCGGATCTTTCGACGGTCGTTGAAGATTCGCGAAAACTGGGTGTAGGCTCTCGGCAGCGCCTTCTCGGGAGATGAATGTATGCGGAAGGCCGGTTACCTGGTTACTCCTCTCGTTCTGACCATCTTGATGGTTTCGATTCCACTCCGGGGGCAGGACCAGCAGGATAAAACGGCGAAGATTTTGGCGGCGAAAACGGTTTACTTCGACGATCAATCCGGCGACGCCGCGGTGGGTGCGGCGACTCTGGATGAACTAAAGAAGTGGGGACGATTTCAAATTGTGCCGGAGCAGAATCAGGCGGACTTAATCATATTGCTCTCGATCGATCCGTACCACGCGGGGAGCGCGCTCTTGCCTGACGGGAAGATCGGCGTGATTGACGCGAACGGGACTGTCGAGGCGGAGCCGGCTACGGATCACAAGAAATCGGCTTCCTCACGCGACGCGTATCTGACGGCGATCGAGCCGAAAGGGAACGAAGTGCTTTGGAGCGATAGTCACGCGTGGGGCGGCGTATTGACCGGAGCGAACAGCGCGGGAGAGCGCTTGGTGAAGAAATTGGAGAAGGACGTCGGGAAATAGATGGAGCCAGGGCGGGCGGGATCGGAAGTGATGCGAGGATGCGCAATCTGGGCGGCAGGGCGCCTAGAATATGCAATTATTTGCGGTGCGCGGATTTCCGCCCGGCGATAAGTACCGTGTTTCCAATATCCCGACATTGGCGACAATCGTGCGACTGGGGACTGAGGTGTGATGTAGCGCCGAGCCTCGGCCAAGGCAAATCGTTGGCGTTGGGGATCGAAGGCTTTGCGGGTAAGCTGGTAGCTGAAAGTGTGATTCTGATGAAATTGAGAGCGAAGTTAATCTTCTCGGTCGGCTTGCTCGGTTTGCTGTGCGTGATGCTGCCGGGTTCGCTGCGGGCGGATACAACGTACACATATACGGGCCAAGACTACAACACTTGCGGCGGGACCTACTGTAGTGGCGGGCCCTACGCGCTCTCGATTACGTTTGATACGACATTGACCGTGGCGCAACTCGAAAGCCAAACGGGCGACGACATAACGGCGGATATTTCTTCGTTTTCGTTCACCGACGGTTCCGCTAACGACATCATTTTGCCGGGCAATGAGACGTCTTACGATTTTGATATTACGACGAACAGCTCCGGAGATATTGAAGCCTATTCAATCGTTGGCCTGATCACTCCGCTGGGCGAAACCGGCCAGTTTTACGAAGACTTCGCGTCTTTTTCAACGGCAACGGGGCAGGAAGATTTTTCGCAGAACTATGCGGAAATTAGCGACGTTGAACAAGGCATCACGAATTACGGATTGAATGAGAGTTACACGGCGAGCGGCTACGCGACTTTGGGATCGTGGTCGGCCCCAGCCACCACTGGGGAACCGTCCATGCCGCTGCTGCTCGGAATTGGACTGATGAGTCTGGTTGCGTTGGCGGCGCGACGCAAGCACATCGCGCGACCGATTCCCCATTGATCGGGACCGAGTAAGTCGTGGCGATATGCAAAAATATCGTCGCGGGTCTCCGTCTCGCCTATTGAACGCGTCGCTCGAAGTCGCTTCACCATATCACCGAATATTCAAACTGAAATAACGGGGCTGCCGCGCACGGCGGTGGTGATATCCATTTGCGGCATTGCCAAGAGCCGCCGGCGAACTTTTGTTGAGGCGCAAGATTGACAACACACTGAGGGTGGGAGAGTCTACGCGCAAATGGCCAAGGGCGCTAAGGCGGCGTGTCCGGTATGCGGGCACGAAGTGTCGGATCCCGATTACCGAGAGAACCGGGTGCGGGGGCGCGTGCTGAAATGCGCGAATTGCCATAACAAGCTCGAATGGGTTAAACCGCTGCTCGAGCGGCGGCAGGTACACATGGTGCTGTGGATCGGGATCGCGGCGCTGGGTTGGTTCGCGGCCGAGACTCGATTACACAATCCGCTGCTCCGCAGATTAGACGACAACATCGCAATCGTGCTGGGCATTCTGGCGGGCGTTAGAATTTTGCTCGAGAAAATGGGCTTCTTGCGTCCGAAGCTGAGAATCACCGACCGGCCGTATGAGGAGACGCAATCCGACGCGGCGCGAGCGAAGGAGCAGGACGCGCTCGTGTCGACAGGGCCAGAGCTTAAGACCAAGCGGCGTTTTGGTCTCCCGGGATTTCTGCGAGGGCGGAGTGCACTGCCGCTGAAAGATTATGGGGCGGCCGATCCGAACTCTTCACACTTCGAGAACGACAAACCCAACACTTAAACCCTTCGCGCGGAGGACGCGCGCTATCCATCGCGTCGCCTCGGCGCATTCGTTCGTCCGCGTGAGCGGTGTATACTTTCCCGATTCTTGGGCGCTGGGGGGATGCGGGCCATGGGGAGATGCGCGCGGTGTGGGGCGGAAATATCAGCGTCAGATGTGTTTTGCCCGAAGTGCGGGCTGCGGCAGGCGCAGGGAAGCGAGATCGTGGTGACTCCGACGCAGGGCGCTTATGTGACTCCGGCGGGCGGGACGCAGATGGCGCACAGGGATCCGCGCGCGATGCCCGCGGTGAGCAGCACATTCGACGGGCAAATGCAGCCGGGCGAGCGCGGCGCATTTGCGCCGGTGGCGCCGGCGCTGCTGCATTCGGACAACGAGCAATTGGTGTGGGAGGACCGGCCGGCGCCGGTGTTGGTTCTGCTGGCGAGATTGATTTTGGGATGGGCGATCGCGATCGGCGTGAGCTTGTATCTCACGACGGTGATTGCGGGGTGGGAGCTCGAGTACAGCGCGATTCTCGCGGGAATTGCGTTGCTGAATATTGGCTGGCGATTTTGGGAATTGAGATCGATTTCTTACCGCGTGAGCAGTCAGCGCCTGGAAGTGACGCAGGGTCGGTTCTCGCAGACCACGCAGACCTATGAATTGATTCGCATGGGAGAAAGCCCGACGATTACCACGCCGATTCTGCTAAGGATGTTTGGGCGTGGGAATTTAATGATCACGCTCCCGCAGCCGATGACGTTGCTCGCGATTCGCGATCCGAAGGCCGTGCGGGATTTGCTGCGGAGAGCGGGGCAGATCGAGATCAGTCGGTGGGATAAGATTCGATTGCGGTAGTGCGGGTGCCAGAGCCGAGCGAAAGTGTAGTGGCAGGTCATAAATTGATGCGGGACGTTTCCAGAGAAAGCTCCGCCGCTGCAGAAATCCGCAAAATAAGAATCGGCAAATGTAAGATTGTGGGGTGGGTTCTAATTTGTTTTGGCGGTGGACTGCTCGATCGCGTTGAGACGCTGTTCGATGGCGGCGGCTTCGTCGGTGCGGCCGAGGCTGCGAAGAGCTTTTGCTTCGCTAGCGAGCGGGCGGGCGAGAATCGGGTCCGCGGGGCCGAATTGCTTTTCGAGAATTGCAATCAGTTGGTGATCGGCGGCCTCGGACTTATCCGGCTTGCCCCATAGATCGTAAAGATCGGCCAAGGAACCGAGCACGGTGGCGAGGTGCATGTCGTCCGCGGCGTAAAGCGATTGCTCGATGTTGAGCGCACGCAATAGATCGGTTTCGGCCTTGTCGAGCTGCTGCGGAAAGTAAATTCGGCTCCTGTACACAAGGGCGTCTGCGACGGGTTCGCCGTTCGCACCGAAGGCCCTTTCGTTGACCTCCACGGCGTTGGTATAAAATTTCTCGGCGACGGCTTTGTCGTTGTGAAACATAGCGTTCATTGCGAGGGCCTCAAGCGGTGCGGCCGTCTTGAGCGATTGCGCTCCGTAGATCTCCTCGGAGACTTGGAGTTCGCGTTCGAGAAGGGCCTGCGAACCGGCGTAGTCTTGTGCGGACTCCATGTTCGCGAGGTAATTGAGGGCGGTGATGAGCCGCTGGTCGTGCGGATGAAGCTGATCGGCGATCGCCACGGCACGGGCGAAATCCTGTGTAGCGTCAGGAAAGTTCCGCGCCCTGGCCGCCGTTACGCCTGCCTGCAGCGCCTCGTCCAACTCCTCAGATGGGTCTAGTGGAGCCTGGACACTCTGAAGACGCGCTTGCAAGCTGGCGGCCTCGTCGGATTTTCCGGCGGCCTTGAGAGCGGCGATGTACGCATCGAAGCGGGCCTGGGCGGCTTTGGATTCAATCACGGGATTCGGGTCGTCCGGACGAATCATAGTTGTGCGCGGATCCTGGCTCGCGTAGGCGGCCGCTGCTCGGTGATATTCGACGAGCGCGTCGGGCCACTCGCCCTTTTTCTCAAGCGCTTCCGCCAATTCCAGCATGACGAGAGACTGGTTGGCCTTCAGTGCCAAACATTGACGGAACTCATCGATGGCGGAGCTGAAGTCCCCTGTGCCCAAAAGAGCTTGTCCGAGAAGATCGTGGATGGACGCGTCACCTGGATTAAGGCTTTCGGCTTGTTTCAATACCTCGACGGCATCGGCGAAATTCTTTTGGGCAATCAAGACGCGGCCTGTGCCGCGATAGGCGTCCATGCTCGTGTCGTCTAAGCTGAGAGCTTCGCGGTATTCTTTTAACGCGGCATCGTAGTTCTTCTGGGTTTCGCGGACGGCACCCAGACTTATGTGGGGGAAGGGCTCGGCAGGGTCCAGCTTGATGGCTATCTCAAGTTCTGCTTCGGCGCCTGGAAGGTCCCAAGTCATTAGGAGGGCGTTGCCCAGGCATGCGTGGCAGATCGCCGAATCGGGGAACATCGATTCAAGCTCTCGAAACTCCGTTATGGCTTCGCCATATTGAGCGTTCTTTATGAGCGCTGAGGCAAGATTCTGTCGCGCGTCGGGTTGAGTGGGATCGATGCGCTTGGCCTCGCGGAACTCCCGAATCGCGGAAGCGAAATCACCTTTATCTTGATAGGCGCTCCCGAGGTAGTTATGGGCGTCGATATCGTTCGGGTTTAGAACAATCGCCTTTTTGAATTCCGGAATCGCATCATCGTGGTTTCCCTGATTAGCGTATAGAGCGCCCAGATCACGGCGCGCCGCCCCGTAGTCGGGTTTAAGACGCAGCGCCTCTCGAAGTTCCGGTTCGGCAGCGTCATACTGCTGCATGTTCACGTACTCTCCTCCCGCAGTCCGGTGAGCTTCGGCGTCGTCGGGATTCACGGCCAGCGCCGCTTTCGCTTCACGGAGCGCGCCTTCAAAATCGCCCGACCGGTTGAGGACGTAGGCCAGGCGAGTATGCACATCGGGAAAATCGGGATCCTGCACCAAGACTTCCTGGTAGACGGCCGCGGCTTCCGTCCATTTTTCCTGCAGGCGGAGCACTTGGCCCATGACAAAGCCACACTCGGTGCATGGCACATCGAGAGAGAGAGCAGATGTGAGCTCGGCGGCGGCCTCTGGATAGTGCCTATCGTTCATGAGGGCGGCGGCATTGGCAAGGTGCTGGAGCAAATCCTTGCCTGAGTCAGCTTCGGGCGATCGATCACCCACAATCCTCGCGGCATCAAGAGCGGCCAGCACTTGATCTGTCGCTCCGGCTTTCTTCAGTAATGATCCGTAGAAATCGTCGGGGCGGAACGCCAGTCCGTCGGCCGAGATTTCGTGCACCACATTTTCCGTCTGCGTGCCTCCGGCCACGAGGGCGAGCAGTTCGGAGGCGCCGAGAGGCTTTGCCGAGGTTTCAGAGGCGGGTCTGGAGAACGCCGCCGAGATGACGAGAGTGAAGACAGACAGGCAGATGAGCGGCCGAGTCACGATACCTCCGAACAATACTGGCGTGTTGATCTTCGAGTTAGCTTAACAGACGTGAAACGGCCGTCGGGCGCCGCGCAGGATCGCTGCGACTAAAGAAGAACCTGGACGTGGGTCCAGGTTCGACTGGAATGAAATCGTTCGCCGTCCGCTAGAGCGCACCGCAATGATTTGTGAAATCGCGAATCTGCGAGACGAAAACCAGGCGCGGCTAGCGCACGGGGCTGAGGGATCGGAGGCGATCGGCGCGTTCGCGCAATTCGTCGACCCAGGAGGCGGCCAGGCGCGGGACGTCGGCGAGGTCGAGCGTTAGCGATAGGTCCATCTGGCAATGGTGCATGATTTCGTTGGCGCGAGCGATGGGCCACGCGGGATTGGGGCGCTCGAGTAGTTCGACGGGGATTCCGGCTGCGATCCAGCCTTGCTCAAGGACGCGAAGATACCAGCCGGTGCGGCCGGTGCGCACGACGATTGCGACGAGTTCGTGCATGCGCCAGCGGCGGGCGAGTTTCCAGCATGGTTGACGCGGCTGGCTGACCTCGAAGACCACCGAGTCGATGCGGAAAATATCGCCGATGCAAACGGATTCTTCGGTGAGGCCGGCGACGGTGAGATTTTCGCCGAAAGCGCCGTGCGGCACGTCGGGCATCTGGAGGTCTTCGCGCCATTGGGGATAATGATCGGCGCTGTAGGCCAAGACTGCTTTATCGATGCCGCCGTGGTGCTTGAGATCGGCTTGGGCGTCGCCGGCGAGATTCGTCGGGCCGACGAACGCGGGCCCCTCGATCGGCGACTTGTAGAAGCCGGTCGTCCACGATTTGTCGTGCGGGTCTGCGGCGTCGTCGGAGCCATAGCTTTTCGGCGCGCCGATTTGAATGGAAGCGAGAATCGGGGACGGAACGTGCGGGCGCACGATCAGGTCGACGAACGACACTTGCGTCAGCCCTCCCCGGCCTCGGACGAAGCCGCCGCGAGTCTCCTCTTGCCCCATCGTCGAATCGACGGCGCGATGGAGGAGACTCGCGAGCGGGCTAAGGCCTTCGATTAGTCTCCCGCGCCAGCGGCTCTGGAAGCGGAGCCGAGCGAAGTTGCTGCGGGGAGCGGCATGCCCACGGGAAGCACGGGCGCGGTGGTGGTCTCTTCGAGAACTTTGCGGATGCCCTCCATTTCGTCGAGGGTGCGGCTACGCATCGAAACGACCGCGACGCCGATCAGAAGATAGGCGATGAATATGTATGAGAAATAGTTCATCGGCGATGGCGGCTCCGGATAGACCGTGCCAACGATCGGGACGGCCAGTAGCAGAATCGCGATGACCGCGATGGCGATGTGGTGAGCTTTCATCTCGCCGATTTTTTTCAGGTAAAACGGCGTGGCAAGCGAGATCAGAACGTAAGCGGCGCAGAAGCCCATCGCGCCGAACAGCCCGGCGTCGTTAAAGGCGTCGAAAGGCGCCATTTGCCAACCGCCGACGTGCGCGTAGGACAAGAGAATAAAGGTGGAGGGAATGACGAACTGGATCGAGGCGAAGAGTGTGATGGCCACATGCGGCGTGAGATTGCGCTTGTGCGAACTGCCGATCGAAACGGGGAAAATTCCGTAGCGGCCCATGGTGAAGAGCACGCGGGAGCCGGCGTTGAGGCACGAAAGCGCGAGAGCGAAGAAGCTGATCATCGCGCCGATCGAAATCAAGACGCCCATCCAGGGCACGCCAAGATTCGCGCTGAGCGTGGAGAGCGGCGCGTCGAGCTGATCGAGCGTGGGCGAATTGCCGGCGAGCGCGTGGGTTTCGATGTAGGTTATGAAAATGAAGAAAGCGCCCGTGAGCAGCAGGCTGGCGATAACGGCGCGCGGAATCGTTTTGAGCGGATTCTTGGCTTCTTCGCCGAACGCCGTGGCGCACTCGAAACCGACAAGACTGAAGATCGCGACGACCACGCCGAGGCCGATGTCCTTCAGGCCGTGGCCGACGGGGTGCAACTGCGAGGAATCGACGATGCCGGTTTTGTGGATCGCGAGGAAGGCCACCGCGAGGATTACGGTGACGGAGAGGCCTTCAAAAACCAGCATGAGAATCGTCGAGAAGGTGATGTCTTTGTACGCGAGGAACCACGCTGAGAGGACGCAAACGCCAAAAAGCGTGAGCGCGGGATGCGACAAATAGCCACTGGCGCCCGTGAGCACGAGCAGTTTTGTTGCGAAGTGCGTGAATCCGGTGACGCCGGCGATGCCGATGAACATATAGGCCCAGATCAAGGACCAGCCGGACATGCCGCCCAATTTTGTGCCCAGGCCTTTGACCGTGTATTCGTACATGCTGCCGGCGGACGTGTAGCGCTTGCTGAACTGATTGAGGCTGAAGGCCACGAACAGCAGCATGATCGTGCCGAACAGATAGCAGAGCCAGCCGGCCGTGCCCGCGGTGCCGAACATCAGCGGGACGATCAGCGCGGCGGTCATGCTGGGGGAGATCAGCGCGACGGCTTGCGCCAACACTTCCCAGAAATTGAGCGCGTTGTGTTTCAATTTGGTGTGGGTGGTTCTCATGGCCTGCACGTGACTCGAATTGTTGTCGACCATAGGGCCTCCTTAGGGAACCGCGGTGCGCGTTCTCGTTCAGGCAATCAAAATGCCGTTATCAATGCGTTTATCGTTGGATCGAAAATCCCGTATCGACGAGGGAACTGCGCAGCGGACGTGGCGGGTGGTGCGAGTGGAACTGCCAGCTAGACCGGGTGGCTTGGAATCTGCGGCTACATGGCTCGGCGGCGTCGCTTGACGCGAAGCAACACGGCCTAAACAAATGATAAACGCACGCTACAGCGGCGATTTGCACTTGTCCAATCGAATATTTGAATCGCTTCGATTGGATCGGCAGACCGCGAGCGTTTCCCTGCCGAATAATTTTGCGGCGCGGCTCTCGGGCCCGGGACGAAATTGTCGGGCGCGATGACTTGTGAGCGAGCATCGAGCTTTTTGAGATCGAAGACCGAAGGAGCGATGTGTCTGGCCGCGGCTCTTGACTTGGGGCGCGATTGCCATAGTCTTACGGGAATGGTTTTGTACTGCATATGAGCGATGCGGTGATTCGCGTCGAGGGGCTTGGGAAGCGCTACCGCGTGGGAGAGCGGGAGCGCTACATGGCGCTGCGCGACATCATCACGCGAGCGCTGGCGGCGCCGTTCAAGCGCGGCGCGCGGCGCGCGCAGGACTATTTGTGGGCGCTGCGCGACGTGAGTTTCGACGTGGCCCAGGGCGAAGTGATCGGACTCGTGGGGCGCAACGGCGCGGGGAAGACCACGCTGCTGAAATTGCTCTCGCGCATCACCCGGCCGACGGCGGGCTGGGCGGAAATTCACGGGCGGATCGGGAGCTTGCTCGAGGTCGGGACGGGATTTCATCCGGAGTTGACCGGGCGCGAGAATGTTTTTCTGAGCGGGGCGATTCTGGGAATGGGGAAGCGGGAAATCGAACAGAAGATGGACGCCATTGTGGCGTTTGCCGACGTGGAGCGATTTATCACCACGCCGCTGAAATTTTACAGTTCCGGGATGCAGATGCGATTGGCATTCGCCGTGGCGGCGCATCTGGAGCCGGAAATTTTACTCGTCGATGAAGTGCTGGCCGTCGGCGATCTGGAATTCCAGAAAAAGTGCCTGGGCAAGATGGAGGAAGTCTCCAAGACGGGGCGCACGATTATTTTCGTCAGCCACCAGATGAACCAGATTCGGCGGCTGTGCGAACGCGTGCTGTGGATCGACGGCGGGCGGATTCGCGAGCAGGGAGCCACCGGGAAAATCGTGGCCGCATACGAATCGGCAAGTTCGGCGGCGAGCGCGGAATCGGGCGGCAACGGCAGCTGCTTTGCGAGCTGGTCGCTCAACGGGAACGGCAATGTGCTCGCGGATGGCGTTGACGAAGTGCGATTCCATTTTCGGCTAAGGCTGCGCGAGCCGGTGACGAAGGGGCATTTTGGTATCGCGGTGCTGGCGGAATCGAATGTGGTGCTCAGTGGCTGGGGCTTCGACAATCTTGATATTCCCGCGGGCGATCAGGAAGTGATATTGCGGATTCCGGCGTTGCCGCTGCGGCCCGGCTCGTACACGCTGACGTGCGCGGTGTACACCGGGGGCAACAATCTGACCGGTGGACATCTGGTCGAGCAATGGTACGCGGTGCCGCCGCTGGTTGTGGATACGAAGCCGGTGTGTCATCCGCAGGATCGCTGGGCGGGAGTTTTGAATCTGCCGGCCGAGATCAGAGTTTTGCGACGCTGATGACGACGGCTCCGCCGCGACGCCAAGTGGCCGTGATCCGCGAGGAGCGCGGCGACCTTGCTTGCGCGCTAAAGTCGGCGCGGCGGCCGTTGCCTGATCTTTTCTCCGCGGAGCTTCCGCGCCTGAGCGCGATCCAACCAAATCTTTGCGACATCGATGAAAAATCCGCCGCGGCCGTGACGCGCTTCCGCTTGTGAATTCGATGGTCGTGCCGTAGAGTTTCCCGATACCCGTAAGACGAAACGAGCGACCGTGTCCCGCAGCAGCCACCACCGCAAACCAAGGAAAACGATGGGGCGTCCGAAGGCGCGCGCCAAGATCGCGTCTTCGCACTCGGCAGGCAAAATCCGAAAGGCCCGCGCGAAATCCAAGATCAGGCCACGCGCGGGGGAACTTTTTGAGGCGCTGGTGGCGCTGCAGGCTCGGCTTCGGGCGCCGGGCGGATGTCCGTGGGACCGCGAGCAGACGCACGAATCGCTGCGCACGTATCTGGTTGAAGAGACCTACGAAGTGCTGGATGCGCTCGACACTGGGCATGGAGACAAAATCGCCGAGGAGCTGGGCGATCTGCTGCTGCAAATCGTGTTTCATGCGGAGTTGGGGCGTGAATCGGGAAGCTTCGATATCGCCGAGTTGATCGAGCGCGTGCACGCGAAGATGGTGCGGAGGCATCCGCACGTTTTTGGCGACGTGCGCGCGCGAACTTCCGGCGAAGTGCTGAAGAAATGGGAGCAGCTCAAGGCCGAGGAGCGCCGGGAAGAGCGCGATGCCGAATCGGAATTGGGCCACGAAACTGCCAGTTCGATCCTCGACGGTGTTTCGACGGGCTTGCCGGCGCTGATCGAAGCGCAGCAACTTACGCGGCGCGCGGCAAATGTGGGATTCGATTGGCCGCGCGTCGAAGGCATTCTCGAAAAGCTCGCGGAAGAAACCACCGAGCTGCGCGCAGCGTTATCGTCGCCGGATATGGCGCGGCGGTCCCATGAGACGGAAGACGAAGTCGGGGATCTGCTTTTCGTGGTCGTGAATCTTGCGCGATTTCTGGGGCTCGATTCCGAGTTGGCTCTGAAGCGCGCCAGCCGAAAATTCAAAGCGCGATTTCAGATGATGGAAGAGTTCGCGCGGGAGACAGGGCGCCCGCTCGCGGATTTCAGTGCGGATGATCTCGAAGCGCTTTGGGAGCGGGCCAAGGCGCGTGGTGCGCGAGGAGCGGTGTCGGCGTGAGACGCCGATCGAGTGTCGTGCACCCGCCGCGCGCAAGCGGACCTGAAATTCGCGTGCGCCACTGCCACAGTCTGGCGGAATGCGAGCGATGCCTCGATTTGCAGCGCCAGGCCTGGGGATTTCAAGATAAGGATGCCGTGCCGGTGCCGCTGTTCGTCGTGGCGCAAAAGACCGGCGGACAGGTGTTGGGCGCATTTGATGGCGACGAGATGATCGGCTTCACGCTGGCCGTGGCCGGATACCGCGACGGGCGGCCTTTGCTTTTCTCGCACATGACCGCGGTGCTCGAGCGCTATCGCAACTTCGGTGTGGGCGGGAAGCTTAAGGAATTGCAACGCGAAGACGCGCTCTCGCGCGGGATTAAGTTGATTGAGTGGACCTTCGATCCGCTCCAGGTGAAAAACGGCTATTTCAATCTGGTGCGTCTTGGCGCCATCGCGCGGCGAATTTTTCCGAATCTTTACGGCATCACGAGCAGCCCGCTGCACGGCGGCTTGCCAACCGACCGGCTGCTTGCGGAATGGCATTTGGCTTCACCGCGCGTGCGGGGGACGATTGCGGCCGGCGCTGCGGGTGCGGCAGTGTACAAACGCAAGAATCCGGTGGAACGCATTCACGTGCCGGGGCAATTGGACGAATGGAAGCGCTCGGACCGAGGCGAGGCGCTGCGTACGCAAACCGAAATTCGCGAGCAGTTTGCGCGATTATTTGCGCGCGGCTGGGTGGCCACGGGGCTTGAGCGCGACGAGAGCGGCGCCGATTATGTTCTCGAGAAAATCTAAGGCTCGGCAGTGTCGGCTCCGGACGTGATCGGTACACGCGGACAATAAAATAAAACCATGAAACTGCGACGACTGACTTTGCGCGAGATCCGCACGCGGCTGGTGACGCCGTTCGAGACCAGCTTTGGACTCACGACGGATCGGCGCATCCTGCTACTTGAAGTCGAAGTGGATGGCGCGATCGGCTGGGGCGAATGCGTGGCGGGCGAAGGGCCTTTTTATTCGCCGGAGACGATCGATACGGCGTGGCTGATTATCGAAGGCTTTCTTTGGCCGATTTTGCGCAAGACGGAATTTGAACGCGCGGGCGATGTTTGGGCGCTGCTCGGGCCGGTGCGCGGGCACAACATGGCCAAGGGCGGCGTGGAAGCGGCGATCTGGGACGCTGAGGCGCGGCGCAACGGAGTGCCGCTGTGGCGGCACATCGGCGGCGTGCGCGAGGAGATCGCTTGCGGCGTTTCGATTGGGATCAAGGCGACGCTCGATGAACTTGAATCCACCGTCGAGCGCGAGTTGGCCGCCGGTTATCAGCGAATCAAGATCAAAATCAAGCCGGGAAACGATGTCGCGCCGGTGGCGCGGCTGCGCGAGCGATTTCCAAAAATTCGGCTGATGGTAGATGCGAATTCGGCGTACCGCGCCGAAGACGCGCCGCTGCTTCAGAGCCTCGAGCCTTACTACTTGATGATGATCGAGCAGCCGCTGGGTTGGGACGACCTTTACAGTCACGTCGCGTTGCAGCGGCTGCTGCAGACGCCGATTTGTCTCGATGAATGCATTCACAGCGAGGAACATGCGCGCGCTGCCATCGATCTCGGCGCCTGCCGGATCATCAACATGAAGCTCGGGCGCGTTGGCGGATACACTCCGGCGCGGCGGATTCACGATTTGTGCCAGGCGCTGCAGATTCCGGTGTGGTGCGGCGGAATGCTGGAGTCGGGCATCGGACGCGCGCACAATATCGCGCTTTCGACGCTGCCGAATTTTTCGCTGCCGGGAGATGTGACGGCCAGCCGGCGTTATTGGGAAGAGGACATCATCGAGCCGGAAGTCGAGGTGACGCGGCAGGGAACGATCCGCGTCCCTTCGGGGCCGGGGATTGGATTCGAGCCGCGCGTCGATGCCATCGAGCGGCGCACGGTGCGCAAGGTCGTGCTCGAATAAAACCTCTAAGCCGCACGTTGTCGACTAAGAATACGTCGGGCTCGGCGCGCGCCTCAGTCCGAGAATCAGCACAATCAGCGCTCCCAATACAAAGCCGCCGACGTGAGCCCAGACCGCGACTCCGCCCTGATCGGCGCCGCCGAGTGCGTTTAGGCCGCTGACGAATTGAATCACGAACCAATAGCCGAGCATCAGCACCGCGGGAATGCGCCAGAAGAAAAATAATATCAGTAACGGAACCAGAGTGAGGATGCGCGAGCGCGGGAACAGAATGATGTACGCGCCCATTACGCCGGAAATCGCTCCGCTGGCGCCGATGGTAGGGACCGTCGATCCCCAATTGAACGCCGTGTGCACTACACCCGCACCCAAGCCACAGACCAGGTAGAACACAAGGTAAGCGAAATGGCCCATGCGGTCTTCGACGCTGCCGCCGAAAACCCAGAGGAAAAGCATGTTGCCGAGCAGATGCAGCCAGCCAGCGTGCAGGAACATGCAGGTGAGCAGCGGAAGGATGGTTGGCCCGAGCGCCGCGTGCGCGTGGCGCGTGGGCTCGATCAGCATATCGAAGCGCGCCGGGATCAAACCGAACTCAAAGATCAGGCGATTGCCAGCGCGCGGCGAAAGCGAAAGCTCATAGAGGAACGCCAGGACGTTCGTCACGATCAGGAGAACATTCATTACGGGGAAGGTCAGGAGCGGAATGTCCGATTTGAGCGGGATCAAGGCGCGCTCCTGGCGGCTTGCAAATCTGATGAAGTGAACGCGAGAGGGTAACGCTCGCCTTCGCGTCGGAGGCGTTCGATTTCTTCAAGCGAGCCGATTCCGGCGCGCGCGCCGAGCGCGGTGCAGTTGAGGGCCGCTGCCGCGCAGGCGAAGTCGAGAACGCGATCGAGGGGCCAGCTTTCGAGCAGGCCAAAAATAAAGGCGCCATGGAAAATGTCTCCTGCGCCAGTGGTGTCGAGTGTGGGGACGCGAATCGCGGGGCAGTAGTGAAAGCGGGATTCGGTCCAGGCGAGCACGCCTTCTCGTCCTAACGTGGCGGCGACGAGGCGTGAGCCGAACTTTTTCGCCATCAACGGAAGAGAAGTGAAAACATCGGACTCGCCGGTGAGTTTTGCGGGGAAAGTGCGCGAGGAAATCAGATAATCTACATCCTCAAGTAATACTTCAACTCCTGGATAAACGTTGTCGACGTCCAATGTTACGGGGATTCCGGCTTGGTGCGCCCATTTCGCGGCGAGCGACATCGTGGCGGTGCTCGAGCCGGTGACGTGCAGCAATCGCGCGCGCATCACGGCATGGCGATCGATATCCTCCGGCGTAATCTCGATGCGCGGGTCGCGCTGCCAGATAATCGTGCGTTCCCCGGTCGCATCGTCAACGAGAATAAAAGAGGATTGGCTCTGGCAATTTGGGACGACCGTGAGGTGGGCCTCGACTCCGGCGCGCGCGAATTCCTCGCGCTGCAATTCGCCGGCGGTGTCGTCGCCAATTTTTCCGATGTAGCGCGTGCGCAACCCCCATCGCTCGCAGGCCACGAGGGCCGACGCCACTTCGCCGCCCGCGCGCGTGACGGCTTCGATTAAACGGACCTTGGAATCAAGCGCAGGGAAGTGCGGCACGCGAATCAGCGTGTCCGTGGCGTTCAAGCCGACGCCGACCACATCGACGATTGGAAATTCGTTGGGCACGAAGCTACTCTATGCGACGCATGCTGGAATGCAAGATGAAATGAATCGCGCGCCGATGAAATTTTCCGGTGAAATTCGCCGGCGAAAATTTCAGCTGAGATTCGCAATTGCGCCGGCCCGAATGCTATGGTAAGTAAAACGGTTCGATGCGCGCAATGTGACGCTGCCGTGGAACCGGGAGACATCGTCGGCGCGCCGACACGCGGATGCCAATCGTTGAGTCCGAGGCGATAATTCTTCGCAGCTTTCCGTTGAGCGAAGGTGACCGCATTGTGAGTTTCTTATCGCGCTCGGTAGGGCGGCTCAAGGGAGTAGCGCAGGGAGCGCGCAAACCCAAAAGCCGATTCGGTGCGAGCCTAGAGACGCTCTCTCACGTGCGCATTTGGTTTTACGAGCGCGAAACGCGCGACCTGGTGCGCGTGCAACAGTGCGAGCTGATCGAATCTTTTCTCGATGTGCAGCAGGATTACGCCAAGGGTGTGGTCCTCGCGCTCATGAGTGAAGTTACGGAAGCCGTGCTTGGCGAGCGCGAACCGGCTGAGGCCCAGTTTCGATTGCTGTTGCTCGCGGCGCGCGGCGTGCGAACAAATGAGGACGCGTGGTTGCCGCTGGCTTATTTCGCGGTGTGGACTGTGCGTCTTGGCGGCTGGCTTCCGCCCCTCGATCGTTGCTCGACTTGCGGCGCCTCGCTCGCGGGCGCGCCGGCGTATCTCGACGTCGTGCTCGGAGGACTCGCCTGCGCGAACTGCCGTCCTCCGGGCGCGCGCGAGATCTCGGCAACGGGAATGGATTTTGTGCGGCGCGCGGTTCGCGTGAATCTCGGCGAGCTTGCCGAAGCGAACGTAGCCGGGGCCGTGGCGCGTCAAGTGACGGGAGCTATGCTTGATTTGATTGAGAGCCACATCGAGAAACACTTGAACTCGCGGCGATTCCTTGACCGTGGCGAAGATCCCGCTGGGAGAAATTGAATTGGGCCACGAAGCCCTGGAAAAACTCCAAGAAGAAGGACGATTTGAAAGCTAAAGTAAAACATAAGACATCGCCCAAGGGCCTCACGTTTCAATCGCTGATCCTTAATCTAGAAAGATTCTGGGCCGAGCGCGGGTGCGTGCTGCAGCAACCCTACGATGTGGAAGTGGGCGCGGGTACGATGCACCCGGAGACATTTCTTCGCGTTCTGGGACCCGAGCCATATCGCGTGGCGTACGTGCAACCCAGCCGGCGCCCCGCGGATGGGCGCTACGGTGAAAATCCCAATCGATTGTTCAAGCACCATCAAATGCAGGTAATCCTTAAGCCCGCTCCGGCGGACATTCAAAATCTCTATCTCGAGAGCCTGAGCGCGATGGGGATTCGGCTAGCGGATCATGACATTCGATTCGAGGAAGATAACTGGGAATCTCCCACGCTGGGAGCGTGGGGATTGGGCTGGCAAGTGCTGCTCGATGGCCTGGAGATCACGCAGTTCACATATTTCCAGCAGTGCGGCGGCATCGATCTCGATCCGGTCTCGGTCGAGCTGACGTATGGACTCGATCGCATCGCCGCCTACCTTCAAGATGTGGATAATGTTTATGAGGTGCGCTGGTCGGATGATTCCACCTACGGCCAGGTTCGTCTTGCCGAGGAGCAGCAATTTTCAGCCTACAACTTCGATTGGGCCGACCCTACGATCACGCGGCGCCTGTTCGAGTTGCACGAGAAAGAAGCGGCGCGACTGCTCGATGCCTACGCGAAAGAAGACGCGGAAGGGAAGCGCCGTTTTCCGGTGCTGGCCGCGTACGACCAGTGCCTCAAGTGCTCCAATCTGTTTAATGTGCTCGACGCGCGCGGCGTGATCTCGACAACCGAGCGCGCGCAATTGATGGGACGCGTGCGGCAACTCGCGTGTCGCGTGGCGGCGGCGTATCTCGATCAGCGAAAGCCTGCGACCGCAGAATCCGGCGAGGTCTCCTTATGAAAACGCGCGGGGATCTTCTGATCGAGATTGGCTGCGAAGAGATTCCCGCCGGAATGATTGCGCTGGCCACGGCAGAATTTAAAGCGCTACTTGAGAAATATTTACCGGCCCATCGATTGATTGATCCGATTGCCGATGAATCGCGCATCGAAACATTCGCAGCGCCGCGAAGAATTGCTGCGGCGTGTTCTTCGGTTCTGCTCCGTCAGCCTGATGAAGAGCGCGAGATTGTCGGTCCACCGAAATCGGTGGCGTACGATTCAGTCGGCGCGCCGACACGCGCGGCGACGAGCTTCGCGGAGAAACAAGGCGTCTCCGTCAGCAAATTATTTCTGGTCGACACGCCGCGCGGGGAATGTCTGGCGGTAAAGAAAATCACGCGAGGACGCGCGGCCCAAGAAATTCTCGCAGAACTGTTGCCGCAAGTGATCGCTCAGATTCCGTGGCCGCGCACGATGTACTGGACTGGGATAGCGGGGCTGCACTTCATTCGACCGGTTCGTTGGATTGTGGCGCTGCTCGACGGCAAAGTTGTGCGTTTCGATCTGGCTGGCATCGCGGCTGGGAACCTGACATCCGGCCATCGCTTCCTGGGAAAGTCAAAGATCGTTTTGCGCGGCCCGAAGGATTACGTCGCGCGATTGCGATCGAACTTCGTTCTCGCGCGTCCGGAGGATCGCCAACGCAAGATTGAATCCGAACTCGAGCGCCTCGCAAAGCGCGAAGGCGCCAAGTTGCATCACGATCCCGCGCTGCTGAACGCGGTGGTCTATCTTAATGAATACCCAACGGTGATTGCAGGGAACTTCGATCCCGGCTACCTCGATCTGCCGCGGGAAATCCTGACCACGGTGATGCGCGACCATCAGAAATATTTCGCGCTGGATCGGCGCGACGGCAGCCTTGCGCCCGGCTTCCTCGCCGTGATCAATCTGGACCGTGATCGCGCGGGATTGATTCGCGCCGGCCATGAGCGCGTGCTCCGCGCACGATTTGCCGACGCACGATTTTTCTGGGAGGCCGATCAGAAATGTCGGCTGGCCGACAATCTCCCGAGACTTGCTCAAGTAACATTTCAAGAAAAACTTGGAAGCTACGCGCAGAAAGTCGAACGCGTCCGCGCGCTCGCGCGATGGATTGCCGATCAGTGGTTCGCGCAAGGAATTCATGAAGCGAGCGTCGCAGGTGTGGATCGCGCCGCTGAACTTGCAAAGTGTGACCTCGTCACGCAAATGGTTGGGGAGTTCCCGGAGCTGCAGGGAGTTGTCGGCGGGCTCTATGCGAAAGCTCAAGGAGAACCTCAGGAAATTTCCGAAGCAGTCCGCGATCACTATCGGCCGGTCGGGCTTGACGATGAAATTCCACGGAATCTCACCGGGTGCACGGTCTCGCTTGCGGACAAGCTCGATACGCTGGTTGGGTGTTTCGCCGTCGGCCTCGCGCCCACAGGTTCAAGCGATCCTTTTGCTTTGCGCCGCGCGGCCACGGGCATCGTCAAGATCGTGGTAGAGCGCAAGCTGCCACTTTCGCTTTCGGGCGCGGTCGCGCAGGCGGCACGGATTCTCGGATCGTCCTCGCCGAGGATCGAAGTCGCGCCAGAGGTTGAGCGCAGCGTGTTGGATTTTCTTTTGGACCGTGCGCGTTATGCGTTTGAAGAGCGCTGGGGTGGCGCGTATGACGAGGTCAAGGCCGCTCTTGCGGCTGGTGCGGATGATTTGGTGGACGCGCTGCGGCGAATGGAATCCGTGCAGGCCATCCGCGACACGAAGAATTTCGAGCCGCTGGCAGTGAGCTTCAAGAGAATCCGGAAAATTCTGGAGAAGGCCGGGCCAGCGAGCGGCTGGCGTCTTCCGGCGGTGCGTCCGGAGCTATTCGTCGAGCCCGCCGAGAAGGAATTGTACGCGGCTGTGGCGCGAGTATCTGGGGAGGTGGAGAATGAAAAGCGCGCGCGGCATTATCGGGAGGCGCTGGAGCGAATTGCGACGCTGCGTCCCGCAGTCGATCGATTTTTTGACGGCGTGATGGTGATGTCTGAGGACGCGGAGGTACGCAAGAACCGTTTGACGCTGCTCGCGGAGCTGCTGGCACAATTTTCAACGATCGCGGATTTTTCGGAGATCGTTCCGAGGCAATCGAAATAACTAAAGTTAAGGTTTCAGTTTTTGATGTCGGCGCGCCGACGAAAAATCAGTTGATGTTTAATTCTCAATTCGGCGCGCGGAACAAAATTGCAATGCGCAATAAACTTCGATAACTATAAAAGGAGCTCGAGAGTGAAATTCGTCTACTTTTTTGGAGCAGGCAAGGCAGAGGGCGATGGAGAGATGAAGAATCTGCTCGGCGGCAAGGGCGCCGGGCTGGCAGAGATGACGCGGATTGGGCTACCGGTCCCCGCGGGATTCACGATCACCACAGAGTGCTGCGACTACTACTACAAGCATGGCCGCAAATTCCCCACGAGTCTGAAGGCCGAAGTGCGCAAGAACATTCAGCGCCTTGAGCGCGCCACGGGCAAGAAGCTCGGCGATGGCAAGGATCCGCTGCTGGTCAGCGTGCGTTCCGGCTCCGCGCGATCCATGCCGGGAATGATGGAGACGATTCTCAACCTGGGGCTCAATCCCACTTCGGTGCAGGGCCTCGCGAAGAGCATCGGCGATGATCGTTTCGCGTGGGACGCTTACCGGCGCTTCGTGCAGATGTATTCGAGCGTAGTGATCGGCCTACCCAAGGAGGAGCTTGAAGACAAACTGCGCGAGATGAAGTCGAAACGCAATATTAAGGAGGATACAGCCGTTCCTGCTGAAGGATGGCGCGAGCTCGTTCAAGAGTACAAGAAATACTTTAAGTCGAAAACAGGCGAGGATTTTCCGGACGATCCTGAGGAACAACTTTGGGGCGCGATCGGCGCCGTGTTCGGATCGTGGATGGCGGAAAAGGCGGTCACCTATCGCCGCGTCGAGCACATCACGGGCTTGGTTGGGACGGCGGTGAACATCGTACAAATGGTGTTTGGCAACACGGGCGAAAATTCCGGCACCGGTGTGTGCTTCACGCGCGATCCTTCGACGGGCGCGAAGGTTTTCTACGGAGATTTCCTGATCAATGCGCAGGGCGAAGACGTGGTTGCCGGCATCCGTACGCCGATGCACTTGGACGACATGGCGAAGCGCATGCCGAAAATCTACAGGCAGCTCGAAAAAGTGCGCGGGATCCTCGAGCACCACTACCGCGACATGCAGGACATGGAATTCACCGTTGAAGAAGGAAAGCTTTACATGTTGCAAACGCGCGTGGGCAAGCGCACGCCGACCGCGACATTCAAGATGGCCGTGGATATGGCGAACGAGGGTTTGATCTCAAAGGACGAAGCGATCGAGCGCGTCAAGGGCGAGGACATCGAGCGTCTGTTTTATCCGGTGATCGACGCGTCAGTGCCGCGCCCCGAACTCGCCAAACGCAAATTGGGCGAGGGAATCAATGCCGTGCCTGGCGCGGCCGTGGGGCGCGCGATCTTCACCGCTCCCGAGGCCGAAGAGTGGGCCAAGCGCGGCGAGCGAGTGATTCTGGTGCGGCGCGAAACCAGTCCCGAAGACGTAGGCGGAATGTTCGTGGCGCAGGGAATTCTGACGGCGACCGGCGGGAAAACCAGCCACGCGGCGGTCGTCGCGCGCGGTTGGGGCAAGTGTTGCATCGTCGGGGCGGAAAAGCTGGACATCGATTACTCGCAGAAAACCATGAAGGCCGGGGAGCACGTGGTCCGCGAAGGCGATTGGATCACGCTCGACGGCAACGAGGGCGCCGTCTACGAGGGCCAGGTGCCGCTCGTGACTCCCGAGCTGTCGGATTCCTATCGCACGCTGATGGGCTGGACCGACAAAGTGCGGCGCTTACTCGTGCGCACCAACGCCGACACGCCGCACGACGCGCGCAAGGCTCGCGAAATGGGCGCGCAGGGAATTGGGCTCTGCCGTACGGAGCACATGTTCTTCAAGGATTTCGAGCAGCCCGAGAAAAGTATCGACCGGCAACTCGCGATCCAGGAAATGATCGTTGCCGATAGCCCCGAAGCGCGGCGCAAAGCCCTGGCGAAATTGCTGCCGTTTCAACGACGCGATTTCATCGGCATCTTCACGGCGATGGATGGCTTTCCGGTGACCATCCGCTTGCTCGATCCGCCGCTGCACGAATTCGTGCCGCACGATCGGGAACACCAGGAGGAGTTGGCGGCCAAGATCGGTGTGCCTGTGGAGGTGGTGGCGCGGCGCGTGGAGCAATTGCGCGAGGCCAACCCGATGCTAGGCCATCGCGGAAGCCGCCTCTCGATCACCTATCCAGAGATCCTCGAGATGCAAGTCACGGCGATCATCGAGGCCGCCGTTGAATGTCGTAGATCTGGAATTAAAGTGTTACCTGAGATTATGCATCCCTTAATTCTCGATCGTAAGGAGTTGCAAATTCTCACCGACGCAACACATCGAGTAGCAGGTGAGGTATTGAAAAAGGCTGGAGCGAAGCTCGAGTATCTCGTCGGCACGATGATCGAGCTGCCGCGCGCGGCACTGCTAGCGGACCAAATCGCGGAAGTCGCCGAGTTCTTTTCCTTTGGCACAAACGACCTGACGCAAACCGTGATGGGTCTTTCTCGTGACGATGCCGGCCGGTTTTTGCCCGACTACGTCGATGAGAAAAAGGCCGGCATCTTCAAGGCCGATCCGTTCCAAACGCTCGACGTTGCGGGAGTCGGCTTGCTGATCGATTGGGCGATCGGCCGGGGGCGCAAGACACGGCCGAAGCTCAAGATCGGCATATGCGGCGAACATGGTGGCGACGCGGACAGCGTGAAATTCTGCCATACGGCGGGGATGAACTATGTGAGCGCATCGCCGTACCGCGTGCCGATCGCGCGTTTGGCGGCGGCCCAGGCGGTGATCGAGGAAAAGCGCGCAAAGAAATCTCGCGGCAGGTCCAAGCGATAGGCGAGCCGCGGCGATAGGCGTGCCGCGCAAAGGCGCCGCCGAGATGGTTGAGGCAGCGCCGCATGCCGCGGTCATCTCGACAGTCGGCGGGCCGACTGGCACAATCGGGCCCGTGAGCAGCGCCTTACTACGCTGGAGCGACTCATTTGCCTGACGCGCTGGTCATCGGAATCTGCGGCGGGACCGGCTCGGGCAAGACCACGATCACCGAGCGGATCTTTTCGGCGCTTCCGCCGGATACAACCCTCGTTCTGCAGCAGGATAATTATTACCGCGACCTTTCGGATGTCGCGCTTCACGAACGGCACAAACAAAATTTCGACCATCCGAACGCGCTCGATGGCGACCTGCTCGTCGAGCAGGTTCGCCAACTGCGCGCCGGGAAAGTCGTCGATCAACCGATCTACGATTTCTCACAACACTCTCGAACGGGAAAGACCAAGCGCGTGGAGCCGCGCCCCGCGCTGATTGTCGAAGGAATCCTGATTTTCGAGAATGCCGCTCTGCGCGCCCTGATGGACATCAAGATTTTCGTGGATACCCCCGCCGACATTCGCTTCATCCGCCGCATGGGGCGCGACATCCGCGAGCGCGGCCGATCGCCAGAATCGGTGGTGAAGCAATACCTCGAGACGGTTCGGCCGATGCACTTGGAATTCATCGAGCCCTCAAAGCGTCACGCTGATGTGATTATCCCCGAAGGCGGCTCGAACGAAGTGGGTATCGACCTGGTGATTCAGAAGATCCGCTCGCTGCTTCCCCGCTGAAAATCGAGTTCGCCGGAATACGCCGCGCGTGCAACGGGCTCGCCGCTGAGCGCGCACGCGCCTTTCATGTCGGCATGCGAAGAAAAAAGTACAGAGCGAGAAATCCGAAAATAAAGTCGGGAGACCACGCGGCCATGAACGGTGGCAACTGGCCGACCGCTCCCATGGCCTCAAACAGCGCCGAAACCGCCCAGTAGAGAATGCCGATGCCGATGCCAAGCGCCAGTCCGCCGACGGCTCCGCGCGTGCCGACCAGAAGTGAGAAGGGAATCGCCAGCAAAATGATGATCGGCGCGATCAGAGGAAACGCGAGTTTCTTGTACAACTGCACGGAGAGGCGCGCCACATCGAAGCCCGCGCGTTCGAGGCTGTCGATGTAGCGCCGCAGCTGCGGCCAATTCATCTGATTCGATTGGCGCACCTCGCGCTTGAAATAGTCGGGCGGCTCATCGAGCTCCGGCAGGGCATTGCCGACGAATGGGACGTAGCTCGTGACGCGTCCGTCTTGAAAATCGCGTATCCAGCCGGATTCGAGAATCCAGGTGTGCTGCTGCGCCAACCAGTGGGCGCGCGCGGCATAGACGCGGCGGCGCAATTGGAAGGTCGTGGGGTCGAGCTCAAAAACGCTCAGGCCGCCGAACAGATTGTGGTCGGAATCGAACAGATCGTAATTGTAGATCTTCGAGTTCTCGCCAAAGATCCACTGGTGCTGCGGAGAAAAGTAGGTTTGCGGCGGCCGGCCCTTGATCTCGTTGTAAAGTTCGTCCTGGCGCTGGTTGGCGTACGGAAGATAGGTGTCGTCGAGCACCACTAGCCCACCCGCCAGAAGCAGTCCCACAGTGAGCAGAGGCAGTGATACGCGATACAAGCTGATACCGGCGGCTTTGAAAGCCACGATCTCGTTGTTCTTCGCCAGCACACCGAGCGCGACCAGCACCGCGGTGAGCGCGGCGAGCGGCGAGAATTGATAGAAGTTCGAGATGCTCAGAAAGCGGAAATAGTTCAGCACCTCGATCCAGCCGACGCGGTGTTGCGTGATGTCGTCCAGGAGTTCGAAGAACGTGAATGTCTCGAACAGCAGAATGAATCCCGCCAGTAGCAGCACGAAATAAAACAGGAAGCCCCGGAGCACATACCAATCCAGCACAGAACCGAGTCCTGCGCGCCTCGGCCGGACGCGCGATTTCTGAATCGCCGACGCTTCACCGGCCGCCCCCTGAAACTTTTTCTTGGCCGCGCGGCGTTCCGCGATCCGGGCCAGGGCGCGGGTGATCCGACCCTCGCTTGCGATTCTTCCCATGCGCGGCAGGAGCGCCATGCCCACGGCCGCGACCAAAACGTTGGGCATCCAGATGCCGACCCATGCCGGCAGCGTCCCATCGCGGGCGAGCGCGGCCCCGAGCGTAAACAGCACGTAGTAGGCGCTCACCAGCAGCAGCGTGATCAGCACGCCGACCGCGCGGCCGCCGCGTCGCGGCCGCGAGCCCAGCGGAATCGCAAGCAGCGCAAACGCGATGCACGCGGCGGGGAACGCGAAACGGCGTTCCAGCTCCACGCGCGCTTGCACCACATCGAGCGCCCGATCGACGCCGCGGTAGGGAATGCGCCCCGCCAGCAGATCCGCGGTCGGCAATTCGGCGAGCGTTGGGACGGGCGCTTGCTCGGTATCGGGACTCGAAGCGTCAATCGGCCAATCGCGTTGGCCGAAAGCGCTCAGCGTGTAGTGATCGGGATCGGCGACGTCCACTTGGTGGACGCTTCCGTCGCGCAAGTGCAAGTCAAGCTTGCCCTGCTGTGGGTCGGCAATTACAATCGCTTCTTCCGCCAAGGTCAGGCGAGAATCCTGCTGCGGGTCGGTACTCGCCAGGAAGACGCCATGCCATCGGGTGGCGACCGCCGAGACATCTTGAACGTAGAGTACGAGATGAGGAAACCGCTCGTCGAAAACGCGCGGCTCTACCTCGAACGATGCCTGTGAAGAGACGATCCGATTTTGCAGGGAGCGATACGTGTGCACAGCGGCCGGCGCGATCCAAATGGTGAGCACCGCCGTGATCGCCGTGAATGCGAACGCCAGCATTCCCACGGGAACCAATACGCTGCGAGGCCCCATGCCCAGGGCGTTCATGGCGATGAGTTCGCTATCTGCCGAGAGACGGCCCAGGCCGATCAGCATGCCAACCAGCAAACCCATCGGCAGCGTGAACGTCAGCATGCCGGGCAGGGTGCACACGAAGAGCGCGCCGACGTCGCCCCAAGTGGTGGTGTGCCGCACCACCAGATCCATCAGCCGGACAAGTTGTGGAACGAAAAAAACGAAAGTGAAAACCGCCAGGCCCAACAGCGTGTGCGAAAAAACCTCGCGGAGGATGTACCGGTCGATCAACCGAAGCACAGGACGCATCGCGGGCCGAGATTTTAGCACGTTGCACCGCGGCATCGCGTGCGCATCGCGCTTGCTCGCGCGCCGCGCAATGCGTGGGGCGCCGCGTAGGGGCGGACCTAAACAACCGCGATGACCCGTATCCACCTCATGATCCTGTGGCACATGCACCAGCCGCAGTACCGCGACCCTTCGAGCGGCCGTTACGTCCTGCCCTGGACGCGTCTGCACGCCACCAAAGATTACTGGGGCATGGTGCGCGTGCTCGGCGAATTTCCGCGCGTGCACGCCACCTTCAACATGGTGCCGTCGCTCGGCATGCAGCTCGAAGAGTACGCGAGCGGAAAATTTGACGAGCCCTGGTTCGACGCGGCGTTCGCCCCGGCGGAAACACTGAGCGAGGAGCAGAAGCAGGAAATCCTTTTGCGCGCGTTCCAACTGAATCGCGAGCGCCTGATGTCTCGCTGGCCGCGCTACCTCGAGCTCGCTGACAGGGTTCAATCCCAAGGCACGGAGCGTTCCGCCGCGGTGCTTGGCCTGCGCGATTGGCGCGATCTGCAATTCCTTTCGCAGCTCGCGTGGATGGACGAGGAGTATCTGGCTAGCGACCCGGACATCGCGCGCCTTTCCGCCAAAGGATCCGATTACACCGAGCGGGACAAAGCCGTCCTGCGCGCGAAGCAACTCGAGCTGCTCGGCCGGGTTCTGCCCGAATATCGCTTAGCGGCTGAGCGCGGGCAGATCGAAATCTCCGCGACACCGTTTTATCATCCGATCTTGCCGCTGTTGTGCGATACGGACATCGCGCGCGTCTCGAATCCCGCGACCCCGCTGCCGATTCCCGCATTCCGCTATCCACAAGACGCTCGCGAGCAATTGTTGCGCGCGCGCCAATATCACGAGCGCGTTTTCGGCCGAGCGCCAAAAGGCCTGTGGCCTTCGGAGGGCTCGGTTTCAAACGAGGCGCTGGGCATTGCGGCGGATTTGGGCTTCACTTGGGCGGCCACCGACGAAGGCGTTCTGGGCCGCACGCTCGACATCGGTTTTGGTCGCGACGGAGAGGGCGTGCCGGACAACGCGAGGCAGCTCTACGCTCCGTGGCGAATGAGTGTGGACGGCCGCGAGATCGTTTGCTTTTTCCGCGACCACTATCTCTCCGATCTCGTGGGCTTCGTCTATACGCGAATGGATTCCGCCGAAGCCGCCGGCGATTTGCATCGGCGCCTGCGCGCGATCGGCGAGCGCATTCAGTCGCCTCACCCGCTCACCGTTTCGCTGATTCTCGACGGCGAAAACGCCTGGGAGTATTACCCGGCAAACGGGCGAGCCTTCTTGCGCGATTTCTACCGGCGCATCGAAAACGACACGGACATTCGCGCGCTTACGGCGACGGAAGCTCTTACTGCCGCGAAAGCGGCGGCCGGCATCGAGACACACAGGGGAATTTTTCCGGCGTCGTGGATCAGCGCGAATTTCGATGTGTGGATCGGCCACCGCGAAGACGTCGCGGGCTGGCAGCTATTGCGCGAGGCTCGCGCGTTTTATGCGGAACGCGCTGCGGCGCACGCGACAGGCGCCGGTCGCGCTCCCACCGAAGCGCAATTGGCGGCGGCCTACGAATCTTTGCTGACCGCTGAAGGCAGCGATTGGTTCTGGTGGTACGGCCCGGAGCACAGTTCGGCGAACGACGCCGAGTTCGACGCGATGTTTCGCAAACTCCTCACCACCGTCTATTGCGAGCTTGGCGCCGCGGCGCCGGACGAACTCGCCGAACCGATCAAGCGCCTGGCGGCGCCGGCCGTGGCCACTCCGCCAGCCGAGTATCTCAAGGTCCGCGTTGACGGAAGGGAATCATCATATTTCGAATGGCTGGGATCCGGCGTCTATTCGGCCGACCGGCGCGGCGGTTCGATGCACGGCCGCATGCCCGTGCTGCACGAGCTGCGCTATGGCTTCGATGAACAAATGGTTTACGTACGCGTGGATGCATTTCCCGAGGCGGCCGACGAAATGCGCGACGCCGAACTGCGCGTCACTGTCGAAGGCGATCAGGAACTGCGCATCATCGCCTTTATCGAGAAAGGAAAGCTGATGGGTTACCGCGCGGAAACGCGCGACCTTTGTTTGCTCGGCCCCGATCCTTTGGTCAAGGTAGCCTACGATCGAATTCTCGAAGTCGGCGTGGCGCGCAGCCTCGTGCTTCGCGGCAAGGCCGACACCATTCGCATAGGTGCCAGCCTTTGGCGTGCGGGATTGCCGATCGATGTGCTCCCGCCTGACGGTTCGCTTGAGGTACGTCTCGGGCGCGAAAATTTCGGCTGGGATTAGGTGGAAGTGATCAAAACATTTTGACGGCCAGCGATACCGGCCGCGTGCCGACGGGCAATAGCGTCAGCAAGCTCGCGGTGCGCACGCCGATCACGGCCACGTCGCTTGATTCCTCGTCGGCCACCAGCAGCAAATCTCCGCTCGGATCCAAAATGCAGGCGCCGGGCTCGCGCCCCGCGGCCACTAGTGCCGCAGTCTCGCGGGTTCCGATGGCCACATCGGCAACTCGCCCGGCCGAGGCATCGGTTACGAACAGCGTCCCGCCATCGTCAGAAACCACGGCCTGCGTCGGCGCCGAGCCCAGCAACATCGAATCGCCCACATCCATCGTCCAGGTGTAAATGATTTCCACGCCATGCGCATCCGGCACGGTGACGTAGAGTTCGCCGCCATCGGGTTTGAGCGTGAGGCTCGATGGCGCGCCGTCGAGATCGAGATTCGCATCGAGCGCCGGATGGCGCAGGTCCACCACCGAAATTTGGTGCGAAGCGGGAGCGGCGACAAATGCGACCGAACTGTCGAGCATCACCGCGACCTCCTCTGGATCTTTCGCCACGCCGACCGTCGCCACGGGAGCCAGCGTCGCGGCGTCGAATATCTCGAGTGTCCCGTCGTCGCGATTGGGCACCAGAACCTCGCGGCCGTCCGGTGTGACGCGCGCCATCCACGGCCGTGCCCCGGTTCGTGCGCGCGCCACGATCGCGCGCGTCGCGCAGTCAATCTCCACGAGTTGATTCGATCCGGAGGCGGCGACGTACGCCCGTTTCCCATCGGGCGAGAAATCCAAAGCGAATGGCGAGGCTCCGACTGGAATTCTCGCCGAAACACGATTCGCAAGCGCGTCGAGCACCCACACCGCGCCGGAACCAGGCGATCCAGGCGACCCAGTCGACACGCCCCAAATTTCCGCACGCGTTGGATGCGCGCGCAGGCCAGAGGGCGCGGGGCCGACCGGAATAGTCGCGATTGTGGAGAGACTCGCGAGGTCCATCACGGACACGGTCCCGTCCGTCGCGCTCGCAGAATATGCATAGAGGTGCGAGCCCGCCCGCAGAAGCGACGGTCGATGCTCGACCGCGATTTCTCGCGCGGCCACTCCTGCCAGCAGCAGTATGAGGATCACTACCCGGAAATTCAGCCGGCGCAACACGCGGTGGAAAATGGCCTGCTAAAACGGAATGTCTTCGTCGGTCACTTCCGGTCCGACCGGCTCATCGACCGGCGGAGCAGGGCCTTCCGCGTCGAATCCGCCGCCTCCGCCGCTTGGCGCGCCATACGATCCGCCGCCCGACGAACGCGCGCCCGCCGCCACGGATTCCGCGCGCGAGGTCAGCATGCGCATCACGTTGCCGACGATGTCGAACGAAGTGCGCTTCGTGTTCGTTTTCGTATCGTCCCACTGGCGCTGCTGAATGCGCCCTTCGATATAAACCAGATGGCCCTTCTTCAGATATTGCTGCGCGACCTCCGCGAGCTTGCCCCACAGCACAATTCGGTGCCATTCCGTGCGCTTCTGGCGCTCGCCGTTGCGGTCTTTGTATGTTTCATCGGTGGCCATGGTGAAATTGCACACCGCCTGGCCGCCGGAGGTGAAGCGCGTCTCGGGATCTTTCCCCAAACGCCCAACCAGAATCACTTTGTTGACTGACATCGTGCATCTCCTTCTTCGGGCTCGACGCGATCGGCGGCTCGATGCGATGGGGGACGTGCAGGTTCGCGAGAGAAAAATAGCACGCCGCAGCCGACGGCGCAAATCTGCGTCCGGTGTAGAATCGGCGCGAGCTGCGCCGGGAGAATAAGTTGACCGATCTCAATCCGCAGGCAAAACAGATGGCCGATGAGTCCATGGTGCGCAATCTCGATGCGCAAGCGCGAGCCATTTGGCTGCAGGAAATTGAGCTATTTCGCCGCTATGCGCTCCCAGCGGAACCTCGAATACTCGATGCCGGCTGTGGCACGGGCGAGATAGCGTCGCGACTCGCCGAGCTTTTCCCGCGATCCACCGTGCTTGGAGTGGACATCGTCGACGACCATCTGACCTTGGGGCGATCACGCTATCAAAATCTCGCGCCGCGCCTCTCGTTCGAGCATCAGAGCATCTTCGAGCTCGACGCCGCGGATCGCAGCTTCAATCTCACGGTGTGCCGCCACGTTCTCCACTCGATCCCCTACGCCGACCGCGTGATCGCCGAACTCGCGCGCGTTACGCGCCGCGGTGGCTACGTGCACCTGATTCCCGAGGATTACGGCATGCTTCACTTCCAGCGCGGCGCCCTCGATCCGCGCGATTTCTGGCACGCGGCGCCGCCGAGCTTCAGCTCGGGAACGGGCACGGACCTATTCATCGGGCGCAACACTTTTGGGATACTGGCCGCGCTGAATCTTGCGGAGATCAAGGTCGACTTTGTGGTCGTGGACACAGTCCGCGTGCCCCGCGAGACATTCGCGACGATCATCGAAGCGTGGCGCGATGGCTACACCGAATCGATCGCGCAGCTGACGACCTTCACGCGCGAAGAGACGCTCGTCTATTTCAATCAGATGATCGCAAATATTCGCGATCCGCGTGGATACGCGGTGTGGATGGTTCCTGTCGTCAGCGCGCGGTTGCCTTCGGAAGGTGCGTAGTAAACATGTGGGCGCAAGACAACTAAATGTCGCGGGTCTGCGCCGCCGGCTTAAGCTACCGGCGCGCCGAGTTCCTTCAGCTTGGCGCGGGCGCGGCGCTCTTCGTCCGTGCCGGGAAACAATCGCACCACGGCGCGCAGCTCGCGCTCCGCGTTCGTTTTCTGGTTCAGTTCGATCAGCGCGAGTCCCTTTTTCAAATGCGCCGGCGCCAGCTTGAAGCTCTTCGGATAATTTTCAATTACCTTCGAGTACGCATTCACCGCGTCCTGAAACTTGCCCTGCGAATAGGCGATCTCGCCCAGATAGAACTGCGCGTTTGAAGCCAGGTCCGTCCCGCCGTAATACTTCAGGTAGTCTTGAAATTCCTGCGTCGCCAGCTGGTATTGCCTTCCGGTCAGGTCGCGCAGTCCATTGGAATAGAGCACGTCGGCCGAAGGCGCGCCGGGCGCCATCGCGGCCGGAGGAGCCGTTCCCGGCTCGCTTGATGTGGGAGGAGCTGATCCCGGTGCAGAATCAGCTGGCGGCGCCCCGGGCGCGCCTGGTTCGGTCGTCGTGGGCGGCGCACCGCCGGCAAGCCGCGCGTCGATCGACTGCAAAGTGTTTTGCGCGTCGGCCAGTTTCTGATCGAGTTTCCCGATGCGCGCTTGCAGGTCGGCCACGTTATCGGCCAGGCCCTGCACCTGAGTTCCCATCGTGCTGAGACTCGATCCCGAGTTGGCCTGCAAATCCTCCACCGATTTCTGCAGCGTGGCGATGCTGGAATTGAACGAATTGATCGTGGACGTTACCTGATCGAGCAGCGTTTTTTCCACCGCCGCGTTCTGCGTCATCTGCGTTTGGAGCGCCTGCTGGTTCGTCAGCACCTGAGTCACGCTTTGCTGTAGCTCAATGATCTCGCGGGCTACGGCCTCGGCCGGAGCAGGCGAAAACAGCGCACCGCCCAGTGCTCCCGCGAGCATGGCTGCGCCGAGCAATGCAATCGTTTGTTTGCGCAATGCGATCTCCTTTCTTCGCGGCCGATCGGGAATCGAATCCGGTCAGCCTGCGTTGTGCGTCATCGTGTCCGCAACTAAATCCACAAAACCGCCCCGTCGGGTGCGGCCTCTACCTGGAGCCCGCCAGTACATCAGTGGCGTTGAAATCGGGGAGGGCGGCCACGCCGCCCTCCCCGTCAACGCGCAGTCGAAACTACTTGGCCAGGACGAAATGCCCGCGGCGATTTTGCTGCCAGCAGGTTTCGTCGTGATCGCTACAGAACGGCCGTTCTTTCCCGTAGCTAACGGTCGTCAATTGGTCGGCGGGAATTCCCAGTGATACCAGGTAATTCTTCACCGACATGGCGCGCCGGTCTCCCAGCGCCAGGTTATATTCGGTCGAACCGCGCTCGTCGCAATGGCCTTCGATGACGACTTTGACTTCCGGATGCTCCTTGAGGAAGTCGGCGGTCTTCGCGAGCGCCGCGCGCGCATCCGCTCGGATGTCCGCGCTATCGAGGTCGAAGTAGGCGTCCTGCACCTGGTTCGCGAACATTTCCTCGATCGTCATGGTGGGCGCAGGCGCGGGCGGCGGCGGTGGCGCAGTCACCGTGATGCGGGCGCTGGCATCGGCGCTTCCGCCAGGACCAGTTGCCGTGATCGTGTATGTCGTCGAATCGGTCGGCGAAACGTTCGAGGTGCCTTCCGGCGCAACCGTTCCCACGCCGGGCGCGATCGCCAGCGTCGTGGCATTGGTCGATGACCAAGTCAACGTCGAAGACTGTCCCTGTTGAATCATCGTCGAAGATGCCGACAACGTGACTGTCGGCAGCGCCGGCGGCGGGGCCGGAGCGGGCGGTGGCGCGGGAGCCTGTGCCACGGGATGTTTGCAACCGGAAACCGCGAGCAACACGACCAAGGCGGCAAGCCACGCTGCTTTGCCGCTAGTTCGGATTCTCATTTCACTTCCTCCTTTGAAAGTCTGCCAGAAACGAAAGTAAGAGAGCAAACATCTGTGCTTCCTGAGCTGGGCTACCTCCGTAGAATGCAAGCGCTGCGAGCCCTAAAGCATTCCGCCCGCGACGCCCGAACTGCGGAACCTGCGTAAGAAATCCTTCATTTCGACGACCAACTTGGCGATTCGTTCTGCCCGGCCGTTGTAAGTTCCCGCGCGTCCGAGCCGTCCGCCAGCATTGTCCAGATCTGGCGCGTGCCGGTGCGCGTCGATTCAAAAACGATGTGCCGCCCATCCGGCGCCCAGCACGGACGCTCGTTGCGCGCGTCGCCGCTCGTCAATTTCAGAAGCTGATGAGTGGCGATGTCCATCACGTAGATGTCGTAGTTGTCGTCCGGCCGCCGCCATGAAAATGCCAGCAACTCGCCGTTCGGCGACCACGACGGATCGATCACGTATCCCATGTCCACGAGATCGACCTTCGAGGTGTTCGAGCCGTCCGCATCCATCATATAAAGCTGCGGTGGCCCGCCGCGATCGCTCACGAACGCCACCTGATCTCCGGTTTTCGGATTCCACGCCGGTGAAGTGTTCGCTCCTGAGGTGTAGGTCAAGCGCTTCGGCCGCGTGCCGTCTGCGTTGGCAACCCACAACTCGGGATTTCCCAGCATGCTGGACATGAACATAATCTTGCTGCCATCCGGCGACCACGCCGGCGAGCTGTTCGTGCCGCGATAGCGCGGCCAGGCGATGCCTTTGCCGGTGAGCATCGAGTACATGCAAATCTGCGCGCTCAAATACATTCCCGCCGGCGGATAGCACGTGTAGGCGATGCGCGTCGCGTCGGGAGACCATCGCGGCGTCAGCGCGATCGAGTGCAGCGAAGTGAGCTGCCGCTGATTCGCGCCGTCGTAATCCATCACCCAGATCTCCTTGTTGCCGGTGCGGTTGCTGACGAAGGCGATTTGCGTTGACGCGATCCCCGCCAAGCCGCCTGAAAGGCGCTCCACGATTTCGTCTGCGAATTCGTGCGCGAACGCGCGCACCTGCTGATCGGTTGCTGGGCCGCGATAAACTTTTCCGATCGCCGGCGGCAGGGAAGCGTCGCGCACGTCGTTCAACCATGCGTCGACCTCGATGTTGTTGCCGGAGGCCGAAAGATTGCCGTAGGCCAGAAGCTGCGCTGAAGCGGGAGCGTCGGTCCAAGCCTGCGCCTGGACTTCGGACGGCACGGACGGCAACTGCGTGGGCGAATAACTTTTGCTCACCAGATCTACGATGCCGCTGTATTCAAGATCGGCGCGGACCACGTCGCCGAATTCCGTCGCCAGCGGGGCCACCGCTGGACTTCGCGCCGCAAAGTCCGCCACGGCCAATCGCGCCTTGCTGACTCCCAACCCGGTGCCGGTTTGAAACCAATCTTGCGCCGCTGCGGGGCGCCCCGCGAGCGCGCCACAACAAACGACGAGACAAGCCGCCACGAAAATCGCTGTGCGACGGATTTCCCTGCACCAGCCTATCGCTCGTCTCAGATTCGTCAACTCAGGCCCCCTGCACTATCCAATTAGCGGCGAAAATCAAACCAGAACTGCACCGTCACGTTCGAGCCCGAATATCCCGAAGGCAGCGGGCCCAGCGGACTCGAGCCCATAATTGCTCGCAGCGCGGAATTGTCCACGGACGCGTTTCCGCTCGATTGCATCAGTTGCGGATTCACAATTGTGCCGTCGTGCAAAATCTCAAATGTGTACACAACACGCGGCGCCCATCGCACCGTCGGATCCACCGTCGATTGCAGCCAATTGCTGCTGACCCGCGCGCGCACGCCGTCCACATAGGTCGGGAAGCGCCCCGAAAAATCGCCGCCCGGCCCGCCGAACTGCATGCCCCCCTGTGTGGCTCCGGCCATTTGCATAGGGGATGAATACGGAACGCTTGGCGCTCCGCCCTGACCGTACGGCACCGCGTTCGGTGGGGGCGTCGATTCGTCCGGCAGCGGGCGCGAAGGCCGCGAAATATAATGCGGCGGCTTTTCTTTTTCGAATTGGGGAATCTGCGTGGCTATGGTCATGTCTTCTTTCGGCTTCGGCTCTTGCTTATACAGCCCCTTCGTCGTGTCCACCGTGGTGCTCGTCGTCACCACGTCGGGCCGCGGCAAAGGAATCCCCGGTAGATTGCGCACCAATCCGACCGTCACTCCCTGATCTCCGCCCGGCCCACCCCACGATTCGCCCTGATGCGTGAATACGGTCGAAGCAATTACGGCGGCGAACAGCGCGGCATGAAGCGCGGCCGACCACGCTAGCGGCTGCTTCAAACCATCGTCGCCGAGATGGAGCGCGCGCGTAGCCATGTTCACTGCGGAGTCGAGCGCGTCGTCAAAGGTTCAGTCACGATGCTGATGTTCGATATGCCGGCTTGTCGCAGCGCGTCCATCACCGTCGCAAAGCTGCCGAACGGCACGCTTTCGTCGCAGCGCAGGAATATCGCGTCGTTCGGCCGATCGCCCATCTGCGCTTTCAGTCTCGCACCCAGCGCGTGAATATTCACCGCTTCGTTTCCGATATAAATCGTTTGCGCCCGGTCGATTGACACCACCAGGCGATCCTGGGTGATTTCCTGCACCGTCTTGGTTTTCGGAACGTCGACTTCGATCCCTGACTGCAGAATCGGCGCAGTGATCATGAAAATCACCAGCAGCACAAGCATCACATCCACGAAAGGGACGATGTTGATTTCGGAGAGTGAGGTTGCTGTTTCTCGCGCCGTCTGCGGCATCGTGCGTCTCCCCCGGCTGCGCGGCTTGTTTCGTTCCGCGCGCCGGGTCCTATCCTCAGGGATTCAACTTTTCGATTCGCGCCGAGACTTCCAACGCAAAATTATCCATCCGCGTGGCCGTATCCCGAATGTTGTGCAGAAAATGGTTGTAGGCGATCACCGCCGGTACGGCGGTAAACAGACCAGCAGCGGTCGTGATCAGCGCTTCGGCAATTCCCGGCGCAACCGCCCGCAAACTCGCCGCGCCCGTGGCGCCCAGCCCCGTGAAAGCGTCCATCACGCCCCACACCGTTCCGAACAATCCGATGAACGGCGTCACCGATCCCGTGGTCGCAAGCCAGGGCATGTACCGCTCGAGTTTGCGGATCTCTTCTGCCGACGCTAATTGCATGCTCACAGTGACTGCGTTCGGGCTTATGATTTTTCCGTTCGGTCCAGCGGCCTTCACTTGCAGTTCGAGTTCGCGGTAGCCCGCGGCGTACACCGCTTCGAGAGGAGAGCCGGTGTTGCCGATCGAGCGCGGGTCCGGCAAGCCGGGATTGGAGCGAAAAACGCGAAGAAACAACGCCGTTTGAGAGCGCAATCGGCTGAAGCGGCTGGATTTTTGAAAGATCAGCGCCCAGGAGAAAAGCGAAAACCCCAGGAGCATCAGAAGGACCACGCGGGCGACCCAGCCAGTCTGTTCGATCAAATTCGCCAGGGGCCCTGCGAGCAGAGTCATTCCAAGAAGTCGAATCATGTCCCCCACTGAAAAATGTGCGTCCCACAACGCACCAAGCTACCGTAGCATACGAGTTCGGACCGGTCAAAGTTTTAGCGATTCGTGTGTGCTTTCCGCACTCCCCCATCCGATACATATCGTATCGTAACACGATATACTTATGGCTGGATATTTTTGCGCGTGTGCACGGGGCGACAACGGACGCGCAGAACGCGTCCGCGGCGCGCCATATCCCGCAGCGTGCGTCGCGTTCGAGTAACCACGCGGCGTCCCGGCGCGCCCGCTCGGTCGCTTCACCTGTGATACGATCAGCTTTCAAAACCGTGTCGTCCTCCTTCGACGTCCGCCTCGAGACTCTAGCCGCCGCGACAGAGATGCCCGCGGCCGCGCCCGCGCATTCGCGTCTCGACGACGCGCTCCCGATTCGCCCCGGAACGTTCTATCTTGAAACCTTCGGCTGCCAAATGAACGCGCACGACTCGGAGAAGGTCGCAGGCGTGCTTGCCGGCCGCGGCTACCGACCCGTGGAGCGCCCAGATGAAGCGCAGATCGTCTTTTACAACACCTGCAGCATCCGCGAAAAAGCCGCGCAGAAAGTTTTCTCGCGCCTGGGACTTTTTCGCGAGCGCCAAGGCAACGGCCAAATCATCGGCGTGCTCGGCTGCGTCGCCCAACAGGAAGGCGAAGAAATCTTCGAGCGCGCCCCGTGGGTCAGTCTCGTGTGCGGCTCGGCCAGTTATCGCAAATTGCCCGAGCTTCTGGCACAGCTCGAAAACGGCGATCGCCGCGTGATGGGCCTCGATACCGACACCGACGAAACTTTCGAGACCGAATTAACCCGCCGCGACAATCCGTTCCGCGCTTACATCACGATCATCGAAGGCTGTAGCAAGGCGTGCGCCTATTGCGTCGTGCCGTTTACGCGCGGCCCGGAGAGAAGCCGCACAAGCGCCGCTGTTCTCGAAGAAGTGCGCCGCCTTGCCGACGCCGGCTATTCCGAAATCCAATTTCTCGGCCAGACCGTGAATTCATATCGCGATCCGTCGCCCCGCCGAATGACGTTCGCCGAACTTCTGGTGGCCGCAACGGAAGTCTCCGGAATTCGCCGCGTGCGCTTCACCACCTCGCACCCGCGCGATTTCGGCCGCGACATCGTCGAAGCCATCGATTCCGTCCCCGCGCTCTGCGAACACGTTCATCTCCCCGTGCAATCCGGCTCATCGCGCATCTTGCAAGCCATGCGTCGCACCTACACGCGCGAGGAGTATCTGGAAAAGATCGCTCTCATCCGCGCCGCACGCCGCCCCATCAGCGTCACAACCGATATCATCGTGGGCTTCCCCGGAGAATCCGGCGAGGATTTTGCCGACACGCTCAGCCTGCTCGACGTCGCGCAGTACGACAGCGTCTTCGCCTTCCAATTCTCTCCGCGCCCGAATACCGAAGCGCTTCACATGTCCGGGGTCGTGCCCGAGCAAGAACGCGCCAAGCGCCTCGCGATCCTGCAAGACCACCAGCGCGAGATTCAAATCGCGCGCAATCAATCGCTCATCGGCCAGACCGTCGAGGTCCTTGTCGACGGTTCCTCCCGCAAACCCGGCCAGTGGCTAGGTCGTACTTCAAGCAATCGCATGGTAAATTTCTCTTCCTCCGAGCCCAACCTCTTGGGACAATACGTTTCCATTAGCATCATAGGAGCAGGACCGAGCAATCTTAACGGAGACCGTGCGACATCGGGATAGCAATTTCCCCAGGGAGGCGCGATGGAAGTTGAGATGAAGATTCGCGGCCTGATGATGGACCCGGTCACCAACATGCCCATCGTGGTCTTGAAGGACGCGCACGGCAGCGCCGTTCTTCCCGTGTGGGTCGGAATCTACGAAGCGAACGCCATCGCGCTCGAAATCGAAAAAGTTCAAACGCCGCGTCCCATGACCCACGATCTTCTGCGCAACGTCCTTCTCGGCCTGAACGTCCGCGTGCAAAAAGTCGTGGTCAACGATCTGCGCGACGACACCTTCTATGCCCTGATCTGGATCGAACGCGACGGCCGCATCATGTCCATCGATTCGCGCCCCAGCGATGCTCTGGCACTCGCGCTGCGCGTCGATTGCCCGATTTTCGTCGAGGACGAAGTCCTGAAGAGTTCCCGCGCCGCGAGCCCGGTCAATGAGAAGACCACCAGCGAAGAACTGCGCCGCTGGCTCGAAAATCTCTCCGACGAGGACCTCGGCCGCTATAAGATGTAGCGTGCATGGTTTCCGGCGGCTTCCCACTACCCAAGCCGCGGATATTTTCACTTGCGCTGGCCCGCCACGGCGGGTAGATTGAGCGTGTCTGGTGGCGTGTGCCTCCAGCACCACAATTTGTAGGGATGGGGTTGCAAACCCTCCCGCGCGGGTCGCCATTATTTGAACAATATGACCACGATCCTCACGATTGCCAACCAGAAGGGCGGCGTCGGAAAAACCACGACGGCCATTAATTTGGCCGCGGCCATCGCGAAGAGCGGCAAGCGAACTCTGCTGATCGATCTCGACCCGCAAGCCAACTCCACCATCGCCTTTTTCGATCTCGCCGAAATCGAAACCACCATGTTTGACGTTCTCGGCGAGCATCACGCCGCGATGTCCTCCGCGATTCGCTCCACCAAGAACGCGAACCTCTCGGTTGCGCCGGCCAAGCTCGGCCTGGCCAAGCTCGAACAGCAGCTCTCCGGTCAATTCGACGCGCCGTTCAAGTTGAAGGACGTGCTGACGCCGATCCTGAAAGATTTCGATTACATCGTTCTGGACACGCCGCCCGCTCTCGGCATCCTTACCGTAAATGCTCTCGTCGCCTCGACGCATCTCGTGGTGCCGATCCAAGCCGCCTACTTCGCCATCGAAGGCACCGACGATTTGCTCGAAACCTACGAGCGCATTCGCGCGCGCCCCAATCCCAGCCTCAAGGTCCTCGGCGTGGTCATCACGCTTTTCGATAAGCGCACGAACATCTCCCGCGACACGCACGATCAGATTCGCAACGTCTTCGGTCCCGCGCTTTTCAAAACACGCATCAGCAAGAACGTGCGCCTCGAAGAGAGTCCCGCATACAAAGAAACGATTCTCACCTTCGCGCCCAAATCGCCCGGCGCCAAGGAGTACACCAAGCTTGCTCAGGAGGTCATCCAACGTGTCGAAGCGGATCGGGTTGCCCGTCACACTGAAGATGCGGCATGACGCCCATTACGTCGAAACGCTAGCCAGTTTTAGCGGCGCGGCGATCGGGCGCATGATTCCGATCGATAAGATTCAGCCCAACCCGGATCAGCCCCGCAAAGCCCTGGGCGATTTGCGCGAGCTCACAGACTCCGTGCGTGAAAAGGGCGTTCTCGAGCCGCTGCTGGTGCGCTACATGCCGCGCGACGATACCTACTACATCATCTCCGGCGAGCGCCGCTTCCACGCTTCGCAAGCCGCCGGCCTCACCGAGCTGCCTTGCATCGAAAAAATCGCCGACGACGCCGAAACTCTCGAGATCGCGCTGATCGAAAATCTCCAGCGCAAAGATCTGACGCCGTTTGAAGAAGCCGACGGTCTGCAGCGCCTGGCCGAAGTTTTCGATTACACGCACGACGATATCGCGCAGAAAATCGGCCGCGCCCGCTCGTCCGTCACGGAAACGCTTTCGCTGCGAACGATCCCCGAAAGCTTGCGCCGCCGCTGCATCGAGCGCGGCGTGGTTTCAAAATCGCTCCTTCTCCAGGTCGCGCGCCAGCCCAACGAACGCAAGATGACCGAAGCCGTGGCGCGCATCCTCCAAGGCGGCCTCACGCGCGATGAAGCCCGCCGCGAGCGCCGCGACGAAAAACAATCCGGCCCGCGCCCTCAGCCCTATCTTTTCAATTTCGAGCCTGAAGATCAGTCCTTCAAACTCCGAGTTCAATTCCTCCGCAGCCACGTCGCGCGCCAGGAATTGATCCAAGCCCTCCGCTCAGTCATCACCGAGCTGGAGCAGCAATCCGAGCGCGCCGCCACCAACGACGCCGCCTAGCTCATTCTCTCGCCGTCCGTGGACTGCACATGCTCTCGAATCGTTCCATGCCGCGATCCACGGTTATTCCGGAGCTTCCTTACGCGGACGTGATCGAGGCGACGAAGTGGCTTTGCAACGCCTTCGGTTTCACTTCGCGCATCGGAATGGGCAGCCATCGCGCACAGCTCAACGTGGGCGACGGAGCTGTCGTGCTGACAGAGCAATCAGCCGCGGATGCAGATCGCGCCCACCGCAGCGTTATGGTGCGTGTGGACGACGTCGACCGCCACTATGACCGCGCCGTGAAATTCGGAGTGCGCATCCTGCGTCCGCCGAAAAATTATCCCTACGGAGAACGCCAGTACAACGCGGAGGATTTTGCCGGCCACCACTGGACGTTTTCCCAGTCGATCGCCGACGTTGATCCCGAAGAATGGGGCGGCGTGCCTGGCCAAATTTAGGGGATTGGTGCTTGTTACTCGCGCTCGAAGCGTCAGTCAGCTGAGTTGGGAAGGGAGATGCGTCACTTGCCCAGCAGCCGCAATGCCTTCGCGCTGTAGAGCCCGACGAGCATTCCCGAAGGCGGCGACAAAGTTTTCAACTCAAAACACGCCACGCCCGCGCGCCGCAATTCCGTTCCGTTGTTGCGCGAATGCAGGATGTACGCGATCACGTGGCTCAAATGCGGCTCGTGGCCGAAGCACATCACTTCGTGCGCCCCGAGTTTCCCGACTTCGCGAAGCAGATCGGCCGGCACGCCGCTGGATTTAAGGCTGTCGGTAATCCGAATTTCGTCGGCAGGGAAGTCGAACACCTGCGCGAAAAGTTTGGCCGTTTGTTCCGCGCGCACCAGCGGGCTCGAGAGCATCGCGTCGGGCTTCGCGTCCAGCGCGCGCAATCCTTCCGCCGCGGCGCGGCTGCGCTTGCGCCCGCGCAGCGTCAGCGGCCGCTCGGCGTCGGGCATCATGTCGTGCCCCGCATGCAACGAGTGCGAAGCGCCGCGCCCCGCGCCGCTCGGCGCGCGGTCCACGGCAATTCCATGTCGGACTAAATAGAGCAGCATCGTTTTCTCCTACGCACTCATCTCGAGCGCGCTGGTCTCCGCGCGCGCCCGCTGGGCGCTTCTCGTGCCGTAAGCGGCCCGCGCGGAGCGAACATCGTTTGCGTAATTTCCGTCAGCAAGCCTTCGCGCACGCCAACTCCAGGGATCACAAAACTCCGCGCCCGCAGCCAGCGCCCCACCGTCAGCAGCACCAGTGCCGCCACGCCCATCACTTCCGCGCGATCGCGCCGCACGTGAAACGTCCGTTTGCGCTCGTCCGCGTCCAAATGAAGAATTTGCCACAGCCGCGCACGCAGCACGTGCAGACTGAGCGCAGGGAATCCATTGTGCGCCGCTCCCGCCGCAACGCGCGCCAAAAATTCCGCGTTTCCGCCGCACGCCACGAGCAGCCGCACGGCGCGAGGACGCCGGTCGCCCAGCGCGCTCGCGAGCACGTGCTCCACATGCCGCACGAGTTCCGCCGCGCGCTCCTCGGGAATCGCGCCCGCGGCGCGGTAGGCTTCCATCAATCGCACAGCTCCGAGAGGCAGCGTCGCCACGCGCTCCACTTCAGCGCCGCGCATCCAGTTGATCTCCAGGCTTCCGCCGCCGAAATCCAGGATCACGCGCGGCGTCGCGTGGCCCGCGAACGCCCGCGCCACAGCCACGCGAACCAGCCGCGCTTCTTCGTCGCCCGAAATAATTTCAAGCTCGAGTCCCGCGCGTCTGCGCACAAGATCGAGCAACCGCTCGCGATTCCGCGCTTCGCGCGCCGCGCTCGTGGCCACGGCGCGATAGGCCACAACGCCGCTGCGCTCCATGTGAAGTTGAAATTCGCGAAAGCCGGCGACAGCCTCCGCCAGCGTTCTCTGATTGAGGCGTCCACCGGAGAAGGCGTGGTGTCCCAGGCGCACCGGAAGGCGCAGCGTTTCTACCGTCTCCCAGCGCCCGGCCCCGTAAGCCCGCGCCACGATCAGGCGGATCGCGTTTGAGCCCGCGTCCACGGCAGCGATGCGCAGGGGTTCGACGAGTCTCAGCGCCACAGGTGGGCCAACGCCGCCGAAGGCGTATAGCGCGTGCGGGAAATACCCAGGTGCGCGGCAATGCGCTTGCGCAGTTGCTGGTTCACCGCGGGGATGCTGTTCTCGCCGTTCAATTCGATGAAACTATGCCGCGCGGAAAATCCGCGGAATTCCTTGCGCACTCGGGCCTGATAGCGGATGAAAGACTGAAACAAATCGTTGGAGAGCGACATATCGCGCCCGGATTCCCAGTAACTGATCGCGTGCGATTTCCGGAACTCGCGCTCGAACGCCGCCTCTGGACTCACGTCGAGCCAAAACGTCAGGTCCGGCCGCAGCGCCATCGCGTACAAGCCATGCAAATATCCGCGCTCAATTCCGCGCACCGCCGCGCGCGCGATCAGCGTGTAGAAGTAGCGATCGGCCAGCACGATGAAGTCCGAATGCAACGCCGGAAGGATGCGATGCTCGAGTTGATCGAAAAAATCCGTTGCGTACATCAGCGTGAGTGTCATGCGCGTGATGGCGTTTTCTTCCAGCAGCGTGTCGATGTCCTTGGCGACCAGGAACGAGCGCCGCAGCCCCATCGTCTGCACCGCGAACCCTTCCGACTCCAGCCACTCCGTCAACAGCGAAATCTGCGTCGACCGCCCTGATCCGTCCGTGCCTTCGACTACAATCAGCGAGCCGCCCAGTTCTTCCGTCTTCACACCCGGCAACGGGATTCCGTGAAAGTGCGCCGCCAGCGCCGCGGCTCCGTCCGCAGCCGCCGGTGCCGCGGATTTTCTTCCGCGCTTCGCACCGTCGCGCCCCGCGTGATGCGCCGCCCGCTTCATACCGGCCCCTCCGCCTGCCGCTTCGGCGCAAACCGCCCGAGGTCTACGCGTTTCTGCACCAATTCGCGCATCTGCTTTTGCAGACGATTCACCGTCATCGTGCCGTCCATCACGATGAAATTGTCCGATTCCACCATCGAATCGTATTGCTCCTGAATGCGCGCTTGAAACATCCGGAAACTTTCCGCGCGGTCCAGCGAAAGATTCAGGTCCATGCCCGCTTCGTAAAATTTCAAGCGCGGCCTGCCGGCGATGATGCGGTCCACCGCAACGTCCAGCGGCGCGCGAAAATAAAACGTGATATCGGGCACCGGTGCGAAGCGATATAAATTCCGCAGCCACACGGGAGAGCAGCCCCGCGCCACGTCGCGCGCGAACGCCGTATAAACATAGCGATCCGCCAGCACTAAATATCCGCCGTGCAGCAGCGGCAGAATCTGGCGTTCGCATCGATCGGCGAAATCCGCCGCGTGTAGCAGAGAGAAAGTTGTGGGAGTCAGCAAACGCCGCTGCTTGCCGCGCTTGGTCGTTGATTTCACGAGCGGCGAGGAATTCCACTCCGTGAAGTGTATGCGGTAACCGCCGATCTCGAGCCAGCGCTTCAACAAATAAAGCTGCGTGCTTTTCCCCGAGCCGTCGATTCCTTCCACCACGATCAGCGCGCCGGGATATTTTCGCCGCGCCTCCGCGAAGCCGCCCACGCCGCCGAAAACGCGCCCTCCTCGCGGGTCGCGAGGCCGGCGAGTGGTGGCTCGCAGCGTTTCTGCATTCGGCATTCCTTCTATGGCCATCGGGAGAGCATCGTGTAATTCGGTGAAGGCCGCGTTACGCGCGTGTTACGCCTCTGTGAATCACGGTTCGCGAGGCCGCATTCGCCGCACGGCGCCGATGTTGCAATCGACTGCGTCGCAAGGCAAACTCGTTTTATGCCTGAACGCTACGATCTAATCTGCATCGGCGCCGGACCAACTGGCCTGGCCACCGCCATCGAAGCCGTGCGCGCCGGCCTGCGTCCCCTGGTGATCGACAAGGGCAGCCTTTGCAATTCGATCTACCACTATCCCACGAATATGGTTTTTTTCACGACGCCGGAACTGCTCGAAATCGGCGATCTGCCGCTCACCAGCCCGTCCGAGAAGCCCACGCGCGTCGAAGCGCTCAAGTATTATCGCAAGTGCGCCGAGCACTATCAACTGGAGCTCAGCCTATGGCAGCGCGTCATGCGCGTCTCCGGCGGCGACGGCCAGTTTGACGTCGAAACGCGCGACGCCTCAGGCGAGCGCCACGACTTCCGCAGCGCGAAAATAGTGGTGGCCACGGGCTATTACGATCTGCCGAATAAGATGGAAGTCCCCGGCGAAGATCTGCCGAACGTCTCGCATTACTACACCGATCCACATGAATTCTGGCGCCGCGATGTCGTCGTGGTCGGCGGCAAAAATTCCGCCGCCGAAGCCGCGCTCGATCTTTATCGCGCCGGGGTCCGCGTCACGCTCGTGCATCGCCGCGCCGAACTCGGCTCGACGATCAAGTATTGGGTTCGCCCCGACATCGAAAATCGCATCAAGGCCGGCCAGGTGCGCGCGTTCTTTGATACGGAAGTCGTGCGCTTTGAGCCCGAAAGCGTGCGCATTTCGAATTCCGCCGGCGAGCTATCGCTTCCCGCAGAGCAGGTCTTCGCCCTCACTGGCTATCACCCGGATTTCTCTTTTCTGCGGAGCCTCGGTGTCGCGCTCGACCCCGCGAACAACAAGCCCGCACTCGACCCACTAACGCTTGAAAGTAATGTCCCCGGAATTTACCTCGCCGGCGTAGTGATCGGCGGGAACCACACCAGCGAAATTTTCATCGAAAACGGCCGCTTCCACGGGAAGCAAATCATCGCCGCCATCACCGGCAAGTCCGCCGCGGCTAGAAAATTCTGATCCGCGGCCAATTTGCGCGCCGTTTGCGCGCCTGCTAAACTTCATATGATGTCATCCATCATCACCGACGTTGGCGAATCCATCGGCGCGCTCGTCAAGGGCTTCAGCGTCACGCTGCGCAATCTGTTTCTCAAGCCCGTCACCGAGAATTATCCCGAGGAGCCGGTTCATTTTGAGGCGCGCTATCGTGGCATTCACGTGCTTCAGCGCGATGAAGACGGCCTTGAAAAATGCGTAGGTTGCTTCCTCTGCGCCGCGGCGTGCCCCGCGCGCTGCATCTACATCGAAGCCGCGGAAAACACCGCCGAGAAGCGCATTTCCGCCGGCGATCGCTACGCCTCGGTGTACAACATCGACTACTCGCGCTGTATTTTCTGCGGCTACTGCGTTGAAGCCTGCCCCACCGACGCCATCACCCACGGCCACGGCTTCGAGCTCGCCACCTACGACATCAATTCGCTCGTTCGCCGCAAAGAGCAGCTCCTCGTGCAGCCCGCCGCTCCCGTCGGCCGCCTCCGCTAGCGGCGCATAGCGCATCCAACGCGAATCCCACGACCCGCGTCGCAACGCCCGAGCGGAATATGACTCATCGTCCCGGCGGCGAGTACGAAACGCTCTTCTTTGAGGCCTGATCGATTTCTTCTGCCGTCAGCAGCACCGTGGTTCTCACTGTAGCCGCTCCGCTTGCCTGCACCACGAGGTTCACCGCCGCGACGCTGGCGTTGTCCTTCACGTCGACAATCAAATACGCGTCGTTTTTTCCAAACGCAAAGTAAAACGCTTCGAGCTTTCCGCCGCTGGCGCCGATGGCCGCCTCCACCACCTGTCTACGCTTCGTGCCGCCGTCCTTCAAAATTCCTTTGGCTCCCTCCTGACTGTACGAAACCTCGAGCAAGTATTTCGGCATTTCGATCCTCCTGGATGATATTGAGCACGCGACCCGCGCGTTGCGAAGATGTGCGCCGGTACCCTCGCGCTTGCGGCCTGCTTTCTCGCTCCTCGAAAGAGCGCTTATTCTACATCCGTTTGCCTCCAGCATTCTGGCTCCGCTTGACCTGAAGCAGAAACCTCCAAACCTTGGGTCTTCACGCGGATACCCCCGGAATCGAGCACCGCGCAATTTGTGAAACACGTTCCAGCTATCGCGGCGAGTGATCGAGCCGAATCGATGTTTCGATTGAACCGCTCCGCGCTGTGTGGCAAGGTCTACGCGATGATCTTGATCCCGTATCCCGCGGCCGCGGAGAGCGCCTCCGCACCGCGCGGAGCGCAGCTCTCTAAATGACCGCCAAATCGTACGACCTAGTGGTAATCGGCAGCGGCCCCGCTGGACAAAAAGGCGCCATCGCCGCCGCGAAGCTCGGCAAGCGCGTTGCCATGGTCGAGCGCGGCGACATGGTCGGCGGCGTCTGCATCCATGGCGGCACAGTCCCCAGTAAAACTTTGCGCGAAGCCATTCTGCATTTGACCGGCTTCCGCCATCGCTCGTTCTACGGCAGCGACTACAACGTGAAGAGCCGCGTCTCCATAAAAGATCTCGCCAGCCGCGTCAACCAGGTTGTCGACCGCGAGACCGGAGTGGTTCGCGATCAACTGCGCCGCAACGATATTGATCTTTTTTCCGGCACCGCCCGCTTCCTCGATCCCCATTCACTCCAAGTGGACGGCGAAGATCAAGCTCAAATCATCAACGCCGAATACGTGCTGATCGCCTGCGGCACCCGCCCCGCGCGCCATCCCGATATTCCTTTCGATGGGAAGCAGATCCTCGCCGGCGATCAATTCTTCCAAATGGACGAAATTCCCAAGGAGATGATCATCGTCGGCGGCCGCGTCATTGGACTCGAATTCGCCTCCATGCTCACCGCGCTCGGCGTCGTGATCACGCTCATCGAACAGCGCCCCGCCGTGCTCGATTTCGTTGACGCCGAAATTGTCGAGGCGCTCTGCTACCACATGCGTTTCCAGGGCGCCATCTTTCGTCTCGGCGAGAAAGTCACCAGCATCGATCGCGACGATCGCGGCCGCGTCACCGCGCACTTGGAAAGCGGTAAGCGCATCCACGGCAATGCGCTGCTTCACGCCGTCGGTCGTCAGGCCAACACCGATCTCCTCAATCTCGAAGCCGCCGGCCTCTCCGCCGGCGCGCGCGGCAAGCTCGCCGTGAACGAGCATTTTCAAACCTCGCAGCCAAATATCTACGCCGCCGGCGACGTCATCGGTTTCCCATCCCTCGCGGCCACTTCGATGGAGCAGGGTCGCCTCGCAAGCAGCCACATATTTGGAGTGGCGGGACGCACCACGCCGGGCTTGCTGCCGTATGGAATTTACACCATCCCGGAAATTTCCATGGTTGGCGAAACGGAACTCTCGCTCACCAACGCCAAAATTCCTTTCGAGACCGGCGTCGCCAAGTACGAAGAGCTCGCCAAAGCCCAGATCGTCGGCGATCACACCGGCCTTCTGAAAATTCTCTTCGATCCGGACACCAGGAAGGTCCTGGGCATTCACGCCATGGGCGAAAACGCGGCCGAGATCGTGCACATCGGCCAAGCCGTCCTCAGTTTCGGCGGCACCATGGACTATTTTCGCGACACCGTCTTCAACTACCCGACTTTCGCCGAAGCCTACAAAGTTGCCGGGCACAACGGCCTCAACAAGTTATAATTAGTTCACGTTTCGCGCGCGTCGCGAATCACTCCATTTGGACAAAGGCCAAAGTATTTCTACACTCCATAGATTTTTCGGATTGGACTTCCGCTCACCGTCTTCCTATCTTCACTCGCGATGGACACACTGCGCCCATCCGGGCGTTGCGGTGTCTTCGGGCAAGATGCTAAAGGTTTTACGCGCCACTGAGGTCACCGTTGCCTAAGGACGCTCCAAGTTCGCCTAATTCTTTCCCGGTCGAAAGCGACCGCACCGCCCTCACCAAAGCCGCCCTCAAACGCGCCTTCCGCGATAATCTGTTTTATGAGCAGGGAAAATTTCCCGCGCTTGCCACCAAGAAAGATTACTACCTCGCGCTGGCTTACACCGTCCGCGACCGCCTTCTCCACCGCTGGGTCAGCACTGCAGAGGCCTACACCAACGAGGGCTCGCGCACCGTGGCGTATTTTTCAGCGGAATTCCTGATGGGGCCGCACCTCGGAAACAACCTCATCAATCTCGGCATCTACGATCGAGTCAAGCAAGCCGTCTCGGAGCTCGATCTCGATTTCGACGCGCTGCTCGCCGAAGAAGAGGAGCCCGGCCTCGGTAACGGCGGCCTCGGTCGCCTCGCGGCGTGTTTTCTCGATTCTCTCGCCACGCTCGAAATCCCCACGCTCGGATACGGCATTCGCTACGAGTACGGCATCTTCGAGCAGGAAATCGTCGATGGCTGGCAAGTCGAACGCACCGACAAATGGCTGCGCTTCGGCAATCCCTGGGACCTGATGCGCCCTGAATGGGCTGTCGAAGTCTCAATTGGCGGCCACACGGAGCGCGCCGACGGCGGATCCCCGCGCGCTCCAGTGCGCTGGGTCCCCGAGCGCACCGTCATCGGCGTTCCTTACGACACGCCGATCCTCGGCTATCGCACCAACACATCCAATACCTTGCGTTTGTGGCGCGCCGAAGCTCCCGAATCGTTTGACTTCGCTCTGTTCAACCGCGGCGATTTTTTCGGCGCGGTCAACAACAAAGTTTTCTCCGAGAACATCACCAAGGTTCTTTACCCCAACGACGAATCGCTGCACGGCAAGGAGTTGCGCCTCGAGCAGCAGTTCTTCTTCGTGTCCTGTTCGCTGCAGGACATGTTCCGCATCCTCCGCGGCCAGAAAATTCCCATCGAGCGCTTCCACGAAAAATTCGCCATCCAGCTCAACGACACGCATCCCGCCATCGCCGTGCCCGAACTAATGCGCTTGCTGGTGGACGTTCACGGCATGGAGTGGGAACAAGCCTGGGACATCACCCAAAAAACCATCAGCTACACCAACCACACCATCATGCCCGAGGCTCTCGAGCGCTGGCCCGTCAGCATGTTCGGCCGTCTGCTCCCGCGCCATCTCGAAATTATTTACGACATCAACGCCGGGTTCCTCGCCGAAGCGCGCGCGCGTTTTCCAGGCGATGCCGCGCGCATCGCGCGCATGTCGCTCATCGACGAAAACTACGACCATCACGTGCGCATGGCCAATCTTGCTTGCGTCGGCAGCCACGATATCAACGGCGTCGCCGCGCTCCATACCGAGCTACTGAAGGAAGATGTGCTCTCGGATTTCAACGCCCTGTGGCCCGCCAAGTTCAGCAACAAAACCAACGGCGTCACGCCGCGCCGCTGGATCGTGCTCAGCAATCCGAAACTCGCCGCACTCATCTCCGATGCCATCGGCGATAGCTGGATCACCGATCTCGACCAGCTCCGCAATCTTGAGCCGTTCGCCGAAGACGCCGGATTCCGCGAGAAATGGCGCGAAGTCAAGCGCGCCAATAAGCGCGAACTCGCCTCGTTTATCGAAAAGCGCACCGGCCTCCCCGTCGATCCCGATTCCATGTTCGACGTGCAGGTCAAACGCATCCACGAATACAAGCGCCAGCACCTCAACATCCTGCACGTAATCGCCTTGTATAACCGCATGAAGGCGGACCCTTCGTTTAGGCCCGTTCCGCGCACGTTCATTTTCGGCGGCAAGGCCGCCCCGGGCTATCACATGGCCAAACTGATCATCAAGCTCATCAATTCCGTGAGCGACGTCCTGATCCGCGATGAAACCGTGCGCGACCACCTGAAGGTCGTCTTCCTTCCCAACTTCAACGTAACCAGCGGCCAGCGCATCTATCCCGCCGCCGAACTCTCCGAGCAAATCTCCACGGCAGGGAAGGAAGCCTCCGGCACGGGCAACATGAAATTCTGCATGAACGGCGCTCTGACCATCGGCACCCTCGATGGCGCCAACATCGAAATCCAGGATGAAGTGGGAGCCGAGAATTTCTTTTTGTTCGGCCTTACCACGCAGGAAGTCGCGAAAGTGAAATCGCAGGGCTATCGTCCCTCGGAATTTTACGACACCAATCCCGATCTGCGCGGCGTCATCGATCTAATTCGCACCGGATTTTTCTCTCGCGGCGACACCGATCTGTTTCGCTCCCTGATCGACACGCTGGTCTGGAGCGATCCATTCATGGTCATGGCCGATTTTCAGTTCTACGCCGAGTGCCAGGCCCGCGTCAGCGGCATCTATCAGGACCAGGAAACTTGGACGCGCATGTCCATCCTCAACTCTGCGCGCTCCGGCAAATTTTCTTCCGACCGCACCATCCGCGAATACTGCCGCGAAATTTGGCGCGTCCAGAGTGTCCCCATCCGCCTGCTCACTCACGAAGAAATCAAATCCCGCGAAGCGCAGTAATCCGCTCGCGTCGCCGCCATTCCTTCGTTCAGTACCCTAGCTTCTTGTTCACCAAATTAATCAGCGGCTCGCCATTCCGGAACCTCTCGTATTGCGCGATGAATAGTTCCACCGCCTCGTTGATCCAATCGGCCGTATGGTCGGCGCAATGCGGCGATAGCAGGGCGTTCTCCATTTTGTAAAACGGGTGCCCGCTCGGCAACGGCTCTTGATCGAACACATCGAGAGCGGCGCCCTTGATTCGGCCCGTCTGCAGCGCATTGATCAGCGGCTTCTCATCGATGATCGGCCCGCGCCCTACGTTGATCACCACGGCCGTAGCTTTCATCGCAGCAAATTCCGCCTCGCCAATCATCCCGCGCGTCTCCTCCGTCAGCGGCGCTGCCACCACTACATAATCGCAGCGCGCAATCATCTCGTTGCGCTGCGCCGGACCGTATATTTGTTCCACCAGTGGATCCGCCCCGCGCGGGCTCGAAGTATGCCGCTTCACCGCGAGCACGCTCATCCCCATCGGCCGCACCTTCGCGGCAATCGCGCGCCCGATATCCCCATATCCAATGATGCCAACCGTCTGCCCCGAAACCACCGTAACGTCAAACGGTTCCCACACTCCTGCCATCTGATTCCGAATCATCCGCCGCAAATCTTTCGCGAAATAAAGTATCGCCGCCAGCGTGAACTCCCCTAACGAAGCGCTGTAAATCCCAATGCTGTTTGTCAGCGGAATCGGACTCGCGATAATTTCCGGAAACAATGTTCTCTCGAGCCCCACAGATCGCGAATGCACCCATCGCAATTGTGGGCACGTCAAAAATACGGTCCTAAACAGTTCGAGCGAGCCCGACCAATTGAACAGCACCGTGGCGTTCGTCGCCGCAGACGCGAACACCTCGGCCGAATTTCCCACGAGGATATTTGTCCCCGCGAGCCGTTGCCTTAGCATCGCAAACTGCGGCTCTCTCGGATTGCCCAGCACCAGAACGTTTTCTTCGCTCATGTGTCCCAAGTTGCCGCGCAAACCATTACAACGCACGCGCAACTGTAAGCCCCGTCTTCCGCCGACTATCGAAAAAGCGCCGCCCCGCCGAATTGTACCCCACTGCTGAATGGCGTTTTCGACGAGAATTGATCCCGCGCGGCATTTTCGCCCCAGGCCGCCATCGCGCCAGTGACGACCGTCGAGCCGACTGGCCAAATCCCTTTGCGAGATCTATCTCGATTTGTAACCTTATGTGTAGTCATAGAATCTGACAAACTAACGGGCCGGCCGAACGGCTTGCCGTGGCCTCCGAACCGGTGTTCGGCGAAAGGTTGGTGCGCTTTGTTTCGGCACACAATTCCGATCGGACGTGTCCTTGGAATACCAATTGACCTGGATTATTCCTGGTTCTTAATCGCCGCCCTGATCACTTGGGTCCTGGCCTCTAATTATTATCCGGCTGAATTCAAGGGCGGCACGGTTCCGGAATACTGGTTGATGGGAGCCATAACTGCAGTTCTGTTTTTTGCGAGTATCGTCGTCCACGAGCTGGCCCATTCGTGGGTAGCTCTTCGCTACAAGATTCCTGTGACCCGCATCACTCTCTTCATTTTTGGCGGCGTATCCCAGATCGCCGCCGAGCCCCCGAGCGCCACGGCCGAGTTCTTGATCGCCATCGTCGGGCCGCTTACCAGCCTTGCCCTGGCAGTTCTCTTTTACCTCCTGGAACCAATGCTCATTAATGTCAAACCCGCCCTCGCCATCGCCAAGTATCTGGCCCTCATTAACGGCCTTCTGGGCCTGTTCAATCTGATCCCGGGATTTCCTCTGGATGGAGGCCGCGTTTTTCGCGCCATCGTTTGGGGAATCGACAAGAATTTTCGCCGCGCGACCGTCATCGCCGCAAACACCGGGCGATTCTTTGGCTTTCTCTTTATTCTCGCTGGCGTATGGATGGCTTTGCGCGGAGATCTCATCAACGGATTGTGGACCGCCTTCATCGGATGGTTTCTGGAAAGCGCCGCCGGTACTCAGGTGCAGCAGCAAATGGTCCAAGGCCTGATGGTCGGCCACAAGGTGTCGGAGGCCATGGAAACTGCCTGCTCCCACGTGCCGGAAAACACGTCGGTGCAAAATCTAATCGATCGAGAAGTTCTTGCGCACGGCCGGCAGTGTTTTGTGGTGGATCGAGGAGATCATGCGGTTGGGCTGCTGACCCTGCACGACATGAAGCTGATTCCGCGGCCCGCATGGACGACGACCAGCGCAGCCCAAGCCATGGTACCCATCGAAAAACTGAGCAAGCTCGATTCCAACGCGGAACTGTGGACAGCCATGGAAACGATGGGCCGGAACGCCATCAGTCAAATGCCCGTCATGCAGGGAGACAAACTTGTCGGGTTGCTTTCAACGGGCGACATCGTCAAATATCTTCAAACTCTCCAGCAAGTAGGCAAGTGAATCGCGATCGGCGATTCGCGGAATTCCCGTTGTGCGGAGCTGATTCACGCGACAGGCAGCGTCGCGTAGTCTGCCGAACGCTGCGCCACTCGGCGATTCGCAATTCCACGGACTATGACGCGAGCCCATACCCGACCAGATTCGCCGCCAAAATAATAATGGCCATGCCCGCCCAAAGCAGTCGCACCGGCCTGCTCCCCACGCCCTTCCACTCGCCAAGCGCGAGGCCCACCAGCCCGCCGCACAGCACGTATCCGCTCATGTGCAGCATCCAGTTCACATATGAAAGATGTTGCGGGATGTTGGCCGCGCCCCACACGTAAAAAAAGAACTGCAGATACCACATGATTCCGCCGGTCGCCGCCAGACTCCCATTCTTCAGCAGCGTTCCACCATCCTGTGATAGATCGGCGCGCAGAGAAATCGTCTTGACCGCCGCGAGGCGAACAAAACAGTACGCCATGTTCACAATCGCACCGCCGCCCATAATAATCACGTAGCTCGGCAACGCCGCATACAGCGGCTTCACTCCCAGATGCAGCGCCACCTGTTCCATCGGCTTCGCGGCGCTGATCGCAAATGAAAATCCGGACGAAAAAATCCCGCACATCACCGCCAGAGCCACTCCCAGCTTCAAATTGAATTCTCGCGGCAGCCCCCGAAGTTTTATTTCCTTCTGATGTCCCGCGTACGTGACTACCGCCACCCCGATCAGCGCAACCAGCACTCCCGCCATGGTCAAAAGCCCGCCCTTGGTTTCAAACAACACCGCGCCCTGTCCGTTCACGATCGGCGGCAAGATCGTGCCCAGCACCAGCGTCACGCCGATCGCGATTCCAATCCCCAGCGCCATCCCCAGATTGCGCATCGTCAGCCCGTAGCTCACATTCCCCACCCCCCACATCGCTCCGAACAGCGCGACGATCAAAAGCACGTGCGGCGGAATCGACGCATAGAACGCTCGGAAATTTGGAAGCAGGTAGTGACTCACCGAAATCGGCAGCAGTATCCACGAGAAAAAACCCGCCACGGCCCAGGTGGTCTCCCACGACCATTTCTTCACCGTCTCAATCGGCGCATAAAACGACGCGGCCATCGCCGCGCCCACCATGTGCCAACCGATCCCCACCAATATTGAAGGCATTATTTTCCTTCTCTCAGGGCTGCCGGTGCATCGCCCTTGCTGCCGGCAAGCAGTTGCGGTGATTTCCTAGAGTGTCACGCGCCCGCGCGCGAGCCATCCTATCTGACGGGGCCGCTAAAAGCGAAATCGAAATCCCCGCCAGAAGGGAAGCGACGCCGCTCGCTCGAGACTCAGTTTGCAGCGTCACGCACTTCCCCGTCACAAAATTTCATTGTTTGCTGCGCTGGAGTTAACCGGGCGGCTGCGTCGGTGGCGCCGGATTTCCAGGCGCAGCGGGAGCAGCACCAGGAGCGCCCGGCGCGCCGGGAGCAGCGGGGCGCCCGAACACGCGCACGGGCCGCACCATCGTCGCTGTTGGCAACTGATCTTTGCACAACTCGAGTATCTCGATCACTTGCAGTCCCGTCTGCGACGCCTCGTTCGTAGACATCCTCGGATCTTCCTGAACGGGATTAAGCGAATCCGCCCCCGATACCATATGCGCGTTCGCGATCCCCGCGCCCATCGCGAGCAACGTGGTAATTGCCTTTTGCGCGAACGCCACATCGCCGGTTTTCGAGTAAGCATACGCCGCCAACCGCGGCCCGCTCTGCGCCCCCGCCACGTAGCTCGCGTCGGCTCCCTCAGCGTGCGTTGTTTGATCTTTCGTGATCACGTCCGCCGGCGCGATAGCCAGCCTGCACAATTGCAGCCACATCATCTCGAAATCTTTGTTTCCGAGCAGCCGCAGCAACTCGAACATCACTTCGCCCCCGCCCTGAATCGTCGCGAGATTGTAATTCACCGGAATGAAACTGCCGTCCGGCGCCGGGATCGCCGTCAGTTTTCCCGTCGCATTGTCGTATCCCACCACCGCCGCTGACCCACCGCGCCCGCCGATATTTTTCCTCCCAGTCTCGAGCCAGAACGGCATCGTGATAATCGAATTCACTCCGGCGAGAATCCGATCCCGCCACCGCGTATCTCCCGTGCGCTCCCATTCCGTCATCCAATTTCCCGCCAGCGCGAACCAATCCGGACCAATGCGAATGCGCACCGCCGGCTCGCTCGGCAGCCGCGGCTCGGCTTCGCGCATCGGATCGTAGCTCGCCACCGCCACGCCCGCGGACTCCGCCACCATGTGCATGATGTCGCCCGCGCGCTCGTCGGTCGTCAGGTAGTGCAAAAATCGCCAGTGCGCCGCCTGACTAATCCGCGCTTCCTTCGCGCCGTCGCCCCACTTGATCACGTTGTGCCGCGTGCCCAGTCCCTTCATCGGCCCCAGGTGATACACCACGGTCTCGCTCGTGTTCCGAGCGTGCGCCTCCGCCAGTCGGAACAAATCCGCGCGCCCCGAGCGCACGTAGCTGTACCAGAGCCACAGCGGCGCGCCCAACTCCGTGTTGTCCCACGCGTGCCCGCCCCAATCGTAGTGCCACACGTGCCGCGGCGGCGAATACGAATGCATGAAGTCGCCGAATTGCCAGAATCCGTACCAATGCCGGTCGTCCACTTGCTGCTGATAAAACGCGAGCACGGAATCGAGCCCGTCCTCCATCTCTTTCCGAAAATCCGTCGAGCGATCCGGCAAACTCCACACGCCAAACGCGCCCGCCGAGTGCACGTACTCCGGCGTGCACGCCAGCAGCGCCAGCCTGTTCCCCGCTTCCGCCATCGCCACCGTGTCCGTCCGCGCCGCAAGCGACGCGCCCGGATACAGCGTTAGCTCGCTCGTGCGCGCCACGCCGTACGCCGTGCTCAATCCCGGCTGCACGTCTTCGTACGACGCATCGAGTCCGTGCGCCTTAATGTCGTAGTGCCGCATATCCATCTCCGGCCCGTCCGGCGACCACAGCCACGCCACAATTTCCGCCGCGGGACTGCTCGCCCCCCGCACCTCGAGCGACGCCGGATACGACTGCCAGAAATTTTTCACGCTCACCCCGAGCCCGCCCCCAAAATCGCCCACATACACCAGCCCCGGCGCGCGCTTTCCCCCATTCGAGCTTAGCCACGTGCTCTTCGGATTCGTGCGCTTGACGATCGTGAATCCGTCCGCGTTCGGCTGCATCAGCTTGAAATCGTCCCAGATCGCGTTCTGCGCCAGCAGCGGACTCGGCGTGAACGGCTCGCCCGCCTCCTGCTGCGCGTTTCCGCCGCCCGGTTGCAGCGGTTCCGACCATAGCCCGCCGTCCGGCCCCCCAAATCGCACCGTGCGATTCATCGCTTCCTCGCGCAGCGGCACCGCGAATTGCAATCCCATCCCGCGCACGAAATCTTTTTCCTGATCGCCATCAAACACGATCGTATGCACCACGCGCACCGCCGTCTGCCCGCTGTAAAAATAAAGCCGCACGGTAAACGGCAGCCATTCGCGCCCCGACGTCGCGCCGCGATGCATGCCCTCAAGCATCACCACCGCGCGCACCGGCCCCGATTGCTCCACCGTCGATTTCTTCACGGCGCTCAAATATTTCTCGCGCGACGGCGCATCCACCGGCTCCGTCTCCGCCCCGTTCTGCAGAATGCACACCAGTTGGCTCGCTCCCACTACATTTTTTCCGTCAGGAAAACTCATTCGCTCGATGATGTTCGCCCCGCTCGTCGCGATCGCGCATTTCATTGCGCCCGTATCCACCACAATCGTCTTCCCGTCGTTAGCCACGCTCAGCGCGCCCGCCGCTGCTGACGCTCCCTGCGACAACGTCGCCGCTCCCGAAAATCCCGCCGGTACCACGCTCGCAAATCCGCTCCACTTCAGCGATCCATCCGGCCAAAACGCCATCGGCCACGTTTGCACCGGCAATTCGCCGCCCGCCGCGTTCAACCGAAACGTCGCCGCGCGCTGCATCGCCCCCTGCGCCCACGGCACTCCCCAACTCACCCCCGTCGCCATCGCCGGCGGATTCTCCCCCACCCACGAAAGCGCCACGCTCCCCGGCGCAACGGCCTGCGCCGCAGGCGTAGCGTCAGCCGACCCCGCCCCCCGCGCCGGCGCGTTAGCGCCCAGCAGCTTCGCGTCGACGATTCCAGCAGTTGTGATTCCCGCACTCAGCAACGTCGCGTCCTTCAAAAATTCCCGCCGCGTTTTTTCGCTCACAGGTGGATTCCTTCCGAGGTGGAAGAACTTTGTTGCAAAGTAAAGTGATGCTACGGAGTGCGCCCACGAAGTTCCGCAGTAATTGACGTGCCGCCCCGGTCCTAGGTTTCCACCGTGGCCCCGTTTCCGATCTCGCCATCCCGAGCGAGCGCAGCGACGAGGGATCTCTCCGCCGCTTTTGCGTTTGCCTTGAAGCTGTCATCCCGAACCCGGTCGCCCGCCTCTGGCGAACGCTGGTGAGGGATCTGCTTCTGCCGTTCGCATCTGCCGTTCGCTTCTGCCGTTCGCATCTGCCGTTCGCTTCTGCCGTTCGCTTTTGCCTTTACCCTAACGTTGTCATCCCGACCGAAGCTGAGGGGCACGTCCCATCGCCCCTCATCCCGAGGAGTCTGCGACGAGGGAGCCCTCTGTAGGTGTCCTCCGTCGCCGCAAGGCACTCCCCGCTCCGCGAGAGCCCCGTAGGGGCGACACAGCTTAGCCCAGGGCGTAAGCCCTGGGTAACGAACACAGACTCGCGCCAGCACTGCTCTGCCGAAGGCCGTCGCGAAGGTCGAAGACCGGAGCGACATTCTGGCGGATACGACGATTTCGTTTGGTTTACGCCGAGGGGCTTTGAAGTTGTCACTCTACGGACGCCGGACTTCGATCTCCACTATCGCTGTGGCACCTGGCCTTGGCACGCGATGCGCGCATTAGTTTCTTGCTTATTTCCATAATTGAATTTATTCAGGATAATTACATGAACATTTCTTTTCATCAGATCCGCAAGCTCGCTCTGCGTATATTTCACTTCCACGTTCTGTGGATCGAGATTGTAGGAATCGCGGTAGACCCACTTGCCCTTGTGTTCCGAACCAACGATCAAACACTGCCCCTCACCCTTCGCCGCGACGGGCGGATTAGTTGTAGCGGTTGTGTTGGTTTTTGTGTTCGTGTTCACATTCTGAGTCTGGGAATCCGGCTCCTTCGTTTCCGTTCCCGGCTGTTCCTGCGCTCTCGCACACACAACGAACACGATGCTCAGTGCAATCCCCACCAGCTTTGTTTTCACCGTAATTCACCTTGGCGCGAGTCTACTCGCATTCTTTCTCGAGCGGTGAACCGTTGCCGTCTTCGCTTTTGCCTTAACGCTGTCATCCCGACCGAAGCGGAGGGACCTCTCCGCCGCCTTAGCGTGAGAGACGAAGGCTTCGCGCCGTCGTCCCGGCACGAGGCATTCCTCGCTCGCGTTCATGTGACGCGAATCCGTAGCAAAGGCGGGCCCTCCTGCATTTCGCGCCACTGACCACCCGTCACTCGCCACTCCGCCATTTTCCCGAAGGACGAATCCCGCGGCACCCCCCTAGTCCTGTGCGCGCAGTTTGGCCGCTTCCTCTTTCGACGCCGCTACCAATCTGAAATGTTGCCAAGCGGCGGAATTTTCTAGTTTGAAAAAGCCGTAGACCTTGTCCCCAGAAGAGTTGATTGTGACTTTCACGAAATATCGACCGGCTGTGAGCCGAAATTCTGGATTACGCCAACCCTTATCTGCCAAGTACGACTCGTTTGACCATCCATAACAGTCATCGTCATTTTCGAATCTCGCAGCGATGTCGATCAGCTCAGGGGCGCCCGGAAAGCAATCGCGCCGGAAGGCGGCGTTATATTTTGCCGGATCGAAGATTTGTGCAATCTGCTTGTCCGGCAAGAGCTGAACTGAAATAGGTTCGTCAGAATTAGACCAACGGACCGGCATCGGCCTGGAGAAAACCTCCGCCGCGTCATCTAGGTGGTAAAACCGCACAGCGCCTGTGCATTGGTACGCAGCCGACCGGCCCAACCATCGGAAAAGTTGCGGTATCGGTTTGTTGGAGACGAAAACCCGTAGAAACCGCGCGCTCTTAACTGGTGGGCCCTCCGAAAATGTTCGGTCAAGAGGCGGATGTTCGATTACGAATTGGAGTTTCGGTTTCCTCTGATATTCGATAGCAACACTCGCGAGAATCGAGAGCAGCGCGCCGAGGAACGCGCCGAGAGCCGTCAGAAACATTAAACCCTCACAACGCGACACGATGACATACTCGGGCTATCCCTTATCAATTAAGGCGATCAGCATACGCTTCGATGGTCTTCGCGCAGGTCTTGTGCAGACCCAGAACACTGTCAGGATTATCGACGTCGGGCCCTCCCGTAATGCATGCAAGAATAAGCCCGTGTATACCCAATTCACGAACCAAAGTGTTGGCTTGCGCGTAGTATCCGGCCTGCCACTGCGAATTTAGCATCTCCGCGTAGGCCTTAGCCTTCACCACTTTCGCGTCAATTGTCGCCTGATCGTCTCCCGACCCGGGTTGCGCGATTGGCGGACTTGGCATGACCGGCAGATTCGGCGACACCGCCGCAATCCAATCGTCGATCGACTTGACCTCGCACAATGCTTGCGTTTTCAACGCCTGAACATCTGGAGCCAGCAGGACCGATGGAGCGGCGGCAGCTGCGGGACTCGACGGCGCGGCATTCGGCGATGTGGAAGGCGGCGCGGAGCCATCAGCGCCCGGGGGCCTTTCGATATTCTTTAACGAGCGCTTGCAATTCAGTTTTGGTTACCGGTTTTTCGTCACTCGACACAGCAGGAGACGCGTTTTTATTAGTTGCCTCCGTTGATTTCGTTTGCCCAAATGCTTCCTTAGCCTCCCGAAATGTCAGCGGCGGTTCGGGCTTCGGTAAGTAATGCCAGACAAACACACCAACCAAACCGATCATCACGCTCAAACAAATTCCCGCGATGATTCTGACCGTTAAACCCTTGCGAAACAGATCGTGCCTAAATATTTCGACCGCCATTAAGATCCACCCGGCAATCGCTAGATACTTGTTAGACAGAAGTGACCCAAACGCCCCGACAGCCATACCGAACCCGATTCCGAACCACGACGCATCCCAGAGTTGCGCCCATGCGCTACGCTTGGCTTCATCCATAGTGCAGACCTCCGCGCAAAGTGTTCAGGCTCATAAACGAGGAGCCTACTGGAATTGTCAAGTGAATCAAAGGAGATAGTTGGCGGGCGGCCCATGCTTTGTGTAGCAAAAGTTGGGCTGTGCACGAATCGCTCCAACATCAGAAGTATTCGAATACTAACTCATAGACACCTATTGACTTAGCGTAATCATGCGCGGTATGCTGGCACATGAACCTCGAAGAACCATCCTCGACCGCTCGCGCGCCCCACAGTTTCGCGTTCATGTCGGTCCTGCCCGCCGCAGCCGAGCATCCGGTCCCGGTCTGCGCGGAGCACATTGCTTCAAACCATGCGAGTCCCGAGCCTGCCCGCCGTGGCGCACGAGCCGCACGTCAAGCGAGTCGAAGGACCTGCCCGCAAACGCCAAAATCAGCAGTAAAATCGCACCAGCAAGCCCCACATTTTCACTACTTTCCGCACTCCTCGAAAGCAGTGTGCGTCTTATTGAAAACACAGGACAAGCACAATCCCGCAAGCCCCTTCGTTTCAATCAATTCCAAACTCCTACGCCACACTTTTCCTGGAAGTCCCGTTCTTTCTGCATTTTATGAATTGGATACCGGGGGTGGGGGGTGCCAACCAGAAAGACGAGTGCTCCAGCCTGAAGCCTGGCCGTCGTGTGCCGAGAGGCCAGCGAATACCGGACGATTACCGCTTTCGCTTTTTCGGGGCAGCCTTCGGCGCGGCGGCCGGGGTCTTCTTCTTCGCGGTTTCAATCGGAGCCGTGGGCTCCGTCATGCGAATGGGATCGAGAATTTCGCGCAGCGTAGCTTCATCGAGCAGATTGCGTTGGAGCGCGATCTCGGTGACGGTGCGTCCGGTCTTCACACTTTCCTTCGCGATTTCGGCCGCAGCGGCGTAACCGATGTAGGGATTCAGAGCGGCGGCGAGCGAGATCGTGGCGTTGGCGTAGAAGCGGCAGCGCGCCTCGTTCACGGTGATGGAGTCGACGCACTGCTCGGCCAACACGCGCATGGTGTTCTTGAGGATTTCGGCGGAGTGCAAAACGTTCCACGACATCGCCGGCATCATCACGTTCAGATCGAGCTGCCCGGCTTGCACCGCGAGCGCCGTGGCGACGTCCGCGCCGATCGCTTGGAAGCCGACCATCGCCGTGAGTTCGGCAAGCACCGGATTCACCTTGCCCGGCATGATCGACGAGCCGGGCTGCAGCGCCTTCAGGCCAATCTCGGCCAAGCCGGTGTTCGGCCCGCTCGAGAGCAGCCGCAGGTCGTTCGCGATGCGGATCAGTTCGAGCGCCAGATTGCGCAGCGCCGACGAGGCGACCGACATCGCGAGGTTCGATTGCATCGCGTAGCGCAGATCGTCCGTCGGCATCAAGGGCTGTCCCGAGATGCGCGACAAATTCGCCACCGCGAGCTTCTGATACCTCGGGTGCGTGTTCACTCCCGTGCCCACAGCCGAGCCGCCCAGTCCGACTTCGCGCAGCAGGTCTTGCGCCTGCGTCAGTACAAGCGTCGCGCGCAGCATCGCCGTCGCGTACGCCGCGAATTCCTGGCCCAGCCGCACGGGGACCGCGTCCATCATGTGCGTGCGCCCCGATTTCAAAACGCGGTCAAACTGTATGCCTTTGCGCCTGAACGCGGCTTCGAGCAAGCCGAGCGATTCCTTCACGCTCTCAAACAGCAGCACCGCTGCGAGCCGCATGGCTGTTGGGAAAACGTCGTTCGTCGATTGCCCGAAATTCACGTGATCGTTCGGATTCACCACCGAGTAGTCGCCGCGCTTCCCGCCGAGAATTTCAATCGCGCGATTCGCGATCACTTCGTTCGCGTTCATGTGGAACGACACGCCCGCGCCCGCTTGATAAACGTCCACGCGGAATTGATCGTCCAGCTTGCCCGATTGCACTTCTTGCGCGGCTTTGATGATCGCGTCCGCCCGCTTTTTGTCGAGCAAGCCGAGCTCCCGGTTAGCCTCCGCCGCGGCCTGCTTGATCATTCCCATCGCGTGGATCAGCACCGGATGCGCCCGCAGCCCGCTGATCGGAAAATTCTCGATCGCGCGCTGCGTCTGAATCCCGTAATACGCCTCCGCTGGCACCTCGCGCTCGCCCAGCGAATCTTTTTCTTTCCGCATCGCCATGATCAGTCCCGCCCTCTCATCCCCGATTTTCCGTCCGAATCTTTTCCGATTCTTTCGCGACGTTCTCCAAAACCCTTTCGGCTTCTTCTCCTGGGCTCGTTAAATCTCTTTTAGATTCTTTCTCGATTTCTTACAACTTCCTTTTGGTTCCACCGCGTGGCGCGCCGATGATTTGCACTCTTCTGCGCTCAGCGTCGCTCCAATCACACCGTTGCTCTCCGCCACACCTCACGTCGCCTTTGCCCGTGCCCATCGCATACCGGGGCCGCGCCTCACACGCTCCACGCAATTCGCTTCCGATCTTCTTGCTCTCACGCCGCATCTAGCGTCTTTACTGATTTCGCAGTCGCCTCACTTGCTTTTCGATCGACTTCCACGATTTCTCGTTCTCGCTCGCCTGCCTCCGCGATCGGACGTTTCTCCAGTTGCTTTCAGCTGCTACGCAATTCGCGTCCCAACTGATTTCATTCCTGTCGCAATCCCCTGCGTCACCTCAAATGATACACCCACGTTTCACTCGCCCCACCCACGCTCTCGAACTCCCAGACGATATAAGAGATGAAGTTTACGCAGCGGATGGACGCGGTGTTTGAGGTTTCGAGGTGGGGCGGCGACGAGGGTGGTCTGGACGGAAGGAATGGTGAGGGCGTGATCGGAGGAATCTTGGGAAGAAGATTGTGGAGGGAGGCATTTGCGGCGGGCGAGACGGATTTCGGAAGCGACGGCATACGCGCGGGAGTGAACGAAGGCGGACGCGAGGTCAAGCTGAGATAGGGGTGGCGGAGGAGCTAACGCGGCGGTGACAGGCCACGAAGCCGGCAGGATTGAGAACGCCACGAGAAATCGGCGCGGACGGCTCACAAAGTGAGATGCCTGAGGAGATCGCGGCGCTCGTGAGGCGACAACGAAGGCGGGGGGGCGCCATCAGCGAGAAGAGAACGACGACCGGGAAATATAAGAACGCGCGGACGTCAAAGATCGTCGCGCAAACGGCGATGACAACGAAGACGGCAACGAAAGCGAAGTGGCCAAAACAAAACGGGACGTCGATTGGCAGGAAGAAAACAACGGCGCGGAAAAAGTACGGCGGTGGCGATAGCAACGACGGCCACGGAATTAGAGCTGACGGTGGAAACCTCCACGAAGGCGAAGCGCCGACGAAACTGGGGATGACGGCGGACGCCAAGCATCTCCGGCAAGGACTACAAGAGCCGAGACGACGACGGCGGTGGCGAGGAAGGCGGCGATGACGGCGGACGCCAAAGCACCTCGGGATAGGACTCCAACGGCCGAGAGGGCGACGCCGGTGACGAGGAAGGCGGCGATGATGGCGGAAGTCCCAACGGCTGGAGAGAAAACGGATGCGCCGGACGCCGCAGAAGAGGGAGCAAGGGCAATGGCAGGGACGACTACGACGGCGGTGACGAGGAAGGCGACGATGGTGGCGGAAGTCACAACAGCTGGAGAGAAAACGCATGCGCCGGACGCCGCGGCAGAGGGAGCAAGGGCAATGGCAGAGACGGCTACGACGGCGGGGATGACAACGGCCGAGGAACCAAAAGCAACTGCGGAGGCCACGACGGGGGCGGAGACGGCGACGACTGCGGCGGCGATTCGGGCGATGGCTCTTTCGGTTGAAGCGGGGGGCAACGGGAATCACGCGCGGAGCGAACGCGCGGGAAAAAAGGGAACGAAATCGATCCGCGTGATTGAAGCGCGGCCAATTTCAGCGCAGCGCGCCGCCGTGAGCGACGTGCGATTTGCCGCGAACGCTGCGGACCAATTTGGGAATCGCCGCAGGGGGAAGGGAATCGGGCAATGGAGTCTCTGCGTCGGTCTCGACGGTGTGGGTATCGCGCGCATGGTCGCGATTTTCGAGAAGCCAGCGCGCGAGCATAGCTTGGGAGGTCTCCTCGAGCCATTGATCCATCAGCGCGGCGATTTCGTGCCGAAGGTTGGCGGCGTGATTCAAGCGCGAGAGTTCGAAGCTTTGGAGAGAGGTCGCGGAAGCTTGCCGAAGATATTCCCACGGAGGATCGAATGGCTTTAGAGACATGGGCCTAGGCTCCTTGTGAGCGTATACCAATTATTACTTAAGCGTGTAGTAGAAGTACAGTTATTTATTACAGGGGTTACAAGATACGATCTAGTACTACTAGGCCGGGCGAGAGCCGCGTCCTGGACGCCTGCAGCGGGTGTGCCGGCGACTACCAGAATCCTGACACGACTGCGCCCGATCGGGAAGCGAAAACTGACGACCATCCGAAGACCGGCGAGGGACCCGGAGGCGCGGAGATATTCGAGAGGGATGTGGAAAATACGCGGGGAGCGGCGGGCTCGCGCGGGCGGGCGGGAACTGTGAACGTTAGGAAAAATAAGGAGTAATGGACGATGGGAGATGAGTGCGGGCGTTAGCGGACGCAAGCGCCGAGAGTGCTACGGTACGGTGGGATCACGAAACGTTATCGGACGCAATGCGGCCGTATTCGGTCGGGTATCGAAAAGGGGGCGACATGCAACACATCAGCCTGCAAGTTATTCAACGCATAGCCGGTTATCCCAGTTGGCGGCGGCTTTACGATCGGGAGAGCACGCGCACGCAGCTGGAATTCGTGCGCGACGTCATGCAGTCAGCCGCGGAGTGCGGCGCCTGGTTGACGTTGACAGAGCTCTCGCGAATCACGGGCTACGGCGAGGCCTCGATCTCGGCGCAACTGCGGCATCTGCGCAAGCCGATGTTCGGCGGATTCCGCGTGTCGAAGCGGCGCCGCGACAGCGAAGAGACCGCGGCGAGGACAAAACTCTGCCCACCGGGAAAATGGGAATACCGGATCGCGTCGGGCGCGTGAGGCGCGGCAAAAAATCGGCGGTGATCGCGCTGCGACGCGAGTTCCATTTCGGGCGCGCGGACTTTTGCGGCGCGGCGATCGATGCTCGGCGCGCGCGATCGCGTTACGCGCGCGATGTAACGTGTCATCGAATGTGCACGAATCGATCGCGTCGGACCGCGCATGAACATGTCACCGAACGTGCACGATCTGAACACGCGGGAAAAACAAGTGAACGATTGTGAACAGGGAGGTGCGTTGTGCCAAAGCGCGTGATTGATGCCGACGCGATGTGGTCATCCGACAAACTTGCGGCGTGCGCGGAGTGGGCGCAGGCGGAATACGCGTGGCTCTACGGATTGGCCGACGCGTCGGGAAGTTTCGAGCTCACGAATCTGCGCGTGATTTGGGGACGCGTGGCCGCGATTCGGCGCAACTTCACGATCGAGCGGCTCGAGCAGGTCTTCGATGAATTTGGCGCGCGCGGATTGTTGTTCCGTTGGGAATCGAGTGGCAAGCGCTACGGTCATTGGACCGGCAGCGATGTGCCGGGACGCTTGCCGGCGCCGTCGTGGCGGGTGCGCCTCGAAAAATTGGCGCCGCCGGTGCCGCGCAAAGAGCTGGCGGAGTACGTGGCGCGATTTTCGCGCGGCGCGAAACAGCAGGCGGCGCAAATTTCGCAATCATCGGTGGACCGCGCGGTGCAACTTCGTGAAGAAAATGCCGGGCAGGAAACCGCGCAGGGATCTTGCAGACACTCAAGCTCGGGCTTGAGCGAACTCAAGGCGGGGATTGAGCCGGCTCAACCACAGGATTCGGATTTGTATCGGAATCAGAATTTGGATTTGGGGCGGGAGAAAAATCCGCAAAGGCGACTGCCACTGCCTCAACCCTCTCTGGAAAGAACTGCAGAACGAACTGCCAAAGCACACTTCATCGAACCCGCGCAGGGAGATTCATTCACCGGCGATGTGCGCGGGACCGCCGAGCGCGCATTTGCGCAGGCGGCGCGATCGCTCGATCCCTGGGCAAGCCGCACGTCGCCGGCGGCAGGGAATCGAGCGACGGCGCGGCCGTTCGTCGGCGGATCTTCGGCCGCGAATCAAGGACGATCATCGCCCGCGCCGCCGGCGTGGTGGCAATCTCGGCAGGACGCGAAGGCGCTGCAGCTCGCGCGCGATTTGAACGTCGGCCGCGGCCCGGAATTGCCGCCGCTGCGCGCGCCAGGCGATGCGCCGACGAAGAAATCTGGCGACGGCGCGCGCGACGCGGCTCCGACGCGGGCGAAGGGCGCTGCGAACGGGCGCTGATAAATATGGTGAGCAAATCTTAGTGTGGGTCGCGCGGCGCTGCGCGGCGAGCTCAGAACGACAGTCGCGGCCATCCTGATAAAGGCCGGTGGAGGCACGCGATGAAAGCAGAAACGGCCTTTGATGTTTGCCACGAGGTCTACCGCGCCGCGCGCGATGTGCTGGCCGAAAAAATTCCGATCATGCACGCCGAGCGCTCGTCGGAATATCGCTGGCGGCCGGATCGCCGCGCGCGCTTGGGCGATTACGTCGCCGATTTCGCGCTGGCCGGCGAGGCCGCGCTCGATCGGCGTCAGGCCAGCCGCATGATCATGTTCCGCATGTTCTATCTCGGCGGCGCCGAATACGAGCGCGCGCGCCGCGAGCTCGGCATCTCTCCTGACACTTGGGCCGACTGGGCGATCCAGATTCGCCGCAGCGTCGGCCGCGAACTCGTGCGCCGCGGCGTGTATCCGCCGGGGAGATATTTCTTGGCAGGGTCGTCCCGATGACACAAGGTATGCGTTGGCGGTACTCTTTTCCACTTAAGTCATGCGTGGAGGAGGGGGCGTGTCCGAGGAAAATCCAAACCCAACGAATCTCTGGTTTCATACCCCGCTTCAAGTTCTTGGCGTTTTGTTATGCGTTTATCTTTACTTCCGGCCGAACTCCGATTATCTATTGCTCGGATTCGGCGTGTTCGTGGCTCTGATGATGTTGGCGGACATGAGGCCATGGCAAAAGGCAATCTACATTGTCGTTATTGTGGCCATGGGTTTAGTTGGCAAGACAGCATCCGACAGGGAGCATTCTAAAGCTGATGCCGATGCTCAGGCCGCTGCTAACGTCGCAGAATCTAGGTATGAAACGAGTCTGTGCCAATTTAATAAGATCGTCGCCGGTGTACAGGCCACAATTGACAGCACAAACGCGGAGATTACGACGAACAACAAACAATTCAGGGCGACGATCGCTGCAAATAAAGCAACACAGGACCAAGAGCAAAAAGGTTTCGAGGCCCTCTTGCAAAAGGAATCCGATTTATTCAATCAGCAGGAACAAGAATTTTCCGCAGAGCGAAAGGAAATTGATTTTACGCGCGAAGAAATTGAGGCGACGGTTGACGTGGGTATCAGGGCACTCGGAGTTCAGGGGCATCTTGATTCGGAAGCCATTTCGCGCCAGCAGCAAGCTAATGCTGCGCAGGCTTCAAGTCCCCCTTCGTCAAGCCCCCCATTTTCCCCTGCTCTGACCCCTGCCCAAACACAAGATCTGAAGCGACGGGGGCTAGAAATGGCAAAAGAAATCGACGATTGGATTGCTTCGGTTTCGCAGGATGTGCCAAAGCCGACCGCGGCCTCACCCGCAGGATGGACTCCCGCAGTCCAAGATGCGGATCGAAAGGCTTCTGAACAATTTGGGGATCGACTAAACTCGGAGTGGAACGCTAGATTCAAAGATGCCCAGACCTTAGTCTATCAGTTACATGCGGGCCAAGGACTCCTTCTCGCATGCGCAGGCGGGGGGTTCTCAAGAGACCCTTCGTCCATTCTTTCGCTTCGCAAGCTCTGCGCTGACCGCATAGAATACGGCGCTCTGCACCTGAATTAGAGTTAACATCCCAGCCGCAGACTCAGGCCGTTCCGCAACAAGCTCTTTCAATTCGAGATCTGGCGCTTGAATCATCTTGGTGAGCGGGTCGCGGAATAGATAAGGACTGTCACGGTCGTTGAACCGGAAGCACATTTCGTCTAGGTAAGCAGGGCGACGCTTGGCATCTACTTTGTGTCAAAGGCACAATCCCCTGAGATCGTTTCAATATCCGGCGTTAGCGCGGACCTCGTCGAGCGGCTTGGCGAGATCGGCTAGCAGCTCAGGGCCTACGATCGAGAGCGGGGTCGAGCCGTAGCAGAGCAGGCGATCGTGGAAATCTTCGAGCGACGCGGCGGCGCCGACTTTCGCTCGATAATCGCTGAGCAGCGTTTCGATCTGCTCGCGGCCGGCGGTGTAGGAAATCACGTAGCCTGGTCCGAGCGCGATTGCGGAGACGGCGGCTTTGGCCTGCTCGGGCGTGAAGCCGGTTTCGTGCGCGAAAAATTCCACGGCGCGCTCGAAGCTCCAATCGCCGCTGGCAAGTTCGGGATCGACGATGGCGCGCGCGCCGCGCACGCGCTCCCACTGCGCCGCGTCGTAGCGGCCATCGAGATGATCGCCGTACAATCCCAGCTGCACGAACATTTCTTCGCCGTAATACGCCCAGCCCTCCATGAACTCGCCGCTGCTCTGAATCTTGCGCACGAAATCCGGATTGCGCCGCGCGATCGAAAGCTGTAGAAAATGTCCGGGCATGGCTTCGTGCGCGGCGGTCTGCAGAATGCGATCGCTGTCGAAATCCTCGTTGGGATCGAGATTCTTCGCCGCGTCCGCCAGCGAGACCGGCGGCGTGATGAAATAAAATCCGGTGGAGCTTTTGCTGAAAAGCAGTGGCGGATTCATCGACGCGCCCGGCGACACCGGTTGCAAAAACTTCGGCGTCTCGATCACGTTGATTTCGCCGAGCCACGCCGGCACGTCCACCACATGATGCGCGACGACGAAATCGCGCAGTTGCGCGATGCGCGCGCGATAGTAATCGATCAGCGCGGGCCCTCCGGGCGCAAGACCTCCGCCGCTCGCGGCGCCAATCGGCGTGCCGCGCTCGGCGGCCAGCGCTTCCGTCCAGAATTGCACGGCGGCTCCGTGCGCGAGCTCGTCGCGCCCCATGCTTTCGATTTCGCTCGAGTTAAATGGCAGCAGCAATTCATCACGCAGCATCGCGTCGTAAGCGGCGCGGCCCATGGCGTAATTTTCGGGCCACGACGCCGCGTTCGCGTCGATATTTTTCTTGGTCTCGTCGATCACCGCCAGCGTGGCGTCGCGCGCGCGCACGAACGCCGCGAATCGATCGGCGGAGAGCTGCGCCTTCGCCGCGTCGGTCAGCGGACCATTAAAAAGATCCGGCGCGCCGGCCAGCTCCTCCGAGCCGGTCACGCCATAAAGATGTCCCGGATGCGTCACCAGCGCGTTGCCCGCCGTGATGTACGCGGGCGCCGCGGCCACGCGCGAAATAATTTTCTTCCACGCCGCGTCGACGTCGGCCTCGCTCGCGCCGTCGGTGCCGGCGATCGGCAAATGCAGAAATTGCGTGTAGATCGCGCCGACAATCGCCACCGCCGGCCCGGACGGGTCCTTCTCATACGTTTTGTAAATCGTGTATTGCCGCTCGTAGTTCACAAGCTGCGCGCGCAGCAGCTTCGCGTCGTCCACATCGCGCATCGAGGCGGCGTCGAGCGGAATCGCGTCGAGATCGCTCTCCCAACCTTGAATCGTCGCCAGATCGCGCGCGTTCTCCGCGGCCGACGGCGTGTCGAGCTGCCCATCTTCGTCGCTCAAGCCAAGCGCCGTCGCGACGAGCGGATGCGTCGCCGCCCAATCGAACGTGATCGATTGCGCCAGCGTTTGCAGCCGCTCGGTGGTCGTCGGAGTAGCTGGCGGCGCGCTCGCCGTCGGAATCGCGCACAACGCGAGCGCCGCAAGCGAAGTGAACGCTACGAGCGGCGTTAGCGCGATCCGCGTCAGCGCGCTCGAGCGCAGCGAAGTTCTCCAGCGCCGCGGCACCAATCTCCGCATCGCCGCCACAGTTCCGCTCGTTCGCATCGCCGCCCCCATTTCTTCTACGCGGTTCTTCGCCACGCTGCGCGCGCGCTCTGCATCGCGTCGCCAAGAATCTCTTTTTCGCGCCCCACTGCGGCGGAGGATATATCGCACTCCCAAAGAATGGAAATTAAAAATCGCCGAGGGCCTTGACAAAAAAATCGTCCTGCGCTATACTGCTTCCTGTAGAAAAGTGTCAAGCGCCCCGGCAGACTGTCGGGGTTTTTTATTTTGCACTGATTTTTCCCGCCGCAGGGCAAGAAGCATAAGCAGCAGACAGAATCGCGAACCGCGCGAGTGCGAACGCGCGCGCAAAAATGCGCGTCAGCGCTCGAACGCGCCGACGCGCGATTGCGAACCGGATTGCGCAGCACAACAAATCGCACACGGAGGTCCCGATGCCGGCTTACAACAATGCGCTGCCGCCGTATTCGCTTTTTCCAGGCGACGTGGGCTACAGCTTCAACGGCGAGACGCTGCCGACATCGGCGAGCGCCGGCGCGCAATTCGCGCTCACGAATCCTTCGGGCTTCGCCAGCGACGACCGCACCGTGCGCTGGCAAACTATTTTCGCCACCGCGCCCTCGGCCGTAAACATTCAATTGCAAGGCGCGATGGCCGACGTGGCCACCGAATACGCGACGCTCGACACCAGCACGAATACCGCCGGCGAAGCGCGCACCGTGACCGGCGTGCGCGCGAAATTCCTGCGCATCAACGTCTCGAGCGCCACCGGCGGTTCCACATTCACCGCGAAAATGTTGCCGTAGCCAACGCCGCTTTTGCGCGGCTCGCGTTCCTCTCTGACCGGAATTTTCTTTTCGCAAGAAGACATTGAGATTTCCGAAATTGATTGGACTGGTGCTGCTGTGCGCGATGTTGAGCGCGGCAATGGCGACGACGGCGGCCGCGCAAGGCTCGCGCCACGACGACGTCGTGCTCGGCCCGACCGGCCAGCCGCTGGCCGGCGCGAGCGTTGCGATCTGCACCGAGCCTGCGACGACCACCACCGCGCCGTGCTCGCCGCTCGCCGCGCTCTATTCCAATTCCGCGCTCACCACGCCGCTTGCGAATCCCGTCTCCACCGACGGCCTGGGCAATTATTTTTTCTACGCCGCGCCCGGAAAATACACGATTCAGATTTACGGCCCCGGCATCACCACGCGCGTGCTACCCGATGTGATTTTGCCGAGCGATCCATCGTCGCCGACGTTCACATCGGTCACCACGACCAGCGGCATCTCCGCGTTTTCACTTTCGCTCGCGGGAAATCTGGGCGTTAGCGGAAACGAGACTGTGGCCGGCACGCTCACCGTTGACGGAAATCCGATCACCGGCGGCGGTGGCGGAGGAAATCTCAGCGCGAACAACGCGTGGACCGGCAACAATTCTTTCAAAGGCCCGATTCCTTACTGGGACGTCACCGCGTGGAGCGCGTCCGGTTCGAGCACCACGACGACCGGCACAATCGCCGCGAGCTCTTCATCGCTAACGCTCGCGTCGGCGCAAGATTTTGCCAACGGTGAAGGCGTGATGATCCCCGGCGCCGGCCCCGCGAGCTCGCTCGCCGCGCCGGCGGGAGTCGCCGCCGTGGTGCAGGGAACCACCGGCTCGACGTCGCACACTTACAAAGTCGTCGCCGTCGATTCGCTGCGCGGGGCGTCAGCGGCAACGTCGTTCACGGTGACCAACGCGCCGGCCACGCTCACCGCGACGGATTTCATCCAGGGCGCGATCACGCCGGTCACCGGCGCGGCGTTCTACGCGATTTACAAAGACGGCGCCGCGTGGGGCACGTTCTCGGCCGAGCTCTCGCCGCCGTACAACATCACAAGCATCACGCGCACCGGCGGCTCGTCGGTCACCGCGTCCGTGAATCAATTTTGCACCGCGTGCAATTACGCGATTGTCGGCAGCCAAATCACAGTTTCCGGCACGACGAATTTCAACGGCACGTTCACGGTCACGGCCGTCGCGCCTTCGCCGTCTTTCACGCTGACCTGGACATCGAGCGGCACGAACACCACGGAAACCGCCGGCGCAATCGCGCAGCCGATCAAGTGGGTCGATCGCGGCGTCGGCGCGGTTGCGTATTGGCCGCTGAACGTGCCCACCGCTCCACCGTCTTCGGCCACGCCGCAATGGCTGCTCGCCACGATCGCGTCCGGCGGCGGAACCACGAGTCTCACGCTCGGCGCATCCGCGACAACCGCCGCGAGCGGCGCGACCATCTATCACGACGACACCGCCGCGATCAACGCCGCGGCTTCGGCCTGCGCCACCACGCGCGGCGGCGGAACAATGACCGGCGGCGTGCTCTACGCGCCCGCGGCGAACGGTTTTTACAACGCCTACGGCACGCTCGATCTGCCGGCCACGACGGGCACTTGTGATTTCCGGCTGATCGGCGCGCTCAACATCTCAAACACGCTCACGCTCGGCCAGGGCTGGAGCATTCACGGCCTCGGCGGCTACGACGAATCGCAATTCGGATATGGGCCAGTGGCCGCCGTGCTTTCGGCCGACGCCGGCGTGCTTCCCGTGCTTTTCTCCGGCGTCAGCGCCGGCGCGGGAAAACTTCAGGATCTCTTCGTCGGCGGATATTCCGCGAACGGCAGCGCGATTGAAATCTATAGCCAAAGCAACGAGTCCTTGCAAAACATTCAAGCCTTCGGCGCGACCACTGGATACGGCCCGATGCTGAAAGTGCGCGACGCGTGCTGCTGGACCATGCTCGATCACGGAAAATATCAGGGCAACGGCATTGACGATGCCGTGTGGTTCGAGCTTGCGAACGGATCGCGCACGCCGTCCGACGTGGTTTTCGTGAACGGCACCGTCTTTGAATACGGCGGCATAAAGATTTCGGGAGAAACCTCGAGCCTCGGCCCAAATTCAAACACTTTCGATTTCACCGATGTCACCGCGGAGACTCTGTTCACTTCGCTCGTCGATCTCGATTCGCAAAACTTCGCGATCAACGCGCTGAATATTTCCGGCGGAGTTTACGACACGAGCGTCGCGAATCTTCCGATGGTGGGCATCGTCGGCTATCTCAACCCGATCCAGAATGTCACCATTCAGAATCCGTCCACGCCGCCTTCCGCGCTCGCGGGATGGGTCGGATCCACGGTGCTTTCTCCCTACGGCGCGAATCCCTGCATCGACGCGTGGAATTTTCTGCCCGGACCGATCAATGGCGCGCCATTTCAGGGCACCGTCGAAAGCTGCGGATTCACCACGAGCCTGGGCAACGCGGGCTTCGCCGCGAATCGCGTCACCGCGACGGATGACAACGTGAGCGCCGGCTCAATTGTCGGACAGCAAGGCGGCTCGCTGAATGTTGGATTGCAACGTCCGCAGAGCTGCGCCGCAACCCCGGCAACCAGCGGCGGCTCTCTCGCCGATGGAACCTACACGTACATCGTGACCGCTCTGAACGGCCTCGATGTGCCGACGACTTCGACGCCGTACGAATCGTGGTGGTCGCAAACGGCGACGGCCACGATTTCCGGCGGCGGCGGACACGGCGAAGTTTCGGTCAGTTGCAATGCGAGCGCCGGCGCCGCGAGCTACAAAGTCTACGGCCGCACCGGCGGCGTCGCCGGCGTCAACGGATATGTTGCGGGCGCAAGTTTCCCAATCGTGGATACCGGCGCGTCGCTCACCACAGGCGCGCTTCCGCCGCCCGGAGAAGAATCCGGGAACGCGTCGGTTGTGCGCTTCACCGCCGCCGGCAATCATTATGTTCTCGAAGGCAACACTGGCCTGGGCACCGCGAGCCCGTCCTATCAACTCGACGCCACCGCACAAATCCGCGCGCAGTCTGGCTTCGTGAACGGCGGTCACATGAATCAGTCCGCCGCGAACAGCGATTTTGCCGGCGCGTCCGCCTGCGCCTCCGGCGCGAAGACCATCACGTTCGCTAACGCCTATTCCTCGACGCCCGTAATTTTAATTTTCGATGAAACCACGCACGGCGGCGCCAGCCTGAGCGCGAAATCCGCAAGCGCCTTCGCCGTCGCCTGCACCGGCGCCTCCGACGCCTTCGATTACATCGTAATCGGCAATCCGAATTAGCCGCGAGGCGCGCGGCGCGATCGCGAATTGTCTTTTGCCTTATGTAGCGGAGGCCTTCAGGCCTCCATCTTGCTTTTCACGTGCGAACCGCACCAACATCTGACGCCACGCCGCGCAATCGCGACGGCGCCGAAAAACCAGCCCCGTAGGGGCGAAAGAGCTTAGCCCAGGGCGTAAGCCCTGGGTACGCGCAGCAAAAATATTTCTTCTCCATTTGTTTTAAGCCCCGTAGGGGCGACACATCTTTTCTTTCGCGCCGCTCGTGCCACCCGAACACTCCGACGCGCTCGCGCCCGAAATTCTCGACGAGGGAGATCCGCATGCCCGCATACAACACGATTTCGCCGCCGTACGCCATCTGGCCGGGCGATTTGCAGACCGTTTGGAACGCCGAAAGCCCCACGGCCGGCACCGCCAGCCAGCAGGTCGCGCTCGGCGAACGCGATTCCCGCGGCGGCACTCCGTTTTCCGCCGACATTCAATTCGGAGGCAATCCCGGCACGTTCGAGGTCGACGTGCAAGTCGCCAACGTCGATCAGGATTCCGCCTACTACACGCTCGATCAAGGCACCACCAACGACGGCGCGATCGCGCAAGTGAACGCCGGATTCGCCGCGCATCTCGACGCGCCCTTCGTCACCGCGAAATTCGTGCGCCTGAAACTCGTCTCGCTGCAAAACGCCGTCACCATCACCGGGAGCTTCAGCCGATGAGCGTGCAACACAATCGTGCGCGCGCCATTCGCTCGTCGGCGTCGCGCGCAAACCAAATCATCCCGCTCGCGAAATCTCCGGCGGTTTATGTAGCGGAGGCCTTCAGGCCTCCAGCCTTTGCTTCTGCCTTTTCCGCCGCCGCGAGCTTCCCGAATCGCACGTTCGCGCGCGCGAATCGAAACCGCACGGTTCCGAAATTCGCAGCCTGGGCGCTGCTAACGCTCTGCGCGTTGTTCGCGCTCGCCGCGATCCCCGCGCGCGCGCAATCCGCGCACGAAGTCGCCGCCGCGTCGCCGACGCCGACGCCGCTCGTCCCGATCGCGCTTTTCCCCGCGCAAGGCACGGTCGGTTTCGGCGAAGCCTATAGTTTCGTCGCGCACGAATCCGATCCGAGCCATTGCTCGGAAGGCAGCGTCGAATTCAATCTCTCGAGCGCCACGCCGAAATATTGTTCCGCGCCAAACACCTGGACGTCGTTCGGCAGCGGAGGCGGTGGCGGCAGCGGCACGGTAAATTCCGGAACGCAATTCGCGTTCGGCGAATATTCATCGTCAGGCACGGCGATCAGCTCCGGCCCCACGCCGCCTTCGACCAACGGCGAATATTTTTGCGGCTACAACGTGACGGCGTCCGCCGCCGTCGCGCCGTCGTGCTGGCTGAATTCGCTCGCGCCGCGCGCGGTCACCGGGACCACGGCCACCGACACAATTTTGTCGAGCGACGCAATCGTCGAATATCAAGGCTCGGTCGCGGTGGCCACGTCGCTGCCCGCGCCCGCCACGCTCGGCAACACCGGCTTTTACGTCAAGCTCATCAACAACACTTCCGGCTCCGCCACGGCCATCACCGTCAGCGCGGCCGGTTCCTACACTTTTAGCTCCACCGGCAGCGCCACGCTCACGGTCGCGCAGGGCCAGTCGTGCTCGCTGCTGGTCGATCCCGCCGGCAGCGTTTGGGACGACACCTGCGGCGATCTGCCGTTCACCGCCGGCACGAACATCTCCATCACGCGCGGCCAATTCGGCCCCACGATTTCCGCGAGCGGCAGCGGCGGCGGCGTTAGCTCCTTCACCGGCGACGGCACGCTGCTCAACAACAGCGCATCCACCGGCGCCGTCACCGCAACGCTCGCGCAAGCCGGCGCGCACAAATATTTCGGCAACAATACCGGCTCCGCCGCCGCGCCCAGTTACGAATCGCTGGTCTCCGCCGACATTCCGAATAACGCGGCGAACACTACGGGCAACGCGGCAACCGCAACGGCATTAGCGTCCACGCCATCGCAATGCTCCGGCTCGCAATTCTCAACCGGCATCGCCGCCAGCGGCAACGCGAATTGCTCGAGCATTCCGACGTTGAATCAGAACACGACGGGCAACGCCGCGACAGCCACGGCGCTCGCGTCCACGCCGACGCAATGCTCCGGCTCGCAATTCGCCACCGGCATCGCCGCGAGCGGAAATGCGAATTGCGCCACGCCTTCCGGCGGCAGCGGCAGTTTTTCCGCGGCCACCGCCACGGTCTTCGACGATTTCCTGATGAACAGTTCCTCCACGTCGGCCATCGGCTTCGTTAAAAATGGCGGCGGAGGCAGCGTCTCGCCGCAACCTACGGGATCGAATCAGCAAGCCGCGAATCATCCCGGCCTGATCGAACTCGAATCCGGCGGCGCGAGCGGCGGCACCGACTGGGAATATTGGGTGCTCTCGGGCCAATCCACGCCGCTGATGAATCCCACCGCGAATAGTTTCACGATCACCGGCGATCTGTTGCCCTCCGGCACCACGGTCGCCGCTCCGAACGGCACCACGCGCTTTGGCGTTTTCGATACCACCTCGACGAATCAGGAAGCGCCGAACTCCGCCGTTTATTTTGAAGCCGTGAACACCGGCGTCTCCGGCGCCGCGAATTGGAATTGCGTGGTGAATACGTCCGGCACGCCGAACTCCACAAGTTCCGGCGTGACCGCCGCGACCGGAACTTTTTATGCGCTCTCGATCACGTTCACGTCGTCCACGTCGGTTTCTTTCGCGATCAACGGCACCACAGTGTGCAGCAGCCTTTCGGCCACAGTGCCCAGCGCGCTGATGTCCCCCGCGTTCGAGACGACCGACAACGCCAACGGCGCCGCCAACATGCTGATCGATTATTTCGCGATCACCTGGAATCTAACGCGATGACGAGCGGTGCTAGCTCGATCACGCGCCGCGCGAATTCTCGCCAGCGCCGCGGCACCGCGCCATCTTCTGCGACGCGCCGTGTTTCGCGCGAGCAGCGGTGGAAGAGCGAACACATTCCCGCCGACGACCCCTTCGCGCGTTTCGCCGCCATGGCGCAGGGAATTCTCGTCCGCCGCATGACCGCCGCGAATCGCACCCACTGGCGCAAATACGACGAAGCGCAATCTCGCAAGCGCGAAGCCCGCGACCTCGCGCGCCAACACGCATTTGAGAACGGAAGAACGGAGAGCGCTGCATCGATGCAGCTCCCGCGGGCACGAAGCAATTCAGCGCCGTCCGTGCGCGACGCGGATCCACGGTGCACACAACGCCGCGCGATCGAGCGCGCAACACAGAACCAGCCCCGTAGGGGCGACACATTCCAGCGAAGGGCGTGAGCCCTGAGCGTTCGCGCGCAAACGGCTGGAGGCCTGAAGGCCTCCGCTACATAACATTTTCCCCACGTTCTGCGCCCGACGATTTCGCGCACGAAAACGAAACGCGACGCGATGACGCGCCACACTCCACACTCTGACGCCACAACGTTTTCCGTCTGGGAAGCGTGGGCCAAGGGAATCGTGGCCGCGGCCATCGCCGGCTGCGCCAACGGAATCATCACCGGTTTCGCCGCGGTCGGCATCGACCCGGCACATTTCAATTTGCAGGCCGGCCTGCGCGCCACGCTCGCAATCGCGATGGTCAGCGCGGCGATGAGCGGCATCATCGGCGTCGCCGCGTATCTGAAACAATCGCCGCTGCCGCCTGACGCCGGCTACGACCGCGATCGCCAAGACGCCGGCGACGCCAACGATCCGCGCGCCGACGCCGATCGTCATGACGCCAACGCCGCGCACGCCGGTCGCGACAATCTCCACGCGGCCGGCGCCGACACCCCGATTTCGCGCTGAGCCACAATGCCGGCCAAGAAACGCAAACACCCGCGCGCGAAGAAAAAGAGCCGCGGCGATGTTTCTCTTGACGCGACGGCACGCGCCGACGATCCGCTCGACGACGACGCCGATCAAGACGACGCGCTCGTCGACGACATCGTCCCCGGCGCGCCGCGTCCGCGCCGCGGCATCGTGATCTCGGAACACTATCGCCCGTTTCCGCGCCAGGAAGAATTTCATCGCTCGAACGCGAAGTATCGCCTGTTCGGTGGCGCGGCTGGTCCCGGAAAAACCAAAGCGCTGCTGTGGGAAGCCATCCGCCAGGCGAATCAATATCCCGGCGTTGACACGCTGCTTCCGCGCCGCACGTTTCCGGAACTCGAAGCCTCGCTGCTCGGATATTTCCGGCGCGACGTGCCGCGCAATTTATATTTGCGCTACAACGACTCGAAACACATCGTCACCTGGAAAAATGGCTCGACCACGCGCTTCGGATATTCCGCCAGCGAAAACGACGTCTATCAATATCAGGGCGCGGAATTCGTTTTCATCGGCATCGACGAGCTAACGCACTTCACGCTGCGCCAGTGGCAATTTCTAACGTCGCGAAATCGCTGCCCCCTGCGCGACGCCCGGCCCAACATGGCCGGCGCCACGAATCCCGGCAACACCGGCCACGCCTGGGTGAAAGCGTTGTGGATCGAAAAGCGTCCCGCGCCCGGCATGGAGCAGGCCGGTGAATACGATCCGCGCGATTACGCTTTCATTCGCGCGACGGTGCGCGACAATCCGATTTACGCGAACGACGAATCGTATCTGAAAACTTTGCGCGCGCTGCCGCGAGCCCTGCGCCAGGCTTTTCTCGACGGCGATTGGAATGTTTTCGCCGGCCAATATTTCGATTCCTTCGATCGCGCGCGCCATGTCGTCGCCTCGCACACCATCCAGCTTGAAAGCTGGTGGCCGCGCTGGATTTCGATTGATTGGGGCTTCGAGCATCCCAGCGCGGTCTATTGGCACACCGCGCGGCCCGACGGCGTCACGCTCACGTATCGCGAGTTCGTGCAGAATCATTTGTCGCCGCGCATGCTTTCCGCCGCGATCGCCGAACGCAGTGTCGGCCGCAACGGCGAACTCGAGCGCATCGCCGAAATATTTCTTTCGCCTGACGCGTTCGCCGAGCGCACCGCCGAAGCATCCATCGCCGAGCAACTCGGCGAAGGCCTGGCCGCCGCCGGCCTCCCGCGCCCCGCGCCCGCCGACAATGATCGCGTCGGCGGCTGGATGCTCATGTATCAAATGATGGAAACGGGTCAGTGGCAAATTTCGAGCGCGTGCGATCAGTTGCTCGAATGCCTGCCCACGCTCACGCGTGACACTGTGAACGTCGAGGACGTGCGCAAAGTCGATGGCGACGACGCCGCCGACGCCGCGCGCTACGGCCTGAAATCGCGCATCGAGCCCGCGCGCATCCCCGCCGAGCTCGCGCTCGCCGGCCGCATCCCCGCGCATGATCCCACGTCGCGCGCCATCTGGCTCCGCAAATTCGTCGGCGAGTCCCGCGCCGCCCGCGCCCCCGCGCCTCTCCCGCGCCGCTGGTAATCGCGCGAGCGGAAGATTGTGGTTGATGTAGCGGGGGCCTTCAGGCCTCCATCTGGCGTTTGCTTTTGGTTTCGTTTTTGGTTCTCTGCGGAAAACCTGGAGGCCTAAAGGCCTCCGCTACAAAATCTATTCGCGACACAAACGATGCAACGCCCAATCGAATTCCTCCGCGCGATCGCCCACGCCCTGCGCGGCCGCTACGTGCGCATGCTCGAGGACGACGTCGCGCGCCTTCGCGCCGAAAATCGCGCCCTCACGAATTCGCTGCTCGGCACCGCCGGCTTCCCGCCGCTTGCGATCGGCGACGCCTCGACCGCCGAGCGCAAGCCGACCGAGCCGGTCGTGCGCCGCCGCTCCTGGCCACAAATCGCGATGATGCGCGAACGCGAAGCCACGCGCCAAGCCTCGATTCGCGACGCGCATACACGACACAACTAGCGGGGAGAATAAATGTCGACTGCTCTCAATCTCGAAAATGCGTGGGCTGCTCTCACTGGCGCCGCCTCATGCGCCGCCGCGAATGGAGCGGGCCAGCCCGCCGCTGGCGTCGCGCCGACGACTCGCCCCGGCGAAATCGTCGAGCGCGACGGCAGCAATCCCGGCCCCGTGCCGCCATCGGAAAACGCGCCCGATCCCGGCGCCGCGCAAGCCATCCCGCTGCCCACGCCCGAAGAACTCGGCCCGAACAACGAGCGCCTCGAAGAACTCGCGCCGCGCATCGTCAACGCGCTGCGCGGACTCGTCGTGCAATATCGCGAAGAAGGACTCACCGCGCGCCGCTACGAAATTCGCCGCATTCGCCAGGCGCGACTTTTCTGGCAAGGCATGCAATACGCGTGGTGGAATCCCGGCGATCAGCAATGGCATTTGCCCACGGAAGTCGGCTCGCATAACGGCCAATCCGACGAGGACATGCCGCGCTATCAATTCGTCACCAATTTGTATCAAGCCTTCGGCCTCTCGTTCATTTCCGTGCTCAGTCAGGACGTGCCGACCACGCGCTTTTATCCGCAGTCCGCGCAATCGCTGCTCGATTTATCCGCCGCGCGCCTCGCGAGCGAAGTCTCCGATCTTGTCGAGCGCAACAATCACGTTGAGCGATTGCTCACCGCGCTGGCGTTTTTTCTGTGGACCGACGGCAAGGTCGGCGGCTACGTGCGCTACGTTGCCGACGCGCAGCGTTTCGGTTGGCACGATGAACCGAATATCGAGCCCATCGAAATCGCGCTCGGTCCCGAATATTACGTTTGCCCCGAGTGCGGCACGGAAACGCCCGCGCCCACTGCCGGAGAAATTACAGCGGCTTCAGCAGCAGGGAACGAAGCAGGGAAGAAATCGAAAAAGCAGGTCGCGCCGCGCACCGAGCCAGTTTGCTCCGCCTGCGGCACCGCGCTCACGCCCGACGATCTTCGCCCCGCGGAAAAAGTGTGCGTGCCGCGCGTGGTAGGCACGCGCCGCGTCCCGAATGGACAAGAAGTGATCTCTATCGTGGGCGGACTCGAGCTCAACACTCCCGTGTGGGCCAACGAGATGCACGAATTTCCCTATCTGCAATGGCAGATGGAAGTGCATCGCGCGAAATTGAAAGCCGCGTATCCGCTGGCCGCCGATAAAATCGAAATGGGCGGCCCGATCGAGGCCGACGACGTTTACGCGCGCGCCTCGCGCGTTTCGATCGCGCAGGGCATGCCCACCACGCTGCCCGGCGACGCGCTCGTAAATCTCGTCACGTTTTCGCGCACCTGGATTCGCCCGTGGGCGTTTCACGCGATCGAAGACGTCTCCGTGCGCGAAGCGCTGCTGCAACTTTTTCCCGACGGCTGCTACGCCGCGTTCGCCGGCGAGACCTATTGCGAATCGCGCAACGAAACCATGGACGATCGCTGGCGCGTGATGCACGCGCTGCCCGGCGACGGCCAGAATCGCCCGGCCGTCGGCAGCTCGCTCGTCGAAATTCAGGAACGCTACAACACGCTCTCGAACATTCAGGCGGAAACTTACGAGTACGGCATTCCGCCGATTTACGCCGATCCGCAAGTGATCGACTTCGACGCGCTGCAGCAGCAGACCGCCGAGCCCGCCGCGCATTATCCCGCGCGCGCGCGACCGGGCCAGCCGCTGGCCGCGAGTTTTTTCCAGCCCGCGCCCGCGCAAGTTCCGCCCGATATGCTGCGCCATCAGGAAGAATTGATGGGCCCGATTCCTCAATTTCTTTCCGGACTTTTTCCCGCCGTGTTCGGCGGCGAAATGGAATCGCAGAAAACCGCCACGGGTTACGCCATGGCGCGCGATCAAGCGCTCGGGCGATTGGGACTGGTGTGGCGCCGCCTGAAAAACTTTTATTCCGATTTGATGCTGCTCGGCGTCGATTGCTTCCGCAAGAATCGCGCCGACGACGTCGAAATTCCACTGCTCGGCGAAGACGGCAATTTCCGCTCGCGCTGGATTCGCCTGGCCGATCTGAAAGGAAATATTTCGCGCATCCCGAAAGCGACGAAGCGTTCCCGCGCCAAAAATCGCAGCAGCGCGCCGTGCTGCAACAATTGATGTCCGTAAACGATCCGATGGTCCAGCGCGCGCTCACGGATCCCGCAAATATCGGCTACATCAAAAGCTGCCTGGGCCTGAGCGAGCTGGTAGTCCCCGGCGAAGACGCCCGCGTAAAACAAATGCGCGAGATCCAGCAGCTGCTCACATCCGCGCCGTTAATCGTGCCGGTTAGGACGAAGCTGCCGCCCCGACCCGGAGCGCAAACGCAGCCCGCGCCGCCATCGCGGCCCAGCGCACAGGTGCAAGACGATTCCGCAGGGGAGCTCAAACGAGAATAAGGGTCCGGGCCAAAATTGCGGGGTCACTCGATGGCCAGCCCCATAGGGGCGAAACAGCTTAACCCCGGGTTAAACCCCGGGGTAGTGACCTGACCGGGGTTTTTTGTACCAGCGGGAGTGAGAGAGAATTCACTCTGGAGGGAAGCTGGTATGCCGATGAGGAGATACAAGCCGGAGCAGATCGTCACGCTGCTGCGGCAAGTTGAAGTTGAAATCGCCAACGGAAAGAGCACCCCACAAGCCTGCAAGGAAGCCGAGATCACCGCGCAGACCTACTACCGCTGGCGGAAGGAATACGGCGGCCTGAAGTTGGATCAAGCGAAACGCCTCAAAGAGTTGGAGCGGGAAAACGCCAAGCTGAAACGGTTGGTGGCGGAGCTTTCGTTGGAGAAGCAAATTCTGAAGGATGTGGCAGAGGGAAACTTCTAAGCCCTGAGCGGCGACGTAGCGCGGTGGAGCATGCACGCGAGAGCTACCAAGTATCAGAGCGGCATGCCTGCCGGTTGCTGGGGCAGTGGAGAGGGACACAACGCTACGAGGTGATCCACCGAACGGATGAAGACGCGCTGACGCGAGACATCGTGGCGCTGGCCAGCGAGTACGGGCGCTTCGGCTATCGGAGGATCACGGCGCTGTTGCAAGCACGGGGCTGGTATGTGGGCAAGGATCGGGTGCAGCGGATCTGGCGGCGCGAAGGGCTGAAAGTGCCGCAGGGACAAAGGCCGCGAGGAAGGCTGTGGTTGAACGACGGATCGTGTGTTCGTCTCCGGCCGGAACGAGCCAACCATGTGTGGAGCTACGATTTCGTGAGCGCGATGACCCACGACGGCCGAACACTGCGAATGCTGACGCTGATCGACGAATACACGCGGGAGTGCCTGGCGATCCGCGTGGCGAGAAGGCTGGGGAGATACGAAGTGATCGAAGCGCTGGCGGACGTGATGCTTTACCGGGGAATTCCGGAACATATTCGCTCGGACAACGGCCCGGAGTTCGTGGCCAAGGAGCTGAGGAGTTGGCTGGCGAAGGTGGGAACGGGGACGCTGTACATCGAACCGGGAAGCCCTTGGGAGAATGGCTACTGCGAAAGCTTCAACGGGAAATTGCGCGATGAATGTTTGAACGGAGAGATTTTTTACTCGCTGAAGGAAGCGCAGATCGTGATCGAGAAATGGCGGATGGTGTACAACACGCTGCGTCCGCACTCAGCGCTGGGCTACAGGCCACCGGCGCCGGTGGCCTGTAGCCCCTTGGTGCCGCCAATTCTCGGTTCGCCGTCGACGGCTGTGATGTAGACTCTCTCATTCACCGTGGTACAAAAACTCGGGCTGGTCACCTAAATAGGCTGGCCAAGCTGAGAGCGGCTCCGGTCGAGATCGTCGCCGTCAGCAGCGTCCATCGCCCTGCAGCGCTGTGCGATTCCATTACGAATCCTCATCCCGAATGGGATCCCAATTGGAAGTCCCCGCCTTCCTCGAAATAGCACCGCGTTCGTAGCTCTTGATTTCTCGGCGCCCCATTCGTGCCCGCCGCGGCGGACACGGGCGGGGTTTTTAATTTTCCGTTCGACTTAGCTAATCACGACTTTCCATTTCCACCGCGGCCTCGGGGGCTGCGTATCTTTCAATCCAAAAATAAAAACGAGGCGAGGTGAATCATGGCTCAAATGCAGAATGCGCAGACCATAGCAATCCAACTGGAAAAGGTGCGGGACAAAGTGCCGCTGCTTTACGAGCGCGACGACGTCCTACTCACCATGATCCAGGCGCGCGGTGACGTCGAACGCGTCAGCTCGCGCAACATGCGGATTCCGTTGCAAGTGAATCCCGGCGGCGCGGCGGGCGCTTACAATCCGGACGGCGGCGATCTGGGCCGCGGTTCGGGCACCACCTACGACGTGGCGCAAATCTCGCCGGTATTTTTCCGGTTCGCGGTGGAAATCTCGAAGCTGGTCGAGTACGCCACGAACAACAAGGAAAAAGCCATCGAGAACGCGGTGAAGCGCGAGGTCGCCAACGGAATGAAACAATTCCGCGCGTTCCTCGACAAAGTGATTCAGACCGCCGGCAACGGTGTGCTCGGCACGATCGGTTCGCTCTCCGGCTCCACGTTCACCATGAACGTGCCGCCCGGCGCGGCGCTCGTGTACGTCGGCCAGGTGATTCAGATCTACGATCCCACGCTGACCACGAATCGCAACATCGCCGCGAACGTCACCACCACCGTGCTCGAAGCCGATCCGATCACCACGCAAACCATCGTGGTCGACAACGTGCCCACCGGCACCACCGCGAACGACGTGATCGTGCACGACGGCCTTTCCGGCGCGCAGCCGGTTTCGCTCTACGGCGTGCCGTATCATCAGAACAACGCGACCACCGGCACGTGGCTGAATCTGAATCGCGCCACGTATCCGCAGCAACTCGCCACGCCACGCGTGAACGCCGGCAATTCCGCGCTCGTGCCCGGCTATGTTCGTCTGGCGATCAACAAAGTGCGCAAAGCGTTGGGCATCGCGCAGCTCGGCAAGCTCATCGCCTACACTTCCGTCGAACAGGAACATGCCTGGGAGAATCTCGGCATCACCATCAGCCAGGTGATCAAGGAAGGCGGAAGCGGCGGCCGCGCCAGCGATCTCGATCTGCTTTTCACCGGACGCAAGACCATGTCCGGCGTGCCGATCAAGAGCTCGATCAACGCCAACCAGACGCGCATCGATTTTCTCGATCTTTCGCACTGGGGCCGCGCCGTCATGAAGGACATCGACTTCTTCGAGGTCGGCGGACAAACCGTGTTCCCGATTTACGGCGCGTCCGGCGGCGTTTCCGCCGCGTTCATCTTCTACTTCGACACCGGCTTCCAGCTCTTCGCCGATTCTCCGCGCAGCGGCGCCTACATCGACACGCTGGCCCGCCCCAGCGGCTACTAGCGCGCCGTTGGTTTTCTGGTGGATTTTTCCCGGGTGCCCCACACGCCGCATTTGCGTGTGGGGTTCCTGCACGGCGATCGTCGCAACGCCCGATCGCGCCCGATCTATGCAGCGGAGGCCTTTAGGCCTCCATCTTTCTTTTGCGCGAAAAACCCTGGAGGTCTAAAGGCCTCCGCTACATTATTCAAACACGACAAACCAAAACACCACCCCATGATCCGCGTCACGCGCGAAACGCACGAAACGCCGCCGTGGGCCGCGCGCGTGTTGCGCGCCGCCGGCGGCATCAATCGTTTCGGAGAACCAAATTACCGCGCGGTGTGGGGATGGAATCGCCTCGCGTGGGTCGGCGGCAGATTCGAGGACCGCGACGCCGCCGGCACGCTGATTCGCGAATGCGTCGAGCTGCGCCGCGAACCGAAATATCCCGCCGTCGATCGCTGGCACATCGAGCGCTGGGCGCCGCCGGAATTTTACGGCTCTCCGCGCGATTGGCAGCGCAACACGATCGAAATCGAAGGCGCGCGCGCGATTCCCGCGCTCGGCCCCTATCCTTCGCGCGGCGAATACGAGCATTGCCTGACGCTCGAATCTCCGCGCGGAGATTTCATTCCGCTAACGCCCGCGGCGCTCGCGCACGTCGCCCGCGCCATCGAATGGAGCCGCGGCTTGCGCGCCGGCGAGCGCCGCGCCGCGCTCGATCGCCGCGACGCCCGCGAAGATCGCGATTACGATTCCTTCGCCGACGCCCTGCTCTCGGACACCGGCCGCGCATTCCACGGCGCGCCGTTTGTGAGCGTCAGCTGTTGAGAATCGCCACAAGAAACCAAACTAAAAAGCACAGTCCCGAGCAAAGAAGCGCGATCGCGTGCATCGAGCGGTGACGCCGGGAAAACACTGTGGCCGCAATCGTAATCACCAGTCCAACTATGGAAAGCCCGAAGCCCAGCGCCGTCGTTAAGTCCGGCATTTGGACATCGAACATGGGAACGCCTTGCGAGGTGGACGCGTGCTGGTAGAACCAATAAATAAGAAGCGGGATTGACGCCAGCGAGAGGGCGAAACCTGCCGGCAACAAATACTTGCGCAGTTCGTGCAGAGCCTTGCGCACCAAGCTGCTCCACTCGGACGGATGGTACCCCGTGCCAGATTATCACCATCGCCCCGTATTGCGGAGGTTATCGGCATCCCACTTGCCGTTACGCGAAATCGGTGGAGGCCTGAACGCTTCCGTTTCACGTTCGTTTCTCGTCCGCTTCTTCGGGAGCGATGATTCATGCCGAACGATGGGCAAAACTCGTCGGAGTCCTTCGGGGGCCGGGCGCTCGGCGTCGCCAAGCCTCAGGCGCCCAGATCAGCACGCAGTCCGGCCCCTATCAAAATTCATTTCCGACCAGGAGCGTGTCATCCCGGACAGCCTGGGTGAATACATACTTTCCCGACAAGAAGCAGTGAGTCGGCATCGAGCGCGCCAGTGGGCGGTATTCAAGAAAATGTTCTTTGCGGATTCGATACACACGGCCTGCATCTCACCCTTCCGCTCCGGATCGAGAGGGCATACCTCGAAATCTGCAAACGCGGACGGCGGAAAATCCTGAACCCCGTTGCGCCGCTCGTAATCGTCATAGACCTTATCGAGACTCGCTGGAAACTCCGGGTCAGTCCTGTCAGCGTCCGTCCGCGGCGGAAAATGCGAAGGCCCGTTATAAACCGCGAGCATCCGATGTGTGCCGATCTTCCAGATTTCGCAAGGACTGTTGTCAGCGTAGAACGAGAGTCTGCCGCGCGTCCAGTAGCACTCGGAAGCGTTCTCCGGCGTCTTGCATGGGATTTTTCGCTGCGCCTTCGCGGGCTGAACGGGCGATGAAGCCTGCGGCACGGCTTGCGCGCCTAGCGCGCAAAGAATCAGGACCGAAACGGCGGCGTATCGCATTGCCGCAAATGTAGCACCGGGCGCGACGCTCGACAATATCCGCGTTAACCAATGGTTCAAGATGGCACTGTCAGAATCAAGGAGAATCGCCGCATGTCCGAAGAAACAGCCGTGATCGCAAATCTCACCGCGCAGAGCTGGAATTTGCACCGCAACTACGGCGCGTTTTTCATTCCGCCGTCCGAGGGCGTTGAACTTCGTAGCGGAGGCCTTCAGGCCTCCACTTCGGGCGACACTGCGCACGACGCCGCGAACCATGCGAGCGCCGCGTGGCCGCCGTGTTCGCTGACGCGCGTCACGCCGCGCAAAGCCGTGATCGATCTCGGCGATAAGCGCACGCTCGACGTAAACATTTCCGCGCGCGACATCGCCGCCGATCTCTGCCGCGAAATCAATGGCGACGCCGGCGAGGATTCTTTTCTCGGCGCGTTCGTCTGCGCCGGCGATGCGCCCACGCCCGAAGAAATCGCCGACGCGCGCCGCCGCTTGAACGCGTTCTATCGCCGCAAAGTCGCCGAAGCCGATCGCGAATGGGCGCGCTCGCATTCGCATCTCTTCCTCGACGATTTGCAGCGCCGCGCCGCGCGCGAACTCGGCCTCGAGCGCGAATGGAATTATCAGCTCCACGAAACTTCCGATTGTCCCGGCTGCGGCGAACGCGTGAAACCCGGCGTAGCCGTCTGCAAATCCTGCGGCGCAATCCTCGATCGCGAAAAAGCCCAATCGCTCGGCCTGCTGCGCGATTCGCCCGCCGGATCCGCCGCGCCGATGGCGTCTCCGGCCGCGGCCGCAGCATCGGTCGCGCCGTCCGCAACGCCCGCCGCCCCCGCGCGCCCGCATCGATAGCCGCGCCCCTACCAATGCACGATCGCTTCGGATTTATGTAGCGGAGGCCTTCAGGCCTCCACCTTGCTGTTGCGCGGCGATCTCGGCGTCGCCAGCTCCAGGCCGGAATCGCGGCGCACTCAAAAATCAGCCCCGTAGGGGCGGCACATTTTAGCCCAGGGCGTAAGCCCTGGGTACGATCGCGATTAATATATTTTTCTCAATTGTTGTTTTGTCTCTCGCGCAAGCCCCGGCAGGGGCGTCACGCCTTTGATCTCGCAACGCACATGCCCAAGCAAACAAAATCTCGCACGCGCGCTCGCCCGCCGCGGACACAACGCGAGCTCGCCCGCGCGGTCTTCAAGCGCCACAACCCGGTGGACATGGCGTGCGAATTGCTCTCGAGCGACGGCAAGAAAGGTTCGAGCGTGAAAGCCCGCGTGTGGGAAAAACTGATCGAATTCGGTTTCGGCAAAGCGCGCGTTGAACCCGCCACGCCCGCCGCCGAAGAAGATGAGCCCGTCATCTGGGACATGCCCGGCCCCGACCGCGAACAGCAGGTGTAACGCGCGCCGAGCGCCGCGCGCCACGACACATTTTATTTCGGAATCCGCATCACAGGAGAACAACATGACCGCAATCACGCCCGCAACCACGGAACTAGCAAAAATCGGCGAGATCGTCGAAATCGCCGGCTTCGCCGCCTTCATCGCCGGAGGAGTTCTGAGCATCCATCACTACGCCATCGCCGCATGCCTCGTCGGCGGCGCCGCCGCCGTCTACATCGGCCGAAAATTGCGCGGGGAATGATCGCGCGCACACGCGGTTTTGTTTTATGTAGCGCCGGCCTTTAGGCCGGCATTTTCAATTCCACCGTAAGCGCGATGCCGGCCTGAAGGCCGGCGCTACAAATTCAAATTCGATCGTTCGCTCGGCATTTGAATTTCCGCCGCACACCCATCGATTCCGCCACGCGCGCATAGAAGGAGCACATCATGCCGGTCGTCGCCACCAGCGCTTACAACACCGCGGGAACCATCACCAGCCTCGTGCGTTCGCTCTTGAACGACGCCGCGGGCAATCTTTTCACCGACACGGTGCTGATGCCCTACGCCAACGCCGCATATCGCAAAGTGCAGCGCGCGCTCGCGAACATCGGCTCGGCCTCCTTCATCACCGACGATGTGCTGCTCGTCGTCCCGGCCGTCAGCGCCGTGGATCCCTCGTTGCAGGTTTCCATCACCGACGCCACCGCGCCGCCGAATCAATTGCCGTTCAATTTGCTCGTGCCGTAAAAATTGTGGGAGCGCCCGAATCTTTCCACTGACGATTTCGCCGAGATGATCGACCTCACCGATCACGGCGGCCTGCCCTCGCAAGAGCAGGGAGCCGCGCTCGGCTTCTGGGAATGGCGCACCGACGGCCTCTGGTTCCTCGGCGCCACGCAAGACACGCAGATTCGCCTGCGCTATCAGGCCTCGCTGCCCGATCTCACGGATTCCACCAGCCCTGTGCTGATTCGCAACGCGCAAGAAGCCATCGCGTATTTCACCGCCGCGCTCGCTTCCGCCGCGCGCGGTTCACCGCTTTCCGAGCGCTGGGACGACGCCGGCTCCGACGCGCTCGAAGATTTGGTCTCCCGCGCCGTCCTGCGCGAGCAGCAATCGGTCCGCCGCCGCCGCCCCTATTCCTGGCGCGCCACCTACGGCCCGATTGTTTAGCGCGCGCGATTGAAGAAGGACGCGCGAACCGAAATGGTTTTGTAGCGGAGGCCTTTAGGCCTCCATCTGGCTTTTGATTTTGTGCGGCAAAGGCTGGAGGCCTGTAGGCCTCCGCTACGTAATTCAAAAACCACATCGCCGCAACCATCGCAATCTTCGCAACGAGAAACGAGAGGAGATCTCATGGCACTCGCAATCACCATCACCGATGTGGACACCGGCACGGGCAACATCTACGTTTTCGGCAAGCTCACGCCGTCGGGCAGCTATTCCACCGGCGGCGACACGCTCGATTTCACCACCGTCGCGTCGCAAATCGGCGCGAGCCTCCCGCCCACGCAGCTCTGGGCCGGCGGCACCTCGGCCGATCTCTACGCGTGGATTCCCGGCACCGCGCTCAACAACGGCAAAGTGAAAATCAGCACCGCGTCCGCCACCGAGCTCGCCGCCGGCACGTATCCCACGCGCATCTCCGGCGACGCCAACATCCAGTTCGAGGCCGCGTTCCGCAAATTGCTGTAATCCGCGCATCGCGCAGAGGAACCCAACACGATGAGCATCGCCGGCGCAACCGACGTTCCTCTCGATCTTTTCGGCGGCCTGGTCACCGACATGGCTGCGCCCGATCTCCCGTTCGGCTGCTCGCCGGATTGCCAGGACGTCGCGTTCTTGAACGGCGCCGTCCGCACGCGGCCCGGCCTGCAATCCGTGTACACGCCGATCGCCGGCAATCCCACGGTGAATTATCTCAAAACGTACATTCAGCAAAATCTCGCGGAGACGCTGCTCGCGCTCGATTCAAGCGGCACGCTCTGGGGAGAATTTTCTTCCGCGCCCGGCGTGCTCACGGAAATTGCGTCGGGCATCGTGGCCGGCGCGCGCGCCGCGTCCACCACATTGTTCGGCCGCGAATATCTCGCGTTCGGAGATGGCCAATTCGGCCTCGATCTGCCGCGCCAGTATGACGGCACGTATTTCGATCGCGTCAGCCAAGTCGGTCCCGGCTCGGGGCCCGCGGCCGTGGCGGATGTGATCGCGAATATTTCGAGCATCGTGCGCACCTCGAACGTGGTCACCGTGAACACCGCCACGCCGCACAATCTCGATAGCAGCGATCAAATTGTAATTTCCAATGTCACCGTCGCCGCGCCCGTCGCGCTTTCCACGATTCAGCGCTCCGACGACGTGGTCACGGCGAACACCGCCGCGGCGCTGATGATCGCCGTCGGCGCGCAAATTCTGATCGCCGGCGTCACCGGCGGCACCACCGATTTCAATGGCTCGTACACCGTGGCCACCGTCGATTCCACGAACACGATTTTCACCTGGGTGCAAATCGGCGCCGACGAAGCCGGCGCCAGCGGCACCGCCGGCGCGCCATCGGATTTGAACGGCACATTCGCCGTGGCGTCCATCACCAGCGGCACGCAATTCACTTTCGCGCAAGCCGGCGCCAACGAATCCGGCTACGCGGGCACCGCAAATCCGCTCGGCTCGATCGCCGCGGGCGCGCATCAAGTGGCCGTCGCGTTCCTCACGCGACAGGGATACATCACGCAGCCCTCGCCGCCGATCTCCTGGACCTCGATAGGAAATTGCCGCGCGCAAGTCACCGGAATTCCGCTGCCGCTGAATCTCGTGAACATCGTGGCGCGCGTTTTGATGTTCACCGCGTCCGGCGGCGCGTCGTTTTATTACACCACCGGCGATGAAGGCTCGCCGCGGATGCAAATCAACGACACGGTCACCACCACGTGGTTCGTCGATTTTTCCGATTCCGATGTGCTCGCCGGCACGCTCGCCGATCCGCTTTTCAATCTCGTCGAGCTCGGCGAATGCGCCGGCGGCATCGCCTATTCCGACCGCATGTTTTGGTGGGGCGAGCGCAACAAGCTGCCGAACTGGCAAAATCTTTCGTTCGATGGCGGCTTCGATCCCACCAGCGGCGTGCCGCTCGGCTGGACGCCCGACGCCACATTTTTCACCGGCGGCCAGCGCGATAACGGCGTGTGGGGCGGCGCGTACGATATTCTCGGCGACGGCACGACCGCCACGCGCGGCCTGATCACGCAAAGCGCGGTCGCGGACTATCTCGGCGTCACGCGCATCGCCGTGCAGACCGCGTACTCCGTGCGCGCGCGCGTGCGCGCCGTCGGTTCGCCGCCTGCGACGCAGGGCACGCTGCACATTCATCTTTACAGCGCGTCGGCCGGAATCAACACCACCGGCATCGAAGTCACCGCCGCGCAAGCCACCTCCGCGTGGCAGGAATTTATCGCGCCGCTAACGCCCGCGATCGCCACCATTCCGTCCGATCTCGTGCTGCGCGTTGATGCCGACGGCACGCCGAGCGTCGGCGGCGGATTCGGCGTGGACAACATCGAGATTTTCCCCACCGCCGAGCCGTACAACACCAGCGTGGTGCGCGCTTCGACCGCCGGCAGCCCGGAAAGCTACGACGGCGTCACCGGCCTGCTCGAAATCGCGGAAGGCGATGGGCAAGCCGTGCGCGCCGCGTTCGAGTTGCGCGGAATTTTATATTTCGCGAAGGACCACGAACTTTATTCCACGCAGGATTCCAGTGGCAGCGAGCCGGCTTCGTGGAGCGTGACCGAAATTTCGCGCACCGTCGGCACGCCCTCCGTGAATGGCGTGGACATCGGCGAAGATTGGGCTGTGATCGCCGCGCGCCAGGGCCTCTATATATATGATGGCGGCGAGCCGGTGAAAATCTCGCAGGAAATTCAGCCGCTGTGGGACCAGATCAATTGGGCCGCGGGCAACACGCTGTGGGTCCGCGTGGACACCACCAATCGCCGCATTCTGTGCGGCGTTCCGCTGGGCACCGCGACCACGCCTTCGATCGTGCTGATGCTCGATTACCGCAGCTGCTTTTCTTCGAGCGAAATCGCCGGCCTCGGCCCGTATCACTTTTCTACCATCAGCGGAAAATTGTTTTCCGCCGGCCGCTCGCGCCGCTGGTGCCCGTGGAGCATCGTGGCGAATTGCGCCACGCTCGCCGAACGCGCAAACGGCACCGCGCAATTGTTTTTGGGCAACGGCGTGGGCAACGGCAAAATCTATCAAATGCTCGACACGCAATATTCCGACGACGGCGCCGCGATCGACGCCTACTACACCACATTTTTCTTTCTGAGCCACGACCTCGAGCAGCAATTCGACGTGCGCGCGCACCGAAAATTGTTTTCGTATCTCACGCTCTACGCCCAAGGCACCGGCACGTTGAATTTAAGCGCGTTCGCCGATAGCGAAGCCTACGCCGCGTCGCTGCCCGCGCTAACGCTCGCCTCGCACTCGCCGCACGATCTGGAATTGCCGATCAACGTTCTCGCCGAGCGCGTCGCCTTCCAGTTCGGCACAAATTCCGCCGGCTCCTGGTTCGAGATGGAGCGCTTCATCCCCAGCCTGATGCCCGACCCATGGTCCATCGTCCGCGGCGTGAATTGACGGCGCGACCAAGCGCCGTCATCCCGAGGAGTCCTCGACGAGGGATCTCTCGGTGTTTGCCGCGCGCGGGCGTGCTGAATGTTCTGCCTCGTGTAGCGGGGCGCGCCATCGTCTTTTCGTAGCACAGGCATTCCTGCCTGTGCGCCTTTGCTTTTTTGCGCCGCGTGTAGAAAACCCAAAATCGCACAGCCAGGAATGGCTGTGCTACGCAAACCGTGCCCGCGACAATCGCGCCACGGGACGAAATCGCCGCGCACTCGAAAACCAGCCCCGTAGGGGCGAAAGAGCTTAGCCCAGGGCGTAAGCCCTGGGAACGATTCGCAAATTAGATTATTCCCAAATGTTTTGTCTTAGCCCCGTAGGGGCGGCACAAGCGCTCGCGATATCCGCAATTGATTCAACGACTGTGTCGCCCCTACGGGGCTTAAGAAAAACATTTGATGAAAAACGTGTGGAGGATTTGTCCACCCAGGGCTTACGCCCTGGGCTAAGCTCTGCCGCCCCTACGGGGCTGCATCACGAAGCGATTTGTGATCGCGCGGCGAGCGCCACCTCCCGGCGCCACCTCGCACCGGCCCCACACGCGGGTCCGTCGAATTTTCCTTCTTTCGTCCCAGATGTTGATCCGCGAATATACGGAACGCGATCTCGACGCTCTGCGCCGCCTGCACGCCGCGCAAGGCTTCGGCTATCCGTTTCCCGATCTCACGAGCCCGCTATTCATTTCAAAATTGGTGCTCGAGGACGATTCCGGCGAGCCGGCCATGGGCGTGCTCCTGCGCCTGACCGCCGAAACATATTTGCTTCACGATCCGCGTGCCGGCACACCGCGCGATCGCTGGCAGCGTTTTCTGGTGATGCACGAAGCCACGCGCCGCGCCGCCGCCGCCCGCGGCCTCGACGACGCACAAGCGTTTCTGCCGCCGCCCGTCGCGCGCGCCTTCGGCCGTCGCCTCGCGCGCCTGGGCTGGCGCCGCGATCCCTGGCCCTGCTTCTGCCGCAAGGTTGACGTCGCGTGATTGCGCCGTAGACTTTGTCGTTGTAGCGCCGCCCTTTAGGGCGGCATCTTTTTTCGCGCAATGCTGAGGTCGCGCCACGTGACGAAATCGCGGCCCGCACGAAAACCAGCCCCGTAGGGGCGGCAGAGCTTAGCCCAGGGCGTAAGCCCTGGGTACGCGGTCCATTTTATATTTTCTCCAATTGTTTTAAGCCCCGTAGGGGCGACACAAACGTTCGCGAAAATCGTATTCGATTCAAATGCTCACCGTCCCACAACTCGCGCGCATCAAAAGCGAATCGCCGTACACCTACGAAGCCATCACGCAGGTCATCTCCGCCGTGAATTCGATCGGCCGCGCGACGGGCGTGGATCCTTCGGGCGACATCACCGCGCCCGCGCCGATCGGCGGAATCTCCGTGGTCGCGGCCGACGGAATTTTCGACGTGGCCATCACCGACAATTCCGCCGTGAATAAGGGCATATATTATTTCGTCGAGTCGGACAGCACGCCCGGCTTCGCCGCGCCGCACGTTTATTTTCTGGGCAGCTCGCGCAATCTGCGCGTTTCGCTCGGCAACCAAACATTATATTGGCGCGGCTATTCGCAATATCTCGGCTCGCAACCATCGGCCGCGGTCGTCTTCGGTTCGCCCGCCACGCCGGTTGTCGGCGGAGGCGCGGCCGGCCCCGCGCCGCAAGCTTCATCCGGCAGCGGCACCGCCAGCGGCGGCAGCGGCGGCTCCGGCTTCGGCAAAACCACGACCAGCGGAAACTCGTAACGCACGCTTCGTTTGCGGAGCGCGCATCGCCGAGGCTCGCGGCCGCGGCTCTGTAGCACGGGTTATGTAGCGGAGGCCTTTAGGCCTCCAGCCTTTTCCACGCACGCCCCAGATGGAGGCCTAAAGGCCTCCGCTACAAAAAACACATCGCGCGAATCACGCGCGCCGCCACTCAAATCTCGAATTCATTCCACGGAGGTGTCTTCACATGGGACGCGGCTCAGAAGGGCAAACGGTCCAGGCGACCAATCAGCAACTCGCCACGCAGAACGCGATCAATCAAAATCTCACCAGCCAGAATTCTTCGCTCTATAGCCAGCTGCTGCCGGGCTATCAGAATCTGCTGAACAATCCCGGCTACACCGCGGCGCAGCAATCCGCGATCACCGGGCAAGCCATGGGCGCGCTCGGCAGCACGTTCGATTCGCTGATGAACAACGCCGCCACGCGCGCCGCCGCCACCAACAACAACGCCGGCTACAACAGCACGCTCGACGCGCTCTCGCGGAATTATGGCACCAGCGCCGCCACCGTCGCGCAAAATGCGCAGATCGCATTCGCGAATAAACAGCAATCCGATCAGCTCGCCGCGCTGCAAGGTCTCGCTGGTTTGTACGGCACAAATTCCGGCCTGCTCGGCCGCGCGCTCGGCATCCCCAGCGATATTTTGGGCGTTCAGCAACGCGCCGCCGCTCCCAGCAACAGTTTCAATCTCGGCATCGGCCCGAACGGCCTAACCGCCGGCATCGGCGGTGCCATCTGACAAGCACGTAAATTAAATTTGACTTGTTTACCGCGAAAGCTCCTCTGACCGAGGACTTTCGCTCGAAATCTGTGCGCGCGAAAGATCGCAGGGTGCGCGAGCGGCACGCGCCACGAAACCGCGCCGGCTCGCTCCGCCCCACGCCAGATCAGTTCGGAGGACGACATGAACCCCTACTGGGTCGTCGTCGCATTCGCGATTCTGGCGCAATTCACGCTGTTCGTGCGTTGGCTGCATCGACGCATGCGCGACGATGAAATCCGCCGCACTTTTGTCACCGCCATGGCGCTGATCCATCTGCCACACCTGCACCACGCGCTGCGCCAGATCGCCGATCATCTCGGCATTCATCTCGAGGATCCCCCCGCGATCGGCTTCATCGACCTGACCGACACCAAGCGCCGCGATTGACACAGTGCGCGGTTTTGACTTCCGCTTTGGTCCGATTCACAGGTGGCGCAGCCTTGGACCATCGATCCATGTGTTGTCAGACACGGATAGATATGTTAGTAGTACACGTGGGCGCGTGGTGTAATTGGGAACACACGTCCTTGCCAAGGTCGGGTTGCGGGTTCGAGCCCCGTCGCGTCCAGCGGTTGCATGGCCTATGCAAAAAGGGATATGCGTAGGAAGTTATCTTGACAGCCTAGGCTGTTTCGGTTAATCTGTTCTTACCTTGGCAAGGACAGATTCTTAGAAAGGACTCGGCTTCGGTCGAGTCCTTTCTTTTTTACGGTGCCGCCCGTTCTGTTTCTCTTGGATTTCCGCCCATAGACGCTGCGCCGTCGATCCCATTTTCACCCTTCAGATATTCAGTGTCCGCACCGCCCGCACTCATCGCGCTCGCTCGCGTTGCCGCGGTCGCGCACAAACTCGATCCGCCGCTGGTCTGCGCGGTCGTCGAACAGGAATCGGCCTGGAATCCGTGGGCCGTGCGCTATGAGCCGGGTTTTCTCGCGCGCTACATCGCCCCGCTCTACAACGCCGGCAAAATTTCCGCCACCGAGGCCTACACGCGCTCGATCTCCTGGGGCCTGATGCAGCTGATGGGCCAGGTGGCGCGCGAGCTCGGCTGCGAAGCCGCGTCGCTCGCCGAACTCTGCGATCCCGCCACTGGCCTCGAATTCGGCTGCCGCCAATTGCGCGCGAAATTCGACGCCGCCGCCGGCGACGCGACGCGCGCCCTGCTCGCCTGGAACGGCGGCGCCAATCGCGATTATCCCGCCGAGGTTTTGTCTCGCGTCGCGCATTACAAATGAAATCGCCGCGCGGATGGGCCTTTACCTTGATTAACACACAAGAGCGCGCGCCGCAGACAACTAGCTGGTCTTATCGCGCGCGCCACGGGAGCGAAGAGGAGGCGAAACCTGCGGATCGGGCGTACTGTAACCGCGTGCCCCCTTGCTTTCACGAACATTCCGGCTGATGATGTCCTAGATATTGCTTGATGGCTGAATCCAGCCCCATTCCGACAGTTTTGGCGATCATCGTTTGCGACACGGTGATACAAGACGCTGCGACTCAAAAACGAACGCTTGTGGGAGTTTTTGATCGAGTTCAGTCTCCGGCCGTTCCGTTTCCGATAAACAGCCTAGGCCTGTATGCGAAATTGGTTGAGGGTTCTGGGACGTACAACCTTCGGGTTCGACTGGTGAATCTCAGGGACGAATCTCCTGTCGTGGAGATAAGGGTGGACGCGCAATGGGCCAAGCCAGACGATCCGATGGAATTGGCGTTCAATTTCGCCGGCATCCCCATAGCCGAATTCGGGACTTATGAGTTCCAGCTGTATGCAAACGACGTCTTTCTCGGCCGGGCTCTCGTCAGGGCCGACAAGCTTCAGATTCCGCCCCTAGGGCTGATACGAGGTAACTAGAGTATGGCCGCTATGCCCCAATACCTTGTAAATCAAAATCTTGAGCAGCCTGCGCCCAAATTTGTGCCACCGCCCGATGTCCCACAGGCAGTGGTGCTTCACGACGTTATCCAAAGAATTAAAGTTCATATTCGCAGACGGGAACGCGGCCCGAAGCAGATCCTCCTCGGGACGATCAGTCGATGCGAGTTTCGAGTGATTAAGCCGATCCCCGTCGATCTGGACCGACGCGGAGCCACTGCTATCGCGTCGTGGAGGCAGGTGGACGAATTTGGAACCGGCAAGTCGAATTCCTCGGCTTGCGATGATCTCGGACATACGATCGCTGAACTCTACGTTTCACTGGAGGCAGAGGAACCGCGCCTCGGGCCGGACTTAGCCAAAGTCTGGGGTGTATTGAAAGAGCATGTCGTGCGGCGGCCCCATGAAAGTCCATGAATTTGAGAAAATCGTAAACAAGTTAGGACTCAAGGTACGTAACAGCGGAGACCGACTCGCTTGGTTTGAATATGGCGGTCAGACGGTGGTCCGCACAAAACGCTCACAGGGAAATAAAGAACAGCCCGGGAATCTGATCAGACAGCAACTGAAACTCAACGAGAAGCAATTGGCGGGTCTGATCAGGTGTGACGTGTCACTCGATGACTACATCGAAATCCTGAAAAACAAGAAAATCATCGCCGTAGAATCACAGTCCAGTTCCCCGCAATCGCGATCAACTCAGAAACCAACAAAGTCCTAACTCTGAATTGCCGATGCTCCATCTCCACGCTCTTACCGCGGGCATTCTGACCGTCTAGCGCGACGAGATGCGCTGACCTATATGTCAATTCCCCTCTCACTCGACGAACTCGCCTGGAAACATTGGCGCGCGGTCGCGCTTGTCGCGCTGCTGATCGCTGCGGCGCTGATCGCGCACGCGTGGTTTGCGGCGCATCGCAGCGCCGCGGCGCTTTCGGCCACGCTCGCGGCATCGCAGAAACATCTCGACGCGGCCGCAGCCAGCGAAAAAGCGCGCGACGCGCAACTCGCGACGCAGCTCGCGCAAATCGCCGCGCTCGAGAAAAAAGTTCAGACGCCGCAGCAAGCGCTCGCCGCGCTGCCGTCGGCGCTGCCGCCGCTGCCGCAACCGATCACGATTTCACCGTCAGCGCCAAGTTCGGCCAACGCGCAGGCCGGCGGGGCAGGGAATCAGCCTGCGAGCGCCGGCGCGAATACCAGGGCGAGCAATTCCGCTAACGCCCAATCTGCGGCGCAAAACGGCGCGAGCCTTCCCGCCGCGCCCGGCGTCAGCGCGGGCGCCGCTGGCGCGAGCGCGAGCGCCGCAGTCCCGAGCAACCTCGCTCCGATCGTCGCGAACATTCCGCAGGCCGATCTCCAGCCGCTCTACGATTATTTCGAGAATTGCCAGGCGACCACGCTCGACCGCGACACCGCGAAAAAAGATTTGGCCGACGCGCAGACGCAGGTCACCGCGCTCACGCAACAGCGCGACGCCGCCGTCACAAGCGCGAAGGGCGGAAGCTTCTGGACGCGCCTGCGCCGCGGCGCGAAATGGTTCGCGATCGGCGCGGCCACCGGGGCCGTAGTCGGCGCCGTCGCCGCGCATCATTAAGAGATTCCCGGAAATTCCAAATTGCCCGCGCGATCCCGCCGCCGTAGTCCGCGAAGCGTCCCCGCCCAGAAGAGAATTGCCCGCCTGCTCAAACGCCGCGCCACCGTAATCCCGCCGCGACGTCCTCCCGCCAAGAAGAAGCCCTCGCCCAAAGCCGTCCGCCGATCCCATCCGACCAGATCAACGCGTTCCGCGCAGACGATTAAGGCAATGCGCTCCGCGCAGTCCGGCAAATCGGCGCGCTCCGCGCAGTCAATTAAGGCATTGCGCACCGCGCGGCCGATTGAAGCAACGCGCTTCGCGCAGCGCGGCGAAGCACTGCGCAGCGCGCAGCCAATTGAAGCGACGGGCACCGCGCAGACGATTCAAGCATTGCGCCTCGCGCAGTCGATTGAAGCCATGCGCACCGCGCCGAGCGCCGCGCCGCCGTCATGTTTTTATTTCAGAATGTGCGACCGCGCAGCCGAAATCGAAAAATGCGGCAAAGCCGTTTGCCGCCAATGCGCCGCGACGAATCTGCGCGGCCGCGAATATCCTCTGCGCAAACCCACGCGCCGCCCTCTCTATTCCTCCGACAACGAAGCCGCCGATTCGCTGGACATGGACGCATCGGCGTCCACACGCCGCAGTACATCCCGCACGTCGCCTTATTCCTTTGATTGAAATTGCGCGACGCGCGAATCGCGATCGCCGGCCTCATCGCGCGACGCGCGCCGCGGTTGTGCGCGATCAGGTATCGCGCAGCTCGGTTTGCAGAAAATTCGCGATGGCCAGGGTGAGTTTGCGCGGAAATTCCGAGCGCGGCGCGGCCAGCGCCTGTTTGCGGATCAAACGTTTGTGGCCGATGCGATGCACGTGAAAAAATCTGCGCTGACCGAGCACGGCGCACTCCGGCAGAATCGAATATCCGAATCCGGATTCCACCAGCCGCTTGATGGTTTCGGTATCGTCGGCTTCGAGCACCACGCGCGGCGTGACGCCGACCTCGCTGAGAAATCGATCGATTTTCAATCGTATGATGTTGTTGTGTTTCGGATAGAGCAGAAACGGCACGCCCTCCAAATCCTCCGGAGCGATCGAGCGGATCGCTCCGCCGCGCACCGGCGCGGTTGACGGCCGGATCAGCAGCAACTCCTCATCGTAAAGCGGCGTGATCTCCAGTTGCCCTTCGCCGATCGGCAGCGAAATCAGGCCGAGATCCATCTGCCGGTCGAGCAATCCCGCCACGATTTTTTCCGACGGCCCCACGGACACATTGAAATCGCAATGCGGAAATTGCCGGCGCAAATTGCGCAGCGGTCCGCCCAGCCGGTAGACCAGCGTGGTGCTGCCCACGCCGAAGCAGAATGGCTTGCTATCGCTCCGCGGGTTGTCCTTGAAATCGCTCTGAATCTGCTCCATCTGCTTGACCACCGCGCGCGCGCGCTCGGCCAGGCGCAGCGCCGCGGGCGTGGGCTTCAAGCGCCTTCCCACGCGAACAAACAATTCCGTTCCGGCGTCCGACGAAAGGTTTCGAATCTGCATGCTCACGGCGCCGGGCGAAAGATTCAGCTTTCTGGCTGCCGGAGTCACTCCGGATTCATCCACGACGGCGAGGAACAGCTCGAGCTGGCGGATATCCATGATGGTTTTTCGACGCCGCCCCCGAGCGCAAATGGGGCCGCCGCGATCGTTCAGTTATTCTAAACGCTTCGTACAGATATTCAAGCTTGACTATGCAGGTCGCGAAGTGCGAAAACCTGCCCACGGTATCGGATGCTCGGTTCCTTAACGGGGTGGGAATGCGGTTCTGGGGTGTGTGCGGCGTTCAGGCCGGAGGTGGTGGCTTGATCGTGATCCGTGGCTCTCTGCGCGAACTCGCTCGAACTCCCTCGGAAGAACCCGTACCCGATTGGCACAGCAGGACGCCCATTGCCGATGCCGGCATTAAATTTGTGCTTGACAAGTTTTAATCTTTGAATATAGTTCGCGCCAAGGAAGCGTGGGTGTGCGCTGCGTGCACGTACACGTAAAGGGATTTCAAATCGCTTACACGTTTTATTTTTATTCCAGTTTTTTTGTCTCATAACCAGTCGGCAGAGAAGCACCGGGCCCCGAAACACGTTCGAAAGGTGCTGGACGCAGTCGCTGATGCGTGGATGCGCTCGCTTGGGTGCGTAACGCGCGAAAGCAGCGTGGCGATGCGACCGGCAGTAGGTTCGCCGTAAGCGCCAGGTAGGACGCTCACGGCCCCGCGGCAACGCGGGAGAGTCTAGGTAGACACCAGGAGGCAATGTGAAACCTCGTTTTGGCCCGCTGTGTTTGTTGTGCGCATGCGCATTTCTGTTGTTGGCTCCATGCTTGACCCACGCCCAGGGCTTGGGCACCATCAACGGCACCATCACAGATCCCAGCGGCGGCGCGGTACCCAGCGCCAAAGTGACCGCAACGCAAGCCGGCACCAGTTTCGAGCGCGATGCCGAGGCCGACTCCAATGGATTTTTCCTCCTTCCTTCGCTGGCTCCGGCGAACTATCACCTGAGCGTCAGCGCCTCGGGTTTCAAGGGAGAATCCGAAGACGTCATCGTGCTGGCCGACCAGTCCCTCACCGTAAATTTCCAACTCTCGCTCGGCTCCGCATCGGAGTCGGTGACGGTGACCGGGACGGCGCTCGCGGTTGACACTACGACCTCCACGCTGAAAACCGTGGTCGAAGGCGCGCGCATCAACGACCTCCCGCTCAACGGCCGCAACGTCGCGCAGCTCGCCGCCACCGTGGCCGGCGCGGTGATCGCGCCGAACGGCGGCATGGATCAGGGCCCGCAAAAAACCTTCCCCGGCGCGCTCACAATTTCCGCCAACGGCACGCGCGGCGATCAGACCAGCTACCTGCTCGACGGCGGCGATTACATGGACACGTATACCAGCGTGAACCAGCCGTTCCCGTTCCCCGATGAGCTCGCCGAATTCAGCGTGCAGACCAGCAATTACACCGCCGAGTATGGCAACAACGCCGGCGCCGTGGTGAACGTGATCACCAACAGCGGCACCAACGCCTTTCACGGCGATGCCTTCGATTACATCCGCAATCCGGTGTTCAACGCGAAAAATTATCTCGCGCCGACCGACGTGATCAAGCGCAACCAGTACGGCGGCACCTTCGGCGGCCCGGTCAAGAAGAACAAACTGTTTTTCTTCGCCGGCTACCAGCGCGAGGCGCTGCGCAACCTGGCTTCGACCACGCAGCACATGCCGGGAACCACGGACATCAGCAATTTCCTGACGAACGGCGAGCCGTGCAACACCCAATCGACAGCCAGTCCGATGGCCTGCGGCACCGGCGTGATCGACACCGCGGTCGCCAAGATGCTGGGCATCAACGCGACCACCGGCCTTCCGATGATGAATCCGACTTACGCTCTGGCTGGCCTCACATCCACAGGTCTCGCGAATATCCTGCCCGGTGTAAGCCCGGTGGCTTGCCCCGCCGGATCGAATCCCTGCGCCAGCTTCCCGATTCCCGATACCGAGAACTACGACTCCGGTATGGGCCGATTCGACTACCTGCTGACGAGCAACGACAAAGTGACCGGTCGCTATGAGTTTGACCGGTTTGTCCGCTCGCCATACACGCCGCCGACCGAACTGCTGGCTTACACCGACGGCCAAACCATCGAATCGCAGAACGCGCTGCTGCACGAGACGCACACCTTCTCCCCGACTTTCCTGAACGATTTCCGTCTGAGCTATTCGCGCGAGGCTTCCGTCCGCGGCCCGGGCACCAATGCTCCGGATCCGCAATCGTTCGGATCGCTTTTGCCCGATAACGTCAGCCCGAACGCCATTCAGCAGATGACCGTTCAAAACGGAAACACCGGCAACGGCTTCAGCTTCGGCACGAACCCCCACGGAACGTTCCTGCGCAGCACCGTGGTCACCAGTGACGATATCAGCTGGGAAAAAGGCCCTCACGACATCCACTTTGGCGGCGATCTTGAGCGCAGCGAAGTGGACCTGATCAACGAGTTCAATCAACCCGGCCTGATCGCGTTCTGCACCAACGACGCGTTCTTGGGCCTTCTGGCTAACGGCTCGAGTGTGGCGAACAGCGGAGTTGGCGCTCAGTCTTCCGCCAATGCTACCGCCGAGGGACGCGGCACCTTCACGAATTACCTGGCCGGAGACATGTGCGACACCGGCGCCACCACTTACGGCTTGCAGCAGGGCGGCGGTGAATTCAAGGCTCTGCGCACCACCTACGCCGGACTGTATTTGCAGGACAACCTGCGCCTGCGCCACAACCTCACGCTGAATCTCGGCGTTCGCTGGGAACCGGCGAACATGCCGGATGAAATCACCGACCATCGCTACACCTGCATCAACCTCGCGTTGATGGCGCAAGGCGTGCGTTCCACGGAATTCCCAGACGCGCCTCCGGGCCTGCTCTACGGCGGCGATCCGGGTTGCCCGCAAAACGGCATGAACAGCAGCTACAACAACTTCGAACCGCGCGTTGGCTTTGCGTGGGACGTTTTCGGCGACGGCAAGACCAGCGTTCGCGGCGGCGGCGGAATCTTCTACGATTCGCGCATCGCCGGTGTGGACAGCAACCGCTTCGTCGACGAGTGGCCCTACAGCCCGCAGTTCGTCGAATCCACCGCGGCTGCACCGAATGAGTCCTCCACGGCCGGGTCCTTCAACGATCCGCTCTGCACCCAGTCGGGCACGCAAACGCGCCTGAACTGCTCGGGCGCGCAAGCGGCAAGCTACCATGTAAACTTCCCGACCTTCCCCGGCCCGTATGCGCCACCGAAGGATTTGCCCATTTGCTCAACCGGCGGCGTGGTGCAGGCGGCCGCGGGCTGCACAATCCCGTATCCGTACATTCCCGGAAACAACCTCGATGGAAGCTTCTCGACCGCGAAGTATTACGTTCCGACCGTCTACTCCTACAACCTGACGATCGAGCGCCAATTGCCTGGGGAATCGCTGTTGCGCGTGGCCTACGTCGGCTTGATCTCCAAACATAACATGGAGACCGTGAACCTCAACCCGACGCCGCCGCAAGCTCCGCTGAATCCAGCGAACCCCGGAACGGGCAGCATCAATACCGGCACTGGCGTGGTGAACGCGTTGCTCGGCACGTTCTGCGAGCCCGGCACAGCGGTCACTTACGGCGTGGGCATCACTCCGGCAGCGGCGCAGGATTGCGCTCCTACCACCAGTGGTGGAGCGACCACCGCCAGCACCTTCATTCCCACCACGGCGCTCTCTGCGACGGCGCTTTTGGAAGACGCGTTCGACATCAACTCGGACTACAACTCGCTCCAGGTGTCCTACGAGAAGCGCGCCACCAACGGACTCACGCTGCTCGTGAACTACACCTACGCGAAGAGCCTCGACGATGTGCCGTTCGGTCAAGGCGACGCCGGTTTCGATGGCATATTCTCCCCGGTCGCTATCAACGAGCCGGCGCTGTGCAAAGCCTACGTCGCCTCGGGGCCTTGCCCGACCAACGAAACCTACACGCCGAACCGTCACACACTGGACTGGGGGCCGTCGGACTTCGACACGCGGCACGTGCTCAACGGGTCGTTCGTCTATAAGACGCCCGCGCTGCACGGCTCGAGTGAGGTCATGCGCTTGCTTGCTGGCGGATGGGAACTCACCGGTATCGTCTCGGCCGCTTCGGGCCGTCCGTTCACCGCGATCGAGAACGCCAACAATATTTCCGGCAACACGCTGGGCAGCGAGCGCGGCACGCTTTGCGGCCAGGGCCTGGTGGTCAACTCGGCCACGAACGACGGCTTGTACGATAGCTGCGTCGCCGGCCTTTCGCCCTACAACAACGTCTCCGCTTGCACCGGCGTCTCCACCAATTGCAACAGCCTGCTCGATGCGCAGGCCTTTGAACCATTCACGGTCTGCAACGTGCCGCTGACCGGCACCACCTGCGCGTCCGGACATGCCGTCAACAACCCGGCGATCTTCGGCACGCTCGGCACAATCGGAAAGAACACCTTCCGCATGCCGTTCACCTACAACTGGGATATTTCCTTCGCGAAAACGTTCGCGGTCACCGAGCGTTATGGTTTGACGCTGCGCGTGGACTACCTGAACGTCTTCAATCGCGTGAACTTCGCGCCGACCTACACCGCAACCAACGGCGCCAACAATTCCACCGCGAACTTCGGCGGCGTCAACCAACTCAACTCCAGCAGCTTCGGCGCGCTCGATGGCTCGAGCGGCGTCAAGGCCGCCGATCCGCGCGTCGCGCAGCTCTCGGCCAAGTTCACGTTCTAGCTCGAGTCAGCCCAGCCGCGGGCGGCCTGCGATGGCTGCCCGCGCGTTTCAGACCAACGGGTCAGGCCAACGGAGTTGTAGCCGTCGAACTAATCTGTAGCCGACCAACGGAGTTGTAGCTGTGCAAGCCGCCGCGGGGCCCGGACCTCCCCGCGGCGGCGCTGTTTTTTGGGTCGTTGCGCGTGCGTCGGGTTAGCCGCTCTCGAAGCGCGCGCATCGCGGAAGGAAACTGCTCTAACTCCCATATCCGGCAGATTCAAAACATCTTGATAGTGCCATTGACATACCCGGCAAATTGCCGTACATTTGCAAGGGTGAATTGGAGGCCAGTATGCCGCGGACAGCTAGAGCCGTGAGGACGACAAGGAAAGCTCCCAGCCGCGCAGAACGCCTCGAAGCCAGGCTCACCCCTGAGCAAAAACGCCTGATCGAACGCGCTGCACTACTGCGCGGAACTTCTCTCACAGATTTTGTGGTGGCCAAACTCGAGGAGGCCGCTGCGGCAACCGTCAAGGACTACGAGATGTTGAACCTGCGCGACGCAAGCCGCGAGCTATTCGTCAACATGCTATTGAATCCGCCCGAACCCAATGCAGCGGCGAAGAAGGCGGCTGCTGAATATAAAGAACGCATGGGGCTGATGGAGCCGATGGAGTTGTGATTGGCAGAACGTCAAAATCAACCCAACTTCGTCTTTGAGCCGCTCGGACCGAATCACGACCGGGCGGCTTTTTCTTGTGGCGTCCCGCAACTGGACATTTATCTCAAAACGCAAGCGGGCCAAAGCGTCAGGAAAAATCTCGCCGCAGTCTTCGTGATGACGCCCGACGGTAAGACCATCGCCGGCTACTACACACTGTCGCAGTATTCGATATTTCTGGACAGCGTCCCGGAGGCTCTTGCGCAAAAACTGAGCAGGCACAACGAGGTCCCGGCGACTTTGATCGGAAGACTGGCTCGAAGCACCGCTATCGACTACGGAATTCGCTTAGGCCCGATGTTGCTGATGGACGCCCTTCATCGATGTCTCATCCTCAGTCGCGAAATTGCATCCTGGACCGTGGTTGTCGATGCGAAGGACGAAAAAGCCGAAGCCTTTTACAAGGAATTCGGATTTATCGACCTCAAGGTCCCGAGGCGTTTGTTTCTGCCGATGCAGACCATCGCAAAAATGTTTCAATAGGCGCACGCGCCTACTGCACCGCCGCCACGCGCGCTTCGCTCGTGCGGCGCGTCGAGCGCATGGCGTCCTTCAGAAATCCCGCGATCGAGACGGTCAGCCGCCGCGGAAAATCCGTGCGCACCGCCGCCAGCGCCTGCCTGCGAATCAGCCGCTTCTGCCCGATGCGATGCACGTGAAAAAATCTGCGATGACCGCGCAACGCGTGCTCCGGCAAAATCGAATATCCGAATCCCGATTCCACCAGACGCTTGATGGCCTCCGTGTCGTCGGCTTCCATCAACACGCGCGGCGTCAGCCCCATTTCTTTGAGGAAGCTGTCGATTTTCAATCGCATGTTGCTGCGCTTCGGATAAAGCAGAAACGGCACGTCGGCCAGATCTCGCGGCTCGATCGAAGTGATCGCGCCGCCGCGCACCAGCGTGGGCGAAGGCCTCAACAGAAAAAGTTCTTCCTCGAAGAGCGGCGTGATCTCCAACTGCTCTTCCGCCACCGGCAGCGAGATCAATCCGAGGTCGAGCTGCCGGTTCAGCAAGCCCGCCACGATCTCTTCCGTCGGCCCCACCGACACGTGAAAATCGCAGTGCGGATATTGCAGCCGCAGTCGTCGCAGCGGCCGGCCCAGCCGGTAGACCAGCGTGGTCACGCCGGTCGCGAACCGAAATTCGCGCTGATCCGCGCGCGGATCGTCCTCGAAATCCTGCTGGATGTGCCGCACTTGCTTCAGCACGCGCCGCGCGTGTTCCGCCAGCCGCAGCGCCGCCGGCGTGGGCACCAGGCGCCGGCCATCGCGGATAAATAATTGCGTGTGAACTTCGCTTGAAAGCTTTTGCATCTGGATGCTGACGGCGCCCGGCGTCAGCTGGACTTTTTCCGCGGCGCGCGTCACGCCGTTCAGTTCGAGCACGGTGAGAAATATTTCGAGCTGATGCAGGTCCATGACTCGTCTCCTGGAATTTTCGCAAGCGCCGGACCGCGCCGCGCCCGAATACCGCCAACCCTCCTCGATCCCCGCACGCACGCCCACCGCGCGCGACGGTTTAGGCATTTTAAACGAACTCTTTAACATTTCAAGTGTGGCGTGCTCGGCGCCAGGCCGCACCTGCGGCCCGCCAGCGTCGATCAGCCAACTCTCCGCGCCCAGCGCGTAGCAGGGAATTGCGCGATGCGCGGCCGCGTCGATGCGCTCCCGGCGTTGCCGGTCGCGGCGCGTCACGCGCGCAATGTTCCGTCTCATGCGGCGGAGGCCGAAACCTGTCCGCCGTGGCGCGGGCCTCCATCTTGCTTTGTGTCGCGCAGGCCGCAGGTCCGCCGCCTGCTGGAGGACCCTCCTGCCTGTGCGCCTTTGTTTTTTTGCGCTGCGTGTGAAATACCGAAACCACCCAGCCAAGAGTGCCCGCGCCACGCAAACCGCTCCGCCCGGGTCGAATTATGTAGCGGAGGCCTTCAGGCCTCCATCTTGCCATCGCGGGGAGCGCCCGGAAGGCAATTGCCCGATGCGCGGACGTTGGCAAGCGCCGTATCCGCGATGCGCGGCAGCCGCGATCCGCGCCCGGCCGGGCGTTAGCGGCGCCCCCGCACCGCGCACAGTAGGGAACTGGCCGATGCGCGAACCGCCAGCATCTCTGCGTCACGATGCCTTCGCCACGCGCGCCACGATGCGCGAACCGTCGCGCCCTCACTTCCCGCCCGCGCCCACATCACCGACGCCGCCGGCCGCCGCGCGCCGCGCAAACTCCGACGCGAAGAACTCAAACTTATCGCCCTTCACGCGATAGTGCAGCGGACCGACGTCGTATCTCGTCTCGTACGACACGTCAATCGCAACCAGATCGCCGCCGCCCGGATAATCTTCGTAAGCCAGCCGCGCGATCTCGAGCGACTTCTCGCGCTTCTGCTCCGCCGGAAGATCGTTCCAGGCCGAATTCTCGAGCGTGATGCCGATAAATTGCCCGTTGATCACCATGGCCACGATGTCGCTTTGCCCCGTCTGCTGCTCGAGCTGCCGCGCCAGCCGCAAGCCATCTTCGATCGATCCCACCATCTCGCGAACGCCGCCGCCGCTGCCGCACGCACTGAGCCAAGCGAGCGCCGCCATCAATCCGATTCTCGCCAGACGCCGCCGCACTCTCACGTCGCCATCCCCGCTCCGCCCGACACGCGCCTCGCTCCCCGCGCGCCCCGCTGCCGCGCGCCGGTGTACACCGCGCCCCCCGCACTCCGGCACCGCCCGAGATTCCCGGCGCCGCTCCCGTCGCGCGCGTCCGCGCGCCGCGCAAACTCCGACGCGAAGCACCGAATCCAAGCGCCTATCGCGCGGCAGTGCAGGGGACCGACATCGCGCCTGGTCTCGCGCACGACGCACCAATCCAGCCGGCCCCGCCCCCGCCCCAATAATCCTCGTCACCGAACCTCCCCAATCTCGAGCAACTTCTCCCGCGTCACCTCGCGCGAAGACCCTTCCACCTGATTTTCGTCAGCGCCACACAAATAAATCCCCGTCGATAGTCACCCCGCGCGAGGATCCTTCTACCTGATTTTCGCCAGCGCCACACAAATAAATCCCCGTCGATCGTCAGCCCGCGGGAAGATCCTTCTACGTGATTTTCGCCAGCGCGACGCAGACAGATCCCCGTCGAACGCCAACCCCACGCCATCCCCTCGCCCCCTCCGCATCCCCGTCTTCACCCCGATCTGCACAACCCAGTCCGCGCCCCCAACCGCATCCTCCGCCACCGCACCACGCGCGCCCCCCTCCCTGCGTCCCCTATCGCCGCACAATCCGCACAGCGATCCCCGCCCGCGACAATCGCGCCCCCACCCGTAAATTCCCCTTGCAAGCAAGTACCCGCTAAGATATATTATGTCAACTGCACCGACAGGCAGTGGGCGACCGAAAGGCGGGCGGGGTGACTTGGGATTGGGAATTTACCGGGAGACGAGGGGGGCTGTTCCATCTGCAGAGTGCACTAGGTGCACTAACTGCAATCGAGTGCACTATGGTTGGTGTTTCGCGCCGGGCGCTACCGGAATTGTCGCCCCGGGCGCTACCGGAGTCGTCGCGCCGAGAGCTGCCGACGTTGGCCCGCGGAGCGCTGCCGATATTGACGCGCCGAACGCTGGGGAGTTTGTCGCGCCGGGCGCTAGGGGTCTTTCGTGCGGCGCGGTTGCGAGTCCGGCTCGCCGGGCGTCGGAGGCGGGTGATTCGCGGCGTGATGTGGGCGGGGGCGGGCCGTCTTGCGCGAGGCTTGCGATGGCGGTGAATTCGCGGCGTGATTTGGGCGGGGGCGGGGGGCTTGCGCGAGGCTTGAGATGGCGGGGGGATTCGCGGCGCGAGGTGGGCGGGGGCGGGCCGTCTTGCGCGACGCTTGCGATGGCGGGGGATTCGCGGCGGGATGTGGGCGGGGGGCGGGCGTCTTGCGCGAGGCTTGCGTTGTGCGGGCCGCCGCGCGGCGCGGCGTGGGGTGGATTCGCGGAGGGGTGGCGCCTAGGCTTGAGGTGGGGGGCGATTCGGATGGTCAGCGCCGTTGGTTCGCGGCGGGACGTGACGGCGACGGTTGAGACGGCGGGTGGTCATGGAGCTTTGGGGGCGGAGGGTTTTTTAGCCAGCTCGAACTGGATGTATTGCTCCAGGAGTTGTTCGTTGGGGCCGACGATTCGGCGACCGTTAACGAAAATGGTCGGTGTGCTGGCGACTTCCAGGCCTTGGCTTTCGGCTTGCTCGGCTTGAATGTATTGTGCGGCGCTCGAGTCGGACATGCAGGACTTGAGTTGATCGGGATTCAGACCGGCTTGGGAAGCGAGATCCTGGAGCTTATCGAAGGCGTTGTCGGGCGAGATCAAGTCCTGGCTGTCGAAGATGCTGTCGTGATAAGTCCAGAAGGCAGAGGGTTTCTGAACGAAGGCGCAGTGGGCGGCAAGAGCGGCGGTCATGGCCCAAGGGTGCAGATCGGTGATGGGGAAATCTTTGTAGACCAGGCGAATCTGCGGATATTTTGGCAAGAGCGTGCGCATGAGCGTATCGAGTTGACGGCACATGGGGCACTCGTAGTCGGCGTACTCGACGACGACGACGCGAGCATCGGCCGGACCCTTTGACGGAGCGCCTGCGGTGTGAATTTCATCGCGGGTTGCGGCGAGCGGGTCGAGCGACATATCGTCCAGTTCCCCGCGAATCAGGAATTTTCCATCCTTGCTAACGTAGATGACCGTGGAATCGGATTGGCCGTTGTAGCCGACTTCCACATTCATTACGGACAGGTCAGAAATTGGTGTGGGCTGAGGCGCGCCGACGGTGATGGTGAAATCCGGGCCGAAACCGTAGAGATCGCGAAGGTAGGCCTGGATCTTCTTCTGTAGTTCGGTAGGAGGCGCGGCGGCGGGAGTTGCGGCTTGCGGGCCTGCGGCGTGCGCCGCGGGAGCTTGCGCAGGCGGTGCGGTCTGGGCGTTGGCCGCGACTGCGAATGAAGCCAACATCAGAATCATGGCGATGAAAGCGTTTCGCACAACACTCTCCTTTAACAATACTTCATCAAAATTCCGGCGGACACGAAACAAAGACCGCAGCTGCACGTCTACGGCTCGAACTTTTGCGCCAGGGGGAACGGGCGGCCGAAGCCGAAGGCGCGCGAAGTTAGTTTAAGGCCGGGCGCGGCCTGTTTACGTTTGTATTCGTTGCGGTCCACTTTAATCGCGATCGAACGAACCAAAGATAGATCGTAGCTGTAAAGGTCGGCAATCTCCTCGGGCGAGAGGAGGTCCTCTATGTAGGCTTTGAGGATGCGATCCAAGACGTCGTAGGGCGGCAGAGAATCCGTGTCCTTCTGATTGGGGCGAAGTTCGGCGGATGGGGGCTTGGCGATGGTCGCTTGGGGGATCAATTCCCTTTCGCGATTGATGACGTCGGCTACGGCGTAGACCATGGTTTTCGGGACGTCGGCCAGGACGGCGAGGCCGCCGGCCATGTCTCCGTAGAGCGTGCAGTAGCCTACGGCTAATTCGGATTTGTTGCCGGTGCTCAGGACGAGAGCGCCGTATTTATTTGAGAGCGCCATCAAAAGGTTGCCGCGGATGCGGGCCTGGAGATTTTCTTCGGTGACGTCTTCGGGTTTGCCGGCGAAGACGGCGGCCAGATCGGCGCGGTAGCTGGCGAAGACATCGCCGATGGGCAGGACGATGAATTCGATGCCGAGATTTTGCGCGAGTTGGCGGGCATCGGTGCGGCTGCCTTCGGAAGAATACGGGCCGGGCATGGAAACGCCGAACACATTTTCAGGGCCGACGGCAGCGGCGGCGATGGCAGCGACGACGGCGGAATCGATGCCGCCGCTGAGACCGACGACAACTTTGTGGAAGCCGCACTTGCGAACGTAGTCGCGCGTGCCGCAGACGAGAGCTTGGTAGGCGACGACAATTTCTTCTTGGGGTTGCGCGTGAATTTCGCCCATGCCTGTGGTGGAATCGAAAAGGACGAGATCTTCTTCAAACAGTTTGGCTTGGGCGGCGACGCGTCCATCGGGCATGACGGCGAGGCTGCCGCCGTCGAAGACCAGCGTGTCGTTCCCTCCGACTTGATTGACGTAAATGATGGGGCGCTGGTGGGTGCGCGCGATGGAGCGAAGCATGTCAAGACGCAGATTGCGTTTATCGATCACGTAAGGAGACGCGGAGAGATTTAGAAGCAGGGTAGTTCCCTGCCCTACAAGTTCGGCGACGGGATCTCGATCGTAGAGGCGCTTGACCCAGAAATTCTTGTCGTTCCAAATATCTTCGCAGATGGTGATGCCGAGGCTTTCGCCCTCGAATTTGAATGCTTGCTGCGAGCGCGCGGGCTGGAAGTAACGCGATTCATCGAAAACGTCGTAGGTGGGCAGAAGCATTTTGTGCTGCTCGAAGACGACGCGGCCGCCACTGACGAGAGCCGCAGCGTTGGCTGCGGGCTTCCCTGTCGCTTCGCCGGAGCGCGCTACGTAGCCGACTACGGCGGGCAACGGCAATTTTTTGGCGAGGCAATCGAGTTCTTTGCGATTGCGATCGAGAAATGCGGGGCGCTCGACGAGATCCTGCGGGAGATATCCGCAGAGGCACATCTCCGAGAAGACGATGATGTCCGCGCCACGATCGCGTGCTCGTGCGGCGGCGTCGAGAATTCTGGCGGCGTTGCCGGAGAAATCGCCGACGGTGGGATTGAGTTGGCCGAGTGCTACTTTCATCGGGGCCTCAAGAATACGGTTGACGGGTCGAGTTTGCAATGCGGCGCCGATTTGGGGCGAAAGCGCGTGCGATTGGACAACTTGATGATTTCACGGGACTTGGGATTCGTGCTGGCTCCGGCGGCTGCCGTGCGAATTAGACGGGTATATATACCCCCCGTACCAAAATCATAAAATGCTGAAAACACAGGACTTTCAGAGAAAGAGTGCGGATGAGTGTGAAAAGTAAGGGCACTAAAAGTGTTTTGTTTGAATGAGTTGCGCACTCTTTTGTAATCGACTGAGAATAAATGGTTTGCAGAGGCACTTTCATGTGAACGAGCGTGCATCTCATACCGGCTGGAGAATCGAGGGGATGCGAAGCTATACACTGCCGAAGGGCGCGGGGCGGAAGAATTCGAATTGATTTGCGAGAACACAAAAAAGTATAGCAGAGATGCTCGGCGTGGGCAAGTGCGATGTGAGAGGGCGCGATTTTTTTGGCGCACCTGTCGGGTACTCCGACTTATCGGGACTTGAGCGTCGAGCGATTAATCAGCGGTCGTGAACTGCAAATAAGGCCGCGACATTTTGACAATTGACCAGCCCGAGTTTTTGTACCACGGTGAATGAGAGAGTCTACATCACAGCCGTCGACGGCGAACCGAGAATTGGCGGCACCAAGGGGCTACAGGCCACCGGCGCCGGTGGCCTGTAGCCCAGCGCTGAGTGCGGACGCAGCGTGTTGTACACCATCCGCCATTTCTCGATCACGATCTGCGCTTCCTTCAGCGAGTAAAAAATCTCTCCGTTCAAACATTCATCGCGCAATTTCCCGTTGAAGCTTTCGCAGTAGCCATTCTCCCAAGGGCTTCCCGGTTCGATGTACAGCGTCCCCGTTCCCACCTTCGCCAGCCAACTCCTCAGCTCCTTGGCCACGAACTCCGGGCCGTTGTCCGAGCGAATATGTTCCGGAATTCCCCGGTAAAGCATCACGTCCGCCAGCGCTTCGATCACTTCGTATCTCCCCAGCCTTCTCGCCACGCGGATCGCCAGGCACTCCCGCGTGTATTCGTCGATCAGCGTCAGCATTCGCAGTGTTCGGCCGTCGTGGGTCATCGCGCTCACGAAATCGTAGCTCCACACATGGTTGGCTCGTTCCGGCCGGAGACGAACACACGATCCGTCGTTCAACCACAGCCTTCCTCGCGGCCTTTGTCCCTGCGGCACTTTCAGCCCTTCGCGCCGCCAGATCCGCTGCACCCGATCCTTGCCCACATACCAGCCCCGTGCTTGCAACAGCGCCGTGATCCTCCGATAGCCGAAGCGCCCGTACTCGCTGGCCAGCGCCACGATGTCTCGCGTCAGCGCGTCTTCATCCGTTCGGTGGATCACCTCGTAGCGTTGTGTCCCTCTCCACTGCCCCAGCAACCGGCAGGCATGCCGCTCTGATACTTGGTAGCTCTCGCGTGCATGCTCCACCGCGCTACGTCGCCGCTCAGGGCTTAGAAGTTTCCCTCTGCCACATCCTTCAGAATTTGCTTCTCCAACGAAAGCTCCGCCACCAACCGTTTCAGCTTGGCGTTTTCCCGCTCCAACTCTTTGAGGCGTTTCGCTTGATCCAACTTCAGGCCGCCGTATTCCTTCCGCCAGCGGTAGTAGGTCTGCGCGGTGATCTCGGCTTCCTTGCAGGCTTGTGGGGTGCTCTTTCCGTTGGCGATTTCAACTTCAACTTGCCGCAGCAGCGTGACGATCTGCTCCGGCTTGTATCTCCTCATCGGCATACCAGCTTCCCTCCAGAGTGAATTCTCTCTCACTCCCGCTGGTACAAAAAACCCCGGTCAGGTCACTGAGATGGTTGCATCCCGACGTCGCGTGTTTTCGTGTCGCCTGCCAAGATCGTAAGAGCTTGGGTTTGTGCTGGACGATTGTTCCCGCAGTGCCCAACCCGAACTCAACTCGCGTCGCTGCGCAACCGAGACATCTCACCTGGACGTATAACGCGCTTGCCGGAGAAGTGGAATCCCGCAAAGCTACTTGTCCGATTATCTAACTACACTGGCAAGTGGACTGAGCGGTCGCAACTTCCCACAGGGAGCCTTCCGACTTGGCAGAGCTTCGGGCTAGCCTTCATGCGAGAACAATCCGATCTTGCGTCGCAGCATGCGGATTGAGCATTATGTTCGCGTGAAGATCCCTGAGACGCTGTATGGGCGCATTGCGTTTGGTGCGTCGGCGGTGCTGTTCGGCGTCATCGGAGTGATGTGGCACGACTCTGGCGCCTGGCAAAACCTGCAGCACATCTTGAGCCTGCCTTTTGGCGCGCTGATCGGCAAATGTCTCATGGCCGTTCTGATTGCCGGTGGCATTGGGATGTTGTTCCCGCGGACCGCGCGCCTGGCTTCGGTGGTACTGTGCGTTATCTATTTGTGTTTCTCGCTGGCCTGCGTACCTGACATCATTGCCGCATCGAATATCTATGATCGCTACGGGGGGAGCTTCTTCCTGTTCTTTTCCATGTTCTGCGGCGCGATTGCCATGTACGCTGCGACGGAGGCGAACGCGGCCCGGGCGACAGTGTTCGGTCGACTGGCGCGCCTTGGACTGGGAGTCTGCGCGATTTCCTTTACGCTTGGTCAGGCGCTTTTACCTCATGAGACAGCGAGCCTGGTTCCAAAGTGGATTCCGCCGAACCAGATGTTTTGGGCGACGCTCACGACGATCGCGTTTGCAATCGCGGCCATCGCCATTCTCATCAATTGGCAGGCGCGGCTTGCAATGCGCCTGATGACGCTGATGTTGGGGCTCTTTGGCGTGTTGGTTTGGGTTCCGCTGGTGATCGCTCACCCAGAGACGCATTTCAACTGGTCCGAATGCGCCCTGACTTTTCTTATTACAGGGGCTGCCTGGATGGTGGCTGATTTAAAGTCTTTTTGATTTGGGCAGAGTTTGCGCGCCGCTTGCATCGCTCAGCTGACGCCCTTCGCGCGCGAGCGGGCCAAGGCATATTTCAATCAAGTGATCGGGAACAATCGCGCGCTTTTGGCATATGCCGCCTTGAAAGCTTATAGCAAAACGATGGGCATGATCGGATTCCAATCGCTGCGGCGCCTGGAATCTGATCGGGACGAATAAAACGTGGCATGGATCTCCGACGCCAGGGATTGCGGAAAGCTTAGACATTCCCATTCACGACGAGATTCGGACCTCACTCAGAGTTGACATTCCGATCAACATTCGTAGGCCAAATGTATAGTGCTTCCCACGAATTTGGATTGTCAGGGCCCGGTTTTTCAGCGCGCTCGTCCGCGCAGTTTTGGCCAAGCGCCGATTGACGCGCTAACCGGAAACTAGACCACCGCCGACATGTCCGGGCCGTCGGAGGTGGGATAATAATCTCGTTAGAACCTGTGTCGCCCCTACGGGGCTCAGACAAAACAACTGAGAGAAAGGTATTTTTGTTTTGCATGCCCAGGGCTTACGCCCTGGGCTAAGCTCTGCCGCCCCTACGGGGCTGGTTTTGCGGTGTGCGGTCGATTGCGCGGCGTGGCGCGTCGGTGGTGGCCGCAGTCTCGACGCTGCGGGGCGCGAACAAAGCAATTGCAAAGAAACCATCTTGGGTGCGTGTATCCAGGGCTTACCCGCGACGGCGGACAGGCGCGCTGGGCTAACGTCTGCCGACATTGCGGGGCTGATGCGTCGTCGGATTGACGCACGTGTCCGGTAATCCGACTAAGCAGGAGTTAGCCTCGATAGCCGTCGATCGCGCGGCGACAACGATCTCGTTTTTCTAACCCACCACTGCCCATCGCTCGTGCGGCTCGGCGCAGCGGGTTTCTGAGAAGACCAGACATGGCGCTTCGATTCCGAGGAACATTTGCAGGGCTCGCTCCGTACTGCATTGCAAGAAGGGCTGAGGAGGCCCACACAAAATGAGACAAGCCATGCGAACGCGAATCGCGGCAGTGCTGTGTGTGCTCGCGGCGGGACTGATGGTCCTGGCGGGCTCTGCAATGGCGGCGCCTGCGGAGGAGTACTTGCACGTGAACGTCGAGGATCCGACGAATGACGGGACTGTCAATGTGAACGTGCCGCTTTCGATGGCCGAGAAGATTTTGCCGGCGATCAACAATCACGACCTGCACGATGGCAAGATCTCGATTCACAACGCGGAAATGAACGGCGTGGACGTTCGGGCGCTGCTGGATGCGGTGCGGACCGCACCGGACAACGAGTTCGTCACAGTGAAGAACAAGGATTCGGATGTGCGCGTGGCGAAGTCGAACGGAAATATCATCGTGCATGTGATCGACAAGACGAACAAGGAGCAAACGGTAGACGTGACGGTTCCTCTGAAAGTCGCCGACGCGCTGTTTTCCACCGCGCAGAGCGACGAATTGGACATTGCGGCCGCGCTGCGCGCGTTGGGTGACGCGGGGGACGTGGTGTTGGTTACCGTGCAGAGCTCGGGCCAAAAGGTCCGCGTTTGGGTGGATTCGCGGAATACGCAGGACTGAGGCTATCGCGAGAGGCAGAGGTTCCGGAGCGGGACAAAACCGGGGGTTCGGAGCGAGACGATGATACTGCTGGCAAAAATTGCGCTGGGAGTGGCCGGGGTGGGACTGGCAGGCGTGGGCGTGCTATGCAGCGAAGGTGTGGTGAACGTGAAGGTGGTCGAGAAGAAGCCGCAGGGCGTTCACATCCACGTGATCGCGCCAGCGATGCTGGTTCCGATTGCCGTGTACCTAGTGCCGCGGCGCGATCTCGCGGGCGCGGCCAGGCAAATCCAGCCGAACATGCCGGCGATTCGCGCGGCGCTCGACGGTTTGCGCGATTCAAGCGACGTCGTATTGGTTGAGGTGAAAGAACGCGGTGAACACGTGGAGGTTGCGAAGTCGGGCGGGTCGATTGTTGTGGACGTGGACGATGCGGGCGAGACCGTACACGTGTGCGCTCCGATTCGCGCAATATCGAGCACGGTCGAGCAGATCGCCGATGCAAGCTCGAACTCACTGGAGGAGCAATCGACTGTGGCCGATCGGCGATGAAGCGAAGGACGCGGCGCGAGCCGGTAATCCGACGAATTGGGACTTGAACTTGAGTGAGCCTCGATTGAATTTCTATTGAGACCTGCCGTGCTCTACAATAGTGATGTTAGAACAAATCTCACGGAGAATCGGCATGAACAATCTCGACCGCTGGTTAGAACGTAATAAGGAATTTGCTGCTCAGCAGTCCGCTGCGGGCGCACTGATGCCCTCGCTTCCGCGGGCGATGCCCAAGGTAAAGGCGTTGATCGTCGCTTGCGCGGATATGCGTACGGATCCGGCTCACGTCCTTGGAATTAAACCTGGCGAGGCCGTGGTGCTGCGCGACATCGGGGGGCGAATCACGCCGGGGTTGTTGGAGCAGTTGGGTCTACTCGGGCGAATCGGCGAGGTTGCCGGAGAGATTCCGGGAGGCGGCGGGGAGTTTCACGTGATCGTGCTGCAGCATACCGATTGCGGCATGACTCGGCTGGCCGGCGACCCCGCGATGCTGACGCACTATTTTCAAGTACAAGAAGGCGAACTGAAGAACAAAGCGGTCAGCGATCCCCGCGCGGCGGTGGCCGTGGACGTTGCCGCGCTACGGGCGATTCCGGGACTGCCGGGCGCGTGGCTCATATCAGGCCTGGTGTACGACGTGGCGACCGGACTTGTTGAGGTCGTGGTGCCGCCGGCGCCGATTCGTGCTGCGTGAACATCAATCCTTCTCATTCACCAGGGTGCAAAAACTCGGGCTGGTGAATTGCGCCGGGAGAGGCGCGGATTAGCGACCGCGCCGCCGCGCAGACTTCATACCGACACTGTCACAACGCACATTCCCCACGGGTACCCCGGCAGGTTTAGGGCGATCGGCGAGGTCACACCGGTAGTCGGGTTGATCATGTCAATCGACCACTGTGGAATCGTCTGGTTGATCCAGCTTGGAATTGCGACGTAAACCACATCTTGTTGATTGATTTGAGTGACGCACCAGGCGCAGGTGAGCGGAAGCGATCCCAAAGGCGTAATCTGATTAACGGTTATGTTCGTAGACCCGAGCAGAATTGCATTTTCTACTTCGGCCACGCTGACCGAACCTAGTCCGGCGCCGCCGGGGGGATTGAACCCATCGAAATAGAGGAAATAGAGATTAGATGGGGATTGGCACGGAGCGGTCAGCGCAAGATATCCCGACGGGACGGAAACCTGGAACGAACTGTAAGGAACGGGCCCCAGAAGCGCCGGGACTCCGGTGCCGCTAATGATGCAGGCGGCGATGCCTGAGGCCAGCGGAATCGCGAGAGCCGCTTGTCCCTGAAAAGTGACCACGCTCATACCCGAGTTTTCGACTAACAAATCCAGGGCCAAGTAAAGCGGATCGGTCGCGGGGTTGCTGCCGGAGCCGTTCGGATTGCCGGTGGTGGCATCGAATCGCAGGACTCCGAACTCCGAGCCGTTGCTGCCGATCACATACAAATTCCCGCCGTAGTAAGTGATTGAGTTCAGCCAGTACATTGGTGTGAAAGCCCCGGACGGACTTGCTTTAGCCGCCGTGGGCTGCAGCACGGTGCCTCCGTTGAGCAGTTCCCAGGTGCCTTGCAGATAGAACGGGTTGGTGGTGGATCCTCCCGGCGTCATGCCAGTCACGCTGAGCGCTGGTATCGATGCGAGGATCGGCCCCGCGGAAATACCTGGAAGGTTGATTCCCTGCACGTAGGAAGAATCGGGCATCTGGTCATTGAACACGGCGACCGCGAGCATAGTTTGCAGCACATGAGGCCGCGGCCAGTGACGCCTGCGAAATGGAAACAGGAATGGCCATCGATGGGTCTGCTCTTTGCTCATGCGTGCGCCCTTTCGTGTCCGGCTTATAGTGACGAACCCGCCGGGTTCCAAGCACTATTCCGGGAATTTCCCTGTGGGACGTAAAAACGGAACCATAGTACACCCGTCTCGCCTGACTTTACTTCTTCACGCCGTATGACACCAACCCGCTTCCGAGCCGCAACACGATCGGCGCGGGGACACTGGCGAATGTGCTTGCAGGGCAAAGCGGAAGTATGGAGAGCTAGTTAGGAAGACTGATCTGGGGGAGATGAATGTTCAGCTTGTAGCAGAGGTAGAGAAGCAGGATCGCTACGAGCGTGGAAAAAATGAGGCCGGCGGGATGAAAGCGTTCGTTTTTCGAGGCAAAAAACATGTGCATAACGCCGCCGCCGACGAGCGAACCGATGATGCCGACGGTGATCGTCCAGAACAACGTGAGGTGTACGTGCATCACCGATTTTGCGATAACGCCGGAGAGCAGGCCGATGAGAATGTACCAGATTAAGTGAAACATATTTTTCCTCCAGCGCTCGCATTCAGGACGCCGTCGAGCACAGCGCGAGCTAATCGTCGAACGTTTTCGCCGCCATGCTAGTGAACGTCAGGGTGGGAGTCTGTGCTGTTCGGGACACTTGCGGGAATTGGCTCAAGGCGGGATCAGGTGTTGAAAATATTTGTGTTCAGGAAATCGTTGCGGAATTTGCGATGGGGATCGAGTTTGTTGCTGAGCGCGATGAAATCGGGCATTTTGTCGTAGGAGGATTTCAGAACGGCGGGAGAGACGGTAAAGAGTTTTCCCCAGTGTGGGCGAGCGTTGAACGGAGCCAATTCCCTTTCGATTACGGGCAACACCTTGCTGACGGCGGGCCAATCAGGTTTCCAGGTGAAGTGGATCGTGACGGAGGCGCGATCGTGGGCTGTGCTGATCCACAAATCGTCGGCGGCGATCGCACGGATTTCGGAAATGAGGAGATGCGGGCTGACTTGGTCGCGGAGTTTTTCAACGGCGAGGATGGCTTCGACGGCGTTGCGGCGAGGAACGAAATATTCAGACTGGAGTTCATTGCCGGCGCTGGGCGTGAAGCCCATGCGGAAATGCGGGAGGCGGTCGTACCACGGACCGGGTACGCCCATTTGCTCGGTGCAATTCACGGCCGAAAGTCCGCGAATGGGATGGAGATTTTCGGTGGCGAGCGTGGCTCCAAAGAATTCCGGAGGCGCGGAAAATGCGGGAGATTGATCCACGCGTGTTTTTAGCCAAACTTCGGTGAAGCGATGATTTTGCCAATCGGTGAAGAAACTGACGCTGTAGGCGCTGGCCTCGATGGCGTCGAAATGGTCCCTCATCTCGTCGAAGGGCATGTTCTCGTAAACGTACTGGCGCATGGTGAAGGTTGGCTCGAGATCGAGCGTGATGCTCGTGATCACGCCGAGGGCGCCAAGGCCGACGACGGCGCCGCGGAATGTATCTCCATCTTTTTCGCGCGACAGTTCGAGCACATCGCCCGCCGCGGTGACGATCTGCAGCGCCGCGACGGATGTGGCCAGGTTGCCGTTTTTCTCTCCGGAGCCGTGCGTGGCCGTGGTGATGGCGCCGGCCACGGAAATATGCGGCAGCGAAGCGAGATTGTGCAGCGCGAAACCCTTGGCGTCGATTAGCGGAGCAAGTTTGCCGTAGGTGATGCCGGCGCCGACGGTGACGGTGCGCGCCACGGGATCGAGCGCGAGAACTTCATCCATCGGTTTCAGGGAGAGGAAATCATATTTGCTATCAGCGATGGTGTTGAAGCAGTGGCGCGTGCCGAGGACTTTCAGTTTGGTTTGACTCTTAACGTAATCCTGGACTTGTTCGAGTGAGCTGGCGGCGTACAACTGCTCGGTGCTGTAGTCGATATTGCCTGACCAATTTTGCAATTTATCGTCCGCTGCGCGGGCAGCCAGGCGCGAGACGACAGGACTCGCGATGATTGCCGCCAAACGTTTGATGAAGGTTCTCTTATTCACGTATCGAAACCAAGCTGCATCGAGATGCGCCGCTGGGAATTTGAGATCCCAACGCATTTCCGCGCAAGACCATACGTCCGGCGGGCGCTCGCGTCAATCTCGAATCGCGCCGGGCACGATCGCAAATTTACGCCGGGGAGATCGCGCCGGGGAGCGCGAATTCTTGCTGGAAGGCTTGATAGTCGCGGCGGAGATCGCGCATGAGAGCTACGAAATCCGGATTCGTGTGGAGCGAGCGCAGATGCGGATCGTTTAGGAACGCGCGATGGTTGGGCAGGCCATTCTCGGCGCAGCGCCTGAGTTCGATCATGGCTTTCTCCGGCTTCGCACACAGGGCGTAAACGCCGGCGGCGCAATGCCAAGTATGGTGAGTGTGGGTCATGCTTCTCTTGTTGGCCACGGCTTCGTCGGCGAGCTGCTCGGCACGTTTGAAATCACCTTCGTGGGCCAGGATCAGCCCTTCCACAGCGACCAGCTGAGGTTCTTCGGGGATCATCTGGCGAGCCTTGCGAAGTTTCTCGCGCGCCTTTTCCAATTCCCCGAGATAGATCGACGGCAGCGGGGACAATACGTTCGCGTGAACTAAAGCAGGCTCCATGGTCAGGGCCTTTTGATTGAGTTCGTCCGCCAAGGCGTAGTCACCGTCATAAACCGTGGTATAGGCGCGACCCGCATAATTCAGCGCAAATCCAGGGTTCGCCAGCATGGACTCGTCAATATCCCTGTAGGCGGCTTCGTGGAACCCACCATGAAACAAAATCGCGGAGCGATAGGAGCGGGCGCTGAAGCGGCTCGGGTTTATGGTGATGGCGGCGTTGAGCGCGCGGAGACCGGGGCGGAACTGAAATCCGCGGGACGGCGACCAGATGACCATGCCCCGCGCGCAGAAGGCGTTGCAGTTGACAGGATCGAGATCGAGTGTCCTGGCGATGGCTTGTTCGGAGCGAGCGAACCATTTGGGATCGGGATCGAGATGCGCTCCCATTTGGCAGCAAATGATGGAGAGCATGCCCCAGGCATCCGCGAAATCGGGATCGAGATCAACGGCACGGTCAAGCATCTCGATGGCGGAAATAAGCTCGAATTTGTTGAAGCACACGGAGCGGTCGACTGCGCGCATGTAAAGTTCAAAGGCAAGCGGATGCCGCGAGGCGGGGGCGGCGGTCTGCGGCGGCTTTTCGGCGACTCGCGGAGTTAAGGCATCGAAAACGGAATCCGCGAGGCGATCCTGCAGGGTGAAGAGATCGTTCATATCGCCATCGATTTTTGTCGAATGGAGCGAGCGCGCGTCGCGCAGTTCCCACACCTGGATCATAACCCGCACGCGAGAACCCATTTTTTGAATGCTGCCTTCGGCCACCAGGTCGACGTTGAGTTCACGCGCAATTTGTGTCCACTCTGCTTCCCTCTCGGCATATTTCACGACGCTGGTGGTGGGGCGAACGACGAGAGTGGGAGCGGAGCCGAGGCGATTGGCGACGGCGTCGGCGAGAGCCACGGAGAGGAAGCGCTCCTCCGGTGCGGCTGCGCGGAATTGGAAAGGCACAACTGCGACGGAGCGGCGGACCTCGCGAATCGGAGAACCGACAGTCGGCGCGGGAAGCTTGGACGATTTGAGGGATTCGGCGACGTCGGATGCGTTCGCCGGGCGCTTCGCCGGATCCTTCTGTAAGCAGGCTAGGATCACGCGATCCAGCTCGGCGGGAAGTCCGGGGCGGAGGGCGCTCGGAGCGGGAGGCGTGGCCGCGGCGATCTCATGCATCACGGCGAGGGCGCTGAGACCGGCGAAGGGGGCGCGACCGGTGGCGGCTTCGTAGAGCACGGATCCCAGCGAGAAGATGTCGGAGCGGCGATCGACGGGCTCGCCGCGCGTTTGTTCGGGGGACATGTAAGCGACGGTGCCGACGATGGTTCCGGGGCTGGTGAAGATCGTCTCCAGGGCAGCGGATGAAACCGGATCCTGTCCCATTTTTGCGAGACCAAAATCGAGAACTTTGGCGTGACCGCGCTCGGTGATGAAAATGTTGGCAGGCTTGATGTCGCGGTGAACGATTCCTTTGGCGTGCGCCGCATCGAGGGCGTCGGCAATTTCGATTCCCAGTGCGAGGACTCGCTCGGGCGGCAGCGCGCCGTGGACCAGACAGCGCGCGAGCGTTTGGCCTTCGAGATATTCCATGACGAGAGCGGGCACGTTGGCGGATTCTTCGAGGCCATGGATGGTGGCGATATTCGGATGATTCAGCGAAGCGAGGATTTGGGCTTCGCGGCGGAAACGGGCGAGGCGCTCAGGATTCTCGACGAATGCGGGCGGAAGAACTTTGATGGCAACATTGCGGCCGAGTTTTGTGTCGCGCGCGAGATAAACGTCGCCCATTCCGCCGGCGCCGACGTGCGCGACGATCTCGTAAGCTCCAAGCGTTGTGCCCGGCGCGAGTGTCATGGTTTCCGCGAATTATACAGGTTCAGAAGTTCAAAGGAACGATAAGTGTCGCAGAAGCACAGAATGCGGGGCAACGTGCGAAGCGGACAAATGAACTGCCCGTCCCGACCGAGATAACTTGGCGAAGCGGGGCGCGGCGTTAGCGCTCGGAAACCCTTGAGGCGCGGGCGCAAAAAAAAGGGGCGAAGAGTCGCCGCGGCGACCTCCGCCCCCTGCAAAGGCAATTGCGTAGTTTATACGCTGAAGGAACTGCCGCAGCCGCAGGTGCTCTTGACGTTGGGATTGTTGAATTTGAAGCCAGCGCCTTCGAGAGTTTCGACGTAGTCGATCTGCACGCCGTCGAGATACATCTCGCTCATCTGATCGACGAGCACTTTCAGGCCGCCAAATTCGTAGACGTTGTCGGTGTCATTCTCTTTGCTATCGAAAGCCATGTGATAAGAGAAGCCCGAACAGCCGCCGCCAACCACGGCGACGCGCAGGGCCGTGGGGGCCGGGGTCTGCTGCCCCATGATTTCCTTGACCTTTTCGGTCGCAACCGGTGTGACGTTCAGCATGGTCCTAAATCCTCCGCTGAGAGACGCTTAGAGCGCCTGGGTGTGACTGGGCATCGTTGGCCAACTGCTCTACAGGGTCATTATATCAGATGCTGCAGGATGTGTCAGGTTGCAACCGGCGGAGACACTGGTTTCGACAACACCGCGCGATTTCCGTACAATGACTCGATGCGGCATACGATCACATTGTTGCCTGGCGATGGAGTGGGGCCGGAAGTGGCGAAGGCCACGCAGCGCGTGATCGCGGCGGCGGGGGTGGGTGTCGATTGGGAGGTGGTTGAGGCGCCTTCGGCGGCGGGGCGGCGGACAGGAGAATTTCCGCATCGCGAGGCGCTCGATTCGATCGAGCGCAACCACGTGGGCCTCAAAGGGCCGATGTCCACACCGATTGCGGAAGGGCCGCCGAGCATCAACGTGGCGCTGCGGAAGGAACTGGACCTTTACGCGAATTTGCGGCCGGCGCGGAATCTGGAGGGCGCGCCTTCGCGATGGAAGGGCGTGGATTTGGTGGTGGTGCGGGAGAACACCGAGGATCTTTACGCGGGACTCGAGCACACCATCGTGCCGGGAGTGGTCGAGAGTTTGAAAATTATCACGGACAAGGCTTCGACGCGCATTGCGCGATTTGCGTTTGAGTACGCGCGGCGCATCGGACGCAAAAAGATTCACGCGATTCACAAAGCGAACATCATGAAGCTTTCCGATGGAATGTTTTTGAGCGCGACGCGGCGCATCGCCAAGGAATTCCCGGAGATTGGGTACGCGGAAATGATCGTGGACAATACCTGCATGCAACTGGTGATGAATCCGCAGCAATTCGACATGATGGTGCTGCCGAATCTTTACGGCGACGTGGTGAGCGATCTGTGCGCGGGCCTGGTGGGCGGACTCGGCCTGGTGGGAAGCGGAAATATCGGCGAGCACGCGGCGCTGTTTGAGGCTGTGCATGGCACGGCGCCCGATATCGCGGGGCGCGGGATCGCGAATCCGACGGCGCTGATTTTGAGCGCCGTGATGATGCTGAATTATCTGAATGAGATTCCGGCGGCGCAGCGCATTGAGGAAGCCGTGGCGCGCGTGTTTCGGGAAGGGCGGCACTTGACACGCGATGTGGGCGGGAAGTCTTCGACGGAAGAGTTTACGGATGCGGTGGTCGGCGCGCTCGAGGGCGTTACTGCCGATTGACATTGACCGTGCGCTCGGCAAAAATGGGCGTGCTTTTGAAGTGAGGACATCGGGTGCCTTACACACAGCCTTCCATTGAAGAGTACGTCGCGGGCCAAGTGGAGAAAGAAGAGCCGCGGTCGGCCGGGCGGAACGACAAGCGCAAGCGCAAACCGCACATTTTGGCCGTGATTAATGAGTGCTGCACGGGATGCGCGGGATCTCCGGCTTGCGTGGATTATTGCCCGGTGGAAGATTGCATGTTCTGGGCGTCGGACCCGGATCATCCACCGATGGGACGGATTATCGTGGATCCGCTGTTGTGCATCGGATGCAAGTTGTGCACGAGCAAGGGGCCGGATGGGACGTTCCTTGAAGGCTGCCCTTGGGATGCGATCGATTTGATTCCGCTGGCGGAGTTTGAGACGGAGCAGGGCGCGTTGCCGTATTGAGCGTAGTTCCCTTCCTTACAAGTTCTCACCAAACAATTTAATGCTGAGCGCGGGAGCGGATCGCTGCGGCTGTGGCCGCGGCTTGCTGCGCGATGCTGGCGGGAAAATCGGCGGGCGGGTGCGTGTAGGAAATTACGGCGGATAGATCTGAAGGCTGGCCGATCAGGTAGAGGGCGCGCAGGGATTCCCAAACCATATCAGAGCTGGGATCGAGCACGAGGAGAGGCTCGGCGGCGGTGACTTGCGCGCCGTCGGTGACTAGCCAGGGGCCGGCGGTGCCGGGCATTTGGGAACGCAGCTCGATCTTTTGATCGCCGGATGTGACGCGCGCGACCATCGTGCCGGGATTTACGGTGTCGCCAGTTTTTACGCGAATGGAGAGAACGCCGGCAGCCGGCGAGGCGAGCGTTGTGGGCGAGAGCATGGCCAGGATTTCGTCGTGGCCTGCGGAATCGGCGAAGCGCACGAGGCCGAGCGCGGCGTTGCGGCGAACCATGGGGTCGGGGTCGGTCAAGAGATGCAAAAGTGCCTGGTGAAATTCGGGCGCGGTGTTGTCCTGGCCCATGACCCAGGCGGCGGTGAGGCGCAGCTCTGGGCCGCCCTGAGTGCTGATGCGGATGATGTCCGGATACCACGCACGCGCTGAGTCGCTCACGGCGGCATTGGGACTTTCGATGCGCTGTTCGATTTGCGCGAGGGCATGTTGCGTATCGCGCGGGCGCGCGGTGGGATCGAGGTATTCAGCGATTTGGGAATCGGTGAGCGGGCGGCCGAACCATGTGGCTTGCCAGAACAGGAACGGCATGAGAACGAAGAGCAGAACGAGAGCGAGGATGGCGAAGAGCCAGCGGCGCTTCATTCCTGGGCGCGGCGCGGAGGATTCGGCGACGGGCACGGGCGCGGGCACGTACTTATCGACGGGGGTCGTCAAACGTGCGGCCCGGCCGCGTAGAGTCGATAGAGCAGGAAATAGACGATGACTCCGGTGATGGAGACATAGACCCAGATGGGAAACGTCCAGCGGGCGAGAGCGCGGTGACGCATGAATTGTCCGCGAAGCGCGCGGGTGAGAACGATGATCACGAGCGGAACGATGGCGATGGCGAGAATGGTGTGCGAAATGAGGATCGTGAAATAGACCGGGCGTATGGCGCCCTGGCCCTGGAAGCGATGCACTCCGACGCGGAGATGATAGACGACGTAATTGACGAGGAAAATCGCGGAGCAGACGACGGCGGAGATCATGAATGTTTTGTGCGCGAGGATGCGCCCTTTGCGGATCATGACGTAGCCACAGAGCAAGAGGACGCCGCTGGTACCGTTGAGGATGGCGTCCCAGGCGGGAGCGGAAGGCACGGTCTGGATCTCCTGTCAGGTCCTTTAAAGCAATGCGCTCCGCGCAGACCGGTAAAGCAATGCGCTCCGCGCAGGCCGGTGAAGCAATGCGCTCCGCGCAGACCGGTAAAGCAATGCGCTCCGCGAGGCCCGGCGGCTACTTCGATTCGGCCGCGGCGTCCGGCGATTTGCGGCGGCGCTTGGGGAGCCATCCGGCGTCGTTCGCGTACATCAAGAGCATCAGCGAGAAGACTCCGCCCATCAACAGGCAGATCATGAAGAGCAGGAGGCCATCCATCGAGCTGAGCAGATGCGTGAGGAAATCGGATGCGAGGCCGGCGACGGCCAGCAGCACGATGACCAGGCTCATTCCGAGCAGCTCGAGCAATTCTCCGGTGCTCATCTTTTCCTTCGTGTCGGATTTTTCAGCCATATCGATTGGCGACCTCAGTGCGGAATTTTGTCCCACCAAAGCAGAGCGAGCAAAACGGGCAGCTGCACGACGGTTGCGTGCATCAGCCATTTGGCGCGGAGATTGGTTTTTTCGGCCGCGGCCCACAGGCAAAGGGCCACGACAAGAATGCCGACGACGCCGGCGCCAAAAAAGTAGCGCACGCTGGCAAGGCCAGTGACTGCGGGCAAAAGACTAACGGGGATGAGCACGGCGGCGGCGAGTAAAATCTGGCGAAAGGTTCGGGTGCCGGCGCGATCGACGACGGGCAACATTTTGATGCCGGCGCGCGCGTAATCCTCGCGGTAAATCCAGGCGATGGCGTGGAAGTGCGGGATCTGCCAGAGGAACGCGATGGCGAAAAGAATCCAAGCGTCGCGATCGAGACTTCCTCGCGCGGCCGCCCAACCGACGAGCGGCGGCGCGGCGCCGGGGAAACCACCGATAAGCGTGGCCCAGGTGGTGCGGGATTTGAGCGGCGTATAGATCAGGAGATAGCTGGCGGAGGCGGCTAGCGCGACGAATGTGGCGAGCGCATTTGTCGCCAAAATCAGATACAGACCACCCGCGGCGAGGAGCGCGGCGCCGAAGGCCAGGGCTTCGGGGGGGCGCAGAGCACCTGAAGGCAGCGGCCGTCCGGCGGTGCGGCGCATGTGAGCGTCGGACTCGCGCTCGATGTAATGATTGAGCGCGGAGGTGCCGGCGGCGACGAGAAGCGTGCCGAAGACGGTGTGGGCCATGCGTAGCCAATCCATCGGACCGCGCGAACCGAGGGCGTAACCGCCGAGCGTGGTGAGCACGACGAGAAGCGAGACGTCGGGTTTGGTGAGCGAATAGTAGGCCGCGGGGCGCGAGAGCCCGGCGGCCGGAACGGCGCGGACAGTGCTCATGCGGTTTGCTCCGTGCCGACGGATACCGGCTCGGTGTGCGCGACGGCGCTCTGCGCGAGGGGGCGCAACAGGCGATGGCAAATGAGCGTGGTGACGACGGTGGCGGCGAGGACCAGGGCGCCGGTGACCACGTGCGCGACCGTCAAAACAACGGTGATGAGAACGGGCTGCGGAAACGATGCGGCGTAGCCAAGGGCCCACCACGAGGCTCCGCCGAGAAGCAATTGCACGCCGATCAGGATATGCAGCGCGCGGGCGCAGCCGCGCAACACGCGCGAGTTTGGGAACTCGCGTTTCAGCGTGCCCGCGAGGCGGAAGATCAGAAGCAGCACGACCACCGCGCCGATCAGGTGCGGCACCAAACCGAATGCACGATGACGGAACGCGGCGCCGAGGATCAATTGCAGAAATACGGCGGCGACGGTCCAATGCGCGAGGGATTCGATGCGCGCGGCGTCGACAGATTCGATCGCAGGCAAATCGCTTTGCCACCAGCTTCCGGTGAAGACAACGAGACTGACGAGCGTGCAAAAGAAAATCTGCGCGAGCGTGGCGTGAGCCGTCGAAACAGCGGGCGGCTGGAAGAAAAGAACGGTCATGCCGCCGAGCAAACCCTGCGCCACCACCGCGCCGAGCGCGGCGCCACCGACCCAGCGAACCCATCGGCGCGGTTCGCGGAGCAACAGCCACACGGCCAAGATGACGGTTAGCGTGCCGACGAACGTGGCGATGACGCGATGGCTGTATTCGTAAACGATTCCGCCCACTAACATTGGCGGCACCAATCTACCGTAGGCCAGCGGCCAATCGGGAACGGAGAGGCCTGCGTCGTTGGAGGTGACGAGCGCGCCGGCGATGAGCAACGCGAACGTACAGCACGCCGTGAAGACGGCGAAACGGTGCAGGGCCGGTTGGGATTGGGTGGTCACGTCAAATCACAGAGTAGCGAATCTGCTTTCATAAATAAAGCCGTGCGGAGCGGTTGGTTTGAGCGTCGCTCCGCACGGCTTTGGCGTTCTGGTGCGTTCGGGCCGCGCCGGCGTAGTTTGGGCGTTCAGTCTCCGGCGGCCGTGGCTTTAAAGACGAAGTTGACCGTCTTCGTTTCCTTGGGGCCAATGGTTACGGTCTGTGGGTCGCTTGCGCCATACAGCTCCTGCCAGGCGACGATCGTGTAGGTGCCGGGCGGCAAATCCTTGAGATCGAAGGCGCCGTCTTTGCCGGTCACCTGGAAATACGGGTTGGCGAACACGCCGATGTAGGCCTTCATCCACGGGTGAATGTTGCACTTCACCGGGATCGGCACTTCGGGGCGCGCGAAACTCTGGGTGATCGGCGCGGAGCCGGGCGGCTGGGACTCGTTCCATTCGCGATTGTCCTTGGGGCCGGGATGAATGTTGTGCGTGGTGGGATCGCTATTCACGACGGACAATGGCTGGCCAGCTTGTAAGCCAAGAACGTGCGGATGATATTGGCAACCCTTCTGATCGATTTCGACGGGATCGGAAGGCGTCGGGAAGGAATAATCTTCGGCTCCCGAGGTGACGTAGACGATGACGTTGGCCAGCGCGCCCTTGTCGCCGGTGACGACTTCTTCGCTCAAGGCCGGCGTGGGATGCTGATTGGCGCAAGCGGCTTCCTGCGACATGTTGATGGGCTTCATTTTCGGCGGCGTGCCGTCGAGAGTCACCATGCCGGAAATCTCACCGGCAGTGGTCGGATCGACGGTCTTGCCGGCGGGTGCGGCGGGCGCGGATGTGGAACTCGATTCCGAGCCGGATTCGCTGCTGGATTTATTGCCGCAGCCGGCGGCGGCGAAAACGAGAGCGGCTGCAATTAACAAAGACAACTGATATTTGCGATTCATGGCGAGCGACTTGCCTCCTGTTGATCCTGTACTGCGCGTTATCTTACTTCAATCTTCAATGTCGTGTGTCACGTCTTGTTTCTCGATTTAGCCCGGTCGCGCCGGCGGACGCTACTTCCCTGCTCCTCCGCTTCCGCCGCCTCCGCCTGAAGGCGTGCGGCCGAGTAAGGCGTGCTCCTCCGCAGGCGTTAGCTCAAACATATAGCGCACGAGCAGGTCGGCGTTGTCGCCTTCGTAGGCGTGCATCGCGGGCGGCACAGGACCGGAGAATACCCAGCGGCCATCTTCCTGATGGAAAAGACCCGAAGGCATAGCTGTGCCGGGAGCGATGAGCGCGGGGTCGGTGATCCAACGTTCGACCCACGCGGGACGCAGGCGATCCTTCGCGAGGAGAAAATCGGGCGCGATGGCGGTCTTGTCGTGCGCGGCGTTGCCGGTCATGTGGCATTTCAGGCAAGGCGCAGCGGGGCTGGTGAACAAATCGCGCGCCATGCCGACTTCGGCGGTCGTCAGCGGCTCTAGATGCGGAGGAATGAACGGCTGCTGCTGACTGGAGAGCGCCTCGAAAAATAGAACGAGCGTGCGGATCTCGTCGTCGGAGAGAAAGAAAGTGGGCATGCGCACCTGCAGATACGAGCGCACGCCGTCGCGATCGGTGTCTGTGTCGCTGAGCGCCGGGTTCGCGAGAAAACCTTTGAGCCATTCGGGATTCACGCGCGCGCCTTCCGTGACGAGCTCAGGCGGCAAATTGGCTTTGTTGTCGCCCTGATACTGCGGAAGGCCCATGAGAACGGAGCTTTGGCCGACGTCGATCTGATGGCAGCCGATGCAGTTGTATTTGGTGACCAGCCACCAGCCCTTTTGGATCGCGGCGCGCTGATCGGCCGGCGTGTACATATATTGAGGCGGCAGCGCCGGATCGACGGAGCCGAGCAGGAGCGTGGTCAACTTGTTGACATCGTCGGAGGTGAGATTCGGCTTGGGCATGCGCAAGCGATCCATCGGATCGGGTTTGTATTTGCCGCGATCGAAGACGGCTGGATCGGCGAGCTTCTGCTCGAAGAAACCCTTGAGGTCATACCAAGCGCCACGCGGGGATTCTTTCCCGTCGGGCAGGACGCCCTCTTTGGCGTCTTCGGTGAAGAGCGCGAAATCGAGGCGCTCGATCGGCTTGCTGCCTTCATTCGTAAGTTCGGTACCGATGCGGCCTTCTTCTTCGAGACCGGAAATTTCGTGGCAGCCGGCGCAACCGTAGTGCTTCACGAGCGCCAAACCCTTGGCCTTGAGATTCGGATCGTTGAGATAGGGCGCGGGCGGATAGCTGGCGTCGGCGTGCTTCTGAGTCATCAAGTAGCTGGCGATGTCGCGCGATTCATCCCATGACAGACGAAGACTGGGCATGATGGTGGGCTGCTCGACGACGAGTTCGTGCCCATCGACGGGACTGCGCGAATGATCAAGATCGAAGACAAACGGCAGACCGGCCTTCGCATAATCTTCGGGCCCAAGATCGCGATGCACGTAGGGATCGTAGGGGCGCGTGCGATCGCGCGGATTGTGAATCCAGCGGACCAGATAATCGTAGTTTTCTTTTTCGCCGATGCGGCTGAGATTCGCGGCGAAATCTCCGCCGATCATCTGCGACCCTTCGCCGATGGAATGGCAGGCGAGGCAACCGCGCGTTTCAAGCGCTATTTTCCCCTTCGCCGGATCGCCGGGGGCCTGCGTGGGCAACGCGGGGCCCTCGATGCCGGATTGCCAGATGAACGCGGCGATGGCTTCGATTTCGTCCTGCTGCAAGCGGAACTGCGGCATTTTCGTGGTGGGACGGAATTCGCGCGTGTGACCGATCCAATATGGAATCCATTCGGGGCGCAACTTCACGCGGACTTCTTTTAGATCCGGGCCGACCTTCTTGACGTCTCTGAGCAAGTTGGCGGAGAAATCTTCGAGTTGCTCCGACTGCGCGTCCATGCGGCTGATCGTCAAAGTGAGGTTGGTGGCCTGCTGATAAAGGGCGTTCGCGGCGTCGTTGGAAGTGGCGGCGTCGCCCATTTTGTTGAGCTGGCCGATCCGCAACTGGTCGGCTTCTTTGTCCGCGGCGAGCTGCAAAATCTGCTGGCGCGTAGAGACGAGTTGTTCATCCTGATTGTCGAAGCCCTGATAGAGATGGCACCCGATGCAGCCTTTGATGCGATAGAGTTCGCGGGCGCGCGTAATCACGGGGCCGTGCTCAGTGACCATATCTAATGCGTGGCATTGCTGGCAGCCCGCTTCCTCGTTTTCCGGATAGTAGAGGGGCCAGAGCCAGTGCTCGTAACGACCGTGAGCTTTCTCGACGGTGTCGAGCGCGCGGCCATTGCCGCCGTGACACGGCGAGCAGCCGAATTTTTCAAGTGGGTGATACTTCAGCAGATCCGGATCAGGATGGCTGGCGAAGGGTGCGTCATCGCTGTGCTGGAGGCCTAAATCGGCCTTGGTCAACGTCATGGTGACGGGCACGATAAGCGGGTCGATGCCCACGTGGCAGGATTGGCAGCGATCGACGAGCCCCGCGCCGCCAAGATAATTGAGCTGCGTGCCTGCGGGATTGACGTTGATCTGGCGCAGGTGGATATCCATGTCGCTGACACTGTTGATGAGGCCTTCAAGATCGGCGGAGCCGAGGCCGGGCAATTTCGTTTTCACGAAATCCGCGAGTGCCGCCTGGGCGTCTTTCATCGATTGATCGGCGTCGCCGCGGGCGGCGATTTTGGCGGCTTTGGCGGCCATCAAGTCCGTAAAGGTTTGATTGAGCTGGGTGTAATTCATTTGCCGGTGCTGAATCTCGGTGGCGGAGACGGGCCAAGCAACGTCGAACGTCTTGGCCGTGGCATCGTTCAAATCCTTGAGCTTCGATTCCTTGGCGCTCTTGTCGGATTCCGGGATTTGCTCGAGCTGATAGGTGAGCGAGCCGACCAAACCGCGCGAGGTTTGGAAGGCGGGGGTCATCGCGGCGCGCTGCTGATCGAGAAGATCCACGTCAAGAGTGTTTTGATGATCGAGCGGAGCAACGGCCTCGGAGGCGGCGTCAGCGGCGGCCTTGAGCCGTTGATATTCCGGCGTGGCGTAGAGCGCGGCTTCTTCTTTCATGCGCGCCGACTTCTGCGACTCGAGATAAGGAACGTAGGCCGCGACAAATCGCGATTGATAATCGCGCCAAGGACGCAGGCCGAAGAATTCGTCGTAGAGCGACCAGGTTACCGTCAGCATCAAGACGAACATGGAAATCAGAATCAGCGGCGCGAGAGGCCGAGTGGTGATGGGATCGTCCGGCGGCGGGGCGGCCGGATCAGGAGCCGGTGGAGGAATGTCAGGCAATCCGAGTCTCCCTTATCGAAATTGCGCGCGGCGCGCGAATGGCTAGATGCTGAACCATGGCGTCACCCAGACGTACTTAATGCGCAGCAACAGGCGCAGCAGAATTTTGATCGGCAAACTGAGCATGAACACCAAAACCACGTTAGCGGTGACGATCTGAAGCAGCGTCATGCGCTTGAAAATTTTCCGCGAGAAATCCGTCCAGGTCATCAGCCGGAACACTGCGTATCCAGCGACCAGGAAATACAGAATCAACGGAAAAATGCCGAAAATAATTCGCGCGAGAATAGGCGCGTAGGCTTTGTGCGCGGCGGGAAGCAGAAACGCCGTCCAAGAGCCGTCAATGCCGAAAACCTGATCGAGGTTTCGATTGACCGCAAATTCGACACGGCTAGCGTCCCAGGTCTGGCCGGGCCAGAACCACATCCAACCGGGTCCTCTGATGAATGTGCCGATGGTAATCATAAGGACCCATAAACCGATGAAGCCGAAGAGGAACGTCCAGATGGCGAACTTGCGCTGCTTGTACGTGTAATAGCCGTTGCCCAGGGGATTCTCGTCGATATACGGGATCACCAGCAGGCCGCCGATGATCAGCGTGGGCATGACCACGCCGGCAATCCAGGGATCGAAATAAACCAGCATTTCCTGAAGGCCCAGGAAATACCACGGCGCTTTCGCGGGATTCATGGTGACGTTTGGATTCGATGGCTCTTCAAGCGGCGCATTCAGCGTGATGGACCACACCATCAAGAGCGCGGTCACCAGAATCGCGGCGACGAGTTCCATGCGCATCAGGTAGGGCCAAGTGTGGACCTCGCGTTCCCACTTCGGGTTCCAGGGCTGCGTCTTGCGATGAGCCGTTTTCGCGGCGGCGGGGTCGGCTTCGAGCTTTTCGATCAGGCGGTCGTTGGCGAAGGCTTGCCGAAACGCGTACCAGCAATAGAACGGCACGAGAAACAGCAGTGCCACGATCGGCACGTTGTCCGGCGACGACGCGATCTCCCAAATCTGGTGAAAATTCATCCGTCCCCCTGGAGCTGGTCCGGCAATTCCCTATCACATTTTTGCGGACTCCAACTGGAGCCCACACCCGTACTCAGTACGCTCGCTACTGCGTTCCGCTGGGCCGCAAGATCACGGGCCGCGGCTTTTTTTCTTCCTTGATTTCCGATTCGAGCATCACGGGCGCGGGACCCGAAATGCCGCCATCCTTGCGCACGCGCCAGAAGTGCACGGCCATCAAAATCGCGGCGATCAGCGGGATCGCGATGCAATGCCAGATGTAGGCGCGCAGCAGCGCGTTGGCATCGACGATCGAGCCACCGAGCAGCGCAAAGCGTATGTCGTTGTAGGGCGTCATGCCGAATTGCGCGCCGAACGGTCCTTCGCTGCCTAACAGCGGCGTGGCGCGGCCCATATTCGTGCCCACGGTGACGGCCCAGAAGCCCAGTTGATCGTCGGGCAGCAAGTAGCCGGTGAACGAGAGCAGCATCGTCAAAACCATCAGCAGCACGCCGACGCACCAATTGAATTCGCGCGGGCGTTTGTAGGAGCCGGTGAGGAACACGCGAAACATATGCAGCCAAACGGCGATGATCATCAAGTGCGCCGCCCAGCGATGCATGTTGCGCAGCAACTTGCCGAAGGGCACGTCGTTCTCAAGATAGAGAATGTCGCGGAATGCCTGCACCTTCGTCGGGTGGTAATAGAACATCAACAGAACGCCGGTGAACGTGAGCACGACGAACAGATAAAAAGTGATTCCGCCCATGCCCCAAGTGAAATTGTATTTCGTGGCGTCGCGATTGACTTTGGCCGGATGCAGGTGAAAGAAAACGTTGGTGAGCACGGAGAGCGCGCGATTGCGCGGCTCTTCGTCGTGCTTGACGCGGAAGATGGAACGGTAGAGCTGGGTTTTTTCCGGCTCTTTGAGCGCGGCGATTTCGTCCTTGCCCTTTTCCTTGACCGTTTCCTTCAGCGTCTTGACGTCGCTGCGGACGCGATCGAGCAACCCGCTCTTCTTCTGTTCGCCGTTGTCTTCCGGCATCCGCTCCCCCTCGACTCGGTGGTGCCTCGCGCGCGCCTACGGAGGCGCGCGAATCCGTCAGACGCTCAGAAAAGCCCCGGGGTCGTTAAATTGATTCACGCCGGCTCGGGGGTCATCCATATAAAGCTTGCTGGTATCCACGATGATCTTGCCCGTGGCGTCGAGCTCCATTTTGGCGCGGTCCATTGGGCGCGGCGCCGGGCCTTCAAAGTTGATGCCTTCTGCGTCGTAACCACTGCCGTGGCATGGGCACTTGAACTTATTTTCCGAAGGCTTCCATTCCGGAGTGCAGCCAAGGTGCGTGCAGCGCGCAAAGATTACAAAGATGCGGCCCGGCTCGCGGATGATCCAGATGCGGTTGGTCAGCAAAAAGCGCTGGTCGATACCGAGCGAGAAGTCGGACGGGTAGCCGACCGAAAAGACCGTATTGGGTTCATACAATGCGCGCGGGAAGAAAAATCTGAGAAAGAGTAGAAGGTTGACCCCGAGATAGCTCCAAATCAGCGCCCAAATGAGACGGCGACGCCCTTTATCGGGTGGTTCGTATGACTTCGGGGCGGCCTTAGCCGCGGGTTTCGCGGCTGCCGCCGGCGTCGGGGCCGGTACGGCGGGAGAAGCGGGTTTGGCCGGACTGTCTGCCGCTTTTCCTTCGGGTAAATCGGTCATAAGAGCGCGTCACCTCTCGTACTGAACCTGAGGATGATTACGGCAACGCACGGACTGTCTTTTATATGCCGCGCTCGAAATGGTGTCAAGCCGAATTGGGCCATTTTAGGAATGATTTATTCCCGCGGCGCGCAGCACCAAATCGGCCAGCGCCGCGATGAACCTAGGAGAATCGCCCAGCGCGGGCATCAACTGGAATTGCTCGACGCCGAGATGGAGCGCTTCTTCGCGGGCTTCAATGTTGATTTCGTGCAGGGTCTCGATGTGCTCGGTAACGAAAGAGAGAGGGATGAGCAGGAGCCTCTTTTTGCCTTCGCGGGCGAGGCGTTCGATCGTGAGCGTCAACGACGGCTCGAGCCATCGCTGGCGGCCGACGCGACTTTGATAGCAAAGCGTGTGTTCGTATGGCCATCCGCCGCGCTCGAGCACCAGGCGCACGGTTTCCTGCACCTGCTGCGGATAGGGGTCGCCACGTTCGACCAGCGAAATCGGCAGGCCGTGCGCACTGAAGACGAAATGTATGCCGGCGGGATCGGCGAAGTGGCGGAGAGTCGCGGCGATTCGCTCGCAGAGCGCTTGGATATAAAGCGGATGATCATAGAAGTCCTTGACCGCATGCACGGCCGGGGGATTCGCGCCGGCCGGACGATAGAGGCGCGTCCATTCCTTCATGCTGCTGGCCGTGGTGGCCAGGGAATATTGCGGATAGAGCGGCAGCAATACGAGATCGTCGAGCTGCGTGACGCGCACGGCGGCGGCGGCTTCGCGCGTCAAGGGATGCCAGTAGCGCATGGCGACAAAACATTTTGCATCGCAACGGTTCGCGAGCGCGCGCTCCAGGGCGCGGGCTTGGCGTTCGGTCAGCAAGCGAATCGGGGAGCGGCCGCCGATCGCGGCGTAGTGATGGGCCACGGCGCGCGCGCGGCGATGCGCGATCCACCAGGCGAGAGGCCGGCGCGCGAGCCACGCGCCGGGGAAATTTATGATGTCGGGATCGCAAAAAAGATTATAGAGGAATGGCTCGATGGCGTCGGGCGTGTCCGGTCCGCCGAGCTGAAATAAAACCACGCCGACGCGTTTGCGATCGCTCATGCGGAAAATATCGGCAATTACTTCAGGCGGCTCTTCAGGCGCTCGATCTCGTCTTGCAGCCGCGCGAGGCGGCGGCCCACAGTGATTTGATAGACGAAGAACACGGCCCATAGCGCCATAAATGCCGCGAATACGCTATTTAGATTTTCCATCACCACTCCTTACTCCCGATCTGTGCGAACCATACCTGTCGAGCGCTAGAGCGCTCGGCGTTCCGCTTCCATTCGCAGGCCATCTACTTCGGCTCGCAATTTCTCAAGCCGATAACGCTGCCGAACCACCAACACGAACAACGCCACCACTGCACCCCAGCAAAACAACAGGACTCGGAGCATCCGCGGATCGAGGTAGCCGCCGTCGCCGATCACCGGCTGCGGATGCTGGGTGCGGAACCACCAGATCGAAAAATAGACCAGCGGCACGTCCAGGCACGCGAAGATCGCGACGACCGCGGAGAGCAGAGCGCGCCGCTCCGGTTCATCGACCAACGTGCGCAGCAGGAGATAGCTGACGTACATGGCCCAGAGCACGAAGGTGGAAGTCGTGCGCGCGTCCCAGGCCCACCAGACGCCCCACACCGGCTTGGCCCAGATGGGGCCCGTCACAAGGCCGATGGTAAGAAAGACCGTGCCGAGTTCGGCGGCCGACACGGCAAGCCAATCCCATTTCATCGCGCGCGTGCTGAGATACGCGATGCTGCCGAATGTGGTGGTGCCGATGGCGATGAAGGCCGTCCAGAAACAGGGCACGTGAAAATAAAAAATGCGCTGGATCAGGCCCATGGTTAATTCCGTGGGCGCGACAAAGAGCGCGGCATACGCAGCGAGCACAAGCCACGCGTAGACCAGGAGCGCCAGGAAAATGGACGGGCGTGCGGCCGATTTGGAATTGATTGCCGAAGCCAATCTCTCTCCTATTCCTCGAAGAGATACTCGCCGAAAAGCCAGGCCGCAGTCAAAAAGACCGCGTCGAACGCGACAAGGAAGACAAGCCACACACGATCGAGAGAAGCATCTTCTGAAAACAACCCGACCGTGGCTTCCGTGCTGGCAATCAGCACCGGCGCCACGAGTGGAAACATGAGCAACGGAAGCAAAAGCTCGCGCAGACGCGCCTGCGCGGTGATCGCGGAAAACACGGTGCCGATCGTGGCGAGGCCTACCGTGCCGAGAACTAAAATAACGAGTAGCCGCCCGAGAACCGGCAAAATCGCGAGGTTATACAACGCTGCGAAAATCGGGAGCAGAATCAGCTCCACGAAAAAGAGAAACAGCGCGTTGGCCGCGAGCTTGCCGAGCAGCACGGCAAACGGGTCAATCGGCGCCATGCGCAGCGCGGAGAGCGTGTCGTTCGATTGTTCGCGCACGAACGAGGGCTGGAGCATCAGCGAACTCGCGAACAGCAAGCCGAGCCACAGAAGGCCGGGGCCGAAGCGGCGCGCCTCTGTGGACGTGGGATCGAATGTGAAGCTGAAAAGGACCAGGACGAGCAGAACAAAAACCAGTGTGGTCGAGAGTAGCTCGCGCGAGCGCAATTCGACGCGGAGTTCCTTGGCGAGAATTATGCCGGTGGCGCGCGAGAGGCTCATCGTTTGATTAATTCTCGGAGCCTCCGCGCGCCAGGATCCCGCGTACATCTGCGCCGTGTTCGGTCGAATCTTCGGCCACGGCTCCGGAATCAAGGCGAAGGGCGCGCGTGACGGCCGACTGCACTTCATTGTTGCCGTGCGTGCTCATCAGAATTGTGCAGCCTTTCGAGTGCAGGCGCGCTGCTTCCCTTCCCAGCCAAGATTGGCCTGCGGGGTCGAGGCCCGTCGCAGGCTCGTCGAGAAGCAAGAGGCGCGGACTACACAACATCGCCCGCGCGAGCGACAATCGCTGGCGCATGCCGCGCGAGAATGTGCGGACAAGATCGCGAGATCGCGGCGCGAGTCCGACTCGATCGAGTGCCGCGGCGCAGGTCGCGCCCACATTCGGCAGATCGTAGAGGCGCGCGAAAAAGCGCAAGTTCTCTTCGGCCGTCAATTCGTCATAAAGCTGCGTGGCGTGTGAGACGAGTCCACATCGCGCGCGAACGGCGAGCGGCGAGATTGTCGCTGCGTCGGCGCCGATGCGAATGGTTCCGGCGCTCGGGCGCATCAGCTGTGCCGCGATGCGCAGCAGCGTGGTCTTCCCCGAACCATTCGCGCCAACCAGAGCCACGAATTCCCCGGACGCGATCGACAACGTGATTCCGCGAAGAGCCAAGCGCATGCCGAAGCGCTTTTCTACGTTATGGAATTCGATTTTAAAACCCGCGGACATGGGCGGTTCAGATGGCGTCACGGCGTGGCGCGAGAGTACATCATCCGCGAAGAAGATCGTGCAGAACTTTTTCGAGGCGTGCGCGTTCGCGCGCGTAATCTTCCTCGGAGATGGTGCCCGCCTGGCGGCGGAGTTCCAGGCGAAACAGCGTGTCCTTCATGCCGTCGAGGCTCTGCACAACTTCGCGCTGCGCTTGTTCGACGGTTTCCGACGGCGCGGGCGGAGCCGCTGAAACGGGCGGAGACTTGGGCAACGTTGCGCTGCGAGCGGGCGCACTAACCGCCGACGCGGAAACATTGCCGCCCGAATCGCCGGCGATCGCCGGCGTGGTGCGCAGTGGGACCGCCAAATCGGTCCGTCGCCACAAAAGCGCAAGGCCGACGGCGAACAACGCGGCGAAGCCTCCTACCAGATACCAACGCAGCGAATCGAGTCGCGGCGGAATCACTTGCAGCGAGCCACTCGCGGCGTCGCCCGAATCGCGCCCGTTCACCTGGTCGGGCGCGCCGCCCTGATCGCTACCGGAGCCAGACGCGTCATCGGCCGCGGGCGGCGGAGCCGTGCCGGACACCGAGATTTGGGTTACGGCTCCAGCGGCGATATCGTCATGCGTGTACGTGCTGTATCCCTGCTCTGCGGGGCCAGGCTGAAATCCATCGCTTGCGACCTGAACCGTCGGCGGCGCGGCAATCATCATGTGCGCGGCGGCGTAGGGAGAACTCAGAGCGAGCGACGCGCTGTTCGTGCCGTAGGGAATTTCGTACGAGATGCGCACGCCGTTATCGCCGGGCTGAAAAGCAAACGCGATGGCGTAGCGATTGGGCGCGCGATCGATGGTTCCCTGCACCACAGGCATGCCGGAGGGCCCCCAGGCCGAAACCTGGCTCAATTGCGCGCCGTCGGGAATCATGAATTCAAAATCGCCCTTTTGATCGTAGAAGGCGGCGGGTGGCTGCGATTGATTCTCGATTGAATATTCTTCGCCTACGATCAATGAATTCCCGTTAGGTTGAAAGACGACGAGGCGCTGCTGGATCTGACGCGCGTCGGGATTTGAAGTGGTCTCGTAAACGGTGACGTCGGCGGTGGGCGTGCCGGGTGTTAGCGGCTGATGAAAAAAAACGCCATGATACACGGCGCGAATCAGCATGGGGCCCTGACCGATGGCGTCGTTATCGAAATGGTAGTTTCCGGCGGCATCGGTCTTCGTGGTGCCGACAGTTTGCATTCCGCCTTGCAACTCGATCAGGAGCACATCCACTCCGGCGGCGGGCTTGTTGGTAGTGCCATTGCGAACGACGCCGGTGACGGTTCCGGCCCGCGCCGCGGCACAAAAACAGAGGCACACGAGCAGAGCGATTGCGAATTGCGGGAAGCGGGAACGATTCATGGCCGTCCTTGTCAATTTCAATCTCGATCGGGATGCGCGCGGATTCATGTTCGCGCCACCGTGGTCACCTCTTGAGGATTCGAGCGCGCGGGCCGCGCGGTGCGCACAGGATTGCCGGTGGTCTCGTCGATCTCGCGCAGCACCAGAGCGGCTTCGGTCTCGAGCGCGTCCTTCATTTGCTCGAAATCGGATTCGGCGAATTTGCCGGCGCGATGCTCGAATTTTAGATCGCGGAGATTTTCGTACACCGCATCGCGCCGCTCGAGCAATTGATCGAGATGCGAACGGTGCGGCGCGGAATCGGCGGGATCGGGATCGATCCAGAAAATAAAGGCCAGCGTGGAAGCGGCGAGCAGCGCGCACGCTACCAGCATCATTGAATCCGAATCCCAGGCGATGATGGCGGCGAGTGGCATGAGTTATTCGTCCGTGTCGCGATCCGCTTGACGGCGAGCGCGCTCGAAGTCTTCGGCATCGACGCTATGACTCGCCGAGCCGGCCATCGCGGCGACTGCCGCACCGGCCACGGGCGGACGACGGCGCCAATTGCGCACGATCAAGATCACGAGGCACAAGCCGACAGCAAACGCCGCGCCCGGAAAAATCCAGGCGACGAGATTGAATCCCTTGGCCGGCGGCTCGGCAAGAACCGCTTCGCCGTACTCTTGCACAAAATCCTGCAGGATCAAGTCGTCGGATTCGCCGCGGGCGACGTCCGCATCGACTTCCTTAAACATCCCCGCGCGCAACGGGCAATCGATGTGGTTGCATTCTTTCAGCGTCTGGCCGCAGCCGCACATGCACATCAGCTTGCCGCTGATCTGCTCGGCGCGATCGCTTTGCTGCGCGCGCAAGGCGATGGGCATGGCGATCGCGAGAACTGCAAGCGAAGCAACAATGGTCAGCACGAGGAAATAGTTCGTCTGCGGCCGATGCGGCCGCGCAGCGCGACGCGATCTAAGTTCGGCGGCCATAGCGCCTCCAATCGGCGACGGCAGGCTCTGGCGTAGCTCCGAGCGGCAGCGACTGCGTAACGGGACGCAACACGATCGTAGCTTGCTGAGACGGCACAAGCGCGAGAATCGTGCCGAGAATCACGATGGCTCCCCCAAGCCAGATACATTTCACCAGGGGATTCAAATATGCGTGAATGATCGGCTTCTGCGTGTTCGGGTCAAGGCCCGCGTAAACGACATACAGATCTTCCTTGAGCGTCGAATAAATCGCGACCATCGTGCCGGATTCCTGATTCGTTGTGTACATGCGGCGCTCGGGATAGAGCATGATCACTTGGCGGCCGTCGCGATCGGCTTCGATCGTGGCGCGCTCGGCGGTGTAATTCGGGGCGTTGGGATCGGGCCCGGGCGTGGAATCGAAATTCTGGCAAATGAGCGTGTATGGACCGATCTTCATGGTCGATCCCGGCGACATCTGCATCTGCTTATCCTTATTGAAGGCCTGCCCGCTGATGCCGATGAAGACGAGCACCATGCCGAAGTGCACGACGTAGCCGCCGTAACGGCGCGTGTTGCGCATGGTGAGTTGCCCGACGGCGCTTGCGAGGTTCATGCCGGTGCGCGCCGCGATCACGCGCGCGCCGCGATAGAATTCACTGCCGATCGTGAGCACCACGAAGACCGACAGCAGCAAGCACAACACAACGTAAAAATTCTCGAGGCCAAACGCCACCGCGATTCCCGCCGCGGCGATGCCGCCCATCAGCGGCCACGCAAAATGGCGCCGCAAACTTTCGGCGGAGGTCTTGCGCCAGGCGAGCAGCGGCCCAACGCCGGTGAGAAACAGCAGAAACATAGCGATAGGAATATTGACTTTGTTGAAGAACGGCGGACCGACGCTGATCTTCGTTCCGCGCACGGCTTCCGAGAGCACCGGGAAAAGCGTTCCGGACAAGACGGCCACAGAGGCTACGAGCAAGATCAAATTATTGAACAAGAAACTCGATTCGCGCGAGATCATGGAATCGAGTTGATTATCGCTGCGCAGATAATCGCGATTCTGCCAGTAGGCGACGAAGCAGACGATCAGGATCACGCCGATGAAAGCGAAGAACCACGGCCCGATGGTCGATTGCGCGAACGCGTGAACTGAGCTGACAAGACCGCTGCGCGTAAGTGTGGTACCGAGAATCGTGAGGATGAATGTTGTAAACACCAGCCACACGTTCCACACCTTCATCATGCCGCGCTTTTCCTGCATCATCACCGAGTGCAAAAAAGCAGTGGCCGTCAGCCAGGGCAACAGCGATGCGTTTTCCACCGGGTCCCAGGCCCAATAGCCGCCCCAGCCGAGCACGGCGTAAGCCCAATGCGCGCCGAGCAAAATGCCCGCGCTTTGAAATCCCCACGCGATCATGGTCCAGCGACGCGTGAGGTGAATCCACTTTTCGCCGGGATAGCGGCCGAGCAACGCGGCCAGCGCAAATGCGAACGGAATCGAAAAGCCCGTGTAGCCGGAGTAAAGCACCGGCGGATGAATGATCATCTCCGGATATTGCAGCAACGGATTCAGGCCGTTGCCGTCGGCGCGCGCCACGACGTGCAACACACCGCCGATTCCCAGCGCGCCCAACATGTGAAACGGACTGACGATAAAATTATTGAGAATGAGAAAGAAAAGCTGGATGCTCGCGAGAATAATACCGACGCGCGGCATCAACTCCGGATGCTTGCCGCGATAAGTGAACAGCACCGAAAAAACGTAAATCGAAAGCAGGAAGCTCCAGAATAGCAGCGAGCCTTCCTGCCCCGACCAAACCGCCGGGAATTTGAAAAATTGCGGCAGCGCGCGGTTGCTGTGCTCGGCGACGTACGCAATCGAAAAATTATTGGTGTAGAAGAGGTAGACGAGGCTGCCGAAGGCGAGCCAGATCAAAACGCAAACGGCCATCCCGGCTTGCCGCGCGCTTTTGACCAGCAGAGGGCGCCGCGTATACACCGCCACCACGCCGGCAACGATGGCGTAGATGGCGCACAAAAACGCGAGCAGCAGGGAAAACGAACCGAAAAGATCCACGCAAATCTCCGGTTTAAAACTCTAGCTCGCGGGGGAGCCCGGTGTCGCCGCGGTCGTGCCGGCCGGCTGCCCCGTCGCCGCAGGCTGGCCGGAATTGGCGGGCGGCAAAACTCCGCCGGGCGCCGCTTCGTATTTTGACGCGCACTTGGCCTGAATGGTCTCGGCCATGAAACGGCCATCGGAGGTCTCGTGCCCTTCGACCAGGCATTGCGCCCCATCCTTAAATGTGTCGGGCAGTGGGTCCGAACCGATGTAGCTCACCGGCAGCGTTTGGCCTTGCTCGGTGAGCACGAAATCCACGCCGCCATCGCGATGTGTGATCGATCCCGCAGCCACATCGCCGCCCACGCGAATGCGCGCGTTGCGCGCCGATCCCTGAAGTGTGGAGAGTTCGGAAATGGTGTGGTAGTACGTCTTGCTATCGCGTGCGCCGACCCACGCAAGGCACGAAAGCGCCGCCACGATGATTCCCGCGCCGACTGCGAACTTGAACTTGGGCTTCAACTTACCTCGAAATCCCCTCGCAACGCGCGATTCTATCACACGCCAAGCGCAAATTCAGGTTCGCGCGGTCTCAGCAATGCGCGCGCAAGCTGCACGGAAGGCCAGCTCACCCGCACTGTCACCGGGGCGCGGCCAAGCAATGGGAGCGCCGTCGGGAATCACGCGAATTCCCTGCCCCGCGCGGGCGAGCATCGGCACGAGCGGCGAGAGCGCGCCGGAAAGCAGGACCACGGATTTTGGCCTGTAAGAAAATTGCACACGCTTCAAAAGTGTCGATCCGAGCCGGTCGATAATTTGCGCAGCGGAGACAATGGCCAAGGGGCATTCCGACACTGAGGCGAAGAAAAATCCGCGGCGCTGGAATTCCGTCAATCGCAATTCGATCGCACTCGCGTGCGATGCGCCGCTCGTTTCGCTCGGCACCGCAATTCCCAGAGCATCGAGCAAGATTTCGCGGGCGCCAGCCGGCCGAGAAGATACGTCATAGAAATCCAGGCCCGCGTCGGGCGACACATCCACGAACAAAACTGAAATGTGAATCGGCCGATAGCGCGTGGCAACCTCGAGACGCGCCAAACGCTCGCGAATGTGCGTGGGCGACGCGGCGAGTCCGCAGCCATCGCAAAAAATCGGTTGTGGTGAGGTGCTCACGACGAAGCGGAAATCGTATCCGTTGCGGACATTCGGCGCAAGGCGCAGCGCCTAAGCGCCCATCTGCGACTCAGCGTGCGGCTACGCGAAAAGGAAAAGGGCGTCCCAATCGCTTGAGACGCCCTTTCTGCCGGCACTGGGCGTAAGGAGGCTCCGGGGTGGTAGGGTGCGCCCGAGCACCGGCAAACTTGCTGCTTCTTTTAAACTCGCTAAACTCTTCACCGCTACAAGATATTCCAACCCGCCGCCCTCACAAAGGTTGCGGTCGGAGAGCGATCAAACATGCCTCCCGCTCAAAGCTATAATACCACTAACTGAGATTTTCGATGAAAAATTCCGATATTTTATTGGCTGGCCGCCCGAGCACGACCAGGCGTAAACGATTACCGTATGTCCGTTCCTATTTCCCCCGGGCCCCCCGCCGCTTGGGCGGGAGCAGCGCGCGGAGGCATAGCCTGAGTTCGTCGCTCACGTCCACAACCTCTAAACCGCTGAACACGAGGAACTTACAGCTTAGCATCTCGTGTGCATCCAGGTCGTCGGGCAGCTTCGCAACCACCCGGCAATATTGGCACTCCTGGTTCCAACAGAAACGCCCGTACGGGATGGTCTCCGGGCTAAGGTACTGGAACCCCCGCAGAAGAGTATTTTTCTCGGGGACGCTGAAGGTCTTGCCGAGCACCTTGATCTCAACCAGACGCTCAAAGTGGCGAAAGACTTCGCCGTGGCCGTCCTTGTCGTCGTGGACTTTTCCGGACTTATCGTCGGTCGGCACTGAGAGGCGCTCCCCACGTCGCAAAGAATAAGGCTACGGCACACGCGCACGCGCAACAACGACCGCGGGAGACGGTGACGCCAATCGGACAATGCCGCAACCCGGCAATTTCAACATGAAGAAACGCGTGGCGAATGGCAATTGTCGACGAGCGCTGTCGCGCCTTCGAGATCGCTCAAGCCGGGCCGAGCGCGCGGTATTCTTTTTCGGAGGCAGGGCCCATCAGAACCCAAATGGTGTAAATCCCGAGAGCGGTCCCAAGCGGAAACTCAAGCAGACGGAGGAACGCGAACGCAATCGTCAGGACGCGCGCCCACTCTGCGTGACGAAACAGTCCCCACGCAGCGAGAAAGTGCACGCCCGCGATCAGCACAACAACTACGCCGATCCCGAGGAGAACAAAGTGGATGATGTTGGCCACGCCCGGCGCGGCGTCTTCGGGAATGAAACGGCCGAACGGGAACGCACCTACGGCGCAGAGGCCGAGACCAATCAGCAGCGTCAGGGACGCGATCGCGATCCAAAGCATTGCGACGATCGTTAGGTGCTTTGCGACACGGCCGTCAATTGCGGCGGGCGGCGGCACAGCCGGATTCGGCGCGATCCCGATTTGCTTACCGCACGCGCCGCAGAATGTCTGCTCTGCGGACATTGCGGCACCGCATCCATCGCAAAACATGGCCGCCTCTCACTAATCGGTAGGAGCGAAGAATTGTCCCATGTGCCGGAATTTTTCGTAGCGCTGCGCGAGAAGATCGGCGGTGCTGAGCGAAGACAGCTCGCCGAGCGACCCTTCGAGCACGGGAGCCAGGAGAGCAGCCGCGGCTTCGTGATCCAAATGCGCGCCGCCATCGGGCTCGCGAACGATGCGATCCACCAACCCGAGCTCGATCAGTTCCGGCGCCGTGATCTTGAGCGCCTCGGCGGCAATCTCCGCTTTCCCAGCGTCGCGCCACAGAATCGAAGCGCATCCTTCGGGCGAAATCACGGAGTAAATCGCGTTCTCGAGAATCAGTACGCGGTCGCCCACGGCGATGGCCAGCGCGCCGCCCGATCCGCCTTCGCCCGTGATGATCACCACGATGGGCACGGGCAGCCGCGCCATTTCTCGCAGAACGCGCGCAATGGCTTCCGCCTGGCCGCGCTCCTCGGCATCAACGCCCGGATAAGCGCCCGGCGTATCCACGAACGTGAAGATCGGACGATTGAATTTCGCGGCGAGCTGCATCAAGCGCAGGGCTTTGCGATAGCCCTCGGGCTTGACCTGCCCGAAATTGCGCGCGACGCGCTGCTTTGTGTCGCGCCCTTTTTGCTGGCCGATCAACATCACCGGCCGTCCGCGGAATTTCGCCCAGCCGCCGATCAGCGCGGGATCGTCGCCGAACGAGCGATCGCCGTGCATTTCGTTGAAATCCTCGAAGAGCAGCCGAACGTAATCGAGCATGTAAGGCCGCTGCGCGTGGCGCGCCAGTTGCACGCGCTGCCATGCGCTCATGTGATCGTGAAACTCGCGGCGCAGCGCGGTCACTTCCTCGCGCAGCCGCTCGAGGTCCTCTTCGCGCTCCGGCAATTCGTGCGCGGCCAGACGGCGAAGCTTCTGCACCTCGCGCTCGAGCTTCTCCATCTCGCGCTTGTGATCGCGCGCCATTACGTCGCGCTCCGATCGAGCTCGACGGCATCTGCGCCGCACATCGCGCGCACGGCCACCAGCAGATCTTCGTCCACGCGAACGCGCTGCTGCGCGCGCAGCGTTGCGGCCGAACCGTCGGCCGAAAGCAGATCGAACACCACCGGGCACTGCCCAGGCTTCGCGACGAACAGCTCTTGCAAACGGTCGAGCGTGAATTCGTCCATGCCCCCCGCCAAATTCACGCGCACGCGCAGCGCCCGCACACCGCCCGGCGCGCCCTCAAGCACTCGCGCCTCCATAACCACCAGTCGCGTGCCGACTTCTTCCACGTTTACGCGCGCCTTGAGCACCAGCGGCCCATTTGATTTAAGCGTGGCTTCGAGTCGCGCATACGCTTCCGGGAATGCCAGAACTTCAGCGGCCGCCGTCATGTCCTGCAAACTAACGATCGCCCAGCGATCGCCTTTGCGCGAGCGCATCGGCCGCGTGCTCACCACGATCCCGGCCACGGTGATCTCTTCGCCGTTGCGGCGTCCTTCCAGCAGCGAGAGATCGGTCACGCCCAAATCCTTCAGGCGGCCCGCATGCTTCGCGAGCGGATGCCCCGATATGTAAAAACCAAGCGTCGCGAATTCCGAGGCCAGCAATTCGTGCTCCGCCCATTCCTCGGCGTCGGGCAGCGGTTCTTCCGCCGGCGCCGCGGCTGCAGCTGCTGCGCCGAAAAGCCCACTCTGGCCGCTCGTCCGATCGCGTTGGCGCCGCTGCCCGCGCTCCATGGCGCGATCGATCGCGGCGAACATCTGCGCGCGCGGATTGCCCAGTGAATCGAGCGCGCCGGATTTGATCAGGCTTTCAAGCACGCGCCGATTCAGCAGCCGCGAATCCACCGCATCGGTGAATTGGAAAAGCGAAGTGAATCGCCCGAGCTCCGCGCGCGCTTCCAGAATTCCGCGCACCGTGTTTTCGCCGACATTCTTGATGGCGCGCAACCCGAAGCGAATCGCGTCGCCCACGGGCGTAAAATCAAGGTCGCTTGAATTCACGTCCGGCGGCATTACGGTGATTCCCATGCCGCGCGATTCGTGGATGTACTTCACCACTTTTTCCGTGTTGCCCGTTTCCGAGGTCAGCAGCGCGGTCATGAACTCGACTGGATAGTGCGTCTTCAAGTAGGCCGTCTGATAGGCCAGCAGCGCATACGCGCACGAATGGGATTTGTTGAAGCCGTAGCCGGCGAATTCCGCCATCAGATCGAAAATGCGTTCGGCTTTTTTCGACGCAATCTTGTTCGCGGCGCACCCGGCGATAAACTTCTCGCGTTGCGCGGCCATTTCCTCGCGCTTTTTCTTGCCCATCGCGCGGCGCAGAAGATCGGCTTCCCCGAGCGTGAAGCCCGCAAGGCGGCTGGCGATGCGCATCACCTGCTCCTGATACAGCATCACGCCGTAAGTCTCTTCCAGAATTTCCTTGAGCTCGGGCAAATCGTAGGTGACTTTCTTCTTGCCGTGTTTTCGCGAGATGAAATCGTCGATCATCCCACCCTGAATCGGGCCCGGGCGATAGAGCGCATTGAGCGCGGTCAAATCCTCCAAACGCGTCGGTTGATAGCGCCGCAGAATGTCGCGCATACCGTGCGATTCAAATTGAAAAATCGCAGTGGTATCGCCGCGCGCGAAAAGTTGATACGTCGGCGCGTCGTCCAGCGGAAGCGTGTCGAGCGCGACCTCCGCTCCGCGATTCTGGCGGATCAGCCTGACCGTATCGTCGAGCACGGTGAGCGTCGTCAGCCCAAGAAAATCCATCTTCAGCAAGCCCAGCCGCTCCAGCCCCTCCATTGAATATTGCGTGGTGATTTCATCGCGATTCGTCTTGTAGAGCGGCAGAATTTCGGTGAGCGGCTGCTGAGAGATCACCACGCCGGCTGCGTGCGTGGAAGGATGGCGCACCAGCCCTTCGAGACGCAGTGCGATTTCCATCATCCCTTTGTAGCGCTCGTCTGAATCAACCGCCGCGCGCAATTGCGAGGATTGCGAAAGCGCATCCTCAAGCTCGATATTCAACTGATTCGGGACCAGCTTGGCGATGCGATCCACTTCCCCGTACGGCACGTCCATCGCGCGCCCCACGTCCTTGATCGCGGCCTTCGCGGCCATCGTGCCGAAGGTGATGATCTGCGCGACGTTGCCGCGGCCGTATTTGTTCGTCACATACTCGATCACTTCGCCGCGGCGCCGCATGCAAAAATCGATGTCGATATCGGGCATCGAGACACGCTCCGGATTCAGGAAGCGCTCGAAAATCAAATCGTAAAGCAGCGGATCGACATCCGTGATGCGCAGCGCGAAGCTCGCAAGGCTGCCCGCCGCCGAGCCGCGCCCCGGGCCCACCGGCACGCCCTGCGCCCGCGCGTAGCGGATGAAATCCCACACGATCAGGAAATATCCCGCGTAGCGCATCTGCTTGATCATCTGGATTTCGTCGGAGAGACGCCGCTCGTACTCAACCAGCGGTCGGCGCAGCCGGCCTTCGCTCGCCAGCGCTTCCAGATGCGGCACGCGCTCGGCAAAACCCTCGCGCACCACGCGCTCGAAATAACTATCGAGCGTGTGACCCTCCGGAACCTCGAACGCGGGAAACGGATTGCGCACCGCCTCGATTTTTACGTGACATCGGTCGGCGATCTCCGCCGTGCGCTCAAGCGCGTCCGGAAGCTCGGCAAAAACCTGCGCCATCTCCTGCGCCGTCTTGAAAAAGAATTGATCCGTCGCAAATTTCATGCGCTTCGGATCGCTCATGGTCTTGCCGGTCTGAATGCAGAGCAGCACTTCTTGCGCGCGCGCATCGGCCTGCGTCAGGTAGTGGCAATCGTTCGTGGCCACCAGCGGAATGCCGGTCTCGCGCGAGAGGCGCACCAGGTCGCGATTCACGCGCTTCTCGATTTCAATGCCCTGATCCTGAATCTCCAGGAAGAAGCGGCCTTTGCCGAAAATATCCTGCAAGCGATGTGCGGCCTCGCCTGCTTCCTTGTAGCGCTCGTCCATCACATGCTCGGTGACCGCGCCGCGCAAGCAGGCCGATAGCGCGATCAATCCGCTGCTGTGTTTTGCAAGCAGATCGTAGTCAATGCGCGGCTTGTAATAAAAACCTTCGAGGAATCCCGCGGTTACCAGCTGCACGAGATTGTGATAACCCTCGTCGTTTTCGCAAAGCAGTACCAAGTGGTTCGAGCCGCGCGCGCCGGCGTCGGCGTTGGCATCGCGCGGCCCCGAATCGGAATTGCCGCGATCGAGCCGGCTGCCGCGCGCCACGTAAACTTCGCAGCCAATGATGGGTTTCACGCCGCGCGTCACGGCCGCGTGATAGAACGCCTCCGCGGCGAACAAATTCCCGTGATCGGTGACGGCCACGGCAGGCATGCTCCGCCGCGCGGTCTCTTCAACCAATTGTCCTATTTCGCAAGCCCCGTCGAGAAGGCTGTAATCGGTGTGCAGATGAAGATGGACGAAACGCGGGTCCGCCATGTCGGCTCATTCTAACTCGGAATGAACTGCCGCGATAGCCGCGCTCTCGCGCTAGGCTAGCGGCGCCGAGATTTTTTCTTGCTCGTTTTCTTGCTGCTCTTCTTCGCAGGCGCCTTCTTGGCCGCCGCCTTCTTGGTCTTCGGCGCTGACTTCGACGCGCTCTTCGCGGCAGGCCGCGCCGCAGTCTTCGCGGGAGGCGCAGCCGGAGCGGCAGCGGCAGCCTTCGCGGGCGACTCAGTCTCAGAAGCCGCTGGGATTTTCTGCGAGGGCGTGCGCTTCGAGAGATCCGCCACCAGCTTCTTTCTTTTTTCCTTTTCGACCTTCTTCTTCGGAGGCTCTTTTATGCCCGCCAGTTTGCGCAACAGTTTCTCGTGCTCTTCCGGTTTGCGCGCGCGCCCTTCCAGTTGCAGCGCAAAAAATTCCCTGATGACCTTATCGAACTTCGGTCCGCGCGCCATGCCCAGCACTGCGAGTTCGTTTTCCACTCCCGGCAGCATTTGCCGCAAGGGACGCCACTTGTGCAGGAAATTCTTGATCTTGCCCACGGCCTTCTTGTTGTTTGATTCCGCCAGAATAAAAGCCAGTATGTCTTCCGGCGCATCGACCAGCGCGGCATACGCGTCCGCGGGAACCGCCGTCTTGCGGGACCCCAGCAGCTTCGCGAATTTGTTGGCCTCGCCTTCAAGGCCCGTCACGGCCTCGATGACCTTCGCGCGGAATCCCAACCGCACCAGCAGCGCGCGCCGCTCCCGATCTTTCAACCGCCCGAGCACCGCTCGGAGCACCGGCACCACAAGCCGCGGCCGCAGCCCCGCCGAAAGCAATTCTTCCCGCGCGCGCAGAATCCGCGTAATCGCTTCGTAGTCCGGATGGCGTCGCGCGAGTTGCGGATGAATCGCGGCGAGCAATCCCCGCGCTTCCCACGCTTTCAGAATCACCGCCGGCTTTTCCTCCCGCGCGACGTCCCACAGCTCCGCGCCCGCGTCCTCCGCCGGAATCGATTTGTCCATTCCGCGCTCGAACGCCAGCGCCATCCATTCGCTGGTCCGCTGCTCGATCTTGAATCCCATGCGCGCCGCATAACGCACCGCGCGCAGCAAGCGCACCGGCTGATTCGTGAAGCTGTGAATCGAAAGCGCGCGCACCTCGCGCCGTTCGAGATCCGCCAGCCCGTTGGTCGGATCGAGCAGCAGACCGCGCGACGCCACATTCAGCGAAATAGCAATCGCGTTCAGCGAAAAATCGCGCCGCCGCAAATCCTCCATCACCGTCGACCAGCGCGTTTCCGGCTTCGCCCCCGGCCGCGCATAGACTTCATCGCGCGCCGCCGACAAACTCGCCTCCACGTCGCCGGCCAGATCCAGATCCAGCGTTCGCAGACGCTCGTCCTCATGCACGATGCGCGCCCCGCCCTTCTCGAGTTCATGCGCCAGCCGCGAAGGATTTCCTTCGGTCACAAAATCGAGATCGCGAATCGGCATTCCCGAAATCAGATCGCGCACCGCGCCGCCGGTCAGATAAAGATTTGATTCGGTCGCGACGGCCAGCTCCTGCATTCGCTGCACAGCCGCGCGCTGCTCGGCCGAAAGGCGGCTTTCGAGCAAGAACATGTAATCAGGCATACGTTTGTTTTTCCTCGGGGCCCGGCGATCGAAGTCCAAATGGTCGCGGGCCGCATCTCCATCGGGGCCGGCTGACGCGACGTCCGTCAGGTGCACCGCTTCTGTTATTCGCGAGCGTTTCTCCGCGCGCGCTTACGCGCGCGGGTGATGCGCCTTGTAAACCGCCTTCAGCCGTTCTTCCACAACGTGCGTATAAATCTGCGTCGTAGAAATATCCGCGTGACCCAGCATCAATTGCACCGATCGCAGATCCGCGCCCCCTTCGAGCAAATGTGTCGCAAAGCTGTGCCGCAATTTGTGCGGCGTCAGCGGCACACGCAATCCCGCCTTGCGCCCATAAGCCCCCAGCACTTTCCAAACGCCGCAGCGTGTGAGCTTCCCGCCGCGATGATTCAGAAACAAAAATGGCACGGGCGCCTGAATCCTGCGCGCGCGCATCAGCAGCGGCCGCGCGCTCGCCAGATACTGCTCCACCGCCGCCATGGCCCGCCGCCCCATGGGCACCAGGCGCTCTTTGTCGCCCTTGCCCACGCAGCGCAGCGAGCCCGTCCGCATGTCCAGATCGCTCACGCGCAGCCCGATCAGCTCGGAGACGCGCAGCCCGCTCGAATAGAGCACCTCGATCATCGCGCGATCGCGCACGCCGATCAGCGTTGAAAGATCGGGCAGCGCGAGCAGCTTTTCCACTTCCGCCACGCGCAAGAATGTCGGCAACCGCCGCCGCACTTTGGGCGATTCCAGCGTCAGCGTCGGATCCGACTTGATCAAATCCTCGATCAGCAGAAAACGATAAAATCCGCGCAGCGTCACCAGATGCCGCGCCACCGACCGGCTGTCCATATTCCGCCGGTAGAGCGAGCCGAGATAATCCACCACGTCGTCGCGCTGCACCGCGGGCGCCCGTACGCGGCGCTTCTCCAGAAATGCCGCGAAGCTCTGCAGGTCCCGCCCGTAGCCGCCGATGGTGTTTGCCGATAACCCTTTCTCCACTTGCAAATAATTCAGAAATGAAGCCGCAAGACTTTCCACGCGAATTCCTCATGCCAACGGGCTCGATGCCGCAGCCGCGCCATGCTCCGAACGAGAAATCAATCCGTAGAGCTCGCCCAGTTCCCGGCACCGTAAAATTCGTGCCAGACCAAAATATACCGCAGTGCCGCCCGCAAGCAACGCCAGAAACACTCCCAAACGAGGCAGGAAGTATACGATGGAATTAAAGTGCACGGCTCGCAATACCGCTGCACACGCCACGCCCATCACCGCCGCGCAAAAGCTCGCCTTCCCGATCGACGCCGCCACCGCGCGCGCTCCGAGCGGCCCCATCTTCCATCGCAACAGCGCGAACAGCAGCGCAAAATTCAGATAGGTGGCCAGCACTGCCGCCAGCGCCGGAGCCCCATTCTGCAACGTACGCAAGCACCACGCCACAAATATCACGTTCAGCGCCAGATTCGCCGCCAGCGCCGCCGACGCCGTGAGCACCGGCGTCCTCGTGTCCTGCGTCGAATAGAACGCCGCCACGATCAATTTCACGGCCGAAAAAACCGGCAGCCCCAGCGCGAAATAGAGCAGCGCACGCGCCGTCAGCCGCACCGATTCCGCTCCGAACTTCCCGTGCTCGAAAAGAATTTGCACGATCGGCTCGCGCAGCACCACCAACCCCACCGCCGCCGGCACCGTAATAAACGACACGATCCGCAGCGCGAACATCAGCGTCGACTTCAATCCGCCAACGTCCTGCAGCGCCGCCTGCCGCGACATCATCGGCAAAATCGCCGTAGCCACCGCCAGCGCGTACACGCCCAGCACCAGTTCCATGATCCGATCGCTCACGTACAGCGAAGTCAGGCTGCCCACCGGCATGCGCCGGTCCGTCGCAAACAATGTCCCCACCAGCACCGTGATGTGCGCGATCCCCACCCCGAAAAACGCCGGCACCATCAGCTTCGCCACGCGCAGCACGCCCGGATCGCGAAACGATATCCCGAATTCAAAGCGCATCCCCAGCCGCACCGCCTGCGGCAATTGCATCAGAAACTGCACGATCCCCCCGACCAGCACGCTCGCCGCCAGCGCCTCCGCCGGACTGTGAAATCGTTTCAGCAGAAAACTCATCGAGAACAAAATAAACGTCACATTCAATGCGATCGGCGCCGCCGCCGGCGTGCCGAAGATCTGAAAACTGTTCAGCACCGCCATCGCCACGGAAGCCAATCCCACAAAAAAAACGTAGAGAAACAAAATCCGATTCAGATGCGTGGCCAAAAAATGAAGCTGCGGCAGCGCGCGCACCGAATACACCTGCACCACCAGCGACGAAAACGTCATCCCCAAAATCGCCAGCACGGAAAGCAGCAGCGCCGCCGTCCAAAAAACTCGATTCGCCAGCCGCCACATCTCCTCCCGCGTGCGGTGCTCCATGTAATCGGTGAAAACTGGGATGAACGCCGCGTTCAGCGATCCTTCGCCCAGCATCCGGCGCATCAGGTTCGGTATGCGAAACGCCAGCAGAAACGCATCCGCCGAAATCGAGGTCCCCAGCAGCATTGTGAGGCGCGCGTCGCGCACGTACCCCAAAATGCGGCTGATCATCGTGAAAAACGCTATGACCGACGCCGATTTAAGGATCTGGCGGTGCTGGGTCAAAGCCGGCCGACTCTCAGGCTAAGCCTCTGAAAAAGAACGGGTTGACAACTTAGGCGGCGGTACCATAGCATACTCCGGACCCAAGGCGCAAGCCACCGGAGCGGAGGCGCCATTCCGTGAAACGCGAGCCCCCAGCCACCGTTTCCACCACGCGCAAAAAAGCTCAGGTCATCCTCGCCGCCCGGAAGCACGTGCAGGGCTATCTGAACCCCTCGAATCTCGGCTCCGCCGAATCGCTCGATCTGCTCACGCCCGATGGCGAGCACCGCTCGATCGCGCTCACCGATATCCGCGCCGTCTATTTCGTCCGCGAATTCACCGACGACCCCGAGCCCCCGCGCAAAGCCTTTCTCTCGCGCCCCAAGCTCGACGGTCTCTGGGTCCGCCTGCGCTTCCACGACGGCGAATCCATCGAAGGCGTGGTCCCCAACGATCTCCTCGGCCTCCTCGACGCCGGCGTCCAGATCACCCCGCCCGATCTCCACGGCAACATCATAAAAATCTTCATCCCCCGCGCCGCTCTCGCCGAAATGACGGTCCTCGGCGTAGTCGGCATCGCCCGCCGCAAAGCCGCCGCCGCTCCCCTCCCCGCCCAGCCCCAGCTTTTCAACGATTAGCGACGGCGCGAACTCGGTCCCGCCATGCTTTGTATCGCCCGTCCATCAGCACGCCGTCATTCTGAGCGGAGAGGCGGCACGTTTTCTCCCGTCCGCGCCGCGCGGACGAGCCGCCTCGCAGTCGCCTGCCCGCCGGAGGCGGGAAGAATCCCTCTTCGTTTGCGGTCCGCCGGAGACCCCGCGCCCTCCACTTCCCGTCTTCATCTTGGTATCGCACCGCCCTTGGTCTATACTCCGCCCGCCTTCGCCCGTCGCACTCCGAGGAGGAATCGTGATTCAATCTCAACGTGGCCTGAATCTCTCATCGATCCTCATTCTCCTTGCCAGCGCTTCCGTCCTTGCCGTCGGTTGCCACCAGAAATCTGCAACCAACCCGGAACCAAATTCCGCGCCGAGTTCGGCGCCCAGCTCCGCCGCCAGCACCCCGCCCTCTTCCCCTGCTGCGCCATCAGGCTTCGTTGCCACCACAGCGTCTACCAATCCCCTGGCTTACTACCGCCTCGAATCCAAGACCGGACCGAGCGAAGTCGGCGCGACAACCTATCAGTCCCTGGGCGGCGTCACCAACGCCGCGGGCGCCCCCATCGGCCTCCCCGGCAATCAATGCGCCGTACTTAACGGCACGGACGCTTGGATCTCCACAAGTCAGATCGGCGGAATCTCCACCGCGGGCAGCATCATGGCCTGGGTCAACCTCGCCGTGCTTCCCGCCGTTATCGGTCACATCGACTACGTCGCCGGAGAATCCCAAAGCGGCAACGATTTCGACCTCCAGTTTGAAGCAGACAACAGCATAAACTTTTACACCAGCGGCGGCGCTCACTCGACATACGTACCGGATAAAACCACTCTGCTGGACCAGTGGCACATGATCGTAGCCACAATGGACTCGGCCGCCGGCACTCGCGCGATCTACTGGGACGGCCTGCCCGTAATCACCGAGCAGGTTCCCAGCACCCCCAACAAGACTTCCCAGTTCACGATCGGCTCAAGCCCCACCTGGACCGGCCGCTTCTTCAACGGCAGCATTGACGAAGTCGCCGTGTGGAATGTCGCTCTCAGTGCGTCCCAGGTCGCCGCGATCTACGGCGCGACGAAAAAATAGCGCGCGGCCCAGTCACCCGCTCCGCCGCTCGCGCCCACACTATGCGTTAGAATGTGCGCGAAGCAATTTCCGGCTGCGCGCATGACAAATCCACCCCCATCGATCTCGAGCCCATCCAAATCCCTCTGGAAGCTCGGCGGTCTCTCCCCTTGGCAAATCGTCGGCGATGTTTTCGACCAGATCAAAGCCAATAACTCTCTCGGACGCGCATCCGAGCTGGCATTCGATTTCTTATTCGCGCTTTTCCCGCTGATTCTCTTGATGCTCACGCTGTTCGGTCTCTTCGCCACGCGCGGCGCCGAGCTTCAAATCGACCTGCTCTCATATTTCGCGGATTTCCTGCCCCAGTCGGCGTTCCAACTCCTGCGAGCCACGGTTGCCGAGTTGGCCCACAGCGCCAGCGGCGGGAAACTGACTTTTGGCATCGTTTTCGCGCTCTGGTTTGCTTCGAGCGGCGTTAGCTCCATGATCTCCGCGCTGAACGCGGCCTATCGCGTTAGCGACGATCGTTCCTGGTTCAAAATCCGCGCCACCGCACTCGGGTTGACGCTGCTGATTGCCATTCATCTCCTCGCAGCCTTGTTGATCGTGCTGGTCAGCACCCATGGCGCCGATTGGCTGGGCGCGCGATTTCACCTGCAACCGCTGGTCGTCTTTCTTCTAAAAGCCCTGCAGTGGCCCGCTGCCATCCTCTTCGTCCTCGTGTCTTTTTCCGTGATTTATTATTACGGCCCCGATTTGGACGAGCGCCAGTGGCACTGGATCACCCCCGGCTCGGCTTTCGGAGTCACTCTATGGCTGCTGACCTCGCTCGTCTTCCGCGTTTATCTCCATTTCCTGAATACCTACACCGCCTTCTACGGATCGCTCGGCGCCGTGATGATTCTTCTGGTCTGGCTCTACGTCGCCGCACTGGCCTTCCTGATCGGCGGCGAAATCAACGCCGCAATCGAGCGCGCCGCCGCGCTCGGTCGCACCTAGCCATCGGGCGTTTTTTCTCCGACGCACAATGGTGCCCCACACGGCGGTTTGGGCTGCGCGTCTCTCGCCCTGCGCAAACTCGAGTTCGGCGCTCGTCACTCCTGCGGCAGCAACACGATCTTCCCCGACGCCTGCGCTTTCTCCAGCATGTCATTCGCCCGCGCCGCCTCGCGCAATGGAAACCGCGCCGCGATCACCGGCTCAATCGCACGCGCCTTCAAAAGCTCAAACAGCCGCGACAAATCCTCGCGAAACCATTCCGGATGCTCGTTGCGAAAAGTCTTGGCGTTGAACCACGACACATGTTTCCCGTCCGGAAGAATCTTCATTAGACCTACCAGCGCAAACCCCAGACCCGCGGCCATTTTGCCTTTCGTCATCATTGTTTGCGCCCCGTAACACACCAAAATCCCGCCGCGCCGCAAACATCCGTACGATGCCCACCACTGTGTTCCGCCAATCGGATCGAGCACGCAGTCGAGTCCCTCCGGCGCAAGCTGCCGGATCCGCGTCGCGAAATTTTCCGTGCGATAGTCGATCGGCGTGGCCCCCAGCGCCGTCACCAACGCGTGCTTTGCCTTGCTGGCCGTGCCGAACATCGTCAGGCCGCAAATCTTCCCGAGTTGCAGCGCCGCCGTGCCCACCCCGCCCGCCGCTCCGTGCACCAGCATCTTCTGGCCATCTCCTAAATGCGCCACGCGATGCAGCATCTGATAGGCCGTCACGTAATTCAGCACCAGGCTCACCGCCTCCGCCGGGTCGAGCCCGTCCGGAACCAAAACAAGATGCGCCGCCGGAACAATCGTGAATCGGCTATATCCGCCGATCATGGTCAGCGCCGCGACGCGCTGCCCCGCGCGAAATTCCGTCACGCCCTCGCCCACCGCGTCAATGTCCCCCACAACGTCGTATCCCGGCGAGCACGGAAGCGATGGTTGGTCCGGATATAATCCGCGCCGAATCAAAATGTCGGCATACGCCACCCCCGCCGCCAGCACCTTTACGCGCACCTCGCCAGCGCCCGGGGCCGGCATGTCCTCCTCCACGTACTTCAGCACCTCCGGGCCGCCGAGCGCTGTGACAACTACACGTCCGTTCCTCTCGGAAGTCATTGGCGGCAACTCACTTTCGCTGGATCACTGCGATCGGGCGTTCTGCTAAAAAGTTAGATGCCCGCACAACACCGAGTGGCCCGTGGCGAGTACAGTTTGGCTTGTGTAGCGCCGAGCTCCGGGTCGGCAGCATTTTGCCTCCGCCTCCGATGCCAAATCTGCCCGATTCACAACGTCTCATCGTTCCCGTCATTCGAAAACTCCGGCACCTTTCTACCCATCCTATTCGAATAACTCATTAATTATATTGACGTGTGTGCATCTGCTGTGCTAGGCTCATGCATGACTCTCGGACAATCCATCTCCACGGCTCGCGTTCGCCCGTTCTTCCCGCCCGACCCAGCTCCGCGAGGCAATCTACTAAAGCCGAGCGCTCCGTGCGAACGTCGGCGCACGGGAAACGCCGCAAAACTCCACAGGGATCCGCACTCATTTGCAAAAAAGTGCGCCTCCAACCCGTTTATTTTCAAGGCCGTGAAAAAGAGTGCGCAACCCGCTCAAACGCATGAGTTTAAACTCCCTTGTTTTCACACTCATGCGCACTCTTTCCCTGGAAACCCTTTGCGTTCAGCATTTTACGTATTTGGTAGGGGGGTATATAGGGGAACAGGAGTTATTGTCAAACAAACCGCGCCCATTTCCGCTTCGACCACAAACCACCTCCGCACGGCGCCGTCTCCCTTGGTTGGTCGTGCCGGGATGCGCAGCCAAGCTCGCGCGCTACGCCCGACCATGGCGACGCCGGCACCGCTCGCGCGGTATGCTTGGCACCGATTTTTGTCCGCCGTGGCGGACTCGAACCACGATTGAAGGAGATTGCCTCATGAAACTGCGCGACCTCGCACAGCGCCTGCAATGCCGGATCGAAGGCGATCCGGAAATCGAGATCTCGTCCGCCACCGGACTCGAAACAGCCGGCCCCGGCCAAATCACGTTTCTCTCGAATCCGAAATATCGCGCCGCCCTGCGCTCCACCCGCGCCGCCGCCGTGATCCTCGCTGACGACGAGCGCGTCGACCGCGACTCGGGCTTGCCGCCGCTTGCCCTACTGCGCTCCGCGAATCCCTATCTCGATTTCGCGCGCGCTCTCGGATTCTTCCATCCCGCTCCGCGCTACGCCCCGGGCATTCATCCGACCGCCGTCGTCGCATCCACAGCGCGCATCGGCGAAGGATCGCACATCGGCCCCTACTGCTTCGTCGACGAAGGTGCCGTGATCGGCCGCAACACCGTGCTTCACAGTTTCGTCACCGTCTATCGCGATGCGCGCATCGGCGACGATTGCCTCGCGCATTCGCACGCCGTGATTCGCGAGTCATGCAAAATCGGCAATCGGGTAATTCTGCAAAACGGCGTGATCGTCGGCGCCGATGGCTTCGGCTTCGCCAAAGATTCCGCCGGCCACTGGCAAAAAATCCCCCAAACTGGCCCCGCCGAAATCGAAGACGACGTCGAGATCCAAGCCAATTCCTGCGTCGATCGCGCCACCGTCGGCCGCACCCTGATTCATCGCGGCGTCAAGATTGACGATCTTGCTCTGGTCGGTCACGGCGCCGAAATCGGCGACGACACGCTGCTCTGCGGCCAGGTCGGCATTTCCGGTTCCGCGCGCGTCGGAAAAAATTGCCTGCTCCTCGGGCAAGTCGGCTGCGCCGGCCACCTTGAAATCGGCGACGGTGCGATCCTCACGCCGCAAAGCGGCGTCGCCCACGATGTCCCCGCCGGCGCCTATCTTTCCGGCGCCCCCGTGATGGATCACAAACTCTGGATGAAAAGTTCCGTCGCGCTAAAAAGCCTGCCCGACCTGGTGCGCACCGTGCGCGAGCTTCGCGCCCAGGTCGATAAATTAACAGCGAAATCCACAGGACGTTGACTGGAATATTTGTGACTGGCTTTTGAATTTTGTAGCGCCAGCCTTCAGGCTGGCAGCCTTTGCCCTGGCGTTGCCGTTAGCCCGTCAATGGGCCGCGATTGGCGCCGTGCTCCCCGAAAGAATTGAATTGCGAATGCGCAATTGAAGATCGGAGGGAGTGCTCATTTCGACGATGCGATAGCCGGGCGGCGAGTTATGCGAACTCGGTTCAAGCGCAAGCCCGGCATCAGCCAGAAAATCCGCGAACGGAATCTCCGCCACGCCGGCCACGTACTTCGCGAAGAAAGGACCAAGATCCGCCGCCGCGCCCGTGACGCCCGCTTGCCGCAAAACTTCTTCCGCCGTCGCGCGGATATCGACCGAATCGTTGTAGTAGCGATGCTTCATCGCGAAATCCGCATTCATCGCGCGCATCAAGTCATCGAGGCCCACGCGATCGTTCGACGCTTCGCGCATCTCGATATCGAGCAGCAGCCCAAGCAGTTCGCCCTTGTCGTAGTACGAAACGCTGAAGTCGCCTTGGTTGTAGAGGTCGTACTTCTCGAACCACGCATCGAGGCTCGATTGTTCCGCGCTCTGCCAAACGTGCGCCGGCCGTGATTCGATCTCGCCGATCCGCTGCGCGATCTCATCGTACAGCTGGGCTTTGTCCCACAGCCCCGTGCGCACCATCACGTAGTCCTCGTACGTGTTCGTGACGCCTTCGGCGAACCACAGCGCGCGCGTATACATCTCGCGCGTGTCGTCCAGCGGCTCGAGCGAGGCGGGGCGAATGCGTTTAACGTTCCACGCGTGGAACAACTCGTGCGCCGAAACGCCGGGGAGCTGCCCCATGTTGGCGACAAATATCGACGTCGAGTTCATGTGCTCCATGCCGCCGCCCCAGCCTTCGCCGATATGAAACTCGAAAAGATATTCGCGGAACGGAGCGCCGCCCATCATCGCCACTTCGTTGTTCACGATGCGCGTCAGAATGTCGGTCAATTGATCGCGCTTCCATCCGCGCCCCGAAATCGCCACGCGAATCGGCCGCCCGCCGGCTTGGAACGTGAACTCGTCAAACGTCCCGATATCGAACGGCGCGTCGGCCAGCGCGTCGAAGTCCGCCGCCGTGAATGCGTGCCCGCCGCCATCCGCCGCTTCAGGCAGTTCCACGGCGATGTGCCAGTTCGCGGGCGCATCGGTGAATGCGATGCGCGCGTCCTCGCCGCGCCGCTCGGGCACGTACATCAGAATCATCGCGGGATTGATGAAGGCGTGGCTCGTGTCCAGTTGGCAGGCGAATGGACCCGAATCGTTCCACTCCGTGTCGTATTCCACCGTCAGCGTTCCGTGCGCCGTGATCGACCAGGTTTCCTTGTCGGTCTTCACGGTAGCGGCGGGTCCGGAATCATCGCGAGCTGCGAGCGAACTAACGCGATAGGCGAAATCGCGAATCTGATAGAGCGCGTTCCACGCCGCCATGCGCACAGTCACTTGCCCCGTCGCGTTCGGCACAGTCATTGTGACGTGAAAGCGGTGCTGATCGCGATTCGCGAGGGAAACTTTGTAGGAGATAGTGGCGTGTGCCGGAGGCGCGACGCAGCAAAACAACGCCATGCCAGTGGCCACGCGAAGCAAGTGAGCAAGGCGCAGCGAACGGCGCAACCGCTTCATGTTCGATGGACTCGCTTCGCCGATGCGCGCTCCGATAATTCTTGCAGCAGAAGATTGCAGAGTCCGTCGAAGCTGCCGTTTGACATTACCAAGGCCAAATCATTCGGCTGGGCTTTCTCCGCGAGAAATTCGGCGATTTCTTCCGCCGAATCGAACGCTTCGCCCGTTTTCCCGGCAGCGCGCACCGCAGCGAGAACACGCTCCGGCGAAAGACGCTCGCCGTCAGCCAACAACTGCTGCCGGTGCACCGCGCCGAGAATCGCAACGTCGGCCGTCGCAAGCGCGGCGGCGAGATCGTCCTCCACCGCGCGGCGGCGCATAGTGTTCGATCGCGGCTCGAAGATCGCCCATAACTTGCGGCCCGGCCAGCGCGTGCGCGCCGCTTCAATCGTCGCGCGAATGGCGGTGGGATGATGCGCAAAATCATCGACGATCAGCACGCCGTCTGCCTCGCCCTTCACTTCCAGGCGCCGCAAAACATTTCGGAAACTACCGAGCGCATCTTCCACCGCTTGGCGCTCCGCGCCACGGCCCAGCGCGATGGCCGCCGCAGCGACAGAGTTCAAAACATTGTGGGGTCCCGCGAGCGGCGAGCGAATCCGCGCCACTTCCCTGCCGCGCCGCGCGATGCGAAATTCTGTGGCGCCGTCAACCACTTCAATATCGCCCGCGGTCCAATCGGTGTCCGCGCCAAAACCGTAGGTTTCAACCGGGCAGAACGCTTTGCTGACGGCTGCGGCAACCGTCGGGCTCTCTCCCCACGCCACAATGCGCCCGCGGCGCGGAACAAGATTCACGAGGCGGCGGAACTGAAGCTCGATGGCGGCGAGATCGGCATAGATATCAGCGTGATCGAATTCAAGCGAGGTGACGATCAGTTCGTCGGGATGATAGTGCAGGAATTTTGGAGCCTTATCGAAAAATGCGGAATCGTATTCGTCGCCTTCGAGAATAATTTCCTCGCCGCCGCCGAGTCCGTAGCTGCGACCGAAATTCTCGGCGATGCCGCCGACGAGGAAATTCGGCTTCCGCCCTGCGACTTCAAAGATCCAGGCGAGGAGCGAAGTGGTCGTGGTCTTGCCATGCGTTCCGGTGACCACGATCGAATCGTGGCCCGGGATGAAGAATTCCTCGAGTACCTGCGGCAGCGAACGATACGGCAGATGCGCGTCGAGCATCGCCTCGACTTCGGGATTGCCGCGCGACACCGCATTGCCGACGACGACCCAATCCGGCCGCGGTTCGAGATTCGCCGCGGCGAAACCGTTGCTCCAGCGAATGCCCAGCGTTTCAAGCAGCGTCGAGGCCGGCGGATACACGCCGACGTCGGAGCCGGTGACTTTGAAACCGCGCTCCGCCAAAAGGCCCGCCACGGCGGCCATGGCCGAGCCGCCGATGCCGATCATGTGCACGCGCTGCGTCCGTGGTGTCGTCGTCATTTCTTTTTCTCGCGCGCCGCAACCGCCGGTTCCAGAATATCGAGGCGCCCTTCGCCTAATGCATCAAGCCGCGCGCGCACGCCGAGAGGAATCGTAAGCATGGCACGCGGCGTGTGGCCGATAGGCGCGCCGAAAACGATCGGCACGCCGAGATCGCCTAGGCGACGTCGACACACGTCGATGATCGTCACGCCCGCGCGCGAAGAGCCGGCGTCCGGAAATTCGCCGAGCACCATGCCGCGCACGCCTTTGAATTTTCCGGCTTGGCGAAAATGCAAGAGCATGCGATCGAGTTGGTACGGACGCACGCCGCGATCTTCAAGCAGCAGAATCGCGCCGCGCGCATCGAATTCCCACGGCGTTCCGAGCGTGGTCTCAAGCAGAGTCACGCAGCCGCCGAGCAGGCGCCCGGTCGCCGATCCGCGAACAAGCGTACGGCCTTCGAGCGGAATTCGCCAGCCGCCGCGCGTGACACTCACGGCGCTCACAAGCGATGCGGCGGCGTACCCATGCCGCTTTTCCGCGCGGCCATCAAATCCAGCGGCGGCCATCGGGCCATACAACGTGACCCAACCGAGCCGTTGCCAGAGAAAAACTTGTACGGAGGTGATGTCGCTAAAGCCGATGAGAAGTTTGGGGTGCAGGCCGCGCGCGCTCGCGAGCGCTTCGAGAATCTCGGCGCTGCCGTAGCCGCCGCGCACGCAGATCACAGCGTCCGTTCGCGCGGTGCGCAGCGCCGATAACATTTCCGCGGCGCGCCCGCGAGCCGACGCGGCAAAGTAACCATCGGGCCGCTCCTTCAGTGCGACGCGGCGCGGCGTCCATCCCAGCCGGCGCAGCTCAGCCGTGCCGCGCGCGATCGAACGCGCGTCGGCCGGAGACCCGGGCGACACCAGCGTGACGACGCTGCCGGGAGCGAGGGCGGGCGGTTTGTGTGGACGCGTCATGTTTCATTGCCGCGGGTTCTAATCCGAACCCGCGCACGAGCGGAACGCCGGAGTATACAACGCCGGCTTGCTCGCCCGCGCCGCGGCGCGCGCGGCATGACGCTAGAGAGTGAACTGCGTGAGGCGAGCGAAATGCTTGGCGCGTACGTTGATTTCGCGCCGCGTGACGCGGCGCAAGCGATCGAGGCCGAATTGCTCGACGGCGAAGCTGCCCATCACGGAACCGTAGACCATGGCGCGCTTCAGGTCTTCGGTTGTGGCGCGGCCGCGGCCGGCGAGATAGCCCATGAAGCCGCCGGCAAAACTATCGCCGGCGCCGGTGGGATCGTTCACTTCTTCGAGAGGAAACGCGGGGACGCAAAACGCTTTCCCTTCGTGGACCATCATGGCGCCGTACTCGCCGCGCTTGATGACCAGCGTGCGCGGGCCGAGTTTAAAAATATGGCGCGCGGCGCGGAGCAAATTATGTTCGCTGGAGAGTTGACGCGTTTCGGAATCGTTGATCATCAGGACGTTGGTGTGCCGCAACGTTTCGCGCAGTTCGTCGGGAGTGCGCTCGATCCAATAATTCATGGTGTCGAGCGTCACGAGCTTGGGTTTGCGGCGGACTTGTTTCAAGACATCGCGCTGCAGCGTCGGATCGATGTTGGCGAGAAAAATGTAAGGCGAATCGCGATAATGCTCCGGCAATTTCGGACGAAAATCCGCGAAGACATTGAGCTCCGTGACCAGCGTGGTGCGCTCGTTGAAATTCTCGCTGTAGCGGCCGGACCAGAAGAAACTTTTGCCGGCGGCGCGCTCGAGGCCGGCGATATCGATCCGTCGCGAGGTGAGCACGTCGGAATCGGCGGCGCTGAAATCATCGCCGACAACGCCGACGAGATGCACCTTCGTGAAATGACTCGCGGCGACCGCGGAATACGTGGCCGCGCCGCCGAGCGTCCGCTCGACCTTGCCGAACGGCGTTTCGATCGCGTCGTAAGCGACCGATCCCACTACGAGAAGAGACACGAGGGAAATCCTCCTTGGTGCAAGCGGCTGCAGTGAATCGTCAGCCCAGATATTTTCCGACGATGGCGGCAAGACGCTTTCGCGCTGCCGGTGGAACGAGCTTTGGATCGGTGACGATAGCGTGCTTCAGCGCCTGGCCGCAACGGCAGGCGCGCATCGCCGGCATCGAACGAACCACCGCGCGCAGGATGCGTTGCGCCGCTTCGGCGTTTTTCGTGAGGTTGGAGATGATGTCGGTAATCGTGACGGAGTCGTGTTCCGGATGCCAACAATCGTAGTCGGTGATCATGGCCATCGTCGAGTAGCACAGCTCGGCTTCGCGCGCGAGCTTGGCTTCGGTGAGGTTGGTCATGCCGACGACGTCAAAGCGCAACTGACGGTTCACGTGGGCTTCCGCGAGCGTGGAGAACTGCGGACCCTCCATGCAGATGTAGGTGCCGCCGCGATGCATGGTGACGCCGGATTCGGCGCCCGCTTCGATCACCACGGCCGAAACCTCGGGGCACGTCGGCTTATCGAACGCGACGTGAGCGACGATTCCCTGTCCGAAAAAAGTCGCGATGCGCAACCGCGTGCGATCGAAGAACTGGTCGGGAACGAGAAATTCGAGCGGCCGCAAATCCTCGCGCAACGAGCCGACCGCGCTGACGGACACCAGGCGCTCGACTCCGAGGAGTTTCATCGCGTAGATGTTGGCGCGGTAATTGATTTCCGACGGCGTGAAACGATGGCCGCGTCCGTGCCGCGCGAGAAACGCGACGGGCTTGCCTTCGAGGCGGCCGACGACGAGCGCGTCCGACGGATCTCCGAATGGCGTGCGCACGCGACGCTCGCGCGCATCTTCGAGACCGGGAATATTGTAAAGGCCACTGCCGCCGATGATGCCGATCGGGGCGGGCGTGGCGCCGCGGACAGATTTTGCGGGCGCCGCTTTAGCGCCGGATGTCTTCAACTTGCGCTTGGGCATGCGTCAGTGAACCTCCGTCATTTTGAAGCGGCGGGCGCGGCGGCCGGCGCAGGAAGATGCGTGGTTTGCCAGGCGACCTGTTGCCAGCGGCCGTCGCGGCGCGCGTACACGCTCAGAAAATGAAGATCGACGATAATCGGATCGTTCGACACGCGGTGATCCATCGCATGCACGGTGTAAATTCCGTTGAGCACGGCGACGTCGTCGCCCAACATGCGCACGTGAATTTCCTGCGGCTGCCAAAGTTGATAGCTGAGCACCCCGGAATGGAGCGCGGCGAGATAGGTTTGCTTTGTATCGCTCTGTCCGCTGGCGTGAACGTAGGTGTCGTCATCGGCCATCAATTTGTCGAGCGTGGCGAAATCTCCGCTGATCAGCGCCGCAGTGCGCGCCTGCTCGGCGTGAAGGACTTCATCGGATGCGGCGTCGGCGCGCAGGGCCGGCGCAATGTTTGCGACGACCCAGACCATCGCTCCGAAAGCGAGCGCCAGTAGCAGCTTTGTTCTCGTCGTGGTCGTCGTCGTGAGTGGCATGCTCTTTCTTATCGGCGTTTGCATTTTCGATTCTCCCAAATTACTTTCGGCGAACATCCATCTTCGATTTCAATCGATCTCGGCCGGCTCGGCGCGGACGCGATCGCCGTCTTCGCGCAACCACGCGGCGGGCGTCGAGGCGTCGTGGGCGAAGAGAGCAAGCGTTTCTTCGCGCGCCACTTTCGGAATCCACTGCTTTTTGTATTCAAGAGTGCTGAGCGGAAAAAGATCGTAGCCCATGATCCACGCAAGCGGCAAGTGCACCGTGGTGGGCACAAGGTCGGCGAAGAAAAACGCAGAGCGACCGCCGCCGGAGAGACGCACGCATTGCATCTCGGGAGTGTGGCCTTGCACGCGAATCAGTTCGACACCGGGAACTAGTTCCGTATCGCCTTCGACGAATTGCCATTGCCCCGCGGCTTCGATCGGATCGAAATTTTCGGCGCGGAAACTGGCGCGGTCGCGCTCGGTGGGCGCCTTGGCGTGCTCGTACGCGCCGCGCTGAACGACGTAGCGCGCGTTGGGAAATGTCGGCACAACGCGATCGCCCTGGCGCCGCGTGTTCCAGCCGCAATGATCGAAATGCAGATGGGTGTTCACGACGTAATCGATGTCCACCGGGCGCACGCCGGCCGCGGTGAGCGCATCGGGCAAGCGGCGCAACGTCTCGAAATTATAGATGTCCCATTCCTTCACACTCCATTTGTCGCCTGCGCCGGTCTCGACAAGAATCAATTTCCCCGCGGCGCGAATCAAGAGGCAATTCATGGCCAGGCGGATTCGGTTGCGCGCGTCGGCGGGGGCAACTTTTTCCCAAAGCGGCTTGGGGATGACGCCGAACATCGCGCCGCCGTCGAGACCGAATGTGCCATCGGTCAGGATTTGAAATTCGAGGTCGCCCAAATGCATTCGGCTGCTCTCCAAGAGATCCGGCGCACCAATTTCTGTGCCACCGTTAGAGTCCCGCGCGAGTCGCGAGCTCGCGCACCGCAGTGTACGGCTCTTTGCGGCGCTCGGCTACTTCGCGTGCCAGCGATTCCAGTTGTTGCGCGCCCTGAGATGTTTCGAGCACACGCTCGCTAATTTCCGATTCGAGCATGGCGACGAGGCGACGTTTCCAGTGTTCGATTTTTCTAGATTCGCGCGCGGCGCTTTTTTCGGTGTGCGCGCGGAAACGCGCGATGGCCTCGGCCAACTCTTCTACGCCGCGGCCTTCGCTCGCGACGGTGTGCACAATCGGCGGGCGCCAAGCGCTCGGATCGGGCGCAAGATCGAGCATCGCTGAGATTTGCTGCTCGAGGCGGTCAGCACCATCGTAATCGGATTTGTTCACGACGAAAATATCGGCGACCTCCATGAGGCCGGCTTTCATACTCTGCACATCGTCGCCGAGGCCGGGGACGAGAAGCACGATGGTGCAATCGGCAAGGCGAACGACGTCTACTTCATCCTGGCCGACGCCGACGGTTTCAATGAGCACGATGCGCTTGCCGGCCGCGTCGAGAAGCAGCGCGGCATCGGCCGTGGCGGCGGACAAACCACCGAGACGGCCGCGTGTGGCCATGGAACGAATGAAAATTCCGGAATCGCCGGCGTGGCCTTGCATGCGAATGCGATCTCCGAGAATCGCGCCGCCGGTGAATGGGCTGGTCGGATCGACGGCGATCACGCCGACGGTTTCGCCCGCTTTACGATAATGCGTCGCAAGGCGATCGACCAGAGTGCTTTTCCCCGTGCCAGGGGCGCCGGTGCAGCCGATCAAATACGCCGCGCCGGTGGACGGAAAAAGACGAGCGAGCAGATCGCGCGCGGCCGGATCGCGATTTTCGATTGCGGTGATGGCGCGCGAAAGGGCGCGCACGTCGCCGGCGCGAATTCGCGCGGCCCAGGCTTCGGCGTCGACGGGCGTGGGCGCTCCGCTAATGGCTGCCGCCCAAGAGTTGGCGAGCGATCACCAGGCGCTGAATTTCGCTGGTACCTTCGCCGATGGTGCAGAGTTTGACGTCGCGATAAAACTTCTCCGCCGGATAGTCTTTAATGAATCCGTAGCCACCGTGAATCTGCACGCATTCGTTCGCGACGCGGACGGCGACTTCGCTGGCATAAAGTTTCGCCATGCTCGATTCGCGCGTGAAGCGCGCGCCGCCGCGATCGGCGAGCGAGGCGGCTTGATAAACGAGCATGCGCGCGGCTTCGATCTCGGTGGCCATGTCGGCGAGCTTGAATTGAATGGCCTGAAATTCGGCAATCGCTTTGCCGAACTGTTTTCGCTCGCGCGCGTAACGCGTGGCGGCCTCGAATGCTCCTTGCGCCATGCCCAGCGCGAGCGCGGCGATTGAAATTCGTCCGCCGTCGAGAACTTGCAAACTATTTTTGAAACCTTCGCCTTCAGCACCGAGGAGTTGCGCGGCGGGAATGCGGCAATCGCTGAAGACGACTTCGGAGGTGTCGCTGGCACGCATGCCGAGTTTATTTTCTTTTTTGCCGGGGCGGAAACCGGGCGTGTCTTTCTCGACGATGAAGGCGGAGATGCCGTGCGCGCCTTTCGAGGTGTCGGTTACGGCCATGGCTACGCACACGCCCGCGTAGTGGCCGTTTGTGGTGAAAGTTTTCGCGCCGTCGAGAATCCACGCGTCTCCGTCACGGACGGCGACGGTGCGCGTGCCGCCGGCGTCGGAGCCGGCTTCGGGTTCGGTGAGCGACCAGCAACCGAGCGTGCGACCTTGGGCGAGCGGCACGACGTATTTTTGTTTCTGCGCTTCGGTGCCGAATTTGAAGATGTGATTGGTGCAGAGCGAATTGTGCGCGGCGACGATCAGTCCGATCGAGCCATCGACGCGCGCGAGTTCCTCGATGGCGATCACGTATTCGGTGTAGCCGAGACCGGCGCCGCCGTAGGCTTCGGGGAAAATCACGCCGAGCAGGCCCATTTCGGCGAGTTTGGGAACGAGCTCGGCGGGAAAACGCGAGGCTTCGTCCCACTCCATCACGTGGGGCGCGATTTCTGACGCCGCGAATTCGCGAACGCTGCGGCGCAGTTGTTGCTGTTCTTCGGTAAAAGAGAAATCCACTCGCACCCCGCGGGCGTGCGGCGAGAAAGTTGAGCGACGGCGCTCGCCTGCAATTGCTCGCCACATAGTACAGCGTCTCGGTCGGGCGGCGCGGGCAAAACCGGGGCCGCGTGTTCGCGGCGTCACGCGGCGGCGAGGACTGTGCGCAGCTCGGCGATGGCGCGCTCGATGCCGGCGCGGTTGACGTCGCAATGCGTGAGCATGCGGATCGAGTGGGCGTCGATCGCGCCGCACAGGACTTCGCGCTTTGCCAGGTCGGCACAGATTGCCGCGGCGGTCCGGCCGGTGGCCTTCACGTCGAAGAACACGATGTTGGTTTGGACTTTTTTCAGATCGACGCGCACGCCGGGCAATTCGCTTAGACGTAGCGCCAGGAATTGAGCGTTTTCGTGATCTTCATGCAGGCGCGCTGGGGATTTTTCCAGCGCCACAAGTCCCGCCGCGGCGAGCACTCCGGCCTGACGCATTCCGCCACCGAGAAGTTTGCGCTTAATGCGCGCGGCTTCGATGAACTCGCGCGAACCGAGAAGCATCGAGCCGACGGGAGCCCCCAGGCCTTTCGACAGGCAAAACATCACGGAATCGAATTTGCGCGTGAGCTCGGCGACCGGACGACCGAGCGCCACCGAGGCGTTGAAGATGCGCGCGCCGTCGAGATGCACGGGGATGCCGGCAGCGTGCGCGCGATCGCAGATTTCGTCGGAGACGTGCGGCGGATACACCGTGCCTCCGGCCATGTTGTGACTATTTTCGAGCGCGATCAGGGCGGTTTGCGCACGGTAGTAAATTTTCGGACGAATCAGCGGCTCGATGCGCTCCCAGGAAAGAATGCCGTCGTCGACGAACGTCGTGCGAGGCATGCAGCCGGCGATGGCGGACATCGAGGCCATCTCGAATTGGCAGACGTGGCCGCGCTCTTCGCAAATCACTTCGCTGCCGGGGCGCGTGTGGCACAGCACCGCGACGAGATTGCCCATCGAGCCGGAGGGCACGAAGATCGCGGCTTCGCGTCCGAAGATTTCGGCGGCGCGCGCTTGCAGGCGATTGACCGCGGGATCTTCGGCGTAGACGTCGTCGCCGACTTCGGCTTCGGCCATGGCACGGCGCATCTCGGGCGTGGGGCGCGTGACCGTGTCGCTGCGCAAGTCGACGACGCTTTGCGTGCGTTGCGCGTGTTCGGATTCGGCTCGCGTTGAAGTCGCTGACGTGGGATTCATCGCTCTTCTTCTTTCCAGCCTCAGTCGAGCAGGCTGACGAAAACTTCGTTTGAGACGGCGAGGCGCGCGGGCGCGAGGCGCAACGTTGATCCGTTGAGTTCGATGAGACCCTGGTCGAGAAGTGGCACGAGGCGCGCGTGCAAATCGCGGCCGTAGTGCGCTTCGATTGCTGCGACGTCGATGCCATCGAGTTGCCGCAGGCCGAGGAACAATTCTTCCTCGAGAGCTTGCGCGGGAGAGACGTGCTGGCGCTGCTCGATCGGCCACAGGCCTTGCTCGATCGCGGCGGTGTAGGCGGCGGGATCGTGCACTTTGGCCCAACGCTCGCGACCATCGAAGGAATGTGCGCCGGCGCCGAAACCGAAATACGGTTGGCGCTGCCAATATTTCAAATTGTGGCGCGAACGGAAACCGGGGCGCGCCCAACTCGAGATTTCGTACTGCTCGTATCGGGCGGCGGCGAGGACGGAGCGCGCAGATTCATAGAAATCGGCGACGTCGTCATCGCTGGGCAATGCGCCGGCGCCGTAGCGCGCGCCGCCGGCCAGAGATTCGGCGCCCAGGCGGCTGGCTTCGTCGATTTCCAGCATGTAGATCGAAATGTGCTCGGGGTGCAGATCGATCAGGCGCTGCAAGGAATCGGACCAACTGGCGCGAGTTTGGTGCGCGAGGCCGGCGATCAGATCGAAGCTAATGTTCGCGAAGCCCGCGTCGCGCAAGGTGCGGTCGGCGGCGTAGAGGTCGACGCGGCGATGCAGCCGGCCGGCTGCGGCCAATTCGCGATCATCGAACGATTGCGCGCCGAGACTGATGCGATTAAAGCCGGCGGCGCGCCAGGCGGCGGCACGCTCGGGAGTGATGGTTTCGGGATCGGCTTCGAGCGTGACTTCGGTCCAATCGCACGGAAAAGACTCGCGCGCGGTATCGAGCAGGCGCGCGAGATCCGCGGGGTCCAGCATACTCGGCGTGCCGCCGCCGACGTACACGGTGTCGATTGAAAGCGGCGCTTCAGCGTTTGGAAAACATCCGAGGCCGGCACGTTCGGACCACTTGCGAAACATTTTCATTTCGCGGCAGACGGCGCTGATATAAGGCGATTGCAGACCGGCGGAAAATACGCCGGTGTGGAAATTGCAATACGTGCATTTCGTTTGGCAAAACGGAACCTGGATGTAGAGGCCGTGTGGCATTGGGATTCTCTCGAATTGCTCGCGGCTCAGGCCGGAGCGACAGGCACCACGCGCACGAGGACTTCGCGCGTGCGCGGGCCGTCAAATTCGCACAGAAAAATTGCCTGCCAGCGGCCCAGCACCAGGCGGCCGTTTTCGATGAGCACGGTCTGCGACGTGCCGACCATCGCAGTCTTTACGTGCGAATCTGAATTCCCTTCCGCGTGCCGGTAGCCCGCTGCTTCGCGCGGCACCATGCGATCGAATGTCGATTCGATATCGTGCGCGACGTCCGGGTCGGCGCCTTCGTTGATCGTGATGCCGGCGGTGGTGTGCGGAACGTAGACATGGCACACGCCGTCGATCGGACCATGGCGCGCGACGATTTCGGCCACCTCACGCGTGATCTTGCGCAACTCGGTGCGCCGGGAAGTCTTGATCGCGAGCTTCTCGGTGCGCGTGCCGTGCGTGGATCGTGCGGGAGCGCTCATGCGAAAAGTCGGCGCGGCTGTTACGCGAGCGCGGCCGCGGACGACGCGCCGTAAAATGCGAACCACGGCTTGGCCGCGACCAGGCGCGCGTTCACGTTCTCGATGTTCTTCACGCCGGTGTCGGAGAGCCAATCTTCAAGCGCCTTGACGCCGGATTTTGCGTAGACCGGAATCCCGTCTTTCCAAGTGGCGCGGCCGCAAAGCACGCCGGAGAAATTCACGCCGGATTCGGCGGCGAGCTCGAGCGTGTCGTTGAAAGTTTCGTTGCTGACGCCGGCGGAGAGATAGATGAAGGGTTTCTTGGCGACGGCCGCGGCTTTGCGGAAATAATCCTTGGCTTGATCGCGCGTGTAGGCCGTCTCGCCTTTCGCTTCGCGCGCGCCGGCGACGTACGCCATGTTCACCGGAACTTCGACTTTGAGAATATCGACCGCATATTGCGGCTTCGAGAATTCTTCCATGCTGCGGGTAACAACTTCCGGCTTGTCCTTGGCGAAGGCCAGACTTTTTTCATCCTTGCCCTCTTCGTAGCCCACGAATTCGAGGAAGAACGGCACGTCGGCAGCGATGCATTCGGCGCCGATGCGCTCGATCCAGGCGTGCTTGATGTCGTTGATGTCCGGCGGATCGAATGGCGTGTAGTAGAGCAGAATTTTGACGCAGTCGGCGCCATCGGCCACGATGCGGCGCACGGAATAATGATCCAGCAGGTCGGGCAGGCGACCGGGCTTGGTGTTGTCGTAGCCGCTGTTCTCGTAGGCCAGCAAAAGGCCGGCGTTTTTCGCGCGCAGCTTGGCGGCGCTCAGGCCGAATTCGGGATCGAGCAGGATCGCGCTGGCGTGCGGCGTCAAGACGCGCGTGACGGCTTCTTTGAACTCGATCATCATCGCGTCGGTTACGGCTTTTTTGTCGATGCCCTTGCCGCTGGCGATGGCGCTGCGCAACGAACCGCGCTGATCCATGGCGGCCGCGGCGATCACGCCGCGCTCGTTCGACACCGCCTTCAATCCCTTCTGCTTCCCCGCAGTAATCTTCATCGCGCCGCCTCCCATGGTGGCTGAAATGCAAATTGTGAGTCGCGGTTATTCTAGCACGGGCTCGCGCGGCGCCGAGCGCGGTTCAAGCGCGGGCAGCGCGGATAGGAAATAGGAACTCGGTTTGCTATTCTTGATGGCCGGTTGTCCGGTTATCCTGTTGTGCGCAGTCCGACGGTGGGCGACTAGCTCAGCTGGGAGAGCGCCTCGTTCGCAACGAGGAGGTCGGGGGTTCGAATCCCCCGTCGTCCACCAAACGTTTCGCATCGCGCGGTTCTCGCGGAGGTTTCCCGACCATGATGCACTTTGTACCGAGGGTCCCGGTTGCATTCGCGTGCTTGGTTGCTGTGCTGTTGCTCTTTGCGGCGCTCTTGATTGCGCCAGGGGCCCGGGCGCAGAGCGCGGCTGCGGCTCCAGCGGCGACGGCGATTGGAGCGCGCTCGATTTTGTTGTGGCCGAATGGCGCGCCGGGGGCGCTTACGGGCGGAGGCACGCTAGATTCGCCGTCTCTCGATATTTATTTGCCGGCGTCGAATCCGACGCACACCGGCGTGGTGATCTGTCCGGGCGGCGCGTACATGCACCTTTCGCTCGACAAAGAAGGATCCGACGTGGCGGCGTGGCTGAACGCGCGCGGCGTCGCGGGATTCGTGCTGCATTACCGGCTGGGGCCGCGCTACCACTATCCGGCGCAGTTCGACGACGTGACGCGCGCAATGCGCTACGTGCGCGCGAACGGGGCGGCGCTGGGACTCGATCCGAAGCACATCGGCGTGATGGGATTTTCGGCGGGCGGAAGTTTGGCGTCGATCATTTCGACGCACTACGACGCGGGCCACGCCGATTCCGCCGACCCGATCGAGCAGGCCGGTAGCCGGCCGGATTTTTCGATCCTATGTTACGGCGTGATCAGCATGCACGAGGAGATCACGCATCCAGCGTCGCGGCTAAATCTGCTGGGGCCGGATCCGGATCGGAAACTCGTGGCCATGCTCTCGAGTGAGGATCAGGTGACAGCGGATACGCCTCCGGCATTTCTCTACCACACGGCGAACGATCAAACCGTGCCGGTGATCAATAGCGTTCGTTATTTTGAAGCGCTGCAGAAAGCCGGAGTTCCGGCGGAATTGCACATATTTGAAAATGGGCCGCATGGAACCGGCCTCGCGCAGCATATTCCGGGGATCCCCGCGCTTGCGGAGTGGCCGACGCTGCTTGCGAACTGGATGCGCGCGAACGGCTGGATGGAAGCGGACGCCTCGAGCGCGGGCGCGAATCCGGCAGCGGGAGGAAAACCTTGACAGGCGCACTCGACCCGGGGCATGGTGCCTGCATGCGAACACTTCTACTGATTGCGATTTGCGCGCTAACCGCCGTGGCGGCGCGAGCCCAGGCAACTCCGGCGACGACGAAAATTTATATTTCGAATTCGAACGACTGGCAGAAGTCCGGCGGATTCAAGACGAGAACCACCACCAGCGCCGACAATGCCGCGCCGGATTCGGCCCACCTGAACGAAGTCTCCGCGATGGCTTCGCAATGCTCTTCGGTCGAAGTCACCTCGGACCCGTCGAAGGCTTCGTATATTCTGCTGTGGGACACGAAGGCGATCTGGAACGAATTGACGTCGAAAACGAATCTGTTGATCATGTACTCGCCGAAGGGCGACGCCATCTATTCAATTCGCTCCGACACCATGGATTCAGCAGCGAGGCACGTTTGCTCGTATCTCGCGACGAACGGATCGAAGCCAGCACCGAAGACCGGGTCCTGATCTGCCACTCCTAACCGAAACGAAACCTCAGAAACTACGAGTTGCCTCCGCGCGAGTGTCACCCACGCCGCATTGCTGGCATCGGCGGACGATGCGGCACGAATATCAAGGTAAAATGACGTGATGGCGATTCGACTCATCGCGCTCGATATTGACGGGACGCTGCTCGACAGCCGCTGGCAAGTTTCGGACGCGAATCTGCGCGCCATCGCGCAGGCTACCGAACGCGGGATCGAGGTGGCGCTGGTGACCGGACGGCGCTACAACTTCGCGCTGCCCATCGCGAACAAGATTCCCTCTCCGCTGACGCTGATCCTGAACAATGGCGCGCTCGTCAAATCGACCGCCGGCGAGACATTGCTTTCGCACCTGCTTCCGCGCCTGGCCGCGCTTCGCGTGCTGCGGGAGACGCCGGCATTTCGCGACGGCACGGCGGTACACTTCGACAGGCCGCGCGAAGGGCAAGTGATTTACGAGCGCATCGATTGGAACGACCCGGCGCGGCGCAGCTACTTCGAGCGCAATCGCGAATACCTGGCGGAGGTCTCGCCGCTCGAAAGCTGCCTCGAGGAAAAAAACGGCGACACCAGCGACCCCATCCAGGTAATGTTCACGGGACGCGTTGCGCGCATGCGCGAGGTCGCATCGAGGCTCGAATCGCTGGCGCAGTTCGCGCCGCCCGAGGAACGCTTTTCCATGGCGCGGACGTTTTACGACGGCCGCGATTTCGGGTTGGTGGACGTGATTCGCAGCGGTTGCTCGAAGGGAGCGACGCTGGCGGAGTGGGCTGCGGCGCGCGGTATTGCGCGCGAATCGGTGATGGCCATCGGCGACAATTTGAACGATCGCGAAATGCTGGCTTACGCCGGCGTTCCCGTGGTCATGGAGAATGGCGTGCCGGAACTAAAATCGCTCGGCTGGGCCGAAACGCTCTCGAACGACGAAAGCGGAGTGGCGCACGCGATCGAGGCTTACACGTTGGGGGCTTCATGAAGCGCGCCGTTCTCGCAGCGATCTTCACGGCATTCTTCCTGGCGTGCGCCGCGCCGGCCGCGCGCGCGGATTACGCCGTCTTGCGCACGGGACAACGGCTGCGCATCACGGGATACGAAATGCTTGGCGCAACCGTGCGCCTGACGATCGAGGGCGGGAGCGTGGAGATTCCGGCCTCCGAGTTAGATCACGTTGAGCCCGAGGAAATTTTTACTCCCGCGCTCGCGCCGCAGCAAAATTCGCCCTACTCCGACGAGATCGCGGCGGCTGCGCTGCGTTACGGCGTGGACGCGAATCTGGTGATCGCGGTGATTGCAGCGGAATCGAATTTCCAGGCGCGCGCGGTTTCGCCGCGGCTGGCGCGCGGATTGATGCAGCTGCGCCCGGAAATCGTGGCGCGCTATCGCGTGGCTGACGTGTTCGATCCGCGGCAGAATATTGATGCGGGCACGCGCTATCTGAAGGAGCTGCTCGATCGCTACGGACAGAATGTCACGCTCGCTCTGGCCGCTTACAACGCCGGGCCCGATCGCGTGGTGCAATATGGCGGCGTGCCTCCCTACCCCGAGACGCAGAATTATGTGCGGCGCGTCACCGAGCGGTTCACTCAAACTGAAAACAAGTAAGGGACTATCGCCCGATCGCGCTGCGATTCTTGCGATCAAGGACCCGGCGCGGGCGGCGGTTGCTGACTTTGATCCGGAGTCGTGCCGCCGGGCGCGGGCTGGGTTGTTGTCGGAGTCGATGTGCCGGAGGGGATCGGTGTCGCGCCGGCCGCGGCAGGAGTTGGCGTAGCGCCTGCACCCAGCGCTCCTTGCTGCGGCTTCCAGATGAACTCCCACTCGTAGTAGGTCGTTCCGCCGTTGTAAACCTTGATCGACGGTTTTTTCACTTTGCTGCCTACGCCGACCAGATTTCCACCAATCACATCGCCTTGAAGTGACGTCGGCTGCGATTCGTCGCTGAATCCCGCGGCTCCAGGCGCCGCCCCCGCGCCCGTCGCTCCCATTGTCGAACCAGACGTTGCGCCAGCGGTGCCAGAAGCCGTGCCGCTTGTTTCGCCAGAAGGCGTCTGCGCTGCGGAAGAGTTGTCCTGATCGCCGAGCCCGGCACCCGGGGGCGCAAACGACCCCGGCGGCAGGCCGACCTGCGCGATGTTCGTGTACATCACGCTGTTGATCAACGCTCCGCCGGGGCCGACGTAAATCAGGCGCCAGCTTCCGTCGTCAGTGTTCATTGGGTCTTTGTAGGCTTTGCGCAAGAAGCGAATCTGCGTGTCCGACTTGGTGAGGTCGTCGATGGTGTGCGGATAGTGGCCGTACTTTTTGTAATAAAGGCCGATGGCGCGAGTGTACTGCTGGCCGCGCCAAATCATTTCCTCGTCGCGATCGCGCCGGCCCTCCGTGAAAATATTGGGAGCGGCGGCGGCGGTGATCAAGAGGATGGTCGCCACGATCAGCAGGGCGATCAGCAGCGTGTAGCCGGACTCAGAATTGCGCAGGCGCGAATTGGATTGAGTTTTCATCTTCAGAAACAGCATTTATCCGGCCGGCGCGGCGTCCTGCTGCATTGTCAAGGTCGCGCGGCGGCCGCTTGAGACTTCCTCGACTTCCGCCGTGTCATTGCCGATTTTCAGCACCCGGAATCTGCCCAGCAGAAGCTCGCCTTCGCCGGCGATGAATACGTCGTCGCCGTTAGTGAAAAATGCCTGTTTGTGCCCGGTGCGCGCATCGGTGACGTAACCGAAAAACGTGGCCGGAACGTCAAGCGGAGGCGGAGGCGGCGGGGGCCGATTGGCCTCGGCTTCCTGCTGGGCCTTGATTTGCGCCGGGGTGAGTTTCGGCGGAGGCGGAGGTGGAATTGTCGCGCTGAAAATGTTGCGATGCACGCCGGTGTATTCAAGTCTGTGCACCCGAGCAATCTCATCGAGCCGCAGCGCGGGATTTTCCACTTGCAGCGGAACGTATTGCTGCACGGAGGTGGGCGGAGGAGCGAACGACACGTTGCCGGATTCGGGGCGGAATTCGATGTAAAGCGCCAGCGCGAACACGCCCAGCAGAACACAGAGCACGATGATCTGCGTGCGTCGCGTCATCCTTAGCTCCGGAAAAACGTCCGCAATTGCAGCGAAAGCTTCAGACTTCCCTCGTGGCTCGAACTGAGCGAGAGGCCGTCGAGAATATAAAAGCCGTGTGAACGCTCGAGGCCGTTCAGGAAGGCCACCACGCTGGGATAGCTGCCTTCGACACTCTCACCGATGTCGAGTTCGACGACGCCATGCTCATCGGGCTTATGCTGCGTGAACGTGGTGGCATCGGCCCTCAGGCCGGCCTCGCTGGCGATCGAGCCGAGGTCGGAAATCAGTCCGGAATATCCCGTTCCGACCGGGCGAAATTGATCCTGGAAGAAAAGATCGCATTGCTGATCGACGCCGGGCAAATCTTTGCGAATCTCCTCGCCGCGGCTGACGTCGGCGGTCATCATCTTGCGCTGGAGTTCCAGGCGCGCGAGTTCACCGCGCGGCGCGTGTGGAGTGCGAGCCATCTGCCAATTTAGGCCGGCGAGACCGAGATCCACCACAATTACCGCCGCCAAGGCCCAGCGGACAATCGTCTTTCGCCGATCGATGTTTGCGTTCATCTAAATCGTCGAATACCACGCGGTCAGTCTGAGCTCGACTTGATCCGGCTCCGCTTGCCCTCCCGGAGGCCGGGTGGGCCGCGTTTCGGAAAGCACTTGAAGCTGCGAAAATTCCGGAGAACTTTCGAGCGCCTTCAGAAATTTTAGTTTCGCTTCATCGTCGATCGCCCCGATCGTCAAACTCAACTGAACCTGATCGCCTTCAAGGCGCGGCTCGATCGAGACCACGTGCACGCCTTCGGGAAGGGTGTGCTCAAGGTCCATGAAAACCTTGGTCCAGGGGAAACTGCGCTGCTCGATCAGGCTATTGAGATAACCGGACAGTTCGCGGTCCTTCACGGTGTCCGGCCGATTGAAATAGGCGGCCAGCTCATCGTGGTGCGCCTGCAGCGCGCTGATCTGCGTGACAAGTTCGGCTTGGCGCTGGCGGAATTCGGTATCACCGCGCCTGGCTTGGTACGCGTCCCACGCGAGCACGAACATTACGACGATGGCCACCGAGCCGATGATGGAAGCGCCCACGGTGAAGCGCCGGTTGCTGACCAGCGGAGCGGTGGCGAGATTGAGGCGTGCTCTCATGGATCGAGTGCGTCCCGGGCGGGATTCACGCCCCGCGGTTGAGCGACCATCCTACCAGCGCATCGAGTTCGCGCTCGATGAGCGGGCGCGCATCGTCGCTCAGGCGTCCCTCCGATGCGGCAGCGGAAAGAAGCGATCCGACCGGGCAATTGAGCTCGCCTTCGAGCGCGGTGGCGAATTCCGTAAGCCGCGCGCCGAAACCGGATAGGCGCACCAGGCCGACGCTTTCGTGCCAGGAATCCTGATAATAAGCCGCCAGCGGCACGATTTCATCGAGCAGCGCTTGCGGAGAAAGATGCGGAAGCGTGGCGGGCAATTCGATGCAGCGATATCCGCACAGCGCGCCGCTGCGCACGATCGCGGTGGCCAGACTTCTGCCGGCGACGCGCGCCAGCAGCACGGGCCGGCGATCGTCGAGCAGCGGAAGCACGGCCAACGTTGAGGTCATCACCACGCCCGGGGCCATGCCGGCTGATTCCATCAAAGATTCATACTCGCGGATGATTCGCAAACGCGCGAGGCCCGTGACCACGTCCACGCCTTCTTCGATCGGGGCCTGCCGCATGTAGGAGATCAGCGTTTCCTCGGCTTCAAACGGAACACTTTTCTTGAGGCGCCAGCGAAGCATGGGCAGCGCTTCCGCGGGTGAACGCGGGAACACGTCGAAATGCAGAACGAATACTCGTATCACGGCGTCCGGCACGAGCAGGGCGACTTCCTGCGGCTTGGCTTTCAAGCGCTCGAATGCCCGCCCAACCGCGGCGCGCACCGCATTCGCGTCGGCGAGATTGGTTTCGACAGCCGTGGCCACCACCGCGCCGGCGGGAAGCGGCTCGACGGCCACGCCTTCGAGGCCTCCGCCCGCGCGCGCCCAACGCGCAGCAGTCACCGCTTCGGTTGAGATTTCGCAGGCCAGCAACGGATGAGGAGTGACGTCAAGCCAGGTGGAAACGCGGCGCACGATACCACTCTGATAGATTCCCTGGCGTATTCCCGAGGCGCTACTCAATGAAGGTAACCTTGTTGATTTCTTTGAGGGTGGTGATCCCGGCGCGCACTTTGGCGAGGGCGGAATCGCGCAGGAAGGTCATTCCCGCGTCGCGCGCCGCGCGCTTGATTTCCGAGGTCGGCCGGCGGCCAACGATCATTTCGCGAATCGAATCGGAAAGATCCAGCAACTCGGAGATGGCCGTGCGTCCGCGGAAGCCCGTGCCCGAACACTCGATGCATCCCGCGCCTTCAGCGAATTGCACAGTGCCCCAGATCTCAGGATCCAATCCGGAGGCCCGAAGCACGTCGGCCGGATAACGCACGGCACGCCGGCAATGCGCGCAAATCAAGCGCACCAGGCGCTGCGCCAGAATGCAATTCAGAGCGGAAACGAAATTGTACGGCTCGACACCCATGTTGATGAACCGGCCGATCACGTCGGTGACGTTGTTGGCGTGAACGGTGGTGAAAACAAGATGGCCGGTGAGAGCGGACTGGATGGCGATCTGCGCGGTTTCTTCGTCGCGGATTTCGCCGACCATGATTTTGTCGGGATCGTGACGCAGGATCGAGCGCAGGCCGCGCGCGAACGTGAGTCCCTTTTTTTCGTTCACAGGAATCTGCGTGATGCCGCGCACCTGGTATTCGACGGGATCTTCGATGGTGATGATTTTATCTTCGTCGGTTTTGATTTCGTTGATCGCGGCGTAGAGCGTGGTGGTCTTGCCGGAACCGGTTGGCCCGGTAACCAGCACCATGCCGTACGGCTCGCGGATGTAGCGGCGAATTTTGCGCAAATCTTCTTCGTCGAAACCGACGATGTCTAGGCTCAGCTTCTGGAATTTCTCCGAAAGCGTTTCTTTATCGAGAACGCGCAGAACCGCGTCTTCGCCGTGAATTGAAGGCATGATGGAGACGCGGAAATCCACGAAGCGGCCCTTGTAGCGCACGCGGAAACGGCCGTCCTGCGGAACGCGGCGCTCGGCGATATCGAGTTCGCTCATCACCTTGATGCGCGACAGAATCGTGGAGTGCCATTCCTTGGCGATGGGAGACATGGCGTACACCAGCACGCCGTCAATGCGATACTTCACCACGACTTCAATGTCCCGCGCTTCGATGTGAATGTCGCTCGCGCGCCGTTCGAGCGCAGTGAAGATCACCGTGTCCACTAGCTTCACCACAGGACTGATCGCCGAATCGCGCGTCAACCGATCGGCCGAAATTGTTTCGTCGCCCTCGGCTTCGTCCGCGACGACTTGAAGCGTGAACGCTTCGGTGGCCTGCTCGAGAACGCGCTGGGATTGCTCGGTGCGCTTCAGCAAGTCGCTGATCTGCTTGGGCGTGGCCACCTGCAACACCAGTTTTTTGCCCAGCAGGAGCGGCAACTCGTCCGAGTGCAACACCTGGCCCGGATCGGCCACGGCCACCACAAGCTCTCGATCGCGCTCTTCGAGCGGCACGAAATTGAACCGAAACATTAAGTCGGCGGGAATTCTGCGGAAGAGTTCCGGATCGATGCGCTGCGCGTCCAGGTCCACGAAGGGAAAGCGATAGCGCTCCGCGAGCAGACGGGCACGCTCCCGCTCGGCCTGCACTTCGGCAGTTAGATCCGAACTCACTTTGTGCTCTGTTGTGCTCATAGGAGGTTATGACGCCGCAGTTCCGCTCGAAATCGAGAAAAGCGGCAGATAAAGCGCGATAAGGATAAAGGCTATCAGAACCGCCATTAAGATCAAAATCGCAGGTTCGACAATTGAAATAAGCGTTTGCAGCCGCAGGTTCACGTCTTCTTCATAGAATTCCGCCACGCTGCCGAGCATGGGCGATAGGGCGCCGCTGGCCTCGCCGACTTCAATCATTTCCAGCGCCAGCTCGGGCATCAGGCCGGTCGAACCGAGCGCGGTGTGCAGCTGCTGGCCTTCGCGCACGAGTTGCGCCGCCCGCGTGATTCCGCCCGCAATCAGCCGGCTCGAGACCGATCCCGCCGCCGTGTCCATCGCGGCCACCAGCGGAGTGCCGCCGGCTTGCAGCGTCGAAAGCGTGCGGCAGAACTGCGCGATTTGAAACTTGATCCAGGTCTCGCCGACGACCGGAAGTTTTAGTTTTACCCGGTCAACAGTGAGAGCGCCCGATTCCGTGCGCGTCCATAGCGCGAGAGCTAAAATAATCACGGCAATCGACCCCACGACCGAGTACAGCGCCCAGCGGTGCGTGACCGTCAGCGCGATCAGGAATTGCGTGGCTGCAGGTAATTGAACACCCAAATCGGCGTAGAGTTGCGAGAACTGCGGAATCACATAGCCGACCAGATAGCTGACGATGAGCGTCGCAACCACGATCAAAATCGCCGGGTAAATCAAAGTTTGCAGCAGCCGTTTGCGCGTGCCCATCGAAACGCGCTGATACGCGATGTAAAAATCGAGCACGCCAGAAAGATTGCCGCTTTTCTCGCCAGCCAGCACTGCCGTCGTGTAAACCTTCGAGAAGACACCCTCTTGTTCGAGGGCCTCCGAGAGCGGGACGCCTTCCTTGACGCGGCGCCGCACCTCTCCGAGAACGGGGCGCAGACGCGGCGATGCAGCGCGGTCCGCCAATAGATCGAGCGACTTCAAGATCGGAATTCCGGCCTTGATCAGCGTGTTGAACTGTTGATTGAAAACCAGGAAATCGGTGCCGGAGACGGTCCGGTCGCTGCGCCGCTGAAACAGGCGAGCCGCCAATCCGCCGCGCGATTTGACCGAATAAACGAATAGGCCCCGATCTGCGAGCTTCTGGCGAGCCTCCACAACCGACTGAGCCGCCTCCACCTGGGAGAACACGCGGCCGCTGGAATCAGCTACTTTGCAAACGTAATCGGCCATTGCTTGAAGTGTATCGCAACCCCACAGGCAGCCAAAGCCGGACAAATCGCGGGAGGTGCGTGGGCGGAAACCTGTGTTCAACTTCCCTGGCTGAGTGCCCGGACGTCGCTCCAAATCTTCGCGTCCACCGGCACTCCCAAGCGAAGATTTTCGGCCCGCGAAGCGAGCGTCTTTTCGCCCGGCGTCCGCACGCGCTCGCCGGACGAGCCCGGCGGAAGTTGAACGAAGCTCACGATTTGTTCGGCAATTCGAGCCGGCAAATCGCTGGGGTCGAGCCCGGCCAAATTGAAGGCAAGAAAGACCTGCGAAACGCGGCCTTCTTTAAGGCTATCGCTCGAGAGCTGCGTCGCGGAAAGACCGCCGGAGAGCATCGCGGCCATCAAATCCAGCGCCAGCGATAGCCCCGAGCCTTTCCAATAGCCGATGGGCAGCGCGCGCCCGGACTCCTCGATAGCGCCGGGATCGCGCGTCAGTCGGCCTTGCCAGTCATATCCTCCCTCTACAGGTAAAGATTCGCCGCGCTCGCGATAGGATGCCAGCGCCCCATACGAAAACTGGGAGACCGCCATATCGAGTACGACATGACCGCCTGGGCGAGGCACGCCGATCACCAGCGGATTGTTACCAAGGCGCGGGTCGCTCGCGCCCCAAGGAGGCACGTTCGGCAGCGTATTGGTCCAGCAGACGCCAATCACGCCAGCCTCGGCTGCTTGCCAGCCATACGTGCCGCCACGCATCCAGTGATTCGTATTCGCCAGCGCCACGCAGCCCAAGCCGGATCCACGCGCGAGAGAAATCGCGCGCGCCATCGACTCATACGCGCTCAAATTCCCCGGGCCTAGTTTGGCGTCCCAACGCTCGAGCGAGCCGACGGCCGCGATTCGCTCGGGGCGCGAGTGAATATCGATCATTCCGTTTTCGATCATCGCCAGAAAGCGCGGGAAGCGATTGAGGCCGTGCGAATAAACGCCGTCGCGCGAGGTTTCGGCGAATAACCGGGCGCACAAATGCGCCCTCGCCGGCTCGAAGCCGATCTTGGCGAGGACGCGCTCGAGTGTCGCTTCGAGTTCTTTGTAGGGGACGCGAAGCGTTTCTTCGCGACGTGGTGATTGTTGGTTCACGTGTTGACGCGCCGCAGCAGCGCAGCCGGCGCGAACCGACAGCATAAGCGGGCCGCGCGAAAATCACAAAGCAAGTTGCGTCAGTTCTGGGCGGGTTGAGCCAGTATTTTCTGGCAGCGAATGAGCTGAGTCTCGGCGTACGGAGCGCCCGGACGAATATCGAGCGCCGCGCGGAATTGGTCGGCCGCCAAACTGCAGTTATTGTCGGCTTCGAGAGCGACTCCGTAGGCGAACAGCAATTCAGGATCGTTGGGCCTCAATTCAGCAGCGCTTTTCATATTGCCCAGCGCGTCCGCCAAATGGTCCATGCGCAACTGCGCCAGACCGAGATTCGCGTGCGCGTCGGCGTTGTTCTTGTTGATTGCGAGCGCATGGAGCAAGTAGTCCTGCGCTGCGGCGTAATCTTTCTCCTCATACGCCATGCGGCCGAGGTTTACGTAGATCGACGAATCGTTCGGATCCTCCAGCAGGGCGGCGTCGAACACCGTTCGCGCGTCGGCGAAATCGCCGCGCGTGATCAGCTCAGCGCCATAATCGAGGCGGCCCGTCGGATTGTGCGGCGCCAGAACGTAAGCGCGATGGAAGAGCGTGTAATTGTTGGCCCAGAATTGCGATTCGTGGACGCTCAAGCCGCCCAGCGCCGCGGCCAGCACCAGCGCAACCACGAGCTGAGCGACGGGAAGGCCGAAGACCAGTTTTCCTCGTGGCGCGCGCGTCCAGCGGTCCACCACCAGCGCCACCAGCAGTGCAGCTCCAATGCTTGGCAGATAAAAATAGCGGTCGTGTACGATTTCGTCCTTGGGCAGCATGCGCGAATCCAGCACCGGCAGCAAGGGAACAATCACCCAAAACAGCGCAAACTTCACTTCCCGCGCGCCGAGTTCGTTTCTGGCCATCCAAATCGCTGCGAACAGCGCGACAACCAGCACGGCCGGCAAAATCACATGCCAGAAATTCAGCGTCCCCCAATATGGCATGTCGTAAAACTCATTCAGGCGAATGGGCAGAAACCACTTCTTCACGTAGAAGCCAACCATGGACGGGATCGTGAAAATGACCTGACGAAATCCCAGACGCACCAGAGGATGCGCCAGCCCATGCAGCACCAGCACGCGCGCAGCCAGGTAAACCAAAGCAACCGGCACGTACACGAGCACGGCGCGCACGCAAGCGAGCAGGCGCCGTACACCTTCCGGCGCTTCAGCGCCGTCGGTTTGCACCGGCCCGTAGATCCAGCAATGCGCGAACACCAGTAACGGAAGCACGATCCCGGTCTCTTTGGAAAAAACTGCGAAGACGTACAGCACACAGGAAATGGTCATCCAGATCGCAGTGTTGCCTTCGCGCGATTTAAGGTAGGCCAGAAACCCGGCGAGTATAAAAACTGCGCAAAGCGATTCCGTCGCTCCGGAAACCCAAGACACGACCTCGGCATGCATCGGATGCAGTCCGAAAACCAGCGCCGCAAAGCTCGCCACGGAAATTTTGTGCGTAAGCTTCCGCGCCAATAGGTACACCAGGAACGTCGCGAGCAGGTGCATGCCAATCGCCGCCGCGTGCCAACCCGCCGGCCGCAACCCGAACACCGCGTCGTTGAGGCGCAACCATAGAAGGAACAACGGCCGGTAGTAGTTTCCATTGGCCCGAGGCACCAACTGCGCCCACACATGGCTTATGAAATAGAGCGGAACATGGCGCCAGAACTGGATGTAAGAATTCCCGATGATCTGGCCGTCGTCGTCGTAGACGAAGCTGTACCAGATCGTGCCGATGTAGGTGGCCAGCGTGGTGGCCAGCACAGCCGTAACAATCAGCACCTCGCTCAGCGTGCCTTTGCTCGAACGACGTACTTTTTTGGTCTCTGAGTCCGATTCAGACATGAAATCCTCGTGAACTCCCGATGTTGACAACCAATTTTAGCATCGGGCTTCAAGGCGTTTCGGGGCGATTTCGCTTCCGCTCGCCAAACAAGCAACGTCCCCAATTCTCATGGAGTGTTTACGGAGTCGAACCCGAGGATCCTTCGGCCGGTACGATGGCCACGCCCTCCGGAGGCTCGAACTCGAACAGCGAACCGGCCAGCGGCGGGTTCATTTGCCACGCGCCGAAGCGCAAATCCAGCTCTACTCCTCCCGGCTGTTCGACGCGCACGTCGTTCAATTCTCCGGTCGCAGGATTCACTTCGAGCAACACCTGCGTGAATCCGCTGCCGGGTTCAAGCGGGCTCGGCGCATCGTGTTGTCCGGCACGCGCGGTGGCCGCAGAGTCGTTTCCCCGCGGCCAGCATCGCAGCACAACCACTCCGCCTGAAAGCGGCGGGCCACCGGCCAATTCAATCCGGCCGCACAGCCGCGAGAGCTTCACTTGCCCGGTCAGCAGCGCGAGCGGCGTTCGCCAGTCTTCGCTTTGCTTCACTGCTTGACGCGTGGCGGTGTGGTCTTGCGGAACGTAAAACCACAAAAATCTACCGTCAGAGACGAACAGTTTTGTTTCCGGCGACTGATATTCCCAGCGCATGCGGCCGGGTCGCGCGAAAAATACGCGCCCGGATTCCACGCGCGACTGGGTGCCTCCCTCGCTGTAACGCTCAAGGAAGTCGGCCTCCAGCGTTTTTGCATTCTGGTAATGGCGTTCCAGCGTCTGGGCGACGCTCGCAGCGGTGATCGTCTGCGACCGAGCCTCACTCCCGCCCGCCACCAAATATCCGAGACAGAATATGCAGGTCGCGCGCGCGAAGGTCCCGGCGATATTCACGCCACGAGTCTAGCAAGAAAGGTTCAACCCGCGCACACGCGCCAAAACCGGTGGACTATGAAATAGGCAGATCGGTCGGGCCGGCCGTTGTCGTGGAGTTATAACGGATGACCGCGGTCTGGTCAGTATAAAAGTAACGCACGCCAGTCTGCCCCGGAATCTCGGGAGCCGCGTTGAGCGTGTAATAGTCGATGTTGCCACCCACATCGACGGGACCCGCAGAATACGAATACGAGTATCCGCTCTTATTGCCGCTGGAGAGAACCGAGTCCAGCAGCCCCGCGGCAGTCTCTGTGGGTGAGGCAGTGTTGCCGCCAAGAGTCGCAAGCGAAGCGGCGTAGCCGGTCTGCCAGGTCGTGGAATAGACGACGTTGGCGGACGTGATCGTGCGGATATTTTCGATGGCGGCCGATTCGTTGGCGCGCAGTTTCGAGGTGATAAAATTTGGGATTGCGATCGCTGCGATGATCAGAATCACCGCAACCACGATCAAAAGTTCGACAAGCGAAAAGCCCCGCTCGCTGGTGCGCCCCGTAGGGCGATATGGATTTGCGTTGGTGAGTCTCATTTCGTCGCCTCGTTCCTATCTGTCGTTCCAGGATCGCCGCTCATCACCCGCAAAACGTGAAAGGAAGAAGCCTTCGGCTTCCTCCTCCACGATGTCGTGCATTGGCCCAAGACCTAACTGATCGGAGTGCTGGAGAGCGTCGCCACGGCACCGGTCGCGTCTTGGCGAATCACGCCTGTCTGATCTGTAAAGAAATAACGAATCCCGGTCACGCCCGGCGTAATCGGGTTCGCATTGATGCTGTAGTTATCGACGTTACCCGCGCTGTCGGCGGCTCCGGATGAAAACGAGAACGTATATCCGGTCTTGATGCCGGTCTGCAGGACGTTGTCAATCAATTCCGCAGACGTCGAAGTCGGGAGCGTGGTCACGCCTTCTCCGCCTAATACTGTCAGCGAGGACGGGAATCCACCGTAGGTGGTCGAATACGTGACGCATGAAGTGTTCAGCGTACGCAGCGAACCGACGGCCGAGGCCTCATTGGCTGCCATCTTTGAACGCAACAGGTTCGGGATGGCGATCGCCGCGATAATCAAAATAATTGCCACGACGATCAAAAGCTCGATCAACGAAAAACCCTTTTGCTTGTTCCGCATTAAATCTCCTTGGATCCTCGAAAAGTGTGTGTTCCGCCCGAGGTACGCCTCTACATGCTGCAAGCCCTTGGCCATACGCTCGGTCTCAAGGTGACCCTGCCAGCACTATCGGCCCAACCACCAACCTCTCAGCACCTTGCGGGCACGCACTGGGCAGTTTCGCGGCGGATGCGCGAGCCTGCCAACTTTCCGTCCACGGCTTCGAGCCACTATTTGTCGTTGCGCGACGCCACTATTTGCGGCGCGCCCCGTACCACTACGGTACAGCTACAAAGAGCCTCTAGAAGAAATGGGGAGGAAGCTTGTCGCTCCCTCCCCATCGGGCGGATGCCGAAACAATGTCTCGGCAACTCTGACGGCACCCAGAGAACTTAGCTGATCGGGGTGCTAGCAAACGTCGCTGCGGTGTTGGGGTCGGCGCGGATCACACCAGTCTGATCCGTGTAGAAGTAGCGCAGCCCGGTCACACCAGGGTTGATCGGAGAAGCGTTGATGATGTAGTTGTCGATGTTGCCCGCGCTATCGGCCGCACCGGACGAGAACGAGAACGTGTAGCCGGTCTTCGTACCGGTCTGCAGAACGTTGTCGATCAATTCCGCAGACGTCGAGGTGGGCAGCGCAGTCGTGCCTTCTCCGCCCAGCGCATTCAGGGAAGAAGGGAATCCGCCGTAGGTGGTCGAATACGTGACGCATGAAGTGTTCAGCGTACGCAGCGAACCAACGGCCGACGCCTCATTGGCTGCCATCTTCGAGCGCAGCAAGTTCGGGATGGCGATCGCCGCTATAATCAAAATAATTGCCACGACGATCAAAAGCTCGATCAACGAAAAACCCTTCTGTTTGTTACGCATGAAATCTCCTCTTCTTCGATTTTGAGTTGAGACGCCCTCTTCCGCCAGAGTCCGCGTCGTAAATTCGGCTACCCTAGATGCATCCGGTGTTCCAACACGGGACATTCGGTGGGCCGAATGTGCTCTTTTTGGAACAGCATGCTAACTTGCTGATCCATAAGCTGTTATAGATTCAGACTCCATTCCGCTAGGCAGGACGGCAAGAAATTGCCCGCCAAACTGGCGCGTTTCCTGTCGCTCTCGCCATTTTCTGCCAATCGCAAATAACATAATTTGGCAATCGCCGCTCCGGCGCCGATTCGCGCCTTCCAAATCGATCGCGGCGCGTTCAATCAGCGCCTATTACGATCACGACAACCAAGTTTACCACCACGCGAGTCGGCGTTGTCCTGCGGCCCGGCGGTTTCTATACTGAGATGCGTGCACGCCACTGTCCGGGCGGATCGCGCGCTACGCCGATGAAAACGATTCTCAATCGCATCGTCACTTCGCCAGGTTTAATCGCGGTCGTCGCGTTCGCGTTCCGCATGGGTCTCCTCGTGCACATTCGCGACGTCGGTCCGGTCGCCGTTCGCAGCAATCTTCCGTTCGGATACGAACTGGGAGCCGTCGCCGCATCGATTGCCGCGGGGCACGGCTTCTCTTCCCCTCTGCGCTGGTTCGCTACCGGGCCCACCGCCTGGTTCGGTCCGATATATCCGTATATGACCGCCGGCGTCTTCAAACTCTTCGGCATTTACAGCTACACGTCGTACCTAATTCTCGAAACGATCAATGCAGCGTTTTCTGCGCTGACGTGCATTCCGATCTTTCTGGCCGGAAAGCGATCGTTCGGAATCGTGGTGGGCGCTGGCGCCGCGTGGGCGTGGGTGATTCTGCCGAACGCGGTCATGCTTCCGATCCGATGGATTTGGGACACCGCGTTCTCCGCGCTTTGTATGGCCGTGATTCTGTACGCTACGCTCTTGCTGCCCGATGCGCCGACCCTGCGCAACTGGGCAAGGTACGGCCTGCTTTGGGGCTTCGCCGCGCTGCTCAACGCTTCGCTGCTCGCAACCATGCCTTTTCTCGGCGCGTGGATTATTTTGGATCTGCGGCGCAAGCGCGAGCCATGGGGCCGCGGGCTGGCCGCGTGCGCCTTGCTTTTCGTGCTTTGCCTGGTTCCGTGGACCATTCGTAACGCACTGGTTTTCCATAAATTCATTCCGGTGCGGTCCAATTTCGGACTCGAGTTCTGGCTCGGCAATAACCCGGGAACCGCCGACAACACAAACGGCAATCAGCATCCTAACGACAATCTGGATGAAGCCAAGCTTTACCGCGGCATGGGAGAACCAGCCTACATGGCGCTCAAGCAGCGCGAGGGATTGGATTTCCTCCGTTCGCATCCCGCGGACGCCGCGCGCCTGACGTTTCATCGCATCGTTAGCACCTGGCTCGGCGAATGGGATCCTATCCAGGATTCCTGGCGCTGGGAGACGGTGGGGGTGAGAACCGTACAGATATATGAAGTGACTTTCTCGTTGCTCGCGCTGCTGGGAGCACTGCTGGCGCTTCGCTCGGGGAATCCGGAAGCGCCACCGTATGCCTTAATCCTATTGTCCTATCCGGTCGTTTTTTATATCACGCACGGTTCGGCGCGCTATCGCCATCCCATGGATCCCATTCTGACTGTGCTTGCGGTTTCCGCGCTGGCCTACCCTTTCAAATTACGCCACAGCGCGAAGACCGCGCAGGCTTCGGCCGCAGCTCAAGCGTAGCGTAGCCGTCGCCCGCCTCCGATGGACGCCGCGACGCCCGTCCTCAAAGCCTGCAGCAAGCCATGGGAGGGGGATTCCGTCAGCTGACGTTATATTTCTTGGAATAGTGCCGGAAGGAGCGGTAGGTCATGCCCAAACGCTCGGCCGCTCGCGTGCCGACGCCGCCTGACGCTTCCAGCGCCGCCAGGATGTATTCCCGCTCAGTATCCTGAATCAATTTCTCGAGATCGACTCCACTCTCGGGAATGGCCGGATGACCGTTTTCTCCGCGCGGAGATGGCTGCGATCCGTCTCCCTGGTGCAGAATTTTTTCCGGAAGCACGGCCAGCGAAATCAGCGACTCGGTTTCGAGCGCCACGGCGCGCTCGATCGTATTTTCGAGCTCGCGCACGTTGCCCGGCCAGTCGTAGGCTTCGAGTTTCTGCATCGCCGCCGGCTCGATGCCTTCGATGGGTTTATTCATGGCCGTGCGAAAGCGTTCCAGGAACGCGCGCGCCAGCAGCGGGATGTCGTCGCGCCGTTCGCGCAGCGCCGGCAAATGAATGGGTATCACGTTCAAACGATAGAAGAGGTCCTCGCGGAATTCTCCGGCGGCGATGGCCTTTTCGACGTCTTTATTCGTCGCGGTGATCACGCGCACGTCCACGTCTATTTCTTCATTACTGCCAACGGGCCGCACTTTTCCTTCCTGCAGCACGCGATACAGCTTCACCTGCATGCTCAGACTCATGTTGCCGATCTCGTCAAGAAACAGCGTGCCGCCGTGCGCGGACTGAAACAAACCCTTGCGATTCTCATTGGCTCCGGTGAACGAACCGCGCATATGCCCGAACAACTCCGATTCGAGCAGCGAATCCGGGAACGCGCCGCAATTAATGGTCACGAAAGCCGCCTGAGAGCGCGCGCTATTTTCGTGAATCGCGCGAGCCACCAGCTCTTTTCCGGTGCCGGATTCCCCGGTGATCAGGATGCGGCTGGATTGCGGCGCCACCGTCTGGATCATGTCGAATACGGCGCGCATTTTCGGACTGTGGCCGACGATGTTTTGTTGCCCCGTGAGCCGCCGGATTTCGCGGCGAAGAATTCCCGCCTCGCTCTTTAAGCGCAGCGTCTCGTCCACCTGACCGACGGCGCGGCGCAGCTGGTCCACGAGCTCGTGATCCTTCACGACATACCGGTCGGCGCCGCCATTGATCGCGGCGATGGCCGTTTCGACCGTCGGCACGCCGGTGATCAGCAGCACGAACGTGGAAGGTGCGCGCTCTTTGATGAATTTCAGCAGGTCCACGCCATTCGCCTCGCGCAGCAAGATGTCCGATATCACGATGTCGAAGATTTGAGATTCGAGCTTGCGATGCGCCGCTTCGACGGAGAGCGCGACCTCCACGCGGTGGCCTTCCTTGCGAAACGTAATTTCGAGCAGCTCGCAAATCGAACGCTCGTCGTCAACCACCAGGATATGAGCCATATTACGACCGGCCTTTCTCTGCGCTACGCCCGCGCTTCACGCCACGCGCGGGAGTTCCACCGTGAATTCGGCGCCGCGGTTTTTTTCCGACATCACCAGGATCCGTCCGCTATGCGCCTGCACGATCTGATACACGATGGCCAAACCCAACCCCGTGCCTCCCGGAAACCCGGATTGCAAGGGTTCAAAAATATTCGATCGCTGCTGCGGGTCCAGGCCAATTCCGGTGTCGCGGAAGCGTATCCGCACCCAGAACGGCACAAGCTCGAGACCGACGGTGAGCGTTCCTCCGGCGGGCATGGCGCGCAGCGCGTTGTTGCACAAATTCCAGAAGACCTGCTTGATCCGCGCCGAATCGACCTTGGCGCGCACCGGAACGCCCGAAAAACTTCGCTCGATCCGGTATTTCCCGTCGAGATCCGGCTGGCGTTCGAGCAGCGTCAACGTTTCATCCAGCAGTCCGGCGAGATCGACTTCGCCGAACTCGTAACTTTTTTCGCGCGAATAATTCAGGAAGTCGGTGATGATCCGGTTCAGACGCTCCGATTCCCTGCTCACAATGCCCACCAGATGCTGCTCGTCTTCTTCGAGCGGCACCAGGCGCGCCAATTCCGTCACCGCGCCCGCCATGGCCGTGAGCGGCTGCCGAATTTCGTGTGCGATGGCGGCGGAAAGGCGCCCGATAGCGGCCATGCGCTCTTTGGTGGCCACTTCCTGCTCCAGACGCCGCAACTCGGTCAGGTCCTGAAAATTGAAAACGTAGCCGGTCGTCTTGCGCTCGGCGGTGCGCAGCGGCGAAACCGAAATTCCCAGAAAGCGCTGCTGCCCGTCGGCGGTGCGAAAATCCACTTCGGTTCGCTGCAACATCTCGCCGTTCGCGGCAATCCGTCCCGGCAGCCAGAATTCGGGAAACACTTCGGGCAGCATTCGATCGCGCACCGAATCGAAACTGGCGGCCGTGATGTCTTCGCCGGTTCGGTTCAGCAGCAGGATGCGCCCTTCGAGGTCCGTGGTGAGCAATCCGCCGCGCATCGAATGGATGATGTCCTTGTTGAAGGCCTGCAAATCCTGCAGTTCGCCGCGCTTCACTTCGAGTTCGGCGCCCTGCCTGCGCAAACTGACCGTGAGCAAGCTGGAGAGATAAGCCACGGCGATAAACGCGATCAGATTGCTGAGCAGCCAGGTCTGCAACGCCTTGCCGTTCGGCGCCGCCACCGCCGTGCGCGGCAGAAAGCCGTAATAAATCAGCTCCACCATGCCGCCCAGCAGGATGAATCCAAAGCCCGCTATAGTGAACGTGACTTTGCGCGAAAACAAAATGCTCGCGACGATGATCGTCAGCAGGTAAAGCGAGGTGAAATAGCTTTCCTCCGCGCCCGTGATATACACAAGGCCCGTGATCATCAGCAGATCGCAGATCATTTCCACCAGCGCGTGCCAGCGGCTCTGCGGCATCCAGCGCAGCAGCACCCAGTAGAAAATTGCCAGCGCGCACCACAGCACCATCAGCGGCACAAATTCGCTGGTGGAAATCGAAAGCAGCGAATAATCTCGAAGCACCAGAACCAGCGCGGACACCAGCAGGATGATCAGGAAGCGGACGCGCGTCAGCCAGCCCAGCCATTGATTGACATTTTGTGTCAGTTCCATCGGCACGGACCTATGACGGCAAGAACTTTTGCCTGCGTGAAATCCTCAGAAAGGGGAGACCGGAGAGCAGAGAGCGCGCGACAATATCGCATCTCCGCCCCTCCCGGTTTTGAGCGGCCAATAGTTCACTTGCCCGCCAGTTTTCCAATCAGCGAGAACAGCGGCAAGTACATCGAAATCACGATTCCGCCGACGACCACGCCCAGGAATACGATCATCACGGGCTCCATCGCGGCGAGCAAATCCTTCACCGCGGCGTCCACTTCGTCCTCGTAGAAATCGGCGATCTTTTGGAGCATGGCATCCATCGCACCCGTTTGCTCGCCGACGCCGATCATCTGCGTCACCATGCCAGGGAACACCATAGTTTCTTTCAACGGCTCGGCCAGGCTGCGTCCGGCTTCGAGCGCTTTGCGCACGTGCAGCAGCGCCTTCTCAATCACGGCGTTGCCGGCAGTTCGCGCGGTAATGTCGAGACCCTCAAGAATCGGAACGCCGGAAGAAATCAGCGTGCCCAGCGTGCGCGTAAACCGCGCCACGGCGATCTTGCGCAGCAGAAGGCCGATCAGCGGTAATTTCAGAAGCGTTTTGTCGATCGTCATGCGACCGCCCGGTGTGCCGTACCAAACCTTCAGGCCAATGCCCGCGCCGATGACCGCTACCAAAATCAAGAATCCGAAAATGCTGCCAACGAAATCGCTGAGCCCAATGACGATGCGCGTCGGCAAAGGCAAATCCACGCCCAGGCCGGTGAACAACGTGGTGAAGATCGGCACGACCTTCCATAACAGCAAAGTGATCACGCCCGCCGCAACGCTCAGCACGGCCGTCGGGTAAACGAGCGCGGACCGCACGGCGCGTTTCAGTTTGACGTTCTTTTCGATGTACGACGACAAACGCTGGAGAATGGTGTCCAAAATACCGCCGGTCTCGCCGGCCTCGACCAGGTTGACGTACAGCGCGTCGAAAACATTTTCATACTGGCGCATGGCGCTGGAAAGCGTCGCGCCGCCCTCCACCGCCGACCGCGTACCGATCAGCACCTTTTGGAAAGTTTTATTTTCTTGCTGGCTCGCCAGTATCTCGAGACACTGCACCAGCGGAAGCCCGGCATCGATCATCACCGAGAACTGACGCGTGAACACCGCGAGCTCTTTGGAGTCGACGCCGCCGCCGAAAGTGGGCAGGTTGAACTCGCGCCCCTTTTCGGACATTTTCTTGACTTCAATCTGCTGTCGGCGCAGCAGGCTGGTCAATTCAGCCTTGCTGCCAGCCGTCTGCTCGCCGCTGATGGTGGCGCCGGCGCGAGTGACTCCGCGGTAGGTATAGACAGGCATTCCAACCCTCCTTCAGATCCCGGACAGCCCACCACAGGGCCAGCCACAGGGTGAATCGCAATCAAAAATCGCCAAGTCTGATTTCGGCAGCTTCCCGGAAGCCTGCCCGAAAAGGCCCATTTTCAGGCCCTATTTGCGCGCCGAGGCCGGTGTTCGGGGGGCGCCAGGCGCGACGCCAACAACACCACGGTTGATCATATCCTGTAACTCGTCGGCGTTGGACGAACGTCCCATGGCGGTTTCCAAAGTAATCAACTTCTGGAAATAAGCGTTGGCCAGGGATTGGTTGAAGGTCTGCATTCCGCTGGTGCCCGTGCCGGTCTGCATGGCCGAATAGATCTGGTGAATTTTGTCTTCGCGGATCAGGTTGCGTACGGCCGCGTTGGGGATCAGAACTTCCATCACCATGGCCCGGCCGCGGCCATCGACGCGCGGCAAAAGCGATTGGCAAAGCACGCCTTCGAGCACCATCGAAAGTTGCGCCCGGATTTGCGATTGCTGTGAGGGCGGGAACACGTCGATGATGCGGTTGATGGTTGAGATCGCGGAATTGGTGTGCAGCGTCGCGAAGGTCAAGTGGCCGGTCTCGGCGATGCGCAGCGCGGATTCGATGGTCTCGAGGTCGCGCATTTCGCCGATGAGCACGACGTCGGGGTCCTCGCGCAAAGCGGCGCGCAAGGAATTCGCGAACGAGTGCGTATCCGAATGGATTTCGCGCTGATTCACCAGGCAGCGTTTGTGGTTGTGCAGGAATTCGATCGGGTCTTCGATCGTGATCATGTGCTCTTCGCGTTCGTTGTTGATCTTGTCGAGCATCGCCGCGAGTGTGGTGGACTTGCCCGATCCGGTCGGGCCCGTCACCAGCACCAGGCCGCGCGGTTTGTCGCACAGCCCTTTCACTACGGAGGGCAAGCCCAGCGCGTCAAAGCCCTTGATCTCCCACGGAATCGTTCGGAACGCGGCGGCTACTGCTCCGCGCTGATGGAAGATGTTGCCGCGGAACCGCGCCAGATTCTTAAGCCCGAAGGAGAAGTCCAGCTCGAGGTTTTCCTCAAAGCGATGCTTCTGCGCGTCGGTCAAAACGCTATACGCCAGCGCCTTGGTGTCCGCCGCCGTCAGCGGCGCTAAATCCATCGGACGCAGTTTCCCGTGGACGCGCACGCGCGGAGGACTATTGGTCGTGACGTGCAAGTCGCTCCCGCCCATTTCGATCATTTTCTTCAAAAGCTCGCTCAGAGTGATTCCAGCCATCGCGCTCTCCTTTTATTTACAGCACCGTCTCGCGCACCACTTCTTCCAAAGTCGTTTGGCCCAGCGCCACCTTCATCAGGCCGCTCCGGCGCAGGCTGATCATTCCCTGCTCGAGCGCCTTCTTTTTCAGTTCCACCGCGGACGCGCCCACCAGAATCAGCTCGCGCAGATCGTCGGTGACCTCCATCACTTCGTACAAACCGACGCGGCCCTTATATCCGCCCTTATTGCACTTCGCGCAGCCCCGTCCGTGATAGATCACCGTGCTGCCCACTTCCTCGGGCGTGTAGCCGGCGTCGATCAGCGCTTGGGGCGGCACATCGAGCGGCTCTTTGCATCCTTCGCAGATGCGGCGCACCAAACGCTGCGCGCAGATCAGGTTCACCGAGGTCGCCACCAGAAACGGCTCAACACCCATGTTCATTAAGCGGCTGATGGTCGAAGGCGCGTCGTTGGTGTGCAGCGTGGAAAGCACCAAGTGACCAGTGAGCGCGGCCTTCACGGCGATTTCAGCCGTCTCGAAGTCGCGGATTTCGCCGACCAGAATGATATTGGGATCCTGCCGCAAAAAGGCCCGCAGCGCGGCGGCGAAGTTCAATCCGATCTGCTCCTTCATCTGCACCTGGTTGATTCCCTGCAACTGGAATTCGACCGGGTCTTCCGCGGTCATGATGTTCGTTTCGATCTTGTTCAGTCGTGCGACCGAGGAATAGAGCGTGTTGGTTTTTCCCGATCCGGTGGGCCCGGTCACCAGCACCATGCCGTAGGGCCGCAGGATGGAGCGTTCGTATTTGTCGAGCGATTCCTGCTCGAAGCCCAGCTTGGTCATATCCAGGCGCAGGTTTTCCTTGTCCAAAAGACGCATGACGATCTTTTCGCCATGCAGCGTCGGCACTGTCGAGACGCGGAAATCCAATTCCTTGATGCGGCCGTCCTTGCGGTACTTGATCATGATGCGGCCGTCTTGCGGCAACCGCTTTTCGCTGATGTCCAGCTTGGACATGATCTTGATGCGGCTGGCGATGGCATCGCGCAGCTTCAGCGGGGGGTTCATCACTTCCTGCAACACGCCGTCTACCCGGAAGCGCACGCGCAATTCTTTCTCGTACGGCTCCACGTGGATGTCGCTCGCGCCGCGCTTGACGGCGTCGGTGAGCACCAGGTTCACGAGCTTGATGATGGGAGCTTCTTCCGCGGCCTTCTCGAGCGCGGCCAGGTCCATCTCCTGCTCTTCGGCCGCGAGTTCCAGGTCGCCGGCCTCTTCGCCGGCCAGGTCCTTCATCACCTTGGTCAGCTCTTCTACGCTCTGCGCATCGCCGTAGAATTTCGAGATCGCTTCGTTGACGGCCGACTCTGGCGCCACCACCGGCTCGATGTTGAAGCCGGTCATGAACTTGATATCGTCCATGGCGAAGACGTTGGTGGGATCGGTCATCGCGATCGTCAGCGTCGAACCCACGCGCGAAAGCGGCACCACCTGATAGCGCACCGCGGTATCCTGCGGAATCAGGCGAATCACCGAAGGATCCACTTCGTAATATTTCAGATTGATTGAGGGAACGCCGTACTGACGCGAAAGCACGCCGGTGATCTCGTCGTCGTTCACGAGACCCAGTTTGATCATCACCGTTCCCAGCCGGCCGCCATGCTGTTTCTGATAAGCAATGGCTTCGCGGAGCTGATCGCTGGTGATCAGCTCTTCCTTGACCAGCATTTCGCCCAGCCGCGACGACATTAGCTAAGTCCTCCGAACACACATCACCTCAAGTTTTCACGTTAGCAGAAGTGGAACCGCGCCACGCGTGCCGGATTCGCACATCGTAGTGAAAGGCGCAACACCTGTAGTGGAAGCCCGTTGGTTACCCCTCCCTTCGTTCGTTGGCTTGACTTGCCTTCCGGCGCTGGATATCTTGCTTTACGGCGACCTTTGAGCCCGGAACACACCCGCCGAGCCGCTACCCCGCGGCTTGCACCACGCATCAGGCGCACCGGCGCATCGGCGCGCGTCGCTCCGGAAAAACCCGATCTAGCAGGCTCGCCCGACTTGACGGCCTATTTCCGGAAGTTGTCGGAGACGCTGGGACCGATGCACTGGTGGCCCGCAAGGACGCCGTTCGAGGTAATCGTGGGAGCCATCTTGACGCAGAACACGTCATGGTCGAACGTCGAACGCGCCATCGCGAATTTGCGCCGCGAGCGGCTGCTAACCTTCGCGGCTCTCGAGCGCGTTTCTTTCGCGCGGCTCGCGCGGCTGGTTCGTCCTTCCGGTTATTTTCGGCAGAAGGCGCGAAAATTGAAGGCATTTGTGGCATTCCTGCGTCAGGAATTCGGCGGCTCGCTGGCGCGGATGTTCCGCACGCCTACGGCTGAGTTGCGCGAGCGCCTACTTCAAGTGCACGGGATCGGCCCGGAAACGGCGGATTCGATCTTGCTTTATGCCGGCGGCCACGCGGTGTTTGTGGTTGACGCGTACACGCACCGAATCCTCGAGCGGCACGCGATTGCTGGTGGCCCGAGCGCCCTTGCGCCGCGCAAACACGACTACGAAGCTGTGCGCGAGCTGATCGAAGGACGCCTTGTTCGCGATGCCCGGGTCTACAATGAATTTCACGCGCTGATCGTCAACACCGGAAAGAACTGGTGCCGCAAGCGCGAACCGCGCTGTACGGAGTGCCCGCTGCACGATTCCTTGCCGGCCGATTCCCCGCTCCGATCGCCGGCCGCACGTCCTCTACCGCCGAACTCTGCTGCTCAAACCCATCTCGTGCCCGGCGCGGAGATCGCGCTGTGACTGCGACGCGCCGCAGGACGAAGATATGGCTGGCGGTCGGCGGATTGGTTTTCGCGCTGCTTCTTGCGGCCATCTTCACGCTCGGGTCCTTGCGCCTCCCCACGTTCATACAGGCTCAGATGGGCCCCGAGGTCCTGATCCTCTGGGCGGTCACGGCGTTCCTCGTCGTCAACTTAATCGTCTTCGGCCTCGTGCTCACGCGCAGTCTTTTGAAACTCGGGGCCGAGCGCCGCGCGCGACAAGTCGGATCGCGTTTCAAAACGCGCATGGTCGTGGCAGCGGTGTCGCTGTCACTATTGCCGCTGGTTTTTTTGTTCATCGTGAGTTACGCATTGCTGAACCGCACGCTGAGCACCTGGTTTCCGCGCCCGCTCGAGATGGCCGCGCAGGCCATGATCTCGACGCAAGAAGAAATTCGCGCCAATGAAATTCTACGCATCGGGCGCAGCGCGCGCGCGGCTGCGAACATCGAGGAATCCAGCAAGGGCGCGCATCCGCCAAAGGGACAGAGCGTCTCCCCGGCGCTTCTATTTGGCGTGAACTACGGCACGGACGCGGCCTGGCTGCTCGACTCCAAAGGCAACGTAACCGAAGCGATTCGGGCGGAGCGGCCCGGCGAAACTACGCCCGCCATCGCTCGCGACGCCATGAACCGCGCGCTGATTTCGATGCACCCCGTCTACGTCAGAACCATCCCGAATGGTCCCGAGCTCTGGCGCGATGGCAACGTGGTGATGATGAGCGTGAGGCAGGCGCTTCCGGACGGCGCGCTGATCGTGGCGCGAATCACACCCGACGATTATCAGGCTCGGCTGGATCAAATCGAGGCGCAGATCTCGGGATACGAAAGGCAACGCCAGGGCCTGCGCACGTACAAGTTCCAGATGATGATGATCTTGCTGCTTTTCACACTGCTGCTTCTATTCACCGCCACGTGGTTTGCGCTGTTTCTTTCCAAGCAGCTTACCGTCCCGATTCAAGCTCTCGCCGAGGCCACGCGCGCCGTCAGCGCCGGAAATTTCGATACGCGCGTCGACGTGCAGGCGCGCGACGAACTCGGAATGCTGGTTCAGTCTTTCAATCAAATGACCGCGCAATTGGCCGACAATCGCCGGCAACTCGATCAATTCACGCATAGTTTGCAGCAGGCCGTGCAGGAACTCGAGCAGCGGCGCACGCTGCTCGAAACAATTCTCGAAAGCATTCCGACCGGCGTGATATCCCTGAGTCCGAATGGCGCCGTGCGTCGCGTGAATCCGGCTGGCGAGAAAATGTTCGGGTCGGAATCGCGCAAGGCGGGCACTCTGGAACTTCTCATGGGCGAACAAGCGGCGCATTCCGTGCAATCGCTGATGCGCCGCGCGCTGCGCATGGGGACAGCATCGCAAGATCTCGAGATCGCCGCGTCAGGGCGCTTGCTCCACGCCGCGGTCACCGTCAGCGCGCTGGGCCCGCGCCGCTCGAATTTGGGTTACATCGTCGTGGTGGACGATTTAACCGAATTGCTCGGTGCGCAGAAAGCCGCCGCCTGGCAGGAAGTCGCGCAGCGCATCGCGCACGAGATCAAGAATCCACTCACGCCCATTCAGCTTTCCGCGCAGCGCCTCACTCGTTTTCTCGATCGCCAGGGCGCGGCCGCCGCCGGAGCGCAAGCGCCTGAGTTGGTTCGCCTGGCCGGAGAATGCGCCGGCTTGATACAGCGCGAAGTGACCACGCTTGAATCGCTGGTGAAAGAATTCTCCGACTTCGCGCGTTTCCCCACCGCGCGGCTTGAACCGCTCGATCCGAACGCAATCGTGAGGAGCGCGCTGGAAGTGTTCAGCGGGCGCCTGGACGGAATTCGCGTGCGCGCGACATTCGAGCCTGGCTTGCCGGCGATCCGCGCCGACGCCGAGCAATTGCGCCGCGTTCTGGTGAATTTGATCGACAATGCCGCCGAGTCGATGGAAGGAAGCGCGGTGCGCGAACTCACCGTCGAGACGCACGCCGACGACGATCGCGAAACCGTGACGCTGATCGTCGCGGACAGCGGCCACGGAATTTCACCGGAGGACAAGGACAAACTTTTTCTGCCGCACTTTTCCACCAAGGATCGCGGGACGGGCCTGGGTCTCGCGATTTCAAGCCGCATCGTCGCCGAGCACAATGGAACTTTGCGCGTTGAGGACAATTCTCCAGCGGGCGCGCGCTTTATCCTGCAAATCCCGGTCGCGGAGGTGCGCGCGGCGCCGATTTCAACCGAGTCTTAACGGCCCAACTTTCCCATGAAGCATCGCATTCTGATCGTGGACGACGAAGAAGGAATTCGCCAATCGCTTTCGGCCATCCTCGCGGATGAAGGCTACGACGCGGAGGCTGTCGCGAGCGGCGAAGCATGCCTCGCGGCGCTCGACGCGCGGCCGCCGGGAGTGGTGCTGCTCGACGTGTGGCTGCCGGGAATGGATGGTTTGGAGACGCTGAAGCAAATTCGCGAGACCGGATCGCCGGCGATGGTGGTGATGATTTCAGGACACGGCAACATCGAGACCGCGGTGCGCGCGACGAAACTTGGCGCGTTCGATTTCATCGAGAAGCCGTTCGAGCTGGAAAAAATAATTCTCGTGGTCAAGAACGCGGTCGAACATCTGCGCCTCGAGAGCGAGAATCGGCGGCTGCGCGAAGAGCTGAGCTCGCGTTATCAGGTGATTGGCGGGAGCGTGCCGATGAAGGCGCTGCGGCAGCAGATCGCCGTGGCGGCGCCGACCACGGGACGCGTTTTGATTTACGGGGAGAGCGGCACAGGGAAGGAAGTGGTGGCGCGGGCGCTGCACGCGGCGAGTTTGCGCAGCGCGCGGCCGTTCGTGGAAATGAATTGCGCGGCGATTCCGGACGAACTAATCGAATCGGAGCTTTTTGGGCACTTGCGCGGGAGTTTCACCGGCGCGCATGAAGACAAGATCGGAAAATTTCAGCGCGCGGATGGCGGCACTTTGTTTCTCGATGAAGTCGGCGACATGAGTTTGCGCACGCAATCGAAGGTGCTGCGCGTGCTCGAAGAACAAAGCGTGGAACCGCTGGGATCAAATCGCGCGCTGCGCGTCGACGTGCGCGTGATCGCCGCGACGAACAAACGCCTCGAAGATGAAATCGCGCGCGATCGGTTCCGCGAGGATTTGTTTTACCGGTTGAACGTCGTGCCGTTCGTGATTCCGGCGCTACGCGAGCGAATCGAGGACGTGCCCGTGCTTGCGCAATATTTTCTGGCCGGCTACACGGGCGCGTACGGGCGGCAAGCGAAGGAACTTTCCGACGGGGCGCTCGAAGTGATGATGCGCTATTCGTGGCCGGGCAACGTGCGCGAACTGCGCAACGTGATCGAACGACTGGTGATCGTTTGCCCGCAGCAGCGTATTGAACCACACCATCTTCCGCCCGAGCTTTTTCGCAGCTCGGCGCACACGCCGCAAGCGCCGCCGGCAACCCTGCACGAGGCGCGCGCGGCCTATGAGCGCGATTTCATTTTGCGCAAGCTCGAAGAAAACCAATGGAACATGACGCGCACGGCGATGGCCATTGGACTCGAGCGCAGCCATTTGTATCGCAAGATGAAGTCGCTCGGGATTTCGCCCGAGGAAAAAGAAGAAAAGGTCAGCGAAATCAACGACGAGTAAGTTCCGAAGGTCAAAACCAACTTGCAGAAGAAGCCGTTTTACTTCAACGACGAGCCCAGCCTCCGCGGGCAGCTCGCTCTCGCCAATCACTCCTGCGAATCGCTACCGCCGAGTTGTTCGAGTTGACGGCGCCAATCCATCTGGCGCACAAGCGCGGGATTGTCGCGCCAATCGCGGCTGACGCGCACGCGGAGTTCGAGAAAGACTTTCGTTCCGAGGAGCGTTTCGAGTTCGCGGCGCGCTTCGGTGCCGATGCGCTTGAGGGTTTGGCCGCCGGCGCCGATCAGGATGCCCTTCTGCCCTTCCCGCTCGACGTGCACGACTGCTGAGATGCGCACGATTTTCGGGGATTCCTCGAACGATTCCACGACGACGGCGACGGCGTGGGGCACTTCTTCGCGCGTGGCAATCATGGCTTTTTCGCGCACAATTTCGGCCGCGAGAAATCGCTCGGGCTGATCGGTGATTTGATCGGGCGGGAACAGAGGCGGTCCTTCGGGCAATCGCGCGATCATGGCCGCGAGCGCGTCCTCGACGCCGGTTCCCTTCAGAGCGGAGATCGGAATAATTTCCGCGAACTCGCCTTCGCGCTGGCAGCGCTCGATGAGCGGGAGCAACGTTGGTTTATCGACGCGATCGACTTTGTTGAGGAGCAGGAGTCGCGGGCCGGGGAAAGTTTGCGCGCGGGCGATGGCGCGCAATTCGCTCTGGCCGAGTGGCTCGCTGGCGTCGAGCAGCAGCGCCACGACGTCGACACCTTCGATCGCGGCTTCCACTTCCTGGCTCATCTGTTTGCCGAGGACGGAGTCGGGGCGATGCAGGCCGGGCGTATCGATCAGCACGACCTGCGCATCGGGGCGATTGACGATTCCCTGAATGCGATTGCGCGTGGTTTGCGGGCGCGGCGTGACGATCGATATTTTTTGGCCGACCAGGCGATTGACCAGCGTCGATTTGCCGGCGTTCGGCCGGCCGATGAGGGCCGCAAAACCTGACCTACATATTTCGCTCAAAATGTTTGGCTCACAATTTCGATTGGTGTCGCGGTCGTACAGTGATGCCGCGGTTCGTCGCGCCTATTAGTTTACTCTGGCTTGCGCCCGAAGGGTGGATCGATGCAGGACTGGCGATCAATCGCGCCCGTGTTAGACTTCGCCGTACTGACGGGGCGGATGCGATCGCAGCAATTGTAAGGAGCCAAATCCCGATGCACGACACGACTCACGACGAGAAGCATTTTACGGCGACGGAGACCGTGCGCGACGTGGTGATCGGCATGGCAGACGGGCTGACGGTGCCGTTTGCGCTCGCGGCGGGAATCACCGGTGCCGTGGCGTCGACGGGGCACGCTACGAGCTTGGTGATCACGGCGGGATTCGCGGAGATTGCGGCGGGGTCGATCGCGATGGGACTGGGCGGATATCTTGCGGCGCGGACCGACGCGGAACATTACGCATCGGAGCTGGAACGCGAGCAGCGGGAAACTGTGGAACTGCCGGAGCGCGAAACGCAAGAGGTTGCCGATGTGTTTCGCGGCTACGGGCTCACGGAAGAGCAGATCGCGCCGGTGGTTAGCGCTGTTTGCGCGGACCAGAAAAGTTGGGTCGATTTCATGATGCGCTTCGAGTTGGGGCTGGAGCCGCCGAATCCGAAACGGGCGGTGACCAGCGCGGTGACGATCGCACTTTCGTACGTAGTCGGCGGATTGATTCCGCTCGCGCCTTACATGGTTTTGCCGAACGTGGTGCCCGCACTCTATTACTCGGTTGGAGTGACGATCCTGGCGCTGGCGGTGTTTGGCGGAGTTAAGGCGCGCTATACGGGGATCTCCGCCGGCAAAGGTGCGGTGCAGACCGTGCTGATTGGCGGATTGGCGGCTACGGCGGCGTTCTTTATCGCGCGTTTGATTCATCACGGGTGAAGAAAATAAATGGGATAGCATCCATGGGGGGTGCACCCCCGGGTACCCAGTTTGTAAGCTGATGTGAAGACCGGACTTGCAGGAAAAGTGTGCACGAGCAGTTTGCAATTCACTGACGATACAAAAGTTACAGCAGAACTGTGTCGCCCGGATGGGGCTGATTCAGAACAATTGGAAGAGAGTTCTTTTGTTTCGGCTGCCCAGGGCTTACGCCCTGGGCTAAGCTCTGCCGCCCCTACGGGGCTGGTCTTGCGCTGCGCATCGCCTCACGCGGCGTGGCGCGCATCCTCGACAGGCTGCGGTATCACCCCTACGGGCCTTAACCAAACATCGACTGGTTCTCCGGCCGGGTGCAGACGAGAGGCGTGTTTTGCTGCGTGTTTTGCTGTGCCGAGGCGGCTGACGCGCGGCGAGCGTTAGCGAGCGGAAACGGCAGCCGTTCGGCGGGCGCGGAGGCGTAAGACCTTGCGCTGATTTGCTTCGAGGACTTCAAAACTGACGCCGCCGGATTCGGCGCGTTCGCCGGGCTTGGGGACGTGGCCGAGGACGTGATTGATCAGGCCGCCTATTGTGGTGGCGCCTTCTTCAGCGGCGGCGCCGAATTCGACGCCGAAGAGTTCGCCGGCTTTTTCGAGGGAGACGCTGCCGCGCAGAACGAGACTCCCATCGCTTTCGCGCACGACGTCGGGCGCGAGCAGGCGATCTTCTTCGCCGATTTCGCCGACGATCTCCTCGATTAAATCTTCCGCGGTGACGATTCCGGCGAGCAGACCGTGTTCATCGACGACGATGGCCATTTGCTGATTTTTGCGCTGCATTTCTTTGAGCAGCTCGGAACCGCGCTTGGTCTCGGGCACGAAAAGCGCGGGGCGCGCGAGTTCGCGAACCAAGCGGTGGCGCGCGTCCTGTTCGGAAACCTGGAGAAGGTCGCGCGAATAGGCGATGCCGATGACGTCGTCCAAAGTTTCGCCGTAAACGGGGACGCGCGAGAATTTGGTTTCGATCATCAGGCGGCGCAACTGTTCGAGCGTGGACGACGCGGGGATGACCACGACGTCGGGGCGCGGGGTCATTACCTCGCGCATGCGCTTTTCGCTGAACTCGACCACTTGCTCGATCATTTGCGCTTCATCGCGTTCGATCATGCCCTGCTCTTCGGCGGCTTCGACGAGCGCGCCGATTTTGTCCTGATCGGACAGAATCTCGGGCGAATCCTCGTCGCTCAGGCGCGCGAGCGAAATCGCGCCATCAAGACCGGCGCGCAGCGGCCACACGAGCCACAGAAAGGCGCGCAGCACGGGAGCGATCCGCGCGAGCCACCGGCCGGTGGTACGCGCGAGGAGGAACTCCGGGATGAAGTGGGCGCAAACAACCACTTCGAGAAGCAAATAGACAACCAACTGCACGAGAGCGGACCAGGATTCCGGAACAAAGAACACCACGCCACGCGCTGTTTCGACAGCGACGACGACCAGCCACAATTGAGCGATCAATCGAAAGCCACGCGCGGCACGGCGGCGATCGAGATCCAGGCGCGGTTCGACCTCGGCTTCAAAAATGTTCAACTGATCGTGAAGGCGGCCGGTGGTGGCGCGGCCCAATTCGAGATAGATGCGATCGACGTAGGAGAACACGGCAAGGCCTACGCACAAGGACATCACCACGAGGATATGGAGAAGAATTGCCATACGACTATCCCAAGCCCAGGCGGCGGCGCAGGCGCCGCTCGATCCGGTCCATTTCGCCGCGATCGGTTTCGTGATCGTAGCCGGCGAGATGCAGCATGCCGTGAAGGATCAACACGCGAAGCTCGGCGGGAAGCGAGCGATCGAGTCGGCGCGCGTTGCGGCGCGCGGTGGAAGGCGAAATCGCGATGTCGCCCGCGTATTGAGGAATCCCGTGCCGCGAAAAACCCCCACGCGCAAAATCGGCGCGTGGGGCACGCGCAGATTTGGAACGCATGTGCCGTGCATCGAAAGGAAAGGAAAGCACGTCGGTGGGACCGCGCTTACCGCGATAGAGGCGATTGAGGCGCGCGATGGCTGCGTCGCTCACGAGGCACACGGTGACCGCGTCGTCGGGAAAACGGAGTTCGCGGCGGGCGCGCTCGGCGAACTGCTTGAGCGGATCGAGTGCAACGGAAATGCGGCGCTGTCGGTTGACGACCATGGATTCCGTCGCGGGCTACTCCGCCGCGCGATCGCCAGCATCGCCGCGGGTATCGCTACGCGCGTCGCTTTGGGCGTCGCCGGGAGCATCGGACTTGCCATTGCCTTTGTTTCTGATTTTGTTCGCCGACGTGGCGCCGGATGCGCGCGAGGACTGGCCGGCCTCAAATTCTTCGTAGGCGCGGATGATCTGCTGCACGAGATTGTGGCGCACGACGTCGCGTTCATTGAAGTGCACGAAGCCGATGCCTTCGATTTTGTCGACAACTTCAAGGGCTTCGACGAGGCCGGATCTTCGGCCGGTGGGCAAATCGATCTGCGTGATGTCTCCGGTGACCACGGCTTTGGAATTGAAACCGAGGCGCGTGAGAAACATTTTCATTTGCTCGCTGGTGGTGTTTTGCGCTTCGTCGAGAATCACGAAGGAATCGTTCAGCGTGCGGCCGCGCATGAAGGCCAGCGGCGCGACTTCGATGATGTTTTTCTCGAGAAAGCGCTCGAGCTTATCGGCATCGAGCATTCCGTAGAGCGCGTCATAGAGCGGGCGCATGTAGGGATCGATTTTCTGCTGGAGCGTGCCGGGCAGAAATCCGAGGCGCTCGCCGGCCTCAACGGCGGGACGCGCGAGAATGATGCGATTGACTTTCTTCGTGAGCAGCGCGGAAACGGCCATGGCCACGGCGAGATATGTTTTTCCCGTGCCGCCGGGGCCGACGGCGAAAACCATGTCGTAGCGCTCGATGTACTCCATGTAGAGCTTCTGGTTGGCGCTCTTGGGCGCGACGTTTTTCTTGCCGAAGCTGCGCGGACGCGATTCGCTGCCGAGGATGGTGTGCAGCGAGGCTTTGGGGTCTTCGGTGGCCACGCGGAAGAGCGCTTTCACTTCGCCATTGTCCATCGGGCGGCCGGCGCGCACGAGGCGATTGTATTCATCGAGGATGTGCACGGCGCGTTCGACTTGCGCGGCTTCGCCTTCAACCAAAAGACTGTTGTCGTGGATCTCCGTGGTGACCTGGAGAGCGGATTCCAGCAGTTTCAGATTTTCGTCGAGCGTGCCGAATAGGGTTTCAATTCGGCCGGCGATTTCTACGGTGTGACGCATGGGGCCTGAAACCGACCCGGGGGGCCGGAGACTGCTCAAGCCACCTCCACGGTAGATAAAGTACGAGGAAGGGTGATTCTAACACACGTTTATATCGGGGTCAAGACCGGCTAAGTTACTCAGCTGTAGGGTGTTAGCGGAATTTCTCGATTGCCGTGTGGTTGTGCTTCGGAAGAAAGGCGGGCGGAGGCAAGCCTGCGTGTCGGCAGGCAGGCTTGCCTCCGCCCCTACGAGAGCCCAATGCCCCGATAGTTTGCTGGCTTCAGTTTTGCGGGCCGGGGAAGCTGACCTGCGGCACCTGCTGCGCCGCGGGCGAAGCGTTGAAGTAGGCGTCGTTGCGCTTGTAGCCGGCCATGCGCGCGACGATATCGTTGGGAAACAGGCCGATGTAAGTGTTGTAGTCCTGGATGTCGTCGTCGTAGCGCTTGCGTTCGACGGAGATGCGATTTTCGGTTCCGGCGAGCTCGTCCTGAAGCTGAAGGAAATTTTCATTCGACTTGAGCTGCGGATAATTTTCGACGATGGCCAGGAGGTGGCCGAGAGCACCATCGAGTTGGCCGTTTGCGGCGATGGCCGCGGCGGGAGTTTGCGCGCCGAGCAAGGCCTCGCGCGCCTTGTCGACTTCACCGAAGACGGTGACCTCTTGCGCGGCGTAGCCTTTCACGGTGGCGACGAGATTCGGAATCAGATCGGCGCGGCGCTGCAGGACGACTTCAACCTGGTGCCACTGGGAATCGATGGCTTCGTTCTTGGCGACCATTTGATTGCGGTCGGAAATATACGTGTTGCCGATCCAGAAGCCGATCAGACCCAAAATGATTAGAACGATGATGCCTTTCTTCATGCTTTCCTCCGACGGTTTCGATCGTTCTTATTTCATGTGGCGTTAAGGCTCACTCTAGCACACGCCGGAGCCGCTACGTCGCGGTGCGCCGATCGAACTCGTCGGCAGCCGCGGAGACCGCGGCGAGATAGCCGGCGAAGATATCGGCGTTCAGCGCTTTCGCGGGCTGCTTCGATTCGCGGACGTCGAGAACGGTTTCGATCGGCGTGGAATCGAAGCCGAAGAGCGCGGCGAGGCGGCGGGCGCTTTCGCGGCGCGAGTCGGGAGCTTTTTCGCCGAGCGCGATCAGCGCGTGGCGGAAGAGCACGCAGAATGCGGCGACGGAATCGATCATCAGGCGGGATAATTCCGCGGTGCCCGCGCCGGAAATCAGCGCGGATTGGCGCAGCTTCAGAACGTTGACGCGCAGCTCGCGTTCGACCTGAACGCGATGCAGATTCATGGGGACTTCGAGCGACGCGAAGAAATCTTCGCCGGAGAGCGTGCGGCGGCGGGAGATGATGTCCAGAAATTCGATGGCGTAGACATCGGCGGCGGAATGCAACTCGTCAACCGTGAGCAGGAGCGGGGCGGGATTCCCTTTGCCGACCCACGCGGCGGCTACCGGATGCAGGCGCTTGAGCGCGGCGGCATCGAGGCGATCGAAGAGGGCGAGGATATTTAGATCGGAATGCGGTTCGTGAAATTCGCCGCCCGCCGCGGAACCGTAGAGCACGAGCGAACGCAGATTGTTTCCGGCTGCGAGCTGGAACTCGCCAACCAAGTCGGATAATTCTTGTTCTCTGCTCATCGCGGCGTCCACCCGTCTGTGCAGGCGCTAGCTAAGTGTGCGAACTTTGTGCGGCCTTGCGCGGACGACATCACCATCCTCCGCCAGCTCCGCCGCCGCCGAATCCCCCGCCGCCGAATCCGCCACCAAAACCACCGCCTCCACCGCCACTACCGCCGAATCCTCCGCCGCCACCGCCTCCGCCCAAACCGCCGAGCCACCAAAGTCCGCCCATGCCGGAACCGCGAGGCCCGTGATGTCCGAACATGGAGCGAATCATTCGATACAAAAACAGGCCGAGCCAAAATATCAGAAAAAGCCAGGCGATGTTGAAATGCGGTTGCGAATCGTCGTCGGCTCCGGCGGCGGGAGCGGGAGGTTGCGCGTCGAGCGAGACGCCGCGATCCTGTGCGATGACGGCGGCGATCTGCCCGGCCATTTGCAAGACGGCGGCGCTGGTGTCGCCACTTTTTAGAAGCGGGACCATTTGGCGGCCGAAGTCGCCGACTTTGCCGTCGGGCAAAATTGGTTCAAGACCGTAACCGACTGCGGTCCAATACTGGTGGTCGTCCACGGCGAGGAGGATCATCACGCCGCGATCTTTTCCTTTGTAGCCGACGCCCCACTTCTCGGCGAGATTGGTCGTGAAGTCGGCCACGGCGTCGCCCTCGGTGGTGTGGATGGTCACGACGTCGAGCTGTGCGTCGGCTTTATCGTTGAGTTCGGTGGCGAGGGCCAGGAGTTTCGCGCGCGTGTCGGGAGTGAGGGCATTGGCGAAATCATTGATCGCGCCTTGCGGCTGGAGGTCGGCGATTTTCTCCGCGCGCGCGGGGATTGCGGCGACGTGAAGCAGCGCCGCGCACAGCAGCAGACACGCGGCAGCGCGCGCGGCGGTTTGACAAAGGCGAATGGCTCGGATAGTGTTGCTGAATCGCATAAACGATCGCGTGATGATTCGCGCGTCTACACTTTGCGCGTTGACACCAGGGAGAACTGAATGCCTGCGGGCACACCGACGAAAGTTAAGAAGCGCAAGCCATCCGTACTGAAGCGCGCGAAGCAAGCGCTCGAGCATCAGGAGAGAAATCGTTCGCAGCGCACGCGGGTGCGATCGATGATCCGAAAATTGCGCGGCGCGCTCGACGCCAATGACGCTGCCGCGGCGGGCGCTCTGCTGGCGCCGACGCTTTCGGCGATCGATCGAGCTATCGGCAAGGGTATTCTTCACGAGAACACCGCCAATCGTACCAAGTCGCGCTTGAGCATCGCGTACAATTCCGTTCGCGCAGCAAAAAAATCCTGAAACGACGCGCGGTCCGGCGCGGCGAACCATCGCGGGATGATCATTGGCCGGCCGCCGCGAATCGCGCTACCAGAAATTCCAATATGGCACGCGGGTTTGGCGCCGACGATTTTAGACGCGAATCGGCTTCGTAGAGCGCCGCGAGACCCTCTAAAAGTTGAGCGCGAGGAATACGGCGTGATTCGCGCAGCGCCATTTCCGCCATGGGCGGGCGCATCTGGAGGCGGCCCGCGGCTTGAAACTTCGATGTTTGCGCCGGGAGATCCTGCGCTTCGAGAAGTTTGCGGCACATCCAGGCCATCGCGCCGACGATTTGCACGGGCTGCTCGCCTTCGCGCAATAAACTTTCAAGGAAGGTCATGGCGCGCGCGGTTTCGCGCGAAGCGAAGACCTCGGCCAATTCCCACACAGAATATTTGCGCCCGCTGACGACGAGGGCCTCGACATCTTCGCGCGTGATGCGCTTTCGATCGCCGGCGTACGTTGCGAGCTTGGCGATTTCGGTGCGTGCGGCGGCGAGATCGGCGCTGGCAAGCTCGGTCAATTCTTCGGCCGCATCTTTCTCGAGTGTTACGCCGGCTTCTTTGGCCATTTGCGTCAAGATCGCGGCGGCCGCGCGGGCGCGTGCTTGCGGTTCTTCCGGCAACTCGAGCCCAACAACGAGAACTTCGTCGGAGAGCAGCTTCCAAAGCTTCAATCGTTGATCGAGCGATTCGGCTTCGAGGACCAGCGTACTCGACGCGGACGGCTGCGCGAAATAGGCGGCCAGATCGGCGAGCAGGGCTTCGCGCGCATTTTCACCGAGTTTCTCCCAGGCCTCGATGCCGCGCACAAAAACGATCTGGCGCGGCGCGAGCAGAGACGGCGTGGCAGCCAACGCGAGAATCGCCGAGGAATCTTCTTCGGAGGCATCACAGCGCGCGACGCCCCACTCACGCGCATCTTCGGGAACCACGGCCTCGATGATCGCTTTGCGGCACAAATCGCGAAGATAACTTTCCTGGCCCAACAGAAGAATGCCCGGCATGGGCTTGCCCTTCGCCAGGCGATCGAGCAACTCCGCGGTTTCAATCTTGGGCATCAGAAGTTTTCGAGGACGTCGGCGACCAGACGCGACGCGAAATCCTGCGACATGCGGTCGAGCGCGGGGCCCTCTTCCTGAAAGAAGCTGTTCACGTCGGTTGAAATTTCGTAGGGCTGCCGAAAAACATAATTGTCATTCTCATAGAGCACTTTGCGATCGCGATCTTCGAGTCGCACTTTCATGGTCACGGTGACGAGCATGGTGGTGGCGCGGCCGGTGGTGTAATCGTAAGTGACGGCGGAGGCGCTGATGCTGGAGATTTCGCCGCTGAGCACGGCGTCGGCGCCGGTATCGGTCGGCACGATGCGATATTTGGTGCGTTCGAGAAATTCGCGCACCACGGCGTTGGTCATGCGCTGCTCGATACGGTAGGTGCTGGTTTTATTGACGAGCGGCAAGACGGCGATGGTGTGCACGTCGGGCGGAATGCGCGTCGCGCGGCCAGCTACGGTGTAGCCGCAGCCAGCGGCGACGCTCGCGGCGAGAAGCAGCGCTGCCGAGAGCGCGCGCCGCCTCGCCCGTGTGACGAGCGAGCGCGCCTTGCGCTTACGACGCACGAAGCCGCTCCGCAATCGATACCGCATTGGCGGCGGCGACGCGCACGTTGTCCGCGGCGCCCCAGAACCACCAGCCACGCTCGACGTTCTGATCGCGGGCGGGGCGCCCGAGCACGGGGCGCGATTCGCCGGCGACGCTCACGTTCGTCGGCCCCACTTCGCCTTCTTCCAGGAATTTGAATCCGGCGGCGGCAAGACGCGGAACGAGCGCGTCAGCGGAATCGACCTCGGCATAGGCCATGAACGCATAAGAAAAAAACACGGGCGCCTGGAGCAGCGTGGCGGCCGGCGCCGGAACGCGGCCCGCTAGATAGCGCGCGACATCGCGGCCCAATTCCTGGCGCTGCTCGAGAAGCGTCACGGTCGATGCGGGGCCGTAACGATCGAGAATGTTGAACGCGATTTGTGCGTCAAAAACTTCCTGGCCCGACGGCTGCATGGAAAGCAGCTGAACCGTTTGCTTTTCGAGTTCTTCGACGCCGACGGCGCCGCGCTCAGAAACCGGCTGCAGGAAAACGATCTGCGCTCTGCTGCCGCCCGCGGCGGGAAGCGATGCGGCGAAGGCGCACGCAATCATGGCCGGCACGGAGGGAGATAGATAGACACGAGCGGCCGCAGCCGATCCGTTTGTGCGGCGCGGCGAAGGCAGCACGGAATCGAGCGTGGGAATCCACGGCACAGCGTCCGGCATCGCCGCGAGGCCGCCGGTTAAATCGATCAGCGTGGCTCCGGCGGCGAGGGCAGCGGGGGCGTGGCGCGCAGTCAATTCCGGCGAGCCGGCGAAAAACACGTACCGCACGCCGGAAAAGTCTTCCTCGCCGACGGGATTGACTATCGCCGGCTCGCCGCCGAATTCGGTGACGGTGCCGGCGTAAATTTCGTCGTCAACCAGAGTGACTTCCGCGGCGACCAGCACCGAAGCCTCCAGAGCTTCCTTCAATTCCTTGCCGCGGAGCGAAGTTGCGCCGACGATTGCGATGCGAAGTCCTGGTTCAGAGCTGGGCATGGGTTAGACGACGGGACTGGAGGGGTGAGAGACGGGACGTTGCCGGGCCACGCGCACCACATGCGAAACGACGCCAAAAGTTATGTACACGCTGGCGAGGAGGATGAGGACGATCTCCGAATACACTACGATGGCCCCGACAAGGCACGCGATGAGCACGATGGCCACGGAAGGCTGCTTGCGCGCCCAGGGAACGTCTTTGAAGCTGCGATAGCGCACGGCGCTGACCATCAACGTCCCGGCCACAAAAACCAACGCGAGCCAGGCGGCCGCCCAGCGCCAGTCTTCAAGGGGAGCGCGAAACGCGTGGACGCTCGCGGCGATAAGCCCGGCGGCAGCAGGCGTGGGCAGGCCCACGAAAAATCGCGATCCGCCCGGCGCCATGCCCTGCACATTGAACCGCGCCAAACGCCACGCGCAGCAAATTACATAAAAGAGGCTGATGTACCAGCCGAGCTCATAGATGTGGCGCGCTTGCGGAGCGTCGCTCGCGAGCATGCCGTGAACGCCCCAGGTGTACGCCAAGGTCGCCGGGGCAATGCCGAAGCTCACCACGTCAGCGAGCGAATCGAATTGCTTACCGAAGTCTGTGTTGGTGTGCGTGGCGCGCGCCACGAAACCGTCGAAGACGTCGAACACGATGGCGAATCCGATGGCGATCGCGGCGTAGTCCAAATCCGCGGCGCCGCCCTTGAGCACGGCGATCACCGCATAAAAGCCGCACATCATGTTGCCGACGGTGAAGAGACTCGGCAGCAGGTAAATGCCGCGGCGCAGACGCTGCTGACTGCGCAGGCGTCCCTCGAATCCGAGTTCGCGTTGTTCGTATTCTTTCATGTCCACCGCGCAAGGATACTCGAACCGCCGGCCACATGCTCGCCGGGCTTTACCAGAATTTCCGCGCCATCGGGTAGCCACACATCCATGCGCGAACCGAAACGAATCAGGCCGATGCGCTCACCGGTGGCCACCTGATCACCGGGCTTTTTCCAGCACACCACGCGGCGGGCCACCCATCCCGCAATTTGCTTGAAAACCAAGTCGCCGCGCTGGGTGCGAAGGCGAATCACGTTCTGTTCATTTTCCTCGGACGCCCGGGAGCGCATGGCGGCATAAAATCGCCCGGGCCGATATTCGATCTGCTCGATGCGGCCGGCCATGGGCGAACGATTCACGTGCACGTTCCAGATCGCCAGAAAAATACTGATGCGCTGTCCGGGCCGTCCCCCGAAAATCTCTTCCACAACTTCCATCACGCGTCCATCGGCCGGCGAAACGATGGCCGCGGAATCGTTTGGAATCACTCGCTGCGGATCGCGAAAAAAATACGCCACGAAGGCCGCCAGCAGCAGCAGCACAATGCCGGCCCACAGCGCCGCGCTCCACCGAAAACCAAATCCGAGCGCCACAAGACCTGCGAGAAGCGGGGGAGCGGCGAATTTGTAACCGTCGCGAACCATCGAGAGTAGCGAGAGGCCGAGCCCACGCCCCGCCCATTCTACGACAGTTTGGGGAGAGATTCGCCGTTGGTGTACGAGGCATGCCGTAGAGCTCAATCGCGTGACACTCGGAGCGTGCCAATCTTTCGCGGCCTTGCGGAGCCAATGATCCTAAACCAGAACTCGGTTCGCCAAATGCGCCACGCGTTTCTCGATGGCGTCTTTGGCTCTTAGCTTCATCTTCTTTAGAGTGATTTCCTGAATCAGGTCTTCGGAACTGAGGTAGGGAGACTTGGTAATCTGCTCTAGCTGCGATGCGTATTGCGAATGCTCTTGCAGAAGCCGTTGATACTCGGGATCCCCGTTCAATATCTTTTCTCGGAGATCACCTGGCAGAGTCGCCATTGGGGCACCTCCTGCACGGCTGAACTTTGGGCATGAATCACATAACAGCGCCAACCTAACACAATGGGAGGTACAAGCCAAGAGGGTTTCGCAAGACCTTTTCGATTTGTGCCGGACCGAAGTGCCGCAGGCACCGGCAGTCTGTGGAAACGGCGCACGGAATGGTTTTATGCAGTGCTCTCCGCGGATACTGCGGTGCGCGATCCATCGGGGCCCGCAGCGGGCGATTCAAAAGTGGTGGAGGGAGGGTCGTTCTTTCGCCGCGCGTAGTACCGCAGCCGCTACAGAGTGGCCGCGCGAACCACGAACACGCCGGGCAGTTCGGCATCAAACATCGGTTTCCGTTGCGCCGAAACCAATGCCCAGTGAATGACGCCGATGTTAAGTGGCGCCCGAAACCCACGCGGCGACGATGATTCCGACGCCCGTCGCGAGCATCAACGCCTGATGAAACCACGCCGCGAAGACGGTGACTGCGTCGCCCGCCATTCTGCCTAAAACCACGGAAGCCGTCATGTGAAGCTTTACGTAGCGGCCGAACGCGGAATTCTTCTGACGATCCAGATTGGCGTACTTCATAAGCAGGAACGACGCGGCGAACGGCGGAACCAGATGGATCAAGAGCGCCGTTCCCCATCGATGCTGCCAAAAGAAAAACAAAGAAACAATCGATGCGGAGATATCCGTGCCCAACTTCAGCGGATGGATTTGGTGGTAGAGACGCTTTTCTTCGGAAGTCATGACACAGTTCTTGAGAGCACCAACGCGTCTTCGACGGGGCTCGAATAGTAGCAAGCGCGGCGGCCCGCGGGGGCGAGCCCGTGCTTGCGGTAAAGCGCGATCGCCGCGCGGTTCGAGGGGCGCACTTCGAGATACGCACGCGCGGCGCCTGATTCTTTGGCGGCCTCAAGCGCGCGGGCAATCAGTTGCGACGCAATGCCCTGCCGGCGCCGATCCGGCGCGACGGCAAGATTCAGAATTTCCACTTCGTCCGCCGCGATCCGAGTGAACACAAATCCAACCACGATCGTATCCTGCTCGGCAAGCCATCCCTGGTAATCGCCGCGCGCCGCGTCTTGGTACTGATTCGCCGACCACGGCGCGGCTCCGGGCGAATCCGCCGCCACGACGGTGATGCCAGCGGCGTCGCGCGGTTCGACCGGCCGCACTCGAATTGCGGCGACGGGGATCGAAGCTTTCATACGCGTTCCTTCCAGTTCAGCTCGGCCGCGGATCGCTGAATATAGTTCGCGTTCAGGCCAAGCGCGTCCACCAATTCGCCGCGCACCGCTCGCCGCAGGCCCAGGCGTCCAATCACGGGCGCGAGCGCCGGCGAAACCATTTCGATTCGCGCGCTGCGGCCCGCGAGCGAACTTACCAGCGCAAGCGCCACTTCTCGCGACGGCGTCACGAACAAGGGCGGCTCGGCCGCGCCGCCAAGCAGGCGATCGAGGATCTCCCGCAGAGTCGACACAATTTCTTCGCCGGCCTTCTCGAGTTCATCGAGGCCGTCGGACTGGCCCGCGCGAGCCGGACTCTCACCGTTGCCGCCGCGATGCAGCGAAATGCGCCGGTACAATCCGCAAAAAAGCAGCCCCCTGCGCGCGTCCGTCAGAGCCGCCAAGGTAGATCCAGGCTCCGTGGCCTGGGCCGCAACAGCTTCAAGGACGCTGATCGCAGCGATAGGACGCTGCCAAACCTCGGCCCAGCCCTTTACCGCGGTCAAACCCACGCGCAGCCCGGTGAACGAGCCGGGTCCCGCGGCCACGGCAAAGCAATCGACCTCGGAAAGCTTCCCAGCGGCCTTGCCCAGGACGCTGCTGACGCGGCGAAATAGGCTCGAGGACGACGGATCGGCGGATTCGCCACTCTCTTCCGCCAGGATGCGCGCGTCCGACAGCAAAGCAACGCTTCCGCATGCGCTCGAGGTGTCTATGGCCAGGATTCTCACGAGACGATAGTACCGCGAACTGTGGTACCGCGAAGCATAGAAGGGGCGCGAAACTCAAAGCAATTTTCTTGCCAATCCCAAAACGAAATTCAAGTTAACTTGCTGATTCTATGAGAAATAGCTTGACTTCCCTACAGGGAATGCCGTAGTCTTCGAACTGTAACACGGGGGGAACATCCAAGCCTATGGACTTCAAGGTCGAGTACAGGATCGGGGACAAAGTTGTCTATCCCAACCACGGCGTTGGCGTAATCGAACAAATCAGTTACGGGTTCCTGGAAGGCCGGACCGAAAAGTATTACATGTTGCGCATCTGTTCGAGTGGCTTGAAGGTTATGGTTCCGCAAACGAATGCGTGTACCGTGGGCCTTCGACCGGTGATTCGAAACGGCGAAACTCTCCGAGTTTTGAGCTACCTCGAAAAAGGCAAGTGCAACGCCCACCACGATTGGAAACACCGCTTCAAAGAAAACTCCGAACGCATGAGAACCGGCGCGCTGATTGAAGTCGCCGCGGTGCTCAAGAGCCTGGTGTCGCTCAGCCGGACGAAGCCGCTATCGTTCCGCGAAAAGAAGATGCTCGAGCGCGCCAAATTCCTCCTCGTCAGCGAACTCGCAACAGCCCGCAATCTGAGCGCGGAATCCATGGAAGGCGTACTGGTGAAGTCGCTCGCCAAGGCCCGCCTGCAGATGCCGAATAACCTGGACAAGGCGGAAGCGTAAGCTCGCCAAGCAACTTTTCTCAACCAACATTCTGAAATTTCAAAGCCCCGGTCTCGCGATCGGGGCTTTTTTTCGCGCGACCTCGCGGTCGGAAAACGACTTTCAGGCCAGCGGCAGAACCGCTTCGGCGTCCAGGTCTTCGCCTGCGCGCTCACCGGTCAACAATCGAGAATACGCGGCGGCAGCGATCATCGCGGCGTTGTCGGTGGAGAGAGCGCGGCTGGGGAAGAAAACTGGCAGTCCTCTTGCAGCAGACGATTCCTCGAAAACGCGCCGCAGCTCGCTATTGGCCGCCACGCCGCCCGAAACCAGCACCGATCGCGCCGCGGTCTCGCGCGCGGCCGATAGCGTTCGGGCCGCCAGGTCGCGGACTACCACGGATTGGAATTCGGCCACCAGATCGAGCGTCGCGGGACTGCACAGCGGCGCGAGTTCCGCCGCGCTGCGCTTCCCTTCCCGCAATGCGGCCCGGCGCACCGCGATCTCGGGGGCGAATTCGGCGTGGTCGCGCACGTAATAGAGCACCGCGGTCTTGATTCCGCTGAAGCTGAAATCGAGTGGATTGCCGCGCAGTTTCGGCGTTCCAAATTGCGCGCCGCCTGGCCGATGCGAAGCGCCTCGCTTCGAGTCACGGCCGTTGCCTGAATTCCGCTCGACGCGGGCGAGTTGGTCCAAAATTGGGCCGCCCGGATAACCGAGAGCGAGCAACCGCGCCACTTTGTCATAGGCCTCGCCGGCGGCGTCATCGCGCGTGCCGCCGAGCCGGCGATAGCGCAGTTGGAGCGCGGCGGAATCCGTCACGGACGGGGCGGCATCCACGTGATATAGCAGCGTGTGGCCACCGGAAACGATCAAACAAACGGCCGGAAATTCGGGCTGCGTATGCGCGCGATAGGCCTCCAGCAAGACCGCGTGAACGTGACCCTCGAGGTGATTGACCGCGACGAGTGGCTTGCCTAGCGCCTGCGCCAGAACTTTTCCGTACGTCAGCCCCACCAGAAGCGCGCCCACAAGACCCGGCCCGCGCGTGACGCCGATCGCGTCGACGTCGGGAAGACGCATGCCCGCGCGCTCCAGCGCTTCGCGCACCACCGGCACGATGTGCCGCAAATGTTCGCGCGAAGCCAGCTCCGGGACCACGCCTCCGTACTTGCGATGCACGTCCACTTGCGACGCGACAACGTTTGAAAGGATTTCGCGCCCGTCGACCACCACCGCCGCCGCCGTCTCATCGCAGGATGATTCGATCCCAAGGATGCGCGTTGTCATCGTGTATTCATTTTGCCGTCATTCAGCATCTTCGGCCGGCACGCACAATTCATGCTAGCACACGCCGCGACGCATCTTGCGACCGGCGAACGCGCGCCGCCACGGGCGGTTGACACTCGTGCAAAGGCTTCGTAAGGTTGAATCGTGACTCCGAGCCCGTCTCCGACCCCCAAGCGCGTCCGCAAAGCCGTACTTCCCGCCGCCGGCCTGGGCACTCGTTTTCTTCCCGCCACAAAAGCGCAGCCGAAAGAAATGCTGCCGATCGTGGACAAGCCTCTGGTGCAATACGTCGTCGAAGAATGCGTGGCCTCGGGGATCGAGCACATCATCATCGTCACGGGGCGCGGAAAGAATGCCATCGAAGATCACTTCGATTCTTCGCCCGGGCTAGCGCGCTTCCTCGAGGAAAAAGGCAAATCGGATCTCGCCGCCATGGTGCGCAAAATCGGCGATATGGCCCATTTTAGTTACACGCGGCAGAAAGAGCCGCTGGGGCTTGGCCACGCCGTTCTCGCCGCCAGCGAGCTCGTCGGCGACGAGCCCTTCGCTGTGCTGCTAGGCGACGTGATCATACCGGGCCGGCGCCCGGCGACGAAACAACTGATCGACGTCTATCAATCGACGGGGATCGGAGCCATAGCGGTGGAAGAAGTGCCGCACGATCGCCTAAATCTTTACGGCGTCGTCGCCGTCGAGCGCGCCGAGAATCGGCACTGGGGAGACCGCCTGCAGCGCATCACCAACATGGTCGAAAAGCCCAAACTCGACAAGGCGCCGTCGAATCTCGGCGTCACGGGACGCTACGTCCTACCGCCCGATATCTTTGAAATCCTGGCGAAAACAAAACCCGGCGCGGGCGGCGAAATCCAATTGACCGACGCGCTGCTGACGCTCGCGCGCACCAAGGGTCTCTGGGCCTATACCTACGAGGGAAAATCCTACGACGCGGGCGACAAACTCGGCTTCTTGAAAGCGACTGTGGAAATCGCGCTCGAAAATAAAGAGCTTGGCAAGGATTTCCGCGCGTATCTGCACGGCCTCAAACTCTAATCGCGCGCCGCGTCGCGCTTAGTTATTTTTCCTTGCTCTGCTTGGGTTCCGATTTCGACCTCTTGCTTTCCTTCGTTTCTTTCGATTCTTTCGTCTCTTTGGTGTCCTTCGACTCCTTGCTCTCCTTCGCGTCGCTGCCGCCGCTTGATTCTTTTGCGTCCGCGGCCTTGGCCGAATCGCCGCCTTCGTTCTTGCCGCCTTCGCCCTTGCCGGATTCTCCCGTCGACGATTTCCCCGCGTAGTCGGTCACATACCAGCCCGCGCCCTTGAATTGCAGCGCCGGCGCCGAAATCAACTGCTCGACTTTGCCGCCGCAGCTCGGGCAAGTCCTCATGTGCGGACCCTTGAAGGTTTCGATGCGTTCGTGGTGGCGCCCGCACTTCTTGCAGGCGTACTCATATAAAGGCAAGGCAGCGCTCCCTGGTTCCCGAGCCATACGTGTGGAGATCGCGCGCTGAACGGGATTCGATTCATTTTAGCACGCCGCCCGCACCGCGCCCTGCGCGTTTCCATTCGAAGCGAGATCGTCCGCGCGGCATGCTAGACTGCGCCCGGGAGCGCTCCGTGACAGAATCGCGCGCTGCAACCGACGGCATCGGACGCCTGTACCTGGTCTCGACGCCCATCGGCAATCTGGAAGACATCACGCTTCGCGCGCTCCGCGTGCTGCGCGAGGTCGACCTTGTGGCCTGCGAAGACACGCGGCAAACGCAAAAGCTGCTCCACCATTTCGAGATCGAAAAACGACTGGTGAGCTACCACGAGCACAACGAAATCACGCGCGGCGCCGAACTTGTGATCGAGATGGAGCAGGGATCGAGCGTGGCGCTCGCAAGCGATGCCGGCACGCCCGTGGTCTCCGACCCCGGCCATCATTTGGTGACGCTTTGCCTCCGCCACCACATCCCGGTCATTCCGATTCCCGGCCCTTCGGCTCTGCTCGCCGCTCTATCCGCATCCGGCCTGCCCGTCGAGGAGTTCGCGTTCCTGGGATTTTTGCCCGCGCGCGCAGGCAATCGCCGAAAGAGCCTCGAAACTCTCCGCGACGAACGGCGCACGCTGATTTTCTACGAAGCGCCGCACCGCATCGCGGATATGTTGCAAGACGCCGCGGAGATTCTGGGCGCGCGGCCAGCGGTTGTGGCGCGCGAGATCACCAAGTTGCACGAGGAATTTCTGCGCGGCACGTTGGCGGAGCTGGCCGAGCGCGTCACAAAAGATCCGCCGCGCGGCGAAATGACGGTCCTTGTCGGTCCCTTCTCTGAAGAAACTGCCCCGTCGGCGGCGGCGCCAGCCGCCCTACTCGGTCTTTCCGCGCGCGTTGCGCAACTCGAGCGCGAAGAGGGGCTCGACCGCAAAGCCGCGCTCAAGCAAGCCGCGCGTGAGCGGGGCTTGAACAAGCGCGACGCGTACAAACGATTGTTGCTCGAGCGTTAATCCGATTCCGGGTGGAAAACTCGATGGAAGCGCGGCCCCGTGAATTTCACTCCCACGAGGTATTGGCGAGTATCAGCCGCCGGCCTGACGTGCGCGACGTCTCCGCGCGTGGAAAAGTCCTGGATCGGGCGTTCGCTGGCCCGTGCCGCCTGCGCGATTTCGATTTCGAGACTGGTGCCCGGCAGCAGCTCATGCAGCGTGGCAAACGCCAGCCCATCGCGGCATACATTTTCACTGGTGGTCAATTCATCGAATCGCACGCCCGCGCGATCCGCGCCGCGCACACGGACAGGCAAATGCACGGCGATGCGCCGGTCGGCGCGCCGCTTCATGGTCGATCCCGAACCAGCAGTTACGCTCACGATCCACCTCCTTCAAGTTCCGGCGCAAATGCAGGCTGCGCCGCAAATCGCTCCACACGTTCCAGAACTTCTTCCGGCGTCCGCGACGCGTGAACTTCCGCGCGCAGCGCGCTGCCGTTGCGCACCGCGTGCGTGAAGTAGCACGCAAACATCTTCATTTTCCCGATCGCGTCGGGCCAGCCGGTCTCCACCAAATTGCGAAAGTACGCCGAGAGCAGCGCGAAGCGATCGGCTTCGCTGGCTTCCGCATAAGAACCGATACGCGCGTACTCGGAGATCTGGCGGAAGATCCAGGGATTCGTCGACGCCGCGCGGCCAATCATCACCGCGTCGCAACCCGTTTCGCGCACCATGCGCGCCGCGTCTTCCGGCACGCGAATATCGCCATTGCCGATCACCGGCATGCGCACGGCCTGTTTCACCGCTGCGATCACGCTCCAATCCGCATTGCCCGAAAATCCTTGCTCGCGCGTGCGCGGGTGCACGGCGATGGCTTCCACGCCGATTTGTTCGGCCATGCGCGCCACTTCCACCGCGACGATACTCTTCTCGTCCCAACCCGCGCGAATCTTGATAGTCATGGGTATCCGAACGGCCGCGCGCACGGCCCGCAGAATTCCCTCAAGCTTCACCAGATCGCGCAGGAGTCCCGAACCCCCGCATTTCACGACCTTCTTCGCCGGGCATCCGAGATTGACGTCGACTGTGTCAAAGCCCAGCTCTTCCACCAGCGCCGCGGCACGCCCCATGGCATCGGCGTCCGCGCCAAAAAGTTGCGCGGCGATGGGATGTTCTTCTGGCTCAAATAAAAGATAGCGCATGGTGCGCGCAATATTCCGCGTCGCGCCTTCGGCACTCGTGAATTCGGTCATGATCAAACCGCAGCCGCCGAGTTCGCGAATCATGCGGCGAAATACGGTGTCCGTGACGCCGGCCATTGGCGCCAGCACCGTTGCCGGAGCGATGCGCAGGTCGCGAATTGTGAATGCGTCAGGCAGCATGATCACCTAGAGTAGCGCGGCATCCAGCGCCGGCTCGGACGACGCGTCGGGCGCGGTTGCGGATGGTGTCGCCGAAGATTTTCGCTGCGCGCCCGCAACTCGTTCGGCGCGTGGTGCCGTCGCCGGCAAAACGATTCCGATTGGAGCGGCGAGCCTCGCTGAGGGAGCGCCCGCAAGCTGCGCCGCCAACGCCTGTGTCGATCCCTCAAAAAATCCATCCACGATTCGCTCCACGGCATGAGCGCGAGCCTGCTCCGCGGTAAGATTCGGCCGATACATGTACGCCCGCCCGGACTTCTGCCGAGCCACGACTCCCTTTTGCGCCAGCCGATCCAGAATCGTCATAATCGTGGTGTAAGCGCGCGGCCGAGTGGACGCCATTAACTGTTGAATCTGCCGCACGGTTCCTTCGCCGGCGGACCACAGCGCATTCATGCAATCAAGTTCGAGCGGCGCCAATTCCAGAATCGAACGGCGCACGTGGGGCGCGTTTCCCGCCACGCGGCGATTCGCGGTCGCGTCGCTCATTCCTTGCCCGCTTTTCCCGCAGCCCGCGCGGGCTTGGTTTCAAACAAGGTTCCCGACTGCGCTGCCGGCTCCGCCGTTTTCAGGAAATCATCCAGTCGCAGCAAGCGCCGGTCGAGTGCGGGATTGAACGCCGTCCATTCCTCGTCGCCCGCTTCGGATTCCAGCGCGCCGCGAGTCGCCGCCATCTTCGAATCCATATCGTCGATATAGTGCAGCAGCAGCGCTTCGCGGAACATCGGGCGTTTCGGCGAACCGAATTCGTACTGCCCGTGATGACTGATGAGCATGTGCTGCACCAGCGTTTTCAATTCCGGGGGAAATCCCTCGATCGCGTCCATCTTCTTCGTCACCAGCTCATATTCGAGCATGATGTGCCCGAGCAACTGCCCCGCCGTGGTGTATCCGATCGAGCGCTCGTACGACAACTCGTCGAGTTTGCCGATGTCGTGCAGGATCGCGCCGGTCATCAGCAGATCGCCATCGACTTCGGGATAATGCGCCGCAACCAAGCGCGCGAGTCCGCACAAGCTGACGACGTGCTCGAGCAAACCGCCGAGATACGCGTGGTGCATCATCTTGGCCGCCGGAGCGCGCTTGAAACGCGGCACAAGCTCCGGATCTTCCAGCACGCTCATCACCAAGCGCCGCAGCCAGGGATTCGTAATTCCCTCGCCGTACTCGCGCAGCTTCGCGTACAGCGCTTCCACGTCGAGCTTGGTCTGCGGAAGATAATCTCCGGCGTCCACTTCCGAGAGCTCCGCACGCCGTACACGATCGATCGCCAGCTGCAGTTTCCCGCGATAGCTTTCGACGCGCGCCTGCACCTTCACGTAGCCTTCGCGCTCGAACGTCGCGGCATCCTTCTCAAAGCCGCCCCACATGCGCGCTTCGATCGACCCTGTGCGGTCGGTCAGCTCGAGACGCAAGTATTTTCGCGAGTCCTTCGTAGATCGAATTTCTTTTTCGGAAACGAGGAAAAATGTGCTGACGGACTGATCGGCGCGAAGCTCAGCGACGTAGGGCGACTTCATGTGCCTTGACTGGGGAATTTCTTGTGGCCAAAAAATAAAAACTTGTGAGCCGTTTTGGTTTTCTTGGCCGCGGTATCCGCCACCGGCGAAACTTCCTGAATTCCATTCGAAGGCACTGCGGCCGTATCCACGTAGCCCGGCTTCACCAGCACGAAACTATCCTGACGCAGTTGCTTCAAGTAATCGCGCAGAGCCGGTTCGACTTTTGCCGTGAACAACTTGTCGGTGATTTCGTCTTCGACCTTGTCGAGCGGCTGAAGACCAGCCTCATACCGCTGCTCGACCTGCAGTATCAGGAATCCTTCCTTGGTCTGAATGACGTCGGTGGTCCCGTTGCGATCGAGCGCGAAGACTTTGTCCTCGATGTCCTTAGCGAGCTGTCCACGCTCGTACGTGCCCAGCTCCCCGCCGTCTTTCGCCGTCGGTCCATCGGAGAAATGGATGGCCAGCTGGCCGAAATCGTCTCCGGCGCGCACACGATCGAGCAGACCCTGGGCTTTTTTCTGCAGCGTCGTGACTTCGTCGGGCGTCTTATCCGCCGTGCTCACCAGGATCTCGCGCAACACCACTTGTTCTGGCCGTTGGAACTCATCCTGATGGTCCTGGTAATACTTCGCTACTTCCGCGTGATCCACGATCACGCGCGAACTCACTTCCTTACTGATCACTTCCCGGGTCAGCAATTGGTTCCTAATTGTGGTCTTGTAATCCTCGAAGTCCATTCCGGAAGCGTCAATTTGGCGCTCGAGATCTTCCATCGAAGCGATGTGGTTATCCTGCCGAATTTCGTCCAGCTTTTTCACCACGTCGGCGTCGACGTTGATGTCGTCGTCCTTGGCCCTTTGCACCAATAGCGACTGATCGATTAGGTTGCGAAGCAAATTCGGTTCCTGCTCAGCAATCTTGGCCTGGATGTCTGCTTCCGCGCAGCCCGCGCAGTCGTGACGAACGTCTTCGACCATCTGATCGCGCGCGCGATCCAGATCCGAGCGCGTGATAATATCGTTGTTCACTCGCGCCACAATCTCTTCGATCACCGTCCCGTTGCTGTCCGACGACGCCGGGTCTTCCGGCGCGCCGCCGGCAGGCGTCGAACTCGCCCTGGGCATGGCGTTCGAGCCGGAACCTCCCGAGGAAGGAGCCGCGGCCTGTGGCGCGGAACTTGATTCGCCTTGGGTCTGCGCAGGGGTCTGCGCTGGCGCCTGGGTCTGCGCCGCAAATCCGGCGGGAACAAGGCACGCGCACAATCCAGCCGCAGCGAGCACACTCCAGGCGTACCTTTGCCAATCGGTCATATTCTTCATTTTCTTCATAGTCATTGGTATCTTAGCCCTCGGCTTCAAGACGAAGCAATACGTTTCTGATCGTCTCCGTCACGCGGCCCGCGCCGCGCTCGATCTCGATCCACAGCACGCCGGCCGGGTCAAGGCGCAATCCCTTCATCGACCTCAGCACTTTCACCAGGCGCTCTGGCTGCACCGGCGTCTCTTCGTGAAATTTCACGGCTACCTGCGACGCGCGCCGCTCGATCGACGCCACTCCCAGCGACTCGGCCAGGCCTTTCAGCGCCGAGTAATCCAGCAAATTCAGAATCGCCTGCGGCGGCGGACCGAACCGGTCCGACAAATCTTGCAGCAGCGCCTCGCGAGCCTCCGGCCGCTCCAGCTCCGCGATGCGCTTGTAGGTGCGCAGCCGCAAATTTTCCTCGGCGATGTATTCGGGTGGGATGCGTATGTCGAGCCCCAGGTTGACCGTGGCGCGGCGCTCCGGCCGCACACTATCGCCTTTGCGCTGCGCGACGGCTCGGTCCAGCATTTGCGTGTAGAGATCGAATCCGATCGAATTGATATGTCCGTGCTGCTGCCGCCCCAGCAAATTGCCCGCGCCGCGCAGTTCAAGATCGAGCGCCGCGAGGCGAAATCCCGAGCCCAATTCACTGAACTCGCGCAGCGCCGCAAGGCGCTGACGCGCAATTCCCGAAAGCGTGGCCTCCGGCGGCACAAGCAAGTACGCATAGGCGCGCTCACTCGAACGCCCCACGCGCCCGCGAAGCTGATACAGCTCGGAAAGCCCCAAGCGTTCGGCTCGATTCACCAAAATCGTGTTCGCGCGCGGAATATCCAATCCGTTCTCCACGATCGTCGTCGAGATCAGCACGTCGGCATCGTTGCGCACAAAGCGCATCATCACTTCTTCCAATTGTTTCTCGCCCATCTGCCCGTGCCCCACCACCACGCGCGCTTTGGGCACAAGTTTCTTCACCAGCGTGGCCACCGAGCCGATCGATTCCACGCGGTTGTGAATGAAAAATACCTGCCCGTTGCGCTCCATCTCCTGCTCGATCGCGCGCTTCACCACGCCTTCGCTGAACGGCGCGACCACCGTCTGAATCGCGAGCCGCCCCGTCGGCGGCGTCTCGATCAGCGAAAGATCGCGCATGCCCACCAGAGACATGTGCAGCGTGCGCGGAATCGGCGTGGCCGAAAGCGTAAGCACGTCCACGTCCGGCCGCTGCGCCTTCAATTTTTCTTTGTGCCCCACGCCGAAGCGCTGCTCTTCATCCACCACCACAAGCCCCACGTTCTGCAACTTCACATCCTTCGAGAACAGCCGATGCGTCCCGATCAAAATGTCCACTTGTCCCGCTTCGGCGGCGAGGAGCACTTTTTTCTGCTCGGCGGCGCTGCGGAACCGGCTGATCATTTCGATCTTCACCGGAAACGCCGCGAAGCGCCGCCGGAACGTTTCAAAGTGTTGGAAAGCCAGCACCGTCGTCGGCGTGAGCACCACCACTTGTTTTCCGTCCATCACCGCCTTGAACGCCGCGCGCATCGCCACTTCGGTTTTGCCGTAACCCACGTCTCCGCACAGCAGCCGATCCATCGGCCGCGGACTCTCCATGTCGCGCTTCACGTCGGCAATGGCCGTCACCTGATCCGGCGTCTCCGCGAACTCGAACGCGTCATCGAACTCGCGCTGCCACGCCGTATCCGGCGGAAACGCGTGGCCCGGCGCCATCTGCCTCTCGGCGTAGAGCTCGAGAAGCTTGTCCGCCATCTCTTCGAGCGATTTTTTTACCCGCGCTTTGCGCGTCGTCCATCCCACGCCGCCCAGCGAATCCAGTTGCGGCACCGCGCCGCCCGCCGTGTGATACGGCTGCACCAGATCCATGCGCTCCACTGGAACGTAGAGCCGCGCATCGTCGGCGTAAATCAGCCGCAGAAATTCGCCGCGACTCCCGCCGCTTTCCATCTGTTGCAAATTCTCGAAGCGCCCGATGCCGTGATCCAGGTGCACCACGTAATCGCCCGGCTTCCAATCGCCCAGATCGCTAAAGAAAGTTGCGGATTTCGACCGCTCGCGCGGACGCGATCTCGTCGGCAGCGCATCGAGCAAATCGCCCGAGCCGTAAAGCGCCAGACGCGCTTCCGGCACGATGAATCCCGCATCGAGCGGCGCGCGCACCAGCAGCAGTGCCGGGCCACCGCCGAGAGCCGAATCGTCCGCCAGTCGATCGCCCGTCACGCCGGCCTCGGTCTCCGCCAGTCGAAATGGCAATTCGTATTCGCGGCACAAATCCGCGAGCCGTTCGAGTTCGCCCAGCGTGCCCGCCGCGGCCAGCACGCGTTCGCCAGCCTTCAATCGTCCGCGCGCCTCGGTCAAAAACACGGGAAGATTCCCGTGGTAACGCGTCGCTGGCTGCGTCACAACCGCGTGCGGCGCCCGTCGCGCCGCGCGCGATTGCGTTTTTTCGATCGGCAGCCGCGTCAGCTCCAACCGTGCACAACGCTCGAGCGATTTCTCATATTCACTCTTCGCGAGAAATGGCCACGCCGCGTCGTCGCCCACGCCATCAGCGCCATCGCCCGGCAACGCCGCCTCCTGCGCCGCCCCAATCGCTTCCGGCTCTTCCAGAATCACAATCGTGTCCGGCCGCAATTCAAAAAGTGTGCCGAACGCCGACGCCGGCGTCTGGACCGCCGGCTCCTCGGGCGCCTCGGGCCAACCGCCCGGCTCATCCGTCAGCGGCGGAAGACTCACACGCTCGAGCGGTCGCACCGACCGCTGCGTTTCCGGATCGAACTCGCGCAGCGATTCCAGCGTGTCGCCCAGCAACTCCAGCCGCACCGGCCGCGCCGCCTCCGGAGAAAACACATCCAGAATTCCGCCGCGCACCGTAAATTGCCCCGGCATCTCCACCGCTTCAGCGCGCATGTACCCAACGCTGCGCAGGTGCGCCACCAAGTCTTCGAGCGGCACCTCTTCGTCGCGCACCAGCGTGAGTCCGAGCGACGAATAGAACACCGCGTCGCGCGCGCGCATCCGCGCCGCCGCTGCCGGCACAATCAGCACGCGCGTCTGCTCCGTCGCGTAGCGCCACAGCGAAACGCCGCGCGTCTCCAGAATTTCCGGATGCGGCGAAATTCCCGTTCCCGGCACAACGTCAAGCGCCGGAACATTCCCCACCGCCGACGCCGGCAAATTCGCGAGCACGCGCAAGAAAAATCGCAGCGGCGCCGCCAACTCCTCGCCCCGCGAATCCGTTTCCACCACCACTACAATTGGATTGCGCAATCCCGCCGCGACTTCCGCCACCATCAGCGCCACAGCCGGCGGCGCAAGCCCCGCCAGCGTCGCCGCGCGATTGCGCCGCAAATTTTCGAGCGCCGCCTCAACCGCAGGCAAGCGCCCAAATGGAGAGAGAAACTCCGCGACCGATGACAACACCATAGAATTTATTCTGAGGAACCCGACTCGGAGGCCTTGATCAGCAGCGCCCTGCGATGCAGTTCGTCCACCAAACTCGTCGTCGAAAATCCCGGCTCGAGCGGCACGGACACCACGCGCCCGCCGCCCGCTTCAACTTCTTCGCGCCCGGCAATCGTTTCGATATTCCAGTCCGCGCCTTTCACCAAAATATCCGGCCGCAGCCGCGCCAGCAATTCTCGCGGAGTCGCGCGATCGAACACCACCACGTAATCCACCGCCGCCAGAGCCGCCAAAATCGCTGCGCGATCTTCCTGCGGCAGCACGGGCCGCGCCGGCCCCTTCAGTCCGCGCACACTCTCGTCACTATTTAGTCCCACGACCAAAAAATCCCCCAGCGACCGCGCCTGTTCAAGGCTGCGAACGTGCCCCGGGTGCACGAGATCGAAACATCCGTTCGTGAACACCACTTGCCGCCCGTTGCGGTTTTCCGGCCCCAACTGGACAATCAATTCGTCTTCGGTGATGATCTGACCCATGCGCGAAACACTCTCCACACCGCGATGAATCGCCGCCGCGAAACCACGACACCACAATCTTATCACGCGCGTTTCAAGCTCAGGGGCAAGCCACGAGGCGAGCGATGACCGGCGCGACCATGCAGCGTGTGAAGCACGTGCGCCGCGAAACGCTTCTCGCAATCCTCGGAATCGTTCTCATCGCCGCCGGCAGCGCGGAATCGATTCGCCATCAGCCGCCCACGTTCGAATATCAGCTCGACGCCTGCCACACTCCCGTCACCGTGATGGAGCCTTACCAGGAACCGCCGCTCGCCAACGCCATCGTCCTTCACGGCCTCGCCGGAAATCGCCACATCATGGCCTGGCTCGGAGAGCGGCTCGCCGCGCAAGGCCTCCGCGTGTACATGATCGATCTCGCCGGCCACGGCGATAGCACCGAACCTTTCACTTACGCCAACGCCGAATCCTGCGCCGGCGACGCCATCGCCGCGCTCGCCGACCGCGGCGACATTCATCTCGATCGTACCGTTCTCCTCGGCCACTCGATGGGCGCGGAAATCGCCATTCGCCTCGCCGACCGCTTCCCCACCGCCGCCACCATCGCGCTTTCGCCCGCTCCTCTCGTTCCGCCGCGTCGCATGCCCTCGAATCTCTTGGTGGTCAGCGCGCAGTTCGATGTGCCCTGGCTGCGATCCGAAGCTCGCCATCTCGCGCGCGACGCCGGCGGCGATCGCACCGCTCCCGATGATTTCGCCCAACTCCGCGCCTTCCATCTTGCCGACGTGTCGCTCGCCGATCACGTCAGCGTGCTCACCGATCCGCGCGTCTCCACGCTCGCGTCAGCATGGGCGCGCGAAGCCCTCGGCATCCCCGGCCCGCCCGCGCCCGTGCCCGGCTGGCCGCGCACCGAATTTCTCCTCGGCTGCGTGGGCATCATCCTTCTTTTTCCTCTCGCCGCAACCATCTTTGCAGGACGCATCCGTCCGCCCGCGGCGCACTATCCCGATCGCGATCCCGAAACGAAATATTCCGCCGAAAACACGAATGACGACACGCACTCCGCCATGCGCCCCGCGAAAGCGCTGCGCACATGGGCCGTAGCCTGCGTCTTCGCCGTCGCGCTTCTTGCGGCCGTGCCGCATTACAGTTGGCTCGGTCTCTCCGATGGAAGTTACCTCGCAACCTGCCTCCTGATCGCCGGCGTCGCTCTGTTTTTCCTGGTCGTCCCGCGCGGCACGGCGTTCGTTTGGTCCGCGCGCGGAATTCTTGCCGCGATCGCGCTCGCCCTCCTTTTCACCATCGCCGCCCGAGCCTGGCTCGCCGGCTCCTCTGCCGACGCGGCCAGCTGGATGTTTCGCCACACCTGGGCTCAAACCGCCTCGCGCATTTTCTTCCTCACCAAGCCCCGCTTGCTCAGGCTAGCCCCCGCGGCGCTCGCCGTTTTCCCCTATTTTCTCGCCGAAGAGGTCGCCCTCGGCCCGCGCCTCCCCGGCGCAAACTGGCGCCGCTTCGCCCTTTTCGCCGCCATGCGCTTCGAGCTCTGGGTCGCGATGATCGCAGCCTACTTCCTCACCATGAACGGCAACGTGCTGATCGGCCTGCTTCTGCCCAGCTTCATACTGATCTCCGTGCTCCAGCACTACGGTTCCGAAGTGATACGCCGCCGCACCGGTTCGCCCGCTGCGGCCGCAATTTTTGGTGCTATAATCGCCGCCTGGTTCATCGTTTCGTTTTTCCCGCTGACATGACATTCGGCGGTGCACGTGCAACAACCCATCAGGAGCAGCTAACCCAGCCGGTGCGTCAGATCGCCATCGTCGGCGGCGGACCCTCGGGCGCAATGTGCGCCGAGCAGTTGTCTCGCGCGGGCTATGAAGTCACGCTCTTCGATGAGCACCTCGCATGGGAAAAACCCTGCGGCGGCGGCCTCACTCACAAAGCCATCGTCGCCTATCCGTTCCTCGGCAATGGACCGCATCCCAAGAAGCGCGTTCACTCCATCGAATTAATTTCCAGCCGCGGCCATCGCGCTCACATGAAGCTCGATCAGCCCATCGTTATTTATTCGCGCGCCGTGCTGAATGGCTTGCTTCTCGACCGCGCCTCAGCGGCCGGCGCTCGCGTGGTTCGCGCGCGCGTCACCAAAGTCGATACCTCCGGCCCGCGCGTCGAGCTCGTCGCCGATGGCCAGGTGCACGAAGCCGATTTCGTGGTCCTCGCCGCCGGCGCGCGCAATTCCCTTCTCCCCGGCACGCGCCCGCTCAAGCGCGCCGATCTTGAAATGACCATGGGATATTTCATTCCCGCGCAAGCCGACGACATCAAAGTAAAATTCCTCAGCCGCTTCGAAGGCTACCTTTGGTCCTTCCCGCGCGCCGACCATCTTTCCGTCGGTATCTGCGGCAGCATGGCCCGCCACACCAGCCAGGAATTGCGCCGCCATCTCGATGCATTCCTGCGCGACGAGAAAATTCCGCGCGCCGGCGCCCATTTTTACAGCCACGTTCTGCCCTCGCCGCAAATGGAAACTCTTCGCGCGCGCCGCGTCGTCGGCCCCAATTGGGCCTTGGTCGGCGACGCCGCCGCCTGGGTCGATCCGCTCACTGGCGAAGGTTTGTATTACGCGCTCTGCTCCGGAGATCTTCTCGCCCAGGCGCTCGTCGCCGGCGATCCCGCCAGTTATCCCGCGCGCGTTCGCGCGAAATTTTCAATCGAACTCGAATTCGCCACGCGTGTCGCCCGCCGCCTCTATCGCGGCCGCTTCCTCGGCGGCGAAGTCACCACGCGCATGATTCAGTTCATCGGCCACAGCCCGACCTTCCGCTCCCTGATGGCCGATCTTTTCAGCGGCGCGCAAGGCTACATGGGCCTGAAGCGCCGCCTCTGGGGCCAGGTCGGCGTAACGTTCTCTGAAGTTCTCGATAGCCTCGTGCGCCCGCGATCGCGCCGACTCGCCGAGCGAACCGCCGCCGGGGCCGACGCTCCGCAATGACCGATCCCGCTCCCCGCCCCGAAATCCGCATCGGCCTTGAAGGACGTTTCGAGCACGCCGTGATCTTCGCCTACACCACCGCCGCCTACGATCCCCGCCTTCCCGAAATTTTTTCCACTCCCGCGATGATCGGCATGATGGAAGCCGCCACTTCGTTCGCCATCGAGCCCGCGCTGCCGCCCGGCAAAATTACCGTCGGCACGCGCATCGAAGTCGATCACGTGAAAAGCGCCGGAATCGGCACGCTCGTCACTTCAACCGCGCGTCTCGTCGAGATCAATGGCCGCTTCCTCGTCTTCGACGTCGAATCCCGCGCCGGCGAAGAAATTCTCGGCCGCGGCCGCATCACCCGCGCCATAATCGACGTGGCCCGCATTCAACAAAAACTTGCGCAAAATCCCCCCGTCTCCCGCTAGTATTCTCCCGGTGTACGACGCGAGGACATGAGCCATAGCCGCAATCTCGCGTTTGTCTCTTGCGTTGAAATCTCGTTGGCAGTGCGGAGGAGCGATGAACACGAAATCCAACGGCCGGCGCGATTTTCTGAAGCAGACCGGATTGATGGGCTCGGTTGCCGTGATGGCGGGCTTGCCGAATAGCGCGATGGCCTTTGCCGGAGAGCGCGGCCACGTGATCGAATCCGTCGCACTCCCCGCGCAGACCGACGAAGCGCCGAAGTACCACATCAAGTTCGCCGTCTGCGGCATGAGCCACGACCACATCTACGGCATGATCGGCGCGATCCAGCGCGGAGGCGGCGAACTCGTCGCCGCATGGGGCGGCGAACCGGACAAGCTCGCAGCATTCGCCAAACGATTTCCGGACGTCAAGATCGTGAAGACGCAGGATGAAATTCTGAACGACCCATCCGTTCAGCTCGTGCTCAGCTCACAAATCGCCAATGAGCGTGCACCGCTCGGCATTCGCGCCATGAAGAACGGCAAGGATTTTCTCTCCGACAAGCCCGGCATGACCACGCTTGAGCAACTCGCCGACGTCCGCCGCACGATCGCAGAAACCCATCGCATCTACGCCATCATGTACAGCGAGCGCCTCGAAGTAAAAGCCGCCGTGTACGCCGGAGTCCTCGTCCAGCAAGGCGCCATCGGCAAGGTCATTCAGACCATCAACATCGCGCCTCATCAGATTATTCAAGGATCAGGCGATGCCGGCGGCGGCGCCCCGCGCCCCGATTGGTTCTGGAATCCCGATCAGTACGGCGGAATTCTCTGCGACATCGGTTCGCATCAAGTCGATCAATTTCTTTTTTACACCAGCTCGACCCAGGCCGAAGTCGCCGAATCGCAAATTGCAAACGTCCGCCATCCCGATCGCCCCCGCTTCCAGGATTTCGGCGACATGGTTCTGCGCGGCGATCGCGGTCTCGGTTACGTGCGCCTCGATTGGTTCACGCCCGACGGTCTCGGCACCTGGGGCGATGGCCGCCTCTTCATCCTCGGCACAGACGGTTACATCGAAATCCGCAAATACACGAATGTGGCCGTGAACAAGCTAGGCAACAATCTGTTCATCGTGGACGCGAAACAAGCGCGCTACATCGATTGCAACAACATGCCGCTTCCCTTCGGCCCCGAGTTCGTCGCCGACATCGTCAACCGCACGCACGTTGCGCAAGATCAAGTTCAATGCCTGCTCGCCGCCGAGCTCGTCATCAAAGCGCAGATGAACGCCACGCGCGTAACCCTGAAGGAGTAGTCTGAATTTTGAACTGATCCAAGCCCGGCTTGATCGGCGCCGCTCACGCCCGTTGCAACACCACCCGCAGCGTCCCGCCCTCGAGCGTCGCCCGCGCCGATCGTGGCTCAACGTCAAACGGAAACTCGACAATCCCCATAACCCTCTTCCCCCTGCGACGGCTGTTCGCGGCTTGCTTTGCATCGAAGTGGACACCCAGAAGAACCGCGCGCCGATGCCCCACCTCAACTTCCAAATCTTTCGCATCGAACCCGGGCACCTGCGCCGTTAATCGCACGTCGCTATCGCTCACATCGTAGCGGACCGCGACCTCCCTCAGCACCTCCCCTTGCGCCCGGAACCAATCGTCCTGATCGGATCCGTGCCCGCCGCCGCGCGACTCATAGATTTCATATGCGCGCTGCGCCACCAGTTCCTCTGTTTCCGTCATCGTGTCGAAGATGTCCGCCTCGACGACCTTCACGGGTTGCGCCTTCTCCGATTGTTTGTCTGTCATCTAGGTCTCCTCGGCGGACTCGCCACAAATTAAGTCTTCGTTTCCCGCACGCATCGAAAAAGCTCGCGCAAAACCGCTTGCGCTCGTCCCGGCGAGGGAGATTATGCGCGTTGGAACCTCACTTTCTCAAGATTGGCGGCGAAGCTCCCGCTCGCCTGCGCCGGGCGATGTAAGCCTTCGCGAACTGCGCCCTGTGGAAATCCATTCGAATACTCAATTAGCAATTGACAGCTCTAGACACTCGTGCTATGCTTCTTTATGTTCGCCGGTACCCATTTCGAATTGTCGTCCCCCTCGTCTCGCCCAGTCCCATCCCCGCCTGTCCGTGCGCAGTCACGTGCATCCGCGATCGCATTTTCTCCGCCCGTAACCACATTGTTTTCAATTCATTACAAAAGAGTGCGCAACTCACTGAACATAAGGGACTTTAAGTACCCGAATTTTCACACTCATCCGCACTCTTTCCCTGGAAGTCTTTTGTTTTCTGCATTTTCGCAAAACATACCGGGGTGTGGATGGAGGGACATCCCGAATCGACGCGGAAAGCCCTCCGCCGCACGGCCTGGGCCGCAGGGTTTTGTAGCGGAGGCCTTCAGGCCTCCAGCCTTTTCCTTCGGGGATTCTGCGAATGGAATTCTAGAAAGCCGAACGTCGCGGCGCCGGCTTGCGCATCGGCGGAGGAGGAATGATCACCGCCATCTTGCGAATCATGGCCAGCACCAGCCGCTTATCGCCGTCGGAAAGCGTGGTGCTGTACTTCTTAATCTCGGAAAGAAACCGAATCTCGTCCTCGGAAAGCTCGCCGAGCGCCTTCTGTGTGTCGCGATCGCGCGGAGTCTCAGCTCCGGGGAAAAAATCCGCCAGCGCGATATCCATGGCTTCGGCAATTTTTGCGAGGGTTTCAAGCGACGGGACGGTGTGCCCGTTTTCAACGCGAGAGAGATAGCAACGCAGAAGACCAGTGCGCCGTTCGATATCGCCTTGCGACAGCCCGCGCTGGCCCCGATAATTCCGGATCACTTGGCCGATATTTACTTTCGGCTTTTCTTTCGGCACCGCTCCGCTCTCCTTGCGGCGGTGGTATCTTACGCACGCGTGATGCGTCGCGCAAGTGGATTCTGTACTTCCGCGCCAACTATTCCTCAAAGGTATGAAGGAGGCGAGCGATAATGTCCGCCGCTAGACTTTTCCCCCGATTCGCATTCCCGGTTTTGGCCGCCGTCGTCGTCTTCGCCGCCGCCGCGCCGGTTCCGCAGACTCAGTCCGCTGGTTCCGGCTACCACATCGTCCGCAAGATTTCCGTCCCCGGCTCCGACGGATGGGACTACCTCGGTATCGATAGCTCGACGGATCGTCTCTTCATCTCGCGCGGCACCCACGTTCAGGTGCTCGATCTCCCTACTGGAAAATTGGTCGGTGATATTCCCGACACCCAAGGCGTCCACGGTATCGCTCTCGCGCCCGAATTCGATCGCGGCTTCACCAGCGACGGCCGCGCCGACTCCGTGACCATCTTCGATCTCAAAAGTCTGTCCACGATCGCGCAGGTCAAGACCGACACCGGCCCCGACGCCATCATCTATGACCCCGCCTCGAAGCGCGTCTTCACCATGAACGGCCGCGCCGGCACCTCAACCGCTATCGACGCCGCAACGGGCGCCGTCGCCGGCAGCATCCCTCTCGGCGGCCGCCCCGAATACGCCGCGTCCGATGCCGCGGGCCACGTCTACGCGAATCTCGAGGACAAAAGCGAAGTCGTCGAACTCGATTCCCAGAAGCTCACTCTGCTGAACACTTGGCCGCTCGCGCCTTGTGAAGGCCCTTCCGGCATGGCGATAGACCGCGCTCATCGCCGACTCTTCATCGGCTGCCACAATCAATTGATGGCTGTGATGGACGCCGACTCCGGCAAAGTCGTCGCGACTCTCCCCATCGGCAGCGGTGTGGACGCGAATCGCTTCGATCCCGGCACACAACTCGCCTTCAGCTCAAACGGTGATGGCACGCTGACCGTCGTGAAAGAGATAACGCCGGACTCTTTCCAACTCGTTGGCAATGTCCCCACCCAGCAAGGCGCCCGCACCATGGAAGTCGATCTCTCCACGCACTACGTCTACGTCGTCACCGCAAGTTTCGGTCCCGCGCCCGCGCCCACGGCCGACATGCCGCGCCCGCGTCCGCCAATCTTGCCGGACACATTCATAGTGATCGAGCTCGCGCCATAATTCGCACGCATGGAGAACGGGAGGATGTTGCTCAGAAAAAAAGTGGTGCCGGAGGAGGGAGTCGAACCCACACGGCCTTGCGACCAACGGATTTTGAGTCCGCCGCGTCTGCCATTCCGCCACTCCGGCCCGCGTTCAAGCAAATTAGCACGCCGCCGCGCGCCGCTCAAGCCGCCTTTGCCGATGCCGCTAGCTCGTCATCTCGCGCCGCTTGCTCGCGGGAACGCTGATCGCAATGCCCAGCACCAACGCGATGCCCATCGTCACGAGCGTCGCCATCAGTCCCGGCTTCGCCGCCATCAGATACAGCACGCCGAACCCGAGCATCACGCGAATCCGCAGCGAATAAACAATCAGCGGATCTCCCAGCCGCGCGATCGAGCTCGACCCCGTTTGCCCCGTTCCCTGCGCCGCTCCCGGCACGGACTCTTTCGCCGCCTTCGCCAGCTTTCCCATCCGCGGACGCGTAATGGCCGCGCCCAACACCACGATCACCACAGCGGTCGTAAGCGCTGCTTGAATCCACGCCTGATCCCAAAGTTTTCCGTGCGCCGCGAGCCACAACCCCGGAATGAATATCAAAATCCCGCCAATCGCCCCGATCAACGGCACGCGCTTCCCCGCCGCCAGCCACCGCCCCGCCTGCTCCAGCGTAGCCGCATTGTGCACACGCCCTTGAATCAACCACTCGAGCGCGAAATCCATAAAAAGAAACAGCGCGCCGGCCAAATGCAAAAACAAAACCACCGTGTACACGGTCATGCGATCTCTCCTGCACTCCAAAACGCGGCAAGCCTACACCATTCCGAACTTGCATGCTCGAAAACCCCGCTAAACATTTGCCAGTCTCATCTTCCGCAAGTATTCTCCTTCTTCCGGAGGCACCGTCTTGGCGCACATTTTCATCAGCCACTCCAGTCGCGACGCCGAGCAAGCCACGCGCCTGCTCGAGTGGCTGCACGCCAACGGTTTCACCGAAACCTTTCTCGATTTCGACAAGCACGCCGGCCTCGCCCCCGGCTCCGATTGGGAACGTTCTCTCTATCGCGAATTGACGAGCGCCGAAGCCGTCCTGCTGATCCTCACCAAGAATTGGTTCGACAGCAAATGGTGTTTCGCCGAATTCACCCAGGCGCGCGCCCTCGGCAAAGCGATTTTTCCTCTGATCGAGGCTCCCAGCGGCGAAACTTTCGTCTCGCCCGACATTCAGAATCTCGATCTCATCAAGGATCGCGAAGGCGGCCTGGCTCGCCTCGCCTCGGAGCTCACCGGCATCGTGCTCAATGCCCGCGGCGGATTCCAGTGGGACCAAACGCGCCCTCCCTATCCCGGCCTGCTCGCCTTCGACGAAGCCGACGCCGCGATTTATTTCGGCCGCGACGACGATATCCGCCGCTTGATCGAGCGCTTGAACGCCCGTCGCGCGCAGGGCGGAGCCAAGATGGTTGCCGTGCTCGGCGCATCCGGCGCCGGAAAATCTTCGCTGATCCGCGCCGGCGTTCTGCCGCGCTTGAAACGCGACAAACGCAATTGGATCGCGCTCCCTCCCTTCCGCCCGCAAATTCACCCGCTCGAAGAACTCGCGCAGGCCATCGCCACCGCGCTCGGCGCCAGCTCAAATTGGCGCCAGTGGCGCGATGCGTTCTCGGCGAACGATCCCGCGCACGCGCTTTCCGATCTCGCGCGCGACCTTCGCGCCGCGCACGGCTCGAACGAAGCGCAAATCCTGATCACCATCGATCAATCCGAAGAATTGTTCGGCGCGGCCGAAAAAACGCAAGCCGAACAATTCTTGCGCGTGCTCAACGCCCTGCAGGACGAGCATCTTCCCTTCCTCGTAGTCCTCGCCTTGCGTTCCGATTATCTCGGCCAGCTTCAGGAAGCCCCCGCGCTTACCGCTCCCTTCGAGGAATTTTCGTTCAAACCCATGCCGCTCGCGCGCGTGCGCGACATCATCGAGGGCCCCGCTCGCGTCGCCGGCCTCACGGTGGACGACGCGCTGATCGTCTCCGCGATGCACGATGCGGCAACCGACGATGCCCTTCCCTTGCTCGCTTTTGCCCTCCGCGAACTCTACGATCGCTTCGGCCAGAAAAAACATCTCACGCTCGAAGCCTATCTCGCGCTCGGCGACGAATCCGCGCATCTCTCTCCGCTCGAAAACGCCGTGCGCCGCAAAGCGGACGAAGTTCTGGCCTCCGCGAAGCCCTCGCCCGAGGATTTGCAGGCGCTGCGCGACGCTTTCGTGCCCGCAATGGTGCGCGTCAATCCCGCCGGCGAATATGTGCGCCGCCCCGCTCCGATCGACGCGCTTCCGCCGAAAGCGCGCCCGCTCATCGAGCGTCTTGCCAAAGCGCGTCTGATCATTATTCACAAGGAACTCGACACAACATTTGTCGAGGTGGCGCACGAAGCGCTCCTGCGCAAATGGCCGCTGCTGCGCGGCTGGCTCGACGAAGAACGCGAATTCCTCATTGGCAAGGATCAACTCGAACAGGATTTGCGCGATTGGGAAAAAGCGCCGCCCGACCAGAAAGCCGAAGCGTTGCTCACCGGCTTGAAGCTCACGCGCGCGCGCACTTGGCTCGTCGCGAAGCCGCAGCAATTGAGCGCCGCCGAACGCAAATTCATCGAAGCCAGCGTCGAGCATTACGAAGCGGACGCGGCTCGCCGCGAACGCATCCGCCGCCGCGTGCAAAAAATCACGGTGGTCGCCGCCGTGGCGCTCGCGATCGGCATGGCCGCTTCAATCTGGGCCTGGCGCAGCGCCGTTGGTCTCGTGGCTACGGCCGACTCGACGAGACTCGCCGCCCAGTCTCAGCAAGCGCTCGCCTTCGGCCAGCTCGATTCAGCTCTCACCTTAGCCGTGCAAGCTGCCGAGCGCTCGCCGTCGGAGCCGGCGGAGTACGCGTTGCGCACGGTCCTGCAAGGACCGCTCGTGCATTTGATTTTGCATCACGCCGGTCCCGTGTACGTAGCGTCGTTCTCGCCCGATGGCAAACACATCGTCACCGCCAGCGCCGACAAGACGGCGCGTGTGTGGGACGCCTCCACCGGCCATCTCGTCGCCACGCTCTCGGGCCACACCGGCGCTGTGAACGATGCGGCGTTCTCGCCCGACAGCACGCACATCGTCACCGCAAGCCAGGACAACACCGCGCGCGTGTGGGACGCCGCGAGCGGCAATTTGCTCGCCACGCTCACCGGCCACACCGCCGAAGTGCGCAAAGCGTCGTTTTCTCCCGATGGCACTCGCATCGTCACCGCCGGCGACGACAACACGGCGCGCGTTTGGGACGCGCAGTCCGGCGCTCTTCTCGCAACTCTCTCGGGCCACACCAGCACGGTTTACGACGCGCGGTTTTCGTCCGGTGGCAGACTCGTCGTCACCGCGAGCGACGATCACACCGCGCGCGTGTGGGACGCCGCGACCGGCCGTTCACTCGCAACGCTCACGGGACACTCCGGCGTGGTCTACGAAGCGACGTTCTCCCCCGACAGCACGCGCGTCGCTACCGCGAGCGCCGACAACACAGCACGCATCTGGGACGCGCAAACCGGCCATCTTGTGACCACACTCTCGGGCCACGCTGGAGCCGTGTATGACGCTGCATTTTCGCCCGACGGCACGCGCGTCATCACCGCCAGCGCCGACGACACCGCGCGAGAATGGGAAACCGGCACCGGCAACGCGCTCGCAACGTTCTCGGGCCACACCGCCGAAGTGCGCGAAGCCACGTTTTCTCCCGACGGGCTGCGCATCGTCACCGCCAGCCAGGATCACACCGCCCGTGTGTGGGACGCCATGACCGGAAACCTTCTCGCAGATCTAACCGGTCATCCCCAAGCCGTTCTCGCTGCCGCGTTTTCTCCCGACAGCACGCGCATCGTCACCGCCGGTCAAGACGGCACCGCCCGCGCATGGGACTCCGATATCGGCCACGCCGTCGAAATTCTCACCGGCCACACGGGGATCGTGTGCTACGCGCAGTTCTCGCCGGACGGAACGCACGTGGTCACCGCGAGTCAGGACAAAACCGCGCGCGTGTGGGACGCCGCCACCGGTCAATCGCAAGCCACGCTGACCGGCGGAAATCCAATTTGGGTTTTCACCGCGATGTTCTCGCCCGACGGCAAGAGCGTCGTTACCGCGAACGGCGACAGCACGGCGCGCCTGTGGGACGCCGCGTCGGCGCGCTTGCTCGAGACGCTCTCGGGCCACGCCTCCGCGTTGAATGACGCAGAGTTCTCCCCCGACGGGAAGCAGATCGTCACCGCCAGCCAGGACCACACCGCGCGGCTGTTTGACGCGAGCTCGGGCCGCTTGCTCGCCACGCTCTTGGGGCACACGGGCGCTGTGCTTTGGGCGACGTTTTCACCTGACAGCAAACTCGTGGTCACCGCCAGCATGGACAAAACCGCCCGCGTGTGGGATTCCGCCACCGGCCAGTTGGTGCATACGCTCGACCGTCACACCGGCGGTGTGTCTCACGCCGTCTTCTCGCCGAACGGCAAACTGATCGTCACCGCTAGCTACGACAGTACCGCGCGCGTGTGGGACGCCTCATCCGGCCAATTGTTGCAGACGCTCGCAGGTCACGCCGCAACCGTCAACGACGCGGAATTCTCGCGCGACAGCGAGAACATCGTCACCGCCAGCTCCGACCATACCGCCCGCGTGTGGAAGGCCTCCACCGGCGCTTTGATCGCCACGCTCTCCGGTCATTCAAGTTTGGTCACCAGCGCAGCCTTCTCGCCCGATGGCACTCGCGTAGCCACTTCCAGCTCAGACAACACCGCGCGGCTGTGGGATTCTCAAACCGGTCTCCTGCTGGGCATTCTCACCGGCCAAACCAATCGCGTGTACGTCGCCGAATTCTCTCCCGACGGCAAGTTCTTATTGACCTCCAGCGGCGACCACACCGCGCGCATTTACATCGCCGATCTTCCGGACCTCCTGGCCTGGGCCAAGCAGCAGCTCCCGATCGACTCCGGCCAATAATCGCGCGAACGCCGCAGGGTCTCCCGCCGCGGCTCTCGCGAAGCAGAGCGCGAGGCTTTATTAAACATTCTTTGAAAACGTGTTCGCCAGCATCACGCCCATCAACAATCCGCCCAGACCCGCGATAACCACATCGCGCGTGCTCCGCAGCTCGAAAGTCCCAACGCGCCACACCAGAAAATATCCAATTCCCAAATTCAGCGCGCCCCACAGCACGTTCACCAACGCCGAAGATTGTCCCTTGCCCGGCGGCGAAGCGAACGGCGATGGAAACTTTCGCCCGCACACCCCGCTCACGAAATGCGGAATCCCATTCACAAAGAACATCCCGCCGAAAAAATAAGCGATCCCGTGATACCCCATCGTCCCGTCCTCCTTCTCTTGCGCGCCGCTCCGCGCAACGCGCCGTGCAGACTTGTTAATATCAGGCGATCTCTGGTATAGCCAACCCGCAACACGCAGAGTGTCCGATGAAACGTTCCGCCGGAGTCACAATCGCAGCGGTCCTCCTGCTCGCGGGCAGCTCGCTCGCGCTTCTCTCCCACATTTTCGCTCTGGTTACCATGGTCTGGGTATCGATTGCGACCGGGGAACCCGCGCTTCCACGGCCAGTTCTGGCGCTTATGGTCGCGGGCAGCGTGATGGTTCTCGGCGTGGAAGTATTTGGAATCTTCACCGCTATCGGACTTTTGCGGCTGAAAAACTGGGCGCGAATCACGACGATAGTATTTGCGATACTCACCATCCTGAGTTCATTCGGGTACACCCTGATCTTTTTCCTGACACCCTGGTCGAGCCTTCCCAACGCTCCGCCGCACGTCGACGTCGCGATGCGAGCGACCGCGGCGACCTTCGGTCTGTTCTTTCTTTCGGTGGGCGTGTGGTGGCTGGTCCTGCTCACCCGACGCAGTGTCCGCACGCAATTCGAGGCCGCGCGCTCCACGATGCCGACACAAGCTGCATCGCCCGCAATGCCCGGCGAAATCGCGGCGTCCAACGTGCCGCTTCCGCTGGTTTTGCCGCCCCCACCGCCGCGGCCCGGCCGGGTGCCCGTGGTGATCATCGTCGTGGCGATTTTCCTGCTCGCCGGAGCACCCTCGGTGCTTCTGATTCCATTCCTGCACTTTCCGGCGTTTTTCTTGGGAAAGATTCTGTATGGGCGCGCGGCAGAAATTTTCTTATTCGCGAACGTCGCGGTCAACGTCACCTTGGGCATCTGCCTGCTCCGGCTAAAGTCCTGGAGTTTGCCCGGCACGGTCGCGTTCTACATCTTTGGATTGCTGAATTCGCTTCCCATGTTTCTGCCGGCGAGGCGCGAGGCTTATTTTGCCGCCGTTTTGCGCGTGATGCCGATGCCGGCCGGGCGAGACATGCCGCCGAACGTAACGCCGCTTTCCCCGCACATGATGGGATATTTCGCCGCTTTCGGAGCCGCGTTCGGCGCACTGATCACTTTGACGCTCGTGGTGTTGCTACTGCGCGCGCGCCCCGCCTTCGACCAGGCTGCACGCGAGCGTGCCGCTGCTTCTGCTGCTTAGTCACGGGCGCGGAACCCAACACATTGAGTGCTAGATATGAAATGAGCCGCCTTCGGCCACACCCCTAACGCCGATTACAAGTCGGTTCCAATTCGGCGATCAGCTTTTTCTTTCGCGCCGCCCTTTGCTTCGCGGGCACCAATTCAAATTGAAACCCGATCGGATCGCTCTGTGTGATGCAGCGATTCTCGCCGTCGAAGTGCGCGATCAACTTCTTTCGCAAATCGCCGGCTTCTCCAACGTAAATCCAGTCCTCCTTGCTGAAGATCGCATATACGCCCGAGGCCTGCGGCGCTCGTTGTACGATTTTTTGACCCAGCCAGACATGCGCGGTTCCCTTGCGACCGATAGCCATCGCCCCTCCTCCGCCCCCCCGACGGCACGTATATACTACATATCACAAGATACCGGTACAGTTATATCGTATGCGGACGGCAGGCTCGGCTTCGAAATGGAGCGGTTTCGTTTCTACCCACTCTATTCGTATAGCGTGTAAATATATGTTGACGTGACAGTATATTGCATGGTATGGTCGGGCATGGAATTCAAGCACACCAACGCGCCCTTCTTCACCCGTAAACCTTCCAGAATCAGCACTTCTGACAAATCACATTTTAAGCCCATTAGAATCACCAGTTCTGGCGCAAAGGACTTAAAGTCGAGCAGAATCAACACTTCCGAAAAACACCCGGGGGGGAGGGGGGTACACCTTGTTTCCCCACACCTTGAGCAACGCCATTGACCTTACGACCCATCCTCCTGATAGACTCCCTCGCGCCGCCTATCACGGGCTCATCCGGCATCGCGGGTCCGTGTGGCTTCCCATCTCTCATGCCATCCGACCAAAACACGCCCGGCGCGCACACCGCCCCGGCTCATCCCGTGAAGAAGGGGCTGTTCGGTTTCTGGGCCTTGATTGCCACGCAGTTCGAGGGCGCGTTCAACGACAACGGACTGAAATTCCTGGTGATTTATCTGGTCGTGGCGATGAATCTGCCGGACGCGCGGCGGAATATTCTGGTGCTGGTGATCGGCGCGCTGTTCGCGCTGCCGTTTGTGCTGTTTTCGATGGCGGGCGGATATTTAGCCGATCGCTACAGCAAGCGCTCGGTGACCATCGGAACGAAATATTTCGAGATTGGCGTGATGTTGTTCGCAACCGCGGCGCTGGCCTTGCGAAATTTGCCGATGGAGTGCGCGGGCGTGTTCTTGATCTCGACGCAAGGCGCGCTGTTTGGGCCGTCGAAGTACGGACTGTTGCCGGAGATCTTGCCGGAGACGAAATTGTCCTGGGGCAACGGCGTGATCGAACTCGGCACGTTTCTCGCCTCGATCGCGGGCGTGGTCGGCGCGGGATTTTTGGCGTTTCATTTTGCGGCGAATCCGGGGCGCGCGGGACTCGTGCTGTTGTGTGCGACGTTTGCGGGCCTCGCAACAAGCTACGGAATCACGCGCGTGCCGGCGGCGAATCCCGCGGCGAGGTTGCGCCTGAATCCGCTGGGCGATTTGTGGACGCAAATCCAGCGCATGCGGAAGGATCATCTTCTCGGCTGGGCCGTGGTGGGCAACACGTATCTGTGGTCGCTTGCGGCGCTTCTGCAATTCGTGATCGTGATTTATGGGCACGACGTGCTGAAGGTGAACGAAACCGAGACCAGTTATCTGCAAGCGGCGGTCGCCATCGGAATCGGCACGGGCAGTTTGGTTGCGGGTTATCTTTCGGGACCGAAGATCGAATACGGGCTCGTGCCGCTGGGCGCGGCGGGAATGACTGTTTTTTCGTTCATGGTTTCTCGACCCGGACTCGATGTGTGGCACGCGCGCACGGAACTCGCGCTGTTGGGATTCTTCGGAGGTTTTTACGCCGTGCCGCTGGGCGCGCTGATTCAGCATCGGCCGCGGCCGGAAAATAAAGGCGGCGTGATCGGCGCGTCGAATCTGTTTTCGTTTTCCGGAATCTTTCTTGCGGCAGGTGTCTACTACATTTTCGCGCAAGGCTTCGGTATGGGCGCGCGGCAAATATTTTTCGCGGGCGCGGTGATGACCATACTCGCGCTGCTGTACGCGGTATTCGCACGGCCCGATTCCCTGCTGCGGCTTTGGCTCTGGTTGTGGACGCACACGCGCTATCGCGAGACCGTCGAAGGCCGCGAGCTTCTGCCGGAATTTGGCGGCGTGGTGCTGTTTGCGCGCAGTCTCAGTCGCGGCCACGCCATGCTGTTGATCGCCGCGATGGATCGGCCCGTGCATTTTCTTTCGAGCGCGCCGGACGCCTCCGTCGAGCTCGGGAAGGACGGTCCGGAGGAGACGGAGAACTGGTCGGCGCGGAATCCCGTGCCCGAGTGGATCGGCAAAGGGCGCAGCGTATCAAAGTGGCTGCGCGTCATCCGCGAGGTTCCGGGTGGAGCCGAGCACGAAGCGAACCGGGCGCTCGAGGCGGGCGATATCGTGTGCGTGGTTGCGAGCGCGCCGGAATCGTGGCGACTCACCGGCGCGACGCGTCTCACCGTCGGCGTGGAAGAGCCGGCGCAATCGAGCGCGCGGCTGTTTGCACCGGTGAAGATTCGGCTTGCGCGCGTTGCGGGCGCCTGATGAAACCCCAGGGCGCGACGCGCGTGAAGCACGGTCTGGCGGCCGCGGCCGGATGAATGATTCGGCGCGGACGAGGCCTCAGAAAATGTTGAGCTTGATCGAGAGGAATCGCTTTGGATTTTTCTCGAAATCGCCGATCAGCAGGCGCATGTCGCCGGCGAGGCCGGTCACGTTGTCGTAAAGTTGCGGATCGTTGAAAAGTTTGCCGGCGGTGCCTTCGTTGGAATCGAGCTTGGCGGTCGCGGTGGTCAGATTCTTGCCGATGTCGCGATATTCGTTGTAGAGCGTGTCGTCGGTGGCGAGTTTGCCCAGCGTTCCTTGTCCCGCGCGCACGCCGGCAAGAAGACCGTTGGCGTTGTTGAGGAACTCCTTGGCCTCGTCGTGCACCGCGGGATCGTAGACGAGCTTGCCGAACGAGCCTTTCTGCGTTTGCACGGCGGCGAGGATGTCATCGAGGCGGCCCGCGTCGGAATCAACCTTGGTGTAAAGAGTGTCCGAGGTCACCAGCCTGCCGAGAGTGCCCTGCCCGGCCTGAATGCCGCCGAGCATGTCGTTGACACGCGTGACGGAGACGTTGAGATTGTTGTAGAGCGTCTTATCCTCAAGCAGGGCGCCGAGGGTGCCGTGGCCGCCCTTCAAATCGCTGACCATCGTACTGAGTTGTTGGCTTAAGGCGCTCAGGTTCGCCATCACGTCCGCGCTGCGCTCGACGACTTCCTTAATTGCGGTCTCCTCTTTGCCGGGAACCTCGGCACCGTCGGTGAGAACGGCGCCGGTCGAACCGCGATCGATATCGACATAGCGATCGCCGAGGAGGCCCTCGGTGACGAGGCTGGCGCTGGAATCGGTGCGGATGTTGTTCTGGTAGCGTTTGCTGATGCGCATGACGACTTCGATGCTGCGGTCCTTATTGAGCAGCTGGCCCGGGATGGGCGGCGCGATCTCGATCGATTCGACGTTGCCGACTTCCACGCCGTCAACGCTGACCGGAGCGCCGACGGCGAGGCCGTCGACTTCAGGCAGGAAAGTGTGCAGGCGATATTTCGCGCCAAGCGAGCCCGCGCCGGTGACGTAAAAAATCGCGACCGCGATCAGGATCAGGCCCGCGAGCGTGAAGACTCCGACGCGGAGCTCGGCCCAGGTCAATTGTTTTTGTTGCGGCATGATCGGCCCTCCTCAAGCGAAAACTTTTCCTTACGCACAGAAGCTCTTCACTCCAAAAATTGTTTTAGATAGTCGTCCGACGATTCGGCCAGGGCTTGCGTCTCGCCCTCGAAATAAACTGTGCCGTTGCGCAGAACAAGGAAGCGCGTGTCGGGACCGCGGCTCGCATTCGCGCCCGCGCCGCCCGCGTCGTCATGCACCACGCGATTGGCGGCGACGTCGAAACGATAGTTGGCGAGACCAAAGGCGTCTTGCAAGCGCTGCGTCGCAAGCAGCGAGGTGACGCCCTGCGAATCGCGGAGGCGCAGGATCATGGTCATGATCGTTTGCGAGGTGATGGGATCAAGGCCCGCTGTGGGCGAATCGTAAAGCACGATCGCAGGATGATCCACGAGGGCGCGCGCGATGGCAACGCGGCGGCGCATTCCACCGGAAAGATCCGACGGCAATTGGTCGATGGTGTTTTCAAGCTCGACAAAGCGCAGGGCTTCGCGAACGCGAGGCTCGATTTCGTCGTCGTCCAACTGATCTTCGCGGAGGCGGTAGGCGACGTTCTCACCGACGGTGATGGAATCGAACAAGGCGCCTTCCTGGAACACGAAGCCTATTTTACGACGGAAGGCGAACAATTCTTGTTCGGAGAGCGAGCCGAGATCGCGGCCGAGAACGCGGACCGAGCCCGAGTCGGGGCGCAAGAGGCCGGCGGCGAGTTTGAGCGCGAGTGTTTTTCCAGCGCCCGTTTCGCCGATGAGCACTTTCGTTTCGCCGGCGGCCACGCGGAAATCGAGACCGCGCAGGACTTCGCCTTCGTCGAAACCGAGGCGCACGTTCGAGAACGAGACGAGAGCATCGGGCGAGGCATTCGCGGTCGGGTTTGGCGTGGCGTCAGTCATGGCGATTCACAAAACATGCCCGGACAAAAACAGCAGCAATTTATCGAGAAAGAAATCGGCGACGAGAATCAGAATGGACGAAGCGACCACGGCTTGCGTCGTCGCGCGGCCGACGCCTTGCGTGCCGCCGCGCACCGTAAGGCCGTGGTAGCAACCGATGGTCGACAGGATGAAACCGAACACGATGGGCTTGATCATGCCTTGCATCAGGTCGGAAAAATCGAGGGCGTTGATCGCGCGCGACCAGAATTGCACGGCGCCGAGATGTTGCGACGTAGAAGCGATAACGAAACCGCCGACGAGACCAGAGAAATCCGCGAGGGCCACGAGCAGCGGAAGCATCAAGACTGTGGCAAGCACGCGCGGCGTTACGAGCTTGCGCGTGGGATCCGTGCCCATCGCGCGCATGGCATCCACCTGCTCGGTGACGAGCATCGAGCCGAGCTCGGATGCGATGCCGCTGGCGTTGCGCCCCGCGACCAAAAGGCCCGTGATCGTGGGCCCGAGTTCGCGCACCAGGCCGACGGCGACGACGTCGCCGGTGAGTTGTGTTTGTCCGTAACGCGCGAACTGCGCCGCCGTTTGAAGCACGGTGACCGCGCCGATGAAAACGCCCGAAAAAACGGCGATGGGCAGCGAGCCGACGCCGATCACGTCCATCTGGTCGAACAAATCGGAGATGTAATGGGGCGGAGTGAAAATATTCGTGACGGACCGGGCGGCCAGCAGCGCGTAAGTTTGCACCGCGAGCACCCAGCGCTTGGCGACGCCCAGCAATCTGGATGAGAGTCCGGAGTCGTCGGTGCCCAGGGGAAGCTTCGGTTCGGTGGCGGGCATCGCTGTTTGCGCTGATCCCCCGACGGTTCGAGTCTGCTGAGCGTAGCGTCCGCTCCCGGCCGCGTCAAGCGCGGAACTGCGCATCGGAATGCTGCGAGGTGTGGCGAGCTTTACCGCTCGTGAACGCTCCGATACAATCTGGGATTCGCGCTTCGCGCGAATCGGATACATCCTTTCTCATGTTGCGCTTCTTCACTGCCGGCGAATCGCATGGCCAAGCCTTGCTGGCTTGGATCTCGGGGCTGCCATCGGGCCTGCCCGTGAACCTGGAATTCATTCACGGAGAATTGCATCGCAGGCAGCTGGGTTACGGGCGCGGAGGGCGGCAAAAAATCGAGAAGGACCGCGTGGAGGCGTTCGCGGGGATTCGCCTTGGAAAAACCATCGGGGCGCCGATTGCATTGCGCATTGAAAATCGTGACTGGGCGAACTGGGAAAAAATATTGCCCGTGGAGCCGATCGAAGATGCCGCGGGCGCGGAAACGGCTTCGCGTCCGCTGACAGCGGCGAGGCCGGGACATGCGGATCTGGCGGGCGCGCTGAAACTGAATGTGCATGATGCGCGCATCGTGCTCGAGCGGGCGTCGGCGCGGGAAACGGCGGCGCGCGTGGCGGCGGGAGCGCTTGCGAAAATATTGTTGAAGGAATTCGGCGTGACAATTTTCAGCCACGTTATCTCGGTTGGCAAGGTGCGTTTGGAACGCGCGGCGACGTGGGACGAAATTGCGGCGGTTTGCGCGAATCTTGATTCACCTTTGCGATGCGTTGATCCGGAAACTGAAGCGAGGATGAAGGCGGAAGTGGATCAGGTTTTGCGCGCGGGAGATTCGGTGGGTGGAATTTTCGAGGTGGTCGCGCGCGGCGTGCCGCCGGGATTGGGATCGCACGCGCAGTGGGACGAAAAAATCGATGGAAAACTCGCGCGCGCGGTGATGTGCATTCAGGCGGTGAAGGCCGTGGAGATCGGCGCGGGAGTTTCGGCGGCGCAATCGTATGGCTCGGAGGTCGGCGACGAAATTGCGTACGATGCGGAGCGGCACAGATTCACGCGGCCAACGAATCGCGCGGGAGGGATCGAAGGCGGGATCACGAACGGCGAAAACGTGATCGTGCGCGGATACTTGAAACCAATTTCGACGCTGCGGCGCGGATTGGGCACGGTCGATCTGAAAACGAAGGAAGCGGTCCGCGCGGCTTACGAACGATCGGATGTGTGCGTGGTGCCGGCCGGCGGCGTGGCGGGAGAGGCCATGGTCGCGCTGGTGCTGGCGGAAGCGTTTCTTGAAAAGTTTGGCGGAGATTCGATCGAAGAGACGCGGCGGAATTTCGAGGGATATCAGGGGCAACTCGATGCGTTTTGAGCGGCGCGCGATTTGGATGAGCGAGCGAGACGGAAAGGCCTAGCCCAAAAGATGATTCATCCCGTTGTGAAATACGGCGCGAAGGTGCTGGAGACGCCGACGCAGCCGATCACGGAGTTCGATGAGGAACTCGAAAAACTTTGCGCGGACATGTTTGAATCGATGTATGCGGCGCAAGGCGTGGGTCTGGCGGCGCCGCAAATCGGTCTGGACAAGCGGCTAGCAGTAGTGGACGTGAGCGGCGGGAAACATCCCGAGGCAAAATTGGTGCTGGCGAATCCGGAAATCGTGCACATCGAAGGCGAACAGCGCGAGGACGAAGGGTGTCTTTCAGTGCCGGGATTTCGAGCGCACGTCTTGCGGCCGCTGTACGTGACTATGCGCGCGCAGGATGCGACCGGGAAAAGTTACGAGATGCGCGGCGAGGGATTGCTGGCGCGCGCGTTTTGTCACGAGATCGATCATCTGAACGGAACGCTTTTTCTGCAACACCTCAGCCTGCTGAAACGCGATCTGATCAAGCGCAGAATCCGCAAGCTCCGCAAGGCGGGCGACTGGTAGTCCGCGGATTGCCGCGGGATCTGCGCGACTAGCCCGCGAGGAGCGCGCGAAAACAATTATGCGTATCGTCTTCTGCGGCACGCCTGAATTCGCCGTACCCTCCCTGCAGCGGCTCGCGGAGGAACCTGGGTTTTCGATCGAAGGCGTGATCACGCAGCCGGACCGCCCGCGCGGGCGGGGGCAGAAAGTCGCCGCAGGGCCGGTGAAGGAAGCCGCGATTCAACTCGACCTGCACGTTTATCAACCGGAATCGATCAAATCGGAATCAGCTACGGACTTTCTGCGCGAGACTGCGCCGGACGTGATCGTAATTATCGCCTACGGTCATATTATTCCGGCGCGACTGCTTCCGCTTCCGCGATTCGGATGGATCAATCTGCACGCCTCGCTGCTGCCGAAATATCGCGGCGCGGCGCCGATTGCGTGGGCGATCGCGAACGGCGAGACCACGACCGGACTGACCACAATGCAGATTGATGCAGGGATGGATACGGGGCCGATCGTGTTGCAGAAGGAAATTCCTATCGGCGTGGATGAAACCGCTCCGGAACTTTCGGCGCGGATGGCGGTGGCGGGGGCGCCGCTGGTTCTTGAAGCGCTGCGAATGGTTGAAGCCGGAAATTGCCCTGCGCAGGCACAGGATTCGGCGCGGGCCACGTTTGCGCCGATGTTGAAAAAAGAGGATGGGCGAATTGATTGGAACCGAACGGCGGGGCAAATTAATAACCGCATCAGGGGGTTTACACCGTGGCCGGGGGCGTACACGACTCTGCGCGGGCAGACGTGGCAAATTTGGGGACGAGAGGCGCCAGACGCGGTGGCGGTTTCTACGGAAGTGACCGGAGAAATCGTGGCGTCTTCAAGCGCGATATACGTGATGTGCGGGCGAGGAACGATCCTCGAGATTCAAGGCGTGCAAGCGGAGGGGCGCAAGCGCATCGCGGCGCTCGATTTCGCGAACGGGATACATCTTGTGCAGGGCGAACGGTTTGGAAACCCGTGAACCAAGTTCGCATCGGAGCGTGGATCCGAAATGTGCTGATCGCTAGTTTTCTGTTTGTGTTACCCACCCATCTTGGCGCTCAGGGCGTGGAAACTGTTGTGGTTGGACACGTCCAAGTGGCGCGCTCTTTGGCAGGGGTGGTACAGGACACCGCGGGCGATGCGTTGCCGGGCGTTTTGATCGAGGAATTTAGTTCGGACTGGAAGAAATCGCTTCGATCAACCAGGACCGACGCCGCCGGCGCATTCACATTGGCGCCAAAAACGGGACGCGATATTTATTATCTCCAACTCAGAGTGGACGGGTTCAATCCACTCCGCGTTCGTGTGAAGGTCGACCGCGAGCGAGGAAAAGAACTAAGACTTCAAATGGAAATCGGCACCTAACTCGGCGTCTCGTGAGACCACAATGAACCAACGTGGAGGCCTGAGGGCCTCCGCCACATGAATGCCATCGCAAATCGCACGAGAACCGAAGCGAGCGTGGCGCGGAGGATTGCGTTCGACGTGCTGCTGCGCGTCGAGCGGGCGGGCGGATATTCGGACGAATTGCTGCACGAGCAATTGAAACAGAACATTTCGCCGCCAGACGCGGCGCTGGCTACGGAATTGACGCTGGGGACGCTGCGACGGCAACGGACGCTCGACTGGGTGATCGAGCGACTTCTTTCTTCAAAGCAATCCGCAGCGAGCAAACCGGCTTCCACGAAAGACACTTCGCGCGGTTCAACTGCTATCGGACGACTCGATGCGGAGGTTCTGATTTCGCTGCGGCTCGGCGTTTATCAATTGCGATTTCTGGGGCGCGTGCCGGCGCGGGCGGCGGTGAGCGAATCGGTGGAGTTGGTGAAGCGCGGGAGGAAAAAATCGGCCACGACGCTGGTGAATGCGGTGCTGCGGCGCGCGGCGGAGGAAGCGGCGCGCGGCGTGACGATCGACGCGCTTGTGCCGGCCGATTTGGCGATTGCGGAACGGCTGGGAATTTTGCATTCGCATCCGACTTGGTTGGTGGAGCGCTGGCTCGGGGCGTATGGCGCTGAGCAAACTGTGGCGCTGCTCGAAGCGGATAATCGCGCGCCGCGAATTTCCGGGGCGGTGCTCGATCCGGCGCGGCGAGATGATGTTGCGCGGTCGCTTGAGAAGGCTGGCCTGGAAGTGCGAGCCGGGCGATTGCTGCGCGACGCGATTTCACTTTCGGGAGGCAGCCCATCCCACACGCATGCGTTTGAGCGCGGGGAAATTGTGCTGCTCGATGAAGCGTCACAGGCTGTGGCGGCGCTGGTGGGCGTGCAGCCGGGAGATTCGGTGCTCGATCTGTGCGCGGCACCGGGCGGGAAGACGGCATTGCTTGCGACGGCCACGGGCCCGTACGGCAGCGTTGTGGCGTGCGATCTTCACGCGCGGCGATTGCGCACGCTCGAGGCGCAGATGAAGCGCATCGGAGTTGCGCATGTTCGCAGCGTAGTGCTGGATGGCACGGAGCCGCTGCCGTTCGCGCAAACATTCCGGCGCATTTTGGTGGACGCGCCGTGCTCGGGCACGGGGACGCTCGCGCGGCATCCGGAGATTCGCTGGCGATTGAAGCCGGGCGATTTCGCCGAACTGCACGCCAAGCAAGTGCGCTTGCTGCGGAACGCGCTGCCGCTGCTCGCGCCGGGCGGGCGATTGGTTTATTCGACGTGCTCGATGGAGGCGGAGGAGAACGAGCAGGTTGTGAAGGAAGCGCTCGATGAGTGCGCGGGGTTTCGGATGCGGGACGCGGGGGCGGTGATCGCCCCGTTACTGGCCGATGGCGTTTCGGCCGAAGCGAGCGCGGGAACGGACGGCTCGCTGAGAACGTCTCCGGCCGCGACGCAAACGGATGGGTTCTATGCGGCGCTGATCGAACGCATATAGAGCCATCCCGCTTCACGATCGTATCCGCCGCCACCAGCGTGCCACGTTACGGCATGAGTAGCTTACGAAGCCCCACCCAGAGGTAGAAACCGCAGCCAGCTACAATAAATAATCCCACTAGGCGGTATTCGATATCCCAGCCTCTATGATGTGCATCATTGTCGAAAGTGAAATTGGGCCGTTGAAAGCGGTGGCCCAGCCAGTAACTGAACCACCTGTGTCTCGAAGGAGAAGACAGCATGAGAACGCCGTGGGTCAGGCCGAACAGCGCACCCGTCAGAAACGCAAGAATGATGAGCCGATCACGCATCCTATTGCCCTCACTACATGAACTTTCGTTGAATTACAACCGCCCGGGCTCGATTGACGATTAGCGCGCTGATCGACAAATGACCCGCCGAGCGTGTTCCTTGGCGTTAACGGATTTTGAGCGAGTTGTGGGAAAACTGATGGACGGTGTTCCGAATTGATTTCGGAGGCGTGATCCAGTTGCACAGGGTCGCGCTTAAACCCAGTACGTATGCTCTAATGCACTCACACCGGGCGAACGCGAACCGAGGAGCCAACCGATGGCAGCGCTGACGGAGACGCGGGGATCGATTCCGGCGCGCTACGTCGCGGCCGTAGTGGCCGGGAATGCGCTCGAGTTCTATGATTTTTTGACCTACGCGTTTTTCGCGGTGTATATCGGCAGAGCTTTCTTTCCTTCCAACTCGCCGACAGCAAGTTTGCTCGCGTCGCTTGCGACGTTTGGGGTGGGGTTCGTCACGAGGCCTATTGGCGGCCTGGTGATCGGGAGGATGGGCGATCGCCTTGGGCGCAAGCCGGCGATGCTGCTGTGCTTTTCGCTGATGGGCGTGGCGATCGTGGGGGTTGCGCTGACGCCGCCACATTCGATGATCGGAGTCGCAGCGCCCGTGCTCGTGATTTTCTTTCGGATGTTGCAGGGATTTGCGCTGGGCGGCGAGGTGGGACCGTCGACGGCATTTCTATTGGAAGCGGCGCCGCTCGATCGTCGAGGATTTTATACGGCGTTTCAGGGCTGGAGTCAGAGTCTGGCCGTGCTGACGTCGGGGCTCGTCGGTTTTGCGCTTGCGAATTTGCTTAACGAGCGGCAATTGCAAAGTTTCGGATGGCGCATCGCGTTTCTGGCGGGCGCGGCGATTGTGCCGTTTGGCCTGGTGATGCGGCGGAGCTTGCCGGAAACGTTTCACGCGGCGGAAGCCGGCAAACGCGAACGCGTTGCGCTGCGGCCGCACGCGCGAATCGCGGTGCTCGGATTGATGATGCTCGCCGCGGCAACCGTCGGCACCTACATCAGGTCCTACATGACGACGTACGCGATCGCGACGTTGCACATGCACGCGAACGTCGCGTTTGCGGCGACGATCGTAGTGGGCCTGTGCGGAGTTTGCTTCGATTTGGTGAGCGGCGCGTGGTCCGACCGGATCGGGCGCAAACCGGTGATGATGGTGGGCGCCGCGCTGCTGCTCGCGACTGTGCTTCCGGCATTCTATGTGATCTCGCACTACCGCACGTCGGCCACACTGTTAGGGGCGACCGCGGTGCTGTCGATTGCGTCTTCGGTGTGGGTAAGCCCGATTATTGTGTGGATGACCGAATCTTTGCCTCCGGCGATTCGTTCGGGCGGTGTCGGGGTGATTTACGCGGTGTCCATCGCGACGTTTGGCGGCAGCACGCAATATATGGTGACGTGGCTGATTCGGGAAACTGGAAGCCCCATGGCGCCGGCATGGTATTGGATGGCGGCGTTGATTGTGGGAGTTTCCGCGATGATCGCGACGCGCGAATCGGCGCCGTGTAAGACGCATGTGGCGATCGAGATTGTGAGAAACTTGGAGATAGGGGAAACCGCGCTTGGCGAAGACGTTTCGTGAACGGTTGGAGTGGGCGTTTCGGACGGCGCTGATGGTGTTTATTTTGGCGGCGGCGGCGTTTTTGAGCGCGGTTACGGCGATACGGTTCGCGATTCGCGGTAGCGAAGTGGCGATGCCGGATTTGGTGGGCAAGAGCACGGCGCAAGCGACAAAATTGCTTTCTACGAGCAAGCTCGAGATCAGAGTTTCCGATCGCGTGTTCAGCGGCCTGCCTGTGGGAGACGTCGTGCGGCAGAGTCCGCCGGCGGGAGAGATGATGAAGGTGGGGCAGGACGCGCACGTGGTGCTGAGTTTGGGCGCGAATACGATTTCGATTCCGCAACTGACGGATGAAAGTTTGCGCGCGGCGGAGATTGAGCTGCTGCGATCGGGCCTGCAGCCCGGAGAAATTTCGACGAGCTATTTGCCGGGGATGACGCCGGACTCGATTGTGGAGCAGGATCCTGGATCGGGGATGAAGGCGGTTTCGCCGCGCGTGGATGTGCTGGTGTCTGAGGGCGACCGGCCGGTGGCTTACGTGATGCCGTCGTTCGTGGGACTTTCGGAGACCGACGCGAGCCGCGAGATTGCGGATGCCGGATTGAGAATCGGACAGGTGAATGTGCTCACGGTTTCTTCGGCGTTGAAGGGCACGGTGGTGGCGGAGACGCCGGCGGCGGGGGCGCGTGTTTCGGCGGACATGCTGATTGATTTGGACGTGGCGCCTTAAGCCCTTACTGCCAAGACGGAGGCCTCGAAGCCTCCGCTACGTAAGACAAACCTCCCGCTGCCTGTGCTAAGATGCGCATGGAGATTGACGATACTGTGCATCCCGCTGTAGCCATCGCTCCGTCCATTCTGGCAGCGAATTTCGCGTCTCTCGAAGAAGCCATTCGCGCGGTAGAGCGCGGCGGCGCCGACATTATCCATGTGGACGTGATGGACGGGCACTTTGTGCCGAACATTACGGTCGGCGTGCCGGTGGTGGCTTCCTTGCGCAAGGCAACCCGCCTGCCACTCGACGTGCATCTGATGATCGAGAATCCCGAGGAATTTATCGAGGCTTTCGTGGAGGCCGGGGCGGACATGATCTCGGTGCACCAGGAAGCCACGCCGCACCTGGATCGCGCGCTGGAAATGATTCGTGAACGCGGGCGCGGCGCGGGCGCGGTGATCAACCCGGGGACGCCGGTCGAAATGCTCTCGGAAGTGCTGGATCGAGTGGATCATGTTTTGGTGATGTCGGTGAATCCGGGATTTGGCGGGCAGTCATTCATTCCGAACACGCTGGAGAAAATTCAGAAGCTGCGAAAGATGCGAGAGCGGTACAATGCAAACTTCCGGATCGAAGTGGATGGGGGAATCGATCTGGGGAACGTCGCGCAGATTGTGCGCGCCGGGGCACAAATACTGGTGGCCGGCACATCCATCTTCCACACCGCGGACCCCGCCGCCGCGGTCCATTCGCTGAAACAGGCCGCCACGGAAGCACTCGCGCAACCGGTACGCGCGGAGCGCGGCGCTTCGAAAGTATGAAGAACGGCAAACCATAGAAACTGTTATTCGGGGGCGGATTCCAAATATGTTCCGAAAATTCCACAAGACGACACTGGCATGCGCGCTGATCGCTTGCGTTGGCGGAAGCGGCTGCTTCGGAAAGAAAACCACGGCGGCCGCGCCTATGGCGACCAGCGCGGCACCGGACAGCGTGCTGTACAACCGCGCGCTCGACGACATCAAACACGGGCGCTTCGACGTGGCGCGGCTCTCGCTGCAAACGCTGGAGAACACTTATCCCGACAGCGAATATCTGGCCAAGGCCAAGCTCGCAATCGCCGATTCGTATTTCAAGGAAGGCGGGACGTCGGGGCTCACCCAGGCCATCGCCGAATACAAAGATTTCATCACGTTCTTCCCCTTTCTCGACGAGGCTGCGTACGCGCAGATGCAGGTGGGAATGACGTATTACCGCATGATGGTCAAGCCCGACCGGGATTCGTCCGAGGCGGTGAATGCGGAAGCCGAATTTCAGACCTTCATCCAGAAATATCCCAACAGCAAGCTCGAGCCACAAGCTGAGCAGCGCTTGCGCGAGGTGCAGGAGGTTCTGGCGGAGGGCGATTTCCGGATCGCGCGCTTCTATTACATGCGTGGGTCGTACCGCGCTTCGGCGGGGCGCCTGATCGAACTGGTGCAGCGCTATCCGCTTTATAGCCGGGCGGATCAAGCCAATTGGATGCTGGGACAGATTTACGAAAAGAGCGAGAAGAAGGAAATCGCCGCGAATTATTACGCGAACATCGTGAGGAATTATCCGCTTTCTTCGATGGCGGGTGACGCCAAGAACAGACTGGTGGCGCTCGGCGCGCCCGTTCCGCAGCCCGATCCGGGAGCCATGGCGCGCATGCAGGCAGAAGCAAACACTCCGCGGCCGCGCTCGAATATATTGACGAAGCCCCTGGGGATGTTGAAAAACGGTCCGGACGTGGCGATGGCGGCGCACACTGGAATGCCCAACCTTGAACCGCCGGATGAGGCGGGCGAGTCGCTGACGCCGGGCGCCATGTCGACTGGTGGAACGGGCGGAGGCGGGGCGGGCACGACCGCGGTGGTCGAGACCGTCACGCCAGGCACCTCGAGCGCGCGTCCGGCGTCGTCGCCCGAGGCGACGCCGACCGGCGCGACCGGCGACGCGCCCGTTGGATCGAACGGCCCCGATTCGCCAACGCAGACCGCTCCGGGCGCTGCCGACGAGACTGGAGGAGCGACCGTCGGGGGGACAGCTTCGGGGAGCGTTGGAAACACAGTACAGGGCTCGACGACTTCCACGAGCACACAGGCGGCGACCTCGGCTACCCCAGGCTCCACGGCTACCTGCCCGCCGGGTGCGACGGTGGCGGCAGCCTCGACGCAGACCACTCCGGCGGCCAGCGACACGGCGAGCGGGACATCTTCCAGCTCATGCCAGCCAGCAACCGAGACCTCGAACTCGAAAAACGAGTCGTCGAGCAAGAAAAAGAAGAAACACTTCCCCTTCTGACCCTCGCTGCGGGCCCAAACCGCGTGCGGACAGCCTCTCAATGTTATAGTCGGGCACAAGACCGCCGAGTTCGTGTTGACGCCCCCCAGTCGCGGATGCTACCTATGGGTGGAAGGACCAGTGCGAGACTAACGTGGAAATCCTCTCGAATCGCGACTCTGCTGCAAACCTAGGCGGCGCACGCGCGGCCAGGATCCTGGTCGCCGACGACAACAGCAACATTCAGCGCATGGTGTCGCTGGCGCTCAAGGATCATGGCATCGACGTCGTAGCCGTGGGCAACGGCGAAGCGGCCGTGCGCAGCATGGCGCAACTGAAACCGGACCTGATACTGGCCGACGTGTTCATGCCGGTGCGCAGCGGCTATGAGGTCTGTGAGTACGTCAAGAACGATACCCGCTTCTCGCACATTCCCGTGATTCTGCTGCTCGGCGCGTTCGATCCGTTGGACGAAGCCGAAGCCAAGCGCGTTGGCGCCGATGGCGTGCTGAAGAAACCATTCGTGCCGCCCGATCCGATGATCGCGCTTGTGAAAGCGATGCTGGAAAAATCGGCGCCGGAACGATTGGAGCCGGTTGCGGTGGCGGTTGCTTCCGAAGTGCATGCGGCGCCGGTGCAGCCTGTATTTCAACGCGCGCGCGTTATCGAAGCTCTTCCGTCCATCGAGGAATCCCCGGAGATCGATTATCCGCCGATGGGACGCGACGCGTTTGAAACCGCCGCGCCTGCGGCGGTGGCTCCGCCGCACATGGAAGCTTCGGCGCAAACGGAAGTTGAAGACTCTGAGGTGATGACACAGCAGCGCGATGCGGCGCTGGGCGAGCCGTCGTTCTGGCATCCCGCGGAACCCGAAGAAGCGGCCGAGGGCGCGCAAGAAGACGAACACGCCGGCGAGAACGATCACGCTCTGGGGCACGAATTTGAACCTGTCGCACCGAAGCCGGGATACTTTGACTCGCCGATAGTTGAAGACGAGGCGCCCGCGGAAGCGGTAGTCGAACCGCAAGCTGCCGCCCAGCCCGAGCCCGCCGCGTACGTGGAAACTGATCCGCAATTTGAAATTCAATCGGAGTCCTGGGCGGAGACTGCCGCGGCTTCTGAACCGGCGGCGTCCGAAGAATACAAGCCGGAATCGGCCGCGGATGAGAATGATTGGCTGATGCCCCCGCCGGTGGCCGCGGATCCCGATTTTGTTCCGTCGAACGAAGACGGAGCCGATGCCGGTTCCGATTGGACGCCGGGTCCGGTCACACCGATGATCGAGTTGGGTTCGTCGGGCGAATCGGCCTTTGCGCCCGCATCGGCGGTTTGGAACGAGCCTGATGCGGCTGCCGCAGAGATCGAATCGTCCGTGAGCCATCCAGCTGCCGAGCCCGCTACCGATAAAGCGGCTTCGCTCCCCGAATCGGACGCGTGGTACGCGACTGCAGCGCTAAAGATAGGACAGCCAGCGCAAGAGCTCGCCGACACCCAAAAAATCCCGGCTGAGGCGGTGGCCGCGGCCACTCATGCTCAAGAGGTATCTTTCGCTTCGGAGTCGCCCACACCTGCGCACGCGGACGTCGCGCCGGCGGCCAGCGTATCGGGGACCGAGGCGCCTTTCGCGACCTCTGCCTCGACAGATGAAATGGTGAACGCGGTGGTGGCGCGAGTGCTCGAGAAGCTGCAACCGAAAATCGCGGACATGATCAACGAAGATTTCTTGAAACCGGTAGTCTCCGCCCTCGTGCGCGGCGAACTCGACAAGAAGTAAGTACCTGCCCGCGGACCGCAGGCCAATCTCCTTGAGTCTTCACCCAAAGACACTTTCGCGAATTTGACCGGTTCGTGCCGTGCCCCGTATAGTATTCATCTCGCTTTTCGACGCCCAATCATGCCCATCGAGATTCCGAAAGCTTATGAACCGCACGAGATCGAGCAGAAGTGGGCGCGCGCCTGGGTCGAGCAGGAATTGTTTCGCGCCGATGCGAACGCGCCGGGCCCGGTCTTCTCCATCGTGATCCCGCCGCCGAACGTCACCGGGTTGCTGCACATCGGCCACATGCTCGATCACACCGAAATCGACATCCTCACGCGCTGGCAGCGCATGCGCGGGGTATAACACGCTCTATCTGCCGGGCACAGACCACGCGGCGATTTCAACGCAACGCGTCGTGGTGCGCCAACTGCAAGCGCGCGGCGATCGATTACCGAGCGCTAGGGCCGCGAGAGATTTCTGGATGAAGTGTGGCGCTGGAAAGAAGAATCCGGCGGCACGATCACGCGGCAGATGATCCAAATCGGCGAGAGCTGCGATTGGACTCGCGAACGCTTCACGCTTTCACCCGAAATGTCGCGCGCGGTGACCGAAGTTTTTGTGCGCCTTTACGAAGATGGGCTGATTTATCGCGGGCACTACATCGTGAATTGGTGCCCGCAATGCCGCACGGCGATGAGCGATCTCGAGGTGGTTCATCAGGAACGGCAGGGGCATTTGTGGCACATCCGCTATCCACTCGCGGATGGATCGGATTCCATCGTTGTGGCCACGACGCGGCCCGAAACGATGCTCGGGGACACCGGCGTGGCCGTGCACCCGGACGACGAACGATATCGCGGCATGATCGGCAAGAAAGTGCGGTTGCCGTTGATCGGCCGCGAAATTCCCATCGTGGCCGATCGATTTGTGGACCGCGAATTCGGCACGGGCGCCGTGAAGGTCACGCCGGCGCACGATCCGAACGACTTCGAGATGGGACGCCGCCACAACCTGCCGGAAATCGACGTGATGACCGATGACGCGATTATGAGCGAGGCCGCGGGGCCTTACGCGGGACTTGATCGCTTCGCGGCGCGCGACAAAATCGTGCGCGATCTCGAGGCGCAGGGACTTCTAGCGCGGGTCGAGGATCACACGCACGCCGTCGGCACCTGCGATCGCTGCGGAACGGTGGTTGAGCCGCGCGCTTCGACGCAGTGGTTCGTGAAGATGAAGCCGCTGGCCGATCCCGCGATAGCCGCCGTCGAGCGCGGCGAAATTGAAATTGTGCCCGAGCATTGGCGCGGCGTATATTTCGAGTGGATGCGCAATATTCGCGATTGGTGCATCTCGCGGCAAATCTGGTGGGGACACCGCATTCCCGCGTGGCACTGCGCCGACTGCGCAGAAATTATCGTGGCGCGCACGGCGCCAGCGGCGTGCCCGAAATGTGGCGCGGCGAAACCCGTGCAGGATCCCGACATGCTGGAAACATGGTTCAGTTCGGCGCTCTGGCCATTTTCGACCATGGGCTGGCCGGACGAAACACCTGACTACAAAACGTACTATCCGACGAGCCTGCTGATTACCGGGTACGACATTCTTTTTTTCTGGGTCGCGCGAATGATCATGATGGGACTGAAACTTCACGGGCAAAGTTCCGTTCCGCCAGCGTTTACCTCCATTCGCTCGTGCGTACGGCCGAAGGGCAAAAGATGTCGAAGTCCAAGGGCACGGGCATCGATCCGATCGAACTCAATCGGAAATTTGGGACCGACGCCATGCGCTTCACGCTCGCCAGCATGGCCGCGCCCGGCACGGACATCGTGCTGAGCGAAGACCGCATCCTGAGCTATCGCGCGTTCGCGAACAAGATTTGGAACGCGGCGCGATTTCTGTTTTTGAATCTCGATAAGTTCTCGACGGCGACGGGAACCACGCTCGAAGATCTGGCCGCTCCCGAAATTCGCGAAGGCGCGCCGTGCCCTGCACCGGCCGGCACCGTGCCGCTGGCCGACCGCTGGATTTTCGCGCGGCTCGCGCGCGTTACCGAGGAAATGAATGACGCGCTCGAGGGATTTCGATTCCATGAGGCGGCGCATGTGGTCTACCACTTCTTCTGGGGCGATTTTTGCGATTGGTACATCGAATGGGTGAAGCCGGAACTTTCTTCGACGGACCGGGAACGCGCTGCGATTCGTGGAAGAATCTGTTCGCCGCGTTCGAGGCTTCCTTGCGATTGTTGCATCCCTTCATGCCGTTCCTCACCGAGGAACTGTGGCAGCGGCTTCCGCAAAGGGAGGGTGCGCGATCGATCGCGCTTGCGGCGTTTCCTACCGCGCGCGCGGAATGGAAGGACGATCAGGCCGAGGCCGACTTCGCGCTCCTTGAAGAAATCATCACCGCCGCCCGCAATCTTCGCGCGGAGATGAAGGTGGACGCGAAGCGCAAAGTTGCGGCGGAGTTCTTTGCGTCCGACCTTGCAGTTCGCGCGGTTGCTGAAGCACACCGAGATTCGATTGCGCGTCTTGCGATACTCACCGACCTGCGCATCGCGCGACAAATGCTCGAAGCCGCGGGCGGGGCGTTGCGCTCCACAGCGCAATTCGATTTGCGCATCGCTTACGGCGAGGCTGTCGATGCCCAGGCCGAACTTGTGCGCATCGCGAAAGAACGAGAGCGATTGACACGCGATATTGAATCGAAGAAGAAACGCTTGGCGGACCCGACGTTTCGCCAGCGCGCTCCCGCGGAGATCGTCGCTGGGCTCGAGAAACGCTGGCCGAGCGCGAAGTCGAATTGGTCAAATTGGGCGACCGTTTCGCGGAAATGGAAAAATTATCCGGCGGCGCGCCTAGCTAACGCCGGCGCGCCGCCCGCAGCGTTTCGTATTGTGAGGCGGACTGGAGATTATGGCCCTTCGTTCCCTTCCCGGCACAACGGACCGAAAAGTCGATTCGCTGCTCGCGCTGCTTGCCGACAACCCGATGATCGTGATCAGTGGCGCAAAAATCGCGCGGCAGATCGGAGTGAGCCGCTCGACGGTGTGGCGATGGATCGAGACGCTGCGCTCACTGGGCGTGAAGGTGAACGGGCATCCGCGAAGCGGTTATACGATCGAGAAGGTGCCGGATGTGCTCGCGCCGGATTTGTTGCGCCGGCAACTGCGAGGATCGGTTTTCGGCAAGCGCATCTATCACTTCTTCAAAATCGATTCCACCAATAACATTGCGATGCGGCTGGGCGAGGAAGGCGAGCCACACGGCGCCGTAGTCGTGGCCGAGGAACAAACGGCAGGGCGCGGGCGTTCGCGGCGCGTTTGGCATTCAGAAAAAACCAGCGGCATTTACATGACCGTGCTGCTGCGCCCGCCGATTCCGCCGCAGCAGGCGCAACTGATCACGCTGGTCGCGGGCCTCGCCGTGCGCGATGCCGTGGCCGAAACCACCGGTCTTGCGCCCGATTTGCGCTGGCCCAACGACCTGCTGATCGGCCGCAAGAAATTCTGCGGCGTTTTAACGGAGATGCACGCCGAGCCCGATCGCATTCATTTTGTGGTAGTCGGCATGGGGATCGACGTGAACCACGCGAAGCTGCCGGATTCACTCGCGCCGATCGCAACGTCTTTGCGAATTGAGACGGGACGTGTGCAATCGCGCATCGAACTTGTGGCACGGTTGCTGCGCAGCCTTGAGAACCACTACAATCGGTTTCTGGCGGAAGGACCGCGGCCGATTCTGGAGCGTTTCGCGGCGGTTTCAAGCTATGCGAGCGGAAAGCGCGTGCGCATCGCGACGGCTGGCGAAACCTACGAGGGCACAACGGCCGGGCTTGAACCAAGCGGTTTTCTGCGTGTGACGCGCGACGACGGTTCGACTGTGACCGTAGTCTCCGGCGATCTTACTGAGGCGAACTGATGCTGCTGGCTCTTGACGTGGGCAACACCAATACGGTGCTGGGCGTTTTTCGCGACACCACGCTTCTGGCGCACTGGCGGCTGACGACTGCACGCGATCAAACGGTCGACGAGTACGGCATTTTGACGCGCGAACTTTTCACCCTGGCCGGCCTCGATCCCAGCGAAATTACAGGCGCGATTATTAGCTCTGTGGTGCCGCCGCTGAATTCCACGCTCGCCGAAATGGCGCAGCGTTACTTTGGATTGCACGCGCTGTTCGTTGAACCCGGCTTGGACTTCGGGATGGCGATCAAATACGACAATCCGCTGGAAATCGGCGCGGATCGCCTGGTGAATAGCGTTGCGGCGCTGGCGAAATACGGCGCGCCATGCATCGTGGTGGATTTCGGCACGGCAATTAATTTCGACGTGATCTCCGCCGAAGGAGAGTATTTGGGCGGCGCGCTTGCTCCGGGGATCGGCATTTCGGCCGAAGCGCTTTTTTCGCGCGCGGCGCGGTTGTGGCGCGTGGAAATTAAGGATCCCGGCTCGATCATCGGCACGAATACCGCGAATGCCATGCAGGCCGGCCTGTTCTATGGCTTCACCGATCTCGTGGACGGCATTCTGGGCCGAATGAAGAACGTGCTGGGCGCGGATACGCGGGTAGTCGCGACCGGAGGACACGCGCCGCTCATTGCTCCGGCCTCGCGGTACATTCAAACGACCGACGAATTCCTGACGCTCGAAGGCCTGCGCATTCTTTGGGATCGCAATCGCGAACGCGCGCGAGGCCCTGCCGCGCCGGATGCGGCTACGTCCCGGCCTTCTCGGCCCGCGCGCTAATCGCGTGCCGAGCGCGCAGGATCGAATGGCCGCATTCAATTATTTCAACTACTACACCGAAATCGAGGAGCATTTCTGGCGCAAGCGCGGCGCGCACTTGCTGGTCTCACCGCTCGATTGGGCCATTCTCGAAACCTGGCAGCAGGCCGGGATTCCGCTGACGGCGGTGCTCAAAGGAATCGATCGCGCGTTTGAGAGCTACGGACGCTCGCGGCGCGGCGCCGGGAAACCGCTGAAAAGTTTGGCGTATTGCGTGGACGCGGTGCTCGAAGCGGCGGAGCAGGAGAAGGAAGCCGCGGCGGGCAAAGGGCCCGAACTGCCGCGCGCGGCGCACACCGAATCGTTTTCGCCGTCTGAACTGAGCGCCTATTTCGCGCGCAATCGCGAGCGGCTCTCCCAGGCTGCGAATGGATCGCGGGTCGCTGCGCCCGACCTTGCGGCGCGACTGGCCGACGCGAGCGCGCGATTGGCGGCGCTTGCGCCGCTGCTCGATGCGCCGGGCACGATCGACCTTGAGGATCTCGAGCGGCAACTGACCGTGATCGAAGAAAAGCTTACCGCGGCGATGCGCGCCTGTGCGCCGGATGAGACGCTGGTCGGCATTCGGCGCGATCTCGATCGGCAACTTGCGCCGTATCGCGGCAAAATGACAGCGGCACAGCTCGGACAACTCGAGCAGAAATATATCGACAAGCGGCTCTGGGAACATTATCGGTTGCCGCGGCTGAGTCTTTATTATTTGAGTTAGGTGAGCGAGCGAGCCGGCGCACCGGTGCCGTGATACGCTTGTCCACAGCAAAACGACCGTAACGAAGATCTTCATCCGCGATTGAAAGTGAAAATGAAAAACACGCGTCACAAGGCTGTGGCGGCTGAACCCGCCGCACCGATCGAAGTGCGAGCCGAAAAGCTCGTCTATGGACCGGATGCGCTCGCGCACTACGACAATCGCGCGGTGTTCGTGCCGTTTCTTCTGCCGGGAGAGCTGGCCCGCGTTCGACCCATTGAGCAGAAAAAGAAATTCATTCGCGCCCGCGTCGAGCAAATCCTGGAGCCGTCTCCAGAAAGAATTACCGCGCCGTGCCCGCATTTCGGCGTGTGCGGCGGATGCAACTATCAGCATCTCGAATATTCCGCGCAGCTCCGCGCCAAGTCCGAGATTCTGCGCGAGACCCTCGGGCGCATTGGGCACATTCGCTGGGAAGGCCCGATCGAAACGCGCTCGTTTCCGCAATTTTATTATCGCAATCGCGCGCAGTGGAAAATCCGGCGCGTCGATGGGCGCCTGAGCATCGGATATTTCGAGGCGGGTAGCCAGACGCTCTGCCCCGTCGGGGCGTGCCCGATTCTGTCGCCACTGCTCGAGCGCACACTGCTGCGGATCGGCGAACTGCTCGCTGCGGGAGATGCGTTAAAAAGCGTCGACGAAATCGAAGCGTTCGTTGATGGTGACGATCGCAAGCTGCTTCTAAATTGTTCGGTGGAGCGATTGCCGCAGGCCGGCGGCCTCGAGCAGACGTTGCGCGCGGCGCTGCCGGAGATTGAATCGCTGCTGTTCGTCGAACCCAAGGAAGGCAAGATGTCGCTCGATGGACCGGGGGATCTGTCGTACACGGTCGGCGATCATACGTATCGCGTGGGGCATCTTTCCTTTTTCCAAGTGAACCGGTTTGCGCTGGACGCCGTGGTGTCGCTGGTGTGCGGGGAGCGGCGCGGAAAACTGGCGCTCGATCTCTACGCGGGCGTTGGCCTCTTCAGTCGCCCGCTGGCACGGCAGTTCGAGCGCGTCGTCGCTGTGGAATCGAATCCGGCGGCGGCCCGTGATCTTGAATTCAACCTGCACGAAAGCGGCGGTGCGTCCCCAACCTCGCGTTTGTCTACTGCGGAAGCATTTCTCGAGCGCTGGCACGAAGAGCCCGACTTTGTGGTGCTCGACCCGCCGCGCGCGGGCGTCGCGGAATCGGCGCTGCATCATTTGCGCAAGCTGGCGCCGCGCGAGATTCTCTATCTCTCGTGCGACCCTCCGACGCTCGCGCGCGATCTTGCTGTGCTCGCGGCGCCGGACGAAACCGCGGCGCAGTACGAGATTCGTGACGTTAATTTAATTGACATTTTCCCACAAACGTATCATATGGAGGCTCTCGTGCGTCTTGAACGGCGCGCATGAAGCTACCTTCCCTCCCGATCGTCGCGGCGTTCGCCGGCGGCATTTTGTTGGCCGGCGTAGTTCTCACACATTTCCCTGCACAGATCGCGGCACGCATTTGGTTTCTGCTTGCATTCGCATGCCTCGGCGTGGCGGCCGCGGCGCTGGCAACCCGCCGCGGGCGCGTGTGGCTCGCGTGGGTGGGCGCCGTAGCAGCGTGGCTGGCGCTCGGCGGCGCTGCGGCGACACTCGAACGTGCCGCAGTGCGCGCAAACCTCGCGAGTCATCTGGTGGACGCCGGGCAGCTCGATCCTAAACAGCCGCTGCGCTGGACCGGACGCTTGCGACAGGATCCGGTTCGACTGCCGTGGGGATTGCGATACGAAATTGGGCTCGAAGAGGTCGAGGTGGGCGGCGTCGAAATTCCCGTGCAGGGCGGGCTTCGCGTGAACTATTACTGGGAGCCCGGCGCGCCCGATCCGCCCGGGGCGCGAGCCGGAGATCGCATCGAGGCGCTGGTGCGCGCGCGGCCCGCGCGGAATTTCGGCGACCCCGGCGGGTTCGATTATCGCGGCTATCTCGAGCGGCAAAACATAAATCTCGAAGGCTCATTGCGCAGCGGCGAATTGCTCACCGTCGTCGCGACGCCGCGTCTGCGAATATCCGATCGTCTGGCGCGGACGCGCGGCCGATTACTTCAGGCGCTCGATGAGATGCTGCCGGGGCAGCCAGATCGGGTCGCCGTGGCGCGCGCCATGCTGCTCGGCGACCGAAGTTTCATCGAACACGATCGCGCCGAAGCGTATCAGAAGTCCGGCGTGTATCACGTGCTTGTTCTCGCCGGGCTTCACGTCGCCGCGCTCGCGGCGCTGCTCTTCTGGATCGCGCGCCGGCTTCGCTTTTCCATGGTGTGGACCGCGCTGTTCACGCTCGCCGGTCTGTGCGCGTTCGCCGCGGTCGTGGAAGACCGGCCGCCGATCCTGCGCGCCACATTGATGGCCGCGGCGTATCTTGCGAGCCGCGTGTGGTTTCGACGCGTGCCTCTGATTCACGTTGTAGCGCTCGCAGCGCTTGCGATTCTGATGGCTCGTCCTTCGGAACTCACCGACGCAAGTTTCTTACTCTCGTTCCTTGCCGCGGGCAGCATCGCGGCGCTGGCGCTTCCGTGGATCGATGCGTCGAGTGAACCGTATCGCCGCGCGCTCGACCACTTGGGCGATGTGACGCGCGACGGCGCCCACGCTCCGCGCGCCGCGCAATTTCGTTTGGATGTGCGCGCGGCGTCGCGATGGCTCGCGGCGCGCACGCCGCGCGTCGCGCGTTTGGCGGACCGCGGCGTTGCGCTGCCATTGCGCGTGGCGTTTCGGTTATGGGAATTCGTCGTGTTGACGTTGGCTCTTCAGCTCGGCATGTCGCCATTGCTGGCGCATTATTTTCATCGCGTGGCGCTCACAGCCCCGTTCGCCAACATTCCCGCGGTTCTTCTGACGGCAGCCATCGTGCCGCTTGGTTTTATCGCCTTGAGCGCAGAGCTTGCGTGGCCGGCCCTCGGGCATGTCCTCGGTCGCGCGCTCAGTCTCTTGCTCGGCGCGCTTGACGCGACGGTGGATTGGTTCGCGCGATGGCCGCGCGGCTCGTATCGCATCCCCGGACCGCCAATAGCCGTGATGGTTGCCTTTTTCGTCGCGGCGTTTGCGCTGGCGTGGGCGATCCGCGCGAATCGCCGCACCCTGCAATGGTCCACATTCGTCGCGGCTCTCGCGCTGGCGATCGTGATCGCGGTGTATCCCTTCGCGCCGAACTTGAAGCGCGGCGATTTCGAGCTGACCGTGCTCGACATCGGCCAAGGCGATTCCCTTTTCGCGGCATTTCCCGACGGCCACACCATGCTGATTGACGGCGGCGGATTGGTGGGCAGCTTCCACGTCGGCGGAGTGCGCGCAGGCATCGACGTTGGCGAAGAAGTTGTCTCGCCGTATTTGTGGTCGCGCGGGATCAAGCGGCTTGACGTGGTCGCGTTGACGCACGGCCACGAAGATCATCTCGGCGGCCTCACCGCGGTGCTCAAAAACTTCAAGGTGGGCCAACTCTGGATCGGCCGCGACGTTCGCGCCGCGGATTTCCGCGCGCTGCTCGATCTGGCCCGTGCGCGCGGCATCCCCATCGTTCACCAATCGCGCGGCGCAACGTTTGATTGGGGCGGCGCGTCCGGCCAGGTGCTGTGGCCTGAAAAACCCGACACGGTCGACGCGGCCGGCAATGACGATTCGCTGGTCATGCGCATCGTCGACGGGCATCTCGCCTGGATGCTGACCGGAGACATCGAGCGGCCGATCGAGCGCAGTTTGGTCGACGATGGAGATCCGCTCGCGTGCGATTTCCTGAAGGTTGCGCATCACGGCAGCAAAACGTCCACCACCGATGGGTTCGTGGCCGCGGCGCATCCCCGCTTCGCGGCGATTTCAGTCGGCTTTGATAATTCTTACGGTCATCCGGCGGCGGAGGTGGTGGATCGCCTTGAAGCGGCGGGAGCCGTCGTCTACCGGACGGATCGGGACGGCGCGATCACATCGTTGGGCGACGGCAATCAAATCGAAGTCAGCACGTACCTTCACCCGCCGCAGCAAAACTCATCAGCCGCGGCCGGGATGTACGGTCATGCGCTCAGCCGCGCCAGCGCATTAGCAGCCACAGCAGCACCATCGCGCCGGCCGTTCCCATAGCCGCGCGATATTCTCTGTTGCGGAGATACTGGCTCCACGAAAACGCCACTCGCTGTCCGATGGAAACCGAGCGCAGACTCGGCAAAAAAAGTGGAACGCGCGCAGCGTAGTCCGCGAATGCCGCGCCGTGCAGCGCCGCGAGCGAACGTCCTTCGCGTCGCATGGTCATCGTATAGAAAAGTGAGAAATAGACGCCCAGCAGAATTGCCACGATCCACGAACGGCTGGCAATCGAAAATCCGATCGCCAGAAAAACGCTGCCGAAATAAAGCGGATTCCGCGTGCGCGCGTAAGGACCGGACGTTGCGAGTACGTCGTTCTTGCGCAAGTAGCCCGCCGCGAGCGCGCGCACCGCGAGCCCGAACAGCGCCACGGCTCCGCCCACGATCAGTGAACGCACGCTCGGGCGCGCCAGATAAAAGCAAACCGCCGCGACCGGATACCCGACCGGCACGCGCCATCGAACCCAACGATCCGCTGCGTCCGTCACGCCGCGAGGACCTGAAGCTGCTCGACGGCGGCGATCGCTTGCTCCACGGAAATTGAAAGCATGGCTCGCGAAGGAGATGCGCTGAAGCGATAACTGGTTTCCTCAGGCCGCGCATTACGCACAACCACCGCCGTTTTTGTATACGGCCCGGTTTGCGCCGGATCGGTGGGCCCGTAGAGGCCGACGACGGGCACGCCGAGCGCCGCGGCAAGATGCAAAGGGCCCGTGTCTCCGCCGACGACAAAACGCGCTTGCGCGAGTACCGCCATCAACTCACTGAGCGTCGTCGGAAAGCGAATCGGCGTGGCGGGTGAGGCGGTGGAAATCGCGGCCTCCGCAAGTTTCTCTTCGCCCGGTCCGCCGATCAGCAGCGCGCGCAATCCGAGCCGCCGCTCCACTTCGCGGCACAGTTCGCCGTATCGTTCCGCCGGCCACAATTTTCCCACCCAACCTCCTCCAGGCAGCGCGACCCAATAGTTCGCAATGCCGTGCGCGCCAAGGCGCTCTCGGACCGATTGCCTCGCCGCGTCCGCCACGCGAAACGGAAAATTCGGCTCCGCACCTGTCGGCGCGCCAAGATGCTGCGGCAAAGAAAGATTTTTCTGCACGCGGTGCGGGCCACCCGCATGCACGCGGTCGTTGTAGAAAATCGCCGCGCCGGGCTCGCGCGCTGAAAGCCGGTCGAAGCCTACGCGCCGAGCCGCGCCCGAAAATAAAGTGAGCGCCGCCGATTTGTACAAACCCTGAAAATCGACCGCCGTGTCGTAGCCCGCCGAGCGCAATTGACGCACGGCGCGGATGATGCCGCTCGCCGGCGATTGATCAAACACGATCAACCGATCCGCAACCGGGCAACCTTCAAGAATCGGCGCCCAAGTGCGCGCCACGAGCCAATCGATTTCGGCGCGCGGAGCCGCGTCGCGAAGCGCCGCCACGCCCGGCAGCGAATGCACGATATCCCCGAGCGACGACAACCTCACCACCAGAATTTTGCGCATCGCGTCAGGCACGCGCGGGCCCGCGAAACCGCGCGATCAAGCGCGGCGCCAGATCGGATTTCACCTCGAGCGATTCCGCTTGCCGCAGCGCTGCACGTACTTCACGAGTTTCGGCGATCACCACAAAATCGACCGCCGCGAGCCCCGCGGCCAACTGCGCGCGCCCTTCCGCGGGCAACAGACAATCGCGCTCAGTGCCCGGTTCGACAGCGGCAACCACAACGACGTTTCCCGCTCGCGCCGCTTGCAACTGTTCCACCAGTTCCCTGCTGAGCAGATCGAAGCGCCCCGACGCCAACACGATTTTCGCATCGGGCGTGGCGGACTGCTCCACTCGATCGGCGAGTGCGGCGACGCTCACGATTTTTTCGCGCGTGTTCACCGCGCAGCCTTTGGCCCGAACACTCTCAAGATCCACTGCGCCGCTTCCGCCAGATCTTCCAGCACCGCATCGGGTTGCCTCGGCCATTGCGCGCCGTGGTACTCGAAATCGCCGCTTCCATATCCCGACTTCACGAGAATTCCCAACGCTCCGACCGCATGTGCCATAGCCACATCGGCGTAACGGTCGCCCACGACGACGGAGCGCTTGAGATCGAGTCCGTGTTCGCGCGCGGCGCGCTCAAGCATTCCCGGCAGCGGCTTCCGGCAATCGCATTTCTGGTCTTTCACGTGCGGGCAATAGTAAAACGCGTCGATGCGCGCGCCGCCGACCGCAAGTTCGGTTTCCATGCGCATCTCGACCTGCGTCACCAGCGCCTCCGGAAAAATTCCGCGCGCAACGCCCGATTGGTTTGTCACCACCACGACCGGCAGTCCCGCGCTATTCAGTCGCGCGATCGCTTCCGCCGCGAACGGAAACACGCGTAGTCGTGAGATGTGGTTGAGATATCCCATTTCCTCGCAGATCGTGCCATCGCGATCGAGAAAAACCGCCGGCCGCCCAGAACCCGGAGTCGTTTCAGCCACCAGCCGCGCTCCCTTCATCGCTCGCCGCCCAACGAGTGGGCACTGTACGTCCGAGCAACTTCTGCGCCGCGCTTAGCACGTCGTCCACTTCGATGCGCGTCATGCAGCGATGGTCCACCGGGCAATTTCGCAGCAGGCACGGACTGCACGAAACCGGATGCCGCACAATCTGGAGCCGCGGCGTAATCGGATACGCGATTTCCGGCGGCATCGGCCCGTAGATCGCGATCACCGGCAGTCCCACCGCTGCCGCAACGTACGACGCTCCGGAATCGTTGCCGATGAATACATCGCATGCCGCGAGAGACGCCGGCAACTCCGCCGCCGAAGTCTTTCCCGCCATGTTAATGATATTTGCTTCCGCGCTCGCCGCGATCGCGTCCGCGTCTTCTCGATCCGAGGACGTGCCGAACAGAATCACGTCCGCGTCCCATTCGGAATGCAGGCGCCGCGCCAATCCCGCGTAGCGCGAAGGCAGCCAGCGCTTCGCCGTGCCGAAAGCCGCGCCCGGCGCGACGGCGCAGCGCAACGGCTGGCCCGGCGTGCTGCGCGCCGGGCCGGACGCGCGAGGACGTGCTCCCGCGCGCACCAGCGCCGTTTCTGCCGCGTCCCGAGCCTCCGCCGAAACGCGCAGCGTCGCTTCAAGTGACTCAGGCAATCTTTCGATCCAACCCGCGCGGCGCACTAACTCCAGATAGTAATACGAATGGTGCGCCGGAATCTCTCCCGCGCGCGGCGCGACCACAGCATTCGTCAGCAGCACGCCGCGAGCGTCGCGCGCGTAGCCCACGCGTTCAGGGATATGCGCGCGCCACGCGGTCCAAGCCGCATCGAATGAATTCGGCAGCAGGACTGCCAGATCGAATTTTCCTTGCGCGAGTTCCGCCGCCAGACGTTCGTTACCCCGGAGGCCGCGGTGTCTCGCGCCGCGCTCAAAAACAATTGTGCGATCGGCGAAACTTTGGCCACTCAACAAGCCCGCGATCGGCGGGATGCCAAGCACGGCAATCTCGGCGTCAGGCCACCGCGCGCGAAGTGCATCGAGCGCTGGGATCGCCATCACCGCGTCTCCCACCCAATTGGGCGCGCGAACCAGAATCCTCATCGCGGCGCCTCGCTCGTCGACTCAATCACGACGCGGCAAATGGTCTCCCAGAATCGCTCTTCGTCGCCGATCGCAATCGAAATGCATGCGGCATAAATCGGCAAACGCAGCGAGGAAATATCGCCAAGGTTGTATACATCCTTTTCCGTGCATACCAGCGCGTCGGCCGAATTTTCCGCCGCGGCGCGCTCGAGCTGCGCGAGATCCGCGAGCGTGAAGCGATGATGATCGCGAAACCCGCGCTTGCCCGCCAGCGGCACGCCCCAACGCCCGAGATCGTCGAAAAACGCCGCGGGATTTCCGATTCCTGCAAAAGCGAAGAATCGCCCCCGCGCCCAATCCGCCTTCGGTAAGGAGATCGCACGCTGCGGCGCGCGGTACAAACCATCGAACCGTGCGTGCGCGTAGAATACCGGCGCCTGCGTAAATCGCCGCACCGCGGTTTCAAGCGCGGGCGCGTGCTCGCTGCGCGTGATCAAAATAATGTCGGCGCGGCCGAGCGCGGAACGCCGTTCGCGCAACGAACCTGCCGGCAAAAGTCGACCGTTGCCAAACGGTCGCGTCGCATCGAGCAGAACAATATCCACGTCGCGCTGCAACTTGAGATGCTGAAATCCATCGTCGAGCACGAACCAGGTGACGCCGTGGCGCCCGAGCGCCTGGGCCGACGCGATGCGATCCGCTCCGATGCCAAGCTGCGCCCGTCCGCCCAAACGATCTCGCAACAGCGCGGCTTCGTCGCTGCGCGGACGGCCATCGGCGCCAGCTTCCCCGCGCGCGCCATAGCCGCGCAGAAGAATGGCGGCGCGTTGCCCCGCTTCCGCCGCGCGCAGCGCGAGCCACAGCGCCGTCGGAGTCTTGCCTGTGCCGCCCGTCGTCAGATTGCCGATGCTGACGACGATTCCTTCCACGCCTTTCGATTTGAAGATGCGGCGGCGATACGCCCACGCGCGCAAGGCCATCCACGCGCCATAAATTAAGCTGAGAGGCCACAGCAGCCACGACACAATCGCCGGCGGATTCAAGTCGCACTCCGGTCGGCAGGAAGAAGCGCGCTCAACCGCTCGGTCGCCGCTCCGGTCGCGCCGCGATAGCGTTCCACCAACGCCTTCGCGGCCGCGCCGCGACGCTCGCGCTCTTCCGGATCGCGCAGCAGGCCCGCCCAGGCAGCGGCTAATTCCGTGGCATCGGCGACTTCCATCCCCGCGCCCGCTTCGCGAAACCGCGCCGCCATTTCCTTGAAATTGTCCATCGATGGACCGAACACCGGCGCGCGCCCCACGATCGCCGGCTCCAGAATATTGTGGCCGCCCACCGGCACAAGCGATCCGCCTACGAACACCGCGTCCGCCAGCGCGTAAAGCCCGGCGAGTTCGCCGACGCTATCGAGAAGCAGTACCGCGCCCGGCACATCCAGCGCGACGGCGCCATCGCGATCGAGATCGAGATCGAGCGCACTTCGACGAACCGCCACGCGGCCCCGCGCCTCGATTTCCCGCGCAGCGGAATCGAAAGTCTGCGGCTTACGCGGCGCCGCAATCAGCAGCGCCGCGGGCCATTCGCGCTCGATCGCGGCGAGCGCGTCGAGCACGGCCCGCTCTTCGCCCTCCGCCAAACTGCCCGCCACGATAATCGGTCCGCGTTGCGCGCGCTTCAGTTCCCGAATCAACCACGCCGCGAGCGCGCCGGGTTCCGGCTGCCGGAGATCGTACTTCAGATTGCCCGTCACCACGACGCGCGCAGGTGGCGCGCCCAGATTGACCAGTCGCTCGGCGTCCGCATCCGATTGCATCATGTAGATCGAAGCAAACGACAACACGCGCCGCTCGAATCCGCCGATCGCTCCCGGAGAAATCCTCGCCGCGCGGCGCAGCCTGTTATGGGAACGTTCGGAGAGCCGCCCATTGACGAACGCGATCGGCACGCCGCGCGCGCTCACCGCGCGCAGAAAGTTCGGCCAGATCTCGGTTTCCGCGATCACCACCATCGCCGGCCGCACCGCTGCCAGCGCGCGCCGCACTGGCCCGGGCCAATCGAGCGGGAAATAAAATATTGCGTCGGCCCACGCCAAGCGCTCGCGCGCCAATCGCTGGCCGGTGGCTGTGGTCGTGGAAATCACCAAGCGGCGCGGTGGAAATCGTTCCTTGAGGCAGCGCAACAACGGCATCACCGCAAGCAGCTCGCCCACGGAAACCGCGTGCACCCAAATCGCGCCGTCATCGCCCGCTCGAAGCTCCGCCGGGTAGCCCCAGCCAAAGCGTTGCCGCAGTGAGCCGAATGACTGTCCGCGGCGCAGCGCCTGCAATAAAAAATACGGCGACGCAAGCGCCATCCCCGCGGCAGTCAGCAACGTGTAGAGGAAAAACATGCACCTGGCGGCAACGTTCGCCCGGCCAACAGGCGAAATCGGCGCGCGCCGTTCAGGACTCCTTCGGACGGACCCGAATGCGGGGTTATTATAGTGATTACAAGCTGCCAGTGGTACGGGGCAACTCTTGCTGCGTTGCCGCATCTGAGATCGCAGGATGCGGCGCCGTGACTCGCGGTTGATTCGCGCATGACTCGCACAGGATCATTGCTCATCTTCGTCGCAGCCTTCGCCGCGGTCGCCACGTGCGCGCCCGCGCGCGCGCAAACCGATCCCGCTTCCCTCCCCGCGCATGATTCCCACGAGAAACTTCTCGTCGCCGTTCAACCCATGCTCGACGCGACTTGGTACAAAGATCATTTCGGCAAGAAGAGTCCATACGACGCCGGCGTCGTCGCGCTTGACGTCTATTTCCGGAATGACAACGACTCCCCCATTCACGTGGACTTAAGCACCGTGCGTCTGGTGGTCGGCCCGGACGGCGACGATCCCCAGCGCGTCGAAGCGCTCACCCCCGAAGAAGTCGCCGATCGAGTGCTGCTCACCGGCGGCACTGATCCGACCGCAGGCCGGCCGCGCCTCCCCATCGGCAATCCGAAGGGCGATCACGATAAGCAGTGGACCGCGCTCGCGGATTCCGTGCGCGCCGCGGCGCTCGCGAGCGACCTCATTCCGCCACACGGCACCGTGCACGGTTGCCTCTATTTCGATTTGGCCCATCACGTCGATCTGCTGCGCGATTCTCAACTCTACATTCCGGACTTAACGTATCTCGTAAATAATCAAGTGCTGCTGTTCTTCGAGGTTGACCTCGCGCCGGCAGTCAAACCCTGATTTTGGCGCCACGCCTGATCTGTGTTCGATTAACGCCTTACCGTCCGCTCCATTCCTGCGTTCATGCGATTTGCCGAAGCCTTTGTCGTCAGCTAAACTCGAATACGTCCGCGATTCCCAGTTCATCATGACCCTCCTCGACGATTTGAATCCCAAGCAGCGCGAAGCCGCACTGGCCACCGAAGGCCCGGTGCTGGTTCTCGCCGGCGCGGGCACGGGCAAAACCCGTGTGGTCACCTACCGAATCGCGCATTTGATTGAGACATGCGTGCCCGGCGACGCGGTTCTTGCCGTCACGTTCACGAACAAAGCCGCCGATGAGATGCGCGAGCGCGTCGCGGCGCTCCTGCTGCGCTCCGGCAAGCCCTTCGCCGATCCGTGGATCTACACGTTTCACGCATTTTGCGCGCGCTTGCTGCGCCGCGAAGCGCCGCGGCTCGGACTCCCTCGCGACTTCGCCATCTACGACGACGACGATCAAACCGCCGCCGTCAAGCGCGCCCTCGAACAACTCGGCGTGTCCGATTCCTCCGAGCGCCCGCGCGCGCTGCTCGAACGCATCAGTTCCGCCAAGAATCATGGCGAGACTCCGGAAGCCGCGTCCGAAGCGGCTGGCGACGACCGCGCCCGCGCCTTCGCGCGCATCTACGCTGCCTATGAAGGGGTGCTGCGCCGCGCCGGCGCGCTCGATTTTGACGATCTGCTGCTGCGCGCCGTGCAGGTGCTCGCGGAGTCGAGCGAGGCCCGCGCCGCCTGGAGCGCGCGCTTTCGCTACATCCTCGTAGATGAATACCAGGACACCAACCGCGCGCAATTCGACTTACTGCGCCTGCTGCTGAATTCGGATCGCAATCTCTGCGTCGTCGGCGACGAAGATCAATCCATCTATCGTTGGCGCGGCGCCGACGTCGGAAACATCCTGCGCTTCGCCGAGAATTTCCCCGGCGCGCAAGTGATCCGCCTCGAGCAAAATTATCGCTCGACGCAAAATATCCTCGACGCCGCCGCCGGAGTCGTGCAAAAGAATCAGAGGCGCCTTGGCAAAACTCTCGAAGCCACGCGCGGCGTGGGCAATCTGCTGGCTTTCTACGAAGCGCGCGACGCCAAAGCCGAAGCCGAGTTTGTCGCCGAGCGCATCGGCGTGCTTCTCGCCGAAGATTCCACCGCCCACGCCGCCGTGCTCTACCGCACCAACGCGCAGTCGCGAGCGTTTGAAGAAGCGCTGCTCTGGCGCGCGATTCGCTATCGCATGCTCGGCGGATTTTCGTTTTACCAACGCGCGGAAGTGAAGGACGTCCTGGCCTACGCGCGCCTCGCGATCCGACCCGATGACGACGTCGCTCTGTTGCGCGTGCTCAACACGCCGCCGCGCGGAATCGGCAAGGTCACGCTCGGCGCGCTGCGCGGCCTGGCTCACGAGCGCGGCATTTCCCTGTGGGCTGCGTCCGCGGAACTCGTCGAGAACGCCACAGGCCAGCGCTCGGCTGTTCCTCTGCGCGGATTCCGCGTGCTTATCGACCAATTGCGCGTCGATGTCGCGCTGCCTCCCGCGGAATTTCTTTCGCGCGTGATCGACCGCTCCGGCTATCTCGATATGCTCTCCCAGCGCGATTCCGTCGAGGACTCCGCGCGCGCCGACAACGTGCGCGAACTGCTCGCCGCAGTCGCCGAAGGCGCCGATCGCGGCGAGACGCTCACCGATTTTCTCGAACGCGCCGCCCTAGTGAGCGACGCCGACAACTTCGACAGCCGTTCCGCCGTCACGCTGCTCACGCTTCACAGCGCGAAAGGCCTCGAATTCGAGCACGTTTTTCTCACTGGCCTCGAAGAGGGCGTCTTCCCGCACAGCCGCTCCGCAAATCATCCCGACGACATCGAAGAAGAGCGCCGCCTCTGCTACGTCGGCATGACGCGCGCACGCGATACGCTCACGCTTACGCGCGCGGTGTATCGCCGCATCTACGGCAACGATCGCCTCGAAGGTTCGCTTCCCTCGCGCTTCCTCGCCGAAATCCCCGGCGAGCTCATCGAGTCCGCGCATGGCTCGCTTGCCGACGCCGGCGAAACGCGCCGCTACGAGCCCGACCCGGAATATTCGTATTCCGCTGAAGAATTCGCCCGCCGCGCGCGCAGACCCGCTCCGGGCGCGAGCCGCGGTGCATCCGGCTCCGGCGTCGCCTCCGCATCGCGCGCCGGGCGCAGCTCTTCTGCCGTGTCGAGATCGGCCTCGGCGAATCCATTCGTCGGCCGCCGCGTGCGCCATCCCAAATACGGAACCGGCACGATTGTCGCCGTCGAAGGCGAAGACGACGATCGCAAACTCACCGTGCGCTTCTCCGATTACGGCGTGAAAATATTGGTCGAGCGCTACGCCCAACTCGTGTGGGCCTGAGTCATCGCGCGCGCCATTGCCGCGCACGCTTCTCGCGGTTGCGCGTCCGGCCACGCTAAAGGTAGAGTCATCATTCGAGCGCTCTCGTCGGAGCCTATGAGCCCTGGGAATTCACTCGGCGCCATAAAATCAGCGCGCAGCGCGTCTGCGCGAGCCGCCGTTTTGGCGCTGCTTACACTCGCGGCGCCCGCGCTCGCTCGCGCCTGGGGCGTGAACAGCGAGCGCTTGATCGCCAGCAAGGGCGTTGACACGCTGCCCGTTGAAATCCAGCCGTTCTTTGAAGCCAATCGCGATTTCATCGTCAAGCATTCCGCCGATCCCTTCGATTGGCTCGACAAAACTCCCCTCACCGAGCGCCCCAATCACGTATTGCGCCTCGAGCGCTACGGAAAATTCCCTTACGCCGCGCTCCCCCGCGACTACAAAGATGCCGTCACCAAATATGGCAAAGCCAAAGTCCAAGCCGGCGGCGTGCTCCCGTGGGAGATCGGCGTTTACAGCGCAAAACTCACCGCCGCCATGCGCGCCGGCAATTGGGAACAAGCCAAGCTCACGGCCGCCTGGCTCGCCGCCTACGTTGCCGAAGCGCACGATCCCTTCAACACCACGGTTGATTTCGACGGCTCGCTTTCCGGACAACCCGGCGTCAATTCGCGCTTCGATTCCTCGCTCGTCGATCACTATTCACATTTTTTCCCATTGCGCCCGAACGACGCCGTATTCATCAACGATCCCACCGACCACGCTTTCGAGGATTGCCTCTCCGCGCACGCCTGGCTTGAAAACATTCTTCTCGCCGACCGCAACTCCCGCGCCGGCTCGAACGATTTCGACGATCAATATTACGATCGCTTCTACGACCGCGCCGGCGCCATCGTGATCCGTCAGCTCACCGACGCCGCCACCGACGTCGGCTCCTACTGGCTCACCGCCTGGATCAACGCCGGCCGGCCCCAGTTGCCGTCCCAGTAGCCGCCGCGCCGTGGCCGACGCCGCCCGCCCCGACCCCTCGCTCCTCGCTCTCCCCAAAGCCGAATTGCATTTGCATCTCGAAGGCTCAATCGCGCCCGCCACCGCCGTCGAACTCGCCGCGCGCCACGGCGTTCACATCACTGCGCAGGAGGTTGCCGCGCGCTACGCCCCCGGCGACTTCGCGCAATTTATCGAAGCGTTCAAATGGGTCACGTCGTTCCTGCGCGATCCAGCCGACTACGCTCTCGTCATGCAACATCTCGGCCAATCGCTCGCGCAGCAGAACGTGCTCTACGCCGAGATCACACTCTCCGCCGGCGTGATGTTGCTCCGCAAACAAGACCCCGCGGCGAATCTCCACGCCATTGGCGGCGCGGCGCAAAAAATCCCCTCCCTCCGTTGCGCCTGGATTTTCGATTGCGTGCGGCAGTTCGGCCCCGCTCCCGCGATGGAAGTCGCCCATCGCGCCGCGGCGCTTCGCAGCGATGGCGTCATCGCATTCGGCATGGGCGGCGACGAATTGTCCCTGCCCGCATCGGAATTCCGCGCCGCTTACGATTTCGCCGCCGCCGCCGGATTGCATCGCCTGGTTCACGCCGGCGAAACCGGCGGCCCCGAATCCGTCGTCGACGCGATCGAATTGCTCGGCGCCGAGCGCATCGGCCACGGCATCGCCGCGATGCGCAGCGAGCGCCTGATGGACTCGCTCGCAAAATCCGGAGTGCCTCTCGAAGTCTGCCCCACCAGCAATTTGCGCACCGGAGCGCTTGCGCGCCAACTCGGCAAATCCGCCGCCACCGAATCCGAGCATCCTCTTCCAATGTTGCTCCGCCGCGGGGTGCGCGTCACTCTGGGCGCTGACGATCCCGCCATGTTTGAGACCTCCCTGACCGCCGAGTACGAATTGGCCCGCCGCATTGGCGTCGCGCCGCAAGATCTCCTGCGCCTCGCGCGATCCGGCTTTGAATGCGCGTTTCTCGACGTGCCCGAGCGCGACGCGCTCCAGGCCGAATTTGAACGCGGGCGAAATGCCGCGGGCTTGCTATAATTAGCCTGTGAAAGCTCACGTCTGGGTGATGCTCAAAACCACGGTGCTCGATCCGCAAGGCAAAGCGATCGAAAAAGCGCTCGTCTCGCTCGGCCACCGCGAAGTGCGCGACGTCCGCCAGGGCAAGTTTTTCGTCCTCGCCCTCGACGGCGCGACTCGCGAATCCGCCACGCAGCAGGTCGAACGCATCGCGCGCGAAGTCTTGAGCAATCCGGTCATCGAAGAATTTCGTTTCGAGATCGTCGATTAGACGATCGAACGTAATTCCCTCCGGCCACGTCGCCGGCCACACCACATAAACTGGCACCGGCTTCGTCCCGAAATCGATCCGTCACTTATGCTAGTCTGGGAACGCGGGCTTTGTTCCCCCGGCGCGGCAATGAATCTTTCGATTTCCGCGCCCCTCGAAGGAGAAACATCGCGTGTGCGGAATTGTAGGTTACATCGGCCCTAAAAAAGTCGTCCCAGTGATTCTCGACGGCCTCAAGCGCCTCGAATATCGCGGCTACGATTCCGCCGGCATCGCCGTCATCACCCAGGACGGCAAGCTCGAAATCCGCCGCGCCCCCGGCAAACTCCACAATCTCGAAGAATCCCTGCGCCTATCTCCGATTGACGGCGTCTACGGAATCGGCCACACGCGCTGGGCCACCCACGGCCGCCCCACCGAGCAGAACGCGCACCCTCATCGCGATTGCAAGGGCGAAATCGTCGTGGTGCATAACGGCATCATCGAGAATTACGCCGAAATCAAGCAGCAGCTTCAAACCGAAGGACATAAATTCGTCACCGATACCGACACCGAAGTCATCGCCCACCTGATCGAAAAGAATTTTGGCGATGGACCTCTCGAAGATGCCGTGCGCAAAACCGTTCGTCAACTCACCGGCGTTTACGCCCTCGCTGTCATCTCCACGCGCGACCTCAACAAAATCGTCGCCGCGCGCTTCGGCCCGCCCGCAGTCATCGGCCTCGGCCAGAATGAATATTTCGTCGCCAGCGATATTCCCGCCGTGCTCTACCACACGCGTGACGTTTTCTTCATGGCCGATGGCGATATCGCCGTGCTCACGCCGCAAGGCGTGCGCCTGATGGATTTCGATGGCCGCCCCATCGAGCGCCCCGTGCAGCACGTCACCTGGGACCCCATCATGGCCGAAAAGGGCGGCTTCAAGCATTTCATGCAAAAGGAAATCTTCGAGCAGCCGCGCGCCGTGCGCGAAACTCTGCTCGGCCGCATGTCGCTCGATAGCGGCCGCGTCTTCCTCGATGAAATGGACATCACCGAAAAAGAATTCCAGGATTTTCGGAATCTGAAAATCGTCGCCTGCGGCACCAGTTGGCACGCCGCGCTCGCCGGAAAATTCATGATCGAGCGCCTCGCGCGCATTCCGGTCGAAGTGGATTACGGCAGCGAATTCCGCTATCGCGATCCGCTGATCGATCCCAACACTCTGGCCATTTTCATCAGCCAATCCGGCGAAACCGCGGACACGCTCGCGGCCCAGCGCGAGGCCAAGCAAAAAGGCGCGAAAACACTGGCGATTTGCAACGTCATGGGCTCGATGCTCACGCGCGAAGCTTCCGGCACGCTTCTCACCCACGCGGGGCCAGAGATCGGCGTGGCCTCCACAAAAGCCTTCACCGGACAGCTCACCGCGCTCATGCTCGTCGCTCTCTATCTTGGCCAGGTGCGCAGCCGCCTCTCCACCGAAACTTCCAAAAAGTTACTGCTCGAGCTCACGCGCATGCCGCATCGCATGGAAACCGTTTTGCGCGGCGACGAAGCCGGCGTCTTCGAGGCCCTCGCGCGCGAATTTTTCCGCTACACCGATTTTCTTTTCCTCGGCCGCGGCATCCACTACCCCATGGCCCTTGAAGGCGCGCTGAAGCTGAAAGAAATTTCCTACATCCACGCCGAAGGCTATCCCGCCGGCGAAATGAAGCACGGTCCTAACGCCCTGATTGACACCAATCTTCCGGTCGTGGTCATCGCCACGCGCGATGAATCCGATCCCGCGTCCATGACGCGCTACGAAAAAAGCGTCTCCAACATCAAGGAAGTCAAAGCCCGCGACGGCATCGTGATCTCCGTGGTCACCGAAGGCGATCGCCAGGCTCGTGAAGCCTCCGATCACATCATAGAAATTCCCTGCGCCCCCGAAATCATGGTCCCCATCCTCGAAATCATCCCGCTGCAACTTCTCGCCTACCACATCGCCGTCCGCCGCGGCTGCGACGTCGATCAACCCCGCAATCTCGCCAAATCCGTCACCGTCGAATAGCCCACCGATCCTTCCGGCATGCCGGCTTTCTTCGTTGGCCGTGCCTTTGTAGGGGCGGAGCTTGCCTCCGCCCGGTGTTGCCTCATCCGGCCGACGTCGCGAATCCGGGGATGATCGACCTTCTGGTCCGATCAGTTTCGAACGTCCGACGGGACACCCGTCGCGCAATCAACAAGGCCACTCCCAACCAGCCCCGTAGGGGCGGCACATTTTAGCCCAGGGCGTAAGCCCTGGGTAACGAAGCCCCAAAATAATTTTCTCAATTGTTTTGAGCCCCGTAGGGGCGACACATTCTTTCCACCCGCGTTTAATTCGAATCCTCCCGCAAATCCAGGCGCGCAACAATCCCCGCCACTTTTCTACCCATTCTATTCGAATAACCCATAGATTCCTGTTGACACACTAGTATTCACCATGTTATGCTCCCGTGTGACTCGCAATCGCACATCCTCGACGCCAAAATCCCGCCTCGCCCCGCTCTCGCGCACAAATTTCCCGCATCATCAAACACATCAGTGCGCAAAAAACGCCCCCGCAAATCATTTCATTTCAAACGTTTCCGCACTCCTCCCAAAGAGTGCGCATCTCATTGAACCAGTTCAATTTCAACGCGCCTGTTTTCACACTCATGCGCACTCTTCTCTTGGAACTCCTTTGTTTGCCACTCTTACGCAAAACATACCCGGGGTGTATATACCCCGCGCTGCCCGACGTCTGAAGCGTCACTTGAGGTTTCGCCACCAAAACCCCTCCATTCAGTCGCTTGCGATAATCGGGATACGCCAACGCTCAGCCTGTCCCAAGGAATGCCTGCCCAAGACGCACATGCAATATCCGGGTACAATGTGCCCCGTGCCGTTTCGCTTCATCATCGTCACTTTTCTCGCCGCGGCCATGGCTGGTCCCCTCCTGCCGCAAGCGCCCGCGCAGCAATCCACTCCCGAAGCCACCGCGAAGCTCACCGCCATCACCGTCACCGGCACAAAGCGCTATCCTTCCGATCAAATCGCCGCCGTGAGCGGCCTCACGATCGGCCAGCAAGTCGGCCGCGACGACATGCAAGCCGCCGCTGACAAACTCGCCGAGCTCGGCGCTTTCTCTCAAGTCAACTACCGCTTCAAATCGTCGCCCGCCGGCGTGGCCCTCGAGTTTGTCGTGGTAGACGCGCCAACCGTCCCGGTCGAATTCGACAACATTCCGTGGTTCACCGACGATGAACTCACTGCGGCGCTAAAAAGCGCCGTGGGCCTCTTCGATGGCACTGCGCCCCAGGACGGCACGATCCTCGATCAAATGACCGCCGCGCTCGAAGCCTTGCTGCCGAGCCGTGGCGTCCACGCAGTCGTCGATCGCGATCTCATCCAGGATCCGCTCTCCGACGGGAAAATGATCGAGTTCCACGTCGAAGGCGATAGCGTGAACGTCGCATCAATTCAATTCGGTGATCCCGCGGCCTCAGCCGACGTGCACGTGCATCAAAGCCTGGCGGACATCATCGGCAAGCCCTACTCGCGCATGACCATCGAGCTGTTTGAACTCGAGCAAGTCCGTCCCGTCTATTTGTCCACCGGACATCTTCGCGTGCAGTTCGCCGCGCCGGTCGTGAAATTCCAGGGCGATCCCAATGGCCCGTCGCCCGCGCAAGTCACCGTAACTCTGCCTATCGATCCCGGCGCCGTCTATCGCTGGGGCGGCGCGCAGTGGAGCGGCAACACGGTCATGGATGCCGCCGCGCTCAACGCCATGATCAGCCTGAAACCCAGCGATATCGCCGATGGAATGCAGATCGCGGCCGGATGGGACAAGGTCGAGCAAGCCTACGGCCGTCAAGGCCGCCTGGACGCGAAAGTCACGCCGCAGGAGGCCATCGACGACGCAAGCGCTGTCGTCACCTACAAAGTCGCGATCGACGAAGGTCCGCTCTACCGCATGGGAGACTTGGTGATCACCGGCCTTTCGCTCGACGGCGAAAGCCGCGTGCGCGCCGCGTTCCATCTTTCGCCGGCCCAGATTTTCGATTCCGTCTACGTCGACCAATTCATCGCCGAACTCCAAAAGCCCACGCCCGAAATCTTCGGCGATCTGCCCGTGCACTATTCCGAATGCGGCCACTGGGTGCGCCCCAACACCTCCACGCACATGGCCGACGTGCTTCTGGATTTCAGGTAGCTCCCTCACCCGAACGGGATACAATGGCGAAGAAATCAAAACAAACGAGATGAAAATGAAAATTAGCGTCACATCGAAATTGTTGGCCGTCTGCTCGCTGCTCGCGTTCGCGTTCGCCTCCGGGTCGCTCTCCGCGCGGCAGTCCTCACAGACTCCCGCGCCTCAAACCGCGCCGCCCGCGACGTCGACCGCCCCTGCGGCACCCGCCTCCGCGCCCGGCGCGCCGGCAACAACGCCCGCGGCGACAGCCAAGCCCGCCGCCAAGGCGCCCGCTAAACCAGCCGCTAAACCTGCGGCCAAGCCCGCGACGAGCGCAGGCACTCCCGCCGCGCAGCAAAAAACGCCGCCTGCCGCGACCGCTCCCAAACCGCCCGATCCCGAGGCCGAACTTCAGCAAGCCGTCGAGAGCGCAAATAATGACAGCGCCGCTTTGGTTCGCAATCTCGAAGCCTACCTCGTGAAATTCCCCGACGCGCCGCGCAAACCTGAAATTTACCGCGCGCTCGTCGAGGCCTCACTGCAAATCCAGGATCCCACCAAGGCCCTCGACTACGCTGAGCGTCTGATCTCCATCGATCCCACCGACGCCCAGATCATGCTCATGGCCGCCGGAATGCTTGAACAAAAGGGCGATCCCGAAAGCCTCGAACGCGCCACCGACTACGCTTCGCGCGTCCTCGCGCAAATCCAGCAAGCCACTCCCGATCAGCGCTCGGATCAGGAGTCGCCCGAAGATTGGGAAACCAGCAAGAAAAAAGCCGAAGTCACGGTCCTCGTTTTACGCGGGCGATTGGAAATGGACGCTCTCAAATACGACGACGCCAAAAAAGATTTCGACGCCGCATTCCAGATCCTTCCAAATCCCACAGCCGCGATGCACCTCGGCGAGCTCGCCGAAATCCAGCAGCATCCCGATGAAGCCATTCGCGAATACGCCCTGGCATTCGTTCTTCCCGATCAGGACGATGCCACCGTCGATCGCGCCGTGCTGCGCAAGAAGCTCGGCAATCTCTGGCGCATCCAGCATGGCAGTGACGCCGGCTTGGGCGAGCGCCTGCTTCAGGCTTACGACGAAGACGCGACCGTAGCGAAACCCGCCGCGACGCCCGCGCCCAACGACGGCATCAAGGAACCTCTCGCGTTCGTTTTAAGCCGCCCCGACGGCACCGCGCCGTTCCAGATGCAGAGCGCCAAGGGCAAAGTGGTTGTGCTCTCGTTCTGGGCCACCTGGTGCACGCCGTGCCGCGAACTCGATCCGCGAATCGGCAAATTGCAGCAGGATTATGCCGGCCGAACCGACGTGGTCTTTTTGTCCGTCAACACGGACGAAGACGCCACGCGCGTCGAACCGTTTCTGCAACATGTGCACATGGCCGGCAACGTGGTCTTTGCGGATGGATTGGACAATCTGCTCGCCGTGAAAGATCTGCCCACGCTCATGATTCTCGATCGCACCGGCAAGATCGCCTATCGCGCCGATGGATTCGATCCCGATAGTTCCGTCTCCCAACTAAAAACCGCTGTCGATAAAACGCTCGCCGCAACACCTTAGTCGCGCGCACGGAGATTCGCCATGATGTTCTCGAATGAATTAGGCCGGTGCGGCTCGCGATTCGCCGCGCGCGATTTCCGCCGCCACGCGAATCGCGTTCACGTGAATGCGCACCGTGTCTTCCACGCGCCGCGCATAACCGCCCGCAAGTGTCATCGCGATCGGCACGCCGCGCTTCCGCAGGTGCTCGAACACCATTCGATCGCGCGCCGCGAGTCCTTCGATCGTCAGCGCCAAGCCGCCCAACTGATCTTCCCGGTAAGGATCGGCGCCGCCCACGTAAAACGCGATGTCCGGCTGAACTTTCTCGAGCGAGGCACCGAGTCCTTTTTCCAGGCGCTGCAGATACTCGTCGTCGCCGGTTCGATCGTCCAAACCGATATCGAGATCGGAGAATTCCTTCGGCACCGGATAGTTATTCTCTTGATGAATCGAAAGTGTGAACACGCTCGGGTCGCCCGAGAAAATCGCCGCCGTTCCATTTCCCTGATGCACGTCGGTATCGACCACCATCGCCATTTGAATCGCGCCGTCCGCCTGCAAGCGCCGGATCGCGATCGCCACATCGTGAATCATGCAGAATCCTTCGCCGTGATTCGCGTAGGCATGATGGAATCCTCCGGTGAGGTTGGACGCGAAACCATTTTCGAGCGCGCGCTGGCCCGCAAGAATCGAGCCGCCCGCCGCCAGCCAGAACGCGCGCACGGTTTCGGCCGAATACGGAATCTCAAGGCGCATGCGATCGGTAAGCGTCAATTTGTCGTCGCGCAGTTTGCTCACCCAGGCTTCGGTGTGCACGCGCAAGACGTCGGCGTCGCGAGCCGGCTCGGGAATCAGAAAATCTTCCGCGCCCGCCACGCCGTCGGCCAGCAACGCATCGCGAATCAATCGGAATTTCTGCGATGGGAAAACGTGCGCGCCCAAATTCAAATCGTAATCGTTGTGGTAGACCACGCGAAACGGAAGCATCGAAGTCAAATCGGCGGCGTGCGCGCAACCGCGCGGTCCCGCTTAGTTGTCGCGGTCGAGAATAAAATCCGGCACTGCGAGCAATGCGCGCCCGAAATCTCCGCGTGCGCTGCCGTTCAAGCAAGCCTTGGCGCGCGCCGCGTAATCTCCGGCCAATTGCCGCGCGCGATCGAGCGCTCCGGAATCGCGCACCAGCGCCGTGATTTCTTCCGGACGCACGCTCGTAAATCCGCCCTCTTCGAGAACCTTCGCCACCAGGCGGCGCCCTTCGGAATGTCCATTGTCCATCGCAAAAATCAGCGGCAGCGTAACCTTGCCTTCTTTCAAATCGCTCAGCACCGGCTTGCCCAAGCGCTCCGGCGACGCCGTGAAATCCAGAAGATCGTCAACCATCTGAAACGCCAGGCCCGCGCAGCGTCCATATTCAGCCAGCGCCTGTTCGCCGTCGTCGTCCAATTGTCCCAGCACCGCGCCAAGTCTCGCGCAGCCACTGAACAAGCAAGCGGTTTTGCGCGCCGCGAGTTCCAGCGCATCGTCCGGCCCCAAATCCATGCGCCCGAGTTTGGAAAGTTGCAGCAGCTCGCCTTCCACCATGTTCTGCGTCAGCTCGATCAGAATGTCGAGCACCTTGAAATTGCGCTCGCCCAGCGCCATCTGGAACGATTGCATGTACAACCAATCGCCCGCCAGCACGCTGCGATGATTGCCCCATCGCGAATTCGCCGAAGGACGTCCGCGCCGCGTGTCTGCGCCGTCGATCACGTCGTCGTGAATCAAAGTAGCGGAATGAATCAGCTCCACAACCGCGCCGAGCTTGATCGCGCTCGGTCCGTTGTAGCCGGCGTAGCCCGCGGTCAGCAGCAACAGAGCCGGCCGCAGCCGCTTCCCGCCGCCGCCCATCAGGTAACTCGTAATTTCCGAAACTGGCTCGATCGCGGAAGCGTTCTGAATCGCAAGCTCCGCCTCAACGCGCCCGAGGTCGTCGCGCACCAAATCGAAAATCTCTTTGGCAGTCAGAATTGCGATGGCTCTCTCCGCTCAGCCCGCGGCGCCCGGCCGATGGAATCCCCGATGAACTCAAACAGGCGCCTGAAATTGTCCGCCGTGGCGGCGGCAACTTCGGACACGGGCAAGTCTCTCACAGTTGCCAAGGTTCGCGCTACTTCGGCCACGAAGGCCGGCTCGTTGCGCCGGCCGCGGTGCGGCGGCGGCGCAAGATACGGCGAATCGGTTTCGATCAGCAGCGAGGCGAGCGGCAGTTCGCGCGCGGCGTCGCGCAGCGCCTGCGACTTCGGAAACGTCACGTTGCCGGCGAACGAGATCAGAAAACCCATTTCGATTCCGCGCCGCGCGTCCGCGAGGGTTCCGGAGAAACAATGCAGAATTCCGCCCAGGCCCGACGAGCGCCAATCGCGATCGAGAATATCCAGACAATCCTGCCAGGCCTCGCGGCAATGGATGATCACCGGCAGTTTCGCCGCGCGGGCGAGTTCAAGTTGTCGCGCGAAGACGCGCGCTTGAACGTCGCGCGGAGGATGATCGTAATGATAATCGAGGCCAATTTCTCCCCACGCCAGCACGCGCGGGGAGCGCACCAATTCGGCCAAAGCCGCAAGTTTCGTTTGGTCCGCGTGCGCCGCATCGTGCGGATGAAATCCCGCGGCAGCGAAAATCCAATCATGCTGCTCGGCGAGCGCGATCGCGCCGCGAATTTGATCGAGCGTCTCGCCGATGCCGACCGTCAAAATGGTGGAGACGCCGGCCGCCCGCGCGCGTTCGAGCATGGCGGCGCGATCGACGTCATATTCCGAGGCGTCGAGATGCGCGTGCGAATCGATCAACTCGATTTTTGTCTCTTGCGGCGATTCCACAGTGCGTCCTGCAGCACAGCTCGGCAGCGAACGACGCTATTTCAATCGCGCGCCAACGGGAACATCTTCGAGGAATCCAGCTAGCACCGGAGCGCCGTCCGGTCCGGCGGACGCGGCGACGATCATGCCGTTCGATTCCACGCCGCGCAATTTTCGCGGCTGCAAATTGACGACCACGATCACCTTGCGGCCGATCAATTTCTCCGGCTCGTACGCTGTCGCGATGCCGGCGACGATCTGGCGCACTTCATCGCCGATGTCCACCATCAGCATGAGCAGCTTATCGGCCTTCGGCACACGCTCGGCACTTTTGATCTGGCCCACGCGAAGCTCGACCTTGGCAAAATCTTCGATGCCGATCTTCGCCGGCGCGGTGGTCGCCGCGGGCGAAGTGCTTGGCGCGCCGGCCGGCGCGGGAGTTCCCGCCGCGGCGGGCGCAGTTGCAGAAGTGCCTTCACCGCTCGCGGCAGCGGCGGCGGGTTTGTGTTGCGGATCCTGTTCCATAGCTTCCATCCTTTCGATGGCCTGCGCTCGGTCTACGCGCGGAAAAATCGATTCGAGCTTGCCGATGCGTGTTTCTCCCGGCGCTGTTCCCCATTTCACTTGATCGATGCGTTGGTCTTCAAGGCGCTCGCGCCTTCCGAGTTGCTGCCAGATTTTCTGCGTCGCGTTCGGCAGCACGGGATGCGCGAGAATCGAAATTATCCGCAGCGCCTCAGCTGCCGTGGAGAGAGTACGCTCCAATCGTTCGCGCTGGCTCGGATCTTCGGCGTAGGTCCACGGCTTTTCCGCGGCCAAATATTTGTCCCACGCGGCGATCAAGCCCCAGATCTTTTCGAGCGCTTGCGAAAACTTATAGCTCTCATAGAGCTTGGCGATTTCCGCCAAATTCTCGTCGTCGAAACCTTCGGCCGTTCCGGACTGGCCGGTCAAAATAGTTCCTTGATCGAACCATGGCACTTTGCCGCCGAGATTGCGCTCGATCATCGTCAAAACTCGGCTGGCGAGATTGCCGAGACCGTTGGCGAGATCGGCGTTGTAGCGCGTGATCAGCGCGTCGTAACTGAAATTGCCGTCCTGGCCGAAAACCATTTCGCGCAGCAGAAAATATCGCAGCGCGTCGACGCCCAGCACGGCGACGATCGGCTGCGGCCTGCGCACGTTGCCGCGCGACTTCGACATTTTTTCCTGGTCGAACAGCCACCAGCCGTGCGCGAACAACTGCTTTGGCAGCGGCTCGCCCGCAGCCATCAGAAAAGCCGGCCAGAAAACGGCGTGGAATCGCAGAATTTCTTTGCCGATCAGGTGCAAATCGGCGGGCCACAAACGCGCAAATTCGGTGGGATTGTCGGCGAAGCCGATTCCCGTCAGGTAGCTCGTGAGCGCATCGGACCAAACGTAGTACACGTGCTTTTCATCGCCCGGCCACGGGATTCCCCACTTGAGAGTGGTGCGGCTGATCGAAAGGTCGCGCAATCCGCCTTGCACGAAAGAAAGCACTTCGTTGCGCCGCGTTTCGGGCTGAATGAAATCCGGATGCGCCGCGTAATGCGCGAGGAGGCGCTGCTGAAAATCCTTCAACTTGAAAAAATAATTCTCTTCGCGAATGCGCTCGGTCGGGCGGCCACACTCGGGGCACGGAACTCCGGGCGTGGGATCTTCCACGTACATCTCGTCGTAGACGCAGTAATTTCCTTCGTAGTGCCCTTTGTAAATCCAGCCGTTGGCCTGAATTCGGCGGAAAAGCAGTTGCACGGCGTGCGCGTGGCGGAGTTCCGTGGTGCGCACGAAGCGATCGATTCCGAGGCCGAGCTGCTGCCACAATTCGCGGTACTCGGCGGAAATCGTATCGACAAATTGCTGCGGCTCAACGCCCGCGGCGCGCGCGGACCGCTCGACTTTTTGTCCATGCTCGTCCGTGCCGCTGAGCAGCACGACGTCGTAGCCCTGCATACGTTTGTAACGCGCGATGGTGTCCGCCACGATCGTCGTGTAGCTGTGGCCCAGATGCGGCCGCGCGTTCACGTAGTAGATCGGCGTCGTGATGTAAAATTTCGGCGTGGCCGGATTCGGGCTCATGGGTTGAGAGGAAACCGCGCCCGCCGCGGCGGGACGCGCGCACAGAGAACCTAAGCGCGTGATTCTAAACAAACGATACTAAGCGGCGCGTGGAGCGCTGTCAAATCGCGCACCAGAATCCGGCGCGACATGCGCGCGCTTTGACTGGACGGAGCGCGTTACCTATAATCGAAATTCTCTTTTTCCCGACCGGAGACTTGTGTATCTCATCCTCGAAGCGCGTGTGCGCGCTGCGCTGCGCGATATCGTAAAGCAAAAATACGGCGTTGACGCCGCGCCGGTCACAGAGCGGCCGCCGAAAGTCGCGATGGGAGAGCTCGCCTCGCCGCTGGCGTTCGAGCTTGCCAAACGCCTGAAGCGCGCCCCCCGACAGATAGCGCAGGAAATCGCCGGCGCGATCGGGCAAATCGAAGGCGTGTCGCGAGTCGAAGTTGCGGGCGCGGGCTACCTGAACTTTTTCTTCGACCGCGGCGGGTTTTTCGCTGGGACGCTGGCTGATTCCGCGGCGGCGCCGGTTGCGTCCGACGACGCACCGAAATCCATCGTCGAGCATACGAATATCAATCCGAATAAGGCCGCACACATTGGACATCTCCGCAATGCCGCGCTGGGCGACACTTTCGTGCGGCTGTTGCGGCGCGCGGGGCGTCGCGTCGAAGTGCAAAACTACATCGACAACACCGGCGTGCAGGTTGCCGACGTGGTGGTGGGCTTCGAGCGGCTTGAGCACAAATCGGCAGATGATGTGCGGCGGCTCACGGAATTGCCGCGCTTCGATTATCTTTGCTGGGATTTGTATGCGCGCGTGACGCAATTCTTCGAGGAAGATAAATCTCGATTGGCGCTGCGCGGCGAGGCGCTCAAGGCGATCGAAGAAGGTCACGGCCCATCGGCAAAAATGGCCGAGATCGTATCAACCGCTGTTCTGCGCGCACATCTAAAGACGATGTTGCGTCTCGGAATCGAATACGATCTGCTGCCGCGCGAAAGCGAAATCCTGCACTTGAAATTCTGGGACGCGGCGTTCGAGCAACTGAAGGAGAAAAAAGCAATTCACAAGGCAGAGAGCGGAAAGAACGCGGGATGCTGGGTGATGCGCATGGACGAGCCGGGCGCGACGGGCTCGGACGACGACGCGAAAATCATTGTGCGCTCAGACGGAACCGTGACCTATGTGGGCAAAGACATCGCCTACCAGCTTTGGAAATTCGGACTGTTGGGGCGCGATTTTCACTATCAGCCGTTCGAGAGGTATGCGGATGGGCGCTCGCTTTGGATGACAACTTCCGAGAGCGGTGCGGCGGCACACCCGGCGTTCGGCCACGCCGCGCAGGTTTACAACGTGATTGACGCGCGGCAGGCATATTTGCAGCGCGTGGTTGTGGCGGGGCTGCGCGCGCTGGGTTTTGATTCCGAGGCGGATCGCTCGACGCATTTCTCTTACGAGATCGTGGCGCTCACGCCGCGCTGCGCGGCGGAAATGGGCTACGTGCTTTCTGATGACGATCAGAAGCGGCCGTACGTCGAGGTGAGCGGACGCAAAGGAATGGGCGTGAAGGCCGACGATTTGCTCGATCGACTGGAAGCGGCGGCGCGCGCCGAGGTCGATTCGCGCCACGGCGATTCCCCCGAAGCCGAGCGCGCGGCAATCGCGAGCGCGGTCGCCATCGGAGCGCTGCGTTATTTTCTGTTGCGCTTCACGCGCTCGACGATCATTGCGTTCGACTTCAAGGACGCGTTGAGCTTCGAGGGCGAGACTGGGCCGTACTGCCAATACGCGGTGGTGCGTATCCGCAATATTTTCCGCAAGCTTGAGGAACAGAACCCGGACGCTTCTGCCTACGCGCCGACTGCCGACGCGCGCGGGGACGCGACGAAACATCTCGAGGATGACGTGTGGGAATTAGTATTGCTGGCGGATTCGCTCGAAACGCAGATCGAAGCGGCGCTGGGGGCGCAGGAGCCGGCGTTCATCGCGAAATACAGTTTTCAGCTCGCGCAGGCTTTCAATCTTTTCTATCACAAACACCATATTCTCTCGGAAGCAGACTCCGCGAAAAAACGATTTCTGCTGGATACGGCGGCGCTGGTCGAACGGAAGCTGGTCGCCGCGCTCGATATTCTTGGAATCGAAGCTCCCGAAAAAATGTAGCTGTCCACGCGCCGCAATCTGCGGCACGGCTGGATACGTTGCGGGAAAATTGAGGGAAAGCGGGCGGAGACGAGCTCCGCCCCTACAAAACCTCCGCATTCCGGGCTCGCTCGGCGCGAGGGACTCGCTTTCGTGACGGAGCGTTAGCGCAGTTGCATGGCTAATTCGGCCAGGGTGCGGACGGCGACGCCGGTCGCGCCCTTCGCGCTCCACGGCTTGGCTTCGGTGATCCAGGCGGTGCCGGCGATATCGAGGTGCACCCACGGCGTGTCGCCGGTGAATTCACGCAGGAACGCGGCGGCGGTGCTGGCTCCGGCGCCTCTTCCGCTGCCAACGTTTTGGATATCGGCGATGGTGCTCTTGATCATGTCGCGATATTCGTCGTCAAGAGGCATGGGCCACATTTTTTCACCCGCGGTACGCGAGGCCGCCAAAACTTGCTCCGTGAATTTCGCGTCGGAGCCGAACAATCCCGTCTGCACGCCGGCCAACGCCACGACAATCGCGCCGGTCAGCGTGGCGGCGTCGACCAGGTGCGTGCAGCCGAGTTGTTTCGCGTAGTGGATCGCATCGGCCAAAATCAGGCGGCCTTCGGCGTCGGTGTTGATGACCTCAATCGTTTTGCCGGACATGGCGGTTTGCACGTCGCCGGGTTTCTGCGCGCGGCCGCCGGGCATGTTTTCCGTCGAGACCACGACGGCGATCACTTTGATTTGCGGCTTCAATTGCGCAAGAGCGCGGATCGCGCCGAGCATGGCAGCGCCGCCGCACATGTCATATTTCATATCTTCCATATTTGCGGCGGGCTTGATGGATATTCCGCCGGTATCGAACGTCACGGCTTTTCCGATCAATCCCAGCACCGGCGCGTTCGCCGCGGGCGCCTTTTTCGGCGTGTAGGTGATGACGATCATGCGCGGCGGTTCGACGCTGCCCTGCGCGACGGAAAGTAGCGCGCCCATTTTTAGCGCCGCAATTTTCTTTTCGTCGAAAATCTCAACGGCTAAATTCTCGTCGAGCGCCATTTTTTCGGCGCGCTCGCCCAATACCGCCGGCGTGAGCCGATTCCCGGGTTCATTGCCGAGTTCGCGCGCGAAGTTCTGCGCGCCAGCGAGCACTGTGCCGCGCTCAAGGCCCTGTTCACCGGTGGTGCGTGCGGCGCCATCGAATCCCGCCAGAATCGCGGCGTCGATTCCCGATGGTGGATCCTTTTTCTCGGATTTGTATTTATCGCCCTCGAATTCGCCGAGCAGAAGTCCTTCGGTGATGGCCTCGGCGCCGGCGGCAGTGCGATCTTCTTCGCGCGCCAGGAATGCGAGGCGGCGAACCGAGCGCGCTTTCAGATAGCGCGCAGCAGCAGCAGCCATCTTGCGCAGTTCGGCAGCCGAATATTTCTCGCGTTTCCCCGCGCCAACCACCAACAACCGCTCGGCCTTGATGCCCTTCGGGAAGTGCAATAACGTCATTTCGAGCGACTTGCCGGTAAATTCGCGGCCATCCGCCAGGCGTCCCACCGCGCCGCCAATGGCTTTATCGAGCTCGGCGAGCGCGCCGTCGACAGGCTTGTCCTGCTCGAACGCGTAGGTCACGAGGGCGCCAACTTCCAGTTGCGCCGCCGGCCCAGTTGCCAAAGTGATTTCCATGCTTCTCCTTTTCGTTATTGCCTTATTCCTTCTGCTTTTCGATGCGCGATTCTTGCGCCCTAGCGCCGGCGATAACGATGCAGCGCGTCTTCGGTTTCGCGACGGGCTTCTTTATCTTTCTCGGTTTGGCGACGATCCCACATTTTCTTGCCCTTGGCGAGCGCCAATTCGCACTTGGCAATGCCCTGTTTGAAATAAATGCGCAGGGGCACGATGGTCAGGCCTTTCTGATCGGTTTTGCCCGCCAGCTTCTCGATTTCGGCCTTGTTCAGCAGCAATTTTCGGGCGCGCAGCGGTTCGTGGTTAAACGGGCCTCCCGGCAAGTACTCTGGAATGTGGCAGTTGAGCAGCCAAACGGCGTTGCCGCGGACAGTGGCGTACGCGTCGCGGATCATGACCTTGCCATCGCGTAGGGACTTAACTTCGGTGCCGCGCAGCACCATTCCGGCTTCCATTTTCTCGAGCAGGTGGTAATTGTAAGAAGCGGCACGATTTTGCGCGACAACCTTTTCGCCCGGCGGCCCATCTTTCTTGATTGGCCTGACAGTTTTCTTGTAAGGCGTAACCGATTTGCTCACAGCCAGCTATCATAGCCGCCGCTAGTAACTAGAAGCAAGACATCACCTTGTGAGCGTTTGGACCGAGTGTTAGACTCAACCGGATTGCCCCAGCCCCCGGACCGGAGCGTAAATGCCACAGCGTAATTCCCTGACCGCGGTGGCCTTTGGCTGCATCCTGATCGTGCTCGGCGGATGCGCCAAAGGCAGCAGCGACTTTGACCAGGGCAAGAAGGCCGAGGCGCTTCACGACTACGAAACCGCCCTGGCAGCCTACAATCGCGCCCTGAAGTCCGATCCGCAGAACGCGGAATACAAGCTGCATGCCGATCAGGTGCGCTTCGAGGCCGCGCAGGCGTGCATCGAACAGGGCGAAAAGCTTCGCGAGAAGGGCGACCTGGAGATGGCCGTTGCGGAATTCCGCAAGGCCGGGGAGCTCGATCCGTCGAGCCCGGCTGCCGACGAGGAAGTGAAGAAGACGCTGGACCTGATCAACGCCCGCGCCGCCGCCGCGGCGGCCGCTCCCGGGAACGCTCCTGAGGAGTCTGCTGACGAGAATGATCTGGCGACTGGGCCGCCGGAGCTCAAGCCGCTTTCGATCACGCCGATCAATCTGAAGATGGCGAACGACTCGAAGACCGTGTTTGAGACCATCGCGAAATTGGCGGGGCTCACGGTGGTTTTCGATCCCGATTTCACATCGCGCCGGATCACGGTTGATTTGGACAACGTGACGCTCGAGCAGGCGCTGGACGTCGCGTCGCTCGAAAGCAAGGCGTCCTGGAAACCGCTGACGAGCAACATTATTTTTGTGACGCTCGATCAATTGCAGAAGCACCGCGATTACGATGAAGAGATCGTGAAGACGTTCTACATCAAAAATTCGATCCAATCGCAGGATCTGCAGGACCTCGTGACCAGCCTGCGAGCGCTGCTCGACCTGAAGCGCATTCAGCAGATCAATTCGATGAACGCCATCGTGATTCGAGACACGCCGGACAAAGTGATGCTCGCCGGGAAAATCATCGACGACGTGGACCGTGCCAGGCCCGAAGTGATCGTTCAGGCTGAAGTGCTGGTTGCCAACCGCGATCGCATGCGCGACCTGGGCATCACGCCGGGAACGTCGATCACACTCGCGCCGAATTCGACGTCGTCGACGTCGTCTTCCTCGAGCACCAGCGGCACATCGGTCGCGGCGACGCTTGGTCTGAATCAGAAGTTATCGCTGCGTTCGGACTACAGCATTACCCTGCCCAGCGCCACAGCCAACGCGCTGATGACCGATTCAACCACGCATACCATTCAGAGCCCGGAGATTCGCATGGTGGACGGCGAGGACGCCAAACTGGATGTCGGCGACAAAGTGCCGGTGGCTACCGGCAGCTTCCAGGCCGGCGTGGGAACTTCCGCGGCGAGCGTGGTCAGCCCGCTGGTGAACACGCAATTTCAGTATGAGCAAGTCGGCGTGTCGCTGGACATCACGCCGCGCATCCATCCCGACAATTCCGTCACGCTGAAGATGAAGATCGATGTTTCCGCGGTGGTGGCGACCATACCGATCGGCGGGATCAATGAGCCCGAGATCGGCGACGATCAGACCGAGCAAGAAGTGCGTCTGACAGATGGCGAGGTAAGCATCATTGGCGGCTTGATGACGCGGGATACCGTGCAATCGGTTTCCGGTTGGCCGGGCCTGGCGAAAATTCCGATCATGCGCTACTTCGTAGCGGACAATCAGAACACGAACAACGATGACGAACTTCTGATCGTTCTGACGCCGCATATTATCCGCTTGCCGGACATCACGCCCGAGAGCCTGAAATCGTTCTACTCTGGGACCGAGACGACGCCGGCGGTGCTCATGGCGGAGGACAATGCCGCTGCGCCGGCGGCGGCCACGCCGCCCGCGACTGTGGCGACACCTGCGCCCGCGCCAGCGACCGTGATCGGCTCGGCGAGCGCGCCAACAGGGGCGACGCCGTCAACCATGGCGATGGCGCCCGCGCCTGGCGCCTCCTCAGCGCCTGCTGCGCCCATGCAGGCCACCCCGGGCGAAGGCGCGCGTCTGCGATTTGATCCGCCGAGCGTGTCGCTCAAGCCGGGGGAAACCACCACGATTTCGGTGGTCGCGGACAACGTCGAGGATCTGTTCTCGATTCCGATCCTGCTGCAATACGATCCGAAAGTGATCTCGGTGGAAGCCGTAAGCCAGGGCGGATTCCTCTCCGGCGGAACGCAGGAGATCGCGCTGGTCGACCGAGTGGACAAAGATCGCGGCCAGGCGGTGGTTTCCGCGACGCGCATGCCGCATACGGCGGGCGTGAATGGCACCGGCACGCTGTTCGGGATTCAGATTCGCGCCCTCGCGCCCGGGCAAACCAATCTTTCGATCGTGCAAACCAACGCGCGAGATTCGCAGCAGCACGCGATCCCGCTGGTCACCGGCGAGACTTCAATCGAAGTGAAATGAGCAACGGCGGCCCGCGATCGATCGCATGGTCATGGCTTCGCAAGCGAACGCCGCGCGCGGAATGCGGCATGACGCTGCTCGAACTCGTGATGGTCTGCGCGATCCTGCTGATTCTTTCCTCGGCCGCGCTGCCGATCGCGCGCATCACTGCGAAGCGCCAGCAGGAGCAAGAGCTGCGCGTCGACTTGCGCGAAATGCGCAATGCGATCGATGCGTACAAAGACGCCGCCGATCGCAATCTATTCCAGACCGAAGTGGACACCGACGGCTATCCGCCGACTCTTGACACGCTGGTGGAAGGCGTGGACATCACCACGACCGGCGCGCTTGCGGGCGCGACGCAAGTCGGAAATGAAGCGATCGGCGGAGCGACACAGTCTCCCGCGTCTGGCGCGACGAATCCTTCGGCGGGCGCGGCCGGTCAATTCGGTCAGTCGAGTCAGGCCGGCGAATCGGGCAGCGCGCCGGCATCGATTACCATGCACGTGCGATTTCTGCGCAAGATTCCAGTGGACCCGATGACCGGCAAAGCCGAATGGGGCTATCGCTCGGTGCAGGACGATCCCGATTCCGACGCGTGGGGCGGACAGGACGTTTTTGACGTCTACTCGCTTTCGACCAACACGGGGATCGACGGCAGCAAATATTCGGATTGGTAATTCGAGCGGTGAATGATGACACGCATACTTAAATCAATTCGCAATCGAGCGGCGCTTGATCCGCGGCGTCCTGAGCGCGGATTCACGCTGATCGAATTGATGATTGTGATCACGATCATCCTGATTCTGATCGCCATGGCCGGCGGGCGCTACGAGCGCTCCGTGACGCGCGCCAAGGAAGCCGCGCTGAAGCAGGACCTGTTCGTGATGCGCCACGCAATCGAGCAATACTCGCTCGATAAATTGCAGGCGCCGCAGTCGCTCGACGATCTCGTCAGTGCTGGCTACTTGCGGGAAGTTCCCGCCGACCCGTTCACCAAGTCCCGCGATTGGCACGTCGATTACGAAAACGTGGCCCTTAGCCCCGATCAGAGCGGCACGGGAATCACCGACGTGCATTCCACCAACGACCAGCTTTCTCCGTTCGAGAACACTCCCTACAGCACCTGGTGAATCTCCAATTTCTTTTGCGGCATCGTCGAGTTGTGCGGCGCGAAGGCGCGCCCGCATTCAGCTCGATCTCTTATCGTCATCGTCTGCCATTGCCGCGGTAAACTTCGCCTGCAACGCCATGCCAACCAATGTGGCGATCAGGATCGCGGGATAAAGTTGGCCGATCAGCGCTTCCGCCGTGGTCAGCGATCGCGCAATGCGATTTACCGGGTAGGCGTCGCCGAAACTTAGGGTGGTGAGCGTTGAGAAGCTGAAGTCAATGAAACGCGCCGGCTCTCCCGTGGCAAAACCATTGAATGACGATTGAAAGTGGATCGCGTCAGGAACCTCAACCGCGAGCAGTTTGTACGCGAATGCCCAGGTGACGCCGATCAGCAAATACGCGGCGACGCCGCCCATTACGCGATGCACGTTCACCTCGCCGGCATGAAACGTGCGCTTTAGCGTCATGACCACGAGTATGGCCATGCCCAGTAATTTTATCGCGGTGTCCCAACCCAAAAAGCTGAACCCCGGATTGAATTCGACGATCAAGTCCGCCGTAAATTCCAGAACGGTGAGCGCAACAATCAGATACATCAGCAAGCGGCTGCGTATGGTCGCGAGTCCGCCGGAGACCAGCATGAGCGCGAAAACCAGATCGATTGCAATTCGCCCGGGACGCGACAGACCCACCATCGGAACAAAAACCGTCATGAGCACGAGGAACGCCAGGAAGAAACTCAGATTGCGATCCTCACGCCAGAATTTCGATCCGCGCCATTTCGCTTTCTTGTCCGACACCTGGTTCGCTCCTCTCCATGGAAGCTGCCGAGATTGCGTTAGCGTGCCTGGCCGGCGATCGCAACGAGGATTGCAGGAAGTGTAAGGCTAGGACGCCGCGGCGGCGTCCTTCTGTTTGTCGTCCGCAATCTTGAGCCGATAAAGTATTTCTCCAGCGCGAGGAATTACCACGATGCCTTCATTCTCGCGGCCACGCCATTCTTCGATACGCACGCTGGCGGGATCCATGTAGCCGAGATTCACGCGACGGCAACGCTCTTCGGGAATGCCTGTCGCCAGCGTCACGCGAATCCGCAGCTTCTCCACGCCGGTGGCCGCGTCGTACTCGCCCAAGCCCACCACGTGTGTCGAATGCGCGAGCACGCCGCCGGGGTAATGCTTGAACTTATCCCATTGCTTCATGAAGTAATCGCGGCAGTGATATCCGATTTCATCGATGATTTTGCCGTGCGTGTAGCTGATCTCCGTGATGTGCGGACTGTAAATGACTACTTCCCCGCCGTCGGCCATGGCGGGTTCCATTTTGTAAGCGCCTTTTGCGCCGGTCCACAGATCGTCGTACAACTCCGGCAGAATCGAAAGCACGCGACGAAACGGCTTGTCGACGTACACGACGTGTTTTTTGGCCGAGAGTTGCGAAGCCTGATCCCAAGCTTCCTGCGGCGAGCCGAAATAAATGCCGGCGATTCCATCGTGCGTCACGACCACCGCAAAACACGAAACTGGCCGCGGCACGAAGGCCGCGGCGCGATCGATCACGGCGCGCACCGGCGTGTAACCCGCGCCGATCACGTGATAGCTGGTGATCACGGCGCCCAACCAGTGCGTGAAATTGATGATCTCCGGCCCGCCGATTCCCGGATAGAAATATTTATTCCCACCGGAGAAGCCCACAACTTCGTGCGGAAACACCGGCCCGCAAATCAACAGTTGATCGTAATCGAGAATCAGCCTGTTCAGCTTGACGGGAACTTCTTGCGACAAAAGGCCGCCGGTGATCTTGGCGATTTCATCGGCGGGGATTGTTCCGAGTTGGACGAAAGTATCCGGATTCTCCCAGTGGTGATTGAAAATGTTGCTTCGGCCAGCCTTGCCGTCGACCACCGGCCGGCCAACCAGCTTGCTCAAATGTTCGTCGTTCATCGCCTTGTGAGTCCCGAGTGCCACCAGGTAATCGAGCGCCGCGACGCGCGGGCCGAGCATTTCCTCAAACGCGTCGAACATCAAGGGCATCGGCATGCTGCGTGTGCCGTCCGGAATCAGCACGAGGACGCGCTTGCCTTCGAGCGAAAGTGGCGCCAGGGTTTCGCTGACGAATTGGCGAACTTCGTTGCGGGTTAAGTACCTGTCGGTCGATCCGATTCCGCTGGGCATTCTTGTGTGCATCGCGCAGTCGCGTTTCGGCGTTCTTGATTGCTTCTAGTGGCTCCAGGGCGGCGTCGAAGGCAGCAGCTTCTCGAATTCGGCGATCAAGCCGGCCTCGTAGGCGCCCGCAAATTCACCGGCCATGAATTTCCGCACGCCTTCCTTGTAAAACTGTTCCCACGACGCTTCTTCGTGTCCGGGATTGATCGGGAAAAACAGCGCGTTATTGGCGCGCGCCGCGTCGAAATCGCCGGGCGCATCGCCGATCATCAACACGTGATTCGGCGCGTAATTCCCCGTCGCCGCCGCTTTCAAATGCTGTTTCTTCGTGCCGTGCTCCTGGCCCGCGATCAAGCGCACGTAGGAATCGATTCCGTTTTCCGCCCATTCGCGCACCAGGGCTTCGGTGGGCGTCTGCGAGACGACAATCGCGTCCGCACGCGTCTTCAAAAATTCCAGGCTCTCGCGCACAAAGGGAAACGGCGGGAGATCGTGAACCATGTCCGCGATCGAATCGTTCACCGCGACGCTCCATGCGAGCGCAAGATCAAGCTCGGGATCCGGATGCTCGGATTTGTAGGCCTTCAGGCCGTCATTGCTCAGCGGCTTGCCCGAAGCGATGAATTCGCGCACCTTCGGGACCTGCGGCACTGTCGCGTGGCGCGCGATCACTTCCGGACGCACGCGCAACAGATCGAATGTGAGCGGAAGCGCGGGCCAGCGATTCGTGCCACGCCACTTCGAGTACAAATTGATGAACTCGACCGCCTCGCGCGCGTATTTCGAGACCGGCTGTAATCCCCAGAACTTAATGATATTCGGGCAGAAGCATTCTTTGTGCTTGATCTCCATGCTGTCGAAGGCGCAGCCGTCGGAATCGATGCCCACCAGGAATTCGTATTTCGGCTTAAAATTCGCCAGCGCCTCGGAAGCTGTGCTCTCGGAGCTCATGAACTGGTGGTCTGCCTTTCGGTGTGGATTTCTCTCTGCTCAAGCAATTGTAAATCGAAGGGAGCCGTCGCGCGAGCACGCATCTGTTCCCCGCGTCCGCAAACGTAAAGCGCCCTTACGGCATCACGCGTCCAGAAAAACCGGCTTCAGGTGCCGCTCGTAAAGATTTTCGGTGACGTTTCGGCTGATGGTGGCCTGGGAAGAGCGAACCAATTTCAGATATTCGTCGCCCTTCTTCGCCGCGATTTTATATCCCACATGCAGCAATTGCCGCAGGCTCGCGTTGAATTCTTTCGATTTGGGATCGTGCCGCAAAGCAGCCGCGAATTGGGCGCCGCTCCACTGCGCAACCGTGGCGGCCGACGGCAATTTCGCGGGGTCGATATCGATCACCGCCGCGTACGGCGCGCTCAATTCTTCCACGTGCGCGAGCGCCTCGGTGTAAATCTGTTTTGCAAGCTGCAACCCCGCGCCGCCCGCTTCGGCGAGGCCGATGAGTTCTTCAAGCCAGGTGGTCCCCGCGGTCTTTAAATGCAACCCTGCATTGTGCCGGCGGATCGCGCGGTGAATAGGCGCGTAAATCGAGAATTTATCGCTGCCGGAATGCACGCTCAATTTCAAATTGTCGGGCAACCCGTACTTTTTAACCGCAAACGCAATCACCGCGATGTCGTCGCCGAACTCTTTTTCAAACAGCGCGAGGTTGCCCACGTAATCCACGCCCTTATTGAAGCGGCCGGTAAATTTCGGCGCGACGGTCTGGATCGGCACCTTCTCATCCGCCAACGCCGCCAGAATCAGCAGCAATTCAACCGGCGTCTGCGGCGAATCCGTCTCGTCCATCGAAACTTCCGCGATGAAGCTGCCTTCGCCCTTCATCTTCGCGACGTGCCGATAAATTTGCCCCGCCTCTTGCACGGCAAAAAGAAATTTGTTCGCGATGCGTTCGATTTCGGCTCGCGTTGTTTGAAAACTTTCTTCGATACCGGGAATCGCCACCCGCCCGATCAGTTCAGAGTGGCGCGCCGCGAGCGCTTGCACGTACTCCGCTGCGGCTGGTTTGCCGATCGAATCGGCTACATCGATGGTGAAGAAATCCGAGGTGGATACGAACCGATCCACGGTGTCGAGCCGAATGTGGTCGGCATCCACGTGCCACGGTAACTTCCAGCCGAGTTTTTTCACGGCCACTTCAGCCGCGGCGCGCACGCTCGGCGGCTCCGAGCCGACGATCAGATGCTCGCGATTGGATTTATTCCACACCGGGATCACTTCCACGCCCTTTTCCAGCGCGATCACGAACGCGCGTAACTGCGCTTCGGCTTCCTGCGCGAAGCGGTCCCCTACGCCGAGCGAATACTTCGAGAGTTTGAGCATGGTTGTTTTTTTGCCTGGCCTTGTCTGGACCTGCCGAGCCCCATCAGGGCGTCTGTGGAAATCCTAGCTTGCGACTTCCCTTCCGGCCAAATTGCCGCTCGCTAGAGCCCCCCGGAAGGGCGACAGCGGAATAAAAATGTACACCCTGCCACTTCGCCGCGCAATGCTCGACGCGGATCGCCGTTGCCGTTCGTCCAACAAAATATTGCACTGTGCGGCGACGCCTCGTTTGCTACGATGTGCCGCTAAGACGTCCCACACGATCGCGCGGAGGCGCAGTGGAACATTTTTTCAGCTGCCCGCACTGCGGAGAGCAGATCTCGATGGTCCTGGACCCATCGATCCCTCATCAAACCTACATCGAGGATTGCGAAGTCTGCTGCAGACCGATCGAAATCACCTATTCATTGCAAGGCGACGCCCTCGCCCGCTTCGGCGCCAAAGCTCTGGAGTAAACGCGTCCAGAAACAGAAAAGCCGGGCGGAGAGCCCGGCCTGCCTGCATTCAAAGATTGGCTGCGGGGGGGACCGGCAACCCATCCGAATCTCTCGGGAGTGTCGCTCTGCACGGGCGGCGTCGCCCGCATGTTCGATGCAAATTCCGTTGCGCGAATCGGGGACGCGTGCGGGGCAGCGCGGCGTCGCGAACGCGGCGCCGCGCCGCCCCAACCACGATTGCGAATGCTACTGCTGAGGTTTCTTCCTTGGCGCCATCGCCGCGGGCCTGCGATGCGTTTTGTCCGTGGTGTTGATCAGCGCGAGGAAATCCGCGGTGTTGAATGGATACCGGTGCGTGGATTGTTGGCCGGTCGTGCTCAAAGAAACGTCCACGCGCCGATTGTTGGCCAGGACCATCACCTGCATGTTTTCCAACATTTGTTGCTTATCGGCCGGGGTCAAATCCGGATCGGTGGCGATTTGCGATTTCACTTGCTCCGCATCCAGATCGTCGTCTTTGCCGAACGCTTGCGTTTCGATGTCGGCCGAGGGCACGCCGTGCTCCACGAGGAAGCTCCTGGTGCGGTCGACGCGACGCTCCGTCAGAGCCTTGTTGTATTCCTCCGAACCGCGCTTATCCGCGTGCCCGCCAAGAATTAAGTGGGCGTTCGGGCTGAACGTCAAATAACTTTGGAAGTCGGCCGCCAGGGCCAGCAAAGTTTTCTGCTGGCTGTCGAGCAAACCGCCTTCGGGATTTTCCGCCGTCGGGCGAGCCGTCGCGAAATAAATGCTGTGCAGGGACAGTCTGCCTTCGAGCGCCATCATTTGAGGCGATGGCGGCGGTTCGTGCACTTCAATTCCCAGCGAGCAATCGGCGCTGCCGCCGTTGCCATCGTCTACGTGACCCGACACCGAATAGTGCCCCGCCACCACGCCGCCGGTATCGAACTGCACCGCCGCTCCCGTGCCGCGAATGTTTCCACCGCTCGCTGTCCAGGAATACGTCAGAGGATCGTTGTCCGGAGAGTTGGCCGTGGCCGTGATCTGCACCAAATCGCCGATGTTTACGCTGGTGCGGTCCGCCGAGCAGGTCATTGTCGGCGGGTGATCGGGCCGTGGCGCGACTTGAATGCCCGCCGAGCAGGCCGCGGTGCCACCGCGTCCATCGCTCACAGTGACGCGCACAGTGTAGGTTCCCACGCTCACGCCGGAGGAATTCCAGTGGACTTGCGCGCCCGTGCCATCCACGGCGCCGCCATCAGCCGACCACATATACGTGAGAGGATCATTATCCGGATCGCTGGCATCCGCGCGCACCATCACCACGTCTCCCGAACCGACGAAGACCACGCTTTTGTCAGCGGAGCACGAAGCAACCGGCGGATGATTCGGCGGAGGCGGTGGCGGATTTCCGCCGAAGCGAAACACAACTCCCGTGGAGATGCGCAGATTGCCTTCCCAACTTTTCATTCCGGTTGGCGAGGCGGCGTTCCTGAATCCGGTGAGCAGGTATTCCACTTGAAACAATCTCAGCGCGATGTGCCGGCTTAATGTGAAATCCAGACCGCCTCCGGCTGTGGCGCCGTAGACTCTTTCTTCCGCGAGAGGCCTGCACGCGGCAAGAGTGCCGGTGCATCCATCGAGCGTGACCGCACTGGCGAGCACGGACCCGAACAAGACTTGGCCGAACGGAGTTATCCGTTCGTGGCGGAAGGAAACACGCGGACCGACCATGAACGTGAGTACATTCCCGCTCGAGTCATATTCTTTCGTCGGAGGGATGCCGTTGAGCGGCAGACGCACTCTGGTGTCACCGAAGCCCGAGAAATCGAGGACGAAGCCGACGTGCTCCGTGACGTTGTAGGCGGTGGACGCGTTGCCGCCGTTCATATACAGGATGCGGTTGCGATTGGTCTCCGGAGTGGCTTGCCAGAAAGAGTAGCCCAGGAATAGCTCCCACTTCGGATAATCGCCCGGCTCTCCCCAGGGATGCTGGGCCATGCCCGCGCTTTCACCACGCGCTTCGTCGCGCACCAGCGATGGCGGCATCGCCCACATCGGCGTGAAGAGTCCGAATGGCGCGGGCGTGGTCGCAACCGCGGCGTTCGCCACGTCCGTTTCAACGCTCGAGAATGAATCCACCGGATCGGCGAGGCTCGGTGCCGCGCTCGGCGTAGGCTGCGGCGCTGGCGCGGGCGTTGCGCTCGGCGCCGCGATGGCGGTCGAGCCGGGGGCAGGACTCACCGTTGGTTGCGGCGCGGCTGTGTCGTTCGCGCGAAGTGCTGGCGCGAGAGCAAACATCAGCGCCAGCGCAGCGATCAGATACCGCCCCAGCCGGCCCAACCTCGATAATCTCGCCAATGTCGCAAATTTCATCACGGCCTCCTCAATTGTCGCGGCGATCCCGGAACCGCAGCTTCGGCCCTTTGAGCGCACTTACGTCCCCTCTGTGATCGAAATCAATATGCTTTGAGGGGAGAAACATATTTCGGGCAGTATCCAATCCAAGCAGCTGCCACACGTGAACAATGCAATACGTTTACCAAACGCGGCGATTGCGCGTTTATTGTCAGAATCGCTGATTGCGCTGGGTAAATTGCTGATTCTTAACGCGGCGAAGATTTCAACCCGGTTCGGGATTTAGGCATCTAATCCCAATTGCGGCCGGTGCGGTTCCAGTTCGGGAAGCAGCCGCCGGCCACGACCATTCCACCGTGAGCCGGGTCCGCCGCACTATCGCTGGATAAAATCGGCAGTCCCGGTCATCCTTGCGTAGAACTCATTGTTGGAATGCAGCCGAAAAAGAAACGAGGCAATCGTCACACGCAATGTCTAGACTCCCGCGCCGCCGAATGCGCATCCTCAGCCTGCTTACTCCAGTGTTCGTTTTGGTTTTTCTGTCCGCCGCTCTCGCGCGCTGGCCACAGGTCTCGGTGCAAGCCCAGGACGACGACACCGCCATTCACGTGAACTCAAATCTCGTGATGCTGGACGCGACCGTGAAGACCAAGTCCGGCCAGATCATGGGCGATCTGAAGCAATCGGATTTCGAGGTTCGCGAAGACGGCGTCGCGCAGAAAATCGCGCTGTTCAGCCGAGATGAATTGCCGCTGAACGTCGCGCTGGTGCTCGATCTCAGCGATTCGATCGGTCCGTTTCTCGGTCCGCTGCGCGACGCTGCGACCACCGCGCTGGCGACGCTAAAGCCCGAGGACCAAGTGGCGCTGTTTACGTTCGCAACCGACGCGCAACTTCTGGTGCCGCTGACGAAAGACAAAACCAGCATCGCCGCCGCGATCAGCACGCTGAAGGCCGGCGGCGCGACGAACATCAACGACGGAATTTTCATCGCGGCCGAGAATTTTCTGACCACGGCGCCGCAGGGCCGCCGCGTGATTATCTTGATTAGCGACGACGTGGGCACCGACGCAGGCGCGCAGGGCACGCGCGATATCATCACCGAAACCATCGCGGCGGACGCTTCGGTCTACAACTTAAAGATTCCGGGCTACAACCCGCCGGCAACCAAAATGTACGCGGCTTCGATTCCCGGCCTGGTGAACATCGGAAAAGTCGCGGAAGCGTCGGGTGGGGAAATTTTCGATGTGCCGGACACGGCGCATCTGAGCTCCGTGTTCAGCGCGCTGCTCGAGCGCATCCGGACGCGCTACACGCTCGGCTACTACACTTCCGCAAGTGAAGTCGGCGGCAAACCGCACAAACTGGATGTGCGTCTGGTGCCCTCGTTTGGAAACAAGGGACGCGATTACGTGATCCTGGCCAAGGGCAGCTACTACTTCCGTCCCTAATCTCGGCCGTCCATTTCGCTCGCTAACCTCCGTGACGTGGTGCCGCGGATTTCGCGCGATTCAGGAATCGAGGTTCGCCAATAATTCCGCGATAGAGAACCGCCGCGAGGCCTTCGCCGTTACGCTGAAGAGCCTGCGCGGATCTTCTTCCTTCGCGGCAGAGAGCGAACCAGCGCCGCGAAATAGCCTCTCGAAAAACTTCCGGAAATCGGCGTCGGCAGCTTTTCGAGTGGCGTCGCTATCGGGAGCGAGAAGGCGATCGTTGATGAAAACTTCGATCTCGCGGCCATCAAAGCGTAGCTTCCCTTCTAATCGCGATTCGGCTTCCAATCTCGCAAAGGCGGAAAGCGCCGCGCGCATAGCCTGCTCCAAGCGATTCTGATTGCTGCCGCCGAGCACGGCCTTGCGGTTGTAGCGCACACCTAGCCGATTATTTGTGTTGTCCACGCTGTAATCGCCGTCGAAACCGATCAGCACCACTCCGGGTCCGGCATGCAAGTGACTGTAATCGGCGATATCGAGCAGCAGGCCGCCGAAGATCTGACCTTCGATCCACTTCTGAAATACCGGTATCAACGCGGCGAGATCTACCTCACCGGGTTTTTCGATGAACAGCTTCACGTTGACGTGCTGCAACTCCATCGGGCGGCGTTCCTCGTGAGAACTTCAGGGTAATTGTGTCGCTCAGAACCGCGAACGAACTAAACGGATACCGACGTGCCCAGCTGATTGTAACAATTGTGCGCCGCGTCCATAAAAAGCTGGGCTTCATCGATCAGATAACGGCTGGAATCGGAAGTGTACGCCTCGCTCGATTTGCGGTGAGCATCGAACAAGTAATTCGCGAATTTCCCGCCCGCGAATGGGTCCCAGAATTTCTGCGTGTCGTAATAGAGCGCCCGAAATTCGGAGACGATGCGGTCGGGATCGTCGGAGATATTCGGATTGGCGAGCTTCACCAGCGCCTTCGCGCCGTGCAGCATGGCGACATAGGCGGTCTTGCCGGCCTGCTCGACGGCGCCCTTCTCGTACGCCACCTCGGCCTCGAAGACTTCGCGCTCCGCCGCGGCGAGATCGAATTCGACAGCGGACACCACTTCGCCGGCGCATTCGCCGACGCCCATATCTCCGAGCGTGTATTCGCGCGGATCGCCCCAATCGCTGAACAGCGAACGATCGGTCGGATCCGACGGCGGGCGAGCCAGATCTTCCAGCTCAGCCTTCAACTCAACTTTGCCGATGCGCTTCACGAAATCTTTGAATGTTTCGCCCTTGGTGCGTTTGGCAACATATTTTCCTGTGAGCCGCGCGACGACTTCAGGAATTCTCTTGGACGGAATGGCCACGACGGGCAAGCCATAAGAACCGCCGTTATTCGCCCACTCGCCTCCGAGGACCACCTGGAAATGCGGCACCGCGTAGCCCGCGATTTTGCGGCTCACGCCATAGAAACCCAGGTCCGCGACGTGATGCTGCCCGCAACTATTGAAGCAGCCGCTGATTTTGATGTGCAGATTTTCAACGGACTCGTCGACCTCGACGCTTTTCTCGTCCAACCTTTTTCGCAATTCGGCTGCGAGGCCGCGCGACGAAGAGATTCCCAGTTTGCAGGTGTCGGTTCCAGGGCACGCCACGATGTCCACGATCGCGCCTGCACCCGGATCGCCCAGGCCCACGGCATCAAGCGCCTTGTAAAGCTCCGGCAAATCGCTCTTGCTCACCCAGCGAATCACGAAATTCTGCTCGACCGTGGTGCGCACCGTTTCGCGAGTAAAGCGGCGCACGATATCCGCGAGAGACCGCAACTGATTTGCGGTGATGTCGCCGAGTGGCAACGTCACCGTGACGACCACGTAGCCCGGCTGCTTCTGCGGCCGAGTGTTGGTTTTCCGCCAGCGCTCGAAGCCCACTGTCGTCAATAGCGGCAATTCGCCGGCCGGCTTGAGCGGCTCTTCCTCGAAATGCTCGGCGTCGTTCACGAATTCGGTCCATCGCGGATCGAACGGCAGCGTCGCGCGTTCTTCGAGAACTAACTCCTTGAATTTCTCGATGCCCAAATCCTGTATCAGGAATTTGATCCGCGCGCGGCTGCGATTCTTTTTCTCGCCGAGCCTGGCGAAAACCCGGGCGATCGATTGCGCGAGCGGCAGCAATTCCTCGACGGGAATAAACGAATCGAACAATTTCGCCTGGTAGGGCACCGCGCCGAGCCCGCCGCCGACGAACATTTCAAAGCCGCGCTTCTGCTTTCCGTTTTCGATGCGCGTGGCGGCGATCAATCCAAGGTCGTGCATTCTCGCCAGGCCGCACGCGTGCTGCGCGCAGCCGCTGAACGACGGCTTGAATTTCCGGCCAAAATTCTGGGCGTCCGGATGGCCGAGCAGAAATTTCGAGAGCGCGCGTGCGTACGGAGTGACGTCGAAAGTTTCGTCCGTGCACGTGCCGGCGTAAGGGCACGCCGTCACGTTACGCACGGAATTTCCGCACGCCTCGCGAGTGGTGATATTGGCGGCGGCCAAGCGGCGCATCAGGCTGGGCGTGTCGTCAATCTGCACGTAGTGCAGCTGAAAATCCTGGCGGGTGGTAATGTGCGCGATGGTGTCCGAATATTCTTCGGCCAGTTCCGCTAGCGTCTCAAGCTGCTCGGCGTTCAGGCCGCCCGCAGGAATCTTGATGCGCTGCATGCCGGGCGCGTCCCACATGGTGTTCGGACCTTTGGTGAGCGTGCCGGAGGGATAAACGACGTCCAGAACGGATTTCCCGTTGTGCCTGTGGCCGTTGTCATAGCGCTGTCCGTAGGCGCCGCGCCGAAGCCGCGTTTCGGCAAACAGGCGCTCATCGACCTTGCCCTGCTTGCGCAGATCGATATCGATCTCAAACGCGTCGATTTCATGCGCCAAAGCCTCCGGAATCTTCCCGGAGAGACGCTGCGCCCACGATGCGTTCGAGGCCTTCACCTTGTTCGTCTCCAGTTTAAACCGCCGGCATGCACGCGGTTCCCCACAAGAACAGGCTACCGGCCACCGCGCCGAGTGTCAACCGCGCGCCGGGCGCGTCGAGCGAGCTCGTCCGCGTCGAAACGCGATGCGGGCGAGCGGCGTCTATGGAGGTGACCCGAGCAGCCATACTCGGAAACCGAGCGGTCCCATCTGCTTGCGCGTCGATTCGCGCGCGCCATTCGGGATTTCACTGACCGCAGCATCGCGTGCGTCCACCAGGAGGACAATTTAATGAGGCCGAGTCGCCTTTCGATCCAGTTCTGTTGCGCAGTCAGTGCATTCGTGATCGCCATCGCCGGAGGCGCCGCGATTGCGGCGCGCGCGCAAAGTATCGGGAGCCAGCAAGCAGCTCCGCCCGCCGCCGCGCCGATGCAAGGCATGGCCATGCCCTCCGCAGCGGGCCCGGTGCCGCCGAAAACGTGGGTCGACAAAGATACCGGACATCGCGTCTGGCGCGTCTCGGACGAGCCAAACTCCAGCGCCTTCTACTTCAACGTAAATGCCTACACGCCCGACGGCAAACAAATGGTGTACACCTCTCGCGAAGGCATCCGCGTGCTCGATCTGGCCACGATGAAGACGCGGCTGCTCGTGCCGAATCAGCCTCCGCCGGCCGATGCCGACGCATCGCCGCGCGCGCGCTTCATGTTCGGCGTTCACGCCATCGTTGTGGGCCACAAAACCGATAGCGTCTTCTACACGCAAATGGATCCGGCGACTCGTACGAGCGCGATCTACAAGGCGGACACAAATACCGGCGCGATTCGCAAGCTGATCGATCTCCCCGCGGGCATCATGGTGGCCAGCGTGAACGCCGATGAGACTCTCGGCGTGGGCACCTACAACGAAGGCCCCACCCCCGATTCGATCGCGCCGCCCACGCCGCCGCCCGCGCCACCGGTTCCCGCCGCCGGCGCCGCGGCACCCGCGCCGGGCGGTCTCGTGCAGTCGAATCAAAAAGGACAGATGATGGAGCGGCGACTCGCCGCGCGCATTCCCGTGGTGATGTTCGTGATTCGCTTGGAGCCCGGCCCGAACGGCGAAAAGGCCGGCGACATGAAGGTCCTGTTCCACTCGACGGACTGGATCGGGCACATGCTATTTTCGCCGACCGATCCCGACCTGATCATGTATTGCCACGAAGGCTTGTGGCAAAAAGTCGATCGCATCTGGATGATCCACGCCGACGGCACGGGCAACATTTTGATTCACAAACGCACGATGTTCATGGAAATTGCCGGCCACGAATTCTGGGGGCTCGACGGCAGAACAATTTGGTATGACTGGCAATATCCCAAGGGCGAGGATTTTTTCCTGGCGAGCTACAACCTGACGACGCACACGCGTACCGCGTATCACATGCAGCGCAACGAATGGTCAATCCACTTCAACTTGACGCAGGATCTCGACATGTTCACCGGCGATGGCGGCGATCCGGGCCAGGTGGCGAGCGCGCCCGATGGCGAATGGATCGAGCTGTTTCACCCGCACATGATCGTGGCTGACGAAGGACCGGGCGACTTGAACGATCCCAGTTTCTGGCAGCCCGGCGTCTTTGAATCCGAGCACTTGGTGAACATGTCGCACCACGATTATCACCTGGAGCCGAATGTGCGCTTCTCGCCGGACAAGAAGCTCGTCTTCTTCACGAGCAACATGTTTGGTCCGAGCTACGTTTTCGCGGTGGAAGTCGCGAAGGCCGTCAATCCGACCGACGTGGAATCGACGCCTGACTTGGGCGCGAAATATAATCCGACCATGCCTACGCCGACGACGACACCAAAGTAGGCGTCACGAAATGTGGGGGGCGCGCTGGAAACTTTTTCCGGCGCGCTCCTCGGCTTGCAGAGTTCTCGCGAAACGAACAGAAGAAGATCCTACTTCCCGGTTTTGGACCACAACCAATCGGCGCCGTCGGAAAGGTTGTCGGGACTTTTGAGGACCAGCAAGAGAGTGGTCTCGGGCCCGAAGCATTGCCTGTAGAGCAACGCAGAAGCGGACCCGGCGTCGCCGAATTCGACGTCCATATAGAAATGCGGCGGCGCATACGGAATGCGCAGCACTCCATTGCGTTTTTGCGCCGATACGTCTTTGATCGCGCCGCCTGAAAACTTCGCAGTTCCGGCAAGGCCCTCGCCCACGCTATAGCCGCCGTTGGAGTTCTGGTCGAGATCGAGGCCCACAGCGTAGTTGATCTCGACCGGCTTCAATGTGCCGGCCTGCACAACCTTGAAGGCCACCGTGCAGGAGTTCGTCGATCCCTCAGGCGGAGGCAAGTGCGCATACACGTAGTTATCGCCGTTGCCGCCGGTTTCCGCGGCGATCTTCTGGGTGTCCGTCAAAATCGGCGGCAAATTGGCGCACGCCGCGGGCAGCACGAATATCGAAGCGGGCGGCGGGGCCAAGCTGAGCTGCGTGATCTCCTGGAGTACTTGATCGCCCGCCTGCAGCTTCACGATAAGACCGTACTTCGTATCGACCCACGCCTTATACGCAGTCTTGGTCGTCGGCTCGAGGAACGTGTACACGTCCGTTGAAAATCCGTCGATCGATTCCGTGCCCACTTTTTTCGCGCCCTGCTTCGCAAGGTCGGAAGCCTGGTCAGCGGCGCCGGCAAAGGGATCGCCCCAATCGCCGGAGAACGTGCCCTGGCCACACGTGACGGCGGTGGACGTCGGGTCCCAGCTGATGCTGGTGTGCGCCTGCAAATCGTAGAACGAGCGCGCGGGAGTCACGCCCGCAGCCGCCCCGGCGGCGGGGATGATGTCGATGACGGCTTTCGAGCCGTCGCGATAAACTTTCATCGTCTCGCCCGGCCCCATCATCGCGGTGGTCTCCGTGACGGTGTACACATCGGGAGCTGGAGCATATTGAGCGCACAGCGGCGAGACCCCGACGAGCGTGACGAACGCGAGCACAAGAGACAACAGTATTTGTCGATTGATCATTACGCTCCCTCCCACGCCTTTGATCCGCCTTCGCATCGGCGCGAAGCGCAGACACTTATAGCACACACGCCGATCACACCGGCTCGTCTTGATTCACCGGCGCACGAGACAGAATGGATTTCGCTCAGAAGAATTCGGGAGGAAGGGCGGCTCCGGTCAATCGGCCGACACGGACGCCGCATCGCCGATGGAAGAACCCACGATCGCGACCTGCTCGGCGGAGGCGCACGAGGGAACGCTGGCAGCGGCGAGAATGCGATTTTTCTGCAATTGAACGAGAGCGATCGTCGCTGCAACGAGGCTCCAGGGAACGAGCGGCGAAATCCAAAACATGGGGTTCGCATAACGGAGCAGCGCAAACCAGAGAAGCACTCCCAGCAAGCCGCCGAGGAAACCCATCGCGCGCTCCCTGCTATCCCACCGCAATGCGAAGCAGAACAGAGCGTACAACATAAGGGTGAACGGAAACGCCACAACCAGATCGATGAAATAGTGCTCGCCCGTGCCGAGCGTCGCGAGCACCGTGAAGATCACAAACGAAAGCGAGATCGCTTTCACCCACGGTGAAAAATTCTTCGCGTACCACCACGCCAGCAAAACCCACGACATATGCAACGAAGGAATGGCGTTCCGCGGGCTTGGCACCGCAACGGAGTGCAGCGAGAGGCGCGCGGCTTCGGCGATCGAAAGTGGGTGGAGCGGGAAGATCGCGGGGAAAAGATGGCCGGGGCCACATGCCGGAAAAACATTGTAGAAAATCCATCCGATGGGCCCGAGATACAGCAGAGCGAGCATCACCGAGAGCGCCTTCTTCCCCTGGAGCAACAAACTTTCCACGTAAGTAAGTGCGATAATGACGGACAGGCCTAGATAGAAGTCGATGCTCACGGTCCTCAGCCACGGCAACTTCCAGAATAGCTGCCCCACCAGGAAACTTGGCTGGATATGCAGGCTGCAATCAAACGAGTACAAGTACAAATCGAGCGTCCTCGGACAAAGCCTCTCGGTGAGATTCAGCAATGGTGGCGCAATCCACAACGAGCCTAGAAAAAGCAGCGCCGGTAGATAGGCCCACCACAAAAGCGTGCGCTCTTCGCCGCGCGCCCAGATGGTCCGGATACCCATGACCGTGAAGCTTGCGAGCCCAACAAAAGCCAGCGCGACCTTGAAGCTGAGCCTGAGCTCGAAACTCCAGAACACAATCACCGAAAGCAATGCGGCGAAAAGAAGCACGAACAGCACATCTTCGCGGCGCGGCCGAACCCTCAGATGGACGATCGTGGCGCTGGCCAGTCCCAGCGCGAAAAACTGGCCGAGCAGCGCCAAAACAAAGAATTTGATGCTGAGCCCAAACACCAAAGCTGCAGCGATGAGAACGCAGGACACGAACACCTGAATCGCAATTTTGGCGCGCGAAGACATGTTTCTACGACTCACCTCTCGCTAAAATGCGCATCGTTCACTTTTGTCACACTTGCGCGCCGCTGTCCATGGACCCGCCCGCGCGGCTTGCTTATCCCGTAACCCGGGATGTTGCGATGCGCGCGCACGGGCATTTCGCTGCGTGAATTGAATCGAATTGTTCGCCAGACGCAACGCCGGAACTTGCAGCGCGCGGATTAAATTGATATGTTGCGACGTAATTCGCGAAGCAACGCAAGGAGCCATCCATGAGCACGGTCCGCGTACTGGTTGGAACGCGCAAAGGCGCGTTCATTCTCACATCCGACGGCAAGCGCGCGCAGTGGAGCGTCAGTGGCCCGCACTTTGCCGGCTGGGAGATTTATCACCTTAAAGGCTCGCCAGCCGATCCGAATCGCCTTTACGCGTCGCAATCGACCGGCTGGTTCGGCCAGCTCATTCAGCGCTCGAGCGACGGCGGCAAAACGTGGGAGGCTGTCGGGAATAAATTTGTTTACGACGGCGTTCCCGGTACGCACCAGTGGTACGACGGCACCCCGCATCCATGGGAATTCAAGCGCGTCTGGCATCTCGAGCCCTCACTGACCGATCCCGATGCGATCTATGCGGGCGCGGAGGATGCCGCGTTGTTTCATTCGACTGACGCGGGGCAAACGTGGCAGGAATTGCCCGGACTGCGCGAAAACAACACCGGGCCGCGCTGGCAACCGGGCGCCGGCGGACTGTGCCTGCACACGATTCTTCTCGATCCAAGCGATCCGGCGCGAATCTACATTGCGATTTCGGCCGCGGGCGCATTCCGCACCGACGACGGCGGCAAAACCTGGAAGGCGATCAATCAAGGACTGAGATCCGAACACATTCCCGATCCCACGGCCGAGGTGGGCCACTGCGTTCATCACATCGCCATGCACGGCTCGCGCCCGAACGTGCTCTTCATGCAGAAACACTGGGACGTGATGCGCAGCGACAACGCCGGCGATTCGTGGCAAGAAGTCAGCGGCAATCTGCCCACGGACTTCGGATTCGCCATCGACGTGCACGCGCACGAACCGGAAACGATTTATGTGGTCCCGATCAAGAGTGATTCCGAACATTTCCCGCTCGATGGAAAACTGCGCGTGTATCGCAGCCGCACCGGCGGAAATGAATGGGAGCCGCTTACGAGGGGACTGCCGCAGAGCGATTGCTACGTGAATGTTCTGCGCGACGCGATGGCCGTGGACACGCTCGATTCGTGCGGCGTGTATTTCGGCACGACCGGCGGACAGGTTTATGTTTCACCCGACGCCGGCGAGAATTTCCTGCCGATTGTGCACGATCTTCCGGCCGTGCTCTCGGTCGAGGTCCAAACGCTCGCGTGACGCCGGTGCCGTTAGCAATGCAAGCGAAGCAAACAATTCACGTAGTTCTCCCCGCGCATCTCAGGACGCTCGCGCATGTGGGCAGCGAGGTTTCGATCGAGGTCGTAGGCACGCCGACGCAGCGCTCCGTACTTGACGCGCTTGAAGCGTGCTATCCGCTATTGCAAGGAACCATTCGCGATCACGTCACGCAACAGCGCCGCCCATTCCTGCGCTTCTTTGCGTGCCAGGAAGATCTTTCTCACGAATCGCCGGACGCGCCGCTGCCCGATCGAGTCGCCTCCGGGGAAGAGCCTTTTCTGATCATCGGCGCGATCGCCGGCGGCTAGCCCGCTTGAGATATCGGCTGGTCTAAGTTTTCCCTGCCCGATCTACGGTTGCTGCGCGAGAAATGTGGCCAGCGGCTTCCAGTATCTCACGGGCCAGCCGGAGTCGAGACCATCGAAATCCCCTTCGGGAAATCCGGTATGATCCAAAATAATCGTCGTCCCTGACGCTGCCGGCTTCAATTCAAACTTCACGATCGAATACACGCCCGGATCCCAATGCGTTGGCCGCCACGCCTGAACGATTCGCTGGTTGGGCACGAGCTCGATATTACGTCCCGCGATCAACCCGCCGAACGTCGAAAACGCTCCGCCCTCGGAAGGATCGATTGCGGCCGACAAGCCCGTGAACGCTGCGAATTGCTTTGAATCGAGCAGCGCTTCGTAAATTCGTTGCGGACTCGCCTTGAAATCGACTTCCTGGTGAAGAAATGTGCGAGGGTAGTTGGCCGCCGTGCTCGGCGCCTCCTGCATCGCAGGTTGCGAGGCCTGACCCCGAACCGCCGCGCCTGCGGCCAATCCGCCAAACGCGATGGCCGCGCCGGCGATCACCTGCCGTCGCGTCGGTGCATTGTCGCGGCTGCCTAAACTCTTTACCTCGTTCATCACGTCCCCCTCAAATCTCCGACGTATCGGACGCGCTGGGATTCGGGCCGACTGTCCATGCATGAAAACATGGAGTTAGAATATCTTCAAGTGGAAGGGGGAGCCAAAAAATGCTGGCTTCGGGAAAAATGGTCGGATTCATCCCGACGACGGACTATGACAAGGCGCGCGCGTTTTACGAGGGCAAGCTGGGCTTCGATTTTGTGAGCCTCGATCAATACGCGCTGGTCATGACTATCGGCGGCCACAAAATTCGTATCGCCAAGCCGCCCAATTTCACTCCGCTGCAAGCCACGATTCTCGGATGGGAAGTTGCCGACATCGTAGCCGTCGCCAAATGGCTCGCCGATCGCGGCGTTGCGCTCGAAAAATATCCATGGGTCCAGGATCGCGAACTCGGAATTTGGACCACGCCCAACGGCGACAAGGTCGCGTGGTTCAAAGATCCCGACGGAAATATTCTCTCCATCGCTCAGCATCCCTAATCCTTCGCGACCGAATTACGGCGGCGGACGCCAACTAGCGCGCAAGCGGACGGCCAATCTCCCAGTGATGCCCGTACGGATCCAGCACGCGCCCCACCCGCCAACCGTGCCCTTCGCTCACGGGATACACCTCGGTGGCGCCAGCGCCGAGCGCTCGCGCGAAAAGCGAATCCGGGTCCGCAACCGTTAGTATCATGCGTACCGATCCCCCGCCGAGTGACATGGGGCTAAAGTTGCCGTGTTCCGGCGATTCGTCGCTGACCCAGAACTCGGCACCGTCCACGGAGAGTCTTGCGACCACGCCTCCGCGGCCCTCCAGCCGAAAAACTTCGATCGCTCCAAGCGCCGATTTGTAAAACTCGACAGCCTTGGCGCTCTCCCGAACCGACAACCACGGCGCGATCGAACACCGAAACGCAATCGCCGATTGATCTGGCTCCATGTACTTCTCCCCCACCGAGAGATTCTTGCACCCAATACGCAATTTTGCATATATCTTCGATACTTCTTGCCTCCAATGTTTTGCCCGAAAGCACAAACCAGAGCGATCACACTTCCGCGATACCGCCGCATGTGCTACTAGACGCATCAAAAGCAGTTGGGAAAGGCGCGTTCTCCCACCCTCAGGCGCCGGCGTTGGCATAGCATAGTTTTGCAAACGCATCCCATACTGTGTGCGATGATGTTTGGTCCGGCCCCCGGAGGGTGCGTTGAGACGATTGTCGCTACTTGCTGTCGTGCTACTGGTGTTTGGTTTCGCGGGCCTTTTGCCAAATGTCTGTTTCGCCGGCGCTGACAACGCCGGCGTTGCATCCGACGCAAGCGCCGCATCGTCGGACCCGACGCCGCCCGCCGACGCGGCGTTTTCGTCCACGCTATTCGCGCCAGTCGCAAATCTGCCGGCCGCGCCCGCCGCCCCCTCGCCGGCCGCTCCCCAGGCTCAGCCTGCGGGTTCGTGTTGCTGGTTCAGATTCGGATTCGGCGCCGACGCGTCCACGCTGGGTATCGGCGGGCAATTTGCGGTGCAAGTTTTGCAACGAGCCAATGTTCGAGTGGGCTTGGATCTATTCGACTATCACGGCTCGTTGACCAACGACGGCATCTTCTATACAGGGAACTTGAACCTGCGATCGGTGAACGCGAATTTTGACTACTTCGTGTTCCGCAATATTCATGTGAGCCCCGGCCTGCTCCTCTATGACGACAACAACGCGAGGGAGACTGCCTTGGTTGCCGGCGGTCAGGGATTCATCATCGGCGGCACGACCTATGAGAGCAGCAGGTCATCACCCGTTGCCGTGGACGCCGGTCTCACCGTAAACAAGGTCGCTCCAGAAATTCTCGTGGGAATCGGGAATCTGGTTCCTCGCGGCCGCGACCGCCGGCGCTGGGGCATCGACTTCGAGGGCGGAGTGGCCTTCCAGGGATCGCCGGATGTCTCACTTGATCTGAGCGGATTCGCTTGCACCCCGCCCAACAGCGAGGGTCCCACCTGTGCGAACACGGTCACCAGCCCATCTATACAGGCCAGTGTTCTCGCGCAGGAAACTAAGCTCGACCACAAGCTCTCGATCTTGAAATTTTATCCCGTGCTCTCGCTTGGAATCAGCTACAGCTTTTAACGACAGCGAGACCCGCGCGAGGTCCCGATCAGAGAGTTCCTGCACGGGCTTGCGACGATTACGCGACTTCGGCATCCAATCGAGGACGGCTGATCAGGAGCCGCGCATATGCAAATCGGAGTGGACAGCTTCGCGGCAGCCATCTCGGACCCTACCACGGGCCTCACTCTCAGCCCCGTCGATCGCATGCAGCACCTTCTGGAAGAAATCGAGCTTGCCGACAAGGTGGGTCTTGAAGTTTTCGGCATCGGCGAACATCACCGGCCGGAGTTTCTTGACTCCGCTCCGGTGGTGATTCTGTCCGCCGCCGCCGCGCGCACAAACAATATTCGCCTCACCAGCGCAGTCACAGTTCTCAGCGCGGCGGATCCGGTGCGCGTCTTTCAGGAATTCGCCACTCTGGATCTGGTCTCGCGCGGCCGCGCGGAGATCGTCGCGGGCCGCGGCTCGTTTGTCGAATCCTATCCGCTCTTCGGTTTGCGTCTCGAAGACTACGACTCGCTGTTCTCCGAAAAACTCGATCTGCTCCTGAAAATCCGAGACAACACGGAAGTCCACTGGTCCGGAAAGCACCGCGCGCCACTCACGGGACAATCGATCTACCCGCGTGCGCTGCAAAATCCTCTGCCGATTTGGGTGGGCGTCGGGGGCACGCCGGAATCCTTCGTCCGCGCGGGAATGCTCGGACTTCCCTTGATGGTCGCGATCATCGGCGGCGAGCCGAAACGATTCCGTCCTCTGATCGATCTCTACCGCGAAGCAGGCCGCCGCGCCGGCCACTCCCCCGAAAAACTCATTGTGGGTCTTCACTCCATCGGTTTTCTCGGGGACACCACCAAGCAAGCCGCGGACGATTTTTTCCCGGGATACGCGCACACCTTCACCGAGATCGGCAAAGAACGCGGCTGGCCACCGACAACCCGCGCGCAATTCGATGGGGTGCGCGGACCTACGGGCGCGCTCCTGATCGGCGACGCCGAAACCGTGGCGAAGAAAATCCTGTACGTGAACGATGTGCTTGGCGGCCTTTCGCGCATCACGTTTCAAATGGGCGTCTCGACGCTTCCGCATCCGAAGATGTTGCGCGCGATCGAGATTCTGGGCACGCGCGTCGCGCCCATCGTCCGCAAAGCGCTGACGGCAAACTCCGCGCGCGCCTAGCCTCGCTGCGCCTTGCGTTGCTTGAGTCGATTCGCCGGCAGTCTGGACGTTCGTCCGCCGACGATGCTAAGCTTCGGCGCTTGACCTCAGCGCGTGTGGCAGGCGCGGTGTTTCGCGGATCGGAATTCCGCGCGCTCCGCCAGGATGAGATCCGATGGAGCCCGATCCGAAGAGCACACAGAACGCCGCAGCCGGTTTGAGCGCTCTCGCGCAGCCGGTTTCCGCGCCGCTCACCCGTGCGGCAATTTTCCTGGTGGTGACCATAAAGCCGGGCTCCGAGAGTCGCTCCGCGCTGCGCTCGTTCTCCGCGGACCTCGCCGCGGTGGTTCGCGCCGTGGAGATGCGCGATCTCGAAGCCGGCCTTTCCTGCATCATGGGCGTCGGATCGGAGGCGTGGGACTGCTTGTTTGGTTCGCCGCGACCGGCAGAGCTTCATCCATTCCGCGAGATTCGATCCGGTGACCGCCACGCGGTATCCACGCCGGGCGATCTGCTGTTTCACATTCGCGCGAAGCGCATGGATTTGTGCTTCGAGCTCGCGACGCAGATTATGGCGCGCATCGGCGATTCGGTTACGCCCGCGGACGAAGTGCACGGCTTCCGTTATTTCGACGATCGCGATCTCATCGGATTCGTCGACGGCACGGAGAATCCGCGGGGCCAGGAAGCGGTTGACTCCGTGCTGATCGGCGCAGAGGACGCCGCGTTCTCCGGCGGCAGCTACGTGATCGTGCAGAAATATCTGCATGATATGGCCGGATGGGATGCGCTTCCCGTCGAAGCGCAGGAGCGGATCATCGGTCGCCACAAACTTTCCGATATCGAGCTCGACGCATCCGTCAAGCCGAGCAACTCGCACAGCTCGCTCAACATCATCTTCGAGAACGGCAAACAACTCCAAATTCTGCGCGACAACATGCCCTTTGGCCGGCCCACCGAAGCTGAATTCGGGACTTATTTTATCGGCTACAGTCGTTCGGCCCGCACGATCGAACTAATGCTCGAGAATATGTTCGTCGGCCGCCCGCCGGGCAACTACGACCGGCTGCTCGACTTCAGCCGCGCGGTCACCGGAAATCTTTTCTTCGTGCCGTCCGCGACATTTCTTGACGACGTGAGCGACGACGGGGCTGCCGATGCGGCGCCTTCCGCCGAACCGTCAGCGGACGAAACCGCGCCAACAACTTCGCCGAGCAACGATGGTTCGCTCGACATCGGTTCTCTCAAAGGAGAAAGCCAAGATGAATAACCTGCATCGCGAACTCGCTCCCATTTCCGACCCCGCGTGGGCGCAAATCGAAGAGGAAACTTCGCGCACGTTCAAGCGTTACATCGCCGGTCGCCGCGTCGTCGACGTGCACCCCGCGGCGGGCACAGGTCTCTCCGGCGTGGGCACGGGCCACCTGAAGACGATCACGCCACCAGCGGACGGCGTCCTTGCAAGACAACGCGAGGTTAAGGCGCTGGTCGAGCTGCGTGTTCCCTTCGAGCTGGAGCGCAAAGACGTTGACGATGTTGAGCGCGGCGCGAACGACGCGAATTGGCAACCCGCGAAGGACGCCGCGCAGAAAATCGCCTTCGCCGAAGACTGCGCGATTTTCGATCGCTACACCGCCGCGGGTATCGGCGGCATTCGTCAAGGCACCAGCAATCCGATCATGACGCTCCCCGCAAACGTACTGGAATACCCGGACGCGATTGCGCAAGGCCTGAGCCAACTTCGTCTGGTGGGCGTCAATGGCCCGTACTCGGTGTTGCTCGGCGCGGACGCGTACACGGCGCTCGCCGAAACCAGCGACCACGGATATCCCGTACTCGAGCATGTTAAGCGGCTCGTGAAGGATGCCATCATCTGGGCGCCCGCGATCAGCGGCGCTTTCGTGCTGACCACGCGCGGCGGAGATTTCGACCTGCACATCGGACAGGACGTCTCGATCGGCTATCTCAGCCACACCGACACCGCTGTGCGCCTGTATCTGCAGGAGACGTTCACATTCCTGCTGCTCACCACCGAGGCCTCGGTCGCGCTCGTTCCTCCCGGGAAGGCGAAGAAAGCCTGACGGTCGGCGCAACGCGTTCTTCGCGCGACGAAATACTGAAGAAGATGGGAGCGTGCCCGAACGGAGTGAGGGGCCGGCGCCTTCCGACTAGATGCGCGGGACACCGGCAGAACGGCCACAATCAGCGCTAACAAGGAAAAAGGGCTTCCGAGTCTGGCATCGGAAGCCCTTTTCGCGTGAAGCATCGAATTGGTTGCGGGGGCTTGCAACGCACTGAACGCGCTAGTTTTGCCGTTTAGGTACAAGTTGTTGGTAAGTTGCGCTCTTCATAGGAGTTCTGCCAACTATCACGTTCGAAGACGGTGCTCCGACCCATACTGAAGAATTCCGGAAAGTCCACCCCAAAGCAAGAACTGCCCTCGCGGGTTCGCCCTTCTGACCGCTGCTCCCGGAAGTGGATGGTGCAAAGGCTGCGCTAAGCCGCAATGAACCCCCTCGTTTCCTATCATCCTAGCTGTTCCAAAGATGTTCCAAAACCCAATCTTTCGCACCTCAAAGTACGCCAGTACTTCCGGCCTATGGACATGTATGCATCTGTATGGTAATATGTATGCCTATGAAGCGTACGGCCCTCTTCCTTAAAGAAGAGCAGATTGAGAAGCTGCAAAAGCTATCCGATAAGACGGGTGCTCCGCTTGCCGAACTGATCCGGCGTGCGATTGATAAGTACCTTCAGGAAAGAGCCAAAGAATTGAAATAAGCGGGACGACCCGGTGCTGATACACCGGGTCGTCCCTGACCACAGCAACCTAACTGGAGGCTGCAATGGCTGCTCGAATTGTAACAGTCGTCTGTCCGCTCGCATTCACGCCCCTGTTTTCATTCGGAACCTCGCCAGCAATCGCAAGTCCCACCCGGTTCTTCGGCACCATTCGGGGATGCGCGTGACTCGCATCTGTGTGCAGTGCCAGCAAGTTCTCGGCGAGAAGTGCGTTCGGTGCGGAACGGAGGCTGTCCCGCTCCATCCCAACGGTCAAGGTCAACCTCCGACCGGAATCGAGTTCAGGTGCCCTTCCTGTGCTCACCGATTTACGCAAGGCGACGGCGGCGAGACTGGCGGCATGTGCGAAGCATGCTTCGATGAGACGTTGCGAAAGGCGCACGAGCAGCAGAAGGCGGGCAGGCGATGAAGGACGATTCCAAGAGCAAATGAGCAGCCTTCGTCGGGGCGTTCTGGGCGGTTCTACGCTCACCAGAAGGGATCAGGTCTACGGGAGAGTAGAGCGTCGCCCGGAACGCCCCGCGCAGGGTTTTTGAACGGGTTTGGCAAACAGTTTGGGGTACGAAGGGAGTCCTGATGGGATTGCAGGTTGTTCGCGATTGCGGCCCGCAAAAGATCAAAGCTGCCGTGTATTCTCGGGTTTCGACGATAGGTCACGGGCAAGACTCGGCGATGCAGACACGAGAACTGCGCGAGTACTGTCAGCGACGGGGCTGGGATATTTTTGACTGCTATGTGGACGAGGGCGTCTCGGGCAGGAAGGATTCCCGACCCGAACTGAATCGCTTGATGGCGGATGCTCATGCGCGGAGATTCGACGTGGTCGTCGTCTGGCGGTTCGACCGTTTTTCGCGCTCAGTTTCACACCTGTGCCGAGCACTTGAGACCTTTCACGCGCTGAAGATCAATTTTGTGGCAATGATCGAGCAAATTGATACGACGATTCCATCAGGCAAATTTGTCTTTCACGTTCTCGCAGCGGTAGCGGAAAGCGAGCGAGAGACGATAGTTGAGCGCGTGCGGGCAGGATTGCGAAATGCTAGGGCGAAGGGCAAACGCCTCGGGCGACCGAGAAAAGCTGTCGATGTTGACCGGATCAACTCACTGCGAGCCTCCGGGCATTCGTGGCGGTGGATAGCCAACGAAATGAATCTGTCAGTTGGGACTGTGTACGCCGCTGCCCGTTCTCAGCACGCTACGGCTGCATGCGCCTGACATCTTCCGACGCCAGAACTATCGCGAAGGGGTCTCGTACCGGAGGAAACGTCCATGGAGCCAATGGTTATCGACATCGCCGGAACAGCCCGCGAATTCCTGAAATGGGTGCTGTCGGAAATCCTGTTCCTACTCACCCTGCTCATGTTTGGACTATCGGCTCCTCTTCTTTTTACAGTCGGCATCGAGGCTCTCGCGTTGAGCGGTGCCGATATGCGGATTTGGGGCGTGCTCTACTTCCTTACCGGGACCGCTTGCCTGCGCGATCTGGATGGTCTTCATCTGCCATTGGCACAGCGTCCGGCAGTGGCAGCGAGCGGGAAAGCTGAGCACTTGGCGTCAAGACCACGGCGGTATGTGGCAGACGCTCGCCAAGTCGATTTGGTTCATGGTCAGCGGTTTCATCGGCTCCGTCGCCGCCGAAGTTATTTTCGCGATTGGACTCGGTAAGGTGTTTCCCGAACGCCTCAGCAGTCTCAACCCCGAGAGTGCGGCGTTGGTGTTCGCCATCGCTCCGTTCTTCGTATTTGCCCCGGTGCTGCTGGTGCTGCTGAGCCGCTGGATTCGCCGGAACATGTACGCCACCGTATAGGAAGGAAGCGGAACCTCAATTCGATAGGGAGAAAGAGAAGAGATGGCGGACGACAAGCAGGTCGCGACGACGCTCGACGAGCAGATCGAGACGAAGATTGCCCCTGACGGCACGGTAACCGTGAGGCTGATCGGCGACGAGCAGATGATCCGCGACATCGACCTCGCGCAGACCATGGTCGAGTTCGCCGCCAACGAGTACTTCTCGTGCACATACGCGGACGAGACAGCGAAGGACAGGTCGGTTGCCGCCGAGGGGAAACTCAAGCAGATGTTCTTCGAGGGGTGGGCTGATAAGGAGATGCGGGCGGAAGCATACGAACGGTTCCGCTCGCTCCTGCTCTATATGCACAGGGTCAAGGCGCAGGCTTAGCGGGCGACGCTGCGAGGAGGAGTGACGTGGAGATGTTCGACGAAATCATCGAGACGAGCGTCAAGCCGGATGGAGAGATCGAGGTCAAGTTCGTCAACCCCAGCCCGGAGGAAGTGGAGAACGCCGTCAGGGACTTTGTCAATTCCGAAAGGGAGTTCCGGCTCCTCCACTCGCGCCCGGACGGTGCGACCGACTCCGGGCGACCCGGTATCCTGTGGTGGCGTGCTCTTGAGCGGCTCGCTTGCGCGGACTCGCGACTCAAGGACATCTTCTGCGGGCGCGACCGTTCCCCGGCAAGCATCGCGCAATTTCACAAGTACAAGCTTCATCTGATCGACGATAGGAAGCCGTATCGGGCGGATGCATAATTCAGTCCGACGCCGCTGCTCGAAGCCTTGAACATGAGAATCAGCAAAACAAAAGTTATTGCTGGCCGCCAGTGCGCCAAACGTTTGTATCTGCTCGTCCACGAACCAGAACTGGCAGTCGCGCCGGACGCTGCTGATCAAGCCATCATCGAACAGGGGCGGCAGGTCGGTCTTGCTTGCCCGGCAGCTTTTTCCGGGCGGGGTCGAGGTTCCGAGTGACGGCAGGCTGGACAAAGCGATCCGCGCAACTCGCGAACTGGTGGCAAACCCGGACGTGCCAGCGATTTTCGAGGGGGTGTTTGAGCACAAGAACGTGCTCGTGAAAGTGGACGTCCTACAGCGACGGCTCGACGGTCGCTGGAAATTGATTGAAGTCAAGTCAACGACCGATCTCAAGGATCACCACCTCGAAGACGTAGCGATCCAGTATCGCGTGGTTTCGCGGTCAGGGCTGGACATGGCTTCGGCATCTCTGGCTCACATCAACCGAAACTATGTTTATCCGGGCGGTGAAATCGACCCGCGAGAATTCTTTCGCATCCGCAATGTGGCCCGGCGAGTCGAGGGGTTGCAGCACAAGCTGACGTTGCAGCTACGGTCGGAATTTCGGATTCTGGAGCAGCCGACTCCTCCCAACATCAAAATTGGTGCGCACTGTACCGCCCCCGTCACTTGCGAATTTTTCGATCACTGCAACCCGCCGCGCTCGCAGGATCACATCGGATTTTTGCCGCGCATCCACGCCAGCGCGGTCGATGCGCTTGAGGAGATTGGCGTCGAGTCAATTCGGGACATCCCTCACGATTTCCAGTTGAGCGACATTCAACGCCGTGCTGCGACGTGCGTGCAGACGGGACGACCGTGGTTCAGCGATGGACTCCGCGATCTGTTGGACGGGTTGACCTACCCGTTGTACTTCGCCGATTTCGAGACTCTGAATCGGGCGATTCCGCCGTTCGCGGGAATGCGACCCTACGACCACCTGCCCTTTCAATGGTCAGTCCATGTGCAGCGACAAGCGGGCGCAGAGCCAGAGCACTACGAGTTTCTTGCCGCAGGTAGCAGCGATCCTCGGCGCGAGTTCATTAGCTCCCTCTGCGCTGCACTCGGCGAAAGCGGCAGCATCGTCGTGTATTCGTCGTTCGAATCTAAGCGTCTTTCGGAACTCGCGACTTGGTTTCCTCGGTTCGCGGATCAGATCAAAACAATCCAAGACCGCCTGTTCGATCTACTGCCCATCGTGCGGGCACATGTTTACCACCCCGCGTTCGCCGGATCGTACAGCCTCAAGTCCGTGCTGCCCGCTCTCGTGCCTGAGATGAGCTACGACGGGATGACGGTTGCGAACGGGCAGGAAGCCGGACTGGCGTGGGAGGCGCTCTTGCGCGGCTGCTTTGATGGCGGCGAGCGCGAGAGAATTCAGAAAGCTCTGCTCGACTATTGTGCTCTGGATACGCTAGCTCTTCTAAAGCTGTTAGAAAAACTTCGACTCGCCTCCAGCTAAAGCGGAACAAGAAAAGTTGCTGATGCCGTAAGAGCATCGCAAGATGCACCCCTTTTCTTTGCCCTCGCTGCTATCATTCACGCCAATGCCTGAGACGCTTGAGCCAAAGGTCAAGGAGACGTTGCGGGCCTACGCCCGCGAGGTCAAGACACTCCCCAACGAAGCCGCCAAGCGGTCGCGCTTCGCCGCCGTAATCGCAGAGCTTTTCCCCGGCACGAACGCCGTCTCCGAGTTCTCCCGTGGGGTCGAGAAACTGATCCGCATCGACCAAGCGGTGGGACAGAAGAGAGGACGCGCCGACGCCTACTACGGCAACGCCATCATCGAGTTTGAGAAGTCTCTGTCCGCCACGCTCGAAGAGGCGAAGGGTCAGCTTTGCGAGTACGTCGCCGGGACTTGGCAGAAGGAAAAGAGAAACGCGCTGCGTCCACTGCTGGCGATAGCGACGGACGGCAGCCGTTGGATTCGCTACCGCCCCGTGCTTCCCGAGGGGAAGGAGCCGACGCCTGAGAACGTCGTGCTGGACGAACTAAGCGACTTCAAGCTGGCAGATGAGACGCTGGGCGAGTTTTGGCTGTGGCTCACGAGTTTGCTGTTTCGTGAGCAGCAGGTAGAGGCGACCGCCGAGCAGTTCCAGCTTGAGTTCGGCAGCCAGAGCTTCCAGTTCCACGAGGGCATGGCTGCGCTCAAGCGTGCGTGGGCAAAGGTCAGCGGCGGATCGGAAGCCAAGCTCGCGTTCGAGACGTGGCAGCGGTACCTCACCGTCACCTACGGTCGCCTGACCGAGGACACCACGGCGGTGCGGGACATAGAGACCGCGCAGGAAATCTCCGAGCTTGAGAACCTGTTCCTGCGGCACACCTATCTCGCGAGCATCGCCCGGCTGCTGATTTGGGCTGCCCTGTCGCAGGGCAAGAGCACCGCGAACCTGAGGCAGGTCGCGAAGGATGTGCTCTCGGGTCGCTACTTCGAGTCCAAGCGGCTCGCGAACCTCGTGGATGATGACTTCTTTCACTGGATTCGCAGCGTGGAAGCCGAGAAGATTCTCGCCCCGATGTGGGAGCGCATCCTCTCACACCTCGCGGACTATGACCTGTCTCACATCAAGGAGGACGTGCTCAAGGGCGTCTACCAGCAGTTGATCGACCCCAAGGATCGTCACGACCTTGGCGAGTATTACACGCCCGACTGGCTGTGCGAACGCATCGTGGACGAGCTTTTACCGAAGCACGGCTACAAAGCGGTGCTCGATCCAAGCTGCGGCTCGGGCAGCTTCCTGCGTGCCACGATCCACCACTTCCTGAACCACAATCCCGATGGCACTGACAACGACAAGCTGCGAATGATACTCGGCAAGGTTCAGGGCATCGACATCCACCCCGTCGCGGTTACTATCTCCCGCGCCACATACGTTCTCGCGCTCGGCAAGCTCGTGAACGCCGCACGCAAGCCCGTCAACATCCCCGTGTATCTGGCGGACTCGCTGTTCCTTCCGCGCGAAGTCGAGCAGAATCTGTACGAGAAGTTGAGCGGTTTCGAAATTCAGTTCGGCGAGAAGAATGAAAAGACGGTCGCGATGCCGGACTGGCTTATCCACTCACCGGAGCTTTTTGACGACGCGATTGCCGCCTGCGCGACGGTCGCCGAGGCGCACGCAAAATCGAAGAAGGAAAGCAGAACGACACTAAACAAGTATCTGACGGTCAATGTTCCCGAATTGTACAAACTGCTTGAGCATGCAGCGATTGTTGACGCGCTTTGGTCTTTCACCGAAAAGTTGGCGGACTTGATCCGACAGGAGAAGAACACCATCTGGTCGTTCATCATCCGCAACAGCTACAGACCCGCGATGCTGAAGCAACAATTCGACTTCATCATCGGCAACCCGCCGTGGCTCTTGACCAGCCCGAGTTTTTGTACCACGGTGAATGAGAGAGTCTACATCACAGCCGTCGACGGCGAACCGAGAATTGGCGGCACCAAGGGGCTACAGGCCACCGGCGCCGGTGGCCTGTAGCCCAGCGCTGAGTGCGGACGCAGCGTGTTGTACACCATCCGCCATTTCTCGATCACGATCTGCGCTTCCTTCAGCGAGTAAAAAATCTCTCCGTTCAAACATTCATCGCGCAATTTCCCGTTGAAGCTTTCGCAGTAGCCATTCTCCCAAGGGCTTCCCGGTTCGATGTACAGCGTCCCCGTTCCCACCTTCGCCAGCCAACTCCTCAGCTCCTTGGCCACGAACTCCGGGCCGTTGTCCGAGCGAATATGTTCCGGAATTCCCCGGTAAAGCATCACGTCCGCCAGCGCTTCGATCACTTCGTATCTCCCCAGCCTTCTCGCCACGCGGATCGCCAGGCACTCCCGCGTGTATTCGTCGATCAGCGTCAGCATTCGCAGTGTTCGGCCGTCGTGGGTCATCGCGCTCACGAAATCGTAGCTCCACACATGGTTGGCTCGTTCCGGCCGGAGACGAACACACGATCCGTCGTTCAACCACAGCCTTCCTCGCGGCCTTTGTCCCTGCGGCACTTTCAGCCCTTCGCGCCGCCAGATCCGCTGCACCCGATCCTTGCCCACATACCAGCCCCGTGCTTGCAACAGCGCCGTGATCCTCCGATAGCCGAAGCGCCCGTACTCGCTGGCCAGCGCCACGATGTCTCGCGTCAGCGCGTCTTCATCCGTTCGGTGGATCACCTCGTAGCGTTGTGTCCCTCTCCACTGCCCCAGCAACCGGCAGGCATGCCGCTCTGATACTTGGTAGCTCTCGCGTGCATGCTCCACCGCGCTACGTCGCCGCTCAGGGCTTAGAAGTTTCCCTCTGCCACATCCTTCAGAATTTGCTTCTCCAACGAAAGCTCCGCCACCAACCGTTTCAGCTTGGCGTTTTCCCGCTCCAACTCTTTGAGGCGTTTCGCTTGATCCAACTTCAGGCCGCCGTATTCCTTCCGCCAGCGGTAGTAGGTCTGCGCGGTGATCTCGGCTTCCTTGCAGGCTTGTGGGGTGCTCTTTCCGTTGGCGATTTCAACTTCAACTTGCCGCAGCAGCGTGACGATCTGCTCCGGCTTGTATCTCCTCATCGGCATACCAGCTTCCCTCCAGAGTGAATTCTCTCTCACTCCCGCTGGTACAAAAAACCCCGGTCAGGTCAGTTTCCAGCGAGCGAAGCAGTAGAGAGATGAAGATTATTCTCAGCCGAAAACGGTTTCATCGCCCGGCTCCCGTAATGTTCATCTAACGGATGAAATTTGGGCTGTCAAAATCGGCGAAATTCGCCCTTTGACATCAGCAGCTTACGGTGACGCTGGAAGATAGGTTAAATAAACGCGAGCAGATCGAGGTCGGACGCAGCCGCAGGGCAGGGACAAGCAAAAACCGATGACACATCGTGCTCGAAATACGCTCAATCAACGGGATCGTAGCCATGATCTGATCGTGTCGTCGATCCAGCGGGCTTTCACTCCACACGTCGTTTCTATCCTCTGAACGGCGACGCTATCCGGGTTCACCACCGTGACCTTTGCCAATCGGGTTGGCTTCGCACGCCCTCCACCCGCCAGCGGTAGTCCTTCAATTTGATTATGGAACCCACAGCGAAAAATGTATCTGGAATGCCAATCCGCAAGCGGCAGCGAGTAACCCAGAAAATACACTCGACGAGCGGTGCTCAGAGTATCCACACACCGCTTCCAAATGTGTTTCATCATCGAATGGTCGAATCGTTTCCAGTGTGTCGGTGGAACAATCCACGGTACATATCGCCGTCCCTGCGTCGAGCGTACCGCCCGCCATCGCATGAAACAGTACATGGACGGCTCCGACCCAGATGATCTCCACAGCCGTAATCGCAAGTCACGTTGTATGTGCTTGCCGGAACGAGAGGGATACCAATTCAGTGATCCGTGTGGTTTCAGCAACGCGGGACTCGCGAGCTTTCCCGTGTTTAGCCCGTAACTTTCGCGGGTTAGGTCTGGGGATTTGCCATTCTTGCCGAACAACGCTTCGTCCAACTCGTAATCCCAGTTGAAAGAGATCACCACTGGATTCTCTGATTCGCCTATAAGCTTCAGAAAGCGATCCAATGATCTGTCGCCCGCCGAAGAGCGTTTCTGATGGATTTCGTGGAACCAAACGGCAACGAGGCGCAGCAATTCCTCCCGAAACCGTTCGAGAGTAACGCTATCGAACGGGAGTCCGAACGAACCGCAGGCAGCAACTCTTCGTTTGCAGACAATTCCGTCAACAGTTGTTCGATGTCGGGAAGCGTAGCCCGTCGCCTGTCCCATCCGGGGTGATGAAATCTGACCACCTCGTCAAACTGCGTCGAAAACGCTTTGTCGAAACGATTTCTGACTCGGGGCAGCAGTTGAGAAGTAAGCGGGTATTCAAGATCAGCGGAGAAACCCGCTCCCACTACGAAAACCGTGCGCCTGTCCGATGTCATGCCGAAAAAGATACCACTTCACGGCTCTCGTAGCTTGACGTTGTCCTTTGCTGCCAGAGAATTCTCTGAATATGACTGTCGCGCTCATTCGTTACGACGCCGCCCGACGTGCGCTCGCCGCCGCCCACCGTGTCGATGAGGTGAAGGCGATCCGTGACAAAGCGGAAGCCGTTCGCGTTTACGCCAAGCAGGCGGGCGACTTTGAACTCCAGAATCAGGCAGCGGAGATAAGAATTCGTGCCGAGCGCAGGACAGGACAACTCTTGCTTGAAATGGAAAAGAACCCCGGCACAAGGGGTGAAGGACGACCGCGTAAGGATGGAGTCAAAAGGCGGTCGAGCAGACCGACCGCCAATCCGCCCACACTAGAGGAAATCGGTATATCGAAGGATCAGAGCGCGAAGTGGCAGAGAATCGCGCGCCTCGTTGATGATGCTACGTTTGAAAAGGCTCTCGTTCAGGCGCGAGAGAAAAACGGAGAACTGACTACAGCGGCTTGCTTCGCGAGATCAGAGAGATCGTCACGCCGACTGGCGTAATTTCGGAGCCGGACGTGAATCTCGTTGCGTCAGAGTTGATTCGCGACCTCGAATCGGCCAGCCGTAGGGAGAAGCTGGAAAAAGTAACCCAGCTTCGCAGTCGGCTCAGCCCGACGATCACCAAGAAGCTGACTCTTGCTTTGAGGAACTTGGCGAAGCACGCTGGGGAGTGCGAGAAACAAATTTCCAAAGACTTTGAGGATTATCCAGCAAATGGCAAAGCCTTCCAGCGCGTGAACCGCGAACGTATGGCAGAACAACCCGATCCGCTCCTTGCCGAAAAAATGGCATTAGCCTCTGATTTCAAAAACGCGACCGTCAAGGAGATTTCCCTTGCTGAGGCACGCAATTTGGTTGTCGCCTTTGAATGGCTGGCGAGTCCGCTCGGCAGTTCCGAATTTGCTTACGGTTTGTCCTTCGGCAATACATTGCAGGCTGCGTTTGTTTTGGCAGTACGGCTGGTACGAAGGTCAAGGCGTCTGTCTGCGGCTCCGAGCATGCACAGAAGGTAATCCGCTCACACGCGGCTGCACTCTGCGTTGGGCTGACCCAATCAGGCGTTCTACGGATGGTAGAACCCACACGGGTTCAGCGGCTACCTTATTGATCAGCCTGCAAGCCGAGAGATGAGAAAGGGGGGGTACAACATTTTCGTCGCCTATGCCGATCCAAAGGGAAATGAACTCGGAATTGTTTACCAGTCGTTAGAATGGGTCATTTTGCGGCTTCACGAACCCCACGGAAAAATTCCGGCGGCCGGATGGCAGGGTCTTCGACGCCCGAAACGTTCATCTTCTGACCCGTGATCGCCGCTTCGGAAAACTGAGGTACAGCGTAGTAGTGCCCAACAAAAACAACTGCTAACCTCGGAAGGCTGTGATTTCTTTAAGGACGATAGCCGGAAAGCGTCAGTTGGATTTTATGGCGACGGGCGGACGAAACGGATTCTACGAGCCGCACTCAAGTGGGAAGTGCTGCCGTATCCGAACGAGCGCAGTCAACTGAAGATCGCGTTCAAGCTGTCGATCTCGATCCAGTTGCGACGGCGTTCCTCCTCCGCTCCATTAGCTTGAAGCCCGGCGAATCGCTCCGCGATGATTTACGCCCCCGCTCGAAGCACCTTTGTGAGCGAGCAGGTGATTCCAAAGCGTCGTTCGAGCCGTTGTTTGAGGCGAGGAAGCGCAAAACATGGACAGGGTACGTTCACTCCCAATCAAGACTTCGACGGCATGGTCGCCGAGGTCTGGCACACGCTGAATGTCTGCCTTTATCACGCAGCGTACGTGAGGGTTTATGCGGACACGGGTGCGATGTGCTTGGCTGGGAGCAAGCGCGCACACACAGCGACTCAACCGTTCTCGCAGGCTAACGTGAGATGCTTCAGGAGGACGCGACTGTGTTCCGTGCGCATTTCGCAGGCGTTCTCTGGCAGCTTCGCCATCTTGCTGAATTGCTGTGCACGGCATACAGACGGTGCAAGCAGGAAGGTATTGTGACGAAAGGGCGGCACGACGAACTCGTCAAGGCCCTCGACGACGACCCGACTGTCAACGAGATTCAGGAGTATCGAAATTTGTCCCACCAGTTTGCCGGGGTGATTGTCACGCTGCACGACGGTTCCACTGACGCATTCATTGCCCGTGTTTTTCCGCCGTTGGATGCCAAGACCCCTGAACAACGTGCTCCGCTCGACGAAGTGGAGATACAAAAGGCGGTGCAGGAACGGGAACTGAACATGAAACTAGAAGCGTACTGCAACCATCTCGGAGGATACTGCGAGGGGCTTTTCAGGATCATTGAAGCCAGTCACAAGACGGCTGTAACTCCTCGTAGTCAGGCGTTCTTGGTCACGGTTCCGCACTCCTATCAAGGGAAATTACCGAACGGCGCAGATGGCGTGATTTATGTGAAAGCCGTACGTTCGGCGCAGAACGCGGTCTTACCTGCGGAGCCCGAGAAATGACATGGAACCTCTAAACATTTTTCTAAGCTACTCGCATAAGGCGAAAAAGCTCGCCGGAGGACTGAAGGCGGGTCTTGAAGAGTTTGGCTTCGACGCGTTTCTGGCCCACGAAGACATCCGTCCCGTCTGCCCGGCTGGCGCACCGAGATTAGAAAGGCTCTGCGCGAGTGCGACATTTTCATCCCGCTGCTTACCAAGGCCTTCTCTGAATCAGACTGGACAGACCAAGAAACCGGGTTTGCACTCGCCCTCGGAAAAGCGATAATTCCGGTCAAAATCCACCGCGATGAGAATCCTCACGGCTTCATCGACCACATTCAAGCGTTGAAATGGAACGAAGAATCGTCGTACGCCTCTGCTTGGGATGTAGCTGCGTGCATCGGGCAAGAATGAGGAATTCGGGGCCATCGCCCGCGATGGTGCGATTCAGGCGTTCTTGGCAGCGAACGATTTCAAGACCGAAGTCCCGATTGCAGCGCGGGGGCTGCTGGGGTTTCGCCCGTTCTCTGCTAAGCAACTGCACAGAATTATCGACGAGAGTTCGGGCAGGCACGCAATCTATGGATGCTTTGCAGCGCAACATTCCATGCGAGAGCTAATCGAGGATGCCGAAGGCAAAGTGAGCAAGCGTGTCATTCGGCGTTATCGCGAACGCGTAAGAAAATGGTGAACTCCTTGGGGGGTGGGTTAAAGAGAGCAACGTGAAAAACAGGAAATCTAAGCGAGCACCGACTTTTGCCAAAGGTCGGCTTTAATTGTGTAACGCCAACGTCCACTCTCCCCCTCATCCCTCTTGCGGTCGAGCACGCCCTGCTTGTAAAGCTTCTCGCAGGTGCGTCCGAGGCGTCCGTCTACGCCAGTGCGCAACTCGTGCGCCAAGTCCGCGACCACGAACGAATCGCCGGGCAGACGCTTGCGCAGGACAGAGAGCACATCCGGCAGGATGTCGGGCAATTTGCGACCGCTGCGGGTCGCGATCACATGCCTTGCCATATCCCAGATGTCGCCTTTCTCGGCGCGTACCTTGCCATTGCGCTGCCCGTGGTAGATTCGGTCAACCGCGTCATCATTGAGCGACAGCCCTTCATACTCGCCTGCGTCCACCTCTGCCCGAACAGATTCCAATACAGTCGGTGTCTCGGCTCGTGCCTGTGCCGTTGCCGCCGTGGAGACGACATACTGCCTCTGCTTGTCGTCGCTTTCATTTCCACCCGCTGGGATGCTCGCACCCTGACTGTGGACGACTAGAACACCTTCCGCCATCATCTCGTCCAGCACGCGACGCCATTCCCTGCCTTTCGGCGCAGCCGATGTGAACACAAGGTCGGGCAAGACGGCCCTTGAGGGTCTGCACGGTGAACGGCTTGTCCATTGCCAGAGCCGTTTCGCGGATGCGTTGCTTGTCAGATTTCTTCATTTTTCTTCCTCTTATTTTCGCGAGTGGACAGAATTGCTCGGGCATGATCGCGCCTGCGGGCACATGCACCGTTCCAACAACTCCGAGTCCGACAGCGTCCTCGCGAAGTCCTCGGCGGTCAGCAAATGCTGACGCCGCCACTCAGGGGTGCGTTTCTGGGGTAGCAGAAGGTGTCTCCTGCTATTAATGCTAAACGTGAAAGGTCAGCCGCCCTTCGGTAGGACAAACTTAGGGCACTTGGGGGTTACTAACTACCACAACGCAGGTTCCGGCAGGCAGGGCTGACGTTCTCGTACACCAAATTGGGCACGGGAGGCGCGGATTAAAGTCAGGGCACAATAGTCGATGAAAACGAGCGGGAGGGCATGGGTAGCCCCGCTACGTTCGCGGCTTCTGCTCGTTGAATCTCCGCAAATTGTCCCTCTAAAGCGGTAAACCAAAACACTCTGTCAAACCGGAACGGGAATTTCCACGTCTCTATTCCGTGCGGAATCATCATGCTTCGAGCTACGGTGACGCCAGTGTAAAGGAGCAGCCAAACGTTCGCGCCCTCTGGCAAGTTGGCGCGGTAAGTCTGCACCAGTTTGTCTTTGTCGCTGATTCTGGCGGCAACTTGAGGGCGTATGTCATCAAGCGTGTAACCTCCGCCTTCTCCGCACCACCAATCTCTTGATTCAGCACTGATGACAATGGAATCGAAACCATCCGGCGTTTCGGGTCGGTACAAACTCACAAAAGGATTCGCCCGATGAACATTAGCCTTCACAAACCCAGCAAGAGCACGAGCCAGTCCCGCTTTGTTGCGTTTCCCACCCCTAGTGTTCGTGAAATAAACGCTAATATGAGCAGGCTTGGCATCAGGCGCATCGTAGTAGTGGAGTTGGGCTTTCGTGATGATGTCCTTATGAAAGGAATCCTCCTCAACGGGCACAATCCCGTGATTGCTACTGGCAGGGCGTAACACCTCGGAAAGCTCAATTCCCAATGCCGGAGTTTCATCGTTGAACCTGAAATCTGGTTCCTCGTCGGGCGTTTCGCCAGTCGGTATTGGCACGCCTGCTTTGCGGGCGGCGGCAAGCATGTAAGCCTCAATCCGTTTCTTTTCCGAGTTCATACCTGCCCTTTCCCAACCACCATTATATCGAGCCAACGCAAAAGAGGACGATTGATCTCGGCTTGCGGACGCTGAAAGGTCGCTCAGAGTTGACGCGTCAATCGGACGCGACTTCGCCGACAAACAGAATTCCCTCGATGGCGGTGCCATCGGGTTCCAGCAGGTAAGCCCTGCCGTTTTTCCACTCGAAGTGCGACTCCACGGTGATCTGCCTTCCGGGGAACCACCACCAGCGCCGCCGATCCAGACCATTTCGTCCATGCGTGGGTATGCCATCGTTCGAAGACTCTCAGGATCAAAGCGGAGGATAAGCCGAAATTGGGGTAAGCCCTATGCTGCGGGCCAACGATTCGTGTCGTGCGTACAGCCGTGCGTAGTTGCGGCGGGCGATTGACGCCGAGCAGTTGGGATAACAGCTAGGATACGCCCCGATACGCGCCCAGCGCTGGAGCTTGGTGATGAGCAGGTATGTTTTCACCTGCGGTCTTGCACGCATTTCTTAGATTTCCTCCGTAGACTCGGCTCTGAGCGGCTTTCGGCATGACTCCACGTTCTTGGTTACAAGGTGCATCAGCACGATTTGCCATTAACGATGGCAATTTCGTGTGATCGGCGAGATCAGCAATGCTGCCGGGACTGCCAAAACTCTGCTTCACGAAATGGATTTGAAAGTCGCGGAATTGGTGCTGAGTGGTGCCGCAAAAAGCTTGAGAGAGCACGCGAGATGTGATCGCCAAACGCCCAAGCCTCAGAAGGTCATCTCGTGACCGATACCACTGACTTTCTGACCTTCTGGCGTTCTGGCTTTCTGACCACTAACTCCTTTGTTTCTTTCATAAAGTATATAAATTATATTCAGAAGGTCAGAACGCCAGAACGTAACACACACAGATGTGACCTTCTGACGGTCTCACAGAGCCTCCGTCGCCGATAACGCCATCACAGCCTCGGGTTTGCCTCAGCCTCGTTTCTGCTCGAACTCATACAGGTGCTCCGCCAACACCATGTACCAGCGACCGCCTTGCTGCTTGCGATGGATTTGGAACTCCTTGGTCAGTTCCGCGGCAGCCCGCTTCACGGTCTCGCCCGAGAAGCCCTGCTTTTCCAGTGCGGTGTATACGTCCTTGGACAGCATCGGCTTTTCGCCGAGCATCGCGAGGATGCCGATTTTGGAGGCGTCCGCTTGCCGCCCTTGGTCTCGCGCTTCTCCTTCAACGCTTGGTTCGCCTCGTCCGCCTGCATCTTGGTGCTCTCGCCCCATACGATCATCGGGTGATCACCCACTTCATCATTGACCTTCACAGCCTTGGTCAACAGCTTCAGCCCATCATGGTTGTCGCTGAGGTTGGACTTGATGCACGACATGACATGCGCGTGCTCATCGTCGGATTCAGGGTCGCGGGTGAAGAGCCATGCGCCGCGGGCCGCTCCAGCGATGCTCGACGCGCCTTGGATTTGGTCTATCGCCGCCGCCTCCCCCGCTTGTTGGTATGCGTGATCCCCACGATGGTCAGCCCGCGCTTCTCGCACATATCGCGCAGATCGTTCATGATCGGGCGCATGTCCTTGTCGTGATTTGTATTTCTACTGCCGTAAACCCCGGTGGTGGGATCGAGGATCAGCAGCGCGATCTCCGGGTGGTCGTGTACCAGATGGTTCAGCGTGTCGCAGTCTTGGCCAGGTCGATGGAGCGTCGGTCAACGCGGTTGTATTCTTTGTCGAACACGTCGAACGATTGGTTGTCCAGCAGGGTGATGTTGTCGAGGTTAGCCCCGACGATGAGCCTCGGCACTACGGTGCGCTCCAGTCGTCCTCACCGCAGTACATCAGCACCTTCTTCGCGCCCCTCGTTCTTCGCGCCATCGGGAAAATCCGCGCCCGAAGATACACGCGCCGCGAGGTCGGTTGCCCACAGGCTCTTGGCGTTGCCGGGCTTGCCGACGCCCCAAGTGATCGCACCCGCGGGAACACGATTTTGCCATAGCCATTTCTGCGCCTTGGGCTTGACCGTGCCGGCATTGACGCCGTGACCTTGATCATGAACTCCCGCTTGACTGTGTCCTGCCCGACCTTGATCTCGACGTTATCCATGTGCTGCACAAGTTCTATGCGCCCCGGCCGAGGCTTCATCGCTTCGCTTTTTTGGTGTCCGCTCAGCGCCCATACTTGCTCGGCTTCTTGCCTGAACGCCTTGCGCTCGGCTTTGAGCTTACCTTCGTTTCCGGCACGCTTCTCCCGGCAGGGTCCGCACGTCTTGCTTGTTGTCCCACATAATCAGGCTGCGCGTTTCGTTTCCACACTCCGGGCACTTCTAGCTTCTTACGCTTCCGCCTCGGGTGATCCATGACGCACTGGTAGCAGCTATCCTTGTCCCGACCCGGGAAGAATTCGTCTTGGAGGTACCTGCATGTTTTCACATTTTCGGTTGTCCATATCTCACCTATTGTTTGTTCCACTCAGGTTGCGAGCCTGCATCTCTTTCGCGGGATTGATTTGAGGGGGCCGGGTGAGATGAGACGGCTCCCTCGGTACCCTTGGGCACCCGCACCTATGAAATCGGTAGTCACTTCTTCTCCGCCTTGCGGTAACAGCCGTTTCGTGCAGCCCCATCTGGTCGCACCAGCGGTATCCGGTCGCCCGGTGGATGCGCACAGCCTTGGCTGCCGCTTCCACCGTCCAGCCTGCCGCCACAAGCTCCGCGAACTTCTCGCGGAAGACCGTCAGCTTTGGTCTTCCTGTCTTCATGTGTCCTCTCCTAGAGATAGAAAGTCGCAAAACTAAATACTGGCAAACCGCCAATGTCGCAAAAGTTCGCTACCGAACGCTTTGTACAGAGGGTCTGAAAAGATCGACCCGGACGAGGAGGGCTTGCAACAATGGCAGGCAGTTGGACTCAGACATGGCTGGAGAGGCTGGAGCGGCAGGAGAAGGACGAGCGCATCTACCGAGCGATCAAGACCGAGGACTGGCGGACGGCATTGATGGAGCTATTTGTGATCGTCCGAAGGGTGAGCATCTGCAAACACGGCAACATGACCGACTACGAGAAATGCCCGCAGTGTGAGAGCGATCTAGACGAGATGATGAGAGCACCGGAGGATGAGTAGGACGATCCCAAGCCGCAGATGCGGGAGCTTGCGGGTTTCTATCTGGAACCGCCTTCCGCTTCTTCGGAAATTCCTCGATCTTGACGTTCTCCAGCTCGAATACCTGCTTCATGTTGTCCTCCTAAAATTGCGATCCTTGTCGCGTCGGTTCACGCTTACTCATCCGTGCCCCCCATGTGTTCCATGTACCAAGTCAGCGGGGCCTTCGGGCTTGTGCCCTCGCACGTGAAAACGCACAGCGGGTTGCCGTCGCGGTCGCGAACGTCCAGCTTCGCCACCAGCCGGACTCGCCCCTCGGTCACGTAGCCGTACCCCTCCCTCGCGATTTCCCCGGCTACGCAGCAGCGACGCGCCTCATCGACAGCCTGCTCTTCCGTCGTCCCATTGAGCCGCCAGCAAGAAAGTCCTCGCGGGTTATGCACGATTACCCATCTCCTGTGGTGCCTGTGCCAGCCGACCTTAACGGAATCGGGGTCGATGCTCGGGTGTTCAGACAAGAATGAGAATAGAGCCTCATACTTGGTCTCGCCGTCGTAATCCATTGACGCCGACCATCCGCGCTTGATGTCGTACTCAGGGCAGTCGGTGAACCTCGCGACGAACACCCGGCGACTCACGGAATTCGGTGCTTTAGGCATTGAGGTGTTCCTTGAAGCAGATCGTTTGGCAGAAATCCGTGCTTTTCGTGTCTGAGTGGCTTGGCTCATCCGCGCACCGCCGCTAGCTGAGCTACCTTGCGCGAGTGCTCCTTCGTCGCTCGAAGCAGCCAAGGCGGCAGCGCGAGTTTCAGGATGGGCTGCGGCCGTTCCAGCGTTCCATCGGCTTCCGCACTCCGTTGCTTGTGGTCTCACTGCCCATCGAGACCAGCGCGACCGCCCGTCCCTTTCTGTCCAAGATCGGAGAGCCGGACTGCCCGCCAAGCGTCTCTCCCGTCGAAAGCCCGGTTCCCCCGATGGTCAGGTGGACTTCCAGAGCAGTGGGTTTCCACGCGACACCGTCCAGAGCAAGCATGTACCCTTCGCCGCTTTCCGGCGCGGCAGTCGCGAACGGTTTGCGCCCGCTCACCAGCGCGTGATAGCCGTCCCACTCGTCCGACAAGTCTTGATTGTCGGGTTCGCCGAGCACGGCAACGTCCGCGACCGGGTCGAAAAACAGACATTGCGTCCAGACAGAAGGCTCCTCGCCGAGCGGCGCGAGCAGTTTCGGGTAGGTCGCCCGTTGGTAGTCAACGCCGGACATCACCTTGGGCGCGTGGGGCAGGCAGTGCGACGCCGTGACCACTACGTTGCGGCAAAGTTTCCTGTGGCCATTGCCGTCGCCGAAATCGAAGTAAACACGGTGTTCCATGACGAAACCGCGACCGCCGCCCACCCTAACTACACCGTTGGTATTCATCTTCGCTCTGTGCGGCTCCTCCACCATCTTCTTCAGAACTTGCCAGTGTCTCACTCATTTTTTCATCTCCTACTGGGCTGCCCGCCTCGCGGTCGGGTCCTATGCCAAAAAAAAGTCGCCTGTTTCGTCCCGCTCGCTACAGAGCGGGGCAAAACAGGCGACGGGAACACGCCAACTTCGGGGGTGCCCTTGAGTGCCTACCGTGCGCGGCACTAATTGCGGTCGCGCAGCGGGTTTCGTCCTCCAGATTGTGTTTGGCGGTCTCCAGGGTCGCCAGTACCGATTTTCTACATACTCTATAGATGCAGTGTTTCGGGGAAAATTGCAAAAAGCCCAAAAAATTCACAGGCACAAGCCGGGGCGTAGCCAATTCGACCTTTTCTAGCCTCGAATTACAGCCGGGCAGGTTAACTGAGGTCTGTCGAGGCGCAGTTCTGTAATTCGATGAGTTTCGAGCCTCAGTTACACGGGATCGCTGCGGTCACGCGAGCCATACCTCAGGTTTTCTTTCAAAGAGCGTATTTGGATAGTGGGCAGCTACGTGATCTCACGATGACCAGACGCAGCGCACCTTTGAAGGGCAGACCTCTTGGAACAGTTTTTTCACATCTCCGGCTCGATACCCGCGTCCGATGCGGTCATCATTCTGTCCTCCCGCCCGGAATCCGTGGCGGCGCAAGGACAGAAATCTTCACAAGCCCCCGTTTGTGGCATCTGGTCGGGGCTTCATTAGAGCCTACGGGTACGGGGGATCAGCCCGCCGCATTCTCACCAGCAAGCACGCAGGTCACGTCCGATGCCCCCGCTATAACCGTTGACGCACCTGTTTCGAAAGTGGAGCCGATGCCCCCGGATTGCAGTTTCCTATAACCGGGATTCCGGTCTGCGACCGCTTGCTCCCCAAGAGTGAAAGAGAACTATCTTCGCGTCTGCCTTCAATGACAGTTCGTCAAGTCCGCCCAGAGGTCAAAGAATTTCTTAAGGAAGTGGTGGTTCCCATCCTTGTTGAGCGGTACATTGCTTCCTTGAATCAGAAGAAGCTGGCGGGCAGCGCATTGGAGGCGGAATGACAGAGGCGATGAATCGGTGTGCTGTTTACGGTCGCATCTCGACTGATAAACAGAGCCACCTTTCTCCATATGACCAAGTTCGGAAATGCAGAGAGTTTGCCGAAGGGAATAGATTCCATGTTCTCGACGATTACATCTACATTGACGAAGGGCTTAGTGGATCCGGTTCAGACCGCCCGGCCTTTCAAAGATTGTTGAATGCCGCATATTCCCGCCCTAGACCGTTCGACATAATTCTCGTGGACGACACAAGCCGCTTCTCCAGAAGACAGTCCGAAGCAATGAGTACGGTAGAGAATCTACGGTTTCAGGGCTTGCGTGTCATCTTTGTTTCACAGGGGATCGATACACACTCAGAACAATCTGACGTTCAGATGACCGTCCATGGATTGGTGGATTCTCTTTACGTTAAAGAACTGGCGAAAAAAACTCATCGTGGACTCGAAGGAAACTTCCTGCGCGGTTGCCATACGGGTGGGCGCACCTATGGGTATGCCAGCGTAGACACCGTAGATGGGAAACGCATGGTCATAAATGAGTCCGAGGCAGACGTAGTGCGAAACATTTTCGAGATCAGTGCGTCTGGTTATTCACTGAAACGTATTGCGAAGACTTTGAACGCCCAGAACGTTCAGTCGCCGAGACCTCGGAAGGGTCGTGGGGCTGCTGGATGGTGTCCAACTGCTGTCCGAGAAATGCTGTACAACGAACGATATGTCGGAAGAGTGATTTGGAACAAAGCGAAGTTTGTGAAAGTGCCAGGGACGAACCGACGTGTTGCCCGGCCACGTCCAGAAAAGGAATGGAAGATTCGAGAAGCTCCGCAGTTAAGGATCGTGTCAGCGGAACTCTGGCAAAAGGTCCAGCATCGGTTGCTGCGGATGCGAGCAGTCTACGCTCAGGGCAGGCCCAATGGTCTATTGTCGCGGAGCGCTTCATCCAATTATCTCTTTTCTGGGATTCTGGTCTGCGCTGAGTGCGGAGGCAAGCTGCGCATCATCACTGGGCATGGCAAGAATAACCATCCACGTTGGGGCTGTCCGTTGAACTTTAACCGGGGCACCTGCCCAAATACTCTACGTGAACGAAATGACAGAATCGAGCCGTACCTTCTGGCTGGCCTTCAGGAATCCGTCCTCCAGCCAGAGGCGATTCACTATGTACTCGTCAAGTTCCAACTCGAATTGGATTGTCAGCTCAAGGCAATGTCAGGTCAGGTTGATGATGTTCGGGTGCGTAGGTCTGAAGTTGAGACGGAACTCACACGGCTGGCTGAAGCAGTGGCACAAGAGGGGCCACTGCCCGCTTTAATGAGGGCGATTTCTTCGCGGGAGACCGAGATCAAGGAGTTGGACAGAAAGCTGTTAGGCACAGGGCCACGCTCACTAAAAGCGACCATAGAAGAGATTCGCGTTTTCGTCCTGTCACGCCTGGAAGATATTCGGCGGGTGCTCCATGCAAATATAGAACAAGCGCGTATGGAACTTTTCAATCATGTGGATCGGGTCGTTATGCGCCCTGTTCAACGGGACGATGAGCGATTCTACGTGGCAGAAGGTGAGTGGGACCTGCTGGGAAAGGACAAAGGGCGGCCCCAATGGGCCGCCCCAGGGAATCTTGAAATGGTTGCGGGGGTTGGATTTGAACCAACGACCTTCGGGTTATGAGCCCGACGAGCTACCAGACTGCTCCACCCCGCGAATCGATAGTAGCGGAAAGGCGAGGGAGCGTCAAACTTGGCCGACTGCGCGCCGAATGACGCAGCGGCGAGCCGTGCGACGGGGCGCGCGGTTTGAAAAGCGCGCTGCGGCGCGGAGCAGCGGGAACAAGCAATTGGCCGACGCACTCGCCGGACCGCGGCGAGAACAACTGCACGGCGCGGCGCGCAGGTCGAGAGTGCGGCGCGACGCGCGGCGGAGATCGGCGCGCGATGAAAATGATTATGCGGCGCGATCGCGAGCGCGGAGGAGTTTGGCTCGGAGCAGTGAGGTGTCGAGGCCGGCGCGGGCGCACAATTCGGGGAAGTCGCGCTCATCGTGAAATAAATATTCTTCGGCTTCGCGGCGGACGCGCAGTGGGCCGTGCATCCAGTCTTCGACGGCATCGGTGACCACGGCGAGCCAGAGACGAGTTTCGGTTGCGGATTCGCTGACGGGATTATCTTGAATTGCCTGGTACATTGAACACCTCGCAGGGGCGCGGTAATGCATCGCCCAGCGCGGATGTAGGGAGCACTTGCAAGGCCAGAGCGGGCAGGCATTGGCCTCGCGAGCAACTCGGAAGGCGCTGAAACAAAGCGAGTTCGCTTCAGTCTAGCGGCCTCGGACGCGACGACTGTAGAGATTGCGTCCCACATACGTCCTTCGCTCCTTTGGAGTGTTCCCTCCGCGAACACATCTCGATCAATTCGCGGGCGCCGCGGGCGGCAATTCGGCGACGGCTTGGCCGTCTTTGCGTGGATCGGATGCGCCGTAATTGACGCCGGTGGAGAGATCGCGCATGACGGCTTGGCCGCCGCCGAAAACATCGGAATATCCATTGTGCATTTGGAGGACGTGGCCTTTGGACTCGAGTTCCTGGCGCACGTTGCCGGGGATGCGATTTTCGAGCTGCACGTCGCAGCCATCGAAGGTCAGCTTGGTGAAGCGTGCGGTTTCGAGGGCGGCCTGAATATTCTGATGAAAATCGACGATGTGCGAAACGAATTGCGCGTGGGCCTGGGCTTGATTCCATCCGCCCATGATTCCGAAAGCGATTCGTGTTTTGTCGTTCTCGAGAAACGCGGGAATGATGGTGTGAAGCGGGCGCTTGTGTCCGGCTAGCGCGTTTGGCGAAGCCGGGTCCAAGGAAAACAACGCGCCGCGGTTCTGCAGAACGAATCCCGTACTTTGCGGAACGAGGCCCGATCCGAAGGCTTGGTAGTTGCTTTGGATCAGCGAGACCATGTTGCCATCGCGATCCACGACGGTCAGATAGGTGGTATCGCTGCCGCCCGGTGGCGGCGTTCCGGCGGCGACGCTGCAATTCGCTTTGTTCATATCGATCAGGGCGGCGCGCGCGGCGGCGTAATCTTTCGAGAGCAGGCCGGAGACGGGCAAATTGCTCGACGCGGGATCGCCGATGTAGCGCACAAGATCGGCGTAAGCCAGTTTCTTCGCTTCGATCATGACGTGGAGGGCGCGCGTGGAATTCAGGCCGAAGTCCGGCACGGGGAATTTCTCCATGATGTTGAGCATTTCAAGGGCGGCGATTCCCTGCCCGTTGGGCGGCATCTCGTAGACGGTCCAGCCGCGATAGGTGGTGGAGATCGGATCGGCCCACTGGCTTGAATAGTTCGCAAGATCGGCGGCGGTGATCGTGCCTCCGTGCTGACTGGAAAGTTCGACGATGCGCTGCGCGATGGCGCCCTTGTAGAAGGCGTCGCGTCCGCCCTGCGCGACGTCGCGCAAGGAGCGCGCGAGATCGGGATTGCGGAAGATTTCGCCTACGCGCGGCGCGCGGTCGCCGATCAGATACGTTTGGGACGCGGAATCGGTGGAGTGCAGCAGGTTCACACTCGACGCCCAGACGGGCGCCATCCATTCGGTGACGGCGAAGCCGTTATCGGCCACGCGGATGGCGGGATCGAGAACGTCGGACATTTTTTTCTTTCCGAAGCGATCGAGAAGTTTCTGCCAGCCGTCAACGGCGCCGGGGATGGTGACCGAGTCGATGCCGACGTTGGGCATTTCAACGAGGCCCTTCGATTTTAAGTGCGCGATGGTGAGGCCGGCCGGTGCCCAGCCACTGGCGTTCAGGCCGTAGTATTTGCCGGACTTCGCGTCGTAGACGATCGCGAATAAATCGCCGCCCATGCCGTTCATCATGGGCTCGACGACGCCCATGACGGCGTTGGCCGCGACGGCGGCGTCGACGGCGTTGCCGCCATGCTCGAGAATCGAAACGCCGGCCTGCGCGGCGAGCGGATTTTCTGCGGCCACGATGCCAAATTGCGAGATCACCATGGAGCGGCCCTGGCCACGGTCGGACTGGGCGAAGATGGGCGCGGACATCAGGGCGATGCCGAGCGACGCGAACGCAATTTTTCCCAGGAACGTCAATGCCATGCGTCACCTTCTCTGGCCGGCGCAGTCGACGTGGCGCATTCCGGCCAGGCGGCACTGTAACACGGCGCGGCAGGGGCTTGGTCTGGGCCACGCGCTGAGTGGCGGTGGCGAGGCCTATATATACCCCCGGTACCAAAAACGTAAGTCGATGAAAACACGTGATTTCCAGGGAAAGAGTGCGGATGAGTGTGAAAAGACAGGGAGTTGATATCGTGTGTTATGAGTGATTTGCGCACTCTTTTGCAAGGAGCTGAAAACAAGACGGTTGCGGATGCAGAAAATGAGAATAAGTGCGTCAATTTGTGCGCGACGACGGAGGCAAATGAAGAGGGATATGCGCGGGAGGCGCGAAGGGCGGAGTTTTCTTGCAGGCTCATACCATCTTGTAGCACAGTAGTTCATAGGTGTCAATGGTAGTTTATGAGTATAGTATTCGAATAGAGTTTTCGAAACAACATTGGAGTAGGCTCGTCGGCGGCGTTCGAAAAGATTGTGCCGCCCCTACGGGGCCGGGTAAACGCGGCGGGGGAACGTTTGCGGCGGCTATTGTGCAGGCGCGTCGTGCGTGGCCGTGAGAGGAAGGGAAAACAAAAACGGCCAGCGGTCCATTGCCTCGACGTACGTTGAATTCGAGGCATCGCGAGAACAGAATGCCTGGCTGGGGCCCAGCATTTTCTGAAGCTCGTTCGTTGGAATCGCGAGCGGCAGACGCTTGCGGCCGAGTTGGCCCATGTCACGCATAATGCATTTGTACCGCCGTCGCTTGTCCCGTTCAAGAAGAAAATACTCTCAGCCTAAATCACGCCACTCTCCAGACTTGGACGATCTTGCGGCGGTGGTGCGGGCGATGGTAGATTGGGCAGGAAATCGAGCGGGCGTCGTACAATGGCAGTATAGAAGCTTCCCAAGCTTCGGACGTGGGTTCGATTCCCATCGCCCGCTCCATTGATTTATTTCAACGCAAACGCCAATGTTCCAAGCTGGGGACATCATTTCTTACATGGAAATGTGCGGCGAGGAGCGCGTCAGCCTCCAAAGAGGGATGAATTTTTGCATACATGGGCCAATTAGTCTGATTCTGATGAGTCGCCGCCGGGGAGCACCTTACACGGATAGGATTGAGGACGGAGGAAAGACGCTGATTTATGAGGGCCACGATGCGCCGCGAACGCGAGACTGCCCAGATCCCAAAAAGGTGGACCAACCTGAATACTCGGCAGCCGGCGGCATCACGCAGAATGGGCTATTCTGGAAAGCAGTCGCCGAGTACAAAGAGGGCCGGGCGTCGGCCGCTAAAGTCAGAGTCTACGACAAGATCAAGACGGGGATTTGGACTTACGCTGGCCTCTTTGAATTGGTCGACGGACGGCTGCAAAACGAGAACGGTCGACGAACTTTTAAGTTCAAACTGCAGGTTGTTGACGATGCTACAGGTTCACCCCAAGAGGAATGTCGCGAAATTGAGCATAACCGACTAATCCCAACAGACGTCAAGTTGGAAGTATGGAAACGGGACAAGGGCAAGTGCGTGCTTTGCGGTAGCCAAGAAAACCTACACTTCGACCACGTCGTGCCCTTTTCTAAAGGAGGCACCTCGCTTCTGGCTGCAAACATTCAAGTTCTCTGCGCGAAGCATAACCTCCAGAAGCGAGACAAGATTGAGTAGCTCAGCGATTCTCGCGACGCGGTACGCCTCCTAACTCAGGGCAGCGTGGGTTCGATTCCCATCGCCCGCTCCATTCTAAGTGTCGATCACTCGATAGCTCCCAAACTGTCAGGCTGCTCGGCCTGAGGCTGTGCCCAGTTCTTGAGCAGTAAACTGGGAATCAGTGCGCGCCGGCGGGACGGCGGCCATCCAGCGATTGTCTGTGGACTTCGCAGGGGCTTCCTGTTTAAATGCAGCCGGCATTTCAGGGGTCAACACACATGGCGAAGATTGTTTGCGTTTTATACGACGACCCGGTAACAGGTTATCCCAAATCTTACGCGATTGACGCGATCCCTAAATTGGATCACTACCCCGGCGGGCAGAGTCTGCCGACGCCGAAGAATATCGATTTCAAGCCGGGCGAGCTTTTGGGCAGCGTTTCCGGAGGATTGGGCCTGCGGAAATATCTGGAAGGCCTGGGGCACACCTTCGTGGTCACTTCGGACAAGGACGGTGCGGATTCGGTGTTTGAGCGAGAACTGCCCGACGCGGACATTGTGATCTCGCAGCCGTTCTGGCCCGCATATTTGACGGCGGCGCGAATTGCCAAAGCGCCGAAATTGAAATTGGCGATCACCGCGGGCATCGGCTCCGACCACGTGGACCTGCAGGCCGCGATGGACCACGGGATCACGGTGACGGAAGTGACGTACAGCAACAGCATCAGCGTTTCCGAACACGTGGTGATGATGATTCTGGCGCTGGTGCGCAATTACATTCCGTCTTACGGCTGGGTGATCCGCGGAGGGTGGAATATCGCGGACTGCGTGGAGCGCTCCTACGATTTGGAAGGCATGAATGTGGGCACGGTGGCCGCGGGGCGAATCGGCACGGCGGTTTTGCGGCGTCTAAAACCGTTCGACGTGAAGTTGCATTACACGGACCGGTACCGCTTGGCGCCGGAAATTGAAAAGGAACTCGGCTTAACTTTTCACCCGAACGTGGAAGCGCTGGTGAAAGTGTGCGACGTGGTGACCATCAATTGTCCGCTGCATCCCGAGACGGAGAATCTGTTCAACGAGCAACTGATCGCGAAAATGAAACGCGGAGCGTATCTGGTGAACACGGCGCGGGGAAAAATCTGCAACCGCGACGCGGTGGCCAGGGCGCTCGAAAGCGGACAGCTTGCGGGTTACGCGGGGGACGTGTGGTTTCCGCAGCCGGCGCCGAAGGACCATCCCTGGCGCACGATGCCGCATCACGGCATGACGCCGCACATTTCCGGAACGAGCCTCTCTGCGCAGGCGCGTTACGCGGCGGGCACGCGCGAGATTCTGGAATGCTGGTTTGAGAAACGACCGATTCACACCGAATACCTGATCGTGGACGGCGGAAAACTTGCGGGCGCCGGAGCGCATTCTTACACGGCGGGAGATGCGACGGGGGGCTCGGATGAAGCGGCGAAGTTTAAAAAAGGAGCATGAGGGTCGGAGGGATGTCTACGTGCGCTCGTAATCCCCGATCACAATCCGGTTGAATCGGAAGATTCGTCGCTTTCAAATACGTTATCGTCGAACACGATCCATTTTTGCTTGCGGAGATTTGAAACGCTTTCGAGCGGCGAATGGCGCGTGAGAATGAAGCGGCTTTGAAAACCGGATTTGATTTGGCCGAACTGCCGCTTGAACGCCAAGCGGTTTGAACCTGTTCCCGTGGCGGAATTGACTACGAAAATTGGCGCCAGGCCGGCGCGCTGCATCAATTCCAATTCATAGAGGAAACCGAGGCCGTGAGCTACGCCGCAGGAGCCGGCGTCACTGCCGGCGATGATTTGCACGCCCAATTCGTGGGCCTTGACGAGGCTCGCGGCGTGACGATCGAGAATTGTTTTTAGATTTGAAACTACCGAAGCGTCCCAGCCCATTTTATCGGCGTGGTCAACCTGTTGCTGCACGGGCGAAAACGTGGGCACCCAGGCGATTTGAAGGTCGCGCATTTTCGCAAGCTGATCGTCGCGAATGAAAAAGCCGTGCTCGATAGAATCTACGCCGCCGTCGACCGCGCGCTCGATTCCAGTGTCGCCAGAGGCGTGCGCCAAGGTCTGCTTGCCGAATGATCTGGCCGCGGCGACCAATTCTAAAATTTCAGCCGTGGTCATTTGCGGCTCAGTTGTGACCGCGCCTTGTTTGAAATTGATGATGCCGGTGGGAATTAATTTGATGCGGTCGGCGCCGGCATTCACGCGCGCCGCGACGCACTGTTTCAATGACTCACAATTTTCAATCGGCTCGGCCATGAAACTTCCGTAGCGTCCTTTGCGATGAATGGCGGCGCCGGGACTGTCCACGTAAGGCATCAGCGGCCTGTGGCCGCTTGCGCAAAGTTTGCTCAAGGCCAGGCCGACGCCGTTTTTATCGCCGGCGTCGCGGACGGCGACGATGCCGAGGCGCACGAGTTTGTCGAGTCGCGCGCGCGCGGCTTTCAAAAGATCTTCCGGCGATTGTTTCAAGTAGGCCGCGCGCTTATCGAGATCGAGTTCGCCGCCTTCGAGGAAAAGGTGGGCGTGGGCTTCGATCAATCCGGGGAGCAGCGTGTAATCGGGCAAATCCAAATCCGGGTGTTGCTGATTGGGGTTCACAAGATTGGCGGGCGGAGAATTCTCACCGACGAAGAGAATTGCGTTTCGATCGTAGACGACGTGAGCGTTGCGAAGCGGACTGGTCCTGAGGCCATCGAGCACAGTGCCGACGCGCAGCCAGATTTTGCGGGCGCCGCCCGCCGCGAGAAGCGAAAGATCGTTCGAGTGTTGAGAATCCGAAGTCATGCGTTCGTCTAGGAATCCACGGGCTTGGAATCGTTGCAGATGGCCATGATGGCTTCGACTTGACGAAAGCAGGCGATGTCACTGCTCTCGCCATCTTTCACGCGGCCCAATGCCAGCGCCTCACGAAGCTTTGCGACCATCGGATTGTCGGGCGGCAACGGGCCGGGCGTTTTTTCCGGATTGCAGATCGCGAAATCGAGACCGACTTCCATGCCCAAAGTGAGATAGGCTTTTTCCAACTCTTCGCGGACACCCTTCGGCGTGCCCCAAGCGAAATTGGAAAGGCCGACGACCATATGCACGCCGGCGAGATCGGGATCGGCGCTGATCAAGCGCATGGCGTCGAGGCCGATGTTCACGAGGCCGTAAGTATCGGCGCCGACGGGCGCGAGACCGGGGTCGATGATGATTTGATCTTTGGTGCGGCCGGCCTTGGTGACGAGCAGCTCGACGAATTGCTTTGCGGCGCGATAGGCGTCATGGGGATTGAGGCATTGCGACGCGCCGCCGTCGACGAAATGTTCGGAGGCCATGACGATGACCAGCGTGTCGTAGTGCTTGACGAGGTCGATCATTTCGTCGAGATGCTGGCGCGAGGCGGCGAGAGAATTCAGGATGGGGGCGCCGCTCTTTTTCCGATCGTAATATTTCAGCGCGACCTTGTGATATTCGACGGAGGGATTGTCGAAACTGATGGGCGTCGCGGTGGCTTCCTGAATGGCGGGGATCACGTCGGGAAGAAAGGCGAGCATTTCAGGCATGCGCACTTGAATGCGCTGCGTGCCGTCGATGTTCAGCGTGAGATAGCTCGCGCCGAGGTCGGTTTGGATTTTCGCGAGGTGCTGATAGTCCTTTACGTTTCGCTCGGTGAAGGCTTTGCGCGCGCGGGCGTAGGAATTGTTCATCAACTCGCCGACGACTTTTAGTTGTTTGGTCATTAGGTTTTGTTTTCTGCCGGTTTTATTTGTTCGAGGGCTGGTTCGTCAGCAACGGCGTCGGTTCTCTTTGCAGCGTGATCGCGGCCAAGCCAGCTATTGGCCCAGGCGGAATTGCCGCGCAGGCCTTGATTTTGAACGACGGGGGCGTGCTGCAATAAATCCTGCTCGCGGCCATCGTGCTTCAGGCGTTCGTAAGCGCGCAGCCAGATGCAATCGCCGAAGCCATCGACTTCGCAGCGGCCTTCGCGCGTGCCGCCGCAGGGACCGTTGCGCTGATTTTTGGCGCACTGCGATTCGGGGCATAAGAACGCGATATCCGGAAGCGAGCAATCGCCGCAGTCCTTGCAGTGGTACAAAATGGATTTGCTCACTTTTTCCAGCGCGCGCAGCGGCTCCGGGCCTTGCATTGGATCCTTGGAATCCGCGCAGACTTTCGCGCCCCATTTAGCGACGGCCGTGCCGGGCGCAAACATCGTGTCGTGCGTCCACTTGGAGAGTTGATAGGTGAAAGAGACCTGTTTGGACGCGACGGGCGCGGACGAATCGCGCTTCGTGGCATCGGCGAGCTCGGTGGCTGGGTTCCGCGCGTAATAAAAATACTCGCCGGATCGGGAAAAACTGATCTCGCGCGCGAATTGTTTCCAGTCGTCGGGCGCAAAGTGTTTTTCGATCGCGAGGATATTTTCGATGGCGGAGAATTTGTGCACGCCGCCAAGATAAATGCCGCGATAACCCAGGCCGCGATAGATGGCGATTTGCTTCGCCGCGAATTCGGAGAAGAAGGCCTTGCCGCGGTCGGGAGACTGGGCCTGCTTGCGGCAAAGGTCGTTGAATGCGGGGCTTACGACGACGCCGGGAATCTGGCCCTCGAAAAAGATTTGTTCGACACGCGAACTTAATAGGTAAACGTTGCCGATGAGCGGAGTTTGCTTCATTCCATGCGCATCCATGTAGAGGCGCAGCTCGGACATCTTGCGCGCATCAAAACCGATTTGGTTGATGATGAATTGCGCGCCGCACTCGACTTTTTTCTCGAGCTTCTGGTACTGCGGGATCACTTCGCCTTCGCGCAATTTGAAATTCGTGGTGACCGCGCCAATGCAGAATTGGGTTTTCTGCAAGCGCCGGTTCTTGCTCTTGCCGTCGGCATCCTTCGGATCGAGTCCCTGGTTCATGCTGTCGAGCATGGAAATCAGGCCGACGGAATCGATGTCGAAGACCGGCTTGGCGAGGCCTTCGTTTCCGGAGACGGGATAATCGCCGGTCATGGCGAGGATGTTGTAAAAGCCCTCGCTGTTGAGAAGCCATGCTTCGCTTTCGAGTCGGTTGCGATTGAGATCCTTGCAGGTGAAATGAATTACGACTTCCTTGCCGGCGTAAAGAATCGGCCGGCCGAGAGCGAGCGGCGCGAGTTGGGGGTTGCCGCCAGCGTTGTCGGTGACGGAGATCCAATCAATTTCGGGGCTGGCGACGAGTTCGTTTGAGAACGTGCGGGCTTTTATGGCGCTGTCCTCGGCCATCGAGCCGCGCACGGATACGAGTTCTGCGCCGACGAGGAAGCGGGAGGACTGCGATAATTTTTCCTGCAGCGTTTGCATGCGCCTGACCACAGCATAACAGCATAGGCCAACCGGGGAAACTTGCTTGTTTCCAGCCTCGCTATTTCCAGCGGTAGATAACGGTTTCGAGCGTCTTGCCCGGGGATTCTCGGATCACGACGGATCCGGAATCGAGGCCGGAGAGGACGCGGCTGAGGCTGGCGATGTTGGCGGAGAAAAATGCAGGTTCGACGCCGGGGTCGGGCGAATCTGGCGCGCCCTGCGGATTCGCGCGGTCCAGAGTGGAGACCAGGCGAAGAAAATTGGGTTGCTCGGCGGCGTGATGAAAGCCGGCGGCGAAAGTGGAGGGTTCGGCGGAGGAGGGGGATTTCACGCGAGCGAGAACTGCGGCGATGGAATCTGCGTCGTTCGAGACGATGAGAAGCTTTCCGCGGGTTGCGACGCGCACGGGCAAAAGGCCATCGAGCTCAAAATAATCATTCGGCGCGGCGCCGGCGCGCTTCCACGATGTGCCGAGTTGTTGGGTTGACGCGGACTGCGCGATTCCGCGCGAGAGCGCGTTGTTGACGGAGGTCGCATCCCAATCGGACGCGGCGGCGAGAACGACCGTGGAATTAATTTGGACGAAGTTGGTGTTCGGATCGACGCGCGTGGAATCGAACGAAAGCATCGCTTGCACGTTCGCGCCTTGGAGATCGGCGCGCAGGGCGGACCAATCGTCGACGGAGTTGGCCTGCGGGACGTGCGGCTGATCGATGCGCGTTTCTAGATCGCTGCTGCTGCCGACTTCTCCGGCAGTGAGATTGACCTCGGGAGCGAGCTTCGAGGGAGGCGCGGAGCCGGTGTGCGGCGCGAGAATTTTGGTTTGCAGCGCGACGAGAGAGGCATCGGCGCTGGGATCGGCGGAGGCGCGATAGACTCCGGCATCGTCGGGCACGAGACGAAGTAAGTCGGCGACGGCTTGCGCGCTTGTTGACGCTGCGGCGGGCGGCGCGTCCGCGGCGCCAGCGGGCGCGGAAGTAGTAGGTGCGGAATCGTCGGTCTTCGGCAAGAGCACGCGACCCTCTTGATACGTGCTGCCGCTGAGATGGAGATCGGAAATGGCGGCCGAAAAATTCCGCATTTCTTTGGCGTTCGCCTGGATCCAATAGCTGCGGAAATGGGGATCGGCGGCGATTTTTTCCACGTTGAGAACCATGCGCAGATCACCGGGGGCGCCCGCAGAGGAGACGGCGTGCGCATACCAATCTTCGCCGGTGAGTTTCGGGCCTGAGCCGCCGGCTAGGAGATTGAGAGTTCCGGCGAGGAGATCTTCGCGCGTGGCGAGGATCAAGTAATCGCTGGTGACGGCGAAGGCCACGACGCGGCCGGATGCGGCGTCGGTGTGCACGAAGAAGGGCGCGCCCGCGGCGCTGCGCGATTCAAATTTCGTGCGCGCTTGCCAGAGCGCGGACTGCATAGCAGCCGCGGAAGGCACGCGCGAGATGTAGACGAATTCGAGATTGCCGATGTTGTAGAGCGCGAGCGCGCTTTGCTTGCCGGCGGCCTGCGAGAGCAGAGTCGTATCAGGCGAGACGCCGGCGGCGGACGCAAATTCTTTGCGCGCGTCGGCGAGGCGCAGGAGAAGGCGCGAGCGCGAAAATGCTTCGCAATTGTCGCTCGTGAGCCATTGGCGTTTTTCCGGCGAAGCGTTCCATTCGGAGAGAAGGCTCGAGAAATCCTTGGCTTCGATGTAGAGCATCGCGCCGGGCGGCATGAAGCCGGCGAGCGGCGATGGATCGGAGGGTGCGGACGTGGCCGACGGTTTGGATGCGGCCCAGGCGAAAAGCGCGGCCGCTAAGACGGCAACCGTGCCCGCGGCGATCCATCGGCGCGCGATGCTGGCGCGATAGCTCATGGCCTGCTCCCTCCGGCGGGCGGTTGCGAATTTTCGGGCGCGGCGGCCGGTTCGGCGGACGCGGCAATCAGCCGAGGGCGCACGAGGCGGTCCTGCTCGAGTTCGCGATGAATTTGCGGCTGGCGGGCGGCGTTCGCCGCGCGGCGATCGATTTCGGCGCGCACGCGCGCCAGGTGCTCGCGAATTTCGGCGCGGCGCGCAGGATCGCGTTCGAGTTGTTGCGCGGCGTCGAGGTAGCGGGCCGCGTCGTCGAGGCGATCGAGATTTTCCGTGACGGTTGCAAGGTCAATGGCGATGCGGAGGCGCTCGGCGCGCGAGAGGCCGCCGGGTGCGGAAGAATCAGTTGCGGCTGAGGCTTCCGGCGCGTCGTTCGGCTGATCTACGGGCGCGTCGTCTGCTTGAGCCGCACCGGCGGAAAATTGCAACGAATTCAGTAGCGGCTCAGCAGCGGAAAGGCCGAGCTGATATTCGCGCCTGGCAGCGGCCGCGTGGAGGAGTTGAATGCGCGCGGCGTCAGAAGACGGGGCGTCTTCAAGTGCGGCGCGCAAGAGCGCGATGCGCTCGCTGTCCTCACGAATTTCAGAAGCGGCCAGGATACGAGCGCGCGTGAAATACGCCGCGTTCGCTTGCTTGGCCGCGATTGGCGCGCCGGAGGCGAGAAGATTGAGTTCTCCGCTGCCGAGATTGCTGTTCGGGGATTTGACGGCGAGCGCTGTCGCGGCGTCGGCGCGGAGGGCGTAAGAAACGTCTTGCGACGCGGCGATCGCGGCGATGTTCGCGCGCGCGGTGGCCGCGTCGAGGTTCGCAGCGATCTGCGCGCGCGAGAGGCGCAGGCGATAGTTCGGGTCCCACGGCGTGGCGCGGACGAGTTGCGCGAGAAACGCCGCAGCCTCGGCTGGGTGATGCGAGGATTCGAGAAGAGCCGCGGCGGCGTCAAGATTTTCGTAGGGCTGGCCGACGACGAGAACCATGCGATTGAGCAGATCGAGCGCGGTCGGCGTGTCTCCGGAATCGAGGCGAATCTCGGCGAGGCCGAGGAAGTTCGTCGCGCTCAGATTGTGACGCGCGATTTCGCGGGAATAGGCGAATTCGAGAATCTTGCGCGCGGCCGATTGCTCGTGGTTGTTTTCGAGACTGGTTGCGGCGGCACTGAGGACGTCGAATGACGGCGCGTGTTCTGGATCGACTTGATACGCAGCGAGGATGGAATCGAGGGTGTTGAGTTCGGCGGCGATACGCAGATCGAGCGGCGCAAGTTCGTCGGCGGAGAGTTTCGTGGTGTCTTCGGGCAGAGCGTCGAGCGCATCTTTGGCACGCTGGAACTGTTTCACATCGACGAGATATTCGATCCACCGCACCAGCGAGTTGCGCAATTCGTCCTGGGCGCTTTCTTTTTGCTCGCCCTCACTTTTTTCGACGTTGGTTTGCTTGAGCTCGATTATGCGCTGAAAGAAGGGCTCTCGCTGCCGCAGCGGAATCCAGTCCACGTCGGAAAGCTCCGCGAGAATCGTTCCCTGCGTGTTCGTGGCGGACGAGAGATCTAAGAGCCACGCGGCGCCGGCGGCGGGATCGTTGAGCGAGGAATACGCGGCGCGCAGCAGCGGCATCAGGTTATAGAAGCCATTGCGGCCGACATATTCGCGCAAGAGCGCGTCCATGCCTGGGCGAAACTCGGCGGCGAGTTTGCGCTGGCCCAAATGCTGCGCGATGGAAGCGAAATCGCTCCAGAAACTTTGCGGGACGGAACCTTTGGCTTGCTGTTTTTCGAGAAGATCGAGAGCGCGCTTCCACGCGGCGATGGCTTGAGCGTGCTGGCCGGCCTGCCAGTCGAGCACGGCAATGCGGTCATAAACGCTGGGCTGATCGGGATTGAGCTCGAGCGAATACTGATAATTCGCGATGGCGCGCGCGGAATCGCCAGCATCGGAATAATACTCAGCGATTGTGAAATATGCGCCGGCGCTGCCGGGCGATTGTTCAAGCGAGGCCGGAAGATAATCTTCGGGATCTCCTTGATGCGTGGCGGCGAGATACTCGCCGTAGCGCGAACCGTAGTAGAACCATACGTCTCCGGCGAGCTGCTGATTGAGATCGAGCTTCTGGCCGAGGCGCTCCCCGATAGGGCGATCATCCAGAATATCCAGGAACGAACCGTTCACATTCGCGGCGCCGTCGGAATAGAAAAGACCAGTGAGGCCCGTGTAGGCTTTCGTCCACACGGGAGGCAACGAAGCGCCGTGGGCTTGAATAGCGGCGTTCGCGAGCTTTTCATCGCCGCTGGCCACGGCGAAATTCGCGGCGGAATCGTAATAGATGCCCTGGCTGCTGCCGGCCAGGTCGACGATCTGTTGGCGCTGGAGCTCGAAGAGCAGCTCGAAGTAGCGCTGCTCATTTTCGCGAAAAAGTCCCTCGGAATAGATGCGCAACTCGCTTTGGGGATCTCCGGCCGAGCGATAAGCGTCGGCAGCGCTCCGCAACGCGTACGAACGCGAATACTGATTGCCGGTGCGGTCCGCAATTTCCTCGAGCTGAGCGCCCAATTCTGAATACTTCAGCCGCGCGGATTGCAATTGGATCAAGCGCGATAGATTCCCAGGGGCATCGAACTGTGCGGCGGCATATCGCCAGCGCGCTTCGAGGTCCGAAAGGCGGGCGGCTTCGGCGGCGTCGATCAAGTAATCGGGCGGCGCGCCGGCGGTTTGATTCCCCGCAAGGAATTGGGAGAACGCGGACGTCTCTTCCGGCGTGAAGTACTGCGCGGCGGCGGCGCCCATCTCCCTCATGCACGCATCCATTCCCTGCTTGCCGGATGCGGAGCGCAATTCCTGCTCGCGCTGGCGCCACTGCGAATCGGTGACGGCGGCGAAGCCCTGTTTTTCAACTTGCTGCACCGTGGACGTGAACGAAATACCCGGCGATTGCGCGGCGCTTAGCGCGTCCTCGAGCCGCGCATATGCCTGCGGGTATTCGCGAAGGCGCGTGAGAATGCGAACGTAGAGTTGCGCGCCGGCGCGATTGGCGGGATTGGCGAGCAAATCTCTGCCGGCGGCGTCCGCACCTTGTTGCGCGAAATCTTTCGCTTGCAAGAGATATCCCCAGGATTCGAGCGACTGAGCGACATCGAAGAAATTCTGCGGGTCCGCGGGCCGGCCATCGACGAGCGCGATCTTCAGGGCATCGACGACTTCGTCGGGCTTGCCCTGGCGCGCTCGGACTTCCGCCACCTTCATCATCCACTTCTGATCGTGATAGGAAAGATCGTAGAGCTTCGCGTAATCGGCGGCCGCTTCGTCGAAGCGCATCAAGCGCTCGAGCAAATCCGCGCGCGCTTCGTAAAGGTCCACGCGATCGGGTCGAACAGCGATCGATTTCGCGTAGGACGCGATTGCGCCGGGGTAATCCTCAAACTGCGTTTGCAGGCGAGCAAGAACCATGGGCCAGCGGAAATCGCGCGGCGAATCGGAAACGGTTTTGGCGTAGAACGCGGTGAGGCGCGATTGCACGCCGTATTTTTCGGCGTGAAGGGCGGCTTCGGTCGAGAGGCCCGCGTCCTCGGGAAATTGATTGATGATTTCGATGTACTGATCCGCGGCGCCTGCGTAATCCTTCAACTGCGTGAGCGCGGGGATCAGGCCGCGCCGCAATTCGGCAATGCGCGCGATGCGATCATCGGATGCGAGAGGCGCCTGGCGAAACAGCGCGATCTTCGCGAGGTAGAAATCGCGCAGGCCGGCGTTATCGCCGGAGCGCGCGTAGGTGTCCGCCATCGCGGCGAGCAATTCACCGTCATAGGGCGATTGTTGCAACAGAGGATTCAGGAGCTGCTGCGCCAAAGCGTAATTTCCGGAGTCGGTGGCCTTGCGCGCGGCTTCGTAATTGAATTTATCGCGAAGGGCCGGATAGGAATCCTTGGCCGCCTGCTGAAGGACGTCGATGGCGCGCTGCTGCATTTTCTGCTGCCAGTAGAAATCGACGGTCGCGCGGACGACTCCCAGGATTTTCGGATTTTCCTGGTAGAGCGCTTCGATTTCCGTCTGCGCCGGCGCGAAATCCTTCTTGCTCTCGAAAAACTGGACGAGCGCGTAACGCAATTCGAGGCGATGAACGGGATCGGTGGTTAATTTGGCTTGCTGTTCGATTGCGCGTTGGCGAACGTCTTCGAGTGACTGCTCTTGCGCGAGCGTTTCGATCTGTTCGGCGAGGTCGAGAGAATCGGTGCGCGCGATTTCGTCCAGGAGGAAGGCGCGCATATCCGCCTTGCGATCCTGCACCTCGAGAATTTTCACCCGGAGCCGAATCTCGGCGATAGTGGGATTTTGCGCGTCGACAATCTGGACCGTGCCGCGATCGGCAACGTCTTTAAGATTCGGACGGTGCGCGAGGTCCATCAGGCGATTCCAGGATTCGGAGTTCTCGCCGTCGGAGAGAGCGCCCTTCACGTATTCGGCGATGGCGCGCGGATAATCGCGCTCGTTTTCGTAGATCGCTCCTTCTTGGTAGGCGAAAAGATTTTGATTTCCGAGTTTTGTGCGGCCCAAATCGAGAAGACGCAAGGCGTCGTCGAATTTGTAGTAGTCCCAGAAAACGGTGGCGGCGGAAAGATACGAATCGGCCTGGCCTGGCTCGATTTCCGCCATGCGATTCCAATAGGGTGCGGCGTCAGAGAACATATCGCGGTCGGCATAAATATCGCCGATGCGCGCGAGCGTGTCGCGATCGCTGGGATTCGATTGCAGAAGATTCTGTTCGACGCGCACGGCGGCTTCGGTATTCTGTCCATCGAAATAGGCCAGCGAGCGGTAGACCGCGGAAGCTTCGGCGCCAAGATCGCGGTCGGCGGGAAATTCGGCGGCCAGGGCGCCCAGCGCGGGCATTCCGTTTTCAAAATGCGATCGCCAGAGTTCCGCTTCGGCAAACATTCGCACCGCGGCGGGATTTGACTGCGCCGCCTGCTGCCACTTCCCCTCCCCGATATCGGGGTTGGCCGTGCGCAGAGCTTGCAGAGCTTCATCGAGCTGATTCGTGCGCGAGAGAAACTCGAAGTACTCGGCGCGCAAGCCATCGTCCTCGAACCAATGTTGGCGCAGGAGGTTTTCCCAGGCGACTTCATCGTACGTGCCGCGCGTGTGATAGGCGTTCAGAAGATTGTGGACGAACGTCAGATTGTGCGGGAAGCGCTGGTTGGCGTAGAGATTCAGACGGAAGTAAAGCTGCGGTCCGACGAAACCATAGCTCGCTACGACGTCTCTGAAATAGGATTCGAGATCGCTGCCCGCGAAGATTTTCACGACTTGATCGCTGAGCTGCTCGAATTCGTCGGCTCGTTCCTGGCGCAAATAAAGCCGCGCGAGCCTGTGATACCAGGAGCGATCGGGAAATTGCTGAATGGCGCGCTGGTAGACTTCTTCCTGCTGCTGGTCCAGTCGGTTTTGCTCCAGGAATTGCGCGAGACGCTCGTAGAGGCCGGGATCATTCGGATTGCGATCCACTTCGCGGCGCAGCACTTCGAGCGCGCGCGGAAGTTGCTTGAGCGCGGCGAGACGAGCGAGGTAACGTTCGAGCACGCTCGAGTATTCAACTGAGCGCGGGCCGTTGGTCGGCGACGTCCCGTTCGAGTCGATCGAGAAGGCCTGGGCTGCGGCGGGCGCGCTGGGATTTCCTTCGGCGCCTGCGTCGTCGCTCGAATCCAGATCGTCGGACGTTCCCTGCTCGAAAGCCGGGCGGCGCTGCCGTTGCCACTGCTGCTCGCCGGACGCGTCCGCGCCCAGCGGGATATTCTGCGCGTTTTGCGCAAGCTCGCGAAGTACGGCGTCGTAGATGGCAAATTCATCGTCGGGCTGGCCGAGGCGAGCGTAGGCGTCCGCCATCAGCAGCGAGACGTGCGTTCTTTCCGGCGCATCGGGAAAGTCCGCCAGGAACTTCTTGCCGCCTGCGATCACGGCATCGCTTTCGCCGTAATCGACGTAGGCTTCGATCAACTGCGCATGAAGCGCGGCGCGTTCGGGCGCGTTGGGACATTGTTCATCGAGAAGCGCCAGAAGCTTGGCCGCCTCCGCGCGGTGAAAATATGGAATGCCGCGCTGCTCCTCTTCCGCGAAACTTGATTGCGGATCTTCGGAATTGAAAAGCAGCGAAAGAATGCCGTTCAGAAAGCCGGGACCGGGATCGGCAGTGCCGATGTCCTTGTACATCGAAAGATCCGCTGCGCCGAGGTGCAGGGGTTGATCGGGACAGGCGAGCAGGATGTGGATGAGTCCGACGAGCGATCGCTGGCGATTTTCGTTTTCGGAGGCACCGGGGACGTTGTAAAGCGCGAGATAGTAGCGGCCCGCCTCCGGATAGGCCTGAATGGTTTCAAGCAGGCGCGCGAGCGTGTAGAGTTCGTCTGCGGTCCACGGAATGCTGGCGCTCTCCTTGTGCGCGCGGAAGTCGTCGATCACTTCTTCGGCGGCGTCCGGCTTGCCTTCTTGTTTGTAGTAATAAAAGAGCCTCGCGACCGGATCGAGATCGTCGGGATTGGCTTCGTGTGCGGCGCGCGACGCATCGAGGAATTTCCGCAGGCTGTGCGTTTCGCCGAGAAGGCCGAAGTAGTCCTGAATCAATTCGTCGGGCCAGAGCGGCTGGAAGGCGCGATCGTAGACCTCGAGGCCCTGCTCGACGTTTCCCTGCCGGTAGTCGAGAAGCGCGCGGGCCTTCACGGGAAACACGGCGTCGTCTGGAAAGGCCTTGGTGTATGCCGGGATCAAGGCGGCGGCGCGGCCATATTCTTTCTGATCGAGTAGAAACTCGAAATATTTTGCGTAGAGCGAAGTCTCGCGCGGATAACGTGTGATCCAGGATTGATATTCGGTGTCGGACATTTCCCGAGGAAGCGCATTCGCCGCGATGACGGTGAAAATCCGGGTGAATGCGAGCCAGGATTGTTGTTGCTGCGGCGCGAGGAGATTTCCGGATCCAGCCGACGGCGATTGCGCGACAGCCGCGAGCGCCGCGACCTCGTCGGCAGGGCGCGCGCGGCGAGCGTAAAAATCGGCGAGCGCCAATTGCGCGGAGGTGCGATCGGCGGCGGATTGCGCGTAGGATTTCCAATCTTTTTCGGCGGAATCAAAATCGAGCTGCTGTTCTTCTTCCATGGCGCGCAGAGAATAGAGTTCCGCGTTGCTGGGCTGCGCGTGAAGCAAATCAGCGAGCAGCGGCCGCGCTTCGGCCGGCGGACGGAGCGCCGGAACTTTCCCGCCTGGCAACTCCATCCAGCGGAACAGCGCGTTTTCAATCGGCGTTCCGGACTCGATATTCTGCAACCACTCGGGAATTTCGCCGCGCGCCGCCGTGCCTATCGCAGCGATCACAGCCGCGATTCCGGCCGCACAGACGAGCAGGGTTTTCGTCGCTGGCTTACGGGAGGATTTCAATTTGCACCTCTTGCGAGCCGGTGTTGTGCGCGATGTCCTCGGCGGTGACGGTGAGCGGGTACGTTCCTACGGGCAAGTCGGGTGGCACGACGATCTGACCGGTGTTCGCGCCGGCGTGCGAATCCCAGTGGAGGAAAGTGGAATCGGCGCCTTCCATGCGCGCGACAAGAGTGCGTGTGCTTTCGGAAGCGTTCACGCGCAACGCCACGGTTTCGCCGCGATGGAATCGCGTGCGGTCCAGGCGAATTTGTACCGTGGGAGGCGTGCTGGCGATGACGAAACTTTTCGATTCGCGATATGTGTGGCCAAGTTTGTCGCGGAGAATCAGGCGCACGTCGTACGTGCCGTCGCGCATATCGGCGGGCGCGAGGAAGCGCGTCTGCCATATATCGTCTTGAGGCAAGTAGCGCAGTTCCTGTACAAGCCCGAACGGAAATAGCGCGACGACCGAGACGATGGATTCATCGGTGCGCACGCGCAGCACCGGATCGCCCGGCCGAATCACGCGCGGCCGAAGCAGCGCGCGCGGAACGGCGAGGAACGACGTGTAAGGCGTTACAAGTTTATATTTGCGCGAAAGCTGAACGATTTCGTCGATGGTGGCTTGGTCCTCGCCGTCGCGCTCGATTTTTTCGAGCAACGCATCGACGCGCGCGCGGGCCCAGAGCCGCGGCAGCTGCGGATGATCGAGCGATTTTTCGGGCAAGTCGGCGGTTTCGCGAAAGTCGAATGGCTGGCCTTCGCGCACACCGGACACATCGAACGCGACGCCGCGCGCGGCTTCGTGATATTCGCCTACCCAGGACGCGACGGAGCCGGCAAAGGCGCTGTCCTGCAGTGGGTAGACAAGGTCCACCGCGCCTCGCGGAGCTACGTTCATGCCAAGTTCGGCCACGGGGCTTCGGCCGATTTTCGAGAGAAAGGAATCGAGCTTAAAATCCGCCGGCTCGGTGGAAAGCACGGATTCGAGAACACCGTCATTGCGCGCGAGCATCTTGAGCAACGGAAGATTCGCGTCGTCTCCGACGGCGAAAATATATGTGCGGGGGCGCTCGGCGGGCGGCAGCTTCTTCCATTCGGTTGCGTACCAGGCAGCAAGTTTGCCGTTCTGAACGATGCCGCTTGTGGCGCCGCCATCGCTTAGGAGTACCACGTACGGATCTGGCGAATCGTTCGACGCGCACTGCGCCAGCGCTTGCCGAAGAGCTTGCTGCAAATCGGTTCCGCCGCGCAGGCGGCTCGCGCGCACAAAATCGATCGCCTTTTCGATGGTGGCGGGATCGGCGGCGACCGGCGACGGCTGGAACGGCGATAGCTCGGTGTTGAAGAGCAAGAGATTGAATTTGTCGGCGGGCTTGAGCGAATGGAGAATACGCTCGAGCGCCATATAACTGCGTTCGAGTTTGTCCCACTGCATCGAGAGCGAAGTGTCGAATAGCAGGACGACCGTTTTCGGCGGCGCTGCGGTTGCGCTCGCGCCGGGCGCGGCGACGGTAACGGTCGACGGGACAGCGCTGTTGCCAAATCCGAGAAGCGCTTCGGTCTCGAAGAATCCGGGCTCGCGCACGTTTCGTTCCGGCGACATTTCTGTGGGATTGGGCTGGCCGGATTCGGGCTGGCGGTAGGTGAGCACGCGGGCTTTGTCCGTTCCCGCGGGATCGAGCTGGTAGGTGATCGAAAAATCCTCGCCCAGCAGGACATGCTGCCCCTCGAACGTGCCTTTCACACCGTGAGCGTCGCTTTCCTGCTGCGCGAGCGGGTAGGTTTTTCCGCCAAATCGAAAATTGAGAATGGGATGGGCCGAATCGAGCTCGAAATGAATCGTCAAATGCTCGGCCACTTGCGCGTGGTAGGCATCGGGATGCAGCGGCAGGACAAAATACGATTTCAAATTCTCGACGGGAATACTTTCGTGATATTCGATCTCAAGGCGCTTCGTGCCGTACGCGGGAATCGGAGTTATTTTGGCGTTGAACACGTTCGTGCGTGTCGCTTCGGCGTTGTCGCTTTCGCCCGCCTCAAGCAAGCCGGGGTCGATCGCCTGCGCCTTCAGCGCGTTGTAGATTTCCTGAGCGCGCTTGCGTTCGAGGATCACGGCAGGAATGCGCGTCGGTCCGTCCCACACGGCGAAATCGGAGACGGTGGCACGGCTCGGCAGCGCGAAGATGTAGGTGCCCTCTTGAATCGACGCGGTGTGATTCGCGAATATCTGGCGGATGAACACGCGCGCGTCGCCGTTGTCGATTTGGATCGTGACGTCCATTTCTTCGAGCGAGAGGACGGAAGGATCGGGCTGCTGCTCGTCGCTCGGGAGCAAAACTCCGGCATCGCCGAGGACGCTCGACGGCCGCGACGACACTCCGAACAGAATCGCCAGGGCGAACGTGAACACGAAGCTGAAATGCTTCCGCGTCATTGCAGGAGATCCTGTTCGCGCACACGCACGAGGCCGTTGTCCGTGCCGACGTAGATGTAGCCGTTGTCCTGTGCGAGCGCCGTCACATTTTCCGATGGCAAGCCAGCGGTGACGTTCGACCAGCGGTCAGAACCGCGATCGTAAATGTAGAGCCCCTGGCCCAGGCTTCCCGCATACACGTGGCCGTTGGTCACCAGCATGGCGTTCGGATTCACGTCGAAATCGGCTGTGGCGACGTCGTAGGAATGGAACTTGCCGGAATCATCGAGCCTCACGATGCCTCCGCCGTAAGTCCCGACCATCCATTCGCGCCCGAGCGGAACGACGGCGGAGATCCAATTGTGTCCGAGCGCAGAATTTGCGGTGGTGTAGTTCGCGATGATTTGGCCTTGATCGAGGACGGAGATGCCGCCAAGAGTTCCCGCGATCAGTTCTTGTCCGGAAGCGCCGAGCGCGTACACGTGGTTATTGACGAGGCCCTCGAAGGCGTAAAGGCTGCGCGCGCCATCCGCGCCCAGAAACGTGATTCCTGCCGGAGTCGCGATGGCCATGCCGTCAGGTTCGATGGCGACATCGGTGACGTGATCCGCGATCAAGCCATCGGCGTGCGTGAGGATTTGCCGCTCGTTGCCGTCGGAATCGAACATGATGAGACCGTTGGCCGTGGCGACGGCGGTGGCCGCGCCGGCGCGGGCGGGAACGATGCGGTTCACGCAGAAAACGCGATCGTCTTCCACGTGGCGCGCGCGGCGTCCGTCAGCTTCGACGATATCGAGGCCGCGATCGAAATAGCCGACCCAGAGCTTGCCTTGCGCGTCGACCGAAAGTGCCGAAACGTTCGCGTCCGCGAGCGCTGCTTCCGCAGGCTGAATGAGCTGCTTCGCGCCGCCGCCCCGCTCACCGAGTGCATAAAGGCCCTGCCGCGCCAGCGCATACACGCCGTCCGAGGACTTAAAGATTTGCACGACATCGTCGATCTGCTGCGAATCTGGCGCGATCCCACCCGGAAACGGATTGGCGGCGAGAGGCGCGCGAACGACGCCCTGATCGAGCGTGCCGATGAAGAGCGCGTCGTCGCTGGCGCCGAGCGCTTGCGCGAACGCGCCCTGCGCCAGAACGCGCTCGAGGCGTCCCTGGCGGAATTCGGCAACGCCGAGCGGGGTTCCGACGAACGTACGCTCGTCCGCCACGAGCAGCGAAAGAACCTGGGGATCGGGCAGGCCTTCGGCTTCACCGAACGTGTCGGTCTCTCCGCCATGCCAGTGGAGGACGCCGCGATCGATCGTGCCGATCCACAAATCGGATTGATCGCCGGCTAATTCGGTGACGTGAATGCCGGAAAGTGTGGGGTGGAACGGACCCAGATGCTTTCCGTCGTAGATCAGAACGCCTTGCTTGGCGGTGCCAATCAGGAGTTGCCCTGAAGCCAGCGGCAGGATGGCCGTGATTTCTCGATTCTCCGCGTCTGTAGGGCGAATCTGGCGGAAGCTCGAGCCATTAAACGCGACGAGGCCCTCGCTCTTAGTCGCGATCACCAGTTCCGGCTGGCCCGAATCGGCCAGGATCGCCGTCGCCATGCGGGTTAGCGGAGACGATGGCAAATCTTTGCCGGCGTGATACTCCTTCTCGAGCTTGCCGTCGGCGCCGAACTCATAGAGCCCCGCGGGACCACTCACGTACAACTGGCCTTGAAACTCGACTGCATGGGAGAAGACTGCCGGAGAGCTGATCCATTCAAACCTGCTGTCGGCGGCTTCGGTGACCGGCCGAACAACGAAGCCCAAATTTTGCTCGGAGGCAACTTCACGTTCGGAGCTGCTCAGCGCTTGCTGCGCCCGCCATCGCACAAAGCCAAGCCCCGCCAGGGTGAGGGTTGCGCAGGCAACGAGGCCTGCGATCCAAAAGCGCTTTGCGTTTCGATGATCCACGTCGGTGCCCCTGATTGTTGCCACGTTTACGGCCTTTCTCGTCTGACAGCAAGTGCGTCTCCACATCGCCGACGCCTGATGGAGATTTCGATTAGGGCCCGAAACACAAGGGATTCGTCAACACCGTCCGATTGCTCAGCGAGAGCGGCAAAACTGAATTGTGTTGAGCCGCACACGCATGTGTCCGGAGATCGTCAATCCCGCTCCCACGATGAACAGTTACAGCGCCGCGAGCCGAGATGGAGTTACGATACGCAACGCGCTCGCTCGCGCTTTTATGTGACGGCGGGACTGCTGCCCGGGAAATCGCGCGAAAGGTGAAGGCTGCATTCGGTGAAGACCATTTTATTCGGCGCGACGGGGATGGTCGGGCAAGGCGTGCTGCGGGAATGTTTGCTCGACCCGGAGATCGAAAGCGTGCTTTCGATCGGGCGCACCGCGACGGGGCAGAAACACGCGAAGCTGCGCGAAATTGTGCGCAAGGATCTTTTCAACTACGCCGACATCGAGGACGAGCTGCGGGGTTACGACGCGTGCTTTTTTTGCCTGGGCGTTAGCTCCGCGGGAAAGACCGAAGCGGACTACCGGCACCTCACGTATGACCTGACCCTGGCTGCCGCTAACGCGTTGGCGAAGGTGGATCCGGGAATGACATTCAGCTACGTGTCAGGCACGGGGACCGACAGCACCGAACATGGGCGATCGATGTGGGCACGCGTGAAGGGGGCGACGGAAAACGCTCTATTGAAGCTCCCTTTCAAAGCGGCGTACATGTTTCGTCCTGGAGTGATCCAGCCGACCCACGGAGAGAAATCGAAAACGGGATGGTATCGCGCGATGTACGCGGTGATGGGCCCGATGATTCCGGTGCTGCTGCGCGTGTTTCCGAAAAGTGTGACGACCACGGACCGGATGGGGCGCGCGATGCTCGAAGTCGCCAAGCACGGCGCGCCGAAGAAGTTGCTCGAAACGCAGGACATCAACGAATTAGCGCGAAAACAATCGCAAGGAAGCTAACGGCTCACGCGCGCGCTTTGCCGATCATTTCCTCCCAGCGGCCCTGGGATTTCAAAAGCAGCTCGACGACTTCGCGGACGGCGCCATCGCCGCCGGAATGCGCGGTGGTGTAATGCGCGGCGCGCTTCACTTCGGGCATGGCGTTAGCTACCGCAACAGCCAGGCCAACGCGCTTCATTACCGGAATGTCGGGCAGATCGTCGCCGACGTAGGCCACTTCATCGTCGTGCACGCCGGCCCTCTCCAAGATTTCTTCGTAGATCGGGAGCTTCACCGCCGCGGCCTGGTAGACAAATTCCATTCCACATTCGGCGGCGCGGCGCGTAACCGCGGCGGAATCGCGGCCGGTGATCAAGCCGGTGCGAAAGCCGGCAAGCTTCAAGATCGTGAGGCCGGCGCCGTCCTGGGAGTGAAAACTTTTCAGCTCGAGCGTCGTGCCGTCGGGCTGAGAGAGGAGCCACACGTGGCCGTCCGTTAGCACGCCGTCGACGTCAACAAGCAGAACTCGAATGCGGCGCGCGCGGCGCGCGACCGCGGCGGAGACTGGCGCGGCAAACGGCTTTTTATTGTTTGGCAATGACGATTCCTCCGAGAGACTACGACGGATCGAGCGTCCACAGATCGTGCAGGTGCAGCACGCCGAGCGGCCGGCGCTCGCCATCCACGACCACGAGGGAAGTGATGTGGCGCTCTTCCATCACGCGAAAAGCGTGGCTGGCAAGTTCCGCGGGACCGATCGTCGCGGGTTCGCGCGTCATGCACTCTCCGGCGACGGCGTGAAACACTTCGGGGCCGCGCTTCTGCATCACGCGGCGCAGATCGCCGTCGGTGAGGATGCCGGCCAAGCGGCCATCGGCGTCGATCACGGTGGTCATGCCGAGACCTTTGCTGCTCATTTCATAAATGACTTCGGTCAGTTTCGTCGACGGGTCGACCCGGGGCAGCGCATCTCCCGAGTGCATCAAGTTTTCGGCGCGCAACAACTTCATTCCCAGGCGGCCCTTTGGATGCAGCGCGGCGAAATCGCCTTCGCGGAAACCGCGGCGCTCGAGCAGCGCGATCGCCAGAGCGTCACCCATGGCCATGGCCGCGGCGGTGGACGCCGTGGGCGCGAGATTTAGCGAGCAGGCCTCTTCGCTGACGCGAATGTCGAGCACAACCTTACTCGCGGCGGCGAGCGTGGATTTGGGATTGCCGGTGAGCGAAATGATCGGCAGGCCGAGCCGCTCGATGGTTTCGAGTAGCGCGAGAATCTCTTCGGTTTCGCCGCCGTAGCTGACGGCCAGCACAGCGTCCTGGCGCGTGAGCATGCCGAGATCGCCATGCAGCGCTTCAGCCGGATGTAAGAACAGCGACGGCGTGCCGGTGCTGGACAGCGTGGCCGCGATTTTTCTGCCGACGAGTCCCGATTTGCCCATGCCCGTGACGACCACGCGTCCCTTGCACGCGAGCAGCAAATCGACTGCTTGCGTAAATCGCACATCAAGGCGCGCGATCAGATCGCTGATGGCCGCGGCCTCGATGCGCAACACGCGCTTGGCTGTTTCCATGCTCATGTGAGGCGGCTCATGCGAGCCCCACGGTGCGCACCAAATCCGCGAGCGGCGCGAGTTTTGCAAGCAGCGCGGGCAGACGATCGAGCGCCAACGCGTTCGAGCCGTCGGAGAGAGCGCGCGCAGGGTCGTTGTGCACTTCGAGGAACACGCCGTCTGCGCCGGCCGCGACTCCGGCGCGGGCGAGCGGTTCAATGAACTCGGGCTGGCCGCCGCTCGCGTTGCCATCAGCGCCGGGCAATTGCACGGCATGTGTGACGTCGAAGACCACGGGGCAGCCGGTCTTCTTCATGATGGGGATCGAGCGCATATCGACGACGAGATTCTGGTAACCGAACGACACGCCGCGCTCGGTCAAGATCACTTTGTGATTTCCGGCACTGGCCACTTTTTCCACGGCGTGCGCCATGTCCCACGGTGAAAGAAATTGTCCTTTTTTCAGATTGACCACGCGCCCGGTGCGCGCCGCGGCCAGCAGCAGATCGGTTTGGCGCGAAAGGAACGCGGGGATTTGCAGCACGTCGCAGACTTCAGCGGCGAGTGCGGCTTGCGCCGGCTCATGAATATCGGTGAGCACGGGCACGCCAAGCTGCTGCTTGATGCGGCCGAGGATTGCCAGGCCTTCGGTGATGCCTGGGCCGCGAAACGAAGCAAGCGAAGTGCGATTGGCCTTGTCGAACGATGCCTTGAATACCAGAGAAACTTTCGCCGCCGCGGTGATTTCCACCAAACGTTCGCCGATCATGCGCGCGTGCGCTTCACTTTCGATCACGCACGGCCCCGCAATCAGAAACAGCGGACAGCCGGCGCCAACGCGAAACTTCCCGATCGGAATCTGTTTTGCTTCGGGCATGAGGGCGCGTCCTAGACTATGCGGGACGCCGCGGTTTTGCAATCGGCGCGCGTGCGCGAATCCGGCGGGCCGGTCACTGCCTCGCGAGCGTGTAAGAAGCGAAACTCATATCGAGCGAGACGACTTGATCGGGAAGCGTCACTTGGTAGGCCACCATCGCCGGCATCTCAAACCCTTCGACGTTCTGGTATTGGACCTCGAAATTCACTTTCTGTTTTCCGCCGTTGATGTCGCTATTCATGCTGGTCAGCAGCAAGCCCTTGTCCGTCGCCATGTACACAGGCTGCATGGCGATCACCGACGACGCGGTCGTCACTTTCATCGCCGTCATCAAGGCATCCTTGGTCATGACAATGTCCACACTCGTGTCCGCATTTTTTTGAGAGAAATGATAGCCGTCCGCTTGGGACGAATAAATAAGCTTGGCATCGTCGTCCGCCGAAAACACGGGGGAGAGAACCATCGAGTTCCACGTCTCGAAGAATCCAGAAACCGTTTGTTGAACGCCGCTGACCATTTGATTCACGCTGGGATCGATGGCCGCGCCATTCGGCAGGAACGCAGATACCTGCACGCCGCCTTGGTCGTTGATTACTGCCGAAAACTGCACCTGGCTGACTAATGCGAGCTGCGCCGGATCAGGAACGATCTCGGTCCAATTGGGCTGAACGTTGCACTGGAAAGCCTTGAGGCCCTGGCTTTGGAGGATGTAATAGCCCGTCTCCGCTTTGTGGAGGATTGCCGCCTTCATCGCAGGCGGAGCGGCCGGCGCTCGCGGCACGGGGTTCTCGGACTGTACCGGCGCATCGAGCTTTGTGCCATTTTGAGCCAAAGCTTGGCTGGCGACGAAAGCCAGGCAAAGTGCGACTCCGCCAAAAGACAGCACCATCCGCGAGAATGTTGCGGCGCCGATTTTCAATTTCGTCATGGAGGTTACCTCGGGGCAATCTTAAGTTACGGCGAAAACTAACTCACCTGCGGCTTTCGCTCGTCGGAATTTCGGTCGATACACTTTCGGCATTGGGGCTCTTCATTTCGCTCGCGGACTGGCCACGCTCGCGCGCCGCGCCAATGAACGCGGCGAACAACGGATGCGGCTCGAGCGGTTTGGATTTAAATTCGGGATGAAATTGGCAGCCGATGAACCACGGATGGCCGGGCACCTCAACGATTTCAACGTAGGTGGCATCGGGCGTCGCGCCGGAGATGCGCAGGCCCGCGCCGGTCAGCGCGGCCTCGTATTCGCGATTGAATTCGTAGCGATGCCGATGGCGCTCGCTGATTTCAAGCGTGCCGTAAACCTGGTGAGCCAGCGAACCCGGTTCCAGCCGGCACGGCCAAGCGCCCAAGCGCATGGTGCCGCCCATTTCATCCACGCCGAGCAGTTCGCGCAATTTGTAGATCACGCGATGCGGCGTGCGCGGGTCGAACTCCGTGCTGTCCGCATCGGTCAAGCCGCACGCATCGCGCGCGTATTCGATCGTGGCGCACTGCATGCCCAGGCAAATTCCGAAGAACGGCACGCGGTTCTCGCGCGCGTATTGAATCGCGTAAATCATTCCCTGGATTCCGCGCTTGCCGAAACCGCCCGGCACCAGAACTCCGTCGGCGCCAGCCAGGCGACGCGCGGCCGCCTCGGGCGAATCGATCTCCTCGGCTTCCACCCAATCGATCACCGTGCGCACGCGATGCGCCAGACCGCCGTGCATCAGCGCGTCGCGCAAACTTTTGTAGGCGTCTTCGAGCTGCACGTATTTGCCGACCACAGCGATGCGCACTTCCCCTTCGGGGTGGCGGATTAGATTCACCAGACTTTGCCAGCGCTCCAGGCGCGCCGGAGGCGCTTCGATGCGCAGGAGCTGCAAAATCTGATCGTCGAGTTTTTCCGCCGCAAACATCAGCGGCACGGCGTAGATCGTGTCCACGTCCTGCGCGGCGATCACGCGCGCTTCGGGAACGTTGCAGAACAGCGCGATCTTCGATTTGATCTCGTGTGAGATCCGCCGATCGCAGCGGCACAGCAAAACATCGGGTTGGATTCCGATGCTGAGCATTTCCTTCACGGAATGCTGCGTGGGCTTGGTCTTCAATTCGCCGGCCGTGGGAATAAACGGGACCAGCGTGACGTGCACGAATAAAACGTTTTCGGCGCCGAGCTCCAAACGCATCTGCCGGATGGCCTCAAGAAAAGGCAGCGATTCGATATCGCCCACCGTTCCGCCGATCTCAACAATCACGACGTCGGTGTCCGCGGAAACTTTGTGAAACGCCGCTTTGATTTCGTCGGTGACGTGCGGGATCACCTGCACGGTTTTGCCTAAGTAATCGCCGCGGCGCTCCTTAGCGATAATTCCTTCGTAGATTCGGCCGGTGGTCCAATTGTGATCGCGAGTAAGCTTGGCGGAAGTGAAGCGTTCGTAGTGTCCCAGATCGAGATCGGTTTCGGCGCCGTCGTCGGTGACGTATACTTCGCCGTGCTGATACGGGCTCATGGTGCCCGGATCCACATTCAGATAGGGATCACATTTTTGGAGAGTGACTCGGAGCCCCCGGCTTTCGAGCAGGCAGCCAATCGAGGCAGCCGCCACTCCTTTGCCGAGTGAGGAAACAACGCCACCGGTTACAAAGATATACTTCGGTGTCATCCGCGCAGTCTGGCGCTCATGCAGTTCCGCGAGCGCTCTGAACTGTTTTGCGTCCTCCAATTTTTCTGCGTACGAACTATTGTACCAGACGCGCCGCGGCTGTCAATTGGGTGAGATACCGATGCTTCAGCGCCCCCAAGCAACTTTTCGGCGCTCCGGCGTGTCCTATAGGTGTTCCCTCGGGGCGTGGACGTCGGTGGAGACGGCAGCAGGCAAGATCCTCGGCCAAAGCCCGGCCGGGGACGCGGTAAGAATATCGTTGGAACTTTGAGGCCCGCTACAGGAAAATGCTCTGGGGGTGAACATGCTACGGTTGTGCGCGATGGGCCGAACTGCAAGGAGCGCAATGCTTAGCGGGACCGCGCGTGGGGCGATGCGAAGAACGATTGCTGCGGCAGAAGTGACCGCGAGCCAGCGGTTTGCGGCGGGGATGCCATTGCCGCCGCTGCTGCAAAGGCGACAGCGTGCCGCCGCGCTCAACAGCCGCGAGGCCCGATGCGGGGGCAATCGATGAAGCGCGCCGCGCTGCTCGCGGCAATGGCCTTTGCGATCACGTCAGGCGGGTGCCACAAATCAACCGCGGCCGCGACCCCGACGATTACGATTTCTCCGACGAGCCTAACCATGGAGGCCGGCACCAGCACCCAATTCGGCGACACCATTACAAACGAAACTACGTCGGCCGTGACGTGGCTGGTCAATGGCATCGTCGGTGGCAACGCCACAACCGGCATCGGCACCATCAGCACGACGGGACTCTACCAGGCGCCCGCCACGCTCACGCCAGCGGGCGGTGAGGATGTCTACATCTCCGTTGAGCTCACCGCAGACACTACACTGTTTGCGTCCGCCCCCGTCGACATCACGCCGATTCCCGTCGTGAGCATTTCTCCGGCGACACTGTCGCCGCTGGCTCCGTCAATCCCGGCCGCGCCGACCGAACTATCCGTGTCGCTGTTCGGCCTGCAAAATTGCGAGAACCCGGACGTTACGTGGGAAGTCGGCAGCGTCGCGGGCGGGAATGCAACTCTCGGAACGATCGTGCAGACGAGCGCCCCTGTTTTAATGTGCATCGCTAACGGAGGCACGTACACAGCTATGGGGACCGCCAATTACTTTCCTCCCCAAGTGCCGCCTCCGGGCGGCTCCGTATTCGTTTCAGCTTACCTGGACGCTGACACAACCCAAGCGGCCGGCGTGACCGCGACGCTGAATTATGCCGCGGCGTCTGCGCAGGGCTCTTACGCGTTTTCTCTTGCGGGGCAGAATGCCAATGGCTTTTTCGCGCGCGCGGGCCAGTTCACACCTGACGGAATCAGCGCGATTTCCGGCACCGAGGATGTTCACTTCGCCGGCTCGCCAGCCACAACCAGCGCCATCAGCGGTAATTACGCAATCGGCCCCGACGGCCGGGGCACGGCCACACTCACCGACTCGACCGGTACTACGAATTACGATTTGGTGGTTGTCAATGCGAACCAGATTAAGTTGATCGAGGCCGATAATTTTGCCACAGCTCGCGGCGAGGCGGATTTGCAGACTCCGTCGTCATTCACGCAAGCGAGCTTCCTGGGCGGCTACGCCTTCGACTTCTTTGGCGTGAGCGGCGCGGCACTGCCGACATCCGAAGTTGGCCAGTTCAGAGCGACCGGCACGGGCGCCATGCTCCAAACGGGCCTCGAAGATATCAACGCCAGCGGCACACTCACCCCCGCCGCGGCTTTTTCCGGCAACTTCGGAGCCATCAACTCTGCCACCGGGCGCGGAACGGCGACGATCAACGGCTTCAGCGGGCCGACGACGTTCACCTTCTACATGATCTCGACGGGCCAAGTGCGCTTCATTGAAACCGACACTTCGGCCGACCTCGTGGGCGACGCCTTGCAGCAATCCGGCGGTACCGCGAACGACGGCTTCCTTTCAAGCCTGAACGTTTTCACAATTGCGGGCCGCAGCACGACCGGTAAGATCGCGACGGCGGGAATATTTTTGGCTGACGGCGGAGGCAATTTCTGCACCAGCTTGCCGACCTCGAGCTGCCTGCTCGACGAAAATAACAACGGCACCGTCATGCCATCCGCGCAGTTCACCGGCAACTACTCCGTTGCCGCCAGCGGACGCGGCACGGCCTCTATCACCCCGAGTGGCGAGCCGGCCATGACCTTCGTTATTTACTTCGTTTCGCCCGGACAGGGATTCATTCAGGAGACGGATTCATCGACCGTGGCCGACGGTCAGGTCGTCGCCCAGCGCGGCGGCATTTTCTCGACACTAAACGTCACCGGAAGTTTCGCGCTCAACTGGACCGGCGCCACTCCTCCCACGACCGCGCAACAGGACGCAACCGGTCAACTCACCGTGGGCACGACGGCCGGCGTAGTTTCCGGAACGTGGGACCGCAACGATGCTTTGATCTTGCAGCCGGGGATTGTGCTGACGGGCGGCTATTCGCTTGCGGTGAATGGACGCGGCAGTGTGACGCTGATGGACCCGAGCAGCAACACGTACCATCTGGCGGCGTACGTGGCCAACTCGAACACCGTATTCCTGGTCGGCACGGATCCGACCTTGGCACTTACAGGACAACTCACGCGGCAATTCTGACGCGGCGATCGCGTTTGGCCGCGCCGCGGTTTAACCTTCGCCGGCGGCGCGCAACAACGCTTCCACGCGCGGCACATCTTCTGGCACGTCCACGCCGACGGAATCGTTCAACGTTTCGACAACGCGAATCGGATAGCCGTTTTCAAGCCAGCGCAATTGCTCGAGCTGCTCGAGGCGCTCGAGCACTCCCGTCGGCAGCGTCGGAAATTCCAACAGCGTATCTCGGCGGAAAGCATATAGACCCAGGTGCTTCAAGTGGCGCGCGTGGACGAGTCCATCGCGATCGCGCACCCACGGAATCGGCGCGCGCGAAAAGTAAAGAGCGCGATCCTCGAAATCGAGCACGGTCTTCACCACGTTAGGATCCATGATCTCGGAGGTAACCGCAATCGGCACCGCCAGCGTGGCCACGCCGATTTCGTCCGCGGAATCGAGTGCCTCCACCGCTGCGTCGATCGCCGCGGGATCGAGCAGCGGCTCATCACCTTGCACGTTGACGACGATTCGCACATTGCCCTGTCCCAATGGGCCGGCAACCACTTCGGCAGCGCGCTCGGTGCCGGAGCGATGCGTCGCGCGCGTCATCACGGCGTCGCCGCCGAACGCGCGCACAGCGTTCAGCACGCGCTCGTCATCGGTCGCAACGACCGCTCGCGTCACCGAACTCGCCAGCGCAACGCGTTCCCACACGCGCTCGATCATGGTCTTGCCAGCGAGCATTACCAGAGGCTTGCCGGGCAAGCGCGTCGAAGCATAGCGCGCGGGAATAATCGCCAGTACGTCGTCTCGGCTGGGCTTTCGATTGGAAGTTTCGGCCGGCATCCGATTCCGTTGATCCTCCGTAGGAAATTACAGTGAGGCGGCGCGATTCGCGTCTCTCCGCGATGCTATCACAGCCTGCGGAAAGCCAGCGCGGGGTGGGCTTGCGTTGCCGGAAGCGCGTGGTAGAATCGCAAAAGAATCCCACAGAGTGACGCCTCAGCCGGTCGCTGGACCGGATTCAAGCAGGAGGCGCGGTGCAGGCAAACGGACGTCTCGCCAGTTTCTGCTCGCTGATCTTGGTGCTGTACGCGCTTGTGGCGATGCCGGTTCGCGCGCAAGTCACGGGGCCGACGAAGCCAGTTACCCCTCCCGATTCCGCCACGACTAAAACGTCCGGCAAAGTCATGGGCATCAAGGTCGACGTGGACCTCGCGCTCGTGAACGTGACGGTGACCGATCCGTTCGATCGCCTGGTGACCGGCCTCGAGAAGGAAGATTTCCATGTCTACGAGGACGGCACGGAGCAGGAGATCGTGAACTTCTCGAGCGAGGACGTGCCGATTTCGATCGGCGTGATCTTCGATATGAGCGGCAGCATGTCCGACAAAGTGGACAAAGCGCGCGAGGCGGCCGTGCAGTTCTTCCACACTGCCAATCCGCTCGACGAATTTTTCCTGGTGAGCTTCAACGACCGCGCCGAACTTACCAGCCCGTTCACCTCCAGCGTGGACGAACTGCAGAGCCGCATGATGTTCACCGCGGCGCACGGCCGCACGGCGCTGCTCGACGCAATCTACCTGGGCTTGTCTGAAATGAGGGGTGCACGTAACGCCAAGCGCGCCTTGCTCATCATATCGGATGGAGGCGATAATCATAGCCGGTACAACGAGAGCGACATTAAGAGCTTCTTAAAAGAAGCGGACTGTCAGCTCTACGCGGTCGGAATTTTCGATCCGATCGATATCCGAGGCCGCACTCCCGAGGAGCTCGAAGGCCCCTCGCTGCTGAACGAGCTGACGGAGATGAGCGGCGGCCGGGTTTTCCCGGTCGTGAACCTGAACGACTTGCCGGATATCGCGGCGAAGATTGGAATGGAGCTTCGCAACCAATATGTTCTGGCCTACAGACCAAGCAACGCCAACCGCGACGGCAGCTGGCGCAAAATCAAAGTCAAGCTCACTCCGCCGCGAGGCCTGCCTCCTCTCAGCGTCTACGCCAAAACAGGATATTTTGCGCCGAGCCAGTAATCCCCGGCGTGGCGGAAGCGGTGCCCGCGTCGCCTGCGCGCTGATTTTGAGTCTGGTAGCTGCCGCCGCCATGGCTTGGGCGCGTCCCCAGATGATGCAGGAGATGCAGGATCAGACCATGCAGCCGCCGCCCCCTCCTGGCGCGCCGGGCGCACAGACCACTCCCACCGAAGGCAAGGGCGGTTACACGATCCAGAGCAACGTGAGCTTGGTTGTGCTGCATGCTTCGGTTTTTGACGATCGCGGCGTTTTCGTGCCGGGCTTGAAAGAGGATAATTTCCGCGTCTTTGAAGACCGGGTCGAGCAGAAATTATCGGTATTCAAGCAGGAGGACGTGCCCGTCAGCGTGGGCCTGGTGATCGACAACAGCGGCAGCATGCGCGACAAGCGGCCGCAGGTAAACGCCGCGGCGCTCACCTTCGTCGAGACTTCCAATCCGCAGGACGAAGCTTTCGTCGTCAACTTCAACGACGACTATTACCTCGACACCGAACACGATTTCACCAGCGACATTGAGGAAATGAAAGCCGCGCTTGAGCGCATTGACGCGCGCGGCAGCACCGCGCTCTACGACGCCGTGATCGGCTCGCTCGACCATCTGAAAAAGGGACACAAGGACAAGAAAGTTCTGCTGGTGATCACCGACGGCGAAGACGATTTCAGCCACCACAGTTTGGCGGACACCGTCGCTGAAGCGCGCCATTCCGACGCGATTATTTACGCCATCGGCGTGTACGGCTCCGACGACACGAAGTCCGATAAGCGCAAAGGCCAGCGCGCCCTGGAACAGCTCACCGATGCCACAGGCGGCGCCGCATTTTTCCCGGAGGACGTCGGCGACACCGAGGCCATTTGCGCGCAGATCGCGCACGACATTCGCAATCAATACACGCTGGCCTACTATCCCACCAACACCGCGCAGGACGGCACGTTCCGCAGCGTCTCCGTGCTGGTCACCCCGCCGCGCGGCATGGGCAAGCTGACGGTGCGCACGCGCTCCGGCTATTACGCACACCAAGCGGCGCCGGCAGATTGACGTGGGTATCGCGCATCAGATTCCTCGCTAGTACTCATTCCGCCCGCAGCTATGCAGCGGAACTCATGGCAGCGACCCATAACCAAGCGAGAGCAAGCGTGGTTGCCGCAATAACCGATATCCACCTGCGGGTAATCGCGAGATAGACGTCGAGAATAACGTCTGCAAACAAGTTCGCAGCTACGAGTGTATAAAGCCGATTGTTGTAGTCGCTGCCAAGTAGACTCGGCCTGACCACGGGAAAGAACGCGGCCATCAAAAGGACGGCGCTGATGCTCAAAATGATCCACGCGAACTTATGCCCGACAGGCCTTCCCCGCGCAAGCACCAATAGCGGAACCAGAACTACGAAACACGCGACGAGCGCGTACCAGCTCGAGTAATGCCCCATCTCGTCACCACCGACTCGCTACCGCTACGTTCAGGGATTGGCAAGAGCCGAGAGAAAACTCGTGCCGTGCGGGATCGTGCCGCCGAAATTCTGCGCGACGGTTTGGCCCATGTCCGCGAGCGTATCGCGCACGCCGAGCGCGACGCCGTGCTTCCCTGCCGGACTGAACGTCACGATCGGCACGTATTCACGCGAATGATCCGTGGTGGGCCAGCGAGGATCGGGATCGCAACCGTGATCGGCGGTGAGCATCAGCAGATCGCGCGGTTTCAGGAGCGTGAGCAGCTTCCCGAGGCCCACGTCAAATTCCTCGAGTGACCGCGCAAAACCTTCCACGTCCTTGCGATGGCCATACAGCATGTCGAAATCCACAAGGTTGCAGAAAATTAGTCCGCGATCCTGCTGCGTCATCTCTTGTTCCAGTTTCTCCACGCCGTCGGCGTTGCTTTTGGTCATCACGTAATGGTCCACGCCGCGCCCGTTGTAAATATCGTGAATCTTGCCGACGCCGAACACCGGCACTCCGCGCTCGCCGAGCACGTCGAGCAGCATCGGTCGCGGCGGCGGCACGGCGTAATCGTGGCGGCCCGCGGTGCGGCGAAAATTCCCGGGCGTTCCGGTGAACGGCCGCGCGATCACGCGCCCCACGCGATTCGGCCCGTCGAGAATTTTCCGCGCGATCTCGCACATGCGATAAAGCTCGGCGTTCGGGATTACTTCTTCGTGCGTCGCGATCTGAAACACGCTATCGCCCGACGTGTAGACGATCGGAAAACCCGTGCGCATGTGCTCTTCGCCGAGTTCTTTGATAATTTCCGTGCCGGATGCGGGCTTGTTGCCCAGTGTCTTGCGGCCGATGGCGCGCTCGAACGGAATCATTACCTCCCGCGGAAAGCCGTGCGGGTAAACGGGAAACGCCTGCGCGAGCCAGATGCCCGCCATTTCCCAGTGACCCGTGGTCGTATCTTTTCCCGGTGAATGCGTTGCGCCCTTGCCATAGCAGCCGATTGGCTGCGCGGGTGGCGTCAAATGCGCGAGTGGCGCGATATTGGCCAAGCCCATGCGAACGAGATTGTCCAGGTGTAGCGGCCGCGACTCCGCGACGTGCCCGAGCGTGTTGCGGCCCACGTCGCCGTAATCGGCGGCGTCAGGCAGCGCGCCGATCCCTACGCTGTCGAGCACGATCCAGATGACGCGATCAAACGGTGGCATTCGTTATTCCCGCGCTTCCCTGCTCGCGGCTCCTGAATCTATCACATTCGCCGTCGCGTAAATTCCGTGCCGGCGCCATTACCCAAAGCTCGATCGAGCTATGCCGGGGCGCCCGGCCCAAGGGCCAGTTCGATTTTAGCGATAGGCGCGCGCGATATTCGCAAGCAGGCGGTACTTTCAAGGGACAATGGGTAAGCGCCACCAATTCTCGACGCGCTGGCCTGGATATTATGAGCGATTACCAACAAAGCTGGGATAGTTACAAGCGGCTCAGGAACCAATTCTACTTGGCCTTGTTCGCTCAAGCCTCGATCGTCATTCTATTCATCTGCTTTAGCGACGCCCTGCGCCGCAATCTCGCTCCGTGCGTTGCGCTCGAGATCGTCTGCACGCTGCTGTTCGTCGTGGCTGCATTTCGCTTGCAGAGATTTCGCTGCCCCCGTTGTGGAGAACTATTTTTCGCGGCGGCCTATTACCACAATGTTTTTGCCAGCCGTTGCCTCCACTGCGAATTGCCGAAATTCTCGAACTAAACCGTCCCTACACCCCAATTGCCGCGGCGCACGCGCCGACGTATAATTGTTTGTTTAAGCAGTGCGCTCGAACCGCGCCCGTAGGGAGACCCGAGGTTGAAATCGCCAGATACCGCGCCGGTCCAGGAAATCGCGTCTCCCGCCGAGCGGGACGTCCTTCGTGTGCGGGGCGCGCGCGTCCATAACCTCAAGAACGTCAGTTGCGAGATTCCGCACAACGCTATCACCGTGGTCACCGGCGTTTCCGGCTCCGGAAAATCTTCGCTGGCCTTTGACACGATTTATGCCGAGGGGCAGCGCCGCTATCTGGAATCTCTTTCGGCCTACGCCCGCCAATTCCTCGAGCGCATCGAAAAGCCCGATGTCGACGAAATCACCGGCATCGCTCCGGCCATCGCCATCCGCCAGCGCAATTCCACGCGCAATCCGCGCTCGACCGTCGCGACCGCGACGGAAATCTACGATTACCTTCGTCTGCTCTACGCGCGCGCCGGCCGCACCTTCTGCACAATTTGCGGCGAGCAAGTGCGCCGCGATTCGATCGACGAAATTGTCGCGCGCGTGTTGCAATTCCCCGAAGGGCGGCGCTTCTACGTCCTCTACGCGCTCCAAATTGCCGCCGCTCCGGCTGCGGCCGCAAAACGCAAGGGCGCCAAGCCGCAGCCGCAAACCGCGGCGCCGCCAAACGACGCGCTCCGCGAAGCGTTAGCCGCCGTGCAAAAACGCGGCTTCAATCGCCTCTATCAAGACGGCCGCGTGCACGAATTTTCCTCGCCGGAGTCGCTTCTCGATCTCGATTTCAGCAAGCCGGTCTATGTGCTGGTCGATCGTCTGGCGGTTTCGCCCGACGTGCGCGCGCGCTTGGTCGATTCGGTTGAAATCTGCTATCGCGAGGGCAAAGGCGAGACGCATTTGGAATTCGTCCCCGCCGAACCGGGCGGCATGGCGGAACGCGTGGTCTTCAGCGAGCGCTTCGAGTGCAAAAAATGCGGCGCCATCTACGCCGAACCAGAGCCGCGCTTGTTTTCGTTCAACAATCCCTTTGGCGCGTGCGCTCGCTGTCAGGGCTTCGGCAACACCATCGACTTCGATATCGACCTCGTGATTCCCGACCGCGGCAAAACGATCAACGAGTGCCCCGTCGAGCCGTGGACCAAGCCACGCTATCGCGGCCCGTGGCAGGAACTCAAACGCTATGCGCGCGCCACTGGCATTCCGCTCGACGTTCCCTTCCGCGATCTAAGCGCCGCGCAGCAGGAAGCCATCATCGCGGGCGACAAGAAATCCGGTTACATCGGCGTGCAAGGTTTCTTTCAGTGGCTCGAGCGAAAAAAATATAAATTGCACGTGCGCGTTTTCCTCAGCCGATATCGCGGTTACGCTACCTGCCCCGAATGCAACGGCACGCGACTGCGCCCCGAAGCGCGCGCCGTGCGCCTGGCCGGCAAGCCCATCCACGAAGTTTGCGCGATCACCGTGGCTGAGGCGCGCCAATTTTTCGGCTCCATCGAATTGGGCCCGGCCGAAGCGCACATCGCCGAAAAGATTCTCGAGGAAATTCGCCACCGCCTCGCCTATCTCGACGAAGTCGGCCTCGATTACCTCACGCTCGATCGCCTCACCTCGACGCTGTCCGGCGGCGAAGCGCAGCGCATCCAGCTCGCCACGTCCCTCGGCTCGCGCCTGGTCGGCGCGCTCTATCTTCTCGATGAGCCTTCGATCGGCCTTCATCCGCGAGATACGCATCGGCTCATCGCCATCCTGAAAAGTCTGCGCGATCTCGGCAACACCATCCTCGTCGTCGAGCACGATCCCGACACCATCGCTGCCGCCGATTATCTTCTCGATCTCGGCCCCGGCGCGGGCGAGCACGGCGGGCGCATCGTCTTCGCGGGCACAATCCCCGAACTCGCTGCCGGACAAGATCATTCGCTCACTGCGAAATATTTGTCCGGCGAGCTGCGCATTCCCGTTCCCACCGTGCGCCGCAAGCCGAACGGACGCTTCCTTCGCGTCTTCGGCGCCCGCGCGCACAATCTGCAGAATCTCGACTTAATGATTCCGCTCGGCAGCCTCGTGGCCATCACCGGAGTTTCCGGCTCCGGCAAATCCACGCTGGTTCACGACGTGCTCTACCGCGGTCTGGGCGCTCGCCACAGCGGAGCCGAGGTCCAGAAAACGCTCCGCGATGCTTTCGACCGCATCGAAGGCGACGCGCAAATCAAGGAAGTCGTGCTGGTTGACCAATCGCCCATCGGCCGCACGCCGCGCTCGAATCCGGCCACGTATCTCAAAGCATTCGACGCGATCCGCGACGTTTTTGCCCGCACGCCCGAAGCTAAGAAGCGCGGCTATTCGCCCGGCCATTTTTCGTTCAACATTCCCGGCGGCCGCTGCGAAGCCTGCCAGGGCGACGGCACGGTCACCGTGGAAATGCAATTTTTGGCGGATGTCGAGCTGGTGTGCGAAGAATGCCGCGGCACGCGCTTCAAAAGCGGCGTTCTCGAAGTGCGCTTCCGCGAGAAGAACATTCACGAAGTGCTGCAGCTCACTGTGCGCGAAGCGCTCGGATTTTTCGCGGGCCTGCCGCGCATCGTCTCGCGCCTCAAAGTGCTCGACGAAGTTGGCTTGGGCTATCTGCGCCTGGGCCAATCGGCCACCACACTTTCTGGCGGCGAATCGCAGCGCCTGAAACTCGCCGCGCATCTGGCGCGCCAGGCGAATCAGGGCGTGCTCTACATTCTCGATGAACCCACCACGGGCCTGCACTTCGACGATATTCAGAAGTTGCTGGTGGTTTTCAGAAAACTGCTCGACACTGGCGCTTCGCTCTTCGTCATCGAACACAATCTCGACGTAATCAAATCCGCCGATTGGGTCATTGACCTCGGCCCCGAAGGCGGAGATCGCGGCGGACAAGTGGTCGCCACCGGCACGCCGGAGCAAGTGGCGCGTAATCCGCACTCGCACACTGGCCGTTACCTCGCGAAGGTTCTCGCAAACAATCATGCGGGCCAGAACGGCAATGCCGCGCACGCTGCCCCCGCCGCCGTCGCCGAGAATTCGGCCGCGCGTGCCGCGAAACCGGCTGCCCGAGCCGCAAAATCCTCCGCTCGCCCGGTTCGCAAGAAATAATCAGAAGCAACGATCCCGCCGAATCATGAATCATGCTAACCGAGTAAACTCACGCCAATGAATATTCGCCCCGCCATCGTGCTGCTTCTTGCCGCGCTTGCCTCGGCATCCTTCGCCGCCACAGGCCGCGCGCAAAGCTCGACGCCACAAAAATCCGCGGCGCCAACGCCGCGCACGCACGCCGATCCTCTGGCGTCGGTGTTGCAGGAAGCGCAGGACGCCATCAATCGCGGCGATTACGCAGCGGCCATTGCGCCGCTTCAGCAATACATCGCGCGCTACCCTGATTCCGCTTACGCCCATTTCGAGCTTGGCTACGCCGATGCGCAACTGAAGCACGACGACGACGCCAAATCGGAATTCAACCGCGCGATCATCATCAATCCGAAGATGGCCGAAGCGCACTTGAATCTCGGCCTCCTGCTCCTCGATTCCGATCCGGCCGCCGCCGCAAATTCCTTCTCGTCCGCCGCGGACCTCACGCCAACTGACAGCCGCCCGCGCTTCCTCTACGGCTTCGCGCTGGAACGCAGCGGCAAACTCGACGACGCAGTCGTGCAGTATAAAAGGGCCGCGCTGCTTGCGCCCGGTGATTATGAAATCGCTTTCGGCCTCGCGCGCGCGCTGGTGCTGCTAAATCGCACGGCCGAAGCCGAAACTGAATTCCGCCGCGCCGTCGCGCTCAAACCCGATTCCGCTCCAGCGCAATTGGGACTCGCGCAATCGCTCGAGGCGCAGAAAAAATATGGCGACGCCGCCGATGTCCTCGCGGTTTACCTGAAATTGCGCCCCGACGATCGCGCCGCGCGCACCGACCGCGCCTATGCCCTGATGCAGACCAACCAATTCGACCCCGCGCTCGCCGAACTCGATCGTGCCGACGCCGCGGCCCCGCCGGACGCGAACACCCTAAAAATGCGAGCCGGCATCTATATGCAACAGAGCAATTGGAAGGACGCCGCGACGGCCTTGCAAAAAGCCATTCCGCTTTCGCCCGCCGATCCCGATCTTTATGCCTGGCTCGGCCGTTGCCTTCTCGAACTGCGCCAATTCCCTGAGTCCGCCGCCGCGCTCAATAAATCGCTCGATCTCGATGGCACCGCCGTTGATCCGCTGCGCGATCTTGTGGACGCTTACTATCTCGGCGGCGCGTGCCCCGAAGCGCTCTCGACGCTCGATCGTCTTTCCACGCGCGAACCGCTCAAGACGGTCGCGTGGTTTGTGCGCGGCACTTGTTACGATAAACTTGGCCAGAAGCCCGAGGCTATTGCCGCGTACCAGAAATATCTCGACCTCGACCAGGGAAGCCACGACACCCAGGATTTCCAGGCGCGGCAAAGAATTCTGGCCTTGCAACGCGAGATGAACAACAAGAGGCAGTAGCATGTCGTGGCGTTCGAGCCTCCCGATGCTGTGCCTGGCGCTCTTCGCAACGCCGTCCTTCGCGGCGCGCGCCGCGCTTCCGGCGCCGACCGCGACTTCTCCGGCCGAGCGCCTCGCCGCGGCCCAAACCGCTTACGACCGCGCTCCCGATCCCGTGGCCAAGGCCAAAGCACTCGCCAAGCTTGAGCCCGGAGTATTCGCCGAAGCCCGCGAAACGCTCGAAAATGGCGACGACGTTGGCTCTCTCGCGCAGCTCCAGCGCTTTCGCGACGAGACCAAAACGACCATCGCGGCGCTCCAATCCCTAAGCGGCCACGCTCAGGATCATCCGGCCGGATTCAAGGAACTTCAGATCGCGCTGCGCGAGGCTGTGCGCCAAATGGACGGCATTCTCCTAATCCTGCCAACCGACAAGCATCCGTGGTTCCGCGCGGTGCGCTCGGACCTGGTCGATTCGCAGAACGAGTTGATCGACCTGCTGTTTCCGCACCAGCAGCACAAAACAAAAAATCGTGCGCCGTCATGATCAAATGCGGGGAGAATAGGCGAGCGATGCGAACCAATCGGCGGCTGTGCGGATGGCTGTTGTGCGCTGCGCTCCTCGCGCCCGTTGTCGCGCCCCGCTCTGCTGACGCCACGCCGCAGCCGCAAGAGTCAAAGAAAGACTATCTGACCGACGATGAGGCCGACAAGATTCGCGACGCTTTCACCTATTCCGCAAAGATCAAACTTTTCGTCGACTTCGCCGGCGATCGCGTTCAGAAAATTAAATACGAGCTGGCGCATCTGGATCCCGCCGATCGCCGCCAAGGCGAACGCATCAACGATCTGTTAAACGCTTATTCCGGTTGCGTTGACGATGGCGACGAACTTGTCGGCGTGGCCGTCGATAAACAACAGGACGTTCACGACGCCATGAAGATTTTTGACGCGCGCGCCAAGGATTTTCTGCCGTACCTGCAAGGCCTCGAACCCAACTCCCCTCTTCTCGACGACTACAAAGACAATCTCGAAGACGCGATCGAGGCCACCAAAGACGCCATGTCCGATCTCGACGACGCCGAGAAGACGGATTCCACGGCCCCGATCCGGCGCAAACCGTGATCGAGCCGAACTCCATGTTTGTCCCGCACGCTCCAGCCACCGCGTGCCTCCGGCAAAGCGGCCGAGCCACGCGAGTCAGCGTAACAGCCGCGGTGCCCGGCGGCGCGCTCGCGTTTCAGCGCATGTTCACGCGGCTCGGCTGCCAAGGCCGCCCGCCGCAATTTGCCGTCGAGTTCTATCCCTACGCGAATTTATCTCACACCATTCGTCTGCGCGATGACGACGCGACCGCGCGCCTTTCCGACGTTCTGCGCGGCGCGCCGCTCGGCGTGATCGAAGCCACCGCCGCGGTCCTGCTCGGGCGCCTTTACCGCAAACGCGTTCCGCACGAGTTGCTTCACCTCTATCGCCAATTTTCCGCCGCGCCATCCACCGAGCGCCGCATTCGCCGCCTGCGCCAGAATCGCGCCCGCCGCCCCACGTTGCCCGCGCGCGGACAAACGCACGATCTCGCTCCGCTTTTCGCCGCGCTCAACCAGCGCTATTTCGCGGGACGCCTGCATCGCCCCGGCCTCGCGTGGAGCGCGCGAATTTGGCGCCGCCAACTCGGCTGCTTCGATCCCGGCTTGGACTTAATCGTTCTCAACGCGCGTCTGGATCGTCCCGGCACGCCGCAGTACGTTGTGGAATCGATCCTCTTCCACGAAATGTTGCACGTGAAACATCCGCTGCGCGTGGCGCGCTGCGGCCTGGAGATTCATTCGTTGGAATTTCGCCGCGAAGAAAAACGTTATCTGCACTACGAGCGCGCCCGCCGTTATCTAAAACACATGCGCTAAAGCCACAGGCGCTGCAAGCGACAAATACTCTATCTATCGCTTCTATGGCTTTCCCGCGTCGTGCGCGATGTCCGCTTGCAACTTCTCCACGCGCTTGCGCACTCGATCCGATTCTTTGCCGTCGGGAACCATCGAAAGATACTTCCGGTACGCCGTTAGCGCGTCTTCTCGCTCGTGCTCTTTTTCGCAAGCCTGCCCCAGCAAATCCCACGGCACCGCCAAATTCGATTGATAGCCGATGGCTTCCTTGAAGCGATCGATCGCCGCCGGATAATCGCCGGACTTCAAATAGTATTCGCCCACTTCCAGGCTCTTCTCCGCGTGCAACGGGTCAAAAACAGGTGTCGCCGGAGCCCGCGCTGTCGCCGAAGCCGGAACATCCGCACCAGGCGGCGGTGCTCCCTTTGACGAATCTGCAGGAGGCACCACGTCCTGCGACGGGGGTGGCGGCGGTGGGTGCGTAGCATCGACCTGCGCTGCGGCCGAAACCGCGCCGAGTCCGAACGCGCACATTCCCAAGAGAAATGTGATCAGCACTCTCTTGCGATTGCGCACGCTCACCAAGGATTTGATTCCCTCTGCTATCATCAATGTTGCCCTGCTCGCGCCGTCCGAGCCCTAGATTCTACCGCGCCGCTCTGCGCGGAGCGCATCGCTTTAAACGCCAGCGCGGGGCGCATCGCCTAAATGGATCTCTCCGAAAAAGTCGCCAACCTCCCCAACGATCCGGGCGTCTACCTGTTCAAGGACGTCACCGGCACAATTCTCTACATCGGCAAAGCACGCGAATTACGCCAGCGCGTGAAATCCTACTTCCTCGAATCGCATTGGACCGACGCGAAAACTGGCTCCCTGGTCCGCGAAATCGCCGACGTCGAGTTCATCGTGGTCGACAACGAACGCGAAGCCCTGGCGCTCGAAAATAATCTCATCAAGGAGCACCAGCCGAAATTCAACATCCTGCTGCGCGACGACAAGACCTATCCCTATATCCGTTTCACCGCGTTTGAGAAATTCCCCCGCGTCTACGTCACGCGCCGTCTCAAGAAAGACGGCTCGATTTATTTCGGCCCGTATTTCCCCGCCGGCCTCGCGTATCGCATCGTTCATTTCATTCACAAGCGTTTCCGCGTCCCGTCCTGCACGGTTGACCTCACACGCCCCCACCCGCGCCCCTGCCTGCAGTATTACATTCACCGCTGCCTCGGCCCCTGCGTCCCCGGCCTCGTCACCGACGAGCGCTACGGAGAAACCGCGCGCGACGCGCGACTTTTCCTCGAAGGCCGCCGCCAGGATTTGGCGCGCAGCCTCGAACAGCGCATGGGCGAAGCCTCGAAAGAGGAGCGCTTCGAGCAAGCCGCCCAGTATCGCGATCTCCTGCGCACGCTCGAAGATATCGACGAGCGCCAGAAAATGGCCGCCGCTTCCGGCGACGACACCGACGCTCTCGCCTGGTACGCTGAGCCGCCCCAGGTGGCCGTGAATCTTTTTCACTTTCGTGGCGGCCGCGTCGTCGACCGCCGTGATTTCTATTGGGAAGATTTAGTCGTATTCAATCCCGCCGAATTTCTGCCCTCTCTTCTCAAGCAGCTCTATCTCGACGCTGCGTATCTCCCGCGCTTCATTCACGTCCCCGAAGATTTCGAGGACCGCGCCCTGCTCGAGCAAATTCTCACCGAGCGCGCCGCGCACCTTTCGCCGCCGCGTTCGCGCGTAGAAATTCTCGTTCCGCAGCGCGGCCAGAAACGCGCCGTGGTCGAGCTGGTCGAAAAAAACGCCCGCCATTCTTTCGAGCAGCGCTTCCGCGTGCAAACGCCCAACCCCAAGGCCATCGCCGAAGCGCTTGAGCAGACGCTCAACTTGCCCGAAACGCCCGAGCGCATCGAGAGCTTCGACATTTCGCATATCCAGGGATCGGACACCGTAGCCTCAATGGTCGTGTGGGAAAAAGGCCGTCTAAAAAAATCGGATTACCGCAAATTTATCATCCGTGGGGAATCGGGATCGGAACGCGCGGAGCGCGGTGCTTCAAACGACGATTTCGCTTCCATGCGCGAAGCCGTCACGCGCCGCTATCGCCGCCTGCAGGAAGAAAACAAACCCTTCCCCAGCCTGATCGTCATCGACGGCGGCATCGGCCAACTCCACGCCGCCGCAGCCGCGCTCGACGATCTCGCCATCATCAACCAGCCGGTCGCGGCCATCGCCAAACAGGAAGAAATCCTCTACGTTCTCGGACAAGAAGACGAGCCGGTGCGCCTCGATCACCACTCGCCGATCCTGCATCTCGTGCAGCAAATCCGCGACGAAACTCATCGCTTCGCGGTCGGCTTCCACAGACAGCGCCGCGCGAAACGCACGCTCCACTCCGAACTCGAAGACGTCCCCGGCATCGGCGCCGCAAGCGCGCGCAAACTTCTCGCGCGCTTCGGCAGCGTTGCCCGAGTCCGCGCCGCCGCACCCGCCGATCTGGCCAAAGTCATCACGCGTCCACAAGCCGAGCGCCTCGCGGCCTATTTCCGCGCGCACTGATCCGCTAAAACTACAACTCGTCGCTATTTTTTGATTTTTTCGGCAAGCGCATCGCGGCAAGCGCAGATCCATTCGTGCCGCCGCCTCAACGCTTGAAATCGGAGACTAGTTGACTACCGCCTCTGCATCCAATCGCCGCGCCAATGCCTCGAGCGCTGTGGAAAACTCCGAAGGCCGCAACGCGGGCATTCCGAGGCAATCTTTTCCATCGTCGATCGCCGGCAGCCACAAGCAGCTGTTCTCAACCGGCAAACAAAGGAACGCAGTGATCGGCCGGCCTGCCAATACCTCGAGCAAGCCAAACCCAGTGCCATCCGGCAGAACCGTGTTGCTCAGCACCAGATGAATTTGATGCGCGCTCAGCAGGTCGGAAGCCGTTCGCATGCTTCCGGCGATGCGGCAGCGGAAGCCCCACCCGTTCAAGCGTTCCGTTAATGACTGGGCGCCATGAAAACTTTGTCCGACCAAAAGCACTTCTCTCCCGCCGAGTGTCATGTGCCACCTCCAAATCTCGCTTCAACATTCTTAGATGCCAAGCTCCGACGAAGAGAGCGTAGCCGAATCCGCTTTTTTATTTGCGGTCGCTTATTGCCCGGAATCGGCACATCTTCAGCTCGTTTTTAGTTCGACCTCTGATCGATCTTGGTCAAGAGCGGGTAGTCCAGAAGCGCATATTAAATAACCGCGGTAAAGCGTTACTGTGCGGAAAAGAACACTTTTCAATTTGTTTTGCACAATCTTAATCGCAACTGAGGAAATCTCTGATTCACGCGATCCGCGAAACCGTTTTCGGCTATGCGCTCGGCGCGGTGCGGTCTGGTAAGCTGGCGTCACGCAGTGTCGTTTTCTCGGAGGAAGCCATGTTCCCGCGTGTCGCCAGATCAAGCCGATCGCACTTTCCGCTTCTCTTTCTCCTCCTGTTCGCTCCGCTCGCGAGCCCTGTGCGCGCCCAGACCAAGCCGTGGCCGGTCAAGATCGTGATCCTCGCCACGTTCGAGCGTGGCGAAGACACCGGCGACCAGCCCGGCGAATTCCAATTCTGGGTGGAACGCGAACATCTCGATGAAAAATTGGATTTTCCAGGCGGCGAGCGCCCGTTGCGCTCCAATGCCGACCACTCCGTAATCGGCATCGTCACCGGCACCACCCTCGTAAACGCCGGCGCCTCCGTAATGGCGCTCGGCCTCGACCCGCGCTTCGATCTTACGCACGCGTATTGGCTTATGAATGGCATCGCCGGCGTGAATCCTGAGGTCGCATCGCTCGGCTCAGCCGCCTGGGCCACTTACGTGGTGAATGACGTGGCTAGAGAGGTCGATCCGCGCGAAGCCCCCGCAGATTGGCCTTACGGCCTGTTCGCCATCGGCGCCCTGCGGCCGAACACGCTCCCCGATCAGCCCTTAGTCGCGAGCGACCGCATCGGCGCGTATGAGCTAAACGCCGCCCTCGCCAATTGGGCCTTCCAGCTAACGCAAAGCCTCAAGCTCGAAGACACGCCCGAAATGCAAGCCGCGCGCTCCCACTGGCAAGGTTTCCCCGACGCCCAGCGCCCTCCGTTCGTCCTCAAGGGCGACTCCTTCGCCTCCGACTATTACTGGGGCGGCCGGATCATGACGCAGTACGCCGACGACTGGGTAAAGCTTTGGACCAACGGCAAAGGCACGTTCGTAATGACCGAAATGGAAGACTCCGCCGTCGCCGAGGCCCTGCGCCGCCTCACCGCCATGCATCGCGCCGATTTCCGCCGCCTGATGGTCCTGCGCACCGGCAGCGATTACTGCATGCAGCCTCCCGGCGAATCCGCCGTCGGCAACGTCACTGCGCCCTACCCCGGCTACATCCCCGCGCTCGAATCGGCCTACGCCGTCGGCAGCACGGTCATCCACGCGCTCCTCGCCGACTGGCCAAAATACGCCGACCACGTCCCCGGCGACTAACAATCGCCCGCGAGAACGGATTGATCGCGATCCTTGAGAGTGCCCCACACGTCGGTTTCACGTGTGGGGGTTTTATGTAGGACCTTCGTGCGTGGCTTAGGTGTGGGGTCTTCGCGTGGCTTTTCTTCAGAGCAGACGAAACGTTACTTCAATCTCCGTCAGCGTCGCCACGGGTTTTCCGTCGCGCCCATAAGCCGGCTTGAAACGCCAGCCTTCCACCGCCTCCACCGCTTGCTCGTCGAGTCCCATGTCCAACCCCTTCACAATCCGTATATCCGTCCCGCGACCATCCGCCGTCACCACAACTTGCAGCGTCACCGTTCCCTGATACTTCGCCTTACGCGCTTCTTCCGTGAATTTCGCCGGCGGGCAATAACTGCAAGTCGGATACGAGACTCCACCGACGCCCGCGCGATGCACGCCATTTCCGTATCCTCCGTCCTCGCCGGGCCCCACGCCGGGCCCCTCGCCGTCGCCGATTCCACCGCCCTGATGATTTCCTATGCCCGAATCAGCGCCCGGCCCGTTCGAGTCGGTCACAGCCGGCGCAGTGGGATCGCCGTAATTCACCAGCGCCGGACTCACCAGCGTCACATCCGGCGGACCAATCACCGTCGGCACCGCGGGCATCATCGGATTCATGTTTCGCAGCACCACCGTCGGCGGCGTCAATTGAATATCGGAAAATTTCGGCAGGCGGCCCTTCGACGCTGGTATCGGATCTTCGTTGCCGCCGCTTCCGCCGCCCGTCGGCCGTGTATCTCCTGGTGGAATCTTCGACGTGTACGGCGAAAACACGTCAGGTCCGAATGCGCGCACCGCCGGAGGCTTGCCCGTCACCACGACGTGAATCAGCGGCACACCCAGCAACACGATCAGCACAACATGCACCGCAAGTGAAACGCCCTGTGACGGCGCGAACGCTTTGTCGCGGCTCCAAATTTCCCGCACCTTCACCGGCTTGCTCGTCACCTTCAGCGGCGGCAGCTTCGGCGGCGAAATTGTATCGCGCAAATTCTGCCAAAGAGTTCGGTGCCACGGTTGCCAATCGACACTCATCCGCGAAGCCGCACCTCCGCGCTCAATCCTCGGCCCGCGCGTGAAATATTCCTTGAGATTAGAAATGAGTCCGGCGGAAAGTCCGTCCTTGCGGATTCCCAGCAGAGGCGCCTTCTCGTCGTCAGGGAGATTGCCGTCCGTCGGGCCCGTCGTCGAGTGCTTGGATTCGCTGGCCATGTCAGTCTAATTCCTTCCTTCGGCGGAAATCTTTCTGAGCACTCCCAGCGCGGTCCGCGGTCCTGCGATTAGAATTCCGTGCCGAGCTAAAGGATGCCTCCCGCCCGGCACCGTGTTCCTTAAGAGGACCGCCCCTGATGCGCCGCCAAAATTCTTGTCTCCGACCCCGCAGAAGATTTACGATGTGCAATCTCAGGAGTCCAAATCGGATTTTCGGCCAGATTGGATTCTCCGAATCAGGAGCGGGCCATGTTGAAAGCGACAATCAAAGCAATCGCATTGATGCTCGTGGCGACCGTGGCCGCGTTTCCGCAAGCGACTGACACGCAGGCGCCGCCCGACAACGAGCGCTCGCAAGATCGCGTACAAAACTGCGGAAAAGTGTTGGGCGAAATCCTGGGCGGCCCGCATCTCGGCCTGGACTACGCGCTCGATCGAGCCGACTGCGTAATCGTCCTCCCCGGCGTCATCAAAGGAAACGGATTCATTTTCACTTTTCTCTTCGGCGGTACTTTCGGTCGAGGCGCTATGACTTGCCGCTCCGGTCCGAACTTCGACGGACCGTGGGGCGCGCCGACGATGGTCGCGCTTGAGGGCGTGAACTGGGGCTTCGAGGGCGGCGCGGCATCCGTGGACATTCTGATCACCGTGATGAACTCGGACGGTGCGAATTCCCTGCTTACGACCAAGGCAAAGATTGGCGGAGACGTCACCGCGACGGCGGGTCCGGTAGGACGAGTAGGAGCGGCGGAAGAGGATGTTGTCCTGCATTCCGAATTGCTAACGTACTCCCGCGCGAAGGGGTTGTTTGCTGGCGTGGGATTGACGGGCTCAACGCTGCGCGCCGATGGCCCCGCCAACACAAAACTCTACGGCCATCACGTGAACGCTAAAGATGTCGTCTTCAAGGGCGCTGAAGCGCCGCCTGACTCCGCGAAATTGCTGCTCGATACGCTGAACAAGCAATCGCCCAAGAGAGTGACCGGCCCCAACGCGCCGCAACCGCCGGCCGCGAAGTAGCCGCGGCTATTTCTTCGCGGTGCTGGCTTCGATCAATTGACGAATTGCTGGCGCGACCGCCAGGATCACATCGGCAGCGGGCTGAGCCGCTAGTTGAATCGTGGCAAGGTGCTGGTCCCGCCACGCATCAGGCCCTCGTTCGCCTCTGTCGATGTAGTCCATCGCTTCGAGGCCCGCGCTGCCGAGCGAAGAAAGATTCTGCGAAACGGGCGAGAGTTCCTTCAGTAGATATGAATCCGCGAGCAGCGGCTGCAATTTCGCATCATTATCGCGCCACGCGACGAGACAATCGCGAATTTCTGATTTTGCCTGGACATCCGCGAAATTGCTCGCGATGAATGCATTCACCTCTTGCGTGAATTGCCGCGCCACGTCGCTTTCCGGCGCAACCGCGCCGACCATGCGATTGAGCGGAGTATCGCTTGTTTGAATCTCGCTCGCTTTCCTCGCTTCTTGCTCGCGAACGTGCAAGCCGACAGGCTCGGCTACATCCGCCAACACGCGCAGCGCGGCGATATCGCCAGTCCCCGCCATGCGTTCGAGCATCATTTCCATATTCGCGCGGTGCCTGAGCCCAACCTCTTCAAGCTCCCGGCTCACCGAATCCAATCTCGCGTACATGGAATCTACGTCCTGCGCTTGCGCCGGTGACCACAATCTCTCGGCGATCGCAGCAGCGCGCGGCCAGATCCGCGATTCGATATTTTCATCCGTGACGAATTCGGACCACATACATGCCTCACCGCCGAGGATCCGCTTCTGCTGCCCAACCGTGAGCGTCGCATCCGCGTTCGCCATCGGATCAACCGAATAGTATTGTCTCGCTGGCGCCATCGCATCGAGATAGTAGCCGCTCGAAAGAATCCCGCTGTATCCCAGTTTCGCAGCAGCCGCCAGAGAATCCTGGCCGCGCCACGATTGGATCACGATGTCGCTGGGCATGCCAGGGCTCAGGATTTCGTCCCAACCAATCATGATTTTGTGGTGCTTGCTCACAATTTTCTGCACCCGCAGCGTGAAGTACTGCTGAAGCTCTTGATCGCTCTTCAAATTATGGGCGCGCATGAACTCCTGGATTTTCGGATTGGCGTCCCACTGTTTTCCATTTACTTCGTCGCCGCCGATGTGAAAATACGCGTCGGGAAACAGCGCGGCCATCTCACCGATGAATTTGTCGAGGAACCTGTAGGTCTCCTCCCTTGATGGATCCATCGCCGGATCGAAAATTCCCCAGCCCCGTTCGATTTGGTAAGGACCGGGCGCGCTCGCAAGCTCCGGATATCCCACGAACCACGAAGTGCTGTGTCCCGGCATGTCGAATTCCGGAACCACGCGAATCCCGCGATCGCGCGCGTATTCGATCAGATCGCGAATTTCCGCTTGCGTGTAATACTGCCCATCCGATCCTATCTGCGTCAGTTTCGGAAACTTCTTGCTCTCCACGCGAAAACCCTGATTGTCGGAAAGATGCAGATGTAGCACGTTCATTTTCACCGCCGCCATCGCGTCGATGTTGCGCTTCAACACTTCCACCGAGACGAAGTGGCGGCTGACGTCGATGCTAAGTCCTCGCCACGGAAACCGTGGCGCGTCTTCAATGTGCATCGCCGGCGCGGCAAATCCAGCGGGAGTGATTTCAACAAGCTGAAGAAATGTTTCCAACCCGCGCATGATCCCCAGCGGATTCGCAGCGGTTAGCTTTGCGCCCGAGGGAGTCACGTCCAGCACGTAGCTTTCGTCCTCTCCCATCTCTTGCACAGGTTTGCTCGCGTGATCGGCGCGGACTACAAGCGTGGCATCGGCGGAATTTATGATCTGGTCTCGCGTTGGAATGCCGGTTTCATCGAAAAGCTGGTGGAGAAATCTCTCGACGGCGCGATCGAGGCGCGGCTCCCTGTATCCTTCAATCGCTACCGAAAGCGTGCGCGTGATCGGAAGCGCTCCCACTCCCGCGCGCACCGTCGACGGCATCGGCATCAATCTGAATTGCGGTACTGACTGAGCAGAAGCGGAAGTAGCCAAGAAACAGGCAATCAGGAGGAACCAGAATGTTCGCATGTTCCGGTCTGCAAATTCTGCGCGACGCGACCAACCGCTAAATGCGATTTTGAGATCTGAGAGTCCGACAGCCGCCAGCGCGTTTGCGGATCGATGACCGCGCCAATCGCCTCACAAATGCGGCGCCCAGCCCGGTTGATAATCGCGCGTCCACATCTTCATCGCTTCAGGATCGGCCAAGACTCGTCCGTTCATCGTGTCCAAATGCAACTCGCGATTCACTTCCCATGCCATATTGGAAAGCTGCATCATCGTTACGGAAACGTTGCCGACAGATATCGGAGCGTTGAGTTTCTCACCCGTGCGAATCGCCGCGATGAAATTCGCGAAGTGCGCGTCGGTCATGGAATCCGCGCCCACAAGATCGGAAGACGACGTCGTGGTGCCAACTTTAAATTCGCTCGTCTTTTTCCCACTCAGGTCGTATATCTCGTACCCATCGCGATCGACCAGCACCGTGCCGGTCGTTCCCATGATCGTCGAGCCGCGATCGCGCCCGTAATATTTCATTCCGTTGCAACTCTTGCCCTCCCACGCGAGCAGCTTGTCTTCGTACTCGAAGCTCGTCACGAGAGTGTCGTAAAACTGCCAATCGTCCTTGAAAGCGTACCGTCCGCCCGACGCGGTCACGCGCATCGGATAGTCCACTCCCAGCGCCCAGCGGCACACATCCACTTCGTGCGTGCCATTATTCAGCGTTTCGCCCGTGCCATAAATCTTGAACCAGTGCCAGTTATACGGCTGCACATTGTCGCGATACGCGCGCCGCGGCGCCGGGCCCTGCCAAATTTCCCAATCGAGCTCCGCCGGCACGGGCGCTTCTTTGCCGATGCCAATCGATTTCCTCACATTGCTGTACCACGCCTTCGCGAAGTACGCCCTGCCAATGATCCCATCGTGAATTTTTCCGACGATCTCTATGGTGTGTGGCGAGGAACGCTGCTGCGTGCCCATCTGCACCACTTTCCCGTACTTCTGCACCGCCTCCAATAGCATCACTCCCTCGGCAGGATTGTGGCTGCACGGTTTTTCGACATAGACGTGTTTGCCCGCTTGCAATCCCAAAATCGCCAGCGGTGTATGCCAATGATCCGGCGTCGCAATCGTGATCGCGTCCACATCCTTCTCCGCCAGAATCTTGCGAAAATCTTGCTCCGCCACCGGCGCTTCACCCATGGTCTGCGCCGTGCTGTCGGCGAATTTCTTCAAAATATGAGTGTCCACGTCGCAGACGTGCGAGATGCGCGCCGCGCTCTTATTCGCCTTGAGCGCTGAAAGATGCGCGTACCCGCGTCCATTCAGTCCGATGACTGCAAAGTTCAGCCGGTCGTTCGCGCCCATTATCTGGCCGTAACTTGTCGCCGTTGTTCCCACCGCCAGCCCCGCCGCTCCGACAGCCAGTGAATCCAGAAACTCACGTCGTGTAATCACGATTTTCCCCTTAGTGGCATTACCTCAGGCATCTCAAGCATGCCCTGGTTGCCGCCGCTCGGCACAGGTTTCGGACAGAAATTCGCTTGGCCTTGCAATTCCGGATATTCGTTGCACAGCTCTTTGAAAATTCTGGGCATTTGTTCCTGCACAGCGTCGTGGCCCAGCCGCGCGCTGTCCGAGGTGATTTGCGACGTCGCCGCGTTGAAGTGCTGTCCCGCGGGCGACTCATAAAATGCCGTGATCGCTTTGACATCGTCGTCCGATAGACTCTTCGCGTACACCGCCGCAAGCCGGTCGAGAACTTCGTCCGACTGCGTCACCGCGACGACTTTCTCCACCATCCTATCTGCGATCTTCTCTCGGTTTGGCGTTGGCGGCAGCGATCTCATCAGCTCAGCACGGACGAGTCCCGATGCGATGTTGACTCCAGCGATCTCCCGCTCTCGCACGTGCATCACGTCGAACAAATGCAATATGTCCGCCTTAAGCTGCGGATCGAGGGCCACGTTTGCATCAGCCGGTGGCGGCGCCGTCGCTGCACTCTCCGCGGGAGGCGTCTGTTGCGCCGGCGCGCTCGCGTCCAGTTTGAATGCGATGGTTATCGTCGTATCCACTTCGACTGGCTCGCCGTTGAGCAACGTCGGTGCGTATCTCCGCTGCTTCACCGCATCGAGCGCCGCCTGGACGAGCAGCGGATGCCCCGAGATCACGCTCAGCTGCGCGACCGTCCCATCTAATCCGATAACTGCATGAAGTACAACATTGCCTTCGATGCTGGCTTGCCGAGCCGGCGGCGGATATTCCGGTTGAGGCGCGCTAATTAATTTGGCTTGCTGCACGTTCCCGCCAATTCGGATCCTCATCGGCTTTGTCGCACCGGCGGCCGCGCTCTGGTGACCGGCCGTCCCGCCTTGATTCTGCGCATCTCCCGCCGTCGCGAATGCAATCGTCGCCGCCAGCGCCACAAGCGGCGCCAACGCCAAAATCGCGCATTTCGATTTCGCCGTCCGTCTCATAGGCACCCTCAATCCGGCGGGCGATAAGCAGAGCCCGCATCTCTCGCGATCTCAGTTTCCGCGCAGAAATCTCATCCCGTCGCGCGAAAGCTCGCCCAGGATTCCCGCGTCCGGAAAAGGGTTCGGTCATTTCCAAACGCCGCGGACGCCCGGATATTATCATCGCCCAACGTCCGCGAGGAGTTGCAGTGCCCGCACTGCGCCCTCGCGAGCAACGCCATTGCGCACCGCGGACTCCCTCGATTGTTCGCGGTCGTGCCGCCGAAGCTCACGGCCTCCGCATCTAATGAAGTGCGCGTTGCTGGCCAGTGCTCGCGCGCGTGCGAGAGCCGTTTCCTTGAAACCGCGTCGGGCATGTGCTAGCGTCATTACAACACTGAGGGAGGTAGCGTTATGAGCGACAATCAAGTGGGTTCCAAAGTCACTTTTTTCCTGGTAGGGCTCGGAATTGGCGCGCTGGTGGGCATTCTTTTCGCGCCGAAATCCGGCGAAGATACGCGCGAGTATCTGATGGACAAGGCCGATGAAGGCCGCGAGTACGCGCAGCGCAAAGCGCGCGAGTTGCGGGATCGCGCCGAAGATCTGGTCGAGCGCGGAAAGAAAGTGGCGTCGAACCAAAAAGAATCGATTTCGGCCGCCGTCGAAGCCGGCCGCGACGCGTATCAGCGCGAAAAATCGAAAGCGCAATAGCGCGAAGAACGCCGCGGCGGGTGGTACGAATCTGTTGAAACGATTGCGCGGAGCGCGTTGTTCCGCAGCGGCGCCCAGCGCATCGCCTGACGTACCAGAGCGCAGCGACAAGTGACATTGGAGAACGCTAGAAGATGAGCTGGCTGCCATTTTTCGTCGCAGTGACCGCCTTGGCGTTCGTCGCGCAAGCCGCCGCCATCACCATGATGTACGTTCAGTTTCGGCGAACCAGCGCGAAGGTCGAGCGCATCGCGACCGACCTCGAAGCGCGCGTTTCTCCGATTCTGATCCGCGCGCAAGTGCTGATGGAAGATGTGCAGCCGCGCGTCACGTCCATCGTTTCTGACGCAGCCGAAATCTCCTATCTCGCTCGCAGCCAGGCGCAGAAAGTGGATCGCGTTTTCACGGAGACGCTCGATCGCTTGCGGCTCCAATTGGTCCACGTCGATCACATCCTGACGGGCGCGCTTGAAGCTGTCGAGGACGCCGGGAAGACTGTGCGCCAAACGGTGCTTGGTCCGGTGCAATCCGCCACGGCGGTGATTCGCGGCATTCAAACCGGCCTCGAATTTTTCCGTTCGCGCCGCCGGCATCGCACCGAGGGCCGCTCATCTTCCGCCACCAGCGATTTCCCGGACGAAAACCTCTTCATCTAGATTTTCATCTAGATGTGAATTTTCATCTCGATTCAGGATCGCCAGAAATAATCGTTCCGCCACCAAGCACGATTTCTCCGTCGTAAAACACCGCAGCTTGTCCCGGCGTGACCGCGCGCTGCGGCTCATCGAAGCGCACGCGCGCTGTCGTGGCATCGAGCGCCTCAATCGTGGCGAGCGCCGGTTCGTGGCGATGGCGAACTTTGACGGCACAGCGAACCGGACCCGCGGGCGCGGCAATCGAGACCCAATTGACATCGCGCACATCGCACGTCGCGCGGCGCAGCTCGGCATCGTCTCCGACGACGACGCGTTTTGTCTCCGGCTCGAGCGCGACGACATACATCGCGCGCCCCGCGGCGAATCCGAGGCCCTTGCGCTGTCCCACGGTGAATCGATGCAAGCCCTGGTGGCGACCGATTACTTCGCCGCTCGTGGTCACGACTTCTCCGTGATCGTCGGGCATGCTTTCGCCGCGCTCGGCCAAATACGATTCGATGAACTGCACGTAATGGCCGGCCGACACAAAGCAAATCTCCTGGCTATCGGGCTTCTCCGCCACGGGCAGCGCCGCCTCGCGAGCGAGTTCGCGCACGCGCTGCTTGCCGAATTCGCCGAGCGGGAAAACGGTGCGCGACATCTGCTCCTGCGTGAGGCCGAAAAGAAAATAGGATTGGTCCTTCGATTCGTCGGCGGCGCGCAGCAGCATCATGCGGCCGGTTTCCGAATTGCGGCGAATGCGCGCGTAGTGACCGGTGGCGATGCGCTCGGCGCCGATTTGGCGCGCGGTGGTAATCAGAGGATCGAACTTGACGTGGTTGTTGCACTGTGCGCAGGGCACAGGCGTTTCGCCGGCGAGATACGACGCGACGAACGGCTTCACCACGGTCTGCTCGAAGCGCTCCTCGTAGTTCACGACGTAATGCGGGATGCCGAGGTGCTGCGCGACGCGCCGCGCGTCGTGCGCGTCTTCGAGCGAGCAGCAGCGTTGCCTCGGAGCGCCGAGGGGGCGGAGGCCGGGCAGGCGGCGCTGATCCCACAATTGCATGGTCAGGCCGACGACGGCATCGCCGCGCTGGTGGAGCAATGCCGCGACGGTGGAGCTATCGACGCCGCCGCTCATGGCGACGACGGTGAGTCCGGCACGCGTTTCGGCCGGCACAGGAATTTCCGCCGCGCTAATCGCTTCGATATTCACGGCAGCGCTCATCACGCCACCACCGCTTCGCGCCAGGTTGGCGAGAGGCTGCGCAGACGCTGCACGATGCGCGGAATCACGTCGAGCGCGTAATCGATTTCATCTTCCGTGGTGCAGCGGCCGAGGCTGAAGCGCACGGAGGCGCGCGCATCGGCGCGATTCAAGCCGATCGCAGTGAGCACATGCGATGGCTCGATCGTACCCGAGGCGCAGGCCGCGCCGGCGGAGCACGCGATGCCCTGCAGATCCAGCGCGATCACCAGCGCTTCGGCTTCGATGTGCGGGAAAACCAAATTTGAGGTGTTGGGCGTGCGCGGCGCGCAGGAACCGTTGATTCGCAGCAGCGGCACGGCCGCGAGCAGGCCGCGCTCGAAACGATCGCGCATCGCGGCGATGCGCGGATTTTCTTCGGCGAGCGCGCGGCGCGCGATTTCCGCCGCTTTTCCGAGGCCGACAATTCCGGGAACGTTTTCCGTCCCCGGGCGGCCATCGCGGCCGTGCCTGCCGCCGAAAAGCAGCGCGTCGAGTTGCGTGCCGTCGCGAACGTAAAGCGCGCCCACGCCCTTGGGCGCGTAAAGCTTGTGGCCGGAAATTGCAAGCAGCGGCGCGCCGATGCTCTTCACATCCACCGGAATTTTTCCGGCGGCCTGCACGGCATCCACGTGAAAGGCGATTCCCTTCTCCGCAGCAATCGCGGCGATGGCTTCGACGGGCTGGAGCGTGCCGATTTCGTTGTTGGCCATCATCACGGAGATCAGCACGGTTTCAGCGCGAATGGCCTGGCGAATCGCTTCGGGATTCACGCGGCCTTCGCGGCTGGTAGCTACGTAAGTGACTTCAACGCCGCGGCGCTCGAGTTCTTCGCACGGATTGAGCACGGCGCTGTGCTCGACCGTGGTGGTGACGATGTGCTTGCTTGGGCCGGGCGCGGCGTTAACCACGCCGAAAATCGCCTGATTGTTCGATTCCGTGCCGCCGCTGGTGAAGACGATCTCGGACGCGCGCGCGTTTAGAAGCTGCGCGACCTCATCGCGCGCTTGCTCGACCGCAGCGCGACATTTCTGCCCGAAACCGTGAATCGAGCTGGCATTGCCATATTCCTGCGCGAAGAACGGCAAGATCGCTTCGAGGACCGCAGGGTCCACGGGGGTAGTTGCGTTGTTATCGAGGTAGATGCGTCGCATGGGGCGAGCCACAGTCGGCGGGCGCAGCCGCAAGTCGTTCCAATCCAGAATATCGTTGCTGGAGTGACGGGTCAAGGCAGCGGCCGCGTGCGACGCAAGTGCGCCGTGGCGGTTGGGGCACGCGGCGCGGCGATGTCTTTGACAGGAAACGGAGCGTCCGTTAGCGTGGAAAAAGCCGCGCGTGCGGCGGCTTGCGCTGCCAAACGCGGCGCGCGCGAGGGAGAAAACGCTGTGCCCGATCCACTGATTACGCTGACCACCGATTTCGGCACTTCCGACCATTTGGTCGCGGCGATGAAGGGCGTGATTCTGGGGATCAATCCGAGCGCGCGCATCATCGATATCCAGCACCATGTAGCGCCGTATGATTTGCTCGATGGGGCGCTGACGATCGGCTCGGTGTATCCCTATTTTCCGGCGCGAACCATTCACATCGTGATCGTGGACCCGGGCGTGGGCACGGCGCGGCGGCCGCTGCTGGTTTCGGCCGACAATCAATATTTTATTGCGCCGGACAACGGCGTGCTTTCGATGGTCTATGACCGCGATCCGGGCGTGGTGGTGCGACATGTCACGGCCAGCCACAATTTTCTCGAGCCGGTGAGTCCGACATTCCACGGGCGAGACGTTTTCGCGCCGGTTGCGGCGTATCTCTCCAAGGCTTGGGCGACGGAATCGTTCGGCGAGGAAATTACGGACTTCACGCGGTTCGTGTTGCCGAAACCGAAGGCCGCTGGAGATTCGCTGAAAGCAGTCGTGCTGCACGTGGATGCGTTCGGCAACCTGATGACGAATTTGCGCGCAGAAGATTTGCCGGAGGCCACTGTGGCGACCGGCAAAATAAAATTGCAGGTCGGCGGAAAAAGCGTGGAGCGATTTGTGGCCACGTTTGGCGAAGGAAATTCCGCGGAGCCTGTGGCGCTGATCGGATCAAGCGGGTACGTCGAGATCGCGGTAAACAAGGGCAACGCAGCGAAAGCGCTGGGCGCGAGCCGCGGCTCGGAAGTTGTTTTGTCACGCACTCCTTCCTGATTTTTCTGGACTCTCATTTCCAACAATTGATCGCACGCAAGACTCATCGCGCGAGGTCTTGCGTAATTAGGAAAGAGCGCGTGCGTGGATCGAGCCAATCGCGGAGGGCGTCGCCGAGCAGATTGAATGAGAGCACGGCGGCCATGATTCCGAGCGCGGGGAAAACGATCATGTGCGGCGCATCGAAGAGATGATTGCGCGCGTCGTTGAGCATCGCGCCCCAGCTTGGCGTGGGCGCGAGGACGCCAAGGCCGAGAAAACTGAGCGTGGATTCGGCGAGGATGGCACTGGCCATGCCGATGGTGGCTTGAATCAGCACGGGCTGGATGGTGTTTGGCAACAAATGGCGCCAGAGGATGCGAGCGTCGGAGGCACCGAGAGAACGCGCGGCGGCGATGAAATCCAATTCCTTCACTTTTAAAACTTGCGCGCGCGCGAGGCGCGCGTAGCCGGCCCAGCCTGTGATCACGAGCGCGATGATCACATTGCGCAAGCCGGGGCCGAGCGATGCGGCGAGCGCGATCGCGAGAAGCACGCCGGGGAATGAAAGAAAAGTGTTGATGAGGATGATGTTCACGAAGCGGTCGAGCGCGCCGCCGAAATAGCCGGCGAGGCAACCGATCGCGAGGCCGACGAGTCCCGCGCCGATCACTACGGAAATCCCCACCGTCAGCGAAACGCGCGCGCCGTAGAGCGTGCGCGAGAAAATGTCGCGCCCGAGTTCGTCGGTGCCGAACCAATGAGCAGCGCTGGGGGACATCAAGCGGTTCGGCAAGTCTTGCGCGGCGGGATTTTGACGCGCGATCCACGGCGCGGCAATCGCCGAGACGACAAGCAGCAACGCCAGCGCCGCGCCCCAGCGGCCGAGGCGGCTGCTGCGCAGGAATTGGCCGAGGTTGTTGCGATATGTCATTCGACGCGCACCCGCGGGTCGATCACGGCGTAGATTAAGTCAGTGAGCAAATTCACAAGCACGCAGGAAAGCGCGATCACCAGGATGCAGCCCTGCAGAAGCGGATAATCGCGCTCGGTGATGGCTTGCACGGCGAGGCGGCCGATGCCGGGCCAGGAAAAAATTGTTTCCGTGACGATTGTGCCGGCGAGCAGCGCGCCGAATTGCAGGCCGACGATGGTGATGATGGGGATCAGCGCGTTGGGCAGCGCGTGGCGGAAAAGCACGCGGCGCTCCGACAAGCCTTTGGCGCGCGCGGTGCGCACGTAGTCGCTGGACAATTCTTCGATCATCGAGGCGCGCACCATCCGCGTGAGAATGGCGGCGAGCGCAGCGCCGAGCGTTACGGCGGGCAAAATCAAATGCGCGATGCCGCCGCGGCCGGAGACGGGCAGCCATCCGAGCTCGATCGAGAAAGCGAGAATCAGCAGCGGGCCAAGCGCGAAATTCGGCAGCGAAAGGCCGAGCAGCGTGAATACCGAGGCGGCGTGATCGCCTGCACTTCCCTGGTGCGCGGCGGAATAAACGCCGGCGGGAACCGCGATGATCAGGCACACGAACAAACCGGCCAGCGCCAATTCGAGCGTGGCCGGAAAATGCTGGAACACGATGGCGGAGACGGAACTGCCGAAATGGAAAGACTTGCCCCAATCGCCGCGAAATAATCCGGAAAGATAGCGCAGGTACTGCGTGCCGAGCGGCGCGTCGAGGCCGAGTGCGTGGCGAAGCTGCGAGAGATCTTGGGCGCTGGCGTCTTCGCCAAGCATTTGCACCACGGGATCGCCGGGAACGATGTGAATCAATAAAAAAACCGTCGTAAGAATCAGCCAGACGGCGGGCAGCGTGTAGGCGATGCGCTGGAGGATTTTGCGCGTCATGCGTCGCCCGCGGAACGAGGAGTGTTGGCCGCTTCGTGGGCCGCGGCGGGCTTCAGGCGCTCGATCTTCACGCGAGCCACGCGACGGCGATCCATTTCGACGACGGTGAAACGATAGCCGCCGAATTCAAACGTTTCGCCGCCGCGCGGGATGAATTGCAATTGGTTCAGAACAAAACCGCCGACGGTGGCGTAAGCGGGATCTTCGGGCAGCTCGATATCGTATTGCGACGCGAGATCGCGCACGGGAAGTGAAGCGTCAAAAATCATCGCGGGATCCGGACCGCGGCCAACGACTTGCGGGCGCTCGACGACGTCGAATTCATCGTGAATTTCGCCGACCACCTGCTCGATCAAATCTTCGAGTGTGACAAGACCAAGGATGCTGCCGAATTCGTCCACGACAGCGGCCATGCCGGCGCGATGCGCGCGGAGTTCGGTGAGGAGTTCCGCGGCGGATTTGCTTTCGGGAATGATGGGCAGCTCGCGCAGAAGGCGGCGCAGATCGAACGTGGGAGGCGGCACGCCTTCTTCGGCGCGGCGCTGCCGATCGAGAAGAACCCAGAGCATGTCTTTGATATGCACGAAGCCGAGCAAGTGATCGACCGAGCCTTCGTAAACGGGAATGCGCGAGCGCTGCGTGGTGACGAAGACGCGAAGAGTTTCCTCGAGATCGGCTTCCACGGGGAGGACGTGCATATCGGGACGCGGCACGATGATTTCGCGCACGCGGAGCTGGCCGAGTTGGATCGCGCTGAGGATGAACTTTTCTTCGCTCTGCGAAAGAAGGCCGCGCTCGCGCGCTTGCTGGACCTGAATTTCGAGTTCTTCAGCGGAATGAACGAGGGTGTGGCTGTGGCCGCCGCGTCCGCCGAGGACGCGAAGAACCACGCGGCTCAAACCGTCGAGGAAATCGATGGCCCAACGGAAGGTGTGGAGATACCAATCGAAGGGGAGCGCGATCATCAGCGCCACGCGTTCGGCGCGTTGCAAACTGAGCGATTTCGGCACAAGCTCGCCGAGCACGACGTGCAGCATGGTCAAGAGAGCGAACGCAAGCACCAGCGAAATGGCGTGAAGCACGACAACCGCAGGGCGGCCCGGCAGCCAGGCGAGCATGGGGCGCAAGAAGGCCGCGAGTGTGAGTTCGCCCAGGGCGCCGAGGCCGAGGCTGGTGAGCGTGATGCCGACTTGCACGCCGGAGACCACGCGATCGAGTTGGCCGGTGAGGCGTTCGACGACGCGGGCGCGTGTGCTGCCTTTTTCGACCAACTGGCGCACGCGAGAGAGTCGAACCGCGACGAGCGAAAATTCCGCGGCGGCGAAGAAGCCGTTGATGAGGACGAGCGCGAAGATGCCGAGCAGGCGCAGGCCGATCATCGGAGGATGCGCTCGGTGGATGGCGTCATGATGTGGATGGCGTCACGTTGCCGTGGGGACGATTCTAGTACCGTTCGGCGCGTTTCGAGCGGCGTTCTCGCGCGCACGAGCTGGATTCGGCACGTGACGCGCTTCGGCGCCGTCGAGGCGCTGGGCCCGCACAAAGGCGTTGTCTCGGTTCTTCGGCGTGCCTTAGAATGCTGTCTACGTTCGACGACAGAACGAACGACGACGAGGTTGCCTCGCTGTGAATCCGGCACCAACCAAAAAGCCCGAGCCGGGAAAGAAACCGGGGTTCGAGCAATCGCTCGCCCGCCTGGAAGAAATTGTGCGGCGTCTGGAGAGCGCGACGCTTTCGCTCGATGACGCGATGAAACTTTTCGAGGAAGGCGTGGCGCTTTCGCGCGATTGCCAGAAGCAATTGGACCAGGCCGAAGGCAAGGTCGAAATTCTGTTGAAGAAGGCGGGCGGCGAAGTGGTCGCGGAACCGTTTGAGCCGGAGGGCGCCGCGAAAGCCGCCGAGGACGACGAGGACGATGAAGACGACGAAGGCCTCGAAGGTCCCGACGACGAGCCCTGACGGCGCCGCGTGCGTTGCACTTGATTCCCTGCCGGGCCATCCGATGAAACTCCCAGAATTTTTCGAGCAGGATCGGCAACTGGTCGAGCAATCGCTCGAACAGTTGCTGCCCGCTGCCACCACGCCGCCGCCGTCGATTCACCGGGCGATGCGCTACAGCGTATTCGCGGGCGGAAAAAGAGTGCGGCCGATTTTGTGTCTCGAAGCGGCGCGCATTTTCGCCGCCGACATTTCTGCGGCGCTGCCGGCGGCTTGCGCGTTTGAATTCATCCACACCTATTCGCTGATTCATGACGATTTGCCGGCGCTCGATAACGACGATTTGCGCCGCGGGAAACCGACGTGCCACAAACAATTTACGGAGGCGCTCGCGATTCTGGCGGGCGATGCGCTGCTGACGCTCGCGTTTGAAGTGCTGGCGACGGCGCCGCTCGATGCGGGTCGGCGCGCGGCGGTGCTGGCGGAAGTGGCGCGCGCGGCCGGTACGCGCGGGATGGTCGGCGGACAAGTGGCGGACATCGAAGCCGAGGGAAAGCGCGTGACGGCGGACCAGCTTGAATATATCCATCGCTCGAAAACGGCGGCGCTGATTCGCGCGGCGGTGGTGGCTGGGGCGCTGTGCGGCGGCGCGGACGACGCGGATGTTGCGCGGCTGCGCGAGTTCGGCGAAAACATTGGGTGGGCGTTCCAGGTGGTGGACGACATTCTGGATGTCGAAGAGACTTCGGCGTCGCTCGGAAAAACTGCGGGGAAAGACCAGGCGCAGAATAAGGCGACGTATCCGGCGTTGTACGGTCTTGCGCGCTCGCACGAATTCGCGGAGGGGCTGGCAGGCACAGCGCTTTCGGCGCTCGATGTGTATGGCGATCGCGCGGCGAATCTTCGCGCGCTCGGCGAATTCATTGCATTGCGCCGAGCCTGACGGATTTCGCGCGACGCGACGCGGCGAATCGTTGTGACTCCAACAAAAAAGAAAAAAAGTGAAACGAGGCGCCTGGATGCGCTGCTGGTGGAACGCGGGCTCGCGGAATCGCAGCAGAAGGCGCAGGCGATGATCCTTGCCGGCGAAGTTCGCGTCGCGGGCCTTGAGCGCGTGAAGGCCGGGGCGCTGGTTCCCGTCGGCGCGCGGATCGAAATCGCGGGCGGCGCTACGCGATATGCGAGCCGCGGCGGAATTAAACTTGAAGGCGCGCTCGAAGATTTCGGCGTTAGCGTTTCCGGCAAGATTTGCCTCGATGTGGGCGTTTCGACGGGCGGATTTACCGATTGCATGTTGCAGCGCGGCGCGCAGCGCGTGTACGCGGTGGACGTGAGCTCGGACCAATTGGATTGGAGATTGCGGCAGGATGCGCGCGTTGCGCCGGTCGAACGGAACGCGCGGTATCTGCGGGCCAGCGATTTGGGCGGCGTGGCGGCGGAAATCGTGACGGTGGACGTGTCGTTTATTTCCGTGGCCGCAATTCTGCCGGCTATCGTCGCGGCGGTTTCGCCCCGGGCGGACTTTTTGATACTGGTGAAGCCGCAATTCGAGTTGCCGCGCGGCGACGTCGGCGCGGGAGGCATCGTGCGCGACGCGGCGTTGCACGAACGCGCGATCGAACGCGTGCGGGCGGCGGCCGTTGCGGCGGGGCTCGAAATTGTGGGAGTGCGCGCGTCGCGTCTGGCCGGCGCGGAAGGCAACCAGGAATTTTTCCTGTACGCGCGCGGCCGCGATGCGCGTGCGCCGACTTCATGATTCGCCGCAGCGTTCCGATGACACGGAATTTCCGGAGCGGCGGCTCGATGCGGTAGAATGCGCTCGTGAGCGACTCCATCCGCACTGTGGGCATCATCGCGCGGCCGCGGCGCGCGGACATCTCGAAGGTTGTGCCGGCGCTGCTCGATTGGCTGGCTGCGCGCGGCGTGAAAATGTACGTGGATCCGGAGACCGCCGCGTCGGTTGCGTGCGCGCCACGCGCGGACGAGCGGAAGCGCGAAGACCTGCCGGGCCTGGTCGATTTGATGATCGTGCTGGGCGGAGACGGAACGCTGATCGCCGCAGCGCGACTTGAAAACCCTCGCGGCGTGCCGATTCTTCCGGTGAACCTCGGCGGCCTGGGATTTTTGACCAGCGTGACGCTCGAGGAGCTCTATCCAATCCTGGAAGAAGTGTTCAGCCACAAGAACCGCATCAGCGAGCGCGTGATGCTGGGCGTGGAAGTGACGCGGGACGGGAGTGTGATCGAGCGTCAGCGGGCGCTGAATGACGCGGTGATCAACAAGGGCGCGCTCTCGCGGATTCTGGATCTTGAACTCACGATCAACGGCCAATTCGTCTGCTGCTACAAAGCCGACGGCCTGATACTTTCCACGCCGACCGGATCGACCGCGTATTCGCTCTCCGCGGGCGGACCGATCGTGCATCCGCTGGTCGAGGCGCTGGTGGTGACCCCGATCTGCCCACACACGCTCACAAATCGGCCGCTGGTTGTGCCGGATGCGGCGCGCATTGAAGTGCTGGCTCGCGGCCAGGAAGCGGTGTATCTGACGGTCGATGGACAGATCGGGATCAAGCTCGAATCCGGAGACCGCGTGGTGGTAACGCGCGCGGCGGAACGGCTGCGGTTGGTGCGGCCGGAGCGGCAGACGTACTACGAGATTTTGCGCGACAAGTTGAAGTGGGGCGAGAGGTAGAGCCCAGTCGATTGCCGCGCGCCGCGGACTGCGTATGCGTTCCCTCGTGTAGAATGCGGTTATGCGCCCCGCCGTATCTGCAAGAAAACCAAGAAGATAAATTCTGGAAATATATCCCCTATATACACCCGGCATGTTTTGCGTAAGTAGTGAAAATAAGGGACATGCAGCAAAAGAGTGCGCATGAGTGTGAAAACACAGGGAGTTGAAAGTGCGTGCGTGCAATGAGATGCGCACTCTTTTGTAACCGATTGAAGACAAATGTACTTGAGAGTGCGAAACGGGGAAATAATTCGAATTGGTGGCGGTGAACACGAAGAAGTGTATCAGAAATGCATAGTAGCGTCAAGTACCGAGCGAGGACGGGAACTGATGGCGCGGCGCCGGCGCTCGGAAAAGCGGGCGGAGGCAAGCCTGCCTGCCGGCAGGCAAGCTCCGCCCCTACAACTGAAAAACCCTCCCGGTTTCCCCGCATAGGGGTTGACACTCTACATCCACGGGGTGTAGGGTCCCTACATCCTGGGGCGAATGGAGATCACGTGAAAGAGCGCTATCAGAATCGGATTGAGTTGTTGCAGGGGACGCTCGATCTTCTTGTGCTGCAAACGTTGCGATGGGGTCCGCAGCACGGGTACGGAATCGGGCGCGCGATTCAATCGCAGTCGGGCGACATTTTGCAGGTGGATACCGGATCGCTGTATCCGGCGCTGCATCGGTTGGAGCGGAAGAAGTGGATCGCGGCGGACTGGCAGACTTCGGAGAATAATCAGCGCGTACGCGTCTATCGGCTGACGGCGAGCGGCAGAAAGCAACTGGCTGATGAGCGTTCGCGCTGGAAACAGCTTACCGGCGCGATCGCGGGGATTCTGAACACGGCCAAGAAGGAATACGAATGATGAAGTGGCCGTGGCCGTTCGTGTCGGCAGGCAGGCGCAAGCGCGATGAGGAACTCGACGAGGAGATTCGCGCGCATATCGAGATGTCGGCGCGGGAGCGCGAGGAGCGCGGCACGACGGCGGACGAGGCGCGCGCGGCGGCGCGGCGAGAATTCGGCAATGTCTCGCTGGTGAAGGAAACTACGCGCGACGTTTGGGGCTGGGCGTGGTTCGACCGGATCGCGCAGGATGTGCGCTACGGGCTGCGGATGATGCGGCGCAGTCCGGGATTCACGATCGTTGCCGTGCTAACTCTCGCGCTGGGCATCGGCGCGAGCACGGCGATTTTCAGCGTGTTCGACGCGGTGATGCTGCGACCCTTGGCGGTTCGCGATCAGGGGCGATTGGTCTTGGCTGAATGGCAAGCGCGCCGCCCGCCGCGGAACAGCCGCTACAGCTCACACGATGACTGCGCGCAGGATTCGGGAATCAGCAAGAGCTCGGCAGGCTGCTCGCTTTCGTATCCGTTATTCCAACAGATTCATGCGCAGACCGACGTTTTCTCGGGCGTCGCCGCGTTCACCAACGAGTCCGGAATCGATTTGACGGGGAGCGGCCCCCCGGTGCGGGTCAGCGGGCAGCTTGTGTCCGGTGATTTCTTCCAGACGCTGGGGATTCGTCCGGCGACGGGTCGATTGATTGAGGCGGGTGACGATCAGGCGGGCGCGGAGCCCGTCGTCGTTCTGAGCTACGGCTATTGGCAACGCGAGTTCGGCGGTTCGGCCTTCGCGTTGGGAAAAACGATCCGCCTGAACAACGTACCTTTCACCGTGATCGGCGTTGCGGAACCGCCTTTTGCCGGAGCGACGCCGGGCAGCCAGAAAGAACTCTGGCTGCCGTTCGCACAATATTCGCGCCTGAATGTTCCGAAGGCGCACAAACCGGCGGACGATAGCGACTGGTGGGTGATTATCGTCGGACGGCTACGCAACGGCGTCACTTTGGCGCAAGCGCAGGCGTCGGTGAACGCGGCGTTCCGCAACGAAGTGATCAACGGCCCGAAACCGCTGCTGAAAAGTGCAGACGAGCCGTCAGCGAGGCTAGTGCTGGCGCGCGACGGATTGAACGGCCAACGCCAACCGTTCCGATCGCCGCTGCTTACGCTCTTGATGGCCGTGGGCCTCCTGCTGCTGATCGCGTGCGCAAACGTCGCGGGATTGACGCTGGCGCGCGCCACGGGACGCCGAAAGGAAATGGCATTGCGGCACACGTTGGGGGCGACTCGCGCGCGCATCGCGCGGCAATTGTTCACGGAGAGCCTGCTGCTGTCGCTGCTCGGAGGCGGATTGGGGATTCTGATCGCCTACTGGGGAGTGGACGCGATCATCGCGCTGTTTTCAGGCGGCTCGCCGAGCACGTTTGCGTTTCCCGTAAAGCCGGATCTGCGCATTCTGGCATTCGCGGCGGGGCTTTCGATACTCACCGGGATTGTCGTCGGGCTTATTCCCGTGGTGCGCAGCGCCGAAGCGGACTTGGCGCCGGCGCTCAAGGAAGGCGGACGAAGCACCGCGGAAAACACACGCGGGCGTCGTCGATGGATTCCGCTTGCCGATGCGCTGGTGGCAGCGCAGATAGCGCTCGCGGTGATTGTCCTGGCGTCGGCGGGCTTGCTGGTGCGCACGCTCGCGAAACTCGAAAGCATCGAGCCGGGATTCGATGCCAACAACGTGCTTCTGTTCGGCGTGGACCCGACGTTAGCCGGCTACAAGCGCGCCGACATCCTAACCTTGTACGGCGAATTGCAGTCGCAACTCGCGGACATTCCTGGCGTCAGGAGCGTGACCTACTCGTCTCAGACGCTTTTGGGCGGCGCTTGGTGGGGCACGACGGTTCAGGTTCCGGGAATGTCGCGAAATTCGTCTGCGGATACGACCTTGATGACCACAGGACCCGGCTTTTTCGACACGATGCGGATACCACTTCTCTCGGGCCGAGCTTTCAATTCGACGGACTTCGGCGAAGCCGCGGCCTCCGGCAGCGGGCTGGCGCCTTTGCCCGTAATCATCAACGAGACTTTCGCGCGTCGGTGGCTCGCGGGTCAAAATCCGCTGGGCATGCAGCTCACGGGAGGAAGCGACGATTCGGCCAGCGACATCGGATTGAACGAGGCGCGCCCGCCGTCCAGAAATTGGCAGGTGATCGGCGTGGTGCGCGACACGAAATACGACGCGTTGCGAAGCCCCGTCCCTCCGACAATCTACGTGCCTTTGTCCGGCGGGGGAGCGTATTTCGAGATTCGCACCGCAGCCGATCCCGAATCGATCGTATCCACGGTGCGCGCCGTCGCCGCGCGCCTGGACAGCAATTTGCCGCTTACGAGAATCACCACACAAACCGAACAGATTCATAAGAGCTTGTCGAAGGAGCGCGTGATGGCGCGGCTATCGAGTTTCTTCGGCGTCCTCGCGCTGTTGCTGGCGGCGATCGGCATCTACGGGGTTATCGCCTACCTGGCGGCGCGACGCACTCACGAGATCGGAATTCGGATGGCGCTCGGCGCGCAGCCGGACGACGTGCTGCGCCTCGTGCTGGGGCATGGCGCGCGGATCGCGCTGACGGGCGCGGGAATTGGGCTGCTTGGCGCGTTGAGCGTGACACGGCTGATGGCCAGCATGCTCTACGGCGTGAGCGCTTCCGATCCCGCGACCTTCGCGGCGGCGGCGACGCTGTTGATAGTCGTTACATTGGCGGCGTGCTGGATTCCGGCGCGACGGGCGACGCGCGTGGATCCGATGGTCGCGCTGCGATACGAGTAGCGAACAGCGAGGAGTTACAGACATGAAGTGGCCGTGGCGAAGGCGCGATGAAGAATTGGACGAGGAGATTCGCGCGCATATCGAGTTGTCGGCGCGAGAGCGTGAGGAGCGCGGCGCGACGGCGGATGAGGCGCGGGCGGCGGCGCAGCGGGAATTTGGGAATGTCGGCCTCGTGAAAGAGACGACGCGCGATGTGTGGGGCTGGGCGTGGCTTGAACGGATTTGGCAGGACGTGCGTTACGGGCTGCGCATGATGCGGCGCGGTCCGGGGTTCACGATCGTTGCGGTGATTACGCTGGCGCTGGGCATCGGCGCGACGACAGCGCTGTTCAGCGTGGTCTACGGCGTTTTGCTGCGGCCGCTTCCCTACTTTCGTCCCGACCGGATCATGGCCGTCTCTGAGATCAACCAGAGAGGCGGCAGGATGGGCTTCAGCGACCCGGACTTCGCGGACGTGCAATCGAGCAATCACACGTTCGCAGCGCTGGCGGAATATGGAACCGACATCACGTCCGTGACGGGCGGGACCGATCCGACGCGAAGCGTGATCACCGCGGTTTCCCGCGACTTTTTCCGCGCGATGGGAGTCGAACCCGTGGTCGGCCGGGAATTTCGCGCCGAGGACGAGCGGCCGGGCGCGGCGCCTGTGGCGCTGGTGAGTTACGGCTACTGGCGCGAGCACCTCGGCGGCGTGGCGGATCCTTCTTCGATCCAATTGAATGCGGTGAACCGGACGTTCACGGTCGTTGGAGTGTTGCCGCCGGGATTCCGATTTCCAGACGACACCGAGATATGGCTACCGCGGGAACTGGATGCACCGTCAACGTCCAGAACGTCGCATGGCCCTAAAGTGGTTGGGCGATTGCGAGACGACGCGACGCTGGCGCAGGCAAGCGCGGACCTTGGCGCAATCGCGAGCCGAATCGTCGCGCAGTACGGCACGGGCGAGTACAACATGCGCGGCGTTGCCGTGGCTTCGCTGCAGGATTCGCTTGCGGGCGGAGTGCGCCCGGCGCTGCTGATGCTGATGGGCGCGGCTGGATTTTTGCTGCTGGTGGCGTGCGCGAACGTCGCGAATTTATTCCTGCTGCGGACGGCCGAGCGCGAACACGAACTGGCGATTCGCGCGGCGCTGGGCGCGGGCCGCGGGCGGCTGGTGCGCCAATTTCTTACGGAAACGCTATTGATTTCCGTGGTGGGCGGAACCCTGGGCGTGATGATCGCGTACTGGGGCGTCGATGCCCTGCTGGCGCTGGCGCCGAAGAATCTGCCGCGCCTGGATTCGGTTTCCATCAATTTGCCGGTGCTACTGTTCGCATTCGGACTAACGATCGTTGCCACGGTAAGCCTCGGAATGTTCACCGCGATTCGAGCCACGGCTGGCGATCCGAAAAGCGCGCTTGGCGAAGGCGGGCGAACGCAAGCGGGCGGAACGCGAAGCCAGAAGCTGGGCCACACGATTGTGGGCGCGGAGATCGCGATCACGCTTGTGCTGCTGGTCGGCGCGGGACTGCTGGGGCGGAGCCTGCTGCACGTGCTGTCCATCGATCCCGGCTTTCGTACCGAGCAGATCGTGACCATGGACTTGAGCGCGCCATCCGCGGAAACGATCGCGGGCAGGCCGCAGCAAGTGGCCCTGCTGAATGCGTTGTTCGGGCGGTTACGCGCGATGCCCGGCGTGGAGGAAGTGGGCGGGGCGGAAAGCGTTCCTCTTGACCGGGAGCTCTCGGAGGGCATGTTTATGGTGTTGGATCCGCAACACCTTCCGGCCTTCGCGGGAGTGTTGGGGGACACGCCGCAGGCCTATGCGAAATTCATGGCGCAAATGGCGGAGTACACGAAGGCCGCGACGATTTCGGGCAGCGCGGACTATTGCGCGGCGAGCGAAGGTTACTTCGGCGCGCTGGGGATTCCGCTCGAGCGCGGCCGGCTGTTCGACGATCGCGACGTGATGGATGCGCCGCATGTCGCGGTGGTGAGCGAATCGCTCGCGCGCATGGAGTGGCCGCACCAGGACGCAATCGGGCATTTGATCGAGTTCGGCAACATGGACGGTGACTTGCGGCCGCTCACTGTCGTCGGCGTGGTTGGAGACGTACGCGAGCGCTCGCTCGAGGTGCCGCCGACTCCCACGATCTACGTCAACTACCGGCAGCGGCCGGAATCGACTTCCAATTTCACGGTAGTGATTCGCACGACGGCGAATCCGGACGCGGTAATGGCGGCCGCGCGCGGGATCGTGCGGGACCTCGATCCCACAATGGCGCCGCAGTTCCGCGCGTTCTCTTCGATCTTTTCCGATGCCATCGGATCGCGGCGATTCAGCCTGACGCTCGCGGGCGTGTTCGCGGTGACGGCACTGCTGCTGGCGATGGCCGGGATCTACGGAGTGATGGCGTATTCCGTGACCCGGCGCACGCGCGAAATTGGAGTGCGCATGGCGCTGGGCGCGCAGCGATCCGCGGTGCTGAAGATGGTGCTCGCGCAAGGACTGTTCATCACGCTGGTGGGCGTGATCGCCGGGCTCGCGGGCGCGCTCGCGCTCACGCGAACCATGAAATCGATGCTGTTTGGAGTGAGCGCGGCGGATCCGATCACGCTCGTTGCCGTCGCGATTCTGCTGACCAGCGTGGCGCTCGCGGCTTGCTGGATTCCGGCGCGGCGTGCGACGCGCGTGGATCCGATGGTGGCGCTGCGATACGAGTAGAGGGGATCGAGACATGAAGTGGCCGTGGGCAAAGCGCGACGAAGAACTAGACGAGGAGATTCGCGCGCATATTGAGATGTCGGCGCTGGAGCGCGAGGAGCGCGGCGCGACGGCGGACGAGGCGCGAGCGGCGGCGCGGCGGGAATTTGGCAACGTCTCGCTGGTGAAGGAAACTACGCGCGATGTGTGGGGCTGGACATGGCTCGAGCGGCTTTGGCAGGACGTGCGCTACGGGCTGCGCATGATGCGGCGGAACCCGGGATTCACGGCGGTTGCGGTGCTGACGCTGGCGCTGGGGATCGGCGCGAATACTGCGATATTCAGTTTGATTGACGCTTTGTTTCTGCGGTCGCTGCCGGTGCGCGATCCGCAGGAGTTGGTGCTGCTGAAATGGAGCGCGCATAAATCGCCAAAATTTTACAGCAGCGGTTCGTCGGGCGATTGCCTGATCGCGATGAGGGATGATTACGTCGGAAATCCGGCGGTTTGCTCGTTCTCTCATCCGTTCTTCGATGAGGTACGCGCGCAGTCCGGAATATTCTTGAACGTCGCGGCGTCCGGCGGCAACCTGCAGCTCGATTTGAGCGGAATCGGGCCGGCAAGCATAATGCGCGCACTAATCGTCTCCGGGAATTACTTCGATACGCTCGGAGTGCGCCCGGCAATCGGGCGGATGATTGAGCCTTCGGACGAGGATCCGGCGGCTACGCCCGTCGCGGTGCTCGGCTATGGGTACTGGCAGCGAGTGTTTGGCGGCTCGTTTGCGGTTGTGGGAAAGACTGTTGGGTTGAACGGCGTTCCGACGACGATTGTGGGAGTGGCGGAACGCAGATTCGCGGCTCTGACACCGGGGAGCGACCCGGACGCGTGGCTGCCGCTTTCGTTACGGCCGCGGCTCAGCACTCGCTGGAATGCAAAGGCGGAAGGCGCAGCGTCCATCTACCTTCTGATTATTGGCCGGCTGAAACCTGGAGTTCCACGCGGAGAAGCCCAAGCCGCTGTCAGCTTGCTGTTTCACAACGAGATGATTCGCGGCGCGCAGCCTTTGTCCGAAGAAGCCGACGCGCCCGCGGTGTCGCTTGTTCCGGCACAAACCGGCCTCAACGGCGGCGCGAGGGCCCAATATTCAGTAGCGCTCTTCACGCTAATGTTCGCAGTCGGAATCGTACTGCTGATCGCATGCGCGAACGTTGCCGGGCTGCTGGTTGCCAGATCGGCAACGCGGCAAAAGGAAATGGCTGTGAGACTGGCGCTAGGAGCGGGTCGAGGGAGAATCGTGCGGCAGCTCCTGACCGAAAGCGTATTGCTGTCGGTATTCGGAGGCGCGCTCGGAACTCTGGTCGCGATTTGGGGTGCGCGCATCATTCTTGCGTTGCTCGCCGGCGGCTCGACCCGGCCGCTCGGATTCAACGCGTCCGTTGACACGCGCGTGCTGCTATTCACGGCGGGGATCGCGCTTGCCACGGGAATTGTTTTCGGGCTCGCGCCGGCGATGCGAGGCACTCGCGTGGATTTGACGCCCGCGTTGAAAGATGGCGGCAACAGCTTGGGCGGCGCGCGCCGCGCCAGAAACCGCCGGTTCAATATCGGCAATTCTCTGGTCGTGGGACAGATTGCCTTGGCGATGATCGTACTGGTCGGCGCCGGGCTGCTGGTGCGCACGCTTCAGAACCTGCGAGACATTGACCCAGGCTTCGATATCAGCAACGTGCTGAACTTCAGCATCGACCCCACGCTCGTCGGATACAAAGGCACGCAGGTGGACGCACTTTATCGCAATCTCCAAGGCCGTTTGGGCTCGATTCCCGGAGTGACGTCCGTTAGCTATTCCAGTGGGACTCTCTTGAGCGGCGGATTGATGGCCACTAGCTTTCATATTGCGAGCGCACCTGAAAAGTCTAGCGTGAGTTCGGATATCCTCCCTGTGGGCCCGAATTTCTTCGCGACAATGAAGTTCTCACTTCTCAGCGGCCGAGATTTTTCGCAGGCGGATTTTGTTTTGGCGTCGGCTGCCGCGGCCGCTTCGGCTGCGGCGTTGGCAGCGCCGCCCAGCCCGGCCGCTGGTTCCACTTCGGCAGCGCCGTCCGCGCCCACGGCCGCGATCGTGAATCAAACATTTGCGCGGCGTTACTTGGGCGGAGTGGATCCTCTCGGACAGCGCTTCGGAAATTCTGCCGGCGGTGGGCAGAACGATAACGGCCCCGGCTATGTGGTCATCGGCGTGGTTCGCGACGCGAAATACGACAGCCTGAGACGCGAGATCAGTCCCACAGCGTACGTCCCGGCCACAGGCGGCGGTGCTTCTTTTGAGATGCGCACGGCGGTTGATCCAACGTCAATCATCCCGGCAGTTCAAAGCGTCGTCAATCAAGCGGACCGTAGCCTGCCGATATTCGGCATCATTACGGAATCCCAAAGCGTCGACCAATTGCTGTTTCAGGAGCGGCTGATCGCGCGTCTTTCGAGCTTTTTCGGAATACTGGCGCTGATGCTTGCTTGCGTGGGGCTTTACGGATTGCTTTCGTACGAAGTGACTCGCCGCACGCGGGAGATCGGCATTCGCATGGCGCTGGGCGCGGGACAGCGCGATGTTCTCAGCATGGTCGTGAAGGAAGGGCTCGTGCTGACCGTCACGGGCGTTGTTGTCGGCATCGCCGCGGCGTTTGGCGTGACGCGCTATCTGGGGAGCATTCTGTACGATGTTCATCCGGGCGATCCGGCTACGCTCATGGTCGTCGCGGCGATTCTGCTGCTTGTCGCCCTCTTGGCGTGCTACATCCCGGCGCGCCGAGCGACGCGCGTCGATCCGATGGTGGCGCTGCGGTACGAGTAAACGCGGGCCTTTAGCGGCGACGCCGGCGGGCTACTCTCCACGAATGAGGTCGGCGCGGGATTCGCGTTTGCGGACTACGCGGAAGCGCGAGCCTTCCACCAGCACTTCAGCGGGACGTTGGCGGGCGTTGTAGTTCGAGGATTCGACGAAGCCGTAGGCGCCGGCTCCCCACAAAACCAGAAGATCACCGGGGCGCGATTCTTCGATGGGCCAATTTTCCAAAAAACAATCACCGGTTTCGCAGACGGGGCCGACGACGTCGGCGCGGATGCGTCGCGCGCGGCTTCCGCTGCGCGCGACAACAGGTGTGATCGGATGCGTGGCGCCGTAGAGCGCGGGGCGCATGAAATCGTTCATGGCGGCGTCGACCACCACGAAATGTTTCGCTCCGGGCGCGCCCTTCGTGTAGAGCACGCGCATCAGGAGGACGCCCGCGGGCCCGACGATGTAGCGCCCGGGCTCGATGAGCAGATGGCAACCGGTCGGCGCAACGGCGCGAGTGACAGCGCGAGCATATTGCGCGGCGGAAAACGGACGCTCATCGGCGTAGCGAATGCCGAGGCCGCCGCCGGCGTCGAAGTAGCGCAGCGCGATGCCCTCGGCGCGGAGCCGCTTGGCCCAACTCGCCATACGTCCCAGCGCCCGGATATAGGGATCGACGCGCAGAATTTGCGAGCCGATGTGCGCGCTGATCCCTCGCCACGCGACGGCGCGCGAATCGCGATAGGCGCGATAGAGGCGCAGAGCTTCGGGCCAATCGAGACCGAATTTGTGTTGATGGCGGCCGGTGGAAATTTTCGGATGCGCGCCGGCGGCGACGTCGGGATTCACGCGAATCGAAGCGGGCGCGCGGAGTTTCAGGCGCGAGGCTTCGGACGCGAGCAGTTCGAGTTCGCCGGCGGATTCGACGTTGAAGAGCAGGATGCGCTCGCGAAGCGCTTCGCGAATTTCTTCGCGCGTTTTGCCGACGCCCGAAAAAACAATGCGATCGCCGGGAACGCCGATGCGGCGCAGGCGGAAGATTTCGCCGCCGGAGACCACATCAAAGCTGCTGCCGAGGCGCGCGAGCACGCGCAACACGCCGAGATTAGAATTCGCCTTCACGGCGTAGCAGATCGAGTGCGGCACGGCGCCCGGCGCGCGGTCGAGCGCGTTATCGAGCGAGCGATAGGCGCGCTCGATCGCGGCGCGGCTGTAGACGTACGCCGGTGTGCCGACGCGCGACGCGATGAACTCGAGCGGGACGCTCTCGCAGTAAAGCGCGCCGCGCCGGCGCGAAAAAAATGGAGTATAGACGACAGGATCGGCGGCGCGAGACGCACGAGTGCGGCGCGGGGCAGGCGGGTTCACGGCGCTCACCGAACCCGGAGGACGACGAGCGTGCGGTCGTCGGTGAGCGCGGCGCCGCTGGTGAAATCCTGAATCGCGGCGAGGATGATGTCGGCAAGTTCGCCGGCGGGCGCTGTGCGATGCGACAGGACCAATTCGCGCAGGCGATTCGAGCCGAAAAGATGACCATCGGGGCTGGCCGCCTCGGTGAGTCCGTCGGAATAAAATAAAAGCGTGTCGCCGGGATCGAGCGTGGTGCTCCAATCATCGTACGTGACGTCTTCGTAGAGACCCAGCGGGAAACCGGCCAGGCGCACAAGCTCGCAGCGCTCGCCGCGGCAGAGCAGCGGCTGCGATTGTCCGGCATTGGCGATGCGAATTTTGCGTTTCGGCTTCTGCCAGGTGGCGTAGACCATGGTCATGAAGCGGCCTTCGATGCGGCGCTCGCAGATCAGCTGATTCATTTGGCGCAGCATTTCAGCCGGCTGAAGTTTTTGCGGCGAAAGGCTGCGCAGAATGCCGGTGGCGACGGCGCCATAAAGCGCAGCGGCGCTGCCTTTGCCGCTCACGTCGCCGAGCACCACGCCCAATTGCTGCGAGCCATAGCGCACGAAATCGTACAAGTCGCCGCAAACTTCATTCGCGGAAAGAATGCGCGGCGCAATGTCTAAGCCGAAATCTTCCTTGGGCACGGGGCGCAGCAACGCGCCTTGCATGCGGCGCGCTGCGACGAGTTCGCGCTCCATGCGCGTTTCGTTACGCGCCAGCTCCTGGTAGAGGCGCGCATTCTCGAGCGCCACGGCAAGATTCGCGGCCAGAATCGTGAGCGTCTGCACGTGGTCTTCGGTGAAGTAGTTCAGTTGCGGGCTCTCGAGATCGAGCACGCCGACGACGCGGCCCTGCTGGATCATCGGAATCGCAAGCTCGGAGCGCGTTTCGGGATTCACCATCACGTAACGCGCGTCGGCCGTGACGTCGGGCACGCGCACCGGATGGCCGGTTGCCGCCGCGGCGCCGACGATCCCTTCCGTGGCCGCCACGCGCATCTTGCCTTGCGCGCTCTGGCCGTACTTCACGACCAGGCGCTGCCGGAACGTGCCGGTGCTTTCATCGAACAACAATATTCCCAGAATTTGATAATCGATCACGCGCTTGGCGAGTTCGGCGGCGCGGCGCAGCAGCTCTTCGACGTCCAGAATGGAAGTCGCTTCGCGGCCGATTTCATTCAGCACGCGCAGCGTATCGGCCTGGCTGCGCACGCGCTCGAACAAGCGCGCGTTCTCGATGGCCACAGCGAGGCGGCTGGCGAGAAGCGTGAGAATGTTCTGCTGCTCGACTGTGAAATAGTCAGGCTGCGAGCTCTGGATATCGAGCACGCCAATCGAATTGCCCTCGTACACCAGGGGCACCGCCAGCTCCGAACGCACCGAATCGATCCAATTGATGTAACGCGGATCGCTGTGCACATCGCCCACGCGAATCGGCTTGCGCGCAATCGCCGCGGCGCCCGTGATTCCCTGTCCCAGCGGGATCGACCACTTCTGCGCGTCTTCGAGGCTGTAGCCGATCGCGAAGCGGTGCACAAGCTGGTTCGCGGTCTCGTCGACCAGCAGCACGCTGAAGATTTCGTAGTCGACGAACTTACGCACCAGCGCGGCAGTCTTCGAGAGTACCTGGTCCAGATCGAGCGAGGAGTTAATCTCTTCGCCGATTTCGGCCAGGATCGTGAGGACTTCAGCGGGGACTTCCGCCCTCAATTTTGTTTCGACCGGATCCACGTTCTTATAAGTATATCAGGAGGCGTTGCGCGGCTTCGGAAAAAGCCCGGCGAATCCCGGTGCATGCGTTCGAACGGATCAAGCCAATGGGAGCGCGACGCAGATGCTGGACGGGGCAAACGCCGCTGAGTTCAATATTTGCTGGCAGGCGCGGGCGCGGCCGCAGGCTTCGCGGTTGAACTTTCCGACGACGACGGTGCGAACGCGGCGCCGCCCGCAGCCTGCTCGATGATCTTCACGCTGGCGCTTGCGCCGATGCGCGTGGCCCCGGCATGAACCATTTTCAGCACGTCGTCCAAGCTGCGCACGCCGCCCGCGGCCTTCACGCCCATACCTTCGCCGACGACGGCGCGCATCAAGGCGACATCTTCGACCGTGGCTCCGGCGGGGCCAAAGCCCGTGGAGGTCTTCACGAAATCGGCGCACGCGCGCTTGGCGGCAAGCGACGCGCGGATTTTTTCTTCCGTCGTGAGCAGCGCGGTTTCCAGAATCACTTTGCAGATCGCGCCACCACGATGCGCTGCACAGACCACGCCCGCGATGTCGCGTTCGACGACGTCGTCCTGGCCCGATTTGAGAGCGCCGATGTTCTGCACCATATCGATTTCCTGCGCGCCGACCTTGATGGCCTCTTCGGCCTCGTAGACTTTCACTTGCGGCAGCGTCGCGCCCAGCGGAAAGCCGACGACGGTGCACACTCTCACCGGCGTATCGCGCAGAAGTTCCGCGGCGAGTCCGACATACCACGGATTGATGCACACGGAAGCGAATCCGAAGCGCGCGGCTTCGCGGCAAAGTTTGGTGATTTCATCGCGCGATGCGTCGGGCTTGAGAAGCGTGTGGTCGATCAGCGCGGCGATATCAGCTTCCACTTCGTGCACGGCGGGGCCGGCGGAGATTCGCGCCGCGCCGGCGTCAACCACGCGGCGGGTCTTGCGCGCGCATTTTTCGACGCAGTTTTGATCGCAATCGGGACAGATGACGTCGTCGAGCTCGAGTCCGGCGAGACCAGACCCGGGCGTAGCGCCGAGATAGCGGAGCACTTCGTCGGCGACGGCGTGAACCAGGCGTTCGAGGTCGTTTGAGTCCACAGGTTCCACGATGCGGCGCGCGTTTCGCGCGGCCGCGCGCGAGACGCCTTAATTTATTCAGCTTTCGAGTAGCGCTTTTCGATGCCGCGAATCTTATCCACGCGCCGCTGGTGCCGGCCGCCGGCGAACGGCGTCTCCAGCCAAGCGGCCAGAATTTCGCGCGCCGACTCGATCGAAATCAGCTTGGCCCCGAGCGATAGCACGTTTGCGTCGTTGTGCTCGCGGCTATTTCGCGCCGTGACGCGATCATAGCATAGCGCCGCGCGCGCCCCCGGCACCTTGTTCGCCGCGATGGAGCTGCCGATGCCCGCGCTATCGAGCACTACTCCGCGCCAGGCATCTCCGCGCGCGACGGCCGCGGCAACCGCTTCCGCGAAATCGGGATAGTCGACAGCCGCTGTGCTGTCAGTGCCCAAATCGAGCACCGCGTAACCCCATTCGCGCAGATACGATTTCAATTGTTCCTTCATCTCGAAGCCGCCGTGATCGGCTCCGAGCGCAACGCGACGCGCATCGGGTGAGGAAACTTTCTCGAACGGCTCGAGCCGGCGCAGCGTGATGCCGCGGCGCGCCGCTTCATCGCGCGCGAGTGGCGTGACCAGAGCGTCGGCGGCAATTTCAATTTCGCCGCCATCGGCAACGGCGCTCAAGTCGGCGGCGGTGAGCACGGATCGCATCTTTAGTGAGACGCCGCCGTCAGGAAGGCGGCAGCGAGAGCACGCAAACGTCCTTGAGGTTGCGGTATCTTTCGGCGTAGTCCAGGCCGTAGCCCACCACGAATTCATTCGGTATCTGAAAGCCGACGTAATCGGCCTTGACGTCCTTGATGCGGCGCGAAGGTTTATCGAGCAGCGCCGCGATCGCCAGGCTCTTCGGCTTGCGCTGCTGCAAAACGCGGAGCAGATAACTGAGCGTCAAGCCGGTATCGAGAATGTCCTCGACCACGATCACGTTCAGGCCCTCGATGCTGGTGTCCAAATCCTTGGTCAAGCGCACCTGGCCTGAGGTTTGGTCGGCTTGGCCATAGCTCGAAACGGCCATGAAATCGAGCGACACCTCCACATTGACCTGGCGAATCAGGTCGGCCAGAAAAATCGACGCGCCCTTCAACACCCCGATCAAATGGACGCGCTGCCCCTTGAAATCGTTGGAAATTTCCTTGCCGATCTCTCGCACGCGCTTCTGCACGGCGCTGCGCCGCAGCAGGACTCGCAAATGCTCTTTGCCATGAGGATTCACGGCAGTCTCCCAAACGCCAGAAGCAGAAGAAGTTCGCTACTCTAGCGCAGGCACCGTACGAGCACAAGCGGGCCGCGCCAATCCAGGCGCGCGAGGAGTGGGAGAAAGCTGGCGGAATCCGAATTTTTCAAGAATCCGACGCGCGCCGTTCACTCGGCTGTAACCTTGCGCGGATAGGCTGCGCCGACGAGGGCCGAAACGCGCGGATCGGACGGGAAGGGATACAAAATGACACTTTTGCTTGACTTTTTGGCCTGCCCGCAAATAAAGTATCCCTGCCACCGGGGTGGTGCATTGAAATCGAAAAGACAGCTCAGTTTTTCCAAGGGCGAAGTATTTCCTATTTTTGCCGGACACGCGTCCACGCGCACGCTCTGCCCGAAACCCGGAAGCAGTCCAAGAACTATATCTAACGCCTGATCGAGGTTTCATAGGAGGGACGAGTATGTTTCGCTCGCAAGACATTTCATTTGGAAAGAAATTATTGGTTCTAGGCGCAGCCCTGGTGGTGGCTCTTTCGGTCTCGGTGACGATGCGAGCCCAATCTACCGTGAACGGCGCGATCAATGGAACCGTGGAGGACCCGACGGGTGCGATCGTCCCGAACGCGCCCGTGTCCGTTGAGAACGAGGGCACCGGGCAGAAATTGGACGAGACGACCAACGGCATCGGCGGATTCAGTTTTAACGTCTTGCAGCCGGGCCAGTACACGGTGTCGGTTGCCGCCACGGGTTTCGCTCAATATGAGCAGACAGGGGTCACGGTCGAGGTCGGCCGCGCCTCGACGGTGGACATTCATTTGAAGGTCGCCAGCGGAACCGAAACGGTGAAGGTCTCCGGCGAGCCGCCGCAGGTTGACACCACAGATCAAGCCATCGCCAACGATATCGGAGGTACCGAGCTTGCGAACCTTCCGACCAATGGTCGCCGCTGGTCCTCATTTGCCCTGCTGGTGCCGGGCGTCACACCTGACCCGGACGGCTACCAGGACCTCGATTTCCGCGGCATCAACGGCTACGCCAATAACAACACGGTGGACGGCGGCGACAACAACCAGTTCTTCTTCGCCGAGGAGCGCGGGCGGACCCGCATCGCCTATACCCTCAGCCTGGATTCGGTCGAGGCCTTCCAAGTGAACACTTCGGACTATTCGCCGCAGTATGGCCGGTCTGCCGGCGGCGTGATCAACACCGTCACCAAGAGCGGCACGAACCAGCTTCATGGAGACCTGTTCTACTTCTACAAGAACAACGCCATCGGCGCGCAGAATCCCTACACTTACGAATCGGAGTTGGTAAACGGGTCGCCTGAGAACGTCTCCATTAAGCCGCCTTTTCTGCGCCAGCAATACGGTGGCTCGGTCGGCGGGGCCGCCATCAAGAATAAGCTGTTTTTCTTCTTCACTTATGACACGCAGAACGAGAATTTTCCCATCGTCGAAATTCCAGGGCCAAATTTCCTTGACCCGATAACGCTGCCCACGACCTTTACGTGCCCTGCCACTACTCTGTCGACCGGCGCATCGCCGTTCGTTACCGCTTCCGCAAGTTTCACGCAGGCCGATGCTCTTTATTGCCGCGGAATTAGTCAGGCGCAGGTGAATACGGCGATGACCTTCCTGACCGATTTCACGGGACAAGCTACCCGGACAGGTAATCAGAATATCGAGTTTCCGAAGCTGGATTGGCACATCAATCCTAACAACGTCCTGACCCTGAGCTACAACCGCATGCGTTGGTCTTCGCCGAACGGCATTCAGACCAATGCCACGGCGGATTACGGCACATCGAGCGTCGGCGACGACTACGTCCACGACGATATGGGCGTCGCTCGTTTGAGCTCCACCTTCTCAAGCAACGTTACGAACGAAGCCACGTTCGTGATCAGCAAGGATTTCGAATTCGAGTTTGCGGATCCAACGCCTGCCGGAGAACCCGCCACCGGTCCCGGCGGCCTTCCGCCTGAGATCTTGATTTCGCCCACCGCGGCCTCGAGTTCGCTTGGGGCGGGCGTGTCCCCGAACTCGGGAACCCTTATTCTCGGCACGCCCACGTTCTTGAACCGCTTCGCCTATCCGCTCGAGTACAAGGAGCAAGGTTCGGACACCCTCTCCATCGTGCACGGCACTCACCTGTTCCGGTTCGGCACCGATATCAACCAGATCACGGACACGGACAAGTTACTCACCGCCAGCGAGGGTGAATACGAGTACGAGAACAACGCGTATGCTCTGGCCGATTTCATCACCGACTACACCAAATGGACGAACCCGACCGCGACCATTCTCGGCTGCTCCGTTGACGGGGCCACCTCGATTCCCTGCTACCACGCGTACGTGCAAGGCTTCGGGCCTCCCGGGTATAAATTCTCAACACAAGATGTCGGAATCTTTGCGCAAGACACCTGGAGGGCGACGCCGCGATTGACCATCAACTACGGCTTGCGCTGGGATTACGAACCGCTGTCATCACCACAGCAACCCAACGCGAATCTTCCTCAGACCGGGACGTTCCCGACCAACAAAGCCAACTTCGGTCCCCGTGTCGGCGTGGCCTGGGACGTCTTCGGTGATGGGAAGACCTCGTTCCGCGCTGGATACGGCATGTATTACGGGATCATCTCCGGCGGGACCATCTTCGACGCGATTTCCAGCACCGGTATCGCCGACTCTCAATCGTCTGACACTTACACGAACACCAGCGCGAGCCCCACGTCGTCCACCCCGGGTGAGCCGATCTTCCCGAAAACGCTGGCGACAGGTGTGACTTCCGCGGGCACGATTGATTTCTTTGACCCCAAGGACCGCGATCCGCTTATTTACGAAGGCGACGTTTCGCTGCAGCGCGAGATCGGCGACAATTTTGTCGTCACTCTTACGTACATGCTTACCCAGGGCCGCGATCTGCCGGCCGAAATTGACGCGAACCTGACGGTACCCTCTGTCAATGTCAGCTACGCCGTTTCCGGCGGACCGTTCAGCGGGGATACGTTCAACGAACTCGTGAGCCCCGGCGTCCCTTGCCCTGCACCGTCCACCGCCGTAACCTGCCGCCCCGACGATGCAACCTTGGGCCTCAACAGCTTCGTCGACGAATTCACCGATCTGGTGCGCTCGAATTACAATGCGGGCGCCATCGAGATCAGCCGTCACCTCTCGAGGGGGCTTGAACTGGAATCCAGCTACACCTGGTCTCACGCCTTGGACAACGCGCAAGGCGACTCCGGATTCCCGGGAGACGCATTGCTCAATCAATTTGATCCCGGCGAAGACTACGCCAACTCAGCCTTCGACGTTCGCAATCGCTTTGTCCTGAGTGCGGTTTGGTCTCCGGAGCATTTCGGCGGGGATTCCATGGCCCACAAACTTCTGGACGGCTGGACCGTGGCCCCGGAAATTATGGTCTCCTCAAATACCAACTACACGGCTGGCATCACCGGATCGCTAAGCTCGCTGCCCGGCGGTCTCAAAGTCGGGAACAGCGCCACGACCATAACGGGACAGAGCGGCTCCGATCGATTCCCGCTACTTCCTCGCGGTTACTTCACCCTGCCTTCGGTCCAGAACGTTAATCTGCACATCGGACGCCGATTCCACATCGGAGAGCGAGTCGTGCTCGAAGCGGACGCGGAGTGTTTCAATTGCTTCAACAAAATGATCCCGATCGAAGAAAGCGGATTCCAGACCACCAACTACCAGCTCGGAAGCTTCTCCTCCACCGCGCCGAACTACACGCTCACGCAAGTCAACCAATCTACTTTCGGAGCTGTGAACGGCGTAACCGACACGGTGTTCGACGTTCGGCAGTTTCAGTTTGCCGGACACTTCACGTTCTAACGCGCGCACGAAGCAAATCGCAAAAAGGAGGGCCTTCGGGCCCTCCTTTTTTGTTGTTTTTTGCGGTGGAATCCGCTCGCGGGGGTTGCGGCTCACGCTTCGATAATCTGATTCTTCACCGCGTAGCGCACCAGTTCGCTCACCGAATGTAGACTCAGTTTCCGCATCACGTTCGCGCGGTGCGTCTCGGCCGTCTTCACGCTGATGCCTAGCGAAACGGCCACCTCTTTGCTGCTCTTCCCTTCCGCCAGAAGCTGCACGATTTCCCGCTCGCGCGATGTCAGCCGGCCCGCGGACGTATTTCCTCCCGACGCCGAACGCGGCTTCCGGAATCCGTCCAGCACGATTTCCGCCGCGCGCGCCGTGAAAAATGGGCGATGTTCCGCCAGCGCTTCAACCGCGCTCACCAGATCCTTATCCGCGTCGGACTTCATGATGTACGCGCGCGCTCCAGTGTCCACGATGTCGCGAACCAATTGGTCTGAAAAATGTAGCGTCAAAATCAGAATTTCCGTTGTCGGAAGAATCTTGCGTATACGCCGCGCGGCGTCCAGGCCATTTAGTTCCGGCATGCTCACGTCCAGCACCGCCACCTGCGGCTTGTGCCGCTCGGCCAAAGCCACCGCCTCGCGGCCCGTTTTGGCTTCCGCGCACACTTCCCATCCGGGATGCGTTGTCAAAAGCTGCTTCAGCCCGCGGCGGATGATGTCGTGATCGTCGGCAATCAAAATCTTCACAAATCCACCTCGCGTTCAAGAGCTTCCCGACGGCGCGTACCCAGTCTAGTCCCGCGGCGCGCCCCGTTCACGGCATTTCTCGCCGGCGCCGCTAACTTCGCTCAGATCGCCAATTCTCGTCCATGCCCATTTTAGGAACTGTTCTTTTCCGCACAGCCAACCAAGCGAGGGTCGCGTATCGTTCTCCGAGGGCGGCGGGCGGCCTTCGCTCGGCCCCGAGATGGATCCACTTATGAGTCAAACAACCGTATCTCCACATGCAAGCATGCAGGGCAACACCACGGAAGCGGCCGGAACGCCCGCGGCCGGAATCGCGCCACGCGTCGATCTCTGGCCGGCGGCGAGCATGCAAACAGCGCTCGACACTCTCGAATCGCGCGTCCGCGAGCGCACTGTCGAGCTTGAAGCGCAAGTAATCGAACGGCACAGAGCCGAAGAGCGCCTCCGCAAACTGACCACCCGCCTGCTGCAAGTGCAGGACGACGAACGCCGGCGCATTGCCCGCGAACTTCACGATAGCGCCGGACAATATCTCGCCGCGATCGAGATGAATCTCAGCGCTCTTGAACGAGACGCCTCCTCGCTCGTCGCCTCGCACGCCGAGCGAATCGCCGATTCCATCGAGATGGTACGGCATTGCACCACTGAAATCAGAACCATTTCCTATCTGCTTCACCCTCCGCTTCTCGATGAAATGGGCCTCGCTTCCGCGCTCGCGTTGTATGCCGAGGGTTTCTCCGAACGCAGCGGCATTCGCGTGGAACTCGATATTTCGGAAGATTTCCGGCGCTTGCCCACGGACACGGAAATTGCCATGTTCCGCATCGTGCAGCAAAGTCTCGCGAATATTCATCGACATTCGGGAAGTCGCGTCGCAAAAATCGAAATCAGCCAGGACGCCGAAGAAGTCGCCATGAAAATCCGCGATGAAGGCCGTGGAATCGCCCCCGCCATATTGCGGGAAATCAATTCGAGCACCCGGCTCGTCGGCGTCGGTATCGCCGGTATGCGCGAACGCGCCAGAGTGTTGAACGGCCGCTTTCATATCAGTTCCAGCCAAATCGGAACGGTAATCGAAGTCAACTTGCCGATCGCCGAATGTTCCGATCCCTGCCAGTCCTGAAGCGCAACCTGCTCCATAGCCGCCCCGGGCGCACCGCCGCGCTTGCTTTCGCGCGCTGCTTTCCACGCAGTGCGTGAGCCCGAAGGCGCCGGGAATCCTCGATTGTTGTCTCTTTGAATTGCGCGCGTAAGTCGAAGCGGCGAGCCCGCCGTTCAGTCGTGCAGAACAACGCTCAGCAGTGAACTGTTCACTTGAAGACCGCCGTTGTACTTAATGAATCCCATTTTCTTGAACTTGTTCATGAAAAGATTCACGCGCGAACGCGTCGTGCCGATCGTTTCCGCCAGGGTCTCCTGCGAAACCTTCGGAAGGACCTTCTGGTTCTGCTCGTCTTTCCCATATCGCGCGAGCAACAGCAGCGCGCGAGCCAGCCGCTTCTCCGTCGAGTTAAAAAGCTGATCGACCAGGTCCGCTTCAACGCGAATATTCCGGGTCAGCATGTACGAGATAAAGCCGTCCGAGAATTCGTGATTCGCGTGTAGCAGGCGCATCATTTCATTTTTGGCCAGCACCAGCACCGTGGTCGGCGTTACCGCTGTCGCCATCCCAATTCGAATCGTCTGCCCCGCCAGCGCGCCTTCCCCAAAAAAGTCTCCCGGTCCCAGCATGGCCACCACTGCTTCTTTGCCCACTCCATTGACCACCGAAATTTTCACCCCGCCTTGCTGAATGTACATCACCGTCCTGGCGGGAGCGCCCTGCGCGAAGATCGTAGCTTTTCTGGGAAACTCGACACTCCTTCGCTCGACGCCATCGGCCTCCAGGAACGCCAAGGCGTCAAAAGCTATCTTTTCCTTTAACTTTGAGCCGTTGAGTTTCTTGTCCATAAGCCGTCTTCACCTCCGCGGAACAAGGAGGCCGTTCTCCGGCATCCTTATTCGTTACTGCTCAACAACCATCCCAACGCGCGGTGGGCCAACTCACGAGGTCGTCCGAGTGTACGTTACCGTACACTCAATGTCAAAATTCCCGTTCGAGACGTTCGTTGAACAGCGCGGTCGTAACCAACCCGTCCTCACCGTAACACTCGCTCTGCAATCAATCTGTGCCAAACCGCACACTTCCCGCCCGCGCAACATCCGCCGCCGCTGCCTGCACGCCGCCGCCTTGCAATTCCCGCGCCGACACACGAAAATTTGTTCTCATCGCGGTGCGCGCCCCGCAAACGCGCCCAAGCACGCGATTCTCCACGGAGACCGAGTGACGCCGCCAACTCAGAAACGCATCCTCACCATGAACAAGGGTTCGGCGACCTTGAAATCCGACCTCTACGACGCCGGCCATCGCGAAGATCTTCTGCTTTCGATTTCCGTCGATCAGGCCGGCGTCACCGGCAGCCGCTTGAAGATTGCCGATCCAAGCGGCGCCACGTTGCTCGAATCCCCGGTTGCTTCGGGCGACCACACCACCGCGCTCACCACTATGTTCGCGTGGCTCGCCGAGCATGGCTTTCTCGCGCGGCTCGCCGCCGTCGGCCATCGACTGGTCCACGGCGGCCCGAAATACAAGGACCCTCAACGCGTCACTCCAGATTTCCTCGCGGAGATCAAGAAACTCGTTCCGCTCGACCCCGATCATCTGCCCGCCGCGATCGAAGGAATCGAATTCATCGCCGCGAAGTTCCCCGATCTTCCGCAGGTCGCGTGTTTCGACACCGCATTCCATCGCACTCTTCCCACCGTCGCGCGCATGTACGCGCTCCCGCGCCGCCTCTACGACAACGGCATCGTGCGCTACGGCTTTCACGGCCTCTCCTACGAATACATCATGCAGGAATTGCGCGCGCTCGATCCCGCGCTCTCAGACGGCCGCGTGATCGCCGCCCATCTCGGCAGCGGCGCCAGCATGGCCGCTATCCATCGCGGCAAAAGCATCGACACTTCGATGGGTTTCACTCCCCTCGAGGGCCTCGTCATGGCCACGCGCTCCGGTGACGTCGATCCCGGCGGGATTCTCTACCTGCTCGATCACACGCAGAACAGAATGTCCGCGAAAGAGATGGACGCGCTCTTGAACAAGCAATCCGGCCTCCTCGGAATTTCAGAGACCTCCGGCGATATGCGTTCCTTGCTTGACGCCGCGCCTCACGATTCGCGCGCCGCCGAAGCCATCGACCTATTCTGCTACCGCGCGAAAAAATATATCGGCGCCTACGCCGCCGCGCTCGGCGGCCTCGATGTCCTCGTGTTCTCCGGCGGCGTCGGAGAGCGCGCTCCCGCCATTCGCGCGCGCATCTGCGAAGGCTTGGATTTTCTCGGCATTCATGTCGACGCGTCCTTCAACGAAACCAATGCGGCGCTGATCTCCACTCACGAAGCCCGCGTAAAAGTGCGCGTCATAAAAACCAACGAAGACCTGATGATCGCCCGCCATGTCCTCGCCGCTCTCGGCTGGGCGAAAGACTAACGATCCTCGTCGGGCTTGGCCCTGGGGGCGCGATCTTCCGGCATCTCCGACGTATGCCGGAAATCCAAAATTCGCGCTGAACAATTTCAGCGAACGATCTGCCCCTACACCCGTGGCGCAGGGCCAGCTCCGCGGCCAATCGTTCTCAGACGCTTGATTCGGCCGCCCCGTCCGCGGCCCCGATTACTTCTTGTCGCCGCCGGCAGCGGCTTCCGATTTCCAGTGAGCTTCTTGACTCAGCTGGTGAGCCCGGGCCGAATATTCCATGGCCTGCCGCGAATACTCCTGTCCGCTCAAGTGGTCTCCCTTGCCGTGGTGCGTCGCCGCAACGCGATGCGCGTGTGCCGCCATTTCGTGGAATTCCGCCGCTCGCTGATGTGAATCGTTTGGCATGCTCTTTTCTCCTCAGCCTCCGTTTGCGATTTTAACCCACATTGCCGTCTCGAGCGCGCAACGCGCACGCGCATTGAGCGAGGCCCACTCGCCGGCATTATTCTCCCGGCCCAGCGGAACTTATTTCGAATACTCAAGAAATACTTGACACATAATTGAACTAATGCTATGCTGGTTCATGTTCGCCGCCAATCAATTCGAATTGTTCGTCTACCCCACTTTTCCCGGCGTCGCGCCGGCGCTCAATCCGATTTCGTTCGTCACCTACGACGTAAATCCCGCCCCCATAACCCATTCATTTTCAATTCGATCCGCACTCCCTCAAGAGAGTGCGCATCTCATTGAAAATAAACGCCTGCAAATCTATTGTTCTCAATCTCTTCCGCACTCTTTGTCACTCTTTTCCTGCAAGTCCTTTGGCTGTCGCTCTTACGCAAAACATACCCGGGGGTGTACCCCCCCCCGGGGTCACGCCGGAATCTACCGCCCCGCGATGGTGCCGCGAACAGCGCGCGTAGTACGATACCTTTCGGAGGTGCGCAACATGAAAATACTGCTCGCGGTCGATGGCTCCAAATTTTCCGAAGCTGCGGTCCAGGCCGTGATCGCTCAAGCCCATCCCGCCGAGACCGAAGTGCGCGTCATCCACGTCGTCGAGCCGCCCACGCTGCTCGTCGGGCGCGAGATGGGCGGTTACGATCCGGCGCTCGAGACCGTTTGGACCACCGAAACCGCGCAGGCACACAAGCTTGTTGAGAAGACCGCCGAAACGCTTCGCTCTCACGGCATGAAGGTAACCACAACCGTCGAGCCGGGATATCCCAAATCCGCGATCATCGACGCCTCGAAAGCCTGGCACGCCGATTTGATCGTCGTCGGATCGCACGGCCACAACGCCTTCGATCGCTTCTTGATGGGCAGCGTCTCAGACGCCATCGTCCACCACGCTCATTGTTCCGTGGAGGTCGTGCGCATTCCGTCGAGCCACTAAGAGGTTTTTTGCGTCTAAGTCCGCGCGAATTTCACCCGAGGAAGTTCTAAGGGAGCGACGCGCGGAACTTTGCGGAAAGCCGCGGTTAATCGCAAGTCGAATTGTCGGCAAAACTTCCGCTGACCAGCATCGAATTCAGAAATCTGCCGCACGCCGTGATCTTTGCCAGCGCCGCATCGTTCTGCAGCGCGTTCGGATCCATCGTCCTGGCCGCATTGAGAGATTGACGTTCGGCAATCACGCCGCTGGCCCACGCCGCCAGTTGCGTGAATTGATTGTTCAGCAACCGCAGAGCGTCGCGATCGGCCTCTGTCGACGCCGCCACGGCTGCTTGCGAAAGGCTGGTCTGCACTTCGTCGTGATACGACTGAGCCCACGCCGGATTAGCCGCCATCCCATAAGTAACCATCGTCCCGATCGCCCCCGTCCACTCCCTCATTTCGGCCACGGCGGAGATTGCCGCGCTCGCGAAATTTCTCGAAAGGCCCGGCGCGGCCTGCGGCGCGGGTTCAGCGCTCGGGCTGGCGCCCGAATTCGAGTTTGCACTCGGTATCGTCAACACCACTTGATTCGCTCCGATTGTGACGGACCCGTCCATGATCTGTGCGAGAGCATCGATGTCCACGTACGAGTGCCCATCCATCTGCAGCACCGCCGCGTTGGTGGTTTTTCCGTTGACCACCAATTGTTTACCCGCCCCACTCTGCGCCAGCAAAACGCCCGCGAGCGCCAATGCGATTCCAGCAATCGCCGCGATTTGAAATTTACGAACTCTATTCATCGCACACCGCCTCGCGCTGCCGCCGCTCGCTCCGTCGGACCCGCTTGCGATCCTATCGACCGTCGGAATGAGCGTCTATACGCTGTTAACTGTATTAGAGCACGGGGAGAAAGCGAACGCCCGGCGCACTTTTTGTGTTGTGACCAATTTCAATGCATGTCAACGCGAAACGTCAGCAAAATCTTAGGCGGGATTCAATCGATACACCCAGTCCGTTTTCGCGAACGATTCCGCCACGGCAGCTTGCGACGTTGCGCGTTCTACCTCGGCAAGCACCGCGTCCACGTTCCCGCGTTGCGGGCTAAAACTGCACACCGGATCCGTAACCGCCGCGTCGCCCGCGAGCAGAAACGCCTGGCAGCGGCAACCGCCGAAATCCTGCGCGCGGCGATCGCAACTCCTGCACGGATCCGGCATCCACGCTTCGCCGCGATATTTCCGAAACGCCTCGGACTTTTCCCAAATCTCGCCAACGCTCCGTTCCCGCACATTGTCGAATCCCAATCCCGGAATCACCTTCGCCGCGTGGCACGGCAGCGCATCTCCGTTCGGCGCAATCAGCATGAATTTGCGTCCCCAACCGCCCATGCAGGCCTTCGGATATTTCGCGTAGTAATCGGGCGCCACGAATTCGATGCGCATCCTCCCGCGCAGCCGCGCTTCGGCGCGCTTCAAAATGTCAACGGAGCGGTCGACCTGCTCGCGCGTGGGCAAAAGCTCCGCGCGATTCTCGAAAGCCCAGCCGTAATACTGCACATTCGCGAATTCGATGCGGCCCGCGCCGGAAGATTCGCCGAGCGCCAGCATTTCTTCGAGCTGATCGATGTTGCGCCTGTGAATCACAAAATTCAGCGTGACCGCTACGCGCCGCCGCGCAAACCATTCGAGGACGCGCAGTTTCTGCGCGTGCGTCGTCGTGCCGGAAATTTCGTTCGCGCATTCTTCTTCCGCGCCCTGAAAGCTCAGTTGAATGTGATCGAGGCCCGCCGCGACGAGATCGTCAAGGCGCGCTTCGTCGAGCGGAAGCCCCGAAGTAATCAGGTTCACATAGAGTCCCGCGGCCCGCGCAGCACGCACCAGATCGATAAGATCCGTGCGCGCGAGCGGTTCCCCACCCGTGAAATCAACTTGGAGCACGCCTGCTTCGCCCGCTTCACGCAATACGCGCGCCCAAATGTCCGTCGAGAGCTCGTCAGCGCGCCGCGTCAGCTCCAGTGGATTCGAGCAATAGACGCAGTGCAGCGGACAGCGATGCGTCAGCTCGGCGATCAGCGCGAGAGGAGCTGCGGTACCGGAGCTCATCGCGCTTCGCCCCTCGCGTGCGTCTCGCCCGGCGCGATCTCGATCGCGTTCTCTCGAGCGAGCCGCTCGAGATATTCGAGGATGTCTTTCTCGACTTTCTGCGGATCGGCCTTGGAATAAAGTTTTTGCAGCGCCGCGACGATCTGCTGAACGGTATGCTCGCCGTCGCAGCGCGAGATAATCTCAAGGCTCGGCCCGCTCACGCGCAGCGCGCGCTCCGGCATCAACAGAACGCGTTGCGGCTGGCTTTTGTCGTTCAGGCGGCAGCCCACCGCGAGTCGCGGACGGCTAGTCGGCTCCGGCAGCGCCACGATGCGCCTCCGATTTGAAATCCGCCGGCACGAATGCTCCCGGCGGCGGCCACGCCGGCTCGACGTACGCGAAATACAATGCATCGAGTTGCGCCCAAAGAATGTCGCATTTCGCTCGCAGCGCCGCTTGTGCATCCTCTTGTTCGGTGCGCGTGGCGGCATGCTTCACGACCCACGCGAGTGCGAACTCCGCGTCCTCCGGCGCCTGCGTGAGCCGCCCGGTGAAATAATCAAGTCCGCCGGAGAGCCACGGATAATGCTTCCGCAGCGCGTCCATGCGCAGAGCGATAAGCGAACCGGAGAACATTTCCGTGAGCGAGGAAGCCACAGCTTCCAGGAGCGAGCGCGTAGAAACCAAATCGATGTATGCCTGCACCGCGTAGCGCGTGGCCGGCAAAATGCCTTCGCCGTCGATGGCTTCGTCGCGCGAAAGTCCGGTGGCCTCAACGAGGCGCAGCCACTTCTCAATTCCGCCCGGCCGCGCTCCGTCGCCATCGTGATCCAGTATTCGCTTGCGCCATGCGCGCCGGAATTCCGCATCCTCCGCGCGTGCCAGAATCACCGCGTCTTTTATCGGGATTCGGCTCTGGTAGTAAAAGCGATTGAGCGCCCACGCTTGCAACTGCCCGCGCGTGAGTTTGCCTTCGTGCATGCGCAGATGAAACGGGTGCTTGTGGTGATAGCGCTCGTCGCCGATCGCGCGAAGACTCGCGATGAAGTCTGCACTGGAAAGCGGAGCGGATGTCATTTGCGATTCACAGCTCAAATTCCATATCATCATACGCAATTTCCCAACCCGCTCGCCCCGCTTCGTGGTGTTCGGGACTTTCGTCATCGAGGATCCGATTCGTATTGTTTATATGAATCAGCACACGCCGGCCGCGCGCTGCGATTTCGCGCGTCGCGAGCAATCCATCCGCCGCGGACAGCGGCAAATGTCCGATTTCGCGCGCCGTCTTCGATCCCACGCCAGCGGATATCATTTCATCGTCTTTCCAGAACGTTCCGTCGAGCAGACAAAGATCGCTCGATTGAGTCCACCTTTTCAATTCATCTGAAGCGCGCGGTATCGAGGGCGCGTAAACAAGCTGCTTGCCTCCTTCGGCTACAACGATTCCGACTACAGCTTCGTCCCGCGGGAGCAACGAGCGCAGCCCCTCGCTCACAAAGTCCGGATAGGCCCCACCCAGCGGGATGGCGCGGCAGAGCGGCGCAGATTCTCCGCTTTTCGCGCGAATCGTCTCCAGCGGAAACCAAGTGTCGCGTGGAATGTCGTGCCATACGGCCGGGGGCGTCGCGCGGTCGAGCACGCGAAAAATATGATTTTCCTCCTGCAGGGCGCGGCGGACCGACGGCATGGCGTAAACATGCAGCGGATGCGATTCGCGCAGATGCAGCAAACCGATGACGCAATCGACGTCCGCGCTCGTCAGAACCACACCCGATATCGGAGAGTCGCGCGGGATTTTAGCCGGAGCGAGAAACGGGGCGGAAACAATTTGCGTTCGCAGGTCAGGAGAAGCGTTCAGAAGAATCGATTGACCGTCGGCGAAGCGCACCGCCAACTGCGCCTGCGTTCGCGGTCGAAAATGGGGATCGCCCGCTCTTAGGCGAGAACAATTGCGGCAGGCGCAATTCCACTGCGGAAAGCCTCCCCCGGCCGCGGAGCCGAGGATCGTGACGCGCATTCGTCCTCAGGACTAGAGTTCGGCGTTCGCGTAGGAACTGATTTCGCAACTCAAGCAGATCTCTTCATGATCCGGCGTGGTCCATTCCATGGTCGACGCTCCGTGATTGCTAAAATTCCCGCTTCCACAGAAACAGTAACACGGAACGCGGGAAAACTGAACTGCAACGAACGGATGGGCGTGCTCGTTTCAAGCAATGAATTGCACCCATGAGCGTTTTCGCCGCTCTTGGTGATGCTGTAACATTCTGCGCCTGAACCAGAACGCGGGGTCGATCCGGGCGGATGCAGATCACTCAGAAAGAATACCAGATGCGTTGACATGACATTCAGGAGGAACGATGACGCCAGAAGCCAGATTGATGTGCGGCGTAATTCTTATCACTGTGCCTTCGATTCAATATGGCGGATATTTTCTGCTCACGTCGCTGATGAACGGAAAGAGCCGCTACATGGACAATCCGTTGCGGCAGAATTTCTTTCGCGCGGGTCATGCGCACGCGGGCGTATTCATAATTCTGGCGCTGGTATGCCAGATGCTCGCGGACGCTGCCGCGCTTCCCGATTGGCTCGTGTGGGTCGCGCGGGTCGGTGTACCGGCGGCCGCGATTCTTTTGCCTTTGGGCTTCTTTCTCTCCGTAGCTTCGCCCGACGCGAATAAGCCCAACGGTCTCGTGTCGTTGATTTACGCCGGCGCGTTTTCGCTGGCAATTTCTGTCGTAACGCTCGGCGTCGGGCTGCTACGATCTCTCAGAGCCGGCTAGTCGTGCTCGGCGCGCCGTGCGCCGATAAAGCCGAGCGCTCGAAGCTAAAATCAGAAATCTCGCGGGAGGAACAAATGGCGATCAGCCCGAAGACTCCGGGAATTCATCACATCGCGTTGCGGTCAGCAAATTTCGAGCGGTCGAAGCGGTTCTACGCCGACACGTTGGGATTCAGCGTGATTAGGGAAGTTCCGGATCTATTTATTTTCCTGGCCGGATCGGCTGCGATTGGCGTGCGCGCGCCGGACGCCCAAACATCTCCAGGCGATCGCTTTTCGCCATTCCGCGTAGGACTCGATCACATCGCGCTGGCCTGCGCCGACGAAGCCGAGCTTCGCCGCGTGGCATCCGCGCTCTCGAGCGCCGGTATCGAGAACACCGGCGTGAAGCGCGACCCGACGCTCGACAAGGACTACGTGGCGTTCAAGGATCCCGATGGCATCAGTTGGGAACTGTACATGGCGTGATGCCGCGAAGCTTCGCTCAATGGGCGTGCAGAGGCAGTGAGGACAAGAGCGCGCTCGCGCCTCTCCAGAGAATCTGCACGCCGATGCACACGAGTAGAAACGACGCGAGTTGCATGATGACGGTCATACCGGTCGTTCCCAGCACGTGCCCCAGACGGTCCGCGAATCCGTAGCAGAGAAAAATGCTGACCGCGAGCAGAACGGAGCCGACGATAGCCACCAGGATGCTCACGAGGCTGAACACGGAATGTGGCGGAGCATTCGCTCCCAGAGTGATCGCCACGGAGATCGATCCCGGCCCCACCGTGAGCGGCATCGTCAGCGGATAAAAGGCGTTGCTGAATGGATCATTCGCGTGAATGTCGCGCTTCACTTCCTGCTGTCCCACGTCAGCGCCCTGCTTCAGCAGCGTCCAGCCAGTGGAAATGACAACCAATCCGCCGCCCACCTGGACCACGGGAATCGAAATCCCAAAGAAAGAAAGCACATGATTTCCGATGAAGTACGATCCCACCAGCAAGAAAAAACTATTTATGGCAATCCGCCAGGACAGGGCCCTGCGCGAACCCGGTGAGTATTGTCTGGTCATAGCCAGGAAGATGGGGCTTCCTCCGAGCGGGTCGACGATCGGAAACAACGCGCTGACAAACAGGAATAGACTTTTTGCCGCTTCAACCATCACGTTTCTCCGAGCCAAACTCACCGTTCGCGCATGAGGCGCGATGACGCGGCGCACGCGGTCGACTCTTGGCGATCAGTGTAAACGGCGAGCGCTATCTTTCCAACTTTTGAGTGCATATTTACGGCGGAGCTGCGCTCAGCTTTGAAGGCTGGCGCGCTCAGCGGGATTCGCGCCGGGGACGGCCATGAGCCGGTCAGCAAGAAGGAAACCAACCGCCCCAACGAGGAGTCCGGCAAACACGTCGGCCATGTAGTGGTATCGGCAATAAACTGTGGAGACGCACATCGCGATGAAGAATGGGAGAAACACCCAGAACAAATAGCGGCGGTAGCGCCACGCGCCAATCAGCGCGACGAACGACCCCGAGACATGCGCCGACGGAAACGCGCCGCCACGCACGCGCCCCCAGCCTTCGATGAAATTGATCAGACGCGTGGCGGGGCCGCCACTGAGCGGCGCCAAATGGAATGAGCGCATGGCGAAGAACGGCGCTTCCACGGGAAAGAAAATCGAAATCAAATAGCCGATGGAGTAGGCCACGATCGAAGCGGTCATCAGCGTCCAGAATGCGCGCAATGCGTCGGCTCCGAACGGATCGGCCGAGTGCGAGGCGTCCGAGTGGACGCGGCGACGGTGATAAATGGAAGCTCCAACGATCGTGAGGAACAGGAAGTAGCTGATGTAGGCGACTTGCATCGTCTCGTTGAGCCAGAAGCTTGAATACTGCGCGAGCCACACTGCGGGATAGACGCCCGTGAGGCGGTGGTCGAACGCAATCAGAATGGAATCCCGCCACGCCGGAAAAATCAGATGAACGAGGATTGCGAGTTCCTCGAAGCAAAAAAGAAAGACAAGTTGCGGATACCAATTGCGGATCCAACGAAACGTCGGGGCAAATCGAGCACGCGAAAGGCCGTAGCCGCCGAAGCGATCCGCGACATTCACGATCAGCAGAATCCCGGCCATGACGGCGAAATGCGCGGTGATGTGCAATGCGGCGTGCGCGAGATTCTGGTGAAAAATAAGCATCAGGGCGCCGCTGACCCCGAGATAGAACAGAGCGACCCACTCAAATGCGCCGCACGGTTCGAGGATTTCGATCGCCAACGACCGTGCGATGAAGAACCAGCAGCGCGCGACCTCGCGGCCGTGCGCAGCCGCGCCATGCACCCGAGGCGCCTCGACGTATGTGCCCTCTTCGCCGCCGTACCGCGTCATGCCCATAGCGAGCCGGTTCCCTTTAATGCATCGCCGTAAATCCTGTTCCGCATCTCCCATCGTTTTTGATGTTTTGGCGAAGCGTCTGGACTCGTGCTACGGAGGGAATTGTTCGATTGCGCGACTTAGCGGCGCGGCGCCCAGGCGGACTCTAGGGGAAGGCGGGTAACTGCTTGCTGTGTAATTTACGTCGTTTCGAGGACGATCAGCGGCCGTCTCGACCGCTTCCGAGCGTCAGCGGGCAATTGAGCAGATCTCGGAACTTCGTTTACCGTTCGCTCGCCGATTCTTCCAACTGATCTTCGGCCTTGTGCCAAGTGGGATCCGGATTATAAACCTTCATTTCTTTCGCGAGAACGCCGGTTTCCTTGCCGAGATCTTTCTGGTAGACGACTCCATCATCGCCAACGACGAACGTCATCACGCCGGATGATCTGTAGTCGGCGGGATAGGCCACGAAAGCAAAACCGCGGGTCATCTTGCCGCTCACAATGTAATTTTCAGCGCCGCCATGAGCGTGCGCTCCCTGCATCGTGAGGATGTGGAAATAGTAGCCGTGGAACGGAGTGGGCGCGCCGGATTGATCCTTGCGATAACCTTCCGCGACGGCCGAAGCGACGAGCGGCCCGATGGGACTTTGTGGTTGGCCCTGCGCAACTTTCCAATACAGGCCATTCTGTGTGCCTTCGTCGCTGAGAATTCTCTGCGCGTATTCGCTCTGTGTGGCCTGGTATTCTTTTTCCGCCGCCACGAGTTCCTGGCAAACGACGATGGTCGACATCTCATTCCGGCCAACTCGGCGATACAAAATCTCCATCTTGCCCGCTGCGGTGTCGAAGTACCACACATCGCCTTTGTTCACGAGCGGTATGGGCATCGGCCAATTCTCCGCGCCGATATAGAGCGTGGTGGTTCCATCGGGTTCTTTCATCAAGCGATGCATTTCCTGGTATTTGGCAACGAGGTTGGCGCGGCTCTCGGCGTCCTCGGTGTCATCACCGGACGAGACGATTTGCTTTCCATCGGGGCCGAGAATGGCGAGCATGGCTTGCTCGTCGTTATTCTGGGCCGCAGTGAACAGCGCGGCGCTCGCTTCTTGCGCTGACGCAAATGTTTTCTGGCCGGCTTGCTGCGCCAGCGAACGCATGGGAGTGCAGCAAGTCAAAATGAGAGCGATGGTGGCCAATTTCAGAAGGTCACCCCAGTGCAAATATTCCGCGTTCAGCTTTGTTCGCCGCATGTGTCTTTTCTCCATTTCTCGATCTCTCAAGCTGTCTGGAACATTCGGAAATTGCGATTAGTGACGGCCGCCGCCACCGCCATGCGATCCGCCACCGCCTCCACGAGATCCGCCGCCACCGCGTGATCCTCCGCCGCCACCGCCACCGAAGCTGGACCTTCCGCGTGACGATTCGCTTCGAACGGCTCCGCCACGATCGTACCCGCTGAATGCGCCGGAGCGAACGCCGCTTTGGCCGCGAGCGTCACCGTACCCGCGCGCGGCCGACCTGCCCATTCCAGCGCGCACATTCGCATTTACGCCACGCTGGCCGCCGCCGCGATAGTAGCTGCCGCGGTTGTAAAACGTCGCGCTGTGCGAGTAGTACCTGGCATGGTCGTAGATCGGATAGCCGCCGCGCCAATCGAATCCCCAGTGTCCCCAGCCCCATCCGAACCCGCCGAAGAAGCCGATGTTGAATCCAAGTCCCCACGAGATGTAGGGGCCGCCGAACCAGATCCCAGGCTCGTCGTACCAATACGGCCAAGGCGCTATTGGATATCCGTAAACCAACCATGGATCATATTCTGGGACGTAGACCACATCGGGATTTGCCGGTTCAATGTCGATCGTCGATCCCTGCGTCTGCACAGTCTCCTGCTGCGTGTCTTTTAGAGTGCCGGCTTGCTGCGCTTTTTGGCGCATCACCTGAACCGCGTCCATCACATCTTGCTGTTGATTGTAGTAAGCGTCTCCCAGCGATGAGGTCCAGGAAATATTCTTGTCCATGTTGGCGAGGACGGATGGAAACGCGGTGAGCGCCTTGACGCTCGGATCCCAGGGTTGCTGGTCGACCGCTTTGGCCAAAGCGTCGCCGGTCAAATTGGGATTCGCTTGGAGCCAGCGATCGGCCTCAACGACCTGTTCGGGAAAAGTGGCTGCCGCCAGGATTTGCGCCACGAGCGAATCGGGATACAGAGCAATCGGCGCTACCAATTGCTGCAACTGCTCGGGAGTTTGCGGCGTGGATGGCGGCGGGGCCTGCGCGCTCTGGTCTGGAGGTGGCGCGCTCTGCGGTGGCGTCTGGGCGTCTTGCGGATACGCCGCCAGATCCGCGGGCAAGGTCGCGACGATCAACCCCGCGGAAATCAGGGAGACAACGATTCCTTTACGCAGCAGAGACCATGAGCTCTTAGCGTCATGTCCCAAAATGGTCATGTTCGTGAACCTCCTCTGCAACTCCACCTCATAGCGGCCCTGGTAAGTTAGATTCGCCTGACCGCAATAAGGTTCCCCCAATATTTCGGGACCCGGCGTTTGTTCGCAGTCGCGGCTTAGATAACGCTACTTCATGAAATCGCGGACGAGCTGCGCAATCTGGTCCGCCGCGGTATCGAGCGCGAAATGGCCCCCATCGACAATGTGCACCTCGGCCTTCGGCACATCGCGGCGAAAGGATTCCGGCTCCGAGGGATCGAACGACGACTCATACTTGCCCCAGATCACCAGCAGGCGCGGCTGCTTCTCGCGCATCCAGGTCTGCCACTTCGGATAGTTCTCAACGTTAGTGCGGTAATCGTAGAAGAGGTCAACTTGAATCTCGCCCTGTCCGGGCTGGTTGAGAAAGTAGAATTCATCGGTCCAGAGATCGGGGTCATGGCGTTCGAGGTTGGGATCGTCCCCCGCGTGGCGCGCCCGCGTGGTCGCAAGCGAAAGGAGATTTGTGCGCAGAGCGGCTTCGTTGGCAGCGCGATCGGCCCAGAAGGCGCGGCGCGTTTTCCAGTTCGCGCCCAGTCCTTCGTTGTGCGCCACAGCGTCCTGGACGATGAGGGCCTCGACGCGCTCCGGATGGGCCAGGACCATGCGAAAACCGACGGGGCCGCCATAATCCTGCATGTACAGCGTGTAGCGCGAAAGGCCGAGCGCTTCCGCGAAGTGATTCATGATCTCGGCGATGTGATCAAACGTGTAAGCGAATTTCTTTGCGTCCGGCCAGTCGCTGTGCCCATAGCCCGGGTAATCCGGCGCCACGAGGTGGTAGCGGTCGGAAAGGCGCGCGAAGAGAGGCTCGAACATCCGCGATGAAGAAGGCAATCCGTGCAGCAGGAGAAGCGTTGGCGCATCTTTCGGGCCGGCCTCTCTGTAAAAAATCGAGAGGCCATCGATTTTTGTCGTGCGATAAAAAGTCGGGTAGTTCACGGGAGGTTCCTTTTCTGCGGCGCTGGCCGATGTCCAACGCGCGGGCAAGGCCGCGGTGGCCGCGGCCGCCGCCGCGATCTTCATGACCTTTCGCCGAGTTACCTTACCCATCGCGCGTCGCGATCGTTCGTAACGCGACGACCTACGCCTTGCCGGCCGCCAGTTCCGCAGTTCGGTCCTTGTGCGGCGGACCGACGTAAGGAAACGACGCGAGCAGATCTTTGTGGGGCCCTACCTTATCCTGCGTCACCTTTCCATTTGTAAGGAGGGGAAGGAAAAAATCTACGACGTCGTCAGTGAGTGCACGGCCACTGTCCGGGTAAGACGCCGGCCGCGTGGGATCATAATGGAGGACGTCCGGCAGCAGGGTCCCGGCCACTCGAGTTGCTTCCGCCGGCGTATATCCACCAGTGTGCTCCAGCGCGTGTGCGAAGACGGGGACGAAACGAGCATCGCCCGCCGGCTCCGCAGCGAGATAGGCCGCGTTCTGCTCGCCGGCAAGGAACGGAGTTTGATTGGACCGCGCACCACGATCCGCCTGAGCCCATTTCCCGCCGGCGCCGTCGAGAGTGCGAACCCACAGTGCCATCTTCTGAGAACCGAGGGCGGAGTTGGGCGCCTCCAGCACGATGCTGCACACGTCCTTGTCGGTGAAATAATCGTCACCGGTGAATTGCAGGTTGTTCAGGGCGCCCTGCACGTCGAAGAAAAAGGGATCACTGCGCCAGCCGGCGAAGAAGCGGTAGCCCCCGGCGTCGGTCACCCGTATCTCCGGCCCGGTCGAGACCGGTGCTGCTTCGATGATCGTCTGCCCTTCGTCACCTGCTCCGGCGGCCTGCGCGCCTTCAGCCCGGCGCAATGTTGCGCTCCGCGCGCCGTCCTTGGAGGACGAGAAGCGCACTCGGTAGGCGATATCGGCGACGAAATCACCGTTAGTGTCAATCCGAAGCTCGTACACCGCCTGGGGGGCGAAGGGTTCGGCCATCGTGGGCCCAGGCGGGTTCACACCGACGGACGGATGCGCGTTCATGATCAGGATCGACTTGCCAGCGTCCCCGGGCTTCGGGAAAGCATACAAATCAGTGAAGTCCAGGCGGGCATCGCCATGCGGAAACCCAAAATCGGGACCGGAGTAATGGTGCGACATAAATTATTTGCTCCTCTGTCTGGATTATAGGCGGAACGAACCGCAAAGACGATTGCGTGTCGGGCCACGGTGGATCCGCGCCTCTCGCTATCTCTGTTACACCACCACCTCGAAAATAACTTCCAGCTCGACCGGCGTGCCGAGCGGCAGGCTCGCGACGCCATACACCAGGCGGCAAGGGTTCTTGTCTTTTCCGAACACGTCTTGCAGCAACTCGGAAGCGCCGTCGGCGACTTTCGGTTGATCGCGAACATCTCCCGAAGTAGCCACGGACACGCCGAGCCGGACGACCCGCGTGATTTTATCGAGCGAACCCAAATGCTGCCGCGCGACGGCGAGGACGTTGAGTGCCGCGAGGCGCGCCGCCGCACGCCCGGCTTCCACATCGAGCTCCGCGCCGACGCGCCCGACGAATTTCGCGGCGCGGCCTTCGGTGGGAAGCATTCCCGTCAGAAATAGCAGATTGCCCGTCTGCACGGCTTCCGCATAGATGCCGAACGGCTCAGGCGGCGTCGGCAACTCGATGCCAAGTTCTTTCAACCGCTGCTCGGCGCCGACCGGCCGCGAACTTTCGCGGGTTACCATTTGCCGATGTGCGCGCCGCCATCCACGTGCAGCACCTCCCCGGTCACCTGACCGGCTTCCGTCAGATAAACGATCGCGTCCACGATGTCTTTCACATAGGAAATCTGACCCATCGGTTGCAGCGTCTTCATGAAATCGTTCGACTCATTCTCGTGCATAGACGTGTCGACGATGCCCGGCGCGACGGCGTTCACGCGTATGCCCTGTTTCGCATACTCCATCGCCAGACTGCGCGTGGCGGCCTCAAGCCCGCCCTTAGTGATCATGGGAACCGTAGCGTTTATTCCAGCGATGGGATGACCCGCCATTGTCGACGACAAATTCACAATGCTTCCGCCGGTATTCTGAGCCAGCATCTGCTTGATCGCGACCTGGCTCATAAAGAAAAAGCCTTCGATGTTGACGGAAATGAGGGATCGCAGATCCGCGATCGTGTAATCCGTGAAATGTTTCGAGAAATAGATTCCGGCGTTGTTGACCAGCGCGTCGATCGATCCAAATTTGGTTTTGGCGGTTTCGCCGATCTTCGCCGCCGTTTCCGCTTCCACGATGTCTCCATCAACCAACGCGAGCTGATCCGAGGGCGCGAAGGCGCCCGACTGGGTGATGTGCCGCGCATTCGCCACGACGTTGTAACCGCGATCCAGAAAGGCCTTCACAAGCCCCGCTCCAATGCCCTGCGAGCCGCCGGTCACGATCATTGTTTTCCGCGCAGTTGCCATTTCTGGACCTCATTCTTAATCGGTCGTATCGCTGATGATCGGTTGCGTCAAATATATATTTTTAGCCGAAAGGCGAAGGCGACGCGCGCGCGCCGACTTCCGTTCGATGCATTTGGTTCGGTGATTGGTACACCGCTCGGATCTCGGGCGGGCGGTTAGCCGCTCGCGGATGTACATTGGTTTCGACACGGAATATGCTGCTGCCAAATCGCAGTCAGGACAGGGTGCCGCGCTTCATTGGGCTTAGAGGAGACGACTCAAAGATGGCCAGAATTCCTTTCGCCGAAATGCAGGCTTCGATCGCGACGGCATTTCTGAACGCGGGCATGAACGACCACGACGCCCGGCTTTGCGCGCGCATCCACACCGAATCGAGCTGCGACGGAGTGAACTCGCACGGATTGAACCGCGTGCCGCGATTTGTGGATTACATTGCCAAGGGCTGGGTGAGACTGGACGCGCAACCGGAACTTGTGCGGCAGGCTGGGGCGATTGAAATATACGACGGTCATCGCGGCCCCGGAATCCTGAATGCGCTCTTCGCGACCGACCGCGCCATGCAAGTGGCCCGAGAGCAGGGTGTCGGCATCGTGGCGTTGCGAAACACGACCCATTGGATGCGCGGCGGAACGTACGGCTGGCGCGCTGCGGATCGTGGGCTGATCGCGATCGGTTGGACCAACACGGAATCCTGCATGCCTGCCTGGGGCGCCAAGGATACGCGCCTGGGCAACAATCCGTTGGTGATCGCGGCGCCGCGAAAAAAAGGAAACATGGTTCTGGACATGGCCATGTCGCAATTTTCTTACGGCAAACTGCAATCCGCGCGAATGAAGGGCAAGTCGATGCCCTTCCCCGCCGGTTTTGATAAGCACGGCGTGCTTACCACCGAGCCGGGACCGGTTGAAGAATCGATGCGCATCTTGCCGATGGGCTATTGGAAAGGCTCCGGTCTTTCCATCATGCTCGATCTGCTGGCCGCCGTGCTTTCCGAAGGGTCTCCGACGAACGCGATCGACAAAATCCAGCAAGGGAGTTGTACCGGATGTTCGCAAGTGTTCATCCTGATCGATCCGCGCAAACTGGGCGGCGCGGCATTCACTGAGCAGGTAGCCGACAGTGTGGTGGATTTTGTGCATGGATCGACACTCGTAGAGAAAAGCACGGAAGTTTTGTATCCCGGAGAAAGCGCGCTGAGAACCAGAATCGAACAGCTTGAAAAAGGAATCGTCGTCGACGATGGCGTTTGGCAAGAAGTACTGGCCCTCGCCGCGCCAAAGAACTGTGGGAGCATTCATGATTGCAGCCGTACTCCACGAGCCGAAAAAAATCGTAATCGAGGAACAGGATCGCCCGCAGCTCATGCCTGGCCATGTATTGATCAGCGTGCGCGCGGGAGGTATCTGCGGGTCCGACCTGGCGTACTACTTTAAGGGCAAGAGCGGAGATTTTGCGCTGCGCGAGCCGCTTGTGCTGGGCCACGAAGTGGCGGGCGAAGTGGCCGCGCTCGGTGAAGGCGTAAGCGAATTGCGCGTCGGGCAGCGCGTCGCGGTGAATCCCAGCGCGAATTGCGGATCGTGCCGGTTTTGTCTGAAGGGCATGCCGAACCAATGTTTGAACATGCGTTTCATGGGAAGTGCGTCGACATTTCCCCACGTGCAGGGAACGTTTCGCGAATTTATCGCAGTGTCCGGGCGCCAGTGTATTCCCGTGCCGGATTCATTCGATTTTGCGCAGGCTTCGATGGCTGAGCCGCTGGCCGTTGCGCTGCACGCCATCGGTCAGGCTGGATCGCTGCTCGGCGCGCGCGTGCTTATGGTCGGCTGCGGACCGATCGGTTGCATTCTTCTGGCCGCCGCCAAACGCGCGGGGGCGCACAAACTCACCGCGGTCGATCTCGCGCAGAAGGCGTTGGACATGGCTGCGCGGCTCGGCGCGGACGAGACCGTGTTGGCCGACGATCAATCCGCGATCGATCGCTGGTCGCAGAATCGCGGCACGTTCGACGTGGTCATCGAAGCATCCGGCAGCCCCGCGGGACTGAACACCGCTCTGCGCACCGTCACTGCGGGCGGCAGCGTCGTGCAAGTTGGTAACCTGCCCGCCGGCCAATCGCCGGTGGCAATCAATCTGATCATGGCCAAGGAACTGCGCTTCCAGGGATCGTTCCGCTTCAACAGCGATCAGTACGCCATTGCGGTTGAGGAGATTGTCGCGCGGAAAATCGATCTCCGGCCATTGATGACGCACACCTTCGCCCTCACCGAGGCCAATCATGCCTTCGACGTGGCGCTCGATCGCAGCCAGTCGATGAAGGTTCATCTTCTATTTCCCTAGAGCGTCGTCAGCACAACTGGCTCGATCGCCCGGCGCGGAGTATCGGCCCGCGCCTTGCCCGCCGTGCGCGCGCTCCGCCAAAAATTCAATAAGCTACGGTTGTGAAATCGCTCCGACCCGTTTTATCATGGGCGTATCGAGGATGCTCTCGAGAAGGAGGTGATCCCTGAGGTACACATCGAATTGACTCATTTGTGAGGGAGGCGCGTGTGATTCTGCCATGCGCCTCTCTTTTTTTATCGTTGCAAAGTCGCGCCGCGAAATGAAAAGGGCGACCTTGCGGCCGCCCCAAACCTTCCGATCCTGCGTCAGACCAAATGTCCGCCGCTAACCCTTTCCACCGTCCTTCGCTCCGCCCTTGGGGTGAGCGTCGGTTTTGGCGTTGTGCTTATCGCGGGCAATTTGGCGGCTCTCCGCGTTCTGCTGATGCTCGATCTGCCTGTGCTCTTGTGGCGTCAAATGACCGCCATTCGCCGCACGATCGTTGTGCGCCTCGTCGTGAATTCCGGTTTCGTTCTTTTCGACGTGCGAAGTTTCGCCCGGCGTCATCTCCCCGGAATGAACTCCCTGATTGATGCGGTTCTGCTGGCGATCCTGGCGCGCGTTCACGCCCATCCCTTCCGGATGAGCCGGAGTCCCGTGGTTAACCGACGCGTAATTGCTGCGGTCGACCCGCGCGGATTGCCGCTGCGAGATCTGGTTCGGAGTGCGCCCGAAATGCTGCTCGTTCATCGCGGCGCGTTCGTCGGCGGTCGGCATCGCATGAACGCCGCCGTCGCCGTTAAAGCTGTAGTGGTTGTCGTTCACCGTGACGTTGCTGACGTAGGTGCGATCCTCGTACACACCGTGGAAGCCCGCGCCCACGTGCCACGCCGCTGTGTTGTACTGGAATGCGCCGCCCGCCCAGCGTCCGCCCCAGAATCCGACGCCACCGTAGCCGAAGCCGTAATTGATTCCGCCGTAGAATCCGACGTGCGGCCCCCAGTAGCCCTCATGCCAGCCGTAAAGGCCGCCCGCAAATCCCCAATAGCCGGGTGTCCACAACAGCCCTGCGCGCGGGGGCGCAACCCACACGCCCGGGACCCAGTAGTAACCCGCGGCGCCGTAGGCCCAGTAACCGGGGGTCCAAAGGTATCCCTCGGTGGGGCAAGGCGGCTGGTCATATACCGGCAGAGCCGGCGGCGCCACCCTGATCGCAACCCCGACGCTAACCTGTGCGTGCGATATGGCCGGCAGCGCAAAGAGTACGGCGATAACCGAGCTAAAAAGAACAAGATGGCGAGCCTTCAGCAACGATCGCATGTAAGAATTCCTCCATTTTCGGCTGCCTCCCACCGCGCCCAAGGCGGCGGGCCGGGAAGCGTGCGGATTGCGCTTAGCCCGATACTAATCCAACCCGTTGGCGGGCAAAAAGTCGCGCCGCCGGGGCGTTGTCGGAAAGGTCAAGCCCCGGAGTCCGAAGGCCGGTTCCGGCGCGCTGGGAGGCGCTCGCGCCAAGATCGCTGGTGAAACTTGGTTTCCGGGGACTATCATGTCCGCTGCTCGGGCTGAATTCGGGATTTCGAGCTCGTGTGCGCGCGCTTCCGGTTGAGCTCACGTGGCGAGCGCCCAGTGCGAGTTCCGATGGCGCACGAAACCGCGGTAAGTTGCGAGGAGACGCGATCGTGATAAGAAAAATGGGACGTAAGTGGCCCACGCTGGCTGTGGCGCTCCTCGCATGTGTCAGCGTCGGACAGGCGCTCGCGCAAACGTCCTCGGTGGCCCCGGCCGCGCCGCATCTTGAAAAACGAGGGACTACCACCCAGATTATCGTCGACGGCAAGCCGTTTTTGATTCTGGGCGGCGAGCTGCACAATTCCAGTTCGTCGAGCGTGGCCTACATGAAGCCGATCTGGCCGCGACTGGCAACGATGCATTTGAATACCGTGCTGGCGCCAGTTGCCTGGGAGACGATCGAACCTGAGGAGGGCAAATTCGACTTCAGTGTGGTAGACGGTTTGATTCAGGGGGCCCGCCAAAATAATCTGCGTTTGGTTTTTTTGTGGTTCGGCAGCTGGAAAAATACTCTTTCGAGCTATGTGCCGGCGTGGGTGAAAAGCGATACGCAAAGGTTTCCACGCGTTCAAACCAGCGACGGCCTGGATACCGAGCGGCTTTCGCCCTTCAGCGCCACGAATCGTGACGCGGACGCGCACGCCTTCGCATCCTTGATGCAGCACATTCGGGAAACCGACGGCGATGCGCGCACCGTGATCATGGTGCAGGTCGAAAACGAGATAGGAGTTGGCCCTGACTCGCGAGATCGTTCCGCCGCGGCGAACGCGGCCTTCGCGGCAGCGGTGCCTTCGGATCTGACGAACTACATGCAGCAGCATCGCGAAGCGCTGGTTCCAGAATTTCGCGCGATATGGGAAGCCAACGGCAGCAAAACGTCCGGATCGTGGGAAGACGTATTCGGCAAAGGCGCGCTTACCGACGACCTCTTTATGGCGTGGTCTTACGCCAGCTACGTCAACCACGTAGCCGCGGCGGGAAAAGCCGAATATCCGCTGCCGATGTACGTAAATGCCGCGTTGATTCGCCCCAATTATCAACCGGGCCAGTACGCCAGCGGCGGCCCGCTTCCGCAGTCTATGGATATCTGGCGCGTCGGCGCGCCGAGCATTGATTTGCTCTCGCCGGACATTTACCTGGACGATTTCGAGGCCTGGTGCCAGAAATATATCCGCCCCGGCAATCCGCTGTTCATTCCGGAAGCGCGCGGCGGAGCGGAGGGCGCGGCCAACGCTTTTTATGCGCTAGGACAAGTCGCCACGATCGGATTCTCGCCGTTCGGAATCGATTCTGAGGATTCGGGTGCTATCACTTCCGCTGCGGAGCCAAGCAACATGGAAGCATCGCGCCGGTCGCCGATCGGCGACGCATACGCCACGTTGTCGCACCTCGCGCCCTTGATCCTCGAGAAACAAACGACTGGCGAGATTGCTTCCGCGGTTCTCGAAGGCGAAGCCCAGCGCGCTGCAAGAGTCACGCTCGGGGACTACACTATGACCGTTACGCGTCCGCCGAACCCGACGAACGATGCGTCCGCCGCGGCAGTGCGCGCATCGGCGCTCTTCCTTCAAACCGGCCCGAACGAGTACATCGTCGCAGGCAGCGGCAACTCTCTGGTCACGTTCACGACGAGCACTCCCGGCCCGCCGATCGTCGGAATCGAGAGCATTGACGAAGAGTCCTTCGATGGCACGCAATGGATCCTCGGACGCCGCTTGAATGGCGACGAAACGTCCCAGGGCCAGGTGTTGAAATTAAACGCAGACGATTCCGCGCAAGGCAGAGTTTATCGAGTGCGACTTTATCGCTATAGGTAAAGCAAGCGAGCGGAGTTTTGCTTTATCTCCCGAACAGCGTGAGGTCGATCGCGTCAGCCATCATCCTGTAGCCTGCGTCCGCCGCATGCAGATGATCTCCGCTGTCGGCGGCCGCCAGCAGATGCGTAGGATTTTTCGGATCACGGACCGCGGCATCGAAGTCGATCACGGCGTCAAATTTCCCGCTGGTGCGAATCCAGGTGTTCACGGTCTGGCGCGCGGCCTCAGCCGTTGGACTCGAATAAAACGATTCGCCAAACGGCGTAATCGTCGCGCCAATCGCGCGGATTCCGTGCGCGTGCGCGCGAAGAATAATCTGCTCGTAGGCCGCGATAATGTCTTGCGCCGTGGCCGGCTTCTCGTTGTGCGTGGCGGCCGCTGCTGCAGTGCCGATATCGTTCACACCCTCGAAAACGATCACCCAGCGCACGCCATCTTGCGCCGCCACGTCACGATCGAAACGCGCCAAGGCATTTGGACCCAAGCCATCGTGCAGAATCCGGTTGCCGCCAATCCCTTCGTTGAGCACTCCAATGTTCGCCGTGCCCTTGTTGGCCACAAGGCGCCGCGCCAAATCATCTGGCCAGCGCCCGTTTCCGTTGGTTGTGGAATTTCTGCCGTCGGTAATCGAATCGCCGAGCGTCACCACGGTTGCCGCCGATCGCTTGGCGAGTACGTCGATGCCGTTCAGAAAATACCAGTGATCGGTTTGCGCCGGCGACGGCAACGTCGCGGCGGAGACTAAATCGCCCGCCGCCAGATAGGACGTTTCTCTCGATCCTGGATGCGTCGTGACGCCGTTCGGCGCGCCCGCCACGTGAATCGTCACCACCACGTCGGACAACGGAGCCAATGCAAAATCGAGCGCATCGGAATACACCAGCGCTCCCGGAGGAATCGTCACCGATGGCTGATCGGCAAACGTGAGCGCCCTGTCACTTTCCGGTTTGATGGCGCTGCCACCCGCCCCCAACGCGACGTGCGCGGAAGACATTGAAAGCGGTCCGGCGCCGAAGGCGTTTGTAAATCGAACGCGGATCTGGTCTCCGCCGATTGATACGTGCACGATTTGGCGCAGCGTGCTATCGGAAAACCCCGGCGCGGGCGGCGCGTTGCCCGGATCCCCGAGCTGAGGCGCCGCTGCCCACGTGCCAACCCACTGACCGGTGCCAACGTGCGCGCTTCGAGCGCGCGCGCCTGCCAATGCGCCACCCGCAAGCGCGCACGCCATCACACACGCAAGAATCCGCGGCTTCCTCAATCAAGACCTCCTCATTTCGTTCGCAGGCGACGAAACCTTCATTCGGGACAGTACTCTATTACTAGCGCGGCCGCTTGAGGGATCTATATCGAACCACTGCAAAGGTCTGGTGGGCGCAGTCGAAATCGAATTCGCATCTCCAGGAAAACGCCACGCGGCGATCCACGGCGACCCGTACCCTAACCCAGATCATCCGATACGGGGAAGATGCGTGACGCGCGATCGGCGAGTAATTTTCCGGCACAGTTTCTAATCAGCAGCCTCCACCAGCGACTGGTTGTACTAAACTGTGCGAACCGTGATGAAGACTTTGATCCTTGGTCTCTCCGTTGTGCTCGCGTTTGGCGGCCTGCGCACGCAGACGACTGCCTGGCAGCCGTCGCCGGGGCACACGCAAGTGCCGATATGGCCCGGCGCACCTCCCGATGCGCAGCCGGTCGCGGGGCCGGAGAATGCTTCGACCTCGAAGGACTTGATTGCGGGCCGCCCGACAGTATGGGTGGTGAACGTGACGCAGCCTACGATGACGGTCTATGCCCCAACAGGAAAAAATACGGGCGCAGCCGTAGTCGTCTTCCCGGGTGGTGGTTACCAGGGTCTGGCAATCGATCTTGAAGGCACGGATGTCTGCGACTGGCTGACGCCCGAGGGCATCACCTGCGTGCTCTTGAAATACCGCGTGACGGACGTGGGGCCGTATCCGAAATCCGGGCCGTATCCGGAATCGCCGATGGCCTTGGAAGATGCGCAGCGCGCGCTCGGCCTCGTGCGCTTCCACGCGGCGGAGTGGCATATCGATCCGCACAAGATTGGAGTGCTGGGATTTTCGGCGGGCGGCCATTTGTCGGCAGCGATGAGCACGCACTTTGCCACGCGTTTGTATCCGCCCGTAGATGCCGCCGACGAAGAAAGTTGCCGCCCCGATTTTGCCGTGGCGATTTATCCGGGCCATCTGTCGCTCTCCGCGGCCGAGTGGGATGCCACGCAAGGCACTAAAAAGTTTGCGATTCCTCGTCCGGCTAATCTTCCGATTGCCGATGAAAATCTGGCATTGAATCCCGATCTCCACGTTACCGACCAGACGCCGCCCACATTTTTGCTCCAGGCGGAGGACGACCACGTGGACAGCGTTTACGATGCGCTGTCGTACTACATCGCGCTGCAGAAGGCCGGCGTTCCCGTCGAGATGCATTTGTACGCGCACGGCGGCCACGCGTTCGGACTGCGCCGCACGGACTCCCCGATCACCGCGTGGCCTCAGTTGGTCCAGACGTGGCTCGCGACAATCGGTATGATTCCGAAGTGATTCATGGTACTGATTGCCGAGGAGACGCCCATGAGCACCAATGAAGCTGGCACTAACGCCGCGACCAGCAAAGCGATCGTCAAAGTGGACTTGAAGCTCGAAGTCGTCGTCATCCCCGTCTCGGATGTTGATCGCGCGAAAGCGTTCTACGCGCGGCTCGGCTGGCGCCTCGACGCCGATCTTAACCTCGGTCACGGCGTCCGCGTCGTTCAGTTCACGCCGCACGGCTCCGGCTGCTCCATCCAGTTCGGCTCGACGCTCACCTCCGCCGCGCCCGGTTCGGCCGAAAGCTTCCTGGTCGTCTCCGATATCGCGGCCGCGCGCGACGCGCTGGTAGCCGCCGGCGTCGAAGTCGGCGAGATCATCCATATCGGCCCGGGCGGCCGCGTGAGCGGTCCCGATCCCGAACATCACAGCTATTCCTCGCGCGCCACGTTCAGCGATCCCGACGGCAATAGTTGGGTGCTGCAAGAAGTCACCACCCGGGCGCCCGGCCGCATCGACCCTGCCGCCACTTCCTTCTCCTCCGCAAGCGATCTCGCGAGCGCGCTTCGCCGTGCCGAGGCCGCCCACGGCCAGCACGAGAAGCGCATCGGCGCGGCCGATCCCAACTGGCCCGATTGGTATGCCGAGTACATGATCGCGGAGCAATCCGGCACCGGAGTTCCGACCTGAGCGACCACCACGTCATCGTCATCCGCGCGGCGGCTCGCCGCGTGATCCCCAGCGAAAGGTAGGAACATGAAGACTCAACCAAAGCTAGCAGGCAGGCGGGCGTCCAAACTAATCAGCGAAAAGATTGCCAAGTTGGGCGACTGGCGCGGCGCCACACTAGCAAGAATGCGCGCCCTCATCATCGAGGCCGACCCTGACGTTGTCGAGGACTGGAAATGGATGGGAACACCGGTTTGGTACCATGACGGCGGAATCTCCACCGGAGAGTCCTACAAGTCCGTCGTGAAGCTGACTTTCTTTAAGGGCGCTTCCTTGAAGGATCCCGCCAAGCTCTTCAACTCGAGCCTCGAGGGCAACGTAAGGCGCGCCATCGACATTCACGAGGGCGAGCAGATTGACGCGAACGCGTTCAAAGCGCTGATCCGCGCCGCCGTCGCCCTCAACACTTCGTCCTCAAAGAAGTCCGCGAAGCGCAAGTGAGCGGCCTTTAGCACCACAGACACTCCTGCCCGTGCGCCTTCGCTCTTTTTCGCCGCTAACGCCCCGTCATCACTCGTCACTCGCCACTCGCCACTTCTCTTAACCATTCAACGCCGTCCACGCTGCCAGAGAATCCATGTAATCTCTCCAATGCACGATCTTTCTCTTCTCAATCGTGACCACCGATATGAACCTGTTGTCGTAGCGCGCGCCACTCGAAAGAATCTTCCCGTGTACTTCGTATTCGAGGATCACCACGCGACCATTCTCGGTTCGATGCACCACAAGTCCGTCGCCCGAGCGCAGCTTGATCGTCTTCCCGTATCCCGAGAGGCTCGCCATCAAGTCGGCTCGCCCTCGAATCGTCGCCGGCCAGCCCGGAAACTGATAGCGCGATTCAAAGATCGCGTCCTCGGCGAACGTATCGAAATAATGTTCCCCATCCACCAGCCCGCCGAGACCTCTCATCACGATCTCGAAGAATGGATCGAGCGCCTCAAAAACTGCGTATCTGTCTTTTTTCATCAAGAACTCCCCGGCATCTTATAAATCCCTTGTCCCTCGCAGGCGCACCGCACTCTTCTTCCTAGCCGGACCATCTCTGCCCTCACCTTTTGCCGCGACCGGATTTTGGAACCCCTCCGGCCGACAGCCGCCATTTTCGAACAGCCCAATTCATTTTACGCCCTGAATCGTCATCGCAGCGTGATCGCTCCGAGTCGATGATCGCGTGCGCTCGCCGCAGCAGCTTTCGCAAGGTATTCTGCATTCACCCCGCCAGAATGATGGTACAAAGTTAGAATGCAGACCGCCGAGCAGACCGTGGACAGGCCGCGCCTGCTTCTGGACTCGGTTATCCTCGGCATCGTGGGCGGCTTAGGCGCGCAACTTTTCATGTGGATGTTGCGCCTCTCTCAGAATATTTTCCTGACGCGACTCGCCGGTTACCAGCCCCCAGGACTTCCCGCAGAGGGTGGCGCGCCGCAACAATTTATTGGCGTTCACGGTTTGTGGCTCATCCCGGTTGTTACAACGTTAGGCGGACTGATTTCCGGCGCCCTCGTCTACGGCCTGGCGCCCGAAACGGAAGGCCACGGCACCGACACCGTTGTAAAAGCCGTCCATTTCACCGGGGGCGTGCTTCGAGCGCGCGTGGCCCCGGTGAAGATGCTGGCCTCGGCCATCACCATTGGCTCCGGCGGATCGGCCGGCCGCGAAGGCCCCATCGCTCTTATCGCAGCGGGCTTTGGTTCGATCTACGCGAACTTCTTCCATCGCCCCGAGCACGAGAGACGATTGTTGGTTTTGATGGGCATGGCCGCGGGGCTCTCCGCTATCTTCCGTTCACCGATCGGCACCGCGATGTTCGCCGTCGAAGTTCTTTACGGCGGTATGGATTTCGAGGCCGGCGCTCTTGTCTACTGCATGCTCGCCGCGATCGTGGCCTACGCGGTCAACGGCTGGTTCGTCGGATGGCAGCCATTGTTCCGCGTTCCGTCACCCTTGTATGTCCCGGGACTTGCAAACTACGGCTGGTACATCGGCCTCGGCGCGGCGGCCGGCATCGTCGCCACGATCCTGCCTGAAGTGTTTTATCGCGCAAGAGACGCGTTTGTCGCCTTGCGCGTTCCCGCATGGATCAAGCCCGGCATCGGCGGACTGCTCTTAGGTGTGATGGCTCTGCGATTGCCGCAAGTGCTGGGCGGCGGCTACGGCTGGATTCAGGAAGCCATCGATGGACGATTGATCGTACGCGTGTTCCTCGTGCTTCTCGTCGCGAAGATATTCGCGTTGTCGTTTACGGTTTCCTCCGGAGGCTCGGGTGGCGTGTTTGCTCCGAGCCTTTTTATCGGCGCAATGTTGGGCGGAGCGTTCGCAGGAATCTTCCACCAGCCGCCAGCCGCCCTGGTGATTGTCGGGATGGCGGCGGTCTTCGGGGCTGCCGCGCGCGTCCCAATCGCAACGTTGCTGATGGTTGCGGAGATGACCGGCGGCTACCAACTCCTCGTTCCCGCCGGACTCGCCGTTATGCTCAGCTACCTCATCGAAGTCAAACTGTCGGCGTATCTCAAATACGGCAGCCTGTACGAAGCCCAGGTCGCCGGGCAGGCAGATTCTCCGGCGCATCGTGCCGAGAACGTCCGAATCGCCTTACGACTCTTGGACCAGGGCCAGATTTCGTTACCGCCGGAAGTTAACCATCTTCATCTGGCCGCGCTGTTGCAGTCGGGCCTCGCAGTGGACCTTCCGGACGCTTCGCAGTTAACGGTTGGCGTGCTTCGACCCGAAAGTCCTTGGGTCGGAAAACAAATCCAATCCCGAGACCTTACAGGTGACCTCGTCGATACGAAAATGGTGGCCGTCTTGCGCGGCAAGTCGGTCTTGCTCGCTCGCCCCGAAACCGTCTTGCAGCCCGGCGACCGGCTCCTGATGATCGCTCCGCCCCAGGCCCAGGCCGATTTGGCAAAGCATCTCGCGCCAACTTCCGCACCGAATCCGCTGCCCGTCGCACCAAGCGTTTCTTAGCAACGCGCTACCACGTGGCAATTTTCCCGTCACTGAGCCCGCGCCGCCCTACCTCCGCGCATTTTGTAGCGCCCCAGCCTTCAGCCTGGCAGCATCTTCGCTCCTTCCGACCGCAATCGCCGCTAACGCCCCGTCCTTTCTCGCCACTCGCCACTCGCCACTCGTCACTCGTCACTCGCCACTGCCCCTAATGTTTGCTTCAAGCCCCGTAGGGGCGGCACATTTTAGCCCAGGGCGGAGGCCCTGGGTACGCAGAGCAAAAAAACCTTTTCTCAAATGTTTTCTGTGAGCCCCGTAGGGGCGACACAGGTTTGCCGGCGCGGATGGCCCATCCTTCGCGCACCGGAGCACGGGCCTACTTCCTGCCGCAGCCAATCCATCCCCTCAAGAGGCATCCTGCTGGTTACATCGATTGGGACAGATCCACCATCGTTCGGGCAAAGTCCCGCCTGTTTCGCGGAGTACCATGAATCGTTCTTCGCACTTTGCGCATTCAAGCATCAACGGATCAAGAGAACGCGACACCACGCGTACACCAAACGTTTTCAAATGTTCGTTCGTGATCTCGTACGGTTCCCGCTGCGTGTTATAGCCCATCTTCGCCTGATCCCGGCAGCGCGCGGGGCCCTCACGAAAACGGGCACCGTGCAGCGACCGCACGTTGGAATCTGCGAAATCACCGCCCGAAGTTCCGCCTCAAACAATCTGAAGAATCTCGCGGCTGCCGGTAACCCACAAATCGGTGTATCCCTTCATCTTGTCCCTGAAAGCCGCATTACCAGCGTAGTCTTTCATGCCCGCCTCAAAGCCGCTCAAGCTTTCGGCCTCGTGTTCCAGGATCACGCGATTGAAATCGCCTGTAAGGTCGGTCAAGATGCGGGGCTTCCCGAGATTGGAAGCCGCTGCGGCCTCTTTCAGTTGCGCCGCAAGTTTGCTGGCCAGGCCCGGCTTGGCGATGAAGCTGTTGCGAACAACGATCATTAGCGTTCTCCTCCCGCGTTTAGTTGTGCCCGGTGAACCGAAATTCCCCTACGGGCGCGAGGATGGTATCACCACACATGATCCTTTTCGATGATTGCATCCGATTACGAATGGTCCGACGGCGAGGCGCTCATTTGCGGACGTACCGTGCCACGCGGTCCCTCCTTCGCGCACGCCGCGCGGCCTTCATCGGGTGCTAAATTTCGTTGTGGCCTGGGCGAGCCCGGCCTACAATGCGTCGCTCAGAGTTCCAAATCAGAGATTTCTACACCGATTAGACAGAGCGGCCTAGACTATGACCGACGAATCAAAGCCAGGCTCACCTCACCGCCGATGGATCACTTCTCTGGCGATCTCCGCGCTCGCTTCCGTTTTTCTCGTATTCCTTCTGTGGGTGCTCGTCAAAGCGAAGGCGTCCGAATTCGTCGACGGAGTTTCGAGCGACACCTCCTCCGCGCTGAAGAACCTTAGCCCCTGGGAAATGGGCAAGCGGTATTCGCACGAAATTGATGTCGCACAGGGGACGGCAGCCTGCATGAGCCTGCCCCTCGCCGAATCTCAACACTGCTTCGAGCGGGTTAGGGCGCCTACATCAATCCAGGGCCAGGCCTACTTGCTCGTGCACGCGCTATTTTTATTGATCCGCTCGCTGTTTAGCGAGCCGCCGACGCAAACTCTCGTCGATGCCTTGCAGTTGTTTGCAGGCTTCCTGCTCGAATTCGTCATTCTGGGCGTCCTTGGTCGCAGACTGTTGACTCTGGGCGGGTACTTTTTCGTGCTCATGGGGGCCATTCCTCTAGGAATTCTGCTCACCTGCCTCTTGTCCCTGCCGATTCTCGGTTTCATGTACTTCTTGTCGCGAGTTGCCGGTGAAGTTCTGCCCAGGACCACTGTGGTCGTGTATGGCGCATCGTGGAGCGGATTCGTCGTCCTTTGCTCCGGCCGCACGGTGGAAGACCGTCTTCACCACGCTATCGAAACTGTCGTGGAACGAATGGTAGGCCGGCGACTGTGATGCCGAGTTCACGGGCGCGTGGCCCGTCCTTCGCGCAGGAAGGGTGGGCTGTCTCCGGTGAGTTGGTAGGGGCGGTGGGGATCGAATCTCGCATCTACCATTCTTTCAAGGACTTACGAAACACTCTACGGAACAGAAAGAAACGACTTAGCACTCAGGGGAACGCTTAATGCGGCCCTAATGCTGCCTCGTTTTTCATCCCGCCTTCCGCATCGGCACCAACATTTCTACGACTTTCCCGTGCGCTTCCCGCAATGCTTGTGGGACTGCCTGCGTGTAGATATTCATGGTTGTCCGAATGTCGGCGTGGCGCAGCAGTTCTTGCTGCACCTTGATGTCAACACCGAACGCTCGCAAAAGAGTCGAGTACGTGTGACGAAATGTATGCCATCCGATGCGCCCGATCCCGGCCGCTACTCCCGCAGGAACAAGATAATGTTCCTGTAGGCGTCCGGGCCAGTACGGTTTTCCGGTGTCCGGATTGGAAAAGAGCCAATCCGTGTCCTTTGCGTTCGGAGTTGTCCTTGCCTTGTGCTCTTGCAACAGCTTCACAAGGATTGAATCAACGGGCATCCATTTCCTTGAATACTGCGTTTTCACATCGTCTTCGACTCCAGCGACCCATGAACGCTGGATTTTTACCCGCAGGTCATTCCAATCAAAATCGCCCCATTTGAGACCAAGCGTTTCGCTCACTCGAAGCCCGAGGCACGCCGTCACGATGCACATGGTCCGACACGACTCGGGCACATGCTCGATGAATAGGAGAAACTCCTCTATGGTAAGCGTTCGAGGTTCGCGCTCGCGCTTGGACGAACCTTTAATGTGAACGAGATTCATGGGGTTAATTTGAAATGGAATCAGCTCCCACCGCATCGCCCAGTTGAACAAAAGGTGAATCATGCTGCGAATATGCCCTTTGCTCTTCGGGGCAAGACTGAGGCTCTCAATCCACTTCTCGACGGGGAGAGGCTTCATCTTCGAGAGAGGAACATCCTTCCAACGCGGCTTGATGTAATTCTTGATCCAGGATTTGTACTTGCTCTGGGTCGAAAGCCGTGCGGGAATTGCCTCTCGGATGTAACGCTCGATAACCGCTCCGAACGTCACCTCTTCGTCTTGATTTGGCTGAGTGATCGAAAGGCGTAAACCTTCAGTCGCCTTCCAGGCTTCGGCTCTTAAGGGATACTGCAATACCGTTCCCACAATCACCGAATTTTCCTTTCGCCGTCCGCTCGGTGTCTTGGACCGATAGGTCCATACCCAAACGTCGGGGCCTCGCTTGCGGCGTTTCTTACGTAACCAACCGAACTGATACCGTGTCCGCTTGAACATTCACTTTGCCTCCTATGTTCTGCGGCACGGATGGCAGCCCGAATTTATACGAGAACGCAGCCACACGTCTAGGTCGGACGCGCGAAAATACCAGTGACCGCCGACACGATAACCGGGAAGCTCTCCTTTTCGCACATATCGCTGTAGGGTCTTGACATGAATATCGCCCAGCAACTTGGCAGCTTGTTTGCTGTCCAACAGAGGTTCGAATTCAGAATTGCGAACGTGATCTGGTTGCTTATTCATTGCACACCCGAATAAGCGCGCTACGCGCTCGCGACGCGGCTTCCCTGCTCATGGCCGTGGCGATTTGCGCCGACTCTTCTTAGCTTTTTCGCGTTCTGCACGGTGTAGCGTGTTGTGCAGTTCGATGAATCTGTTCGTGAGACGGTCTAACGGCTCAGTTTCGGGGCGAAGCATTTCGGCGCGGCTCGCACGAATGCGCATGACTTCCTCATACGGACGCGCCGCCTCGCCCTTTCCGGGAGTCCAATGAATTGGGAGCTTATCGATCCGGTCAAGAACTCCGTACAACCGTGACCGCGCCTGATCCATCGGCTCGGTAATATTCGCGGCCTCCTTCTCCGTGAGCAGTCCCGCGTATGAAGCCGCCTCTATCAGTTCAGGAATAAGGCGAAGCACATCCATCAAGAGGCGTTCCCAGTATCCTGCCTGGGCCTGAATCGCACCTAGAACTGCGTGCCGGACGAACTCGCTCTTGTTCTGGCCGCTACGCAGCGCCGCTGATTCCAGAGCCGCATGAACTTCCGGCCCCAACTGCAACAGGGCGACGGCGGCGGGCTTGTGACCTTTGCTTGATTTCATCTCGATACCCTCGGCCGGACTATATAGTATGCTATATATAACAGTCAAGATCATTGTTACTGCGACCGGCGCGGGACACATTCACGGAAGGTCATACATGGCGTGCTTAGTGGCGCAGCATAAATGGAGGAAAGTCTTGAAAGCGAACGTTCGTGCTCTTAGGTGTTGGCCGTGAGTTTCAATAACCAGCTATCCCCTACCGCCGGTCCAGCCACTGGACCTCGGTCCCAAGGCGAACGGAGGCGGCAGGCGATCTTGGCGCTCGCCCTAAAAATAGCTGCGCGAGAAGGGCTGTCGGCTCTGACTATCGGCCGCCTGGCAAAAGAACTCCAAATGAGCAAAAGCGGATTGTTCGCCCACTTCCGTTCCAAGCAGGCCCCGGAGTTGGCAACAATTGAAAAGGCCAGGGATGTTTTTGCCGATTCGGTCTTACGGCCAGCGCCGACCAATGGCCGAGGCATCGAACATCTCTGGAAACTCTGTGATTTGTGGCTGCTCCATGTTGAACGGCACGTATTTTCGGGGGCTTATTTCTTTACCGGCGCGATCTTCGAATATGCGAACCGGCCGGAACCGGTTGCCAAAGCGATCAACCATGCAACACGGGAGTGGCTCGACACGCTAGCAACGGCTGTCGCGGACGCGCAGGAACAGAGAGAGATGGTTCGGGACATGCGCACCGAGCGGATCGCGCTCGAACTAAACGGCAGGTTACTTGGAGCCCACTGCGCATATCTGCTCGAAGATCGCGCTTTTTTCCGCGAAACGCGCGCACTACTGCTGGCTAGACTGAGGCAACTAGCCACAAACGCGGTGCCCGCCAGCGCATTCGAGTCCTTGAGTGCTTGGAAAAGTTACTTGGAAAAATCAAATTAGCGAGCCTGCTGAATCTACTCTGCCAATTTTCGCACTTCCTCACTAATATTGTGCTATCGCGGCGCTAAAGGGGCTCAGTTTTGGCACCTTACCTCTAGAACATTCTATAACTCCCACACAATCATGCGCCTACGCCTTCGCGTGACCTGACCGGGGTTTTTTGTACCAGCGGGAGTGAGAGAGAATTCACTCTGGAGGGAAGCTGGTATGCCGATGAGGAGATACAAGCCGGAGCAGATCGTCACGCTGCTGCGGCAAGTTGAAGTTGAAATCGCCAACGGAAAGAGCACCCCACAAGCCTGCAAGGAAGCCGAGATCACCGCGCAGACCTACTACCGCTGGCGGAAGGAATACGGCGGCCTGAAGTTGGATCAAGCGAAACGCCTCAAAGAGTTGGAGCGGGAAAACGCCAAGCTGAAACGGTTGGTGGCGGAGCTTTCGTTGGAGAAGCAAATTCTGAAGGATGTGGCAGAGGGAAACTTCTAAGCCCTGAGCGGCGACGTAGCGCGGTGGAGCATGCACGCGAGAGCTACCAAGTATCAGAGCGGCATGCCTGCCGGTTGCTGGGGCAGTGGAGAGGGACACAACGCTACGAGGTGATCCACCGAACGGATGAAGACGCGCTGACGCGAGACATCGTGGCGCTGGCCAGCGAGTACGGGCGCTTCGGCTATCGGAGGATCACGGCGCTGTTGCAAGCACGGGGCTGGTATGTGGGCAAGGATCGGGTGCAGCGGATCTGGCGGCGCGAAGGGCTGAAAGTGCCGCAGGGACAAAGGCCGCGAGGAAGGCTGTGGTTGAACGACGGATCGTGTGTTCGTCTCCGGCCGGAACGAGCCAACCATGTGTGGAGCTACGATTTCGTGAGCGCGATGACCCACGACGGCCGAACACTGCGAATGCTGACGCTGATCGACGAATACACGCGGGAGTGCCTGGCGATCCGCGTGGCGAGAAGGCTGGGGAGATACGAAGTGATCGAAGCGCTGGCGGACGTGATGCTTTACCGGGGAATTCCGGAACATATTCGCTCGGACAACGGCCCGGAGTTCGTGGCCAAGGAGCTGAGGAGTTGGCTGGCGAAGGTGGGAACGGGGACGCTGTACATCGAACCGGGAAGCCCTTGGGAGAATGGCTACTGCGAAAGCTTCAACGGGAAATTGCGCGATGAATGTTTGAACGGAGAGATTTTTTACTCGCTGAAGGAAGCGCAGATCGTGATCGAGAAATGGCGGATGGTGTACAACACGCTGCGTCCGCACTCAGCGCTGGGCTACAGGCCACCGGCGCCGGTGGCCTGTAGCCCCTTGGTGCCGCCAATTCTCGGTTCGCCGTCGACGGCTGTGATGTAGACTCTCTCATTCACCGTGGTACAAAAACTCGGGCTGGTCAATACGGCTGCGCCAGTCACAGACTTCTCTCCCGTCACACCCGTTCTGGCCGTGCTTCGCGACTGTCAAACTCCAAAGCGCATTGGAGCTTCGCCCGGAGGGGCACGGAAGCGAGCACCGTTGGGGTATACCGAGCGGAGCTGCACAAGCGGGCTTTACAGTGGGAGCGGACTACGGCCTATCTTGCGCCGAGTAAAGCATGTGGGGGGCCGCTGTGATATTGAAAAGGTGCTCGGCCACTTGCGATGAAGCACCGCTGGAGTGAGTTGCGCAGATTCTCTATAGGATATACAATTGTAATGTATATCAAGGAGGGCCCAATGCAGGTATCGAAATGGGGCAATAGTCTGGCGGTGCGGTTGCCAACGGCTGTGGTTGACGCGCTAGATCTCAAAGAAGGCGACCAGATCGAGATTCGGATCGCACGTGACCGGGTCTTCGAAGTGGGCCGCGATCAAAGCAAACATCACGCGCTCGCTCGCCTACGCAAACTCCGACGTCCTTTGCCTCCCGGATTTGTCTTTGACCGGGAAGAGGCCAATGCCCGTTAAGGCTTTCTTCGACACGAACGTGCTGATCTATGCTGTGGCGCAAGACGATCCACGCAGCACGCAAGCCGAGGAACTCCTCGCATCGGGAGGGATACTCAGTGTGCAGGTCTTGAATGAATTTGTTTCTGTCGCTCGACGAAAAATCTTGATGTCCTGGAGTGACGTGACGGAAGCGTTGGATGCTTTTCGAGTTCTCTGCCCTTCTCCGATCCCCATCACCATTGAAATGCACGAAGCGGCACTCAAAATTGCGGAGAAGCACGGCTACAACATCTATGACGCGCTGGTCGTTGCCGCTGCGTTGGAAGCTGGTTGCGCGACTCTCTATTCCGAAGACCTTCACGATGGCCAGACGATCGATGGGCAACTCACGATTCGAAATCCCTTCGCTCGATCATCCGGCTAGCGGTCTCTACAACTTCAAATCGAGAGACGTATATCCCTCGTGCGTGAACCGTTTCTTGATGGTGAACTTAGCAAAGCTAGGCAGCGATGTGTGCCTAAAGCGGAACCGGTTCTGGGCGTGGCAGCACGTATCGTATGGTCAAGCTGGCACCTAGTCCGCTCGGCGGCTGTTCTCGGATTATATCCCCAGCATCCGGCGCAAGTGCACCCCGCATGACTTCGCAGCAAACTGGCATTCGGTGATTCCTACCAGGATAGTCGCCCACGCGCCTGTGCAGATCACCTGCGTTGATTTCCGCAAATTCCCTGCCCTCTTTCACCGCTTCCAACATCATGCGGTGCAGTTCAAGTCTGAAGTCCTCAGCGGTAGGCATTCCTTGCTCCTCCTGTCGTTGCAGCAAAGACAGTGTGAACTTTCAGAATACCCGTTCGCCCCGCTTGGCATCGAGGTCGAATTCCCATATCTCAACACTAGGACCGATTAGGTGTCCCTGTGTTTTGATGTAGTGGGCGGCCAAGCTCAGGTTCTTCCTTAGATGTTTCAGTAGGAAAAGGATCTTCCGATAGCGGTCCGGGGCGACGCTAAACAAAAGCATGACCTCGTTCAAGCCCCTAATTTTCGCGCTCGGTGAATTGCCGCCACTCGTCCAAGTGTACGATTTGCATTCAACAAGTATCGGTGGGGTTTCGCTGCCCAAATCGAATTTGTGGGACTTCTTCACTTTGTATCCGACCGGGGCGACAAATCCACCCTCAAGCGAAATACCTGTTCCGGCAAAGAAAAGCCGTGCCGCTTCTTCGAATTCTCTTCCTACGTGAGCGTTGCTAATAGAGCCGACACGCTGGAAATTGTTTTTCACGCCTCACCGAACCGATTCGATGACGGGGATTCTATCACGCGCTGGGGCGGGCGTTTCGTTGTGCTGCAGGGCCATACGTTTCAGTCAGCGCTTCGGCTGCTCGACATTGCATTCGCTCCAGTGTGAGTTAGTGTCTTCAGGCCTTTCAGGGCATAAAAACTACATGCTTTACTGGAGGCGGGTTCTGGCCGTCGTTCGCGGCTGTCAGCGCAACTCCGGAAGCAGTCTCTTCCCTCGCCGGAATCCTTGAGTTGGTCGCACCACGGATAACTGCGAACACTGCGAGGCATGGTGGGAGTTTGTCGGCGCGCGAACTCTATCAGTTTACCTCGCGTCAGTTTGCCATCCGTACCGCGAGTTTTTCCCTCGCGCCGACGCCGATTTGTTCTTAATGCTGCCTTTTGCTGCCTCGCGGTTTTCGCAAGTCCTGTGAAGTGAACAAGAAGAGTGGTAGGGGCGGTGGGGATCGAACCCACGACCTTTGGCTTAAAAGGCCACTGCTCTACCACTGAGCTACGCCCCTGCAGTGAGTCCTACCATCTTACTTGAAAACCAACGCCTTAGCATCGCCCCGAAACTCCGCGACACAGATCAACGCGATGCGCGAACGCACAACCTATTCGAATAAAAACATCCGCCCCAAAACGCCGCGCCTCCGCAACGCGGATAAAAATTACCCAACGTATTCGAATAACCCATAGATTGATGTTGACACAGTAGTATTGTGCGTGTTATGCTCATGCATGAACTGCGAACGACACCTTCCGGCCACGCGCTCGACCGATCGCCCCAACAACAAACGCATTCATTTGCACGAAAACGCCTCCGCAACCCCTGCATTTCCAATCGATTGCAAAAGAGTGCGTAATCCATTGAAACAACAGAACATCAACTTGCTGTCTTTTCACACTCATCCGCACTCTTTCCCTGCAACCCCTGTGATTTCAACACTTTCGCAAAAACACACCGGGGTGTATATAGGGCCCGCGCGCCACACTGCGAAAAATCCCCGTGCGCCAGCCCGCCCGTCGCTCGCCGCGCCTCGTGTCCCGAGCGAACGCGCCCAAAAACACCGCGGCCTCGCGCCGGGGAAACCGCGCGCGAGGCCGCGTACATCCGCAACGCCGGAACTCCCGGCGCCGTTATGAAGTGAGTTCTTCCACCGAACGCGCCACCATCACCGGCTGGTGCGTCACGGGATTGATGAGTATGAAGCCGACCACGCGAATCGGAATCGCAGCCCCGCCGGTCAGCGCCGAAAGGCCGCTCAGGTTGATGAAATTCGTCTGCGCGAACGTCAGCACCGTAAGCGGACTCGGCAAGAGAATCCCCGCCGTTCCATTGTCGAGCAACGAGAAGCTGCCCGCGTTGCCCGACGTGATCGACGTGCTGCCGACCACCCACGATCCCTCCTGCCCTTGCCGCCCGAGAATCACGCGGTGCGGCGTAAGCGTGGTCACGCCGTTCACCGTTTGCACCATGCCGCCGACGTCCACGCGCTGCCCCGTCGTCAGCAGCGAATATCCGAACAGCAGATTGGTGATCGGCGAACTGATGTTCGCGATGCCATATCGCTCCGTGCCGTTCAAAGTGATCGGCGTGATATCGCCCGGGCTAAGGCCGCTGATCGCCGGCAGCTCGTAGCGCACGTAAAGATTTGTGATGGTCCTACCACCGCTCGGCGGCGGAACGTAAGTGAACAATCCGCCGACCAGGAATTTATCGGTCGAGATCACGGAGACTTCCGTGGCGTCGATGCTGTGCGTCACCGGATCGAGCGTGCCGGAGATGTCCACGATGGTGTTGCCGTCGGTCGTGAAGGTGGCCACTTGCTCGCTGGTATCGAACGAGGTGCTGCTGCTGGTGGTCACGTTCCACTCGCGCCCCAGCGGCCCTTGCACCGTGAACGAGTTCGGTCCGGAGACGCCGACCACGCCGCCGCGGAAATCGTCGATCGTAACGGTCGCGTCGGTCGAATTCACCAGCGCCATCTCGAACACCGGATTCACCGCGCCGGTGATATTTCCGCTGCCGTCCACGGCCAGCGATTTCCGTATGTCGAAGTCCATGCGCACGCCGTACAGATCGTTCGCGGCCACCGTCACTGGCGCCGCGAGCGGCACCACGACGGGGTCCGGATTAGGATTAGTCGGCAACGTCCCGTTGAGGTTCGTGATCGTCGGCGGCGTGACGCCAGTGTTGATATAGCCGATCGTCGGCGCTGCAATCGTCACCGTCGCCGAAGTATAAGTTCCCGTCGGCACGGTATTCAGATCGAGGAGCTGATGAAGTCCGCTCAATTGCGCGAAGTCCACAATCTGCGGCGTCGACATTACGAGAATGTTGTTCGTGCCGTTGTACAAAGTCACCGAGTTCACCGTGACCGCGCACGATATGACGCTCGGCAAAGAAGCGTCCGTGCCAATCGTGAACACCGAAGCCGTCTGCTGCTGCCCGCCGCCTCCTCCCAAACCCGACGAAGACCCTGTGCTGCCGCAGCCCGCCGCCCAAATCGCGAGCGGCAAAACGAGAAACCACGCCGGAAGTCGCTTCAGTCCGTGCATATCGCTCTCCTTCAATCTCGAAAAAGGATAATGGCTCGGGCCGGCCAAATTGCGCGCCGCACCCCCAATGAGCGTGAAACACCGGGGCTAGAAAAAAGTTGCTGCCAAATTCGGAGCGATTTATCGGCGGCGGAAATTCTGCTCGGAGTTAAAGAGGATCGCAGGACGAAATTCAAATCGGGAAGCGTGGATCAACGCTACCATCTGTTGCAAAAAAAGGAGCCGGCGGAGAAGCAGGCTCTGGGAGGCGTCCGGGGCCTTCCTCTCCGCCTTGGATGCGGCTCCTTTGACCGCGTTCTAGAACCGATAACGCAATGCCAGCTCCAGAATGCGCGGATCTCTATACGGGGCATGGAAACGAATCGGCCGAAGCAAATCCAAATCGCCTCTGCCGCCCTGCATTTCCCTACCCCGCGATGCATATTGACTGTTCTATATCGCAGCACCCCAGCCACGATAGAAGCAGGCCCTGTGTCGGCCCGGCGCCTTCGGATTCGGCAGTTGAAACATCAGCCGGGCGCCGAGAGTCCCACAGAACATGCTTCCATAAGGCAAGAACAGCGTGTCGTTTACATCCTGCCCCGGGAAGTGGTCAAGCGAAAGGCTGTCGCGCGGGCTCGTTTCGCAGCACAGAACTTTCATCGCCAGGGCGATAAGTGTAAGGCCCCTGTTATCAGCTATGTGTAAGGCACATACACAAATAGCGACAATTTCTCTGAGGACCGATTCCAACGTGTGTTATACAATGCGAAACGATTTGCTGGGAGGAATCAAGACATTCGCCGTCGAAGTGGCGCGCGCACCGGCGCGAACGATACCGACATGAAACGACCTGCCGACAATCGCTACATGGTCAAATCCCTGGTCCACGCGTTTCAGATCGTCAACGCGTTCCAGGGCAATAGCGAAATTCTGCGTCTGCGCGATGTCGCCGCGCACACTGGCTTCAACAAAGGCATGTGCTTTCGGCTGCTCTACACGCTCCACGCCTGCGGCTTCGTCGAAAAAGTTGGTGAGAACCGCTACCGCCTTGTTTCCGGAACGCGTCCGCGGCGGCGTTACCGCATCGGCTACGCGGCGCAGGGGCAGGACTCTTCGTTCCCGCGCGAAGTGCGCACCAGTTTGATCAAGGCTGCCGCGGACGCAGATCTCGAACTTGTTGTGGTGGACAATCGCTACGATCCGAAGATCGCGTTGCGCAGCGCCGATCAACTGATTCGCGAAGAAGTGAATCTGGTGATCGAATTTCAAACCGACGAATCGGTCGCGCCCGAAATCGCCGGACGATATCTGAAAGCGGGGATTCCCATTATCGCGATCGATATTCCCCACCCCGGCGCGACTTATTTCGGCGCGAACAATTACGACGCGGGCTTGATCGCGGGCCGCCACTTGGGACGCTGGGCGCACACGCACTGGCACGGACAAGTGGACGAGGTGCTGCTGTTCGGAATTTCGCGCGCCGGCTCGATACCGCAAACGCGCATGCGCGGAATGCTGGCGGGCATCAACGAAGTTCTGCACCTGGGCGATTCCTGCGGTGTGCAACATATCGACGGCGACGGTCAATTCCGAAAAACGCTCGAGTGCGTGCGCAAGCATCTGCGTTTTTCCAAAACAAAACATACGCTGGTCGGCGCTGCAACCGACCCCAGCGCACTCGGCGCGTTGCGGGCATTTCAGGAAATGGGGCGCGCCGGCGAATGCGCCGTGGTGGGCCAGAATGCGGAACCGGAAGGCCGCGCGGAACTTCGCGAGAACGACACGCGACTGATTGGCTCGGTTGCCTACTTCCCCGAAAAATACGGCCCAAATTTGATTCGCCTGGCTCTGGACATTCTCGAAGGGAAACCCACTCCGCCCGCCGTTTTCACCAAGCACCAACTCGTCACGCCGGAGAACGTGGACCACTTTTATCCCAACGATTCGTTGATGGCCGCTCTCGAAACTCCGGTCACGACCAACGTCTCCGCGCCAACTCCCGCCGGCTCGCGCTCAACGTTCGAGAATTAGCTACGATGGAATTCGCCGTTGATGCAGAAGTTCGCCACTGGTCGCGCGCGATGCTTAAATCGCCTGCGTCGCGTTCGGCGCGATCGCGATCTTGCGATGTTTCCCGTTCGGCCAGACTAAACGCACGTCGACGGCCGCATCCGAAGTTCCCGCGATCGCCGTTGGCTTCCCGTCCAGGTCGGTGACGATGCGCGCCGCGCCAAACACGCGCAGCACCGGCTTGCCCGCCAAAGTGAGTGCGGAGCCATCGCTCGCATGTTGCAACTGCGCCGTTCCGCGCGGAGTCTTGATCGTCGCCACGGTCTTCGCGGAGTTCGCCGGCGGCCGGCAATTCCACTCGATGCTCTCACCCACTTTGCGCACGCCGTAGAGCCGCCATACGAAATCCAGCAGCACAAGCGCCGCCGGCGAATATCCGCCGGGATCTCCGGCCTTCGTGCATTCGCCGCTCAGTGGATCCAGTTGCTGATAAAAATCGCCCGAGCGCACGATCGCGTCTACCCAGCGATCCATCAAGTGCGCGAGATCGGCCGGCTTGCCGTAGAATTCCATCCACCGCGGCGCGCGCAACGCCGTCAGCGCCTGGCTCGCGCCGCCCCAGGAGTTGCGCGGAATCGGCCGCACGAACGAAGAATCGTCGAGCGCGATGGAAGGGAGCGGGTACGGCGCCCAGAACGCATCGGGATTGTGAATCTGCTTGCGATAAATTTCTTCAAAGAGCGTTGAATCCACCACGTGCTCGCCGAGCACGCGAATCATGGCGTCACCGCGAACGCGCACGAATTTATTGTCGGAATCCAAATCATAAAAGCACGCGTCTTCAGGAACGTACAGGCGATCGAGAATCAGTTTGCGAATCGCCGCGGCCCGCGCATCCCAATCATCCGCTTCGGAGTTCTTTCCGAGAATGCGCGCCATTTTCGCGAGAGCCACGCGGCCTCCAAATACAGTCGCCGATAAATCGGGACAGAGACGCGGCAAGCCCGGCGCCGAGGGACACAGCCGAGCGTCATCGTCCGCACAGCGATTCGGCATGCCTTTCCAGCGCGGACTGTTGTCCTGGCCAGTATCGTAAGTGCAGAAGCCTTCGCAGAGGCCGGTGCCGCGCGTGTTGCGATAGCGCACAAGCCAGGCGTCCCAGCGCGCGCACGATTCGTAGGCATCTTCGAGAAAAGCGGAATCGCCGAACGTCTCGAACAGATCGAGAGCCGTCGCCGCGATGGGCACGACCATCTGGATTTGCCCTGTGCCGAGAACGTCGGGCTTCACGTCGCACGCAATGTAGCCGTCGTCGCGTTGCGTCTCGAAAAACACGCGATGATTGGCGAACCCCAGCGCGGGAGCGATCTGGCTATAGACCAATCCTTCCTGCGGGGCGCACTCGAGCCAAACGCCGCGGTACACGCTGCCTTCGATCAAAACGGGATCGGGGAATTTGAGAACGGTCGTGACGTTGCTCGCGAGAACTTTGAGCGCGTGTCGATAAGAGGCGTCGAGCGCGGCGTTGTCGGTGGTAAATTCCGGCGGCGCGAAGCCGGTGAGATCGGGACCGGTCGCTACAGTTTGCGCCCAAGCGCGTGCGGGCCACGGCGAAGCGCCGAGCGCGATCGCTCCGGCGGCGGCCGACGCACTATTCGCCAGAAATTTACGCCGAGTTATGCGCGCCAAAGGCTCCGCCTCCACATACGAAAACGCGCGTATTGTAGCGCGTTAGCGTCCTCGAGCGAGGGGAGAATTAGGCGACCGCTTCGCGCGGCCGCCCTGCGCGTGCGTTTCCGTTGATAACCGTGGCGCAGCAGCGAGTTGTTTTTGATCTATGTTCCATTTCGCACAGATCATTGACCGGTTTTCTGCTTGAATTGAAATTGGCTCTCAGAGCCAGCGAAGTTTCGCCGAATGGTGGCAAGGCACTTTCGCGCCATCCAGGATGGTCATGAGTCGAAAAAACACTTCAGCCACACGATCGGGCGAACGGACCACTATCGATGGCAAGCCGGTAAGCAATAAGGCGCTGTTGGCGACGCCCGATCATGAATACCATTTGATGCGCCCTGAATTGACATACGTCGATTTGCCGGATCATCTTAGTCTTCACGAGCCCGGTCAGAAACTCGAGTTCATCTATTTCCCGAACCGGGGAATGATTTCTCAGGTGGTCGTGACCAACGACGGTCGAACCGTGGAAGTAGGCGTGGTGGGGAACGAGGGCTGTGTCGGGGCGGGATTGGCAGTCGGCTTGAGCAGAAGCCCGGTGCGCGAGATCGTTCAAGTCGGCGGCGATGGCTCTCGAATCGCGGGAAGCGCGGTGGAGCGGATTCTGCTGTCGGCTCCGCGATTGCGCACGATCTTGGGCAGGCACGCAGCGCTGCAAGGGATGCAAGTTGCGCAGACCGCGGCGTGCAATCGGCTGCACAATATCCAGCAGCGTCTTGCGCGGTGGCTGCTGATGACTCAGGATCGGGTGCTCTTGGGGCTGCTTCCGATCACCCACGATTTCATTGCGACCATGATGGGCACGGACCGATCCACGGTGAGCGTGGCCGCGGGCGTTCTGCAGAAAAGCGGCATGATCGAATACGTGCGAGGTGCGGTGAAAGTTGTGAACCGCAGGAAACTCCAGAACGCCGCCTGCGAATGTTACGCGGTCATTCGGCAGTCCGAGGACGACCTCGGATTGCGATAATAATTCTTGCCACCGTTGGATACCCCACAGACAGAGCCTCTTCCCATCGCTAATCTCTAGCGCGTGCGCGTTTACTTTGGTTCTCAGGTGAATTCAATAAACGGGGATTAATACGGAATCTCGCTCGGAGAAATGAGACGAGCGGCGATCAGCCTAGCGGCGGCGACGAGCAGTACCACGCCGTTTTTCAGAGAAGCGTAACTACGCCAAAGCTTGGGGTGCGCGATGGTGACGGGGAACCGCAAAATGGTGTGGGTCGAAGGCCGGAATTTCCAAGGCTGGGCTTGCTCCGAATGCGCGTGGATGTTCAACCCGCGGGGCCCGGTCAGTGGCGGCACATTTGACGAGATGATGGCGCAGTACGAACGGGACCGCGACAAGGAGTTCACAGCCCATGTATGCGCAGCGCACCCGAAATCGGGGAAGCCTCCCCTCTAGCCTCGTCACCAGCACGCGGGATGCCGTGCGATCCCCGCACACGCGCAAGGCGGCTGCTCTTCAAAGGGCGATTTAGAAGCGACCAAGAATTTTTCGATCATCGAATTATGGCCGAGGGGACGGCTGGCTCGTAAGACTCGGAAACAGTTTCGAGTCCTGTGCATCGCACCCAGTCCAGCTTGTTACGGAAAGGTGCCGAGATGGAGCTCGCCTTCGACATTCTGAGGAAAACCGACGCCGCGAATTTCGAATGGGTTGAAGCCGCTCGAGACCTGCAATCCGCCGAGGTCAGGATCCGAGAACTTCAAGCGCATTCGCCCGGCGAATACGCCGTCTTTAGCCAGCGCGCCAACCAGATTGTGGCCAGATTCAATCCTCCTTCGGCGCGCCTTCCAGAAGCTTGAAATACCCGGCCGAGCATTGACGCACTTCCAGCGCGGTTCGTACCCCCCGCAACAGTCGGCCGCCGCCGACACACTGTTTGCCGAGAATTTGCGCCGAGTTATGCACGCCACGCGCCTCGCCTCCGCAAACGAAAACGCGCGAGTTGTAACGCGTTAGCGCCGCACAGCGCGGGGAGAATTAGGCGACCGCTTCGCGCGGCTGCCGTCGCTTGCGCTTCCATTGGTAATCGTGGCGCAGCAGCGAGGTGTGCTTCTTCAATTGCGTTTCGATTTCGGCAAACGTGAGGCGCACGGCGGGAGCGATGCCGCGCGCCGTACCCGTAGCATGCAAAGTGGCTGAGGGAAGAGCGAGACTCACGGAAAATTTAAATTCGTCCTTGCCGCGAACGCGTTCCATGCACGCGTGCAACTGAACCAAGTCAGGTTGGTAGTGCTGCAGCAGTTTAGCGAGCTTCGCGACGGCTCGCTCGGCGACCAATTCGACAGGCTCATGCCATTCGACGTTTCTGTAGCTGATGGAAAATTTCACGGGGCACCTTCCTACGGGTGGATGGACCGGGACAGCGACTCGCGGATGGAACCGGAGACGCATCATTGAGGTTAGCGTAGCACCGGTGCGGGAACCACGCAAACGAAGCCCCGCGAATGGTGTGCTGCGGGCGAATGCGAGATCCCAATCGCCCGCCCCACGATCGTGTTAGTGTGCCGGCTGAAATTCCGGATCGCCGTCCTGCCAAAGCAAGAACGACATTTCGTCGGCATACTCCAAGTCGTTCTGCGCTCGCGTAGAACCAAAACCGTGGCCCGCGTCGTAGTTCACGCGAAGCAGAATCGGTCTATGGCTCGAAGTCGCGGCCTGCAAACGCGCCGTCATCTTCGCGGGCTGCGAGGGATCGACGCGCGGATCGTTGATTCCGGCGGTCAACAGAACGCCCGGGTACGCCACGCCGTCTTTGACGTGCTGATACGCGTCCATCGCGTAGAGACCTTTGAAGCCATCGGGATCGGTGACGGTGCCGAACTCGGCGATGTTCGGCGGGCCATTCGGCGTGAACTCCGCGCGGAGCGCGTCAGAGAGACCAACGCGGATCAGCGCTCCGGCAAACAGATCGGGGCGCTGCGTGATGGCGCCTCCGATCAGAATTCCGCCGGCGCTGGTTCCTTCACCGGAAAGGTGTGCGGGACTGGTGTATTTGTTTTTAATCAGATATTGGGCGCAGGCGATGAAGTCATCGATGGTGTGCTGCTTTGTCAGCTTGTAGCCCGCGTGATACCACTCCTGCCCGTATTCTCCGCCGCCGCGAACGTGGGCGACGGCGATCACGCCTCCGCGCTCGAGCCAAGCCACCCGATACGGCGCGAACGCCGGATCCATGGAGATACCATAGGCGCCGTATCCGACCAAATGAGTGGGATGAGTGCCATCCAACACGATGTTCTTGGCGCGGATAATGGAGAGCGGAACCATTGTTCCGTCGGCGCTCTTGGCCTTTACTTCGACGGATTCAAAGGCCGACGTATCGATGGGTGACGGCGGTTGAATTCCGGTATCGCTCGAGGTCTTGCGTTGTGCGTCGTACGCCAGCCATTTCGGCGAGGTGGTCCACGAGGCGACGTGGATCAGCGCACCAGCCTCGCTTGGCGTGACCGAAATATCCGTGACGGATTGCCCTTCGGCCACGGGTATCGATTCGATTCGCCCGTCGTACGAGAGGCGCCGGATGCGCCCGATTCCGCCGTCGAGATCGCGAATGTAGATTCCGTCCGTGGCGACGTCGGCCTCCAGGATCACGGATTCGCTTGCGGGCACAACGACGGGCGCGTGCTCGAGATCCGGACTTTTGAGGCTGGCACGGACAACGTCATAGCGCGGGCTTCGCTTGTGCGAGATCAGGTAGACGTCGTCATGATGGACGTCGAAGTTCACCACGTCGTCTTCGACGTCGAAGAGCTTTTTCCACTTGATGGCCGGCGAGTTCAGTTCGTCGAGCGGAACGTAGTGGGCGGTCTGTTCTCTTTGCGTACCGTGCGCCACGATTCCGAAAATGTACGGCGACGCGGGGGAGAACAAACCGAAACTCAGGTCGACATCAGCGATCTTTAGGTCGTCGGAATATCCGTAGCCGAACACGAAGCGATCGCTATCGGGATCTTGGCCCAGTTCGTGGAGATACACACGACTGCGCTGTTCAAAAGCAGTGCTGGGCATGTCTGGAGTGAGCTTCTGGAGCCGGTTGTAGAGGAACGATTTGTCGCCCGGCAGCCATTGAACTCCGCCAAAACGGCAGCGGTCAATCGCGTCTGCCAACTGCTTGCCGGTGGCGGTTTCGAGGACGTGAATCACGCTCTCTTCGGATCCACCGGGAGAAATTCCGTAAGCCACGAGCGCACCGTCGAGCGAAGGCGCAAAGTAGTCGATCGAGTAATGCACGCCGTCTTTCGTGAGCTGCTCGGGATCGATGAGCAAGCGCTCGGGCGAGCCGGCGGAATCCTCGACAAACAGCTTGGCATTATTGGCGCCGGCTGCGGTCTTGAGGTAAAAAATCTTGCCACCCCAAACCTGCGCGCTGCGCACGCCCGTGTTCTCGGTATCGAGCTCCTTAACCCGCGCGAGGAACTTTTCGCGGCCGGGAATGGCGGCCAGCGCGGCGCGCGTGTAGTCGTTCTGAGCCTTGAACCACGCCGCGACGTCGGCGTCATGCCAGTTCTCGAGCCAGCGATAGGGATCGGTGACGGTTTGGCCGAAGAAGGCTTCGGTGACGTCGTGGCGCGGCGTGGGCGGCGGACCGGATTGATTGCTCGATTGTGCGAGAGCGGCAACCGCGATTATCGCGCCAGTGCCAAGACAGAGCGCGATTCGCGCGCGAGACAGTTTGGAGCGCAACATGAGATATGCCTCTTTCGACGACCCGTTCGATAGGGGCCACCCAGCGGCAGGATGATAACATGCGGATTCCTGGGTGCGCGCGAATGCCGCGATCGGAACCGAAATCTCGCATCGAACGGCCTCTGCGCACGATCCGCGTCGGTCCAGCGGGCTGGTCGTACGACGATTGGAACGGAGTGGTCTATCCGGCGCGGAGGCCGCGCGGATTTCACGAAGCTACTTACCTGGCGGAATATTTCGACACCATCGAGATCAATACTTCGTTTTACCAACCGTTGCGGCCGGAACTGGGGGCGCAGTGGGTGGAGCGCGTAGCGGCAAATCCGCGATTTTTATTCACGGCAAAGCTCTGGCAGAAATTCACGCACGAATCCGGAGCGACCGCCGAAGACGAGCGCGCGGTGCGCGAGGGATTTGAGCCGCTGCGACGCGCGGGAAAATTGGGCGCGGTGCTGCTGCAATTTCCATATTCGTTTCATCGCACGGCGGAGAATGACGCGCAGCTGGAAAATATACTGACGCGATTTGCGGATTTTCCGCTGGTGGTGGAAGTGCGGCACGCTTCGTGGAACGAGAAAGAGTTTTACGCGATGCTGGCCGAGCGCGGCGTGGGATTCTGCAATATCGATCAGCCGGTGATTGGGCGCTCGATTCGGCCTTCTGGGCGCGCGACGGGAAACATCGGATATGTTCGTCTGCACGGACGGCGCTACGACACCTGGTTCAGCGACGACCCGGCAACGCCGCCAGCGGAGCGATACAACTACCTTTACAGCCAGGAAGAGCTTGCGCCGTGGGCCGCGCGCATCGAAAAAGTGGCGGAGCACTCCGGCGACACCTACGTGATCACCAATAATCATTTTCTCGGAAAAGGCGTGGTGAACGCGCTGGAATTGATCGAGCTATTGACCGGCGCGAAAGTGAAAGTGCCGGAGACGTTGCGGCATCATTATCCTTCGCTTGATGCGATCGCGAGCGAGCCGGCGCGAGAGCCGACGCTATTCCCAAATCCTCCGCGTTGATCCTCTGAGAACAATTTGGTGCTGAACAGCGAAGCTGCGGCTACTTCTTGAAGAGGTCGTCGAAGGCGCGGCGCGCATCGTGCGGGCGCGAAGGGCTGGAAGTCGGCGCCGAGGGCGAGGCTTGTGCCGCGGCCGGAGCGGTGTCCTTTTCAATCGTGGTGCGGAATTCGTAAAGCGCGCAATCGTTCTTCACGTCTTTGCGCGCAATTTGCTCGACCACGGGCTGCATGCACTCGAAGCGCGCGGCGCTATCGAAAAAGCGGCACTGTTTGCAGCAGTGAAGATCGAAGGCGCAGCGCGGGCACTTCGCGTTCGGATCGACATTGGCCTGGAGCACAGCGCCGCAATTCGAGCAGCGCATGCGCGAAACCGTGCCGACCATCCGCGGTGTGCGCGGTCCAAACTGCTCCTGACGCGGGCGGCCATCGTGCGGCGGTTTTTTTTCCTGTTTTTTCGGCTTGTCGTCAGACATGTAGCCGTGCTGCTTATACTTCCGGTCCAAGAAAACCTCCGGGGGGATACCCCATCATACGCTATGCAGCGCGAAAGAACATGAAAAAGCGAAGTTTCCGCGCAAACGCCAACGCTGACGCGATTCCGCGAGCGGCGTCATGCGTCACTATCCCGCCCACCAGCGCGACAGGCCCTCGGTGGGCAATTCGGCGCGCAGAAGGCGCGCAGGGGCTCCTGCGGCGGCGAGAATGGCCTCGGCGGCGAGATAGCCGCTGCGCACGGCGCCTTCCATCGTGGCCGGCCAGCCGGTGGCGGTCCAATCGCCGGCGAGATAGAGATTCGCGATGGGACTCGATTGCGCGGGGCGCCAGCGATCGCAGCCGGGCTCGGGCGAAAACGTCGCCGCGGTTTCTTTGATCACCGCGCCTTTCACCACGCGCGCTTCACGCGCCGCGGGCACGACTTCGCAGAGTTCGCGCCACGCGAGCGCGAGGATTTCCTGGCGCGAGCGTGGGATTAAATCGTAGGACGCGCTGATCACGAGCTGCAGATATTGGCGCGCGCCGCTTGCTCCGTTTGCGCCGTTCGATCCGTTGGCGGCGGATTCGGAAAGCAGCGTCTTGTTGAAAATCCATTGCGTGGTGCGATCGACCACGGTCAAAAACGGTTCGGACATCACTTCGCGATCGAGCCACAGGTGCACGCCGGTGATTGGGGATGAGCGCAAACGGCTGAGATTGCGAAACTCGGCGTGGCGCTCGACGACAGGCGCGGGCAAGAGCGACGGCAAGGCTTCGTGCGGCACGGCGACGACGTAGTGATCGGCAACTTCGCGCGCGCCGTTTTCAAATTCGACGCCGGCGGCGCGGCCATCTTCGATCGCGATTCCGCGTACCGCGGCTCGAAGCCGCGCTTCCCCGCCCCGCCGCTCGATCGCGGCGAGGCAACCGCCGTAGAGATCGCCGAGCGGAACCGACGGAATGCCGACGCGATAGCCGGAGCGATTTGCGAGAAACGCTTTCCAGAAAACATCGATGCCGTAGTGCGCGTCGGTGCGCGCGAGCTCTTCATCGAGCGCGCTGACCAGGACCACACCCCAGAAGCGCGCGATCGCGGCTTCGGTTTGGCCGCGGCGACGCAGCCAATCGAGCATGGAGACGCCGCCGTTTCCGTTTCCGTTTCCGTTTGCGTCGTCGGGACGGCCGCCAGAGCGCGCGATGGCTACGAGCGCGTTCGCAATGGCGCGCTTATCGCGCCAATCGAGCAACGGAAACGCGGCGAACGATCCGGCCATGTGCATGGGCGGCGCGAGCGAAGAGGCTTCCATGGTGCCGCGGCGCCCGGTGGAATCGGCGAAGACCAAACGATCGAAGAATTGAATTTTTCCGGCGGCGCCGACGCGGCGATAAAAATCCGCAAGATTCGTGCAGCAACCCAGCGTGACGTGCTGGCAATTGTCGACGTGTTCGCCGCCGGGCAAAACGTACGAGGCAGCGCGGCCGCCCAGGTGCGGACGCTTCTCGTACAACCGGACGCGAAAGCCGGCCTCAGCCAGCGCGACGCCCGCGGAAAGTCCCGCCAGGCCGCCGCCGATCACGATCACGCTCTTCGAGGACATTTTGTTGGGAGAACCAGCCAAAGCGCGCGCGCACCAGGATGCCGGCTTTTTCCGCCGTGGTGAGGCGCGTGCGCGTGGAAAAAACGTCAAAGCCGCGGGCTTCTATGCGCGCGAGCAAACTGCTGTACGTGCGCACCAGCGCCCAGAGCGCGGCGCGGCTATCGCGATCGACCAGGCGCACGAGCGGCTCGCCTTCGCGATAGAACGACCAGGCGCGCGCGACTTCAAATTCCATCAACGCGCGCAGACCGGGCGTGATGGTTTCGCCGATGAGCTCGCCGGTTGAGACGCCGAATCGATCGAGATCTTCCTGCGGGAGGTAGACGCGCCCCGATTCGAGGTCGCTGCGGACGTCGCGCAGGATGTTGGTCAATTGAAACGCGATGCCCAGCGATTCGGCGCGATCGGGCGCACGCGGATCGGTGAAGCCGAAAACATGCAGACACGTAAGGCCGACCGTGCCGGCCACGCGATAACAATATTCGCGCAGGCGGTCGAAGGTGGCGTAGGCGCCGACGGTCAAATCCATTTCCGCGCCGGAAATCAGATCGTGAAAATAGCGCGGCGGGATTTGGAAGCGCTCGAGCGTATCGGCGAGCGCGGGCAAAACCGGATGCGCTGATGGATCGCCGGCAACGGCGGCATCGAGCGCGGCTCGCCAGCGCGCGAGACCTGCGCGCTTGGCCGCGAGATCGCCGGGCGTGTCGGAAACGTCGTCCACCAGGCGCATGAAGGCGTAGAGCGCGCAGAGCGCGTCGCGCTTGTGGCGCGGGAGAAGATAGAACGCATAGTAGAAATTGCTGGAGGCTGCGCGGGCGACTTCTCGGCAATCGGCGTAGGAGCGCGCGATCTCGCGGAGATCCGCGGCGCTCTTGGCGGTTGGCGCGGCGGACGCGGCGCCCATCTGCGCGGGCGTCGGAACAAGTACCGGGCGGCCGGGCTCGGATGCGGTAGTCGGAAGCGCGGCGGCTGCTGCAGCGGGAGTTGGCGCGGACCTGCGGCGCACCGGAGAAACCGCGCGGCCGGCGAGCGCGCGCGCGAGCAACGCGAACTTCGCGCCGCGGCCGATCGACGGGCGGCGGTGCAGGGTGTCGTAACCCGAGGTTTCGATCGCATCGAGCACCCCCATGCCTCCGCGGCTGAAGAGTTCGATATCGACGCGCAAATCTGGATCGAGAAGATTCGCGAGTGGCAAGCCTTCGGCGAAGAGTTGGCGTGTGCGCGCGATGAGCTCGTGCATCAATTTCACGTAGCGATCGTCGAAGCGGCGCGCTTCAATATCTTCGGCGGAAAGACCATGGCGCGCGAGGAGATCGAGCGGAATGTAGATTCGGTGTTTCTCGAGATCGCGCGCGACGTCCTGCCAGAAATTCGCGAGTTGCAGCGCGGTGCAAGTGGCGTCAGAAAGTGCTTGGCGCTCGGCGTCGCGGTAGCCGCACAAATAGAGCACGAGGCGGCCAACCGGATTCGCGGAATAGCGGCAGTAACCGAGCACGTCGTTCCAGGTGGCGTAGCGAGAGACGGTTTGATCCTGGCGAAACGCTGCAAGCAAATCGGCGAAGGGCTCGATGGGAATTTCGCAGGCGCGAATCGTGGGTGCAAGCGCGATGAAAACGGGATGAGCGGTTTCGCCCGCATAGCAGCGGCGCAACATGATTTCCCAATCCTCGAGCGCGGCGAGAGCTTGCGCGTGATCGGGAATCTCGTCGGCCAGATCGTCGGACCAGCGGCAATAGGCGTACACGTTGTAAAAATGCTGATGCAAGCGGCGCGGCAGGAGCCACGAGACCACACTGAAATTTTCGTAGTGATGGCGCGCGAGATGGCGCGTGTAAGCCTCGGCCTCTTCGACCGAGCAGCCCTCGGGCGGCAAGCGGCGCGCGATTTCGAGTTTCTCGATGGCGGAGGAAGACATGTTTTGCGGAAAACGGTGACAGTGTGCCGACTGCGACAGAACAAAATCCCCGAGCGCGTGCCGCGCGCCGTGACGCAAATCAGGGAATGATGGCGACTTTCATCTCGCCCTTGCGATCCCTCATGCGCGCGAACAACTGCGGGAGATCGGCGAGCGGAGTTTCCCGATTCACAAAATCGTCGGCGCTGATTTCGCCGCGAGCGATGGTTTCAAGCGCCTCGCGCACGAATTGCGGCGTATGGTGGAACGACGATTTGATTGTGATCTCGGAGTAGTGCAGCGCCGTCGGATCGAGCGAAATTTTGCTGCCGCGCGGGCAGCCGCCGAAAAGATTTACGGTGCCGCCGCGGCGCACCATCTGCACGGCCCATTCCCAGGTGGCGGGCGTGCCCACGGCTTCGATTACGGCGTCGGCGCCGCGACGCGCGCCGGTCTTGCGGCGAACCTCGGCGACGGGATCTTCCATTTGGCCGGACACGAACGCGACGGTCGCGCCCATGCGGCGAGCCGCTTCAGCTTGGCTGGCGTGTTTGGCGACGGCCAAAACGCCGACTCCACGCGCGGAGAGCAAGCGGACGAACATAAGTCCGAGCGGGCCGCAGCCGATCAGCGCCGCAGTGTCTCCGGAGCGCACGCCGGTTTCATCGATGCCGCGCAGGACGCAGGCCAGCGGCTCGACCAGAGCGGCATCGCGATAGGAAACATTCTCGGGAATTTCCAAAAGATTTTCGCGCACAATGCGGCCGGGCACGCGAACGTACTCGGCGTAGGCGCCGTTGTTGAACACCAGGTCTTCGCACAAATTTTGCTGGCCGCGCAAACAATAGAAGCAGCGGTAGCACGGCGCGGAATTCCCGGCGGTGACGCGCAAGCCGGGACGCACCCAATCGGGCACGTCGGGACCAACGCGCTCGACGACGCCGGCCCATTCGTGTCCGAAGAGCGCGGGCGGCGTGATCATGCGCTCGTGGAATCCCTGGCGCCAGACTTTGAGATCGGTGCCGCAGGTCAGCGCGACCTTGACGCGCACCAGGGCTTCGTCGGCGCCGATGTCGGGAATTTCGACGCGCTCGATGCGCACGTCTTCCCGGCCGCGCAGAACAGCGGCGGTCATGTGTCCGATCGAAGTAGAGGTGGCTGTGCTCATGGCAGTACAACGACCTTCAAAGAGTCTCCCCTAGGATTAGATGCGAGATCAAGCGCCTCGGTAAACTGCGCAAGCGGAAAACGATGAGATATCAACTCGCGCACCGGCAAACGCCGCGAGAAGACCAGTTCGGCCGCCTCGCTTTGGCGGTCGATCGCGGCGCTGTAGCTGCCTAGAATTTCTTTCTCCTCGACGCCGACTTCCGCGGCCGGAAATTCGATGCGCATCTTAGGATCGTTTTGCGCGAACAGCAGCACGCGTCCGCCGGGCCGCGCGACGGACAATCCTTCGGTGAGCGCCGCGGGAATCGGCACGGCGACGAGAACGGCGTCAGCGCCGCGGCCATCGGTCCACTCGCGAACTTGCGCGGAGAGTCGCTTTTCGTTCGGATCGAATGCCGCCGCGGCGCCAAGCTGCACGCTTTTCGCGCGCCGCTCGGGCATCGGATCGCTCGCGAGCACGGTAGCTCCCTTTAATTTCGCAAGAAGCATCAGCAGAAGTCCGATCGGGCCCTGGCCCATCACCAAAACTGTTTCGCCGGCTGCCACACGCGCGCCTTCGACGGCTTTCAAGCACGTGTTGACCGGCTCGACGAACGTGGCCTCTTCAAACGTGACCTCGTCCGGAATGCGCAGCAGGCCTCGCTCGACCACCCAGGGCATGGCACGCACATATTCCGCGAAGCCACCGCCGTTTGGCGTGAATCCAGCCGTCAATCCTACTTTCTTATACGCCGGACACTGGGAAAATAGACGACGCGTGCAATAAAAACAGTTACCACAAGGAACGTGGTGAAAACCAACTACCCGATCGCCAAGCTTCCAGCGCTCCACGCCTTCGCCCACCGCGACGACCGTGCCGGCCGCTTCGTGCCCGAAAATCTGCGGCGGCGCGACGAAACCGTGCTGAATTTTTTTGACGTCGGTGCCACAGATGCCGCAGGCCGCGACGTGAATCAGGATTTCGCCCGCGGAAATTTCAGGCACGGGTACAGGTTCGACCACCACGCGACCCGCGCCGCGATACACGGCCGCGCGCATTCCGGCGCCGCCGAAATCAAGCGCCGCATTCTGCGGGTTGTGCGTGGCTACGGCTTCCGTCATGTGGTCGCCAACAATTCTGATTTCGCGCCTTTGTAGCGTTCCAAGAGAGAGCCCGTGTACGCATCCAGAAATTGCGCCAAACCGCGCGACGCGCGCCGGCAATCTCCGGCCAGGCGCATGAGCGCGGGAATGCGCTGCGGCCGCAACGCGACGGCGGCGAACACGCGGCTCGTGCGAATCTGACCATCGGCGCCGCGCGCTTTCGAGAAGTCGAACGGCAGATCGAAATCCACGGTGTCCGCAATCGCGCGAACGGCAACTGCCGGCACGCCGCGCACGGCGGCTTCGGCCAGCACCGCGAGACTTTCCATTTCAACCGCGTCCGCTCGATCGCCCAAACGCTTTTTATCGGCGGCGCGAGCCACGATTTCCTTGCAGGTGACGAAGCGGGCGGCTTGCCGCGCGCCGCATTCCGCAGCCAGCGCGACGAGATCGGGATCGCTCGCTACGGCCACCGGCTCGCGATCTTTCACGACGACCTGGGCCACCAGAATATCCCCAGTGCGCTGCCCCGCGCGCAATCCTCCCGCCAGGCCGGACGAAATGCAAACGTCCGCGCCGTCAGCAAGAGCTTCTCTCGCCGCCAAACGCGCCAGACTTTCGCCCATTCCCGTCAGCACCACTCGCACCTTAAGCCCTTCTGCCGCGGAATATTCGTACCACACCGGCGCGGCGGATCGAACGCGACGAAATTCTCGCAATCGCCGCCACGGAGCGAACTCCGCATTCACCGCAAACGTGACAACCGCCCTCATCGCTTCCTCCGGCTTCTTCGGGCCTGGCCCAAACTTCCCTGGGCCCAAAAACAAATTCGTTGGCGCTCGCGCTCAGGCTGCGTGCGCGCGTTGCAATCGCTCGCCGCCGATTTCCGCGACGTAACCGTTGCCTTCATACCAGCGGACCGCGCGGTCCAGCGCCGCGGCGACGGGGCCCGGCGCAAAGCCCAACTCGCGCACGGCCTTGCTGCAATCGACGAACATGCGGTGGCGCGCGATGCGCACGCCATCGATCGGAATTTGCGGCTCGCGACCGGTGAGGCGTGCGACGAGCGTATCGGCGTAGGCCGCGGCGAACGCAACGGCGATCGGCACGCGGAATCGCGGCGCCGGGCGGCCGCTCACGTGGGCCAAACCTTCGAGCAATTCGCGCAACGAAAGATTCTCGCCGCCGAGCAGATAGCGCTCGCCGAGGCGGCCACGCTCAGCCGCCAGCAGGTGTCCGGCGGCAGCGTCTTCGACAGCGACGAAATTCAGGCCGGTATCGACGTACGCGGGCATTCGGCCATTCAGAAAATCGACGATGATCTTGCCGGTCGGCGTGGGCTTCCAATCGCCGGGGCCGACGGGCGTGGTCGGATTCACGATCACCACGGGCAAGCCTTCGCGCGCAGCCGCCAGAACTTCCTGCTCGGCGAGAAACTTCGAGCGCTTGTACGCGCCGATCATGTCCGTCAGGCGCGCTTCCGTATTCTCATTCGGAAGCGGCCCCGCGCTGGGAACGGCGATTGTGGCGACGGTGCTTGTGTACACGATGCGCGCGACGCCCGCGCGACGCGCTGCGGCGAGAAGATTGCGCGTGCCGGTGACATTCGATTCGTAAATTTCGCGCGGATCGCGCGCCCACAATCGGTAATCCGCGGCGACGTGATAGACGCGTTCGACGCCCGCGAGCGCGCGATCGAGCGAAGCGGGATCGCGCAGGTCGCCGGTGACGCGCTCGACAGCGAGGCCGGCGAGCGCGCGAAGATCGCTCGATGGCCGCACGAGTACGCGCACGTTTTTCTCGCCGCGCGCGAGGAGTTGCAGCGCGACGTGGCTGCCGAGAAAACCGGTTGCGCCTGTGACCAGCGTGGTCATAGCACTCGCAAACTCCCGTCGGCGGAAACCAATTCCTCGGGCCGCGCCGGAGGCGGCGGAATCATTCCGCTAACGCCGGTGCCCGCGCCGCCATTTGAACCTGTGGAATGGCCGTTGTCGCGGCTATCGGAAAAATGTCGGCCGCCCATGCGCCCGCTCATCTGCCACTTGAACATTCTCCAGGTGTCGCCGAGGCGGCGGTGCGCGCCCAGAATCGGGGAAGGCTCGAAGCCGACATGCATCATGCAATCGGCGCAGCGCGGATCGTTGCCGGGTCCGTATTTCGACCAGTCGGTGTTGTCAACCAGTTCCTGATACGACGCGTGGTGTTGATCGGTGATCAGGTAGCACGGACCTTTCCAGCCGCGGGGATTAAATGTGGGCGTGCCCCAGGCCGTGCAATCGAGTTCGCGTTCGCCGCGCAGGAAATCGAGATAGATCGGCGAAACCATCAGGTTGTATTTGCCGAGCAATTCGAGCGCGGCGCGGAATTTTTCGCGCACGTCCTCGCGCGACATGAAGATGTCTTTGGTTTGCACGGAGCTGTAACCGTACGCGGGCGAAACCATGTAGCCATCGACGCCGAGGCCATCGAGGAAGGAATAGAGCTCGGCGACTTCTTCGAGATCGGTTTCCTTGTAAATTGTGGTGTTCGAGCAAACCAGGAAGCCGGCGGCCTTGGCTGCCTTGATGCCCTCAACGGCATCGCGGAAAACGCCGTCTTTTTCGACGCACAGATCGTGCGTGCGCTCCATGCCGTCCAAATGCACGTTCCAGAAAAAGCTGGAGCTCGGCTTGAACTCATGCAGGCGCTTGCGAATGAACATTCCATTCGTGCAGAGGATGATGTGCCGGCCGCGATCCAGAATTTCGCGCGTGAGGCGACCGATTTCCGGATAGATCATCGGTTCGCCGCCGCAGATGGAGACGACCGGCGCGCCCGAGCTATCCACCGCGGCCAGGCATTCCTCGACGGTGAGAATTTCACTGATGGTGGATTTATATTCGCGGATGCGGCCGCAGCCCGTGCACGTCAAGTTGCAGGCGTGCAGTGGCTCGAGCATCAGCACCATCGGGAATTTCTCTTTGCCTTTGAAGCGATTCTTGGCGATGTACTTCGCCAGATTCGTGGTCATCTTCAGCGGATATCTCATCAATTGCTCCGGGCGCGTGATTGCAGGCCGAGCGATTCCGGCTCGACATGCAAGGCGCAAAAAGTTCCGCTCTGCTGCTCCATGTTGCGAAAGCGGGCCAGCGCGTACAGCGGGAAGTAATCGCGATACAAATGATATTTCAAGTAGAAGACGCGCGGAAAACCTGTGCCGGTGGTCTCGTTTTCATCCCACGAGCCATCGGAATTTTGCGTCTCGACCAAATGACTCACGGCACGCCGCACGGAAGAATCGGCCACGGGGCCGGGCGCGGAATCGTGCGTCTTGCCGGCAGCCAGCAGGCCGATCAGTCCCCAGGCGGTTTGCGAAGGCGTGCTCGGACCTTTGCCCTTGAGCGAAGCGTCCGCATAGGACGCAGCCGTTTCGCCGAAACCGCCATCGGGATTTTGCACGGAGCGCAGCCACGAGACCGCCCGCTGGCAATATTCCTGCGCGGTGAGCGTGAGTGTCTCAAGCGCGCGCAACACGCCGCTTGTGCCATAGACATAGTTGACGCCCCAGCGGCCGTACCAGGAACCATCGTCGGTCTGATCTTTACGGAGGAAAGCGATCGCGCGCTGTAACACCGGATGCGCGCCGGGCCAGCCGTAGCGGCCCAGGCATTCGACCACGCGCGCGGTGACGTCGGCAGTGGAAGGATCGATCATGGCGTTGTGGTCGGCGAAGGGAATTTCGGTCAAGAACGCGCGATCGTTGTCGCGGTCAAACGCGCCCCAGCCGCCATCGCGATTCTGCATGGAGACAAGCCACGCGATGCCGCCGCGCACTGCGGCTTCCATGCGCTCTTTCTCCGGGAAATCCACGCTCTGAAGCGCCATGAGCACGAATGCGGTGTCGTCTACGTCTGGATAGAAATCGTTGCGGAACTCGAAGGCCCAGCCGGCGGGCGCGGCGTCGCGATTCTTCACCATCCAATCGCCCGTGCCGACAATTTGTCTTCCCAGCAGCCAATCCGCGGCGCGCACCAGCGCGGGGTGGTCGGGCGGCAAGCCAGCCTCTTCAAGCGCGACCAATGCGATGGCCGCGTCCCAAACCGGCGAGGTGCATGGCTGCACGCGAATGGTGTCTTCTTCCTCGATTTCAAATCGCGCGAGCTGCCCAATTTCGCGCATGGTGAGCGGATCGTCGGGCGCGTGGCCCATGGCGACCAGCGCGAAAATCGCGTTCATCATCGCGGGGTAAATGGCGCCGAGACCGTCGCTGCGCTCGAGGTGCTCGAGCAGCCAGGCGTTGGCCTGGCGCACGGCGCGATTGTGCAGCGGCTTCCAAGGCAAGCGTTCGTAAAGTTTGTAGGCACGATCGAGCGCCAGGAAGAAATTGCGCCAACTGATGAGGCGATCGCTCCATGCGAGCGCCGCGGATTTATTCTCGGGATTGCGAAAGAGTTCCTCGATGCCGAGCGGGCGATCGAGTTTCCATTCCGGCTTGCGCGCGTAAAGTATCGCGAGAGGAATCACGATGCCGCGCGTCCACGACGACATCTCGTAGATATTCACGGCGAACCAATTCGGCAGGAGCATCAGCTCAGGCGGCACAGCGGGGACAACATCCCATTCCACGGCGCCGACCAGAGCCAGATAAAAGCGTGTGTAGGAATTCGCGTGCTCGAATCCGCCCAGGGCATGGACGCGCTCGCGCGCCTGGCGCATGTGCGGCGCATCGGAGGAATGGCCAGCGAGTTTCAAAGCCACGTAGGCTTTGATCGTGGCGTTTAATTCGGAGGGCCCGCCTTCGTAAATGTTCCAGCCGCCGTCATCAAGCTGGCGTTGCTGCACGTAATTCGCGAGCTTCGAGACGCGCAGGGGATCGGCCTTGCCTAAAACGTTGAGATAGAAGATGTAGTCGGATTCAAGCGTGGTATCGGCTTCGAGTTCGCCGAGCCAGTAACCTTCCGGCGCCTGAATCGAGAGCAAATAGTCGACGCCCCGCTCAATCGCCTCCTGCAGGCGTTCAAGCGCGGGCGCGGATTCAACGCCGCGTTGTCCCCCGGATGGCACCGGGTCGAGGCCGATTCTCGCTCCTACCGCCATAGCTTAATTAGACTCTCCGTCCCAAGGTTGAGATGCATCGGAGGGCCCTGCAAGTACACTGGCTTCACAAATACCTGTACCCGGTGCTCTCGCATTCCCCCGATTTTTCTTTTGGGGCCCAATAGCCATTCACAGACCCGCACCCACGAGTCCGCTCCCGGCGCCGGGAAGCATGGTACTGACAGCAATATTATCGGGGGGTTTGGGCGAGCGGTCAACCCGGATTATACAAAATTTGGGAGAAAAGGTTACAGGTCCGGGCCAACCAAAAAGCCCAATTCATGGAAACGTTTACTCCACATAGCGTCACGCGGGAGCGCTAATCCGCAGAATTTTTCATTTCCAGCGCCTTCAGGCGCTCGGCAAGCCCAGGCAGGCGGCCGAGCCAGGCGTATTGCTCCAGAATATCTTCGATGGGCCGAGCCGGAGTGCCCCAATAGACCCGGCCACCCGGCAATCTCTTGTTCGACGGGACGCCGCCTTGCGCACCAACGATGGCGCCATCTTCGATTGTGCAGTTGTCCGCGATTCCCACTTGGCCGCCGATCACGACGCGCCGGCCCAGGACCGAGGAACCGGCGATTCCCGCCTGGGCGGCGACGACGGAGTGCTCGCCGATGCGCACGTTATGGCCGATCTGTACGAGGTTGTCGATCTTGGTGCCTCGGGCGACTTCCGTGCGGCCAAGCGAGCCGCGGTCGATTGTGGTGTTGGCGCCGATTTCCACGTCGTCGCCGATTTCAACTTCGCCGGTCTGCGGGAATTTCCAATATTTTCCGTCGCTGTCCGGAACGTAGCCGAAGCCGTCGGAACCAATCACCGCGCCGGCGTGAATGATTACGTTCGCGCCGATTCGCGCGCCGGGATAGAGGGTCACACGGGGATACAAGCGGCAGCGATCGCCAAGGCGCGCGCCGCGGCCGATCACGCAATGAGCGCCGACCTCAGAGCTCGCACCGACGACCGCGTCCTCTTCGATGACCGCAAACGGCCCAACGCGAACGCCGAGTCCGAGCTTCGCAGTGGGCGCGACCACGGCGCGGGCGTGAATTCCCTGCGCGATGCGCGGCGCGGTCAGAATCAATGCGGCGGCCCGCGCAAAATCGAGTTTCGGCGTGGACGATTCGATCAGCGTTTTGCCCGCAAGCTCCACGCCCGGCGCAACGATTGCGCAGCGTGCGGCCGAAGCCGCGCCGCGGCTGGCCTGACGAGGCGCATCGAGATAAATCAAATCTTCGGCGCCGGCGGTTTCGGGAGCGGCCACGCCGGAAATGCGCACGGATTCTCCGATCAACCGGCAATTCAAATGTTTGGCGAGTTCTGCTGCGGTCGGCATGGCGTGACCTCTCTTCTTCGTTCGATTCCTCGCAAAGGATTCTTAGAAACGCGCGTTCTGCGCGCCTAACTTTCCGGAGGGGCAAAGAACACGAGCACGGTCAATTCCTCTTCGACATCGTGGAAGCGGTGTTCTACGCCCGCGGCGACGTAGATCACGCTACCCGTGTTCACGACTCTCTCTTCCGCTCCGGCACGCATGCGAGCACGTCCGCGGACTACATAATACAGTTCATCTTCGCGATGCGGCGTTTGCGTATCCGAGCCGCCGGGTGAGACGACGTAAACGCCGGCGCTCATCGCGGCATTTCGCAGAAATTCAAAGTACGATTTACCAGCGGCCGTCTGGCGTCGTCGTAGTTCCGAAAGCTCGAAGAATTCTGCGTCGCTCATGATCGTCCTCCGGTACGCGCGGATCAGCGGTCAGTTTTTCGTCGTGGTCGTCGTTGTCGTTGTTGTGTTTGCCGCCGGGCGCGCGTCGTAAATCGAGGCGTTCTCGCCCGCGGGGCGTTCTCTCCAGCGCCGATGCACCCAAAGCCATTGGTCGGGATAGCGCCGCACGTGGGCTTCGACGATTTCCATGAAGCGCTGGGTATTCGCGATGACGTCGGCCGTCTCGTCGCCGGTGCGCACGATTTCCAGCGCCGGCTGATAGGCGAGTCGATATTTGGCGATGGCGGCGTCCCAACTTACGAACGCGGGCACCACGGCGGCGCCGGTGTGCAAGGCGAAACGCGCGAGGCCCGCGGTGCTGCACGCGGGGGCTCCGAAAAAATTGACGAACACACCTTCCAAGCGCGACGCGTTGTGGTCCGCCAGAATGCCGACGACGCCGTTGGCACGGAGAACACGCAGGACCGCGCGCGCCGCTTCATTCTTATCGATCGGCGTGTTGCCGCTGGCGCAACGATAGCGCTCAATAAGTGCGTCCACGCGGGAGTTGTCCACCGCGCGGACCAGGAAATGCAGCGGCGCTTCGTGCAAGGCGTGCGCGTATGGGCCCAATTCCCAGGCGCTCATGTGCCCGGTGAGAAACAGCACGCCTTTTCCTCGCGCCAGGGCCGCGCGAAAATTTTCGAGATCGTCCAGCAGGATCACGCGCTCGAGATTCCGGCGATTGAGCGACGGGAGATGCGCGAACTCCGCCGCCAGCCAGCCGATTTGCCGAACCATTCCGCGAATCACGCCGCGGCGCTGCGGGTCGGACCAATCCGGAAACGCGAAGCGCAAATTTTCCAGCGCCACGCGGCGCAGCGGCGGCCTCAGAGAAAACAGCAGGCGCGCGATCCAAGCGCCCACCACGCGCGCGAGCGGCCGGGGCAAAATCCGCAGCGCCTTCAAGAATAGCCACGCTGCCGCAACTTCCAGGCGCTCCCGCATGCGGGGCATTATGTAGGAGAGCAACGCCAGTATTCCAGCGCCGCGCCGTGTCGCGTCTCCGTTTTGCGAACGGACGGCGCTGCGCGGGCGATTAGCGGTGAGCGCGGCTTGCTGGCGGCAAGTTGGTAAGGAAAAAACTGACGAGGCGGTTTTCGTAGCTGTGCTTGTCGTCGTCGAGCATGCTGACATAATTGCCGCGCGCGATAACCGCCTCTTGGCTGGGATCGGGGGAGTTCACGAAGAGATCGTGCGTGCTCTCGGAAAGTTCCGGTTCATCGGCGGCTTCGATATAAAGTTTCGGCACGTCCGCAAGGCGCCCGAGTCCGGTCGATAGCGGCGGCGTGCCGCGGTAGTCGCGCGCGAGCAAATCGAAATCCCAGTGCGTCGCGCGTGTGATTAACGGCATGGCGCCGAGGCCCGAGCGCGAAACAAGAAGATCGAGTTCCTCTTCGGGCCGATCGTACACGGATTCCACGGCGAACGCCGCCACGCGCGGATCGGATTCAGCCTCGGCCATCGCGGCGTAGCCGCCCATGTTGGTGCCCCACAGACCGAAATGCGAGCGGTCCACGTCGTCGCGTTGCGCCAGGGCATCGATCACCGCCTTGAGCTCCACGGTTTCGCGATAGCCAAGCAACGACCGGCCGGGACTTGTGCCCTGGCCCGAAAAATCGAAAAGGAAAACGTTGTATTCGTGATATTGCAAGGCCGAAGCGAGCGTAAGCAGTTCGCCGCGATTCTGCTGGTAGCCGGGGCACAGCACGATGGTCGGCGCATTCTCGCGGCCGGGGAAAAACCAACCGTCGCGGCTGCCTTCGCCGCGCACCTGATACGTCATATCTTCGGGATGACCGGGGAAATTACTGAAGTCAAGATTCGTCTGGCTGGGCGCCGGCGAAACAATGCGGTACAAAATAAATCCCGAAATCGCCAGCGTGGCCACGAACCAGAAAAACGCGAGCGCCAGCACCGCGGCCAACAACTTGGAATACCAGCGAGTCGGATACTGAATTTCGGAGATGAAGCCCATGCATTCGGCGGCTCGTTTGAGGGCCTTGCGGGCCCCACGGCCGTTCCCCTCCGCGCCGGGAGTTCGATCCGCGACACCCGGTCGGGCGCAATCGGCAACTGAGCGAATGGTAACACAGATGCTCTGGCTGAACCGGCGGCGCGTAGCGAACTTTTTTCGAGATGTGCAATGAAGTCAACGCGTCCGCGCCGAGCGCATGCCCGGGGGACGGGCATTTTAGCGGCACGCCGCCGCCGATCCGACTTCGCCGCGAGCTTCCGCCCGGAACCCGAGGGGATTCACAAGTTCGCGCGCGGTGAAGTAGGATAGTGGTAACGTCGCGCGCCGCCGCGCGGCTTGCTTATGGCCACTATGGCGATTGTCGACCTGCGCCAGATGAACGCGCGGCAACTCGAGCCGCTGCTGCAGGAAGAGGCGCGCTTCTGGCGCGAGGAACTGCACTGGGACTATCGCAACTCGATCGAGGTGATCCGGCGCTTTGTTGACGCGCGATCGCTTGCGGGCGCGGCGGTGCTCGAAAACGGCGAGCCGGCGGGCTACACGTTTTACGTTATCGAAGAACACAAGGGCCTGGTCGGCGGACTTTACGTTTCGCAGCGCTTCCCGCAAGAGGAGCTCGCCAAGCAACTTCTGGGCGACGTTCTGGGCACGCTGCGCGCGTTGCCGCAAATCTCGCGCATTGAAGCGCAGTTGATGCCTTTCGGCTGCCCTCTCGATCCCGCGCTGGCCTTTCACGGTTTCCGCATTTCGACGCGGAATTTCATGTTGCTCGATCTGAAGGACGCGGCAGCGAATCACACTGGCGGCGCGAGCGCTTCAGCGCCGCATGCGCGGGGCGCGGCGGGCGATGGCATCGGCGCTGGGTTTGTGCTCGAGCGCTGGGAGCAGCGCCATCTGAACGCCTCCGCGCGATTGATCCAGCTCGCGTATGCGAATCACGTCGACGGCGAGATCAACGATCAATACCGCAGCGAATCCGGCGCGCTGAAATTTCTGAAGAACATCATCGTGTTACCCGGATGCGGATTATTTTATCCCGAAGCATCGTTCGTGCTGCGCGCGCCCTACACGACGGAGCTCGCGGGAATTGTTTTGACTTCGACTGTGGCGCCCGGCGTGGCGCACACCACTCAAATTTGCGTGATGCCCGGATATCAAAGCCACGGCCTCGGCTCGCGCATGCTGACCGCCTCGATTCAGGCACTCGTCGCGCATCGCTATACGGCGCTCTCGCTCACCGTGACGGCATCGAACCGCCAGGCCGCGCGCCTCTATGAACAGTTTGGATTTCGCACCGTGAAAACTTTCGCCGCCGGCGTGTGGCAAGCGGCCTGAAGCGCATGCCGATGTAGATTGGTTTTCTCTCAGAACTGATTTACGATCTTTCTTTCGATTAGTTTCATGGACGCCCACGAAAGTCCGACCTGTCCCTTTGAATCCGTCGAGCCCAACCTGGGCGCGGACGATGACCGGGACTTTTGGCGCACAGCGTTAGCCGTCCTGGCGGACGAATTCACAAAGCGGCACGATGACAAGCCCACGCGCGGCGAGTGGGTGCTGTTGGTTGGTGCGTGCTCTCACTGGGAAACGCCACACCAAGCGCGATGGATTGCGGGCGGGGGCTTCGCGTACCCTAAGGGCTATCAGGACGGGCAGCCAAAATTGGACTGGTCATCGATACTGGTTTACCGGGATCGACGTTGGATGGCTGTCGAGAAACTGCCCAAATCGAAAGTGCATCTCTGCCGCGCTGCGATTCCTGCACGGACGGCTCGCCACAAACAAGCTGCTGTTCACACTCGCTGGCTCCCCGGCACTGAGACTCTTTTTACGGATTCCGAAATCTAAACGGAAACTGGAAGTGTGTCGCCGTTTCTGACGAGACCACGCGGGGTCCCGTCCGAGCAGACAAGCCCGTCAGTGGCGGCCGCGCTCCTTCATCAGGCCTTTCAATTCGGCCATGAATTCTTTCACATCTTTGAAATCGAGATAGACAGAGGCGAAGCGCACGTAGGCGACTTTGTCGAGCTTCTTGAGATGCTTCATGAGCAGCTCGCCGATTTCTTTGGTGGCGCGCTCGCGTTGCGGGGCTTCGTTGACGAAGCGCTCCACCTCGTCGACCAGGGATTCAAGCTTGGTCGTCGGCACGGGGCGCTTTTCGCACGATCGCAGCAGGCCTTGCAGAATTTTCTGCCGCTCGAAGCGCTCGCGGCGGCCATCCTTCTTGATGACCATGTAGGGGATTTCGTCGACGCGCTCGTAGGTGGTGAAGCGGCGGCCGCACTTGATGCATTCGCGGCGGCGGCGAATCAGATCCCCCGACTTGCCCTCGCGCGAGTCGATCACCTTGTCGTCGGAATGAAAGCAGAACGGGCACTTCACCGCGCGCTGCCTCCGTCCGGACCTGTGCTGGCGCCAACGCCGACGTGCTCGCCGATTTCCTCTGCGTCCTTTTCCGATCGCGCGAGACGCCGCAGCTCGCCCATGGACCACCCTTCGCGGATCAACAGCGGAACACCGGCCAGCGTGGAGGCCGCGAACGTGACGAGCCACAACACGATCGCCGCGGCCGCGGCCGGTTCAGGATCGACGCCGAAGATCTGCGTGAGCGCGATGAAGCTCGCGACCTGCGCGCCTCCGCCGACGCCCGGGAGCTGGAGCAGCGAGCCAAGCATGGTGACGGCAAGCAGAAGCACGGCGCTCGGGTAATTCAATCCAGCGAAGGATTCGCCGAGGCTGCGCATCACCCAAAGATAAATGCACGCGACGAGCATCCAGTGCACCAGCGATAACAATCCGGCTACGCCCAAATCGCGTAGATCGCGAATCGCTTGCAGCCCTTCGCTAAAGCCGGTGAACTGCGCGGCTACGCGCCCGCGCCATCCTCCGGCGCGGCGCCAGCCTCCAAGCCTCCGGTCGATCGCGTTCGCGCCGTGGAGACGGTAATACGCGAGCATGGCCGCGAGGCCCAGGAGTCCCGCGAGCAAGATGCCGCCGCTCGCGCGCGCTTTGACCACCCAGGCTTCGTCGGCGCCGGCAGTGGAAAGCTGCCTGGTAAAAATTGCAAGAACCACTCCAGCCATCACGGCTGAAGTGGCGAAATCAAACAGGCGCTCAAGAACGTAAATGCCAAACTGGCTGGAAACCGAAAAGCGCGTTTTGCGCGCGAGGATCAGCGGCCGCACCGGCTCTCCGGCGCGGCCCAGGAGAAAGATCGAGGCGAATCCGATAATCGTGCCGCCGTAAACGCCCCAGAAACTCGATTCGCCCAGATGGCGGCAGAAACATTTCCAGCGAAACGCGCGGATTGCGTAACAGGCGTAGATCGCAATGATCGAGAGCAGCAGCAGCCAAAGATTGGCATGCGCCACCGCATGCCCCAGCTTCGACCAATTGAAATTGCCGATGTGAAAGGCGCGCCTGGAGCGGTAGGCCAGCGCCGCCAACACCACGACCACAAGGACCACAAGAAGGGACTTACGAAGCCAACTACGCATCGGCCCGGAGCGTATCCGCTCGCCCGGCCGGGTGTCAAGGAATCAGCCCTCCCGGTGATGGCTCAGTTTCCTGGCGAGCGACATGCTCTCGCGGCGGCTTTCCGAAAGGGGCAGATCACACACCGCCGGCGATTGCCCCGTCGGATGTCGGGCTTCGGCACTCGCCCCCGATGCAATTACTTTAGAGCGTTGCGAATGGGCAAGATGCGCGTACAATGATGCCACTTTTCGGGCTCAGAAAAATTCCGATTGAATCGTTCGAGAGGAGATCGCCATGCCGAAGTTCATCATCGAACGCGTAATTCCCGGCGCGGGTAAGTTCAGCGCCGCCGAGCTTCAAGCCATTTCCGAGAAGTCTTGCAGTGTCTTGCGCTCCCTTCCCCAGGTGCAGTGGGTTGAAAGCTTTGTCACCGACGACAAGATTTATTGCGTGTATATCGCGCCGGATGCTGAAGCCATTCGCGAGCACGCGCGCCGCGGGGGCTTTCCCGCCGACTCCGTATCTGTGATACGCGGCATGATCGACCCCACTTCCGCGGAGAGCGCTTCGTAGCGAACGTTCTGAATCGATCGCCGATTGCGCTGGGCACGAGCGGACCGGCGATATCTCCCGATCCATGAGCAGTTCGCCTAGGGCGATTCGGGCGTGGCCCACGCTAGAGGAGCCCCCGCGCGCCTTGTCACCTCCCGCCGCCGAGACTAAGATGCGGGCATTCGCGCCCTGCGCATGCCCGAGCAAGCCGATTGCCAAGGGAACATTTCGGGCGCAGCCTGCGTTACATTCAGTGGAGACCGAGGAGCCGAGCTCGATCGAGGCGGAAGCTGCGTTGGAGCCAGACAACCAACTGGTCCAGCAGTGCCTGCGAGGCGAGAACTCGGCCTGGGAACAACTCGTGCAAACGCATACGCGGCGCGTTTACAACCTGTGTTACCGATTCACCGGCGATCGGCACGCCGCGGAAGACCTCACGCAGGATGTTTTCGTGAAGGTCTTTCGCACGCTCGGCAGCTACAGCTCGGCGCAAGGCGCATTCACCGCGTGGATGACCAGCGTGACGCGAAATTTATTGATCGACAATTACCGCCGGACCAAACGCGATCGCATCACCGATTCGATCGACGACGAGGTCTCGCCCGTGGAAGAAAAACCTTCCGCCGGCCGCCGGCCGGACCAGATCGCCGAGCACGGCGAGCTTCAGCGGCATCTGCAAATCGCGCTGGGGAAAATGTCGCCCGAGCTGCGCGAGGCCGTGATCCTTCGCGACCTGCAAGGCTACGATTATCGCGAGATTCAACAAGTGTTGTCTGTGCCTGAGGGAACCGTGAAATCGCGGATCAATCGCGGGCGTATCGAACTTGCGCGGCTGCTCGAGCAAATGGGAGTTCGCGCGCAATAGGACAATATTATGGCTGCTGATCACACAACCTGGGCCTGCGCCGAAACCGAAGAGCGGCTTTCGGATTTCGCCGATGGCTTGCTCGCAGCGGACGAACTGGCGGCTTTCGAGCGGCATCGCGCTGGCTGCTCGGCTTGCGCCGCGCTTTCGGCGCGCGTCGGCGCAACCGTCAGCGAAATGCGCGGCATGGCTTTGCTTGAAGAGCCGCCCGAGCTGGTGCGCTCGATTCTGGATCGCACGATCGGCGCGCGCGACGCGAAGCACGGCGTGGCGTCCATTCCCGCTGCCAGGCCCACGGTTCCGGCCACGCGGCCCGCGGATTCGGAGCGCGGGTGGTTCGATTGGCTCTCCGCAATCGCGCAGCCACAGTTCGCATACGGCGCGGCGGCGGTGTTGATCTCGGTGGTGGTGGTCTCGCACGCGCTCGGCATCAGGTGGCGCCAGCCGACGGTGGCCGAACTTCAGCCGGCGAGCATCTATCGCGAGGCGAATCGCCAGGGTCATTTGATCTACGCGCGCGGCACGAAGTACGTCTCGGATTCGCGCGTGGTCTACGAGATTCAATCCGCATTCGAGGGCCAGCAGGCACCCGATTCCGCGCCGCAGCCGAAACCCGCGCAGCGGCAAGCTCCCGGCCAAACCGAAATCGCTCCGCACGTCACTCCGTCCCTCGGGCCTCGCGATCCGAGCCGCGCGAGTCACCCGATCAATCTAATGCGCCGCGCCGCGGCCGAAGCGGCGACCCTCGTTCCGGGAATTAATCCGAGGAGCGTGCTATGAAATGCGCAGTACATCCCGACGCGGACGCCACCGCGTACTGCCGGAATTGCGGAAAAGCGCTTTGCGCGGAGTGCACGCGCAGCGTTCGGGGAATGCACTATTGCGAGCCGTGTCTGGCGGCGCTGGTAACGCAGCCGCCGGCCGCGCGCGCAAGCCAACACTCTCCTGTCGCGGCATTCTTCTTGGGACTCATTCCCGGACTCGGAGCGGTCTACAATCGCGAGTACACCAAGGCGCTGATTTACGTGGCGATCTTCGTGGGGTTGGTCACCGCCGATTCCGCCGGTTCGCAACACGTCCTGTACAGTTTGCTGATCTCTTTCTTCGTTGTGTACATGCCGATCGAAGCGTGCGTCACGGCAATGCACCTGCGCGATCGAGAGGCGTACGCGTTCCCTGTTGCCGCGCCCGGGCAATCGGCGGGGCCCGCGCGATCGCCCGCGCCGGCGCAATCGAGCGGCTTTGTGCCGACGGACGCGCCCGCCGCGGAGCAATCGCCGAGCGTGCTGCCCGTCGCCGCCCCCGCGGACGCGCCCGCGTCCGATCGGCGGCCGCGTCTGGTTCTCCCGGTGATCTTGATCGTGATCGGCGCGATTTTTCTGGCGGACAATCTCGGCTGGCTGGATGCCGATCGCGTGGTTGCGCACGGCTGGCCGCTGATCCTGATCGCGCTGGGGCTGTGGCAAGTGTTGAAGAACCGGCGCTGAAGAAATCGACCGGCCGGCGCTGGCGCAGCGCCGAAATTCGGAGGGACGGCTCGGATGTCCGACAAGGTTGAATGCAAGTGCCAACGATGTTCGACGAATCGATTGATGGGCCCGGTGATTCTGATCACCGTGGGTGTTCTTTTTCTGCTCGACCAAATGGTTCCCGGCCTGAGCTTCGGCCGTTTGTGGCCCGTGATTCTTCTTGCGGTCGGCGGCATGAAGCTGGCCGCGTCGCTGGCTTCGACCGAAGGGCACGTGAGCTCGAAGTCGTAGATTCGTAGTCAAGGATGGACGAAATCGTATGCGCGATGTGACGGACAAGCGGTCATGAGCGAACAACGCCGCGGCAGAAACTCGATTTTTGGCGGCCTGGTGCTGGTTGTCTTGGGCGCGTTGTTCCTGATTCAAAATTTCTACCCTGTGTTCGAGCTCTGGAATGCGGTGCTGCGCTGGTGGCCGTTGCTGCTGATCCTGCTGGGCGTGGCGCGGCTGATCGACTATCTGGTGGCGCAGCGCGCGGGACCGGATGCTCCCGCGCCGCGCATCGTGAGCGGCGGCGATATTTTCCTGATCATCGCGATTCTTTTGCTCGTGGCGGTGGCCGGTGGAATCTCCAAAGTGCGCGAGCGGCTGGGCGACGCGGATTTTTGGGCCGTGAACTTCGGCAATCCATACGTTTTCACCGAACAGGTCAGTTCGCCGCAGGCGGTTCCGGCGAATGCGCGCATCGAAATCTCGAATGTGCGCGGCGATATTTCGGTGCACGCGGAAGAACGCGCGGAAATTTTGGTGACGGTGAAGAAAACGGTGAACGAGCTGAGGCAAAGCGACGCGCAATCGCGCGCTGACGCCGTGCACTTCATCATCGTGGACAATCACGACGGAAGTTTCGAGGTCGAACCGCAACAGCAAGGATCGGACTCGGGCCGAATGGACACGGATCTCGATGTGCACGTTCCGCAGCACGCATCCATTTCGGCGGCAACGCAGCAGGGCGACGTGGTGGTTGCCGGCGTGGCCGGCACGCTCGAAGCGACGACGCACAAGGGCGATCTCGATATCCGCGACGCCGGAGCTGACGTCACCGCATCGACCGACCATGGCGACGTGCGCATCACGGGCGTCGCGGGCAATGTGCAGCTCTCCGGCAAGGGCGATGAAGTCTCGATTTCGAGCGTGCAAGGCGAAGTGGCGATCGACGGCGAATATTACGGGCCGATTCACCTTTCTGAAATCGCCAAGGGCGCGCGTTTGAGTTCCAAGCACGCCAATCTGACCGTGAGCGCGCTCGCCGGAACGCTCGAGCTCGATTCGGGCGATCTGAATATCGAAAATTCCTCCGGCGCCGTGAGCGTGACCACGCAAAAAAGCGACGTGGTGATCGAAAACATCGCGGGCAGCATCGACATCGACGATCATGATGGCGACGTCGACGTGCGCTTCGCGCAGCAGCCGCGCCAGCCGGTGAACATCACCGATGGTTCCGGCGATGTTTCCGTGACGCTGCCGGCGCAATCGAATTTTCAAATCGACGCGGTGTCGGATTCCGGCGACGTGGACAGCGAATTTCCCGGCATTGCGACGCACAAAGACGACGATCGATCGTCGCTCGTTGGCCAAGCGGGCACGCACGGCCCAACGATTCACGTGCGCACAACCTACGGCGACATCAATCTGCGCAAAGGAAGCTGAGCGCGCCACGCGCTAACGCGCGACAAAATGCGCGCGCATGGCGTTCAGCGTTCCGCGCGAACTTACCGCGCGTTGATCACGGCGAGCTTAGCGCTCGACCAATCTTTCCAGCGTCGCGAAGAAATCCGGATACGATACCGCGGCGCACTGCGCGTCTTCGATCACCGTCGGTCCTTCGGCGCCGAGCGCGGCCACGGCAAACGCCATGGCCATGCGATGATCGCCGCGCGTCTCGATGGTCGCGCCGTGCAAACGGCCCGCGCGGCGGCCTTCGACGCGCAGGCCATCCGGGCGCTCCTCGACCGTAGCGCCCATGCGGCGCAGATTTTCAACGAGTGCGCCGATGCGATCGCTTTCCTTCACTCGCAACTCTTCCGCGCCGCGAATCTCGATTCCCTGCTCGGTGTAAGGACCAAGAGCGGCGAGCACCGGCAGTTCGTCGATCAATTGCGCGATCATCGGGCCTTCGATCACGCCACCTTCGAGCGGCGCGTGGTGCGCGGAAAGATCGCCGACCAATTCGCCGCCGGCGCTGCGCACGGAAATCGCCTGCACGGCGCCGCCCATGCGCGCGAAAGCATCGAGCACCGCGGTGCGCGTGGGGTTCAAGCCAACGTCGTGCACGGCAAGCGTCGAGCCGGGCAAAATCAGCGCCGCCGCGAGAAAAAAAGCCGCGGAGGAAAGATCGCCGGGCACAGTGAGTTTTCGCCCTTCGAGCGACGGATGGCCCTCGAGGCGAATCGCGTGGCCTTCGCGAAGTATTTCGGCGCCAAATTCTTCGAGCGCCAATTCGGTGTGATCGCGCGTGGGAATATCTTCGATCACGGACGTCACGCCGTCGGCGAAAAGGCCCGCCAGCAGCACGGCGGACTTCACTTGAGCGCTGGCCACCGGCAATTTGTATTCGATCGCGCGCAGCACCGCGCCTTCGATTTCAAGCGGCGCCGTGCCGCCGTCGCGCGCGTGAATTTTCGCTCCCATTTGCGTGAGCGGGTCGATCACGCGGCGCATGGGGCGGCGGCGGAGCGAACCATCGCCATCGAGCTTCGAGCTAAAGGCCTGGCCCACGAGCACGCCTGCGAGCAAACGCATGGTGGTGCCGGAATTGCCGGCATCGAGCGTGCGGCGCGGCGCGCGCAAGCCTTCGGGGCGCGCTCCGCCGACGCGCACCAGATCGCCGCGCTGCTCGATCTCGATTCCGAGGCGCCGGAAACATTCGAGGGTGCGGCGGCAATCGTCCGCGGCGGAGAAATGCGCGATCTCGCTTGCGCCGCTGGCGAGCGAGGCCAGAATTGCGTAGCGGTGCGAGATGGATTTATCGCCGGGCACTTCGACGGCGCCGGAGATTTTCTTCGCGGGGAAAATCTTCTGTTTTGCCACGGCGGGAATCTTAGCATGCCGCGCGGGTGGCTCTGCGGGCGGGGCGAGTGGCATTGGCGAGTTGCTGGCGCTGCTCGCGCTGCGGCGATCGCGTCGCCGCGAATGAGGCGCCGTAAGGGATTGATGGGCCGAGGTTTCCGGGTAGAGGCGCGCAAACTTCAAGTAATGTCTTAGGTCGGCGGTCGGTGAGACGTATATATACCCCCGGTATGTTTTTGTTAAAATATTGAAAATAAAGTGGATGCGGCGAAAGAGTGCGGATGAGTGTGAAGATAAAGCCACTTGATCGCGATTATTTTCAACGAGATACGCACTCTTTTGCAATCCGCTGAAAATAAAAGGGTTGGAGGGGCACTTTTGCGCAGATAAGTGCGGCTCGATTGGATTGTATCGATCATGTTTGGCAGGGATGGAAAAGCGGGCGGAGACAAGCCTGCCTGCCGGCAGGCAGGCTCCGGCTCCTGCATGCGGAAACCCCGACGCCCGAGGAATGGGCCGGGACCCTGACAGGGGCGAGGGCGGGCGTTTGCAACTCATGCTGAATGATAGCAGACTTGCAAACTAGCAGTCAACGATTACTTGTGGGTTATTCGAATAGGCTGTGGAAATTCATTCGAAACGGGGCTCGTCGGGAGGATATCTCGTTTGGCCACGGGGGAAATCCAGCGCGGACGCGTCCGCCCCGGCAACGCCGCGAACGCCGCGCGCATCTGTGTTTGTGCGCCGGAACAACTCCTGGAACTCCGGTGGGCCGCGCATTTGATTCGCGCTTAACGCGCGCGGTATCATCGGTGATTCATGCGTCTCGTTAGAATTATTCAAATCATGCACAAGGTTCGATTCGGTTCACGCGCCGCTCGTTCACTTTTTCTCGTGGCGCTTCTCGCGGGCGGCGCACTGTCTCTTGCCGCTGGCGATGCGCCGGACATTTTTCCGCTCGCTCAGGTGAAACCGGGGATGACGGGCGTGGCCTACACGATCTTCGCGGGGGATCAGATCGAATCGATGGACCTGGATGTGATCGGGGTGTTGCCAAATTTTCTGGGGCCGAAGCAGGACATTATTCTTGTGCAGTTGAAGGGGCCGAAAGTCGAGCACACGGGCGTCGTCGCAGGGATGAGCGGCAGCCCGGTTTATATCGAGGGAAAACTTGCGGGGGCGCTTTCGCTGAAACTTGGGGTGTTCTCGAAGGAGCCGCTCGCGGGCGTGACGCCGATCCAAAATATGCTGAGCGCCGCTCCAACAGAGGCTCCGGTAGCGACTCCGGCGGCCGGCAGCGGTTCGGCTGACGCTGGTGGTGGCGCGTCGCGGCCCGAGGTGGACAATAACCAGCACTACGATTTGCCGCGCCAATGGGTTTCCGCGCGCGCTGCTACGGACGCTCAAGGCGATTTTCTGGAGCCGATCGCCGCGCCGCTGGTATTTTCCGGATTCAGCGCCGAATCGGTTCGCGCGTATTCGGGGCAGATGGCGCAATTCGGCCTGGAATCGGTGCAGGGCGGCACGGCCGCGGCGCAACCGGACGACGCGAAAATTGTGCCGGGCGACATGGTCGGGGTGACGCTGATCAAGGGCGACCTTTCGATCGACGCGGCGTGCACGGTGACGATGATCGTGAGCGATCGCGTGTTCGCGTGCGGCCATCCGCTTTTTGGTTTCGGCTCGATATCGCTGCCGATGGCGCGCGCGCGTGTGGTGACCACGCTGGCTTCCGAATATGAGTCCACGAAAATCGTGAACGTGGGCGGCGCGATCGGCACGATCGATAGCGACGTGGTGAGCGAAATTTCCGGGCGCCTGGGCGCGACGGCGGCGATGGTGCCGGTGGAACTGGAGCTTTCGACGCCCGGCGGAAAAAAGGAATTTCATTTCGAGGTGGCCTCGGACCCCAAGCTGACGCCGATCCTGGTGGGACTGGCGACGCTGAACGGATTGACGCAGAACGCGGTGTACAGCGAAGGCACCACGCTGCGTCTGACGGCCACGATCGATATCGACGGCCACACGGCCGTGCATCTCGATCACATGTTCGCTCCGACGGATGCACTGATTCCCGACGGCGCGTACGTGGCGGCCACGGTGCAGAGTGCGTTCGCGGAAGTTTTCTCAAACCCCTATGAATTGCCGCACATCCACGACATTCATCTGAGTCTTGAGAGCCTGCCGGACCGGCGCATGGCCACGATCGCCGGCGCGTGGGCGGAAAAAACCGAGGCGCAGCCGGGCGAATCGGTGGGCATCAAGGTGCTGCTGCATCCGTATCGCGGCCCGGCGGTGATTCGCGACGTGGCCATCACGATTCCGCCGCAAGCGACGCCGGGCACGACGATGCAAATTCTGGTGAGCGACTCCTCGACGCTCGATCGGCGCACGAATCCGTTCGCGGCCACGGGGCTGGGCCGATTGAACAGCCTCGAGCAACTGATCGCCACGCTGAACCGCGAGCGGCGCGACAATTTTCTGTACGTCGCGCTGCTGGACACCAATCCGACGCTCTTGATCGAGGACAAGATTCTGCCGAACGCGCCGCTCGACGAGATGAACGTGCTCGACGGGCGGCCGGGCACGGGCACGGCGCTCACGCTGCACGATTCGACCGCCGGCGAATGGTCCGTGCCGATGGAGGAAGTGGTTTCCGGATCGACGACGATTTCGATTCGCATTCGATGAGCGCGTGCTTTTCCGCGGGCGCTCGTCAGGCTCCGCGCGAGACCCCAGTGAGGATTTTGATGAGACGATCGATGAAGCTTCCAATAGGTAACGCGCGCGGCCGGGCCGCGGCTCTGGCCGCGCTGGGATTGCTTTTGATTTGCGGAACTCTGCCGCTCGCGGCCGAGCACACGCGATTTTGGCGGCAATCGCGCTACGACGAATTTGAGAAAGGCGAAGCGCACGGCGTGGCCATGCGCAGCGACGGGAAGCTTGAACTGGCCCCGCGCTTTGCCGATTTTGGCGACGCGAACCTCGCTTACCTGTGGGCGCTGCGCTTCGATTCCAAAGGAAATCTATACGCCGCCGGCGGATCGAGCGCGAAAGTCGTGCGCTTCGATGCGCAAGGAAAGGCCACGAAAGTTTTTGAGTCGGCCGAAATGACCGCGCAGGCGCTGGCCATCGACGCGCACGACAATCTTTACGTGGCGACATCGCCGGACGGCAAGGTGTATAAGGTCACGCCCTCGGGACAAAGCTCGGTGTTCTTCGATCCGAAGACCAAATACATCTGGGATCTGGCGCTCGATTCGGACGGAACTCTTTACGTGGCGACCGGCGATTCGGGGAAAATTTTCGCTGTCGCGCCCGACGGGACAAGCCAACTTTTTTATTCGGGCGACGAAATGCACATCCGCGCGCTGGCGCTCGATGGCAGCGGCAATGTGATCGCCGGCACCGAACCGAACGGCCGCATTTTGCGCATTCCGAAAGCCGCGCCGCCTGTGGAGCCGGCCGAGCCCGCGTCGGCAAAGGTGGCCGGCTCTGCAATTCCCGCGCCCGAACACACCGGGCGCCGCGCGTTCGTGCTGTACGAGACGGACAAGAAGGAAGTGACCGCGCTGCTGGTCGATCCGAAGGACGGCAGCATTTACGCCGCGGCCATCGGCGAGAAGCCGCGCATCACGCAACCGCTGCCGGGTTTTGCTTTGCCGCAAGCCACAACGCAACAGAACGTCGCGCCGACGCTGACGTTTTCCAGCGACGAGTCGCCGGCCGCGGAAGCCGCGCTGACGGCAGTGGCGCAGAATCAGGCGCTGGCGTTCGTTCCGTTTCCGACGCTGACGTCGAGCGCGGTGTATCGCATCGCGCCCGATGGCTCGCCGACCGAGTTGTGGAGTTCGCACGAATTGCTGGTTTACAGCCTGGGGCGCGCGCAATCGGGCGATCTGCTGCTGGGCACGGGCAATCACGGCGCGGTGCTCGAACTCGACGGCGAGCAGGTTTTCTCCGAGATCGCCAAGACGGCTTCGGAGCAGGTGACGGGGCTGGCCACGGCGCCAAGCGGCGCGGTTTATCTGGCCACCGCGAATCCTGGGAAGGTTTTCTCGCTCGGGCCGGACGACGCGGCCGAAGGCACGTTTGAATCGCAGGCGTTCGACGCGCGGAATTTTTCGCATTGGGGGCGGATATCGTGGTGGGGCGAAGGAGCGAGCGGACATTCTTCGGGTGCGGGCGCGCGCGTGGAATTGTATGCGCGCTCGGGGAACACATCGACGCCCGACGATAATTGGAGCGCGTGGTCGGGTCCGTACTCGGATGCGTCCGGGCAAACGGTGGACTGCCCTGCGGCGCGCTTCATCCAATGGAAAGCGGTTTTGAAACGCGGCATGGGAACGGCCGCCGCGGCGTCTCCACAAGTCGCGTGGGTGAGCGTGGCGTATTTGCCGAAAAATATTGCGCCGGTGATCGATTCGGTGGCGATGCAAGAACCCGGCGTGCGCGTGCAGGGACCGGCGACGGTGGGAGGCGGCGGAGGCATCGGCGCGGGACCAATGCCGGTGCAATTGCGCATGCCGACGTCGCCCAACTCGCCTTCGCTCGCATTCGAGAACGTGACGAACCAAGGAATGAATGCGCGCTTCGAGGTGGCGCCGCAGGGTTTTCGTCAAAAGGGCTATCAATCCGTGCTTTGGAGCGCGGAAGACGATAACGACGACACGCTGGAATTTTCGGTCTACTACCGCGGCGAGGGCGAGACGAATTGGATGCTGCTGAAAGATAAAATCGACCAGCGGTATTATTCCTGGGACACATCGACGATGCCCGACGGCGCTTACTATTTAAAAATCGTGGCGTCGGATGCGCCATCGAATCCTCCGGCCGACGCACTGACCGCCGAGCGCGAATCGGATCGCTTTCTGGTGGACAACACGCCGCCGATCGTGACCGGACTCGCGGCGGATCTGGTGGCCGGCTCGTCAGGATCGGCCGCGGGCACGGCGCGCATTCGCTTCGACGCGAGCGACCCGGGCAGTTCGATCGCGCGCGCGCAATACAGTCTGGACGCAAGCGACTGGATTTTGGTGCGGCCCGTCGGCGAGCTAAACGACGCGGCGCAGGAACACTTCGATTGGACGCTTGCGGGAAACCTTGCGCCCGGCGAGCACACACTGGCGGTGCGCGTGTTCGACGAATTCGACAACGCGACGAGCGCCAAAGTGACGTTCACCATCGGGGCAAGCGCGCCCGCGAAGGCGCACTGATACTCGCCCGCCGATCCCGCTCGACCAGAACGATGGCTCGATAATTTCGATCAGCTCGCCCAGCGTTCGGACATCGCGACGTTGGCGAACTCTTCGATGCGCAGGCCGACTCCCACTTTTCTGACCAAGCGCCCGGTGGGTTCGACGTGCACCACGCGCGCGAGGCAGCGCACATCGCGCGCGACGCTCGCGGTGACCTGCGCCGGCATGGTCATCCAGAGCACGATCACCACTCCCACTTTCAGCGGATAATCGGTGGTGAAATAAACGCCGAGCGGCGAGACGTTCTCCGAATCGGCTTTTTGCTCCGGCACGTGCGGGCTGGCGATGGGCCGGAATCGCAGCGGAATCCGCACGTCCACGCGCGTCTCGCGACGCCGTTCTTGCGCATCCATGATTTTCCTCCACGGATTATTTTTCACGCGCGCAGGAAGGGGGGTGCGAGCGATCGAGCTTCGGAAGGGGAAAACGATTCTAGCGCGCCGCGGCGCGAAGGCAAGTGCGGAGCGCGGGCGAAGTGCGCATTTGAAACTCCCCGTCGCGTTCGGCGGGAAATAGGCCGCGAGGAGCCTGCGCCGCGGGACAGCGGAACACCATCAGTCTACCGGCTTCCAATCCTTCGGCGGGAAACTGATCTGCCAAAAACCGATCGCGGGGGAAACGAATTCCACGGGAATCAGAAATCCTTCGCTGCTGTCGGGCGGCGTGCGCGTGACGCGAGCGGTGGCGTGCTGTCGCGTGCGATCGTTGGTGATCTGGAGTTGCGTATCCACGGCGAGAGTTCGCGGGGAGGCCAGCATGGCGCCTTCGTCGTTCACGGCCACGGTGTGCGCGGCGAATGTTACGGTCTGATCCGCGAGGATCACCTGCAAGGTCACGGGCATGCGAATCACCACGCGCTGGCTGCGGCGGCGCTCTTCGAGGCGAACCGCGGAGCCTTTTCCCGCGCCTTTTCCTTTGGACTCGCTCATAGCTCTACCCCCCAGAAGTCCATTTCCGGTTCGATCAGCTCGATCCCCAGCTCCCAGCCATCGGATTGTTTGTGGCCCCGCCATACGACCATCGCTTCGTTGGTGCGCTGGCTGGTCAGGTTGGTTACGCGGACTGCCTGCTCGACGGTGATCTCGACCGGCAGAACCAGCAGGCAGCCGTAGGGCCCTACAACGCGAGTGTGTACGGCCTCCTGGCACGCTGCGCCGGAGGCGCTTTGCCACTCGATCGACACGGGCACGCGCGAATTCATGCGCACGCCTCTGCGCTTCTCGCGGCCGCGCAATCGCGTTTCGACGAATTCGGTTTTGGGCATGGAGTGGGGCATGGAACCTCGTGGACCGCTGCGGGTCTCGCCGGCCCGGTCGATTGCCTCCGGGGAGCGCGAGATCGTAGCTGCGCCGGATCTGGGCGCAAGATTCACTGCGTCGATGCTAGATAGAGGTCTAGGCAGGGTCAATGGTACGAGAGCGCAAGTGCGCGGGGCGGACGCGGACTGTCCGAAGGGACAGGTGTTCGCCGCGCCGGCGCAGAATCGACGCTCGCGCGAACGGCGCGCGCGTCGGGCGCGCGCGTCCCACATGCCGGGACGCGCGTCCAGAACGCCCGAGACATGCGCCGCCGTTTCTGATAGAAACGATTGGCTCGTTTGAAACTGATGTTCCGGTGTCCGGCCACTTTCGTTTTGGGAGCGTCCACGATGACTCTCGGCAATCGATCGGTTCCCTGTTCTGATGTCTCTCCCGCCGCCACTCAGCCGCACGGAAAGCATCGCGTGGGCGCGTTCGCCGCGGGGATCGCGGCGCTCGTTTTGTTTGGCGCGTGCTCCTCGCTCGGCGCGCACGCGCAGGATCTGCCGTGGTCGCAACGCATGGCGAATTCCACCATCGCGCGATGGCCTGATGGCCGCTTCGCACCGCCGGGCGCGAATTGGGTGTGGAATTATGAGATGGGCACGCTGCTCACCGGCGTGGAAGCCGTTTGGTACGACACGGCTGACGGCGATTATTTCAAGTACATCAAATCTTCGGTCGATCAATTCCTTTCGCCCGACGGAACCTCCATCCGCACTTACAATCCCCACGACGGTTCGCAGGAATTCGCTCTCGACGACGTTCGCCTTGGGCATCAACTGCTCTTGCTCTACGCCGTGACGCAGGATGTGCGCTATTACAACGCGGCGACGCTCCTGCGCGATCAACTCGCGCAGCAGCCGCGCACGCCGGAGGGCGTGTTCTGGCACAAAGATAAATATCCGCAGGAGATGTGGCTCGACGGCTTGTACATGGCCGAGCCGTTCTACGCGGAATATGCGCACACGTTCAACGAGCCGCAGGATTTTGAGGACATCACCAGGCAATTTGCGGTCAGCGAAATGCACGCGCGCGATCCGAAGACCGGCCTGCTCTATCACGGCTGGGACGAAGCGCATCTGCAACCATGGGCCGATAAAACCACAGGTGATTCGCCGATTTTCTGGTCGCGCTCCATGGGCTGGTACATGATGGCGTTGGTCGATACGATTCCCTACTACGCGCCCAACGATCCCGGCCGCGCGAAACTTCTCGCGATTCTGAATCGCCTGGCCGCCGCCATCGTTCGCTATCAGGACCCTGCGACAGGTCTCTGGTATCAAGTGACCGACCAGCCGAACGCGCCCGGCAACTATCTTGAATCTTCCGCCGCGTGCATGTTTACGTACGCGCTCGAGAAAGGCGTGCACCTCGGCTATTTGCCCGCGCGTTATTCCGACAACGCCGCGCGCGCCTATCAAGGCATCCTGAAACAATTCGTCAAGGTGGGCGCTGATGGTTCGATCACGCTCACCAGCACGGTTAAGGGCGTGAGCCTCGCCGGCGATATGTCGCGCGCGGATAGCTATCACTATTACGTCACCACGCCGGTGATCGACAACGACCCCAAAGGCATCGGCGCGTTTCTGATGGCCAGCGTGGCGATGGAAAGGGCGCCGCTCGGCGCGTTGGGCAAAGGTGAAACCGCGCTGTTCGACGGCTGGTTCAATAGCCAGATGCGCAAAGACGCGTCAGGACAAATGGTTCCGTTCCACTATAAGATTAACGACAAATCCAACTCGGGCTATTCGTTCTTCAACCATATTTTCCGCACCTACGGCGTTACCACCGATACGCTTGCAACCGCGCCAACGCTGAAAAATCTCGCGCACGCCAATATCTACGTCGTGGTGCCGCCCGACGTTCCGCTTTGGAATCCGCATCCGCATTACATTCAGCCGACCGATGTCGCGCAGATTGCCGCGTGGGTGAAGCAAGGCGGCGTGCTCGTGATCATGACGAACGATCCGCTCAACACCGATATTCCCGGCCTGTGCCGCCTCGGCAAACCTTTCGGCATCCAATTTGAAAACGTCACCAGATTCCACATGCTCGACTACGAACCCCACGACAAAGGCAAAATTCCCGTGGCCGCCGGCGGCCCGGTCTTCCAATCCGCCCACACGCTTTTCATGAAAGACACAACCGATCTTTCGCTCTCCGGAAACGCCAAGGCCGTGCTCACCTACAACGGCGTCAACGTGATGGCCAGCGCGAAATACGGCAAAGGCACAGTCTTCGCCGTCATCGATCCGTGGGTCTACAACGAGTACACCGACGGCCGCAAGCCGAACATGGAGGGTTTCGACAACTACGCCGGCGGCTGGGAAGTTGTCCGCTGGCTAATTCAGCAGGTGCCGCGAGCGCCGCATTCCGCGCAAAGCGGCGCGCCGAGCGCGCCCGCGAAACCGTCGCAGCCCGCCCCCGCCGGATCGAGCAACTGACGCGATCCTTGATTTTAACGACACCGGCCACGAGAACTAAGAGGAGATCGACAATGAAACATATTTTCAGTTTCGCCGCACTCGCAATTTTCGCTTTCGCGGCCGCCGGGCAAGCCCCCAGCCGCACAGACTATTTCGCGTCGCAAGACATCCAGACACAGCTCGCAACATTGATCGACAACGCTCAAATGCAATTCTCCGGCAGCGCCACGAATAAGCTGTTCGACGCCGGAACTCACTCGCTCGCGCTCTCCGTGCGCACCAAAAGCGGCGGCGGCGAAGTCCACGCCCACTTTGACGACATCATGATCGTCGTCGACGGCGCCGCAACCGAAGTCACCGGCGGCACGGTGGTCGACGCCCAAACCGGCGCCGACGGCGAAACGCGTGGCTCCGGCGTCGCCGGCGGTCATCCGCAACCCATCTCGAAGGGCGACATCATCCACATCATGGCCGGAACGCCGCACCAGATGATCGTCGCCCCCGGAGGTTCCATCCGCTACATCGTGGTGAAGATAAAAGAGAACTAGCGCGCTGCCGTCGGAATCCGGGCCCGGACTCGACGCGCGATTGCGTTGCGCATTTGAGTACTCTCGTCCCGCGGGTTATCATCGAATCTGCATAGGCGCAACGAGATCAAGCCCAGGGAAATCGAGAGGCGCAAAACACGAATGGAGAGAACATGAAAACCTTCGAAGTTTCATTCCACTATCAGGATCGCAGCAATTCTGACGCGGGATCGACCGTCAAGGTCGACGCCTCGAGCCTTCCCGGCGCAGTTGCCAAGGCCACGCGCGAATTCGTCAAGAAATTGGATCGCAAGCAGCGCTTCGATATGAATAAGAACGGCCTCGAAATCAAAGCCGTTACCGTCGCCGGCGCCGAAAAAGAAGCCGCCAGCGCGTAACATCGCGCCCGCCAAGAAGCGTCAATCGCGGGATGGTGCACCGCAAGGCGGGGCCTGCGACGCGGACTTCGCGCCTTCGTTTTCGCGGATGCGGTTTTTGACTCTCTCTTCCGCGGTGCGACTCGGTGCTATTTTGCCGGGAGGGCGCGAATATTCGCCACGACCCGGTTGAACATCGCGTTCAGCGCGACGTCGAGCGCGTGAAATTGTTTTTGCTGCTCGGGCGAAGTGGAATTGTCCGCCGCGATTTTCGCCAGATGCGAGCCATAGTTCAGCGCGTCGGTCTGCGAAAGCAGCAGGTCCATATCGAACTTCACGCCCCAGGAAAAAATCAAATCATGCTCGTCAGTCTTGCGAATGGCGTCGCGCGTGGCCATTTCGCCGGGCGGAAGTTCGAGCGCGTGCAAATCGAGCGTCTTATCGTCTTTCGCCAATGCGTCCAACTGGTCCTGGCCGTCGCCCGCCGTTTTTGAAATCGCCTTAATCACGCGCTTCAAGCCCGTGCGCGGGTGTTTGATGAGCAGGATCTTGTCCACGCTTTTCTCATCGCCAAGCAGACCGTACAGCAAACTGGCGGCGTTGTTGCGCACCTGAATTTTACTCGCGTCCTGGCTCGCATCGCCGTCGGCGTTCGCCCGCGTCTCTGTCCGCGCCGCAACCCTCCTGGCATTCGCGCTGCCGCAGAACGTCGCGCCCGCAAGGCAGACAACAAAAATCCATTTCGTGAAAACACCTCTTCCGATCCGCGTGTGTTCTTTCATCTCGCCTTACACGCTATCGTCGCAGAGGAGAACCAGCAATCAAGGAGATCATGTAGAAGCGTGGGGAAAATACCCGTGAGATCGCGGCGAGCCTTGGCGCCCGCAAAAAGTGTCCTTCATATTTACATCGCGCGCCAACCGAGAAATGATTTTGGAAGTCTCAGCTCGATCTTCACAGCACGATCACAGCCGATCCATCTGCGCTCTCTTGTTTCACGGCAAGAAGCGCGCTGTTTGCATCGTCGAGCGGAAACGGCGTGACGCGCGGGCGAATATTCAGTTCCTTCGCAATTTTCAGAAAATCGCGCGCGTCCTGCCGCGTCATGTTGGCCACGCTGCGAATCTGCCGCTCGCCCCAAAGTAGTTTGTCGTAATCGAAGGCGGGCATCTGATCCAGATGAATCGCATTGATCGCCACCACGCCGCCTCTGCGCAAACTCGCGAGCGCGCTCACCACCACCTTCCCGCTCGGCGCGAAGGTCACGGCGCGGTCGAATTCCACCGGCGGCTTCGCGTCCTCCGCGCCGACCCACGTCGCTCCGAGCGCCGCCGCCGATTTGCGATGCGACTCGCCTCGCGTCACCACATACACTTCGCATTTCCACGATTGCAAAATCGCGATCGCCAAGCTCGCGGAGCTGCCGAAGCCAAAAAGTCCCACGCGCTCGCCGCGCTCGATCCCCGCCACGCGCAAACTGCGGAACCCGATGATCCCCGCGCAAAGCAACGGCGCGGCATGAACGTCGTCCAAACCGGGCGGCAACGGATACGTGAAATCCGCGCGCACCAACGCATACTCCGCGTACCCGCCGTTCACCGTGTACCCGGTAAACGTCGGCTTGTCGCACAAATTTTCCATCGCGTGCCGGCAATACCAGCACTCGCCATCCACGCCGCCCATCCACGAAACGCCCACGCGCGTTCCCACCGGCAACTCCGGCGTCGCACCCTCCGTCACTTCGCCCACGATCTGATGACCGGGGATCAGCCTGGGCTGAATCGCCGGCAAATCGCCTTCGACAATGTGCAGATCCGTGCGGCAAACTCCACACGCAACCACGCGCAGCAAAACGTACCCGGCCTTCACTTGCGGACGCGGAAGGTTCTCGATTTCGACGAACCGCCCAGCCGTCGCGCGCCCCGCCGTAAAAATCGCGGCCCTCACGTTTTCGCGCCTCTCGAATCTCGCCACGCCTGCAACTTAACGCGCCTCGCGACGCCGTCAGAACGGCCGGCGTCCAAACTCATACTCGTCTGCCGGTTCGCTCGACATGCCGCGATCCATCTGCATGCTGCCACCCCCAGCATGCGCGCTGAATCCCCCAAGCCGCCCGGTTTTCGTCGCGCTCCCGGGCCGGAGAAAATCAGCAAACGGAGTCGCGTGATAGTCGCCGGGCACTTTGAACACCGCGTCGTCAATCGGCTCGCTCGACACCTCCGTGGCCTCCACGGTGAAATCCACCACCGCGGCATTCGGATCGAAATCCGCCACGCCGTGCGCCTTCATCATCGGAGCAATCTGCGCGAGCACCGGCGCGTACACTCCGACATCACATTTCAATGTCCCCCTCTTGTTCTTGAACGAGTCCGCCATCATGGCCGGAAGCGCGGCGCCGAGCCCCGGATACTTCGCGAGCGCTTTCTGCACCTCCGTGACCACGCCCGCGAAATCGCCGTTCATCGACGATTGATCCGACCAATAGCTCGCGATCTCGCCGAGCGCCGGTACCCGCGCCATCTCTGCCGCCGTGGGATTCCAGATGTCGAACACGATCTTCAGAAGAGTTATCGGCGCGCCCGGTTGAAACGGCGTGTTCGGCATCGGCGGCAGCAAACCCGGCGGCAAAGTTATATTCACAGAAAACGTCATCTCGGTTTCCTCGGTCTCGAGGCCCAATGTCATCCCGGTCCGCCCGGTTTTCTGCGAAGCGAACGTCGTGGTGATCGATTTCAAAAACACTTGCGCCTGCGGCGGCAGCGGCCGCTGCGCCGGCAGAGACGCAACCAGCTGGTCGACCAAATCTTTCAAACTCGACGTCGCAAAAATTTTGCGCTTGGGATCGATCAGCGTGATCTGCCCCGTCTTTGAATCGTAAATCCCAGTGAACGCGCCCCCGTCCTGTTCCATCGTGTCGCCCTTTAAGTGCATGGTCACCGATGGGGCCTGCGGCGGCGTCACATTGATCGAGCCATTCCCATGCGCCGCCTGCGTGGCCGCCAGCGCGGCCACGATCGGCCCGAATTTCACGCTCGACGTATACCGAATCGTCCCATCCGCAAATGCCGCCGGCGCGACCGCCAACGCAACCAAGAAACCGCAAACACAGCGCAATCGCATCTTGACGCCTCCCTCTCTCTCAATTCGTCGCCCTCGGCCCTACGTTCCCACATCGTCGCCCGATTCGTCCACCAAGCTACAGCATCGCACGCATCCAGTCGCTCTGTGCACACTCTCTGGCCGTCTTGCGTCGAATGCTGGCTGATCGCCCTGGGTGTAGCGAGTGGCCGCATTGTACGCCGCGGGAGACGGGTGAGAGCGAAGACATTCGGCGGGCGGGGGAGAACAATCGCCGGCGACGACCCGAACGGCGACTACACTTTTGCGCCGCGCAACGCGACGCGCAATCTGGGCACGCTGACGCCGGGCCCGATTCCTTCGTACATGCCGCCGCAACCGGCGGCGCACTGAGATGATTTAAGGCGGCGCGGCATTTGACGCGCAATGTTGCCCAGGATGAAGGTCGCAAGTAGCATCATCCGCGCGCGGCAACCGCAACTGCACACGCTCACGGAAGGCTGCGCCGCCCGCCCCGGCAAATCTGGCGGCGATTTAGCGCCAACCGAGGGCTGGAGCGACGGTAGTCAGAATTGCCTCCATCACGTGCGCGTTATACGCGACACCTAGTTGATTCGGAATGGTTAGCAACAGCGTGTCAGCCTCAGCGATCGCCTGGTCTCCCCTAAGCTGCTCGATCAGAATATCTGGCTCGGCAGCGTAGCTGCGACCGAAGATCGCCCGCGTATTTTCGTCAAGGAATCCGATTTTGTCCTCCTCCTCGGAGCCTCGTCCGAAATAGCGGCGATCACGGTCATCAACCAACGCAAAAATACTCCGGCTAACAGAAATGCGCGGCGTGCGCTTGTGACCCGCATCCTTCCAGGCCGCGCGAAAGGCGCGAATCTGTGCGGCCTGTTGGATGTGCAGCGGCTCGCCGGTCTCGTCGAATTTCAGTGTTGACGACTGCAGGTTCATTCCCAGCTTCGCGGCCCATACCGCTGTCGCGTTGGAAGCCGACCCCCACCAAATTCGATCGCGCAATCCCGCAGAGTATGGCTCAAGACGCAGGAGTCCCGGAGGATTGGCAAACATCGGACGTGGGTTAGGCTGAGCGAAGCCCTTTCCGCGTAGCAACTCAAGAAACTCTTCGGCATGTCTTCGGCCCATGCCTTCGTCGTCCTCGCCTTTAATCGGTTGATAGCCAAAATAGCGCCAACCATCGATCACTTGCTCGGGCGAACCGCGGCTGATTCCCAACTGGAGTCGCCCGCCAGAGATCAGGTCCGCGGACCCAGCGTCCTCCGCCATGTAATGAGGATTTTCATACCTCATATCGATCACTGCGGTGCCAATCTCAATCCTTCGAGTCTTAGCACCCACCGCCGCGAGCAGTGGAAAAGGTGATGCCAGTTGCTGCGCGAAGTGATGAACGCGAAAGTACGCACCGTCCATTCCGAGGCGCTCGGCCTCCACGGCGATGTCAATGGATTGCAGCAGCGCGTCGCTCGCCGATTGCGTTCGTGACTGCGGTGAAGGCGCCCAATGACCGAACGAGAGGAAGCCAATTTTCTTCATGGAATATAAGTCTCCCATATCGTCGATCATATCGTCGATATGGCTGCGCGCCGTTTCTCTGCATAGGCTTCGCCGACCTAGCTCCTGATAAACGCGGTAACCGGAGAGGTGGCTCCAAGTAGGGACATGACTCTTCTATCGAAGAGCCTTCCAAGCAAAAACGAGCGCAGCGAAACACAAAACTAAACTCCAGGCAACGATGAAAGCAATTAGTACCTTTCTCTTCGGTTTTCGCCATATCTCCCTTTGCCGCTCATGAACCGATAGCACGACGTAGAACAGCACAGGCAGGCCGACAAGTATCTTCGCCGCAATCCACCAGTCGTCCCTAGTCACGAAAGGCAATGTACACCTGTCGTCCAGCAATCTGAACCGTCGCAATGCGAACCGGTCTCGGTCAACCCCTGATAAACGCGCTTACCGTACGAACGAAATCCACGGGTTCCGGAGATGTCCGGTTATCCGACTTACCAGACTAATGGAATCGCAACCGAGTTGCCGGCGCTACGCCTGGGGCGGCGGCGGGGGCGGAGCCGGAGTGAGGCCGTGGCGACGCATGATCTCCGCCATCTTTGCTCGGTCCGGCGGACCACCTGCCGCCGCGTTGATTGCCTCGGCAGACTCGCGGAAGAACTGCGGACCTAGCGCGGCTGGCGTGATCACGCAGAGCGCCTTCACGTCCTGGCTGCCGTTGTTGTCGAACCGGTGGATGGCGCCTCGCGGAATGCAGAGTGCCTGCCCCGGCCCGACGTCAATCTGCTTTCCGTTCACAGTCCAGGTCAACGTTCCTTCGATGCCGTAGATTGTCTCCTCGTAATGATCGTGGCTGTGCGCCGGAGCCATCAGGCGCTGCGCGCCCGGTACCATGAGCTCAAATGCTGCGACGCTGCCCGTCGAGTTGTCTCCGGTAAGCAAGAAGCGCACCGCGAGCGGGCCGAGACGTATGGTCTCGTCGGATGGATTGATGTGCAGATCGATGGCTTGGGGTGTCATAGAAATCTCCTTTTCTTTAGTAAACTGCGTCTACTGGCGGGTCGCGCGGCCTTTGACGCGCAACACTACTCCAAGGTGAAGCTCGCCAGCGGCATCATCCGCGCGCCGAGACCGAAAATCCACACGCTCACGGAAGGATGCGCCGCCCGCCGCGACGAACGATCAGCCTGATCGTCGGACGAGTCGCCAAAGGTGCCAGCTTCGTAGTGCTCCTCACCGATCCAGGTAGTCAGGCGCTTAAGGGAGTGTGTAGGAACCGGTGCACGATGAGGTCGCGCTCATGTCAGCGGCGTTGGTGCTCGTGCATACGCCGGAACCTTTGATGCCTTGCATCTTGCCGGTGCCGCCCGTTATCTGATAGGTCTGGGTGTAGGTTGTCTGTGAGATATTCCGAACACCCCCGTATATGGCATAAACCTTGTCGCCAGTGGCTAACGTCATCACCTTCACACCCCATATTCTGACTTGGTTTCCCACGAGTTCATTGTAGTTGGCATACTCGCTCTCTTTGATTGGCGTTGCACCCATGCTTCCCGTGACGCTGCATGTTTCTATTGGTCCCAACGCGACCTGGATCTGAACGCCTCCGTGTTCACTTGCAGGCACAGTTTGGAATATAGGGGTCGTCGCGCAATGCGTGGTCCAAGAGTATTTCATTTGCGCATGGACAGGGATGGTTACTGCCGCAAAAGCAACAACCGCACATGCAAGACGAATCGTATATTTCATCTTTTTCTCCTCGGTTTGCGGGTTCCCGGAAGGCACGGAATCTACTCTGAATCCCGGTGCCAGTCACGCGCAAACCTCATTTTCCATGGGGGCGGCCTGCTTAGCGCCTGACTAATGCGCCAACCGGAGAAGTGGAATCCGCGGCCACGGCAGATGTCCTGAAATCCGACGTATCAGGACCTACCCCGTTCGTCCGGACTTGGCATCTGGGACGATCGTCAATCAGATGTTTCTCTATGAAGCTTTGACCGCGAAGAGCGCCGCGATCAATCCTGCCGTCTCGACGCCGAGACGCACGAAGTTCCATCCGCCCCACCGTCGGACCAGCATCTTAACCACCTGCGGATCGAGACTCGATGCGCCGGGTCCCCCGGGGTCAAGGCCGAGCTTCAGGTTCGTAGGTAGGAAGATCAGCAAGTTCAGCGCTAGGTGGATAAGCCCGCAAACGCCTGCGATCCCCAGGCCCAGCCGCATTCGCAGGCCCGTCACGACCGCGACAATCACCGCGATCGTCGCGAAGGTATAAAGGACGCCCAGAACCCTTCGGTAAAATCCGGGAACCCTCATCGAATACGGAGTCGCGAGCCATTCGATCAGGGATTTCGGAAGCTCAGAGACCCACGCCGGAAAGAGAACCGTCGTTTGGTAGAGGTGCGCGCCCCACACGGCCGCGAAAGACATCGCCACGAGCCACGACACTGCGCTGACAATGATCTGAGCCGGAATTTGCGTTTCGACCTCCCAAGCGGCCGATAATTTACATCTGACTTTGTAAGTTTTCAAGCCTCCAGCCAAGCGCGCGGCGCAGCCTTTGACGCGCAATGTTACTCCAACGTAGAGATGGCTAGTGGTGTAACCCGCGCGCCGAGACCGAAAATGCTCAAGCTCGCGGAAGCGTGTACCACCCGCCCGGTAAATCTTTGGCACGATCGCCGAGGTTTACGTAGCGGAGGCCTTCAGGCCTCCATCTTGTCTTCATGCGGGAAACCGCGCCAACTCATTCGCGTTCGCGTCAGCCCGCAACACCAACTCACCACCCAGACATTACAGGCCAAAATCGCGCTCCCCACTCGATGACAAGCGCCGCAGGGGCGGCAGAGCTTAGCCCAGGGCGTAAGCTCTGCGTAGGCCGACCCGCCCCACCCTCCCCAAATGTTTTCTTTGAGCCCCGTAACGGCGACACGAGGCTTCACGCATTCCCGCCGCACGCCTCCGAGGCCGCCCTCGCCGCGCCGGGCCCCAGGCTGGCATCTTTTCTCATCCAGCGCGTCACACGACGCGCCAAAGCCTGAAGGTACGTCACAATTTCCGTCGCTTTCTTTGGAACTGTGACCCATGCAATGACGGAGGCGGCGCCTCACTCGGGCTCGTTGCATTGCTGTTGCAGGGAAATTATCCCGGTATAGGCAGCACCACGCAGGTTTTCGCGAGGCGCTTAACGATTCCAGCGCGGACGACTTCGATCGCCGCCTCTTCCTCTGCTGCAAGAATGGCTAAGTCTTCAAACAATAGGAGGCGACGGTACAGCTCCAGTAAAATATCTTGCCACCCTTTTTCTGCGCTCGCCCCGATACCACGCTGCGGGAATTGCCCTCCGTTCGACTGCTCTTCCGTAAGAGTTTGGGCCAGCGGCCTACGATCGTCCCCCGGACGGCGAACTGCGTCAGAGGCGATATCTTTTGAGCCGCCCGCCGCGGATGATTCGCCCTGTCTGGTCCGTTGCGCGGCGGTGACGCCCCTGGCGAATCCAGCTCGATACGAAGGTTGGCCTGCGTCAGCTTTGGGCGCCGAACACCGTCGTCCCTCACAAACCCCGTAGGCGTACCCTTCGCAATACTCCTTGGCGGCACAAACCCTCTCCTCTTCCTTCGCGTTGATTTGGTGTGGCATCGCCATCACGCCTGAGCGATTTTCATACGGCGCAGACTGACTGTTCGGCGGGTCAGGCCACCCGTCCAAACCCATGCGTTCAGCTTTCGCTTTGCTGATTTCCACTTCAGTCTCTCGATAACCTCGGCTTTCCCAAGAACTCGGGCACCGATGCTTGGCGAAAGCCTGCTCTCGCAGCACTTTGAAATGGCCGATAATCTCGTCCAGCGTCAGACCAGTGGGAACGCAATCCAACATCGTTATGAACACGTGCCCACACTCACTGCACACCCATCCCTCAAAGCCGGGCTGTCGAAGCTCAACTAATCTGCGTTCCATGATTCGATCTGTCCCTCTGCCGCCGTCTCTCTCTGACTGACTTCGTAAGCAGCGGTCTCGCAAGTTCCTTTCTCACCCGGGCTATTAGCGCCAAGAATGCAGCGTCCGATTTTTTCTCTCTTCTATTCTTTTGGGCGAAGGGCACGTTTCGGAGTCTCATCGGTGAGTTCGAATCCTCTTCTTTTTCCACAACATCAGCCGCCGCGATCCTTCGGTTCCAGTGTGGCTCGTTTCGTGGGCCGCCCGCGATCAGAACGCAGCGCTTCCCGGCAGCGACGCCACACGTAGGACAGGGCACGGCAGATATTCCCTTTTTTGTTTGGTGTTGTATTTTCATCTCTTGACTCCACTGCATCGCGGTCCGACGGTCATGGTGTGAAAAGCCGGGACCACCTGGCTGGACCTATGATCTCTTGACGGACATCGGGCGATTTTCTAGGAACGCTATGAGCAGTGCGCTATTTATTTGCAAGCCTCCGTTGTAACTGACCAAGCCCTTCCTCTTAAACTCGTTCATGAATTTACTTACCCGCGGGCGGGTGGTACCAACCATCTCCGCCAGGGTTGATTGGCTCACCTTCAGAGGGGAATCCGACTTCGATTCCTTGGTTATTTCGCCAAACAACAACAGAACCCGCGCCAATCGCCTTTCGCTGAAATTGAAGAATTGATCGATCAGGTCTTCCTCGATTCGAACCACCCGCGAAAGTAAATATCCGACGAACAGCGCTGCAAAGCGCGGGTCTCTCTTGAGCACGCGAGCCATCCTCTGCTTTTGCAGTCGAATGACGTTGGATTGCCCAATTGATCTCGCCGTGCAAATCCGTAGAGCTTGCCCGGTTAGACTTCCTTCGCCAAAAAAACTGCCTCGCTGTAGGATGGCGATTATGGCTTTCTTTCGAGTAGAAACCGCCGTCAGCTTTACCGTCCCGCTTTCGACGTAGAAAACAGAATCAGCCGGATCCCCCTGCGAAAAGACGACCTCCTTGTCTCGGTAATTCCGATAAGTCATCCCGTTGCGGAACTTTTTGCGGAGAGCTGCGTGACTGACACCGAGACTGCGCTTACTCGGCATTCGGGTGTGCTCCTTCAATCAACTCAGAAAACTTGCCCAGCGCCCGGCAATCGTAGACCCGTGGGACAAACCCGTCTAGATGACCAAAATTGACCACATGCAGGATGAGCAAAATTGAACACTCGAAATTGAGTAATGGCGGGTGGATCAGCCTTTGGCCCGAGGGCGGTTCATCTTTTGCGAAGCAAAGGATGGTGAGTTCGCTTTCCAGATTCGCTTCCCGCCACATTTCGAATGAATTTCCACAGACTTTTCGAATAACCCACATGTTATTATTGACACGTACGCTATGGCTGTGCTACCGTTCGGTATGAACTGCAAACGCGTACCCTCGCCGCAGGCCACATCGCCAACTTGCCGCGCCTGGCTCGCTTCCGGCGCTCGCGAATTTTCCGCGCCTGTGGGCGAAGCCTGCCAACCTTCAGGCAGGCTTGCTTCCTCTCGCCCTACTCCCCCTACCAAATTTCATCGATACAATTCGATCAAAGTGCACTCACGCGTATATATCCGCAGCTCTAAGCCATTGCTGTTCAGTCGACTGCAAAAGAGTGCGCATCTCGTTGAAAATAAACGTCCGCAAACCGACTGTTTTCAATCTCTTGCGCACTCTTCGTCACTCTTTTCCTGCAAGTCCTGTGTTTGCCGCTCTTACGCAAAACATACCCGGGGGTGTACCCCCCTCCCCAGCAAAATGGAGTTTCGCAAGCAAGATTTCGCCCGCAGCCGGCACACATCGGGGACAAAAGAAACGCGCGGGAGCAAACCTCAACCGAGGCGAAAGAAGATGGCGGACAGGCCTGTAAGCCGGATTTTGTGCGGCGCGCGATCCCCTAAAGAATCGCACGCCGTGGCAATCATTCCTCTAGGCCCGCATTCGCACGCGGGCTCCAGCAGCCTACCCGAGGGTCACGGCGTCGCATTCCGAAGAATGCGTCGCTTGCGGGCCGGGCCGGCCCTCCCCTCCTATTTGGCCTTGCACCACGCGGGGTTTTCCGTGCCGTCTCGATCTCTCGAGACGCGGTGGGCTCTTACCCCACCGTTTCACCCTTACCATGCGCGTCGTCTATTTTTGATAGCGACCTCCGAGAGGTTTTTCCTCCCGGCCGTCACCGAAACGCCGCACCGGCGGTTTATTTTCTGTGGCACTGTCCGTCGCCGTTCCGCCCAGGCGCGCATTGCGCGCCCGATTTCTGCGGCCCGGCGCCCTGGCGTTACCAGGCGCGTTGCCCTTAGGTTCGGACCTTGCGGCCCGAGTCCACGGTGTCCGGACTTTCCTCCCGGCCAGTTCCCTATTGCTAAGAAACCAACCCAGCGATCGCCCGGCCTGCCCGCCGCGCCGATTATACCGCGACTCTCGCCGCGCCGCCGCAGCCTTCGCGCGAACGCGTTGCCATCGAGAACACTCGCCTGCGAAATCCCCCGCGATTTCGAGTACAATCCGCCGCCTATGGCCAACATCACCTTTCTCGGAGCAGCAGGCACCGTAACAGGATCGAAATATCTGGTCGAAGCAGCCGGCAAGAAACTGCTTCTCGATTGCGGCCTATTTCAAGGCCCGCGCGAATTGCGCCAGCGCAATTGGGATCACCAGCCGCTCGATGTCTCCACCATCGACTTCGTCGTGCTCACGCACGCGCATCTCGATCACACCGGCTGGCTGCCGTGTCTTGTGCGCGATGGCTATCGCGGCCCGATCTTCGCCGATCCCGCCACCATCGAGCTCGTCAACATCCTGCTGCCCGATTCCGCGCACATCATGGAAGAAGACGCGCAGGACGACGCGCGCATGGGAAAGAGCCGGCACCATCCGCCGCTACCTCTCTATACGCACGAACAAGTCGCGCCCGTGCTCGCCGCCCTGAAGCCGATTCCGCGCGAAGGCGTTTCCACCACCAGTCCGCAATTCACGGTGCGCCTTCGCGATGCCGCCCACATCCTCGGCTCAACCAACATCGAACTCACCATCACCGAAAACGGCCGCACCACCACGGTTATGTTCTCCGGCGACATCGGTCGCTACAACAATCTGATCCTGAAAACTCCCGAGCCGCCGCCGAATTGCGACGTCCTGCTCTGCGAATCCACCTACGGCGATCGCGATCACCCCACCGATCCCGCCGACGTCGCCATCGGCGATGTTATCAATCGCGTTGCCAAGCGCGGCGGCGTAATTGTGATTCCGGCGTTCGCGGTCGACCGCACGCAAAGTATTATGTACATCACGCGGCAACTCGAAGACTCCGGCCGCATTCCGCGCTTGCCCGTCTATGTCGATAGCCCCATGGCCATCAGCGTCACCAGCCTTTATCTTGCGCATCGTGAAGATCAGGGCGCGCAATTCGCCAAGGACGCGCTCCTCGGCAATCCGCTCGATGCGCACACTCTGCATCTCACGCGCAGCGTTCAGGAATCGAAGCAAATCAACGCCGTGAAAACGCCTGCCATCATCGTTTCCGCCAGCGGCATGGCCACCGGCGGCCGCGTGATGCATCACCTCGTGCAGCGCCTGCCCGACGCGCGCAACGCCGTCCTGCTTGTCGGCTATCAAGCCGAAGGCACCACCGGCCGCCAGCTTCAAGACGGCGCGAAATCCGTGCGCCTGCTCGGCCAGGACGTCGCGGTGAAGGCCGAAGTCGTCAACCTCGGCCAATTTTCCGCGCACGCCGATCGCGGCGAAATCCTGCGCTGGCTCGGAGGCATGCCCGCGCCGCCGCGCACCACCTATCTAACGCACGGCGAGCCCGCCGCATCGCAAGCGTTAAAAACTCTGATTGAATCGAAGATGGGACCGAAGTGGAAGGTCGTGCTTCCGGCCTATCGCCAGACGTTCGACCTCAACAGTTGAATCGACTCGAACTCAGTTGAATCGATTTGAACTCAGTGGAGTTGACTCGAAGAAAGTCGAGTTCAGTTGAAGAAAGTCGAGTCGTGAAGGAGACTTTTTCGGTTATTGCCGGCGCCAAACCAGCGTGCCCGCGATCATGTCGTGCAACGCCTGCTTCTTCTCGGTGAATCCCGCCATGATCCAGCCGATGCCCGCTGGAATTAAGTTCGTGATAATTTTCGCGAAGAAGCGGCCGGAGGCGCGGCCAAACGTGAGCCGCTGTCCGTTCACGTCGGTGACGTAAATGCCCAGCATCTTTTTACCGATGGTGGCCTGCTTCTCGGAACTTTCCATTTTCGCGAAGTACAGCCACACCACCACGATCAGCGCGAGGTACGCGAAAACAATCATAAGAATCGCCGCCACTCCAAGTGCCGCGGCAAAATCCTGGGCATTCTCGCTGCCCGAAATCAGCGCGCCTCCGCCAATCACCAGAAACACAACGATGGCAAACAGCGCGAACACCACGCCGAGGATCAACGAGTCGATGAGATACGCCCAGCATCGTTTCCAGAATCCCGCGTACGGCAATTGCGCCACCACCATTGGCTGCGTCGGCGTGTATCCCATCGGCGGAGTCGCCTTCAGCTGCACCGGCGGCGGTGGAGGAGGTGGCGCCTGATAGACCGGCGTCGGCGCTTGAGACACCGGCGGCGGCGCCTGATACACGGGCGGCGGAGTCGGCGGTGCCTGATAAACCGGAGGAGGAGGGGGCGGCGCCTGATAAACCGGCGGTGGCGGAGCAGGTTGATTCGCCTGCATCGGATTGCCGCAAGTCGTGCAGAAACCCGCGCCTTCGGGAACCGACGTGCCACATCGCGTGCAGAACATGTTTCCTCCTCGCAAACGGCCCGCGCGCGCTTATTTCAAACGGCGCCAGTCGCGCCTCCAAATCGGGCGGCGATGTTTGCCCCCTGTGAGGCTAGTCAGTGCGCCGCATCCTAGGACGGAACGCGATCGTTTGCAAGCGTCGCGCGCACGTAAATATATCGTGTCGCTCCGAACGCCTGGGGCGGATCCGAGCGCGCGCTTACCCAAAGCGATTTCGCGCTTTGCGACGGCCACAACCAGTGGTATTCTCCCGCCACCCCACGGGCCAAACAGGCCGAGCGGTTGCGGTCGTGCGGTGATCGCGTTCGGTAGCGAGGCCGGATAAAAAGAAACGTTCGTCGGAGGAAACGTCTCATGCCCGATCCAGCAAACAAGATGAAACGCTTTTCGCTCGCGCACTGCACTCCCCTGCTTGCGGCGGCGCTGTTTCTGCAAATGAACGATAACGGCATGGCCGGCGCCAGCGCCTGCGCAGGTCTCGGCTGCGTTGGGTCCTTGATTTTCCTGGCCGTGGTCATCGGCATCAACGTCGCGATTTTCCTCTGGGTGAAAAACGATGCCACGGCGCGCGGCATGGAAAATCCCATTCTGTGGCCGGTGATCGTGCTCTTCACCGGCCTGATCGGACTGGTGATCTATTTGATCATTCGGCCGAAGGGCGAACTGGTGGTGTGCAGCTGCGGCAAGAAGCGCATGCAAGGACTGCCCAAGTGCCCGAGCTGCGGCAATCCCTGAAACGGCCTGAAACCTATCTGGCCTGTATAGCCGTCTTAATTGCAACGGCTACATTCGATAGTTGCCGCGCCCCTTCGCGGCAGTGGACCGCCGATATATATGTGTCGGCGGTCCACCTTTATCAGGAGCATGTCAGTCCGCATTTGCACTCGGTGATTCGTTGCCGCTACAACCCGACGTGCTCGCACTATTCGGTCGCCGTGGTGCAAAGATTCGGCATTCGCCGCGGCCTGGTGCTTTCGGCGGAACGCATCTGGCGCTGCCGCGGCTCGGTCCCCATGGGCACGTACGATCCGCCGCCGACTAATTGACGGGCGTCATCCACCTATCGAGGTACGCGGAAATTTTCGCCGGGTCGGCATCGCGGTCCGCGATGGCGATATATCCATCGGGCCGGACGACGTACGCGGCGTTTTTTCTCAAGCCTGCTTCTTTCGCGTCGCTGCTCCACGGAAATATTTCGAGTTGCAGTGCGCGCGCGTCGCACATCGCTTTTAGCGCCGGCGCCGCATCGCCATAGCAATGTACCTGCCACGCTCGCGTCGCCAAGCTCGAGAAATTATCCGTGGTTTTGCCGCCGGCATCCGTGAACTGGACCCACGGCAACCGCTCGCCGCCTCGAATCGTTCCAGCTGGTCCGTGGCTTAAAGGACTTTGGGAGTATTTGATCGCGATTTGCGAAATCGTCCGGAACAGAAAACGGCGCATGGCGGCGAATCCGAAAAGGAAGGGCAGCAATCGCGGCACGATGCGAATCCGAATTTGCGTCGCGAATCGCCCGCGCGCCGAGACGAAAGAAAAAGCGCGATCCGTAGTGGCCACCAGACGCCGCGCGAACGCGATGCGTTCCGATTCGTAGGATTCAAGCAGCGCCACGCCGGAATTTCCTTGCAGCACAGCCGCCAATTTCCACGCCAAATTTACGGCGTCGCCGATGCCGGTATTCATCCCCTGTCCGCCCACGGGACTGTGCACGTGAGCGGCGTCGCCCAGCAAGAAAGCTCTCTGCTTTTGAAAATGCGCTGCCACACGGTGATGCACGCGATAGGTTGAGAACCAATTCACCTCTTCGACGTTCATCTTGAGGTCGCGAAGAATCACGGGGCTCACGTCGTCCCAACGCAAATCTCTTTTTTCTTGCAGTTCCTTCCGCACCGCGCCAACCAGGCGCGCTTTCCCTTCGCCTTTCATCGGGAAGATCGCAAGGAAATCGGCTTCATCGAGCGCGATATTCATATCGCCGTTGACGGCTGGGCCGCTCGCTCGAATGTCGGCTACGTAAAACGTGTCCGCGTAGTCTCCGCCGGGAAAATCAATCCCGAGCTTTTCGCGCACTGTCGAGTGTCCGCCATCGCAGCCGGCGATGTAGGCGGCCTTCACAATTTCGCGCTCACCGGATTTCTTGCGTATCTCGGCGCTGACGCCGTTTCCATCGAATGTGAAATCGACCAACTCGGTTTCGCGTTCAACGTTTACGCCGGCGAGTTTCAATTGCTCGACGAGCATCTGCTCTTGCAGATCCTGAGTGAAAATCAGCGCGTAGGGATAAGCGCTGATCTTGATTCCGAGCTCGCCGAAGGAGACGCGCGCGACATGCTTAGCTCGCAGCCAAAGATTGAGTGCCGTGACTTCAATGCCTCCATCGATGGCAAAGCGCTCGATGCCCAACTGACGGTAAAATTCGAGGTTCCTCGCGTGCATGACAATGGCGCGCGAGGTGGTTCCCGGCGCGTCCGTTTTGTCGATGATGCGGAGCGGGATTCCGGCTTTCGCGAGCCACAATGCCAGAACGAGGCCAGTTGGCCCGGCTCCCACGATGAGCACTTGCGGATCGGCCATGCGGGTTCGATGCGTTCTTGCTCAGTTCCGGCGCGACTTAAAACAAAGTCTTCTGTTTGCCGCGTACTGCGCCAGGCTTCCCATCTTTCTTTTTCTTACTCTGGGCGGCGCCTTTTTCAGATGAAGCCGCAGCGGCGACGGGCAACTTCCCTTCCAGGAGCTTATCGAAATCGGATTCGTTGAGAATTCTTACGCCGAGTTCTTTGGCGCGATCGAATTTCGAACCGGGCTCGGCGCCGACCACGACGTAGTCGGTTTTCTTCGTGACTGTGCTGGTTACTTTGCCGGCGTGCTCGGCGACTTCGGCGCCGGCTTCTTCGCGCGAGCGGCGCTCGAGGCTGCCGGTGAAGACGAAGGTTTTGCCATCGAGGCGCTTGTCCTTGACGGCGAGCTTCTCTTCTTTTGGTTTCAGGCCGGCTTCGCGCAGGCGCTTGATCAGATCGCGATTGACCTTTTCGGAAAAGAATTCGGCGATGCTGGCGGCGACTTTCGGTCCGACTTCGGCGACTTCGGTGAGTTGATCTTCGCTGGCGGCCGCGATGGCTTCGAGTGAGCCGAAATGCGTGGCGAGCAATTGCGCGGTGCGCTCGCCGACGAAACGGATTCCGAGCGCATAGACCAGGCGCGCGAGGCTATTTTTCTTGCTGGCTTCGATTTCATCCAGCAGATTCTGCGCGGATTTTTCGGCCATGCGCTCGAGCGCTGCGACCGGATCGAGTTTCAAGCGATACAGATCGGCGACGTCGTGGACCAAATCTTTTTCGATGAGCTGGTCCACAACTTTTTCTCCAAGGCCATCGATATTCATGGCGTGGCGGCCCGCGAAATGCAGCAGCGACTCGCGGCGCTTCGCGGGACAGGCGGCGTTGACGCAGCGATAGGCCACTTCGTCCGCGTCCTTGTGAATGCGGCTGCCGCATTCGGGGCATTTTTCGGGGACGCGTACGGGCTTGCGATTTTTTCCTTCGGCGACGACCTTGACGACGTGCGGAATCACTTCGCCGGCGCGCTCGACGAGCACGGTGTCACCGATGCTGACGCCGAGGCGGGCGACTTCGTCCATGTTGTGTAATGTCGAGCGGCTTACGGTGACGCCGCCGATGATGACGGGCTCAAGCACGGCGACCGGCGTGATGGCTCCGGTGCGACCGACCTGAAAAATGACGTCGTTGACGACGGTGGTTTCCTGGCGCGCGGGATATTTATAGGCCACGGCCCAGCGCGGGGCTTTGCTGGTGTTGCCGAGTTCCTGCTGCAGCGCTGTGTCGTTGACTTTGACGACGATGCCGTCGATTTCGTAGGGCAAATTCTCGCGTTTAGAGTCCCACGCGTCGCAGAAACGCTTTAGTTCCTCGAATGAGTGGCACACTTTCCAATCGGGAGAGACGCGGAATTGCATTTTCTTGAGCGCTTCGAGCGATTGCGAATGCAAACGGAACGCGGGACGGCCCGCGGCGAGAAAATAATAGGCGTAGAAATCGAGTTTGCGCGAAGCGGTGACGGTTGGATCGAGCATGCGCACGGCGCCGGCAGCGGCGTTGCGCGGGCTGGCGAAGCGCTTGCCTCCCTGCTCCTCCTGCTGGCGATTTAGATCCTCGAAGGCCTTGCGCGGCATCACGATTTCGCCGCGCACCTCGAAGGCGTTTGGGAGCTTCAGCGACTTCAGCGTTTTCTCGGCCACGCGCAACGGAATCGAGCGGATGGTGCGCACGTTCGGAGTGACATCTTCGCCGGTTACGCCATCGCCGCGCGTGACGCCGCGCGCGAGAGCGCCGTCTTCATATTGAAGCGAGATGCTGAGGCCATCGAATTTGTTCTCGGCGACGTAGTCGACCTTGTCGCGTCCGGCAAGTTCACGCACGCGGCGATCGAAATCCGCGAGTTCGTCGTAGGAATAAGTATTGTCGAGGCTGATCATCGGCGGGACATGCGTGCGCGTTTGGAAGCCTTCGCGCGGCGCGCCGCCTACGCGCTGGGTGGGCGAATCGTCCGTGGCGAGATCGGGATAGGCGGCTTCGATTTTTTTCAGCTCCGCCATGCGGCGGTCGAAATCGGCGTCGGAGGCTTTCGGATCGTCGAGGACGTAATAGAGGTATTCGTCGCGGCGCAGAGATTCGCGCAGCTTTTCGATTTTTTTCCTGGCTTCGGATTTCGTCAGCACGCTTGCGTTTCTCCTGTCACCAATGGGCGCCGCGAACGAGCGCGTATTATATCCCGCCGCGCGAGGAGCAATATTGCAACGAGACAACTTGCCGCGCGCGCTTGGCGCCGGAAAGCCGCAGGGGGGTACATCCCCGGTACGCGGTTTGTAAAATGATGTGAGCAAAGGACTTGCAGGAAATGTGTGCACGAGCAGTGCGGAATCGACTGAAAATACAGGGGTTGCAAGAATATTAGGAACGGAACACGGCTGCACAGGGCGCGCGGAGGTAAGCCCGGCCCTGGCCGAAAGTCGTCGCGGTGAGTTATTCGAATTGGTAGGAGCGAACACGAAAAAGTATAGCGCAAGTGTGAGCGAGTGTCAATTACTTTTTGAGTATTCGAAACAATTTCAACAGCGTGGAGCGGAACTTGCACGAACGCAAGCCACTTATGAGATAACCTCAAGCGAGATGGAACCGATTACGCAGGTGCTGGCTTCGGTGGCGCTCGCGCGTTGCGGGTTTAAGCGCGTGACGCCGCTGGCGCTGCCGATAATCGTGACGGCGGGGCTCGCGCCGGAGCTCGATTGGCTATCGGTGTTCGGCGGCGCGCGGATGTTTCTGGAAGCGCATCGCACGGCGACGGATTCGCTGGTGGGCATCGTGGTTCTGGCCGCGCTGATCGCGGCGACGTTCGTTGTGATCGGGCGGCGACTTGGCAAGCCCGTGGGGCAAAACCGGGCGGAGGCAAGCTCCGCCCCTACAAATTCCTTGCGGTTCGCGCCGGCGTTTTTTGCGGCGCTGGCGGGCGGCGGGTTGCATGTGCTGCTCGATCTGACGAATAGCTACGGGGTGAAATTGCTGTGGCCCTTTAGCGCGCGATGGTTCGCGTGGGATCTGACGGCATCGCTTGATCCGTGGATTCTGTTTCTGCTGCTGGCGGGACTTTTGGTGCCCGCGTTATTCCGGATGATCACGGAGGAAATTGGCGCGAAGTCGAAGCGGAAGTCGGTCGATCGGGGCGCGGTGGTGGCGCTGGCGCTGGTCGCGGCGTTCTGCAGCGGGCGGCTGATTCTGCAGAAGCGCGCAACGGCGATGATTGCGGCGCGCGAGTATCACGGCGAAGCGGCCAACACGGCTGAGGCATTTCCGCAATCGGCGTCGCCGCTCGCGTGGTCGGGCGTAGTCGATACCGACGACACGATCGACGAGGTCGATGTGTCGTTCGCGGCGGGCGCGACCTTCGATCCGGAATCAGCGCGGGTGTTCTATAAGGCGGAGGCATCGCCGGCGCTCGAAGCGGCACAGCAGAGCGATGTGGGCGCGGCGTTCCTGAAATTCGCGCGGTTCCCTTTGGCGCGCGTCGAGGGTCTGGGTGATGGGCATCGCGTGATGCTGCGCGATCTGCGATTCGATACGGGGCCGCGCGCGGAGCGGAACGTGTTCGCGGAGATTGACGTGGACGCGAGCAATCAAGTGACGCAGGAGAAATTTCTATTCAACACGGCGAGCTCCGGCGAGGCGATCGGTGAGGAGAGCGGCGGGGAAAAGTAAGATGAGGCGGGACGGAACGACGGCGCGCGCTACTTCTTCCGCGCGGCGGCCAGTTCTTCGGCGGCTCGCTCTTCTTTGTTGGGCCGCATGGCGAGGCGCATCGCCAAGTAGAGCGCAAGCGCAATGACCACGCACCAGAATGTTCCCGCGATTTTGTGTTCCCGAAGGTATGGGAGCGCGGCCGCGCCGAATCTTACCGCCAGGTAACCTTCGAGGGAGAAACGAATCACGCGCGCCAGCGTCAGCGAGAAAATAAACGGCCGCAGCGGCATCTCGGCCACGCCGGCAGCCAGAATCACGGCCTTGAAAGGCATCGGCGGCGGCATCAGCGCTCCCAGCAGAACCGCAAGAAAGCCGTTGCGCGCTACCCAACTCCGGATTTTTTCTCCGCGAGCCCCGGTGCTCTTCTTGATGAAGGCCTGTTCCCCTTTGCGCGCCAGAACATAGAGGAGCACGCCGCCGAGCACCGAGCCAATCACGGTCATCAGAACGTAATAGGGCATGCGAACTGGGCGCTTCATGGAGACTTCGATCAGCAAAATATCGAGGACCACCGGAGGCAACGGAGTGGCCGAATCGATGAATCCGGCCACGCACATTCCCACGCCGCCGGTAGCCAGGACCAAGGCTTCCAGCCAAGGAACAACGCGCCGATAGAAGATTCTCACTAAACGCATAGCACCCGGGAAGGGAGCCGAGATTTTACCAGAGCCGAGCGCCATGCGCCCGCGCGAATCCCGGCTTGATCGTGGAACTTGGCCACAGGCCGCGCGCCTCCAGGCCTCGTAAATCGACGCGGCGTCCGCAAAGCGTTCGTTCTGCGCTGTTTCGATCTGTGAAACTGTGGCTGCGCTGTATTGACCGCTGCCGAGGGGCCTGCTATAAGCCTTGAGTTGGTTTTTGGTTACGATCTCACCTGCAAGGATTCCTGACGAGATTCGGCAGCGGAGGATTCATGTCGGTTACAGGATGGGTCTGGTTCTTCATGGCCGTAAGCGTGGCGTCGCTGGGGATCGCGGCGCTGTTCGCGCGGGAAGTGCTGGCGGCGGACACGGGCACGGCGGCCATGCAAGCAATCGCGGAAGCCATCAAGGAAGGCGCCGAAGCCTTCATGAAGCGCCAGTACAAGACAATTTATGGGATGAGTTTGCTGCTGGCGATTCTGCTGTTCTTTTTTTACTATTTCACCAAGGGAAGTCAGCTGGCGTGGATGACGGTGATTTCGTTCTTCGCCGGCGCGGTGTGTTCGGGTCTGGCGGGATTTTCGGGGATGTTCGTTTCGATTCGCGCGAATTTGCGCGCGGCGAGCGCCGCGCGCACGAGTTTGAACCGCGCGCTGCAATTGGCGCTGCGCGGCGGAGCGGTGACGGGACTTTCCGTGGTGGCGCTCTCCCTGCTGGGTGTGGGGCTGATTTTTATCGGCTTCGGCGGAATGCGCAATCCCATGGGCGTGCCGTACGAGATCGTGGGATTCGGATTCGGCGCGAGTTTCGTGGCGCTGTTCGCGCAACTGGGCGGCGGGATTTACACCAAGGCCGCGGACGTGGGCGCGGACCTGGTGGGCAAAGTGGAAGCGGGAATACCCGAAGACGATCCGCGCAATCCGGCGGTGATCGCGGATTTGGTGGGCGACAACGTGGGCGATTGCGCGGGTCGCGGCGCCGATTTGTTTGAATCGACCGCGGCGGAAAATATCGGCGCGATGATTCTGGGCGTGGCGCTGTTCGGAAAATTCGGGATTCTGGGGATTTTCTTTCCGCTTGTGGCGCGCGCGTTTGGGTTGGTGGCGTCGGTGGTGGGAATTTGGATCGTGCGCTTGAAGAATGACGGCGAAGATCCGCTGGCGGCGCTGAATCGCGGGTACCTGGCGACATCGATTCTGGCGACGGCGGGATTTTACGTGGCCGTGCGCTATTTGCTGCAAAACAATTTGTGGTTCTTCGCGGCGGGCGTAATCGGGATCGTGAACAGTTTTGTGTTCGTGTGGATCACGCAGTACTACACGGAGTACCGGTATAGGCCGGTGCTTTCGATCGCGAAGGCGTCGGTGACAGGCGCGGCGACGAACATTATCGCGGGGATTGCGGTCTCGATGGAGTGCACGGCGATGCCAGTGATTGCGATCTCGGCCGCGATTCTTGGATCGTATTACTGCGGACGCATGGCGCTGCCGGGCACGCGCGGCGCGGGATTGTACGGCACGGCGATCGCCACGATGGGGATGTTGTCTACCGCGGCGTACATTCTGGCGATGGACACGTTCGGTCCGATCACGGACAACGCCGGCGGGATTATCGAAATGTCGGGCGCGCCGGAAGAAGTGCGCAAGCGCACGGACCGATTGGATTCGGTGGGCAACACGACCAAGGCGTTGACGAAGGGATACGCGATCGGCTCGGCGGCGCTGGCGGCGTTTTTGCTGTTCTCGGCGTATCTCGATGAGATCACGCTGCTGGTGCAGCAGAAAACCGGCAACCTCGCGTTCCGCTTCGAGCGCGTGGACATCAGCAAGCCGCCGGTGTTCATCGCGGCGTTGATCGGCGCGGCGCTGACGTTTCTGTTTAGCTCGTGGGCGATTCAGGCCGTGGGCAGAACCGCGCAGTTGGTGATCCAGGAAGTGCGGCGGCAATTTCGAGACGATCCGGGAATTATGGCCGGCACGTCGAAGCCGGACTACGCGCGCTGCGTGGATTTGGTGACGCGCGGGGCGCTGAAGGCCATGGTCGCGCCGGGACTCTTGGCGGTGGGCGTGCCGGTCGCGGTCGGCTTCATATTCCGATACTTCAAGACGGCTCTAGATCCCACGATGGGCGCGGAAGCCGTGGCCGCGGTGCTGATGGTCGGCACAATTTCGGGCGTGCTTCTTGCGACGATGATGAACAACGGCGGCGGCGCGTGGGACAACGCCAAGAAATATATCGAGACCGGCGAACTGGGCGGAAAGAAATCGGAAGCGCATAAGGCTGCCGTGGTGGGCGATACGGTGGGCGATCCGTTCAAGGATACGGCGGGGCCGTCGCTGCACGTCTTGATCAAGCTGCTGTGCACGGTGACGTTTGTAATGGCGCCGCTGTTTTTGTAATCGTTAGGGGCGTATCTCGACGGGCGTTCCGACCGGAACTAGCGGCCAGATCTCTTCGATCTCCGAGTCCGTCACAGCGATACATCCATTTGTCCAGTCGACGTCGCGTTGCAGGCTACCAATCCAGCCGAACCCGCGTTCCAAACCGTGGATTTCGACGTCGCCCCCAGGATTCACTCCGAGCTTGCGCGCCCTCTCGCTGTCCGCTGCGTTTGGATAAGAGACATGCAGTGCCATATGGAATCGGCTATTAGGATTCTTTGCGTCGATTACGTACGCACCTTCGGGTACCTTGTGGTCGCCCTGCCGCTCTTTCGGTCCGATGGGATCGCGACTCAGCGCAACTTTATACGATTTAAGGATTTCGTCGCCATGCATCAGGGTCATCGTGTGTGCCGACTTTTTGACGATGATGCGATCCACTTTCTCAGAGGGCGGTGGCGTTGCCTTGTCGGTTGCGCAACTGGCCATGTACGCAAGTGCGAGGACCGGCAGGATAAGAAAAATCGCCGGCCCCATCCGGCCGGAGCGAACGGCCAAGCTCCTTGTCCCTTTCCGGCACCACTCCAGAGGCCAACCCACGCTAGCTGTACTCCTAGGATACTTTCCGGATGATATATTCCGCCGGTGGAAAAGTTCAAGCACACTCGCGCTGAACAGAATGCGCTATTGCGTGACCTTGAGCAGATTTTCAAATATGGCGACGAGCGAGAATTTATGCAGGTCTTGCGGAAGCACGGGATAAAGGACGAGGATCCCCGCTTCGCCGAGATCCTGAAGCTTTTCCGCGCGCTGCGGAGCGGGAAGACTTAACGGCCAGCTTGTGAATGTCGCGGCGCATGGCCTTCGATTCGGCCATCGTCAACGTGCTGAGATGCGCGGCGATGATGGCGGCAGCCTTCGCGACAGATTTATCGAGCGCAGACTTCTGCCTTGAATTCCTCATATCAATTGGAGAATAACAGCAAGTCTTTATCCGGGCAAGGCGTCCTTATTTCGGCCGGAACTCGTTTGGAAACTCGCAGCGAAATGCGTATCTACGCGAACTGACTCATTAGGCTGGCGAGGTCGAGATATTCGTTGAGCATATAGATCTTCCCTTCCAGATTCACGCGATAAACGAAACAGACGCGTACCGCGTATTGGCGGCCCGCGTGGGTGCCGGGGTCCATCGGGAATTTCCAGCCGGAGGCCGCCGCCAGGGCGGAGAGATTCGCCGTAACCGTGCCGCGATTCAAGTATTCAAAAACGCCCCATTCCGAGGTGGCGACATCAAAGATGATTTCGGGTTCTTCCTCGCAAGCGAGCTTGCGCGCCTGGCAGAACGCCACGACCTCCTGCTTGCCTTTGAATTTCCGCATGTCGGACATCAGCACCCACTCACAATCATCGGCGATTGTGTCGGCCATGGCGTCGAAATCATTGATCTTGACGCACTCGAACAGCTTGCGAAACGCGGTGAACGGCGATTTTGCGGAAATCCCAACCGGCCGGAGATCGTGAGACTTCTTCGTTCCTGGTGCGGGAGCCATTTGAGTCTTGCTCTTCTCTTTCCGGGCGCGCTTTGAACGAGGTTTGGACGCCGAAGGTATTTCTACGCGCATGCCGGTTACGGTAGCGCGGGTTCGATTCCTGTGTCTGTACTGTAACGGACACATCGCGCTGGCGGGCGGTCTGCGGACGCTCGAGAACAATCAACTACGACGAACAACGATACTGTCCGTAAGGTGACAGCCGCGAGGCGGCGAGTCTGCCTATGATGCTGCGGTCGGCCACACGGCCCGCCATAAGGCACCACGACTACAGACGACTTCCGAAGATTTCCGCGGTAACGACAGGAGCACCATGAAAAAAGCAGCGCTGACTTTCGCAACACTCGTTGTAGTTTGCTCGTTCGCAGCGGCATTGCAGGCGCAGACCTCCGCGTCGAAATCCGAGGCGCGGTACGATCGCTGGAAGTACTACCAAACGATGGAGCCCGCCACGATCGTCACCATCAATTACCAGCACCATAGCGGACCGACGGAGATCGGATTCCAGGGCACGCCCTACCTGGCGACGGCCACGGGACACGCCAAAGTGAACGGCAAGGTCGGACGAATTCAGATCAACGCGGAATTCAGCAAACTCGAGCCGGCCACGAAATTTGGCGCCGAATACCTTACCTATGTGCTGTGGGCCATCACGCCGGAAGGAAAATCAAGCAACCTCGGCGAAATTCTCTTGAGTGGCGATAACACCAAGATCAGCGTGACCACTTCCCTTCAAACCTTCGGATTGATCGTGACGGCGGAGCCATATTTCGCGGTGTCCACGCCGAGCAACGTTGTGGTGCTGGAAAACGTGGTGACGGCGGAGACTACCGGGACGGTCGAGCAGGCGCCGGTGAGCTATCAATTGCTGGGCGCCGGCGTTTACAGCTACGAGGCTTCGAGCGCGACGGGCGCGACGATCAGCGCACCGAGCAGCACGATGTCCGATTCCAAGGCGCCTCTGGAATTCTTTGAGGCCGAAAACGCGGTGCAGATCGCAATCATGGCCGGCGCGCAACAGTATGCGCCGGACGCGCTCGCCAAGGCTCAGGATTCCCTGACGAACGCGCAGGATCTCGAGGCCAGGCACCAGGACGAAAAGGTGATCGTGCAAGATTCGCGCGACGCCGTGCAGAATGCGGCGGATGCGCATCACATCACGATTCAAGCCGAACTTGCCGAGCAAGCGGCGGCAGAACAAGCCGCGGCGGCGCAGCGCGTGGCCGACGCCCAAGCAAAGACCGACGCCGCGACGATAGCTCAGCAGCAGGAAGCGGCGGCAGCACAACAGGCGGACCTCCAAAGAACGCAGGCCGAGCGCGATGCCGCGCAGTCGCAAGCGGCCACCGCGCAAGCGCAGGCCAGCCAAGCAACGGCGGAAGCGCAGGCGGACCAGTCGCGTTTGGCGGCGCAGCAGGCGCAGGATGCCACGGCGGCGGCGCAGGCTCAGGCGGCACAAGCGGCGGCGTTAGCGGCGGCACAAGCGCAGGCTGCGCAACAGGCCACAACAGATGCGCAGAATGCCGCAGCGGCGGCTCAAGCGCAGGCGGCACAGGCGGCGGCTCAAGCACAGGCCGCGCAGCAAGCGGCAGCGCAGTCTGAACTAGAAAAGCGACAGCTTCGCGCGATGTTGCTCGAACAATTCAACAAAATTCTGCCCACCACGGACACGCCGCAAGGCTTGAAAGTGAATATGGCTGACGTGCTCTTCGCGTTCGGAAAATATAATTTGAAACCCGAGGCGCGCGAGGCGCTCGCGAAACTAACCGGTATCGTGATGGGTCATCCGGGATTGGAGCTCACCATCGACGGCTACACGGACAGCGTCGGGACCGATGCATTCAATCAAAATCTATCCGATCAACGCGCCGGCGCGGTTCACGATTATGTAGTGGCGCAAGGTCTGGCCCCAGCGTCCACCACGGCGCAGGGATTTGGAAAATCAGATCCGGTTGCGAGCAACGACACGGCCGCCGGGAGGCAACAAAATCGCCGCGTTGAAATCATTATTTCAGGCGAGGTGATCGGCACGCAGATCGGCGAAAACATGCCCGAGCTGCCGCCTACGCAGCGCTAACCACCATCGTGCGTTCCGCGGGCTCTCGCTAGAGCCCGCGCGCGCACCGAATCGCAGATTCAATCCGGCGCGCGGGACTCGATCGCCAAGAGTTCGCGCGCCGGATCTGCATTTGGATGCGACTCGCAGTTAGAAATGCTTGCGCCTTTTGCCAAAGCCGTGATCAGCGGCATCCAATTGAGGTAGCCGAGTTCGGCGGGGCGATTCCTGTTCTGGTGCGCGGCGCGGGATTTGCCGTTATACTATTTTGGCCGCAAATAGGGCTCCCAGTCCGCCGAGATGAGATTCAGCGACAGGAGAATCATGAGAAAAACAGCGTTCACGATCGCAGCGCTTGTTGTGATTGTTTCGTTCGCCGTGGCATCCGGGGCGCAGACGCCAGCGCCCGCTCCCGCGGCGCAGCAGAACCAGCCGCTCTACCGCGTGACGATGGAGCCGGCAACCATCGTCACCATCAATTACCAGCACCGCATGGGCGCCACCGAGATTGGCTTCCAAGGCTCGCCGATCGAACCGCTGGCCACCGGAAGCGCCAAGGTGAATGGCAAGGTCGGGCGAATTCAGATCGACGCGGAATTCAGCAAACTCGACCCCGCCACCAAGTTCGGCCCCGAATATCTGACGTACGTGCTCTGGGCCATCACCCCGGAAGGAAAAGCCAACAATCTCGGCGAAATTCTGCTAAGCGGCGACACGACCAAGATCACTGTGACCACTTCGCTGCAAACGTTTGGATTGATCGTGACGGCGGAACCGTATTTCGCGGTGTCGCAGCCGAGCAACGTGGTCGTGCTGCAAAATGTGGTGACTTCGGAGACCGCCGGAACCATCGAGCAGGCTCCCGTGAACTACGAAATATTGGGCGCCGGGGCGTACAGCTACGATCCGTCGGCGACGCCGCCGAGCGCGAATATGAATTCCAAGGCGCCGCTCGAGTTTTTCGAGGCGGAGAACGCCGTGCAGATTGCGGTCAACGCAGGCGCGCAAAAATACGCGCCGGACGCGCTCGACAAAGCACAGACTTCGTTGACGAATGCGCAGCAACTTGAAGCGCACCACGGCGACAAAAAAGTGATCATTCAGGATTCGCGCGACGCCGTGCAGAACGCGGCCGACGCGCATCACCTCACCATCCAGGCCGAAATCGCCGAGGCAGACGCGGCTGAAAAAGCCGCAGCAGCGCAGCGCGAAGCGGCTGCGAAGGCGCAGGCCGACGCCGAGGCGGCAGCGGCGCAACAAGCGCAACTCCAGCAAGCGCAGGCACAGGCGCAAGCCGCGCAGGCCGCGGCAGCACAGGCTCAGGCACAAGCCGCGCAAGCGGCGGCGGAGGCGCAAGCGGAGGCGCAGCGATTGGCGGCGCAGCAGGCGCAGGATGCCGCAGCGGCGGCGCAGGCTCAGGCTGCTCAATCGGCGGCCGCGGCGCAGGCGGCGCAGCAGGCGGCGGCGCAGGCGCAAGCCGAGAAAGAACAACTCCGCGCGATGCTGTTGGAACAATTCAACAAGATTCTGCCGACCACGGACACGCCGCAGGGATTGAAAGTAAATATGGCCGACGTGCTCTTCGCGTTCGGGAAATATGACTTGAAACCCGAGGCGCGCGAGGCGCTGGCGAAACTTTCGGGAATCGTGCTGGGGCATCCCGGATTGAAGCTCGCGATCGACGGCTACACCGATAGCATCGGCAGCGACGCCTTCAATCAAACTCTTTCCGAGCAGCGCGCGGAAGGAGTGCGCGTCTATATCGTGTCGCAAGGGATTGACGCTGATTCCGTGACGGCGACGGGATTTGGAAAAGCAAATCCGGTGGCCAGCAACGACACGGCAGCAGGGCGTCAGCAGAATCGCCGCGTGGAGATCATCATCTCCGGCGAGGTGATCGGCACGCAGATCGGCACAAGCCCTGCGCCGACCACGCCGCCGGCCGCGACGCAGACGCCGGCGCCGCCGCAGAGATAAATCGCCGAACGGTCGCGCTAAAAGATTCCGGCGCCGCGGAACTCCGCTTGATGGAGTTCGGCGACGCCGGTTTTTTTTGCGCCTTCTAATTTCTGTGCAGGAGCGCTCAGGCTTTTAGGACGCCGCGGAATTTTGCGGCGGAATTGTCGAAGCCCGGGAAAACGGTATCCAAATCCTTGCCGCCGAGATGATTCACGATCAGCTCGCCGAGCACGGAGCGGAAATCGGTGGTCAGCGTGAGATCGCGGCCCTCGTTCAATTGCTCGTCGTTCAAGCCGGGCCATTGGCCGTAAACTTTTCCGCCTTTCACCGGGCCGCCCATCACCAGCATGCAATTGCCGTGGCCGTGATCGGTGCCGCGGTTGCCATTCTCATGCGCGGTGCGGCCGAATTCGGACATGGTCACGACCACAATGTCTTCCATGCGATCGCCCAAATCCTGAGAGAAGGCCGAAAGGCTTTGGCTCAAATCGCGCAGCAGATTCGCGAGCTGACCTTGCGCGCCGCCTTCGTTCACGTGATTGTCCCATCCGCCGGTGTCCACGAACGACACTTCCATGCCGACGTCGGCTTTCAAAAGCTGCGCGACTTGCAACATCGTCTGGCCAACGCGTCCGGCGGGATACTGCGCGCCGTTTTCGGGCTGGAAATGCGCGGGATCGGCTTTGCGCAGCATGTCTACGGCGGCGAAAGTTTCGTTGCCCGTGCCGCGCAGAGCGGTGTCAACGGTTTGCGCATAGAGCGCCTCGAACCCGCCTTCGACGGCGGACGATTGCGCGAAGACTTTGAACTGGCTCACATCGGGCAGCGCGATCGCGGGAGCCGTGCCGCGGAGCGTGAGCGGCAGGTTCGCGCCCATGGCGACGGCGCGAAAGGGTGAGGCGTCTGGCTCGGGCGATTCGACGAGCGCGCGATTTAACCAGCCGTCATCTGTGGCGCGCACGCCCGGCGTGCCGGATTCCATGTAGTCCTGCGCGTCGAAATGCGAGCGGCTGGAATCGGGCGAGCCCGCGGCGTGCACGATGGCGAGCGAGCCGCTGTGAAACAGCGGAGCGAGCGAGGCCATGCTCGGATGGAGTCCGAAGAATCCGTCGAGATCGACCGCCGATTGATCCGCGGCGCGGCCCGGCGCGGGAATCGCGATGGTCGGACGCATGCGATAGTAATTTGGCTCGGCGAATGGCACGACGATGTTCAGGCCGTCGGCGGCGCCGCGCTGAAACAGCACGACGAGTTTTTTCTTGCTGGAAGTCGGCGTGGCCGCGACGGCGCGCTGCAGAAATCCCGGCAGCGTGCTCATGCCGATCATGGCGATGCCACCGCTTTTCAGAAATAACCGGCGCGAAACTTTCATGGTCGTGTTCCTTTCAAACTTCTTGTTCCGGCGAGCGAGAAGTGCGGCCCGCGCCCACTGGATCGATAGATGCCGTTTCCCGCGATCGCGGTCGTCATCGCCGCTGAAATTCCGGCGAGCCGAGAACCAGGCCGGCGATCAGGTCGGCGTTCACCGCGCGCACCGGATCGTCAAGTTTGGCTTCGAGCACTTGCGGCGTATCGAGCTGCTTTTCGAGCGTGTCGCGCGTTTCGGCGCTCACTTCCCCGCCGAGAAAAATCGTGAGTGCCGCATCGAGCGCGGCGTGCGCATCGCTGCCCGTCGCCGAGTCGCCGAGGACGGCGGCGACGTTGGTCTCAACGCCGCGCAGTCGATTGCCCGTGAGCGCGAGCGAATAATTCAGGCGATTCAGAAGCGCGCCGGTATTCACCCAGGCGTCGGCCATATCCGAATAACCGGTCGGCGGCTGGCATTGATAGAGCGGCTCGCCGATGCGCGCCGACCATTGCACGAGCAGCAACGGAATCGTGGCGTCGGCGCCGGTGGCGCGCGCGGCGGAAACCACGAGCTCAAACGGCGTCTTGATCTTCGCGCGATAAGAGTCCTTGGACCAAAATTCCGGCGAGTAAATCATGGTGTGCAACACGGCGCGGATGTCGCCGTCGGATGAGAGATATGTTTTCGTCATGCGATCGACTAGCGCGTCGGGCGGCTTGTCCGCGACAAAATGCTGCGCGATCTCAAGCGAGATGTGATGCGCCGTGTGCGGATCGCTGGCCAATAGATCCAGCACGGCTTCGCCGTCCTTGATGCCGCCGTAATCGATTTTGTGACCGAGGACGAGCTTGGGCTTCGTGTCGTGCAGGCGATCGTTGAATTGAAATTCGGGATTGATGCGCGGCGTCGAAATAGTCCAGCCGGTGAAACAGCGCGCGACTTCGGTGACGTCCTGCTGCGTGTAACCGCCATCGACGCCGAGCGTGTGCAGTTCCATCAGCTCGCGGCCATAATTTTCATTCAGGCCGCGATCCTGTTGCTTCTTGGCTTGCTGTTGTTGATTGGCGTTCGGAAAACGCGGGAAGCCGCCGGGTCCGATTCCGAATCGTTGCATGCGCTCCTGGCGCTCGGCCTGCAAGCGCTTCGCCGCATCGGGATCGACGCTCAGCCAGTTGTCGAGATAAAAGAGCATTGCCGGACTTTTCGCCGTGGCTTCGAGCAGATCGCGGAACTTGCCCATGGCGTGCGGGCGGATGGCGTCGCGCTCGAAGGAAGTCACGAGCCAAGCGTCCTGGCCCTTCGCAACGTAAATATTGAAATGGTTGAACCAGAAATCCACCATTTGCTCGTAAAGCTGCCGTTCGCTGTAAACCGCGCGATCCACCTTGGCCATGGCCAGCTCGGCGACGATGCGCTGCGGCGTGTGGATATTTTGGTAGTTGTACATCTGATTGCCCGGACCGGACTGGCCTTTGTTTTTTCCGCCGCGCGGTGGGCCGGCCATCTCGCCGCCGTTATTATTGTTTGGCGTGTCGTTCGACATTTGGCCTGAATCGCTTGAAGCATCGCCCTGCGTCTGATTCGACGCCGCGCTCGAAGTTGCGCGCGCCGACGACGAAGGCGGCGCCAATGAATCCAATGGATCGCTCGTGGCGTTATCCGTGGACGTGGACGCTTGCATCGAAGAATCGTTCGGTGCCGCGGCGGAAGTGTTGTCCGCAGGAGTTGCGTCCGCGTGTGCGGATTGCGCGGGCGGCGCGGCCGCGGGCGCTGACTGCGAATCCTGTGACGAATCCGCCGGCGCTCCGCCTTCGCGCGCGACTTCGGCCTCCATGGCGGCGCGCGCGGCGTCCTGCTGCTGCTTGCGATATTCTTCCACGGTGATTCCTTCGCGCTTGGCGGCCTCCTGCGGCCGCGGGAAATCGGCGATCAGCTTGCCGGACGACTCATTGAGCGTCGGGAATATTTGCAGACGTGCATCCAGCGCCGAATCGTCGATCGATTCCGGATGCAACTGCTGATCGACCCACTTCGCGAGGCCCATGCGTTCCACGCGTTCCACATCGCCGGGCCGCAATCCATAGCTCAGCCGATCGAGGGCGTGGAGAATGGCCTGCTGCTCGGTGAGATCGGTGATCGGCAGACCGGCGAGAACGGGATTCTGCTTGGCGCCCGGCACTTCGGTGGCGGCGCCGGAGCCGGAGCCGGTGTCGTTATTTTTCGCGGCAAATACGATGGGAGTGACGAACGCGAGACCGGCGAGGAACGAAAGTGCCAGCGATGCGGTCAGGACTTGCCTGCGCGGCGCGGGCCGTCTGAGGCGGCGAAAAGCTCTTCCACGCATCTACTACCTCCCGGACGTGACGGGCGCCCGCGCACAAACACCATACCTAAGGCGCCGTATCCATAGTAACCCCGCTCGGGCGGGAAAGTTGCGCATGGGAACTACGGCCTTGCGTAACCGTTATCGGACCGCAGGCCGGGCGCCTCGCAAGGGGCCTTTGCATTCGAGCTCCGGACTGTGCACGATATACGCGTAATTCGCGCCGAATAGGATTGAGCCGATCCGATGCTCACGCGAGATTTCGTGCTGTGGCTTTCGACGAAGAAAAAACTGACGGACGCCATCGCGCGGCGCGGAATGAAACAAGGTTTCGCGCGGCGCTTCGTCGCCGGCGAGACGCTCGCCGACGTGATCGCCGCGAGCGCCCCGCTCGGCCGAGCCGGCTACGCCGTGAGCCTGAATCATCTTGGCGAAAACGTGAGCACGCGCGAGCAGGCCGAACAGGCCAGGTCCAGCTACGTCCAGATGCTGGGCGCGCTCGATCAAGCGCAACTCACGGGAAATATTTCCGTGAAGCCCACGCAATTGGGACTGGATCTAGGCACTGACTTTTGCCAATCGCTCACGATCGAAATTGCCGAAGAGGCCAAGCGCCTCGGCCGCACGATCGAACTCGACATGGAAGGCTCGGCCTATACCGATCGCACGCTCGATATTTACGAGGCTGTGCAGCGGCGCGCCGGAAACGCCGGCGTCGCATTGCAAGCCTATCTGCGGCGAACCGCGGCCGATGTCGATCGCCTGCGGCCGAGCGCGCCGAAGATTCGCCTCGTGAAAGGCGCGTATCGCGAGCCCGCCGCGATCGCTTTTCAATCCAAGCGCGAGGTGGACGCGAACTATTGCCTTCTGCTCGACCGCCTGCTTGTGCCGGAAAACAAAAGGCGCATTTTCGCCGCGATCGGCACGCATGACCCGGCCATGATCGAGCATGCTCAGCACCTGATCAATGAACACGATTTGCGGCGCGCGCACTACGAATTCCAGATGATTTACGGCATTCGCCGCGATCTGCAGCGTCAATTGCTCGCCGCCGGACACCCGCTTCAGATTTACGTGCCGTTCGGCGTCGATTGGTGCCCTTACTTCATGCGCCGCCTGGCCGAGCGGCCGGCGAATTGCTGGTTTGTTCTGCGAAGTTTGTTTGCAGAGAGTAAGGCCGAGAACAAGAACGTTTGACGCTTATCCGCGGGAGCGCGCCACCAACTCAGCCGCCGCCGGATTGCAGCGCGAGCCATTCAAAGATTTCCACGTAGTCCTTCTCCGCAAAACCCTGATCGCACGCCGCCGCGAAAATGTCCCGCATCGCGCGCGTGCCCGGCAATTTCGCGCCCACCGAGCCTTCGGCGTCCAGCGCGAGATTCAAATCCTTCAATAAATTCCGCGCGTAGAACGTCTTCTGATAATCCTTCCGCATAATCAGGTCGCCCTTCACTTGATACAGCAACGCGCCCAGGTTCGAGCTTCCCAGCACATCGAGAAACGTTTTCGGCGCGATCCCGGATTTTTCCGCCAGCAGCAGCGACTCCGCGAAAATCTCCATCATCCCCGCCAGCATCAGATTGCAGCACAATTTGGCCGCCGCCGCGATCTCCGGCCGGTCGAAGCGCCACAATTTCTCGCCGAGCGCGGCGAAGATCGGCGCGCAAACATCGATTGCCTCGGCCCGGCCGCCGGCGAAGATCAGTAATTTCCCGGCCGCGGCCGCGAAGCGGTTGCCCAAAACAGGAGCGCTCACGAAATCCTTGCCCAGCGCGCGATAGTGCTCGGCCAAGCGGCGCGACGTGGCCGCGTCGATCGTGCTCATATCGCAGTGGATTTTGCCGCGGCCGAGCGACGCCGCAATCCCCGCCGGTCCGAGCGCCAGCGATTCCACCGCCGGTCCGTCGAGCACCATGGTGATGACCACGTCCGCGTGCGCGGCTGCTTCTTGCGGCGTCGCCGCGCGCATGGCGCCCGCGCGCATCAGCGGCTCGACCTTCTCCGGCGAGCGATTCCACACCGTCACGGCGAATCCCTGCGCGAGCAATCGTTCAGCCACGCCCGTTCCAAGGATCCCCAAGCCAAGAAAACTGATGTTAGGTTTCGTTTGTGGCGGCATCGAGAATTCGCCTCGCTCTGAGATGGTTGGAAACGCCTCGCGCGACTCGCTCTCACGCGATCGCGGGACTTACGCCGCCGCGCTCCGGCTTGCGGCCACCTCTATATTAAACGCTGCGCCGAGAAATAATATCGTCGCGGTGAGCTGCATCCACAACATCAACCCGATGGCCACCGCCAACCCGCCGTACACCAGCGAATACGGAACGTGCCGCATGTAAAACCCGAACGCGCCGCTCACAATCCACCACAGCAGCGTCGCCAGCGCCGCGCCCGGCAACACCGGCCCGCCGCGGTCGCCCGACGGCCGCCCCACGCGATAGATCACCGCCAGCGCCAGCATGGCCAGAAACAACGCCGCAAAAATATATAATGCGACCCACAAAAATCTGACCAGCAGCGGCGATGCGGAATTTTGAATCAGCCACTGACGCGATTGCTTGCCGAATACCAGCAGGTTCGCCGCCACCAGCCACGGCGCGATGGTCACCAGCAATAGCAGCAGCGCGCGAAATTGTTTGCTCCAGCCGCCGTGCGGCGCGCAATTGCCGCGCAGCATCTGAAAGCCGTCGATCACCAGGCGCATCATCTGCATTCCGGCCAGCAGCGTGCCGCCCATTCCCAGCGAAATCCAGCGCCAGGGGTATGTGCTGTGCGTCAGCACAAATCGCAAAACGATCGCGCGCACGCCCGGAGGCATGAACGCGCTCAGGCGCGACAACATTTCTTGAAAGCCTTCGCCGGTCCGCGCGGAAAGAGAGGCCACTCCCATCACGATCAGCAGCATGGGCATGGCCGCCAGAAACATGTTGAACGCCACGCCCTGCGACTGCGCCACGCAATTGGGAACCACGCGGCGCGCAGCTGCGTACAAACGCTTCCAAAAGGCATCCATGAGCGCGGCGAGATTATATACGACCCGGGCCGCGCAACCGAAAGACATCTCGGCGCGCGCTGTACCTTAGCCTCAAAATCGCCGGTCGGATTTTTATATTTTGTTTAGGAATCTCGGCCGCCGGGTCGCGCCGCGATTAGCCTATCCTCCAGATGCCCCGGGGAAGGGCGCGGCCTGGCGCCCCTTATCCGCTCTCTCCGTGCGTGCGAGATTTGTTTCGAATACTCATATAGTAGTTGACACTAGCGTGCACAAATGTTATCATTTTGAATGTTCGCGCTTCCCCATTTCGAACTGTCCACGCAGCCCACTCTGGATTTGCGTCCCGCGCGCTCCCTCGACCTGCGCCCTCGCCGTCTCGATTTCGTTCCTGTGACGACCAAAGCCCCTACACAACCCCATTTGTTTTCAGTCAATTACAAAAGAGTGCGCAACATGCTGAAAAATAGACGTTTTAACCCCATTTGTTTTCACACTCATCCGCACTCTTTCCCTGCAACCGCCGCGTTTTCAGCAAGTTCGCAAAAACATACCGGGGGTATATATACACGTTTCCGTCTGTCGTTAGCCGCCCGCCGCCCCGAAATTCCGAAGTCCCCTGCAATCATAGAGTTCTCACAAGCGCGGCGCGCGCCTTGTTCCCACGCGCCCGCCAGCGGTAAACTGCCCTTACAGCACCGGAGGTGCGCGATGTCTCGAATGGTCCGCTGCGGCTTGATCCAGGCGTCGTGCGAGTGGTCGCCGGAAAAATATTCGCTCGACGAAATCAAGAAGCGGATGATCGCGAAGCACGAGGATCTCATCGCGCAAGCGGCCAAGAAGAAAGTGCAAGTCCTCGGTTTGCAGGAGCTCTTTTACGGCCCTTATTTCTGCGCCGAGCAGCAAACGCGCTGGTACGACTTGACCGAGCCCGTTCCCGACGGCCCAACCATCGCGCGCATGCAAAAACTCGCGAAGAAACACGAAATGGTCCTGGTCGTCCCGATCTACGAAGTCGAAATGCCCGGCGTCTATTACAACACCGCCGCGGTGATTGACGTCGACGGAAAATATCTCGGAAAATATCGCAAGCACCACATCCCGCACTGCCATCCCGGTTTTTGGGAGAAATTTTATTTCACGCCCGGCAACGCCGGCTATCCCGTTTTCCAAACGCGTTTCGCCAAAGTCGGCGTCTATATCTGTTACGACCGTCACTTCCCCGAAGGCGCGCGCATGCCTCGGCCTGAACGGCGCGGAAATCGTCTATAACCCATCGGCCACCGTCGCCGGGCTTTCCGAATATTTGTGGGAACTCGAGCAGCCGGCTCATGCCGTGGCCAATCAGATATTTTGTCGCGGCCATCAATCGCGTGGGCATCGAAGCACCGTGGAAGATCGGCGAATTTTACGGCAAGAGCTATTTCTGCAGTCCGCGCGGAAAAATCGTGGCGCAAGCCAGCCGCAACAAAGACGAACTGCTCGCCGCCGAACTCGAATCTCGACGAAATCGAAGAAGTGCGCCGCGTCTGGCAATTCTTCCGCGATCGCCGTCCGGAATCTTACGGCGAAATCACGCGCACGCTCGCGGCCGGCTCGGCGCAAGCAGCAGATTAGTTGCAAAACGATTTCAGGGGAGCTTCATGAGCGACTGAAGACCAAGACGGTCAGCCACACGTAGCGAAGAAGTCGTCGCCAAATACAAAGAATACGTCTGGCCCGCGGTCGTCGAATTATTACAAGCAGCCGCTCGTAGCCGACCGCGCCTCGATGCAATACGTTTGGGACGTCGAGGGCAAGAAATATCTCGATTTCTTCGGCGGCATCCTCACCATCTCCGTCGGACACACCAATCCCAAGGTCACCGGGAAAATCAAAGCGCAGGTCGATCGCCTGCAGCATCTCTCCACGCTCTATCCCAACGAGGCCATCGTCGATCTGGCCGAAAAAATGGCGCAGATCACGCCCGGCCGCCTGCGAAAAAACTTTCTTCACCAATTCCGGCAGCGAAGCCAACGAAATGGCCATTCTCACTCGCGCGCATGGCCACCGGCCGCTACGATGTCGTCGGTCTGCGCCACGCGTATTCCGGCGGATCGTCGCTCACGAAATCGATGACCGCCGTCGCGCCCTATCGCCGCGGACCGGAATCATCAGCGTCGGCGTCTCGCACGCCATCAATCCTTATTGCTATCGCTGCCCGCTGGGCATGAAATATCCCGATTGCGGCGTAGCTTGCGCCAATGACGTTGAAAATCTGATCCAAACCGGCACCAGCGGCCAGATCGCCGCCTTCATCGCCGAGCCCATTCAGGGCGTCGGCGGATTCATCACTCCTCCGCCGGAATATTTCAAGATTGTTTTTCAGATCGTGAAAAAATACGGCGGCCTGTTCATCTCCGACGAAGTGCAAACCGGCTTCGGCCGCACCGGAAAAACTGGTTCGGCATCGAGCACTGGGAAGTCACGCCGGACATCATCACTTGCGCCAAAGGCATGGCCAACGGCACGCCGATCGGCGCAACCATCACGACGCCCGAAATCGCTGACGCCTTCCAGGGCCTCGACGATTTCCACCTTCGGCGGCAATCCGGTCACGTCGGTTGCGGCGCGCGCCACCATCGAAGTGATCGAAGAAGAAAATCTGCTCGATAACGCCGATGTCGTCGGCGACTATTTCCGCGGAAAACTCGACGAGCTGAAGGAAAAGCATGCGCGTGATCGGCGACGTGCGCGGAATGGGGCTGATGCAAGGCATCGAACTCGTAAAAGACCGCCAAACCAAAGAGCCCGCGCCCGAAGCCACAAACGCAGCTGCTCGAGCGCGCGCGCGACAACGGCCTCTTGATCGGCAAGGGCGGCCTCTACGGCAACGTGATTCGCCTCGCGCCCATGCTCAATATCGCCAAGGCCGACGTCGACGAAGCCATTCGACTGCTCGACAAATCGTTTTCCGAGGTCCGCGTCTAGGCCGCGCCCATGCCCACAGCCACCACCACCGCGCAGGTTTGCCGCAATTTCATCAACGGCGAATGGATTCAATCCAGCTCCAATCTAACGATTGAGCGGCGCAATCCAGCCGACCAGGATGAAGTCGTCGCCATCGTTCCGCTCTCTACGCGCAAAGAAGCGCGCGAAGCCATCGCCGCCGCGAAAGCCGCCTTCCCTGCTTGGCGCGATACGCCGGCACCCGTGCGCGGCAAAATCGTGGCGCGCGCCGCCGCGATTCTCGAAGCGCGCAAGGAAGAAGTGGCGCGCCTGCTGACGCGCGAGGAAGGCAAGACGCTCAAAGATTCGCTCGGCGAAGTTTCGCGCTCCGTGAACATTTTAGAATTCACCGCCGGCGAAGCCCTGCGCATGGGCGGCGAAACCGTGCCTTCGGCGCTGCCTCGCAATTTCGTCTACACATCCAAGCAGCCGCTCGGCGTGGTCGGCGCGATCACTCCGTGGAATTTTCCCGTCGCGATTCCGGTGTGGAAGGCTGGCCCCGCGCTTGTCACCGGAAACACCATGGTCTTTAAGCCCGCGGAAGTGACGCCGCTCACCGCGGCAATCATCGTCGAGATTTTCTCTGAAGCCGGAACGCCCGCCGGTGTGCTGAATATGATCTTGGGCGCAGGAGAAGAAGTCGGCGACGAATTGGTGCAGCACGACGACGTGCGCGCGCTTTCCTTCACCGGCTCAAACGCCATCGGCGGCGCGATCTACGCCGCGGGCGCGCGCAAAATGAAAAAGTGCCAGTGCGAGATGGGCGGCAAAAATCCGGTCGTGGTGTTGCGTGACGCTGATCTCGATCTCGCCGTCGAATCGACCGTCGTCGGCGCATTCGGCTCATCGGGCCAGCGCTGCACGGCCACCAGCCGCGTTGTCGTCGAAGACGCCATCGCCGATCGCTTCGTCGAAGCGCTCGCCGCGCGCGCGCGTCAATGCAAAGCCGGCAACGGCCTCGATTCGAGCGTGGACCTCGGCCCCGTGGTCGACGAAAAACAACTCGAGACCGTGTTGCGCTATCTCGAAGTCGGCAAGAAAGAAGCGAAATTGGTCGCCGGCGGTTCGCGCCTCACTGGTGGCGAGATGGATCGCGGCCTTTTCGTCGCCGCCACCGTCTTCGATCACGTCCCGTGGGACAGCGTGATCGCGCAGGAAGAAATTTTCGGCCCGGTGATCTCCGTGATTCGCGTCAGCGATTTTGAAGAAGCCATTCGCGTCGCGAATTCCGTGAAGTACGGCCTCTCGAGCTCGATTTACACCAACGACGCGCGAAAAATCTTCGAGTTCATCGAGCGCATCGAAAGCGGCATGACCCACGTCAATCTCCCCACCATCTCGAGCGAAGCGCATCTTCCCTTCGGCGGCGTCAAAGGCACCGGTATCGGCCTGCGCGAAATGGGCCACGTGGCCATCGATTTCTACACCGAGATCAAGACCGTATACATCGACTACGCGCGCAAACGTGGCTGAGGTGCGCGACGCGGAACATTCCGGACAGTTGTCGCTGCGTTCGCATTTGTGGATTTTGGCCGGCGCGTGTCTTGTCGCTCTCGTCGGCGTTCTCTCACCGTTCCTTCGCGCGGCCGAGAAAGTCGAATGGAAACCCGTTCCCTCCGCGCTGCTGCGCGTCGACGATCATCCGCCCGCGAATTGGAATCTCTACACCGCCGACAAGAAAAATGACCGCCTGCTGATCCAATTGGGCGCAAGGTATCTGCTCGTCCTTGCGAATGACCGCCGAGTCTACGAACTCGATCCCGCAAAACTTGAGCACAGCCAGGACGACATTTCCTGGCGCGAGGAAGATCGTCCGGCAACTCCGCTGGCGACTTCCGGATGGATCGTGCGCGACGTCGGCGAAGCCTATCGAACCCATTTTCGCCTGGACACCGAAGGCCGCGTCTTTGACATCGACATTCCCCACCCCGTAGTCATTTTCGGCCCGTGACCATGAACGCCGGCACTGGATTAGTCGACGGCGCGCTCGCCAGCGAAACGATTCGCGCAAGCTCGCTCTACAACGAAGACCTCGCGCCGATTCCCTACTCGCGCCGCACTTGGGGCACCTACGATTACGCTGCGCTGTGGGTCGCCATGAGCGTGAACATCCCGACTTACATGCTGGCGAGCGGAATGATCGCCGCGGGAATGAATTGGAAGCAGGCGCTCGGTACAGTTTTTCTCGGCAACGTGCTAGTGCTCGTGCCCATGCTATTGAACGCGCACGCCGGCGCGCGCTACGGAATTCCCTTCCCGGTGTTCGCGCGCGCGTCGTTCGGCGTGATGGGCGCGAACATCGCCGCTGTGTTGCGCGCGCTGGTGGCCTGCGGCTGGTTCGGCATCAACGCATGGATCGGCGGCGAAGCCATCAACGCGATGATCATCGCGCTCGATCCGCGCTGGGCCAGTTTTCACTGGGGCGTCGCGATTTGCTTCACGGCGTTCTGGCTGCTGAATGTGCTCGTGATCGTGCGCGGCATCGACACGATCCGTTTTCTTCAGGGAGTTTCCGCGCCCTGCCTGCTCCTGCTCGGCGTGGCGTTGCTCGCGTGGGCCGGCACGAAGGCCGGCGGCTTCGGACCGATGCTGCGAACGCCATCGCAATTCCACGACTTCAGATCATTTTTTCGCGTTTTCGCACCATCGCTCACGGGCGTTGTGGGTTTCTGGGCCACTGTGGCGCTGAACATCCCGGACTTCACGCGCTATGCCCGCAGCCAGCGCGCACAAATGCTGGGCCAGGCGCTGGGTTTGCCAACGACGATGACGTTCTATTCCTTCATCGGGATCGCGGTGACCTCGGCGACGACGGTTATATTCGGCGAAGCATTGTGGAATCCGGTCGAAGTTCTCGCGCGCCTGGGCAGCGCCGCCGCAGTAATCGTAGCGATGGTCGCGCTGCTAGTCGCCACGCTGAACGTGAACGTCGCGGCCAACGTGGTTTCGCCCGCCAACGATTTCTCGAATCTCTCGCCGCGCCATATCCGATTTCGCACCGGCGGCCTAATCACGTGCTTCCTCGGCCTCGCGATGCAGCCGTGGCGATTGCTCGCCACGCACGGCAGCTATATCAACGGCTGGCTCGTCGGCTATTCCGGATTTCTCGGGCCAATTGCGGGCGTGATGATTTGCGACTATTTTGTGATCCGCAAGAAAATCATCCTGGTCGAGGATTTGTATCGGCGCGGCGGCTTCTACGAATTCACGCACGGCATAAATTGGCGCGCCGTTGCGGCGCTGGCATCGGGATGTGCGGTAGCGTTTGTGGGGCTTGTCGTTCCGGCCGTGCGCGTGCTTTACAACTATGCGTGGTTTGTTGGATTCGGCGTGAGCTTCGTGGCCTATTACGCGCTGATGCGCGCTCGCCCGGCCGAAGTCGAAGCTTAGAGCACCGCTCAGCCAGCCGCGCGCACGCGCTCGTTCCAACTTTGCGGCGCTTTGCCCGTATCGATCTGGCGCATGGTGATGCAGTTTTGCACGGGGCAAACGAGTGCGCACAAATTGCAGCCGACGCATTCGTCTTCGATGATGCGCGGCACGTGCACCCCCATCCCGTTGGGATTTTTCTTGCCATTTCCCGCGACGCCGTACGGCGCGATGCATTGATGCGCGCCGTCCTCGCAAGCGACATAACAAAGCTGGCATCCGATGCACAACGCGGAATCGATATCCGCGATGATCTTGTAATTCAAATCGAGATCGCCCCAATCCACAACGTTGCGCACGGCGCGCCCGCGAAAAACCTCGATCGAGCGAAAGCCATGCTCGTCCATGTATTGCGACAATCCCTCGGCCATGTCCTCTACGATGCGGAATCCATAATGCATCACGGCCGTGCACACCTGCACGCACGAAGCGCCCAGCGCGATGTGTTCAGCAGCGTCGTTCCAATACGTAATGCCGCCGATTCCCACGATCGGAATTTTCACGGCCTTGGCGACCGACGAAACCAGGTGCAGCGCGATGGGTTTCACCGCCGGTCCGCAATAACCGCCGTGCGAGGATCGGCCGCCGACATTCGGCGTAGGCGCAAACGTATCGAGATCCACGCTCATCACCGAATTAATCGTGTTGATCAAGCTCACGGCGTCGGCGCCGGCGCGCTCGGCAGCGCGCGCGACTTTGGTGATGTCCGTAACGTTGGGCGTGAGCTTCACGATTACCGGAGTCTTCGCCGCTTCCTTCACCCACCCCGCGATCATTTCGGTATATTCCGGCACTTGTCCGACCGAAGCGCCCATGCCGCGCTCGCTCATGCCGTGCGGACAGCCGAAATTGAGTTCGAGTGCGTCCGAACCCGCGTCTTCCGCGCGATGCACCATGTCGTGCCAAGTCTCGCGCTTCGATTCAACCATCAGCGACGCGATCACCAGATTTTTCGGAAAGCGCTTCTTCACTTCAGCGATTTCGCGGAAGTTGGTTTCAATCGGCCGGTCACTGATCAGCTCGATATTGTTCAGGCCCATGACCTTCACGCCGTTGTAGTCGATCGCGCCGTAACGCGAACTGGTGTTGACGATGGGATCGCCGATGGTCTTCCACACCGCGCCGCCCCAGCCGGCTTCAAACGCGCGGATCACTTGCCCGGCCGTATTGGCCGGCGGCCCGCTGGCCAACCAAAATGGATTCGGCGATTCAATCCCACAAAACTTCACGCGTAAATCCGCCATGTGCGTTACCTCCCGATTCCTGCTGTCGCGCCGCCTACTCGGTTTGCGCCGCCGGGACCGCCGCGATTTCGCCGCTTCGCAGCGAGCGCACGGCGAACCAAATGACGGTTGCCAGCATCCCGATCCAGCCGAGCGTGCGCACGAGAGCGGCAATCTGCGTATCGTGCTCGAGCAATCCAACGCTCGAAAACAAATAAAACCAATCGTGAATGGCCGTATCCGAATCGCCCACCGTTACGTACGTCAAACACTGGCAATGCGAATCGGCCATATAGATCGCGATCGGCAAGAATTGTTCAAAAAAGAAAAACGCGCAAAAGGCCGTTCCCGGCACCTGGCGCCGCAAAATGAAATACACGGCCAGCGCAAACGGCACGAAAAGTTGTAGAAACGTCCCGCCCGCCACCATGATCCATTCGCCAAAAAAGCGAAACAGCAAATGGCCGCCCTCGTGGATCGGGACGAAAACCAAATCCATCAGATTTTTGAGCGTGCCGTTTGTCGCCACGCTCAAAAGCATCACCGCGTAGAAAACAAGCCAACCAATCGCGGCGCCGCGCGAAACCGGCTCCCAATCTTCCGTCAGCACGCCGAGCTGCGGAACGCGGTCGACGATCGCATCGGGCACGCGCATCGCGATCAGGCGCGGCCACGCGGGATTCCCTGCGCGGCATCCATCGCGAGCGCCGCGGCTTTGCCCTCCGCGACGGCGTCCACAACTTCCCTGCCGCCATTCACGCAATCGCCGGCGGAGAAATATTTCGGATTGCCCGTGCGGTGCTTCTCGTCCACAACCACGGTGCCGTTTTCGCGCAGCGCGATGCCTTTCACTGCGCGGAGAAATTCGGTGACGGGCTTCTGACCGACGGCGCGCACGACCATATCCACATCAATCGTGAATTCACTGCCCGGGATCGCTTGCGGCTGGCGGCGCCCGCGCGCGTCCGCCTCGCCGAGGCGCGTGCGCACGCATTCAAGGCCCGCGACTGCGCCATCGCGCGCGACCACGCGCACCGGCTGGGTTTGCCACATGAATGTGACGCCGTCTTTCTGCGCGATCGTAAATTCGTAGCGGAACGCAGGCATCTCGTGCTCGCTGCGGCGATAAATCAAATAGACGTTCGACGCATTCAGGCGCCGCGCCGCGGTGACTACGTCGATCGCCGTGTTGCCCGCGCCGATGCAGGCCACGCGATTGCCGATCTCGACGTGCTCGAACGGTCGCGTCTTGGTCATTTCGATGAATTCGATCGCGCCGAACACTCCGGGCGTATTTTCGCCGGGCAACTTGAGCGGCGTGGTTTCGCCCAATCCCACGCCGATGAAGATCGCGTCGAATTGCTTTTCGAGATCGGCGAAGGAAACGTCTTTGCCGATCTCAATCTTCTGGCGAAACTCCACGCCCAACGCGCGGATCATTTCGACTTCGCGCAACGCGTCCGCGGCGCGCGTTTTGTACGCCGCGATGCCGTAAGTGTTCAGGCCGCCGGGCAATTCGCGCCGATCAAAGATCGTGACGCCATATCCCAGGCGCGCAAGTTGCGCGGCGCACGCAAGCGAAGCGGGTCCCGCGCCGATGCAAGCCACGCGTTTGCCATTTGCGGCTCCTGCATGAAACATCGGCGTCTTGCGCGCGAACGCCGCGTCCACGGCGTAGCGTTGTAGCCGGCCGATCTCGATGGGCTGCTCGCCCTTTTCGTGCATCACGCAAGCGCCCTCGCACAGCACTTCAGTGGGACAGACGCGGCCACAGCTTTCGCCCAGGATATTGGCTTCCAAAATCACGCGCGCCGAGCCCAGAAGATTTCCGGTCATGATGCGCTTGATGAAACCGGGCACATCGATGCGCGTCGGACAAGCAATCGTGCACGGCGCGTCGAAACAATATAGGCATCGCTCGGCTTCGATCGCGGCCTGGCGCGGCGTCATCGCCGGAGTAATGTCCGCAAAATTCCGCTCGTACTCTTCGGGCGCAATTTTCGGAGCAGTTTGCCGCAGTGCCATGTTTGTCCTTTTCCAACCTTCCCGGATCGGTGGCGCCCAGTGGCGCCCGCGCCTGCTCTAAAACGCGCAACCCGGCGGGAAGATCGTGCTCCCACCGGGTTGCCAACAAAATCCGCTACGCGGAATTCTAGCACCTGCCGCAGAACTACAAAATCATTTCACCGAGCGCGCTAAGAAATGTGCAACAGGGCCCCTGCGTATTCATTCACGGAAAATTCATGGATTTGCGCCGCCGAATGCGGGTAATGTTGTGGTGCAGCGGGATTTATTTCTCGTTCCTGGAACCGAGGAACTTCGCGCCCATGAAAACGAATCGTCCCTTCGATCCTGCCGATTCTCGAACAACACTCACGCGCCGTCGCCTTCTGAAAGGCGCGGCCACGCTCGCCGTCGCGGCCGCCGCCGAGACGCTCATGCCGCCGAACCTCCGGCGCGTGCTGGCGCAAGGCCCGCCGTCGAGCGGTTCGATTCGCGACATCAAGCATGTCGTGTTGCTGATGCAGGAAAATCGCTCGTTCGATCACTACTTCGGCACGCTCGCGGGCGTGCGCGGCTTCGACGATCCGACGGCCATCACGCTATCGACCGGCCGCTCCGCGTTCTATCAGCCGGACGTCGAAAATCCGAATGGATATTTGCTGCCCTTTCATCTGGACACGCGCACGAGCAGCGCTCAACTGACGCCTTCCACCAGCCACGCCTGGAGCGTGCAACACGCCGCCTGGAACGGCGGCAAAATGGATGGGTGGATGGCAGCGCATCGCAAAGCGGACGGCGGGGCCGGACCGTACTGCATGGGGTATTACACGCGCGCGGATATCCCCTTCCAATTCGCACTGGCGGAAGCTTTCACGATATGCGACGCCTATCACTGTTCGGTGCTCGGACCGACCTGGCCGAATCGCATGATGTGGATGACCGGCACGATCGATCCCAACGGACAGAATCGCGGCCCGATCGTTAAGAACGTCACGCCGCCGGGCGGTTACACATGGACGACCTACGCCGAGCGCCTGGAGGCCGCGGGCGTGAGTTGGAAGGTCTATCAGCAGGAAGACAATTATTTCTGCAACATGCTCGCGAATTTCAAACAATTTCAGGACGCCGACAGAAATCCCCAGCTCTACCTGAAAGGAATGATGCGCGGCCCGCTCGGCCAATTCGAGTACGACGCGATCAACGACAAATTGCCCGCCGTCTCATGGATCATCCCCACGAGCACGCAATCCGAACATCCCGATTACATGCCCGCGGACGGCGCGGCCTTCGTCGCCGCGAAACTCGATGCCATCGCCGCGAATCCCGAGGTGTGGGCGAAAACCGCATTCATACTGAATTACGACGAGAACGATGGAATTTTCGATCACGTGCCGCCGCCGGTTCCTCCCGCGGGCAGGCCCGGCGAATTCGTTGCCGGCTTGCCGATCGGCGGAGGATTTCGGGTGCCCTGCATCATCGTTTCGCCGTGGACCGCGGGCGGTTACGTGTGCAGCGAGCTTTTCGATCACACCTCGGTGCTGCAGTTCCTGGAGAAATTCACCGGCGTGCGCGAACCGAACATCAGCGATTGGCGCCGAAGCACATTCGGCGATCTGACAGCGCCGTTCCGATTCAACGACGCGACCGCGCCGCCGCCAGAGCTTCCCGACACGACCGGCCCGCTCACGCTGGCGAAGTATTCGACGAATAGGCTACCCTCGCCGACTTTTCCGGGCGCGGATCAGCAGGCTCCGCAGCAGGAAAAGGGACACCGCAACCGCGTGGCGAAGTAGCGCTGATAATTTTCCCCTGCAACGCTCGTTGGGGCGATTTTCGCGGGTCTACTGAGCGGGCTTCGCTTGCTCCGGCATTCTGCACACAAAATTTGCCGCATCGTCGATGCTGCCGGTTCCGGTGTAGCGCGCCACTTGCGGATAGGGGCACAAAGGCCGCGTGCGATCCACAACGCCGTTTGTGCGATGCGTCGCGATGATTTTGTCCGGCGGCGTCCCGTGCTCGACCCACAGCTCGAGCGCCGCGAGAGAATCAAACGTGTTCGGCCCCGGCCCGCCGGAACAGTGATGCATTCCCGGCACGGTGAAAAATCGCACGAACGCATCGGCGGCTGCGTGGCCGCCGCTGGCTGCGACGACCTCGTTGTAGTAATCGATCGTGGTCAGCGTGGAGAGCGAAGGATCGGCCCAGCCGTGGTACATCAGCAGCTTCCCGCCGGTCGCTGCAAATGGCGCGAGATTCGGATCGCCTGGCCTCAGGATCTCCGTGGCCTTTGCGAGCAACGGCATGTCGGTTGCGAAATTGAACGTACGATAATCGAAATTCGGATTTTGGTTGTCGGGAAACGCGAGGTATCGCAGAAAATCCTGCATGTACGCGAATCCTTCGGCGTCAGGCTGGGTCGCGCTGGTTCCCACGACCCACTGTGCCCAACCACCCGGGCCATCTTCGCCGCCGAGCGTGAATCCGCGCGCGATTTGTTTCCCATGCGCGTCGGATGGACCAGCGGTGATTTTCTCGAAGCTGTCCACTTGGCCCGCGGTCAAGCAATTCGCCTCGTCGCCTTTCGCGCAAAGCAGTGTCGCCGCCTTGAATCCGCAATTGCGTGGATCGTCGATCAGGCCATCCACCAAGCCATCCTTGCCATCGCACTCCGCCGTGATCGCGGAAGCGATCAGCGGCAGCTTGCTCGCCGGAATGTAGTGATCGGCGTCAGAGAAAAGCGCCTGGTATGCCCAGGCGCGGTTGATATTTCCGTCGACCACGAACGACGGATCTCCGGCAACGATACCGTTGAAATCGCCGGGATAGCGCTGCGCTTCCATCAGCGCTTGCCGGCCTCCGTTTGAGCAACCGTTGAAATAAGCCTCGCGCAATCGCTCGCCGTAGAATTTTTCCGAGATAATTTTCGCGGCGACGGCGGTGACGTGCGTGCCTCTGTAACCATAATCGATTTCCTTCGGCAGATTGTGATACGCCCAAGTCGCGTCGGTGCTCTTCGCGGCCTGGTGGCCCGTGTCCGTCGCCGCCGTGGCGTATCCGCGCAGCAAGCCCGAATCGATCGATGGAATCGTTCCGGCGAATCCGCCCACGCCCACGAACAGAAATTTTTCATTCCACGCCGTCGGCAATCCCAATCGGAACGGCACGGTATTCCCCAGCGTCGCCACGTAAGCATCAACGCGGCAGTATTCCGGTAGAGTCGCCGTGGCCGCGGTCAGCGCCACAGCAGTGATCGTGGTGTCAGCCGGCGCAATCGCCTGCACGCTCGTCATCGTGCACGTTGATCGCGTTGTCGGAGCCGCTGCTGGCGCGTCGGCCATCGCGCCTTGCGCCCGCGCGTCGGAGCCGCGGCCTTGGGCGAGCACGCCGCCGGCAAGGATCGCGATCATCATCCAGAATTTTAGCGGCAGGCGAATCATCGTTGCATTCTCCTCGCGGCGTCAGCGTTAATCGAACGCCGCCACGTTGCGCGCCAGAAATGTACACCCGCGCCCGCCCGCCGCGCGAGGCTTGCGACGAATTTCCGCAAAGCGGATGGAGGCAGAGCGGCTAAAACTCTTTGGCGAGAGAAGCTTTTGCGTTGGCCATGCCAGTGTATATTGTCACGCTGTGAGCCACTCGTGACCATGGACCATCACACAGTCGCGGCCGTAAGCATCGCGGGCAGCTGCCTGGATGTACTCGGCAGCCTCTATCTTGCGTACGATTTGTTGGGTGGCCAGCACGGGCCGCTGCGCTTGCTGACGCGCGCGGTGACGTATTCCATCGTCTTCGGCGTCGGCTATGGCGTTGCTCTCGGCGCGTACTTCGGCTTTGTGGCGGGGGCCGCGACCGGCATCACGATCTCGATCGAACTCAATCGCGTCGCGCGCGGGCTCAAACATTACTCCTTGCCGTGGGAAGGTTTCTTCGCCGCGGTTCGCGGACTCGCTTTTGCGGCCGGACTGTACAGGATTGTGGGGCCCGATTTCGCGATCGCATTTGCCATACTCGTCACGGCTGGGCAAATCTTCGGTTATTCTCGCGGGACGCGTCCTTCGCAGGATTATGCTGCGAATCGCCGGCCGCGCTTAACTCGCCGCCAGTTCTGGGGCACGGTGGTGCGCACCGCCGGAAACACCGCGGCCGCGCTGGTTTGCGGTCTGCTTGTACATCACGTGGACCACCCATGGGCTTTCGCGTTGCGCATTGGACTCGTCACGGGCATCGTCTCGGCGTTTGGACTCACGTTCATTCCCTTCATCGAATATTATGCAGATAATCTTCCGCAGCGCTGGCTTGGGGCCGTCGGCGTGGGACTGATTTTTTGCGGGTTCGCGCTTCAATCGCTTCAATATTGGCTGACGATTTTCGATGTGCGCGTGACGTGAGGCGTTGAGCTAGAAAACGCGGCGCTTGAGGCGCGCTACGTTGAACGAGGCGGTTTCGGCCACGGCCATCACGGCCATCACTCCGGCTTGCACCGGATCGCTCACTACCAAATCGGCGGCGTCAGGCACGCTGCCGGCCATATTCAGACTGATCACGAGGAGCCCCGTGCGGCGCACTTCGAGCACCGCTTTTTCGATCGCGCCGCCCATTAGCGCGCCGGCCAGCACCAGCGCCTTCACACGCGGCAATCGCGCCACGGCGCGCACGGCGTCCGCCAGATTTTGCTCGCCGACGAGAGGAATCGTGTCGACCGAAATCAGCTCGCCGCGAATGTTGTGGCGATCGGCCTCAGAGACGGCGCCGATGGCCACCTGCCCGACTTGCGCGCCGCCGCCCATGATGATGATGCGCTTGCCGTAGATGCGCTCGAGGCTCTTGACCTCTTCGACGCTGCGCACAACTGGCAACTTCATGAGATCGGCGATGAGCTTCGGCAATTCCGCGGGCAACTCGATCTCGAAGTAGACCTGCGCTTCGGGCGGAGAATTATCGATGATGGCAACGGAGACGATATTGCCCCGGTGCTCGCCGATCACGCCGGTGAGCCGGTGCAGCAGCCCGACTCCTTCTTCCGCGTGCACGACCAATCCGATTTTTTCGAGTTTCGCCATGATGATTTACGAGTCTCCTCGCCGCTACCACGTCGTATCAGGCGCGTCGAGTTTGCAAGCTTTCGCCGAAAGAATGTACACCGGAGCGGCGTCGCACGCCATGAAAGTTCATGCGGGAGCCGCAAGCAAGGCACGTGTTGCGCGCACGCGCGCTTGCGGTGGCGTGGCGCGTGACCTAAAATTCTGCGATGCGATTTGACACCATTATCAAGAACGGGACAGTTGTCACCGCGACGGATACGTTTGCGAGCGACGTCGGAATTGTCGGCGGAAAAATCACCGACCTCGCCGCTTCCCTCCCCGTCGAAAATGCCGACAAGGTGCTCGACGCCACCGGGCGCCTCGTGCTCCCGGGCGGGATCGACGTGCACACGCATCTCGACATGCCGTTCGGCGGCACAACCAGCGCCGACGATTTCGAGACCGGCACGCGCGCCGCGGCGTTCGGCGGCACCACCACGCTCGTGGATTTCGCGATTCAGTACAAAGGGCAATCGCTGCACCAGGCGTTCGACACGTGGATGGCCAAGGCCGTGTCGAAAGCGGTTGCCGGCTACTCGTTCCACTGCATCATCACCGATCTGGGCGACGCGCAGCTCGAAGAAATGGGCACTCTGGTGAGCGAGGGCGTGCCGAGCTTCAAACTGTTCATGGCCTATCCGGGCGTGTTCATGCTGGACGACGCCTCGATCTTCAAGGCCATGTCGCAAGCGGCCAAATACAACGGCCTGATCTGTATGCACGCGGAAAATGGCGGCGCGATCGACGTGATCGTGAAACGCGCGCTGGCCGAAGGCAAAACCGCGCCGAAATATCACGCGTTGACGCGGCCCACCACCGCGGAAGCCGAAGCCACGGGACGCGCGATTGCGCTTGCGGAAATGGCCGGAGCGCCCGTTTACATCGTGCATCTTTCGTGCAATGAGGCGCTCGAGAAAGTGCGCGAGGCGCGCGACCGCGGATTGCCGGTCTACGCGGAAACCTGCCCGCAATACCTATATCTTTCGCTCGAGAATATGGACGCGCCGGGCTTCGAGGGCGCGAAGTACGTTTTCACGCCTCCGCTGCGCGAAAAATGGCATCAGGAAAAATTATGGCAGGGATTGGCGCGCGACACGCTGCAAGTGGTTTCCACCGACCATTGCCCGTTCTGTTACAAAGAGCAGAAGGAACTCGGCAAGGGCGATTTCACCAAAATTCCGAACGGCGGCCCGGGCGTGGAGCATCGCTTGAGCTTGATTTACAGCGGCGGCGTGCACGGCGGACATTTTTCGCCCAATCGCTTCGTGCAACTGGTATCGACCGCGCCGGCCAAACTGTTCGGTTTGTATCCGCGCAAGGGCACGATCGCGGTGGGCTCCGATGCGGACCTTGTGATTTTCGATCCGAACGAAGAGCAGGTGTTGAGCGCGAAGACGCACCACATGCGCGTGGATTACTCGATGTTCGAGGGCATCAAAGTCAAAGGCGTGGCGAAGATCGTGCTCTCGCGCGGCCGCGTTCTCGTGGAAAACGGAAAATTTCTGGGGCGCGCCGGCGCGGGCGAATTTCTGCGGCGCAAGACCTACGGGTCGTCGTAAATTTCCTGCACTTTGTCGACAATCAAATCCGAAATCTCAGGCGCGCGAGAAATGTTGTAGTGCACCACGCCGGGGACCTGAAAATTTCCCAGGAGTTGCGTCTTGTTGCTGTCGCCGACGCAAATCGTATCGCGCCCGCGCAGCACGAAAGTGTCCTTCTCGAAGTAGTTGGCCGCTTCCTTCACGTTCGCCGGCACGGTCTTGTCCGTGAAGCCCACGCTGTCCATCTGCACCGTAAGCTCGACGCTCACGCCCTGACCTTCGAGCCTGCGCGCGAGCCACAGCGTCGCCCATCCTCCCAAGCTATGGCCGTAGAGCACGACCTTCGGCCCTTGCGCGACCTCTTGCGGCGTCATGCGCCCGCGCCCGGTGGCGCCGAATTGCGAGCGCACCCAGCCATACGCGTGCCACCATTCGTACGCGGAGAAGGTGTGCGCGCAAAGGCCGGCATCATTCAAGCCCTGCAAGCGGTCGCGGATCTGCACAATGCCGGACATCGAATAATTCGGCGTCTCCGTGCCGCCGGTGTAGCCGACCACGATGATGCGGCACGCTCCTGGCGCGTTTGGCGCGGCGAACGCCGCCGGCGAAACCAGCGCCGCGAGAATCCACGGAACTAGTAGAAGCGATCTGCAGAACAACCGATGCGAATTTGCGCGGTACGCGATACTTCGGAGATTACGGACGATTAACGCCATAGACCCAGGGGATTCCTGCGAGTCCTTCCTGAACCAGGACCACCACTCCGTCGCCCAATCGGAAACGGTCGAAGTCCATTCGATCCACCGACACACGCTCAAACATATGGCCTTCCCGCCACGACGTGACGATCAGGCGATAACTCCGAGGCAAGCCCGCCATGCTGAGCGAGCCGACCACGTTGGCGCTGTGCGCTACAGGCTGGCTTCGATCGAATCGCCCGTTCGCATAAAGCAACGCCGCCAACACCCACAGCACCGGAACTAACCCGGAACAGACGCGCTTCAAAATCTCCACTCCTTCATGACGCCGCGCGCGATAGTCCAGCCAGAACGCGAGGCCGAGCGTCACGAAGAACAGCGTGCCCGCGAAAATCCACATGCGGTCGATCTCAAGCGGCGGATAAACTTGACTGGCGGGAACGAAAACCACCGCGCCCACAAGGAACCAAGCCGTGCGGTTCACCAAACGCCTGCGAAATAAAATCTCGGCCGCCACGACGGTCAGCCCACAGGATAAACACTGCTCGGAGGAACGTTCCTCTCCGCATTCCAGGCAATGCGCGCGGCGTGGAGTCATGAGCGAAGCAAAGACGCTACCAACTCCTCCAATCGCTCGATGCCCTTCGGTTCGACGACTTCAAAACTAACGCCCATTCCCTTTCCAGGCGCCACGCGACGCACCACGCACTGCAGCAATAGCGGAGGCTTCACGCCCAGCCGCGCCTCAAAACGCGCGCCCACCCAAAGTGGTTGGTCGATCTGAATAAACATTCCCGATGCGCTGATTTGCGAAACGCGGGCGGGCAAAGTGGAGGAGCCCCACTCGATCTCCAGGGGCGCGTCGAACGTGCAGCGACGAGCCAACCGCCGCTCTGTTGCCCGAGGAGCGCTAGGGTGAGTTTCCATAAACCCGACCCTTCCCAAGATGTCGGACTGGTTCTGAGCTTGGATGCTAAGCGCCGGATACCGTGGTGTCAAGGCAAGTTCGCGGCCCGAAGTGCACAGTGAAGCACATGTTTCTCGCCCAGTATCGTATCACTATTTGAAATGATGCAACTGGACGCGACGCGGCCGATTTAGGGCGCGCCCGGCTTCTTCGCGGCACGCAATCGCCGCGCGAGTTCGTTCTGGAAATATTGCTTCGCGCTCGCCGGCAAATTCGGCAGCGCGGCCAGGTCTTCAAGATCGCGCCGCGGCAATTCCGGCAATATGGGCATCACCACGTTCAGCGGCGCGCGCGCGTGCGCAACCACAGCCATTCGCACCGCCCGGTGTTGCGACCACTTTTTATGCTCCACGATCGCTGAAATCGCGCGGGCCTCGAGCGAGCGCCGCGCGAGCGCCTTCAGCACCTGCGCTTCGGTGAGGAACGAATTGTCGAGCGCGGCCGCCACAACCTCCGGGGAGGCGTCGGCCAGCAGCGCGCACGCTACTTGCGCCGAGCCGCGCCGCGCCAGCATTTTCTTTTGGCCCAGCGGCAACTGACCAATCCGCGCGACCAGCAATTCGTCCGCCAAGCGCCGTGCCTCGGGCGGCGTGGCCGGCTGCAAACTGAATTGCACAAGATCGAGCAGATGGAATTCGCGCAGCAAGCGCATTGCCACGCGCCGCGGCGTGTGCGCGTGCGCCGCGAGTTTGCGCTGCACCGCCGCGTCGCCCATCCAGCGCGTGCGTTTCGAGATGCGTTCGAGAATGCCCTCGGGCAGATTTTTGCGATCGAGAAGAATCGGAAGCAGCGCGGCGTGATCTTGATCGAAATCGGGATTTTCGAGCAGCGCGGCGAGCGCTTCATCGCGCGCGGATTGCACGAGTTCGACGAGCTCAGAACTCGCCGCGTCGCGCGACGCCGCGCGCTCCGCAGCCCCGCGGCCGCGGCCCTCGTCACCTGCGGCGGAAGAGCTAGCGGTACGCTCCGCCATGTGTCGCCGAAGCGGCCAGCGGCCCCGCCAGTCGCTGCGCCATGCGCGCCGCGCCGACGGCCGGAGAAATTTTCAGTTGCGTGATATCCGCCAATGGCGCGCCGCTGCGCAGCACCGATTCGAGCATGCCATCCAGCGTGCGGCTCCTGCCGAACACGCCGCCCGCGCAAGCCAGCGGAAACGTTTTGGCTTGCAAATCGAGTCGGCGCGCGACAATCAGCGCCAACTGCGCCAGCGCCAGCGCCGCCGCGAACAGAATTTCTTGCGCCGCGCTGTCCCCGGCGTCGGCCGCAGCCACAACCACCGGGAAAATCTTTGGAAACACGCTGTCGGGATTCTGTGCGATGCGATCGTGGAGATCGTCCCAAGAGGGACAATCGAGATCCGCCGCGATCATTTCCGCCAGCAGCGTCACCGGCGCCGCGTGATCGCGCGTCTGCGCCACGGCCGCCACGGCGCGTCGACCGACATCGTACGCGCTACCCTCATCGCCGATCCACGGACCGAAACCTCCGGCGCGCGCCGTTTCTCCCGCGGCGCTGCGGCCAAATGCCGCCGACCCGGTTCCCGCAACCAGCACCACGCCTTCTCCCTCACCGACGGCGGTCTCGAGCGCAATTTCAAGATCGGTCGTCACAAAATTCGTGGCGTTCGGAAGCATCTGCGTGAGAAATACCAGCGCGCGGCGCACAGTGTTGCGCCGCCCGGCTCCGGCAAGACCTGTGACCGCCGCGCCGATCTGCAGCGGCAACAAATCGGCTTCGCCCAACGCGATGGACGCGGCGCTGCGCACGGCCTCAAACGCGGCCGGAAATCCCACGCGCAATGGATTCGAGGCGCCGGCCGAGCCGCGTCCCACGATTTCGCCGTCGCCACGCAGGATCACGCAGTCGGTTTTCGTGCCGCCCCCGTCCACGCCCAGCGAATACTTCGACATTTTAGAAACTTCTCCTGACCCAAGAACTGCAAGCGGCGAACTTGGCTTGACCCGATTCCGATCTCGCCACTATCATCGCGCGAATTTGCGGGGCTGGGGGCGATGCAACTTCGCGCGATCGACCTGGGCATCATTATCGCCTATTTGGCGGGCGTTACGCTGCTCGGAATCGCGTTTCGGCGTAATCAGCACTCGCTGCGCGATTATCTGCTCGGCGGGCGCACCGCGCCGTGGTGGGCGCTGGCATTTTCCATCGTCGCCACGGAAACCTCCACGCTGACAATCATCGGCACGCCGGCTCTCGCCTACGCCGGTAACCTGGGATTTCTGCAAGTGGTGATGGGCTATCTGGTGGGCCGCGTCGCGATCGTGCTGCTGTTTCTGCCCCACTATTTTCGCGGTGAATTCTTCACTGCGTATCAATTTATCGAGCGGCGGTTCGGTCAAGAAGCGAAACGTGCCGCGGCCGCCACTTTTCTCCTTACGCGCGTGCTCGCCGAAGGCGTGCGCGTGGCCGCGGTCGGCCTGGTGGTGAGCGCCGCGCTCGGCACCGGTCCGCGCGCATCGGCCGCGGTGGTTGTGGCGCTAACACTGCTCTACACGTTTGAGGGCGGAATGAAAGCCGTGATCTGGACCGACGTGGTGCAGGCATGCCTCTATCTCGCGGGCTCACTTTTGGCGTTTGCTTTGCTCTTGCACGGCATTCCGGGCGGATGGAGCGAAGTCGTGCGCGTTTCCGCCGTTGCCGGAAACAAATTGCGTGTGTTCGATTTTTCGTTCAGTTGGCGCGCTCTCGGAAATCCTGCGAAGACTTACACGTTCTGGTCCGGCGTGATCGGCGGCGGGTTCTTGACGATGGCGAGTCACGGAACCGATCAAACGATCGTGCAGCGTCTGCTCTCCGCGAAATCCGAGCGCGAAAGCAAATGGGCGTTGCTCGCGAGCGGTGTGATTATTTTCGCGCAGTTCGCTTTGTTCCTGCTGATAGGCGTGATGCTGTTTGTGCGCGATGGCGCTCCCGCAATCGTCGCAGGGCAAAGTTACGACAGTGTTTTTCCGCAGTTCATCATCACCGCGCTGCCGGTGGGGCTGCGCGGCTTGGTGATCGCATCGATTTTGGCTGTAGCCATGTCCAATCTGAGCGGATCGCTTAATTCCCTTGCGGCTTCCAGCGTGCTCGATTTTCGCGCGATCTGGGCCGGCGCGCGCGGGTTTGGCGGCGATGTCGCCGGCGCGGATCAAGCGCGATTGCTTCGTCGTTCGCGATGGATGACGGTCGCCTGGGGCGCGGCCGTGCTCGCGCTGGGAACCGCGCATTGGGGACCTGTGCTCGAAGCGGGCCTCACGATCGCTTCGATCACTTACGGAAGTTTGCTCGGACTCTTTCTGCTTGGCACGCTCGATCGGCGCGCGAATCAAGCCGGCGCGATACTTGGAATGTTTGCAGGCCTCGCGGCGCTGGTGCTGATTCACAAAATGAAATGGCTCGATTGGACATGGTACGTGCTGGCCGGCGCGCTCGTCACATTTGCTGTCGGGGCGCTCGCGAGCCTGATCTTCGGCGCGCGCACTCCCACTCGCGAGCAACGCGAGGCTTGATTTGCGATTTGCACACGTGATCGCGTGGGCGCTAACGCACCGCTCGCGCTAGCGGCGCGATCGCGCCGGCCGGCGGCGGAGCGATTACGTCCGCGCATTCGGGATGCAGTAACCCGGCAAGGATTTCGATTCCGTCCACGAGTCGCGGCCCCGAACGCGAATAATAACTTGAGCCATCCACGCAGAACACGCGACCCGCGCGAACCGCCGGCAGATCGGTCCATCCCGCCGGAAATGGCGCCGCGGCATATTCCGACGCAGCTTTTTCGGCGCCGTAGCCGCACGGCATGATCACTGCGATGTCCGGCTGCGTCGCGAGCACCGCGTCCCAAGCGACGGGCGCAGACGGCACGCGCACGCTGCCCAACACGTCAATTCCTCCAGCGTGCTCGACCATCTCAGGAACCCAGTGCCCGCCGGGATACGGCGGGTCGAGCCACTCAAGACACAACACTCGCGGGCGCGTGCGGCCAGCGACAGCGCGCCCGACGGCCGCGACGCGACTCTGCAGCGCGCCGATTACTCGCGCAGCCTCGGATGCGCGACCGGCGGTCTCGGCGACGAGCCGAATATTGTCATAGACGTCGTCGAGCGATTGCGGATCGAGCGTTAGAATGCGCGGCATGCGCGCTAGGCCATTGAGAGCAGCGGCCAGATCGTCCGGCGTCGCCGCGCACACGTGGCACAAATCCTGCGTGATGATCAGATCCGGATCGAGTTCGGCAAGCGCCGCGGCGTCCACGACATACAAACTCTCTCCACGCGAGACGTAATCGCGCACTCGCCGCTCAATTTCGCCGGCGGCCAAACCTTCCGGAATGCGCGGATGCACCACCACTCGCTTGGTGCGCGCTTCGGCCGGAAAATCGCACTCGTGGCTGACGCCGCAAATTTCATCGCCCAGTCCGAGCGCGAATAATATTTCCGTGGCCGAAGGGATCAGAGAAACGATGCGCATGTTCGCCATATCGGTCGGAAAAATCAGCCCTGCGCCGCATCCGATAGCAGCGCATCGGCGAACACAAACCCATCGCGCATGACGATTTCGCCCGCGTGAACGGGCAGCGGCTTTATGAACATCGGCCCAGCGTAGACGCAGGTGTGAAATTCACCGCGTTCCGCGCACGGATCCACCGACTCCGGCAACTCCGCCAGAAGCTGGTCGTCGAAAATACGCCCTGCGAATCGCGGATCGAGCAGTTTCGGATTCACGCAGGTGACAATTGCGCGCAGGCCTGAGCGCACCATGGCGTGCGCCAGCGATCGCGTTTCAATTCCCCAGATCGGAAACACCGGCTGCATGTTCACCGACGCCAGTTTTTCTTCGCGATATTTGCGGATATCTTCAAGAAACAAATCGCCAAACGCGATTCGAGAAATTCCTTCCGCGCGCGCCCGCTCCATGGCCTGCGCCATGGCGGACTCATAGACTTCGTTGGGGCACGGCGACGGAATCGGAACTTTCACCAGAGGCAATCCGAGCGCGGCGGCTTGCGCTTCGAGCACCGCTTCACGCACGGCGTGCATCGCGACGCGATTGAATTCCTGGTTGACGGTCGTCAGCAGCGCCACAACTTCGTACTCATCTCCCTGGCGCAGTGTGTGCAGACTCCAGGCGCTGTCCTTGCCGCTGCTCCACGACAACCAGATTTTTTCACGTGCCATTCGCCACCTTGCGGATCGCCGCCCAGATTGCGCGGTGTCTCGGCCGAACCTACGGATACAGCAGGTATTTTGCTCGCATGGCCATGAAAGGCGCCAGACTTTCCTTCCACCGGGCCACAATCATCTTTGGCGCGTCGCCGTGCTCGAGTTGATCAACCGTAGTCTCGCTGCCGAGCAAGAACATCATTTTCTGCGGATCGAAATTCGCGGGATACAGTTGCCGGAGCGCCGCCGCGATTTCAACGCCCGCCGGCATGGGGTCAAACGCCGCGCGATCGGTCACCTCCATGCGCGCGCCTTCGCAAATCTGGCCTTGATAGAGGTCCGTCGCCGGTGTGAATTGCGCGGGCGCGAAACGCGCGCCGGGAATATTGCGTCGATTGAGCGCGTCGACGAGTTGCTGACTCTGAATCCATGGCGCGCCGAACTGCTCGAATGGCGCGGGCGTGCCGCGGCCCACCGAGACTCCGGCGTTCTGCAAGATTTCGAGGCCGGGGTAAACTATCTCGGCTTGGAATGAACGCAGATTTGGCGATGGGCTAATCCACGGGAGACCCGTTTGATCGAACCACTCGCTGCGCCGCCAGTTGCGCATTTCGATCACGCGCAAATCGCAGCCGATATGATTTTCGGCGTTGAACATGCGCGCCATTTCGCCGAGCGTCATGCCGGGAATCACGGGCATCGGGAAATACGCGGTGTAGGCAATTCGATCGGGATCGAGCATTGGTCCCTCAACGCGCTCGCCGCCGAGCGGATCGGGACGATCCAAAACGTAGAACGCGATGTGATGTTGCGCGGCCGCTTCCATCGCGTAGCCCATCGTCGTGATGTAGGTGTAGAAGCGCACGCCTGCATCCTGAAGATCGAACACCAGCGCATCCACTCCATTCAGCATCGCGTCGGTCGGACGCTTGTTTTCGCCATACAAACTGTAAACCGGCACGCCAGTCGCGATATCGGTGGACGAAGCCACTGTAGCGTCGGCGGTCCCCGCGATGCCGTGCTCGGGACTGAACAGCGCGACGAGTTTCACTCCGGGTGCATGCGCCAGCAGCGCGATTGTGCCGCGTCCTTCGCGATCGACGCCGGTCTGGTTTGTGACGAGGCCGATGCGCTTGCCGGCGAGTGGTCGGAAATTCTCGGCTTCGAGGACGTCGATTCCGGCGAGCGTTCCGCCATCGCTTGCGCCGGCCGACGGCGCGCTCTGCGCGAGTAGCTTTGGAGCAGCGAGCGCGGCAAGCGCGCACCACATGGCGAACAGAAAATGTGGCGTGAGCGGCCGCGCGCGCCGCCGGACGAGGTGGATCCGCGATCTCGATTTTCGCCCGAGCGTCATTTTATTTTCAGTCTCGAAGCGCAGCGCGGCGCATGTTGGCGAATTTGTGCCGCAACGTGCGGCGGCCTCATTGTCCGCTGCGAGCGCCGTGCTATATACTGCCACACGATGCACGCGTCAACTTCGCGCGACCGGCCGCGGACGTGAAAACGAATGTCTGGCTGCTTCTGCTCTCCATTCTTCTGATGGCACGCACCGCGGGCACCGCCAAACCCACGCGCCCGAAACAAGCCGCATCTGCTCGCTCAACCGATAGCGCCGCGAGCGAGCGCTGGGTGCGCGACACTTTGGCAAAAATGACGCTCGATCAGAAGATCGGGCAGCTACTGGTGGTCTACTACTACGGCGGATTCACCCCGGCGGAGAGTCCCGAGCATCGCGAGCTGGTGCGCGATGTCGAGCAACTGCACGTCGGCGGCTTCATTCTGAAAACGCAGGTGACTCCGACGGGCCTGACTTTCAGCCAGGCGTATCCCACAGCGATTCTGGCGAACGACTTGCAACGGCGCGCGGCAATTCCGCTCCTGGTCGCGGCGGATTTCGAGCGCGGCACCGCCATGCGTCTCGATGAAGGCACTTCGTTTCCGCACGCCATGGCCGTGGCCGCGACGGGCCGCCCCGCCGACGCCTATGCGATGGGCCGAATCACCGCGATTGAAGCGCGCGCCGTCGGAGTGAATTGGGTGCTCGCGCCGGACGCGGACGTGAATAGCAATCCCGCTAATCCCATCATCAACACGCGTTCGTTCGGCGAAGATCCGGAGCGCGTTTCCGAATTCGTGGCCGCGTTTGTGCGCGGCGTGGAGGAAAACGGCGCGCTGGCTTCCGCGAAACATTTCCCCGGACACGGCGATACCAGCACCGATTCGCATCTTGCGCTGCCCACAGTCACCGAGGATCGCGCGCAGCTCGATCGCGTGGACCTCGCGCCGTTTCGCGCGGCGATCGCCGCGGGCGCGAGCACAATCATGACGGGTCACTTGGCTGTGCTCGCGCTTGATCCCGATCCGAAAGTTCCGGCGTCGCTTTCGCCGTTGATTACCACCGATCTATTGCGCAAGACCATGGGATTTCGCGGCCTCGTCGTCACTGACGCGATGGACATGGGCGGCGTCACGGCAATCTATCCTCCCGGAGAAGCCGCGGTGCGCGCCGTGCTTGCCGGTGCTGATGTGCTACTGATTCCACCAACCCCCGATGCGGCGTTTGCCGCGCTGCGCGAAGCGGTCGTGAGCAAGCGCATCCCAATCTCTCGCATCGACGATGCGGTGACGCACATTCTGGTCGCCAAGGCTCACTTGAATCTCGAGACGCAGCGATTTGTGAACCTCGACGACATCGCGAAAACGCTCGGCAAGCCGGAATTCGAGCGCACGGCGCAGGATATTGCCGATCGCGGCGTGACGCTGCTGACCGATTCGCAGCACGCGCTGCCGCTCGATTCCACGCGGCCGCTGCGCGTGTTGCTGGTGATTGTTTCGGCCGATCCGAATCCCAACCCGGGCGGAGATTTCGAGCAGGAGATTCGGCCGCGCGTCGATTCGCTGCAAGTGCTGCGCGCCGACACACGATTTTCGAGCGCGGCGCAGATAAAGTTGCCGCCAGCTTCGAGCTATGACGTGGCCATCGCGGCCGTGCTGGTTCAAGTGGCGGACCGCAAAGGCTCGGTCGGATTGCCGGACGACGAAGCGGCGCTGGTGAATGCGGTGCTCGCGTCGGGTAAAACATCGATTGTGGCGTGCTTCGGCAGTCCATATCTTCAGTCGCGATTTCCAAATGCAAAAACCTGGATCGCCGCATTCAGCACTTCCGACGTGGCACAGCGCGCCGTGGGGCGCGCGATGTTTGGTCAGGTTGCAATAGGCGGACGATTGCCGGTGACGATTCCCGGGGGGGCCGCGCTGGGCGCGGGGATCGATGTGCCCGCGAATCCGATGAAACTTGTTCCGGCCGATGCCGCGATGGAAACAAAACTCGCGCCAGCATACGCCGCGCTTGACGCGGCCGTGACCGATCGCGCGTTCCCGGGAGGAGTCGTCGCCGTCGGATACAACGGACAACTCGCGGTGCACGCGTTTGGGCGGCAGACTTACGACGCGACATCGCCTGCCGTTACGGCGGATACGATGTACGACGCGGCGTCGCTCACGAAATCCGTGGTGACGACGACGCTTGTGGCGATGCTGACGGAAGCGGGGCAACTCGATCTCGATGCGCCGGTGGCGCGCTACATTCCGGAATGGGCGACGGGGCCGCAGCCGGAGTGGAGAGCGAAAGTCACGCTGCGATATTTGCTCACGCACACTTCGGGATTGCCGGCGCACGAAGATTTTTACAAGACGGTGAAGACGCCGCAGGAAATGATCGCAGCGATTTGCGCCGTACCGCTGGCGTACGAACCGGGAACGCAATCGGTTTATTCGGATCTTGGATTTATTTTGCTCGGCGAAATTGTGCAGCGAGTAACGGGGCGGCCGCTCGATCAACTGGCGCGCGAACGAATTTTCGATCCGCTCGGTATGACGCACGCGATGTATCGCCCGCCGGCCGCGCTGATGTTGCAGATCGCGCCGACCGAAATGGACGCGACGTGGAGGAAGCGTTTAATTCACGGCGAAGTTCACGACGAGAATGCGTTCGCGATGGGCGGCGTGGCGGGGCACGCGGGGATGTTCGCGAGCGCGCCGGACCTTGCCGCGTTCTGCCAGATGCTGCTGAACGGCGGCATTTATGCGCACCGGCGAATGCTTCAGCGCGCGACCATCGCGCAATTCACTTCGCCCGCGCCGCTGGCGCCGGCGACGCGCACGCTCGGCTGGATGCTGCCGACGGCGGATTCCGCGAGCGGGCATTACTTTGCGCCGGGAACTTTCGGACATCTTGGATTCACCGGCACTTCAATCTGGATCGACCCATCGCGCGATTTGTTCGTGGTGCTGCTGACGAATCGCGTTTACCCGACGCGCGAGAACGAGAAAATTGTGCAGGCTCGGCCTGCAGTGCACGACGCGATTCTCGCGGGCCTGGGACTCGGAACGCCCTGATTTTTTTCCGCCGCGTTCCGGTGAAACAAACCTCAGAAAATTACTGCGGCGCGTCCGATGGGTCCGGCGAAGCGTGTGTGGTGTCATCGGGCGCCGCATCGGAGCCGGTGCCGGCGCGCGCTTGCGGTGCGCGCCAGTCTTCATAACGATTCGAGACCATCACGTGGAAGCAGCGCTGATGGCGCTCTTCTTCGGGCTCGATCAAGCCCGCATCGTGGAGCGGCAACATATATTGTTCGACCCACTTGATCTCGGGCATGGTCATGCCGAGACGCTGGATATCCACGGTGATGCCGGCCAAATGAGAGGAGGCCAGATCGCCCGACTCGGGCGCGGCATTTGAATTGTAGCGGCGCAGCTGCTCCTGCACTTCGACGGTGCGAACGGCGGAATTGATTTGAATCTGGTCGTGGAACTCGCGGAAATAAGCTTCGCTTAGATCGTTCACGAAATCGAGCGTCCACGGACGGCAATAGCGGCGATCGGGATCAAGGCGCGGATCAATGCGCAGAGTTTGATTCGGAACGATGGGAACCAAGTCTCCGCTCTCGACCAGTTCGTCGAGCTGCTCCTGATTCTGGATGCGCGGCAGACCGAGCCGATCGATTTCTTCGTTCTGAATCACCATGGATTCGTGCGACGGACGGAACAGCGGCGTCCACAGCGCGCGATGGACACGCGCGGCTGGTTCGGGAAAAGTTGTGCGAAAGTTGTCGCGAACGACGGGGCGCGGAGTTCTGGTCGAGCGAGTGGCCCTGGCGTATCTGGCAGCGCGCGCCATGCGCGCAGCGCGGGCGGCGCGTGTGGAGCGTGCGACGCGCGTGGAGCGGGCAAACGCCGGCGGCGAAAACGACGCGAGAAGAGCCAGGCATGCGAGGACAATCAAAATCAGGCGCGACCGGCGCGCGCGAATTGCGTTGCTTTGATGGATGCCGCGTTTCACGGTTCCCTGTGGCGCTCCGGTGCAAATGAAGACGAGGCCGTATTCTACATGGGCGTTTAGAAATGCCAACCACAAATTTCCGGGCGTGACGCGCAAGATGCCACTGTCCCGAGGAACACCCGGCAATAACGTTGCCACGGCGTCCACGGCGGCGCGGTTATAATCGCGGCTGTGAAACGCGCGCGTAAATTGACGAGAGCGACGGAGCGGCGGAACCCGCACACGCGCGGACTCGATGTGCGCAGCACGCTCGAAGTGGTGCGCGCGATGAATCGCGAGGACGCGGGTGTGGCGCCAGCAGTGCGGCGCGCGCTGCCAGCGATTGCGCGCGCGGTGGATGCGATCGCGAAAGCGGTTGGAAGCGGCGGCAGACTTTTTTATGTCGGCGCGGGCACGAGCGGACGGCTGGCGGCGCTCGATGCGGCGGAGTGCCCGCCGACATTCGGCACGCCACGCGGAATGATTCAGGCCGTGCTCGCGGGCGGACGGCGCGCGCTGACCGAGGCCAGCGAAGGCGCGGAGGATTCGGCGGCGCAGGGCGCGCGCGATTTGGCGAAGCGCAAGGTTTCGGCGCGCGACGTGGTGGTCGGAATCGCGGCGAGCGGAACGACGCCATACGTTTTGGGCGCGCTCGAATTCGCGCGGCGGCGAGGGGCGATGACGATTGGGATCGCGAGCAATCGCGGAACGCCGCTCGGGCGCGCGGCGCAGATTGCGATTGTCGTCGAGACGGGGCCGGAAGCGATTGCGGGCTCGACGCGCCTCAAGGCCGGCACGGCGCAGAAGATGGTGCTGAATCTGCTGAGTACCGCGGCGATGGTGCGGCTCGGGCGCGTGTACGACAATTGGATGGTCGGCGTGGCGCTGACGAATCGCAAGCTGCGGCGGCGCGGATTGCGGATTCTCGAGGAATCCAGCGGCGCAAGCGTGGCGCGCGCGGCACAGGCGATGCGTCAATCGGGACACGGTAAAATCAATGCGCTTCGCGCAGACCGGTTGCGTGTAGCGCTGGTGATGTTGAAAGCCGACGTGGGCGCGGTGGAAGCGCGTCGGCGATTGGACGCGGCGGGCGGTAATGTGCGGCGCGCGTTGCTGGGCGGGCGATGGGACGCGCCCGTCGGGAAACGTCAAAGACCCCACACGTGAAACCGACGTGTGGGGCACACGGGGAAACGGCTGCGCCGAAAATCGGCCGTGCGAGGACGTCGAGAATCGAGCGCGAGGAAGCTTAGAGAGCTGAGAAGCGCGGTAAGGACTCGGAGACAAATGGATAAGTTTCGCATTGAAGGCGGACGGCGCCTGGAAGGGCGCGTGACCATCAGCGGAGCGAAGAACGCGGCGCTGCCGGCGATGGCCGCTGCGCTGTTGACCGACGAACCCGTGCGACTTGAGAACGTTCCACATGTGCGTGACATCATCACCATGAGCAAGTTGCTGGCCCATATGGACGCGCGCGTGGAGACGCCGGAATTGCCGACAACGAAGATGACGATCGAAGCCAAACGGATTTCCGGCGCCGAGGCTCCTTATGAGCTGGTGAAGACCATGCGCGCTTCGATTCTGACGCTGGGGCCGCTGGTGGGGCGCCTGGGGCATGCGCGGGTTTCGTTGCCGGGCGGATGCGCGATCGGGGCGCGTCCGGTGGATTTGCATCTGAAGGCGCTCGAATTGATGGGCGCGCAGATTTCGACCGAGCACGGTTACGTGGAAGCGCGCGCGCCGGGCAGCGGGCGGCTGCGCGGCGCGCACATCGTGTTTGAAAAGATTACGGTGACGGGCACGGAGAATCTGATGATGGCCGCGGCGCTGGCGGACGGCGAGACGCGGATTGACAACGCGGCGCGGGAGCCGGAGATTTCGGATTTGGCGGACTTGCTGATCAAGATGGGCGCCGAGATTGAAGGCGAGGGAACTTCGACGCTGCGCGTGCGCGGTGTTGCGCGATTGCGCGGGGCTACGCACCGGATCATTCCCGATCGCATCGAGGCGGGTACATTCCTGGTGGCGGCCGCGATCACCGGGGGAGAATTGCTGCTGGAGCGCTGCGAGCCGGGGCACCTGGGCGCGGTGATCGCGAAGTTGAAGGAAACCGGGGTCGATATACGCCCGGAAGGCGCGAGCGCGCTGCGCGTGCGCGCGCCGAAGAAATTGATCGCGGCCGACGTGAAAACCGAGGAGTATCCCGGGTTCGCGACGGACATGCAGGCGCAATTCATGGCGTTGATGACGCAGGCCAACGGAGATTCCGCGATTACCGAGACGATTTTTGAGAATCGGTTCATGCACGCGAGCGAGATGGTGCGCATGGGCGCGAACATCTCGATTGAGACGAATCGAGCGGTGGTGCACGGTCCGGCGGCGCTGACGGGCACAACGGTGATCGCATCGGACTTGCGCGCGAGCGCGTCGCTGGTGCTGGCGGGGTTGGTGGCGCAGGGCGAAACGATTATCGATCGCGTTTACCATATCGATCGCGGGTACGAGCGGATCGTGGAGAAACTCAGCGGCGTGGGCGCGAGGATTGAGCGCATTGGGAGTGCGGCGTGAGGGGCGAGTAGTTTGTGGGGAGTGAAGAGTGGCGAGTATCGTGCGGCATGCTTCCGCGGCACCTTGCACTGCGTAGTTGATTGATCGCACGCGGTTTAGATCCACAAGTTCAAGTGTTACTTTTGGTGTGGGAAGCGGCGGGGCATATATACCCCCGGTACAAAAAACGTAAAAGCATGTGAACACAGGACTTCCAGGAGAAGAGTGCGGATGAGTGTGAAAACAAGTGAGTTGATATCGCCTTTTTTCAATGAGATGCGCACTCTTTTGGATGAGTGCGGATGGTATTGAAAATGAACGATTTGTTGGGGCGTTTTTCGAGCGCTGAGTGCACGTTGTGGTGCGAGGGACGGGGCGAGATGAGGCCGGAAGACGAAGAACGCGGGAGATACCGAACGATTCGGGGGTCTTCATACCATCTTATAGCATATGAGTCAACACACGTCAAGAGTATTTTATCAGTATAGTATTCGAATCGAGGTTTGGGGCGCTCAACCGGGCCATTCGAAAAGAATGTGTCGCCCCTACGGGGCTTGCCCGAATTCGTCTTGTGTACCCAGGGCTTCCGCCCTGGGCTAAAATGTGCCGCCCCTACGGGGCTGGATTTCGAATGGGGCGCGATTTTGGCCTGGAGTGTCGGCGGTTAGGGCCGGATTGCGTTCAAGTGCTTTGGCGGACGGAGTTTGGCTTTCCTTCTTTCGCGCGCAAGAAAAAGATGGAGGCCTGAAGGCCTCCGCTACATAAACCTACGCGATGTTAGTTACGGTCTGCGCCCTGGACTCAATTGTGGCGCCTATTCTGATCTCGCTAGAAATCCTGAATTGTGGCTGTAGGAAACAAAAGGCCCCACACGTAAAGGCGACGTGTGGGGCACACGGGATCCGCCGATAACTTCGCGGACGGCTAGCTCTGCGTGGGCTCGCTCGTGGCGGGAGCGGGGGCGGCTTGTTGTTGTTTTTCGCGCTGCTCGCGGAGGACGGCTTTGCGCGAGAGACGGATTTTGTTGCCTTCGATGGCCAGAACCTTGACGAGGACCTGATCGCCGAGTTTCAGTTCGTCGCGAACGTCGCGGATGCGCTGTTCGGCGATTTCGCTAATGTGCAAGAGGCCGTCAGTGCCGGGGAAAATTTCGACGAAGGCCCCGAATTCAGCGAGGCGCACGACTTTGCCGAGATAGGTTTTCCCGATTTCGGCGGAGGCGGTGACGTCGCGGATCATTTGCAGAGCCTTGTCGGCGGATTCGCCGTCGCCAGCGAAGACGTGGACCTTGCCGTCGTCCATAACGTCGATCTTGACGCCGGTGGCTTCGATGATGGAGCGGATTTTTTTGCCGCCGGGGCCGATGAGGTCGCGAATCTTGTCAGTGGGAATACTGAGCATGTACAAGCGCGGCGCGTAGACGGACATGGCGTCGCGTCCCGAAGTGAGCGTGGCGTCCATGACGTCGAGAATTTGCAGACGGGCCTTGCGAGCTTGTTCGAGCGCCTGGCGCATTAGGGCCACGCTGATGCCGCCCACTTTGATGTCCATTTGAAGCGCGGTGATTCCGGCGCGCGTGCCGGCAACTTTGAAATCCATATCGCCGTAGTGATCTTCGGCGCCGGCGATGTCGGTGAGCACGGCGGCGTTAGCTCCTTCAACGACGAGACCCATGGCGATTCCGGCGCAAGCGGATTTCATGGGGACGCCGGCGTCCATCAAGGCGAGCGATCCGCCGCAGACGGTGGCCATGGAAGAGGAGCCGTTGGATTCGAGAATGTCGGAAACGAGACGCATGGCATAGGGGAAATCGGCTTCGGGCGGAAGCAGATTCACGAGAGCGCGTTCGGCGAGCGCGCCGTGGCCGATTTCGCGGCGGCCGGGGCCGCGCAGGAATTTGACTTCGCCGACGGAAAACGGCGGGAAGTTGTAATGCAGCATGAAGCGGCGAAAAGCGTCTTCCTCGAAGAGCAGATCGAGGCGCTGCATATCTTCCTTGGTGCCGAGCGTGAGCGTGGCGAGAGCCTGCGTTTCGCCGCGCGTGAAAAGAGCCGAGCCGTGCACGCGGGGCAAGAGGCCGACTTCGCAGGTGATTTGGCGGATTTGATCGAAGGCGCGGCCATCGGGACGGCGCTTGCGATTCAGGATGTCTTCGCGGAAATATTTTTCGCGCAGGCGCTCGAAAGCGCGCGCGGCGAGCTTGCGGCGATCGGTTTGATCGGCCGGAATCGCTTCGAGGATTTCCTTGAGGAGCGCGCCGACGAGGTGATGGCTCTCCTTCTTGGGGTGCTTGGCGGTGTCGAGCGCGTCGTGCAGGCGTTCGCCGTGCTGTTTTTCGATCTGCGCGGCAAGTTCTTCGTCGAACGCGAGAGGCGGGACGACGACCTTCACAGGCTTGAGGCGCGCGTGCAATTCGCGGATCGCCGTGATGATGCGCCTCACTTGCTCGTGGCCGAAGGCGAGTGCGTCAGCGACGGTGTCTTCAGAAACTTCAAGAGCGCCGGCTTCGACCATGACGATGGCTTCGTCCGATCCAGCGACGACAATATTGAGTAGGCTGACTTTTTGCTGCGCGAAGCTCGGATTGACGATCAATTTGCCTTCGAGCAAGCCGACGCGCACGGCGGCAATCGGCGTGGTGAACGGGAGATCCGAGATGTAGGCGGCCGCGGAAGCGGCGGTGACGGCGATGACGTCGGGATCGTTTTCGCTGTCGGCGGAGAGCACGAGCGCGACGACTTGGGTTTCATTGCGCCAGGCTTCGGGGAACAGCGGACGCAGCTGGCGATCGATCAGGCGCGAGGTGAGGATTTCTTTTTCCGAGGGGCGGCCTTCGCGCTTGAAGAAACCGCCGGGAATTTTGCCGGCGGAATAGGTGTTCTCGCGATAATCGACGGTGAGCGGCAAGAAATCCTTGTCGTTCGCGCGCGAGTCCATGCAGGCGGTGACGAGTACGATGGTGTCACCATAGCGCGCGACGACGGCGCCATTGGCCTGCTTCGCGATTTTGCCGGTTTCGAGAACGAGTGGGCGTCCACCCAGGTCGAGAGTTACTTGATGCGGTGCGGGTTGCGACATAAATTCGGTGATCCTTTCGCGGCCGGCCTCGGGCTCAATCGAGCGCGGGCTTCGAACCGCATACACGTTGAAATAAGAAAAAGTTCGGTCGAGGAACGAGGAGGAACGGACTGTCGGCGCGAGCGAAACCCGGAACTACGCCCGGCGAACGGCGCGGCTGCGCACACCAGCAGCGGCGCGGTTCGAGACAACGAAGCGCTGCTGAAACCCCGGGATTTCGGATGGAGCGTGGGGCCGGCGATTACTTGCGCAAACTAAGTCGTTCGACAATCTCGCGATACCGATCCGGGTCGCGGCGGATGAGGTAATCGAGCAGGCGACGACGCTTGTTGACCATCATGATCAAACCGCGCCGGGACGCATGATCTTTCATATGCAACTTAAGATGCGAAGTCAGGTAATTGATGCGATCGCTCAGGAGAGCTATCTGCACTTCCGGGGAACCCGTATCCTTGACATGCGCGCGATACTGCTCAATTAACGCCGACTTAACTTCTCTCAAGTCACCCTCTCCGTTGCACCCTTGATGCAACGTTCTATTTATCCTCTTCTTCGACGGTTCGAGCGTATCACAGGGCTGTGCGCGCACGCAAAAAAATTTCGGGCGGCGGGCATGCGCGCCCGGCGTGGGGCGCCGGCGCTATCCGTGAAGCGGGAAAGCCGCGGCGCGAGGCGGGTGGAGCGGGCCTGGAAGCAGTTTGGAACTTCGCCGGTGAAAAACAGACCATCCTATGATATCTTCGCCACGACTGATAATCGCCAATGAGAGGCGACGCCCTATTGTGCCCCCAAAAACTCGCGGCGTACATTGCGTTGATCGCGTTCGCGGCTCCGATTTCCGGAACCACTCCGGCTCAGCAAGCCGACCCCGCAATCTCTCCCGCCGCTATGAGCGCGCTCCAGACGGGGGAGGCGGCGCAAAAAGCGGGCGAGTATGACGCCGCGGCGAAGGCATTCCGAAAGGCCAGCAAGATTGAGCATGACCAGTGTTTCCGGTGCTCTATGGACCTGGCGGTGGCTTCCTATCAGCTCGGGGATCTCCAGGGAGCCTTGGACGCGTCAAGCAAATCGCTCAGCGTTGCGTCCGACGATTCGGAGCGCGCGGCGGCGCACCATTTCAAAGGGATCGTGGTAGCGTCGATTCCGCCTGCGGAAAAAAACCTTAAGGCGGCCGAGGCGGAATTGCGCGAGGCCGTTCAACTGGATGGAAAAGTCGCCGAGTATCATCTGGACCTGGGCATCGATCTGATGAAGGAAATGCAAGACGATGATGGCAAGCGAGAAGTCGCCGCGTATCTTTCGCTCGAGCCACGGGGGCAATTTGCCGACGCCGCGCGCAAGCTCATGGAACATCCTGATCGCGCGGGCTTCACTGTGGCGCCGGGGTTCAGTATCAAGACTTTGCAGGGAGACGACATTTCGCTGGACGGACTCGCGGGGAAATTTGTGGTGATCGATTTCTGGGCCACGTGGTGCCCTCCGTGCCGCGACTCCGTGAGCGACCTGAAGAGCCTGACGAAGAAATATTCGCACGATCAGGTGGTGCTCATTAGCGTCAGCGCCGACGACGACGCGGCGCAGTGGCGCTCATTTATCGCCAAGAAGAACATGGACTGGGCGCAGTTCCTGGACTCCGGCGGAGAAATGCGCCAGCGATTTAACGTTCACGAGTTTCCGACCTACATCGTGATTGACCCGCAAGGATTCATTCGCGAGCGAATCGTGGGAGAAAATCCGATGCAGTCTGTCGTTTTCCGCTTGAAGGACGCACTGGCCGCGCTGACCGCCGACGAACCGAAAAGTTGAGATCCGAGGTTCCGCCAAAAAATGAAACGTGACGCAATTCCCGACGGCGGGCGAGTGCGTCCGAAGGGCGGCGTTAGCGCTCAGTGAGCGGCGCGGGGAGTGATGTGAGCTTACTTTTTGCCGATCAACGCGAGAAACTCTTCGCGCGTTTGCAAATTGTCGCGGAAGGCGCCGAGCATGGCGCTGGTGACGGCTTGCGAATTTTGCTTTTCGACGCCGCGCATGACCATGCACATGTGGCGCGCTTCGATGACCACGCCGACGCCGATGGGAGCGATGGCTTTCTCGATGGCCTGCGCGATCTGGTTGGTGAGGCGCTCTTGAATCTGCAGGCGGCGCGAGTAGAGATTCACGAGGCGCGGGATTTTCGAGAGGCCCACGACTTTCTTGTTCGGCAGATAGGCCACGTGGCACTTGCCGAAAAAAGGGAGCAGGTGATGCTCGCAGAGGCTGTACATCTCGATGTCTTTGACCACGACCATCTGGTCGTAGCAGACGCTGAACGTCGCGCCGTTCAGAACTTTGTCAGGGTCCTGGCCATAACCTTTGGTGAGGAAGCGCATGGCCTTCTCGTAGCGCTCGGGCGTGTTCTTCAGGCCTTCGCGGTTCGGGTCTTCGCCGAGCATGGCGATAATGCGGCGCATCAGATCGGCGATGGTTTCTTCGCCCACGACGCGCGGGTTGTCATCGAGCACGAGCGGCTTAGTGGTTTGGCTCACAATTAGCTCCCTTGCGATTCGCCGGTGTATTCAAATTTGTTCAGGCCGGTTTCTTCGACCAGTACGCGTTCAAGTTTGGCGTGCGGGAACGCGCGCAGGCGGCGGAAAATTTCGATGCAGAGATTTTCGGTGGTGGGCACGGTCTCGCGAAACTCGGCGACGTCTTCATTCAAGTAGGTGCGGTCGAACGGCTCGATGACTTTTTGCGCGACGAAGGCGTCGAGATCGGAGAGATTCGCGATCATTCCAGTCGCGGGGTCGACTGCGCCGGAGACGGCGACTTCGACGATGTAGTTGTGGCCGTGGCCGAAGGGATTGTTGCATTTGCCGTAGGCGCGCTGGTTCTCTTCTTCGCTGAGGTGCGCGCTGTGCAGGCGATGCGACGCGGAGAAAGGATAGCGGCGCGTGAGGCGCAGATCCATCTGCTTGTGAGGCTGCGGTTGCTGCGACTGCGGGGTCATCGGGCGCTCCCGTTTTTTTCGCCGTAACAATCGACGAAGAGGTCTGGAGTTTCGTAAAGGCGCACGCGATGCAGGTGGCCGCTTGCGATCCTGGGCTCGAGTAAAGTCCAGATCGTGGCGGCGATGTTTTCGCAGGTGGGAATTTTGCCGGCGAGCTCGGGCACTTCGTAATTCAGGAAGCGATGATCCATGCGCTCCATGATTTCGTCCTGTAGGACGCGCTTGAGTTCCTTGAGATCGAGAACCATGCCGGTGCGCGGATCGGGTTCGCCTGCGACGGTGACTTCGAGAACGTAATTGTGACCGTGGCCGTGCGGATTGTTGCATTTGCCGAAGACGCGGCGATTTTCTTCCGGCGAAAGCGCCGGATTGTTGTAAAGATGCGAAGCCGAAAACTCGATTTTGCGCGTGATATAAACCATTTTCTATTTTGGCCGCGTGGTGCTGTTCCGATCAGGATCGAGGCGTTGCGCGGCCTCGTCAGCACTCCTAATTCGATGCGCGGCGGGCGGTTGCCGATGCGGCGCTTAGGGCCGTGGCGCGGTGGACGGACCGTCTACGCGAACCTCGCGGCCTTTCCAGGCAACTGTGCCGCGAAGATATTGCAGTTCAGACCAGAGCAAAGCCGCGGCGTATAGCAGAAATCCTGGCACATAGTATAAAGCATAGCGTGCGGGAAAACGATTTCGGCGCAGGGCGGCGGCGTAGGCGGCGTGGCGGCCAGCCAGAAGAACGACGCCCAGCACGCCAAACCAAATATGGAGCGGCGTGAGCAACAGCGCGAGCAGCGAAATCCACGGCACGGTGACGATCAATTCGTGCGAGGCGGCCCGCGGTGTGCCGCCCATGAGTGGATAAAGATTCTTCGCCCAACCCTGCCACATCGCGCGGAGGCTGCGATACATGCGCACGCGCACGCGCCCCGCTCCTGAGGCGAAAAGGATCCGAATGCCGGCGGCTTTGGCGAGCTTCGCGATGGCGACGTCTTCGAGGACTTCGCCGGCGACGGCTTGGTGGCCGCCGATCGCTTCATAGGCCTCGCGGCGAATCAGCAGATATTGACCATTAGCGGCGGCTTGCGGCGAATCGGGATCGCTCACGGCGTCAAACGAATAGTGCGCGGCGAGGCGCACGTAGACAAATGGAATGAGCGCGCGCTCCCACCAGGTGCGAGTCAATTGTTCGGGCGAATAGGAGACGAGAGCGGCGCCAGCCGTCGCCGCGTCGGCGAGCGCCGCGGCTGTGGAACCTGGCAGATGCTCGGCGTCAGCGTCGGTGAAAAGCAGCCACGGGGATGTCGCTTGCGCTGCGCCGAGTGACACGGCGTAGTTCTTGCCGACCCAGCCTGCGGGCAGGCCCTGCGTTTCGAGAACGCGCAGATGAGGAATCTCGAGACGCAATCGCGCGAGCTCGGCCGCGGTGCCGTCGGTCGATTGGTCGTTGACGACGATGATTTCTGAGATTTCGGGTTGAGCGGCGAGCGAGCGAACCGCGCGTGCGATGGTGTCCTCTTCGTTGCGCGCAGGAATGATTGCGGAGACCGACTGGGCACGATTCATGGGTGGAGGCGATAAGAAGCGGCTCGCCCCGCTTCGAGGCGAAGGGTATCATACCTACTCTATGGCGAAAGCTCCGCTTGACCGGGGACTTTCGTGGGGGAGCAACGTGTGGTTGGGATGAAGCGCAAGATCTTGGGAACGGTGGCGCTGGTGGGGGCCGGGGCGGTGCTGTGGGTGTTCGCGGCGCCGAGCTATCGTCAGGGCGAGGCGAGCGTCTCCGGGCGCCGGGCGCCGGATTTCGCGTTTCAGCTCGCGGGACAAACCAAGCATCTTTCCGATCTGCACGGCCAAGTGGTGGTGCTGAACTTCTGGGCGTCGTGGTGTCCGCCGTGCGTGGAAGAGACGCCTTCGCTCAATGAACTGCAACAAACGATTGCGCCGCAGGGCGGCACGGTGCTGGGAATCAGCGTGGATGAAGACCCTGGCGCCTACGAGAAATTTTTGCAGGACGCCAGCGTTTCATTTCCGACCTACGACGACACCTCGGGAAAAACGCCCGGCATTTATGGCACGTCGATGTACCCCGAAACTTACGTGATCAATCGCGACGGTGACATCGCACGCAAGATCGTGGGCCCGCAAAACTGGCAAGATCCAGCGGTGATCGAATCCATCGAAGCGGTGCTGAAAAAGAACTAGGCAGGATTCCCTTCCGAACATCCGCGTCCCGGCCGAGCGCATATCAAACCCAAAATCCGTAACTGCTTATCTTGCAATGACATCGGGACCGTGAGGGTAAGGGTACTACTGGCCCTCGGATACCGGCCTAAACCACCTAGCGCGCTATCCCTGCGCGCGCGCTCGCCGACGACGATATATGCATGTTCAAGCGGCGCTTCCTTCTGAAATCGGCAATGGGTTTTTTGATACCAGCTTCATCCGTCGCGTTGCTCGCGATGCCCGAGACGCCATCGCAAATTCTCCAGCATGAGCAGCGCGGATTGTGCTACTGCGGATGCGACAAGCCGATGGGACAAGCGCGCTGCATGAAAATGTGCGAGCTGCCGAAATACGAAGATCAATCGTGGGCCACGTCGTGCCGCAAACTGACGCTGACGCCGTTGCCTCCGTTTCTGCCGGCTCCCGCAAGTCCGACGTACCACACGAGCCGCCACTATCGCTATCTGAAAGCCCAGATTCAAATTCCCTCGACGCCGGGAACGCCGCAGAGCCGCTGACTCTAGAAACGCCGCCGATCAAAACCAGGTACGCGCGCGGTACTGCCTGTACTCTTCGCCGAAACGCTCCTTCAACACTTTCGCTTCCGCGCGAGCGCGCACAACCTGCAATGGAATCAGGATTAGAAAACACCAGAACCATCGTGGGCGGTTGACGTAGAGGATCATGCCGGCGATGAGAATCGCTCCGAAAACGTAGACGGGGTTGCGAATCCGGGAGTAGATCCCGCGCGTTACGAGCGCTCTTGCTTGGGGAGTGACTGAGAAAGAATTCCCTAACTGAAACCGCGCAATCGCCATACCGACCAGGCCGCAGATCATGAGCACGAGTCCGAGGATTTGTAATGCGGTCCACGGCCCGTCAGGCGCCTTGAAGATGACGAAAGCGACGATAGCAAGCGAGGCGAGGGTGAACATCCTGGCGCTGCGATTCATAGCCAGAGTCTCGCACAAAAACGCACGCCTGTCGGCGGAGAAAGCGATGTATCGCACGAGCCGCCGCTATCGGTACCTGCGAGCCGAGAACCAGATTGCGGCGAAGCCGGGAACACCGCTCGACGGCAAGCGCCAGAAGCGCGAACCGAATGCCACCGAAATGGACTCGCGCCGCATAACGAGGCGTGCACCGCGAAGCTCATGGTTTCTTCAGCGATGCGGGCCAGTTGGTCACCAGCGTGACCGGCTCCGTGCTCGACGGCACGACTGAGAGCGCGACTATGAATTTCTTCCCGTCGCTCGTGATGTCGTAGGACGAGCCGGCGACCAGCAAAGTGCTGGCCTGAAACAATGTTTGTGTTTTGCCGATTCCGATCGAGCCGGCTTTCTCCTGAATCTCCGCCGACGTCAACTTGTTGTCCTGGGAAAGATAAAATAATTCCTTGCCGTCCGCGCTCCAGCGCGGGTCGGAACCTCCGCCGGACGAGACCTGCCATTTGCCGCCGCCTTGCGGAAAGGACACGACAAAAACCTCTCGTTTGCCGGACTCGTCCGAGGAATAAGCGAGCCATTTGCCATCCGGAGAAAATTTCGGCGTCAACTCGTTGAACTGGGTTTGCACGAGGGGGAAGGGTTTTTTGTCTCCAAAGAGCGGAAGAATCCATATGCCCAATCCGCTGCCGCCTTGAGGGTCCAATCCCGAATAGGCGAGGTAGCGGCCGTCCCTTGACCAATCGCTGAGAAGGTTCTCCGCGTTGTCCTCGACCAGCGGAAGGCTGCTCCCGGTTCCGTCGGCGGCCTTTTCATAAATGCTGAACTTCCCTTCACCGGTTGAAGAGAAGGCAATTTCGGTCCCATCCGGCGACCAAGTTGGATAAAGGTGGACCGCAGGATCGAACGTGAAACGCGTGCGCACGCCGCGAGCCAAATCCACCAGCCAGATATCAGAATTTGTCGATTGCGCATCCTCGATCGACTCGGCGAGAGTTTTGCCATCAGGCGAAAGCCGCACGTCCGCGATGAGCGCCGGATCGCCCAAAGTGCCCAGTTGCTTTCCACCAGAATCCATCCAGACAAGTTGACTTCGATCTTCCGCATTGGATTCGTACACGAGTTCGCCCTGCTGAGAGACGGAAAAATGGCCGAATCGATATTTTTCCGGGTTGGCCACATGGTCGGCGATCGGAACGGCGTCACCGATCATCTTCAGGCCGCTCGCGTCAAAAGATTGCGCCATGAGCGTCGCTCCGCGCAAGAAAAGCAGGTACCCGGGAGTTGCGTAAAGCGCATCGCTGTCCGTCGAGAAAAGGAATTTGCGTTCTTTGCCGTCGAGCGACCCGACATAGATTCCATTGGCATTGGTCGAACCCATAGAGAACGGATTGCCCGCCCAGTACAAGAAATGAAAGCCGTCGGGAAGAAAAACCGGCCAGCGAAGTGTGAGCAGCTGCGAGCCGTTATCGACGGGATAGATCGCGGTGGGGTTTCCTCCAGCGGCGGGGACCTGCTGGAGCGATCCAGAGACCCTCGGGGCAAAAACGATTATGCCTGTCGGGCTCCATGCACCGCCGCGCGCATTCGGAGCGTCGCAAACCGGCTGCGCCGGTCCGCCGGAAATATCAACCTTCATAAGCTTGCCGGCAGCAAAGTACCCTACGAAAAGGCTGTCCGGCGACCAGAAGGGGAACGTCGCGCCTTGCGTGCCGTCGAGCTGCCGGGCCATCAGGGAATTCAGTTCCCGCACCCAGAGCATCCCCTTGCCGTCGGCGTCCCGTGCAACAAACACCAGGCGCGCGCCGTCCGGAGAAATCGCGGGTGTGCCGTCTGCCGCTTCCAAACCGAAAGTGTTTTGCTCGGGAGGAAGAATGTACGAACGAACCGAAGGTGCGGCAACCGATGCGTCGCGCCAAGTTAGCGCGGCGAAAAACGATGTGGTGACGAGGAGGAGTGCCGCCAGGGCCCAAGGCAGCGCGCGGCGCCATGGCCGCACGGTCGCTTGGCGACTACCAGCCGCCATTCCGACCGGAGCCGTGAGATCGGTCGCGCTTCCGCGCACGGAGAGGCCAAGAGCCTCCTCAATCGTGATGCGCGCTTCACCGATAGCCTGCAAACGTTGCTTCGGATCTTTCGCCAGGCAGCGGCGCAACAGTTTCTGAATGCTCGCAGGCGTGTCGGCCGGCAGCGCACTCCAGTCCGGATCGGATTTCAGTACTTCGGCTAGCGTGTCTGAAACGGTTTCGCCGCTGAAGGGTTGTTTCCCGCTGAGCATTTCGTAGAACACGCAGCCGAACGCCCAGATGTCCGAACGCCGGTCGGCGGGTCTGCCCTTGGCCTGTTCTGGAGCCATGTACGCCGCCGTTCCCAGAATCATTCCCGCGCGCGTCGCAGCAATAGTCAAGGTCGGCGAACTCGAGATGTTCGCAGCGGAGTCCTGCGTCTCGAGCGCTTTCGCCAAACCGAAATCAAGAACCTTGACCGCGCCTTCGGGCGTCACCTTGACGTTCGCGGGCTTCAAATCGCGATGAACGATGCCGCGGTCGTGCGCAAATTCGAGCGCTTCGCAAATTTGCTTTGCTATGGGAAGCGCCTCGCCAATCGAGATCGCGCCCATTCCGATTCGATCCGCGAGTGTGGGCCCTTCGACGAGCTCCATCACGAACGCGTGAACTTTGCCGGAATCTTCAAAGCCGTAAATCGAAGCGATGGCCGGATAGTTGAGCGACGCGAGAAGCTGCGCTTCGCGATGAAATCGCCCCAGGCGTTCGCCGTCGCCCGCAAAAGCCGCGGGCAAGACTTTGAGCGCGACTTCGCGCCCAAGCTTGGTGTCTCGCGCGCGATACACTTCTCCCATGCCGCCCGCGCCCAACGGGGCAAGGATTTCGTACGGTCCAAGACGAGTGCCGGGGGTTAATGCCATTGGAGGCCGAATTATACTGGCCACAGAAATACTTTTCACTGCTTAGTTCAGATATGCGCCGGTTCATGTTGCCTGCTCGCGGGAGTGACGCGGGATTGCCAACCCCCGATCAATCGGATAACCGGAAACTGCTCGGCCGAGCGGGCCACGCGCCACGCCAGCTTCCCCGCGGCATCGGAACGCGCTATGGTTTGCTGTGTTTGTGAAGCGGTAGAAGTCGTGGCCCTGCGGCGACTATGATGCCTCGCCAAGAACGATTCCCCGTGTTGCGATGGGTGGGCCTGATCTGGCTCGCCGTGTGGATTCCGATTACCGCGAAAAATTACGGATGGGTGAATTTTCTGCATGAGTGCGACGTTGCCGTGATACTGGGCGTGATTGGAATTTGGTACTCGAACGCGCTGCTGCTTTCGAGTCAGGCCGTCGGGATTCTGGTGCCCGATCTGTTGTGGGATCTCGACGCGGGATGGCGAGTATTCTCTGGCCACCACTTGATCGGCGGCACGGAGTATATGTGGGACACGCAATTCCCTCTTGTGGCGCGTCTCTTGTCGCTTTTTCATGTTGCGTTGCCGATCGTGCTGATCTATGCGCTGGTGCGCGTGGGCTACGACCGGCGCGGCGTTTGGCTAGAGTTGGGGATATTCGCGGGCTTGTTCGCGGCGTCGCGATTCACGCCCGCGTCATTGAACATCAACTTTGCGTTTCTCGATCCAATTTTACATCGATCGTGGGGAGGCGCGGCTGCTCAGTTCGGTGTGATTATGGCGGGGGCTTTGGTGGCGTTTTTTCCGGCGCACTGGATCTTCCTGCGCTTGCTGCCGGTTGCGGAGAACGCGCAGGCGGGCGCCGATCGACAGAGCTCGGCGCCTACGGAGAGCTCTTTTGAGGAGATGAAGGCGCCGGCGCGGGAGAAGCCGGCACCGAAGTAGAAGGCGGTGAACTCGAGGCTACAGTTTGCAATGACGATGCATCCCAGCCGCCGCCGAGCGCTTTGATGAGCAGCACCGCGGCGGTCATGCGGCGCGCGCGAAGATCGACGGCCACGCGCTCGTCGGCGAGCGCCGTGCTCTCCGCGGTGATGACCTCGAGATAATCGGTGACTCCGCCGGTGTAGCGATTGACGGAAAGCGCGACCGAATGTTGCGCGGCGCTGACGGCGGCGTCCTGCGTGGCGGCTTCCTGTTCGAGGATGCGCAGCGCCGCGAGATTGTCCTCAACCTCCTGAAACGCGGTGAGCACCGATTGGCGATACGTTGCGACCGACTGGTCGTACACGGCCCAGGCCTGATCATTGGAAGCGCGTCGGCGGCCTGCATCGAAAATTGTTTCGAGAGCACTCGCGCCCACCGACCACATGCTGGAAGGGCCGTTGATGAGCGTGGTGATCGCGCCGCTCTCGAAGCCGCCCTCGGCAGTGAGCGGGATGGAGGGATAGTAAGCGGCCTTGGCGACGCCGATGCCGGCGTTGGCGGCAGCAACTTCGCGTTCGGCGGCGGCAACGTCTGGGCGGCGCTCGAGAATCTGCGAGGGAATCGCGGCGGGAATCGCGGGCGGCCCGACCTCAAGCGGCTCGGCGGCGATACTGAATTCTTCGGGCGGCTTGCCGATGAGCACGGCGATGGCGTGCTCAAATTGCGCGCGCGCCACGTGCACGTCCTGCGCCTGGGCGCGCGTGGTTTCGAGCAGCGTTTCGGCCTCGGCCACATCGACCTCGGAGGAAACGCCGCCCTCGTGCCGGTTCTTGGTCAATTGCAAAGCCTTGGTGTAATCGTCGACCGTGGAATCGAGAAGCTGCGCATCGGCATCGAGCGTGCGCAATTGGAAGTAGTCCACGGCGAGTTCGGCTTCAAGACTGAGTTGCACCGCGGCGAGATCGGCGGCGCTGGCCTGGGCGTTCGCGCGCGCCGCTTCCACCGTGCGGCGCACAAGCCCCCAGACATCGGGCTCCCAACTGACGTCGAATGGCAAAACAAAATCGGAATAGGTGGAACCCGCCGAAGTGCCGGCCTCCGGCTTGCGCTGTGAGACGTGATTGCGGTCGGCCTCGGGCGCGACCGAAAGCGTTGGAAAATATCCGGCGCGGTAATAGCGGACTTCGGCGCGGGCCTGATCGAACTCCGCCTGCGACTCTTTGAGCGTTTGATTCGAGACGCTGACCTGGGCTTCAAGCGCGGAGAGCTGCGGATCGTCGAACAGAGTCCACCAGTCGCCCCCGAGTTTCGTCTCCGCGGGCTGCGCGGGCTGCCAGTTCGGGTCTTCCTTGTAGCTTTGCGGAATCTCGACGTCCGGCCGATGATAATTCGGGCCGACGACGCAACCGGCGGCGAGAAGCGCGACGGCTGCGGCTGCGGGCAACGCGGCACGCGCCACGCGTCGCAGTGCCGTGGACGCGAGGAACCTCGTTGACCCGACCAACTTCATTGACCCGCGCCCTGCTGCGACGAGCCGGCATCCGCGACGCGCACGGGCGCACCTGTGACGATGGAGTCCGGCGGATTCAAAACCACCCATTCGTCGCCCGTCAATCCGGAGAGAATTTCCGTCTCATTGCCGAAGTCGCGGCCAAGCGTGACGTCGATCAGCACCGCGCGATCGCCATTTTCCACCGTGACCACGTGCAGACCATCCGCGCGAAACAGCAGCGCGCTGACCGGCACGACGAACGTGGGCGCGACCGAGGGAATCGCAAGATGCACTTCGGCGTACGCGCCCGGCAGCAACTCGCCGGTGGGATTCTCGACGGAAATTTCCGCCAGCAGCGTGCGCGAACTGGGATCGATGGCTTGCGCGGTGCTCACGAGTTTGCCGGGGAAAAGCCGGCCGGGAAATTCGGGCAAAGCGAGCTCGGCCTTGATACCGGGCTTGGCGCCGGCGGAATCGGCCTGCGGAATGCTGACGTAGACGCGAAGCACGCGCGTAAATGCGATGTGGAAAAGCTCGGTGTGCGTTCCGCCGCTGGCGCCGGCGTCAATCAAATCGCCGATATCGACATTGCGCGCGGTGATCACGCCGTCGAAGGGCGCGTAAATATTCTCGAAGGATTGCAGGTCCTGCAGGCGCTTGACGTTGGCCGCAGCGGAGGCCAGAGCCGCGCGCTTGGCCTCGAAATCTCCTTCGGCATTGTCGGCATCTTGCTTGGACACGGAATCGGTCTTGAGCAAACCCTCATAGCGATCCGCGGTGATTTTCGCCAAATCCAAATTGGCCTGGGCCGTGGCCTGGTCGGCGCGCGCTTGGGAGAGCTGCTGATCGACCTCGGGCGTTTCAATCTCTGCGAGCAACTCCCCTTTGGTTACGTGACCTCCGATATCCACGTACCACTTTTTCAAATATCCGTTGGTGCGCGCGTAAATCGGCGAGTCGGTGTACGCCTGGATATTTGCGGGAAGGATGATTTCATTGGAAGCGTCCTGGCGGCGAGGATGAGCGACGGCGACATAGGGCACGGCCAGTTGCGCGGTTTCCGAACGCACCTGCGCGCGCGTGCGCAATCGCGGCACGATGCCGGCCACCACGATCAACGCGACGATCACCAGAAAAATCACGATCCACACTGGTCTTAGGCGGCGCGGTGGAATCGCTCGCTGCGCTGGAGACTGCTGCGCGCCTTGATTGTGGGTCTCGTCCATCGAGAAGGTAGACTCCGCTACCGAGACATCGTTCGACGCTCGCACTCCAATTTCATCGCGAAATCCATTGACGGCGGCTCACGCCTCCGCCTTGCGCGATTCGAGCCACTCATGAACGCCGCTAAACACGATGGGCACAAACAGCAGCGTCGAAATCGTGGCGAGCAATAGGCCGCCGATTACCGCGCGGCCCAGCGGCGCGTTTTGCTCGCCGCCTTCGCCCAGTCCAAGCGCCATCGGAAACATTCCGATGATCATGGCGAGCGCGGTCATGAGCACGGGACGAAAGCGCGTGAAGCCAGCCTGGGAAGCAGCCTCGCTGGGCGATAGGCCGTCGCGCAACTGCTCTTTGGCGAAGCTCACAACGAGAATGCTGTTGGACGTGGCCACGCCCATGCACATGATGGCGCCGGTCAGCGCGGGCACGCTCAACGTCGTGCGCGTGATGAAAAGCATCCAGACGATACCCGCCAGCGCCGCAGGAAGCGCCGAAATGATGATGAGCGGATCGAGCCACGACTGAAAGTTTACGACAATCAACAAGTAAACCAGCACGATCGAGAAAACCAAGCCGCCGAGCAATCCGACGTACGAAGAGCGCATGGTCTGAATCTGACCGCGCACGATGATCTGCGAGCCGCGCGGCAGATCTTTTTTCGCCGCGCCCACCAGGCCCATGACGTCGGTGGCCACGCTGCCCAGATCGCGGCCTTGCACGGCGCCGAAAATATCGAGTACCGGCTGGGCGTTGTAGTGCGAGACAGTTCCCTGCTCCTCGTCGAGGCTAATGGCGCTGACGTTGCCCAAGATTTGCGGCGCCCTTCCGCTGGCTCCGGTGATCGGAATATTTTCGAGATCCTGGAGCGTGTCGTTGCGGTATTGGGGCGTTTGCGCCGCGATCTGGTAGGTGACGCCGGTTTTCGGATCGAGCCAGAACGCCGGGCTGGTTTGAAAACTCCCGCTCAAGGAGGTGAGCATGCTGGTGGCGACGTCGCGCTGCGTGAAGCCGACTTCATCGGTCACGGTGCGATCCACGTCTACATTCAGGCGCGGCTCGTCGAAGGTCTGCTGAATGCGCATGTCCACAGTGCCGGGCACCTGGCGCACTTGCGTCAGCAAGCGGCTGGTGAACAGGCGATTGGCGTCCAGATTGTTGCCGACGACCTGGACATCGATCGGGGCGGGCAAGCCGAAATTCAGGATCTGGCTGACCATATCGGCCGGAAGGAAGTAAAACTCCACGCCCGGAAATTGCTGCGCAAGCTTGAGGCGCAGATCGTGCACGTAGTCGGCGGTGGGATGGTGCTTTGGGCTCAGCACAACCTGAATGTCGGCGTCGCCGCTGCCGATCGGCGCGGAATTGGTATACGAGAGATTGATGCTGCTGTACGGCAGACCGATATTGTCGATGATGTTATCGACTTCGTCGGGTGGGATCACTTGGCGGATCGAATCTTCCACTTGATCGCAAATGCGCGCGGTCTCCTCGATGCGAGTTCCGGTGCGGGCGCGCATGTGCAGCTTAAATTGACCGCCGTCGACGGCGGGGAAAAAATCCTGACCGAGAAAGGGCACCAGCGCAAACGAAAGCAAACAGAAGCCGAGGAAGCATGCGCCGAAGAGAAGCTTGCTCCCGATGGCCGCCTCGAGCCACGAGTGATACCAGTCGCGGAAGCGCTCAAATCCCGCTTCAAAGCGATGCTGGTAACGCGCAAAGAGGCCCGCGGAAGGCGGCGGCGCCACGCCTTCAACGTGGGCGTGGCCGCGCAGTAAATATTTGGCCATGGTGGGCACCAGCGTGCGCGAGAGCAAATACGAGGCGAGCATGGCGAAGACCACGGCTTCGGCGAGCGGCACGAACAGATAGCGCGCAACGCCGGTGAGGAAGAACATGGGCACGAACACGATGCAAATCGAGAGCGTGGCAACGAAAGCGGGGACGGCAATCTGAGCGGCACCATCCAGAATGGCGTGCTCGATCTCTTTGCCCATGGCGAACTGACGGTTGATGTTCTCGACCTCAACGGTGGCGTCGTCCACGAGAATTCCCACGGCCAGCGCCAGGCCGCCGAGCGTCATGATGTTGATGGTTTCCCCGAGGGAGCTCATGCAAATGATCGAGATCAGAATCGAAAGCGGAATCGAAATCGCGACGATCACCGTGCTGCGCCAACTGCCGAGGAACACCAGAATCATAAGGCCGGTTAGAACCGCCGCGATGGTGGCTTCGCGCACCACGCCGGAAATCGCCGCGCGCACGAAAATGGATTGATCCACCAGCGGCTTGGCCACGAGGGCCGGCGGCAGACCCGCAAGAATCGTCGGCAGCACCGTTTTGATTTGCGAAATGATATCGAGCGTGGAGGCGGCGCCGTTCTTGAGGATCGTCAACAGCACGGAGCGCTGTCCGTTCACGCGAACCAAGTTGGTCTGCGGCGGGAATCCGTCGCGCACGTTGGCGACATCATGAATGTAAATCGTAGTTCCGCCAACGGTTTTGATAGGCAGGTCATTTAGCTCCGCGACGGTGCGCGGGCTGCCGTTCATGGCCACGTCGTATTCAAACGAACCGATTTTCGAGGTGCCCGAGGGAAGAATCAGGTTCTGCGCGTTAATGGCGTTGACCACGTCGACCGGCGAAAGGCCGTTGGCTTGTAACGCCTGGGTACTCAAATCCACCATGATTTCGCGCTGCTTGCCGCCGTAGGGATACGGGATGGCCGCGCCCTGGACCGTAATCAACTGCGTGCGAATGAAATTCGTTCCGAGATCGGAGAGCTGCTGCTCGGTCAGGCCCTTCCCGGAAAGAGCCAACTGCAGAATGGGCACGCTGGAGGCGGTGTAATTGATGATCAGCGGCGGCGTCGCACCGGGCGGGAGGGCTCTCAGGATTGTTTGCGAAACCGAGGTGACCTGGGCGGTTGCGGTATTGATATCGGCTCCCGGGTGAAAGAAAATCTTTTCGACACCCACGCCGTTGAGCGACTGGGATTCGATGTGCTCGATATTGTCCACCGTGGTGGTCAGAATGCGCTCGTGCTGCACGACGATTCGAGTGGAAATCTGCTCGGCGGAGAACCCCGCATAATTCCACAGCACGCTGATGACCGGTATATTGATGTTCGGGAAAATATCGGTGGGAGTCCGCAGGATCACCAGGGGTCCGAGGATCAGGACCACCAGCGCGGCCACGACGAAAGTGTAGGGTCTGCGGAGTGCGAGCCGGACGATCCACATACGGGAAGCTTGAAACCCCTTTCAAACGGCAGGAATAATTTAGATGTGCCCCGCCGAAAATCGGGTTCAACGATTTTCAAAGCCGGTGTTGCGAACGAATCCGCCGCGGCAGCGACACGCGCTGCAGGTGCGACGCAGCTTGTTCGTCCGCAAGCAATAACACACGCGCGCGGATACAACACGCCTGGTCATTTCCGTATAATAGCCCGCACATGAGTGGCAAGACGAGCGCTGGAACCATAGTCAGACGAACCTTGATCGTGGCCGCCGCGGCGATTGCGGTAACTTACCTGGGCGACACGGTCTCTGTGTGGGTCCGCATGTCGCGCAAGACGGCCGACGATCCCTTGAAGTCACTGACCACGCAATCCATCATCGAGATTCCGCACAAGGATGGCCGCGATGAAATCGTCCTGGGCGATCCCCAAACCCAAACGTGCGTCCGCGCGTTATTCCCGCATGACGGCTACAGCCCGTGCTGGTACGTCGCGCGGCAAAATCAATCGGTCACTGTGATGACGCTGCTGCCATTCGTGCCCGCCGCAGGCTGGGCGACGCCGCACATCCCCGCTGCCGCGTCGCTCGACAGCACGCGCACGCGGCGGATTCCCCAGGGCGATTCCGGCGCGGGGCCATTCAGAGCCCGCTGAATATCACGCACGGCGCCGTGCGGCCATCGAAACGTTTTCGCCTTGGAACTCGTCCAATCAAAGAACGCAAAGCAACACCTATAAACCTAAGGAACATACCTTCGGGGCGGGGGAGACGGAAACTTAGCCGCAAGAGCCAACCATCGCAAGCGACCCCGCGCCGCAAAATGTGCGGCACATGCGTCGGATATGCAGGTTGTGGCCCTGATCGCGCGTGCGCTTGACCTGTGTTCTGGCACGGATATGATGGACTGCCCAAACGGGCCAAGCCAGGAAGAAGCACGCTGACCGAAGCCGACGATTGAAGACGACCAAACACGATGACTGACTATAAGAGCTCGCCGCTGCCACCTGACGCCTCATCCACACAAGCGCACGCTCCAGCTACGTCCCCACTTGACAAGCCGCCGGGCTTTGAGAAGAAAAAAGGCCATTGGTGGATCTGGGCGCTCGCCATCCTCGTGCTGGCGATCGGCGTTTGGTATTACTTCCGGCAGAAATCCGCGGCGGAAGCGGCCGCCGCAGCCAAGGCCGCGGCATCGCCGCATGCAGTGCCGGTGGTCACGGCGACTGCGCGCAAAGGGAGCATCGGGGACTACGTGGAGGCGCTCGGTACGGTCACGCCCGTGTACACCGTTCAAGTTACGAGCCGAGTGCAAGGTCAGATTATGGTCGTCCACTACACGGAAGGCCAGATCGTGCACAAAGGCGACGCCTTGGTGGATATTGACCCGCGGCCATACCAAGCGGCACTGACTCAGGCGCAGGGACAACTGGCGCACGATCAGGCTGTGCTGAGCGAAGCGAGAATTGACCTGGGCCGCTACCAGACGGCGTTCAGCCAGAATGCCATCGCGGAACAGCAGGTGTACGACCAGCAACAGACTGTCATGCAGGACGAAGGAACGGTGGAGAACGATCACGGAACGGTGGCAGCCGCGCAGGTCAACTTGGAGTACTGCCATATCACCTCGCCGATTGACGGCCGCGTAGGAATTCGCCTGGTCGATCCCGGGAACGTTGTCCAAGCCGGCAGCACAGCGGTACTGGTCGTGGTGACTCAGCTCCAGCCGATCACCGTGATTTTCAGCGTCGCGGAGGATTACCTGCCGCAGATTCAGAAAGGGATGCAAAAAGGGAATCATCTCACCGTGCAGGCACTGGATCGCACGCAAGAGTCGGAGATCGCCGCGGGCACGGTGACGACGTTGGACAATCAAATCGATACGACGACCGGCACCGTCAAGTTGCGCGCGACCTTCGCCAACACCAACCTGGCCCTTTTCCCGAACCAATTCGTGAACGCGAAACTCCTGCTCGCCACGGAGAACGGCGTCACGCTGGTTCCCTCCGCGGCCGTGCAGCGCAACGCCCAGGGCGCGTTCGTATATGTGATCGCCAACCAAACGGCCACGGTCCATAACGTCACCCTCGGAACCGCCGACGCCACTTCGTCCGTAGTGCAGGGGATCAACCCCGGCGACGTCGTGGCCATCAACGGCTTCGATAAGCTGCAGGACGGCGCTAAGGTGACCACCGGGCAGCAGGGCAAGGGGGCCAGGAGTGGCGGTGCCGGCAGCGCGGCAAGCGGCTCAACCTCGGGCGGCCAGACGCAGGCCAGTGGGGGAAGCAGTCCGTGAATCCGTCTGCTCCGTTCATCCTGCGACCCGTCGCAACGTCGCTGTTGATGGCGGCGATCCTGCTGGCAGGATTCGTCGCTTTCACGCAACTGCCGATCTCCGCTCTGCCTGAAGTCGATTACCCGATCATACAAATTGTCACGTTTTACCCGGGAGCGAGTCCCGACGTAATGGCGTCGGCCGTGACGGCGCCGCTTGAGCGCCAGTTCGGCGAAGTGCCGGGCTTGAATCAGATGACTTCGACGAGCTCGCAGGGAAGCTCGATCATTGTCCTGGAATTTGCGCTCGATTTAAGTATCGACGTGGCAGAGCAGGAGGTCCAAGCGGCGATCAACTCGTCGCAGAGCTACCTTCCGCCCGATCTTCCGACCCCGCCCATCTACAGCAAGACCAACCCCGCCGACGCGCCGATTCTGACGCTGGCACTAACCTCGAACACCATGCCCCTTTCGCAGATCGAGGATCTGGCAGACACGCGCCTCGCGCAAAAGATTTCCCAATTATCCGGCGTCGGTCTGGTCAGCATCAGCGGCGGCCAAAAGCCGGCGGTTCGCGTACAGGTGAATCCCGCGGCGCTTTCCTCCTACGGCATCAACCTCGAAGACGTCCGCTCGGCTTTGCAGCAGCAGAGCCTGGACCAAGCGAAAGGAACTTTTGACGGGCCGCACCAGGACTACCAAATCGATGCCAACGATCAATTGGTCACCAGCGCCGATTACAAGAAAGTAGTGATCGCGTACCGCAACAACGCGCCGGTGTTGGTGTCGGATGTGGCCACGGTCGTCGATGGCGTCGAAGATCAAACGCAGGCCGCCTGGGTAAACCAGACTCCCGCCGTGATCCTAAACGTCCAGCGGCAGCCCGGCGCAAACATCATCCAAGTGGTGGATCGCATCGAGGCGCTTTTGCCGCTGCTGCAAAGCAGTTTGCCGGGCGCGGTGCAAATGACGATTGTGACCGATCGCACCACGACCATCCGCGCCTCGGTGAAAGACGTTGAGTTCGAGCTGATGCTGACTGTGGCGCTGGTGGTGATGGTGATCTTTCTGTTCCTGCGGAATCTCTCGGCGACCATCATCCCGAGCGTGGCCGTGCCGGTCTCGCTGATCGGCACATTTGGCGTGATGTATCTGGCCGGCTACAGCCTGGACAATTTATCTCTGATGGCGCTGACGATCTCCACGGGCTTCGTCGTGGACGACGCCATCGTGATGATCGAGAACATCACGCGTTTTCTTGAGGAAGGCGACCCGCCGCTCGAGGCCGCCATGAAGGGCTCGAAGCAAATTGGCTTCACCATCATTTCGCTCACGATCTCGTTGATCGCGGTTCTGATTCCGCTTTTGTTCATGGGAGACATCGTGGGACGGTTGTTCCGCGAATTCGCGGTCACGCTGGCGGTCACGATCCTGATCTCCGCGGTCGTCTCTCTGACGCTGACGCCGATGATGTGCTCGCGCCTTCTGCGCCACACGCCCGAATCCCAGCAGGGGTGGTTCTATCGCTGGTCGGAACGAATTTGGGAAAAGATCATCGATTTCTATTCCAGGACGCTGCGCTGGGTGCTGCAATTTCAGACCATCACGCTGCTGATTGCGGCGGCCACGCTGGTGCTCACCATCGTGCTCTACATCCTGGTTCCCAAGGGATTCTTTCCAGTGCAAGACACCGGGCTCATCCAGGGCATCTCGGAAGCCGCGCAAACCGCATCGTTTGACGAAATGGCCAGCCGCCAGCAAGCGCTCGCCGCGGTGATTCTGAAAGATCCCGCCGTCGACAGCCTGTCGTCGTTCATCGGCATTGACGGCACAAACACCACGTTGAACAGCGGGCGTTTCCTGATCAACCTGAAGCCGATCGACGTTCGCAAGATCAACGCCTCGGACGTCATCCGCCGCCTGCAACCGCAACTGGCGAAAGTGGACGGCGTAGCGCTCTACATGCAGCCCGTGCAGGACCTGACGGTCGAGGATCGTACCAGCCGGACGCAATACCAGTACACGCTCGAAGATCCGAATGCGACTGAACTCGACCAGTGGACGCGGCGCTTCGTCACCAAGCTGAAGCAACTCCCTGAGTTGCAGGACGTCGCCACCGATCAGCAGAATGGCGGCTTGGCGGAGACTCTAGTCATCGACCGCGTCACCGCTTCGCGTATGGGAATTTCCCCGCAGATGATCGATGAGACTCTGTATGACGCATTCGGCCAGCGGCAAATCTCCACGCTCTATACGCAGCTGAATCAGTATCACGTGATTCTCGAAACGCTGCCGAACTTTCAGACGGATCCTAGCAACCTCGAAGACATTTACGTGCGCTCGGGAAATGTGAGTTCGACCGGAAGCCCCACAGCGGGCAGCTCCGCTGGTACGAGCGCGTCGGCGACATTGGTTACCACGGGATCGAGCTCGCCGGCTCCCGGACCTTCGGGCCCGGGGCCGACAGCGACGACTGTTTCTCTCAGTCTGCCCGTCACCGCATCGAATGGCGCCGCTGTGCCACTGAGCGCGATTGCGCATTTCGAGCCCACCAGCGAACCGCTATTGATCACTCATCAGGGGCAATTCCCGGTGGTCACCGTGTCGTTCAACCTCGCGCCCAATGCTTCCCTCGGCGCCGCTACCGATGCGATCGACAAGGTCCAAAAGAGTATGAACATGCCGCTCAGCATTCAGACCGCGTTCCAGGGCTCGGCGGCGTCGTTCCAGGCTTCGCTGACCAACGAACCACTGTTGATTTTGGCCGCGCTCGTAACTGTCTACATCGTTCTCGGCGTGCTGTATGAAAGCTATATCCATCCGATCACGATTCTTTCGACGTTGCCCTCGGCCGGAGTCGGCGCAATTCTCGCGCTGCTCATCTGCGGCGAGTCGCTGAACGTCGTTTCACTGATCGGCATCATCCTGCTGATCGGCATCGTGAAGAAGAATGGCATCATGATGGTTGATTTCGCGCTGGAAGCCGAGAGAACCGAACACAAGACCGCCGAAGAATCGATCTATCAGGCTTGTCTGTTGCGATTTCGGCCCATCATGATGACCACGATGGCCGCACTGCTCGCCGGCCTGCCGCTCGCCTTGGGCTCTGGCATCGGTTCGGAATTGCGCAGGCCCTTGGGAATCTCCATGGTCGGCGGCCTGCTCTTGAGCCAGGTTCTTACGCTTTACACGACGCCGGTGATTTACATCTTCTTCGACAAGCTCGGAAAGAAGCATTTTGGCGCGCGCGCTTCCGAGCCGGGCGCGAGCCCCGAACCAGTGCCGGCCGACTGACGAACCGACGATGAGCCTGTCGACTCCATTCATCCGCAGACCGGTGGCCACCACGCTCTTGACTGCGGCCATCGCGCTCGCGGGCGCTGTGGCGTTTATCGAACTCCCCGTTTCGCCGCTGCCGCAGGTGGACTTTCCGACCATCTCCGTGGGCGCGAGCCTGCCGGGCGCCAGTCCGGAAATCATGGCCTCGGCCGTGGCCACACCGCTCGAGCGGCAATTCGGCCGCATTTCCGGAATCACGGAAATGACCTCTTCGAGCAGTTTGGGATCGACCAACGTCACCCTGCAATTCGATTTGAGCCGCGATATCAATGGCGCGGCGCGCGACGTTCAGGCCGCTATCAACGCAGCGCGCAGCTATCTGCCCGCCAATCTGCCGAGCAATCCAAGCTATCGCAAGGTGAATCCGGCCGATTCGCCAATCATGATCATCGCGCTGCAGTCGGAGGTGTACGACCGTGGAGCGCTCTATGACGCCGCGTCCACGATCATGGCCCAACGATTGTCTCAAGTTCAGGGCGTGGGTCAGGTGAATGTCGGCGGCGGCGCGCTTCCTGCTGTGCGTGTGGAAGTGAATCCAACCCAGCTAAATAGCTACGGTCTCAGCCTCGGAAGCGTTGCGAGCATGCTGAAACAGCAAAATGCGAATCTGCCCAAGGGCCAGATTACCAACGGCCAGACGAGCGCGGACATCCTGGCGAACGATCAACTCCTGGTGGCCAATTACTACAAACCCCTCGTCGTCGGCTACCACAACGGCGCGGCGATCAAGCTATCCGACGTGGCCGATGTTGAAGATTCTGTGGAAAACATACGCAGCGCGGCCTACATAAACGGCAAACCGGGAGTGTTGCTGATCATCTTTCGACAGCCCGGCGCGAACATCATTCAAACCGTGGACAGCATTCGCGCGGCGCTGCCTTCGCTTAAAGCTTCGATTCCCGCTGCTATTAATCTGACGATCGTGATCGACCGCACGACCACCATCCGCGCGTCGGTGAGCAATGTCGAAGATACGCTGATGATCGCGATTGGCCTGGTGATCCTGGTCGTGTTTGTTTTCCTCCGCAACGTCCGGGCCACGCTGATTCCGAGCGTGGCGGTGCCCGCCTCGCTGATCGGCACGTTCGGCGTGATGTATCTATGCGGGTATAGCTTGGACAATTTATCTCTGATGGCGCTGACCATCTGCACCGGCTTCGTGGTGGACGACGCGATCGTGGTGATCGAAAACATCACGCGCTATCTCGAGCAGGGCATGTCTCCGGAGGAGGCCGCGCTCAAGGGCGCCGCGGAAATCGGCTTCACCGTGCTTTCGATCAGTTTGTCGCTGATTGCCGTGTTCATCCCAATCCTGCTGATGGGCGGCATCCTCGGGCGGTTGTTCCGCGAATTCGCCGTCACGCTCTCCGCCGCGATTGCTGTGTCTCTTGCAATCTCGCTCACGACCACGCCCATGATGTGCGCCAAACTGCTGCGCGAGCACGGGACGGAAAGGCATGGGCGCCTCTACAACGCGAGCGAGCGCGTTTTTACCGCTATCCTGAATCTCTACGAGCACACTTTGCAATGGGTGCTTCGCCACGCGCCTCTGACGCTCGCCGTCCTGCTGCTCACGATCACCGTCAACGTCTATCTGCTCATCATCGTGCCCAAGGGTTATTTCCCCCTGCAGGACAACGGAACGATCCAAGGCGGCATACAGGGCGCACAAGACATCTCCTTTCAAGCCATGAACGTACTCACTCAGGGTTTCGTCAACTCCGTCAAGGCCGATCCCGCCGTGGCCAACGTCGTGGCCTTCACCGGTGGGCAGGGTTCCACCAACAGCGGATTCTTGTTCATTGGCCTCAAACCGCTCAACCAACGAAAGGTCAGCGCCCTCCAGGTCGTCAATCGACTCCGTCCCGCAATGACTTCCGTCCCCGGCGCGAGCGTCTTTATGCAGCCCGGTCAGGACTTGCGCATCGGCGGGAGGCAAAGCAGCGCCGGTTACCAATACACGATCCAGAGCGAGAATATTCAGGACCTCGTGACATGGGGACCTGAGCTCTTGAAAAATATCCGAAAGATTCCGGGCCTCACCGACGTCAACACCGACCAGCAGAATAGCGGCTTGCAAGCCTTTCTCACTTACGATCGTCCGACGGCGTCGAGAGTCGGGGTCACGCCGCAATCGCTCGACAGCGCGCTCTATGACGCGTTCGGGCAGGCGCAGGTCTCCACAATGTACACTTCGCTTAATCAGTATCACGTGGTGATGGAGGTCGCGCCGGAGTACTGGCAAGGGCCGCAGGGCTTAAGCAATGTCTACCTGAATTCGTCGTCCGGCGGGAGAGAGATACCGCTAAGCGCCGTCAGCAGTTATGCGCCGAACACGGCGCCTTTGTCCGTCAACCACCAGGGGCAGTTCCCTTCGGTGACGGTATCCTTCAATCTGGCACCCGGCGTGGCTCTCGGCGACGCCACGCGTGAGATCATCCAGATGGAACAGAACATCGGCATGCCCAGCACGATCACCGGCATGTTCTCTGGCACGCTGCAGGCCTTTCAGCAATCCATGTCAACCGAGCCAATGCTGATCATCACGGCGTTGCTCGCGGTCTACATTGTGCTCGGGATTCTCTATGAAAGTTTCATCCACCCCATCACCATCCTTTCGACGATTCCGTCGGCCGGCGTCGGCGCCGTTCTGGCGTTGATGATTTTCAAGACCGACCTCAGCGTCATCGCAATCATCGGACTCATCCTGCTGATCGGAATCGTCAAGAAGAACGCCATTCTGATGATCGATTTCGCGCTGGCGGCCGAGCGCCGCGAAGGTATGAGCCCGCGCGATGCCATTTACCAGGCGTGCCTCCTGCGCTTCCGGCCGATTCTGATGACCACCGCGGCCGCGTTGTTCGGCGCACTGCCTCTGGTGATCAATCATGGCGTTGGATCGGAATTGCGGCGTCCCCTGGGCATCACCATCGTCGGCGGTCTGATCTTCAGCCAGATGCTCACGTTGTACACCACGCCGGTCGTCTATCTTTATATGGATCGCATGCGTCTATGGTGGGAAGGCAAGCGCCACCCCGGCATGCAAGCGCCTTCGGCCGCGCCTTCGCCGCAACCTGCGGACTAATGGGCGCGCATCTTATGACCAACAACGTCGAATTACGGGGAAAATCGAGATGCAGATCGTGAGCCGAGTCCATCGAGATAGCCAACGCCGGGATATCCGGACGCTTCGGCTGGTGTCGGCGTTGGCGATCGCCGTCCTGGTGGCCGGGTGCAATGTCGCCCCTCACTACCACCAGCCAAGTGCGGCTGCACCTCCCGCCTATAAGGAACTCGCTCCCGCGGACTCAACCGCCGCCGGCATCTGGAAAGAAGCGCAGCCGAGCGACGCCGCGATTCGCGACAAATGGTGGGAAATCTACGACGATCCCGAGCTCAACTCGCTCGAAGAAAAAGTCGACATCTCGAACCAGAACGTGGCCTCGGCTTTCGCAAACTTCCTCGCCGCGCGCTCTCTCGTCAGAGAAGCTCGCTCGCAGTACTTCCCCACCATTTCTGTGGCGCCGGGCCTCACCGTCGGCAAACCTTCGGCCAACGCGGGCGCGTCTACGTCGAGTGGTTTCGTCGCGTCGAAGTCAACGGGAACGGAAGCGGAGTTTTCGCTTCCCATTGACGCCTCGTGGACGCCGGATTTATTCGGCCGCGTTCGCAACACGGTGCGCGCCGCGCAGTATGGCGCGCAAGCAGACGCCGCGGACCTTGAAAACCTGCGCCTCACGGCGCACGCGGATCTCGCCGTGGATTATTTCGAGTTGCGAGGCCAGGATTCCCTAATCCAGTTATTCAATGACACGGTAGCGGCGTACAAGGAATCTCTGCGGTTGAATCAAGTTCTTTACAACACGGGAATTCAGAATGAAGAGGCCGTGGCCCAGGCGCAAACGCAGCTCGACACAGCCGAAGCCGAAGCCACCAACCTCGGCATACTCAGGGCGCAATACGAACACGCGATCGCCACACTGACTGGCCAACCTGCTTCGACGTTTTCGATTCCGGCCGAGCCACTGAAACAATCGCCGCCGCCGATTCCCGTCGGCGTGCCTTCGCAGCTTCTTGAACGGCGCCCGGATATTGCCCAAGATGAGCGGCTCGTAGCTCAAGCCAACGCCGAGATCGGCGTCGGGCGCGCCGCGTACTTCCCGACTCTCACGATCACGGCCGAGGCCGGATTCCAAAGCTCCTCGCTCGCGAACTTGCTCGCTTGGCCCAGCCGCGCCTGGTCGGTTGGACCCACGATTTCCGAAACAATTTTCGACGGCGGACTGCGCCGCGCCACCGTGCAACAGTACGTCGCCCAATTTCAGGAAAGCGTCGCGAATTACCGCCAGACGGTGCTGACGGCAATCCAGCAGGTCGAGGATAACCTCTCGTCTCTTCGCATTCTTTCTGAAGAAGTTGTGCAGCAGGACGATGCCGTGAAATCCTCGGTGAACTATCTGCAGGTCGCCACGAATCGCTATAAGTTGGGACTCGATCCCTATCTCGACGTGATCACGGCGCAAACAACTCTGTTTACGAATCAGCAGACCGCCGTCAATCTTCGCGAACAAGCCATGGACGCCAACGTGCAATTGATCGAGGCGCTCGGCGGCGGCTGGAATTCCTCGCAGTTACCCGCGGCCGCTTCGTTGTCCGGGAAGTACCCGTCTCAGCCGACCAATCCGCCGCCGGATTCGCCGGCTGTCCCGCCGCCTTCGGCCCCGGCGCAGACGCCGGCTCAGCCTCCGTCAAACCCGTAGGAGTTTCTGTGAGCGCGAGCGCTTTGCGTCGGCGGCACACGGCCACATCCGCCGAATCGCCGCTATTTCCCAGCGGAAACCGAAACTACGGTGAGGCTTTGTAGCATCCGGACCCAGCGAGCGGGGCGCTTGTCGCTCGGAACGACGAGTCGCAGTGGGCCTTGCCCCGCAGGGATCGGCTGCCCATCGACTGTGTCGGCCACCAAAACCATCTCGCCGCCGATGCTCGGATCAAGCTCGCCGAGTGAATAAACGGCGTGATAACCGTCCGATGCGCCCGCCACAACGCACATCGCCAGTCCTTTGCCGCGAAGAGCCTCGCCAGTGAGCACTCCCGCGCTCTTCAGGAGTTCTTGCAGCGTCACGCCCTCGAACACATGCGTTTGCTTCTCGTGCGCGTCCGTCGCGGTCACACTCGTACGCGGCAGCGCCTTCAGATCCGCGCCCGAAAGGTGCAGCTCTTGCGTCACCTCGCCGGTCAAGGAAAGCTGCGCCGGCGTGGCTTGCGCCGCCATCGGCGGGGCTTGCGTCGGCGCCGCAGATTGCCCGCCCGCCATCTGCGCCGCCGCGCCCATCGTCGCGACGCCGATCAGCGCAAGCAGCAGTCCGATTCCACATCCGCATCTTTTCATTTTCGCGTTCACTGGCACGCTCCTTGTGCGCGGTCGAGTATCGCAACGAAATCATAGGCGGCGCGCGGGCAGCACGCAACCGCGATGCAGTAAGTCACTGCCCGTACATTGGAACCAACCCGTCAGCGCATGAATGCGCGCTGCCATCCGAAGGGCTCTCCGCGCGCGAAACCGAACTGAATACAGATTCTTCGAGGTCCATTGACCGATTCCAAACATCGCCTCGCTCGAACCGTATCGATGCGCCCCGCGCCGGCATATATTTGTATGGCGGTCGGCAGAGGCAATCCCCTCCCACCTGTTTCCGACGGCGCGCCGCGGTCTCCGCTATCCTGCTTGATAGGCCCGGCGAATTTCTCAAAGCATATTCAATGGAGCGAACGCGGGATGAAAATATCCTTTGAGCACTCAGGCGGCCTTGCTCTGAGCCCTCGATCGCGCGCATGAGTTCACAACGAAGAGCGCGGCTAGCACTAGTCGCCTGCGGAGTCGTCTGCTCCGCCATGGTCGCATTTTCCCACGGCGCCGCAGACTCGCCCGAGTCCCAGACGCCCACGGGTTGGTCGCGATCGACTTTCACGGTCGACGCATCGGGCGCCGGGGATTTCAAAACCGTCCAGCAAGCCGTCGATGCGCTCCCGGCCACAGGCGGCGTGATTCACATACACTCCGGAACATATCGCGAACAAATTCACATCGATAAGCCGCACGTCACTCTAATTGGCCTGGGGAAAGACCCCAGCCGGGTCGTGCTCACCTACGATTTGAGCCACCACGACGTCGGCTCGACTTTCGGCTCCGCCAGCACCACCGTCACCGGCGACGACTTCCTCGCGGAAAATATCACCTTCCAGAACACTTTCAGCGACGAGCATCCCGACGTAAATGTTGACGCGCAGGCCGTCGCGCTGCACGTCACCGGCGACCGCGATATCTTCCGCCACGTTCGCATCGTGGCCCGCCAGGACAGCCTGTACGCCGACAGTAAAACGTGTCGCAGCGGCACTTCTCCATGCGCTGCCTCGCGCCAACTTTATTCCGATTCCTACATCGCCGGCACCGTTGACTTCATCTTCGGCGACGCCAAAGCCGTTTTCGAGCGCTGCGAAATCCACAGTCGTCCTCACGAGATCGATTCGATCACCGCGCAGAGCCGCCTCTATCCCGCCGAAGATAGCGGCTACGTTTTCGACCACTGCATGCTCACCGCCGATCCGGGCGTCACCGATGTTTATCTCCGTCGCCCCTGGCGTCTATACGCCTTCGTCGTGTTTCTCGCGACCGACATGGGCGGCCACATCGACCCTGCTGGATGGGTTGAATGGATGCACGATGGCAGGTCCGGCCTGACCAACGCCTTCTACGCCGAGTATGGGTCGTTCGGCGACGGCGCGCCCCACGCCGCCTCCGCGGGCGGTCCGAACTCAGCGGCCCCATCCGCGCGCATACCCCAGGAAAAAATGCTCACGGCTTCAGAGGCCGCGCAGTTCGCCCCTCGCAAATTCCTTCGCGGCGCAGACAACTGGGATCCGAAGCTCTGAAACACGCGGCACGCACCGAGGAAACTCCTCCGAACATCCCCGCATCAAAGTTACTGGACGCGATAAAAGCCGGCGATCGCCACGAAGGAAGCTCACAAGGTATCGCGCTCGGAAGCAGGAAGGAAGGGAGGCCAAGTATGATTTCCCGAATTCTTAAAATGTCGGCGATTGGCTTGTTTGCGATGGCGCTGATGGTTCCCACGGCTTCGGCTCAACGTTTCGGCGGAGGGTTCCGCGGAGGGTTCCGCGGAGGCTTTGGCGGAGGCTTCTACGGACCGTCTATAGGATTCGGTTTCTATGGACCCGGCTGGTTCTACGGCCCCGGCCTTTACTGGGGTCCCTATGGCTATGGTTACTACGGGTATCGCGGCGACGGCGCCTATACCGGCACCGGACACGTGAAGCTCGATATGCAGGCCAAGGACGCCTTGGTTTACGTTGACGGCGGCTACGCTGGCCTGTCCGGCAAGCTCAAGAATTTCCCGCTCAAAGCCGGCGCGCACGATATCGAACTGCGCGATCCCAGCGGTCACACGTTCTATCAGGAGCGCGTCAACGTGCTTCCCGGCCTGAACGGTCGATATCGAGCCCGGAACCGCGACGGCCCCGCCGTCCAAGTAAGCGCAGCGCTCTACTGGACCGCGCCGAGCGCATTGCTTTAATCAGCGTTGTACCGCGCGGAACGTCTTAGACTCCGCGTGGAATCGAGCCCGCTCATCGCCGACCGGTGAGCGGGCTTTTTATTGCCCGAATCCCGCGCCGCTAGCCAGTCGCAAAGTTTCCGGGTAGAATCCCGCCACGTAATTATATCGGCAGTATTGAGGGTCGCTTGATCACCACGTTGTCGCGCATGGCAACAATCGCATGTCTCTGCGTTTCGCTGGCCGCGATCGGCGACATTCAGGCAGCGCAAACTCCCGCGCCTCAAACCGAGTCCGCCGCCCAGGCCGCACCCGCCGCCGCGGCCAAAGCCCCGGACTACTCCAACCAGCCGTTGGTCCTCGAAAAGTGGCTAACCACGATCACGTGCGACGCCAACGCAATCTGCACCGTCGAGAATTCCGCGCGCGCCCGCATTCAATCCGCGGCCGGAGTTCAAGCCTTCGGCAATTTGGACATCCAGTATGCCTCGGCCAGTTCCGCCGCGGATTTCGTCTCCGTGAAGGTCACAAAACCCGATGGTCGAGTCGTCACCACCGACCCCGCCGACGCGCTTGCCATTCCCGCCGACGTCACCCGCGAAGCCCCCGAGTACAGTGACCTCCAGGAAAAACAGCTCGCCGTGCGAGGCCTCGAGGCCGGCGACACGCTTGAGTACCAAACAGTCGTGCGCGACACGGCGCCGCTCGACCCCGGCCAATTCTGGTACTTTTACAATTTCACGAAAGGTGCAATCGTCCTTTCGGAAGAGTTACGTTTCATCGCACCGAAGAATCGCCACGTCAATTTCAAATCGATCGACGTTCAACCGACCGTCACTCTGGACGGCGCGAACAGCGTCTACGATTGGAAGTCGTCGAATCTTTCGGACGCCGACTCCGGCAAGAAAACTCCTGCGCCTCAAATCGGACTCGCGCCCCCTCCCGACATTCTGATTTCTTCGTTCGATAGCTGGGACCAGGTGGGCCAATGGTTCCGCGGCTTGGCCGCGCCCCGCGCCGTGCCGACGCCTGACGTCAAAGCCAAAGCTGACGCGCTCACCGCCGGCGCCAAGACCGACGCCGAAAAAATCCAGATTCTCTACGATTACGTCTCCACGAAATTCCGGTACATCGGAATTTCACTCGGCATCGGACGCTACCAGCCGCACTCGGCCTCGGATGTCCTCGAGAACGGTTTCGGCGATTGCAAGGACAAGCACACCCTGTTCGCCGCGTTGCTCGCCGCCGAAAACATCAAGGCTTACCCCGCGCTCATGGATTCCGCTGGAACCTTGGATACCACGCTTCCCTCGCCGATGATGTTTGACCACGTAATCACCGCCATTCCTCAGGCCAGCGGTTTTCTTTTCCTTGACACGACTCCCGGCGTTGCGCCGCTCGGTTACCTCAGCGTGACCATCAGAAATAAAAAGGCCATGATTGTCCCGGACGCCGGGCCCATGCAGATGGTTGTCACCCCCGCCGACCCGCCTTTCGCGTCCTTTTTCAATTTCCATGCCGACAGCACGATCGACAGCACCGGCGCGGTCAAGAGCAAGATGCACGTAAGCATTCGCGGCGATTTTGAGGTTGCCTTCCGCGATGATTTCCGGCGAACCGGCCAATCGCAGTGGAACGACTTGGTCCAACGCATTTCGCAAGCGTGGGATTTCGGCGGCACCGTCAGCGACGCCACCGCCACCCCGCCCGACTCCACGGCCACGCCGTTTGAGTTCGATTACAGCTACGCTCGCGACCACTACCAGCCCTGGGACGACAACCAAATCTCCCCGCCGTTGCCCGAAGTGGATCTCACCATCATCCCGGAAGGCGCCGATGCGCCGGCCACATCCATCCGCCTGGGCACGATGACCGAGTCCTTAACCGCCGATGTGCACCTCCCCGAAGGCACGAATCCGGAATTGCCCGCCGCGGTGGACCTCAACAACGATTTCGCCGAATACCACTCATCGTTTACGTTTTCCAACAGCGTCTGGCATGCCGAACGCCCCGAAGTCGTCAAGGTCGATATGCTTGCCCCTTCGGAGTTCGATGCCTACCGCAAGTTCGTGAAGTCGGTCACCGATGACGAGGCCAAACTGTTCGCCGTGTATGCGCCGTCCGCGCCCGTGTCCGCGTCCGGCGTCGACACTACCGGCAACCCCGAGGCCCGCAACTTGAGCCAACTTGCGACAGACGCCGAACGGCGCGGCGATTGGGCAACGGGCATCCAGGATCTCCGCGAAGCTGTCGCTGCGGATCCGAATTTCGCATTCGCATGGAGCTTGTTGGGCTATTCCGACATTCGTATCGGCGCCTTAGACTCCGGCGCCGACGAAATTAAAAAAGCCATCGATCTCGACCCGGCTCCCGCCGCGTATTACGCGACCACCGCAACGCAACTTGCGAACATGCACAAAGACGACTTGGCGCTCGAAATTATCGCCGAACTCGAAAAGTCAAAGCCAACGGATCCGGAAGCGCTGCTCGCGATCGACGCCGCGCTTCTCGACATGAAGCGCTATCCCGACGCTCTCCAACAAGCCGAAAGCGCCGTAAAGAATAATCCGCACAACGCCGCTCTGCTCCTGCAACTCGGAGAAGCCCATATCTACACCCTCAACTCCGATGCCGGCGCCGCCGCCCTCGAGCAAGCCGTCGCGATCGATCCCTCGCCCGAAACGCTCAACGATGCCGCTTGGTATCTGGCCGACAACAATCTGAAGCTCGACGAATCCCTCCAATGGGCTCAGAAGGCCGTCGCGCAACTCGAGTCCGATTCCGCCGCGATCTCTCTCGATAACATCGTCGACAAAGACAAGGGGACGATGAACCTCTTGTCCGCCACGTGGGATACTCTCGGTTGGATCCAATTCCGTTTGGGCCACTACGATCTAGCCGAAAAATATTGCCGCTCGGCTTGGAGTATGTACCAGGATTCGACCGACGCCGATCATCTCGGCCAGATCTACGAAAAAATGGGCGCGAGGCAGAAAGCCATCGAAGCCTATGGGTGGGCAATCGACACGGGGTCTCCGCCAAGTGGGACACGGGCGCGCCTCGACGTACTCCTCAGCAAGAACGAATCACATTTTGGCACCGATCCCGGCGTGATTTCGCTGATGCGCACCGTTACCGTCGCTCGAATTGTCAAAGAGCACGCCAGCGCCGAATTTTTTCTGCTGCTCGCCCCCGGCTCGCCGTCGCCGAAAGTCGTCAGCGTGAAATTTGTCAGCGGCTCCGATCTGCTCAAGAACGCCGATGCCGCGCTCGAAGCCGCTAAATTTGACCTTCCTTTTCCGGACGACGGCCCCACGCGCCTGCTCGTCCACGGCATTCTCGATTGCGAGCCTGACAGCGGATGCTCGATGGTTCTTGTTCGTCCCGGCGCCGACGCCTCCGTCGAGTAACGGCAGGCCCGCGTGCCGGCGCCCGCCCGCTCGGTACCCCTTCGATTGAAATTCGCGCGCAGAATGAGTTAGAGTCGCCCGGTAGCGGGCCCTCGGGGCCCCGCTCTCGCAGGATTAGTCGCTTCAAGGAGGCCACGAAAATGGCAACTGCCACGTCAGCAGTTCGCATGGACGACAAAGTCAGCCGGTACCTCGCAAAAACTCAGAAAATGTTGATCAACGGAAAGTGGGTCGACGCCGCGTCGGGCAAAACGTTTGACACTTACAACCCCGCCACTGGCGAAGTTCTCTCGCGTGTCGCCGAAGGCGATCGCGAAGATATCAATCGAGCCGTGGCCGCCGCGCGCGCCGCATTCGATAGCGGTCCGTGGACGCAGAAACTCACCGCGTCCGATCGCAGCAAACTGATCTGGAAACTCGCCGATCTTCTCGAGCAAAATATCGAAGAGTTCGCTCAACTTGAAAGCCTGGACAACGGCAAGCCGCTGACCATCGCGCGCGCCGCCGACGTTCCCCTCGCCATCGAGCTTTTCCGCTACATGGGCGGCTGGGCCACCAAGATCGAAGGCAACACGATTCCGCTTTCCGTGCCCTATACCCCCGGCGTGAAATATCTCGCGTACACGCTGCGCGAACCGGTCGGAGTGGTCGGCCAGATCATCCCGTGGAATTTTCCGCTGCTGATGGCCGCATGGAAACTTGGCCCCGCGCTCGCCTGCGGCTGCACGGTCGTTTTGAAGCCGGCCGAGCAGACGCCGCTCTCCGCGCTGCGCCTCGGCGAACTGATCCAGGAAGCCGGTTTCCCCGACGGCGTCGTGAACATCATTCCCGGCTTCGGCGAAACCGCCGGCGCCGCGCTCGCCGCGCATCCCGACGTCGACAAAGTCGCCTTCACCGGTTCCACCGAAGTCGGCAGGCTGATCGTCAAGGCCGCCGCCGGAAATCTGAAAAAAGTCTCGCTCGAACTCGGCGGCAAATCTCCCAACGTGATCCTGCAAGACGCCGATCTCGAAATCGCGATACCCGGAGCGGCCAGCGCGATTTTCTTCAATCACGGCCAGTGCTGCTGCGCCGGCTCGCGCCTCTACGTGCAGAAGGATTCGTTCGACAAAGTTGTCGACGGCGTCTCCACTGCCGCGAGCGAAATAAAAATTGGCCCCGGCATGGAGCCATCTTCCGAAATGGGACCGCTCGTCTCCGAAGAACAACTCAATCGCGTCTGCAGCTATCTCGAATCCGGTTTCTCCGAAGGAGCCAAGGCCACGGTCGGCGGCAGCCGCCAGGGCGATAAAGGCTACTTCGTGAAGCCTACGGTCCTGGTGAACACCAACGAAAATATGAAAGTCGTGCGCGAAGAAATCTTTGGCCCCGTGGTCACCGCAATTCCCTTCCGCGATGCCGACGATTTGATCAAACACGCAAACAATTCCGAATACGGCCTGGCCGCCGGAATCTGGACGCGCGACATTCAGAAAGCCAATCGCCTCGCGTCCCAACTTCGCGCCGGTACCGTCTGGATCAATTGCTACAATATTTTCGACGCCGCGCTTCCCTTCGGCGGCTACAAGCAATCCGGCTGGGGCCGCGAAATGGGCCACGAAGCCCTCGAGGCCTACACCGAGGTAAAAGCCGTCTGCACGCCAATCTAGTCAGGCAGCATATTGTTAACTGGGTGCCCCACCCGCCGAATTTGCGGGTGGGGCTTTTTCTTTTCCGCGCGCACCGGCCGCGGCGTTCGCGCTTCCGCCAGTCATTCCTCTCACGGCACGAAAACATGATCCGGCGCGAGCACATCCGCGCCCTCGACCTCGACTCCAACTCGGAGCGTCGAGAGATGCGCCTTGGTTGAAGTGACCGCGGCAAACGTAAGCAGATATTGGTGCGTCAATCCCTCCGAAACGTCCTTAAGATAAGGCTCGAAATCGATCGGCGTGGAAAGCCCCATCGAGAAAAACTCGCCGCCCGTTTCCGCCGCCAGCCGCGCCAGGCACCCTTGCCCGTTGTTCACCAGATATTCGTTTTCCAGCATGCGTCCGCCGCCACCCGCGTAGATGGCGTAAACGGAAATATCTTTGCGATGCAATTCGTCGATCGCCGATTGCAAGTCGGGATTGATCCCCGGATCGCTCTCCCCTACGCCTCGAAGCAGATCGATCCCATTGCTGATCACCAGGAACACGCGCCGACTCCCGCCGTCCGGCAAGTGTTTCGCAAAATCCTCGAGGCCCGCATACAGACCAGACGAAGCGGCGAATCGCCCCGAGGGAATCCTTACTGACTTCGCCGCAAGCTCGCGGTCCGTTGTCGGCGATTGCACGATTTGTGGTTCGCCTCCGTAGGAATAGACCACTTCCGCGCTTGCCTCACGCGGCAGCGCGCGGATAAACGCGGAGACGTCCTGCAGCTGATTGGCGACACTGGCGTCCACCGATCCGTCTACGTACACGATCAATTCGAGACCCTGCCCATCCTCCGGCAATCGCTGCCAACCCAGCACCGGGCGCGCCTTACCATCCTGATGCACGTTCACCGAATCTTCGGTGACCTCAGGCGCAGCTTCCTTGCCCTTGCCGAGCACGGTGACAATCACATTCACCGGCTTCGTGCCTGCCGCCTGCGCTTGTGCGCCAATCGGCGCCGAGGCCAGGCTCACCGCAGCAACCGAGATCATCGCGAATTTCAAAATGAATTTATTTCGCACAGCACGCTCCTGCTCCGGTCTTACCTCTCGCCTTTACTCCGACACATAGTTAGATGCTCTGCGGGCGGGCGGAAGCCGCCTGCTTTTGGGATTGTCGCGTTTCCCCTCGCCAGCCACCGCGCTTTACTGTGCGGGCGCCCGCTCCGACGCGCCGATCTCACCGAAGAACCCCAACACGCGCCGCTCGAATTCCGCCGGATCAGCACCGTACGCCTGCGTATGGCCCGCGCCAGCGACTACCCAAAGCTGCTTCGCGCCCGAAGCGGCCGCAAAAATGCGAAGCGCGTGACGGCAAGGCACCGTGTGATCGGCACCGCCGCAAATCAGCAGAATTGGAAATGAGCGAGCGGCGACCGCTTCTTCTGGAGAAACATTATCGGCGCGAAAATCGCCCTCGCGTTCCACAGCGCGAATCGCGAAAATCACCGCTGGGCGAAACAGGGTTTTGCCCAGCCACGGATTCCAATGCAGGCCCGCGTAGTCATAAGCGACTTCCCGCAGGTTGCTGAAGGGAGCCTCAGCAACCACACCGTCAATCCGATCGTCCACCGCGGCCGCTTGCAGCGCGATCGACGCTCCCATCGATTCACCGAGCAGAAAAATGTGGCGAGGATGCACGCGGGCGATGAGCGCATCAAGAATTGCCCGTACGTCGTAACGCTCCTTCCAGCCGAACGTCGCGAGATTTCCATCGCTCTCACCCTGCGCTCGCGAATCCATTAGCACCACTCCGTAACCTTTGCGAAGCAGGAAGCTAGCGTAGCTGACCATCCCGGCCCGATTGTCGCCAATGCCATGAAACAGCAAGACCCAGTCGCCATTTGCGGACGAGGGACGACCGAGCCACCCGCGAAGTATCGCGGCGTCTGCCGCGCGAACATCGAAATCATCAAGGCTGCCACCGACGGCGCCGAAAGCGCCCCCGGCCCCCGCGATCAATTCCTGCGAAAGCGGCCGCCGAGCGGGCCGCAAAATCCAAGGTCCTTCCTCATATCCGACCACGCCGGAGAGCGCAGCCGCGAGCAACAGCGGCACACCAAGCACGATCAGCGCGATGTGCATTTGACGCACGTAATTTCTCCCGAAATTGTGCGAAGCGTCCCGTCGAGATACGCCTTCTCCGCTAACTGATATACGTATGATTAATCTGAAGTGTTCCGCGCGGTCACTGATGGTGTTGCGACACGTGCAGGCGGGTCATCAACTCTCTGCCTGGGGATATCATGCGCAAGGATGCGCGTGCTTTGGCTGCTCCCCAGATGCCCGCCCGAACCGGCAGCTTCCGTCGCCGACCAGCCTATGCTCCGCACGGATTGTGCCAGCCGCCATCGTCGGCAATGATCGCGTCGGCTTCAGGCGGTCCCCAGGTGTTGGGATCGTACTCGAGCGCGGGAGGCGCCTCGCCGACGCCGGGCAAGATCGGATCGACAATATTCCACGAGGCCTCCACGCTATCCTCGCGCACAAACAGCGTCTGATCGCCGCGCATGGCGTCGCCCAGCAGACGCTCGTAGGGCAGCATTTCGTCGCCCGTGGCTTCGTGCATCGTAAGTTCCACTTGTTTGCCGGCCATGGCCTCGCCCGGAGTTTTCGCGCGCACGCCCAGCGAGATCGATACGTCCGGGCTGAGACAGAAACGAAGATAGTTCGCGTCGTTCGGAGCGACGCGGTCGAACACATTCTGCGGCGGGCGTTTCAATCGAACGAATACTTCCGTTGCGGTGACCGGCAGTTCCTTGCCGGTGCGAATATAAAAGGGCACGCCCGCCCAGCGCCATGTGTCGATGTACATTTTGAGCGCGGCGTAGGTCTCGACGTCGGAATTCGGCGCCACGCCGGGCTCGTTCCGGTAGCCGCGGAATTGGCCGCGCACGACATCCTTGGGCGCGAGCGGCCGGGCGGCGCGAAGCGCGCGCTGCTTCTCGTCGCGCACCGCGTCGAGGCCGTGCGCAATCGGCGCCTCCATCGCCAGCAGCGCGACGATCGCGAGCAAATGATTTTGCACCACGTCGCGAATCGCGCCCACCTTGTCGTAGAACGCGCCGCGCCCTGCGATGCCGAAATGTTCGGCCATGGTGAGCTGCACGCTCGCGACGTATTCGCGATTCCAAATTGGCTCGAGGAACGAATTGGCGAACCTGAAATACAGCAGATTCTGGACCGGCTCCTTGCCCAGAAAATGGTCGATTCGGAAAACCGCGCTTTCGGGAAAGGTCGCCGACAACGTTTGGTTCAGCGATTGCGCGGATGCCAGGTCACGGCCAAACGGTTTTTCGACGACCACCCGGCCCCCCGTATTGCACTTCGCGGCGGCAAGCCCTTTAGCCACGGGGCCGAACAGTTCTGGCGGAATCGCCAGGTAGAACAGCGGCCGGCACGCCGAGCCCAGCGCCGTTTTCAATTTTGTGAACGTCTCAGGGTCGGTGTAGTCGCCGCTCACGTACTGGAGTTTAGCGGAGAGAATCGCGAACGCCGCTTCGTCGAGGTGGCTGTTCTTCTGGATGCTCTCCTTCGCGCGCGCGCGAAGCTGATCGAGCGTCCACGGAGGCAATGCCACGCCGATGATGGGCAGATCGAAGTGGCGATGCCGAATCAGGGCCTGCAGCGCGGGAAAAATCTGCTGGTAGGCCAGGTCGCCTGTCGCGCCGAAGAATACCAATGCGTCGGAATCTGTGTTTGCCATAGTCGCAAAATGTTAGCGACTGGCAGGCGAATCCGCAACGGAAATGCTGATGTGTCCGCAACGGGACAGACACGCGCCCTCGCATCCTCTACGATGTCGCTGTATGGAGGAGAGCGCTTAGTCTGAACCGAGCGCGATTCCTCAAGCTTCAGACCAATCAACGCCGGCAAATACGGGTTCCCTCCCTCTCCATACGCCGCAATAGCTCTGGGATCAACACAGTAAGTCGCAGGACCTTGGGACAGGCCGGAGTGTCTTCCTGCGAAGAAAAGGAGTCAAAAAGACAATGCCTCTACTTCAAGTTTTGATGATCCTGGTCGTGGTCGGCGTGCTGCTTTGGCTGGTCAACAGCTTCATACCGATGCAGGGCACGATCAAATCCATTTTGAACGCCATTGTCGTGATCGTCGTGGTTCTATGGCTCTTGGACATTTTCGGATTCCTGCACACTCTGTCTGGGATTCACATCAAGGCGTAGCCAAACTTTGCAGCGCCGCGCCGCGCGGGGCGCAGTTCTACAAGCCGAGCCGCCTCACAAGGAATTTTTCGAACCGAAGAACGGAACGCGCCCGACGCGACGAGCGACCAGCGCGTGCAATAGCTGTCATTGGAGGCAGCGCTTATGAAACCAGTCAGATTGATCGGTACGGGAGCTCTGTTCCTTCTTCTCGGAATCAGCGCTCCGGCGTTTGCACGACAGGACAAGCCGGATGATCACGGCGGCCAGGCGGCAAGCCACTCCGACGCCAAGCCGGCGCAACAGCCGGAGGCCAGACCAGCGGCGAAGCCCGAACCGCAAGCCAAGCCGGCGCAACAGCAGCGGGCCGAGCCCGCCGCGCATCAGCAACCAGCTGCCAAGCCCGCTCCGCAGCGACAGGCACAAGCAGCGAAGCCGCAGCCGCAATCCAAGCCTGCTGAACAGCGACAAGCCAAATCGACAACGACTACCAGGCCCGCGGCTAAGCAGTCGCAAAAGCCCCAGCAAGCGAAGCAGCAGCAAGCCAAGCCCGCTGAGCAGCGACAAGCCAAATCGACAACGACCACCAGGCCCGCGGCTAAACAGTCGCAAAAGCCTCAGCAAGCGAAACAGCAGCAAGCCAGACCAGCGCAGCAGGGACACGTTCAGCGGACCGCGTCCGAGCAGCAAACTCAACGATCGCAGCCGGCATTGCGGGAAAGCGGCAGAACTTCGACCCGCATTCCTGAAGCTCGCTTCCAGGCCAACTTTGGAGAGGGCCATCGCTTCCGCATGGGCAATCCAGAAATGGTCGGCGGATATTCCCGCTTCCAATACGGCGGCTTTTGGTTTGGATTCGTCCAACCGTGGCCGGCGGACTGGTATTACACAGACGACGTCTACATTGATTTCGTAGACGGCGGATATTACATGTACGACCCGTATTATCCCGGCACACGCATCGAAATTAGCGTCGAAATGTAGGCTATTTTCTTAACGCATGCGTTAGCGTGCGCGCAAAAAAAAAGGGGCAATCCCGCTCGAGCGGGATTGCCCCTTTTTCGTTTCGCTTAGCTCTCGACGTCGGCGACCATTATGTTCGCCGCCACGCCCAGCCATTCACTCAGCCGAGAGCATTGCTCGGCGGTGATGTTCCGGAACTCCAGGCACATCCCCGATCCCTCGAATCGCGCGCACACCACCGCTTCGGCCTCGAGCGTCACGTTGCTGTGCTCGATCTTCACCCCGAGCGTGGTGCCGGGTTGAAACGGGTTCAGCGTATTGACGTAGCAACCTCCCAAACTCAGGTCCGTGGTATTTGCGCGCATTCGGATTCCAGTCGGCAGATCCACCAACTCGACGGCCGCTACCAGCGACTGGCGCTCATGGGTGCGCCGTTCGGTATCGCCGCGGCGTTCTTGCTGCGCGACTTCAGCCTTCGGCATGACCGCAATCGTAGCCGTGGGCTCCGCGCCTGCCTTCCAGAACAGCACCGCCACCCCAAAGCCGCGCGGCCGCTTATCCACTCGGATGACTTCGCCGAAATCGTCCGCCTCGTTCGCGAGCGCTCCTGGTTCGTACGGAAACCGTACGCGCAAACGCATTCCCGGATGGTACCGGTCGGACGGAGTGTGGAAGTAAAACGCCTTGCGCGAAGCGTCCACCGTGTTCGCGACTTCCTCGAATGCCCCGGAGTCAAACTCTCCCGGACGCACCCGCAGACGCATGCGGAGCTTCGCTCTCCGAAACTTTCTGGTGTTCTCGTATTTCTGAGCGGCCTTAGGCGGGATCGCGACTCCAGTCTCTGGCTCAGGAATACTCTCAACACGCGCTTCTGGCCGATTGTTTTCCATCAGAGGTGCTCCGTTTGTGGTCTGCGTGCCCACGGCGTAAAGGATACAAAGCGGAACGCCGCGGCCCTATAGGGCACTGGTACCGGTGGTACGGTAGCCCGGTTCTAGTACTTCGGATACCCCGTGTTCCGATGCGGTTCAGGACTTAAGTCTATATGTTTCTGCATCTTACACAGCGCGCCGGCCCAAACTTCGAGGGCGAAAAAAACATGCGAATGGATTTTCGAGCCGCCGCGGCACGCGGGAGCTCAATAAGATTGGCAGAGCAGCTAGCTGGCTGACGGCGCTTCCGTCGCGGTCTTGTCCTACATCGGCGGCGGAGCCGTCGACGGCGGCACCGGCTTGTGATCGAATGTGTCGGGCTCCATCAGTTCGACGCGCGTGCCATCCGGATCGTAAAGATTTGCCTGGCGCTTTCCGTTGACTCCCACTTTGATTTCAATCGGCAGCGAATAATTCTTCGCGTCGGGTCGGGACTTGAGCTCAGCCACGGCTTTGTCGATATCCGGCACGACCAGGCAGATGTGATTCTTCGTGCCGAGTCCTTTTGCATCGAGCGTCCCCGAGTAGAGCATCATCTCGAGATAATCCTGCCCATCGGGGACGCGCATGTTCACCCAACTCAGGATTTTGCCGTTCGAGCTGCCTCGCCAGAATTCGTTGAAGCCAAGAATGCCGCCGTAAAATTTAATCGCGGGATCGAGCGCGCGGATGGTCACGCCAACGTGCGGGATGTGCGTTGATATGCGTGTGTGGGGCATGAAATTTCCTCGCTCGCGGCGCGTCCAGCCATCCGGCTCGTACTGCACGATCTCGACGGTATGTCCGTCAGGATCCGTGACGTTGAATTCCAAATTTCCGATTTTGCCCTTGCCCACCGCTGCCGGCACTTTCACGCCCTGCGCGGCGAGATACTCGCGCATGCCTTCGGCCGAGTCGGTATAGAAAGCGATGTGGCTCAGTTGGCCGTCCTGCTTGGGCGGATCCGTGAACAGCTCGATGGATTGATCGTCGTTGATCTTGACGAAAGCGATCCGCACCGAACCGTCGTCGCGCTTCAAATTGTAGGGCTCGCCGAAGCCGAGAAAGTCCTCGTAAAACCAGCGCGACTTCGCAAGGTCGCTCACAAATAACGCCATGTGCGAAATGCCCAGGATGCGCGGCCGTGGCGGTTGGTCCACCGCGCCGATCGCTGCCGCGAAACTCGCAAAAAGCAGAACGATCGCGACTCGCTTCATAAAATTGATATCCCCTCGCTCTGACGCCCCAGAATATCTATCATATCGGCGGCCGCACGATCATGCTTTCCGCATAATCGATGCGGGCTTCCCCCAAAGTGCCGGCGCGTCGTTCGGTTTTATTCAGTTTGCTTCGGCGCTTGGGCGGCGTCGCTGGCTTTCGCCGCGCTGGATGGAACCATCAGCGTGAGCGCGTCGGGAACGATGCGAAATCGCAGCGGCAGCGCGCCGACCGGCTCGCCGTCCAGTTGCGCGTAGAGCGTTCCGCCCGGGAGCGGCGTGCATGTCACGTCCGCCGTCTTCCACGCGCTGATTCCGCGCACGCCGCGCAATTTGCCGAAGTAAAGCGCGGGCAACGCAAACAGATAACGCAGCCGGCTCCGCGTTGAAAAAGCCACGATCTCAAAACAATTCTCGTATAGGCTGGCGCCGTCGGTGATTCTGAATGGCCCGCCGTACTCGGCCGTTCGCCCGACGACTACGATCGTGGCGTCGACGGTGCGCTCGCGCGATTCGACGCGCATCAACGGAAATTTGTACGTGAATAATTGACGCATCCCTTCCGCCCAATACGCAAATTGGCCGATGCTTTTTTTCAGCTTGGAATCCACACCGTTGACGATTGCGCCGTCCGGCCCGCTGCCGCCAACGCACAGGAAGTAGCGATCCGCGTGCGGCGAATTGCCGTTGGTCTGTTCTCCCGGCGCCGCGATGCTCCCAAGCGCGATTCGCCGCGGCGTGCTCGAAGGTATCAAGCGAGCCGCGGCCGGAATGTTCCACGGAATCCCGAGTTCCTTGGCCAAAATATTGGCCGTGCCCGCGGGAAGCAGCGCCATCGGCACTCTGCTGCCGGCCAGGCCGTTCACGATTTCGTTCACCGTCCCGTCGCCGCCGCACGCGATCACCAGATCGAACTTTTGCGCCACGGCCTGCCGCGCGATCGTAGTCCCCGAGCCGGGGTCGAACGTCGGCGCGAATTCGATCGCGATACCCGCGTCGGAAAGAATTTTGCCCGCCGTCTCGATCTCGACGAGGCGCCGCGAGCGCCGCCGCCCGCTCACTGGGTTGTAAATCAAGACGGCCTTGCGGATGGGTGCTACCACGCGCCGCTCATCGCGGGGAAACTTGAAATGTAAAGCGCGTTCTCGCAAGTCTCCACGGCGCGAAGCGTCAACGGCATTCAGCCGCCTTCGCAAAAACCTGTGACGGCTCTGCGCTGCGTTCGAGGATCTGCTCGAGGATATCGGGAATCTCGAAGACCGCGCGGTTCGGCAGCGCGGCGGCGTTCGCGCGAAATCGTTCGAGCGTGCCGTCGCGCAGCAACTGCTCGACGGCGGGAACGATGCTGCGGAAATTATCCACAGCGATTCCCACTTGCTTCTCCGTCACCCACGTTGCGTTGTAGCGTTCCTGCGGAAGCGTCCACGCATTGCACTCCACGATCACCGGCAATTGCATGGCGATCGCTTCGCTCACGCTGCCCGGGCCGGGCTTCCCTATGAAAAAATCCGAAAGGTGCATGTAATACGGAATGTTCGTGGTGAATCCTTCGACGAAAATCGGCATGCGCGTCGCTCGCGCCGCCAGTCGCGCGCGCACTTGCTCGTTGCGTCCGCAAATCAGAATCAGTTGTATCGGCAAATCCGCTTCGTCCAAACGATCGACAATTTTTTCGATCGCACTGGATCCGAAGCCGCCGAAAAGAACCAGCCCCGTCGCCAGATTCGCGCCGAGGCCAAGCGCCGAGCGCGCCGCCGCGCGATCCGCCGTCTGCGGCTCATAAAAGCGCGGATGAAGAATCATTCCCGACACTCGAAACACACGCTCGCGCGTGCCCGTGAATTCCAAGGCCTGCTGTTCGGCGCGATCCGTGCCGCAAATAAAATCCTGCTCGCGCCGCTCCATCCAGAAATTCGGCGGATAGTTCGCAAGATCCGTGAGTATCGTCACGAATGGCCGCCCCGGAAACGCAATCTCAAAACTTTCGCCGATCACGCGATTGAAGTGCGGCACAAACGAAACCACCATGTCCGGCGAAACCGTTTGCCAGTATTTCACCAGCAGTTTCACCAGCAGCGTGTGATGCACCCAAATAGTCGCCTGCAACGCGAGCAGAATTTGCGCGCTGCCCAGCGTCCATCCGGATCGCAGCATCGAATTGTAAGCATCCTGGATGCGCACGCCGGTAATCCGCCGCAGGATGTCGAGCTTGTCGAGCTCCTCCTGCAGGTTCATCAAATTCACGTCCCACGCAATCTGTCGCGACTTAATGGCCAGTTGCAGCGCGGTCGCGGCGCTGCGGTGGCCGCCGCCGGCATCGAAGAAAATAAATTCGATTCGCTTCATGATCGAGCTAGGAATAGCACAAGCGTGGCCAAACGCAACGCCGACTTTTAGCCGTCCACGCCCGTCCGTGCCCAAAGAGTAATAAGTCTTTTATTTACAATAATGTAGCCGCGTTTTCATCGCCCCGTAACATTCCGGAGCTACGAACGTATTATGAAATGTGACCTGCACATCCACTCGCGGTTCTCGGGGCCGTCGACGATGCCGGTCCTCAAATCTTTTTGCCTGGAATCTTACAGCGAACCGGAAGAGGTCTACTCCGTCGTGAAGCGCCGGGGGATGCACCTCGTCACATTAACCGACCATGATTCTCTCGATGGTTGCGAGGCGCTGCGCGCGCACCCCGATTTCTTCGCGAGCGAAGAAGTCACTTGCCGCATGCCCAGCGGCACTGAAGCGCACATCGCTGTGTATGACCTCTCCCCGCGCCAGCACGTCGAAATTCAGCGGCGCGCCACCGACGTGCCCGCTCTCGTCGCCTATCTCGGCGAACAGGATCTGTTTTTTTCCGTGAACCACATCTTTTCTTCCGTCACCGGTCCGCGACACGAAGAAGATTTTCGCTGGTTCATCGACAGCTTTCCCGCGTTTGAAACTCTGAACGGCCACATGTTGCCGGAGACGAATCGCCATGCCGCGCGTCTCGCGCGGCGCACCGAAAAAATCGCGCTCGGCGGCAGCGACGCGCACACCGTGTGCGCCGCGGCCACGGCCTACACCGAAGTGCCCGGCGCCAAGAGTAAAGAAGAATTTCTCGCTGGCCTGCGCCGCGGCTCGTGCCGCGCGCGCGGTTCAAGCGGAAGCTACACGCAGACCACGCGCGTCGCGCTGCGCGTCGTATGGGAATTGCTGCGCGAAGAACGCTGGCCGGCCTTGCTCGCGCCGCTCGCTCTTCTGGTTCCCGCTTTCACTTATGGTAACTTTGAGTCGGAACGCATTTTCGCCCGCCGCTGGGCGCAACGTGTCGTTCCGCCACGCCGCCGGCGCCGCAGCGGACGATCGCTCGGTCCTTCGCTTCGGCCGGTGGGGATGGAGAAAACGCTATGACCGTAACGCGCGCCGTCTGGGGTTTTATCGACAGCCGGGATCGCCGGCTGATGCGCCGCGTGCACCGCTGGCGCCCGCCGCGATGGTTTCGCGTGCTGATGGTTTCAGCCACCCGCTGCGGCGATGGTTGGCTGTGGTATTCGCTGGGTTGCATCCTGCTGATCTTCGGCGGTCCGCGGCGATTCACCGCTGTGCTCGCGGCAGGAACCGCGTCCGTCGCCGGAATTTTTATTTTCAAGCTAATCAAGCGCGTCAGCCACCGCACGCGTCCCTGCCAGCTAGAACCTCACTGCTGGTCGCGCGTGCTTCCTCCCGATCAGTTCTCGTTTCCCTCGGGCCATTCGATCACCGCGTTCGCCATGGCCGTGTGCATCGGAATGTTCTATCCGCAATTGCAAGACGCGCTGCTGTTCGTGGCCCTATGCATCGCGGCTTCGCGAATTATTCTCGGCATGCATTTCCTGAGCGACGTGATCGCCGGCTCCGCAATCGGCGCCGCACTCGGCTTCTCCGCATTTCACATTTTCCTCTGAGCTCGCGCCTCCCTTCGCGGGCGCGCGACCGTCCTCCGCGATCGCTCACGCGGTTTCACCACCCGTTCTTCGCACACCTCCGCGCCGCCGGCGCCGCTTCGCCATCCTGATCCTGACATATCGTTAATTATTTTTCGTCGCCAGGCCGGAAGCGGACGATGCTATTGCATTGCGCCACTGGCCCAATCACACCCAAGAGGGGAAAATCAGATAGTAATGGCGCGCCCGAGAGGAGTCGAACCTCCGACCTTCTGGTTCGTAGCCAGACGCTCTATCCAGCTGAGCTACGGGCGCGCCGCGCGGAAAAGTTTAGCATCACAATCGCGGAATCACAAAATGCGTGAAGAACCGGAGCCTCGCGAACGCGTTTCGGATTGCTCCGAAGGAAAACTCAGAGCGTTACGAATATCGCGCCGTCTTCCACCGCGAGCTCGATCCCCGCGGCCTTGGCAGCTTCCTGCAGCGCCGCGTCGAGCATCACGACCGGATCAGGGCTCACATCCAGCCTGCGCATCAGCCCTTCGCCCTTTTTTCCGCCAGCCGAAAGAGTGATTTTCAATCCACGGCGTTTGCACTTTACCGGCGTACCGTCCTCGAGCTTCACGTTCATCGGCTTGATGTACGCGTCCATGTAATGAACTCCGACGCCCGACTTGTCTTCGCCGCGCGGCGGAAGTTTTTCCGCCGCGCCCAGATTCACATCGCACAGTTTAACTTTCACGTCGAGCTCCGTTCGATTTCGAGTGATTCGATCCCAGAAATCCGTCCATCGCTTTTCGGAACGCGGCGATATGCTCCGGCGTGCTGCCGCAACATGCGCCCACGATGTTCGCGCCCGACTCAAGCAGCGGCACAAGACCTTGCACCATTTGCTCCGGCGTTTCGTCGTACACGATTTTCATGTTGATCAGTTTCGGTTGCCCCGCATTTGGCGAGACCATCACCGGCAAACTTGTCGCCTGCTTGTAGCGCTCCACAGCTTCTCTCGCGCGCACCATGTCCATGCGCGTGCCGCAGTTCAGCGCCACGATATGCGCGCCGTTTTCCTCCATGAACTCGGCCGCGCGCTCCGGTTCCACACCCATCATCGTCCGAAACGTCGAGCCGTCGAGCGTAACGTCGTAGGCCATCGACCCGATGATGCACGGCGCGCCGGCTTTCTGCGCCGCGCGAATGCCCAGCAGAAGTTCTTCAAGGCCCGTCTGCGTTTCGATGATGATGGCGTCAGCTCCCGCGTCCACCAGCGCCCCGGCCTGTTCCTCGAACGCGCTCTGTACCTGGGCTTCGGTGAAATCGCCGTACGGTTCCATCAGCCCGCCGAAAGGTCCGATGTCCCCGATCACGTATCCGTCCTTCGCGCCGAATGCTTCGCGGACGATCCCCACAGCCGCTTTGTTGATTTCGACGACCTTATCCGGTTTGCCGTGGCGCGTGAGCATGATGCGCGAACCGCCGAAGGTATTCGTGAGCAGGCACTCTCCTCCTGCCTCGGCGTAACGCCGATGAATCGCCAGCACTTTTTCGCGTTGCGTCAGATTCCATTCCTCGCCGCAATTGCCCTGTTCCAGTCCGGCAATCATCAGCTGCGTGCCCATAGCTCCGTCGCTGAGCAATGGGCGTTCGAGAATCGCTTCCTGCAAGAGTTTCTTCATGATCGTTCCGCTTCCTGCTCCAATTCCTTTTGCACCAGCGCGTAGTGAATCGTTTCCAGCACCAGGCCCCACTTGTGCTCGCGGCTATAAGGCTCGCAGTAGCACCCCGCGGCGCAGGCTTCGCGCCGCCATGACAACACGGCGTTCAACCGTTGTCCACTGAGCGGCTTCTCGCTTTCGATCGAACTCATCAACCGCTCGGGATTCTCAAGATATTGGCACATCTGCGCGTGGCCCGTATCCCCCGTGGCCGGCGCGCAGCGCTGCTCTCGTATCGGATATCCATCGGCGCGCGGCCCGAGCTTCACGCTGTAAAGAAAAGTCAGCGGCCGGCCCATGTTGTTGCAAGTGGTTCCGTCGTAGCGGAACACCGCGTCGACACTGCCGTCCTCGCAGGTCTCGATCGATAGCCGTTCCTGCGCCCATCTCTTCAGCGCCCTGGTATTCACGCTGTACGCCGCTTCCTGGTCCAGCACCTCGATGCGCACCGGCGCTTCCTCGCCCTTCGCGCGCAAAGCCCGCCGGTACGGCGCGCGCCTGTATTGGCACGGCGCGAACGAACAATTCTCGCAAGGAACAAGCTCCGTCAGTCTGCGCAACCGGTCCGTGTGCCGCGTCAATCCGAAAACCGCGAGCAAACTTTTTTTCGGCCGTAACATGCCGGACTCGAGCACTTCGACGGCGGAGGGCAACGCGTGCTTTCGCGTGCGCTTCACCAGTTCGAGCAGGTGCGGTTGCTCGGCGATGTCCCATTCGGGATATCCAGGGCTGTAGTGCGGCAACACAGCCATCTCGTGGCGTTCCGCCCAGTCGCACAGATTCGCTCCGGTCACAGTGGTCAAATGCTCGACGACCGCGGAGCTGAACATCTCAAGAAAAAAATATTCGTCGGGCTTTTCATCCTCCCAGCGTCTGTGAGCTTCCTCCTCGGCTTCGGGACCCGCGCCCACCGCGACCAGAATCACGCTGTGGGCCGCAGCCTGCTGCAGCGTGCTCTGCAGCCGTTTGCTCGCGAACGGCATTCCATCGATCAGAATCGATTCGCCGTCGATCTCGAGGCTTTCCGCTTGGCGGGCATAAACCCACGGCCGCCCGTACTTCGCGTACCACGCGCGCGCCAAATCCGCTAATTCCAGAGCCCGGCCTTCCAGCACCCAATCGCGCGGATAACCAAGCAGCCGCGTGTATTCCGCCGGCGACACCTCAACATTCGGCGAAGTGCTGGCCAGCTCGACCATCTCGGCTACCGGGCGCATGGAATCGGCTCCACGGGCTTAAACTGGCAGCCCTCCACGAAGAAATCGAAAAAGCGCGGATGCGTTTCCAGCCGGCAGTGCTCCACTTTCTTTACGAGACGTTCAAGTTCCTCGCGTTTCGATTTCGAGAGCAGCGCAATCGTGGCGCCTTCAATCGCGGTATTTCCTGCCTGCACGATTTTTCGCGACGGCAGACTGGGCACCAGGCCGATGCGTTTCGAGGCTTCCACGTTCAGGTGACGCCCGAATCCTCCCGCCAGATAAAAAACGTCGATGTCGTCGAAGTCGATGCCGTAGCTGCTGAAAACCACGTGCAGACCAGCCACGTTCGCGCCCTTGGCCTGCGCCAATTCGTTCACGTCGCTCTCGAGCAAATAAATGTCGTGTTCCTCATCGAGCGTGACGCGATGCACGTCATCCGTGAATCGTCCCATGTCGTTCATGCGCCCCGTGCGAAGCAATTCGCTCAGCACATCCACCAATCCCGATCCGCAAATGCCTTCGGGCGCAACGTCGCCGATCACGCGCAGGCGAATTTTTCCGTCGTCGCCAATCGCGACTTCCTCGATCGCCCCATCCAAAGCCGGCATGCCGCACGCGATCGCGCCGCCCTCGAACGCCGGCCCCGCCGGACAAGACGCCGCGAGAATGCGGTGCTTGTTGCCGAGGATCAGTTCGGTGTTCGTGCCGATGTCCATCACCGCCACCAGTCGCTCTTCATTCGCGATGTCAACCGCCAGCATGCACGCCGCCGCATCCGCGCCCACATGGCCGCTGATCACCGGCGCGCCGTACACGCGCGCTTTCGGATGAATCGGCAGCAAACATCTCACGCCAGTTTCCACAAGACTTGTCGTCAAGCGCTTGCCTTCGGCCATTTCGATTTCCGTAATCGAGCGATAGGGGTTCTGCCCAATCGAATAAACGCTCTTGCGGAAAAAAAGATCGCGCATCGTGGAGTTGCCCACCACCACCATCTCGTAGATCGTTTTTGGATCGACCGGAAATTTTTCGATCGCGTGGCTCAGATATCCCGCGAGCGTGCGCATCAAAAGTCTTCCGGGATGCTCGCCGTCGTAACTGATGCGAGCCATCACGTCGGATCCACCGAATCGTTGCGGATTCTCAAACGAAGCGTCCGCAATCAATTCGCCGCTTTCAAGATCGATCAGCCGAAGCACAATCGTGGTTGTGCCAAGGTCCATGGCGATGCCGTGAATTGGTCCGGTCGAGCGTTCCACTTCGACGCCGTCAATCAGAATGCGATCTCCGTCGCGAGTCACCGCCGGATCGAGCCTCATTTTCTGATCGCTGTTCGGAAGTCCGAGCGCATGGCGTTCGATGCGCATATGCCCGCGGCGCATAGTGTGGCAGCGCACCTCGCCGCTCTCTGCGGTCACATACGTTTGGCACGACAGTCGAAAATTCCCTTTCAAATGCTGCTCGGGCGCGGTGGGCGGCGAAAGAGCGTCCATCCCCGCGACAATTTCGACCATGCACTCCTTGCATTTGCCTTGCTTCCGGCAAGAAGTGGGCACATCAATGCCCAAGCCTTCGGCCTGGTCGAAGAGCGAGAGAGCGGGATTCGCCTCGATGGACTGTCCATTGATCGTGAGGGTCACTGCCATACCGGAGAGTTCCTACCAGCCCTTCGCTTCAAGCTCCGCCTTCACTGCTTCCGCTACTTCGCGCGCCGTACCTTCGCGCTCTTCTTCCTCGCTCCATTTCCACTGGGCGAGATAATCGTCCGCGCTCGTCAATCCTCTTTGCGCGGCCATTTTGTCGATCTGTTCGGCGAACTTGTCATCGAGCGGCAGCGTGACGTCGTCTGAATCGTCCTCGGCCTTGATTTGCGAGGGAATTTCCTGCCAATAAAGAATTTTGTACGTGGCCACTGTCGTCTACACCTTCACCGTGAGCCGCAAAAATAAATCGACCGCGGCTGAAGCGTTCGCTCCGTAACCATCCGCGCCGATTTCGTCGGCAAACATCTGGCTGATCGGCGCGCCGCCCACGGCCATCTGGATGTGCGTCAGGCCCGCGGCGTCAAATCCATCGATCACCGTTTTCATGTACGTCATCGTCGTGGTCAAAAGCGCGCTCATGCCGATAATGTTCGGTTTGCACTTTTCCGCCGCGGCCATGAATTTTTCCACGCTCTGATCCACGCCGATGTCGTGCACTTCAAATCCGGCGCCTTCTGCCATCATGCCCACCAGGTTTTTCCCGATGTCGTGCAGATCGCCTCGAACCGTGCCCATCAGCAGCACGCCTTTGGGCTTGGTTCCACCGTCCTTCGCGCTCAGCAACGGCTTCAGCACCGCCATGCCCGCTTTCATCGCCCTCGCCGCGATCAGCACTTCCGGAACGTAAAGCACGTTGTGCTTAAAATCCTCGCCAACCACGCTCATGCCCGCGATCAATCCATCGTTCAATATTTCCTGCGCGGTACGCCCTTCGGCGAGAGCCTCTTTCGTAAGCCGCTCCACTTCGACGGCGTTGCCCTCATAGAGCAACTGATTCATCAACGCATAGTCGGGCATGCTGCTCTCCTTTGCCCCTGTCAGCGGCTCGCAACGCGGCTGCCGGAGCGCCGCCCGTTAAATTCATTCAGTGCCTCGAGCATGGCCACGATATTTTCGCGCGGCATGCCCGGGCTTGTGCCGCCGCCCACGGACAGAATGATTCCCTCGCCGCCCGAGCCTTCCAGCACTTCGAGAGTTTCGTCTCTCACTTCTTCGGGCGTACCGCGAACTCCGATTTCGAGAGGATTCACATTGCCCATCAGGCACATCCTGTCTCCCACGCGCTTCTTCACTTCGGTGATGTGCCGCTGCTTGCCCCAATTGAGCACGGTGAATCCGGTGTCCGGCAGGTGATCGAGGCACGCGTCGACTTCTGCGTCGTTGTGATAGACCTTCACCCAATCTTTCGGGAACGCGTCGCAGATGCGCTTCAAGTAAGGATGCGCATACTCCAGGTAATGCTCCTCGTTGATGAATCCAACGATGTCGTCGAGAATAAAAATGCTCTCCACCGTATCGCCCATCACTTTTTGCTGCGCCTTCAGCCAGTCGATGATCACGCGCGTGCAAAGGTCAATGAGTCTGTGCGCGCCCTTCGGATCTTCTACAAGATCGATCATGAATTTTGTAGTTCCGCGCACAAATCCCGCGGTGCACAACGGGCCTCGTGACGTGACCATCGGAAGGATGTAGCCGGCGTCCAAAATACGCTGTTTATGCATTCCGATGCGATGCAACGTCAGACCGGCGAACGCATCCGCCTCGACCTCGTACTCAGGGAACTCATCGATATCTTCGAGGCGTTGCAGCGTGTGGTATTCACTCGGAGTATTGTCCTGCCAAAATTTTATTTTGCTGCCGAGCACGGAAGGCTCAGCCGCCATCCCGTATTCCATCCACCACGACGGGACGAAGATGATGTCGGGAAATTCCTCCATGATCTTCAGGTTCGATCGGTACCAGAGCTCAGGATCGAGGAAATAGTCCAGGTGTTTGATTCCGAGGTACCCGGGAATCCATGGGCTGTCGATGATCAGCGCCATCGGAATCTTGTCCATCTTTTCGCGGCGCGCCGCTCGCTTGAATGTTTCCCATTGTTCTGGCCGCATGTTTTTCCTCCTGGAACCAGCGAACTCTACGCAGAGCCCGCAGCGGGTTTACGCCCGGAAGTTACGTAGCGCTGTGCCGATCCCCAACAGGCTGTTTCGGCCTGGGTTAGTCGTCGCATTCGACCAATCTGGTGGCCGGACCGGCTCCCCGGCGCCCTCTGGGGGTATATTGTTGTACCATAAAACAAATGCCTTCCGATGCCCGTTTTGTTGGCTCGCAGCCCACCCCTCAGGGCCGCTAGGAGCACCTACGGGCCCGCGGCGGGAGCGGAAAAGCTGCGGCCGCGGCGCTCGTGACCAAGCGAGACCAGTACGATCAGCACCACGATCGTCACGCTCTCGAAACCGGCGAGGGCCCACTGGTAACCAAAACGGTCGCGCAGGGCGTATTCGATTGAATTTGTGGGTGCGGCGATCAGGATTCCGAGCTGATACGCGAGGCCGGGAACGAGGCCGCGGGCGTGATCGGGCGACATCTCGTTCAGATGAACGGGGATGACGCCCCAGGTTCCCTGCGCGCCGATCTGCATGAGCACGGCGCCAATCACGAGCGCGTGCAGATTGGTGGCGAAGGCCCAGAGCGGAATCGCGAGAAGCGCAACGACGAGCGCGCCGACCATGCTTTTTCGCCGGCCAACCCACTCCGAGATTTGGCCGAAGGCGATGCCGCCGAGTATGGCCGCGGCGTTGTAGAGGATTGCGATGTTGGAGATGGTGGCGTCAGCGACGTGATGCACGGTGCGGAGGAAATCGGGGTACAAATCCTGCGAGCCGTGAGAAAGGAACGGCATGAAAGCCATCAGCGCGGCGAGATACGCGAAATTCTTCCAATCCTGCGCGACCGAGCGCAACACGGCGAGCATCGACGGCGCGCGTCGCTGCTGCCAGGCCGTGGATTCGGGTACTTTCGAGCGAATGTAGAGCGCGAGAAGCGCGGGAACCGCGCCGACGAAAAACATCGAGCGCCAGCCCCAGGTGGGCAAGAGGAATCGCGCGGCGACCGCGGCGAGCAAATATCCGGCGGGATATCCGCCTTGCAGCGCACCGCTGAGCCAGCCGCGCCAGCGAATGGGCGCGGCTTCCATGGTGAGCGACGCGCCGACGCCCCATTCGCCGCCCATGCCGATGCCGAAGAGCGCGCGCATCACCAGAAAAAATGTGAAGTTGGGTGAGAAGCCGCAGAGAACTTCGACGATCGAAAAATAAATTACGTTGATCATCAACGGAACGCGGCGGCCGTAGCGGTCGGAGAGCAGGCCGAAGAGCAGCGCGCCGACGGGACGCATGGCGAGAGTGAGCGTCATGGCCCAGACGATGGCGGATTTGTCGACGCGAAACGCGGTGGCCAGCGTGCCGATGAGAAAAACTACGACGAAAAAATCGAACGCGTCGAACGTGAAGCCGAGCAGGCCGGCGGCGATGGCGTGAGAGCGGCCGGTGCGAGTGTTGCGACCAACACCTTCGCCGCGGTTCGCGCCGCTGCTGCCGCTCGCGTCCCTGCCGCTCGCGCCGGCGTTGCTTGCGCCGCCGCTCGATGGCCCGGGAGCGTCAGGCACTTGTGGTCTCGGTCGCACTGGCGCCGGCGTCGAAGCGGCGCGTGATGTCGCGATGGAGCAGTACGGCGGAAACAATGGCTACGGCGCTGAGCGCGAAGCCGGCGCGATATTGAAGGAAGCAAAATTTTCCGCCGGCGAAGAGCGCGGCGTAAACCATCACGCAGCCGAGCAGCCAATCGAAAAGATTGCGGCCGAGGTCATGGGTCGGGGGCACCTCCGGCGCGCGCGCGGCGATGGGACGCCAGCCCAGCGCGTCGGGACGCACGTGGCGATAAAAGCGGGTGAGGACGTCGTCGGGCTCGGCGGGAGTGAGAAAAGTTACGGCGACCCAAACGATCGTGGTGATCGCGGTGGTCGTGAGCGTGGTCTTGGCGAAGACCAGCGGCACGGAACCGACGAATGGATTTCGCCAGTGCAGCGCGAGAGTGGAGACCAGAGCCGCGGCCATGGCGGAAATTTCGCTCCAGGCATTGATGCGCCACCAATACCAACGCAGCAGATAGACGCCGCCGGTGCCCGCGCCGACTTCGAGCACAACTTCCCAGCCTTGACCGACCGTGGCGAGTTGCGCGGAAACATAGGCGGCGGCCGCGACGAGAAGAAGAGTTGCCACGCGCGAGGCGTGCACGTAGTGGCGCTCGCTCGCGTTGCGGCGCAGGAAGCGGCGATAGAAATCTTCGATTAAATACGAGCTGCCCCAATTGAGCTGCGTGGCGATGGTGGACATGAACGCGGCCATGAATCCGGCGATCAGCACGCCGCGCAGCGCGTGCGGCATGGTGGTGGTCGCGACGCGCATATAGCCATCTTCGGGATGCGCGAGGCCGGGATAGAGCGCGACGGCGACAAGCGCGGTGACGATCCACGGCCAGGGGCGAATGGCGTAGTGCGCGATATTGAACCAGAGGACGGCGAGCAGGCCTTCGCGTTCGTTGCGCGCGCTGAAAATTCTCTGCGCGATGTAGCCGCCGCCGCCCGGTTCGGCTCCGGGATACCAGAACGCCCACCATTGCACGCCGAGATGCACGAAGAACGTGAGCACGGGCAGAGTCCAGAGCGCTTCGGATGTCCAGCCGTGCGAAAAATCGGGGAGCATGGCGGTGATATTGGAAGCGCCGGGCCCGGCTGCGGCGCGCTGCGCCGCGAGATGAGCCAGAAGCGCGTGCATGCCACCTACGCTGCGCACTCCGAACCAGGCCACGGCGATTACCAGAGACATTTTCAGGACGAACTGGAAGAGATCGGTCCAGAGAACGCCCCAGAGACCGCCGAGCGAAACGTAAAACCCGGTGAACGGAATCAGGAAGAAAATGCAGATGGCGAGCGCGTGGGTTTGCGTGACGCCGAGAGTGACGGCGACGATGCTGGTCATCGCCTTGGTGACCCAGCCGAGAATCAGGCAATTCATGAGCAGGCCGAGATAGACGGCGCGGAATCCGCGCAGGAAGGCCGCGGCGCCGCCGGCGTAGCGCATCTCGGCGAACTGCACGTCGGTCAGGAGACCGGAACGCCGCCAGAGGCGAGCAAAGAGAAAAACTGTCATCATTCCCGACGGCAGAAAACTCCACCACAGCCAATTCCCTGCTACTCCTTGCGCGAAGACCAAGCCAGTGACGACGAGCGGCGTATCGGCCGCGAAGGTGGTCGCGACCATGGACGTGCCGGCGAGCCACCAACTGACTTGTCGGCCGGAGACGAAGTAGTCTTCGGTGCTCTGCGCGGAGCGGCGGCGGAAATGCAGGCCGAGCACCAGCATCAGCGTGAGATACGCGGCGATGGCCAGCCAATCGAGGAGCGAGAGGGTCATAGATGTTCCGGCGGGCTCCAAGTAGAGCCCGCACCCGAATGCGTTCTTCCGGGGCGCGGAAATTCTTGGCTGCGATTTCGCGCGACGGATTCGGTTGCACAGTCTGTTCGCGGCGCGGCGCGGTGTCAATAACGTGTGGTGAAGGAGAAAAGCGGAGAGGTGTAGTGGAAAGGCCGGATTTCGATGTTCTGATTTCACAGGACTTAGCGCGTTCGCCAGGGCGCCGATCGCGATGCCTATATACACCCCCGGTATGATTTTGCGAAAGTATTGAAACTAGGTGGTTTGCAGCAAAAGAGTGCGGATGAGTGTGAAAATGCAGGGACTTGAAATCTATTATTTTGAGGTTGTTGCGCACTCTTTTGTAATGGATTGAAAACACATGGGGTTGCAGAGGGGGTTTGGTCGCATGGAAGCGAGATTCAAGATTGGATGGGTATATCGGGCGAACCAGTCGGTGGGGCTGCGGAGAATGGACGCAGATGGCTGCGCGCGGAGACGCATATGTGGGCCGGTTTTCTGGAGAGCGATGAGGGGTGTAATTCGAATTGAATTCGGCTGACACGAAGAACGATAGCACATCTAAGACATAGGGTCAAGTAGTAACAGAGTAAATGTGTAAGAATAATGTATATCAGTGGGACGCTGACGCGGATGAGGCTTCGAGGGCGGGACCGCCGAGCGTGCGAATTAGTTGCCCTGTCGCGAGGTCCCATAGTTTGATCGTCTTGTCGAAGCTTCCTGAGGCAAGCGTGCGTCCGTCGGGACTAAACGAAACAGCGTAGACGTCTTGAGCGTGGCCCTTCAGAGTGCGGATTTCCTGGCCGCTGGTAAGATTCCAAATCGTTATCCTGCTGTTTGTTCCCGATGCAAGAGTACGTCCGTCGGGGCTGAAAGCAATCGAGTAGACTCCGCCGTCGTCGCTGCTAAGAGTGAGAATTTCCCGCTGGGTCGCCAGGTCCCAAAGTTGGACATCGCGACCACTTCCTAGCGCAACAGCAGACCCGTCCGGACTGAAAGCAACAGCCATGAGACGAACGGGAACAGACGTGAGATTGTGAGGATCGCCCGCGACGAACGAACTAATTTCCTGCCAGGTCGCGGCGTCCCATTGCGTTACTGCGCGAGCGCTGGTTGCGGCTGCGAGCGTGCGGCCGTCCGCGCTAAAGGCAACATCGATGACCACCCCAGCCTCCGCATATAGCGTGCTGAGATACTGGCCGGTCGCGGCGTCCCAAACCATAATCGAACCGTCCGGCGGGTAATCATTCGCGGTGACGTAAATGCGTCCGTCTGGACTAAAAGAGGCCGCATCGACCGCGACGATCCTGCCACCGGTGGCCACGGCGGCGCGAAAATGTCCGGTCGTGACGTCCCAGAGCCTGATCGTATTGTTTCCTATCGAGTCGTCAGCCGAGCCGCAGCCTGACGCCGAGGCGATCGAATTCCCGTCGGGGCTGAACGCGATGGATGTGACCGCGCACTCGTGGCCGGTCAGCGTGCGGAATTCCCGCCCGGTCGCGACGTCCCACAGCCTGACTGCGCCGCCCCAGCACCCGGAAGCGAGCGCGCTACCGTCGGGGCTGAAGGCAACAGATGTTATCGAGCCGCCGTAGGTGACCTGGTTGCGGAGCGCCTGTTTTGTTAGGCCTTCCCAGTGCGCGGCGGTGCCGCCCCAGCAGTCCCGTGCGATCGCTAGATCGTCAGCGCTGAGCGCGGAGCGATCGGAGGGATCGGTTTGGTGCGTCCCGGCGACGGACTCAGGAGTCTGTGCGCTGAGCGAGAGACACATCGCAAAGGAAACCAAGACTAACAGGGCGGGACGGAGCGTGTTCGGCATCTTGGCCTCCGCAAAGCTGAAAACTACGCGAAGTATATCACGGGGACGCGAGGTGGATGCGGCTGGGGCGCACGGCGAAAGGCTGTGTCGCCCCTACGGGGCTCATACAAAACAATTGATAGAAGGATTTTTTTGCTTTGCGTACCCAGGGTTTCCTCGCCCCAGGCTAAGCTCTGCCGCCCCTACGGGGCTGGTTCTGCGCCGCGCGGGCGCTCGCGCGGCGTGGCGCACGCATCCCTGGGCACGAGGCTGTGTCGTCTCTACGGGGTCAAATAAGGCAATTGATAGAGGGCCTTTTTTGCTTTCCGTACCCAAGGCCGACGCCCCAGGCTGAGCTCTGCCGGTCCTACGGGGCTGACCCCGCGCCGTGGTGGCGGGCGCGCGGAGTGGCGCAGGCATTCTCGGCGCGAGGCCGCGTCGCCTCTGCGGGCTCATACAAGACAATTGCTAGAAGGGCTTTTTTTGCTTTGCGTACCCAGGGTTTCCTCGCCCTGGGCTAAAATGTGCCGCCCCTACGGGCTGGAATCGCTGAGAAACTTACGAGTTCGCCGAGCCCTGGACTGCGGTCGGGACCGCGCGGAGCGCGGCACGCGCGGGGAGAAAGCAAAGGCACACAGCCAAGAGTGGCTGTGCTACTCGATGGAGAAGACTACACGCGGTTTGCCGGGGGCTTTGTCCCACACTTCTTCGACGTCGGAGAGCGGGACGACGTTGGTTGCGATCTTCAGGGCTGCGGGCGCGACGGCTTGGAAGACGCTGCTGACAGCTTGCAGGAGAACGGGGAGAGGCACACTTTTGGCTCCGCTGCCCATGAGCATGATGGCCGATGAGCGAAGCGCGGCGCCGGGGAGATCCATGCTCTCCTCACGGCTTGCTCCGCCGACGTGAACGAAGCGGACGGGTGTGGCGTCGTCCACAGCCTTCGCGATGGCTACGATCACGGTTCTCGCGCTTTCGCCCCACAGATAATCGATGACCACGTTGATGCCGGAGGCGAAAACCTGTTTCAGGGCGTTCTCGTAGTCCTTTGCTCCTGATGGATGCAGGGCGCCGAGGGTGAACGGAATGACGACGTCTGCGCCGAGCGACTTTACCTCTTCGAGTTCTTGCGCGTTGCGAGCTGTGGCGATGACTTTGGCCGCTCCGAGGTACTTCGCCAGTTGAACGGCAAGCCGGCCGGCGGTGCCGGTGGCGCCGTTGACGAGGACTGTTTCACCGGCGACAAGGTGGGCGCGCTCGACGAGCGCGGCCCAGGCGGACATGCCGGGGTTGGCGATGGCGGCGGCAGTGACGTCATCGAGAGAACCGGGAAGATCGACGCAGCGATTCGCGCGGACGGGGCAGAGTTCCGCGAGCGAGCCAAAGGGCGGCTCAGGCAAGGCGAAATAGACGCGCCTGCCATGCTGCGTTAGGCCGACGCCATCGGAACCGGCGATTGACGGGAAGGCGCCGTCGGAACTGTAGTGCGCGCCCGAGGCTCGCGATTTCGTGAACTGACTCAGTGCGGAGGCTCGAACGGAAATGAGTTCTTCGCCGGGCTTGGCGACGGGCGCATCGAAGTCGCCGTAGACGGGCGACTTGGCGGCTGCGGTGACGATTGCGGCTTTCATGGTGTTGCTCCTTTGCCGTGCCGAATGCTTGGTGTGAAGCATATACGACAGACGAACCGCGCCGCGTGGAATCGCGTTGAGCTATTCGCGCACGCCGTGGGGGCCGTGGAGCGATGGACGAAGGTGAATGGATCGGAGTTGAGCTTGTACTACGCGCTATCGATCTGGAATGCGTATGTGGTGGTGCTAATGAAATCGCGGTTGAAGGTGGAATAAATTGTTTGCGGCAAGGATTGACGCAGTGGCTAGGCGGATTTGCGGGCGAGTTCGCTGAGCCAATCTTCGATGGTGGATCGCTGACGGGGCGACGCGTCTCCGAAGAGCACGCCCATGCCCCAGCCGGAGTGCGTGTAAATAACTTTTCCAGGGATATCGCAGGTGCTGCAGCCATAGCGGATGCGCAGACGCAGAAGCGTGCCGATTGGAGCAGGATCGACGGCGTCAACATAGCAGCCGAGCGAACTGAGTTCGGCGATGCGGCCGACGATGCGACTGCCGTCGCGGAGGCCGACCATTTCGGCGTCGGCGACAAACGAGAAACGCGGATTCGCGCGCTTAACCGAAAACGAAGTCTTGGGCATGGTGCCTCCCCATTGGATCGCGAGCTCCGGTGGCGCGCTGTTCCATGATATGCAATCGCGATGCTGCGCACGGGCGCGCGCGGCAAATGGCGCGAAACCGATAGCTGGCTGCAAGGACAGGTGACGCGAGCGCGGGGTGCACGCTCATCGCTTGCGCGGAGGCGCCGTGAGTGCGGCGCTACGCGGTGTCGCGGAGGACGGCCATGGCGGCGTTGCGGCCGTTGATGCCGATGACGCTGCCGCCGGGATGCGTGCAAGCGCCGCACAGATAGAGGCCGGGCATGGGCGTGCGCGCGGAAAGGCGATGCGACCACATGTAGGGCGGCAAACATTCGCCTTGAAAAATGTGGCCGCCGGTGAGGCCGACGCGGCGTTCGATATCGGGGGGACCGAGGACCTGCGCGTCGATCACGGCGCTCGGGATGTTGGAGCAGAAGCGGGCAAGCGAGCGGAGCGCGAGGGCGCGGACTTCTTCGCGGCGCTCGTCCCATGTGCCGCGCGCGAAATTGTAGGGCACGTACTGCGCGAAGACGCTCATGGTGTGACGGCCGGCGGGGGCGACGCTCGGATCGTGGACACTTTGGAAATAAAGTTCGCACCAGAGATGCTCGGGCAATTCGCCGCGGCGGGCGGCGGCGAATGCGGCCCGCCATTCGGGCTTGGTGAGCGGAGTGTTGATTTGTCCGTAGTGGTGAGGCTCGTTGACGCCGGGGCGCGTGGTGAAATTGGGCAGCTCGCGGAGAAGAACGTTGAGCTTCACGGTGCAGCCTTCGATGGGAATTTCTTCGACGCGCGCGCGCCACGCGGGATCGGCCGCGGGGCCGAGGAGCCGGAGCGTCTGGCGAGGATCAGCATTCGAGATCACGATTGGCGCAGCGATGAATTCGCCGGATTCGAGGAAGACGCCTTCGGCGGGCGCGATGCGCGCGACGGGGACGCCTGTGGCGACGACCGCTCCGGCATCGCGCGCGGCATCGCAAAAATAAAAAGAGACCATGCCCATGCCGCCTTTGACGTAGCCCCACATGCCGGGCATTCCGCCGAGGCGGCCGGATGCATGATGGAAGCGAATGCTGGCGGTGCCGGCGTCAAAGGGGCTGGCGTTGGTGCCGATTACGCCTTGGCCGAGGTAGGCGATTTGCAGGCGCTCATCGCGCAAATAGTGTTCGACGAATTCGGCCATGGACCAATCGAAGAGCACGAGGCGCGCTTCTTCGTCGCCGGCGAGGCGCGCTTCGAGTTGTTCTTGCGTGGGAGGCTCGCCGATCCAGAGATCGCCATCGCCGTGAGGGCGGAGAGCATCGCGCAGTCGGCGGAGGACGTCGTTCATCGCGCGCCAGCCTTCTACATCGCGCGGAGCGAGGGCGCGAATTTCGGCTTCGCAGCGCGCGTCGTCGTCCCAGAGCTGAACGCTTGAGCCGTCGAGGAACGGAACGAAGAGGCCGTTGACGGCGGGCGTCCACGCGAAGCCGCGCTCGGGAAGATTCAATTCCGAAATGACCAAGGGATGGAGCAGTCCGGCTAGATACGCGCAGGGAGACATGCGCACGCCAGCGAAAGGTTCCTCGATGGTGCACGCGCCGCCGACTCGCGCGCTGCTCTCGAGAACCAGCACGCGTTTGCCGGCGCGGGCGAGGTAGGCCGCACACGCGAGGCCGTTGTGGCCGGCGCCAACGATCACTACATCCCAGCGGCGCGCGGACAATTCACGAATGGGGGCGGGCAATCCAATTTCGCCGAGGACGGCGGCGGTGGGCGAGGTCACGACCGTAGTATCTAATGTGGGGCGCCGAGTTGGGAAGCGGGCGATCGCGTGCAGTGTTTAGGGCAATGCGCTCCGCGCAGGTCGGGAAGAGGAAGACCCCGGGTCCGTCAGGGGGATGCAGACCCGGGGCCGTGGGGGATAAAACAGAAGCGGGGGCCGGAGTAAACTCGTTTGTGTGGCTGTCAGGCCGCTCGAATTGAGGAGCGGCAGAGCCGATACAATTCCTCGTAGGTGAAAACGATCGTGTCGCTCGCGGCGTCGGCGTTTTTGCGGCCGATGCCGAGTTCCTCGGACATGCGCCGTAAGGATTCGCGGCTGAATCCGAGAAGCACGGCGGCGCGGCCTTCATCGATCTGTCCCTGCATGGCTTGCGGGGACACGCGCGCACCGCTTTGAGCGGCGATCACGATCAATCCTTGCTCATGAGGAGACCCGCGAAGGTGTCCTCCTCAATGGCCAAAATCATCTTCTTGTAAATGTCGATGTCGAGGCCGTCGCCGAGCCGGAAACGTACGATGGCGTCGGTTTCGCCGACCACAGTTCCGCGCAGCGGCACGCGGAGTTCGTCGGAAGCAAGCTGCATGACCACCGGTTGCCCGATCCAGGCGGCGTAGACGCTCTTCATGGCGTTGGTACCCTCAGTCGACGATGGAAATCTCGCCGAACAATTTCGATTCTCGCGGCGAAAAACAGAGGGGGCAATAGTACGGTGCTCACACAGTCATGAACCGAAAGTACTGTTGCCCGTTGCAGCACAAACAGGGCGCGCGGTCGCGCGCAGCGCGATGCGCGGTTCAAATGAATCTGCGCGCGCACCACGAAGATGGCGGAAGACGGCGATGACGGATCGGTAGGCGGCGCAAAAGCGACGCGCGAGAAAAGCTAGATTTTCTGATAACGTTATGGCCAGCCGAATTCCGCACATGCTTACGACGCTCAAGCATCTTTTCGACACGCTGTACAACGTGAAGGGCCTGATCGAATGGGGCGGCACGCTGCTGGTCTGCGCGATCGTGTTCGCGGAAACGGGACTGTTCGCCGGTTTTTTTCTGCCGGGCGATTCCCTGCTGGTGACGGCTGGGGTGCTTGCGGGCGCAGGGCGCTTGCCGGTGATGAAGCTCGCGGCACTTGTGACGCTGTGCGCGATCGCAGGCGATCAGCTCGGCTACTGGATTGGACGGCGCGCGGGCCAGGCGCTTTACAGCCGCCGCGATTCTCTGTTGTTCCGCAGAAAACATCTCGAGCGCGCGCATCAGTTTTACGAAGCCAATGGCGGCAAGACCATTATCCTGGCGCGCTTTGTGCCCATCGTGCGCACATTCTGCCCGCCGGTGGCCGGCGCGGCGCGCATGGATTACAGGCACTATTTGAGTTACGACATCGTGGGTGGCATCGTCTGGGTGGGCAGCATGATTTTCGGCGGGTATTTTCTGGGATCGGTGATCCCGAACATCAGCCAAAAGATTCACTACGTGATCGCCGTGGTGGTGTTTCTCTCGCTGCTGCCGGCGATTATCGGCTTGCTGCGCGCGCGTTATGGCAAGCCATCGGAAGCTCCGCTCGCTTCGCGTAAGGCCGAACAAGAACAGCCATGATCGTTGGAAACGCGATGAGAGCGGGCGAGTCGCCGTCCGCCGCGCCGCCGCGCGCCGTGATATTCGATATTGGCGGCGTGATCGTGCGCGTGAATGTGTCGCGCGCGCTGGCTGCCCTGCAACATGGCACGGGGTTCTCCGCGGAGCAGATCTGGACAGCGATTCAAGTTGATCCTCTGTGGAACGATTGGGAAACGGGCAAGATTGAGCCGCGCGAATGGCACCGGCACTTGGCGCGAAAACTGGATTCGCCGATCGATTTCGAGGCGTTCTCGGAAGCGTGGTGCCGAGTGCTGGAGCCCGATCCGATCATCGGCGACGGACTTTTCCGCGAGCTTCGAGCGCGCGCGCGGCTGGGGTTGATCTCAAACACCGATCCGCTCCACGTAGCGTACATGGAAAAGAATCTTTCTTTCATGCGCTATTTTCCAGTGCGGGTTTATTCCTGCCGAGTCGGCATATGCAAACCGGCGCCAGGGATTTATCTCCGCGCGCTACAGGAGATCGGCGTGGCCGCGGGCGAAACGTTATACGTCGATGACATCGAGGAGAACGTTCAGGCCGCCAGAGAGATCGGAATGTTGGGAGTGAGATTTACGGGCCTCGCGACTTTGAGGAGCGAGCTGCGCCGGTATGCATTGCTCGGCGGCTAGCCTTGGGTCGCGCTGCGGCGCCTTTCGCAGCTCGCAGAATTCAAAACTCTTTCCGATGCGGATGTACCGATACGGCGCCAAGGTACCCAGGCGGAACACTGGTAGGAAAAAGAACCGACCACCGCGCTCCACGGTGTACCATTAAAATCTGATTCCAGACAAGTTATCAGGCGTGCCGCCAGCGGCGTATGGGCGTCGCCGTGCTGCCTTAATTCCCGCAATCGCCAGCGCCAGCAGTAGACAAGATCTGTAATCCAGATAAGGAACTGAGAGCGGCGGAGATTTCTGAATCGTGCCGGAACTTACTTCGAGGATTATGTCGAGCAACGTGAACGCGCGTCGAAGATGGGCAATCGCCGTGCTGCTCTTCGTGGGAGTGCTGGCGAGCTTTGGCGTCGTCGGAATTCTCCATTTGCGATACACGCGTCTGCGCCAAACGCCGTTCCGAATCGGCTTCCTGAACGCCCGGAACGAACACTTTCTGAGTGCCGATGGAAAAGCTTCCGGCAATACGGTCGATTTGTTGAACGAAGCCGCGCGGCGAAGCGGCATCAAACTTGAATGGGTTTATTCGCCGGAGGACGCAGATGCGGCGCTTGAATCGGGTCAAGTCGATCTGTGGCCGATCATCGGGGCCCTGCCGGAGCGCAGAGGGCGCGTGTACGTCTCCGCTCCCTGGACTTTGCGCGCGTACGGACTGGTATCTCGAGAAGCCAATCCGATTGTGGGCTTCACTCGGTCTTCGAACCTAACGCTGGCCGACTTTCCCGGCAGCGTCGAGAACAAGCTCGGAAAGCGAAACTTCCCGAACGCGAAATTCGTGAACGTCGGGAACACGCTGGGCCAATTGATCGCCGTCTGCACGGGCCAGGCGCAAGCCGCCGTAATCTCGCAGAACTTCGACCGCATCGCTTTGCCAGAGGAATGCCAGAACGTTCCGCTGCGGATGGTCGACGCTCCCGGTTTTTCCGTGATGTATGGCATTGGCGCGAGCTATCGCCGGCCGAACGCCGTGGAAGCTGCAAACGTTCTTCGGGATGCGCTGAGCGCAATGGCCAAGGACGGCACCCTGGCCAACATCGAATTCGAATGGCTGGACAATAGCCTGCCCCAAACCCGCGGCCTGTTTTATTTGCTGGCCGCGCAGCGCAGCGAGAGCCTGCTGGCCGCCGGAGCCGTGATCCTGGCGTTCGTCCTGCTCCAATTCGGCTGGCTGATCCGCCACGCGCGCGCCGCAAAACGGAATGCGGAAGCCGCTCGCCTGGACGCGGAAAGTTCCCGGAGCGACGCCGAGGCCGCGCGAGGCGAGGCGGAGAACGCCAATCGCGCCAAGAGCGAATTCCTGGCCACCATGAGCCATGAAATCCGCACGCCGATGAACGGCATACTCGGAATGACCGAGCTTGCGCTCGATACCGAGCTTACTGCGGAGCAGCGCGAGCATCTGGAGCTGGTTCGTCAATCGGCGGAATCGCTTCTCTCCATCATCAACGACATTCTGGATTTCTCGAAAATCGAGGCCGGCAAACTCGATCTCGAATCCATCACCTTCGATCTGCGCGAGAGCCTTGGAGAAACCATGCAGGCCATGGGCTTCCGCGCGCATCAGAAGGACCTCGAATTGGTCTACGAGGTTCAGCCGGAGGTTGCCGAAACACTGCTGGGCGACCCGGGCCGAATTCGCCAAATCCTGGTCAACCTGGTGAACAACGCCATCAAGTTCACCCAAGCAGGCGAGATCGTGGTGAGTGTCGAAGAGCAAGCGCAGGAGGCACAGGCCGGACGGACCACCCTGCACTTTTCCGTGCGCGATACAGGCATCGGCGTGCCAGCCGAAAAACAAGCCACGATCTTCGAGCCGTTCTCCCAAGCGGACGGCTCGATGGCTCGAAAATACGGCGGCACAGGCCTCGGGCTGACGATTTGCAAGAGACTCGTGGACATGATGCGCGGACGCATCTGGGTTGAAAGCCAGCCGGGCGAAGGAAGCACTTTCCACTTCACATTGCAGCTCGCGCTGCCGGATTCGCCCACGACGCGACCCGCGCCCCCTGAGCCCGCGTGCCTGTACAACGTGCGCGCTCTGATTGTGGACGACAATTACGCGAATCGGCGAGTGCTCGAGGGTATGCTGGCGCGCTGGGGCATGCGGCCCAGCATAAGCGAAGGAGGCCAGACGGGACTGCGCTCGCTTCAGATCGCCAAGAGCCAAGGCCAACCGTTTCCGCTGGTTCTGCTGGACGGGCAGATGCCGGGCATGGACGGGTTCATGGTGGCGGAAATGATCCGGCAAGATCCGTCGCTCGCCGGCGCCACGATCATGATGCTGACATCGGCTGGTCAAATCGGAGACGCGGCGCGCTGCCGCGAACTGGGCATTTCGGCTTACCTGGTGAAGCCGATTCGCCAGGGCGAATTATTGAACGCGATCTGCGCTGTGCTGCAAGACGCGCCGCAAAAAAATCCCGATCGATTGGTGACGAAACACACCTTGCGCGAGGAGCGTCATCGCAATCGAATCCTATTGGCCGAAGACAATCTGGTGAACCAAAAGCTAGCGCTGCGATTGCTTGAAAAGCGCGGATTCGATGTGACGGTTGTCGGCGACGGACGGGCCGCGCTCGAGGCACTCGAAAAAGGACCGTTTGACGCGATCCTCATGGACGTGCAGATGCCGGAAATGGACGGCTTGCAGGCTACCGCCGCGATCCGCAACAAGGAAAAATCCACGGGCGCCCACACTCCGATCATCGCGATGACCGCCCACGCGCTCAAAGGAGATCAAGAGCGATGCCTTGCAGCCGGAATGGACGCCTACCTTTCCAAACCCATCCGCACCTCGGAGCTTTTCAAGCTCATAGAAGATCAATTGCACGCGGCGAATGCCTACAACAAAGACAAAGATCACGATCTCGGAACCAAGATTCTTGCCGAGCCTCCTCTGATTCCCGTTAAGTGATTCTCGCCAACTAAATCGCACGAAGTGAATTGCCGCCGCACGCTCGCGCCGGAGGTCTTCGCGTCGCGCGCGCCACGGCGTTGCCGATCGCTTCTACCCAAGCGGGGGCTGGGCATTTGAGCCGCAGCCGCTATTCGCGCGGCGCGGGCGGTTGCGCTATCATATTCCGCTGCGAGTGGCCTCAATTTGAATCGGGTAGGGGTGCAAACTTAATGAAACACTACCGTGCTCTGCTTGTATTCCTGTGCGTGCTGCTGTTCGCGTCATCCGCGGCGATGGCTCAAACCATGCCCGAGGGGCGCCTGATGCGCTTCCCCGATGTGCACGGCGACAAAGTGGTGTTCAGTTACGCGGGCGATCTGTGGCTGGTCTCGACCGACGGAGGCGTGGCCGAACGGATTACCAGCAGTCCGGGCCTCGAAATATTTCCGAAATTCTCGCCCGACGGAAAATGGATCGCCTTCACCGCGCAGTACGACGGCAATTTCAACGTCTACGTGATGCCGGCGACGGGCGGCGAGCCGCGCCAACTGACTTTCCTGCCAGATATTCAGCCGATGCCCGAACGCATGGGGCCGAACAACGAAGTGATCACCTGGACCCCCGACAGCCAGAACATCGTATTTCTCTCGCGCCGGAACACGTTTAACGATTGGTTCGGCCGATTGTTCACCGTGCCCGTTACCGGCGGCTTGCCCGTGCAATTGCCGGTGGATAAGGGCGGCCTGACTTCTTTTTCGCCCGACGGAAAAAGCATCGCCTACAACCGCATCTTCCGAAATTTCCGCACCTGGAAGCGCTACACCGGCGGAATGGCGCAATCGATTTGGATTTACAATTTCCCCGCAAATCACGTGGAGAAAATCACCGACTACGACGGCACCAACACCTATCCGATGTGGCACGGCAACACGATTTATTTCGGCTCCGATCGCGGCGCCGATCATCGCATGAATCTTTTTGCGTACGACCTTACATCGAAGCAAACGCGGCAACTCACGCACTTCACGGACTTCGACGTGGATTGGCCGAGCCTTGGCGGCGATACCATCGCGTTTGAAAACGCGGGCTATTTGTATTTGTTCGACACGGCCACGGAACAATCGCGCAAGCTGACCGTCTATCTGCCGGGCGATCTGCCGCTGGCGCGCACGCACTGGGACAACGTCGCCAAGCTGATCACCGATTTCGCCATCGCGCCGGACGGAAGCCGCGCGGCATTCGCGGCGCGCGGCGAGGTCTATACCGTGCCGGCCAAGCACGGCAGCATCCGCAACCTCGCCGCTTCACCGGGCACGCGCGAGCACGGCGTGGCCTGGTCGCCCGACGGCAAATGGATCGCGTACATTTCCGACGCCAGCGGCGAGGAAGAACTGTACGTCGTGCCGCAGGACGGTTTGGGACCCGCGCAGCGCATCACCACGGGCAGCAAAGGCTTCCTATTCCCGCCGGTGTGGTCGCCCGACAGCAAGAAACTCGCCTACGCCGATCAGAAGTTGCGGCTGTGGTACGTGGATGTGAAAGACAAGAAGCCGATGCTCGCGGACACCGCGGTGTATGCGGAAATTCAGGATTACACCTGGTCGCCCGACAGCAAGTGGATCGCGTACTCGAAGCAATTCGCAAATAACAACAATGCCCTGCAGCTCTATTCGCTGGACACGAAAACGGTCACGCAAGTCGGCGACGAATTCGTGAACACATCCAATCCGGCCTTCGATCCCGACGGAAAATATCTCTATGTGATATCGCAGCGCGATTACAACGAAGTGATGGGCGTCTACGACGAGGAATTCTCGAATCCCAAGGCCTCGCGCATTTACGCCATCACGCTGCGCAACGATCTGCCTTCGCCGTTCGCCACGCGCAGCGACGAAGTCAGCACCAAGGAAGAAACATCGGCGGCGGCGGCGGCGGCTCCGGCGCCCGCCGCGCCCGATACTCTGACTCAGCCAGCCACAAACCCCGCCGCCGCGCAAGAGAAAGCGAAAGCTGCGAAAGGAAAAGCGCAGAAACCGGTGAAAGGCAATCAAACGCCGGCCCCCGCCGCCTCCGCAACGCCCGCGCCCGCAGCGGCGGCGAAGAGCGAATTCCGAATCGACCTCGACGGCATTTCGAATCGCATCGTGGTGTTTCCAATGGCGCCTTCGGTGATCTCTCAGGTGGGCGCCTCCAAGGGCTATATGTTTTACGCCACGCAGCCGGTCCAGGGCCTATCCGGCCCGCTCCCCGGTGAAGAGCCCGCGATTCACATCTTCGACATGACGGCGCGCGAGGACCATGTCTTCGTCGCCGGCGCCACAGCCTTCGCCGTCTCGACCGATGGCAAAAAATTGCTTTACGCCGGGCCGCCCGGCGAAGGCGGCGCCGGCACCTACGGCATCGTGGACACGGCATTCGCCGGAGCAGCGCATCATCCGGGCGAGGACGCACTGGACCTCTCGAATCTCCGCGCGGACATCGATCCCCGGGCCGAATGGCGGCAGATGTTCGACGAAGTTTATCGCCAGGAACGCGATTATTTCTTCGAGCCTTCGATGAACGGCGTGGATTGGGAAGCGGTACGCAAGAAGTACGAAGCGCTGCTTCCCTACGTAGCCGATCGCTATGACTTGACGCTGCTGATCGGCGACATGATCGGCGAGCTGAGCAATTCGCACACTTATGCCGGCGGCGGCGATTCTCCGGATTTGCATCCGGTGAACGTCGGACTGCTGGGCGTCGATTTTGAAGCCGACGCCGCGCACGAAATGTATCGCATCAAGAAAATCTATGCGGGCGAAAATTGGGACGCGCAACGCATTTCGCCGCTCACCGAACCGGGCATCAATGTGCCGGAAGGCAGCTATCTTCTGGCCGTGAACGGTCATGCTCTGCGCGTTCCGCAGAATCCGTACGAGCTGTTCGTGAATACGGCGGGGCAGAACGTCACGCTCACCGTAAATTCCACACCCACCGACGCCGGCTCGCGCAACGTCGTCGTGCGCACCATCGCCAGCGAATACCATTTGCGCGAACTCGATTGGATCGAAACCAACCGCCGCAAGGTAGATGCCGCTTCGGATGGCAAGATCGGCTACATCTACCTCCCCAACATGGAAGATGACGGCCTGAACGAATTTGTGCGCCAGTTCTTTCCGCAGATCCGTAAGCAAGGACTGATCATTGACGTGCGCTTCAATGGCGGCGGCTTCGTGGCGGATATGATTCTTCTCAGGCTCCAGCGAATGCTGGTGGCCATGTCATCGGCGCGCAACTGGCCCTCCAGCACGATTCCGTACGTCACCTTCAATGGGCCGATGGCCTGCGTGACGAATGAGTACGCCGCGTCCGACGGCGATTTTTTCAGCTATCTCTTCAAGCAGGACAAGCTCGGGCCGCTGATCGGCATGCGCACCTGGGGCGGCGTCCGCGGAATTCGCGGGTTGATCCCGCTGCTGGACGGCGGATACGTCACCCGGCCCGAATTCTCGCTCTATGACCTCGATGGCCAGTGGGTGGTCGAAAATCACGGCGTCGAGCCCGACATTGTCATCGACAATCTGCCGGACCAGGTGATGGCCGGGCACGATCCGCAGCTTGAAAAGGCCATTGAGGTTGTCACCCAGGCCATTCAGGCCAACCCGAAGCGGCAGCAACTGCCTCCGCGTCCGCCGGACCTCCCGGCGTATCCACCGGGCCCGGGCCGCTGACGCTAGCAGCTCCGGACAGTTCACTCAAGCAACTTCAACGCACGCCGTGCGCGGCAAAATTGCCGCGCACAGCGTGCCACATCGCACGGTATACGGTAAAGATTGCACGGACTAGTACTAGCATCGCCCGACGCCGCTCATTGCGGCGCTTCGGGAAGTACAGTCTCGTCAGTAAGTTGTCGATCTCGCCGCAGCGTCCGGGAGTTGGCGCTCGCCTTGCTATGACACCACTGAGGTTTCATCACACCTTCGGGGGGAATAAACATGGCAGACGAGCACGAGTACACGACGGTCGTAGAGCAGAAGAGCACTCCGGGCTGGGTTATTCCGGCGGTAATTTTGGGAATCATCGCGGGCTTGGCCGGAATCGGCGTAGGCTGGATGGCTTCCTCGCGTGCTGATCAGTACCAGGCGACGCTCGAGAACGAGTTGAAGAGCGCGAAGGCGGACTACACGAGCCAGATCGCAACGGTCCAGCAGCATGAGGCCACGGTCGATGCGACCGATACCCAGCTGCAGAGCGACCTGAACACGGTCACCAAGAAACTCAATTTGACGCAGGGCCAGCTGGCCAAGGCGCGCAAGCAGGAAGCTGACGATCTCCAGGCCAGCGAGCAGAAAATCGACGACGTGAACTCCACCGTGACCACCCAGCTTGCCACCAAGGCGAGCTCCGATGACGTCAAAGCCGTGGACACGCGCGTGACCGGCGTGCGCACCGATCTCGACTCCACGCGCACCGATCTGCAAATGGCCAAAAGCCAGATGGGAACGCTGATTGCCACCAACGGCGAACAGATCGCGGAATTGCAGCGCATGGGTGAACGGGATTACACGGAATTCACCATCACCTCGCGTAACAAGGCGCAGACTGTCGGCAATCTTCAGGTCACCCTGCGCAGCACCAACCCAAACAAGAAACAATTCACCGTCGACCTGCTCGTGGATGACGTGCATATCGACCGCAAGAACCGCGCGGCGAACGACCCGATCTTCTTCCATGAGGGCGGCGTGCGCACACCGTGCGAATTTGTGGTGAACTCTGTCGGCAAGGACACCATCACCGGCTACATCAGTGTGCCCAAGCCACCGAAGGCGGCGGTCTCGGCTTCGGCCAGCAGCGACTAGTCGCTGGCTCCGGTCGAGGCAAGACGCCCGACGCACGAAGGGTTTCACAACAACTTGGATCGGCCCGCGGGGAACCTCGGCCGGTCCGGACGAGGCAGCAGACGGGCGGATGAACAATCCGCCCGTTCTCATTTTTGCTGCCCGTCGAGTTACTGCCAATTTGTGTCGTGAAGTAACGACAATTAGTGGCCGAATAGCGTAGATTAGGGAGTGTTTTCCTTGCGGCTTGGCGGTCGCTTCGGTCCCACTGTCCCGTTATGACACTGATTAATCGATAGTTGGGCCGAATGTACCAGTTCGGTTACCTGTACCACTCCGGATGGCGGGCGGCCTGCAACATAAAGCGGCAGAAGAAGCGTCTGTGGTCCCGAACATACACACACCTTCCGACCATTCTTTCGACGATTTTAAGGAGACTTCATGCGGAATAAGCAAAAAGGTTTTTCGTTAATCGAGCTTTTGATCGTCGTTGCGATTATCTTAATTATCGCAGCGATTGCCATACCGAACTTGCTGCGTTCAAAGATGGCCGCCAACGAAGCTTCGGCCGTCGGTTCACTTCGTACTCTGAACACGTCTGCCATCACGTATTCGGTGACCTACGGCGGATTCCCTTCGTCCCTGAATGCGCTGGGTGGAGAAGGCACGACCGCGCTTCCGACTTCGACTTCCGCGGAATTGATTGACAACGTTCTGCAGACCGGTACGAAGACCGGGTACACGTTCTCGTTCTCGTCCGGTGCGGTCGATAGCGCGGGCAACATCGACAACTACATCATCAACGCGGCTCCGATCAACCCAGGTGTGACCGGGCTGCGCTACTTCTTCACCGATCAGACAGGTGTGATCCGCGCCGACCCCAACACCGCAGCGACGTTTGCTAGCACCCCGATCAGCTAAGATCCGCGCCGTTCCATCCGAGTGGCTCAAAGGTGTTTCGGCGTTCGCCAAATGGGGAGGAAGCGAAAAGCTTCCTCCCCATTTTGGCGTTTATGCACCGACTCCGAGGCAATCACTGAGATGCGGATTTGCCCCACGTGTCGTCCGCGAGCCGGTGTTCGACGAACCGCCAACTAGCCCGTCTGACGTGTCCGCCGTTTTTCCCCTTCCATTCTGAAGTCGCCCAACGCCCGTCGGGCTGGCGGCCGCATGGCAATTGAACAGAATGCTGGAGTAGAATGCGGCGCATGAAAACCTACATAGCAGGATGGTTGCTGGGATTGGTGCTGATGGCGGCGATCGCGGCTGGTTCCGTAGCGCCGCAAGAGATTCAGAAGCTCGATCCCGCGCTGGACGCGATCGTGCCGGCGGATGCGAAGCTAGAGCGCGTGGCGACGGGATTCGATAAGTGGACCGAAGGGCCGGTCTGGACACCCGACGGCCGTCTTTTCTTTGCGGAAATTCCCGCGAATAACATTGACCGCTGGACCCCCGCCGGCGGCGCGACGGTCTTCCTGCACCCGAGCGGATATACGGGCACAGCGCCCTACGGAGGGCCTGAGCCCGGCTCGAATGCGATGACTCTCGACGCTATGGGACGCCTGACGGTCGCAGGGCACGCGCGGCGCAACGTCTGGCGACTTGAATCGCTCGATCCGAACGCGCAAATCACGGTTCTGGCGGATTCCTATCAGGGCGAGAAACTCAGCAGTCCGAACGACCTGGTATACAAATCGGACGGCTCGCTTTATTTCACCGATCCGCCTTATGGCCTGCCCACGCAGGGCGACGACGACCCGCTGAAAGAATTGAAAGTGAACGGCGTGTACCGCATCCCGAATGCGAGCCGGCAGAAGCCGGGCGCTCCGCCGGATCGCGAACACCTGCAACTTGTGATCGGGGACCTCGCGAGACCAAACGGGATCGCATTTTCCCCCGACGAAAAATATCTGTACATCGCGGAGTCGGGATTGAAGCAGTGGTTGCGATATCGCGTGCTTCCGGATGGATCCGTCACCGACGAAATGGTCTTCCTGGACGCGTCGAAGGCCCCTGGCGTGGGCGGGCCTGACGGCATCAAGGTGGATGAGCAGGGGAACCTATATGGTTCGGGTCCGGGCGGCTTGTGGATTATTTCGCCCGAGGGGAAACATTTGGGAACGATCGCGGTTCCGGAGCGCATGGCCAATCTCGCCTGGGGAGATGCAGACGGCAAGACTCTCTACATCGCGGCGAGCACGAGCATCTATCGCATCCGGCTCAAGATTGCGGGTGTGCGACCGTAATACTCGTTCGGCCATTTAGGACGCGCGGCACGCGGGTGACGAACTGGACCGCGCAGCTGAAGAAGCTACGAGCGTCGCTGCGCAAGACGCGGGCGCGCGCATCGTGGGTGAGCCGTCGTTTTAGTGCGCCTGCAAATAGTCGTTGTAAGAATGGCGCGCCCATCCCAGGTAATGCGGGTTCGCGCGATTCGCGTCGTCGAGTTTCTCGAGCATCTGTGGAAGCAGCTCGTCGTAATCCGGCGTTCGCAATGCGATCAACATTTTCGCCAGATTCGCGCCGACTATTCCGTCGTAAGCCATGCTGAGATATTTCGTGCTCGATGTCGCTACCTTCTCGGCTTGTTGTGCGGCGCTCTCACCATCGCCGGGGCTGCTCAGCTCATACATCATCAGCGTGATTCGCGGCACAGACGTCAAAAGCATCTGCCGCTCGGCGGCATCGCCCTTCAATAGTTTATTCTGAATGTCCGTGTTCACCGTCATCCCGGCCGGCTCCGCAATGGCGCGCACAGCGCGAAAAGCGTCGACAAGATCCGGCACGAATTGCAGATTCCCTGCACCCTTATTCTCCGGCCGCTGCTGTGGCTCGATATCCAGATGAATCCCATCGAATCGAGCCGCCGGATGCTTCCGATTGAACGCGACAATTCCCTGCACGTGATCGAGCAGCGTATCTCTGTGTTTACCCGGCTCGTCCGCGTCCGTGCTCGATAGCAGCGCTTCCACGCGAATCCCGGAGCGATGCGCCAGGTCTATGAGATGAACGAGATCGCTTTCCTCATCGGCCTCGGTGCTCGCGGAAATTGACACATAGATTTCGTTGATGCCGACCGAGTTGCAGAATTCGACCAGGTCCTCCGCGCCCCGAGGCGCTTCGAGCACCGTCGGGCTTTTCCAGACCCACAGTCCATGAACCGGAGCAGGCGCCGCTACCGCGAAAACAGAAAACGAGAGCACGCTGAGAATTACGGCGCAGTAGAGAAGCACGAAAGCGAGGCGGCTATCGAGATTCATTCCAACGAGAGGCTAACCGAATTTCCCTCTCGTGACGCGATTGTAGCCGGTAATTTCGCGCCCGAACACAACTCTCGCCAGGTCGCCGGTCATGACGTACCGAACGACGCGCGGCGACGAAGCTTTTCGCTTTGCCCCCGCGGCGCTGGTCACGGAATGCGCCTTTCGCTAACTTGGACTGGCGCGAATTCTAGCTGATCGGCGTGCTGGCGAACGTTGCAGCGGTCGCTGGGTCGGAGCGGATCACACCGGTTTGATCCGTGTAGAAATAACGAATGCCGCTCACTTCCGGCACGATCGGAGCCGCATTGATGATGTAGGTGTCGACGTTGCCCGCGTTATCGGGAGCGCCCGCCGAAAACGAAAACGTGTAGCCGGTCTTAATGCCGCTCTGCAGCACGTTGTCGATCAACTCCGCGGATGTCGAAGTGGGCAGCGCAGTTGTTCCTTCGCCGCCCATAGCGTTCAACGAACTGGGAAATCCGCCGTACTCGTCTGAAAACGTCACGCAAGCCGTGTTCATCGTCCTCAGCGAGCTGACAGCCGAGGCCTCGTTCGAGGACATCTTCGAGCGCATTAAAGCCGGTATGGCGATCGCCGCAATTATCAGGATGATCGCGACAACGATCAATAATTCGATGAGTGAAAATCCCTTCTGCCTGTTTCGCACGACATCTCCTCAGAATCTGGAGCGCCACTTTCGCGCCGAGGAACTCGACCGATACCCGGTGGGTATACGTGCAAGCGCTGTGCCACATGGGCACACTGCTGATTCCAGGGCACGACACAAGAGAATCATCCTCAACCGGCTCGAAATACAAGACTTAGCGATGTAAGCGAGGGGTGGGACCTTTTCGAGCGGCGGCCGACATCGTCTTCCCGCGCCGGCTTAGCAGTGAATTCCGCCGTTTTCTGTCGCTTTGAAACGACACTTATTGGCAATCGCGGCTCCGGAGCATTGCCCAGTAAATGCCGCCACCAATTATGAAATCTGAATTCCTTAGGCTGTCGTGCGGGGTACTCTAACTTATTAGTACCAATTATACAGCTAGGCGCTGTTTAACCATGCGCAAAGAAGGTGGTTCGGCCGCCGAGCTGTTCGGAAATCACCGGCGAATGGGACGTCGGTCCCTATCTTCCCGACCAAAATGCTTGCTGGCCTGGATAATCCGCGGTGTCCGGCAGGTTCAGCAGAATCGCGCGGCGCAATTTCAGAATGGTCACGTCGCCCTGCTCCTGATAAACCACATCGCCATTCGGAGCGATCAGCAGTGTGAACGGCACGGCCGCTCCCATTTTCGGATCGAACGCGTCTTGCATGGCATTCGTGTCGGCCGACGCAAAAGCCAGATTCGTGGTCGAAGCATGCATCTTCTCGAGAAATTTCAGAACGGCCGCTTTTGCGCTCGGATCGTTTTCCGAGACCGTCACCATCGTAAAGTCGCGGTTCCGGTACATCCGATAGGTATCCTGCAAATCCGGGAATTCGCTGATGCAGGGACCGCACCAGGTGGCCCAGAAGTTCACGAGCAACAGCTTGCCGGTCGAATTCGCGCGCAACTTTTTCAAATCGTCCGCGCTGGCCATGGTCACGGTCACCGGCTCCGCATCAATCCTCTCCATTTCGGCCTCGACGCCCGTGGATTTCGAGAGCCACTTGGTCGAGCAGCCGAAAGCGCGCGTAGTCTCAACCGCGACCGGGTGTCCCGCCAGCAGCGCGTCAATTGCGTCGCGCGCGGCGTGTGACGTCGCAAGCGATTCCGTCATGTTGTCGTCAATTCCGCCTTGATAGCGAAGCTTGCGCTGCTGATCGAAAATAAAAATATGCGGTGTGGCCACCACGCCGAACTTCATGGCCACGGCTTGCGTTTCGCCGTCATATAGATACGGATAATCGATGTGCCGAAACGCCGCGCGAATTTTCATGTCCGCCAGCGAATCGCCCACGTCCGTAAATCCCATTTCATCCAGGCGGATTGCCTTCGGATTATTCGGGTTGATCGCCACGAGCGCCACGCCCTTGTCTTTATAGTCGTGGTAGATTTTTTCAATGCGGTCTTCGTACAACTGCGATACCGGGCAGTGATCGCACTCGAAAACGATCGCAAGAATTTTGGCTTTGGCGTAGTCGGCGAGCCTATGGTTTTTGCCGTCTACTCCCGGCAGATCGAAATCAGGAGCGGGCGCGCCGATCGCCAGAATCGGATATTCCAGATCGGGCTGTATTCCTTTGTCGCCGCTCGATTCTTGTTTTGGCGCCGGGGCTGATGCCGAGCTTCCTGCGTGGCCCTGCGACTGGGCGAACGCGACGGAAACAATCAGAAGAACAGCACAAACAGTCGCGCGCGCGAAGAACTGCCACCTTCGCAGCCATTTTTTTGTTCCTCTGCTGGGGCCTTGCGGATTCACCGGCGAGATCATGCGCTTCTCCACGTGCTGCAACTTCGTCCCATCGCGCCGATCGTTGTAGCAAATGAGCGGCTCGCTTCACTCCGACTAAAGTGGGACGCCGCTAACGCACCTCGCCGGAGGAATTTTCAAGGACCACGTTGGAGAGCACCGCAGTATCGGACTTATCCGGCAGGTGCGAGCAGAATCCGATGCCGACGTAGAATGGCCCGTCGATGTGCAGCGTAATCGGCGGTCCGAACTGATGCATCGGTTCGCCTTCCAGGCTGACGAAGAGCGTGAAGGAATCGCCGTGCTTTTCGATTCCGATGCGCTGCGCCATCACGGTGACCAGGCTGTCCGGGCTCGTGCCGCCGGGGCGCCCCCGTCCGCCGATGCGAAACTCCATGTCCTTCACGCGCGCGTCCTTCTCAGGACGCTGCGCCAGCTGAATCATGCCGGCGCCATGCAGCGCGACCAGCGCCTCTTTGGAGTCGTCGTCCAAATCCTGGCGAATGATCAGCACAGCCTTGCGATCGCCGTAGCCATTCGGATCCGGAAACGCGATGTCTGCCGCGAGCGATACGTCGCCGGACATTTTCTTCCATAGATAACGAAATTCGTCGCGCGTGTACCAGACGTTGTAGCCCGCGGAATTGATCGTGTATTGCTTCGTGCTCGGGTCGTAGCTCGCGCTGCCCGGCACCACCGCGCTTCCAATATCGGACTGTCCATCGAATATTCCGATGGGCGTGTCGAAATTCGTGCTCGCTCGGTGAAAATCCGCCGGCGGAGCAACTTGCGGATGCCCCGGAGAACCCGGCTGGGCCCATGCCGGAGCGACAGGCGCAGACGTCGCGGGCGCGCCCTGCGCAGGTGTTGCCGGCGCGGCCGGCGCTTGTGCGCGCAGCGGAACAATCGCGATACACAACATCATCGCCAGCAGCGCGGCCCGCGCGGAGCGCATTGACTCAAATATTCGGTGGGTGAGTCTCATAGTCACGCGAACGATACAATTGCCCACAACAAAGATCAAGAGTCCCGTCTTTCTCCGGCGTGACGTGCGAATTGCCGGCTCGCCCGCCGGCGATTTCGCCCGCGGTTCAGTAGTCGCTTCGCCGGACGTCGTGATCGCGCTACACTCATTTCCCGTGCTGGCCACCCGAAAAATCCTATTTACCGCGCTCGAAGGATGTTTGCTCGATGCCCGCACGGGCTCGTGGGCGGGTGCGCAGCCGGGCATCGACGAACTCGAGCTCCGCGCTGTGCCCTGGGTGATTTTTTCGGGGCTCACACGCGCGCAACTCGATCCCATTCGCCGCAAACTTGGCCACAGCGGACCGTTCGTCAGCGAACATGGCGGCGGCTTGTTCGTTCCCCAGGGATATTTCCCCGTGCGCATCGAAGGACAGGAACGCTCCGGCAATTTCCAAATGCTGTCCTTGGGCAAACCCTACAGCGAAGTGGCTGCCGCGCTGGAAGAATTGGCGGAGGAAGCCGGCGTCAGCGTGGTGGGCGTGAGCCAAATGAGCCTTCACGAAATCGAGCAGAATACCGGACTCTCGCGGCGCGAAGCCGAACAGTTTCGTCTGCGCGATTTTGAGGAGCCGTTTTTCTTCGCTGGAACCTCCGACGACGACGCTGCGCGCTTCGTCGCGCTGGCGCGTGAGCGCGGCTTTCACGCCCAACCGGACGAGCCCTTCTGGCGTTTTTCTTCGATAGCGGATAGCGCAGAGGCGGCGCGGCGCCTGGCGAAACTATTTCGCGCCTCCGCGCCCAAACGGCTCCAGTCACAGATCGTCGCCATCGGCGCAGGACCAGATGATCGCGCGATGTTATCTGCCGCGGACCGCGGAATCATGCTGCCACCGGAAGACGTGGCGAAAAATTCCGCCACGCCACCCGAATTGGCGGGCGCACACAGCTTCAGCGAACTGATACGGCCGCATTCGTCAAAACATTCGCGTCCGTTCGAGCAAGCCGAATATTCAGGTCCTGAAGGCTGGGCCGGCGTCGTACTGGGAGTCCTAGCACCGCGTTAGATCGCGCGGAATAATTTGCCGTAATTAACCCGCCACTGCGCAGAAGTTTTCCACGCCTTCCGGATTTGAGCGCCGAATTTATCGGATTCCGATCGATATAGACGCGAATGCAAGACTTATCGGCGCGTTCGTCTTGGCATTCCGATTGCCACGTATTCCACCAGGAAATGTCGGAAGTTTCTTCCGGCGCTCGGGGCCGTGGGGTATACTGCGCGCCATATTTTTTGTTGGCGCTTCCAGGGACGCAACAGGGGGAGGGAATCTTGGTGCGGATACTTCGGAAATTGACCATACCCGCCACGGAATCGCAAATGGCAATCGCGCTCGCGTTATCCGTCGTCACCATGAGCCTGATGCTTTGCGCCATCCTGTGGCAATCGGGCGTGATTGAAAATCAGCGCGATCTAATTCGCGTGATTTGGCCCGGGCACTAGAGAGATACGGTCCTTTACACGAAGCATCGCGCGCCAGGCATTTCCGCCAAGCGACGCGCGCTTACTCTACGGGTTGTTCGCCCGGCCGACGCAAACGCCGCGCGCGACAGCCGCAAGCCGGCGCGCGACTCCGCATCGCCTCTTTACATATTGGAACTCTGGCGCCCTAAGGCTCGAATTCGTTTAGACTGCAGTTGTATGATCTCACTTGCAGTCAGGAGCCAGAACCATGAAATCGCGACTTTTGGCAGTTCTCTTTCTCGCTGTGGCGGCCGTCATGTCCATTCCGGCGGCGGCCAGTGCGACCACCATCGACATCCATCAGACCGGCGATCAGCACCATCACCGTCATCATCGCCATCATCACCCGCACCTCACCGAATAGTTGTTTCCTCGCGGGCCGTTTTGCGGATGGATGGGCGAGTGAATGTCGCGCGTCGGCCGTGCTCCTAAGCGCGCGTATATCCGGCGATGTGTCTCCAACGGCACAGACAACCCGGTAATTTCAGTCCAGACTGTTGTCTGTAGTCAGACGTCAGGAGACCACATCATGAAGGCACTTCTAATCACTCTGTTCCTCGCCGCAGTAATCGTCACGGCGATTCCGGTGGCAGCCAGCGCTAACACCATCGACGTCCAGCAGACCAGTTCGCATTGGCATCGCTGGCATCATCGTCATCATCACCGCTACTAGAACCGCCTCATCAGGCCATTCGCCCGGTGGGCTGGAATATTGCCGAAGATCTCATCGGGCGATCTGAATCCGTTCTGAATCGGGAGCGCATCGGAAATTGCGGGACGGGTGTGTTCGCGCCAGGAAGAATCTACGGCAAGAAGCTACTTGATGAAGAGTCCTTCGCGAACCTGATCGCGGCCCACGAACGTCTTCGATGAGCGGAAACGACTGAACAAATCCTGAATCTCGCGGTTCTGGAAAATGCGCTGCGGAGCAAGCGAGCACGACGCGCCGACGAATTCCAGATTCTGCGAATCGAGCACCCGATAGCGGTGAAAGCTTTCCGGCTTGCGGCTGTGGAACAACGCCAGAACCACGCCGCCATCGCGCACCAGCGACGTGACTCGCGATACCACGCGCGCACCGAGCGCGCTATCGAAATAATCGAGCGAATCCCACAGCAATATTCCGTCCAGCGTGCCCGGCTGCTGCTGAAAGATCGTCTTCACGAAGCGTTCGGCGCGCCCCGCGGGAGTCATGTCTTCATCGCCTTCGCCCGGTCCGAGCGCGCGCACCTTAGCTTCTTCATCGGAACGAAACGACTGCCATTCGCTCAGCACATCTTCGCTGTAAACGCGGAAGCCACGCTCGATGAAAAATCCCACGGTGTGCTGCCACGCTGGACCGACGTCGAGCAACTGGCCATGGCCTACGCCGTCAAGGTGCCACAAGAATTCTTTGAGGCCGTTCGAGGGGCGCGGCGTTCGCGGCGCGTATGCCGGCCCGGCCGGCGTTCCCACCGGCACTGAAACCGGCGACGCGGACATCGCAAATCGCCCGGACGACCCCGATGGGCCTTCCGCCTGAAGATGCCGCGAGGGCTGGGCGCCCACTGGGGCGGCGGCGGAAAATCGCAATCGGTTCAGAAAGCTCATGTCCGTTTTCTACAGCTTCGCGGTCTCGAACGCGACCGGCTGCTCGGCCTCGGGCACTGTCGCGCGCGAAACGCGCGGCGGCGCGTCCGCCGGCCGTTCGATCTCTATTGAACCCTGAACCACTGCTCCTTCGTCGATCACTAAGCGACGCGCCGTCACGTCGCCGTGCACGTCTCCGGCGGCAGCAATCTCGACGCGTTCGCGACCGTGGAGACTTCCCTGCACCTTGCCGCGCACCAGAATTTCGCGTGCATCGATGTCCGCCGAAACGCGTCCCTGCGGCCCGATGGTAACCTTGCCTTCGAGAATTTGAATTTTACCGTGCACTTCGCCATCGACATAAAGATCTTCGCGTCCGGAGATTTCTCCCTTCACGATGATCGAGGGCGTGAGCAGTGCTCCGCCCGATGGAGGCGCACTCACAGTTCGATTTGCGGGAGTCGCCGCGGCAGTTCCTGCGGGCGCTGAAGTCGCGGACAGCGTTTCGGTGCGTGGCGCGGCGGCTTGCGGAAACGTGGGTGCGGCAGAGGGAGAAGAAACCTTCGGCTCATCTGGCTTGCGCCACATCGCACTACCTCCGACAACTTACCTTCTTCAATATTGCGCGCTTCTGGGCCTGTGCTCCCTAAGCTGCGGCGGGTACTGCCCGAGCAGAACGCTGGGAGAGAGCAACTATGTCGCGCAATATAGTACACACATTGAGTGGAAGTAAACTGAAAAAAGTTGCGGTCTATGGGTCACAAGTTCCCAGATAACCATTATCTTCTGCGCGGCACTCGAATTGCCTGTCGGCGCCCGCTTCCTACGGCAAATTCTAGCTTTGCGGGGGACTTCCGCTGGCAGGCGGCCGCTGCCCCACGATAAGCCTCGGGTCCGCTCCCCGGGGAGTCCGAAGCCCAAAACAGCGCCTAAATGATTCTGCTACAAGGCCTTATCGCGTAATTCCCAGCGCGCGACCAAATAACCCACGCACTCGAAAGAGAAAAGTTTTATCCCTTGTCTCGAGTACCACCAGCCGCCCGGGTCGTAGTTGGCATCTGGTGCCGAAGCTACGTGCGCGGTCACGTCCTCTGGCAGCACGCGGCTAAAGATGAACCGCGCGCGGCGCGTATGGTAATTCGACGTCACGATTACCACATTGTGCCAGCCGCGTTGTGCCAACAGCCCGCGCAGCGCGAGCGCTTCCTCGCGCGTGTTCTCCGCGCGGTGTGCGAATTGCACGACTGAATTCTGCGGCACCCCGTCGGCCTCGAGATCGTGCGCCTCAAGCTCCGCGATGCCCGCATACGGACGCAGCATACGGCCGCTCGCGACAACGACCGGCGCCCATCCCTCTCGATACAACTCGGCTGCGCGCGCCGCGCGATCTCCCGAATAATCGTCGTCGCCAAGCACCACGATCGCGTCGGAGTGCTCGATCGGATCTTCGACCACCCAGAAATCTCCGGCCTCGCGCAAGATGGGATGGCGCAGCAGGTAAATCCCGCCCGCCACGCAAACTAGCAACAGCAGTGCGAGAAGTTTTGCGAGGATTCCGCCGTGTTCCCTGCGTCTTATACCCATGCGAAGCAGCTCAGGGCGCGGGATCGATCTGCCGAAGCCGCTCGGCAGCTTCTTCCGGCAGCAACGAATTGAAATAAACTTCCTTGATGCTGTAGGACTTTTTGACCTTTTCGAGGATCGGCAAAATCTCGATGTGCCAGTGATAATCTTCGGCGATCGTCTTCCAGTACTGCTTGATGTCGCCGCGCTTATCGGAAGTGTTCGGGGCCGTATGCAGCACCATGTGGTAGCTGCCCGTTACGCGCCCAATGCGGCGCAGTGTTCTGCCTAGCAGCATGGAAAGGTCGCGTGTGTTCGTTTTCGGCGCCGGCTGCTCGAACAGATGATTGTGCCGCCGGCTCATCACCCAAACCTCGAATGGCACACGCGAGGCGTACGGGCACAGCGCGAAATAGTCTCCCTGCGTATCGACCAACCGCCGTCCGCGGCGCTCTTCCTGGCGCACGATGTCGCAGAATACGCAGCGCTCTTTTTCTTCGTACCAGGTCCGTGCGGCGCGCAACTCATAGACGATGCGGCGCGGCACGAACGACGTCGCCGTGATTTCCGAATGCGGATGGCTGAACTCCTCGCCCGCGGAAAGACCGCGATTGCGGAACACCGTCACGTATTTGAATCGCTTGTCTTTCTTCAGTTCGACAATGCGTTGCCGATACGCTTCGAGCACGGCGTCGATCTGGCTGTCCGGTAAGTAAGCGAGCGTGCCGTCGTGCGCGGGAGTCTCGGCGATCAGCTCGTGCTTACCGACGGAATTCATTTTGTCGTAGATGCCTTCCGCCTCGCGGCCCGCTTCGCCTTCAACGTGATAGAGCCCATCCGGGTGGGGCCGCACGCAAACGCTCCACGGGCCATCGCCCGGAATCTGCAGCAGCGGCGCGGGCGACGACGCCGTTGGGCACAACGGGCACTCAGCGGAGGCCGCGCTGACGCTTTCTCTGTGGCCCACGACAATCCAGCTATTGGTGATCGGGTCTTTGCGGAGTTCCATGCGCGGCGTGTTACCGGGTGTATCGCGCCGGAGTTGGGCCTTCTTCGAGGCGATGTCGATCCCAGATGGCGCCTTCGCGGCTGTAGGCGGCCATCTCGAAATCTTGCGTCAGTTCCAGGCAATCGGTGGGGCAGGCATCCTCGCACAAGCCGCAAAACATGCAGCGCGAGGTATCGTAGGTGAAATGCGTCAGCACCTTGCGGCGCGTTGCGTCGTCGCGGTGCCAGCCGACAACAATTAAATTCTCCGGGCACGCCAAAGCGCACAAATTGCAGGCGATGCAGAGCGTTTCGCCGGTCTCAGGATTGATATTCAGGCGCGGCGCGCCGCGATAGCGCTCGGCCACCATGGGCCGCTCGAGCGGATACTGCTCGGTGTAAATTTTCTTCGGATTCTGCGACGTAAACGTCAGCCACAAACCCTTCCAGAAATCCCCGAGCGTCATTCGCTGCCAAAGTTCGCTCATTTGGTCGCTAGTTTGTCGGCCAACCGAGAAATTGTCAAGCACAGCTCCAAACGCACCGTTCGGCCGCGGCCGCAAACTTTTCAATTTCATTGCGTGGCGGCGACCCGCAATCCATTTCTTCGATGGTAGAATCTCAACATGGCTACACCTGAGGGCGGACCGAAGCTCGGGATTCGCCCCGCACAATCCGACGACGCCACCGCGCTGCGCGAAATTTTCAACGACGCCGTGAGCGACGGCATGGCCACGTTCGACTACGAACCGCGCTCGATCGAAGAGCAACGCTATCGCATCGCCAACGCCGAACAAGATCCCAAACATCCGCTGATCGTGGCCGAAGTGCGCAATTGGGTGGCGGGCTGGGCGGCCATCGAAGAATACGATTTTCGTCTCACGCTCGACGACATCGGCGAAGTTTTCATTTTCGTGCGCCGGTCGTTTCGCAGTTACGGCATCGGCCGGCAATTGATGCGCGCCGTGCAAGCCGACGCGCCGCGCCTCGGTTACCGAAAGTTGATCGGCCGCGTGCTCGCGGACAATCGCGATAGCCTGCGCCTTTGCCTCGCCACCGGCTGGCGCGAAGTCGGCCGCCACCGCGCGCACGCCCGCCATCGCGATTCCCTGCGCGACGTCGTGTTGGTCGAATACCTGGTCCCCGATCCTGGCTCGCCGCAAGAAAACGCGCCGACGCGCGAATCCTAGACGGCCACGCGGTTCGCCTGAAGAGTGGCCTCGCACGGTGCTCCTCGGAGCCGCATTGGCCGTCAAGACGTTCCGCGCGCCCGTCCCGCGCCGGCCTGACTTGGCCCCTGGACCGTTCAACTTCCGGAATTAGCGCTTAGGGCTTTGCGGATTTCGCCGGCTTGATCGGCGGAGGGGTGTAGATCCAGGGCGCGAACGAATTCCTGTTTGGCGTGGGCGGAATCGCCTGTTTTTTGGTATGCGAGGCCCAGGTGGTAGTGATAAGTGGGATCGGTGGGCGCAGCTTGGACGGCAGTTTGCAGGATGCCGACAGCCGAGGGGAACCAACCCTGGTAGTAGTAGGCTTCGCCGAGCGTGTCCGCGGTGTTCGCGACGTTCGGGAGGCCGCGGCGGGCGGTTTGCGCCAAGGTCATGGCTTCGTCTTTATCGCCGCCGTGTTGGATCATTTCGTAGGCCAAATTGTTCGATACGTTGGGGTCATCGGGCTTGATCAGCAATGCCTGTTGATAGAGCTTTTCCGCCTGCTGCCAGTTTCCGCGGCTATCCTCGAGTTCGGCGAGGCCGACGTACAGACGAATATCGCGCGGATTCCTCTGCATGGCTCGGGTGTACAGACCGGCGGCCTGATCCAGCGCGCCGCGCTGCACTTCGAGCGTAGCGAGCAAGAGAATCGCATCGTCGTTGCTGGGATTGAGGTCGGCGGCTTTTTGCAACGCCGCCTCCGCGCCGGACTCATCTTTGGTGGCCAGAAGCAACTGCCCTAGCAGGAAGTAGAACCCACCGTTATTCGGCGATATGACGATCTGCGCGCGGACCGCGGACAAAGCCTGCGCGGGCTGTTTCTGCTGCATGTCGACGAGCGCGATGCCGCTCAGCGCCTCGAACGAATTGGGATCGTGATCGAGAACCTGTTGAAACAGCTTTTGCGCGTCCGCGGGGCGTTTTTGGAGCATGCGCAATTTCGCCATCTCGATGTAGGCGGTGGAGTCGCCCGGAGCCACCTCGATGGCCTTCGCGAAATTCATCTCCGCGACAACCTGATCGCCGTTCGCAACGCGCTCGATTCCAAGATAGTTGTAGCCGAGCGGCGAGCGCGGCTGCGTCTGGATCAATTGATTGGCAATGGCGGCCAGGGCGCCCCAATCGCGATGTTCGATGGCCATGCTAGCCAGCGCGCGCTGCGCCTCCACCATGGAGGGCGCCAATTTGACGGCGGCCTGCCATTCGCTCTCGGCGCGTTCCGGAGCGCCGTTGTCGTTATAGGCGAGGCCGAGATTGAAATGGGCGACGGCGTTCTCAGGATTATTTTTTACGACGTCTTGCAAGGCGCTGACGGCCTGGTCGGGATGACCAGTGCGGCTGAGGATTTCCCCGCGCGTAATTCCCGCGTCGACATCTTTGGGCGTGTCCTTGAGAATCTCGTCGTTTAGCTTTTCGGCTTGGTCCGCATGCCCCGCCTGGAGCAGAAGCTCGATGTAGGTTCTCTTCACGCCGAGGTCTTCAGGATGCGCCTTGTAGAGTGATGCGAATTCCGCGAGCGCCCTGGCCGAATCACCGACGCCGATGTAGAAGTCGCCAAGCAGGCGATAGCCGCGGGGATCGTCGGTCATCGCGCTCTTGGCGTTCGCCAGAACACGCTCGGCATCGTCCTTGCGACCCTGCGCCAGATAGAATCGAGCGAGCGCGGCGGGAGCGGCGGGATTGTCCGGGGCCGCGGCCACGGCCGAGAGGAGTTGCTGCTCGGCTTCCGGAAGGCGCTTCTGCTGCACGTAAAATTCCGCGAGCACCAGGCGCGCCGGCACAAACTTGGGATTGACGGAAATCGCCTTCTGCAGGCTGGCTTCGGCGTCGCCCAATTTTTGCTGCTTGGCGTCAAGGGCGGCGAGGACCACGTATGCTTCCGGGCGCGCGGGGTCTATTTGAATTGCGCCGTGCACTTCCCGCGCCGCCAGATCGATGTTTCCGAGACTGGCATCGGCATCGGCGAGCAGGAGCTGGGCGTCGAAGTCCTGTGGCTTGAGAGCGAGAGCCGCGGCGGCGCGGTCATGGGCGTCCTGCATTTTCCCGCCGGCGAGGAGAATTTTTGCGAGGTCAGTCAACGCGTCTGCATTTTTGGGTTCGAGGTCGACGGTGTAGAGAAGTTCCTGATACGCGCCGATGAAGTTCGATTCTCGCAAGAAACATTGCGCGAGTTGGTAGTGCGCGTCGCCGAATTTCGGGTCGATCTGAATCGCGTCTTCAAACTCGATGGCGGCTTCTTGAACTTTTCTGACTTCGAGGTACTGCACGCCGCGCTTGAAGTACTTTTGCTTTCGGACGTTGGGATCGCGCGAACAGCCGAGAAGCAGGCTTGCCGCGAGGACGCAGAGCGCCCCGAAGCGAATCGGTCGGAGTATCGCGCTTGGCGCGGGTCGGGCGCGCGTCACAAACATTCTGCGATTATGCGGCATCTCGATACTCGAATGCGCGCGGGATGGCCCTGCGTTGTCGATTCAAATACCATTTGGCTGCGCGGGGGCGCTATTGTGGCGCGCTTTTCACGAACTCGGGCACCGTGTCCGCAGTTTCGACGGTTTGCTCGGTGCCGTCCGCGAGTCGCACGATCGCGGATTCTGCGTATGTGGCGCCAGGTACCGCGCGGTAGGAGTAGTGATAGACCTCGCCATCGGCGAATTGCTGCGTGACAACGCGTCCGCCCGGATCGTAGGTATTGCGTACCAGGACGTTGTTGTTCTCGTCGCGAACCACCGTCATTTGAGTGCCGTCGTATTCATATTGGCGTTTCTTACCCGAAGAAAATGTCACCGTCATCAGCATCCCGTCGAGGTTGTAGAGGTAGGTCGCCCAATTGTTCTGATCGTCGTCCGCGCGCGAGATCAGGCCCTCGTCGTTATAGGTGAGACGGATTATGTGGCCGCGGGGAGTGCGGATTTCCTGTAGTTTGTGTTCTGCGTCGCGCGCAAGGCGCAATTTATTTCCCATGGAGTCCTCGACCCAAGTGGGAGCGCCGTCCGCAATTTTCTGCGCTTGCGAGGATTCGGGAAAGGCGATCAGGGAACCGTCATCCAATCTCGCGGTCCAGCTGCCGCCATTCCAGTAGATGATCGCTTTGTAGAAACGCCCACCGGTTTCCGTGTGCCGATACAGAGCGTCGGAATAGCTGGTGCCGGTGGAGATGCGATCGAAGTAAAGAAAGTCGCCGTCTTCGAGCGCGATCGCCATCCAAGTGTACGGATTCCTTGTGCCGATTGGGGCTATGTCGTAAGTCTGGTTCGTGTTTTTGCCGAAGGCGTGGACGTGATTTGGATAGAACCAGTCCTGCGAGGTGTAGGCCCGTGTAAAAGGGACCGCGAGGCCATCGCTCAAGAAAAGATCGGTCTGACGCAGCACGAAATTGCCGTAGCGCAGATCGACCTCAAATTGATCGACGGGCTGTGTGAACAACGACGTCGCGGTTCCGCACTGCCCTCTTTGCGGCGCTGGCTTTGCCTGCTCCATCGATTCGTAAACACATGGGTGCTGATCGCTCATGCGCGCCGGGGCCGCATCGATCGCCAGAAATTGTGCCGCCCAATCTGGTACGCGCTGCGATCTCGCCAGATCAGCTTCATCCGCTTCCTGATTCGCGTGAGCGCTCTGCCAGTAGACCATGCCGAGTCTGATCGCGGCTCCAGCGCATAGGAGCGCGAGAATCACTACGTAGGTTGTGGGCTTGGCGGCCATGAGCGAATTCGTACATTGTAACTTTGCGCGCATATGCGCTGCCCGACGTTTGCGGGAGCATGTCCAAGTCTCCAACGGGACGAGCACGCTGGTTTGCCTTCGGCTGACGCCAGAAAAACGGTGCGGGCTTCTAGCATCGGCCGGTAAGCGCGAAACGGGGATTCTTGCGAAAGTGGCGGAGAGGGTGGGATTTGAACCCACGAGCCCTTTTGAGGCTACTCGCTTTCGAGGCGAGCTCTTTCAACCGCTCAGACACCTCTCCGCTTTTTATTCTAGCCGACACGGCAAAACGCGGCAATGCGGCAACAAGATCGCGTGCGCGGGCGGCGAACAAGCGTGTGCGCTCGCAAATCGCGGCGATCGGAAATTGGCGGGCGTTAGCGGCGCGCGGCGAAAAACGCCTGCAACTCGGCGGCGCATTCGGCTGCGAGCACGCCGGAGACGACTTCGATGCGATGGTTGAGCGCGGGATGATCGAGGATTTGAAAACTGGAGCGCACCGCGCCGCCCTTAGGATCGTCGGCTCCGTAGATCAAGCGCGCGATGCGGGCTTGCACCATTGCCCCGGCGCACATGGCGCACGGTTCGATTGTGACGTAGAGCGCAGAGCCGAGGAGGCGATGATTGCCGATCGCGCGCGCGGCGGCGCGCAGGGCAAGGATTTCGGCGTGCGCGGTGGGATCGCAATCGGCGATAGTGCGATTGGCGGCGCGCGCCACGACCCGCCCTTCGATCGCGAGCACCGCGCCGACGGGAACTTCTCCGGCCGCGGCCGCGGCGCGCGCCTCTTCAAGTGCCAGGCGCATGAAGTCGGCGTCGCTCGCGGGCGTAGTCATGTGCGTCAATCCCAATTCTGATCGAGGCTACTGCGATTTCTGCGTGGTGTGCGCGCCGACGCCGGCGTGCTGCAACTCGGCGATTTTTTCCTGCGCCGGCGCGCGATACGGGCTATCGACGGATGCGGCCGCGGTGAACGCCTGATAGGCGTCGGCATTGCGCTTTAGATTGAGCAGCGCGAATCCCAATCGGTACTCGTTGCGCGCGTAGACGGTTGGATTGCCTTTGAGCAGCGGCGCGGCAGTTTGAAACGCGGTGAGCGCCTGGGCTTCGTTTTTCTGCGTGATGTACACCTGGCCGATCGCCGTCCACGCGAGACCCGTCTGCAGCGCGACCTGCTTCTGCCAATCGGCGTCGGTCACATCGTCCGGCTTTTTCGCCGTGCCGAGCGCGGCGAGCGCCGTTTTCGCGTCGGCCTGGGCGAGATCGAGATGCACTCCGTTTTCGCTGTAATAATCGGCGAGGAGCAGTAAGACGTCGACGTTGTTGGGCTCGAGGACCAGCGCGGCGTTAGCGGCCTCAATCATCTTCGGATAATTTTTGGCCTGCTGATAGGACAACGGCGCTAGGAATTCGGCTTTCGCGGTGTATTGTGAATCGGGAAACGCGGCGGCGTAACGCAGCATCAGCGCGGCTTTCGCGTTTGGGTCGGTGACCTTGAACGCCGCGCTGAAAAAAGTGTACTCGACGTAGTTGATAGTGTCCTGGTCGCCGGCGACGGCCTGCTTGCGCATCTTGCCCCAGGTGTCGGCGTCGGTGCCGGTGGGAGCGGGCTGTTGCAAGTAGCGCTGGACGATCGCGCCGGCCTTTTCCGCATAACCGGACATACGATCGGTATCCCCGGCGTCGTTCGCCGTGCGAACCAGCGTGACGGCGATGTCGAAATCGTCGGGATCGAGCGCCAGAGCTTTCTCGCCATATTCGTAGACCTTCGCGCTATCTTTCTGCGCGACGTAATAATCGACGTAGAGTTCGTCGGCCAAGCGCGCCAAATCGCCGGTAGGATTATCGGATCCGAATTTATCGATGAGCGCGAGTTTTTGCGTCGGATCGGTCGCGGCGTTGATAGCAGCGATCGCTTTGTCTTGGTCACTGCCGGCGGGGATGCCGACATGTTGCGTGATTTGCGCGCGCGCTGTACGCGGCGCGGCGACGAGGAACGCGAGAAGTAGTGGGGAAACGACCGAGAGACTGAAGAGACGCCGCATCGTTTTCCTCCTGCGTCGCCGCCTCAGGAAGCCGCCAGGCGCCACCATTAGGCTGCGACGCCCGGAAGCATATCAAGATCGCCGGGCAGGTCAAGCGCCGGAGCGGATCATTGCTCGCGAGGACGCGGCCAGAGGCGGAACGGCAGAAACCCAGGGACGCGGCGGCGATAGGCGGCGTAGGGTTCACCGAAACGCGCGAGGAGTTCGCGCTCCTCGAGCGCGATCGTGAAGCGTTCGACAATCCACCACACGGCGGCGACGATCCAGAGTCGCGGGGTGCCGGCGATGAGGCACGCGCCGAGCACGGCGCAGAACATCGCACTGTAGCGCGGATGGCGCATGCGCGCGTAAAGGCCAGAGGTTTCAAGCGCACCGCCGCCGGTCAGCTCGGCATGACCGACCAGACGCATGTGGCCCAGTTCCCGCCCGACGCGCCGCAACATGATCGGCTCGACCGCGATCAACACGAGGCCGGCGACGATCATCCATGCGGGCGGGCGCGCGACGGCCAGAAGCTGCGCGCGAAAATAAAAGAGGAGCACGCCGCCGAGTGTCCACGCGGTCAGGCCGGCGGTCCAGAAGGCTGTGCGAATGCGCGTGCGCCAGAAACGATGACCGGGGTGAAGAATGAGCCAGTAGATCGGAACCGGGAGTTCGGCGAAGAGCACCAGACCGGCCAGGAGGCGTAGAAAAAACATCGAGGCAACTTTACCGCGAAAGTTTCCCTTGCCGAAGAGTTTCGGCGATTTCGGAGGAGGGGTTTCACCTGCTGAGACTTTCTCTCGGCGACGGTAAACGGCAGGAGTTGACGCGCGGCGATTTTCATTGGACGATCACAATGCCGAAGAGCGCATGCCCTGTGCGCCATGGAGACGGCATAAAAGAGGAATCGACCTTGGCGACAAAAACTTCGTGGGAAATGATCGAAAGCGAACCGATGACCGCCGGACTGAACCGGCAAATGCTGAACGGCGAAAAAATCTCGCTGGGGCGAATGCGCTTCGAGCCGGGGACAAAAGTGCCGCGGCATCAGCACGCAAACGAACAAATCACGATCGTCACGGAAGGCACGCTGCTGATGATCATGGATGACCGGGAGATTACGCTCGCAAAAGGCGAGATGATGCTGATTCCGGGCAACGTTGCGCACGGCGCCGTGGCGCTGGAAGAGACGGAAACGCTGGAGATCTTCGCGCCGCGACGCGAGGATTGGATCTCGAAAAACGACGGCTATCTGCGCGGCACGAAATAGCGCGACGCAAGGAGCACGATGGACCTGGGACTGAAGGGGCGCGTGGCGATCGTGGCGGCGGCGAGCAAAGGGCTCGGCCTCGCCGTGGCGACCGAATTGGCGAAGGAAGGGGCCGAAGTCGCGATTTGCGCGCGGAGCGCGGAGCGATTGGAACAGGCGACGCAGGCGATTCGCGAAGCGTCGGGGCGCACCGCGTATTCCGAAGCGTTCGACGTGACGCAAGCCGATCGTGTGGCGCAATTCGTTGCGGCGGTCGAAAAACGATTTGGACGCGTGGATATTTGCGTGACGAACGCGGGCGGTCCGCCGGCGAAACCGTTTCTTAACGTTACGATCGAGGAGTGGCGCACGGCAGTCGATTTGACGCTTCTCAGCGCTGTGTATTTCGCACGCGAAGTTTTGCCGCGAATGCAGAAGAATCGCTGGGGCCGGTTGGTGACGATTACGTCGAATTCGGTGAAGCAACCGCTGGATAACATGATGCTCTCGAATTCGATTCGCGCGGCGGTCACGGGGCTCGCGAAGACGCTGGCGAATGAATTTGGACCGCACGGCATCACCGTGAACAATGTTTGCCCGGGCTTCACGCAAACCGATCGCCTCGGCGAGCTCGCCGATACGCGAGCCGCGGCGTCGGGTGAAACGCGCGACAAGATTTTCGAGCGCTGGGCCGCGCAAATTCCGCTGGGACGCGTGGGGCAGCCGGAAGAATTCGCCGCGGTGGTGGCGTTTCTGGTTTCCGAGCGCGCGAGTTTCGTGAATGGCGTGAGCGTGGCGGTGGATGGCGGCGCGGTGCGATTCATTCTTTAGATTTCTCAGGCCCTCGAACTTTTCGAGATAAGCGCACTGGGGCGGCAAGTTTTCGAGCCGCCGCGCTGCGCTTCGCCGATCTCGATTATTCCGCAATTAAAATCCTCAGATCGCGCAGATTATTCCCCGTGGGACCGGTTTCGATCGCGTCGCCCAGCGCGTTAAAAAAAGAATAGGAATCGCTGCGGCGCTGGAAATCGGCTGGATCGAGGCCTAGCGCGCGCGCACGCTCGAGCGATTCGCCGTCGGCCACGCCTCCGGCAGCGGGGCTTGAACCGTCGATGCCGTCTGTTCCGGCGCTCAGCACGGCGATCGGCTGACCCGCGATTTTCGAGACGCAATCGAGAACGAACGCGGAGTTGCGTCCTCCGACGCCGTCGCCAGTGACCGGCGAGGAGATTTCTCCGTCGGCGATCACCGCGACGCGGCGACCGGGATTCGCATCGCGAATTCGCGCGAGTTGGAGCAAAAGATGATCGGCGGCGCGCGCGACGGGCCAGTCGTCGGTGGAATTGTCGCAGATCGTGATGCAACCGCAGGACTCGGCGGCGCAATGCGCAGGATGAATCAAATCGTGCATTCCGAGGACGAGCGCGAAATGCGCACGGCGAAATGCGGGATCGCCGGGCTTCGGAGTTTCTGGCAGGTCGCCGCCCGGCGCAAACTTTTGCGCGAGCGACGCGGGCAATTTTTCGGCGAGGCCATACCGGCGCACGATGCGGCGCGCATCAACAACGGTGGAAGGATCGGGGAGCGTGGGTCCGGAAGCGAGCGCCGATTCCCTGCCGTCGGGAACGTCGCTGATGCCGAGAGTGATCTTCGTGGCGTGGGGCGCGGCGGCGGCCAGTCTGCCTCCTTTCACGGCCGAAACGTGCTTCCTGACGACGTTGATTTCTTCGATGGACGCGCCGCAGGTGACGAGAGCGCGATGCAGGGATTGCACGTCAGCCAGTGTGACGCGGGAATCGAGCGGCAATTCGACGAGCGACGAGCCACCGCCTGAGAGTAAAAAGAAGACGAGCGTCAAACGATCGCAGCCGGCCAGCAGATCGAGAATTGCGCGGCCGGCCTCGAGACTGCCGTCGTCCGGCAGCGGATGGCCAGCGGCGATGGCGCGAAAGCCGGGCACGGGCTCAGCCGGCAACGACGGGGCGACGAGAATTCCCTCCACGTGAGGCGCTCTGTGCGCAGCGCCGGACGAATCGAACGAGAGAGTTGCAAGCAGACTGCGCGCCATGTCAACCGCGGCTTTACCGAACGCGATGGCGCGAATGCGCTCGAATTGCGCGAGGTCGAAAACATCATCGCCGCAAGCGAGCGCGGTGGCGGAGCGAGAGAGTTTGCGCGCGAACGCCGCGGGAATGTCGATGGCGCAGAGCGTTCGATCGAAGATGGTGCGCGCGAGATGTTTGAGCTCGGACATTTTGATTGCGCGCGAATGCGAATACTTCGCGGCGCGCTAGCGAGTCGCGAGCGCGGCCACGCCGGCGCGCGCGACGTCGAGGTCTTGTTCTTCGGAACCGTTGCTGACGCCGATGGCGCCGATGCATTGCCCGTCAGCGAGGAGCGGCAGGCCGCCGCGCATGGGCGTCTGGTGGGCGCGGCTGGTGATCGCGAGGCTGAGCGACATCAAGACGCTCGACGGATCGTCGTTGGCGGGGCCCGTGGGCATGCGCCGGATCGCGGAGGCGTGCGCCTTGGCGATCGAGATGCGCGCGGAGGAAAGTTTCGCGCCGTCCATGCGGCTGAAGGCGGCGAGATGACCGCCGTCATCAACGATCGCTATGTTCATGGGCACGCCGATTTCGGCGGCGCGGCGCTCGGCGGCGGCGAGAACGGCTTTGGCGCCGTCGAGCGTGAGTTTCGGATGATTGTGCGTGACGTGGGGCATTGGAATCCTCTTTTCTGGCGGGCTCGATGTCGAGCCCGCAGGTGGATAAATCTCGCTTCGCCGATTCTACGGCTGCTTGGCGCTGGTCGTGCTTTCCGGCAAAACCTCAGGATTCAGGATCGTGGGCGGACGGCGGCCCGCGAAAAATTCGATTACGTTTTCCACCGCGATCATGGCCATTTTTGTGCGCGTCTCGATTGAGGCCGAGCCGATGTGCGGCGTCATCACCACGTTGGGGCGGCGCAGGCCGTCGGGAATTTTGGGTTCATGCTCGTAAACGTCGAGCGCGGCTCCGGCGATGCGTCCGGTGGCGAGCGCGGCGATCAGCGCGGCTTCATCGATTACGGGGCCGCGCGAGGTGTTGATGAGATAGGCCGCTGGCTTCATGGCGGCGAACTGCGGAGCGGATATCATGTGGCGCGTTGTGTCGTTCAGCGGAACGTGAAGCGAGATGAAATCGGATTCGGCGACGAGAGCGTCGAGCGTGCGATATTCCGCGCGCAATTCTTTTTCGACGTCGGCGGAGACGCGGTGACCGTTGGCATAAATCACGCGCATACGGAAACCTTGCGCGCGGCGCGCCACGGCCTGGCCGATGCGTCCGAATCCGACGACGCCGAGAGTTTTGCCCCAAACGTCGGCGCCGCAGAATTGATCGAGATCCCACATTTGCCATTTTCCGGAGCGCGCGAGTGCGTCGGCTTCAACGATGCGCCGCGCGACGGCGAGCAGCAGCGCCCAAGCCAGATCCGCCGTGGTTTCGTCGAGCACGCCGGGAGTGTTGGTCGCCGCGATTTTGCGACGACTAAGTGCGGCGAGATCGAGATTGTCGTAACCGACGGCGACGTTGGCGACGATGCGCAGGCGCGGGGCGGCGGCGAGGAGCGCGTCATCGATGCGGTCGGTGAGGAGAGAGACGAGGCCGTCGGCTGCGGCCACGGCGCGTTGCAATTCTTCGCGCGTCGGGCGGCTTGAGCCGGACCAGAACTCGGCATCGCAAGACGCGACGAGCTGCGCGCGCGGGGCTTCAAAGAGCGCATGTGTGACGTAGACGCGAGGTCGGGGCATTTTTCCTGGCGGGTTCGCAGTGAAGCCCGCACCTTGAAATGAATCTCGAGATTCCTGTGCCGCATGCGCGGCGAAAACGGAGAGTAGCATAATTGCACAGCACCATGCAGGAAGCACTGGCGAGTGGGTTTTTGTGGGCGTCGCTCGAAAATCGGTAAGCGCAATAGGACGAGCAGGATAGCCGGCGCAGGAGTGTGCGTGTCTCGCGCGGAGCGGGCGAGGCCGGAAGCGGTGGGGGGGACACCCCCGGGTACGCAGTTCATAAAATGATGTGAACACGGGACTTGCGGGAAATGTGTGCACGAGCAGTTCGTAATTGATTGAAAAGACGAGGGATGTGGGCAAAAAGCGGAACGGTCGCCGATGGAGCCGGACTTGGGCACTCGCAGGCGCGAGCCAAGGAAAAGTGAGGGCCCGGTGCCATTCGAATTGCGGAGAGCGAACATAAAGAAGATTAGCAAATGTAAAAGCAAATGTCAAGTAAAAGATGAGTATTCGAAACAATATTGCTGTGGCGGGACGGCAACGGCAAGCCCGGCGATCATCGCCCTAACACGCTGACGAGAGATGGAGCGCGGCGGAACGCTACCGTGACCGCGGGCGCTGCGTTGACGCAGCCGCGGGGCGAAGACTATAGTGGCGCGAGGGCGCGATTCCAGCCTCGACGAGTGCGAAATTTGTCGAGCGCAGGATCGATCGAACGCGACATTCCTTGAATCCGAAACTTATTCGCGAATTGCAGAATCTTTTGGGACGCGACGCGGTGCTCGCCACGCGCGAAGACCTGTTGATGTACGAATACGACGGATCGGTCGAGCGGGCGCGGCCGGATTGCGTGGTCTTTCCAAGTTCGACGCGCGACGTGGCGGAAATTATGCGGCTCGCGAAGCGATTTGAGACGCCGCTGGTCGGCCGCGGCGCCGGGACCGGCCTTTCGGGTGGAGCGTTGCCTCGTGAGGGCGGAATCGTTGTGGTGTTCGCGCGGATGAATCGCATTCTTGAAATTGACGCGGAGAGCCGGCGCGCCGCGGTGCAACCGGGCGTGGTGAACTTGGATATCACGCGCGCCGTTGAACACCTGGGACTTTACTTCGCGCCCGACCCTTCGAGCCAAAAATCGTGCACGATCGGCGGAAATGTTTCGGAGAACGCGGGCGGACCGCACACGCTGGCTTACGGCGTGACCACGAATCACGTGACGGGTCTCGAGATTGTGCTGCCGGAAGACGGGCGCGTGGTGCGCATCGGCGGGAAAACGGCGGAGCCGCTGGGATACGATTTGACGGGGCTGATGGTGGGATCGGAAGGAACGCTGGCGATGGTCACGGAAATCACCGTGCGGCTTTCGCGCGTGCCGGAAGCGGTGAAGACGCTGCTGGCGGTTTACGATCGCGTGGACGACGCGACGGAATCGGTGGTTGAGATCACACGGCGCGGGATCACGCCCGCGGCATGCGAAATGCTTGATGGCTGGACGCTGCGCACGGTGGAAGATTTCGTGCATGCCGGATTTCCACGCGATTGCGCGGCGGTGCTGCTGCTGGAAGTGGAAGGATTGTCGGAGGCGGTGGAAGAGCAAGCCGCGGAAATTTCCGCGGTGTGCAGCGCGCGGGGCGCGCGCGAAGTGCGCGTGGCTCGCGATGCGCACGAACGCGATCTGCTTTGGAAGGGGCGCAAGAACGCTTTCGGCGCGATCGGCCGGCTTTCGCCGAGCTATTACGTGCTGGACGGCGTGATCCCGCGAACGCGGCTGCCGGAAACGCTGCGGCGTATCGAGGAGATCGGCCGCGCCTCTGGTTTCCGCATCGGCAATGTTTTTCACGCGGGCGACGGCAACTTGCATCCGCTGATCTTGTTCGATCCGCGGAATGCGGGAGAGTTCGAGCGCGTGGTTGCGGCGTCGCGCGAAATAATCGAGCATTGCATCGCGATGGGCGGGGCGCTGACCGGCGAACACGGCGTGGGCATGGAGAAAAACGAGCTCATGCCGTTGATGTTCACGCCGGAAGATCTGGCGCTGATGGGGCGGGTGCGCGCGGCGTTCAACCCCGACGGTTTGCTGAACCCGCAGAAAATTTTGCCGCTCGGGAAGGGATGCGGCGAACTGCGCGTGCTGCCGCAGTCGGTTGGGTCGGCGCTTCCGGCATGAAGCAAGGTCTCCTTTCAGATACGCAAATCGCGCGCCTGGAGAAATCGCTGGGCGCGTCTCGCACGTTTACCGATCACGCGTCACTTGCGGCATACGAAATCGACGGGATGCGGCCCGCGGCAGTTGTGCGGCCCACCGGCGCCGGCGACGTCGCGGAACTTGTGCGGCTGGCCGCGGCCGAAGCGCTCGCCGTAATTCCCTGCTCCGGGCGCAGCAAGCTCGCGATTGGGGGCGTGCCGGCGCGCTACGACGTGGCGCTCGACCTCTCCGCGATGAATCACGTGATCTCTTACGATCCGGGCGATCTGACGCTCAGCGTCGAGCCGGGCGTGCGCATCGAAGAATTGCAACGCGAGCTGGGCGAGCACGGGCAATTTTTGCCGCTCGAGGTTGCGTTCGCCGAGCGCGCCACGGTCGGGGGAGCCATCGCGACGAACGCTTATTCGCCGCTGCGCGCACATTTCGGTTCGGCGCGCGATTTCGTGCTGGGGATGGAATTCGTCACCGGGCTCGGCGAGATTGCGAAGAGCGGCGGGCGCGTGGTGAAGAACGTGACGGGGTACGATTTGCATAAATTGTTGATCGGCTCGCTGGGGACGCTTGCGGTGATTACGCGTGTGCATTTCCGTACTTTTCCCCGGCCGGCCGAGGGGCGGGTTTTCACCGCGGCGTTTGGCGCGGCGGGCGCGGCGCTCGAATTTTGCCGCGGTGTCGCGGCATCGGCGCTCGAGCCGCGCGCGATTGAGATGCTCGATCCGAGCGCCGCGGAAATTTCCGGTCTTGCGGCGCAATTTCCTGCCGATGCGCGCGCGTGGCGCGTGGTGATTGCCGCGGCGGGGAGCGCGGCGATCGTCGAGCGGCACGCGCGGGAGCTTGAACGCATGGCGCGAGAGGCGCGCGCCGCGCGATTTGAGGCGTGGAGCGGCGCGGACGCGGCGCGCTGTCTGCGCGCGGTTCGGGAATTCGCGAGACTTGCACGCGAGCATTCCGCCGCGGCGACGATCACACGGATCGCGCTACTGCCAGCCGCGGCCGCAGCGGTCGCGGGGCGGCTTGCGGCGATTGCGGACGCGCACAACCTGGAGGCAGCGCTGGCGTTGGGAGCGGCGGGTTCGGCGGGAACAGGTTACGTTGCGCTGTGGCCGCGCTCGCCCGGTGCTGCGAACGATCAGGCGCAAGCGTCTCTCGCGGCGGCGATCAAGGAGATACTCGAGGCCGCATCGAACGGAGCGGGGGCGGCGCGAGGATTCGTCGAATGGTGCCCTACAGCGCTGAAGCGGCGCATTTCGCTTTGGGGCGATGCGCGCGAGGATTTCGTTTTGATGCAACGTGTGAAAAATATCTTCGATCCGCACGGCGCTCTGGCTCCGGGCCGATACTGCGGAGGGTTGTAGTGAGATCGCGCCTTCCACACGGGTGCGGGCTCCGCCTCGAGCCCGCCGGGAATTTGATAGACTCAATTTTGTGAGCGAACGAAAACCGATGGTGGTCGAGCCGGTGGTGCTCGAAGGGCGACTCGTACGGCTCGAGCCGATGCGCATGGACCACCTGCCGGCGCTGGCCGAGGTGGCGTTAGCTCCGGAAATTTGGCGATGGACGCGGACGCGCGTGACATCCGAGGCAGACCTGCGGGCGTGGATGCAAGAGGCTCTCGAGCACGCGGCGCTGGGCAAGGCGCTGCCGTGGGTGACGAGGAGCGTCGACAGCGGAAAAATTATTGGTTCGACGCGCTACATGGATATCGACGCGCGCAATCGCGGCCTCGAGATCGGCGGCACCTGGATCGCGCCGGCGTGGCAGCGCTCGGGAATAAACGTGGATGCGAAATATCTGCAACTGCGGCACGCGTTTGAAGTGCTGGGCGCGATCCGGGTCTCGTTCAAGACGCACCACAGAAATTCTCAATCGCAAACCGCGATCGCCGCTCTGGGTGCGCAGCCCGAAGGCGTGTTTCGCAACCATATGATTACGCACGACGGCAGTTTCCGGCACAGCGTGTGGTTCAGCATCATCGAAGAGGAATGGCCTGACGTGAAAGCCAATCTGGAAGCGCGGATGGCAGCGCATGCATAACGCGGCGACCGGCGGCGACGCGGATGCCGAGGCTGTTGCGCTGAACCAACCGGCGCGCAGCGGATTTTCGGGTCCGGACGCGCCGCAGTATGAAGATTACGCGCGCTGCATTCACTGCGGTCTGTGCCTGAATCATTGTCCCACCTACAAACTTTGGGGACTGGAAGCCGATTCTCCGCGCGGGCGCATTCGACAGATGTTGCTGGTGGATCAGGGCGCGCTCGAGCTGGGCGCGTCGTTCGTGAAGCACATCGATCAGTGTCTTGATTGCCGGGCGTGCGAGACGGCGTGCCCGTCGGGCGTCGAATACGGGAAATTGGTGGAAGATGCGCGCGCGCAGATCGAGATGCATTACCGGCGTCCGTTGTCTTCGCGTGCGGCGCGCAGCCTGGTGTTTCGGCATTTGCTGCCGTACCCGCGACGCATCGCGGCGGCGGCTCGGCTGGTGCGGTTTTATCAGCGGTCGGGATTGCAGCGCGTGGCGAGGGCCAGCGGTGTGCTGCGGCTTTTTGGTCTGGCTGAACGCGAGCGGCTGATGCCGACGATCGATTCCGAATTTTTCTATTCGGCGCTGGGCAAGACGTTTCCGGCGAAGGGTCCACGTCGGGCGCGCGTGGCGTTTTTTGCGGGATGCATCGCAGAAGTAAGTTTCGCAGAACTCAATCGCGCCACGATTCGCGTGCTCACGGCGAACGGCTGCGAAGTGGTGGTGCCGGCGAATCAAACTTGCTGCGGCGCTTTGGCGGCGCATGCGGGCGTGCGCGACGTCGCGCGCGATCTGGCGCGAACAAATCTTGATGCGTTTCTGGCCGAGCCATTTGACGCGATCCTGACGAATGCCGCGGGATGCGGCTCGACGCTGAAGGAATACGATCAACTTTTGGCGGAGGGCGACGCGGCGCACGATCGAGCGCACACGTTCTCGCGGCGCATGCGCGACGTCACGGAGTTTCTGGCGGAATTGGGGCTAAGCGCACCGCTGCACGCGGCGCCGATGCGCGTGACGTATCAGGATTCGTGCCATCTTCTCCACGGCCAGAAAATTCATGACGCGCCGCGACGTTTGATGCGCGCAGTGCCGGGCGTGGAGCTCGTGGAAATGAAAATGGCGGATTTTTGTTGCGGCTCGGCGGGAGTTTATAACGTCACGGAAACGAAGGCCTCGCTCGAATTGTTGACGGAGAAGATGAAACACGCGGCGGCTACCGGCGCGCCGACGATCGTCACTGCCAATCCGGGCTGCTTATTGCAACTGCGCGCGGGCGCCGCAATTCATTCAACGGGGCAACAGGTGATACATGTGATCGAGCTGCTCGATCGCGCGATCGCGGCCGACGCGAGCACAACACGTCAAAGCGAAGTGTCTTCTTAGCGCGCGCCTACGCTCGACTACTTCTCTCCGATGAGATATCGGCAACCGCGCGGGCCCATGCGCGCCGAGTGCACCGCTCCGGCCGGAACATCACAGCGCTCGCCGACACGGAACGTGCGGGTCTCGCCGCCGGTGGTGAGCGTCATCTCGCCTTCCAGAATCACGTGCGCGGTTTCCGTAGCGTGGGTGTGATCGGGATAATTCGCCTGCGCTCCATCTTGCCAAACGAATGTGTGGCGGAAACCTTCCGCGTGCAACTGGCGCTCTAGCCCCGCGAGATCCATCGCTCAGACGTGCCCCTTCGGCCGGTACATGCTGCCCGCGACGCTCGCGACAATCCTTCGCGGCATGAGGCGCTCGGATTCGGCCATGAGTTTATTCATCACGCCGGAGATTACGAAGCTTTTTCCTTTGGCCAGCGCGACGAGGCCAGTGCGCGCAACTTTTTCCGCCGTTTGTTTGCCGGAGCGTTTGTTCGCGCTGGTGCCGGCGACCTGGAAGAATTCGGATTCAGTCTGGCCGGGACAGAGCGCGCAGACGCGCACGCCGTATGGCCGCATTTCCTCGGCGAGTCCTTCGGCGAGAAGCAAATCGAAACCCTTCGTCGCGGCGTAAACCGAAAGGTACGGCACGCCTTGAAACGCGGCGGTCGACGCGAGGATCATCACGTAGCCACGACGGCGCGCGACCATTCCGCCGAGATACAACTGCGTGAGGTGCGTCACTGCGGCGCAGTTCACTTGCACCATCTCGAGCTGGCGCTCGATGGGGATGGCGGTGAATTCTCCGGTGGCGCCGAAGCCGGCGTTGTTGATGAGCACGTCGACGTCGATGCCGCGACTCGCGGTGAAATGAAAAATCTCACGCGGGGCGGCGGGCGTTCCGAGATCGGCTGCGCACACTTCGGCGCGCACACCGTGCTTGGCTGACAATTCCGCCGCCAATTGCTCGAGGCGATCGCGACGTCGCGCGGTGAGCACCAAGTTCGCGCCGCCGGCGGCTAGCTCGGTGGCGAGCGCTTTGCCGATTCCCGCGCTCGCGCCGGTGACGAGCGCCCATTTGCCGCGCCAGGTGTTCATGGGAAACCTCCTCGAGCTAGCCAACATTATTATTGCGCAGAAATACGATCAAAAAAACGCCAGGGCGTGAAGCCCGCCGGGGCCTTGCGAATTTCGCGACCGACAAAACCGTCAGTTGGGGCTTTGCGCCTTCTGCTGGTAGAACTTCTGCAAAACGTAGAACGCCTCTTTGCGCTGGCCGCGATCGGAAATAAGTCCCTTTCGATTATGGAAATCCTGAATTCCCGCGAGATAACGGCGCGGGGAACGAAAATCCATCAGCACCCAGGGAGACATTCCCGCAAGCGACGGAATGCGATTGAGCATGGCGAGTTGATGCACGAAGAAATTCGCCTGAAACTCCTCGGTCCAGCGCGTGGCGGCATCGCCGTGATTGCCGTACGGCGCTTCGGCGCCGAATTCGCTGATGATGATTAGCTTGTTGGGCGGCAAGTTCCAATGCAAGTGATCACAATCCTCAGGGGTCATCATCTGCTGATGGCCTGGGCCCTCGGCCGTTGAAGTGGCATACCAGCCGATGTATTCGTTCACGCCGACGACGTCGAGAAAATCGGCCAGCGGATCGGGCACGGACATCGTGTCGGGCGGCGTGAAGATCGCGTGATTGGTGGCTGAAGTGATCAAACGCGTCGGATCTTCGGCTCGCGCATCATCAATGAGCGTTTTCAGAAACACGAGGCGCTCCGGTGTGACCGGAGTTTCGTTCGAGACGGACCAGAAAATCACAGAGGCGCGATTGTGGTCGCGGGCGATCATGTCGCGCAACTGATCTTCGGCGTTCTCGAGCGTTGCGGGGTCGTCAAACGCCACGCGCTGCCAAACGGGAATCTCGGACCAAACGAGAATTCCCATTTTATCCGCCAGGCGATTCATGGCTTCGTTGTATGGATAGTGGGCCATGCGCACGTAATTGCAGCCGAGTTCCTTAGCCCATCCGAGAAGAATCGCGTCGTCTTCCGGCGTAAAAATCCTGCCGCCTTTGAACGGGGCTTCCTCGTGCATGGAAACGCCACGGAGGAAAATCGGTTTCCCGTTGAGCAGAATTTGCGTCCCACTCGTTTCGATGGTGCGGAACCCGATTTGGTCGGTCACGGAATCGCCGCTCGTCGAGAGCTTTACTTCGTAGAGTTTCGGATGCTCGGGCGACCAAAGGTCGAGCTTCGCGGAGAAATGGAATTCTCCGTAGCCTTCAGCATCCGTGGTGACGACTTGCTTGATCCCCGCATCGGGAATTTCGAGCGTAACCTGCTGCGCAGTGCCCGCGGCGCCGTTCAATTTCACCCAGCCGGAGATTTCGCTTTGGGAACCCTTCGCCAATTGGACGAAGTAATCCTGAATGAACGCGTCGGGCACTTCTACGAGCGAAACGCCGCGCGTCAAGCCGCCATAATTCCAAAAATCGGTCGAAGGGCCGGGAACGCCGTTCGCGGCGCGCTGATCGTTGACCTCGACCACGATGAAATTCTCGCCGTCGTGAAGATTACTGGTGACCTCGAAATTAAACGGCGTGAATCCGCCCTGATGTTCGCCGACCTTTTCGCCGTTCACGCAGACCGACGCGCGGTAATTGGCCGCGCCGAAATAGGCGAAGACCCGCGTGTGCTCGCGCATCTTGTAGGAAAAGGATTTCTCGTACCAGACCGAGCCTTCGTAGAACATCAAGTTGTCGCGCTGGGTGTTCCAATCGCCCGGAACTTTCAAGGTTCCGGCCGTGTCGAAATCGTATTCGACGAGGTCGCGCGAGTCTTTGGGCTTGGCGTTCTTACACATCGCGCCGCCCGCGCCGGTTCCCATCGGGTCGACGATTGCATTCCAAGTTCCATCGAGGCTTATCGTTGTACGGGCCGAGACGTTGGCGATCACGTTCGACGGAGCCGTGGCCGTGGAAGCGAAGCTTGAAATCCCGCACGCGCAAACGGCAATTACGGCGCAGATCACAGCGATACGTACGGTTCTATTCATCGCAATCCTCATGTGCATATTCTCGAGATCGACACGGCGGCAGCCGGCAGCGCGCGTCAGCGAAATTTCATATCGGAGCCGGCGCCGGCAATACGAACTGCAGGCCCAGCATCATTGCACACGCGACCAGCGGCGCGAATAGGCCCGCGCGAAGACTGGCGGCGTGGGTCGAGATAAAGCCGACGAGCCACGGCATCGACGCGCCGCCGCACGACGCCAGCGCAAACAAAATGTTGCCCGTGCGTCTGGAGCGCGTGCCGTAGTATCCGACCATCGAGGCGATGAGCGACGGATAAACCGCCGCCAATCCAGCGCCGGTGACAATCAGGCAGGCTAGAGCGGCGCGAAATCCCGAAACCCCGAGCAGCGCCGCGTTGCCGAGTCCGGCGACGATCAATCCTCCAACGACAAAGGCCTTCTCGCTGATTCGAGGAAGAGTCACAGACACCAGCGATCTCCCGGCAATTAATCCGACCCAGAAAAACATCGGCGCGAGCTCCCACACATTGCCGCTGCCGCCGCCAACGCGCTTGGCAAACGCAGCGCCCCAGCCGCCGATGGAATTCTCGGTACCAACATACAGAAAAAAAAGGCAGCCTAACGCCAGGGCAGTTCGCTTGCCGACGTGGGGCGCGGGCGCAGCGGGATCCGCGCTTTTTCGCGAGGGAGGTTCGATGTCCATCGATGCCAGCGCGAGCGCAACCAGAATCGACAATGCCGAGACACAATAGAGAAGCGGCGAAAGCCTGTGGGCCCTGTAGGCAAACATCACAAGCGGCGCACACGCGATCGCTCCGATGCCCCAGACCACATTCAGAATGCTCACTGCAGCGGCGCGTCGCGCGCCGGCAACCTCGGCAACCCACAAGTTCGACGCAGAGAGAACCAGGCCGAGGCCGTAGCCGAACATCGCGGTCGCGAGCAAGCCGAGGTCTTCACTGCGAAGCGCGAGACCCGCGACGCCCAGCGCCATCAGAACGTAACCGGCGATGAGCGTCGTCCCGTAGCCACGGCGGGAAAGCAGCGCGCCCAGGGAAGCGACTCCCATCAGATTGCCTACAAACTGCACGGTGAAAAATAAACCGGCGCGCTCGTCGCTCAGCGCCCACCGCGCGATCAAGATGGGCAGAATCGGGCCGAGTAGAATCGTGACGACGCCGGAGACGACGAAACCCGCATGCACCACAACATTCGCCGCCCCGCTCGAAAAATCGCGGCGGAGAGAGACGGCGTGAGTGGCACTGCGAGACTCGATGGCGGTCATCAGGGAACCATGCCAGGCGAAAATTTCGGACTCCGCGAATTGCGGCCAGCGGAACCCCTTCGCGCTTTACTTAGCGGAAGGCGCGCGAGCCGTCGATTGGCGCACCACAAATTCCGGCTCGACCGTGATTTCGGAAAGGAATGTGCCGCGCTTCTCGATGCGGTCGAGCAGCGTGCGCGCCGCAAGGTCGCCCATTTTGTGAAGTGGCTGGCGCACGGTCGTCACGCTCGGATTGCCGTACGCCGCGCTCTCGATATCGTCGAAGCCCACGACGGAGATATCCTCTGGGACGCGCAGGCCCGCATCCTGGAACGCCCGAATCGCGCCAATCGCGGAATTGTCGTTGTAAGCGAAGAGCGCAGTGAATCGCTTGCCGCGAGAGAGCAGTTGCTTCGCAGATGGGTAGCCCAGATGCGGAGCCGCCGATTCGTTTTTCAGGCGTACGATCAACGCCTGCCGGACGGCGATGCCGAGCTTGCGGCTGACTTCGACGATAGCCTTCCAGCGGTCTTCGGTATCCGAGCTAACCTTCGGTCCCTGCATAAACGCAATCTCCGTGTGCCCGAGTTCCTGCAAATGCTTCAGAGCCATCAGCGCGGCAGCGTGATGATCGAGCACAAGATTCGTGACGCCTTTCGCGCGGCGGTGCCCGGCAACGGCGATAATGGGCAGCGGCAATTCCTGCTCGATCGACGTGTCCACGGTGATTAGGCCCTCGACGCCGCGCTGCAGAAGAAGGTGCGCGTACGTGTCGAGCAGCTTGGCATCGTGCCGGTGTGCCACGGTCAGGAATAAATATCCGTGCTGTCCCAAATGCCGCTCGATTCCGCCGATAACCATCGCGCCGTACGCATCGCCGATTTCCTCGGTAATCACGCCGATGGTGTAAGTGCGCTTCACGCGCAGTGAACGCGCCAGAAAATTGGGCCGGTAATTGAGTTCGCGCGCGGCAGCCAGAATGCGATTCTTGGTCTGCTGCGGGAAAGAGCGGGCCGCGGCCGAATTGTTCAAAACCGCGGAAACGGTTCCCGGCGTGAAGCCGACTTGCTCGGCGACGACCTTGAGAGTGACCGGGGAGTGTTTTCGAATGCTGGCGGTTTTCGCGCGCGGCTTCATTCAGCGATGTCCTCAATTTCAGAAAATGCGGGCATGCGGCACCAAACAGATCCGCGATGACGGTCGCTCCCGCGCCGCCGGACGGGGTCGTGACGCTTACTCGAAAAGCCCGGGTAGTCTATCGCAGACGCGCCCAGAACGCACGGGCCGCGAGGGATCGCCCCCATTGCGCTCAGAAATAACGTTATTGTGCAGGGAGCGAAGCCCCACAGTTAAAATCAAACGTCCACTAAGCGTGGTGATCCATGCAGACGCGAAGTAGGCGGCTTGCAGATTCTCGAACGTGTGCTCACGAGGGCATGGGCCGATTCGCGCACCGTCCGCCTCAGTTGAGCGCCAAAACTCCGCGTCGAAGCGCGGCGCTATCTACTCCGGAATGACTTCGATGGCATTCAGTGACGGGTAGTTGCGCTCGGGCATGAAATCGAGCTGGATCTTGTCCTGTCCGGTGGGCTCGATATGCTGAAAGGTCTTCGTCAGCGGCGCGGTGCCCGATTCTCGGAAGATATCGAAATGGTTCAAAATCACGGTTCCGTTGCACCAAACGTCGAAAACCCTGCTGCCTGCTCCGCCGTCAACCCCGCGTTGGCCGCCGAACCAAGATTCCAGAAAATGAAGCTTCACGGTGTATTTCTCTCCCGGGGCGACAGGGATCACGTAATGAAAGTGTCCGATCCATTGGGACGAGAAAAGGGCGCCGTCCGGGGCGCCGGCCGCATCCACCACCTCAAGATGGCTGGGCCGGCCGCCAAAGAAATATCGATTGGGGAGCCAAATCTGGCCGTCGGAACCGCGATACGGAGCCTCTCCCGCATAGATTCTCACCGGCAGCATGCGCTTCGGGATTCCGGGCAGAATTTCGATGGCGTTCAGATAGGACTCGGGAGACGGGAAATCAAGATGGATTTTGCCATCCTGTTCGGGATGAACGTCAACAAATACCTTCTCAGTCTCAATGTCATCGCCACCCGTGTCATCCACAACGTCCAATTCTGTCGAGGGCGCTCCGTTTAAAGAGTAAACGACGGTGCGCGAGGTCTCCTGAAGCCCGGTGGTCTCGGCGAACAAGAGGTGCACTTCATAGATCCCCGCAGGGAGGGAAAACGCGCAATGGAACTGGCCGCTGCGTCCGCCGAGAAACAATTGCGGATCCCGCGTTCCTTGAATCGCGCGGGCGGGAACCGAGAAAGTGGTTCCGCCGGAGCACGAAGAATCGCTGCTCCAGGATTGTCCGGCACGATCCACGTAGGGCGCCCGGCCGTCTCCTACGAGGGCGCGGACGGAGTTTCCGGAGGCATCGACCGGAAGAGGGGGAGACAACTCTGCCGATTCGGCTCCGAATCCCGCGATATGCGGGCGCTTCCACGCGAAGAACGCCACGGCGACGATCGCAGACGTACTGAACAAGGCCACAGCAAGCGCGGTCCAGATTCGGAATCGGCGATCTGACACGAGACGCGGCCGAGAGGCGACCGACTCCGGTCTCTCCTGAGTGGCCTTCTCGATCACTTTCAATTCACTGTCCAACCGAGCTCGCTGAAACTCCGAGGCCGAAGTGGAAAATGCGGGTGCCGCGTTGCCGTCGGCCACCTCCGCTCCATCGCGAGACTCGAGTTGGAATTTTTCCGCCGACAGCTCAGTCCTGCGTACAAACTTGGGGACATACCGGCCGGGAGGCAAACAGATCTGGACCGGATGGTCCGCGCCCTCTGTGCGATAGTACTGTTCCAGTCGTTTGCGAAGAGCGTAAGCAGTCACTCGTACGATCGTGTCGATCTGAGGATCGAAATCCTTGGAACGTCCGAGGGCGTGAACCGCGATGTCGTATTCCTTCAGTTCGTCCGTGGCTCCCTGAAAATACTTATCGCAAATGAAGCTCAGAATTTTGGCCAGATTGCTAACGCGACCGAACGTCTCCGAGCCGAGGAGCGAATCCAATTCAGCGCGTTCTGCCTCGAACTTGGCAATTGTCGATTCCACAAGTTCCACCCCGGAAGGATTTCGCGAACGTACCCCGACGTCCGCAAGTTGGCGTGAGTATAGCGCAATTTAGTGCAACGTTTAACGCCAAGCCGCCTTCGAGTCTGTCCATAGACGCACGGTTTTTGTACGGAGGCTCGGAGGGGACTACATCCGGCGGGCAAAGTGATAGGACCGGCTGGGGACGACGGGGGGCAGCAGCGGTACGACGTAAATTGCTCAACCCTAAGGAGTTGCACGTCCCACATTGATTTCACATCTTGAACTCTTAACCGTGAATTCACCGTTAACTAACTTCCGTCCGCCGCCTGAAACTGTCAGAAAGGCGCAACCGGGGCGGAGGGCATGGGACGAACCGAAATCGTAGAGTGGCAGAAGGTTCGTAGCGAATTCGGGCTCGCGCCGAGAGCCGCGGCGTCGCTCTTCGCGGCTGCTAGGCCGGTATTCGCCCAGCCGTGTCAAAAGAGCAATAGAAAATCGATGTTGCCGATTGACAGATCCTATGCACTTGGATTAACACCTGGCCAAGTGGTTCGGGGTGTTTAGACAAATCGATATTTCTCATGGGTTCCAGAGAGTGCGGTTCCGTTTGATCGGATCCAAGCGCCCGGCGCATTCCCACGGGCGTCTGGATTCACGGGGTGGATCGAGCTTTTGGAATTCGCTAACAAGGAGGCAACTGTGCGATTTCGTGTTTTGTCAGCCTGGATGCTGACGGCTTTGCTGGCCGCGTTGGCTATCGCTTTCACGGCGCGGGTTTCCCAAGCGCAAGACGTTTTCGGCACAATCAACGGTACGGTGACCGACTCGACCGGCGCGGCCGTGCCGGACGCGAGCGTCAAAATTACAAACGAGCAAACCGGATTAACCCGCTCGGTGACCGCCAACGAGGACGGATACTTTGTCGCCGCCCAGCTCCCGGTGGGTACCTATACCGTGGCGGCGACGCTAAAGGGATTTAAGGTCACGACGAAATCGGGAAACGATTTGGTCGCGGGCGCCCACGTCACCGTGGACCTAACGCTGCAAATCGGCCAAGCCACCGAGACGATCCAAGTGACCGCCACAGGCCAGACCGTCAATCAAACGTCCTCTGAAATATCGTCCACTGTGGACGCCCGGACTTTGGGCAACATGTCATTGAACGAACGGAACTACGTTCAGCTCTCCACTCTGATCCCTGGCGCGCCGATCAGCCAAGGAAACTTCGATCAAACTGCGTTCACGACCGGCCAGGGTCTTAATCCCTCGGTCATAAACGGCCAGCGCGGCGACGGCAATCTGTGGACCGTGGATGGCGGCTACAACATGGACTCAGGTTCGAACGCCTCGCAGGTCAACAACGTCGGTATCGACTTCGTTCAGGAAGTGAACATCCAGACGTCGAACTATGACGCGGAATTCGGCCGCAGCAACGGTGCGTCGATCAACGTGGTCACAAAGAGCGGCGGAGACGCCTGGCACGGGGGCGTGTTTGAATACGTGCGCAACAACGTCTTCGATGCCAGGAACGCCCTGCAGGTTTCCACCGGCAACTTGCCCACGACCAAGATTCCCGAGATCCGTTTCAACGATTTCGGCGGCGACGTCGGCGGACCCGTCATCAAACATAAGCTGTTCATCTTTTTCGGAATGGAAGCGAAGCGCCTGGTGATCCCCGGGGACGGCACGATCACGCTGACGGTGCCCACCACCTCGGAACTAATGGGCAACTTTGCTGACACCGGAGAAACGCTGCAAGCCAAAGGCACAGTCGCCGATAGCTGCATCGGCAGCTACAACGGCGGCACGGTGTTCACCGCGAGCGCCACGGGATCCGGAAACGCCATCAATCCAAGCTGCATCACGGGCGCCGGGCAGGCCATCGCGAAAGTCTACAGCATGCTTGATACGCCGGGAGCAACGCCGCTATCCGCCGCGAGTTTCGCCAATACTCCGACAACCAACAACGCAAGCTTCACGCCTTCGACTCCGCAGAACTGGGAAGAGGACGTGGTTCGCGCGGATTATCATCCGACACAAAACCACAGCCTATACTTCCGGTCGATCCACGATCACCTACTGCTAGTGGATCCGTTTGGCATATTCGGACCCGGCCACGGCTCGGCGCTTCCGACGTCGCCCTCGCTGCGCAACCGCCCGGGGTACGACTTCCAGCTTGCCGACGTGTGGACGGCCAATAGCCACCTGATTAACGAAGCGAAGTTGACCGTCGCGTGGAACAAGCAGCGCATTCCGGTGACCGGCAATCTGTGGCAGGAAGCTACATACGGATTCACCAACACCGGCGCCGGCGCGAATTACATCGAGCCGTTTGGCAACGTCGGGCCCTATCCGACCGGGATTCCTACGATTTCAAGCGGCGGAACTTGCTCCGGAAACAATTGCCCCGCGGAAATCTACGGGCCATACAACTACCTGCTCGCGCCGACTTCCGACGTCTCTCCCACGGACAACCTTACATACTCGTGGCGGAATCACACGTTCCGCTTCGGAGCTCTCTATGCCAGGAATCGCAAGGATCAGAATTCCCGGCAACAATCGCCCGAAGGCAACGTGGGCTTCAGTTCCGCCAATGCCAATTTCACGGGCGATCAGTTCGCCGACCAGTTGCTGGGGAACTACAACTCGTATACGCAGCTTTCCGCCGACCCGGTTGGCCATTACCGGTTCAATGACTTCGGCACGTACGCCGCCGATTCATGGAAAGTCACCCACAGCTTGAGCCTGGATCTCGGCCTGCGCTGGGATTACACGGTGCCGACGTACACACAGGCAAATAACCTCGCCTTCTTTGACCCGGCCGCTTACATCCCAGGCTTGGTTTCCGTTCCCAATTCCAATACGAACGTCCCGACCTCGGTGGGCACGGGATTGAACCTCGATTGCCCGGGACCACCCAACAGCGTGGCCGCAGCAGGCCCGTGTGCCACCGGAGGTTACGTCGTTGACGGCGTCCTGCGCACGGGAAACGTGCCAACCGATCAGTTGGTGCGCGTGCCGAACGGCGATAGTTCGTTCGTGACCACCGTCGGCGCGTCGGGGTATCGCGGCTTCTTCGCACCCGAGGGCCTGTTCGGTCCGCGCGTCGGCATCGCCTGGGCGATTAATGACAAAACCGTTGTGCGCGCCGGCTGGGGCGTTTTCTACGACAAGCCGGAAGGCAACCTCGTCTTCGGTAACACGGGCGTGGTGCCGTTCGTGCAGTCCGTAACGTACACGGCCGGAAACTTGGGAGCGCTGCCGGCGAGCGGAGCCACCCCAACGATTGGCAGTACCACCGGCATCAATCCCAATCTCAGGGTCGCGCGAGACCAACAATACAGTCTCAGCATCCAGAGGCAACTGCCCGACGGCATATTCTTCCAAGCGGCCTATGTCGGCGATCACGGTTGGCACGAGCTGAGAGAACCCGACATCAACGTGCCGACGTTCGCCGCTGCTCTGGCAATACCAAACGCCACCGCGGGTGGGACAGCGGCCGATCCAGCGGGTTTCATCAATTCAATCCGCCCCTACCTCGGTTACACGGATCCGGGGGTGTATCAGAGCGACGGAATCAGCAACTATAACTCCTTGCAGGTTTCCGCCACCAAAACCAAGGGCGACTCGAGTTTCCAACTCGCCTATACCTGGTCTAAGACTCTCTCCACCGGCACGGGCCTCGGCGACAACCTATATCCTGAATGCGCCTTCTCATGCACCACCGCAAACGGCGCGACGGAATCGTGGATAAGATACTGGTATGGGCCGACGACCCTCGATATCCCGCAGGTGTTTGTCGCTGCCTACACCTTGAATGAACCTTTCCTGAAAAATCTCAGGGGCGTCGGGGGCGCGTTCCTCTCCCACTGGACACTGAGCGGCGTCACTCGGTTCCAATCCGGCCAAGCCTTGACAGCTACGGGCTCGGCGGGGCTTGTGAACTCCGCCGGACTTCTGCTGAACGGCGGCACAACTTTCACCAACAGGGCGGAACTCGTGTCTGGCGCGGCGCTCGTCGACAGCGTTGCTCAAGGCGGTGCTTCATTCGGCAGCGGAACGTGCCCAGCATCCAAGATCTGCTACGTCAATCCCGCCGCATTCTCGACGGGCGAAGTGTCCTCAAAAGTTGGCGCGGAGACAATATTCTCGTCAGCGGGAATAGATGGTTCGATGGGCAATGCGCCTCTCGGAAACATCTTCGGACCGGGCTATTACGGGTGGGACCTCTCACTGCGCAAGAACTTCCCGATCCGAGAGAGTATGCTCGTCACGTTCCAATGGGACGCGTACAACGCCTTCAACCACGTCAATTACTCGAACCCCAGCACCACCATAACTGGCAGCACTTTCGGCCAAATCACCGGCGCCAACCCGCCGCGACAAATGCAGTTCGGCCTGAAGTTCGCCTTTTGAGCTTGCAGCACCCCAACCATGGCTCGTCCGCGGGCGCGCGCCCGACGCACGCAACCCGCGGACGCCTTGGATCGCCGCAAGAATCACCGGCAGGGCGGGGCCGTTCCTCCTAGCGGCGCTGCCCTTCGCCGGTGACCCGCCGCCGCCCGTGGGTCGCCAGTGCTACAGTGGGCGAGCTCGACACGAAAATATGGCGGCGTCCGGAAAACTCGCCGGGCACGCCGCGTTCGGCGCATGTTGTCGCGACAAGAAGCGTTTGATAGACTTCGCTCATGGCCAAAAGAAAAGCACCGCGCAAGAAGAAATCTGCCGGCAAGAAAAAACCGGCTCCTAGAAAGAAACTCGCTCCGAAAAAAAAGGTAGCCTCCAAAAAGAAGCCGATTCGCCGGAAGAAAGCAGCTGGCCGAGGCACGGTCGAACTCACCAATCCGGTCGGGCTCTGGGATCGCCGAGGCACGGGCTCGGCATCCGGCGGGCAATCCGGCGACACTCAGGGATTGTCCGAGAAGGAAGACGTCGATTCCGAAAGCGTCGAGGAATTGGCCGAAGAGGGCCAGGACTTCGAAGCCGAAGCCGTCAGCGGCGTGGAAAACGCCAAGGATCCCGATCAGGGCGAAGTGACGACCAGAGAAGTTCCCGAGGATGATGTTCCTCTCGAATACCAGGATCCAGACCAATCCTGACGGAGCGCGTTCGCTTCCCTTCCCGCGCTGTGAATCACGTTGGCCATTTGGGGCGGAGCGCTGCTGCACGGCCCCGCGATCGTGATCGCTGCCACCCTTAGCATTTATTTAATCGCCTGCTGAATTCATTCCGAAAGGCCTGCGCGTGGACAACATTTGTGTTGTCAGCCGCGAGGACCATATATAGAATGGCGCGCAAATCGCTCGATATGGGGCCCAATCCACATCGCACCGGAAATCGCCGGAGGCGTGCGACGTTGCCGCAAAAACGGTCGGACGCGGTTCGTCGGATCATCGCCCTGCTGACTTTCGCGCCCCTGTGCCTCGCTTTGATTTTTTCATCCGGCTGCGCCGCGACGCGATTGAAGGCCGACTACACCGATTACGAAGCTGCCTACGCGCAGACCTCGAACCAGGAAATGCTCTTGAATCTCGCGCGTCTCGATCAACACGATCCCACATTTTTCTTCAAGCTCGGGCAGATTGGAACGCAATATCAAATGGGCGCTTCGCTGACCGGCAACGGCATGTTCAGTCCCACGAGCAACGCGAACGGCGTGGGCGGCGGCGGGGCCCCAACCGTCTCATATCAGAAGACCCCAACGTTTCAATTTATCCCGGTGAATGACGACACCACGGCTCAACTCTTATTGAAACCCATCGACCCTGAAATTTTTTATGCGCTCTACCAGCAGGGCTGGCGCGTCGATCAGCTCTTCCGGTTGATGGTGGATCGCATCGAATTTCGCGAGCCGAACGGCAAGTATTGGGAAGTCATCCGCAATGCTCCCACGCTGGATAATGTCGAGAACTACGCGCGGTTTCTTCGCGTCAGCGCGGTGGCCTACGAAATGCAGAAGCTCGGATACTTGCGCCTGGAAGGCCGCCAGCAACCCACTCGCATCGTGAGCACCTCCGAATCGTGGAACCCGCCCTCCGCGAAAGACATGTTGGATGCGCAATCCCAAGGCCTCAATTGGAAGCAGGACGCGACCACCGGCGAGTGGGAGCTGGAAAAGAAGGGCAAGCTGATTCCCGTGTTTATCTTGAACGTGCCCACCACTCCGGCTGAGCTGCAAAATGCCGCTGACGATGCCGATGCGTCCGCTCTCGCCGCCGAGGCCACGGCGAATTCCAATCCCGGCGATCCTGCCGCCGCTGCCGCTAAGATCGCCGCCGAGAGTGTCAAAGCCGCCGCCGACAAAGCCGCCGCTGACGCCGACGCCGCCGCAACCGATGCTAAAACGGCGGCTGCAAATCCCGCTGACGCGACCGCCGCTGCCACTGCTAAGACCTCCGCTGCCACTGCCGCCGCTTCGGCGCAGAATTCTATGATCGTCAGAATCGACGCGGACATGCCCGAACTGGCCGTTGGTGGAAGGGGCGGTGAGAACGTTCAACAGGTGTTTCTCGCCATTCTCGAGAGCGGATTCACGGTTGAAGGAAACGTCAACTCAGCAGACTCGCCGGACGACTCTTCGGATTCCACCGACGAGACGACAAGCTCTTCTGCCGGAGGGTCCTCACATTCGACAAAGAACTCCGCAACTCCCGGCAAGAGCTCCACGGCTTCGGCCCAAGGCTCAACGAATTCGACCAAAGACTCCGCCGCTTCCGCGTCGAACTCAGCCGATTCCGGCGACGACTCGGGAAACGTCTCTTGTCACTTGGTGATGCGTTCTCTGATCGGCGTGATGTCCGCGGCCGCGGAGGAGCAGGACGAATTCGATCAATTGAAAAATTATCCGTACATCCCCACTCCCACGGCAGCCGGCACGACGGAGATGCGGCCCTTCTCCGATGTCGTGCCGCGCATCGAGCAGCAGCCCATCATCACCCTCACGTGGAAGCCCGAAGATTCGGTCATCGCGCCGCTGGTTCAACTCACCTATCGCAATCAGCAATACCTGGTCACGGACGTGAAAGCCGCGGGCAAGGGCGCCCCAAACGCGCCCGCCAACGGCCAGCGCGCGCCAGCGCTGCCCGACGATAACGCCGCCTGGAACCGTGATTCCTTTCGCCTCATCTCTCAACTCGCCGCGCAGGTTACGGTAGACATTTCCAAGTTCCCCGTTCCGACAATCCTACAGTTGACCGCTCAATAAGCTGCGCGCCCGCCTTCCGGCCGCCAATCGCCGCGAGCAAGAAACATTGATGTTGTCAACCGCCCACTCTGTATATAGAATTACGCAATTCAATAGACATGAAACCCGGAACTTCATGCCCCCTTGGGCACCGGATCAGCGAGACGCCGTTGCCAAAGCCGAGACCGCGCACCGGAAGTCTTCTGGCTCCTGTGTGCCTCTTCGTCATGTTTGTGTCGGGATGCTCCGCCGCGGGACGCCTGAAGGCGGACTACACCGACTACGAGGACATCTACGCATTAACTTCCAACCGCGAGATGCTCTTGAACTTGGCGCGCCTCGATCAGCACGACCCGACGTATTTCTTCAAGCTCGGACAGATCGCTACGTCGTACCAAATGTCGGCGGGCCTCCAGGGCACCGGAAACTATGTGATTCAGGGCACCGCTTCCGCCGGCAACGCGATCGGCGGCGGGACGCCGACCCTGTTCTACCAGAAAAATCCCAGCTTCCAGTTCATTCCGGTGAATGACGACACAACGGCCCAGCAATTATTGAAGCCGATCGATCCTCTGATTTTTTACAACCTTTATCAGCAAGGCTGGCGCGTGGACCAGCTTTTCCGCCTGATGGTCGATCGCATCGAGTTTCGCCAGCCCGGCACAAAGTATTGGGAAGTGATCCGCAATTCCGCCACTCTCGATAATGCCGAAAACTATGCGCGCTTCCTTCGAGTCAGCGCGATCGCCTACGAGATGCAGAAGCGCGGCTTTTTGCGCTTGCAAGGCAAGGAGATGTTCGTTCCCGTTGCCGGCTCGTCCATCGTTGGTCCACCGACCGCCCAAAACATTATGGACGCGCAATCCAAGGGGCTAGTTTGGAGGCAGAACGATAAGGGCCAATGGGATTTGAATCAGGACAACGTCGTCGGCGTATTTACTTTGAACGAGCCCGCGGCCGCAGGCGAGACGCAGGCTGCCGCTGATGCCGCTCTGAACGCCACGATCGACGCCGACATGCCGGAATTGAACAAGGGTGGACTGGCAGGACAAACCGTCCAACAGATCTTTGTCCAGGTCCTTAAGGATGGATTCACTGTTCAGCAGAGTTACAACGCGACCGACGTGGCCGACCAGAAAAAATTCTCGTGCGAGATCGTGATGCGTTCTCTGATCGGCGTGATGGCCGCGGCAGCTCAGGAGCAGGACAGTTTCAAAGATTTCATGTCGACAAATCCTGCCATCCCCGCCCCCACCGCGGCCGATCCGAACGCCACCTTGCCATTCACCGACGTGGTCCCTCCGGTTGAGCAGCAGCCGATCTTGCATCTCAAGTGGGACGCTACCCAGCCAACCATTCCGCCACTGGTTCAATTGACCTACCGGAATGCATCGTACGCCGTTACTGACGCCAGCGCGCCGCCGCCGGCGAATCCCAGCGCAGACCTGGATTGGAACCGCGACGTTTTTCGCCTGCTCACTCAGCTTACCGCGCAGGTCACCGTCGACATTTCCAAGTTCCCGCTTCCGTCGATTCTTCAGCTGAGCACACAATAGTCTGACCGTGCCCGCTCTCGAGCAGGCCGAACCATGACGCCACAGCCGAGCGCGACATCCTCTTCGATCCGGCTTCCGGCGACGCTGGCCATCGGATTTACTGGGCACCGCACCCTTCCCGACGAATCGAAGTGCCGAAAGCTCCTCTACGACTTTCTCAGCGAGCGAAAGGCCGCCGCCCCGGGCATGATCTACGGCGTGGCCTCCGTCGCCGCCGGCGCCGATCTGCTCTTCGATGAAAGTTGCATTGAATTGGAAATTCCCCTTCTGGTTCTTCTGCCCATGCCCGTCGAACAATTCCGCGAAGATTTCGACGAGCCCACTTGGGCCCGCGCCGAGAAGATCATGAAGAAAGCCGTCTCCGTCGAGATCACGGGGGGCAATCAGCCGCGCGACGAGCTCTATTACGAATGCGGCATCGAAACCGTGCAGCAAAGCCGGCTGCTCGTCGCGCTCTGGAATGGCGAAGCGTCGCAGGGCATGGGCGGCACCGAAGACATCGTGTCGTTTGCCAAGGATCTCGGCAGACCCGTGGTGTGGTTCCACAGTGCGACCGGCGAAGCGCACACCTTCAATAAGAAATCCGAGCAGGAGCTGCTCCACGATCCCGAGCTCGATTTCCTGAACAATCTGCCCGACCCGAAAGAGGACGCCGAAACTCACACGCCCCAGGGCTTGGTCTGGGCCTGGTTCCGCAAAATGGACGAGTGCGCGAACCAATCCTCGCCGCAGCTCCGCCGCTTGGCGGCCATCCCCATTATCTGTACCGCGGCCGCCGCGCTCTTCACTGGAGCCGCTTCCTGGGCCCACAACGTGGGCCTATTGCTCTCCGTCGGATCGGCGCTGGGCGTCGCGGCCGCCGTGCTTCCGATCGCGCTGCGTTTGCACGGGCGGCAAAATGTGTGGGCGCGCACGCGCACCGCGGCCGAAGTGTGCCGCTCCGTTCTGGCTTTTTGGCACGCGCCGACTGCCTATCAAGTCATCGGACCGGAAGTCATCCCCGAATTCTCCGGCTTGCTGATCTCGCTCAATCTCCTGAAAATGCGCGATCGCGCGCAAGCCAAAATGCCCCTCCAAGAATTCAAGCAACACTATCGCGATGAACGCGTGGCCGACCAGCTTGCCTACTTCAAAAGACACGCCGCGAAATCAAACGCGGAGGCGGAGACGTATCACGCCGTGATCCGCATCTCAATCGTTCTTGCGATTCTGGCAAACGTCTGGCTCTACACCGGCGCTCGTCATTTCCACAGTGCCAATTTGCTACCCTGGGAGCACGGCCTCGCTCTCGCGGCCTCGGTCGCTTTCGAGATCGCCACGGTTGCGGGCGCGCTGATTGTGGTGAATGATTGTGAACGGCGCCGGCAGCGCTATCGCGAAATGTACTACCTGCTCGCCGAATGGGATAAACAGCTCGAACGCCTGCGCACTTGGTCCAGCGTGCTACACGTGGCCAATCGCATCGAGCGCGCTCTTCTGATCGAGGTGATCGAGTGGAGATCCGTCATTCGGCATCGCAAGCTGCCGAGCAAATAATCCCATGAAACACATTCTCTCCCTCGACGGCGGCGGAATTCGCGGCGTTTTCACGCTTGAGATTCTGCTCCGCATGCAGGAATTGCTTCGCGAACATTACGGCAATCCGAAACTCATGCTCGCGGATCATTTCGATTTCATCGCTGGCACCAGCACCGGCGCGATGATCGCCACGGCCCTCAGTTGGGGGATGGACGCGCAAACCATCATGGACGTCTACGTTCAACACGGCAGAACCATGTTCGAGCCCGTTCCCTGGTACAACCCGAAGAAGTACATCCACTCCCGCTACGAAGCCAAGCCTCTCTCCGAACTCCTCCAGCGCACTTTTTCGGAAGACGGCGCGGGTAAAATCCCCGCCCTCTTGAGTACCAGGAAACTAAAAACCCTGTTGCTCGTGGTAGTCCGCAATCAGACCACCGGTTCGGCCTGGCCCGTCACCAACAATCCCAAAGCCCTCTACAACGATTCCAGTCTCGCGGATTGCAATCTGAATATTCCTCTTTTCAAGCTCGTGCGCGCCAGCACTGCCGCGCCCACGTACTTCGATCCTGAACAAATCATGCTTGGCGATCGTCTTCACGTTTTTGTGGATGGCGGCATCACGCCGTATAACAATCCCGCGTTGATCGCCGCGCTCACCGCTGTGCTCCCACCTTACAAAATCGCCTGGGAGCCCGGCCCGGACAAAATTCGCATGATTTCCATCGGCGCGATGCGTTTCTCCACCGCGGCCTTTGACACCACCGCAAAGCAAATGTGGCTGGGCTTCAATTTGCCTCGAATTCCCGCGGCGTTGATTCAGGGCATCGCTCTCGAGCAGGATTATCTTTGCCGCTGCCTCGGTGAATGCCTCCATGGCGACACCATCGATTCCGAAATCGGCGACCTTGTCGGCCTCGATCTCCCTGGCCGCAAATGGTTCAGTTACGTCCGCTACAATCGGTCGTTTCTGGGAAAAGAAGCCCAGGCGTTGCTGCTCGCGGATTCCAAATTGTCGAAGCTAGACGACGTGAAGATGATCCCGGAGTTACGCGAACTTGGCCGCGCCTACGCGCAGGAACACGTAAAGCTCGAACATCTCATCTAGCAGAAATCACCGCGCAAATGGCCGTCGTCGGGGCACGCCTTTACGGTTTGCAGAAGAAGTGCTTTCGGTTGTCGTTCCGTCTCTGCTAGGCTCCGCGTCCTCTGCGCCTCTGCGTTATCCTCCAGCGGCCTACGGCGCGATCTGCTGCATCAGCTGCGTCCACACGAGTTCATTCTTCCAATAGTCCACGTGGGCCACGAGTGGAACCGACGCATTCGGATCGATCAGATTGTGCACGGCCAGCGGCGGCACTTCCTTCGGCGTCTGCATATCCGTCAGGTCGTAAAAAATCAGTTTCCCTGAAACCACGTCGTTTCCCGAATACACGTTGATCCACCGGAATTTGCGGAATTTCCGGTAGCTCTCGATGATCGGCTGCACCGTCGCGGCCAATCGCTCGCGGATATGCAGCGTCTGTTTGCCTTGGATGGTAAAGAAAAACGCGGTCTTGTCCAGTGGCGAACCGAACGTCACCAGCGAATTCGTCCGATCCGCAATCCCCAGATGATTCCGCCCGAGCCAATCGTCCAGCATCAACCGGTTCAGCGTGTCGTAGGCGATCACCGATCCCAGCGAATGCCCCACCGCCGCGACCTCGTGATACAGAAAATCGTTCGTGCCCGCCTCGCATGCCAGATAAATTGCCGAGGCCACATCGCTCACGGTCTTCTTGATTTCGTCGCGAACCTTGCTGAAGCGATCCACTTTGTTCGGCTGCACATAGATCGCCACGTCGCCCACATACTCCACCATGATCGTGCGCACCTTCGTGCTCAGCGCGATCAGGAATGGCCACACCCAAATCGAGTTCGACGCCCAATTCAAATACGCCGGCAACGTCACATGGAAATGATGGCCCGCCAAACGCATCAGCGGAGCGCCCACGGCAACGATATGAATCGCGAAGGCCAGCGCAAACAAGAACAACAAGAATGGATTCGCCCGCAATTCCTGTTCCGACGATCGCAAATGCCCGCGCCACCCCATGGACGCCGCCACCACCGCAGCGCAGCTCAATATCAGCAGCGTCGCAAACGCCTGCAGTTTCGCTTGCGGCAAATGTTCGAGCCACCCGCGCGCCCAATCCGTGTCCGTCGCCAGCGCCATCACGCCCGCCGTCGCCAGAATCGTCGCCGCTGTGGCGGCCGTCGCCGCCCAGCCTAAAACCGAAATCGCCACGCGAATCACGTGCGGCAAATTGTCCGGTCTGCTTAGTTCCGCCAGATAAAGCACCGTCCCGAACGTAAACGCGACGGCCGTCATCCAACTCGCCAGCGCCGTCAGCGGCGGCCAATAAGAACCGAACGGCAGAGAGCCCAGGGAAGACACGCCAATTTTCGCCGCCGCAGCCGCGGCCCCCGCTGCCACCACCACTGCATTGATCACTCCGAGGGCCAGCAGAAGCAACAGCGTTATCGAAATCCAGATCGCCGTTCGCTTGTGAATCCGAAACGTCTGCATTCCGCCGAACATCGCTCGCCTGAAACTCTCCAAAGAATTCAGCAGTCCGCGCAAAGCCCCATCCCAAAGAAAACTCATGACGTCCTGCAGTTTCGCCACGCCCTCCGTCTCCGGCGCCCAATACGCCTCGTAAAGATGCAATTCATACTGGCGCAGCGGCTTGCCATCCTTCATCTCCACGCCGTCCACATCCAATTCCACGCGCTGCATCGTTTGGTTGCCCAGCTTCACCGTGCGCAGCCGCGGCGTCACTCCCTTGGGCGAAGCCACGCTCAGCAGGCCCTGCGTCAAGTTGTCGACAGTCTCAAACGGAATTTGTTGCCCCATGCCATGCACGATCCAGACCGCGCGCTTTTCGCGAACGCCGTGCGCCTCTTTTTCTTTCGTCCTCTTCAGGTGCGAAGAGAAGAAACTCGGTTTGTCCGCCGCCGCGGGCGCGGTCTTGTCACCGTCGTCCCAAGACTCCGCGTATGGACCGCGCTCTGCTTCAGCGGGCAACATGCGCGGCGCAAAGTCCGTCTCCGCGATTGCGGTTGCCGCCGGCGCCGCACCCGGAGCTGCTGTCTCCGGAGTCACGGTTGGGCTCGAAAACGCCGGATAAGACTCCGGCTGCGCAATCTCGTATCTGTCGGGCGCGGCACTTCCGTCAGGCGCCCGTTTTCCTTCTGGCTCAGTGGAATCTGTCATGTGTTTGCGTCTCCGAAAAACTTTGCGCGAGCCTATTCCGTGTTACCGCCGCTGTCAAGATACTGACTGCCATCGCAAACGAGACCCGAGTATGCACGAGTGGATCGTTTCTCCAGGGGATCCGCACCTTCGCGATTAATCCCCGCTTTCTCCCGGGAACGCCAATCTCCCGCTTGGCACTCCGCAAGCGCTCGCCACTAACTACTCGCCATTCGCCAGTTCCAAGCCGGCCTGTGAGTATTATATCGAATACTTATATTTTACTTGACGCTGAGATATATCCATGCTATGCTTCTGAATGTTCACGCGCAATCCATTCGAATTGTTCGCTGCCTCGACTTTTCCCCGCGGCGCGTCTAGCCAATTTGCATTCATCCGCGCCCCTCTTTTCTTGCCCCAGCAACCCGTTTATTTTCAATCGATTCCGCACTCCTCCAAAAAAATGCGCAAATCATTGAAAACACTGGACAAAGGCCCGTCGCTAAGTCTTTTATTTGCAATCAATTGCGCACACATCTGCACTCTTTTCCTGGAACTCCTGCCTTATGAGTCCGTTACGCAAAACATACCGGGGGTGTACCCCCCCTCGAATTCATCCGATTGTTTTTCATCAACTTACGACTTCACTCGCCGCGGCAAAATCCGCAGTGCGCGCGGCCGCTCCCTCGCCAGCGACGTTTAGTTTGGACACCGCGCCGCCCCCGATGCATATTGAGGCCCGTGAAAATCGTGCAACCACAACTCAGTTCCCGCTCGGCCACGATGTTCCTCGCCGCAGCCCTGGCCGTTTCTCCCTCCGCCGCCGCGCCCGCGCGCGATGCCATCCTCCAGCAAGCCGCCGACCGAGCCATGGCCGCGCACTCCGGCGCGCTCGTGGTGATGGATGTCTCCTCCGGCGCGATCCTCGCCGCGCACAATCTCGAATCCGCCGAAAAGAGTCTCGAGCGACCCGGCTCCACTCTCAAGCCCTTCGTCCTGGACGCGCTTCTCGAATCCGGGAAACTCGATCCCGCTCAGCGCATTTTTTGCCGGCGCAAATTCCGCATCGGCTCAATCGAAATGGACTGCACACACCCCGCATCCATCACCGAACTGAACGCCGAAAACGCCATCGCCTATTCCTGCAACACCTACGTCGCAACGGTCGCGCGACGACTCAGCGCTCTCGAACTGGTCACCGCCTTCCGTCGCGCTGGCCTCGACTCCCCAAGCGGCCTCGCGGACAACGAATCCGTCGGCCACATCTCCGTCCCAGCGAATCAGCAGGATTTGCAGCTCGAAGCTCTCGGCGCCCGAGGAATCGAAGTCACGCCGATAAGTCTCCTCGAAGCCTATCGCCAGCTCGCGCTACGAAAGCGCACCGGCGATCTCGGCGCCGACGCTCCCGTCTTCGCGGGCCTTGAGGACTCCGTCGCATTTGGCATGGCGCATGCTGCATTTGTAGACAGCATGAAGATCGCCGGCAAAACCGGAACCGCCGCATCCGCGAACACGCCGCGCACGCACGGCTTTTTCGTCGGCTACGCGCCAGCCGACCATCCGGAAATCGTGATGGTCGTCTTTCTAGAACAAGGCCGCGGGATGGATGCCGCCGCCGTCGCTCAATCGGTCTTCGCCGCGTTTGCAAAAAATCGGCGGCCACAATGAAATGGAAACTCATCGCCGCAATTCTCTGCGTCGCTCCCGCGTGCGCGCTGCGCGCGCAGAGCTTCGATGTGCGCCTCTACGCCGCGCACCCGCCAGCAAACATCACCATTGCCGCCACAGACGACGCGATCACCTGGCGAACCTGCCCTACGTGTCCCGCCAAAACCGGCGCGAGCCTCTCCGTTGCGGCCACAATTTCCGGACTAACGCTCGAACCCTCGCAATCCACCGCCGAGCAAACAACGCCGGACCTTTACATCGCGGGAAACTACCAACTCCATCCGCCGGCCAGCGCGGATGCGCCGCCATTCTCATCGGAGTTCCCACTGCGCATCCGCACGCTCGGCGGCCAGCTTCTGATCACGGTCAATATGCCGATCGAAGATTACGTCAAGGCCGTCCTCGCTGCCGAAAGCGGCGATTTCAAGCAATCGGAATCCTTGAAAGCCATGGCGGTCGCAATCCGCACTTACGCTCTGCGTTTTCGCGGCAGGCACGCGAAGCAGGGGTTCGATTTCTGCGACACTACGCATTGCCAGGCCATGAGCCTCGATGCGGTTGCCCCGCGAATCGCCGCCGCAGTAGACGACACGCGCGGCCAAACCTTGTCCTACGCCGGCGCTCCCGCCGAAACTTACTACCATCAGAATTGCGGCGGTGCCATCGCGGCCAGCTCCGAGGAGTGGCCCACGAATCACGAGCCCTATCTCGTCGCGCATGCCGATCCATACTGCCTCGCCGCCGGCACTCTTAAGTGGGAGACCACGATCTCCATCGCCGATATCGATCACGCCCTGCGTGCCGCCGGCCTCTTGCTCCCAGCGCACTGGACAAATCTCGAAGTCGCCTCACGCACCGCGAGCGGCCGCGCGCAACGCTTGAATTTCACCGGCGGAACTCCCGCGAATGTTCCGCTTGCCGCTTCCACGTTTCGTTTTGCGGTTGATCGAGCCCTGGGCTGGAACAAAATTCGCAGCGATCTCTACGACGTCAACAGCACCGGCGGCCAGATTGTTTTCTCAGGCCGCGGATCGGGCCACGGCGTCGGCCTCTGCCAGGCCGGCGCGGAAGAAATGGCGCGCGAGAGAAAAACCTATCGCGACATCCTGAACTTCTATTATCCCGACACCGAACTCGTCTCGGCTCGCGCCGAAATCTGGCAGAAACAATCGAGCGAACGCCTCGATCTCCTCAGCACGAATCCACAGGCCGATGCCGCAATCTTGTCCATCGCCGACCGCATCCTCGAGGACGACGAGCGCGCCATCGGCTGGCAACTCGCTTTCCGCCCGCAACTCCAATTGTTTCCGACGATGGATTCTTATCGCGATACCACCGGCGAGCCCGGCTGGATCGCCGCCTCCGTGCGCGGCCACGTCATTCGACTGCAGCCGCTCATTGAATTGCAGCGCCGCTCCATCGTCGAATCCACGCTGCGCCATGAATTCTTTCATCTTCTGGTGGAGTCGCGCGCAAAACCGAACACGCCGCTCTGGTTTCGCGAAGGGATCGTCCTCTATCTCGCGAATCCCGACGCGCAGCCGGCGAATGCTTCCGCCATGACGGACCAGCAGATGGAAGCCGGCCTTCTAGACGCTGCCAACCGCAATGACGAGGAAAAAGCCTATGCCGCGGCACAAAACCGCGTCGCGTCGCTGGTCAAACTGCACGGAAGGCAAACAGTGATCGAATGGCTCGCGTCCGGCATTCCCGCTGACGCTTCAACCTGCGCGCCTCAATGAGCCGCCTCGTCAACCGGAGCAGACGACGCGTGCGCGACCGCGTAACACGCGAGCACCCAAGCCCACAGGCCGAGATCGTAAGCGCAAATCGCGCGTACAACCAAACTGATTGTTTCAAACCGAAATGTCGAAGCCGCGAGATTCGGCGTCCAAGCCATGACCGCCTGCGTTGCCAAAACTCCCACGATGACTGCCACCACCAGCAGAACCCAATACGACAAGCACCACACTGCGCGTTTCCAAGCGGCGAAGCCCGCGCCGCCGAAGCCGCTAAAACCTCGATCCGCAGCGGCAATCACGAATGGCAAGATCAATCCAGGAACAATCAACCAGCGCAATGCAAAAACCTTCCAGCCATACGCGGATTCCAGAAATCCCAATGTGATGTGCCGCCGCAAGAAAACCGGCATGATCGATCGCAAATACGCCGGCAACGAATCCTGATACGCGTCCACACGATCCATGAGCCGCCAGAACAAATAAAACACGGCCACACATACAGCGATCGCGAGCACATGTCGCAGCGCCCGAACAAATGCGGGCTTCAAGGGCGCGCTGTCGTCCCGTTCACGATCGCGAAAATAATCGAGCGTGCCTCCATGCAGAACGACCACCGACGCCGCAATCACCAGCGCCACGAGCACGTTCAAAACGACGTACCAAGCATTCGCCACCGGAATCAGCAGCCAAACTGCAAACAGCACCGCCAGAACTGGATTCGCGAAAAACTGCAGGAGCCACAGCCGACGATCGCGCAGCGTGCCGACCAGCGCGCCGCGCACGATTCCCCGCCGCGCCATCACTTCACCTCCACGGTGGTCGCGTCACTCGTCGCGAAAATCGACGGCTGGTACATCGGCTGCACTTCAGCCGGACTCACCTGGAATTTCCCGGGATTCACAATTTTCAGCAGATACACGTACTCGCGCTGCCCGGTGAAATAATCCTGGAAGATGGCGGCATGATCGTCGTGAAATTCGCGGCTGGTATAATCGGATTCCCACCACGAAGGCGGCTGTTTCAATTCGTAGAGATTGTCGCTGGTGATGAATTCCGCTCCCGCGGGAATCGGATCTTCCATCAGCAGATAACGCCATTCACTGCCGCTCAGCGTGATGCGCACGGCTACGACATCGCCCACCTGCAAATCGCCCGCGAGCGGATCGAGGTCGTACACAATCTTTCCGCCGGTTTGTTCCGGAACCATCTTGAAATAATCGCGCGTGATGTTCAGCGAAAGCTTGTTGTTCTGCACCAGATGCTTGTCCGTCGAATAATAGGATCCGCTCGCCGACCAATAAAGTCGCCCTGCGCCCGTTTTGTGGATGCGGATTTGGTTCACTCCGGACTGCAGCTGCGAAGAATCGAGATGAATCACCGGCTGCGCCGGATTGAACGCGTCCGCTGCGGTGAATTGTTTGGAAGTCACCTGCTTGCCGTTGACGTACACGTCGGCGCGGAAATTGGCGCCGAGTTCGTGGCTGGCTTTCAAATATTCGGTGAGGCCGAAAACAACCATCGCGGTTTGCTTCGTGCTGTCCCAGAAATATCCGCCGTTGCGATTATTGACCAGCCAGAACGCGGCCTTCGGCAGCAGTGCGCTCGAAGGTTTCGCCACACTCAGCAAGCGCACCGCGTACGCCGTGGTTTCCGCGGAATCTTCGATCTCGAATTCCATGAACGAATCATAATCCGAGGCCCAGTACGCTTCCTGATTGTCAACCGTGGCGAGAGATTCGATTTTCGCCGCCATTTCCTGCGCCTTCGCAGAATCGCCCGTGCCTTGGAACGCGAGACCCAGCATGGCAAGACCCTGCGTGGTCATCGAACCGCGCGCATCCCAAGCCGCTGCGAGTTCATCGCTCTGCGCCGCGCCATTCAGCTCGAGCGCGTACACCACGTACGCGCGCAAATCCGCGCGCATGTCCGGATTGTTTTGCAGCGCGGTATGCAGATAACCTTCCGCGTTCGCGAGCGAATCGGAATCGACGTCGTAACCGGCGGCGTGCGCCTGCCCGTAACCGCTCACGACGTAGGCCGTCATGAATACGAGACTATCGTCGTCTTTCCACCAGCCCCAACCGCCGTCCGCATGCTGGAAATCTTTCAGACGCGCCATTCCGGCTTGGATTTGTTGTTCGAGTTCCGGCGTGTCTACAGTCGTCGTGAGTTGCAAATCTTTCATCGCTTGGGCGACGACAATATCCGGCAAGAAGCTCGACATGGTTTGCTCGGTGCAGCCATATGGATAGCTCGTCAGGTAATCGAGCGCCGCAAAAATACTGCCGGCAATCGAGGGACTGAGATTAATATCCAGCGCCGGCGCCGCGAGAGCCGGATCGCCGGGTAGAGTCACCGTAGTTGTTTCATCCTGTTCGGCCGCGGCCAGCGAGCCCGATTTCGCATCGGTCTGCTTCACGCCCACCGGCAGTATGGGCAGCGTGAGCTCCATCGCGTCGGATTCCTGATCGGTCAGTGCTTTGCCGATAATGTCCGCCGACGGCACCGACTGTGCGCGCACGCGCCAATCGATTTTCGCTTCACCTTTGCTTGCGACTTGCACTTGCGTCGTCGCGCCACTCAACACGTCCAAGCCTTTCACGTCGAGAGATACCTGGGCCATCTTCGCGGTCGGCAGATAATTGTCCACGATCGCCGACACCACGACTTCGTCGCCCTGCCGGAGGAATCGCGGCACCACCAGGCGCACGATCAAATTCTTGCGCACGATCACGTTGTTGGTCGCGCTACCGACTTTGGTGTCCACGGTGACGCCGCGCACCGTGGCGCGCCAGCTCGTGAGCGAGTCCGGAAACTCGAGCTGCGCGATGGCTTGCCCTTTCGCGTCGGTATCGATGTCCGCCATCCACAGCGCGGTATCCGGAAACACCTTTCGCACCTTCGGCTGCACCAGCGTTTCCGTCGGCTTCAATTGCGCGAGCGGGCGCGGGCGATTTGCGCTGTCGTACGCGAGGAACATCTCTTTCGCGCCAGCTTCTCCGCTGAAATAAAAATTGAGCGACGAATCGGACGAAACGTTGTCGTAGGCCGGTCCGAAAAACGCGTTGCTGATGTCGCCGCTCGCATCGGGATGAATGGCGTAGATGGCTTCATCCACGATGCCGAGACTGAATTCACCCACAACGGGTTTTCCATCGGAATCGTGCGCCTGGATCGTGTAGGTAGCTTTCTGACCCGGCTCGAACTGCGTTGCCGATGGTTGGATCGCGACTTGCAGTTTTTGCTGGACGGCGGGCAAATTGAAATTCTTGCTGGCCTGATAGAGCGTGTTGCCGTGGAAAAACGAAATCGAAATGTATACGTTCGGTTGCTGCGCGGCCTCGAAGGTCACGTTCACGGTTACGGCCGGCGATGTTCCGTGAACCACCCATCGGCCTTGAACCGTTCTGGCTTCCTTGTTCACGAACAAATAGGCATCGGGCACGCCGGTGAGCACAAGCAAGTGCGCGGTGTCGCCCACTTTGTACGATTTCTTGTCCGGGATGATTCGGAATCCCTTGGTGTCTCCGCTCCACCAATTTTCGGCGGCGCCCGTGATCCAAAGCCACGAATCACCGTTCACCGTGCGCTTTTCGGGTGTGCGCGCCGAGACGCGCAGAACAAAATCTCCCGCGTCGCGCGCCGCAAAGGTGACGACGGCTGTGCCGTCCGCTGCCGTTTGCGCGTCGTGCGATTCGACCGTAACTCCAGGGTTCTGCGGATCCGTGGAACTCTGCGTCACGAGTACGACGTGGACGGCGGTTTGAATCGGGTTTCCGTCATAGTCTTTGGCCACGGCGGTCGCGCGAATGGTATCGCCGGCCTTGTACACGTAATTCTCGGGCGAAATGCCCACCTGGAAACTTCCGTAGGTAGCGATGACGGCGGTGTGCCCGTCGATTTCGCGATTGGCGGCGTCGGTGACGCGCGCCTCGATTCTGTACACCATATCCTGGTGGTCTTTGTCCGCACGAGTCGGAATGCGAATCTGCAATTGTCCGTTTGCATCCAATTGACCGGTCTGCTCCGAAATTTCATCGCCCGAATAATCCTGATCGTCGCTGTCGTCGCTCGCGCTATCGTCGGAGTCCGCTGGCCCGGCGTCCGCGTCGGAATCGTCGTCCGAATTGCGATCGATGAACGGCGAATAATACGGAGACGTGTGCACGTCGTAAGTGACGGCCGCTCCGGCCACCGGCTCGCCGTAGTAATACTCGGCGTCGATAGTGGCCTCGATAAATCCACCTTGCAGAACGCGCGGCATAGCCGGCGTGACCTTCACGGCGTACTCCGGCTTCTTGTAGTCCTCAACGTAGAATCCGCCGGAGATCGGATACGATTGGCCGCCAGCGCTATTGACCGCGATCGAGTAGTAACCGAGCGCGGCGCCGGCTGGAAGATCGAGATCGCCGTGCAGCGTGCCGAACGACGAAACCGTAAAGTTCGATTGCAAAACCGCTTTGCTCGCGGGGTCTTCGATCAGCACCTGCAAGTTCTGCCCGGCGGGAACTTGATAGATGGATTGAAAGCCCACTTGTTTGCGCGATCGCAGAACGACTTTGAAATGCGTGGTGTCGCCGGGGCGATAAACCGGCCGATCGGTGTAGACGTATCCGGTCCAGTCCTGCGTGGGATCGCTGCTGACGTTGTAAGAATAAGGCATCACCACGGCAACGTCGTCACCGTGCACGGCGAGGACGCGCACGTCGTTGAACTGGCCGGCCGGCAATTGAGCTTCTGTGATTCCGGTCGCGTCGGTCTGCACGTGGGCGTCTTCTTTCTTGTCCGCCCAAACGCGCACGTCCGCGCCGGCCACCGGCACGCCGGTTTGCCGATCCGCTGCGAACGCTACGACTTGCCCGGGCGCGGACTTGGTGAGCACGCCCAGATCGCTGACGATCACGATGGTGTAGGCGCGCAGCGTGCCGTCGGTCGCTTCGACCAGATACGCGCCCTTCGGCAGCGAGTTAACGGGCACATCCTCCGACTCAGAAATAAATCGCGGAGGCAGCGCTTGCCGCCAGCGCGCGACGAGTTGCGAACTGTTCAGCACGGGCGCCTGCGCGAACACGGCCGCGCTGCCGATCTTCGTGCCGTTTGCGCGCAACTCTTCGGCGCGAATCGCGGCGCGCGAACGCCACGAAAATTGCATGCGGAGGAATTCGCGAATCTCGCCCCACAGTTCCTGTTTCCAATCGTAGAAGAGCTCGAGGCGGCTCGGCGTTTCGATTTCTTCGTTTTCGGAGACGTGACCAAATTGGTGCGGATCGTCCAGACCCTCGAAAAACGCAACCGGATCTTTGACTTTGTAAATACGGAATTCCAGCGCGTCCACGCCGGAGGCGTACAGATGAATGCCGATTTGTTCGCCCGGAAGAAATGTTTTGCTGGTGGAGATCGAGAAGTAGGCTTCGTCAGCGCCGCGCACGCCGGCGGGAACGATGCCGGCGAAAAGAACGAGAGAGAGCAGGAGCAGCGCTCTGCGGCCCGACATTCTCCAGAACGCCGGATTCCAGCGCAGAAAATTCCGCCACAGTGGTGCGCGTTGCATCACTCCGGTCCTCTCAAAATGTTCCACCGATAGACTCCGAGGAAATTGCTATTGCCGGCCAATGGGCGCCAGCGCGGCGAAGGATACCGCAATAACTCCGTCAAACGCATCCGCCTCATTTGGCCGCGAGCCTTGCCAATCGGACCGGTGTCGTACACGAGGAAATCGTCGGCTCCGCTTTCGGGCCGCCCGCGATCGGGACCAGCGCCAAACAACCACTGGCTGCGGCCGACGAAGATCATCGAGTGGAATGGCGAGTTCTGTTCGAGTTGGCGGAAAAACAAAATATCGCCCGGCCGCGCGACGCGCACATCGCGCGAGAGAAAGTAGGTGTTGAAATCCTTCAGCGTTTTGGCATCGGCGAATTCCGCGAAAGCGCCGTTCTTCAGATCTTCCGCGCGAAACGGCCCGGGCCGCACACGGAACAGCTCCGCGCCCAGCGCCGTCATCGGATAGTTGTACTTTTCAATCGACGGCAGCGCCGATGGCGGCACAATGCTATTTTCACGAACCCACTCGGCATCGTGTTCACGCAACGCGTTGCGATACGAATAGCGCAGCAGCGCGGCGCAATCGTCGATCTCGGCCGGCACATCCGCGGGCGGCCGCAGCGCCTGATATTCCGCGATCAGCGTGAACCAGCGCCGAAACGCCTCCTGATCCGCCGGCGAATCAAGCCGCAAGAAATCCGGCGTCCCATCCGCAAAGCGGTCCTGCCAATCGATTGAAATTCGGGCTGCGGCCGAAGGGACTGAAGCAGTTGCCGCAATTTTCGCGCGCGCGCACAAACGCGCGTATTGCGCGCTCCCCAGCACTCCGAGAGCCAGAACCGCGATTCCGCTAGCCATGATTCCGAGCCTTGCCGCGCGCGCAGTCATCATCTTGTCAAGAAATCGAAACACCGTTGGAAACTCAGCGTGGAATGAAGATCGAATTCACATTCGCGCCCTGACCGCGCACAACAATCTCTCCAAATGCGGGTTGATGCAAGCGGAATGCCAACGTTGAGCATCGCGATCGCAGCGCCGCGAGGCAATCGTTGGTCGGGCCGAGCTATCTGTAGCGCCCGCGATACGTGTTTGCCCGAGGACATGCGTGTGCATCGCCACACGATTCGTCGGCTCGATTGGACTGTCCGGCCCACACAAATAATGAGACGATGAAGCCGGATTGCGCAGTCCGTTCACGAAAGTGTTCGTGTTTCCTGTCCGCCGGCAATAGGAAGAGTCCGATTCGGATGCCGAAGCTGCCTGCAAATCCGAAAGTGGCCGCTCACGCGTCCGTTCCGCGCGCGCGTCGCGTGAGTTTTCTTCGCCGCCTCGGCCCAGGCTTGATCACCGGCGCGGCCGACGACGATCCGAGCGGGATCGCAACGTACTCCCAAGTGGGCGCGCAATTCGGCATGGGTATGCTGTGGACCATGCTGTTTTCGTTTCCGCTCATGTCCGCAATCCAGGAGATCTGCGCACGCCTGGGCCGAATTACGGGCCAAGGCATCGCCGAAAACATCCGCAAAAATTATCCGAAGCCGTTGCTTTACGGACTGGTTGGGCTGCTGTGCGTGGCGAATATTTTCAATCTCGGAGCCGACGTCACGGCGATGGGCGCCGCGGCGCAACTGGTGTTCGGCGGATCGCTGAACGCCTACGCGCTCGCGTTTGGCTTCGTGTCGCTTCTGCTGCAGATCTTTGTGCCGTACAAAAGGTATGTTCGCTTCTTGAAGGGTCTGACGCTCGCGCTATTCGCCTATGTGGCCACAGCGTTCGTGGTACACGTTCCGTGGCTCGCGGCGCTTCGCGCGACGCTGATGCCGTCGATTTCGTGGACCGCCGCGTACTGGATGGCGCTCGTGGCCGTACTCGGCACCACCATCAGCCCGTATCTGTTTTTCTGGCAGGCGTCCGAGGAAGCTGAAGACGAGCGCCTCAAAAGAAGTGATCATCCTCTCAATAAACAGCCTTCTCAGGCCGCCGCGCAGTTCCACCGCATCGCAATCGACACGCGAGTGGGTATGGCTTTCTCGAACCTGGTCGCGTTCTTCATCATCCTCACCACCGCCATGACACTGCACGGCTCGGCCGCCGGAAATAATATCGAAAGCGCCGCGGATGCGGCGAAAGCGCTGCGGCCGCTCGCCGGACATTTTGCGTTTCTCCTGTTTGCGCTGGGAATCGTCGGAACGGGACTGCTCGCCGTGCCGGTCCTCGCGGGTTCCGCGGCATACGCCGTAGCGGGAGCTTTCCGCTGGCGCGCGCATCTTGAAAGCAAACCGCGAGAAGCGCCGAAATTTTACGGCGTTCTTGCCGTCGCGATGCTGATCGGAATTTCGCTGAATTTTCTGGGCATGAACCCTATTCGCGCGCTGTTCTGGTCCGCGGTGATCAACGGCATCGTGGCCGTTCCGCTGATGATCATGCTTATGCACATGTCGTCGAACCCAAAAATCACCGGAGACTTCAAACCGCCGCTCTACGTCACGATCGTGGGCTGGGCCGCGACCGTGGTAATGCTCGTCGCGTCGCTCGGCTTCATCGTCGGCGCTCTCTACAAATGATGCCGCGACGATCGGCCTCGCTCAGCTATGGGAACTTGGAATCGTTCCGGGAGCGAAGCCCAGCGCCGCGGCGCCCGGAATACCGGCGTCAGCTCCATAGCGCGCGAGCAATAATGGAATTTCGCCGCTCCGGGAATTGATCGACCACCGCTGCATTACCTCTCGAATGCGCCCGAAGCCGTGACTTGCCAGTTCGCCGATGCCGCCGCCGAAAATGAATACGTCCGGCTCGAGCAGGTCCACGATGTTGCCGAGCCATATGGCGAGTAGATCCCAGGTTTCCTCGAGAACCTCGCGCGCCAGCGTATCGCCTTCGCGCCAGGCCTCCGCCACGATCTCCGCGGACAGTTTTTCGGGAGCGCCGCCGGCCAGCACCAGCAATCGCGCGCCGCGCGCCGCGTCGTGCGCGACTTTTTCCCTGGCGCGCGCGGCGATCGCCGGGCCCGCGGCGAGCGTTTCGATGCAACCGCGCTTCCCGCAGGCGCAGCGCGGCCCACGGTAGTCAATCGTCGTGTGACCACCTTCGCCTGCGGCGCCGGTTCGCCCATGATAGATTTGCCCGTCCAAAATAATTCCCGTGCCGATGCCTGTGCCCAGCGTCGTGTAGAAAACATTGCGGTACGCGCGCCCAGCTCCCCAGAAAGCTTCGGCCAAGCCGGCGGCGTTGGCGTCGTTATCGAGGCGGACGTGCAAACCGGTAACGCGCTCGACTTCGCGGGCCAACGGGAAATTGCGCCAGCACGGAACGTTCGGCGGATTTAGCACGACGCCCGCGCCAGGATCGAGCGGGCCCGGCGAGGTGATGCCCACAAAATCGAGCGAGACGTCGGGCCTTGCGGCGCGTACTTGCTCGATGGCGCGCTGCACGGCGTCCAATCCTTCCGCAGCGGTCCCGCGCGCATTCATCGGAACACGCGTGCGGAAAGCAATTTCGCCGGAGGAATCCACGAGACCCGCGGCCACTTTCGTGCCGCCGATATCCACTCCGAGATGCAACGCGTCTTGTGTGGCCATTGGTTGTCGCGCCAAATTGAACGCCCGGCGGATAATATCACCGTCCGCTCGACCCAACGACGCCCCGTACATTCAACCATGAAAGATCGAAATTCTTCAGCGCTGTGACGTGATATAACGGGCGCGCTATTGGATTGTCCACGATGCGGCCATTGGGCCCGCACTCGGAGGGAGCGATGCGATCACGATTCGGAATCGTCGGTTTGGCGCTGGGGATTTTAGTTTTCGCGAGTGGGCGCGCCGGCGCGCAGAATGCTTCGCCCGAGGCTCCGGTTCAAAGTCCCGCAATCGATGTATTGCGCGGCATCGCGCGTTTTCCCGATGGGCCATGGCGATTCCACGCGGCCGATCTGCCGGAAGGGCAAGATCCAGCGCTCGATGATTCCACGTGGCAACAAGTCAGCTCGGGGTTTGAGTGGTCATCGGGCGCGGCGTGGTTCCGGCGAGAGATCGACGTGCCGCCGGCCGGCGCGGGCTACGATTTCACCGGCGCGACGCTGACGTTCTCGTTTTCATCGGACACGACGCGCAGTTATCCGAACATCATCTATGTGAATGGCGTGCGCGCCGCGATGGGCACCGACCTTGAACCGATCCCGATCGGCACGAACGTGCAGCCGGGCCAGAAGATTGTGATTGCGGTGAAGGTGCTGTGCATGCCCGTCGAAAATCATTTCCGCAGCGCGACGATTTCCGTGCACGCCGCCGCGGGCCGGCCCGATGCCGGGATGGTGGCAGACGCGCTCGAGGCCGACCGGGAATTGCTGGGCTTCTTTTCCGACACGACGCAACCGACGAAGACCGAGGCCACGGCGATTATCGACTCGGCAAACGCGGCCGTGGATTCAGCAGCGCTGGCGAGGGGCGATCAGAAAACCTTCGATGCGTCTTTGACCGGGGCGGTCGCGCAACTCGGCGCGCTCGACCCCGCGCTGAAAAAATATTCGGTGCGCGCGGTGGGCAATTCGCACATCGACCTCGCGTGGCTGTGGCCGAGTTCGGAAGCGATGGAAGTGGTGCGCAACACATTCAGCACGGCGCTGCAACTGATGCAGGAATATCCCAACTACATCTACACGCAATCGTCGGCGCAGATGGACGTCTGGCTCCAGGAGAAATATCCCGATCTATTCGCGGAAATTCAGAAACGCGTCGCCGAAGGCCGCTGGGAGATCGTCGGAGGAATGTGGAACGAGCCCGATCTGAACATGCCCACGGGCGAATCGCAAGTGCGGCAATTGCTGATTGGAAAGCGCTATTTTAAAGATGCGTTCGGCGTGGACGTGCGCGTGGGCTGGAATCCGGATTCGTTCGGTTACAACTGGCAGCTTCCGCAAATTTACAAGAAGGCCGGCGTGGATTATTTCGTGACGCAAAAAATCTCGTGGAACGACACGTGGAAATTTCCATACAACTTGTTCTGGTGGCAGGCGCCGGATGGAAGCCGAGTCCTGGCGTATTTTCCTCACAGCTATGTGAACACCATGGATCCGGTGAAAATCGCGGGCGATTTCGCCGATCTCGAGTCGAAGACGCCGGGCCTTGACGAAATGATGCACCTTTACGGCATCGGCGATCATGGCGGCGGGCCAACACGCGCGATGCTCGAGGAAGGACAGCAATGGATGAATCCCAAAATGCCGTTCCCGCGCATTTTCGATGGCACCGCACTCGGCTACTTCCAGGACGTCGAGCGGGAGCTACCTGCACTGGATTTGCCCACTTGGAAAAACGAGCTGTATCTGGAATATCATCGCGGCGTTTTCACTACGCAAGCCGAAACGAAGCGCCGCAATCGCGAGAGCGAAGAACTGCTCTTGAACGCGGAGAAATTCGCCTCGCTTGCATCGCTGGCCGGCGCGACATATCCGGGCCAGCAATTGAACGACGCGTGGAAAAAAGTGCTCTTCAACCAATTTCATGACGTCGCGGCGGGATCGGGCATCCCCGCCATATATAAGGATGCGGCCCGCGACTACGCCGAGGTGCGCCACGTGGGCGACGAAAGCTTGCGCGATTCGCTCGGAACGCTGGCCGCGTATGCCGACACAAACGGACCGGGCGTCGCAGTTCTCGTGATGAATCCGCTTGCATGGGACAGAACCGACGTCACGGAAGCGACGGTTCAGATGCCACACGCAACGCCCGGAGTCGAAGTGCTGGACGCGACGGGCCGGCTCGTACTGTCCGAAATCGTCGAGCGGCACCCCGAGACGAATACGTTTCGCGTGCGTTTCCTCGCGCGCGCGGTGCCTTCGCTCGGTTACGAAGTGTTTCGCGTGGTTCCTGCGGCGAAGCCGCGCGTGGCGCCGACAACGCTGCGTGCGAGCGAAGGCGCGCTCGAGAATGAGTTTCTTCGCGTGCGCGTGGATGCGAAGACAGGCTGCATCACCAGCCTTGTGTTGAAATCCAGCAACTACGAGGCGCTCGTACCCGGCAGTTGCGGCAATCTGCTGCAGACTTTTGTCGACAAGCCGAAAGAATACGACGCGTGGAATATCGACGCCGATTTCGAGAAAGTGCATTGGGACCTGACGCAGGCCGAAAGCGTGCAACTCGTCGAGCGCGGGCCTCTGTGCGCCGTGATTCGCGTGACCAAGAAATTTCAGAGCTCGACGTTCGTGCAGGACATCACGGTGTCCGCCGGGATTCCGCGCGTCGATGTGGTCACCGACGCCGATTGGCACGAGCAACATATTTTGCTCAAAGCCGGATTCACGCTCGCGGCGCACTCCGACGTTGCGACGTATGAAATCCCCTTCGGCTCGATCGAGCGGCCGACGACGCGCCGCACGCCGCAGGAACAAGCCATGTTCGAGGTGCCCGCACTGCAATGGGCCGATCTCGGCGACGCCGCGCACGGCTTCAGCCTGCTGAACGATTGCAAGTACGGCTACGACGGGAAGGACAACGTGTTGCGCATTTCGCTTTTGCGTTCGCCGACGTATCCGGATCCGCAGGCTGACCAGGGCCGCCACCACTTCACGTACTCGCTCTATCCGCACGATCAAGACTGGCGAAAGGCCGACACCGTGCGGCAGGGCTACGAGCTCAACTACAAGTTGATCGCATCGCAATTGGCCAGCCACGACGGCGCGCTCGGCAGCGTGCATTCGTTTCTGCGCGTCACGCCCGACAACGTAGTGCTCACCGCGCTCAAGAAGGACGAGGACGACGACGCGCTGATCGCGCGGTTCTACGAATGGGCGGGGCGCGCAACCGACGTCACCCTGGAATTGCCGCCAGGCGCGCAGGAAGCGTACCGCGCGAACTTGCTGGAGCAGCCCGGCGAGCCGCTTCCGCTCGACGGAAATCGCGTGACGATTCACACGGCTCCGTTTTCGATCGAGACGGTGAAAATTGTTTTTTCGCCGGATTCACCTGCTCGATACGCAGCGCACGGCAGCGCGACGGCCAAACCAGCGCAGTGAAACGGGAGACGAGCGAGTGGCGTTGAACCGTTACGTTGTTAGAAGCACGTTCGTAGGCGCGCTCGGCGGCCTGCTTTTCGGCTTCGACACCGCCGTGATCTCCGGCACAACCGCGGCACTCACTCGCGTTTATCGCCTCAGTCCCGCGCAACTTGGATTCACGGTCTCCATCGCGCTTTGGGGAACTGTAATCGGCTGCCTATGCGTGGGTACGCTGGCGCAGAGATACGGCTCGCGCGAGATGATGCGATGGATGGCGGTGCTTTATCTGGTGTGCTCGCTCGGCTGCGCGTTCGCGTGGAGTTGGCACGCATTTCTCGCCGCGCGCTTTCTCGGCGGCCTGGGAATCGGAGGATCGTCGGTTCTGTGTCCGGTGTACATCGCGGAACTCGCGCCGCCGCGACTGCGCGGGAGACTGGTCGGCACATTTCAAATCAACATCGTGGTTGGGATTCTGCTCGCCTATTTTTCCAACTATTTGATCGGCCTCGCGCATCTTGGCGCCGTCGAGTGGAGATGGGAACTCGGCGTGGCGGCGATCCCTTCTCTGCTTTTTCTTCTGCTCTTGTTTGGCATTCCGCGCAGCTCGCGATGGCTCGCCACACAGGACCGCATGGCCGAGGCGCTGGCTGTGCTTGAACTGATGGGTTCGCCCGACGCGCACGCTGAGCTTGCGGAGATTCGCGAATCGATCGAAGCGGAACGCATCACGCGCAACGAGCCGCTGTTCAGGCGCGTTGGCGGCAAACTGAAATACGGCACGCCGATTTTCCTGGCCATCACGATCGGCGTGTTCAATCAATTCACCGGCATCAACGCGATTCTGTACTACCTCAACGACATTTTCGCGGCCGCGGGTTTTAGCCGCGTCTCGAGCAATTTGCAGGCCGTCGCTATCGGCGGCATGAATCTGCTCGCCACGCTTTTCGCCATGACGCTGATCGATCGCGTTGGCCGGAAGCGTCTTCTGCTGGTTGGCTCGGTGGGCACGGCAGCGTGTCTCGGCGGAGTGGCGGCGGTATTTTTCACGCATCGTCACGCGCAATATTTGGTGTGGCTGCTGGTAATCTACATCGCGTTCTTCGCGATCTCACAGGGATCGGTGATTTGGGTTTACCTCAGCGAGATTTTTCCCACGCGCGTGCGCGGCAAGGGCCAGAGCCTTGGCGCCGGCGCACATTGGGTGATGAACGCGCTGCTATCGTTCGGGTTTCCGATCGTTGCGCAACGATCGGGCGCATACCCGTTCGTGTTTTTCGCGGCGATGATGGTGGTGCAATTCTTCGTGGTTCTGTTTTTGTTTCCCGAAACCAAGCAAGCCTCGCTCGAGCAATTGCAGGAGCGCATGGGGATATCGTGAACACGCCGAATATTGAAGTCATTCCCTACAACACCACAACGCGATTTCCCGGCCGCGCTTAGAGTTTCTGACCTTTAGCCGGTTGGCCGCGCAGGAGGAAGGTTTTCGGATATTTCCCGTAGCCGCAAATCTTGAACGAACCGAAGTCCTTGAACCACGGGCCTTCCGGCGCCTCAGGTTCCGATTCGCGCCAAAGTCTCAGTTGGTACAAATCCGCCGCGGTTATCTTGCGCTCGCGAAGACGCTCAAAGAGATGATCGCGCAGCGCTGGCGGCAAATCGGTCCACTGAATCCGGGGCATCTATTCCCCGAACGTCAGGCGCGCCAAGTCTTTCTTAATGCGTTTTCGCTCAGCCGGATCGGATGACGCGCTCAACCGATCGGCGAGATCGAAGAATCTGCGCCGCTGGTTTTCTTTGGAGTCGATGCCGGTCTCAATAAGGTCCACAAGCACATGATTGGTGCTGGTTCGCTGATTTTTCGCCAGCTTGCGTACCTTCGTGGCCAGATCCGAAGGAAGTGAAATGCTCTGGCGTACAGATTTCTGCGAAGCGTTCATGGAGCAAGTATACACCACTCTGCACCAAATCGCACCGCCGATATCAAGCCCAGAGCCGTTGAGGCAATCACGGTGCCGCGCGCGTTGGGGCAACGCGCTGCGCATAGTCCTGCGGCCTAGTGGATCTCGGGTTCGCGCGTGTCGGTGCGTCGGCTTACGGGCTGGTCGTCGTCCATCTCCGCGCTCGGTTCGGCGCCCGCCTCGAGGAAATCGAAATCGCAGCCCAGGTTGGCCTGCGTAACGCGCTCCGCGTACAACGCGCCATAGCCGCGACCGAACCTGGCTTGAGGCTTGACCCATTTCGCGCGGCGAGCCGCCAATTCCTTTTCGGCGACAAGCAGATCGAGGCGTCGCGCGTCGGCGTCGAGCGAGATGAGATCACCATCTTGCACAAACGCCAGCGGCCCGCCGATGAAACTTTCCGGCGAGACGTGCAGAACGCAGGTACCGTAAGCCGTGCCGCTCATGCGCGCATCGGAAATGCGCACCATATCGCGCACGCCTTTGAGTAAAAGCTTCTTGGGGATCGGCAGCATGCCCCATTCCGGCATCCCCGGTCCACCCAACGGACCGGCGCTCTGCAACACGAGCACAGAATCTTCAGTCACGTCGAGATCTTCGCAGTCGATGCGCGCTTCCAAGTCATTGTAATTCTTGAACACCACGGCGGGTCCGGTATGTTTCAGCAAGCGCGGCGTGGCTGCGGAAGTTTTCAGCACGGCGCCGTCTGGAGCCAGGCTGCCGTAAAGAATCGCCGTGCCGCCGGTCGGCGAAAGCGGATTGCCGCGCGGCCGAATGACTTCGCGATTGATCACTTTCGCACCGGCGAGATTTTCGCCCAGCGTTTTGCCGTTCACCGTCATGCAGTCAAGATGCAGCAGGTCTTCTATCTCGGACATCAACGCGCGAAGGCCGCCGGCGTAGTAGAAATCCTCCATCAGGAACGCGCCGGACGGGCGAATGTTGGCGAGCACGGGAACGCGCTGCGAGATGCGATCGAACAGAGACAACTCGAGCGGCAATCCGCAACGGCCTGCCATGGCGACAAGATGAATGATGGCGTTCGTCGATCCGCCGATGGCCATATCCACGGTGATGGCGTTCTCGAATGCTTTCCGCGTAAGAATATCTTTCGGCAGCGCGTCGGCCCAAACCATTTCGACGATGCGCTGGCCGCAATTCATGGCCATGCGCGTGTGATTCGAGTCGGGCGCGGGAATCGAGGATGCGCCAGGCAGCGTGACGCCCAGCGCTTCGGCGAGCGCCGTCATCGTCGACGCAGTGCCCATGGTCATGCAAAAGCCGGGCGAGCGCGCGATGCCGGCCTCCATATCGTTCCATTGTTGCTCGCTGATCGTGCCGGCGCAGCGCTCGGTCCAGAATTTGCGGAGATCGGTTCCGCTGCCGAGCGGCTGACCTTCCCAATTGCCGCGAAGCATCGGTCCGCCGGGCAAATAAATGGCAGGCAAATTCACGCTGATCGCGCCCATCAGCAAACCCGGCGTCGTTTTATCGCAACCGCCCATGAGCACTGCGCCGTCCACCGGCTGGCTACGCAACGCTTCCTCGGTCTCCATCGCCAGAAGATTGCGGTACATCATGGGACTCGGCTTCATGTAGGGTTCGGGAATCGAGAACGCCGGAATTTCCACCGGAAAGCCGCCCGCCTGCCAGACGCCGCGCTTCACCGCTTCCGCGCGCTCGCGCAGATGCGCGTTGCACGGATTCATTTCGCTCCAGGTGTTGATGATCGCGATCAGTGGCTTGCCGACAAAATCTTCCGGGCGAAATCCTAGTTGCTGCATCCGAGAACGATGCATGAAGTCGGTCATCGACTTGCCGCCGAACCAGCGAAAGCTGCGTAATTGTTCCGGTTTATCTTTGGGTGGCATGCGGTTTAGTAGGTCTGCTCACGCGCGCAAATCAGAATTGCCGCGGCTGCTTCCATTATCCTGCATCTGGCAGGAAACTGGGTATCTGTTTCGGGCGTGAATGTCGCGGTCCGTAATTTGCCGAAAAGTTGCGGCCCCGCGAACCCACCTGGGCTGCCGCATCGCGGACGTTCGTCAATCGCTCGTCTTCCTTGGAAGAATATGCTATCTGTCGAAAGCCTGATTAGTCCGGCGCTTGCTCATCGCGCGCGCGGATTTCCGCGTACGTATCGCGGCGATGGCGGTAGCAGCGAAGGAAACGCGACGGAGCAAGAAAGGCTTCATCGCAAATGAACGAAATACTCGAATTTCTGGTTCGGCACGGCTACTGGCTTCTTTTTGTGTGGGTATTCGTCGAGCAAGCGGGTTTGCCGATACCCGCCGGTCCCCTATTGCTCGCTGCCGGCGCGCTCGCGGGAACTCATCGCATGAATGTGTACGCCGTCGCGGCCCTGGCGATAGTGGCCGCAACGACGGCCGACTACGGTTGGTACGTGCTTGGACGCAGGCGTGGTGTGGGCGTTCTTAAGCTGATCTGCCGGATTTCCCTGGAACCGGACTCGTGCGTGCGCAAAACACAGACGACGTTCGCCCGCCGCGGCGCGCGGGCATTGCTCGTCGCCAAATTTGTTCCGGGACTGAACTCGGTGGCGGCACCGCTGTCGGGGATCAGTCACATGCGCTGGCAGCGATTCGTGGTGTTCCAGGGGCTTGGGGCCATTCTCTGGGCGACCGCGTATATCGGCACGGGTTACTTGTTCAGCGGCGAACTCGAACGGGTTGCGGTTCATCTCGCGTTCCTGGGCAGCGGGCTATTTGTGCTGCTGCTTGCCGCGCTGGGCGGATACATCGGATTTAAATATTTCAACCGTCAGCGGTTTCTGAACAACTTGCGGATCGCGCGGATCACCGCGGACGAACTAAAGCATCGAATGGATTCGGGCGAGGACGTGGTGATCGTGGATCTGCGATCCGCGCTAGAAGTTGAGGCCGAACCGCTGACAATTCCGGGCGCTGTACAGATGGACGCAGCGGATCTCGAGGAAGCCTTTGAAGTGATTCCGCGCGATCGCGAGATCGTGGTGTTTTGCAGCTGCCCGAATGAAGCGACGTCCGCCCGCGTCGCGCTTCGGCTCCGCGCGCTGGGAATCACGCAGATTCGTCCGCTGGCCGACGGCTTGGACGCGTGGCGTCGGCGGGGCTTTCCACTCGAGGCGCCCAAGCAGGAGGAAGAAGCGGAAGCAAATGCGAGCGAGGCTGGCGCATAGCTCTGCTGCGAACGTCCGCGCGCAACATTTCTCTGATGATCGCACTGGGCGAGGGAGCGCTTCTCATTACTTCGCGCCCGAGCGAAACAACATTCGGACGCCCTTCGAGCTGCCGACGATCACTTGCGATGCCAGGCCGATGAACAGGCCGTGCTCCATGACGCCGACGATGTTGTTCAAGCTTTCATCGAGGGTCGCTGGCGATTCGATCGGTCCAAACGCCATGTCCAGAATGTAGTGACCGCCATCGGTCACGAAGGTTCGGCCATCGGGCGCGAGGCGCAGCGTGGGATCCGCGCGCAATCGCTTCAAATGGATGGCCGTGGATTGCCAACCAAATGGTTCGACTTCAACCGGCACCGCGAAGCGCCGGCCCAGCCGATCGACCAATTTTGTCTCGTCGACGATAATCACCAATCGCGCGCTCGCACTCGCCACAATTTTTTCGCGCAGAAGATCTCCGCCACCGCCTTTGATCAAATTGAGCGCGCCCACCTCGACTTCGTCTGCGCCGTCGATGGTCACGTCGATTCGCGGATGTTCGCCCAACGTGGTCAAAGGAATATCCACGCGACGCGCTAGCGCGGCCGATTTCTCTGACGTGGGAATTCCAATGATTCGCAGACCTTCTTCCGCAACGCGCTTGCCCATCGCGCCGATGGCCAGCGTCGCGGTCGACCCCGATCCGAGGCCGACGATCATGCCGCTTTCGAGTTGCGCGACGGCCGCGTTAGCGGCGGCCAGCTTCAACTGATCGATTGGCGGATTATCCGCCGTGGGATTATTTTCTGTAGCTTCGGCCACGATGCGCTCGATTCGATTTACGCCCGGAACAGCGCCGGCCGCGCCGGGGAGTCTATTTGCCAATTGTGATGAACCACGCCGCCCGGAACCCAGCTCGGAAGCAACATCATAAAATGGAGAGAGAGAGTGTATGCGTACGGCTCATAAGCCGCTCTCAGATTTCGCAATTTGTCTTCGGAGGTGTCGTCGAACTGCAAAGGAACGGGTCCCGCGGCCAGCGCGGTCCGCAGCCGCGCGAAATCCTCCTCTGGCAAGCGATCGGAATGCGGCGCTCGCGGCGTCTTGCGGAAGACGGCCGTCAAATCCTTCAGGGCGTGCTGCCCGATGGCGAACGTGACCTCGGCCTGCTGACGCAAATCGCCTTTGGCCGTGATCATGACCACGGCGCTCGCGTCGACAATTGTGGTCAGCGTGGCTAGCCAGGATTGGTTCGAGTGCTGCGAGCGAAAATAAGCCAGCACCGGGTAGGAAAGATGGCTTTCGAGAAGCTCCGCGCCCCACTCCTCCCAATCGGCAAGCTGCCGCTCGAACTTGTCGGGGTTGACGCCTTGCCGAAGCAAGAGCTCGCTCGTCACGGGAGGCGAGCCGGCGCGCGCATCGAGAAGCGAAATGCGCAGCTCGCGCTGCGAAAACGAACCGTAGAACACCGGGAGGTAGCTGATCACCAGTGCAAGGAAGCTATATCCGAGGCCGACCTCGGAAACCGTCAGGAGTTTCACCCAGAAACTTCCGGACACGGGCGACCCCAGAGTGAAAAACGTCGCCGCGCTGAAGTACAAAGCATTTCCAAAACTGGTGGAGGCGTCGAGCAATTGCCCGTGCGCAGCCCACTGCATCAGCGCAAACGCGAGAATCAGCCCGCACGCCCAAAGTGCGAATAGAGAGACCAGCGAGAGCGCGCCGAAAACGCCCAGGTAGGTCTCGCGGCGCCGGTCGAGCTTGATGCGCCGCGCGATGGCGGAAAAAATCGTCCACGTGGAGAGATAAAAAGCGCGCGTGATGCGCCACTTGCGATTCGCGCGCCGCGCGAGAATCACGGTCTGGAACGAATCGACGATAACCGTGACGAGCAAGAAGCATCCGACAATGGCCGCGAGGATTCGCATGAATGATAGGGATTCTGATCGCTTCCAGCTCAATCAGAATATACATCGGCGCGCGAAACGTCGCCAGTTGGCAAGCGAGCGGCTTGCGGCGCCCGCCAGCACGTTTTGCTCGCCCGGCGGTGCAGGGCAAATGGCGGGCCATTGTAGCGCGCTGGCCCAGTCTCTCCACCGCGGCGCCACCCGCCGAGAATCACTCGAACGACGCACCGCTTGATTTGAGAACCGGTTCGTCCAAAGAAATTATTCTCCTGGCTTGATCCGTCAGCTGGCTCAAGTTCTTACACACTTCGTCGATCTGCCATTCTTGCAATCGATTGAAAAAGGGCAATGCGATTGTGCGCGCCGCCTGATACTCGGTGACTTTGAGCGCGGCGCGCGGCGCAAACACATCGTGATACGCCGGCTGGAGGTGAATCGGCGCAAAATATCGGCCACACGAAATCCCGCGGCGATCCATCTCCTTCACAATCCAATCGCGATGACCTTGTGAGAAATATTCTGACAGCCGAACGACATACACGAACCAACTGATCTTGCGGCGCGGCACACTCAGCGGCGGAAGTATCAGATTTTCGTTCCCTCCCAGTTTCTCGTTGTAGGTTTTCGCGATTTCCTCGCGCCGCGATAGGATCGCATCAATTCGCTTGAGCTGACCGATTCCCAGCGCGCAACTCATTTCCGGCAACCGATAGTTGTAGCCGACTTCGGAGTGCTGGAACCAATTGTCGGTTTCGGCTCGGCCCTGATTGCGGAGCGCACGCGCCGCGGAGGCTATCACCGGATTGTCGGTGACGATCATTCCGCCTTCGCCGGTCGTGACCTGTTTATTGGGATAGAACGCGAAGACGCCCGCGTCGCCGAACACGCCCACCTTCCGGCCATCGTATTCGGCTCCGATGGCTTCGCATGCGTCCTCAATCACGTGCAGATGATGTCGCCGCGCGATCGCAAGGATCTCCGCTAAATCTGCGGGGCACCCAAAAGTGTGCACGACAAGGATGGCCTTGGTGCGGGCGGTGATCGCGGCTTCAATTCTGCACGGATCGAGATTCAGTGTTGCCGGCTGGATGTCTACGAATAACGGGATCGCGTGTTCATAGCGCAGCACGTTGGCCACGGCGATGAACGCGAACGATGGAACGATCACTTCATCGCCCGCGCCGATTCCGAGCGCGCGCACAGAAAGATGGAGGCCGCTCGTACCCGAACTCACGCCGATCGCATGCTCGGCGCCGACGTAGCGCGCGATCGCACTTTCAAATTCTTCAAGCCTCGGCCCCATGCTCAGGCGCGGACTGCGAAGCACGCCGGCAACCGCTTCGATCTCGTCTTCTTGTATATCGGGAGCGGAAAGAGGGATTTTCACGGCGCGCTCTTCACTCTGGCGGCGGACGGCGATTTCGCGGACGCAGCGCGGCGCTTCACCAGCAGGTCCTTGTTCAACGGAACTGTGGTCAAGACCTCGACGATTCTTTCGGACGCGTGGCCGTCGCCATATGGGTTGACCATGCCCACAAGCGATTGGCGGAATTGAAGCGTCTTAGCAATCTCTATCGCTTTCAAGATGGATGCTTTATTCGCTGCTGCGTCGAGCACGTTCCTGGCGCGTTCTCTTCCCTGCTGTCGCATGCCTATATTCACCGTCGGGAGACGGAAGGACGCCGCTTCCATAATTCCGCTGCTGGAATTTCCCACCAACATAGATATTTCGCGCAACAGGCTCCAATAAGTGACGGCGTCAAGATTGGTGAATACGGCGCCGCATCCTCGAGACTCGGTAAAGGATTTGGTGCGCTCGATCAGCGCGCGGCTGCCGGCGTCCGCATTCGGATAACAGAATAGAAGCTGCTCCGGAATTTCTTCCAGTGCCGCGAATAGGGCGTCCGCTTCCTCAAGCGTGTCTCGCGCGAGAGTGACCGGATGGTAGGCGACCAGAATTGTCGGCCGCGATAAATCCGCGCGTAATTTAGATTCTATTTCCTCGCGCTCAAGGAGCGTTCGCCTTCGGAGATGATCCAAAGACGGCGCCCCCGCGCAGTGAACACGCCATTCCTCTTCATCCATATCGATTACGCGCTCACGTGCGGCTTCGGTCGCCGTGAAATGAATGTGGCTCATCTTCGTCAAAGCGTTGCGCACGGCATCGTCGATTGCGCCTTCGCTGATCTCGCCGCCTTCGATGTGCGCGATCGGAATCCGCAGAGCTAACGCGACGGATGCCGGGGCAAGCATCTCGTATCGATCCGCGATCAAAAGAAGCAGATCCGGCCGTATCTTGCCGAACAAATCCGCAAGGCCCAGCGTGGCGACCCCGATCGTTTTGGCCATTCCAATGTCGCTATCGGAGCTGAGCAAACACTCGACGCGCGCGTCTATCGTGAAGCCATCTTTTTCGATTTCCCGAAATGTATTGCCAAATTCGGGCGAGAGGTGGGGACCGAGCGCTACGATTCTGAGATCGACCGATTCCGTTCGAGACAGATCTCGCAACGGCCAATACAAATGGCTATAGTCGGCCCGGGAGGACGTCACAACTACGATGGTGCGTTTCATGCGGATTGAGACGCGGCGTTTTGCCGCAACGCGAGAATCGTTTCGCTGGGGCGATACTCGGGCACCAGCCGGCATAGCCGGTCGAGTGCGTCCGTCAAATCGCGCCGATCCACAGCTTCTTGTAACTCCGTCATCAGCACGTCGAACTGTTCGCGCGGCGGCTCCGGTGTATTGATCAGCCGCAGCTTTCGGCCGCCCGCTTCGGCAACCGTTTCACCGTCTGAATAAAACTCCTCGGTCATCTTTTCGCCTGGGCGAAGGCCCGTCATCACGATCGGGATTTCGCCTTCGTGTCCGGCGCCAGCGTTCTCAATCAGCTGATGTGCAAGATCGAGAATTCGCACGGGTTCACCAGGGTCTGAAATGTATATGCCGCCCCGCCCCGAGAGACTGTCCGCCAAGGTGAGCAATTCGACCGCCTCGCTCATGCTCAGGAAATAACGCGTCACATCCGGATGCGTCACGGTCACCGGCCCTCCCGCAGAAATCTGCCGAAGGAAGGTGGGCACCACGCTTCCGCGCGATCCAAAAACATTACCGAGGCGAACAGCCCGCATGGTGGTGCGCGCGCTGCTCCATCGCAGCAGCGCAAGTTCCGCCAATCTCTTCGAGGCGCCCATCACGCTTTGCGGATTAACCGCTTTGTCCGTGGAGACCATGACGAACGTGGCCACGCCGTGCGCGCCAGCCTTTTTCGCCAGGAGGTTCGTGGCAAGCGAGTTATTCCGAATGGCTGGAATCGGATTTTTCTCCATCAGCGGTACATGCTTGAAGGCTGCCGCGTGGATGATCACTTCCGGTTCGTACTCGTCAAAGATTTCTGAAAGCAGAGCGCCATCGGCGATGTCTCCGAGGATTGGAGACCAAACCTTCGCGCCGTGAACGGCGCTCAGATCGAAATCGATCTGCTGAAGATTTTGTTCCGAATGATCCAGGAGCACGAGCGAACGAGGTCCTTGCGAGGCGATCGCCTTCGCCAGTGCGGAGCCGATCGAGCCGCCGGCCCCGGTCAATAGAACACTTCGCGCTGTAAAAGAACCGTTCATCGAATCACGACTTTCGCAGGCGATCGTTGCCGGGAAAATAATTGGCCGACTCTAGACCTTGCATCGCGACGCCTTGGGCTCTGTCCTCGTGATTATAGGATGCACTCCAGACGCAGGTACGAATCAATATCAGATCGAATCGTCGATTCTCTGTACCGATGCGACGCGTGGAAGTCCGGCCGTCTGCGCGGCCCAATGCGTGAAACTCCGTGCTAGAATGCCGTCGACCGCCAACCGAGCTCGCCCACGAGGAGAATCCCATGAATGCCCGCCACACCCTAGCCGGAATCGCCCTTCTTGTGCTCGTCGCCTCCGCGACTGCCTTTGCCCAAGGCACGCCGGCACCTGCGCCAGACGCAGCCGCCGCTCCGCAGACGAAAGATGTAATCCTGGCCGCCACGGATATCACCGACCATCTTTTTCCCACGACCGTTTTTTTCCGCGGACAGACCGCTACAGTCCAAATGGACAACGTCGGCGGCGTCCGCTTCACCGACGGGCTGCTGCTTCTCGCGGGCCTCGTGGATAGTTCCGGCTATGCCACGCGCATTCGAGTGAAATATCAGGCCTACCTGATCGCCGAAGTTCCGATCGAAATCAGCGGCCAGACGCTGCAGCCCGGCGCGTACGGCTTCGGATTTCTCGATAACAACCAGTTCGTAGTTATGGATCTCGCCGCGAACGACGTGCTGCACGCGACCTCGACGCGCGACGCCGACATCCATCGCCCCATCCCGCTACAGTTCGTCGCGGCGGCGCAGCCGGGCAACTATCGCCTCTATCATGGCCGCGATTACATCGAATTACATCGCGTGAAATAACGCAAATTCCCACTCAGTGTGATTCTGACGGATAGTTGAACTTGAAGCTCGGGCTCGCCGGGCCCGCCACTCCGCGCGTGTTGTACTCGAGCCAATAATTCAGATGTTCGTCGTCCATCGGATAAGAAACGCCTTGCGGATATGGATACGGAACCAGCGTGTGAAACGGAAGCGGCGAGACGGTATCTCCATACGCCGCGTAGAAATCCATGTCCTTGGCGAAGCCATCCGCGTAGAAGAAATAATCGCGCGTCCAACCGGCCGGCAAATCGGGTAAGCGCGTTGCGTCGAAATCTACCGCGACTTCGTCGCCCGAACCAAAGACCACGTATTCGTCGTCGCTCGATCGCACAAGCTCGGTGACGTCGCCGTAGCGGGTATAGTTCCCCGCCTGTCGCGCGTACGGACCACTTCGGCTCACGTCGTCATAGACGTACGTGATGTCGTTCTTCGGATTGCCTTCGATCACGCGCGGATAGCCCCGAAAACGCAAATTCGCGCCGGACAAAGGCGCCTCGGTGACGCGATACGCCAAATTGGCGGGCGAATTATCTACGCGAATCCGATCCCAATAGATTTTCAGATTTGTGGTGATCCGAATGTAGCGCGTTCCGGGCGGAAGTTTTCCCGTCAAATCCGCAACCATCGTGCGCGCGAGACCCGCGGGAAATCCCATGTCGTCCACCACGCGAATCCATTTGCCCGATGCATCCTGCGCCTCGATGAATGGCGCGACCGGCTGAATCCCCGCCTGCCACGCAGCGTACATCGAGTTCGCGGAAAAATAATCCGTGAACCCATCCATCAGCAGGCGCAGCGGGCGCGATGCATCCCACGGACCAAGATCGAGTTTCAGCGAGTGCATTCCCGCGAATCCTTGGTACGGGGCCTCCGGCAGATCCGAAATATATTTTCGATCGCGTCTGAGAAGTAGCGGCAGAACGTCGCGCCCCTGATCGTCCCACGCGCCCGCGGGAGCATGCGCTCCGCGACTCGCGATCACCTTGAATTCCGGGAACGGCGGATTACTCGCGAAATATGCGTTTGGATAAACTTCCTCATCGGCGGGGTGGTCAACAGCGAGCAGCCGCACACGATCGAGGTAATCGAGTTCCTCCATCGGCTCAATCATCCGGAATAGAATGTGCCCAGCTTTCGGGCTCACCTCCGATCCAGCAACTTTAAAATATTCCTCGGGGTCGGGAGTATTCCGCTGGTTCGGTCCGATCCAGTGACCCACGATGCCCGGACCGATCACATCCGCAAGAAAATCAAATTTCTTCCCGTTCCACGCGAACACAATCGGGCAGGAACTTCCGCGGCGGTCGATCTCAGTGATTTCGTTCCGTTTCCCAGCGGGAATATCCAGCTCGTCCTGAAGCACGCCCGTAGGCCAAAGCAGCCTGACGATGTCGGTTTGTTGCTCGTCGCCCAAGCCGGCGTGAATCTCGGCCGAGCCTTGCCCCAAATATCCCGACGCACCGGGAACTTCCCATTTCTGCTGGAGAGCGCCGGCGGAAATCTCAACTTTCGTGCCAATTCCCGTCGCGTTGTCATGCTCGCCTTTGAGCGCGAGCTCGAGCCAATTATTTCGGCTGCCTCCCACGTTGCGAAGCAAAACGGGCGGCAAATTGTTTTGCGTGATCAGCAAATCAACTGCGCCATCGCCATCGTAATCGAATGCGATCACACTGCGCGGATTGCGCAGCACGATTTTGTCGAGGCCGACGTCGTGAGATACGTCTCGAAATCCAGCGGGGCCTTCGTTGCGCAACAGCGCAATCCGCCCTTCACCCGATTTGGTTTCTCCGACGGCCACCAGGTCGATCCAGCCATCGTTGTCATAATCGATCGGCGCCACTCCCCAACCGCGCTCCCAGCCGAGGTCGGGCAGCGCGACGCGCTCGAACGATTTCCCATCGACGTTTCGCCACAAACTGAGACCCGGCGCGCCCCAGTGCGTGAACGCGAGATCCATCCGGCCATCCTTGTCGAAATCGAGCGCCACGGCTCCCGCGGTTGGCGCCGGCATGTCGGACGTCCATGGAGTTATGGCCTTGAATTTTCCTTCGCGCGGGTTCAGAAACACCTGCGGCGATTTGCCCCAGCCTGTGACAACGAGATCGACCGCGCGGTCGTTGTTCACGTCGCTCGCGATCGCTGCAACAGAAGGCTTGTCACCGCCGAGAGCCGTTTCGTTTGTCCATTCCGTGAACGTGCCATTGCCGTTGTTGCGCCAGAGAACGTTTCCAGGCGCAGACGCGTCCGCGGGAAACGCAAAAGGCTGCGAGGGGCCGGGAAAAGGAAAGTTTTCGAAGCGTGTGACGTACAGATCGAGGTCGCCGTCGTGATCGTAATCGACGAAAGTTATGCCCAGCAGAAGGCCGTCGGTCTTAATCCCCGCCTTCTCGGTCACGTCTTTGAGAACGCCGTTCCCCTCGTTGTGAAAAAGCATAAGGTGGCCGTTCCATGCAATCGCCAAATCCGGCTTACCGTCGTTGTCGTAATCGCCGACGGCGCAGCTGGTTCCCTCTCCGTGAAGATCGAGTCCCGCGGCTTTCGTCACATCCACAAACTTGCCGTCGCCGATATTGTGATAGAGCGCCGCGTCGCCGCGTCCATCCGCATCGAGAAAAAAAATGTCGGGCTTGCCGTCGCCGTCGTAGTCGATCACGCAAGCCCCGCTGCCGAGGAAATTAGCGAGCGTGGAATCTACTGCCGGCTTCTCTAGAGAGGGCGTCGGTGAGAGGCCGGCAGACGCGGTGACATCGACAAAATGAACTGGAATTGGCGGCGGCACGGGCTCGGGCGCGGGCGTCATCGACGCCGTAAGCGAATAATTCCCCTGCTGGCCGTACGCGGAGCCAATCGGCACACCGAGTTTTGTCGCGTTCAGATGCTCGAAACTTTCCAAATTCTCTTTTGCGCTCGCAAGATCGCCCGACCGCTGCTCCGCCTGCGCCAATCCGAACTCCGCCGAAAGATGGAACGGATTCCGCGCCAGCGCCTCGCGAAACGACGCGATGGCCTTGTCGTACTGTTTCTGCTGCGAATAAATAAGACCGACGAAGTATCGCGAATCCGCGTCGTCGGAATCGATCTGTGCGACTCGGTTGAAATCGACGAGCGCCGCATCGAACGCGCCCGCCGCTTTATCTAGGAGGCCGAGGTTGAACCACGCTCGCGCGCTCTGTGGGTCGAGGCCTACAATTTCGGCGAGTAGCTTGCGCGCCTCGTCGTAGCGCTGCAGGTTGAAAAGCGTGATGCCCACATTCACGCACGGAACATCGGTCTTAGGCACTTGCGCGCACGCCGCCTGGAATTTCGCAAGCGCGTCGCCAAATTGCTGGCGATTCATCAACGCAACGCCGAAATTATTTTCGCGCACCGCTTCGAGATGCGTCGCGCTGTCCCCAGTCGCCGTCTGCTGGAAAGCCGCGGAATCCTTCGCGCCTCGCGAGGCAACGCACAGGAACGCGCAAGCGATCATCGCCGCCGGCGCGAGAATTCGCTTCCAACGATTCACGGTCCCCCCGGTGCGGGCCGATCGAGGCATTTCTATGGGCGCTTCGCGAGGGCTTTCGACGACACGACGCCCTGGCCCTCTTTGACGGTGATGATTTGATTTGCCGCGATGCCTGTCAAGTGTTCAGTCTGTCCGCTTGGCCAATAGAGATCGATGGTGTCCGCTTGCGCATGCGTTGCGAGGCCGAACGTTAAAATCAGTTCGCTGGAGGAAAGGTAGCTCGAGCCACTCGAGAGCATCTTCGATTGAATGTCACTGCCGGCCGCCAAGCGCACAACCGTTCCGATCCCATCGCGATTCGACTTCGTTCCCACGAGCTTGATGCGCAGGCTATTGTTTGTCGTGCCCGTGTTGCGGAATAGATGCACGGGGCCGCCGTTTGTGGAGACAAGCAGATCGAGCGCCCCATCGTTATAAATATCACCGTATGCGGCACCTCGCGCGACCTCAGGGGCCGCGAATGCTGTGCCCAACGTGCCCGTGACATCCTCGAATTTCCCGTTGCCAAGATTGCGGAACATGTGTGGCGGCTCGGCATAGCGCACCAGAGGCTGCACTCGCTCGATCGCGTCTTCAATGTGGCCGTCGGCGACGTAGATGTCAGGCCATCCATCGAGATCGTAGTCGAAGAAAAAGCAGCCAAATCCGAGCGTGAGCAACGTGGCATGCCCCACTTCCGATTGAGGCGCTTCATCGACAAACAGCCCGTTGCCTTCGTTGTGATAAAGCGAAACCATTTGATTCGCGAAATTCGTGATCAGCACGCTCGGATAACCGGACCTATCGTAATCCGCCGTGTCCACGCCCATTCCGGCGCGCGCGATTCCGTCCTCGCTGTAGGCCACGCCTGCTGAGACGCCTTTCTCCGTGAACGTGCCGTTGCCGTTGTTCATGTACAACTTATTCGGCTGCGTGTCGTTGCTGATCAGGATGTCGGGCCAGCCGTCCCGATTCGCGTCGAGGATCGCGACGCCGAGGCTCTTCGACGTCGGATCGAGCAAGCCGGCCTTCGCGGTCGCGTCCTCGAAGGTCCCATCGCCGCGATTGTGCCACAGTCGCACCGAGGTTCCGTTATAGGACTCCGGCGTGCAGTACGATTTCGTCTTACCGTCGAGCGTGCAGTAGATGTCGTTTGCAGGCGACCACTGCACGTAATTCGCGACTACGAGATCAAGGTGACCGTCGCGATCGTAGTCCACCCACGCGGCGCTCGTGCTGAATTCGTTCGGTCCCCACAGCCCGGCTCGCTTCGTCACATCCGTGAACGTGCCATTGCCATTGTTGCGAAACAAGTGGCTCTGCCCCAGGCACGTGACAAAAATGTCGTCATAGCCGTCGTTGTTGTAGTCCCCGACCGCCACGCCCATCCCATACATTTCAACATCGAGGCCGGCCTTGGCCGTAACGTCCGTGAACGTGCCATCGTGATTGTTGCGGTAAAGCGCCAGCGTCGAGTGATGCCGCACGTGGCCTGGCCAGTCCATTCCGTTCACGATCAAGATGTCCTGCCAGCCGTCATTGTCAAAGTCGATAAAAGCAACGCCCGGCCCCATGGTTTCGGGCAGCCATTTCTTGCCGAAACTGCCGTTGTTATGAACAAAATGAATGCCTGCGGCCCGCGTAATGTCTTCAAATCGTATGCCCGCCGGCTGCGCGGTGACTTTGGTCGGACTTCCGAGCGATGCGCTAATCCACGCAGCGCAAATCACAACGCAGCAAACCGCCGCGAAATGCAACGCGCTTCGTCGCCGCGTCAATTTGCACCGCTCCCGCCGGCAGCCGCTTCATATCGCTTTTCCTGTGAAGACTCAACGTAGCTAGAGGTGTGTTCGTGAATAAGTTGCCGTTCCAGATTGTCGTACGGGTGCGTGCGCAGGTACGGACCCGTGAGCGTTTGCGACGCTTCGTCGGCCTTAAAACGCAAATATCTCTTCTCGTATTCTCCCGCCGTTCCGGGCTGCCGCAAACCCGTGTAGCACAGCATTAAATTGTAATTCGCTTCCAAATCCTCGGGATCGATCGCAGTCGTGGCTTGAAATTCGCGAATCGCATCCGAGTAGCGGCGTTCGAGGAAAAGAATGCGTCCGAGATCATCGTGCACCACACGATCATCCGGATATTGCTCCAGCACTTCGCGCAAGTGCGTCATGGCCTCGTCGTACTTGCCCTCGTTGCGCAACGCTCTGGCATAGAAATAGTGCGCGCGCGCAAGGTGCGGGCTGAGCGCGAGCGCGCGTTCGAGCGCCTGCTCCGCTGCGGCGTCGTTCCCTTCTTGCACGCGCACTCGGCCGATGTTCACCCAGCCATCGGGATTCTCCGGTGCGGCTGCTGTGGCCTCTCGAAATGCGAATGCGGCGCCCGAAAGATCGCCTTGCGTGAGCAGGCCAATTCCGTAATCGTTCCAACGGGACCAATCGTCGCCGTTCGCCGCAATTTTTGGCGCAGGCTCCTTCGCGCCTTCAGGCAGAATCCCCACCGTCAGATCGTTTTCGGCCATGGTCACAATCGGCAGATTTGGAATCCCCTTGGCGCCGCCGGGCGCGCGGGACGGGTCACCCGTAAAAACCCATCGCGTATCGTCGAAGTCCGGGGACACCTGGGGATTGCTCTGGCTCGGATCGTGCACGCCGGCGAACGCAAACTGCGTATTCCACCATGCAAACTTTCGATAATTGAGACGCGCGCGCAGATGTATGTGCCCGACCGCATCGCGCGGGATTTTAATTCGGTAGTGCACCGTGTCCGCCGCGCCGGGCGGAATCAAGTGAACGTAAACCACTGCGCGTGTGGACCAGGTGTTGCGTTTAGTGATCGCGTTGCCGTGGGCGTCGATTTGCAACGAGCGGTAAAAATGCGCACTCGGATCCACGGGCCCCTTGCCATCATCCTGAACGTATCCGCTGAAGAAAATCACCCGGCCTTTGTCATCCGTGGCGTCAAGCGCGAGCCAGCAATCGTACGCGTCTACCGTGCCGCCTGGGAAAAAGTGTCCAACGGTGCGCGTGCGCACCACAACATCCACGCGATAAGTTCCGCCCCCGCGCACCTCGACATCGGCGCGATTCATCGGAGCCGTCAGCATCGCGGTAGGCGTCGCGGACTCCGGCGAAGCATTCGCGGGGCCGGCCGTCTCCGCTTCTTCGCCCACCGCGAACGTCGTCGCGAATTCAGGGCTCGCGGCTGCGGCGCTCGATTGGTTCGCCGCGCGCGATTCGCTTTCCGGCGAAATGGCAAAAATGTCCACGCTCACTTGATTCTTCGTAAGGAAATCTTCCGTGGCGTCGAGTTGCGCCGTCAACCCATTCACGAAAGGCAGCGCGGTATTCGCCGCCGGAAAACGATGGGAATGGATGAACCCGGCGACGTTTCCTGCGTCCGTAGAATTCGTGAGCGGCATGTGACAGTCCGCGCACATCTGCGGCGCCTTCGGATAATAAAACGAACGCGCGCCTCCGCCCGATACGCCGCTGGCCTGCCAGTTGTCGTACTCGTTGAAGCCCCGCACCCAGCGATAGTGGTTCACCGGCACATCGAGATGCACTTTGTGGCACGTAGAGCAAAATTGCGCGGTCTGCGTGCGCATGAACGGTTTCAAGAACACGCGCCGATGCGGCTCGGGATTGAGATCGATCAGGAAATCGTGAAAGCGGCGCACCCAAAGATTTTTGCTCGCGGCCAAACGATGCAACGCAGGATACTCCAGCACGAAATCTCCCTGGCCCATCGTGCTTTTCACCTTCGCGATGGAATGGCACATCATGCAACCAAGGCCCGCTTGCCCCGCCGGAGTGTCCTCAACTTCGCGGATCGGCCGGTCAAACATTCCGCTATAGAGCAGCGCGGGATCATGACACCCGGCGCACCATTTCGACGGCTTAATTCCCACCGTGTCCTGCATGTACTCGATGCTCTTGCGATACCACGCGTTGTTGAACGATGAAAAATGGTGCGCCGAGCCTTGCCATTCCTTGTAAATATCCGCGTGGCAGCGCTCGCAACTATCGGACTCCGTGAAATAGCTCGCCGGAATGTGCACTCCGCCCTCGGTCTGCGCGGAGCTCGGAAAAAATGGGCCGCTCGGCCCATCGCCTTCGTCGTTCATCGTTTCTGGAGCAATCGAAGGATTGTCAATGCGATTCGCGCGCTGCCACGGCACCGTGCGAACCCAATACGCGCCCGCCGCTACGGCTCCGGCGGCGATCAAAACAATCGTCGCCCGCAGCACGCCGGCGAAATACCCGCCGCGCATAAATCCGCGCTTGCCGATCCACTCCGATAGAAGTAGCGATCCCCCCGCCATGCACGCCCCGATGTGCGCGTACACCAAATCCCATTTACTGTGGGGCGTCCCCGTATAGATCAGCGCCGCTCCCGCGATTCCGCCGAGAACCAGGAGAATCCAACCGATCCGCGCAATTGGACTCGCGTCTCGCCAGATCCCGCGAAATACAAAAATCAAACTGAACAGAAAAACCACGCCTGCGATCAGATGCAGGATCACGGCCCCAAAATACGGCACCGTCGCCGACGGCCACGCGAAGAGATACGCCGCTGAAAGGAAAAGCGCGGCCAGCAGGATGCGGCTAAGCCTTCTCATCGTGAGTCAGGAAACAAAGGGATCGAGACGAGAAATGACACACATGCCCCCGGGCCGAAATCCCTTCGCAGCCGCGAATCTTATCACTCAAATCGGCAATATCTCTGAGTGACACGGCGATCAGACCACGAAAGCGGGACGAATTACGACACGCTCGTCAAACTGGGACAATAGTGCAAAAGCATTAGGGACCCGATCGCCGCGCTTTCACCTTCGATTCAACGCAGTCGCGCTAACGGTCGCCAGCTCTTGGCCTTCTCGATCCTGCCGCTCGCCGAATCGCTTGGCGAGAAAGCTTGAGCGGACGCCACGTGCTAACATTCGATTCCCAAATCGCGAAGGAACCGGTGACGAATTTGAGCGAGATCGTCTACAGCTCTTTGGTTGAGATGGCAAATCTCGTTCGCGCGAGCAAAGTTTCCGCTTCGGAATTAGTCGAAGCGCACATCGCTCAAATCGAACGTGTGAATCCCAAACTCAACTCATTCGTGCACTTCTGCTTCGACCAATCCAGAGCCGAGGCGCGCGACGCGGACCAGGCGCGGTCGCGTCATTACAAGAATGGCGCGGCGCGCGCTCTCCGCGGCGTTCCCATCACGATCAAAAGCTCGATTGACGTCGCCGGATTCCCGTGCGAATGCGGTAGCCGGATACGCGCGGGCAATCGCTTCGTCAGCGACGCTCCCCTCGTCGCGCGATTGCGCGCCGCCGGCGCGATCATTCTCGGAAACACCAACGTTCCCGAATTTCTGATGGCGTATGAAACGGACAACCTTCTCTACGGCCGCACGAATAGCCCCTGGGATCTCGGCCGCACGCCCGGCGGCTCCAGCGGTGGAGAAGCCGCCGCCATCGCCGCAGGCTGTTCCGCCGGGGGCGTCGGGAGCGACGGCGGCGGCTCGATTCGCATTCCCGCACATTTCAGCGGCATTTGCGGCCTCAAGCCGACGCCCGGCCGAATTCCTTCCACCGGCCATTTTCCAGAATCGGCCGGCCCTTTCGCGCAGCTTGGAGTCGTAGGCCCGATGGCTCGCACCGTGGGCGATGTGAAAAAGCTCTTTGAGGTGATGGCCGGCCCCGACCCCGGCGATCCGTGTGCCGCGCCAGTCGCATTGCGAAAATGGGGCGATCGCGAACTCCGAAAACTTCGCGTCGGATTTTTTGATTCACACGATTTTGCGCCGGCAACTCCCGAAACCGCTGCCGCCGTTCGCCGAGCCGCTGGGGCACTCGAGCAACAGCGATTTCACGTTCAAGAATGGCGTCCCGAAAATCTCGATCAAGTTTGGAAGTTGTGGTGGAATCTTTTCGGCCGCGCCGGACAAATGGCCTTCGCTCCTCTGCTCGCCGGCCACGATGCCGACCTGAGCCCGCTTCTCACGCAGTTTCGCGGTTACGTCGCATCCCAGCCGCCGCTTAGCGCCGACGAACTCCTCGATACGCTTCTCCAGCGCGATGATCTGCGCAGAAAATTCCTCGCAAAGATGGAGCACTCCCCCATCCTCATCTGTCCCGTTTGCGCGATTCCGGCATTTCGCCACGGCGAACGAGAGTGGACTGTCGCGGGACGCAAAATCGAATATCTCAAGGCTATGGCATATTCACAGTGGTTCAACTTGCTTGGCAATCCCGCCGTGGTCGTGCCCGTCGGTCAATCGCCGGAAGGTCTGCCGATCGGAGTACAAATCGTGGGGCGTCCATGGCAGGAAGAAGCGATTCTCGCCGTCGCGGCAAAGATTGAAGAAGCGTGCGGCGCCTTCCGCCGTCCGCCCGATCGCTCATCATTGACCTAGGCGATAAACTTATTTCTGTGCGCCAACAAGCGCCGGCGTCGGGCTCACGCCGTGCGTCCTACTGGCATCGACCCCGCTTCCCTCTCGCACCACGTAGTATTGATTTGCCGGAAGATTCTGCAGCGTCTCAACCGATCCGCTCGGCCAACGAATCATAATTTTCTCAGCGTGTGTCGCCTTGCCCAAACCAAAATGCAATCGCAGGTCACTCTGCGAAATGTATCCGCCGCCGCTGCGAACTTCCTGCGCGTACCGGTCGCTGCCAGTTTCCAGCGTGACCACCGCCCCAATCGCCGCGCGATTCGACTGCACGCCTACGAGCTGCAAACTGATGAAATTCCCGACGGCCTGAGTGTTGTAATAGAGCGAAGGCTTCTCGTTCATGTTGTTCACCAGCGCCTCGAGATGACCGTCGTTAAAAAGATCGCCGAGCGCAATCCCGCGCCCGGAGTGCATTTCGCTCAGCGCTGGGCCGGCGTCGGCCGTGACGTTGGCAAACGTGCCGTCGCGCAAATTGCGATAAAGCACGCGCGGCTCCCGGTAGCTCGTCCCCAAACTCTTGCTGTCGACCTCCGGATACACGTGACCGTTGATAATCAGGATTCCCGGCCAGCCGCTGTTGTCGAAATCGTAGAACTGCACTCCCCACCCGAGCCAATTCCGAATTTTTCCCAGGCCCGCGGTGTACGTCACATCGTCGAAATTCATCCCGCCGCGGTTCAAGTACAGCGTCGGCGAATCGTCGCTGAAATTCGTTTGCACCACGGATTGAAGCCCGTCGTGCGTGTAATCCGCTGCCGACAATCCCATCCCCGCCTGCAGCAGCCCGTCTTCGTTGTAAGCCACGCCCGCCTGCTTGGCCACTTCCGTAAACGTTCCGTCATGATTGTTGTGATAAAGCAAATTGGCCGTGGTATCGCACGCCACATAGATATCCGGCCACCCGTCCATATCGAAGTCCGCCGTGAGCGCCGTAAAACCGAAACACGGCGAAGCCTGCGTGATGTGCGATTGCACCGAAACATCGGTGAACGTGCCGTCGCCGTTGTTGTGGTACAGCGCATTTACGCTGGTCTTCAGCCCTCGCGGACCGCACATCACCGCGATTCCTTTCCAATTGCACGATTCGGCCTGGCCCGGGCGCGGCACCGTGTCGTAGTCGAAATCCACATAACGCGAAAGAAAAAGATCCACTTTTCCGTCGCGGTCGTAATCGACAAAGCTGCATCCCGTGCTCCATTCCGCGCGCGCCGTTTTCAACCCGGCTCTTTCCGTCACGTCGGTGAAAGTCCCATCGCCGTTGTTGTGATACAGAATCGTCTGTCCCCAATAAGTCACGGCCAGATCGAGATAGCCGTCGTTGTCATAGTCGCCCACGCACGCGCCCTGTCCCCAACCCGCGTGCGCCAAGCCAGCCTTCACGGTGACGTCCGTGAAAGTCCCGTCATGATTGTTGTGATAGAGATGACTGGTCGGCGCTTCGCCTGGCGGGAAACCTTCGACGGTCGATCCGTTTGGCAAAAAAATGTCGGGCCAGCCGTCGTTGTCGAAATCGAAGATCACCGCGCCGTTGCCCGTGGTCTCGATAATGAATTCCTTGTGCTTGTCCCCGCCATAGACATCGAGCGCCGTGATTCCCGCTCGCGCGGCGATATCCTCGAAGTAGACAGCATCGGGTTTCGCCGCCGGCGCCTGCCCGAAAACGCAAAGCGCCTGAGCAAACAGCGCAATCAACAGGCAGGCCGTGCAGAAATGGCGAGCGCTAGAAATAAGTGGCAGGGCGTCGATGGCGTGAGGGGGCTCCGCGTCGCTCTGTCGAAAAACGCGGTCATCCGCACGAAACAAAGACAGAGATTCTCGGGGCTCGGTTCGGACTAGCAGACAAACCTGGAAATGAAATCGCATCCGGGCCCAAATCATGCGGGCGTTCGCACGACGCGTCAACTCCCTCGCCTCGCTTTTTCCCGACGTGTGTTTTCTCTAGCGCTGCGCCGAAACCAGAGTGTTCGCCCAGCGAACCTAAACTCCCAGGATAGCCGACGCCAGCCGCGTGCCTTCCACGCGATTACGAATTTTTGCGAACGCAGTGTCGCGCGAAGTGGATGTATCGTCGGCAAACGGAGAAAAACCGCAGTCGTCAGTGGTCCCAAGCGATTCCACGGGAATAAATTTGGCAGCTTCAAGCACGCGATCCCGGACTTGCTCCGCTGTCTCCACCTTCGGATTGATGGGGTCCGTGACCCCCACGAAAAGCGTCTGCCCATGTTTCAGAAGGTCCCGCGCGGCCTTCAGCACTTGGCCGCGATCGCTTTCGCTCGCCAACTGAATGTAGAACCTTCCGACTTTCAAGCGAAACAGAAGTGGCAGCAATTCGAGGTAATCCACGTCGGCGCTATGCGTGGAGTCGTGGTCGCCGCCCGGGCACGTGTGCACGCCAATTTTCTTCTGCTCTGCGGCGGTGAACCGATCGAGCACACGATTGTTCAAATTGATAAATGAATTCAGCAGGTTGCCCGAAGGATCCAGTTTCAGAGCGAGGCGGCCCTCCGTGAAATCGATTTGCACGCAGAAGGCGCCTTCATCGATGCACTCGCGAATGTCGCGCTCCGCCTCGTCGGTAAGATCGTCGATAAACGTTTCGCGCGAGTAATCCGCCAGCCCTTCCTGCGGATAAAGCAAACTCAACGCCGATGCCGAGATCACCGCCTGCTTCAACGGACGGTGGGCGTATCGCCGCGCGGCTTCCAGGAAAGTCGCCGCGTGAACCCCATATCGAAATGGGCCCGCCGTCAGCTTGGGAAGTTGCCGCGTATGGCCGTCCGCAAACGGAATCACCACTCCATTGGGCGCAAGATTCGAGATTCCCGCCAGCGGATAAGTAGCGAAACTCGACTTCGTCTGCTCGCCATCGGTGATCACCGGCGATCCCGTTTCTTCAAAGCGCACGATGGTATCGCGCAGCGCCGCGTCTTCTGTAACTCGAAACTGCGCGCTCGAAATGCGCGATGCGCCCAAGTCCGCCATCGCCGCCAGCAACTGCGGCGGTCGAGGGATACTTCCAATTGGTTCAGTCAGTAGCGTCATTTGATTTCAGAGGTGCTTCACCACCGGATTTGGCGCTGCACCCATCCTCCCATTCAGAAGCCAATCCACTCGAGTCGTAATATCCTTGCGTTGCGCCTCTCCCAAAATTCTGCCGACAATCGTGCCGTCTCGATCCACAATGATCGTGTCGGGAACGAATTTGCCGAGCTCGAGCTGCTTGAGTGTATCGGTAGTTGCTCCCGTCCATACCGCAAGCGTGATTTTTTTCTTTTCGAGGAAGCCGGGAATCTTGTTTTGCGTCGTCTCATCATCCAACGAGATCGCCACGAAGAAAACGTCCGCCGCGGGATATTGGCCGGCGAGCTGATTGAGCATGGGCAATTCTTCCCTGCACGGCCCGCACCACGTGGCCCAGAAATTGACTACCACGATCTTGCCCTTATGCTCGGAAAGCGATTGCGCTCGGCCTGCCAAATCCTTCACGGGCAGCTCGGGATAAGTTTCCGATCTCGCCGTGAGCGCCACTACAACGATTCCGCAGAGAAGCTGAGCGCATGCCCGCGCAATCCGTCGCCGATGGCAAAGGTGCGTCATCTACGCGCGTCTAGAAGTAGTGAGACATTGTTGCGATAACGGTGTAGTTCGCGAAGAACGCATCGCCATTCTCGCCCGCTGCCATTTCGGGAACGCTGTTTTCCCGATCGCGCAGCAACGCCCAGGGACCATTCACCGAAATCGTTTCGTGATAGAAGCTGAACATCAACCCGGGATCGATCGAAACGATGTAGCCCGGGCGTCGGAAACCGTCGCTCGCGCCGAACGCGTCGCGCACGGGTATACCTTCCACGCGGCCACCCAGACTCAACTCCAGGCGCCGAAAATGTGGTATGCCGTGTGAAAAGCCACCCCGAAACAAATATTGATCGGTTATAGACATCACGCTCTGTCCCGGCTGGGTGCGGAAAGTAGCCACGCCGTTGGTGTCCTCCGGGTTGAACAAGTATTGCCCTTGGAAGTACAGCATAGTCTGGAGCCAGATTTGTCTGTAGGCCTGCGACGCGAGCACGAATCCCCAGCCACCATCGCCCGGCTGAAGCGATTGATCGGCTGTGGCGATAACCGTTTGCCCATGCAGCAGCGCTGCCCCGGTGGCATTGTCGACGCCCGTGGGAATTTTAAGCGAGACGCTGAATGCAATATTTCCGTTGCTCTCCGTCGGCGGGCGAAAGATCCAGGTTTGCGCGCCCACCGTCATGTCGCCAATGCCGGCCACTCGAAAAATCCCTGAGGGCGGATAGATCTGATTGCGATCTCCTTCATACACCGGCACGTCGGCAATCAGACTCCACCTGTGCGACAGACGAAAATCGATCCCCACGTCCCAAATATTCTGATGATTCTCGGTTGCGGGCGATTTCGGAAGTTCCTGCGTCCCGACGAAATAATATTCAGAACTGAAAACGCGATAACCAATATTCACGGTGAGTCTGTGAATCCAGGCTCCGCCATCCACTCCACGCGTGGTATCCGAATCGCACAGTTCGTCCATGGGACCCTGATTCGAGTGCGCGGCCACGCATCCTTGCGCGCGCGCGAGCGTTCCGCTGCAGCAGAGCGCCAAAACACAAATCACTGGAACGATTGCACTGAGGGGCCGTGACATTTCGCGGGACATCGGTGCACCTCCGACGACGCAAGCGCAAAATAGATTTTTGGTTTCCCCGAAATCGGGACTTGAACTACAAGCGGGCGGGATTAAGCCACTGATTGCAGACCGGCACAATAGTGCAAAAACATTAGGTGCCTGATCGGGGCGCGATGCCTTTCGATTCAACACATTCGTATGCGCGGCCGGCCGCGAGATTCTTGTACTCTTCGGTTCTGCCGCTCGGCCAATCGATCACCATTCGATCGATCGCGTCACGCGGTCCCACGCCGAATGTCACCGGCAATTCGGATTGCGATAAATAGCTCGATCCGGTTTTGACTATGCGCGATTGCATCGATCCTTCGTGAAAGATTTGAACCACCGCGCCAATCGCGTCGCGATTCGATTTCGTGCCCACCAGATGAAACCGAATGCTCTTGTTTCCCGAAAGATTGTCGTTCCTCAACAGAACCGCGGGGCCATTATTCGTAGTCAGCAAAATATCCAGATCGCCGTCGCGATCGAAATCGCCGTAGCACAAACCACGGCCCACGCGTGGTTTTGCGAAATCGGCGCCCAACGCCGCGGCCACATCGTGAAAATCCCCGCGGCCATCGTTCAGGAAAAGTTGCGGCGACTGCGCGTAGCCCACGTTGCCGCGAATGTTCCGCACCGTTTCATCAATGTGCCCGTTGGCCACGGCCAAATCCACCGCTCCATCCAAATCCACATCGAGAAACGCGCAGCCGAATCCCAGCGTGTTCATCGAAGCGAGTCCGACCCCCGCCGTTTGCGCAACGTCCTGGTAAACTCCGCCGCCGATCGAGCGATAGAGCCCGATCATCTCGTTGTCGAAATTCGTGATCGCGACGCCCGGCCGCCCCGATCCATCGAAATCCGCGGTGTCCACGCCCATTCCAGCCCGCGCTTTTCCCTCGGTGCTGAAAGCGATTCCGGCCTGCACGGCGACGTCCTCAAATGTGCCGTCGCGCCGGTTGCGATAAAGTTTGTTGGGCTGCGTGTCGTTGGCCACGATCAGATCGGGCCAGCCATCGTTGTCGTAATCGAACATCGCTACGCCGAACGATTTTGAGCTGCTGTCGAAAATTCCGCTGGTCGCCGTGACGTCTTCAAACGTCCCATTGCCGCGATTGCGGTAGAGCCAGCAGGTCTCGCCGCGATACGCTTCCGGTGTGCAATAGGATTTGTGCTTTCCGTCCAGGCTGCAAAAAACGTCCGTAGCCGGCGACCATCTCACATAATTGCAAACGAAAAGATCCAGCAAACCGTCGCGGTCGTAATCAAACCACAGCGCCGAAGTGCTGAAACTCTGTTTGCCCGCAAGCCCGCTCGCTCGCGTCACGTCGATAAACGTCCCCTTGCCCGTGTTTTTGAACAGACGATTCTGTCCGACGCAGGTGATCAGAATGTCCGGATATCCGTCGTTGTTGTAGTCGCCGACCGCCGCGCCCATGCCGTACATTTCGAGATCGAGGCCCGCTTGCCGCGTGACGTCCGTGAAACTGCCGTTGCGATTGTTGCGATACAGTCGGGGCGTCGCGCGCTTCTGCTGGTGGCCCGGCCAATCCATGCTGTTGATCAGCAAAATATCTTGCCAGCCGTCGCCATCGTAATCGAGGAAAGCGCAGCCCGAGCCCAGCGTTTCCGGGAGCAGCTTTCCGCCAAACGCCCCGGTGTAGTGGTTGAAATCGATGCCGGCTGCCGCTGTGATGTCCGTCAACCGAAATCCGGGGCCGGGATTTTGCGGCGGGGATGCCGCGCGCACATCGTCGAATCCGACGACGGGCAGTCGCAGGCTCGATGCGGAGGCCAGGCCAGCAATCCCCATGAGGAACGATCTGCGATTCAAGGAATGCTCACCAAACCATTGCGGATCGCATAGGCCACAAGTTCCGCGGTCTTGTGAATTCCCAGCGCGCTCATGATGTTCGCGCGGTGGACGGCGACGGTGTTGGCGCTCAATGAGAGATCCTCCGCGATTTCCTTGTTCGATTTGCCGTCGACGATGAATTGCAAAATTTCAAGTTCCCGCGCGGTAAGCCCGGCGGGCTTTTCACCTTTGAGTGTGGCGGCGCGCGCAAGCTTCGGTTCGAGAACGGTTTCGCCCTCGGCCACCTTTCGGATTGCAGTCGCTAATTCAAGATCGATCGCGTTTTTCAGCACATATCCCCGCGCGCCGGCGTCGAGCGCCTGGCGCACCAGCGTGTCCTCTGAGTGCATGCTCAACATCAGAATTGCGCACGACGGCGAATCCGCGAGGATGCGCCGCGTCGCTACGAGACCGTTCATTTCCGGCATCGCGCAATCCATCACGATCACTTGCGGCCGCAACCGCTTTGCCAGGCGAATCGCTTCCTTGCCGTCAGACGCTTCGCCCACGACGTCGATGTCCGGCTCATCCTCAAGCATTCGCCGGAAACCGCGGCGAACGAGATTGTGGTCGTCGACCAGCAATACTGAAATTTTATTCGCCATGCGCATCCGGCCTTTCGTCGCCGCTGGCGCCAGCTCTCGGCACCGTGAGGCGCACCAGCGTCCCGCCTTGCGCTGGATGAGAAAATCTAATTGCGCCGCGAAGCAGCTCGGCGCGCTCGCGCATCGCGACCAATCCGATTCCGTGCGCAGCCTGCGCTGCGTGCCCGGCGGCGTGCGCGACGAATCCTTTGCCGTGATCTTCCACTTCTAGCTCCAAATCGGCCGGGCGAAAGCGCAGCCGCACCGAGACCTCGCGCGCGCCTGAATGACGCACGACGTTATTCAATGCCTCCTGCAGTATGCGATAGATGTGAATTCCCGCGCTAGCGGGCACGGGAAACGGAGCGCCGGATTTTTCGTAGGCGATGGAAATTCCGGCTTGTTTCTCGACGGTGGCGATGTACCAATCGATGGTGTTCTCGAATCCGGATTGATCGAGCATCACCGGATGCAGCGCTTGCGAGAGACTGCGAACGCGATCGAGCGTGGACTGCGCGATCTCGCTGACCTCGCGCAACTCGGCGCGAATGGGGGAACCTTCCGGCGCGTGGCGCTCGGCGCGGCCGAGCATCAAACCGACCGCGGTGAGAATCTGGCCGAACTCGTCGTGCAGCTCGCGCGAAATGTGGCGCAGAGTCGATTCCTGCGTGGCGATCAATTTCTGCGCGAGCTCACTGCGCTGCTCGGAAAGTGCGGCGAGCTGCGCGAACAAGCGGCGGTTTGAATAAATCAAATAGAGACTGGTAAGAAGAATTGCACCGAGAGTTGCGGTAAGAAACCAGTAAACCTGCCGCTGCACCTTGTCATAAATTTGCGTGATCTGGACAGCGGCTTGTTCTTCGCTCTCATTGTTTTCAACGAGCAAGCGAGCGACGGCGGTGCTGAGAGCGGCCTGGCGCGCTTGCAGCGTGATGCGAATCTGATCGCGCGCGTCGCGATCCTTGCCTTGCTGCGCAAGCGAAAACGTGCGATCGACCGCATCCCAAAATTGCGCGAGCGATGTGGCCAGATATTCGCGCTGATCGGGGGTGCGGGTGGCGACGGCAAGACTCTGCTCGCGCTGGAGCGCGTCAGCGAGATCGGCGTGAATGCGCTCGAACTGCGCGGACCAAGCGGTGATGGGATAGGGTTCATCGTTATCCAGCATGTCGCGCATGGCGAGCGCGAGAGAATTCAGATCGTTCTGAGCGCGAAGCAATTGAAGAGAGTCCTTGCGATCGCGCTCGGTCAAATCGGTTTGCAGTTTCTTCAGGCCAGAGATTTGCACGGTGATATAGCGCGAATAGGCCACCACAGCGGCGAGGGTGATGATCAATCCGAGAAAAAGGCCGAAGGTCGGAGACGTGCCGCGGGGTCGCGCCATGGGCGTGAGGATACAACCGAAGCGCACCGGCGTCCAAGGTCAGCGCGAAGATCATGCGCGGTCACCGATTTCGGAAATATTCGAGGTCACGATTTCTGGTCCTCGTTAGGCGGTGGTGATCGATACATCGCTCGATTGCAGACCGGGAGATGACGCCGCGATTTTTATTTGGCCGGGCGTGGCGGTCGATTGGACGATTGCCAGGCACATGCCGTTAAAGGCTTTGCGCTGATTGGATTTGAAATCCTCGTGGCTTAGCGGATCGCCGTTATCCACGCCGATGATTTTGCCTGCGCCCTGAACGTCGAATGTGACTTGGCTCGCGGCGTCCGGCACGACGCGGCCCTGCGCATCTAAAATTTCGACGGTGACATGCGCGACATCGCGGCGATCGGCCGCGATATTCGCTCGATCGACCGATAGCTTGATGGCGGCTGGCTCTCCGGTGGTCGAGATTTCCATGGTGGCCGCTGCGACTCCATCTTTGGTCCCTACGACTTTCAGCGTTCCCGGTTCGTAGGGAACGTCCCAGGTTAGATGGAGGTCGCCGGTGGTTCGCGCGGTTCTGGCGCGGGGCGGCAAATTGCCCCACTTGCCTTCCATTCCGTAGCGCGGAAATTCGTAGCCCCGCACGCCGAGAGACTTACCATTCAGGAAGAGTTCGACGGTGTCGCAATTGGTGTAGCAAGTGACCGGGATCAACTGCCCTTCTTTGCCGGCCCAATTCCAGTGCGGATACAGATGCACCATGGGCGCGGCGGTCCACTGGCTCTGGTAGAAATAGAATCCATCTTTCTTGAAGCCGCAGGTATCGATTACGCCGGAGGAAGATCCTTTTGTAGGCCAAAAGGCCTCGCCCAAATAGTCGATGCCCGTCCACATGAAATCGCCTGTGACGTAGTCGTAAGTTCCGACGAACTTCCAAAGTTGTTCGACATCGACGTCGCGGCCGGGCGCAAATCGGAATCGAGCAGGAAGCTCGGGAATGGGATCGCCGACCAAGGAGCGATAATCGCCGCGAACGCCGCCCATCGCGCCGCTTTCGGTGCCGACCACGCGGCGCTCGGGAAATGCGTCGTGATCGATGCTGTAATATTTCTGCGCGCGGTCGCGCCAGCGGTCCACGTAGTTGTAGCCGACGACATCGAGCAGGGCGAGAAATTCCGGCAACACCCTGCCGCCGACGGGAGGATCCGCGGCGATGTGGTCGCAGGCCGCCGTCACCAGGCGCGTGGGGTCTTCGGTGTGAAAGATATCGAGCAAACCGCGCAGGGTGTCTACGCCCATGGGAACGTCCTGGTCGGGAATCTCGTTCCCGGCGCTCCAGAGCACTACGGATGGGTGGTTGCGATCGCGATGGAGGAAGTTCGTGGCATCGCGTTCGTGCCACTCGTCGAAATAAACGCTGTAACCGTATTTGATCTGGCCCTTGGGCACTTTCCATTCGTCGAAAGCCTCGTTCATTACCAGGAAGCCCATCTTGTCGCAGAGATCCAGGAATTCGGCGGGATAGGGATTGTGGCTGGTGCGGATGGCATTGCATCCCATTTCGTGAAGAGTTTGCAAGCGACGCTCCCAGACTCGCTCGGGAACAGCGGAGCCGACGCTGCCGGCTTCCTGGTGGATGCAGGCGCCGTTCAATTTGATGTGCTCGCCGTTCAGCAAAAATCCGCGCTCGGCATCGAAGATGGCTTCGCGAATTCCGAAGGGAGTGTCATACACATCCAACACCTGGCTCGCCTGATGCACTGTGCTGCGGACCGTGTAGAGATACGGATTCGTGGGTGACCATAGACTGGGTTTATCTACCGCCAATTGCTGGACGAATTCGTATTCTGCGTTGGCGTCGACTTCCTGAGACGCTTCCGCAGTCTGGACGGTGTTGCCATCCTTATCGAGGATCGTGGTGGTGAGAGTGAATTGAGCGGCATCCTTTTGGCCATTCGCGATTCGTGTTTTCACCTGCACTGTGGCCGACTGCTGCGACACGCGGGGCGTGGTGACGAAGGTGCCCCAGTAAGCGACGCGGACCGGATTGGTGACGAGCAGCCAAGTGTGCCGGTCAATGCCCGAACCGGAATACCAACGGCAGTTGGTCTGGCGGGAATTGTCCACGCGAACGGCGACGACGTTCTCGCCGCCGAAATTGAGGTGCGGCGTCAAGTCGTAGGAGAACGGGATAAAGCCGTAGGGACGAAGGCCGAGATACTGGCCGTTGATCCAGACTTCGCTATTCTGATAAACGCCGTCGAACTCAAGCACGGTGATGCGGCTGCGATCCGCTTCGGGCACACGAAATCTTTTTCGGTACCAGGCGATGCCGGTGGGCAAATAGGCGCCGGGGCCGCTGCTGGGAGCTTTCTCGTCGAACGGGCCTTCGATGCTCCAATCATGCGGCAGATCGACGTCGCGCCAGCTCGCATCCGCAAACGTGGGCCGCTGCGCGCCGGGAAAATCGCCCTTCTGGAATTTCCAACCGAAATCGAAGGTGTCTCTGGTTCTGGTGGCGGAGCTCTCCGGAGAAAGCGCCGCTTGGGCGCGCGCGAGATAGGGAGACGCGGAAACAAGCATCGCGCCGCGGGCAGCGTGGGCGAGAAGATCGCGCCGGGTTAGCAGCGGTCCTGAATCATCATTCGTCGGGGACATCGAAGTTGGCCTCGTTTCGCTTGTGCGCGTGATCTTTTGTCGACTTTCTCGTTCAACCAAATTTTATTTGTGCGTCAGGAAACCGCTGGTGCCTAGCCAGCCGTAAAACAGGTCCGTCCACGTGCTCATGTTTCCGGTGTTGGTGTTGCGCATACCGAATCCGTGTCCGACGCCGGCGAAAATGTGGAGCTCGACCGGGATGCCGGCCTGCTTCATTGCAAGATAGAGTCGTGCAACGCCCTCGGAAACATTGGGGCGGTCATCAGCGCCGCAGGCTAGAAATGCCGGAGGCGTGTCCTTTGTGAGAGCGAGAGGCGGAGTGTCGGGAAGTCCGGGATAAATCAATCCCTGAAAGTCGGGCCTGGAACTTTCGCGATCTATCGGGTCCGTCGCGGCGGCGTTGCCGGAGTCGTAGCGCGTGCCGGCCAGCGCGGCCAATTGGCCGCCAGCGGAAAACCCGATCACGCCGATGCGATTCGGATCGACGCCCCATTCGGCAGCGCGGCTGCGTACCAAACGAATGGCGCGCTGGGTGTCGTCCAATTCGGTGCCTTCGATGGTGTAGGTGGAACCGGGAGCGTGCGCGAGTCGATATTTGAGGACGAAGGCGGCGACGCCGTGATCACTCAACCACGCGGCGACGGTGTAGCCTTCGTGGTCGATCCAAATTTCACTGTGGCCGCCGCCGGGGATGACGACGACCGCCGCGCCGGTGGCTTTATCCGGGGTCGGGAGATAGACGGTGATCGAAGGGCGATTGACATTCGAGATCACGTGATCGCCCTGATCGGAAATGCGCACGGTCTCCGGCGACGTCTTGCCTTCCGAGCCGGGAGCGCCGTTGGGCCAGAGCTCAACGACAGGTTTCTGGGCGAGCGCTGCCGTGCACGACGTTAGCAGGGCGAGCGCCAGGCAGATCGTGATGCGAGGAAGCTCGCGGATATTCATGTCTCGTTCCCTCTTTGGCGAATTTCGGCGTTCGGTGGCGTGGCCGTCGATTCTTCGGCGGGCGGCAGGCGCAACTCACGCTCGGGCATTTCCGCGCGGGTGCATCGGAGCACAGTTGGGGTGGGGTGTGAATCCGCCTTTAGTAGGAGAGTGGGTATATACACCCCCGGTGTAATTTGCGAAAGAACAGAAAACAAAGGACTTGCAGGGGAAGAGTGGGGATGAGTGTGAACGCAATAGACTTGATCGTGTTTATTTTCAATAAGATGCGCACTCTTTTGCATGAGTGTGAAAATAAAGGGGTTGGAGAGGCACTTTGGTGCAGATGAGTGCGGATCGATGGCAATGAATCGATGAAATTTGGCAGGCGATCCGAGATGAGCGAGGGCAAACCGCGGGCGGAAAGAGCCGCGAGGCGAGGGGCAATTCGAAATGTTATCAGCGAACACGTAGGAGTATAGCGCAGACGAAAATAGTTGTCAACTACATTATGAGTATTCGAATGGATATCCACAGGGCGGGTGCGGCGCAAATCATCAAGGAAAGGGGTATCCGACTTTCGTGGGATACGCATCAGGAGGTGACGGGCGTAGAGTTGTGGCGTCCGTTTTGTGCGCGGGCGCCGAATTTGGCTTGGAATCTGCGAACGTGCCTTGAACCTCCGCACGTTTCACGAGGGATCCTATGAAAATCTGCGTCACGACGATCGCGCTATTGCTCGCCCTGGCCGGAAGCGGAGGCGTGCTCGTCGCGCAGACGACGAACGGCATGGTGCCCTCCACGATGGATAATCGCCGCGGGGCGCTCGCAGCATCGCCGGTGGATGTTTCTTTCCTGCTGGATGCGCCGGCGGGCAAGCATGGTTTCGTGGTGGTGAAGGACGGGCATCTGGCGACCGCGGACGGCCAGCGCATTCGCTTCTGGGGCCTGAACATCTCGGATTGGAGTCCGGGTTCGCAGCAAATTCCGTCTAAAGAGGACGCGCCGATGTGGGCGGCGACGCTGGCGCGCTACGGCGTGAATTGCGTGCGGCTGCAGTTTCTGGATTTCCAGACGCCGCGCGGGCTGATCGATGGCAAACGCGAGGACACGCAAGCATTCGACGCGGAAGCGTTCGATCGGGAAGATTATTTCCTGGCCGAGCTTGAAAAGCGCGGCATCTATATCGATTTCAATCTTCTGGTGGTGCGGCCGTTCAAGGCGGCCGATGGCGTGGAGGATGCGCAACTTCTGGGTTTAGGCGCGAAAGGAGTCTCGCTGTTCGACAAGCGTTTGATTGAATTGCAGAAGGATTACGCGCAGAAGCTGCTGGACCACGTGAATCCCTACACCAAGTTGAAGTACGCGGAAGACCCGGCGGTGGCGTTCGTTGAAATCAACAATGAGAACGCGATCAACGTGGGGTTTCGCTTGCCCTCGCCGTTTTATGTGCAGGAGCTGACGGACATATATAACCAGTGGCTGGCGAAGCATCGTACGCCGGAGCAAATCGCGGAGCTGCGCGAGATCGCGGGAGTGCAAGGGGCCGACACGCCGGTGCCAATTATCCAGCCGCAGCCTCTGGCGACGTACAACGGGCCGGTTCCGCCGCAGGCCGCGGTGGCGGAGGAGCGCGTCCGTACGGAAGCGGAGTTCTACGACGATTTGCAGCGCGATTATTTTGTGGACATGGAAAATTATCTGAGGACGACGGTCGGGGCGAAATCGCTGATGATCGCGAGCGCAGACCACAACCATGCGGCGAGCGGCTATCCGTTTCTGCATGCCACGTCGTCGATGGACGTAATCGACGGACATATTTACTGGACTCCTCCCTCGTGGCAGTACGAGCACAAATCTCCGATGGTCAACGATCCGCTGAATTCGAGCGTGGTCTCGCTATCGCGCTCGGCGATCGCGGGGAAGCCTTACACGGTGAGCGAGACGAACAATCCGTTTCCGAGCGATTACAACGGCGAGGGGATTCCGATCGACGCCGCTTATGGAGCGCTGCAGGACTGGGACGCGGTGATGTTTTACACGTTTGAACCGAAAGCCGATCCGGCATGGAAGCCCTACGTAGGCGATCCGTACGATGTGTCACTCGATCCGGTAAAAATGCCGGAGCTGGCAGCGGGGGCGTTGATGTTTCTTCGCGGCGACGTGGAAAAGGCGCGGAGTGTGGTGGAACGCTCGTACTCGGAGAAACAAGTTTTCGACAGTATGATTTTGCCGGTTTCCGATCGGCCTTACTTTACGCCGGGGTTTCCACTTTATCTGCCGCTCGAGCATGAAGTGAGGATTTCGTCGCTGGATGGGCCTGCGACTCAGGTTTTTCCTGAAGGCGCGATGCCCGATCCGATCGTTTCCGACACGAGGCAGCTCGCGTGGTACACCTCGGTGCAACAAACTGGCTTGGTGACGATCGACACACCGCGAAGCCAGGCGCTCGTTGGATTTGTGCGGGCAAATGGTAAATCGGTGAGCAATCTCGCTGCTGAGGTTGAGAATACTTTTTGTACGATCCAGCTAAGTTCGCTTGACGCGCGGCCCATTGCGCAGGCGTCGAAGCTGCTGTTGATCGCGGGAGGGCGCGTTGAGAACACGGGGCAAGTGTGGAATTCGGCGGAGACGGCGGTGACGAATTGGGGAGGTTCGCCGACGCTCATCGAGCAGGTGAAGGGCACGATAACGTTGCGCGGGATCGTGGGCGCGCGCGCGGTCAGCGTGCAGCCGATCGATGGCGCGGGGCAGCCGGTCGGCGCGCCGATTATGGCGACGCGTGCTGCGCCAAGTGACAATGCCGCGCACGCTGGCGATAGCTGGAAGATTCCGATCGGAGACACGGTCACTACCTGGTACGAGATTACGGTGCAACGATGAGATCTACGGAAAGGGATCCCATGAAAATCTGCGTGAGGATAATTGCGCTGCTGCTGGCCGTTGCCGCGAGTGGGAGTTTGCTGCTGGCACAGACGACGGACGGGATGGTGCCGTTCACGATGGATCATCGGCGGGGAGCGCTTACGGCGTCGCCGGTGGATGTGTCGTTCTTGCTCGACGCGCCGGCGGGAAAACACGGATTTATCGAGGTGAAGGATGGGCATTTGGCGACGGGAGACGGCGCGCGCATTCGCTTGTGGGGCGTGAACATTACGGATTGGAGCAAAGGCTCGCAACAGATTCCGCCGAAAGCGGACGCGGCGCTGTGGGCGGGAACGTTGGCGCGCTTTGGCGTGGATTGCGTGCGGTTTCAGTTTCTCGATCTGCTGACGCCGCGCGGGCTAATTGACGCCGGTCGCGCGGACACGCAGAGTTTCGACGCGGACGCGCTCGATCGGGAGGATTTTTTTATCGCCGAGCTTGAGAAGCGCGGGATTTATATCGATTTCAATCTATTGGTCGGGCGGCCGTTCAAGGCTGGGGACGGCGTGCAGGATGCGGATCAGTTGAGACAAGGTTCCAAGGGAACTTCACTCTACGATCGGCGCATGATCGAATTGCAGAAAGATTACGCGAAGCAACTGCTGGGGCATCTGAATCCGTACACGAAACTAAAGTACACGGACGATCCGGCGGTGGCGCTCGTCGAAATCAACAACGAGAACGCGATCAACATCGGATTTCGCGGACCGTCGCCGTTCTACGAGCAAGAGCTGACGGACATGTACAACGTGTGGCTCGCGAAGCATCGCACGGCCGAGGAGATCGCAAAGCTGCGCGCGATCGCCGGCGTGAAAGACGACAGTGCGGCCGTGCCGCTGATGCAGCCGCGCGGGCCGTTTCCCGGCGGGGCGCCAGTGGAGGCCGCGGCGCCGCCGGAACGCATTTACGCGGAGGCGGAGTTCTACAACGATCTGCAACACGATTATTTTGCGGACATGGAGAATTACATAAAGCAGACGCTGGGATCGAAATCGCTGGTGATCGCGACGGCGGACCACAGCCACTCGAATAGCGGCTATCCGATTTTGCGCGCGATGTCGTCGATGGACGTGATCGATGGGCACGATTATTGGGAGCATCCGGGTGTTTACTCTCGGCGCTCTCCGATGGTGAACGATCCGTTGAACTCGACGGTGGTGGAGCTATCGCGCTCGGCGATCGCGGGAAAGCCTTACACCGTGAGCGAAGTGAATAATCCGTTTCCGAACGACTACGACAGCGAAGGAATTCCGATCCTGGCCGCTTACGGCGCGCTGCAGGATTGGGACGCGATCATGTGGTACACGTTTGAACCGAAACTCGATCCGGCGTGGAAGCCGTATGTGGGCGACGCATTCGACATCGGACTCGATCCGGTAAAAATGCCGGAGCTTGCGGCGGGCGCGCTGCTGTTTCTGCGTGGCGACGTGGAGACGGCGCGCAGCGTGGTGGAACGTTCTTACACGGCGGAGCAAGTTTTTGACACGATGATTCTGCCGACGACCGACCGGCCTTACTTTACGCTCGGCTTTCCGCTCTATCTGCCGCTCGAACATGAGGTGCGGATTTCGTCGCTCGATGGGCCCCCGACGCAAACTTTTCCGAAAGAGGCGGCGCCCGATCCCATCGTGTCCGACACGCGGCAGCTTACGTGGTATACGTCGCCGCAGCAGGGCGGAGTGGTCACCGTCGATACGCCGCGAAGCCAGGCGCTGATCGGATTCGTGCGCGCGAATGAAAAAGCCGTGAGCAATCTTGGGGCGCAGGTGGATAACGCTTTTTGCACGATCGAACTCAGTTCGCTCGACGAGAAACCGATCGATCAAGCTTCGAAGCTGCTTCTGGTTGCGGGAGGGCGCGTCGAGAATACGGGGCAACAATGGAATACGGCGGGAACGGATGTGACCAATTGGGGAGATTCGCCGTCGCTGATCGATCAGGTAAAAGGGACGATTACGCTGACCGGCTTGCAAGGCGCGCGCGGGGTCGACGTCCAACCAATCGACGGCGCGGGACAGCCGCTCGGTGCTCCGACGAAAGCTGAACAGCTCGGAGACAGCTGGAAGATTCATCTCGGGCAGCCGGTGACGACGTGGTATGAGATCACAGTTGAAAGGTGAAGCCGCACGCGGTGCATGAATCTGCAGCTTTCAAAATTTTGGCGGACTCGGAGCAGAGCCCGCGATCGTGAAGCTCGAACTGTTTTGCGAAAGGACACATGGACCGACGCGACTTTATCAAGACAACTGGTGCGGCTCTGGCGGCAACGGCTCTGCGAGGAACTTCGGCGTTCGCGGAAGAGCAGACTGCGATGGGCCGGATAATTCTGCCGATCAACCGCGGCTGGCGCTACCATCCGGCAAAAGTGGATGGCGCCGAGCGGCCTGAGTTTGACGACTCCGCGTTCGAGCGCGTGGTGATACCTCACGCGAACATCCGCGCGCCGTGGCACAGCTTCGACGACAAGGATTACGAATTCATTTCCACATATCGACGACGCTTTCGGCTGCCCCGCGCGGCCGCGGGCAAGCGCGTGTTTGTGGACTTTGAAGGCGCGATGACCGCGTCGACCGTGTGGATCAACGGCGTTTCGCTTGGCGAATACAAAGGCGGCTTCACTCCATTTTCATTCGAGCTGACGCCGCATCTTCGCGAGGACGCGGAAAACGTTTTGGTCGTGCAGCTGGATTCGACCGAGCGCGCAGACATTCCTCCGTTTGGTTACGAGATCGATTACATGACGTTTGGCGGGATTTATCGCGAGGTCGCGCTGCGCATCGTGCCTGCGACTTATATCGATAACATTTTCGCCTATCCAAAAGACGTGTTGAGCGGCAATCCTTCGCTGGATGTGGATTGCTTTATCGCTGGTGCGACCGGCGCGGACAACGGCCTGTCGATTGAAGTGGAACTGCGCGATGGCGACCGGGTTGTGGGGAAAGCGACGGCTCCTCTCGGTGCCGCGGCGCCGGGAGATTCGTCCGGCACGCTCGATCCTGTCACGCCCGCGCCCGTATACGCGAGCACGGAGACCATGAACGATCCGGCGCGACACACTGTTTCGATCACCGGCCTGGCCAATGTACAGCTGTGGGATCTCGAGCAGCGCCAACTCTACACAGTTCATGTGCGCCTGGTGCGCTCGGGGCGGGCGATTGATGAAGATACGCGGCGCATCGGATTCCGCGACGCGACCTTCACCGATCACGGCTTTTCGCTGAACGGCAACATCATCAAGTTGCGCGGACTCGATCGTCACGAGACATTTCCATTCGTTGGCCAGGCTATGCCGGCGCGCGTGCAGCGACAGGACGCGAAGATTCTGCGCGAGCAACTGCACTGCAATATCGTACGCACGTCGCATTATCCGCAGTCGCGCCACTTCCTGGATTGCTGCGACGAAATTGGCCTGCTGGTGCTCGAAGAGATCCCCGGCTGGCAACATATTGGCGATGAAGGATGGAAGGACGCCGCGGTCGACAACGTTGGCCGCATGATTCGCCGCGACTGGAATCATCCCGCGATCATTCTGTGGGGCGTGCGCATCAACGAATCGAGGGATGATCACGATTTCTATACGCGGACCAATGCGCTGGCGCACGCGCTCGATGGAACGCGCCAAACCGGAGGAATCCGGAATTTCGCTGCATCGGAATTTCTCGAAGACGTTTTTACGATAAACGATTTCGGGTTCCCATTGAGAGCGCCGAACCATCCGCGCTATCTGAATACCGAATTTGTCGGCCACACTTTTCCCACGAAGACCACCGATGACGACGAGCGCCAGCGCGAACACACCTTGCGCCACGCGCGAATCCACAATCAGCTTGCCTCCGATCCGCAGTACGCTGGAGGCATCGGCTGGTGCGCCTTCGATTACAACACGCACGCGAACTTCGGCTCCGGCGATCGCATCTGTTACCACGGTGTTGCGGACATCTTCCGCGAGCCGAAACCCGCCGGAGGCTTTTACAAATCGCAATGCGATCCGGCGGAGGAAATTGTGCTCGAACCGGCGTTTCATTGGGCGCGCGGCGATGAATCCGTCGGCTTCTCCAAAGCTGTGATTTGTTCCAACTGCGATCATCTGAAGATTTTCACGCGCGCGGGCAGCGTCGAAACAAATCCGTGGATGCCGCTGGCCGAACTCGATGCGGATCGCGCGGAGTTCGCCAATCTGGAATATCCGCCGTTCGTTCTCGACGTCAGCAAGTTTCGCGCTGGATGGGGCGACCTGCGGATCGACGGCTATCTCGCGGGAAAACAGGTGATCTCGAAATCGTTGTCCGGAAGGGGCGTCGACAGCAAGTTTCTATTGCTGCCGGATGACCTGAAGCTGATGGCGGACGGCGCTGACACTACGCGCGTGGTCTTGCGCGTAACCGATGAGTTCGGCGCAGTGCGAACCTATGCCAACGATCCGGTGGTTTTCACTCTTGAAGGCCCCGCAGAACTGATCGGTGACAATCCGTTTTCCCTGATTGGTGGGACGGGCGCCGTCTGGGTTCGCGCCAAGGAAATCGCCGGCACGGTGCGCCTGACCGCGAAGCACCCACGTCTCGGCTCGCAGACCGCGATTCTCACACTGACTGCCGCGCCAGCGGAAACGATCTAGCCGCAGCCGGAATGCCCCGCGCAGTATTCCCGCGTCCCAGCGCATCCGGGGCGGCGTCGCACGTCAGACGGTAGGCGAAAGCGCAACTGCCGGGCTCCAAAACGCCCCATCTTGGCGATCGCCATCCGTTGGGACGACAAGAAACGAACAAAAGGCGAAAGAATCGCTAAACCGCCCGCAATCTGCGATTTCCCGGTCAGCCCGCGCGACGCGTCGATCAGAATATTGGCGTCAGCACGGGGCGCTTTTCGGTGAGAAAGGCCGGCAATCCCGGCGGAATGGCGATAATGCGAAAGTACTGTTTTTCTTTGCCCAGTCCTACTTTTGTCTGATTTATGCTGCCCCAGTTCGGGACTAGTATCCGCGGAGTTTCGGGGTAAGTGCGCTGTCCTATCCTTGTCGACCCTAAATTTGCGGTCTTGATGGGCATGCGCTTGGGAGGCTCGATGCAGAGTCAGAAGAAGTTTGCAAGCTATGGTCGCGCGTGTTTGTTGTTGCTGTTGGCGGTAGCGTTGACACCTGCCTTGGTAAGGGCACAACAATCCATCACGGGTGAACTCAAAGGATCGGTGACGGACTCCTCTGGCGCCGTGGTGCCGGACGCTACCGTCTCCATTCAGAACGTGGCGACGGGCGTCGTCACGCCGTCAGCAACGAATGCTAACGGTCTGTACGACGTTCCATTCCTCGCGCCGGGCAGCTATACGGTCACGTTCTCGAAGCAGGGGTTTCGAGATCTCGTCCGCCAGGGGATTAAGCTCGAAATCGAAACGCTGGAAGTTGATGGCACGCTGCAGGTCGGCACGGCCACGCAGGAAGTCGTGGTCACAAGCGCCGCGCCGCTGGTAGAGACGGAAACTACCGAGCAACACGTGGACCTGAATACTGCGGCGGTTCAAGCCTCGCCGATCATTGGCGCGGATTGGCGCAACGCGCTGGTTGAACTCTCTCCGGGCATCAATAACGGCGGCGGGTCAGGCGCAGCCAACGGCCAAGGAGCGGGAGTCAACGGCACCCAGGGATACAACATGGGCTTTACGATCGACGGGTCGAATGCGACCTCTCCAAGAGATTTCAATGGCAGCAACAATATCGTACCTGTCGACACGATTGCCGAAATCAGCATGAATACAGCCAATTCCGGTCCGGAGTATGGCAACGCTCTCAGTGCGTTTAACGCGGTCACCAAGAGCGGAACGAACCAGTGGCATGGCAGCGGTTTTCTTTACGACCAAAACACCGTGTTCAATGCCGCCACTTACGGAGCTACGCCGGGACACAAGTCCGTAACGCACTATAACTTGTATGGCGGGACCGTCGGCGGGCCGATCCTAAAGAACAAATTGTTTTTCTTTTTCGCCTACCAATACAACCCCTCGGTCAGCCCAGGGACGCCAACTGAATATAGTTATCCGACCACTGCCATGGAAGCCGGGAATTTCACCGGTCAGCCGCTCACCACTGTTCCTGCAGGATGCACGGGCTGCACGACCACTTCGATTCCGACGACGGACTTCTCCACCGTAGCCAAAAATCTTCAGACCTACTTCCCCCCAGCAACCGCTGCGGGATGGATTAGTGGATGCCCCAGCTCACCTACCTGTCCGGCGAACGATAATTTTCTCTATACCGCTTCTAACAAAAATACGAATACGTGGTACGAGGGCAAGCTCGATTACAACATCTCGAGCAAACAGAAGGTCTCGTTTAGCTTGAACTATTACCCCGCTTTCGTGACGGATATCCCCGCCGATCCTCTCTACCCCAGCCTCGCGTCGGGGTTCGAAACGGCGAACAATTACAACCTGACCGGGCAATTGACGGAAACCTGGACGATCAGCCCGACCGCGCTGAACGAATTTCGTGCGGGGGCGGAGCGCGAGTACGACGCCTACCTTCCATACTCCTGGAACAAGGGCACTCCGACGACGCTTGGCCTTGAGCCGGCCTACGGCTCCAATGCTCCCTACAACCAGTTTCCCGAAGTTGTTATCGAGCCGAGCTCGGGAAATGGCGCGATCAATTTGGGGGTGCAGGGCTCCACTAACGTCGGTTCGGGCGGTGCAGGTGGCAATGGCAATATCAATGCCATCCTCGGCCAGGGAACCTACACGTTTTCGGATATCCTCACGCTCATTCGCGGCAGGCACACCATCAAGGTCGGCGGCGAGTTCGACAAGTTCTATCAGAACTACAACAACTGGGGTGCTTCCGAATCCGGCGCCTTCGGATTCAATGGAAACGTTACCGGAAACTCTTACGCCGACTTCGTCCTAGGCGATGTCGATCAATGGTTCGTAACCAGCGATCCCCAGGAAAGTGAGCACAACTGGACCTCCGGTGTGTTCCTGGGCGACGACTTCAAAGTCTCCTCTCACGTGACGCTCAACCTCGGCCTCCGCTGGCAGATACAGTCCGGCTGGGGTGTCTCCTTCAACGAGTTCGGCACGTACGACCCGAACCTGCCTAATCCCACGGCGTACACGTGCAACCAAACCGCCCTTACATGCTCGCTCGGCGCTCAGGGAGCAGTTCTCCTTGGCGGGTCTGGCGACACGGCAACCGGGGGAACAACGCCCTACTTGGATAAGATCCAAAATTCCGACTACAGGGAGTTCGCGCCCCGGATCGGTATCGCTTGGTCCCCCGGCCAAAACTGGGCCATCCGGGCGAGCTACGGCGTCTTCATCGCGCCACGCGATGCGGAGAATTACACCGACGGCGCAACTGCTGCATTTTTCTCGGGCGACTACTTACAGGGAACCGCGCCCACGGAGTCCACTCCTGGCACGCCAGCATTCAAGCTGGATGTTGGACCGCCCGCCGGTACGTTCCAGATCGCGACGCTTGCGAGCCTAAATCCTGGGGTACTCAACTACCAAGGTGTCGAGGATTACCCGCGGTACGAACCGACGAGCTACGTGTCGGAATGGCTGCTGGATATTCAGCATCAGTTCATGGGTGGCGTCATGGTGGATGCTGGCTACGTCTACACCCGCGGAACGCACGAGAACTTCCAAACGGATACCGATCAGGCCCCACTCAACGAGTTGGGCACAAGCTGCCCGGTAATCAACGAACCCGTCAAGGGCATCATGACGAACGTCAACCAGAACTGCGTGGGCCCTGTGCCGCAATACGAGTCCATTGTGGCCGAGAACTACGACGGATGGTCGAACTACAACGCCCTGCAAATACGCGCGCAAAAGAGGGCATCGTACGGCTTCAGCTTCCTGGCCAATTATGCCTGGTCCAAATCGCTCGATACCGGCACCGGCGGCGGGCACGGGTCGAACATTGGTACCTATCAGAATGCATTCAGCCCAATCGCCAACTACGGCCTGTCTAGCTTCAATGCGGCTGATACCGTGACCGGTCAAATCGTCTGGGAAGTGCCCTTCGGCAGCGGTCGGCAATTCGTACTTCACGGTGTGCTGGACGAGATCGTCGGCGGCTGGCGCGTCTCCAGTCTCTTCCAGTGGCACACCGGGACTCCGGAGACGGCAACGATCGGCAGCGGTCAGGATGCGATTGATCCGGGCCTCCAAGACTCCCTAAACGCCGGCGTTCCCAACAATGGCGCCGGGTCCACACTTTTCGCCAACGTGGTGGGCAACCCGAACATCGGGAGTCCGTCAAACCTTGGCCTACACTCGCAGTGGTTCAACCCCGCTGCGTTCACCAATCCAGCGCCTGGAACCTTCGGGGATGTCGGACGCGACACGCTGATCGGGCCGCACTTCAGCGACGTGGACTTCAGCGTCTCGAAGGACTTCCCACTTCACTGGCGCGAGGGCATGAGCCTTCAAATCAGGGCTGACATCACAAACGTGTTCAATCATCCGAACTTTAGCAACCCGGATGACAACGTTGCCGTTGGATCGTCAGCGTGTCCAGCGGGCCATCCTAACGCCGGTCTCTTCTTGGCCGACTGCTCGGCTGGCACAATCACCGGCGTCACCGGCGGCCCACGCGACGTCCAGATCGGCGCTCACTTCACGTTCTGAGCGTCGGGATTGAGTTCGTACCACCCCAAGCCTGCGGGGTGCGGAAGAAAGCCTCCCTTCCGCACCCCGCAGTTTTTTTTGCGCCGGCAAAGCAGGATATTTTGTGCGATGCCTTGTGTGGCGATCTCGCGCGGAATTTCTGCCCACTCCGATTTGCACGCTGTGATATGGTGAGGTCGTGATCGAGAGACGGCGGAATCGTTCTTGCAAGTCGCCCGACGAAATCTAGCGGCAGGCCTCGCTCTCCCATGAAAAAACAAATTTCTTCGAACGGTAACGAACCTGCATTTGATATCGACGTTTCTTTAGCTGCCGCCGCGAAACGCATGGCACGTCTCTTCGCCGGGCCACTCGCCCTGATCCTCTTGCTTCTCGGAAGCGCTCTCGCGCTCTCGGCCGCGCAGACCGGCCCTTCGCACGCTGCGGAGATTCAGGATCACTTTCGCAAAGCGGCTCAGGACTTGCAGGCAAACGATGCGAACGCCGCGCTTCAGGAGTTCGATGCCGTGCTGGCTATCGATCCCAAGAACGCGGCGGCCCTTACCAATCGCGGCGCCGTGCGCTTCCTCGAAGGAGATTGTCAGAGCGCGGCCCCGGATTTCCAGCGCGCGCTAGCTATTGAGCCATCGCTCGTGAAGACCAAGGCCATGCTGGGCATCTGCGAGATTCGCATGGGCCGCAGCTCGGGCAAGGCGACGCTTGAAAGCGTCTATCCGAAGCTTACGGAGAAGCATCTGCGAACGCAGGTCGGCATGGAACTTGCCGAGTTGTACTACCAGCAGGGCGACCTCGATCATACTGTGAGCATGGTGCAATCGCTGCTCGCCGCCGATCCCGACAACGTGGACATCCTGTACTTCGCGCAGCTCGTGTACGCCGACATGGCCGACGATACGCTCAATAAGTTGACGATCGTTGCCCCGGGATCGGCGCGCATGCAGCAAGTGATCGCCGAGCACCTGGTGAACGAGGGCGACGCCGATGGCGCGATCGAGCATTACAGAAAATGCCTCGAATTGGATCCGCACATGCCTGGAGTGCGCTACGAATTGGCCGAAGCGATCCTTGAATCCGCGCCGTCGAAACCGGACGCGCAGGCCGAGGCGCAAAAGGAACTCGAAGACGCTATTCAGACCGAAGGAGACAACGCCAACATCGAATCCGAGTTGGGCGCCATCGCCTTGATTCAATCGGATACGCCGGGCGCCTACACGCATTACCAGCGCGCGTTCGCAATGAATCCAGCGAGCGTGGACGCGCAACTCGGCCTTGGCCACGTGCTAATGCTCCTCGGCAAGCCAGAGGACGCGCTGAAATACTTGCGCATGGCGGTTGCGGCCGATCCACTGAACGGCGAAGCCCACTACCGGCTGAGCACGGTCTACAAGCGGCTCAACATGCCCGATGACGCGGCGAAGGAATTGAAATTATTTGAAGAGATCAAAGAAACCAAGGATCAGGTAAGACAGATCTACATGGAGATGAAAAAACACCCGCAAGGAGATAAAGACGTAACGCCCGATGCGTCCGATGCTCCCACTACTCCAGACTCCTCACAATAGCGACGCCCGCTCCATCTCCCCCATTCGATTTAGTGCAGCGTGAATTTGTCGAAGACGCGAATCACGGGAAGCGCGTTGCCGTCGGCGTCGAAGAATCCGCGCGAACCGAGCGATCCAGCCACGGCCGGTTCCCACCACAACACGCCCGCGCCCAGTCCATCCGGCGTTTCTTGTACCACGCGATTCAACTCATCGAGAAACTGCGCTTGCCCGTCGGGCGTTTCCGGGAACGGTCCGGCCTTGTTCTTATAGTTCGCCGGAGCCGATGAATACGCCGATTCCACGACGATGATCGGCTTTTTGTACTCGCGCGCCATAAAAAGCAAATTTGCGCGCAAATCGTTCAGGCTGCCCTGCCACCAGGGATAGTACGATTGCCCGATAACGTCGTAGGGCACGTGGTAGGAGTTGAGCTTGTCGAAGAATTGCTTGGTGCGAATCATATCGCCGCCGCGGTCGATGTGAATCATGATTCGCGGCATCGGCCCGTTGCCGCTGCCAGCGCGCACGCCGGCAATGCCTGCTTGAATGAAGTCCGCAAAATTGTCCCAATTGTCCGGGAGCTTGCCGTCGGGCCAGAGCATCCCGTTCGTGATCTCATTGCCGACCTGAACCATGTCCGGCAGCACGCCCGCCGTGCGCATTGACGTGATCGTGTCGCGCGTGTACTCAAACACCGCTTGCACGAGCTGCGCGTGCGTCATGCCCTGCCAAGCAACGGGGATAAATTGCTTGCCCGGATCGGCCCAGGTATCGGAATAATGAAAATCGAGGAGAATATGAAAGCCCAGCGCCTTTGCCTCCTGCGCAAGAGCGATGGTGTACTGCAGATTGTTGGGGAGTTCCTTCGGCGCGTTGAACACGCGCAGTCGAACCCAGTTGTATCCATGATCTTTCAGAATTTCGAGCGCGGGCTTGGTCTGGCCGTTATCCTTAAATACTTTCCCGCCGTCCTCCGCCGCTTTCAGGAAAGATACGTCGGCGCCGACTGCGTATTCGGAACTTTGCGCCCGAGCGCCGGCGCCAAGAAACAGCGTGAGGACCGCCGCCGAAATGACGTGCATCAGCCATCTGCCTCTATTCATGTCCCAAATCCCTCACCACTTCGTATTCCGGAATCACGCGCACGCTAAGCAGCTTCGCAATTTCTCCGGACGCCGGAAACGTGGGGCGCGCCCCAGCGGGGAGATAGATCGGGGTGTCCTTGCGCAGCGGAAGGATACGCAACTCGAGCCCCTGCTCCAGTTGCTGTGCCGAAAATCGCTGAAGTCCGATCTCCCACGCGGACCCGTTGTAAAAATTGTCCGTGAAGAGCTTTCCGCCCGCATAAAGCCGTGCGATATCGCCTTCATACTGGACACTCAAAAGCATGTCGTTCGGCGCCACCGCGCCCGGAACGCGAATCGTCCAACGCGGAGCGTTGTCAAACTCTGCCTCGTCTGGAGCCATCGCCACTCCGTGGCCGATCCTGGCCGGAGGCGGATCGTCGTCGCCCTGATCTGATTCCTGCACCGAAGCCGTAACATCGAGCGACGCCGGCCGTGGCGACACCGCGTAGCGCTCGAAAACGCCATCACGGCCAGCGTCCACGAATCCCGCGGGCGGCCGAGCCCACGCCGGAAAAAATCCAGCCTCAAGCAGCGCGGGATCGCTTGCGCGTAAATGCATGCGATCTCCATCGAAAAATAAATCTGCAACCGATAGAATCAGCCGCTCACGCCCCGCAAGAGAAACTTTCCACGCGTCGAGAGCCTGCTCTCGCGAAAGAACAATGATTCGAGTGGCCTCGCCCGTTCGATCCCGAATTTCGATCGCATTCCCAGTCCCCGGCTCGATCCCAGACACAATCGCAGCTCCCTGGCTTCGCGCAAGTTGCGCGTGAGGAGCATTAATCGAGCTGCCGCCTTTCTCCTCGATCGCAAATTCGGGTGCAACGCCCGGCCAGGCGAAAAATACGAATGTGTTCTGCTCGCGCAGCCGGCAAAGTGGTTGCGCGGTTGCATACCGAAGCACCGCCGGCCCCAGATCGAGATTGACGGGCCAAATCGTATACGCTCCACTCGGAATGTTCACCGGCTCGCGCGGAATTTCGATCGCGCCCGACGACGTTTCGAGCTTCACTTGAAAATTCACCCTCGCAGGCAGCGGATGAAGCCGCTGGTAATTGTTGATGAATATGAATCCGCGATCGCCCTGCATGCGCGCCGCAACCCGCGGCGTCGCGGTGTCAGCTTTACTCGCGGGCACTGTCTCGGGGAAATACGGCGTCATCGGCGCGAGGCTCGTTCCGAAATCGCCAAGGAACAAATGGAATATCTTCAGCGCGCGAAACGAATCGTGCAACTGACCAAACTCTCCCAGCGGCGCCTGAAAATCATACGACTTCACCGGCAAGTCGTTTGGATATCCAGTGGCCTGCGATTCCTCAAGAGTTGTCAGTTTACCCTCGGGATTCGTTCCTCCCTGAAACATGTAGTATCCGTAAAGCGAAACGCCCGACCCGAGCTTCGTCACCTCCATCGCCGCAATATCGTCCGCCGCAATCAGCGGCCGGCGGTGATACGACGTTTCCATCCCTCCGCCCATTTCCGCCGTCAGGAACGGATAACGCGCATCGAGCGCGTCGATATCGGCGTGCTTCGACTGCAGATCGTCGCCCACATCCTCATCTCGCCGAATCGGCGTAAAAAAATAATTTGAGTTCGGAGGAAGTTCTTCGATGCTTCGGCTCCAGAACGCGTCCTCGTATCCCCCGAAGACCGGAAGAAAGTCGTCCGGCGGAATCACCGCATCGTCCCATCCCGTCACCGTAAAGAACGGCACGTTTAATCCAGCCTGCAGCGCGAGTTTCCGCAGCGCCATGATGTAATCCGCGCCCTTGCCGGGACCGCGCTCGTGGTATTCGTTCTCGAGCTGCACTCCGATCACCGGCCCGCCGTCCCTCCATAGCAGCCCGCGCAACTGTTCGCCGATCTGATCGTACAGCTGGCTCACATGCCGAAGGTAGACGGGATCGATCTGTCGCGTCGGCTGGCCGTTGCTCACCAGCCAGTCCGGAAATCCTCCGTTGCGCGCTTCGCCGTGATCCCACGGCCCGATGCGCACCCACACATACATTCCGTGTTTCCGGCAGAGCTCGACAAATCGGCGCAGACTCCGCTGCCCCGTCCAATCGAATTGCCCCTCGATCTCTTCAACGTGAATCCAGAAAACATACGTCGAAACGATCTGGATCCCTCCGGCCTTCATCTTCAGTATTTCGTCTTCCCATTCATTTTCGGGATAGCGCGAAAATTGAAATTCTCCCATCACCGGAAACCACGGCTTCCCATCGCGCAGAAGATACCGGCTGTTCGCGCCAAGCGTTTCGCCTCCGGCTGACCGTCCGCCCACGGCGAACCACAACGGCTGCGGCGGCGCAGCCGCTTTCGAAGCATCGATCACCACCGCCGGCGCCGACGCCACCGGCGATTCCGGTTGCGCGAACACACCGCGCCTTGTTACAGGCCCGATCGCAAGAAGCAAAACGAGGGGAATGCAAATCCGCAGGAGTGATTTCATGTCGAGTCAGGGCATGCGTCGCCGCCAACTCTACCCGAGCGATGCCTCACGGAAATCCGACTAAGGTAGGATAATCAAGCTCGAAACGCTCTAATTTGCTGCCTAAAGGTGCTCTAGGCCCCGATGCAGGGCCTCCATGGCCGCCTGCGTTCGGTCCGTCACGCCCAACTGCAGAAGGATCACGCTCACGTGGCACTTCACCGTGGCCTCGGTGATCCCCAGCGCGCTGGCAATTTCCTTGTTGGTCCTGCCGTGCACGATCAGCGAGAGTACTTCCCGTTCCCGCGGGCTCAGATCCGAATTCGGCGTGCGGTCGGCCAAGCTGCGCACCACCGGCGGCGGCAGAAATCGCATCCCAGAACGCACCTTGCGCAGCGCGTTCACCAGCGTCTCGTGCGACATTCCCTTGATGATGTATCCGAGCGCCCCGGCCGCAATCGCCTGATGAATGTCTTCGTCGCCTTCATACGTTGTAAGCACGATGCTCCGGGCATGCGCGTCAATTCGCCGGATCGCGCGCAGCGCCTCAAGCCCGCTCATCTTCGGCAAGCGCAAATCCATCAGCGTGATATCGGGGCGCAGCTTCTTGAAACTCTCCACCGCCTCTTCGCCCGTGCCCACATGCGCGCACACCTTCATATCGTGTTGCGCGTTGATGATTGCCGCCACGCCCAGGCGCATGATCGGATGATCGTCAACCACCAGCACACTTGTTTTTTGCGGCGTCGTCATATGAATCTCCGCTGCTCGATGCGTCTTTACGCTGCTGCCCATTTTTTCCCGTTCGTCGCGCGAACCGGAACCTCGGCGCAAATCCGCGTTCCCTTGGCCACCGCGCTATCCACGCTGAATCGCCCGCCCACGCTTTCCACACGTTCACGCATTCCGACCAGGCCAAAATGCGCGCCTTCGAGCACCATCACCGCCGCCGGATCGAATCCGCAGCCGTCGTCGGCCACCTCGATCCGCGCCGAATCTCCCACGAAGTGCACGTTGATGCGCACCTCCGTTGGCTGTGCGTGCCGCACGGCATTATAGACCGCTTCGCGCGCCACCATCAGCAGCACGTGTTCCGCGTCGCCATCGAGCGGCACGGCCTTGCCGCGCGCGTCGAACTTCACCGGCACGTGCGAAAGATGGCTCGCTTGCCGCGCGATTTCGTCCAGCAGCGGACCGATTTCCGGCGCCGCGTGTTCCCCGCGCCGCAAATTCCACACCGCCTCCCGCGCTTCCTCCACCGTTGATCGCACTTGGTCGCGCGCCGAATCCAGCAACGCGCGCGTCTCGCCGTCCAGGCTCGGCGCGAGCGACACCACGGCCTCAAGCAGTGCCGAAGTGCTCGTGCATCCCTGAATCACCGTGTCGTGCATCTCTCGCGCGATGCGATTGCGTTCCGCCAGCACCGCGGCGAATCGGGTGTGCACCTGCCCGAGCCGCACTCGGAAAAAAAGAAACGCGAGCGCGATAATTCCAGCCGCGCACAGACCAAGAAACCATCGCGTCCGGTAAATGTGCGGCCGCCAATCGATTCCCAACGATGCGTCCGTCACCTTCTCCGGCATATTCGTCTCAAACGCCTGCACCTGAAATTGATACTGGCCCGGAGGAAGATTGGTGTAATTCGCCACGCGGTTTTGCAACGCCTCAATCCACTCGTGGTCGAATGGGATCAGTCGATAGCGAAAACGAATGCGCTCCTGCGATCTCAATCGAATCGCGGCATATTCAATCTGCAGTCTTCCCTGTCCGGGCGGCACAACCAATTGCCCCGACGTCGCCGTCTCGCGTCCATCCACCAGCACGCTTTCGATCACCACCTGCGCGAGCCCCTCCGGCCGCGTCTGATTCGGCTCGATCCTCACCGGCCCGCGATTGCTTGGAAACCACACTTCGCCGTTCGCCGTAAGGCATCCCGCCGGCTGCACGCCGCCGTGCATCTGCGTGGCCTCGATCCCGTCGGATAATCCATACAGCGTCACCGCCGGGCGGAATTTCGGATCGCGCGCGAATTGATCCAGGTCGTTTCTCGCTACCGACGAAATTCCGTCCGGCCCGCTCATCCAGAATGTGCCGCGCGGGTCTTCCAGAATTTCGTAAATACTGTTGCTCGCCAGACCCTGCTCGGTCGTGAAATGCGTCAGCTTCCCATCGCGCCAGCGGAACAATCCATCGCCCAGCGTGCCGAACCACAACCCTCCGTCGCGGTCCTCGTGAATCGTCCACACTTTGTCGTCGTGCAGCGCGCGCGTCACGTCGTCGCTCACGAATTGCCCGTCGTGCCAGCGGTTCACGCCCTGCTCGGTTCCGATCCACACGTCGTCGCGGCTATCCTGCAACAGCGCGCGAATGCTGAAATACGAAAGCCCATTGCTCATTTCATAATTCGTGAATTCGCCGTTGTGCCAGCGGCTCACGCCTTCATCCGTGCCGATCCACACGCTGCCGTCGCGGCTCTCCAGAAACACGCGCACGAAGTCGTTCACCAATCCCGTTCCCTTGGTGTAATGGATGTGCTCGCTTCCGCGCGTCAGGAACACGCCGTGCCCCTCGGTGCCAACCCACCAATCGCCCGCGCGATCGCGGAAAACGCAGCGCACGCGCATTCCCGGCTCGGGGTCGGGAACTTCCACCGAACGATTGCGCCGCGGCTCGATGCGATACAAATGCGACGCCGCCACCCACAACGACCCATCGCGATCCGCGTACACCGTGCCAAAATCCGCGTTCTGCGCGCCCGGCAGCGGAAACGTGCTCAGCGACGTCCGGCTCAGCCGCAACAGTCCGGTCTGCAAGCCCACCCAAATGTTTTGTTCCGAATCCTCGAATACCGAAAGCACCGTGCTGCTCGGCGGATCGTCCGGCGTCGCCACGGAACTGAAGCTGCCGTCTTGATAGCGCATCAGTCCCGCGCCGATGCTCCCGATCCATAACGTGCCGTCGCGGTCCTGTCTCAGCACGCGAACCGTGCTCGTGATTCCCGGCACTTCTTCAAAATGCCCCTCTCCAGGCAGCATCCTCGAGAGACCCGCCACCGTCCCCACCCACACGGTCCCATCGCTCGTCTCGAAAATGGATTTCACGCGGCTCGCGCTCGGCCCGCCGCTCAGCGAAAATTCGCGGCAATTGTTGCCCTCAATCATCAGCAGCTTCGATCCGCCCACCCACAGCCTTCCCAGATGATCCTCGCGCATACCGTGCACAGCCAGGCTCGGAACGTTTCCTTGGCCATCGATCCGCGTGAAGCGATCGCCGTCCAATCGAAATAGGCCCGCGTCCGTCCCCGCCCAAATCGTGCCCGTGTGATCCTGATACACCACGCGAACATGCAGGTCGCCCAGCCCGTCCGCTTCCGTGTAGGAACGGAACGCCCCATCCTTGTAGCGAAACACGCCTCCGCCATCGGTGCCCGCCCAGAGCCCGCCGTCCTGCGCCACCATCAGCGAGAAAATGCTGTTGTCGTGGATTTCGTGGGTATTTTCGCGCGTGAAAATCACAAACCGGTCGCCGTCGAAGCGCACCAGGCCGCCGGTGGTTCCGATCCAGAGGTAGTGATCGGGCGTCTGCGCAAACGCCTGCACCGTATTTTCCGGCAGGCCGTCCGACATCTGCCACACCCGGCGCGTATAGCCGTCCGGCAGCGATCGAATGGGAAATGCATGTAGCGGAATGGAAACCGCAACGGCCAGCACAAGCGCAAACGCACAGATCGACGTAGTCCGTGGCATTGCTTTTCGATTCATGTGACTTGCAGCCTTCGCGGCGCCTGTGCCCGTGCTTCGAGGCACATACGGTGGCACCCGCAGCATCAAATTGCCGCGGTCCGAGTTCCGCATTCCCCGGCTCGCTTCGCCAGGACACTCCGCCGGCCGTCAGCACCCTATCTGACGCGCCCGCTTCCAGGCCACACAAGTCCTTTGGATCGTTATACTATCACCGCCCCGCCCGCCCACATATCCGAAATTTCCCCCGGGCTTCGCCGCGCCTCGTCGTCCGCACGCGGGCCGGCCGAACGCGCTCCGTCCGAAAACCTACCGCCGCCCGGTTGTCGCCGCCCTGTGGAAATTATTTCGAATACTTATTTAGTTATTGACACTTCTACACACGCATGCTATCCTGCTTCGTGTTCGCCCGAATTCAATTCGAATTGCCCTCCGCGCAACTCTCGTTGTGCCCCGAAGCACGTCTCGCCCTGCGCCGATCGCACCGCAAATCTGCACTCTTAGCACTCAGAGCCCCCCTGCAAGCATCTTTGTTTTCAATCGATTGCAAAAGAGTGCGCAACTCACTGAAAAGCATGGCTTTTAACTCCTTGCCTTTTCACACTCATCCGCACTCTTTCCCTGCAAACCCTGCATTTTCAATACTTTCGCAAAATATACCGGGGGTGTATATACGCCCCTCGGGGCGACCCACCGTCCGGCCAATTTGGCGCCATGCTACGCAAGATGGATTACCCCCCTCGCCCGCTGTGATACAAGAATCCCGCCGGGCGATTCTGCCGGTTTACAAATCTCGCTGACGCAACAGGACGGTGAAACCCGTGGAAATTAATCGTCGTGACTTCATGGCACTTTCGGCCGCGGCCGCGGCTGCCGCTTCCCTGCCCGCTGATCTCTTCGCGCAAGGCCCTGATTCTCCCACGGCGCCGTGGCATCAAAACATCCGCCGCATCGGCCAGCTCAATATGACCGAGCACGATCCCGCCGTCATGAACGTGGAGGAATGGGCCGATTATTGGGCCAGCCTGAAAGTTGACGCCGTGCTCATCAGCGTCACCGGAATCCTCGCGTTCTATCCCACCGCGGTTCCCTTCCACCGCAGAGGCAAATATCTAAACGACCGCGATTTCTTCGGCGAATGCTGCTCCGCCGCGAAAAAACGAAACATCCGCGTCGTCGCGCGCATGAGCCCGGACCTGAATTGGGAGGACGCCCTCAAAGCCCACCCCAAATGGTTCAAGCGCGATCCGCAGGGCAATCCCCTGCAACACACCGAAGATCCCCGGCTCTATCAGACCTGCATGTTCACAAGCTATTTCACCGACTACATTCCCGCGATCATGCGCGAAGTGAATTCACGGTACGACATAGACGGAATTTTCACCAATGCCTGGCCTCCCATCGGCCAGTTGCCCGTCTGTTATTGCGATCAATGCAAGAATCTGCCCGCGCCGCGCACCCCCGCGTATTGGGACAAATTCAACGAGCGCTTCGTCTACTTGTGGCGCCTCTACGACGGAATCGCCAAAGAGAAGCGCCCGGAAAATCTTTTCTTCGCGAATATGGGCGGCGCCATCAAGTGCGGTCCAAATCTGAAAGCAGTCGAAGGCCTCGCCGATTGGTTCAATTGCGATAATCAGGGCCGCGGTGGTGACGCCGCTCCGATCTGGGGCTGCTCACTCCAAGGGCGCGTCTGTAACGCCATCATGAAGGGCCGCAGCAGCACCAACGTCGTCGCCGCCTGGTCCACCGGAACTCCGCGCTGGAGAAACATCGCAAAATCTCCGAACGAAGCGCGCATGTGGATGAATGAAGCCCTCGCCAGCGGAATGGTGCCCTGGTATCACTTCATCGGCGCAGAAGATGGACTCGGCGCCGATCGCCGCTGGCAAGAGCCTGGCCGCGCTCACTTCGATTGGATCGCCCAACACGATCGCCATTTCAAAAACAAACGCTCCATCGCGAACATCGCCGTCGTCATGGGTCAGCGCACCCAGTTGTTCTATCAATCGCCGGGAGAAGGAGACGCCGCCCAGTCCGTCCAAGGTCTTTACTACGCATTACTCGAAGGCCGTTTCCTTTTCGATTTCGTGCACGAGGACGATCTCGCCGCCGAAAATCTAAAAAAGTACAATGCGCTGCTTCTGCCCAACATCGCGCTCTTGAGCGACGCCCAGTGCCAGCAGCTCCGCGATTTCGTTGCGGCCGGCGGCTCCCTGCTCGCCTCATTTGAAACCAGCATGTATACAGATCAGAATGAACGCCGCCCGGATTTCGGACTAGCCGATGTTTTTGGTATCCAAAACCTCGGCCTTCCGAAAACCTCCACTGGAAATGGATTTCTCGCGCGCATCGAACGCAGCCACGAAATCCTCGACGGCTTCGCGAACACCGATTGGATTCCCGGCGCCGAATTTCTTCTACCCATCGCGCCGGTGGATAATCCCGTCTTAACGGTAGTGCCCGCGTATGTCGCATATCCTCCCGAACTTTCTTATCCACCCATACCGAAAACGAACGACCCCGCCATCATCGTGAAGCAATCCGGCGCCAGCCGCCTCGTCTATTTCCCCAGCGACATCGAGCGCACCATGTGGCGATCCGGCAATACCGATCTAAGCCGCCTGATTCAAAATTCCATCCGCTGGGTCAGCAATGGAAATTCGCCCGTGCAAGTTCAAGGCGATGGCATCATTGAAACTTTTGCATGGGAAACAGACGCAGGCTTCGCCGTTCACATTCTCAACTACACGAATCCCCACGCGCACAAAGGCTGGATACGCAATTTCTACCCCATCGGCGAACAGCGCGTTAGCATGACGTTGCCCGCCGGCAGAAACGTCTCGCGCGTCGAGTTGCTTCGCGCCGAAAAATCAATTCCCTTCTGTCAAACCGGCAACGTGATCGGGTTTGTGATCCCCAGTGTTCTCGACTATGAGGTCGCCGCCATGTATTCGGCCTGATGCGAACGATGTTCCAACTCGAGGCGCGCGAAAATATTTCGCGCGGGCTCCGGCCAATCCGCGAAGCGTCACTCTTCGCGCAACGCCACCATCGGATCGACTTTCGTCGCACGCCGCGCGGGCACGTAACATGCGAGCAGCGCCGCGGCCAGCAGCACCGCCGCCACTCCGCCGAGCGCGACCGGATCGATCGCGCCAATCCCATACAACCGGCTTTGCATCGCCCGCCCCACAAAAAATGCGCCCACGAATCCCAACGCGAGTCCGGCAATCGCCTGGATCATCCCGTCCTTCAATATAAGCGCGAGCACCTCCGCGCGCCCCGCGCCCAGCGCCATCCGCAATCCAATTTCGTGCGTTCGCTGCTCCACCTCGAACGCCATCACGCCATAAATTCCCAGCGCCGCCAGCAGCAGCGCCACTCCGCTAAAGCTTCCGAACAACAATGCTTCAAAGCGCTCCGAATCCATGGATTCATCTACCAGCTGGTCCATGGTCATCACCTCAGCCATCGCCAGATCGGGATCCGTGGAATGCACGATGCTGGCGATGCCCTCGCTCAAGCTAGCCGGATCGCTCGCCGTGCGCACAGCCATAACCGCCCAAGGCCAAGGACATTGCCAAAATGGCACGTACATTTCGGGGAGGTCCTCGTTCCGTACGCCGCGATTTCGGACGTCGTGGCTGACCCCCACGATTTGCCATGCGACGGGCGGACCTGGTTGCATGGCGCCGACGACAGGTTGGCCAGCGTTGACGATCTCAGTCAGCGGATCGCGACCGGAAAGGTATCGTTTTACGAACTGCTCGCTGACGATAGCGACGCGGGCGCTTCCCGCAGTGTCTTCCTCGGTGAAAGCGCGGCCTCGATCGATGCGAATCCCAAAGGTATCGAAGTAAGCCGGTGTCACCATACTGAAACCGACGACCGGCTGCGACGAAGATTCGCCAGCCGCCTGGCCTGCGATGCTAAAAGGCATGCCGTCAAATCCCGGGCCGTACACAGGCATCCCCGTCGCGGCCGACTCGGACGTTACACCCGGCAGCGCCGAGATTTTGTCCAGGAACTGGCGATAGTAAGTTTCGATTTGTTCCGGAGCCTTAAGTTCGCCCCGCCGCAAGGGAAGATAAAACGTGAGCACGTGGTCCTTCCGGAAACCGAGATCCACGTTCGCCAGTTTCCAAAAACTATGAATCGCCATTCCGCCGCCGGCCAGCAGTGTGAGCGCGAGCGCAAACTCCGTCACAACCAGCGCGCGACGCAGCCAATGCCGGCGCGTGCCGACGGCCGAGCGTCCTCCTTCCTTCAGTGCATCGCTCAAATTCAGGCGCGAAGCCTGCCATGCGGGCGCGGACCCGAACAGCACGCTCGAAAGCACCGTGATTGCCAGGCTAAACAGCAAAACGGGGTACTGCAAACCAATCGGCTTGTCCATCGGCAACGTGTAGCGCGGGACCAACGCCATCACAATTTTTATGAGCGCCCACGCCAGAGCGATGCCCAGGCCCGCACCGATCGCCGCCAGCCACAAGCTTTCCGTAAGGAACTGTCGAATCACTTGACCGCGCGTGGCTCCCAGCGCGCCACGTACGGCAATTTCTCTCTGGCGCGCTACGCCCTGCGCAAGCAGCAGATTCGCGACGTTCGTGCATGCGATCAACAGGACGAATCCCACCGCAACCATAAGCAACAAGAGACTCGCACGCAGGTTGGGGTCCAGCCACGCATTCTTGAGCGGTACCACTTGAACGCCCCAGCCCTTGCTCGATTCGGGATAGGTCTCGTCAATGTGCTGAACGATCGCCGCCATTTCCGCGTTGGCCTGCGCGACGCTTACGCCCGGCTTCAGCCGGCCCTCCACGATCAGATAGTGATTGTCACGCCGGATCTGTTCTGGCGGGAAGGAAAGGGGCACGCCCAGTCCCTTCCTTTCGCGGTCGGTAGGCGCAGGTTGACTTACACCGATCACGGTGTACGGCTCGCGGTCGAGTCGAATGGTTTTACCGAGAATATTCGGATCGCTGCCGAAGCGATCCCGCCACAATTCGTAGCTGAGAACGGTAACGTGATCCTTGCCCGGCTCGCCTTCTTCCGGCAGGAAATCGCGTCCCCGCACCATTCGTTCTCCGAATGTATTGTGGTTGTCAGGTGTCCCGTACGAAATCGAGACCTGTTCCGCGCCGGTCGAGTCGGACAGAGTGACCCGACCAAAAGTCAGGGCTACCAGGGACTCGAACACGGTATTGTCGCGTTTCCAGTCCAGAAAATCGGCGGGAGAAACCTCGGTGTGATTCCCTTGCGTCGTGGACCACACTACCATAAGTCTGTCGGGATCAGGGTACGGAAGAGGAGCCAGCATCGCGCCGTACACCACGCTGAAGATCGCCGTGTTGGCGCCGATGCCGAGCGCCAGCGCCAGGATCGCGACGCAGGCAAACGCGGGATTTTTTCGCAGCAGACGAAAACCGTGAACAGTGTCGCGCCAAAAATTGGCCATGGGGAATGCCCTCGCTTACGGATTCACGGCCCAAATTTGTCCCACTGCCTGCCCATCCGAAATCGTCAGCATGATTATCGCACCAAATTCACCTCACAATGCTTGCAGCCAGCCACCGCGAAAATCCGCGCGGCGCAAGCCGCTCGCGATGTAGGGACAGCTTCGCATCAATTGCCACAACAATCCCGTCCGATAATTTTCGATCATCAAAACGATCGGACCTTGATTGATCCCAAAGTGCCATCGCGAAATCCAGCCGCGCTCGTCATGAACCTTTTGGGGGAACGTCAGGTTGAAAGACGCTCTGAAGCCGTAGGAGTTATGTTCGGCCAATTTAGCCCGGTGAATGTAGTGGTCGAGCGCGGGCAACACGATCTCGGGCGCGAACGGCAGCGACGCGACCACCGCCCACGGCGCGATCGTTCCATCGTCAGGTCCGTAGGGCACGCCGCGTCCCTCGTAATCGAAGAATTGGCGCACGATCCCATTTACCTTAATCGTGGCCGGGCCGGGGCCGTCGCCTGCGGTAATTCCCCAGCAATTGCGGCCATAGCCTGCGAACTTGAGTGGATTCTCGATCGCGTATCGCTGCTGGGCGTAAGTTGCGCGGCGGCTGTTCTCAAAATAGTCGATGCCCTTCTCGCGCATGAACGCGTCCTGGATGCCGCGAAAATCGATCCACACATGCGAAAGCTGGTGCGTGAACAGCGGTCCGGCGTAAAGATAATCTTGTCTGCAATACTTTCCCCACTGATAAGTGGAAGCCCACGCCGAATAGCTTCCTTCGGGCAGCGGAAAAGTCGGCGAGCCGAGGCCGAGGACGTACAACAACAGCGCCTCGTCGTAGCCTTGCCAGCGATACTTCAGAAATCCGCCTTCAGGTTTCCAGCCGTGCGTTACCGTTGCGCCGCCGTCTTGCGCCCAATTCCAGTCCGCGCGCCGGTAGAGCGCGTCGGCCAGCGTGCGAATTTCGCTTTCGTCCGGCGTGTCGGCGGAAAAATAAATTCCAGCGGCCAATGCACCGGCCAGCAGAAAGCCGCTGTCCACTGTGGACAGCTCGCACTGCCAGGCGCGCCGGGCGGTGTGCATGTCGAGAAAATGATAATAAAAGCCGCGATAGCCGGTCGCGTCCGGTTCGGGGCCTTGCGGGCTGTTCCAAAAAAAACGCAGTGTCGCGAGCGTTCGCTCGATCGCCGCGGCGCGCGGCATAAATCCGCGCTCAACGGCCACCGGGTAACACGCAAGCGCAAAGCCGACGGCGGCGATGCTCGCAGGCGAGCCCGCTTCGTTTTTGTCGATCACCAGCCCGTTGGCTTGATTCGCCTCATGCAAGAAATATTTGAACGAATCGCGCTGAAGCTTTTCCAGCTCGGCATCGACGGTCAACTTCTGGCTGCTCATGGTTTCAACTTGGCGCGTGAGTCTTGCGAAACGCCGCACTCGAGGCGCCGCGCGCTACTTAGACAATCGAAAACAACGGTGCGATTGGCGGAACGCCATGGCGCGCGGCGCGAGGCGGTGATTAGCCACCTGCCTTCTGCACGTCGGCTTTTTCCTTGTGGCCGCCGAATTGGAAACGAAGCGCGGACAACAACTTGTCGGCGAAGTCGGCCTCGCCGCGCGAACTGAAGCGCTCGTACAGCGCGGCGCTCAGGACCGGCGCCGGAACCGATTCGTCGATGGCCGCCTCGATCGTCCAGCGGCCTTCGCCCGAGTCAGACACGCGGCCGGCGTACTTCCCGAGGTCCGGGCTATCGAGGAGCGCGATGGCCGCGAGATCGAGCAGCCACGAGGCGATGACGCTCCCGCGGCGCCAGACCTCGGCGATGTCGGCGAGATTTAAGTCGTACAGATAGAGCTCGGGGTGGCGCAGCGGCGTGGTCTCGGCATCGACGGTGCGCTTCTGTTTTCCGGCGTTGGCATGATGAAGGATGTTCAAACCTTCCGCGTAGGCGGCCATCATGCCGTACTCGATGCCGTTGTGGACCATTTTGACGAAGTGGCCCGCGCCGCTCGGACCGCAGTGCAGATAGCCGTGTTCGGCGGTGCCGCCGAGTTTTTCGCGGCCCGGCGTGCGCGGCGCTTCGTCGATGTTGGGGGCGAGCGCGGCGAAGATGGGATCGATGCGCTGGACGACGGATTGTTCACCGCCGATCATCAAACAGTATCCGCGCTCCGAGCCCCACACGCCGCCGCTGGTTCCCACGTCGACGTAGTGGATGCCCTTGGGTTTCAATTCGCCGGCGCGGCGGAGGTCATCATGATAGTAGGAGTTGCCGCCATCGATAACCACGTCGTCGCGTTCGAGCAACGGGACAAGAGTCGCGAGCGTCGGATCGACCACGGCAGCCGGCACCATCATCCAGATCGCGCGCGGGGATTTCAGTCTCTTCGTGAAATCTTCAAGCGACGTCGCGCCGATCGCTCCCTCTTTGGCGAGCGCTTGCACGGCTTCCGCTTGAACGTCATAGACAACACACTGATGGCCGGCCTTCCGCAGGCGTCGCACCATATTGGTTCCCATTCGGCCCAGCCCGATCATTCCCAGTTCCATGTGATTCTCCATTTTCTGAAAAGCGGCAACGCCGCTTCCCGCCTGCTTGAAATCGCGTCACGGCTAGTTTTAAGTTTTCTTAATTTCGCGCTCCGCCTCATGCCAGTCTTGATCGGCCTGGCTTTCGCCATGGACTCGCTGCTGGTAAAGCTCATAGGCCCGCGCCGCGATCTGCGGCGTAAGGTCGAGCTGCTTCTTGGCCGAAGGTGCGGCTTTCACAGGATCAAAAATCCGATACGCGAGCAGCTTCACGCGATCGTTTACGAGAGCCCATATCAGCGCGTATCCCCAAACGAATCCTGCCCAACGCCAGCCGAGCGGCGTCATAAACAATCCGTAAACTGCGATCAGGGTGGCCACAGTTTGCGTGCCGAGCACCGCAACCCACAGGATCCGCGCCGGACGGATGGACCAGAACGGCCCGCGCGTCCGCGTGAGGAAAATGGTCAAGTGTCCGGCTACGGAAAGCTTCAGATACATCAACGTTTGGATGCGGCCGTGGTCCAGGTGAAAAACGCGCTCGCCAAGATAAAACAATCCGAACGCGGCTATGACGCCCATGACGCCCAGGACGGTTGAAATTCCGAGCACCAGGCGCATGTTCCAGGCCTCGGGCTTGTCCTTGTAATGAACATTGTCATACGCAATGGAGAGGATGGCTCCATCATTGAGCACCGCGATCATCACGATCATCACCGCGGTCACCGGATAGAAGTTGAAGACCAGGATCGCGAGCGTCATGAAGAACAGCACGCGCAGCGTCTCGGCGATGCGGTAGATCGCGTAGCTATTCATGCGCTGGAAGATGCGGCGGCTCTCCATGATCGCGTCGATGATTACCGAGAGGCCGGGCGCCAGCAGAACGATGGACGCCGCCGCACGAGCCGCGTCGGTGGCGCCGGAAACCGCGATGCCGCAATCCGCTTTCTTCAGCGCAGGGGCGTCGTTGACGCCGTCGCCGGTCATGCCGACCATGTGGCCGTGCTTTTGCAGGACGTCGACTATGTTGTACTTGTCTTCGGGAAATACTTGAGCGAAACCGTCCGCTTTTTCGATGGCGGTCACCGACTGCGGTGACTGTGGATTCTTGGAACCGCGCAGCACGGTGGCATCAAGGATGTTCGTGCCCATCCCTAATTGGCGGGCCGTTTCCTGTGCGATCGCCAATTGGTCGCCGGTAACCATCTTCACGCTCACGCCCATCTTCTGGGCGCTTGCGATAGTGGCTTTGGCTTGCTCGCGCGGCGGATCGAACATCGGCAACACGCCAACAAACTGCCACTGATTTTCCTGATCCGCGCGGGCCACGCCCAGGGAACGGAAGCCGCGTCCGGCAAACTCATTGACGGCTGTCTCTACGGCGGGCTTAACCTCGCCGGCGTTAGTGGACATTGCCAGAATCACCTGCGGCGCGCCTTTGGCCACAAAAAACTGTTTTCCGTCCGCGCCCTTGACGGTGGCTTCGGTGCGCTTATGCACCGGGTCGAACGGCTGGAAGTGGAGTACTTGAAAGGTTTTCAGCGCGTTATCGCCCTTCACGCCGCCGATCACAGCGAGGTCGATCGTGTCCTTATCTTCCGCGCGCGAAGCGAGGGCGGCCCAAAGAATGATCTGATCGGCGGGCACATTGTTCGCGCAGAACGGATCGCCCAGTGTCAGCTTGTTCTGGGTAAGGGTGCCGGTCTTGTCAGAGCACAGCACATCCACGCCAGCGAGTTCCTCGATCGCCGACAGTTTGGTGACAATCGCCTGTTTTTTTGCAAGCAGACGCGCTCCGACGGCCATGGTGACTGAAAGCACAGTGGGCATGGCCACCGGAATCGCGGCCACCAGAAGGACCAAAGCGAACTCCAGCGTGCTGAGGATTGGATCGTGACGGAAGAGCGCAACGGTAACAATCACCGCGACTAACGCTACCGCGAGAGCGATCAGGTAATCGCCAATTTTGAGCACGGCACGCTGGAAATGGCTGACGGTAGTCGCCTCTTCGACCAGTTGTGCGGTCTTGCCGAAGTAAGTTTTCGCGCCCGTGGCGTAAACCAGCGCGTCGGCTTCGCCGCGCTTGAGAATCGAGCCCGAAAACACAGCGTCGCCGGGTTTGCGCGTCGCGGGCAGAGATTCGCCGGTTAACGCGGACTGATCTACCTGCACGGGATCGCCGGCGAGCAAGCGCGCGTCGGCGGGCACGATATCGCCGAGGCACAAACGGATGACGTCGCCCGGCACCAATTCGCGCGCGACCGGAGTGACCCACTTTCCATCTCGCAGAACCCGAGCCTTGCTGGCCAGCTTGGCCCGCAACGCAGCAATTTCGTTGCCCGCTTGATGTTCTTCCCAAAATGCGACCAAGGCGTTGGAAAAGAGCAGAAAGAGAATGATGAAGAAATCCAGCCAGTGCCGGACGACTCCCGACAGAATCACCGCCCCTTCGATCATCCAGGGGATGGGACCCCAGAAATACGAGAGGAACTTCAGGAAGAGGTTGGATTTCTTTTCCGCAATTTCATTCGGGCCGTACTGCGTGAGACGATTCTGCGCTTCAGCTTGGCTGAGGCCGCCTGGCGATGATCCCAGCTCTTTCTCGACTTGCGCCAGTGGCAGAGTTTTCAGATCGTCTTTCGGGTGGGGCGCATCAGGCTTTGGAATCGACTGTGCTCCCGGAGCTCTGGGCTGATCGGCAATGGATTTCATAATGAATGTTCCTCCTGTCTTTCTTGAGCGGCGAGCGGCGCGGGCAGCGGGAAATTTGAGATCGCGCTCACGGAGTCTTGGATTTCTTATAACGACTGATGAGCGTATTGGTGGAGCTATCGTGTTTCAGTTGGGCCGCAGCACCGGACTCGAGTTCGGGAATGATGCGCACGGCCAGCGCTTTACCCAATTCGACGCCCCACTGGTCGAACGAATCGATGTTCCAGATGGTGCCTTGAGTGAAGACGCTGTGTTCATATAGCGCGACGAGTTTTCCGAGCGACGTCGGAGTCAATCGATCGAGGAGGATCGTGCTCGTGGGGCGATTGCCCTCGAAAGTTTTGTGCGGCGCGAGCCACGCGGGCGTGCCCTCGGCTTCGACTTGCTGCGACGTTTTGCCAAACGCCAGCGCCTCGGCCTGGGCAAACACGTTGGCCATCAGCAGATCGTGGTGGCGGCCCAGGGGGTTGAGCGTTTCGCAAAACCCGATGAAATCGCAGGGGATGAGCTTGGTGCCCTGATGAATCAGTTGATAAAAAGAATGCTGGCCGTTGGTGCCGGGCTCGCCCCAGTAAATTGGCCCGGTTTGCCAGGTGACCTCGGCGCCCTCGAGCGTGACGTGCTTGCCGTTGCTCTCCATGGTCAACTGCTGGAGGTATGCGGGGAAACGCTTGAGGTACTGCTCGTAGGGCAGAACCGCGACGGTTTGCGCGCCGAAGAAATTGTTGTACCAGACGCCGAGCAATCCCATGATCACGGGCAAATTCCGCTCGAAGGGCGTGGAGCGAAAATGCTCGTCCATCTGATGGAAGCCGTCGAGCATGTCTCGGAAATTGTCGGGACCGATGGCCAGCATTGTAGAGAGGCCGATCGCCGAATCCATCGAGTAGCGGCCGCCGACCCAATCCCAGAACTCGAACATGTTCGCGGTGTCGATGCCGAATTTCTCCACCTCGGCGGCGTTGGTGGAGACGGCGACGAAATGTTTCGCGACAGCGGCATCATCTTTCAAAGTCGCGAGCGACCAATCGCGCGCCGTATGCGCGTTGGTCATGGTCTCGAGCGTCGTGAATGTTTTCGACGAAATGATGAAAAGCGTCTCGGCTGCGTCGAGATCGCGCGTGGCCTCGGCGAAATCGGTGCCATCGACGTTGGAGACGAAGCGGAAAGTCATGTCGCGCTGGCTGTAATAGCGCAGCGCTTCGTAGGCCATCACCGGGCCGAGATCGGATCCGCCGATGCCGATATTGATCACATTGCGGATGCGTTTTCCGGTGTGGCCCTTCCAATCGCCGCTGCGCACGCGATTCGAGAACGCAGCCATTTTGTCGAGGACCGCATGCACTTCGGGCACGACATCTTCGCCGTCGAGGACAATCGATTCCCCCTTCGGAGCGCGCAGGGCCACATGTAGGACGGCACGCTTCTCGGTGACATTGATTTTGTCGCCACGAAACATCGCGTCGATGCGGGCGCGCAGTCCGGACTCCTTCGCCAACTGCAACAAGAGCGTGAGCGTCTCATCGGTGATGCGATGCTTGGAATAGTCGAAGTAGATGCCGACGGCATCGACCGCCATGCGCTCGCCGCGCGCAGGGTCGTCCGCGAAAAGTTTTCTCAGATGCAGGTCCCGCATCTTCGGATAATGGGCCTCAAGCGCCTTCCAGGCTGCGCGTGCGGTGAGTTGTCCGGTTGCGGTCATGCTGCTTCTCCTTTTATTTGCGACTCGCTGATCCCCGCCGGGGCGATGGCCAGAAACTGGTCGACGTTCAGGCCGGCACTGCCGATCAGCGTGCGATGGGCGCCCCCCCGACTAAAACGCAGGGCGGTGTTTACAACCTCTTGCGCGCTCATTTGGGATCGCTCCACTTCCAGTTGCGGATTTCCGGCAGGTCCTGGCCGTGCTTATCGATGTAATGTTTGTGCTCGATGAGCTTGTCGCGCATTTCCTGCTTCAGGTAGGCGCCCTTGGAACCCAAATGCGGAAGGCGATCCACGACGTCTTGCACGAGGTGGAATCGGTCGAGGTCGTTCTGCACCCGCATGTCAAAGGGAGTCGTGATGGTGCCCTCTTCCTTGTAACCGCGGACGTGGAGGTTGCGGTTCGTGCGGCGGTAGGTCAGCCGGTGAACAAGCCAGGGGTATCCGTGAAAACCGAAGATAATGTGTTTATCTTTGGTGAAAAGCGAATCGTAGTCCCGTTCGTTCAGCCCGTGAGGATGCTCCGTGGACGGCTGCAGTTTCATGAGATCGACGACATTGACCACACGAATTTTCAGCTCGGGCAGTTTCTCGCGGAGGATGGAAACAGCGGCCAAAATCTCAAGCGTAGGGGTGTCTCCGCAGCAGGCCATTACCACGTCCGGCTCGGAGCCTTGATCGTTGCTGGCCCATTGCCAGATGCCAATTCCTTCGGTGCAGTGCACCACCGCCTCGTCCATGGTGAGCCACTGTGGGAGCGCATGCTTGCCGGCAACCACGACGTTCACGTAATTGCGGCTGCGCAGGCAGTGATCGAAAACCGACAACAGGCAATTGGCGTCGGCCGGAAGGTAAACGCGCACGACGTCGGCTTTTTTGTTGACGACGTGATCCAGAAAACCGGGATCCTGGTGCGTGAAGCCGTTGTGATCCTGCTGCCAGACGTGGGAAGCGAGCAGATAGTTCAGCGAGGAGATTTTTCGACGCCACGGAAGTTCAAGGCAAACCTTCAGCCACTTGGCGTGCTGGCTGAACATCGAGTCGATGATGCGAATGAAAGCCTCGTAACTATTGAAGAGGCCGTGCCGCCCGGTCAGAAGATAGCCTTCGAGCCAACCTTCGCACTGATTCTCGCTGAGCATCGAATCCAGCACGCGTCCGGCGGGTGCGAGGAATTCGTCGTTGTCTACTTTCCTCGCGTCCCACTGACGGTTGGTGACTTCAAAAACCGCGCCCAGAAGATTCGAGACTGTTTCATCGGGCCCGAAGATACGAAAATTACGCTTATCCTGATTCAGCTTGGCGACGTCGCGCAGGAAACTGCCGAGCACGAGCGTATCTTCAGCGGTGACGGCGCCGGGCGAAGGCACATTCACGGCGTGAACGTGAAAGTCAGGCATGCGCAGATCGTGCAGGAGAATTCCGCCATTGGCATGCGGATTGGAGCCCATGCGGCGGTCGCCCTTCGGCGCGAGTTCGGCCAATTCCGGAATGAGCCGCCCGTTTTCATCAAACAGTTCCTCGGCCTTGTAACTTTTCATCCAGTTTTCGAGCAGCTTAACGTGATCGGGATGCTCCGGATCCACCAGGAGCGGCACCTGGTGCGATCGGAAGGTGCCTTCGATTTGCAGACCATCGACGAATTTCGGTCCCGTCCAGCCTTTGGGCGACTTGAGGACGATCATTGGCCAGCGCGGCCGAGCGGCGTCGTTCTTGGTGCGCGCGTTGCTTTGGATTTGCCGGATGTCTTCGATTGCCGCTTCCATGGTGCTGGCCATCAGTTCGTGCATCTTTTCCGGCTCATCGCCTTCGACGAAATAAGGAGTCCAGCCACAACCTTTTAGAAATTGCTCCAGTTCCTCATGTTCGATCCGGGCCAGAACAGTCGGATTGCTGATCTTGTAGCCATTTAAGTGCAGTATCGGAAGCACCGCGCCGTCGGTAACCGGATCGAGAAACTTGTTGGACTGCCACGACGTCGCCAAGGAAGCCGTTTCCGATTCGCCGTCGCCGATGATGCAGGCGACGATCAGGTCGGGATTATCGAACGCAGCTCCGAAGGCGTGGCTGAGCGAATACCCCAACTCGCCGCCTTCGTGAATCGACCCCGGCGTCGTCGGCGCGACGTGGCTTGAAATTCCGCCGGGAAACGAGAATTGTTTGAACAGCTCCTTGAGTCCGGCCTCATTCTGGGTGACGTTCGGATAAACTTCGCTCCATGTGCCTTCGAGGTAGACGTTGCCAACCAGCGCCGCGCCACCGTGACCGGGGCCAGCGATGTAAAACATATTCAGGTCATACTTCTTGATGACCCGGTTCAGGTGCACGTAGATGAAGTTCTGGCCCGGCACCGTGCCCCAGTGCCCGACCACCAGCGGCTTCACGTGCGACAGTTTCAGCGGCTCTTTCAGGAGCGGATTGTCGTAGAGATAGATTTGGCCGACCGACACATAGTTGGCGGCGCGCCAGTAGGCATCAATTTTGTGGAGCAGGTCCGGGGAAAGAGTTGGGGAAACCGCCAGCGAAAGTGTTTCTGTTTTCATGATTCAATTCTCCTTGTTCCAGTTAAGACCAATCTCGTATTGCCGCGAATGCTTATTTGTCATCGATTCGCGACGATCTCTATTCCCCGTTTTGCGCGCGGCTAGCTCTCCGCTCCGGCGGCCTGTTCGCTCGAAGAGTTCGCAGGCTCGCTGCGCGATCCGTCGCGCGGGACTTCCGCCTGACGGCGAGAATCAGGGTGGGAATCACCACTCGCCAGGCGCGCGCACGTCGTCGTGACGCTTCGCAGCTTTTGCGCAATCTCCGGCGTGAGCGCGCCATCCGTCAGGCGCCACTTCCAATTCCCTTCCGCAATTCCAGGGAAATTCATGCGCGCCTCGGTTCCGAGCCCCAAGAGATCTTGCACAGGAATGATTGCGGTGTCGGACTGCGAAGCCATGGCCTCACGAATCATGGCCCAAACAATATCCTGGCTATCTACTCCCAGCTTCTGTTGCAGAGCTTTGCGCTGATCTTCCGGCAATTTCTGAAACCAACCCGCCGTCGTGTCGTTGTCGTGGGTTCCGGTATAGACGACCGATCTCGCCGGAAATTGTTCCGGCTGACCCGAATTCGTTTGCAGAATCGAGGCCAGCTCAAATTGGAGCACGCGCGTGCCCGGAAATTGAAGCTGATCCATCAAAGCCACGACTTCCGGTGTGATGGCGCCGAGATCATCCGCGATGAAAGGTAATGTCCCGAGTGCCTCGCGCGCAGCGTTGAAAAAGGCAGCGCCTCCGCCAGGTTGATAGTGCCCGTTCACCGCGGTCGCGTCCTTTGCAGGCACTTCATAGGTGCGGACAAAGCCGATGAAATGATCCAGCCGATTCACGTCAAACCGCGCGAGAGCCGAGCGCAGGCGTTCGATCCACCAGCCGTAGTTTTGCGCTGCGAGCGCATCCCAGCGGTACACCGGCACGCCCCAAACCTGGCCCGTCGCGGAAAAATAATCGGGAGGAACTCCCGCGACCACAGTGGGTTTGCCATCGGCGTCCAATTTGAAAAATCCGGGATGGGCCCAGACGTCGGCGCTGTGGTGCGCAACGAACAAAGGTACATCGCCGATCAGCGATACTCCTTTGGAAGCGCAGTAGGACCTGAACTCCTTCCACTGCACGGAGAATTGCCACTGCACGAATTGATGGCATCGAATATCTTCGGCGAAAGATTTCCGCGCGCCAGTGACGGCATCTGGCTCGCGCGTTCGCAACTCTTGGCTCCATCGCGTCCAATCGGAAGTGCCCTCTTTGGTCTGGATCGCCGAGAACAGCGCAAAATCGTCGAGCCAGAACGACTCCGCGCGGACAAACGCATCGAATTCGGATTGACCGCTGCCGTTTGCCCGGCTCTCGAAATTGTCGAACGCCTTTTTCAACAGCGGCAACTTCAAGCGCGCCGCGGCGGGATAGTCCACCTTTCCTTTTTCCGCGGAAACAGGAATCTCGATATCGGGCCGTCCGAGAAATCCGTGCTCGACCAACCGATCGAGACTCAGCAGAAGCGGACTGCCTGCAAAGGCCGAAAGCGATTGGTAAGGCGAGTCGCCTTCACCGATCGGACCGATCGGAAGCATTTGCCACCAACGCTGTCCACTGGCGGCCAAGAAATCCGCAAAGGCGTTTGCCGCGGGGCCCAGATCACCGATGGGGCAGGGATTGGAAAGCGAGGTCAGATGTAAAAGCACGCCGGAGGATCTTTCGCTCATGCGGACGCGCCTCCTGCGACGGGGCCCGGCTTGCGCGCCAGAAGTATCGCGCTGGTGCGCGATTCCAGACGATATGGTTTTGAGTGATCCACCAGCGGTTCCTGGCCCGGCGCGAGCAAGTCCTGCGGCGTGGCGGCGGAAGTATCGATTGCTCGATACCAGCGGAGGTCCTGAGGGGGCGGAGGCAGATTGAATTCGGTTTCAGTGGTGCCGGCGTTGAACATAAGGAAAAGAGCGCCGTCCGCGTCTTCCGGAATCAAGCAGCCGAATATTTTATCTTGCGGATCGGTCCAGTTGGGCAATCCGCCTTGCGGACCAAACCAATGAATGTCCGTGTCGGTGTAGAAATGTTCCTCGCTCAGGACGGGATGCGCGCTGCGAAAAGCGATCATGCCCTGCGTGAAGCGAAAGATTTCCTCGTGCTTCTTGACGCAGTCCCAATCATGCCAGCTCATTTCGTTGTCCTGGCAGTAGGCATTGTTATTGCCGGATTGCGTGCGGCGAAATTCGTCGCCACCGAGCAGCATGGGGATGCCGCGGGAGATAAACAGGGTCAAAAGGAAATTCTTGATCTGGCGATTCCGCAGCGCCTCGATTTCGGCGTCTCGGGTTTCGCCTTCGGTGCCGTAGTTCTGGCTGTAGTTGGCATCCGTGCCGTCGCGGTTGTTTTCTCCGTTGGCTTCGTTGTGCTTGCAACTGTAGCTGACGAGATCATTCAGAGTGAAACCGTCGTGGCACGTGACGTAGTTGATGCTGCCCTCGGGACCTTTGCGGGACTTGGTATAGATGTCGGAACTGCCGCAGATGCGGCTGGCGAATGTACCGAGCATGCCGTCGTCGCCGCGCCAGAAACGCCGGATATCGTCGCGGTACCGGCCGTTCCATTCGGCCCAGCGCCGCTGTGCGAAACTGCCGACCTCGTAGGCACCGGCGGCGTCCCAGGCTTCGGCGATGAGCTTCACATCGCGCAAGACCGGATCCTCCGCGATTACCGCCAGGAGCGGCGGATTCCGAAGCAAGTTTCCTGTTCGCCCGCGGCCGAGCACGGCGGCCAAGTCAAAACGATATCCATCGACGTGCATTTCGACCGTCCAGTAACGAAGGGCTTCCAGGATGTGGTCGCGCACCACGGGGTGATTGGCATTGACGGTGTTGCCTGTGCCGGTGTAGTCCCTGTAGTAGCGTTTGTCGTCCGCGAGCATGTAGCCGATGACATTGTCGAGGCCTCGGAAGCAGAGCGTGGGGCCCAGCTCATTTCCCTCCGCCGTGTGGTTGAAGACCATGTCCAGAATCACTTCGATGCCGGCGCTATGAAGGGCGCGGACCATTTCCTTGAATTCCAATTTCTGCTGGCCCACGCCGCCCGCGCTGCTGTAGGAGGCTTTGGGCGCCAAGAAGACAATCGGATCGTAGCCCCAGTAATTGCAGAGACGCTGACCGGATTGCGGATTCGTGCGCGTCACCGACGATTCGTTAAACTCGAGAACAGGCATCAACTCTACGGCAGTCACTCCGATGGATTTGAGGTAAGGAATTTTTTCCGTCACGCCGCGATAAGTTCCGCGATGTTCCGCGCCGGAATTGGGATTAATCGTAAAACCGCGAACATGCATTTCGTAAATGACGGTCTTCGACCACGAATGACGGAGCGGCTCGTCTCCATTCCACTCGAAGAGATCGTTGACAAAAACGCATTTCGGCATGGACGCGGAATTATCCTGCGTCGAAGGGGTCAAATCGAGATCCGGCGAGGACGGATCGTATCCAAGCGCTGATGGAAAATCCCAAGAGGGCGGGCGCGAAATAGCAGTGGCGCGGGGATCAAGCAGAAGTTTCTTAGGATTGAAGCGATGTCCCGCGCTGGGTTCGTAGGGGCCATCGACGCGATAACCATAGAGTTGTCCGCGGTCGATTCCCTTCACCCAGACGTGCCAAACGTCACCGGTGCGATTGCGCGCTGGATCCAGATCGATTGCCCGGGCGGGAGATGCGTCGCCGGGATAATCAAACAATTCCAATCGAACCCGCGTGGCGTGGCGGCTGAAAATGGCGAAATTTACGCCGCCCGCCGTTTCTTCCGTACCCAAGGGCAGCGGAGAGCCCTCGTCCAGGTCGCCGCGCTCGGAAAGTTCCGAGATGTAACCCGGCAAATCGCGTTCGGGGGGTTTGGTCATTTTGTCAGTTCTTTATCGCTGCCAAATGATTCGAGCGGTCTCCAAGGGCACGGCCACTCCGGAATGATAAGGAATCAAGCGCGGCGTGTAGTCACTCGCCGGACGCGTGGCGGGCACGGCCGCCTGAAAAACGCAGGCGTGGGATTCGGCAATTTGTCGCGCGCACTTCATTTCCTGGCGCACGGGATCGCCGCCGCTCGTTCCGTCCGCGTAAAGTTCAACGCGCACCGCCTGCGGATCGAGATCGTTGAGAAAGACCTGGACGTGAAAGAGATACTGGTCGCCTTGCGTTTGAACGTTCACTTCGCCGAAGCGCAGCGCGGACCATTTCTGTTCGAGGTTGTGCTCCCAATCCGCGATTTGCTTGCCCACCGCGCCTTTATTCGCGGCGCGCTCCTGGTAGGCGTTAGCAGCAGGGACGTAGCGTTGCTCGGTGTATTCGTGAACCGCGCGGTGCGCGGAAAAACGCGGCGTCAGTTGCGCCATGCTTTCACGCATGCGATTGACCCATGCGGTGGGAATGCCGCTCGCGTCTCGTGTGTAAAATTCCGGGATTACCTCGCGCTCGAGGCGCTCGTAAAGACTTTCGGCGTCGGCCGCGTCCCAGGCGGGATCATCGCCGTGCTCTTGGCCGTCGCCAATTGCCCAGCCCACTGCAGGCGCGTATGCCTCGGCCCACCAGCCATCCAATTCGGAGAGGTTAATGCCGCCGTTGACGAGCACCTTCATGCCGCTCGTGCCGCAAGCTTCCCAGGGCCGGCGCGGCGTGTTGATCCAGACGTCGACGCCCTGAACCAATTGTTGCGTCAACTCCATGTCGTAATCGCTGAGGAAGATTGCGTGGGGGCGAACTTCGGGCCGACGAATGAAAAGAACCCATTCTTGAACGAGGGCCTGGCCGGCCTGGTCCGCGGGATGCGCCTTTCCGGCGATGATCAGTTGCACGGGGCGCTCGGAATTGCTCAATAGGCGGAGCAGACGATCGCGATCGCGCAAAAGGAGGTTGGGTCGCTTGTACGTGGCGAAGCGCCGCGCGAAGCCGAGCGTCAGAATGTTGGGATCGAACAGGTGCTTGGCGCGCTCGACCGCGTCGGGCGGGAAATCTCTGGCAGCCAACTGCCGGGACAATCGATCGCGGGCATATTCAACAAGAGCCTTGCTGGAGGCGGTGCGTAATTGCCAGAGCTTGGCGTCGGAGATTTTGCGAATTTTCGGCTCGAGGCATTCTATCGGCCCTTGCCAATGGTCTTTTCCGCAGGCCTCGGTCCAGAGATCGTGGGCGACCGGAGAATCCCATGTGGGCATGTGCACGCCGTTGGTCACGTGACCGACGGGCACTTCGTCCTGCGGCCAGCGCGGGAAAAGAGGTTCAAAGAGGCGGCGGCTCACTTCTCCGTGCAGGCGACTCACGCCATTCACAGCATGGCTGCCTCGGATTGCGAGATAGGCCATGTTGAAAGTCTCGGACGGGTCGTCGGGATTTTCGCGGCCGAGAGCCAAGAAATCGCGGAGCGATATGCCGAGTTTCGTCTCGGAGTAGTGTTTGAGATATTTTTCGATCAGATCGGGCGTGAAACGATCAAAGCCGGCGGCCACCGCAGTGTGCGTGGTGAAGAGGTTGCCCGCTCGCGTGGCGGCCAGCGCGACCTCAAACGGCTGCGCATTTTCCTCCATGAAATTTCTAGCGCGCTCGAGCGTGGCGAAGGCCGCGTGGCCTTCGTTCAAATGGCACACTTCCGGCTTGATGCCCAGCGCGCCGAGCATGCGCCAGCCGCCAATGCCGAGAAGGAGTTCCTGTTGCAGGCGCAGCTCCGGACCGCCACCGTAGAGTTCGCTCGCAATGCCGCGATGAGTGGGAAAGGTCGCGTCGTCATTGCTATCGAGCAGGTAGAGCTTGGCTCGACCGACCTGAACCTGCCAGGCGCGCGCCCAGACCGAATAGCCAGGCAGAGCGAGCTCCAGGCGCAACCATTCGCCGTTCGGAAGGCGCACCGGCGTGATCGGCAATTGTCCGGGATCGTTGTAGGGGTAAAGGGCCTGTTGCGCTCCGCTTTTATCGATCACTTGGCGGAAATATCCTTGCTGATAGAGCAGGCCGACGCCAACCACCGGGACGCCCAAATCGCTGGCGGCTTTGAGTTGATCGCCGGCGACATTTCCGAGTCCTCCGGAATAAATTGGGAGCGCTTCGCTCAACATGAATTCCATGCTGAAGTACGCGACGCAAGTCAAAGGTGATTGCGTATGCGCCTGCTGAAACCACGCGGGCGTAGCAGCAGCGAGGCGCTTGGCGTGGAGCAAATCGTCAAGGTTCTTGCGAAAAGCGGGATCCGCCAGCATGCGCTCGATTCGTTCGCGCGACGCCGTTTGCAGCACGACCCAAGGATTTTGCGTGAGTTCCCAGAGCACGGGATCGAGCGTGCGCCAAAGTTCATCGGTGGCGCGGGTCCACGACCAGCGCAGATCAAGTGCAAGTTCTGCGAGCGAATCGAATCCGGGCACATCCACGGGTAGAAATTTATTGATCAAGCTTCTGGCGGGTGTTTCCTCGCTCATGGCTTCTGCTCCGGGTTCGTTCAGGACCGAGTGTTCAAGCGCATCTGCTGATGCATTCTTCGTGACGCGAATCTTATTTCGTTTCGCCCGCAGCCTGCTGACGAACTGCCGGAGGCGCGCCATCTTTGCCCTGCTCTGAGCCTTGCTTCGGCGCGGGCACGGCGGCCAAAGCATCGTTGACGATCTTCTGGGCTTCGTCAAGGATGCGGCGCAGGTGGTCGGCGCCTTGAAAACTCTCGGCGTAGACCTTGTAGATATTTTCGGTGCCTGACGGGCGCGCGGCGAACCAGCCGCTTGCGGCGATGGCCTTCAATCCGCCAATGGGCGCGCCATTGCCGGGCGCATTCGTAAGGATCGTCTGGATTTTTTCGCCCGCGAGATCCGTGATCTTCACTTGCTGGGGCGAGAGTTTCGCCAGAAGTTCCTTTTGTTCGGGAGTGGCGGGCGCATCGACGCGATCGTAAGCAGGGTCGCCAAACTCGCGCGTGAGATCCTGGTAGATTTCGCCGGGATCGCGGCCCATGCGAGCCGTGATTTCCGCCGAGAGGAGAGCCGGGACGATGCCGTCTTTGTCCGTGGTCCAAACCGTGCCGTCGAGGCGCGAGAACGAGGCGCCGGCGCTTTCTTCACCGCCAAAGCCGAGCGAGCCATCAAGCAAGCCATCGACAAACCATTTGAAGCCGACCGGAACTTCGTAGAGCTTGCGGCCAAGTTTCGCGGTGACGCGATCGATCATCGCGCTGCTCACGACGGTCTTGCCGACGGCGGCTTCCTTGCGCCACTCCGGGCGATGCTGGAAAAGGTAAAAGATAGCAACAGACAGATAATGATTGGGCGGCATCAATCCAACGCTCTTGGCGACGATGCCATGGCGATCGTGATCGGTGTCGCAGGCGAAAGAGAGATCGAAGCGGTCCTTCATTCCGATCAAGCGTTGCATGGCATAGACCGAGGAAGGGTCCATGCGTATGCGGCCATCCCAGTCGACGGTCATGAAGCGGAACGTGGGGTCGACAGTTTCGCTGACTACCGTGAGATCCAAGCGATAGCGTTCGGCGATTCGCGGCCAGTAATGGACACCGGCGCCGCCGAGCGGATCGACGCCCAGGTGCAGCTTTGATGCGCGAATCGCGTCGAAATCCAGCACTGAGGCGAGATCGTCAATGTAGGTGTTGAGATAGTCGTGGCGATGCGTGGTGGAGGCGCTAAGAGCCTTCTCGTAAGGAATGCGCTTGACGCCTTGGAGTCCAGCTTCGAGGAATTCGTTGGCTTTCGCTTCGATCCAATTCGTGATGGTCTCTTCTGCCGGTCCGCCGTTGGGTGGGTTGTACTTGAAGCCGCCATCTTCGGGCGGATTGTGCGACGGAGTGATGACGATGCCGTCGGCGAGTCCGGCTTTGCGGCCGTGGTTGTACGTCAGGATCGCGTGGGAAATCGCTGGCGTGGGTGTGTATTCGTCGCCCACCGCGATCATCACTTCCACGCCGTTGGCCGCCAAGACTTCAAGCGCGCTCGCAAGCGCGGGCACCGAGAGCGCGTGTGTGTCCATGCCAAGGAAGAGTGGACCGTCAATATTTTGCTTTTTTCGATAGAGACAAATGGCCTGGCTGATGGCGAGGATGTGCCACTCGTTGAAAGATTTATCGAAAGCGGAGCCTCGATGCCCGGATGTGCCGAAGGCAACCCGCTGGGCGGGCACGGACGGATCGGGGATCTCGGTGTAATAGGCCGTGACGAGTTTGGGAACATTCACCAGAATCGATTCTGGCGCGGGCTTGCCGGCGAGAGGGCTGATTTTCACGAGGCCCTCAAGGACGCCGCTGACCGGATCACACGGCGGAATCCGGCGCGGGAGATCAGATCGCGCCGGATGTAATCGAGCTGCATGGTTTGCCCGAGCGAACCCAATTGTGTCAATGGATTGTCGTTCACGATCTTGCCTCCACGCTGTCTAGCGTCCTGATTTTAGCCCAACGGCGCGCGTGACGCTCGGCGCGGCGCAAGCCGCGAATCCCGGAGGCGTGCCTTTTCTGCGAGGCCGTCCGAACGAGCAAGGCGCCGCAGCGTTGCCCTCCCATTTGACTCAAATGAAAGTCAAACGGTTGCGGCCCCAATGTTTCATTCTCATGAATTTAGAGGAATTCTGACGGGTCGTTTCGACGATTTCCTCGTCGCTCGCGGCCTATCACATTCTCTTCAGGTACCGGCGATCACGCACAGATGTCGAGGCGATCTCGCAGCTGAACTATTGCACCGCATCAGGAAGGAAACTGTCGCGTTACGGACAGCGTGGGGAGCACGGCCGAGCGCCCGCAAATTCTCGGGATTAACGCGTTCCAATCCACACTTGGTAGATAACCACGGCCATCATGAAGAGGAGATAGATTCGGAGAGACCAGATGATGAATTTTTCAAACCCCTTAAGGTGGCGTCTGGGAATGACGCGCTTTCTCAGGCCGGCAAGTTGATCGCGCTCAAGCGACGAGAGAACCAGCGCTTGGTCGGAAGAAGTGATCGAGGCGCGGGGTTTGTCCGTTGAGGTCATTCTGCGATGCTCCTACCTTGCGCCTAGAAACGCGAAGAAATTCGGTGCAATCACGCTGATGCCGAAGAGTATACCGGCGAGAGTTAGAAAAACGACTACGCCGGTGGCCAGCGCGTTCGCCCAAGTGGGGCTCACGAGATCGCCCATGATTTCGCGGTCGTTCGCGAGCATGAACAGAAATACCAGCGCGGGCGGCATGGCCAGCACTGCGACCACGTTGACGAGTAGGACGACGGACACGAGCGGAAGCCCGGGGATCAAGACAATTCCACCGGCGATTGCGGCACAGAGAAATAACACGGAGTAGAAAGGCTTTCCCTCGGCCATGGGCAGATTGAGGCTGTGCGGTCTGCGCGCCACTTCTCCAAACGCATAGGCGGAGGAAGTAGAAATAGTGACCGAGGCGACCATGCCGGCTTCGACGATGCCGAGCGCGAACAGTGCCGCGCCGAATCGGCCGATTAATGGCCTTAGTGCCTGCGCGAATTCGGCGGCCTGAAAGCTATCGGCATTCATGTGGTGAGCGAACAACGGGGCCGTCGCCAGAATCGTGGCGACCGCGGCGATCGCGGCCAGAGCGGCGCCGACGATCGTATCGATGCGGCCGAGATTGATATCTTTCCGCGTGAGCCCTTTGTCAACTGTTGCACTCTGCTGAAAGAAAAGCATCCACGGGGTCACGGTCGCGCCGATGTCCGCGAGCATGATGATCAGAGTGTCCTGGCTCAATCCGCCGGGGAACGGCTTCCAGGTGATGAGGGCGTGGCCGACCGAGTGCCAATTCGGGTGCGTGAGCAGTGCGACTGGAACGAAAACGAGATTGAATACGGCGATGGCGAGCAGAGTTCGTTCCCAGGTCCAATAACGGTGAGTGATCACCGCCAGACACAAGAACACGAACGCGCTGAGAACAGCGGCCCACGCGGGCACGCCAAAAAATCCCAGGCCGGCGCGGATGGCGATGAATTCGGTGATGAGCGTCAGGAAATTGCCGACGCCGAGGTCGAGCATCGAGAACCAGCCCCAGAACGGCCCGAAGCGGTCAAAAATTAATTCCGCATGGCCGCGATGAGTTGCGGAACCCAGGCGCATGGTCATTTCCTGCACGACGACCGCCATGCAGAACGTGAGCACCACAAAGGGAATGAAGAAACCGATTCCAAATTTTGCGCCCGTCGCGGCGTAGGAAAGCATGCTGGGGCCGTCGTTCTCTCCCAGCATGACCAGAATTCCGGGGCCAACGAGCAACCACAGCAGACGGAACCTGGGGAAGACACCGCGCTGGGCGCGCGCCGCGGAAACACGCACGCGGTCATGCGCACGATCAACGTCCTCGTGAGTGATGACCAGATCCGCTTGGGTGGCCCCTGAGGCGGGCACTCTGGAAAGTGGTCCTTCGGCCAACTGCGATTCCCTCTCGGTGTCGTTCGATTCCCCGACACTATCGACGGCGTGCACGGGGCGCACAGACGCAATCCAAGGCAGTAAACCGGACTATACCAGATATTTTAACTGAGATTAACGACGGTTTCGTTCGAGATTTTACACGGATACAACTTCGCGCGAAGCCGACCCGGAGGTTCAGAGAGCGCCGCGACTCGAGAACAAATGTCGCGGCGCCAAGGAAGGCGACGCCGCGGCTTCCGCGACTTAACCGCCGAGCGTGCCAGGGAACTTCTGAACTGCGTTGATCGAGGTTCCTCGGCGGAAATCTCAGACTGACCGTGGCACAAGGCTACGCGCAGCGAGCGAAAGCATCAGACGCGTGACTCCGCTGAAAATCATGCTGATTCCCACGAGCATTCCGATCACCCAGTCCGTACTTCTGGGCCAGCCCCTCCAAATAAGAACGGCGAGAAACAGCGTGACGACGCCGTCGAACAGCAGCCATCCCCAGCCCTGCTGTGGGCGAACCTGAAACGCCAGGATCAGCTCGAGCAGGCCTTCGGCGAACAAGTAGATGGCAAGGGCCAGCGTCAGCGTAACCAAAGCGGCGAGCGGGTGAATCAGTATGAAGACGCCGATGCCGATATAGAGCGCGCCTAGCAAGACCTGCCAAATGACACCGCCAACTGAGCGAATGTGCCAGGCAAAGACCAGATGAATCACCCCGCAAAACACCAAGAGCCAGCCCACCACGATGCTGACAGCGAATCCCGCCGCTATCGGAAGTCCAATGGCCAAAATTCCCGCGAGAATCAGCAGAAGACTAACCGCAATCGACCAGCCTGTGACCTGCCTTGCGTCGCTTGCTATCGTGGACGTATTCATCGAGGTTCCTCCACGGAAAAGAAGTCAGATGCTGAGCGGGAGCCTATGCTTGCGATATGCGAATGTCAATCGAAGGCGGAGTCGTCGCGCGGTCACCGAAAGTTTCAAGACGCGCGCCGATGGGGGAAATAGTCGACGCGGACCCTTCTGCGATCAGACTTCGACGAGAATAAGAGACATGTCGTCGGCGGCGGGACCGCTTCGCCAGGCAGTGACGCGATCGAGGATTTGCTGCTTCATCTCCGGAAGCGGCAAGGTGGACGCTTCAAGCGCGATTTCGGCGAGGCCATTGACGCCCAGCATCTCGCGCCGGGAATTGAAGGTCTCCGTGAAGCCATCCGTGTAGAGCATGAGGCGGTCGCCTGCTTCGAGAGTAATCCTCACGGCCGAGTCTGGGCCAACTGCGTCGGGGAAGCACCCGAGAATGGTGCTGGTTGACTCGAGAAACCGCGGCGCTTGGCCCCGGCGAAAGATCATCGCGGGCGGATGTCCGGCGGCGGAAAATTCGAGCTGACATCCATCGCGGCGCAATCGCGCGGCGGCTACCGTGAAGTACATCACGGAACTTCCCAGGTTCTGCAGAACAAATCGGTTGAGGTGCTGCAACATCGGCGTGAGCGCCTCGCCGGCCTCGATGAGCGAAACGGTCTCTGTGTAAATTCGGTTGGCGACAAGCGCCGATCCGATTCCGTGCCCGGAAACGTCGCAAACCATCAGCGTGAGATAGTCGTCGCCGGGCGCGACCACGCCATAATCGCCGCCAATGGTCCGCGCGGCCTGATAGTACGTTTCTACCGACGCGGTGGTCCAAACGAGACTTTGGGGGGCGAGGCTTTGCTGAACGCGCGCCGCGAGGAGCAGGTCTTCGTCCAGAGCGCGTTCGCGCGATTCGAGCAACGTATTTGCCCGCCGCAGTTCCATCTCCGCGCTCTTCTGCTCGGTGATATCGGTGAAGGTCACGATCGCAAAGATGCGCCCATCGGGATCCTCGAGTTGCCGCGCGGCGATGACCACGGGCAGGCGGGCTCCGGAGGCATGCGGCAAATAGAATTCAAATCGATTCTGACCTTGAGTTCTTCCGACTTCGATTTGGTGCAGCAGCCACGGGACGTCTTCGGATGGGAACAGATCTTTGACGTACCGCCCGACGAGTTCGTCGGCGCTGCGGCCAACCATCTCCAGGAAAAGAGAATTTGTGTAGACCACGCGCGGGCATTCGTCGCTAATGATCACGCCCTGATTCAGCAGCTCCAGAACGTCGCGAACATGCACGACCCATTCAGGTTGTATATCGCTCACGGAAGCTCTCTTTGCGAAGCGCGCGGCAAATCTTGAAGATTCCGCGCTTCATGAAACAATCGAATGCGCGCCCCAACACTACCGAGTGGGATGCGCGGCAAAATATTCGCTCAAGCTGGCTTCGGCATCGCTCACGAAGTCGTGCGTATTTTGATCGAGCGCAGCAACCACGTCGGACACGGTCTTGCCGCTGACTGGTTCATCATGAGCGTAAGCGTGGGTCCACACGATGGCGCCTGTTTTCATGTCGCGGAGTTGCAATTCCAAACTCACGCGAGCGGTGAGCGTGCTGCCGGAAATTTCCTTGAAGTCATATAGATTCCCGTCCAGCAAGAAATCTCCGTGGGAACTGCTGGACAACATGGAGACACCGCGATACTGGTGCGAGGCCCTCAGAGAACGCCACAGCAGCTCCTGAATCATTTCGGTGGGAGGCTCCGCCCAGCGGTGAACGTCGTAAGTGCCCATTTCCTCGCTGTCGGTTGCGTAAACGAGCCGGTCTTCGCGATAAAGATGCGAAGCTTTGAGCGGACCCACCAGCAACGTGACCGGAAATGGATTCGCGACGGCAGCTGAATTAGGTTCGCTCGGAGGATTAAGCTGGTAGTACTTGGTCTGCGGTATAGAGCCGCAGCCGCAGATGCCTCCCACGATTATGGCGAGCACAATCACCGTCGCTCTGGTTCTCATTGCGAAACCTCCCTCACGCAGTTTCGACTGCCCGTTCGGGTTCATCGTTGTTCGCCTGGCTTGTGTTCAGGCGGAGGGTTCGAGCGAATCAACAGATAGGGCCGCGCTTTGATGGTGTCCGTAATTTCCTTGAGGTTCTCGCTGACATCGCGGAAATTTTCGAGCAGCTCATCGATGTTGTCGGAATTTACATCGGCGGTTTGGTTCAGCTGAGCGGTAAGACTCGTTACGGTCGCGAGCGACTGGCGCAACTCAACAATCGCCGCATGTAGATCCGGGCGATTTTCGCCGATCGTGGCGTCCACGTGCGCGAGCGTCAAATTGGCCTGAGCCGAAGTCTTCTGGAGGTCGTCCAGCACAGGCTGCAATCGCGCGCTCACGTCGTTCAGATGCGCGAGAGTGGATTTCAGCGCGGGACGATTCTCTTCGATGATTCCGCGCGACTGGGCGATCACCGCGGAGAGATTCCCTCGATTCTGATCGTTCAGCAGGTCGTCGACGCGGCTCAGGGTAACCTTAAGCTCGACCACACGATCATTGAGGTTCGCGATAAGTTGCTGCGCCTGCGGCGCGACGTTTTGGACCTGCGCCAGCACGGAGTTGATATCCACGTACGCGTCGGACGGCAATAGCGAACCCGCCGGCGCCTCGGCGGCCCCGGGCGTGCCGGGCATAACCTCGACGTGATTGTCGCCGAGCGGCGTCAGCGCCATGATTTTGATGTGACTGTCCGTCTTCACCGGCAGGTCCGCGTCAACGCTGAAAGTCATTTCAATGCGCGACGGATCTTGCGGATCGATGCGCATTTTTTCCACGCGGCCGACTTTCGGGCCGCCCGAATAGCGCACCGCAGTCCCCGGCTCGATTCCGCCGGCAAAAGCGAAATAAGTGCGGTACGTCTTAACCTGGCGGCCGGAAATTCCGCCCACGGCGAATACCGTGCCCACCAGCAACACCACGGCGACGATCACAAACGCCCCGACCATCACTTGCTCGCGTTTCGCTTGCGTCATGTCCCCCGCCTCCATCCCGCCATGCGACCCGCGTCGCGGTGACTTTCGGTCAACATCTGAAGATAATCCATCTCTTGCGAAACTTCCGGTTCAGCCACGCGATCCAGAAATTGCCGCACGCGCGGCTGCGTGCTGGTGCGCATCTCCTCGGGCGTGCCGTAGGCCTCGATGTTCCCTTTGTCGATCAGCATCATGCGGTCGGCGATCAGGAACGCGCTCGCCAGCTCGTGCGTCACGACGATCATGGTCATGTGAAACGCCTTCTTGAGCTGGAGAATCAGATGATCGATGCCGGCGGCGATGATCGGGTCCAGCCCCGCCGACGGCTCATCGAAGAACAATATCTCCGAATCCATCGACAACGCGCGCGCCACCGCCGCGCGTTTTTGCATTCCGCCGCTCAGCTCCGCGGGCATATAGTCCTCAAATCCCGCCAGGCCCACCTGATCGAGTTTCAGCCGAACGATGATTTCGATGGTCGAATCTTCGAGCGTGGTGTGTTCGCGCAGCGGGAGCGCCACGTTTTCTCCGACGGTCATCGATCCAAACAGCGCGCCGCCCTGAAACGACATGCCGATTTTTTTGCGGATTTCGTCTAGCTCCGCGTGCGAAATTGCAGCGATGTCCTGGCCCTTCATCCAAATCTGCCCCGCGCTGGGTTTTTCGAGACCCACGAGCGCGCGCAGCAGCGTGCTCTTCCCCGAGCCCGAGCCGCCCAGAATCACCAGCGTTTCCGAGCGCGCGACGTCAAAGTTGATGCCGTGCAGAATCTCCTGCTCTCCGTACTTTACGCGAAGATCCTTCACGGAGATGACCGGCCCTGCTTGCGCGGAATCTGTTTTCTCGTCTGGCATATCTCAGCTCCGACGGCCGTCTAGTGACCGGATACGAAAAAGAAAATGGCCGTGAAAACAAGGTCCACGGCGATCACCGAGAAAATGGAAATCACCACCGCCTGGGTTGTCGATCGCCCAATCTGCTCGGCGCCTCCGGTGGTGGAAAGCCCCTCGTAACAACCCACCGCGGTAATCGCGATCCCAAACATGACGCTCTTGAGCAGGCCAAGCGAGATGTCGGGCAGATAGAGAGCCTCGACCGACGCGCGCATATATCGGTCCCAGGTGAATTCGCCGAGCGTCACGCCGAACAGTGAACCACCCAGAATGCCCATGGCGTTCGACCACATGGTCAAGCACGGCATCATCACGATCATGGCCATGAATTTCGGCGTCACCAGGAAGTCCACCGGTTCGATGGCCATGGTCTCGAGCGCGTCGATCTCTTCGGTGATTCGCATGGTCCCAAGCTCCGCGGCGAACGCCGAACCGGATCGGCCGATCACAAGAATGGCCGTGATCAGCGGGCCGAGCTCGCGCGTCACGGAAATGGCGACGGCGCCCGGCACATAACTCAAGGCCCCCAACTTGCGCAGCTCGTATCCGCTTTGTAGCGCCAAGATCAATCCGATGAAAAACGTGATCAGCGAGAGTATGGGCAGCGCCCGAACACCAATCTCCGTGGCCTGAGAAACGGCCGCCTGCCAACGCAGCGGCTTCCCCCGAAAAGGGCCGATAAACGCGTAATACGCGGCGCGGCCCGCCAAAGCCGTGAGCGCGCCCACGTAGGCGAGAGAATCCGTGACCGTCTCGCCGATTTGCGCGACGAAATCCACCATGATCAGCGCAGCTCCGCAATGCGTGCGTCACGCAACGTTAGGCCTCCAGGGCCTTTTCTTCGGTGTCGTAGATTTCAAAGATCGTCAGAAGTCTCGAGAGCTGCAACACTTCACGCGCGATGGGGCTAAGGCCGAACAAGATCAGGCGCGAGCCGACGTCTCGAGACGCTTTGAGGCCTTCCACCAGCGACGCCACGCCGGAACTGTCGATGTAATTCACTTCGATTAAATTGAGGAGCACCTTGGGCGTGCGCTTCTCGCGAAACTCCACAAGCACCACGCGGCGAACCTCGCCTGAATGCGCCAGATCGATGTCGCCGGAAACATCGAAAATCGTCGTCTTGTCCAGGCGGCGCGCTGAGATTTGCACCAGTTACTCTCCTTTCGCGATCTTGGGTTCCGATTCCGCGTCGGGCAGATACTTCACGAGACGAAGCCAATTTCTGCGGCCGTGGGTTTTGTACTGCATTACGTCCACTCCATCCTGAATGAAATGCATTCCCAAACCGCCAGGCCGAACGTCTTCGAAAGAACGTCCACAAAGTTTCTTGCGGTCCGCGGCGGCGCCATTATCGATCAGCACGATTTCCAGCCCGGCTCGCTTCGCGCCGCAGAATCGATTTTGAACACGGCGGCACAGCAGTTCGATGGACTGGCCCACCCGGCCGCCGTACGCGTGGCGGATGACGTTAGCCAAAGCCTCGTCGACGGCGCGCGTTACGGCTCTGGAATCCGCAGCGGGAAAGCCCATCTCTTCAGTCAGGCGCGTCACAGCGCTGCGCACGACGGATAAGATTTCGGGATCGCTGGGCAATTCAAGCCGGAGTAACCAGCCCGATCGTCGCAACTCGAGACCCCCTCGCGCGGCGCGCAAAATACGACGCACGAATCATACCCAAGACGCGATTCGTTCCAAAACCGTTTTCATCGGCGAGCCCGGGAGACGGCGGGAACTGCCCCGCGCACGAATCTGCGCATGACTTTCCTGTCGCCTTTCTCGGTCAGCGCATGATGAAGGAGATGCGCGGCAGGACAAGAAAGACTCAGGGCGGGGCTTGGATTGGGTTGGTGGTTGCGTTCGGAGTTGTGCGAAAATTCAGTCGGGAGATAAATGCATGGTACATCCTTGGCATGACCTGAAGCCCGGCGACAACGTCCCGGAAGAGTTCGACGCGGTAATCGAAATCCCGCGGGGATCGAATGTGAAATACGAACTCGACAAATCGAGCGGACTCATCCGTGTCGATCGAATTCTGTATTCCGCGGTCTACTACCCCGCCAATTACGGTTTCATTCCGCAAACTCTGGCAGAAGACGGCGATCCTTTGGATGTGCTCGTGCTTTGCCAGGAAGGAGTGGTTCCGCTGGCCGTCATCCACGCGCGCACCGTCGGTTTGATGACCATGGTGGACTCCGGCGCGATGGACCACAAAATTATTTCCGTCGCAACGCAGGACCCGGAGTTCAACGGGTATAAAGAAGCGAGCCAGATACCGTCCCACTATTTACTGACGCTGCGGCGCTTCTTCCAGGACTACAAGCAGCTCGAGAACAAAACGGTTGAGGTGGAAGAAATAGGCTCGGCGAAGACCGCATATCCCATTATCAAAGACGCTTTGAAAAGTTATGCAAAAAAATATGCTCACGGCGGCGGCGCGCGAAAAGTGACGAAGACCTAGCACCAACAAAATGCGCGGAGTCGGCTCGGCGTCGAGTGCGGCAGACTCGGCGCACTGCCGCAAATATATCCGCGCTGAGCGGCGCCTGCTGCCAACCCGTCCTGTAGCGTGTCAATTTAGCTCCGGAGCTTCACCGAGTCTTCGGTTGCATCGCCGCGGAAAGCCAGCGCTTCATCGGCTTTCGACAAATCACCACCGTCCACGGTGATGTCCCTGCTGCCGGCGCCTTCGACCTGCAGGAACACGCCGGATGGCGTAAGCACGCGAGAGGCAGTCAGCAAGACGTCGCGCGTTTCGATGAAGCGCAACAGCGATTCGGACTGGGAATTGCCTTGCGCGCTCAAACCGTTCACGGCGGCGTCCACCACGTTGTCGAAAACGATGGCCGGCCGCAGCTCGGGCGCGCTCACATCGAAGCGCACGTTGGAAAGAGACAATCCCCGCACCCGGCGCGCATAAATCCCATACGCGGGGAAAACACCTGCTTCGTAGTATTCGCCGGCGACCTTGGGCACATCGCGGACGGCGGCATCCGTCGCGGTGCCGCCGCCGGCGAAGGTCACGTGGACATCGTCGAAGCGAATGTTCTCGATGAAGTTCTCTCCCGCTCCATTCAGCGAGATGCAGGATTTTATTTCGCCCGGATTGTAGTCGCTCGTGAAAGGCACGCCGGGAACTTGGGTGGGGACCACCACGGTGGCCAGAATTCCGCTGAAAGAAATGTTGCGCACGATACCCGGAATGCCCGGGGCCATGCCTGTCTCGGAAGCGGAGGCCGCCCCAGGGCGGCGTGGCGGATCGCCGAGGCCGATGGAAATAGGGCCGGTGACGTTGGTCATCACCAGGTTGGAGAACGAGATATTTTCAAAGCGCGAATTCGGACCGCAGCGCATCTTGATCGGGCAGCCGTAGGTTTCGTAAATCAGGCAATTGGAGATGGCGATATTTTCGGCTTCACCGCCGCCAAAGCGAAAAACCGACCAGCGCGTGCTGAACGAAGAATTCGTAATGGTGATGAATTTGCAGCTGCCGAAAAGAGCGCAGGCATCGTCCTGGGATTGCACCGTGCAGTTGCTGACGTGTACGTGCTGGCAACTAATAAAGTGAAAGCCGTCGTTGTTGCCGTTCACACGATTGTAGATGCGCAGGCCGTCGGCCTTCACGAAGGTGCTTTCGATAATGCGCACCGAATGATACGCGCTGTCGTTCAGAAAAATGTCGCGCAGCGTCAGGTTCTTGCACTGATAGAACAACAGATGGTACGGGCGATTGTCGCCGCCGATGCCGGCGGGCGGCAGAACGCCGCGGGTGGGCGAATGAAATTGCGCTCCCTGGCCGTCGATCGTGCCATGGCCTTCGATCGTAACGTTGTCGGCCTTCACCGCGAAGATCAGCCCGACGTTTCCATCGCCGAGCGTGGAATCGCCACTGAGCGGGATCGCGTCGGCGGCGTGATACTGTTTGCCGTCGGCCGTGCCGAGCAATTTTGCGGAGGCCGCGAGTCGCAGCGTGACGTTGCTCTTGAGCTCGACCGTGCCGATCACGAACACGCCCGCGGGAACCAGCACCGTTCCGCCCTGATCTTTTGTGCAGGCGTCGATCGCGGCTTGCACCGCGGCGGTGTCGAGCGTCGAGCCGTCGCCCTTGGCGCCGAAATCGCGGATGTTGTAGACGCGCGCGCCGAGATCGCTGTCGTTGGAAGGAGCGCGCTTGGCCGGGTCAGCGGCCGCGCCGGCGGCGGCCAGAATACCCGACCCTATCGAAGCCCCTGCTGCGATACCCAGCCATTTGCGTCTCGACGGGGAGTGATCGCTTGCGTTGTCCATGGCCATCCTTTTCTTCATGCAGTCCCGCCTCAAGCGCCAGCGGCGGCCACGGCTCGACTTATTGAGCCGGAAGCGGCGGATTGATGTCGTACGTCATCTTGTCCCAATCCACCGTGACTGTGGTTCCGTCGGAAAACGTGGTGCGCTCGACGCGATAATTCTTGTCGAGAAATTCATGATTGGTCATTTCCAGCAGGCCGACGCGTTCCTGTAGTGCCAACGCGTCTTTTTCGAGCTTCAGGACTTGCGCGGGATCGGTGAACGTCGGGTGCGAAGCGGCGCGGCGCGCGGCGTCGGCTTCGGTCGCGCCTCCGCGCGCGCGGACCGCAGCGCCGGGCGCACCGGGCGCGGCGCCGGGACCGCCGGCGCCTGCGTTCGGATTAGGCCGCGTCATATTGATGCCCTCGTCGAGCAGAACGCTGTACATCGAGTTGCCGGTTGTCGTGGTCACGATGGCATCGTGATAGACGAGGTTGTAAAGCGGCACGGGAATTGCCTTGCCGAACGCGTGCGGCGTGCACATGTCCACATAAGGAATCACCCAATCGGAACCGGCTTCGGTGCCGACGATTCCCAGATGTACACGCGCCCAGATGAATGCCGCCGCGCGCGCGTTCATTCCGTCGGTGCGCGTGGCGGGATGCTCGGGATTGAAATCGCGATCCGGCGGAACGTAGCCGAAGACGTCGAGGCCGGAGCCTTCCGGATGAATGCCGTGCGCGAACATCTGCTCGTAATTGCTGACCACGTTCCCGAGGACCAGCGACGGCGTAATGTAACTCTGCGCGCCGCCGTTCCAGTGATCCATCATCGGAATGTAGCCGTCTTTCCAGTGCTCAAAGCGCGAACCGGGGAATGTTGTGGACGGCGTGATGGTGTCCTCTTCATGCACGGCGAATTGCGGATCCCACGAGGGCGCGTCCGTGTAGTAATCGCGATACTGATCGTGAAGCATCGGCGTGTAGCCAAGCGCCAGCGCGGCGTCGAAAAAGCGCTTCAAACCATCCCAGCCGCCGGCCTGCGGGGCGGGCGGAAGAACGTTGGGATGCTGGCGGTCGTAGCCGTAGTACGGCCATCCGGACAACGTGACGATCATTTTGTTGAAGCCCTGATCTTTCCAGTATTGCAAACCCTTCGCCAGATCGTCGAATGTGTTCACGCGATAATCGACGTCGATATGATCGGGATCGTATTGCCACGCACCGGGCCGGATATTGCGCAGCGCCTGCTCGCCCACGTGGCCCGCGCCGATCAGATTCGCGACCAGCGGCTGCCGCGCGATTTTTTCCTTCAGCGAAACGAATAGTCCGCTGTCGATCACGTATTGCCGGTAGCGCTTCGCCAGCGTGACGTAATTGCCCGTCGGAAAAAAACACATGCGCACGCTGCGCGGATACGCGAGGCGCCCCAGCTGATCGCGCCACTGCGGACCGATCACGGTTGGGCCGCCCGCGGGATGCTCGAATTGATACGCCGCGTCGTCCGGCGTTTCGACGATCACCATCATCGCCGCCGGGCCCTTCTCAAAGCCCCACCAGGACATCGACCACGACTCGATCAGATGACTTTCGATTACGCTCGCGTCCTCGGCGGCGCCGTCGCCCGTGAAAATATTGTCGGGCAGAAATTTCGTGGGCCAGGTGCGCGGCACCAGTGTGCCTTCGCCATTCGAGAGCACGGTGAAGTCAACGTCGCTGGCGTCCATCGCCGTCGGCCAATCGAGCAGGCGCACGTCGGCTTCGTGCTCGCTCGCGACAGCCGTCATCACCAGGTCTTCATTCGGATTTTCGAGGCAGATCGTGAGGTAGAGCACCAGATCAAGCGGCTGGCCCTTGTAAAGCATTCCGTTCTCGTGGAAATCGGAGAGCGTGATCTTGACGCCGGTCTTGTAGCCTGTGTCGTACGGAACGATCTCGATGTGGTGCGCGCTCTTGAGCGCGACGTGAAACAATTCGCCATGCGAAGCGACCAGGATGTCGTCGTCTTGCGAGGGCTTCATTTTCCACGTGACACCGCCCTCGGCCGTAACGCTGACCGCCAGATCCGATTCGTTCAAAACGACCTGATTTTTCTTCCCTGCGATCGTCCACTGCCCTGCGGCATGCGTCACGCTCACGTCCGGTGCGCCCCATTGCGCGCGCGTCTGTGGAGGCGATTGCGCTGGAGGCTGCAGCGAGTTCTGAGCCGCCGCAGGCAAGACCGCCAACACAGAAGCCAGAGCGCAAAGCCACACAACGCGGTGCCGCATCATGAATCTCCCGTGCCGAATGGGGATAAGGAGCGCCAGGCCGGTGCTTCCCCCGCGTGGGCAATTTTCTACCGAATTCGCTCCAGAATGTTGAACGCTTCGAGCAAATGCCCGCCTGCACAAGATCCCGCGTCCAAGTTCACCATCGCTCAAGGTGCGAGACACGCTCAGGTTTGCGCGCGGAATTTAGTTCTTGTGGACCACGGCCTACAAGTTAATTGGGGATACCGCTAGGATACCCGGGAGATACGCGATAGATACGCGAGAGATACTTCGCGCGCCGAAGTGCGCTATTCCGCATACGCAGCGCAGTTTTCGCCGCGAGCCAACGCGTCGCCACAGACCTACGTCAATCGCGTCTAATTCGCTATAAACGAGAGAGATAACAGAGCTCAGCGAGGCAAATTCCGGAGTCCACAACTTAGCTCTTTCGCCCGGCTAGACCGGTTTTACTGCCGCTACTTAGTGCCCGAGTTCGGCGTGGTTCCCACGCTGTTTTTGTCCGGGGTCGTCAGATGCACGGTTATTAGTTGAACTCCCAGAACGTCGTGCCCTTTCTCCACTGCCACTCGCAGCAACGCTTGAAACGACGGCGGTGGACCATCACCCGCCCACCCGCTAAGAGATTTCAGCCGCGCTTCCAGCTCGGACATGTGTGACGGCGACGTCAAGAATTGCGCCGACCCCGCCACGCCCGATGTATCGAGTCCGCCCAGAATTGCGATATATCGCCCCGGCAGCGCGCCCGGCTCAAGCGTGATCAGGCCATAATCTGCCGTCACTTCCTGCGTGTTCGGATCGCGTTCCGTTTGGTACGTAAGCCGCTCCCCCGGTTGCGGATGGCTGTTTACGAATTCTCCCTTCCACGGACCGGGCACATTTAGTCGAGTCCACACGAAATCCGCGACCTGCGGCAGCTGCGCGACCGCGTCGTTCTCCTCCGGCGAGCCCAGCAAAATGACGTCGTGCTGCTTCAAGTCGTCTATGGTCATCAGCCGGCAGCGCTTCACCGTCATTTGCACGCCCATTTGCGTGAAAAGCCGCGTCAGGACGAAGACGCTTTCGAGATCTCCCGTCCCCGTGTTGCCGTCCTCGTAATACAGCGGACCGGCCTGCTTGACCAGCGATGGGCTGGACGCGAATTCTTCAGCCAAATGAGGTTCGACCAGCGTGCCTTGGTTGTCGCTCGCACCGCGCCTGAATCGGAACAGGTCCTGCGCCCCGTCAACCAGATAGACCGCGTCCGCATATCCCAGTACCGGCGCAGAATCGCTGCCAAGAAAACTTTTCCAGAAACTCGCCGCCGCATCGCTCGTGCCAAGGCCGGCTGATGCCGCGCGGTTCGATATTGCATCGCTCGTCGCCAAGACCCGCGACTGTTCCCATCGCGTGCCCAGAATAATTCCCGATGCAAAGATCAACATGATCACGGGGATCAGAAAAACACCTCGCGTGAAAAATGCAGGGCGTGTCGCTTCCTTCGGACCCGCGTCAAGGCCCCCGATAGGCGTTGTGATGGTTTCGGCAGAGACATTCGTTTGGCTTGCCTTAGGAACCGCAACCGACCGGCTCTCGAACGTGGGAATATAGTGACCCTTCGGAATGTCCACGAAAATCGGGTCGTTGATCCCCTCCGATTCGTAGTACTCCTTTACTTTCAGTCGCAATCGATGGATTTGAACCCGGACGATCGTATCGGTCTGGGGATCGTAGCCGGGACCTCGATCGAATACCTCGGTCCCGATGGTGTATTCCTTGACGTCCCCGAAGGGATCCTCGATGGCTCTGCCGATCAAGTACTGTAACAATCGCTGCAGGGCGGCCGAGTGGCGAAACGCTTTCGAATGGATAAGCCGGGTTAACTCCTTCTGAATCTCCTCGGGAGGAGGCCCGCCAAGTTCTGTGGTTCCAGGAGCTTGCGTGATATTCATAGCCCGCTACGCTCTCGCCCCGGCCTCAAGACCGGCTCCGATCGGCAAAATCGGCCCTCAATATACCACCGCAAGTATCTTCCGCGTATCTTTCATGTATCTTCCGAGTAGCCCCACGGTATCCCCAATTAACTTGTGGACCATGCGTCACCGGAACTAGATTTCGCCCCAGAAAAGTTGGGTGTGTATCTCGCATGCCGGGCCAGGAGACGGATTCTAGCAATGGCTGCGGGTGCGAGCAAGCGCCTGATTACCGCGTTCGCTGTCCGGGGCCGGTTCTTCCGCATCGCAAAACCGGCGGGAAGAACCGCTGAACGTGTTGTTTCAAGCGCTGAAACACACTTTTCAACTGTTGTTCTTTAGCGCGAAATTTGATCGAGCGGTATCGGGGTGGATCCAAGTTGCGATCCGATGAAGTGAAGCAAGGAGGCTTCGATGCGTTCATGTAAGTCAGTGATGTTGCTCGCTGCCGCGGTGCTGTTCGTCTGTACCGGCCTATACGCCCAGACGCCGACAGCCACCGTCACCGGCACCGTATTGGACAGTTCGGGTGCAATTGTTCCCGGTGCCACGGTTAAAATCACCAACGTAGCGACGAACGTTACCAGCGAAAAAATCACCAACAGCGATGGCGCGTTTACGATCATCAATCTTTTGCCCGGCAGCTACGTCCTGACGGTGGAGAGGACAGGATTCAAGACGCTCGCTCTGCCTATCTTCCCATTGGACGTGAACCAGACCCTCACCGAGAAACTGACTTTGGAGGTCGGGGCTCCAACCGAAACCGTGACCGTCAGCGCTTCGGCTATCGGCCAGATGATTCAGAGTTCGAGCACCGAGCTCGGCACGCTTCTTGACGAGGAATCTCTGCACGAGTTGCCGCTCAACGGCCGCAACTTCACCGAACTCCTGATTCTCCAACCCGGCGTCAGCCCCGTGAACACCGCGCAGGGCGGAAACGGCATCGGCAGCGCCGATGGCGGCAACATCGGAATTCCAAACACCATCGTCTATCGGCCCGCGGTGAACGGCGCCGGAAACCGCTCCAATGCGTTCTACATGGATGGAATTATCGATACCGACGATCGCGGCGGCGGTTGGTCCGTGCCCCCGATCACGGACACCGTCCAGGAAGTGAAGTTGCAGGGCCACAACGACGATCCGCAGTACGGCAACGTTCTCGGTGCTGTCGTGAACATCGTCACCAAGTCTGGCACCAATGAACTCCATGGCGCGGCCTGGGATTTTGCGCGCAGCAATATTTTCGACGCGCGCAACCCGTTCAACGGATTCTGCACCGCGGCGACATGCCCGGCGGGCGCGGCGGCCGTTGCTGCGGGAACCGAAACCGCAGCTCAACTTTCCGGCACACCTGTTTCTCCACTCGGATACTCGATCAACGAATACGGCGGCATGGTGGGCGGCCCGATTCGCAAAAGCAAAATGTTCTTCTTCCTCGCATATGAAGGCTGGCATTTCTCGCAGCCCACCAACAGTTTCACGATCGATCCGACCACCCAGGAACTTTCTGGTGACTTCAGCGGAACGGTTACGCCGGAACTTGTCGGCTCCGTAAATTCCACCAAAACCGGCGTAACTCCGAATCAGCTTTACAATCCATTCGCGGAGAGTTCCCCGAGTTCGGCGATTCCCTTTCAGTGCACCGCATCGGGCGGCACCACGCCCGAGCCGCTGGTGAACCCGGCCGCGACGTTCGGCACTTCCGGCTATGGCGTACAGATGGCCGGCTTTCCGTGCAACGTGATTCCCGCGGCTCTGATCGACACCAAGCTCGCATCCGTGATCAAGGCCTACACCGCGCCGGAATTCGCGAACTGCTCCTTCACGCCCAATTACGCCTCTGCCGTGGACAATTGCCTGGACTCGCGTCCCAAGACCGACCTCAACAGCAACATGGACGCCCGCATTGACGAGCACTTCGGGAACCACGACACCATCATGGGCAGGGCCTACATGATGTGGGACACCACGACGTCAATCGTTGCCGGAACCACCTCCCTTGCGCCCAGTCCTTACCATACTTGGAACATCGGCGGCGCTTGGGACCACGTCTTCACGCCCAACCTGATTCTGTCCGTCCGCGGAGGCATCAACTCGCGCCCCGTCGTGGTCAATCAGACCAACTCGGCCGGCGACGGTCCCGAATCGACCGCCGGTTTCTCAGGGCTCTCCTCCACCGATGGATTTTATTTGAGCCCGGCCAGCGGCTATCCCACGGTGATCGGCAACGTGGGCCCGGAGCATCGCGCGAATCCAGAACACGATTTCAACGCCACCGTGACCTGGATCCACGGCAATCACAATTTCAAGTTCGGCGGCGAATATCTCTACGAGAATCGCCTCGAGACCAACCTCTACGAGCAGTTCAGTTCCAGTGCCAGCGACACCTGCCCGACGAACAGTTCCGGAAACTTCGCGTGCTCCGGCGCCGAGGGCAACGGCCTGGCTTCGATGCTTCTTGATCTTCCTTCCGCGTTCACGGTGAACGTGCCACAGCTGGAAGAAGTTCACGTCGCCATGGAGCCTATCGGCTTTTTCGCCCAGGACAACTGGCACATCAAGCCGACACTCACGGTGAATATCGGTCTGCGTTATGACTACGTCCCGCCGGTATATCTGTTGGTCAGCGACGGCGAGACCATCAACGCCTACAACTACCCGGCCAAGCAGTTCGTCATCGGATCCGCGGACACCGCTGCGTATTCCACCGGTTGCACGACCACCGTCGCTCCACCGTGCGTCCCCGGTGGGCTCTCAAGCTCTAACGCGGCATTCAATGTCACCGTCGGCGGCGTCACCTACAACACGCTCAACAACATTTCGTTCTCCGGAAGCAATCAACCGGCGCTGAAGGCCATTAGCGACAACGTCGGCCCGCGGCTTGGGCTCGCCTGGCAGTTCACGCACAACACCGTTCTGCGCGTCGGCTATGGCATCTACTACGACACGATCAGCTACCGCAGTCAGTACGCAGAAAACACGCTTCAGGGCTCCGTCTGGCCCTGGACGCGAGGTGTTTCCGACACGCTGAACACCGCCGAGCAAAATGCCGCACCTTCGCCGACGGTCAACCCGATTTGTTACAGCACCGCCTCTTGCGGCCCTTACGGCGGGTACAGCACCTCCAATCTGCAGGGTTTGAGCGGAAGCCTGCCGATCGTCATCGCGCCCACACCGTGGGGTTCCACGTTCGGCGGCTACACCAACGCTCCGAACTATAGCGACCCGCGTTCGCAGCAATGGAACCTCCAAATCGAGCGCCAGTTGACCGCTTCCTCGATGTTCTCGGTGGCCTACGTCGGAAGCAAAACCGCGCGGCTCGATTGGTGCTGCAAGATCAACTACCCGCAAGGCGGCCCGTTCTGCGAGAACAACGCGAATCAGGGCTTCACCTGCCCGACCACGCCGTTGACCCAGGCGCAAATCAACCAGACGGAGTACATGCCGTTCGCTCAGGCATTAAACTACGCCGAGAGTACCGGCTCCTCTAACTACAACGCGCTTCAAGCCCAATACCAGAAGCGCTTTTCGCACGGACTCGAAACACTCATCGCGTATACATGGTCGAGGTGCCTTGGCAATGCCAACGGACAGTTCAATGCTGAGAACGGCGGAGAAGGCGCGCCCTACGAGTATTTCTTCAACCAATCTCTCTCGTATGGACCCTGCGCCTACGACATTCCGCAACTCTTCAATTGGAGCGCGGTCTACGACCTGCCCTTTGGCCGCGGAGAAAAGTGGGTGAACCACGGGCTGCTATCCTGGATCGTCGGGAATTGGGAGACCAACTTCTCCTTCCTGGCTCGCTCGGGTCAGGCGTTCAACCCAACCTGGGGCGGTGCCAGCAATCTTTGCGCGCCCGACGCCACGACTCCGGTAACCACAAGTTGCGTGCCGGCTTCGATCGCAGGCGACGCGCCCACCAGCACCGATCCGGCGAACCTGACCAATTCCGCGGAATCCATCACCGGTTACAGCCGTCCGGATCTCTTGCCGAACTGCGCTGTTCCCAAAGGCACGCTCACAGAGTGGTTCAACCCGGCGTGCTATATCAGTCCCGCCTCGCCGACCGTTGGACCCGGCTACGGCTTCGGCACCTTGCAGATCGGCAGCTTGCGATCGCAGAACTTCAACGACGTGGACTTCTCGCTGCTGAAGAACTTCCGACTGAGCGACACCAAGACGCTGCAATTCCGCTTCGAGGCCTTCAACGTGTTCAACCATGTGGTCTGGGCCATTCCCGGGTCCACGGGCGGCACCAGCGCGCCGAGCATCGCTCCCTCGTTCAGTAGCGGCACAATCAGCTACGGAACCGCGGCTGCGATTCAGGCGATTGCCAGCACGCCACGCGAATTGCAGATGGCCGTGAAGTTCGCGTTCTAACCTTTCACCCCAACCCCGAACACGCGAAGCGGCCCGGAAGCTCGGGCCGCTTCGCGTTTTTGATCAGTGTGTCCGCCGCAGGCGCATGATCGCATGGCCGACCTGTTCGAATAACCAGAAAGTAATTGACACGCGTTATACCACTGTGCTATGCTTGCGCATGACACGAGGACGCACATCCTCGCCGCTGAATCCGTGGGCAATTTCCCCGCGCGATCCGCATTCCGTCCGCGGTTTTCGATACAAAATCGACCCTGCAAACCTTTTGTTTTCAGCTCGATCCACACTCCTCCAAAAGTGTGCGCATCTTATTGAAAACAAAGAGCAAAGCAAATCCTGTAAGCCTCTTAGTTTCAGGCAATTGCGCACTGCTACGTCACACTTTTCCTGGAAGTCCTTTGATTACAGTTTTTTACGAACTGGGTACCCGGGGGTGGGGGCTCTCGGCCCACCGAAGCACATCTTGAAACTCATTTCGTGAGTTCCGCAGTTCGCACTGGTGCTTCTTAATGTTGCGGCGTGATCAAATATCGTTCGCCGGGCTTGGTCGTGAATACCAAATTGCCGGCATCCATCGTGTAACTCACGCGAGCGATCTTCGCGCGCGTCGCGGGATCGATTCGCTCGATCGTCGGCTTCGCGTCGGGCCACGGATTCTGCATCGTCAATTCCCCGCCCTTCTCGCTCGTGATGTCGACGTAAGGAATCGCCCCATTTTTCATTTCGCTCGAGACCTCGAACGCGCCCTTCGCCAGCAGCCGCTTGAACATCGCATCCTTGTCGGTCGGCCACACCGGGAAAATGCGCAGCACGCCGTTTTCGTGCTGAAGCATCATCGAGTCGATGCATTCCATCGTGCCGGCCGTTTCGATGCCGCCGGATTGATGCGCCACCGTCAGGTTGCTCTCGCGCCAGTGATAAAGGATCGCCGCGCGAAGTTTCACCAGCAGATCGTCGCCCGGCCAACCAACGCGCGCGGCGATCGGAAATTCCTTCTGGAAACCGTTGGTGCTGTTCGAGCCCGGCGTCGAACCCCAGGAATTCATCTGCGTAAGCGTGTCCATCGCGATCTTCAAAAGTTTCGGATCGCCGCCGACCGCCAGGTCTTCGCCGGGGAAAACCACGCCTTCCATGTCGATCGGCTGTCCCGACGGCTCAAACACTCGATGACTGTCGTTGTTCACGACTTCGGCGATGGTGAAAACTTCCACGCCGTTGTACGTCTCGGTGGGATACGCGCTCAGCTTCGCGAGCACGTCGCGCCACACCGGCACCATATTGGAATCGACGCCCAGCACGCCGCTCGCTTCAATCAGCGTCTTCTCCACTTTCCGGAAAAATCCGAGATCGAGATTGGGATTGGTGTCCACCGGCAGCCCTTCGTGCGCCGAACTGCCCTCGATCACGTAGCGCTTGCCATCCCAAACCATAAAATCGCGCCAAAAAGCATCCAGCGCCTTGAGCTGCGGATACAGACGCTTCCTCAAATAGACATCGTCGCGCGTGTACTCCCAATACCAAATCGCCGGAATCGTGAGGAACGTGCCGTCGGACTTCTGATCGGCGCTTGAGCCGAATCTGGTGTAGTCCTTGCCCTCCGCGATCGACACCGGCGCGGGTCGCGGAGCATACTGATCGAACGGCGGAAAACTGCGCGTGTACGCCACGCCCTTGTAACCCGCAATCGCCGTGTAGTTCTGCTGAAACGGCTCTTCCGCGAAAACGAAATTGGTGTAAGGCAAAATCCAATCCGGGCGATTCGCGGAAAAGATTCCGTAATACGGCGCTTCCACATTGTAATTGTCGAAATACCGCGCGCCCCACTTGGACATATCGGTCGTCACCCACGGGCCAAACATCGGAGTCTGCACAAATTTGTGTGGCCGCGTCGACGAGCCCAGCACATACAGCGCTCCGTAGTAATACTTCTCGAGCAGGTCGTCGTAAACGCGAACGTACGAGCGCAGCCAGTAGCTTTTCCAGAACGCGAGGTGCCCTGCCCAGAATGCATCGACGGCAGGTGTGTTCGATCTCGCCGCGGCTGCGAGCGCCTGTTGCCTCAAAGCGTCCGTCGTCGGACCGGCGGGTCCGGTGCGCGCGTCGCTGCGAAACACGGCCACCAGGCGAACCGGCACTCCGGGCGCGAGCGTGAAAGTGCCGCTGGCGGTGCCGTCGCCAGTCGTGGGAGATGAAAATTGCGTGCCCAGCAAACGCACGGCAATGGCGGCGCGAGCGATGAAATCGTTTGCGCCCGAGAAATTATTTGTGCGCGTGATCCACAGAGCGCCATCCGATTCGCCGCTCGCATAGGGATAAACTTTGTTCGGTGGAATCCACAGCTGCACGTTGATCGGAACGGCCGCGCTGCCGGCTGCGCTCGAAAATTCCGTGATGAACACGTTGTCGGTATCCGCGGTCCACGAGCGCATCGTGACCACGGTGTTGCCCAGCTGCATCGTGGTGGTCACTTGCGCGTGGAGGATGTCCTGCTCCATGCGATAAACGGCATCGGGATTGGGGCTCGGCGTGGGCGAACTGATCGTGAGCCCGCCGAGAGAGAGCACACCCGGCCGGTATTCGGGATGGGTGTTATCGGGCGCCGTGCCCCAGAAATCGTTCTTGCCGAAATAAAATTTCTGATCGGAAGTCGTATCGCCGGCGACGACGCCGATATCGCCATTGCCCATAAGCAAGCCGGCGCTGTAGCGCTGATTCACAATTCCCTCGGGCGGCGTGGTGACCACGCCCTTCAGCCCACCGAGGAAATTCTGGATTGCGGCCCAATCGTCGTCGAGTTCCGAGGCGCGCGCCGTGCTCAGTCCCGCGCCCGACATCGCGAGAGCGGCGAGGACCGCAGCGAGGATCAATGAGGATACTCGAACAATTTTCCTTCTCTTCGATTTGTCGATTGATCCGGGGTCTCGGTCCATTCTCGCGTCGCCGTCCCGTTCCGGGCAGGGCCCTGAAGTTTGCAACATCTCTGCTTATCACAAGTCCGCGCTCGAATCCCGTAACTTTTTAAGGTGCAGATCGAAAGTTTCAGACTCCAAAACGAAGCTTTCAGAAAATACGAAACGTTCGCGGCCTCCCCCAGCGTCTCTATATAGCGACGGCACGTCTTCCGACTCTGGCACGCGAGTAAGGGTCTCTCGTGCAGATCGAGATGGGAGCAAATACCCATGGGCCTCAGGAAAATATCGCGCCGCGATTGGATGATCGGTACGAGCGCTGCTGTGGCCGCGAGCGCTCTTCCCCTGCGTGCATTTCCCTCCGCGGGCAGCTCGCAGACGTCGCCTCCAACCGACGCGAAACCCGCCGATCCCGTTTCCTCCCCGCCGCTTGACGTCGGTCCGCCGCCGCAAGCGCTCTATCCCGGATCAAGCCGCGCCGCGTGGATGCAGGATCCGCGCTACTGCTGGGGCGTGATGACGCACTATCTCGCCGGCTGGCAGGCGAAAATCCACAACCTAGATATGAACGTCGACGTGTGGAACAGACTCGTGGATGGATTCGACGTCGAGGCCATGGCCAAGCGGCTTGATTCCGTCGGCGCGGGCCACTATCAGATCAGCATCGGCCAAAACTCGGGTTACTACGCTTCTCCGAATTCGGTGTACGACAAGATTACCGGAATCGAGGCGAGCAAATGCTCGCGCCGGGATCTGATCGCGGATTTCTACGAGCCGCTGCGCCGGCGCGACATCAAGCTGATGGTCTATCTCCCTTCCGGCGCGCCCAACCAAGACAATGACGCCAAAGCCGCACTTGAATGGCTGAACGGCCCGTATCCAAACAAGAATTTCCAGCGCAAGTGGGAGATGATCATCGCCGATTGGTCAAAACGCTGGGGCACGAAAGTTGTCGGCTGGTGGTTCGACGGCTGCTACTTTCCCAATTCGATGTATCGCGGCGCCAACGCGCCGAATTTCGCGAGCTTCGCGGCTGCGGCGCGCGCGGGCAACCCCGATTCGAGCGTGGCGTTCAATCCCGGCGTGGTATATCGCATCCTCTCAGTGAGCCCCGAGGAGGATTTCACCGCCGGCGAAATCAATAAAGTTGATTTGGTCAGCGTGACGCGGCAAGTGAACGGCCGCGTGGACGGCACGCAAATTCACATGCTCAGTTTTCTCGGGGAAACCTGGGGCCGCGGCACGCCTCGCTTCACCACGGATCAAGTCTTGGCCTACACCAAAGTGATCAGGGATTACGGCGGCTCCGTCACGTGGGACGTTCCGGTCGAACTCGACGGAACGATCACCCAGCCGTTCCTCGATCAGCTCGCGGCTCTGGGGAAAGCGTTTCCTAAGAAATGAGACGCCTAGATCGCCTCGATCTTAAAGCACCAGGCGTATTCGCACGGCCGGTTTGCAGGCTGCTGCAAACTTTCGGGCAGCGTAATCGTCGTTCCGAGAGCGGAGTCGAAGTTCCACGTGAGCGCGGCGTTCGATCCCAGGAGCGTCACTTCAGAACCGCTTTTGGGCTGCACGGACTTCAACTTCAGTTGTGTCCCCGGCCATTGAGTGAGGATCGCGTAAACGAACCGGCGATCTTTCGATCTGGAGTAGCGAATCGAATCGCCTTCGGACCAATCCGTGCCGTCGCGCGGGCGAGTCGCGTAGATGGCTTCGCCGTTGACCTTCAGCCACGCGCCAACGCCCTTCATTTGCCGGATCGGCTCAGGGTGAAATTCTCCGTACGCGCTGGGGCCGACTCCGATCATCAGGCCGCCTCCTTTGGCCACGGTGTCCGCGAGATTCTGAATAATCCACTGCGTGCCTTTGTATTTCGAGGCGTCGGCTTCATATGAGAAATCCGTGCCAAGCGGATAAATACAAAACCACGGCTTGTCCGAGGATCCTTTCGAGCCGGGAACCACGCGCTCTGGCGTGTAGTAATCGCCGTAATCGCCGATGCCCCGATTGCGCAGCATCACGTCGGGTTGTATCTCGCGAAGTTTCAGCACCGTCTTGCGCATCTCCGGCCAGACGCGCGGACCGAGATACATGTCCAGGCACATCATGTCGATCTTTCCATAGTTGGTAAGCAACTCCACAAGCTGCGCGCGATGCCGCTCCATCATGCGCGTCACTTCCGCATCGGTTGGATCGGCAACGATCACCGCATGATCGTCGTAAATTTGCCGCGTTCTCGCGATATCACTCGGGATTTGCAACTGCGCCGAGGACGGAACCTGCAGCGGATGCTGCACGTACGGGCGGAAGTCTGCGTCATACCAATCCGGATGAGAAAAGTAGAGATCGATCTTGATGTCGCGTTTGTGCGCCGCGTCGCAGAGTTCCTTCACGACATCGCGGCGAAACGGAGTTTCCATGATCGAGTAGGAGAGATCGCACGATTCGATCGCCGGACCGCCTGGTGCCGTCCAGTTTGCGCGGTTCTTGACCCTGGTCTTCGTGTCGAACATCGAAAAACCTTCATGGTGCTTGGTGGTGAAGGCAAACATCTTCATGCCGCTTTCCTTGAATGCATCCATCCACGCATCTGCGTCGAAGCCCGCGGGGTTCCAGGTTTTGTAAAGGCTGTTGTAGGTCTGCCGGTCATCGAACGACATCGGCAGGAACGGCCACGACTCCGCTCCGCGATGCCAGATGGAATAAATGCCCCAATGAATGCGAATGCCGAACTTCATGTCCTGGAACGCTTCGTAAGCGCTGGCCGAAGCCCAGTGGTAGCCGGCAACGGGCGGGTCCTCAACGTAGGAGGAATCGTTTCGCAAGACCGACGCCGGAAATCCGTGCGATGGCTCCGGCGATTGCGGCCGGCCGAGACGCGCGCGGACCGCGGCGAGGGCCGCGGCCGAGGCCAGAAATTCTCTTCGATTCATATTCATCGGCTTCTCCTGACGATGCGGTTATGCGTATACGCGAAAGCCTTCGAGATTGACCCGCGCGCCGCTTGCGTTCGCGATCCTGATCACGTGTTTTCCCTGAGGCAGCCCGTGCTGCGCGAAAATAACGACATTGAAAAAAACCGGAAAGTCATTGAGATTCAAGTTCGCAGTCTCCTGGCGCACACCATCCAGATAGATATCCACGCCGCCCTGTCCATCGGATTTCTGCGCGACGTACTCGACGCCCGGGCCGTCGAACGACAATTCGGCAGCGCTTTCGGCGGTCTGCGAAGCTCGCGGCAGCGCGTCTTGCGTGGCGGGATTTTCAGGATCTTCAAGATCCTCCACCGTCGTCCACGGAAACCAAACTCCCTGGTAGCTGATCTGCTTGTCCGAAGCTGGAATGAATACAGACTTCGGCAGGGGCGCGGTTCTCAAGAGCACGGGAATGTGCCACATTTTATATGGCGTGATCGGGACATCCGTGAACGGGCAGCCCGATGTGAAGAGCGAATCTCGACGTCCGCGCCTTGCGTCTGTTGAAAACGCGCGCACAGACTGGGGCCATACATATGATACTTGGGCCCCATGAAGCGATCGCTAAAGGAACTCACGGGTTTCCACGGACCCCATGGGTGCGGCGCCTGATAGAGGTCATAGCGCATTTCATTCGGGTCAAACCACTTGGTCATCGTCGAGGTGTTGTACCAGGAGATCAGCAGATAGATTCCCAGCGCGGGCACGTAACAAGCGGGCGTCTGTCTACACTTGGCGGAGCGATCGATGATCGCGACAGCACTTTCGATATGCGGCGACCAATTTGTCGCGACGCCGCCATCTCCGCCGGTGAAATATTGCCAATCCGCGCTGTTCAGGTTGGGAAGCTCTACGCGTTTCACTCTGCCCAAAATCAGATTGTCGCCGTCATTCCAGAAACCGTTGGTGGAAACCGCGTAGACGTACTCACTCGCACCGTCTCGCGAGACCTGGCCGCCATTCATTCCGTAGTGAATAAAGAACGGCGCTCCGAAACGATTCCCCGGCCACATCGGATGGTCATAGTTCTCGCCGGCGCTGCGCGTCCAACTGAGGCCGCGATTGCTTGATTTGATGAGGCTCGAATTGCTCGCCAATTGGCGGAGAAGTGGATCTTTGCTGTCGCGGCCGTAGACGTTTCTCGAGACGAAGGCGTAGAAAACGCCGTCGATGCATTCCTGTCCGCAAGCTTTCCACGTGGCGTTGTCGGGGCCCTTTTGGCCGCCCTTGCCGTATTCATCCATCTCATTGACTTGCGTGCCGACGAGGCTCGACGGACTTTCTCCCGCGAGCCGATTGAAGGCCAGATTCATTTTGTTTTGCGCGCCAAAACCACGGCCATCGCAATTGAATGCGTAGAGATTGCCGTCGTCCGCCCAGAACGGATCCCAGGTGTCTCCATTCGACGTGTCCCATTTGTAGATCCGGTTGATGTCCAGGAAAATTTCGGCGACTTCTTTTGTCTCCGACACACTTTCGGTCCGCTCTCGAAGAAACGCGCCGTCAATTTGTTTCGGAACGATTGCCGTGGCGCCGCAGGCCGCCAAGCCCGCCAAAAATCTTCTGCGTCCAAGCCGGTGCTCGGCGCGCGCATCCATCGGCTCTCCCTTGCGATTAAATTCGATTCGGCAATTGACCGTCCGCCGACTCTGGCTCTACTGCGCGGCGCTTGCGGTGCTTGGATTTCGCGCGCCAGCCAGCACGGTTTGCACAAGGTCGCCGAGCTGATCGGCGTTAAATTCGTTCCCTTCGAGATTGGCCGCCAAAGTTCCGTCTCGCGTAATAATGACGGTATGCAGAGAGTGGGTTATGAGTCCCATGTCGGCGAAGTAGGTCACCCCGAATTGGCCGCTGACCTTATCGATTTCGGCCTGAGGCCCCGTAAGAAGCTTCCAGCTCTTCGGATCCGCGTTCCATGTCTTGCCGTACTGGGCCAAGGCTGCGGGCGTGTCGTGCTCGGGATCGAAGGTGATGCTTATGAATATCAAGTTGCTCCCCAACTGATCGGCAAAGCGCTTCTGCAATAGGCGGAAATTATTGGCGGTGCGAAAACAGAAATTGGGAAGCACACAGTGCGTGTACATGAAAGTCATGACCACAATCTTGCCCTTGAATTGCGAGAGCGCCACGCGCTGGCTATTCTGGTCGATGAGCGAGAAATCGGGCACGGCGTCACCGGTCTTCAGCTGCGCCGGCGCCGACGAGGGATTCGCCACCTCCTCCATGAGGCTCAAGCGCCGGGCGCCTAACGGATCCGCCTCGACGCTTTCGTATTTTTGAATGCGAATTGCGGTGATGTAGGAAGACTCGCCGTCGACGACGAGAGTGAATTGGATCATGGTTCCGGCATCCAAACCATCGAGTTCAGAGGCGCTGCGCACGGTGAACGGCATGACCATGGCGTTCATGACGTTGGGGATTCTTTCGCAAGAAACAACCAGGGATCGGTTCGGCTTGTCGACCTTCAACACGAGTCCGCGCACGGTGTAATTCTGTGCAGCCGATGCGGCATCTACAAAGCAGACAAGCGCGACAGCGAGGAACATCGCTCGATTGAGATACACGGGCGCCGGGCGCGATTTTGTTCCGCTCATTGCTGATGTGACGCGGGGCTTTCCGTCGCCAACGCTGAAACGGCTGCCGCGGTATTTAGCGGGCCGCCCAGGCGTACGGGCTTGCGGTCTAGCTTCGTGTAGCTGTCCGCCAGTTCCGTAATTTGGAGGAATTGATTCTTGGCCACGTTGGTGAAAATTTGGTGCGTACCACTGACCGGCCAGAAAATCTCGATTCTGCGGATCGTGGCCGATTTTCCCAAGCCGATGTGCTGCTCAAGCGGCGATGCGCCGAACGATCCGCCGCTGCCCACGGTGCTGTAGATCGAGCGCACGACCTGGCCTTTGTTCTCCACGGTAACTTTGATGCGCGCGCCGATGGCCGCGCGATTGGTCTTAACCCCCACAAGCTTCAAGGCGATCCAATCGTTGTCATGGCCTGGATTTTCAAAAAGGCGCAGCGCATGGCGATCGCCCGGCGTGGCTCCGCCAATCTCCGCAATGATGTCCTCATTTCCGGTGTTCGTAAGGTCGGCAAAGGCGATGCCATGGCCTTTGTGAAGCTCGCCCGTGCCGGACGAAGCGGTGATGTCGGTGAAATGTTTGCCCTCATCGTTGCGAAGCAGGACGTTGGGCACGAGCGCGCCGTAAGACGGACCTCCGGTACCGAGGTAGATGTCCGGATAGCCGTCATTATCGACGTCGCCGAAATTTGCTCCCATGGGCATGAACACCTTGTCGAGGCCGACTTCCTTGGTGACATCGCGAAAAGTGCCATCTCCGAGATTCTTATATAGCTTGAGGGTCGTGGCGTTGTGGGGAAGATCCAGATACGTGCGGAGAGTTTCGTCGACCGAAACAAAATAGCTGGTCACGAAAATATCTGGGAGGCCATCGTTGTCGTAATCGAAAAACCACGTGGCGAAACTTTTGCCGTTGCCACGCACCCCGGCCTTCTCGGCGGCTTCGGTAAACGTATTGTCGTGATTATTGTGATACAGAGAGTTGGGGCCGGCTAAATTCGAGACGTAGAAATCCACATATCCGTCGTTGTCGTAGTCCGCTGCGGCAACGCCCTTGGAATACGCCGTGCCGTCGCCGGCGACTCCCGCGGATAGCGCGATGTCTTTGAATGTACCGTTCTTCATGTTGAGAAAAAGTTCGTTCGGGCCGTTTTCGTTGGCGATGAACAGGTCGAGCCATCCGTCGTTGTTGATGTCCGCCCAGACGCCGGCTTGCGACGTTGTCGTCACGTTGCCCAGGCCGCTTTGCTCGGTGACGTCGGTGAACGTGCCGTCGCAATTGCCCCGGAGCAAGCTGGTGCGTTGCGCAAATTCCCAAGCGCCACGAAGAACTAAAATATCCAGGCAGCCGTCGTTGTTGTAATCGGTTTGAATGATGTTGAGGCCGCCAAGCACCTTGGACAATCCGGATTTTTCCGTCTGGTCCGTGAAGGTGCCATCGCCATTGTTGTGGAAATAGCGCAGCGAGCTGCAACTGTCGAAGCTGGAAGTCACTACGTCGAACCGGCCGTTATTTTCAAAATCGTCGACGATCACGCCGCCGGCCTCGGAGAAGGAATTGAGGCCCGCCGCCGACGCCACGTCCAGAAACCGCCCGATATCTTCCTTGGATTCAAATGCGGAGAGCGGAATCAAGTATTTCTGAGGGACCGCGCCAGGATATTTTCCCATCGTCATATAAGCAAGATTAAGCAGCCACTTAACTTCCAATTCGTCCGGCTTCGTTTCGAGATATTTCAGGAAGTAATCGACAGCCTTTTGGGAATCATCGGTGTGCTCATACGCGGTCCCTGGGCGCATCGGAAAAATACACTTCTGGCCAGGCTTACTGTACACGTCATTGTCCATTTCCGACTTATGGAGATACACGATTCCCAACGACTCTTCCTCCTGAGGCACCGCCGCCGGAACGTCGGACAACGCGATTCGGTACGCGGCCTCGTAGTGCTCAATCGAGGGCGTCATGTCGCCCTGAAAGGCATAAAGTTGAGCAAGGCCAACGTGAAGCTGCATAACGTCAATGGGCGCGCGGCCTGAAAGAGCGGCCTGATTTTCCGGCGCCAGCGCGCTGCTGAGCTTGGCGATCATCTCAACGACGGACTGCTTGCGGATCGCGCAGGCGGTGTCTGGATCGGCATTCCATCCGCGAGGTTTCGGAAACTGGCTAAGGACGATTTCCATCTCGCCAAGACCGTCAACAGGAGGCGCGTATTTCACAGCGCCCGTGGCAGCCAAATCAAAACTTCGTGCGAGATCCGGCGAGACGTCGCCCATGCCGCTGGGTCTGTACCTATTGACGTTGCTTCCATTGGCCATGACTTTCAGGATGGCGTAGCCGCTAGGGACGTCTATGACGCCGGTGATTTGACCGGCGGCCAGTCCTTTCAGGGCGTCTCTCAATTCTGGCCGCAGCGAATCGGGCGCGAGAAAACCCATGAAGCCGCCGGAACTCGCCGTTGGATCGATGGAATTTTCTTTGGCGAGGGCGCCAAAGTCTTCGCCATTTTTCAGGCGCTCGAGGATGGCTTGCGCTTCCTCCGGAGTGCGCACCACGATCACTTGCAAGGGCACCTCGACCGAGCCGGCGTCCTGCGTGGTTTGGGAATTTTGAGAGAACAGAGGCGAACAGAAGGCAGCTAGGCCGATGAAAACGAGCAAACCGCAAATGGCTGCGGACTTTGTGCGCATATTATTCACGCAGCGGACCAAAATAATCCTCTCCCCATCGAGCCGAGCGAGGAACCTTTGGAGGCTGACAAGCACCACACAATAACACAAAAACAAGCCTCGAAGCGCGCCGGCCCGGATCTCTCGATTGGTTGTAGACTACTGATGTTCAAGCACTTAGGTTGTATCGGGCCCGCGAAAGAGATAAAGTTCGGCGTGATGAAGTTGGTCAAATTATTTTCGGCTGCCTCACCTCGCGGATTGGCGCGTGGCGCCCAGGCAATGATGCAAAAATCGGTTTTATCGGCTTTCGTGCTTTGTGTAGCGGCCGTGGCGGGCGTGCCGGCGCAACAGTCTCAGCAGGAAGCGCGGCCTCAAACGGACGCTGACATACCCGGGAATTTCGTAGACGTTACGTCCTCGAGCGGCATTCATTTCGAGTATCTCGCCTCGCACACCTCGAAGAAATATTTGCTCGAGACGATGGGAGCGGGCGTGGCGCTTTTTGATTACGACAACGACGGGCGCCTCGATATTTTTGTGGTTAACGGCGCGCCGCTGAGTGACCCTACGCCGAAAGGCACGATCCCGCAGAAGGACGGGCCTCGATATTGGAATCGGCTTTATCACCAGAAGCCGGACGGCACATTCGAGGACGTGACGGAGAAGGCCGGTCTCGCGGGCGCGGGATACGGCATGGGAGTGGCCGTGGGCGATTACGATAACGACGGCTACGAGGATTTATATGTGACGGGTTATGGCGGGAACCATCTTTATCACAACAATGGAAACGGAACCTTCACCGATGTCACGGCGGAGGCCGGTGTCGGCGGCAGCGGATGGTCAACGAGCGCCGCGTGGGTTGATCTGGACAACGATGGGCTGCTCGATCTGGTTGTACTTCGATACGTCGATTGGGACTTCGACGACATCTGGTGCGGCGAGCACAAAGAGGGCTATCGCGCATACTGCCAACCCGACGTGTTTCCCGCGATCGCGCCGCTGGTCTACCACAACGAAGGCAACGGACACTTCAAAGAGATCTCGCAGAGTATCGGCATCTCGAAACCGGGAAAAGGACTCGGAATCGCGATTGGGGATTATGACCGCGATGGGCACGTCGACCTGTTTGTGGCCAACGATTCGATGGTGGAATTCCTTTATCACAATCGGGGCGACGGAACGTTCGAGGAAGTCGGATTGCCCTCCGGAGCAGCCGTCGACGGCGACGGGGGGACCTACGCGGGGATGGGAGTGGATTTCGCGGATTACAACAACGACGGATGGCCGGATCTCGTGGTCACGGATCTCGCAAGTCAACGCTACGCGCTGTATCAGAACAACGGCGACGGCACATTCGCTTACGCCAGTTACAACTCCGGCATCGCGCGCATGACCATGGCTCACTCCGGATGGGGAGTTCGATTCATCGACTACGACAACGACGGCTGGAAGGATCTGCTGATTGCGCAGGGACACGATTTGGACACGATCGAGCTGACCAATCCGAGTATGCGTTATCGCGAGCCCATGATGCTGCTGCGCAACACCGGCCACGGCTTCGCGGAATCCGGGAGCGTGTTTCAAAAACCGTGGGTGGGCCGGGGACTGGCCATCGGCGATATCGACAACGATGGCCGCATCGACGCCGTGGTGACGACGAACGACGGATCGCTTCACATTTTGATGAACAGAACCGAGACCAAAAATCATTGGATCACTATTGAACTCCAGGGAACGAAGAGCAATCGCGACGCGATCGGAGCGGAAGTGAAAATCGTGACCGCCAAGGGCTCGCAATACGCGATGGTCAGCACGACTGGCAGTTATCTCTCGGCCAGCGATAAGCGAGTTCATTTCGGTTTGGGAACTGAATCCATCGTGCAATCGGTGGAGATTCGGTGGCCGAGCGGAATCGTGCAGACCCTTCAGAATGTTCACTGCGATCAGTTTCTGCACGTCACGGAGCCTTCGGCGGGAACGGGCGATAAAGCTCCGACGAGATGAAGAGCGCGCGCGAATTTCCTGCAGAAAAAATCGAATTCGACTTCCGAGCTCGCTAATTTTGATTTGGAGTTGTGGTCTCGGGACTCAAGCGACGAAGCGCCTCGGAGGTCGCGACGGAGTCTGCGCCCTCGGGCAGGAGCTTCAGAGCGAGTTCGAGTTGCTGCTTGGCATCATCGGTATCGCCACGCCGCGCGTAAATGATGCCCAAGTTCTTGCGCAGAATTCCGAGCTGCGCGCAACCGTTGCACAGATCGATGGCTTGCTGCATCTGGCTGATGGCCTGCGGCCAGTCGTTGTCGTCCGCGGATTGCAGCGCGAAATTGCTCAGCCGCTGGACGCGGTCCGTCAGTTCCAAATGCTTTTGCACGGCGTCGAGTTGCGCCGTGTATTTCGGGGCGTCCGGACTCTTCATTTGATTGAGCGTTCGCGCGAGACTCGAGAGAGCCGAAAGATTATCGGGATCGGCTTCGACGGCCTTTTCCCACTGCGCGACCGCCTCGTCCCGTTTTCCCTCGTCTAGAAGATCTCGCCCGAGATAGAAACGCGCCTCGGAATTGTTCGGCTGTAGCTCGACGATTTTACGAAATAGGTCGGTGGCATCCGGGGATGAGTGCTCGATTACGCCGAGAAGAAACATCGCGTCGATATAAGTTGGCGCGAGGCGAATCGCGATTCTGAGTTCCTGCTCGGCCTGGTCCATTTCGTTCAACGCATAGAGTGCGCGGCCGGTGCTGAAGTGCGCGATGGGAAGATTGGGATCGAGGCGCGCGGCTTGTTGAAATTCGGCGAGCGCTCCGCGCAGATCGTAGACGTTTACCAGGGCAATGCCGAGATTCACGTGGGCCGTGGCCGACGCGGGATAGAGCGCGGTAAGTTTTCGGAAGGTCTGGACTGAATCCGGATCTTTCCCGGTCTTTCCCTGAAGCATGCCGAGAGCTGTCAAGGCATTCGGATTATTGGGATCGAGGCGCAGCGCGGCTTGAAATTGTTCTTCAGCGTTCGCAAAGTCGCCCTCGGCTGCGAGCGTCAATCCCAGATTTACGTAGGCCTGAAGAAATTGGGGATCGAGTGAAACAGCCTTCTGAAGCAGCGCGACAGCTTCGGCGTTCCTTCCCTCGCGGCCGTAGAGCGTTCCGAGATTGTTGAGCGCTTGCGCCGATTGCGGGTCGTCGTCAATTACGGCCTGGAACTCGCGCTCGGCCTCGGGCATTCGGCCCTCAAGCATGAATGTGGATCCGAGTTCAGTGTGTGCCTGATCGAATTTCGGATTGAGCTCAATGGCCTTTTTGAGCTCGCGCTCCGCGCCGGCAGAATCGTCCAGTTTTTCGAGCGCGAGCGCGAGATTGAAATGAATACTCGCGTCGTTGGGATCGAGAAGCAGAGCCTTCTGGTAGGCATCGACGGCCGCTTGAGTTTTTCCCTGTTGCAGCAATTCGTTCGCTTGGCTGTTCAGGAGCGCCGCCTGGGCGCCGTGAGTGTCGCTCTGCTTCAATTGCTCGAAGACTTGAAATTGCTGATTTGCGGCCGCGGAATCGTTGCGCTTTGAGAGGATACGGCCGAGCAGATAGCGAGCCTCGGCGCCATCGGGTTTCAATCCGATGGCCGCTTGCAGTTCGCGGATAGCGTCGTCGTCGCGTCCGGCGCGATTGAGAACTACGGCAAAGTCGTAGTGCGACTTGTAACTGGACGGATTCAATTGCACGGCGCGAGCGAGAACCCGGAGCGCTTCGTCCTGGTGCGCAGAATCCTTCAGCGCGTCGCCCAGGATTTCCGTGCCCTCCGGATCGCCGGGATTTTGCTGGTTGTAATCTTCGAGATAAGGGATGGATTCTTCCACGGCACTCATGTTCAACTGGGCTTTGGCCAGGGAGAGTTCCGCCGCGCCGTCGTGCGGTTGCAAGCGCAAAGCCTCTTTAAATTCGTCCGCGGCTTTTGCGTAGCTTTGATTATCGGCATAGTCGGTGGCCAGATCGTAGTGGAGGTCGCGCGAATCCGGGTGAGCAGCGACGGCCTGCTGAAGAATCGGAATTGAGTCTTTGTAGTCTCCAGTCTGCGAATAGGCGGCGGCGAGCGCCAGTTTGATACTGAATGCGAGTTCGGGCGCGGGCGCGGGAGAATCCGAAAGCGCCGATTTGAGATAGTGAATCGCCGCCGAAAATTCCTTTTGAGAGGCCAGGAGTTGCGCAAGGTTGTAGGACGCCAGATCAAAGTGCGGATCGATTCTGAGCGCGGCCTTGAACTCGGCGGCGGCGGCGTCCAATTGGCCTGCAGCCTGCAGCGCCAGCCCTAGCGCGTTATGAGCAACTGAGGAATTCGGCTGCTGGGCGATGAGCGTGTTGAGCTCGCCAACCGCCCGGCTGGACTCGTGATTTTCAATCAGCGCGAGAGCGAGATCGTACCGGGTTTGCCATTCGGTTGGATCAAGAACGAGAGCGGCCTCAAAAGCCGCTTCGGCGCACTTGAAATCCGCGGCGCGCCCAAATTCATTCCCAAGCTTTGCGAGCGCCGCGGCGCTTGGATTCGGTCCGAGCGCTTGGATGGAAGGTTCGAGCGGGTCAGACGATCCTCTGGGAGCGGTACATTCGGCGGGAAGTTGTGAAGACGGTTGCGACGGCGGGTCCGCCGGTGGATTCGCCTGGGACTGAGCGACAGCGGCGGTGCTGAGAGCCAGCGCCAGACCCAGCGATCCGACTCGGGCGACTATGAACTTCCGCTGATTCGACATGGCGTGTGTCTGCGCTCCGCGCGATTGGCCGGCCCGTTCGACGCGAATTATAACGCATCGGCTTTCGGCGATGGAGGCTGGCGAATTGCTCGCGGCGCCGCGCCGCGGCGTTTCGGCGCCGACACGCTTGACGGAATGGCTCCCAAAACAAAGGCACCGCTCTTGCGAGCGGTGCCTTCGTCATAACAAACAACCGATCGAGTCCGCGTCAGTAATAGAACTTCAAGGCGAACTGCATCTGCCGCGCGGTGTAAGTGTTAGCCATGGAAGTGACCGTGCCGAAAGTTGACGAGCCGACACCGGCGTTCGGGAGTCCGTAAATGGGCGAGTTGAACAAATTAAACGCCTCAGCTCGGAACTCGAAGAACTTATTCTCGGAGAGCTTGAAATCACGGAAAACCGAGAGGTCGATGTCGTTGTTCCCATCAGCTCGAAGCGTGTTCCGGCCGATATCTCCGAAACACGAATTCGGATATCCCACTTGAGAGGTAGAACACGTCGGCTGCGAAAAGGCCAAAGTGTTAAACCACTCCGCTACCGTGGGATTGGTCAAAACGGGATTTTGTCCCGCGATAGCGTTGGCTCGCTCGAAAACAGAAGAGGTACCACTCGAAACGTTCGCGGTACCGTCGCCGAGCACGCTGCTGTTTGCCGTGATCGTAAAGGGCGTGCCAGATGCGAAACTCACAATCCCGTTAAGTTGCCAGCCACCGACGAGGTGGTTGACGATGCCGCTGCCCGTTCGCATACTCCCCTCGCCAAAGGGCAACTGATAAACGAAGCTGACCCTCAGGATTTGGGGCACGTCAAAGCTTGAAACGGCCTTATTCCCGAAGCCATCAGGATTATTAGCGGAGTCTTCGCACGAAGTGCCGTTGGACCCGTTGCCATACCATTCGTCTGCGCAAATGCTTTCGGACCTCGACCAGGTATAGGCAATCAGGTACTGCAATCCATGAGACATCCGTGAATTTAAAGTGACCTGCAAGGCGTCGTACCAGCCCTCGCCGATGCTTTTGTCGTAATGGAACGTTTGTAGGTACGGGTATGCGTAGGTGCCCTGCGCCTGGACAACTTGCGGATCGCAAGACCCGGCTGTTGTCGGAGCTTCGTAATAGCAAGTCGCGGCGATGCCCACGCCGGTGGCATCCGGCGTGAGACCCTCGTTGCCGACTGTTCCGACGTCAAGCCGGACATCATGCGACCCGACGTAGTTGACGGTGAGCGTGGTGGACGAAGTCACGGCCTGCTGAATGCCGAAGTTCCATTGCCAGGACTCTGGGTTCTTCAAGTTCGGGTCAACATACCAGTTGTTCTGAGCAAAAGGGACGGCCGCGGGCGAACTGTTCGCACCGAGAAGCGGGTTCTCGACGAAAACGTTGGGAGGCGCCGCGCCCTGGTTGGTAGAGGTGATGAACTGACCCTCCTGCGGCCAGCCGCCTTGTTGGTTCTGCGCCGTTTGGAGGACGGACGCCCAATTGTCGAAGAACCGGCCCACAGAAGCGCGAATGACCGTCTTATCCCCGATGCGATAAGCCAGCCCAATCCGGGGTTGGATGTTGTCGTACTGGGTATGCCAGAAATACCCGTCGTTCGAAATATCCACGAAATTTGGGATCAATCCCGCGGAGGAAGTTAGACCCGCTGGAAGACACGGCAGGTTGCTGGGTTGCAGTGAGGCGGAGGTGTAGGTGCAAGCGGGCGGGTTTTGAGGGATGCAAGGAGCTGCGCCGCCGGTCGACCCGCAATTGGGTGCCGCGCTCTGAATTATGTAGGTTCCATTGTCGGCGTCCATGTCCCCGACTGGCGAGTTAGCATGCAGGCCGCCGTACTTGGGAACCGTGCTCACATCGTAGCGCGCACCCAGGTTTAGCGTGAGTTTGTCCGTGGGTCGCCACTGATCCATGAAGTAAAGTCCGTATTCCCAGCCGTCATTTTCCGTCTCATATTCATTTCGGTAGGTCGTGCCGCTGGGAATACCGAGGAGCAGCGACGCGAAGGCGTCTCCGCCAGCGCCGCCCGCGCTCGAACTCGCGGTTTGCTGGGGAGCTTCGGTTTCGTCGGCTGCGTTGAACGTCTGCTGGAAACCATTCGTATTGATGTCTACTCCCATGCTGAACGTGTGCCGACCGTGAGTGAAGCTGAAGTCCGACCTTCCTTCCCAAATATTGGAGAGAAGAGCAGGTGCCTCACCTTCCTGGAAAGACGTATAGGTTGAGGTGTCAACGCTATTGAAGTAGCAGGGCCGCCCGCCTCCGACGAACGCACAATCCCAGCTGGGAACGTAAGCGCCGTCCGCGTTCAGAGCCGTGGCTTCCGACTGAGGAAGCAGCGTGGGCTGCTTGGAGAACGCATAGTTTCGTCCGAACTGCATGGTGAGGACGGACGAGGCTCCAAACGTGTGTTGCCAGCTAGCCCCCAACTGTTTCGCGTCGTAGCTGTTGAGGTTAGCTTCCTGCAGGTTCGCGTAGAACGGCCCCTGGACGTTGCGAGGAATGTTTGTGTAGCTGTAGCGGATCCAAATCGCATCCTTTTCGCCCAGCTGTTCGTCAATACGTGCGGTGAATGAGTTGGGGTCTTGAACTGTCAGTGGGCTTGGGCAGAAGTTGTCGACTTTGGGGACCGACGCATTGCACCCAGCAACCGTTGCCCCTGACGACGTCAGCAATCCGCCATACATCGCCGAGGTCACCTTGACCATGTTCGCATCGACGCAGCCCGGAACGTTCGGTCCGGTGCTGACAGTCTGCGCGCACGCCGTGGGGTTCGTGGCGATCGAGGGCAGGATGTTGCACGGCGTTTGGCCCGCCGCCGATTGTGTGCCGTTGGCCGCCGGGTTCACCGGCACGCCGCCCACGCACTCGAACGGTGTTCGCGCGCCACTGGCGGCCGTACTCCACGGGTTGTAGATTTGAATCGTACTTTCCTCAGAATTGAAATTGTAATTGTTCAACTCCGCGCTGGTGGGAATCTCGTCAGTAGCCGTGTTGAGAGGATGGATGCGCGCGCCTTCATAGGCAGCATAGAAGAACGTCTTGTTGCGCCCGTTGTATTTCGGAAGGATCACCGGTCCGCCGACGCTGCCTCCAAACTGATTTTGGTGCAGCACGTTGGTGGTCGCCAGCGGGCTCTTGGCGTCAAAAAAACTATTGCGGAGAAATTCCCAGCCTTCCCCGTGGAAGGCGTTGCCGCCCGATTTGGTGACGACGTTGACCACGCCGCCCAGCACTCCACCGAAAGCCGCCTGATCGTTGTGCGTATCGACCTTGAATTCCTGAATGGTGTCAATAATCGGAGGAACGGAATAGGTGCTTTCAAAGCTCTCCTGGTCGTTTAGGCCGTCGAGCAAGAAGAGGTTGCTGCGGTTGGTCTGTCCGTTGATGGCGGGAAATGAAAATTGGCCGACTGGATTTCCGTCGAACTGTTGATTTCCGGAATTTTGCGATACGTTCACGGTGCTGACGCCGGGAGTCAGGTCAAGCAACTGCGTGAAGTTTCTGCCGTTCAGGGGCAGGCTATCCACCGCCTGTTTGCTGATCACTGTCCCGAGTTCGGCGCTGGCCGTCTGGAGGCCGGTGGCCTGGCCTTGTACGGTAACAACTTCGGCGGAGGCCCCCACTTTGAGAGTGAAGTCGAGCGTGAGTGACTGGTTGACCTGCAGATCCAACTGTGGGCTTAGTTCAGACTCGAAACCCGTCTTGCTTATCCGCAGTGTGTAGCTGCCAGGTACGATTTTTACGAGCACATATTCGCCGGTGTCATTCGTGGTCGTAGATTGTTCGACGCTCGTGGCCACGTTAGTCAGATCGACCGCCGCGTCCGGCACCACGGCGCCTGAAGTATCCTTAACGGTTCCAGCGATGGTTGCAGTCGAAACCTGGGCCAGGGCCGGTCGTGGCCCCAGTACGAACGCGAGCGATCCGAACACCAGCAAAACAGTCAGAGTCGTTCGCGTGCATGCGCGCAGCGAGAAGCTACAGGACATGGTAGTTCCCCCTTTTGCACCAGCTCAAAATTAGATTTTTACGGCACAACCCCGGAGCCCTAGCTCTTCGTCGAGCTTTAAAAAAGCGCTTAGTCAACGCTTGCCTTACACGTTGCAGTTAACGTATATAAAGAGCGTTGGGAAAGCGCACCTGCTAGTAGCTTCATACTATGGCGGCGTTTTTAACACCAGACATAATTCGTGTCAACACAAATATTCAAAATTTTCAATTGGAAACGACAATTTCACATAATGAAACACGCGTTATGCCCGCCCCTAAAAAGCGCAAACCGCGAAGCGCCCGCGCGACGAATCCGTGGGATCGGCTGGAGAATTCGACATGTGCAGCACGTCGAGCGCAGCGGCTCCATTCACTCCGCGAGAGCTGACGACCTTGACGGCGCCGGTTGAGGCGCTACTCCAGGTTCGGCCGAGCGCCGATATCAACTTCATTAGGGAAACGGCTTGTCGGAATACCAAGCGATTCGCAATTTCGAGAGGCGAAAAGAACCGCACGCGAACCGCAGTAACTCTTGCGCCGTTCGGAACCGTGCACTATAAGAAGGCATTCGCTTCTCACGTCTCACAAAGATGACTCGCCGGGCCGCGGCGTTCGGTCCGGTCAAGATTCCGGCGGCTCAGCGCTGAGTCGCCGATCAAACGGAGGTTTTGGGGGTCCGCTGAAACGCATTTCGGTCGCGACGTTCGTAACGACGACACCATGCCAACCACTATGAAGGACATCGCCCGTGACCTGGCACTTTCCGTGGTCACGGTATCGAAGGTTTTGCGGAATCACCCCGATATCAGCCCGGCCACGCGCAAGCGTGTTTTGCAGCGCGCGAAAGAACTGAATTACCAGCCGAATCTGGCGGCCCGAGCGCTGGCGACCGGCCGCACCGATTTGATCGGGCTGATCGTTCCCGACCTAGTTCATCCATTTTTCGCACAAGTTGCTCAAGGCCTTTCCACAAAATTGAGCGGGCAGGGATATAGTCTGATGATTTCGTCCTCGGAGGAGAATCCTGCTCTGGAGAAGCGCGAGATCGATCAAATGATGGCGCGCCGCGTGGATGCCTTGATCCTGGCGACGGTTCAATCGGATCTCGGCAGTATCCAGAGGCTCAGGGAAGATGGCATTCCCTTCGTGCTTCTTGATCGCAAAGTCCCGGGCTTCACGGCAAATTTTGTCGGCATTGACGACGTGATGGCCGGAAAGATTGCCACGACGCACTTAATCGAGATCGGATGCAAAACCATCGCGCATATCGGCGGACGAGAAGTGAGCACCGCGCATGACCGCGAAGTGGGCTATTCGATGACCATGGCAAAGCACCGGCTTAGTCTGCCGATGGACTACATCCTTAAGCAGGGACGAGGAGACGTCTCCGGCGATGCCATAGGTTACGACAGTATGAAGAAGCTTCTGCGCCTGACTCCGCGGCCGGACGGAGTGTTTTGCTTCAACGATCCGATCGCGATTGGAGCGATGAGAGCGATCCTGGGAGCTGACCTGAAGATCCCGGAAGAAATCGCAATCGTCGGGTGCGGCAATCTGCATTATGACGACATGCTCCGCGTGCCGCTGAGCAGCGTGGATCAAGACAGCGAAGGGCTCGGCGCGAGCGCGGCGAAATTGGCTCTGACGATCATCAAGAACAAGAAGAAGTCCGGCGCGGCGCCCAAAACCGTGCTGCTGCCGGCAAAGCTCATCGTACGCACTTCGACAAAACGCTGAGAACTCCGGTTGATCTATGCTCTGGCGCCTTTTCGGCGCGAGCGTCACTGCTTGGGCGGCGCGGCCCGATTATCTTCACAGTGGCTCAGCTGGGCGCGGAAGTCGTCGTCTTGAGGGAAGCGCTCGATCGCGGTGCCAAGCAATTCGCAAGCGTCTCGCCTATCGGCCAAGTACGAATAGGTGCTTGCCAGCATTCGATACAATTGATTGTCGCCCGGAATTACACTGATTCCTTGCCGAAGAACTTTGACGGCCTCCGGCCTTTGGCCCGTCGCGATCAGTAGCGCGGCAAGTTGTTCGTAGTCGGCGGGAACTTTGCTGCCGAGGCTTCGCGCGAGATCGAGATCCCGAATCGCCGCGGCACTCCCCGCGTCGCCGCCGTCGTGCATGGCTGAATCGGCCAGGGCTTCGAGGACGCTAATGTTCGTGGGCTGCGTGCTTTCCAACTGCTTCGCGATAGCCCAGTACCGCGCTCTGTACTCGGGCTGCTTCGTCATGACTTGGCGGTAGGCATCAAGTAGGACGAGCGGTGGCGGCGCGGCATCGCTACCGGGCGCGGCGCTCAATTGAACCAAATCAGGCAGCGCGGAAGAAGTCATCTGAAACGCGGCGTCCGGGAACGGCTCATCGAGCGTCGCAACAATGCGGTGATTTGTGAGCGCGGAGTGCGAGATCACCTGGAGGTTCCGCTTCGGCATGTGGCAGCCAATACAGTTGTCCGGCGGAATAGTGGCCTGACGAACCTCGGGCGCAGCCGTGCAGCTTTTGAGCGTGTGGCACGTGAGACATGTGGTCTTGTAATACGCGGGCGCCTCCTCCTTCGTGGGCTGCACGTGCGGATCGTGACACGTGATGCAGCTCATGCGGCCGCCGCTATTTCGATAGCACTTGCTCAACCGCATCGAAAGATAGTGTTCGAGCAAATCATCCTGCGGCGGAGAAGAGCGGTCGAACGGAACCATGAAGATACTGAGCGTAGTGTCCAACGGATCGCCGGGCCGGATATCACTATAGTTTTTCCCGGGTTGCAGCACGCGCGCGTCTCCGGTTTGATGACACGCCATGCAAACGTTGTCCGCCAGCCACGGCGAAAGCTTCGACGGATTCACCATTGCACCGCTGGCGGTGGAGACGCCTTCCTGTTCCTCTACATGGGCTTTTCCTGGCCCGTGACACTTCTCGCAGCCCACCGCCAATTCGTAAAAAGGCGGCCGCCCGAACCGGCCGTTACCGTCGAGTATGGTTTGAGGGCGCCCGCTGTGGCAGTCCACGCATCCGGGAAGAATGGGCCGGTTGAAACCGTAGTCCCCGTATTCATAGCCCGGCGACAAATCCCATCCGTGGATCTTCGCGTAGTAGGTGAGCGGAGCCTCGTACAAATAATCGCCCTCGCGCACGATCCCGCCCACTCCGTTTTCGCCGGCGCCGATGAGGTACTCGATTTGCTGCGTGTTGCGGAAAACGTCTTTGCCGTCCGTGCCAACAGCGTATTCGCTTTGATAGAGCTTGCCATCTCGCGCGAATACCTCGAAATGTCGGTTCTGGCGCGCGTTGAAAATCGATGCTGTCGTCTGGAACTTCGCGAGAAAGGTCGCGTCAACCGTGGTCATCGAGCGCCCCATATCCGTCTGCGAGTAAGAATTGAAAATGCCGCGGTGACATCGCGCGCACACATCCGAGCCGACGAAACCCGCAGCGGCAGGCCCGGCCGGGCCCGCGGCGGATCGCGCCTTGGCTGGCGTGGAACGTTGGTCGACTTGTCCCGACGCGGCAGCGAGAGACGCGAGCGCGCCGAAAAGTGTCACGCACATCGCGAACGGAAGCCACCGCGGGCGGCGGGATGCGCGATTCATTTGGGTGCGGCGATGTAGGCCGGAGTGCTTCGGACGCCGTGCGTCATGCTCGCATCGATCCCGCTTCCCTCGCGCACCACGTAATAGTGATTCGCAGGCAGATTTTGCAGCGTCTCGACCAGGCCGCTGGGCCACCGAATCACAATTTTCTCCGCTGACGCGGCCTTGCCCAAACCGAAATGGAGTCGCAGGTCGCTTTGCGAAATGAATCCGCCGCCGCTGCGAACTTCTTCCGCGTAACGATCCTTCCCGGATTCAAGCGTCACCACCGCGCCGATCGCCGCGCGATTCGATTTCACTCCCACAAGCTGCAGACTGATAAAATTTCCCTCCGGCGCTGTGTTGAAATAGAGCGAAGGCGCCTCGTTCATATTGTTCACCAGCGCCTCTTCGTGCCCATCGTTGAATAAATCTCCCAGCGCAAGTCCACGGCCCGAGTGCATTTCGCTGAGCACCGGCCCCGCTTCGGCAGTGATGTTGGCAAACGTTCCGTCGCGCAGATTGCGATACAGAACCCGCGGCTCGCGGTAGCTTGTTCCCAATCCCTGGCCGTCAACTTCGGGATAAACGTGGCCGTTGACGATCAGGATTCCCGGCCAGCCGCTGTTATCGAAATCGTAGAATTGCACTCCCCAGCCGAGCCAGTTCCGGATTTTTCCCAATCCCGATGTAAAAGTGACGTCGTCGAAATTCATGTCTCCGCGATTGAGGTACAAAGTGGGTGAATCGTCGCTGAAGTTCGTCTTCACGATGTCCTGAAGACCGTCGTGCGTGTAATCGGCAGCCGACAGACCCATTCCCGCTTGCATCGATCCATCTTCGTTATATGCCACCCCTGCCTGGTTCGCGATTTCTGTGAACGTGCCGTCGTGATTGTTGCGGTAAAGCAAATTCGCCGTAGAATCACACGCAACATAAATATCGGGCCATCCACTGAGATCGTAATCCGCCGTGAGCGAAGTAAAGCCATAGCAGCCCGGCGCCGCCGTGATCCCGGATTTTTCGGACACGTCGGTGAACGTGCCATCGCCGTTATTATGATAGAGCGCGTTGACCCCCGTTTTGAGGCCGCGCGGGCCGCACATCACGTCCAGCCCCTTCCATTTGCACCATTCGCCCTGGCCCGGGCGCGGCACCGAGTCATAACTGAAATCCACGTAGCGCGAAATGAAGAGATCCACCTTGCCGTCGCGGTCGTAGTCGACGAAGCTGCAACCCGTGCTCCATTCATCGCGCGGCGTTTTTAGGCCAGCCTTCTCCGTCACGTCGGTAAAAGTCCCATCACCGTTGTTGTGATACAGAACTGTTTGTCCCCAGTAGGTGACCGCCAAATCGAGGTATCCATCGTTGTCGTAATCGCCCACGCACGCGCCCTGCGCCCAACCCGGACGCGCAAGGCCCGCTTTGGCGGTTACGTCGGTGAACGTGCCGTCGTGATTGTTGTGGTAAAGGTGGCTCGTGGGTTCCTGTCCCGCCGGGAATCCCTCGACAGTCGAACCGTTCGGCAGAAAAATATCCGGATAACCATCGTTGTCGTAATCGAAGATGACCGCGCCGTTGCCCGTCGTCTCGATGATGAATGCCTTCTTCTTGTCCCCGCCATAAACGTTGAGCGTTGTGACTCCGGCGCGACCCGCGATGTCCTCGAAATGAACCGCCCCAGGTTTCGCTGTCTGCGTGCGGTCTTTCGGCGGCGCCGTCTGAGCAAATGTGCAAAGCGTCCCGGCACAGAGAGCGGTGAGTAGAAGAGACAGCCTCACGCGAGAAATGTTTGAAAGGCGTGGCACGGTTTCGATGGCGTATGGGTTCCGCGGCTCCGAGCGGCGTGGCACGCATGCCGCATCGCTCAAATAGGAAGCTCGCCAAACTGCGCACTAACCCGCGGGCAAATCCCGAGTACCCGGTCGCCTCCGAGGCCAGATATTGCAGGCACTCGCGCGAGGCGTCAACTCCGTGCGCCCGTTTCTCACAGTATTATTTTTCCGCGTGACGCCGACGAGCGTTTCCAGCTGCTCATCTAAGGCATTCTTCTCGCGCGAGCGCGCAACTTTGACTCGCGAAATGAACGCACGCATTCTTCATTGCGCGCTTTCAAGTTGCAAGCGCGGACTACCGGGGACTATATTCCGGGCTCGATCCGCAGACGATGACGAGAAGCCCAATTTTATTCTCGCGCGTGGCGCCGCCCGTTTTGCGCCAGCGATTGCCGCGCGCGCGTTACCTTGCGTTGGCGCTGCTCCTGATTTCGGCGGCCGCGGCGAACTGCGCGAGCCAAGTGATCGACGCCGTCGTCACGGCAAAGGACCGCAAGGCGTTTACCATTGCCGGGCAGATCTCCGATCCGGCCGAGCGCGCGGCGTTTGAAGCGCTGAGCAAGAACGCCAGTCCTCAGGAACTCCTGGCTTCCGCAAAAGCGTTTCTCGAAAATTTCCCCCGGTCGGCATACTTGACGAAAGCGTACGAGGCGGCCGCGCGCGCCAGCTTCGATCTCGGCGACTACACAAATGGTTTAGCCTACGCAAAGCAATCGCTGCGATTGTTGCCTGAAAATCCGATGTTCCTTGTGGCCATGGCGGACGTTCAAGCGTATCAACAACAAAACGACGCAGCGATCGAAACTGCGCGCGACGCTCTTGAGTATCTCGATCTCTTCGCGCGGCCCGCCTCGATTTCTACGGCGGACTGGCCCGACGCCAAACACAAATTGCAAGCCTCGGCCAATTTCGCGATGGGACGCGCGCAACTGGCCGAAGGCCTTGACGCGCCCGCTGGTGCGGCGCGTTCCGAACTTCTCAAGGAATCGGAGGCGGCGCTCTCTCGAGCCAAAGGACTGGATCCTGCGGATTCCGAAATCGTCTACACACTCGGCTTGGCCGAAGCCGCGGCGGGAGAAACGATGCAAGCCGCAGGAGATCTCGCGAAGGTTTACCGAGGCGGCGGAAATCTTGCTCCGCAAGCGCTCCAACAATTGCGCCAAATCTACAGCGCGCTCCAGCCCGGTGCGGATTTCGATGCATTTCTCGCGCGAGCCGAAGCCCAGCAGAATTCGCAGCCCGAGCCGCAGCCGGCCCCCGTGAGCGCGCCCAGCCAGCCGCTTTTCGACTACGCCGGATCGGATTCCTGCCAGACCTGCCACGCCGGGATTTATCGGCAGTGGCTCGCAAGCGGGATGGAAAGAATGTTCCGGCCGTACGCGCCGCAGAATGTGATCGGTGATTTCACGAAGAACAACACTTTTTTTTTAGGCGACGATCCGGTTTATCTCGATGGCACGCTCAAAATTGTTCGCGGCGACGACCGCACGCCGTTTGCGCGCATGGTGCTTCGCAACGGCCGCCATTATTTCGAGATGCGTCAAGCGGACGGCACTTGGCGTACATATCCGGTCGACTACACCATCGGATCGAAATGGCAACAGGGCTACGCTACAAAATTGCCGAACGGCGAAATCCATGTTCTTCCCGTGCAGTACAACGTGATCTACAAACAGTGGCTCAACTATTGGAAAGTGATCGACGACCCCGGCAGCGAACGCAGTGATCCCCGGACTTGGGAAGCGCTCGACAACTCGACGAACTACATGACGAACTGCGCCGTGTGCCATACGAGCCAGGTGCGCAATACGAAACCGGGCGCGCTTGATGCGGCGAGCATCGTTTATCGGGAACCGGGAATCAATTGCGAAATGTGCCACGGTCCATCGGCGCGGCACGTCGCCGCAATGGAGGACGGCATTGCTTACGACAAGGGCCCGTACGATCCGCCGATTCAATTCGGCCAGATCAGTAACAGGCAGTTCGTGGCCGTCTGTGCGCAGTGCCACATGCAATCCGCAATTCGCGAATTCGGGCCAGAGGGAGAGATGAGTTATTCGCGCACAGGGAATTTTTTCCTGACTTACGAGCGTACTCCCTACCTTGAATTTTCGCGCAAGGCTTTCTTCAGGGACGGCCGCTTTCGCCAGACGACGTTCATGGTAGAGGCTCTCGAGCGGACACAGTGCTTCCGAAAGGGCGGCGTGACCTGCGGCACGTGCCACGATCCACATGCTCACGACGAGTCGTCAAATCTTACGTCACTGAAATTCCCAAACGAGCCGGATAAAATGTGCACTGGATGCCATACGCAATTCCAGAACTTGGCGGTCGCTCAGGCACACACACACCACACGCCGGAATCGGAGGGCAGCCAGTGTGTTTCGTGTCACATGCCGCGCATCATGGACGCGCTGGCGTTTCGTGCGCGCACGCACCAAATCGACGACATCCCCGACGCCGATATGACGCTCCGCTTCGGACAATCCGACAGCCCGAACGCCTGCCTGCTTTGCCACGCTGAAAAAGACGCGCTGTGGGTGAAAACCCAACTTGCCGCGTGGAAGACGGCGCCGTGATCGCGGGCCATGCGCTCCCCAACGCACGGACCGTGCACGATTGCCGTTGAATCGTTGCGCGGGCCATTGCTCTGAAATTTCGCGAAGGGCCCGGAATTTGCCCATTTTGAGGTTTGAAACGACAATTCTTTAGATTGAATCTTTAGAGAATTCTTGATAGAAGCCTCCAGTGTGGTTCGCAGTTCTGGCGGCCCGCAGCGAGCCGTGGATTCAGCAACGCATTAATTTGACAAAGGGGAATTGGCGCTCGCCGCCGCGTCGTCGGCCGGTGCGTTGTGGCGCCGAAAGCCATGGACCTGGGACTCGCGGGCAAAGTTGTAATCGTTACAGGCGGCGATAAAGGTATCGGTGGCGGCATCACCCGCGCTCTGGCGCAAGAGGGCGCGATCCCCGTGATTGTTGCGCGCGACACCGTAGCCACCGCCAAGATGCAGGCCGAACTCACCGCGGCCGGCTCGAAAAGCTACGCCGTGATTGCCGAGTTGTCCGTTCCGGAAAATTGCGAGCGCGCGGTGAAGGAAACGCTTGCGGCCGCGGGGCGCCTGGACGCGCTGGTGAACAACGCGGGCGTGAACGACGGCGCGGGACTCGAAAAAGGAAATCCGAAACTGTTTGTGGCCTCGCTTGAGAAAAATCTAGTTCCCTACTATTGCATGGCGCACTATGCGCTGCCTTCTCTGAAAGCGGCGCGCGGTTCGATCGTGAACATCGGCTCGAAGGTCGCGGTGACCGGGCAAGGAAATACCTCGGGCTGCGCGGCGTCCAAGGGCGGAATCATGGGGCTGACGCGCGAGTGGGCGGTTGAGTTGCTGCCTTATGGCATTCGCGTGAACAACGTGCTGCCGGCCGAAGTGATGACGCCGCTGTATGAACGCTGGGTGAATACGTTCCCCGATCCGAAAGCAAAACTGGCGTCGATCATCTCGAAAATTCCGCTGGGGCGGCGCATGACCACGCAGGAAGAGATTGCGGCGATGGTGGTGTTTCTGATTTCGGAGCGCTCGAGCCACACGACGGGACAGCACCTGTTCGTGGACGGCGGCTACGTGCACTTCGATCGCGCGCTGACTTAGAAAGAGGTCTCGACGTCGGGGAAATCTCCGATCTTGGCGCAGAGCGTTTTTGTTCGGGCGCGCATTCGTTGCCACCGGGCCTTCACAAAATCTGGAGAACGCGAAACTCACCCACAAGGAGCGAAAACTGCCATGAAATCGAAAAAGATGACGCGTCGCGATTGGATGATTCGCACAGCATCGGGCGTAGCGGCCGGTGCTGTTTCGTTGCCGGCGCTGAGCGCCGCAGCGCAGCAATACGGCGGTCCGCCGCAGGGCCGGGCCGGAGAGACCACTACACCGGCGCAGGCCACCGCAGCAGCGGGGCCGCCCACGCCACAGGACCTGAACCGCGAAGAGCGAATGAAGTGGTGGCACGAAGCGCAATTCGGAATGTTCATCCATTGGGGCTTGTACAGCCAGGTGGCGCGGCACGAGTGGGATTTTGAGTTTGAGGCGCCTCCTATCGAGCAGTACGAGGCGCTGGCGAAAACATTCAAGCCGCGGCCCAACGCGGCGCGCCAATGGGCGCGCGTGGCGCGCGACACAGGCATGAAATACATGGTGATGACCACCAAACACCACGAAGGCTTTTGCAATTTCGATACCAAGCTCACGAACTACAACGCCATGCAGCAGGGCCCGGGCCGCGATTTAGTCGCCGAGTATGTGGCCGCGGCGCGCGCCGAAGGAATGCGCGTGGGCTTTTACTATTCGCTGATGGATTGGCACCATCCGGACGGCGCCAACTGTTTGACCGATCCGGCGGCGCGCGATCGCTTCGTGACCTACACGCACGGGCTGATCCGCGAGCTGATGACCAATTACGGAAAGATTGACGTGCTTTGGTACGACGTCAACTGGCCGCTGGATGTTGACGGCTGGCAATCCGTGAAGATGAACGAGATGGTCTACGGCCTTCAGCCGGACATCATCGTCAACAATCGCAATGGTCTGGCGGCCGATTTCTCGACGCCCGAACAGATTATCCGCGCCGAGAGCGGCGGGCGCGCGTGGGAAAGCTGCATGACGCTCAACGACAGTTGGGGTTACCAGCGCGCCGACGACAATTGGAAATCGCCGAAGACCGTGGTCCGCAACCTGATCACGTGCGCGCGCGACACCGGCAATTACTTGCTGAACATCGGACCGCGAGCCGACGGCGTGGTTCCCGAGGACTCGGTGGCCGTGCTCCAGCAGGTGGGGCAATGGCTGGGCCGCAATCGCGACACGGTGATCAACACCGATCAGTGCCAGGTGCGGCGCTCGGCTTACGCCGCGTTCACGCGCAAAGGCAACACGCTCTACATGCACGTGTACAACTGGCCGGGCGACTACGTGGCCATCTCCGGACTGACGGTCGGAGTGAAATCCGCGAAGTTGCACGTGAGCGGAGAATCGGTGGCGTTTACGCAGGACAAGTGGCAACTGAAACTAACGGGGCTTCCCGAAGAAGCGCCGGACAATCCCGCCACGACCATCGAGATCGAATGCGACGGCGAGCCGGTGCAGGACACCATGATGGTGCGCAAGGAAAAACCGCGCGACGGCGTGGGCTATAACGGCTAGGCCGAGCGTCCGCCTCGAAGCGGTGCAACATCTGTTGCACCGCTTCGCGGCGCAGAGGCGAATTATTTCCCGAAAGCCGGCATTGAGATCGCGAGGATTGCGGGAACAATCAATGCGACATTGCTCCCGGCCGCTATGCGCCGGTAATTTTCAACGTTACGCCGATATCGGCCGAAGCGGGTTTGGAGCCGGGCAGCGTCACGGTCAACCCTTTCTCGTCTTGTGTGAATTGCAAGTTTCCGTCGTAGCCCAGCATCCGAACATTGGTGATTTTTCCGGGCATCTGTGGACTGGTTGTTCCCAAAGATTGAACCACGGCGGCATTATTGTCCGGCCAGCCTTGCACGAAGGCGTAAAGCAGACTTCCTTTCGTTGTGAAACGCACGTCCGCGGACGTCAATTCGGGCACCTGATTTTCGTTGAAGCGTCCGCGGTTGGTTCCGCTTGCCATTCCTGGCCCGCCTCCGCCCGGCGGCACGCCTTGCCCGGCCGGCCGAGCGCCGCCTGCACCGCCGAAACCACCGCCGCCACCGCCGCCTCCCGGGCCACCTGGAGGCGGGGGCGCTATTTTCGTACCCGGGCCTTCGCCGAAGATTTTCCACGGCCGGCTCGAATAGATGCCTTCGCTGTTCACGGTCATCCATTTGGTAAGGTCGTTGAGCGTCTGCATTTCTTCCACGTCCAGCTCGCCGCTGTTGGGAAGCGGGAAATTCAAAAGCAAGTTGCCGTTTTTACTGACGATGTCCACGAGCAGGTCGACGACTTTTTTTCCGGTCTTGTAGTGGACTCCCCGTTTGTAATGCCAATTCCCGATGCAAGTATCCGTCTGCCACGTCGTCGGCCAGATGTCGTCGGAAACGCCTCGTTCACGATCGAGCGCGCAGACTCCGGTGGTGCAGTCGGTGATCGTCTTGCTGTTGTACACGGCCTCGACGTTGCCACCGTGCATCTGGGCGCTCAGGTTGTAAACGTTCGCCACGAGGGCGAGGCCATACTCTTCAAATGGAATGCCGCCATCGGTGTAAAGCAAGTCGGGGTGGTGCTGATCGGTCAGGTCCTTAATGCGGTTGAAATATTCTTGCTTCCACGAATCGGGCGCGATGCGTCCCATGGCCATGGCCGTTTTCGCGAAGTCGGCGGGCATATCCGCGTAGCTGTGGTACAAATCGGCGAAAGCTGGATCGGATCCGTCGTAGGGTACGCCCGCGAAATCACCGGTCGCGTCGCTGCCGTGTGCCGGAGCGAACCAGTCAAAGCTGTTTGACAGGTGCTCGCTGACTCCGAAACGCAATCCTCGGGCTCGAGCCGCCTTGGCCCACATTCCCACGATGTCTTTATGCGGTCCGGTGGCCACGGCATTCCAGCGCTCGTGATACTTCGAGTCCCACATATCGAAATTATCGTGATGCACGCCCATGCTGACGAAGTATTTGGCTCCGGCCTTGACGTAGAGGTCCATCAGGTGTTCCGGATCCCACTTCGCGGCCTTGAAAGTTGGAATGAGATCTTTATAGCCCACCTTCGACGGGTGCCCGAAAGTCTCCGCGCCGTATTCATATTGGTCGCTTCCCTGAACGTACATGTTGCGCGCGTACCAATCGCCATCTTCAATTCCTGATTGGGGCCCCCAGTGAGCCCAAATGCCGAACTTCGCGTCCTTGTACCACGCGGGAATTTGATAGGCGGCCAGCGAATCTCGAGTACCGGAGAAGGGGCCCGGGGTAATGCTCAGGTTGTTGGTCGCCTGCGCACGCGCGAGGCTGGATCGAAGTGCAAGTGCCGGTGCCGCGGAGCCGAGTAGCTTCAGTGCTTGGCGTCTGGTCAATTTCATTGGCTGCCCCTTTTCGTTTTCTATGTGAAACCTCTCTACCTGCGCCGACTTTCATAAAGCGATTACTTTAGCGTGTCAAGTATTTTGTGCGCCGGACAAGCAGTTGTCGCTCGTGATCGACGCAACAACGGCTCGAAGCCGACCTGCAGGTATCTGAACTGCAAGAGTCCTGCGCGAGCGTTGATTCAACCGGAACACCGCCCTGCTTGCCGCTAGAAAAAACGGCGATCTTGCACCGTGGCCGGGCGTTTAGCCTGTGCGAGTTAAGTGTTTTGTTTTCCGTCGAGCGTCCTGGCGCCGTGGGGGAAGTGCATATATACCCCCGGTGTATTTTGTTAAAATTTTGAAAACACAGGGCTTGCAGGGAAAGAGTGCGGATGAGTGTGAATATAAAGGCACTTGAAAACGTTTGTGTTCAATAAGATGCGCACTCATTTGCAAGACATTGGAAATACAGGGCTTGGAGGTGCAGTTTCTTGCAAACAAGTGGGGTCTATGCAGAGAGATCCTGCGACTCGCCCAACGCGCGGCTCGCTCAAGATTCGCATCGCTGATCCGATGCTCGAGGTCGCGCGGAATGGTCCGGTTGGAGGCGGTATTTTTGAGCGCGTGGAGCAGCGGTGAGTGGCGCGTGTCGAGCGGCGAGAGGGGGCGGGTGAACCGGCCGCGTGTGCCGGCGCTCGGAGTGACAGGCGCGGATGTGCGTTTGCAGATCACGCCGCATGATAGCACGGTGGTAATCTACGTGTCAACGTAATTGATAGGGTATTCTATTCGAAAGACTGTGGAAATTATTTCGAATGGCGCATGACGAACGGAGCGAATCTGGGAGATGAACGGCCCCACCCTTTGCGTTCCGCAAAGAATGGGCCACCCTCAGGTCAAAGGCAGCGCCACCCGCCACGCCGGTGTACAAGTGCGTGGGCGAGCGCCCCGCCTTTCGTGTCACCCGAACGCGAGCGAAGAATACCTCGTGCCTTGACGACGGCGCGAAGCCTTCTTCGCTCACGCTCATGTGCCTCGAATGTCTTGAGGCACGGCACGGTGACAACGTTACGGGCGAAAGCAAAGGCGTGGGAGGAAAGCGGGCGGAGGCAGGCTCCGGGCCTGCAAAGCGTTTAGGGCGCTCGGCGAGCTCGGCCGCTTAGGTCATCTCTTCGTTGTGCTTGACATGAAGGCCGGGCGGGGCGTCGATGGCGCCGGCAATTAGAGAGGCTGCGACGGCGCTTGCGGGACTTGTGCGCAGGCGGCGCGGGAGTACGGGAGCCAGGATTCTGAAGATGATGTTGGCCATGCGTTCGCCGAGGCGCTGGTGCTCTCGATTCCCGTCGAGCACGCTTGGGCGAACGATCGTGAGGGACGGGAAGCCGAGCTTCTTCAGTTCAAGCTCCAATTCACCCTTGGTGCGTGTGTAGACGAAGCGCGAGCGAGGATTTGCTCCGAGCGACGAGGTCAGCGCAAAGTGCGTCGCGCCATGGTCACGCGCATGACGCGCGACAGCAAGCGGGTAGTCGTAATCGACGGCCCGATAGGCGGAAGGCGAGCCGGCCGCGGCGCGCGTCGTGCCGAGCGCGCTGACAACGCCGTCAACGGACCACCACGCGGCTTGGCCGGGCATGTCGGAGAAGTCGATCACGACGTTCTGGAGCTTATCGCTCGATGCGATGGGGCGGCGGGTCAGGGCGATCACTCGACTTACCCGCTGGTCCGCAAGCGCCTGCTCCAAGACAAGCTTTCCGACGAGGCCGGTTGCACCAGCGATCAGCAATCTAGTCATGCCTGAAGCCTCGCGGCTGCAACGAACAAAGTGGGTTTGCGCCGACCAACGGCGCCGGCGGACATGAGATAGCGGGCCGATCCGCTATTTAGAGTTAGAGGATGTGGCGGAGAGGGTGGGATTCGAACCCACGGTTGAGTTTCCCCAACACACGCTTTCCAAGCGTGCTCCTTAAACCGCTCGGACACCTCTCCACGAGTGCGCTCGAATGAGGGTAGCAGAATCGGCGCGGGAGAAGAAGCTGGGGCGGGAGGCCGCTGGCGGATGCATGGCGCAGGCGTCGGCGCGTCTGCTACACTTTTCGGGCTGCTCCGGGGTAGTGCAATCGGTAGCACGCCAGCCTTTGGAGCTGGTTATCCTGGTTCGAGTCCAGGCCCCGGAGCCAAACCTCGAGCGTCTCCGAAATCCGCTGGGCAACGAAATCTTCCACTGGGATACATATATAATGGATATGTAGACGAGGAGTATACTCCGCGCTCTATGGAGTGTACGGAGCGGTCTATAAGGACGAGGCGGACGCGATGGCGGGCTCATTGAGTGGGAATCGATTCAGGAAACGCGTGGCTGCTTCCGTTGTGGGGAAGCACGGAGAATTCCTGCGGGCGCTGGGCGCGAACGCGGAATTGCACCAGTGGATCAAGGCCAACCGGCCATTTCCATATTTTCCGCACAGGTTCGAGCTTTACGAGGAGATTGCCGCGAAAATCCTGCGCAACGAACCGATCGACTATTTGGAGTTTGGCGTGTATCGCGGCGAATCGATCTTGAAGTGGGCCGCGATCAATTCGCACCCCGACAGCCGCTTTATTGGTTTCGATTCGTTCGAGGGATTGCCCGCGGCGCCGGCGGGCATCACGGGATACGGGCCTGAAGGAGCGTTCTCAACGCAGGGGTCGGCGCCGGCGACGCGCGATCCGCGCGTGCGCTTCATCGCCGGGTGGTTCAGCGAAACGCTGCGGCCATTCCTGCGGGATTTCGAGCCGCGCGCGCGCCTGGTGATTCACAACGATTCGGATCTTTATTCGTCAACGCTTTTTATGCTTTCGACCGTGGACCCGATTCTTACGGCGGGATCGATCCTGATTTTTGACGAGTTCGCGAACCCGTTGCACGAGTGGAAGGCCTTTCGCGATTATTCTTACGCGTTCGATCGCACGTATCGCGTGCTGGGCGCGGCGGGACACTACTACACGCAAGTGGCGCTGGAGATCACGAAGTAGCGCGGATCGCCTGGCGATCAGACGCTACGAATTCGAGGCTCAGGTTTTCGCGACGGCGGGCGGGAAGGCCTGAAGCAGCGCCTGAATGTAACCGAACTCGAATGCGAAAGCCTGGCGATGATCCGCATCGCCATCGATCTGGGGCGCGTGATCGGGCATGATCATGCCGTCGTAACCGACTTCGCGGTAGGTCTTGAGCGCCTCGACCATGTTCACGCTGCCGTCATCGGGAAAAGTTTCCTGGAAATCGAGGAAGCGGCCTTTGATATTGCGGAAATGCACGTTGAAGATTTTGCGGCGCGCGCCGAAGTAGCGAATCACGTCGAACACTTCCCTTCCCGGATCGTCGAGCATTTCGCTCACCGTGCCCTGGCAAAAATTGAGTCCGTGATACGGGCTGGCCTCGATTTCGATGAAGCGCTTGAGACCGGCGACGCTGCCGAGCACGCGATGAACGCCGCGGAAGCCGGTGTCCGCGGGCATGGCGGGATCGTGAGGGTGGCACGCGAGGCGCACTTTATTTTGCGTGGCCACGGGAACGACGCGCTCAAGAAAATAAGTGATGCGCTCCCACATTTCATCGGCGCTCACTTCGCCGGCTTCGGTGAGCGGCGGATCCTGCTTGGCATTGGCATAGACGAAGGTGCTGTAGCGCGCGCTGCCGCGGGCCGGAGTGGCGCCGGTGCGCACCACGCCGAGGATCGTGAGGTTGTACTTCACGGCGGGAATTCCAGCGCTCGCGACGTTGCGGATGATTTCGCAGATGCCGTCGATTTCGCGGTCGCGCTCGGGACTTTTGCCCAGCATGATGTTCGGATTATCCGCGTTTGCGATGTAGCTGGAGGCCATGGGCAGCGCGATCATATCGAGCGCGATGCCCGCAGACGCGGCGCGCGACTTGATTTCATCGAGGCTTGCGGCGCTCCAGCTTCCGTCGAAGTGCGCGGCCGGCGGACCGCTGCAAACGTGGCGCACGCCAAGCGCGGCGAGCCAGCGCAGATCGTCATCGGAGGGAACGCGATCAAATTGCGAGCCGGCTGACATCGCGCGCCCAACGGGCGGCGCCGCGGCGGTGTCGGCCGCGCGCGCCAATGCTCGAAGGGGCGATCCCGCCGCGCCCACGGCCGCGAGGGCGCCCGCACTCTTCAGAAAATCCCGTCGTCTCATCGCCGGTCTCTCCGCAAGAAATGGTTGCGTTGCAAAAGCGGACCGCGTTCCAGACCTTTCAACCCTAACGGGCGGCTGATTCGGGCAGCATCTCGCTTCGCGCGCGCGATCTTAGCAGCAATTGATCCGAGCGGCGCGCTTGGCCATGGCCGCGCGGGTGTTTCAGATGCAAACACCTGTGTGGCATTGAGGCGCGCGCGGCACATAGCGGCGGCGGCGCGACGGAACAAGCGCCTTGCGGTCAATAGCTTGGGTGACGCCATTTTGGCAGCGCGCCTGCTCTTACTCCAGAGAGGAGATCGCTGCGATGCCATCCGAGGCTACCATGGCTAAGTATTCCGTTGAGGTATCCGGCTGGGACGTCGACGCGCAATTCTTCGTGGAACGCACCGAACTTTTCTGGAATGGAGACGGGGATAAGTTCGTCAGTTTGCGCTCGGCGGTGCGCGATGGCTCGTTGCTCTCCGTGCGGCCGATCTCGCATTTGGGATTGAGCGGGCCGCTCTTGATGGCCTATCAGGCTGAGCTGGCGGTGGAAAACGAAACTTGCGATTGGAAAAAATTCAAGGTGCGACTTGTGCCTTACCGGCGAACCGGTTCGACAAACGCGCCAAGTAATCGTTCGCTGGATTCCTTTGTGGAGTTCACACGCCATGAAAAGCAATCTGCCTGAGCACGCGGCCACGGACCGCTGCGCCACCGACGGTGAAATCCGCGAGGCCGGCGCGGCGCAACGCATCATTTCACTTGATGCTTCATTCGATGGGTCGCTCGAGGCCTCATTCGAGTCTTCGAACGAAATGCTGGCTCGCGGCGACACCTACTGCGAGATGCGCGCCGAAACTGGCGAATGGGTGCAGATGCATCTCTTCGAGCTGGAGTTCATCGCGGCGCTCGACGATGCGAAAAAGCGGGAGCCGTCGTCGAATTGAACGGCGCTCCGTGGTTGCTCACGCCGCGCGCGATATCATCGACAGAGTCCTGCTGGCCCGCCGGAGTCCGCATTTAGAACTTCTCGAAGGCGTTCCCTCCCAAATCGGGAGAACGCAGCGAAATCCCGCGCTGCCACTCAGCTCCCTTCCCGATTCGCCTCACCGGGTGTGCCACAAAATCACGGCGCTCAAAGCGCGTAAGCCATGCTGTAGCTATCCCTTGGGAAGGGTATCAAGCAGCGGCAGGCGAACCCATTCGTTTTTCTTCGTGGCCGCAGCATTTCTCTTGTCGGTGTGGCATCGGCATTGCCCGGTTAATGTGCCATGGGCACGGTCACAGCGAAGGCAATTCCGCCGACAGCGGTCCGCGATGGTTTCCCGATCGCCATTTTGGACGACGATCCCGCTGTCGTCGAAATTCTCGAAGCCATGACGGCGCAGTGGGGCTTCGAAGCGGTGGGCACAAACGATCCACAACAGGTGCTCGGCCTGATCGCGGAGGGCCGTTGCCGCGTGGTGATCTCGGATTTGAAAATGCCGGCGATGGACGGGCTGACGTTTCTGAGGCTCGCGCTGGAGCGCGACCCGGGCGTCTACGTGATTCTGATGACCGGCTTCTACTCGCTCGATTCCGCGATCGAAGCCATCAAGAACGGTGCGTACGACTATCTTCCGAAGCCCATCGACAAGACGCGCCTTAAACGCACGCTCGACGAAATCGCCGATTCTTTCCGCCGCAGAAAGCGCATCCGCGAACTCGAGCAACAGCTACTGGCCGACCTGGAATTTCACGGAATCGTCGGCCGAAGCCCGGCGATGGTCGAGGTGTTCGAGGTGGCGCGGAAAGTGGCGCGGCACTATTCGAACGTTCTGATCTCCGGAGCGACCGGCACGGGCAAGGAACTGGTGGCGCACGCGCTCCATCACATGAGTCCCGTGGCGCAGCAACGCTTCGCCGTGTGCAATTGTTCGGCGATCGTGGACACGCTCCTCGAAAGCCAGCTCTTCGGTCACGTGCGCGGCGCGTTCACCGGCGCCACGGAGACGCGCGCCGGGCTGTTCGAGTACGCCAACGGCGGCACCGTGTTCCTCGATGAAGTCGGCGAAACTTCGCTCGCGATGCAGGCCAAGCTTCTGCGCGTGATTCAGAATCGAGAGATCCAGCGCGTGGGCTCGCCCGAAGTGCGCACCGTAAGCGTCCGGCTCATCGCGGCCACCAATCGCGACCTGCGCGCCGACGTCTTGGCCGGCCACTTCCGCGAAGACCTCTACTACCGATTGAGCACGATTCAAATTCGCGTGCCGAGTTTGGCCGAGCGCCTGGAAGATATTCCGCTGCTCATCCAATTTTTCCTCAAGAAATACAACGAAGCCTACGCCAAGACCGTGCGCGGCCTTACGCGCCGCGCGCAAACCATCTTGCTGCAGCATTCCTGGCCGGGCAACGTGCGCGAACTTGAAAACGTGGTCTCCAGCGCCTGCCTCACCACCGCCAGCGATTTCATCGACGTTGACGATTTGCCCGAGCATATGCAGAAACCCACCATCGGCGTGGGCGCAGGCCAAACCTGGCGACCCATGCCGCTTGAAGAAGTTCGCCGGTTGCACATCGAACGCGTGCTCGAAACCTGCCAGGGCAATCGAGTCCGCGCCGCGCAGGTTCTGGGGATCGGGCGCACCAGCTTGTACCGTTTTCTGAAGCGCGCGCAGCGGACGCATAAGGCCGGCGCTTCGGCCGCTTGAAATTCCCTCGTTTCGATTGTACCGCTCAGGAACATTCGTTTCAGTTGCGGCGCCTGCCTGTTCGCTCGCTTCTGTAAACGCCTTCGAATCAATGGCCAATCAACGCTCGCGTGGCATTGAAACTGCGAACGTTATCAACAGCGGCGAACGGCGATTCGACCAGGAAAGAAATCATGCCGAGCGACTTGCGCGACCACAGCAAAGGTGGAAAAACGGCGATGTCCTCCGCGGATTGGGAGACGCTCGTCAGCGAAATCGTCAGCGATCGCCGCATGGCCAAGCGGGTGAATCTGCGATATCCGGTGGAAATTTCCGGATTCGACCGCGCGGGAAAGCTTTTCTGCGAGAAAACTTTCACAACCGATATCAGCGCAACAGGTTGCCGCGCCGTGCTGCAAGAACCCCTCGAGCGCGGCGACACGATCTCCATCAAACTGCTCGGAAAATTGGATCCCGACCCGGCGGCCGCCGTACCGCAAATGTTTCAGATCGCCTGGAGAGCGTACAAGGAAGGCGTCTGGATGGTCGGCGCGCTAAAACTGACCGAAGACAAGCTCTGGCACGTGGATTTTCCGAAAAAATCTCAGTTCAAAGATCCGTGAAATTCTCCACAGTCGCTCACGAAGCGGCCGGCGCGCGATCGGCTATTCGTAGCGCAGAGCGACGATCGGATCGACTTTCGTGGCTGTCCGCGCCGGAAAATAGCAGGCTGCCAGCGTGACGACGAAAATCAGCAACGCCACCGCGGCGAAGGTGAAGAGATCGGTCGGCCGGACGCCGTAAAGATAGGCGGCGACCAGGTGCGTCAGCCCCACAGCGGCCGTCAGGCCGATGACGAGGCCCACGACCATCAGCGCCATTCCTTTCCGAATCACCATCCACAGAACGCTGCGTGGCTGCGCGCCGAGCGCCAGGCGAATGCCCAGCTCTTGCGTTGAGTTCGCGGTCGTGTACGAAAGCAAACCGTAGATGCCCGTCGCAGACAAAATCGTCGCCAGGACGGAAAAAAGCATGAGCGCTCGCGCGAGAAAATTCTGCTCACCCAGCACCATCGCAACTTGTTCCCGCATCGTGTGGGCGCGAAACACCGGCAAATTCGGATTCATGCGCGCCACGGCCGCGCGAATGGCTGGAAGCAGGCCGCTCGATTCGCCGCTGCCTCGCGCGAGCAGATCGACGTCCGGCTGAAACGGGAACATTAAATAGGCCTGCTCGAACGGCACATAGACGACGGGAAAAGGCGCCGCCCCCAGTTCTCCAGGCGCTGTGTTGCCGACGACTCCCACTACCTCGAACGTTTGGTTCTTCGGGCCGACATCTTCGATGTGCTTCCCGATCGGATTCTGTCCCGGCCAATATTCCTGCGCCGCGAACGCGTTCACTATGGCCGCGCGCGGCGCACTCTCCCCGTCGGACAACGCAAAATCGCGGCCGCCGAGCATCGGAATTCCGACGGTGTCGAAATAGCCTGGACTCGCCATCACCAGCTGCACCCAATCGGCCTTCCCGCCGTTGGCCTCGCGACCTTCCGGAACTATGACGGTGCCGGGCCCGCCTTGAAGCGGCGTCGCGCTGCCCAGCGCCGCAGATTGCACACCCGGCTGCGCGCGCAGCGCATCCAGCAGCGGCTCGAGCAAACTCGCGGCCGCGGCCTTGCTGTAACCCTGGCGCATCGGATCCGTTGAGGCGAAGGCCAGATGGTCGGAATCAAAGCCGAGAGGAATGCGGGCCGCCTGGGCCAGGGTCCGCGCGAGCAGCCCCGCGCCGATTAGCAGAGGAACGCAAGCCCCGACCTGCAGAATCACCAGCGCGCTCCGCAACGGAAGTCGAAAAAGAGTCGTGCTTCCGGTTCGCGCCGTCCCTTTCAACGAAAGTCCCAGGTCGGAACGCGAATGCCGCCACGCCGGCGCGATTCCGCTCGCGAGTCCCGCGAGAATCCCGACGAGCGATGTGAATGCGAGCACGCGCAAATCCAGGATCGACACCGCCCGGTCGATTGGTATCGGCAGCGTCGGGGGCGCTTCGGCGGTCAGCAATTTCACGCCGCAGTACGCGAGCAACCCGCCCGCCGCGGTACCCAGCGCCGCGACGACCAGCGCTTCGATCAGATGCAATCGGATCGTTCGGTTTCGCGTGGCGCCCAGCGCCAGCCGCAGCGCAATTTCCTTCTGACGATTCTCCGCGCGCGCCAGCAGCAATCCCGCCCCGTCCGCACACGCGATCAGCAATACGATGAGCACAATTCCCATCAGCAATCGCGAGAGCCGGCTCCCCGATTGTTGCGCTTCCTCGAGCGCTGGCACCAAGACTGGCCACAGCCGCACGTACGTGCGCTCGACCGGGGCGGGCTGACCCGCGCCGTAACGTTCCGCAACGGTTTCGACTTGCGCCTGCGCCTGTTGAGCGGAGACACCCGGCCTCAATCGCGCCACGACCGCGAACGATTGAAACGACTCTCTTCCCAACGGGATCTGGCTGTGCAACAACGGATCGATCTGGAACCCGTAGGACATCGGCAGCCAAACGCCCGGATAATTTTCAAAGCTCACACCCTCAAATCCGGGCGGCGTGACGCCCACAATCGTAAATGGCGCTCCATCGATGATCACTTGCCTGCCGATCGCGCCGCGATCCGCGGCAAAACTCCGCCGCCAATAGCCGTAACTCAGCATGACCACGGGCGCCGCGCCGGCACGATCGTCGTCCGGCAGAATCACGCGGCCCAGCATAGGATTGATTCCAAGCACTTGAAAATAATTTCCAGTGACCATCCCCGCATCCACGCGCTCGGCTCCCGCGCCGGCGGCGGAAAAATTCACCGGCAGCCGGTCAAGATAGGCCACGATTCCGGAGAACGCGTCCGTATTGTCGCGGTACTCTTCGTACGCGGGGAATGACAGCCACGCAAACCTCGATTCTCCGCGCGTACTCCCAGTGGTGAAGCGCACGACTTCGCTCGGCTTTGCGATAGGCAGCGGCCGAAACAGCACGACATCCACGAGGCTAAAAATCGCGGTGTTCGCGCCGATGCCGAGCGCGAGCGTCAGAACGGCGACGGCGGTGAAGGCGGGATTCTTGCGCAGCATGCGCGCGCTGAAGCGCACGTCTTGCCACAGCGTTTCGAGCCACACGCCCGGCCGTGCGCTGCGGACTTCTTCTTTCACTTGCTCGATGCCGCCCATCTCAAGCCGCGCCGCGCGTTGCGCCTGCTGCGCGCTCATTCCCTGCTGCACTTTCTCGTCCGCCAGCATTTCGGCGTGCGCGCGCACCTCGGCATCCAATTCGCGGTCGACCTCACCGCGATGAGCGAGGCTGCGAAAAAAACTCCAAATGCGATTGAGCACACGCATGCGTTCCTCGCCTCAGCTGACCGCCAGCACACGCGCGATTGCGGCGGAAACGCGCGCCCATCGCTCGGTTTCGGCGCCGAGTTGGCGCCGGCCCGCGCGGGTGAGTTGATAAAATTTCGCGCGGCGATTGTTTTCCGATTCGCCCCAGGACGACGAAAGCCAGCCTTCGTCCTCCATGCGATGCAGCGCCGGAAACAGCGAGCCGGGTTTCACCTGAAATGTTCCGCGCGTCACCTGCTCGATGCGCCGCGCTATGCCCAGCCCGTGACGCGGCCCGAGCGCGAGCGCCTTCAAGATCAGCAGATCGAGAGTGCCTTGCAGCAACTCCGTGTTTTGTTCCCCCACCATCGGCTCCTATAGAACGACGATAGGAATACATCTCGCTCCTATCGAATGTCAATAGGAATCGATGCGTGCGGCACAAACTTCCGCGCCTTGAATCGCTGTGCTAGACTCGCGTCGCGGATTGCAATTCTCGAGCGAATCGGAAATCGCAAACTGCGGATGCGTGGAACTTCGGGCTCTGTGCAACCAGGCCCCGCGAACCCCGCCAGGCCCGGAAGGGAGCAACGGTACCGGGATCACCTCGTGTGCCGCGGAGTACCCGAAGTTCCTCTCATCGTTTTCACCGGCCGCGCGCGGCGTGCGGCGCACAAGAAGTTCGCCGAACTACCCGGAGCGCATTGCCCAAAATGGCTTACCAAGTGATCGCGCGAAAGTGGCGGCCGCAGACCTTTGCGGAGGTCATCGGCCAAGAGCACGTCACGCGCACGCTCGCGAACGCCATCGTCAGCGGTCGCGTGGCGCACGCGTACATTTTTAGCGGCGCGCGCGGCGTCGGCAAAACCACTACCGCGCGCATTCTCGCCAAGGCGCTGAATTGCGCCAAGGGCCCCGCCGCCGAACCCTGCAACGAATGCGACTCATGCCGCGAGATTTCCACCGGCTCGTCGCTCGACGTGATCGAAATTGACGCGGCTTCCAATCGCGGCATCGATCAGATTCGCGAGCTGCGCGAGATGGTGCGCTACGCGCCGGCGTCGTCGCGCTATAAAGTCGTGATCCTCGACGAAGCGCACATGCTCACCGACGAAGCCTCGAACGCGCTGCTGAAAACGCTCGAAGAGCCGCCCGACCGCGTGGTCTTTATTCTCGCGACGACCGAGCCCGACGATCTGGCCGAAACCATTCGCTCGCGCTCGCAGCACTTCCATTTTCGCGCGCTTTCGTTCGCGGAAATCACCGCGGCGCTCGCGCAGATCGCTTCACAGGAAAAATGGAACGTCGAGGCGGGCGCGCTGGCCGTGATGGCCCGCGCAGCAGAGGGCAGCGTGCGCGACGCGCTTTCGTTGCTCGAGCAAGCGCGCGCCTACAGCGGCGAAACCATCAGCGACGCGCAAGTGCGCGAATTGCTCGGCGTGGTTCCGCAGGAAACCCTCGATCTGCTCACCACCGCGATCGAGCAGCGCTCGGCCACGCTTGCGCTCGAACTCGTGCACGGCCTCCTGGCACAAGGACAAAATCTGCCGAGCTTCTGCCGCGAAGCGATCGGACACTTCCGCAATTTGCTGGTCGCGAAAGTATGCGGCGCCGAATCCGATCTGGTGGCCGCGCCGGCCAGCGAACGCGCCGGCATCGCGCGCGCCGCGGCATCCTTCAGCGAAGAAGATCTCACTCGCTTCTTCGAGATTCTGCTCGAGACGTACGACGATCTCCGCCGCAAGCCCGACGAGCGACTTCATCTGGAGATGGGATTGTTGCGCATGGTCAATGCCGCACGCCTCGCGCCGCTCGAACAAGTTTTGGCTGAACTTGGTGGCGCGGACCCGGACGCGACGCCGCGCGCGGGTAAAGCCTCGTCTGCCGCCGCGGCGCACGGCGCCGCGAATACTTCCGCGCCGCAACCCACTGCGACGACGCGCACCGCACCGATCGCTGCGCCGCGCGTCGAGCGCAGCGTTTCAGAGCCGGGCGTTAGCGGCGCTCCTCTCGCGACAAAACCCGAAGGCGCCGTCGCGCGCATGGTCAGCGTCGGCGGAGGCCTTGAAGCCGCGCAAGTGGAAGCCATCAAAGTTGCCGCGCTCGAACAGCAAAAATTCTTGGGCGAGCTCGTGGAGCAAGCCAGCCGCTGGGAGCGCGAAGGTTCCGAAGTCCGTTTATTTTTTCCCACCGAGCGCCGCGCGCTGGCCGAGATGTTGCAATCGCGCGAGCAGATGGAAACTCTTCGGAACATCGCGCAACGCGTTGTCGGCCAGGGTGTGCGCGTCTGTGTTAAACTAGAAGCGTCGCCGGTGGCTGCGCCGGAGTTTCGGGCAGCCGGAGTTTCGCGCGAGTTGCGCGCGCAGTTTGAGCGTGACCCGATCGTGCGCGCGATGCTCGAGCGATTCGGCGGCCAGATATCCGACGTCAAGCGCGGTGACGAGGGCTAGATCATGGAAGTGAAGGCGCTACAGCAAATGCTGACGCAGTTCCGGCAGATGCAGGAGAGCCTGCAGAAGCAGGTGGAAACTGTGCACGTCGAGGCTTCGGCCGGCGGCGGCATGGTCCTCGTGAAGATGAACGGCCAGAAGCAAATCACCGAAGTGCGCATCGAACCTGAAATCTTCAAAAGCAAAGATCAGGAAATGCTTCAGGACCTGATTCGCGCGGCGGTCAACGAAGCCTCGCGCCGCGTGGATGAAGAACTGGCCAGCCAGATGAAAAATCTGGCCGGCGGTGTTCCGGGAATTGCCGGCCTGAAAATCCCCGGACTTTATTGAAGCGCGCGACGTTCAATACCAATCTTAGTGAAATTACGAATCGCGCCGCGCCCCGCTCCTTCGATTGAACAAACGCGCTCCGAGCGGACCAACCCTTAATGCCCGACTTCGCCGAACCCGTCTCGAAACTCGTCGACCAGTTGAAGCGCCTTCCGGGAATTGGCCAGAAGACGGCGCAGCGCCTGGCGTTTCATCTGCTGCGCGTCGGGCCTGAAGAAGCTCTTGCGCTGGCCGACGCCATTCGCGACGCCAAGCTCAACGTCCACCAATGCTCGGTATGCCACAACATCACCGACACCGATCCGTGCCTCTATTGCTCAAGCGCCACGAGAAACCGCCGCATCATCTGCGTGGTCGAAGATCCCAACAGCATCGCTTCGGTCGAGAAAACGCGGCAGTATAGCGGCCTCTACCACGTGCTCGGCGGCGCGCTTTCGCCGCTTCAGGGAATCGGCCCAGAGCAATTGCACCTGAAGACCCTGATCGAGCGCCTCAAAGGCGGCGCGGTGGAAGAAATCATCGTAGCCACCAATCCCACCGCGGAGGGCGAAGCCACCGCCGTCTACCTCTCGAAATTGATCAAGCCGCTGGGCGTGCGCGTCACGCGGATTGGCGTGGGCATCCCGGTCGGCTCGGACCTTGAATACGCCGACGAAGTGACCATGCTCAAGGCCATGGAAGGCCGGCGGGAGCTGTAATCTCGGGCCCTGCCCGCCACCGCCCCGGGGCGACGGGCCGCCCCTGAGCCTCCGGGCAGCCATTAGCGATTTCGCAACTACCGCTGGAAACACTCGACGCTCGGTTTCCGCGATGTTAGTCTGGATTTCGACTCCTTGGGAGCTACGGGCGTGGAAACCTCTCCGCGGCGTGATACGGACGCCAAAAACAGGCGCAGTACGCGCATCGTGCAAGCTGTACCGCTGACGGTCACCGGCGTAGACGCGCTCGGCCGGCCGTTTCAGGAGCGCACCTCCACGCAGATCATCAATTGCCAGGGTTGCCGCTACCAATCGAAGCACTACGTCCTTAAAAATATGTGGCTCACGTTCGAGGTGCCGCACCCGGAAACGGGCCGTCCGCCGCGCACCGTACGCGCGCGCGTCACGTGGGTGCAGCGCCCGCGCACTGTACGCGAATTGTTCCAGATCGGCGCCGAGCTTGAAACCTCTGGCAATGTTTGGGGCGTCGCATTTCCGCCGTCGGATTGGACGCCGTTCCCGGATGGCGCGCGCCCGGAAACTCCTGCGCGTTCCATCGCAAGTTCCTTCTCGCCTTCCATCGCGACGTCGCTTGAAGCCACGATTTCCGAGCAAGCTGAAGCGTCATCGATCGCGCCGCAGGAAGAATCGCCCGCGGCGGCGGCCCCGCCCGAGCCTGAGACGGTTTCGGTGGAGTCCGCGGAGCGCCCGGCTGAGCACGAACCGGAATCGCGCGCCGACGCACACATTCACGTCATGCCGTCTCCAGCGTCCGCCGATGAATCGCTGCAGCTCGCGCGCCAGATGAGCCGCCTCATGAACGAGGCCCGTCAGCAGTTGCAAGAGACCGTAAACACGCAAGCCACGCAAGCCGTCTCGGCCGAGCTTCGTTCCTTGCTGCTCTCCATCGAAAATCAGCTTCAGAACGCCGCCGAAAAATCCGTGCGCGACGCCGCCACCACGCACGGCGAAGTGGTTCTGCGCTCCGCGCTCGAAAACATCTCGCAAGGCGAGATCGAGCGTTTGAGCGCGCGATGGGCACAGGAAGCCGACCGCCATCTGCGCGGCGGAATCGGGCGGCTCAGCTCCGAAATCGATCAGGTCGAGCGTCGCCGGCGCGAAGAACTCGAAGCTGAAATTCACGCGCGCTTCGACCAAGCCCGCGCCGAAATCGAAAACGCGGCACGCACGCTCGAAGCCGAATCGTCGGCCGCGCAAACGCGTCTTGAACAGTGGCGCCGGGAATCCGAAGAAACCGCAACGGCAAGCCTGCGCCGCTGGACCGAGATCGCCGAATCAAGTTCCGCGCAAGCTCTCGCCCGCATGACCGAACTCGAAGCCGCCGCCGCTCGCGTAGCCGAGCGAATGGCTGCCGCGACTTCCGAAGCCGAGTCCGTCTGGCGTGGGCGGCTCGAAGCGGACGTGGCCACCGCGAACGCGCGCGTGCACGAGCACATGGAGTCTTCGCTCGAGACCGCAGCGCGCCAGGCTGCCGAGCGCCTCGCGCACAATTCGGAATCTTCGGCCCAAGAACTCGAACGCCACATCGCGCAGCGCATCGAAACGCTTACTAAAGCCTTCAACGATGCCACAGCCGAAGCCGAAAGCGCTCTCGGCACGCTGCGCGCATCGCTCAGCAAAGAAACGGGGCGCGCCAACGCGGCCGTCAGCCAACTGAACGAGGCCGCCGCAAAGATCGAAAACCACGGCGCCACGCTCGACGGTCTGCGCCAGAACGCAAGCGAGGAACTCGAGCGACACGGCCAGGCTCTCGTCGAATCGCACAGCGTCGCTTTGAACCAGCGCGCCGAGACCATCGCGAATTCCGTCGTCGAGCGCCTCGAACCGGGCTTGATAGCCGCGGGACGCGAGTTGCTCTCCAGCGTCGCGCAACAAATTGAGCAACAGTTCGCGCCGCAGCTCGATCGCGCCAGCGCCACGCTGCGCGAACTCGAAGCCGGCTCGGCCCGCGCTGAGGAAGCCCTTGCCGCTCACGAGCAGCGCGTGCGCGAAATTTCCGAGCGCTCCGCCAGCGACGCCGCGGCGCGCACCGAAGAAATCTTCCGCCGCCTCGAAGAGCGATTCCAGCAATCCAGCTCCGAAGCCCAGGCGCGTTCGCTGGCCGATCTGGAGGCCCGTGCGACCGATACCACGCACAACGCGTTTGAATCGATTTTCAAATCTGCCGACTGGTACGAAAAGAAAGTCCAAACGCAAATGCAGTCCACGCTCGAAAAGGGCATCGCGCAAGCGGCCGACGCCCTCCGCGACAAAGCCGCCGAGCTGTCCGGCATATTCGCCGCCGAGCTCGATCATTTCACCCGCAGCTACGTCGAGCAGGCCAAGGAACAATTGGACGATCAAGCGCGCGTGGCAGCCGAGCGCACGCGCGAAGCCGCCGAGGAAGCCAGCGACGCCGTCGCCGGCGGATTCAGCGAGCGCGCCGCGAAGATCGCCGCCGAGCAGTATCAGCGCCTGGTGGCCCAAAGCGCGGCGGCGCAAGAGCATTTTTCGGCGCGCCTTGACGCGCAGGCCGCCGAGACGCAATCTCAGCTCGATGCCGCCGCGCAATTGACCGCGGAGAAGTTCCGCGCCGATATCGAAAAACAATCCGCCGAGTCGATCGTCGCCGCGCGGGGCGAAATCGATGCGCAGGCCGAAGCCGTCACCGAGTACTGGCGCGCGGCGCGAAACGCCGACGTGCAGGAGATCGAGAAAGACCTTGCGCGCATGGGCAATCAGGCGGTCGAGGACTATAAGCAGCGCCTTGAGAACAACTCGAATACCTGGGAACTCGCCTCCGTCACCAAACTCAATCAGCACTCGCAGGATTTGATCGACCAACTGGCTGTCGAATCCGAAGATCGCATTCGCGCCGCGTGCTCCGGCATTTTCGCGGAGATCGGCGTGTCGATGCGCCAGAGAATTCTGCGCTCGCCGGAACCGGAATCGCACACCAAGCCCGAGCCGAAATCTGCGCCCGACTCAACGCAAGCGCCCGACCCGCAATCGCCGAACAGTTAATCGCGCGGTGCCGCTCCACGCCTTTCCGCTGCACGTGGAACGATTCCGCAAGCCTTCGCTCCCTGTATAATCTCCGCCATGGCCAATCACGCTTTCGCCAGTCTCTGGCTCCGCGACTTCGACGAAGCCATGCGCCTCGAGCGCCTTGAACGCCTGCTCGAGACCGTACCGCTCTCTAAATCGCGCCCCGGATTCACCTCGCTGGTGATCCGCGCCGTCGAACCCAGCCTGCCTCCCATCGTGGAATACGAATTGCGCGCCGCGCCTGTGAGCGCGCCGGAAATCGTCGCCCTGATACGCGAAAACGCGAATGCGGATGCCTCCTACGAGATCGGGGCGTTCACGGACCTCTGGACGCGGGACGCTGAATCCGGCCGCTGGAGCGACGTTCCGCAACCCGTCGAAATTTCCAGCTATGGCCTCGCATACGACGACGGCATTCCCGCCGCCGATCTCGGACATTTTCTGATTGACGCCGGATTCGAGCACTTCTTTACCGGGCACGCGGGCTTGCTCGGAAATTCCGCCCCGCGCGTCGTCACCTCCGAACATCCGGCCGAACAGGAATTTCTCACCGCGATGTCGCGCCCGGAAAATTTGCGCGGCTACTACGAACGAACGCGCGAGAACATCCAGCGTCTGCTGCGCTGGGTGCACGCCGCGCAAGCCGCCTTGCCCATCGAGCGCATGCGCCTGTACTCTGAAGGAGAAGAAAATTTTGAAGCCCGGCTCGACGAGATTCTGGCCGTACGCTAGCGCAATTTTGCTGCTGGCTGGAGCGGCCGCCGCTGCCGCGCGCTCGCAAGATGCAATCTCGGCGCCGGCGACGCGCGCGAACGAACTCACTCTGGCCGGACTGCGCCCCGGCCGCGACGCTTTAGGTGCTGCCCAACACCGCTATGGATCTAAAGGCGTCTCCGATCTCTCCGACGGCACCAAGCAATGGCGCGACCCATGCACCGGCCACGCCATCCTGCTCGAACTCGACAAAAACAACCTGATCCAAAGCGTCACCATCTCCGCCATCGCTTCCGAAGCCGGCGCGTGCTCCGGACGCCATGGTGACACTCTTCACGAAGATCAGTGGCAAACCGGCCGCGGCCTGCATCTCGGCGATCCCGAAGATCGCGTCACACAGTTGTACGGCGACCCGAATTCGTCCGGGCCTTCCGTCAAAGGAAAGCACGAGCTAGAATTGATGTATTACGCATTCGATTGGGCAGGATCCAGCGTGCCCCAGGTGATGGAAGTTTTCTGCGCACGAGACTCCGGCCGCGTGATGGAAATCACGCTGGCGTATCCCAGTCTATAGGAGTCCGCGCTTCGTTTAGGACATCTAACACAAAAGACTATGAGCGCCGCCGCACAAACTCTGCCTGCCGCCGTCGTCGCGCCCGCCGCCGCGCCCAAGCGCGTGTCCGGCTGGCGCCACACGCTGCGTCTGCTGCCCTACGTCCGCCGGCACACCGGCATGGTGCTTGTTGGAATGCTGATGCAAGCCGGCATGGGCGTCGCCGGCACGGTTCTGCCGGTGGTGATCGGCGTGGTGATCGATTGCATTCAAGGCGCCGCGCAGCCGATGGCGCAGCTTGGCCGCCTGGGCCGCTTGATGTTGTACGTTCTGCCGGCCTATCACCCGCGCAGCGCGCACACCGTGGTGATGTTTTGCGTTGCCATGCTGGCGGTGGTCGCGCTCAAGGGCGTTTTCTCATTCTGGACGCGCTGGATTCTGATCGGCCTCTCGCGCGACGTTGAATACGATCTGCGCAACGACCTGCTCGAGCACCTGGTGAAAATGGAGCCCGAGTATTACGTCCGCAATCGCACCGGCGAACTGATGTCGCGCTGTACCAACGATCTGAACTCAGTGCGCATGATTCTGGGTCCCGGCATCATGTATAGCGCCAATACCCTCGCCACCATGGTGCTCGCGCTGATCTTAATGTTCTGGCTTTCGCCTCGGCTAAGCATCTACGTGCTGCTGCCGGTGCCGGTGGTGGCATTCGTGGTGTTCTATTTCGGCCGCCAAATCCACGGCCTCTACGCGCAGATACAGGCCTCTCTCGCTTCGCTTTCCTCGCGCGCGCAAGAAAATCTGGCCGGCGTGCGCGTGATTCGCGCCTACGCGCAGGAAGAGGCCGAGATCAAAGGTTTCGACGAGCCCAATCGCGAATACATCGATCGCAACCTGCGCCTGATTTATTTCTGGAGTCTCTTCATGCCCGCGCTCCAGACGCTCATTGGCTTCACCTTCCTGCTCGTGCTTTGGAAGGGCGGCCGCCTCGTGATGCTCCATCGCATTTCGCTCGGCGAATTGGTCGTCTTTTACAATTTCATGCTGCAGTTGGTTTTCCCGATGATCGCGCTCGGATTCGTCACCAACATCTGGCAGCGCGGCGCGGCTTCCATGGGGCGCTTGAATTACATTCTCGATGCGCAGCCCGGAATCGACGATCGTGCCGCGCGCATCGAGCCCGGCCAGGAAATTCGCGGCGAAATCGAGCTGCGCCATTTGAATTTCCGCTATCCCACCACGAGTCCGTCGGGCGATCGAGCTGCCGGCGCTGCGGCCACAAACGGTGACGCGCACGCCGCGCGCACTGACGCCGCCCTCGAAGACGTCACGCTCGAAGTCCCCGCCGGCTCCACGCTCGCCGTTGTCGGCCCCACCGGCAGCGGCAAATCCACCATGGCGGCGCTGCTCGCGCGGCTCTGGGAAGCCCCCGAAGGCACGCTGTTTGTCGATGGCCGTCCCGTTCGCCAGTGGCCGCTCGAAGAACTGCGTCGCGCCGTCGGCTTCGTTCCGCAAGACGCGTTTCTGTTCAGCAAGACGATCGGCGAAAATATCGCCTTCGGTGTCGAGGACGCTTCGCCCGAGCGCATCCGCGAAGCCGCGGAAATCGCCGGCATCGCCTCCGAAATCGAGGATTTTCCGCAAGGCTTTGAGACGCTGCTCGGCGAGCGCGGCATCACGGTTTCCGGCGGCCAAAAACAGCGCATCGCCTTGGCGCGCGCCGTGATCCGCGATCCGAAAATCCTGGTCCTCGACGACGCACTCTCCAGCGTGGACACCGACACCGAAGATCGCATCCTCCGCAACCTGCGCGAATTCATGCGCGGCCGCACCACCATATTGATCTCGCATCGCTGCTCCACCGTTCGTCACGCCGATCAGATCGCCGTGCTTCGTCTCGGCCGCGTGGTCGAACTCGGCACGCACGAAGAATTGCTCGAACGTAACGGCTACTACGCCGATCTGTATCAAAAGCAATTGCTCGAAGAGGAGCTCGAGCGCGCATGAGCGATTTCCGCGAAGAAGAAGCGCTCGGTAAGGTCTACGACTCGCGCCTCGCGCGCCGGTTGGTGGGCTATCTGCGTCCGTACGGCTGGAGTGTCGTCGCCGCGCTCGCGCTCACCATCGCTGTGGGCCCGCTTCTGGTGATCGGCCCGTATTTATTCAAGTTGGGCGTCGACCGCTACATCGATCCCACGGTGAATCACAAAATCTCGTTCGCCGTTGGCTCGCGCGGCCTCGCCTGGGTCACGGTCGCGTTCCTGAGTTCGTTGCTTCTCGGCTTCGCCGTGCAATTTCTGCAGGCGCGCATCATGCAGAACGTCGGCCAAAAAGCGCTCTACGATCTTCGTAAGCAAATTTTCAGCCACCTGCAAATCCTGCCCATGAGTTTTTACGATAAAAGCCCCGTCGGCCGCCTGGTCACGCGCGTCACCACCGACGTCGACGCGCTCAACGACCTCTTCGCCGCCGGTATCGCCGCCATGGTGAACGACGCCGTGCAGCTCGCCTTGATCGCCGCCATCATGCTCTGGATGAACGCGCGCCTGGCCGCCGCGACGTTTGCGGTGTTGCCGTTGATCTTGGTCGCCACCTGGATCTTCCGCGGCAAAGTTCGCGACGCCAACCGCCGCATTCGCACCGCCATCGCCCGCATCAACGCTTTTCTCCAGGAACACATCAGCGGCATGGCCGCCGTGCAGCTCTTCAATCGCGAAAAAAATTCGCAGGCCGAATTCGAGCGCTACAACCGGGCGCACATGGACGCCTACAAGGACACCATCCTGGCCTTCGCGCTGTTCTATCCGGCCGTGGAATTGTTCAGCATAGCCGCGATCGCCACGGCATTCTGGTATGGCGGCCTGCGCGCGCTCGTCGGCACCGTCACCGTCGGCGTCTTGATCGCTTTCATGCAATACGCCCAACGGTTCTTTTTGCCCATTCAGGACTTGAGCGAAAAATTCAACATCCTGCAATCCGCCATGGCCGCGTCGGAACGCATCTTCAAGCTTCTCGATGAGCCCGCGCCGAATATGTTGCAAGCCGGCGCGCGCCGCCTCGTCAATCCACGCGGCGATATCGAGTTCCGCAACGTCTGGTACGCCTATCGCGGCGGCGACGCGCCCAAGGATGACGATTGGGTGCTGCGCGACGTGTCCTTCCACATTGCGCCCGGCCAGGCTCTCGCCATCGTCGGCCACACCGGCGCCGGCAAAACCACGCTGATTCAATTGCTGCTGCGCCTGTACGAAATTCAGCGCGGCTCAATTCTTCTCGACGGCGTGGACATTCGCGAATACGACGTTCGCGATCTGCGCCGCCAGTTCGGCATCGTGCTGCAAGATCCTTTCCTTTTCACCGGCACGCTCGAATCTAACGTGCGCCTCGGCACACCCGGCATCGATCGCGCCGCCGTCGAGCGCGCGCTGCGCGAAGTCGGCCTCGGCCCGCTTCTCGATTCCCTGCCAAAGGGCGTCGAAACGCCGGTCACCGAGCGCGGCGCCACGTTCTCCGTCGGCCAGCGCCAGCTGGTCAGCTTTGCCCGCGCCCTCGCGCACAATCCGCGATTCCTGATTCTCGATGAGGCCACTTCGAGCGTGGACACAAAGACCGAGCTCCTCATCCGCGCCGCGCTCGATCGCTTGCTCGAAGGACGCACTTCGCTCGTCATCGCGCATCGGCTCAGCACCATCCAGCATGCCGATCGCATTCTCGTTTTTCATAAAGGACGCCTGCGCGAACAAGGCACGCATCAGGAATTGCTCGCGCTGCGCGGAATTTATTACCGGCTCTATCAATTGCAATATCGCGATCAGGAGCTCGCGGTTCCGGCAACCTCCGCGGGACTCGGTTCCGCGTCGATCGCGCGCGAGCCGCTGCCCTCGGAGGGCTGATCCGCAGCCGCACGCGCGGCAACGCGTCACCATCACAGCCGCCATCACGCCATGCCCGAAACATCCATCCTGATCTCGGCCGGCGAAGCTTCCGGCGACATGTACGCGGCCCGCCTCGCCGCCGCCCTGCGCGAACGCCTGCCGGTTCAACTATTCGGCATGGGCGGTCCGCGCATGCGTGAAGCCGGCGTTGAAATCGTCGCCGACTATCGCGAAGTCCACGTCCTCGGCATCACCGAAGTGTTCGCCAAGATTCCGAGCATCGTGCGCGTGCTCGGCCGCCTCTCGCGCGAAGCGCGCCGCCGCAAACCCGCCCTCGCCATCCTCACGGATTTTCCCGGCTTCCATCTGCGCCTCGCGCGCAAATTGAAATCTCAAGGCGTGCCCTCGGTCTATTTCATCTGCCCGCAATTCTGGGCCTGGCGACCGTGGCGCGCGAATCTCGTCCGCCGCCGCTTCGTTCGCGGCCTCTGCATTTTTCCGTTTGAGCAGGATTGGTATCGCGCCCGCGGCGTTGCCGCCGATTTCATCGGTCATCCGCTCGTCGGCGAAGTCCGCGCCGCACGCACGCGCCAACAATTCGCCGCCGACCATGGTCTCGACGCCGCGCGTCCCATCGTCGCGATTCTCCCCGGCAGCCGTCCCGGCGAATTCCGCCAGCATCTCCCGCACATTCTCCCTGCGTGCGCGTCCGTCGGACCGTCGCGCGGCGCGCAATTCGTCCTCGCGCTCGCGCCCGGCCTCACCACCCGCGAAATCGTGCCCTATCTTCAATCCGGCATCGTGATGAAAGTCGTCGAAGGCGCCACGTATGACGCCGTCGCCGCGGCCGATCTCGCCATCGTGTCCAGCGGCACAGCCACAGTCGAAACCGCGCTTCTAGGCACGCCGATGATCGTGGTTTATCGCGTCGCGCCGTTCACCGCCGCAGTCGCGCGCCGCTTGGTTCGCACGCCAATGTTCGCCATGGTCAATCTAATCGCCGGCCGACGCATCGTGCCCGAGCTGATTCAGGACGACCTCACGCCCGAACGCCTCGCGATGGAAACCGCGCGCCTGCTCGATTCCCCCGCCGAGCGCGACCTCATGCGCCGCGATCTCGCCGAAGTTCGCGCCAAGCTCGGCGCCGCCGGCGCCATCGACCGCGCCGCCGACATCATCGCCGCCATGTTGACCGGAGCCGGAACCCCGGCCGCGAGTTTGCCCGAACCCGCGGGGCAACCCTCGCCTCGGACTCTGGTATCCTAGTAGTTGATCCGAGCAGTCGATCCGTACGTACCACTGCCCGAAAGGGCGTGCCCGACTTCATGCTCAAGCTGCGCACCGCGCTACTGATCGCCATTCTCTTCTCGGCCGCCTCGGCATTCGCCCAGGAACCTGGCGCGCCGCAATCGGCGCCCGTCCTCCAGGAAGGTCCCGCGTTTCGCGCCACGAACTACGACCTCACCGCCTCCATCGATCCCGCAAGCCAATCTCTCATCGCTGACGTCAAAGTCGATTTCGTCGCGCTCAATCCATCGCACGTTGTGCAGGTCGAATTGCATCCCAATCTCAGAGTTTCCGCGCTCAAAAGCTCCTCCGGCAAAATCATCGGCTTCGAGCGCGACCAGGATAATCCGCTCATCCTGCGCATCACCCTCGCCGATCTCATCACCACCGGCTCGAAAGTCACCATCGACTTCCAATATTCCGGCCCGCTGGTCAACGAAGAAAACAGCCCCGTTCGCAACATCACTCTCGCGTCGATCACGTCGCAGGGCGCGTATCTCCTGCTTCCCGCGCGCTGGTTCCCGCTCACCGATTACCCATCGAATCGCTTCACCGCCGTATTCAACATCAACGTCCCCGGCGATTTCGCCGTCGTCGGCACAGGCGCGGCGCAAGCCCCCACTACAGTTGCGGAAATTCCGGCGTCCGCGCCGTCCACCGGTCGCGGAAAATCGAAAGCGCCCGCGCCCGTTCCGGTCATCAACCCCAACGCCGCGCCCGGCCCGGTCATCGACACATCCAAGCCGCCGCCGCCCCCGCCTCCGCCGCATCTGATCTACACGTTCCGCGTGGATCATCCCGAAGCCGCGGGCACGTTCGTCGCCGGCGCGCTGCAATTAAATCCGGTGAAAGCCGAAGGCCTGGACGTCCTCGCGTACGTTCCGGTGCCGGCCGCGGCCACAGCACAGCCCTACGGCCAAATGGCCGCGAGCATCGCGAATTATTTCACCGACCAGTGGGGCCAGCTTCCCGACACCACGATTTCCGTCGCGCAACTTCCCGATGGCTCGCTTCCCAGCTTCACCGCGCCCGGCCTCGTGCTGATCTCCCATCGACTCTGGTCGCCCACGCCGAATCCCGTGCTGCTCGCCAATCTGATCGCCTCGCAATGGTGGGGCGTGCAAGTGATGGCCGCCACGCCCAATGATGTCTGGGTCACCGACGGCCTTGCGCGTTACGCCGGCGCGCTCTACGCCGAAGAAACCAGCGGCGTTGACGCCATGGATCGCGCCGTCACCGATTTCGCCGTTGGCTCGCTCATGTTTGAAGACGCCGCGCCCATCGCCGAAGCCGCCCGCCTCACGCCCTATTCCGATCCTTACCGCTCCGTCGTGGTGAACAAAGGAGCCATGGTCTTCCACATGCTCCGCGCGCAAATCGGCGACGACGCCTTTCATTCTCTGCTGCGCGATTTCTACGCGAAATATCAGGGCGGCTCAGCCAGCATCGCGGATTTTGAAAACATGGCCATTGCCCGCGCCGCGGCTCTGCCCGTCACCAAGCCGCCCGCCACCGGCACTGGCAGCCTGGTCCTTTCCGCCGGCAGCTCTTCGCGCGCCGGCGCGCCGCCCAGCGGTCCTCTCAACCTGCGCCCGTTCTTTTCGCAATGGCTGCATTCCACCGGCGTCCCAGAATTCGGCCTCCAGTACATCGTCTACCGCATTCCCAAGGGATTTAAAATCGTCGGCAAGATCACGCAGGCTCTCGATTTCTTCAACATGCCCGTGGAAGTCGAGGTCCTCACCGAAGGCAATCCCGAATACAAAATGATCGACGTCAACGGCACCTCCACCGACTTCGTCATCGAAACTTTCGGCCGCCCCACCCCCGACGGCGTGCGCCTCGATCCGCACAACGACATCTTGAAATCGAGTCCCGCGCTGCGCGTCCGCGCCATCATCGCCACCGGCGAAGACCTCGCCGAGCAAGGCCGCTTCTACGACGCCGTGAAGGAATACGAAGACGCGCTCAATCTCCAGGCCGATAACGCCCTCGCGAGCTTCCGCATGGGCGAGGCTTTCTTCTACCAGAAAAATTTCGCCGCCTCCGCGCAAGCCTTCCGCAATTCGCTCGACGGCGAAACCGATTCCACCACCAAGTGGGTCGACGTCTGGGCGCACATTTATCTTGGAAAGATTTACGACCTCAGCGGAGACCGCACCCGAGCCGTCAACGAATACGACAAGGCCCGCCACACCAACGACGACACCAGCGGCGCCCAAGCCGAAGCCCAAAAATATCTCAAGCAGCCCTATCAGGACCTCGGCCCCGGCTCTGGCTCCGCCCCCGCCTCCGCCTCCGCTAACGCCGCAACCACTCCCGCAGCCGCCCCCGCCGCCCCCGCTCCCGCAAGTCCGTCAGGCGCGCCCACACTAAACAACAAAACCGATCCCCAGCACATGTCCCAAAATTAGCGCCCCGCCGCTTCGATCCGCGCGTACGGTCAGCAGCGCGTCAGCCTCCGAAAATCCGACTTACCAGGAGTTGGAGAAAATCGATAGAATGGGCAGCAATTGCAGGGACACTATGGACAGAAGGCGAGAAGAGATTGCTGAAAGCCGTCGCCGCCTGAGAGCGGAATATGGTGAACTATTTGACGAGATAGCTGAGCTGCTATTTCAATACGACCCGATCGGCATCAATTATGGCCACAACACTGACGAATACGAAGTCGAGACTGAAACCATCCTGCCAAGACTGAGCGGTTGTCGGTCTGCGGATGACGTCTTGCAAGTTGTCCATGAAGAATTCGTCCGTTGGTTCGACAGTGTGATTGCTGGTCCCCGAGAGCGGTACGCGGAAATTTCGCGTGAGATTTGGCGGATTTCCCAACAATACCGTCGCGGCCAGCAATAAAGTTGGTCCAACTCTTGATTAACGGGCTACTGGGAAACTGACACGCTGCCTCAACTTGCCCCGCCACGATGTACGGCCCTCACAGCCCCGTAGCGTCGGCACATTTAATCGCGATTCCCCACCGTCGCCTCCCACTTCCCCTCCACCTCGTATGCTTCATCGCTCCCAGGCCACGGAGGCATCGTGATCACCACCATGGCGAGCGCCTCATCCCCGAAGCTTCGGAATTGAAACCGAGTCCCAACCGGAATTGTCAGACACACCCCCGCATCGACCGCCACAACCTCTTCCCGATCCCCCTGCTTGCGCCACATCTCGCCACGCCCACTCAGGAAAAACCAAATCTCCTCGACCGTCCGATGCGCCACCGCCCCCGAAGTCTTCCCCGCAGCCAGCTCAAAATGCGCCAGACTCCCGCCCGCAAGCCCGAGCAGCGTGCGCACCGCCGTCCCATCCGGCGCCGTCCCACTCGCCCTCGCCGGAAGTCGCTTAGTCCCGAACTCTGTCATTCCAATCTCCCAACACAGCGCATATGTTTCAGCACCACAACCTCATCCCAGTCCGCATCGCCGACGCAACTAAGCCGCACGCCCTCGCCAGCCATCGGCAGACAACCGCCGCCGCCCATCACGCAGGTTTATGTAGCGGAGGCCTTCAGGCCTCCATCTTGCCTTCGCGCGGGAGAAGTTGCCGGCGCAGATATCGTTCGACAAATCGCCACCGCCCGCCAATCAGCCCCGTAGGGGCGGCACATTTTAGCCCAGGGCGGAAGCCTCGGAACGCGCGGAGCGCGTCGCTTCAATAGGTACGCAGCCCAATTTTATATTTTCATCATTTGTTTTAAGCCCCGTAGGGGCGACACATTCTTTTCGAATGGCACCAACGAGCGTCCTCGACCGGCCTTCGAAAACTCTATTCGAATACTATACTCATAAAATACTATTGACGTGTGTAGAATTCCATGCTAAAAGATGGTATGAAGACGCAACAACTCCTCGCGTCTCCCCGCCCCGCGCTCGAATTCCTGCGCGTTCCCCAAACTGCTGCCTTCAAACGCACCGCATTTCGCGCAAATCCCGTCAAAACCGCCTCTCCAACCCGTTTGTTTTCACACTCTTCCAAAAGAGTGCGCAACTCATTGAATCCACGCAACATTACGCCCCTGTGTTTTCACACTCATGCGGACTCTTTCCCTGCATCCCCTTTGTTTGCCGTTCTTTCGCAAAACATACCGGGGGTGTATATACACTTCTCGCCTCCGCCCGAGCCGCACTCGACTGGCGAAGCCGCCTCTCATCACTCGCCACTCGCCGCCAGCCGCTCGCATTCAGATCGCCAAAAGCCCCGCGAGCCGCGCCCCGCGAATTCCCTTCTCCTGCACCAACACCCGGAACGCTTCCCCCATCCCATCCGGATGAATCAACTCTTGAAACGCCAAACGCGTCCGATATCGCTCGACCTCACTCGCCCCCGGATCCTCGAAATCCTTCAACTGGTTCGCCCCAGCCAGCGCCAGCAAGAAATGCGATTGCGAAACCAACCCCACCGGCTCGAGCCCCACTCGCCGGCCGGCCATTTCAACCGCCGTGAAGTTCACGTGCGCCGTCAAATCCTGTTCCCCCGGCGCGCGAAACCAATCCTCGGTCGTGCGATGCCGCTCGTATCCGAGCAGCGTCCCGCCCGCGCGCGCCGCGTCGTAAAGCTCGCGCGCCGCATATCCGTAGTCCACAGTCAAAATGAATCCGCGAGCCAGCCGATGCCCCGCGTCTTCAATCCACCGCGCGGCTTCCAGGCCCGCTTCGGCCTGCTGCCCTTCCGCCAACTCGATTCCCTGCTCGCGAAAATATTCCACGAGGGCCGGCGTCGAAACCGGCCCCGCCGATTCCTTCAATCGCCCGTCCCCATCGAGTGCCACATAAATTTCGCGCAGCTCGCCACCGCTCCGCGCGACGCGATGCACCGGCAGCGCATCCAGCAATTCGTTCGAGAAAATCACGCCCGCGGGAATTGTCTCCGGAAGTTCCGCGCAGGATTCCGCGCGCCCCGCCTCGATATGCCGGCCAATCGCCGCGCGATGTTCCGCACGCCGCGCCGCCGAAAGTTCCACCGCGCAGTAGCGCACCGCTCCATAAAAATCCGGCAAATCGCGCATCGCGAAATCCAGAATGTGCGCCGCGAGGCGCCCCGTTCCCGCGCCGCCTTCCACCAACCAGAATTCCGCAGGCGCGCCCATCGCGCGCCACATCTCGGCGAGTTGCCGCGCGAGCAAACGCCCGAAAATCGGATGCAGATCCACGCTCGTCGCGTAATCGGCCTGCGCCAAACGCGTCGCGTCCGGCCGCGTGTAATACCCATGTTCGGGATGATAAAGGCACGCGCGCATGAATTCCGCGAATGTGATGGGGCCGTGCGCGGCAATCTCTTGCGCGAGCAATTCCGCAAGCGGAGTGGGCGCTGATGCGGGCCGCGCGATTCCAGTCCGCGGCGTGGGTCGCGCGATTTCCATCATTCCTGCTCCTGCGGATTTCGCGTGAACATCTCGATCACGTAATCGTGCAGGCAGTCGTAAAGTTGTTTTTGCAAAATCCAGGGAAATTGCGCCTGCTCGATTTCGCGCGGACGCAGCAAAAGCACGTAGGTGTGCACCGGAGGCTCTGCGGGACGAAACCGAATCTCGACTTCAACGCCTTGCGCGGCCGGCCGCGCCTCGAAGGAAAACAACGGATGCTCATACCGCTCGAGCTCCGCGCGAACTTTTTCGGCCAGATCGCTCACGGCGCTTGGCGCGGCATCACGCAGGACTCGCCGCAGCCGGCGAAGAAGACTCTTCGTCGAGTTCGCCGCGCGCCTTGATCGCCTCCCAGGTGTTTTGAAACGCGCGCAGCGCGCGCTCGTCAAAGAGCACGAAATGCACAGTACGCGGCGAATTCGCGGAGCGCAAATGCTGCACCGTTTCTCGCAGCATGATCTCCGCGCATTCGGAAAGCGGAAACCCCGCGATGCCCGTGCCCACCGCGGGAAACGCGATCGTGCCAAGCTCGCGCTCCGTCGCGATGCGCAGCGAACGCGCCGTGGAATTTCGCAGCGAGCGCGACGTCGTCTGCCCGCCCAGCGGCATGCTCGCGGCGTGAATCACGAAGCGCGCTTTCAATTTCCCCGCGCCGGTGATCGCCGCGCCGCCGATCGGGATCGCGCCGATCTCGTTGCATTCACGCTGGATCGATTCGCCGCCCTTGCGCCGGATCGCCCCGGCCACGCCGCCGCCGAGCTGCAAATCGTTGTTCGCGGCGTTGACGATCGCGTCCACGTCCATATCGGCGATGTCGCCCTGCTGGATAACAATGCGGTCGGCTATTCCCATGGCTGGCGACCCCCAGGCGGATGCCCTGCGTGCGCCTATGATACCCCCAAACCGCGGGGCGCGCCGTGGCAGCGCCTGGAGCAGGAGAGATTAGGAGCCAGATTCTGTGCCGGAGGGAATGGCTTCGAGCTCGACCGTGCTTTGCCAACCGACGCGGCGTGCGAATTCAAGGCACGCGCTCACCGCGGCCTCCGAAGTTTGCGCAGCGCGAATGATCGTCAGGATTTCCGCATGCGAACTATGGTTTCCGATGCGCAGCCCCACACAGAGCTCGGGTCGATACGTGATCTTGCCCAGTTCGGCGATCGCAATCGAAGCCGCGATCGTCGCGCAGACCGCGCCCGGCCGCGCGAACTTATCGAGCAGCGTGAAGATCTCAAGTTTCAATTCGGCGTCATCCAACGTGGTGTCGATCACCAGATTCGCTTCGCGGCATCCGTCTTCCACAGTGCGCGCGACGCTGAGCAGCGCGTGATCTTCGGGAGCGACGAATGATTTGCCAACTTCGCGAACCGCCCGTTCGAGTACATCGGCGCGAAAGTCCTCGAGAATCGTGCGATAGCCCGCGCGCAACGCGGCGCTGGCAAAGCGGCAACCCAGAGCGCTCGCCCCGAGCACGGCGACCGTACCCAGCTCAAATCGATTTGTCATGGTTTCCGTTGCGGGCAAAATCAATCGGCGAGAGCTTCCAGCGCAGCGTGGTCGAATCCCACCACCATCTTGCGCCCCAAAATCACCACCGGCCGCCGAATCAGGTTGGGCTCGCGCGCCATCATGCGAATTGCTTCCGCGCGCGACGGCGGATTCTTCCCCATCTTGTGTTTGCGGTACAGCTCGTTTCGCGGATTCAGAAACGCGCGGTGATCACGATCGCCAATCAACTTCTCAAGCTCAGTTGCCGTCAGGCGATCCTTGCCCAGATCGCGCAGCTCGAGCGTACACCCGCAGCCTTCGAGCACGGCGCGCGCCTTGCGACAAGTTGTGCAGTTGGGCTTGTGCAGGAATTTCGCGTTGGTCTTGGCCATTGCGGGAATCTCTCAGGCGTCCAGTCGCGCGAGCAGTTTGGCAAGTTGCCGGAAGTAGCGCATCTTCACGCCGCTGCCCAGGGCGTTCAACCCGCTGCTCGAAGGCAGCACGAACACGCGCGCGCCGTAGAGCAAATCCTTCTGCGCGCCGAGCTTGCACACCCGCTGCGAGAATTTCTCGAAGACGATCTTGCCGTTAAAAGCCACCACGCGCGGCGCAAACTCCTGAAGTTTTTGCGAGAGCAGCACGCGCCCCTCGGCGAATTCCTGCCGCTCCAGGTCTTCCACGCCTCGCGTAGGACGCTTCACCAAATCCGTCAAGCCGATGCCGAATTCCAAGAGGCGCCTATCGTTCTTGTACTCCAAAAGCTCCGGTATGATCCCCGATTCATAGAGCAGCGGCCAGAACATGTTGCCGCGCCCCGCGTAATAATGGCCCACGCGGGCCGATCGCTCGCCGGGATTGCATCCGACGATGATCATTTTCATTCCGGGGCGTAATTGGTCGGGCAAGGTGCGCATGAGGGTACACTGCAGTTTAACCGATTCGGGCCCGTGCGTGGAACCTACCGCCGCCCCAGGTTCCATTTCGCGCATCGAGTCGCGCCTCGGCGCATCTAATGTTAAAGTGAACCCGGCACCCATTCGCGACGTGAGCACTCCCAACGCCAAACCGCTGCCTTCCACGGTCGTCCGCGACGACGAAGGCCTCCTTGTCGCCGCCGCCAAAGGCGGCGACCTCGACGCGTTTCAAGAGCTGGTAAACCGCTACGAAGACAAAATTTATCGCCTCTCCTGGAACATCACGCGCAACAAAGAAGACGCCGAAGACTCCATGCAGGACGCCTTCCTCAAAGCCTTCCAGCATCTCGACGGCTTCGAGGGCGGCTCGCGCTTTTACACCTGGCTTGTGCGCATCGCCGTAAACGAAGCGCTGATGAAGCTGCGCAAGCGCCGCCCCAATCAAGTTTCGCTCGATGAGCCCGTCGTCACCGATGGAGACGATCTGATGCCGCGCGACCTGCAGGACTGGGGTCCTTCGCCCGAGCAGAAATACGAGCGCACCGAGCTCAACCAAATCCTCACCTACGCCATCGAAGAACTGGAGTCGCCCTACCGCATGGCTTTCGTCCTGCGTGACGTCAGCGAACTTTCCACCGAAGAAACCGCCGAGGCGCTCGGCATTTCCGTCCCCGCTGTGAAATCGCGCTTGCTTCGGGCCCGCTTGAAGTTGCGCCAAAAACTTGATCCTTATTTCCGGAGTAAACCGTCGTGAATTGTCGTGGAGTGCTCGCAGAACTAACCAGCTATTTGGACGAGGCCCTGGACGCGGTGGCCGCGGCCGATCTCGAACGTCACCTCAACGGCTGCAAGAAATGCCGGCTGATCGTGGACACTACGCGAAAGACCATCGAGATCTACTGCAATGCCGAGCCGGTGCCTCTGCCCGCCGAAGTGAAAGAGCGGCTGCACAAGGCTCTCTTCGAGCGGCTCGGCCACGCGCGCTGACGCCGCAGCGCTCTCGCGCGCGGTATCGGTTCGCAATGCCGCTCCGCCCGCGTCACAGCGCGATCGGCGTGCCGCGTCCTTCAGCAACAGCGCGCTCGTATACGCGAGCCGCAACCGCAACATCCCACGCCGCAAGACCCGTCGATTTAAATAACGTGATCTGCTCCGGATTTTCCCGCCCCGCGCGTTTCCCCGCAACAATTTCCGCCATCTCCAGAACTCCATTCCAGCGCGATTCGTCGCCGGCGAACGCCTGAATCAAATCACCCGCTTCTATTTTGCATTGCTCGATCGAATCCACAGCGATCAACGCCGCGCGCGCCACTGCTTCAGAATCAAGCTCGCGTTTCTGCGCGTAATTAGAGCCGGCCGCGTTCACGTGCGTCCCCGAAGCGATCCACGCACCGTCAAGCACGGGTTGCACGGAGCTTGTCATCGTCACGACAATGTCCGCACTGCGCACTGCTTCTTCGGCCGAAGCGGCGGGCGCGACAGGCAAACTCAATTTCGCGCTCATTTCGCTGCAGAAAGTTCGTCGCCGCTCGGCGTCGCGGCCGTAGGCCCACGCGATCTCGAGATGCCGCATAGCCGCGACGGCTTCAAGTTGCGTTCGCGCCTGGAAACCCGTGCCGATGATGGCCGCCCTCCGCGCATCGCTCCGCGCAAGATATTTCGTGGCGACGCCCGTGGCCGCGCCCGTGCGCATTTGTCCCAGCGCTTCGGCTTCGATCAGCGCCAAAAGCTCTGCACTCGCGGCGCTGTAAAGCGGCACAAGAAATCGCGGCGCGCCGCGTCCAACGGCGTAGAGTTTCATTCCGAAATATCCGCTTGCGCGATCGGCTGCGGCCATATTGTTCAGGTAGGCGCGCTCGCCGAATTGCAGTCGCCGGCGCGGTTGCAACGCGATTTCTCCCGCAGCTTGCCGGCGGAAAGATTCCTCGACGGCTTCCAGCGCAAGCGACATTGGCAACAACGCTCGAACGTCCTGTTCGCTGATATGCAGCGTCAACACGCACCTCCGTTGAACGCGAGCGGACGCGCCGAATTACAAATGAAGATGAAAGCGCAGCACACGGTCGCTTGCGGCGTCGAGCAATAACAGATCACCGCCTGGATCAATATTCACGGCCACAGCGCGAAGTTTGGCCGGCGCTTGCGCGGCATCCGCGCCCGATGCGGGGGCCGCAGCCGCGGTGAGCGCGGCCGGATCAATTTGCACTTCGTGTCCATCGAGCGACCAGACTCGCAACGGATCGACACCGCCACCCACTAAAAAAATATCGCGAGCGGAAACCGCAAGGCCGACGGCGTCTCGGCTGCCGAGAGCGTTACCGCTTGTATCGACCTGGCCGAACGACGAGACGAACACGCCATCAGTCGTGAATTTCTGGACGCGCGCGCCACCATCGTCGGCCACGTATACGAATCCATCGGGACCAATCGCCACGCCGGAAGGATCTGTGAATTCACCGTCAGCGGTTCCGCGCCGGCCCCACGTGCGCAGCATCCGTCCGCGCGCGGTGAAAGCCGTCACGCGGCACACCTTGCTGTCACTCACGTAATACGTGCCATCGGAATCGACTGCAACGCCCGTCGCTCCCAGCAATCCGCCGTAGGTCACATGAAGCCGATCGCCTTCAGGCCAGAAAACCTGGACACGGTTTCCTTCCGCCACATAAATTCCGCCGCCGCGATCCACGGCAATTCCCTGGGCTTTTTCTAGCCAAGCGTCTCCGAAAGAAAGCAGCGGTCCGCCTGTGGCCGTGAATTTCTCGATCGAACTCGTTCCAGCGTCGGCGACGTAAACGCGGCCGAGCGCGTCGGTTGCGACGCCGATCGGCACATCCAGTTGCCCCGGATCCGTTCCGCGAGTGCCCCACGCGCCGACAAATTCGAGCGGCGGAGGCTGCGCAGGCGCCGCAGCCGCCGGGCTCGGCCCGCGCGCACATCCAGCCGAGGCGAGCGCGACGCCGAGCGCGGCGACGATCGAGACCAGGCGGCGAGAACGCGCGAGCGTCGCGAATAAGTTGCGATTGAGCGTGCAGATCATTTCTTCGAGCGTCGCGGCGCGCGCGCGCTTTTTTGTTCGGCCCCGACGAGGGTCACCATTGTGCGGCGCATCACGTAGGTGCGCTCGCCGACCACGCCGCTGGTATCCGCAAATTTGAATTCGGGATCGCCGCCGCTCTCGAAAACGTGGATGGGGAGCTTGCCGCAGAGATCGCTTTCGAGGAAAGCCGTTTCGTAGCGCTGCCTCGGATCGTCCCAGGTGTAAACGCGCAGCAGAGTGAAATCGCAGGGTTGTCCTTCTTCTCCGCGCGAGCCCGCGACCAAATACTGCGGCATGTCGCCGGAAGTTCCGGGCACGCTGTTCAACTGAAACCACGCGACAAGATGCAGATCGGACGAGAGAGCGTTGTCTCGCACGGGGCCGGGCGGAGTCATCTCAATGAAACGCGCGAGAACCCAGCCCGCCATCGGCAACTCGGAATCCTGCGCCTGCGCGTCGTCCGCAGCAAGTGCCGGATTCGGCGTGACGGGGCTGACAGGTACACTTTCGCCAGCCAGCGGAACGGCGGCGGCCGAAGTATCGCGCATCACCAGAAGCCAGTCTTCGAGTTTCGGCTTCGATTCATCGGGCGCGGCGGGCGGGGCTTCGTCGGCGTTATTTTCCGGGGGCGTGGGCACGGGCGCGGCCACCGCGCGCGCAAGAATCACGACGGGCACATTGCGAGCAAATTGGTAGATGCGATCGGATGCACGGCCCGGCTCGATGTGCACGTTCGTGACGGTCTTGGCGTAGCCGCGCGCTTGCACTTCCATCTTTTGCGCGCTCGCGAGTAAAGCCGTCGAGCGCTGCCAGATCGCTGGATCCATCAGGCCCGACGAATCCATCCACCCCTTCGCGCCGGCGGCGGTGCGCACCTGATCGACCATGCCTTGCAGCGCGAGGATGGTTACTCGATCGCCATAATGCAGCGTGGCGGCCGGTTGCCGGACTTCGGCGGTACTGGTCCACAAGGTGATCGATTTTTCGGAGACGTAGGCGTCGCCGAGGCCACGCTGCCTCGGATGCGTCCACCAATAAATCACCGCAACCACTGCCAACACAACAATGGGAGCAGCCCAGCGAATGCGCGGACCCGGACCCGCCATCAGTCGCGTCTCCCGTAGCGGCTGCTGCGCAGCGCGGCGGTCGTTGCGTTTCGATTGGGCGAATGTCCACCGAACTCGCTCTGTGGTCTGGTGAAACTACAGGCAGGCAAAATTCCTCCCGTAACCCAAATAAGATTCTAGCATCAAGTGCGCGATCGGCGCGGCGACGCCGACAATGAGAAGTAACAATTCGCAACGGCACGAAGGCGCGCGAACTACCACGCCAGGATTCGATGATAAAATCCGCGCGTCGCAATCATCAACGGAACGCGAGGTCATACGGGGGAACTTTTCTATGCGATTTATGGAAAATCTGAAGCCGCTGTCGCTGCTCTTGCTGCGGCTGGCGCTGGGCGGAATTTTTATGTACCACGGTTATCCTGAGCTGTTTACGAATCACAACGCGACAGTGGCGGGCTTCGAGCACATGGGATTTCCGTCTTATTTCGCCACACTGTCGGGCGCACTCGAATTTTTCGGAGGAATCCTGCTGGTCGTGGGACTGGTGACGCGCCTCGCGGCGCTGCTGCTCGCGATCGAGATGGGAATCGCGCTCGCGCGCGTGGCCATTCCGCGCGCCGGGATCTACGCGGTCGGAAAATATCAATTGCCGCTCGTGCTGTGCACAGCGGCATTTGCGCTCGCTACGGTGGGGGCCGGAGCGATCTCACTCGACCGCGTTACGTTCGAGGGCGGCGGATCGAAAAGCGCAAAGAAATCCAAACCTTCAAAGTGAGCGTGCTTCGCTTGTTGCGAACCGCGCGTGATGAACGGCGCGTGGCAACCGGCCCAGTGCGAACCGCGCGCGGAGGCGCTTATTGCGCGGTGGCAATCCCGGCGTCGGCCGGCGGAGCCTGTGACTGCAACTGCACCGCGGCCGGAACCGGCAGCGGGCCGACCGGCATGACGATCCAAGCGATGAAATAACCCACCACGCCGAAGACGAATCCGCTGAATATCGTCAAGAGCGCCCATACCAGCCGAACAATCGTGGGATCGATGTCCAGATATTCAGCGAGTCCTCCGCAAACGCCGGCAAGCCGGCAATTCGTGGCCGAGCGCACCAAGCGCTTCTGCTGGGCCGGAGCGGCGGGAATCGATGCCTGCGCCTGTCGCGCCCCGCAGAAATAACAAAAGTTCGAGTATCCCGCGATGTCCCTCTGGCAATTCGGACAAATCATGAAGTCCTCCTGTGCGGACAAACTCCCGCCCCGATTATATCTCCAATTGTCTATACGCATGCTGCGACGGAAAAGTTCGATGGTGGGTCAGTTTCCGGATCGCGCGCAGATCGGGACTTAGGTTTGGCCCAAACCCGCACAACCCGTGGTGGCTGGTGCCTCCGGAGAAACTGGACATTTGGCCGGAGCTTGAAAACTGAAACAGTCAGATATAGATTACCGGCGATTTCGGGAGGTCAAATTTCAAATCCCGATTCAAACAGCATCGCTTCCCGTATCGGGCGGCGCGAGACCCTTCTCGTCGCTAACTGCGAGCAGTGACTTTCGTCCAAGTCGGAAAACGGAGGCGAACTCTAGGAGACCAGAGACTATGCGGATCAGATCGATATGGCTACTGTTCATTCTCGGCGCTCTCTCGCTTGTCGCCGCTTCAACGCCGGCGCAGAACACATCACCCGCGCCGACGACTCCGGATCTCTTGGGCATTTATATTGGTATGCCCATGGCTGCGGCCAGGGCGCAGCTTCAGAAACACGCGTCCGCTCCGATTACCAACAGCTCGCCGGCTTCAATTGGGTTTTCGATGATCGTCCCGGATCCCAAGAATCAGGATCAAATCACTGTTTTATTGACGCAACCGCCGAACGACTCCGCCGTGTGGATGGTCACACGAAGCCAGCTTGACTACCCCTCGGCGCCCGGCGCGCCCCTCTCCGCGTCCGCCGTGCTTAGCGCGCTGCACGACAAATACGGCACGGAGACGATGTCCGTGGATCGCGGCATCACCAGCATTTACTGGTGGCTGTACGATTCGAGCGGCAAACAAATCACCACGCCGAATCCGGCGCTGCAAATCTGCGACGGAGGCGATTATCTTTCCTATATTTCGTTAGGACCGCCGCAGACGCTGAACAACTTTCAAAAGACTTGCTACGCTTCCTACTTTGCGCTGAAAGCCACGCTCAATCACACCACCGATCCACAGCTGCTCGGCAGCTACACCGTCCAGCTGGTGAACCTGCCGTACGCCTACCAGGCGGCGATGAACACCGTGGCGGCCAAGAACGCCGCGGCCGCCAAAGCCAAACAGGATCAGCTGAACCAGGCCAATCAGAACAAACCGGGGTTCTAGTTGGGACTCGATGGAAACGCGCCACATGGCGACAAGCTGGCGCAGTGCGCTTCGAGAAACCCACGGTCAGCGATAGCTGTGGAGGTCGCCGTCATGAAGGAGCAAAGGATGCGCCGTCACCGAATGCTTTCCATCTTATCGTGCGCGCTGGCAGCGACGTTTTTGCTGGCTGCGGTCTCATGGGTCCTTGCGGCATCGACAGGGACCGGTCAGCCTCGGCAAAATCGTCCGCCAGCTCCGACAGGCCCGCCACCCGACACGTCCTATTTATCCGGAATGCCAACCGTGGATCAGGTGAAGAGCACGATTCAGGGAAGCGATCCCACGAACACGCTGGCGCGGCAGGTGGCCGCGTTCAACATCCTTGTCCAACTGATCGAGGTGATGGGCGAAGCTCCGGCACGCCAATACGGCGACACGACCCCGGCGGAAACGAGCCTCGCGAATAGCTACAGCACCGCCGCCTACCAGATCACGCAGGACTACGGAAAAACTCACACCGCCGATGAGTTGAAAGCTTTCAATACGCTGCACGCCAAATACGAGCTGCTCGACAATTCGGTGCACGACGAAATATTTCGGAAGCTTCTGACCAGCGCGTTTCTCAATGCATATAACAATCGAAACTCTCCGCCGCACTCGGCCAACGGCGCTCAGCCCGCTCAGCAGGGCAAGCAAAATCGCGCGCCGGCGCAGGCGGGGAACAGCGCGCCGACGGGCCCTCCGGGCAGCACGGGAAGTTATGGCGGTGCGGGGGACCTCGGGATTTTTGATCCGTCCAATTTTAGCGGCTCGCAAGATTCTGCTCCAACCAAAGAGCAAGCGCGGTGCCTCGAGCTCGGCGGCAGCAAGAGCGATTGCATGGGCGGCGCCCTTACCGGATTATTCGCGGGCCTTGCCGATTACTTTGGAGTCGACACGAGCGCGCCGACGGCGCCGCATGGTCCAGTGATGGTTGGGCAATACAAAGCCGCGAACGGCATGGTTCTGAATTTCAATATCGGGCCAGCGCCGCCGGGGCAAAGCGTGGTTGGCCTGTCGGGCTGCGGAAACCTCGCAGAGCTGCCAATCACATACACGATGGCGGCCAGCGGCAATGGTTACCTCGTGCAAATCGCCAACAGTCCCGAACCGCTGCCGCTGACTCTGAATTCCGGCGGGCAAGTCGTCGGCCCCGGCAGCGAGACGGTCACCGGCCAAGTGATCACCGGCCATCGAACCGTCACCACAACCGAATACCACAATGGCAGGGCAGTCCCCGGCAGTACGACGACGAAACAGGTCCCGATTTATGCACCCGCGACGGTGAGTTGCTCGTTTGGCACGTTCGCGCCGCAGACTGCGCCACCTGCCGCGAAGCCCAGCGCGACGCAGGCCGCCCTGTTTGGCGCGGACACATCCGGCGCAACGCCTCCGCCGGGTGTAGAAATGTCCGGCGTGTATTCGGCCGCGGGCGGGCTGCGCGTCGAATTCCAATACCAAAGCGTCGTGCTCGATTGCGGCCAAGCGCACGTTTTGAAGACGTACTCGCTGCGGGAGTCCGGGGGGCAGGTCTCGATCGCCGTCGCGAATGACAAGCCGTTCACTTTGGTGGTGCGGCCAAATGGAAGCCTCAGCGGCTCGGGCACGATTACGCTGAACGGGCGCCTGCTGAGCGGTGAGGACGCCGGCGGAAATTTTTCCTTTAATCCGGTCAGCGCAACCTGCAACTTGAACACTCTCGCCGCGAACTGAATCATGGATGGGTAGCTTCAGTTGGCTATCATGCCGGTCGCTGGCGCGAATGCGCCTAACTCCTGATCAGTCGGATTATCGGAACCTGGCCATCGCCAGACTTGGGGCGGGTTTGGCGGGGCGCGCGGATCAATACGCCGTTAAATCGCGCAGAGCTCGGGCCAAGTCTTCGGTCTGGGGCAGGATTTTGTTTTCGAGATCGGGGTGATAGCCGCAGAAGGTATCCATCGCGCCGACGCGGCGCACGGGAGCGTCCAGATCGTCGAACAGTTCATCGGCGATGCGCGCGGCGATTTCCGCGCCGTAGCCCCAGCTAATTGTATCTTCGTGCGCGACGAGCACGCGGCCGGTCTTGCGTACGCTCGTGGCGATCGCGTCCCAATCGTACGGCGAGAGCGAGCGCAGATCGAGCAATTCAACCGAGATGCCTTCGCGCGCAAGCTGCGCCGCGGCCTGATTCGCACGATGCACGAGGGCGCCGTAAGTCACAACGGTGACGTCAGAACCTTCGCGCAGGACGCGCGCCTTGCCGAAGGGGATCGTGAAATCAGGGCCGGGATACGGCGAGCGATTGTACGGCTGCCGATACAAATGTTTGTGCTCGAGGAAAAGAACGGGATCGTCCGCGCGCAGCGCCGTGCGCAGCAGGCCGCACAAATCGAGCGCGGTGGCAGGCATGACCACGCGCAGCCCCGGCAGGTGCGTGAACATCACTTCGCCGGATTGGCTGTGATAGATCGCGCCGCCAGAAAGATATCCGCCGATGGGCGCGCGAATAATCGCGGGCGCCTTGAACGCGCCCGCCGAGCGCCAGCGAAACACGCAGAGCTCGTCGCGGAACTGCATCATGGCAGGCCAGATGTAATCGAAAAATTGAATTTCGGCCACGGGTTTCATGCCGCGCACGGCCATACCCAACGACCGGCCGACAATATTGGCTTCGGCCAGGGTAGTGCTGAACACGCGCTCGCCGCCGAAGCGCCGCTGCAATCCGGCGGTAGCCTTGAACACGCCGCCTTTGCCTTTGATCTTGCCGACATTTTCTTCGCGACCGCCGTCGGCGACATCTTCGCCAAGGACAACAATGCGATCGTCGCGCGCCATTTCGTCGCTGAGCGTGGCCGAGATCATCTCCACCATCGTGAGCGGATCGCCTGAGAGATTCGGCTCGGCCGCGAAGCGGTCTGAAGTCGGATCCACATCGGGAGAATATTGAAACGTGAGAATCGAATCGGTGGATGGCGGCTCGGCGACAAGCGCGCGATCAACCGCGTCGCGGACCTCGGCATCAACCGCGGCTTCCATCTCCTCCATGCCCTTTTCGTCGAGGATCCCTTCGCGCACGAGGAATAAGCCGAACTTGGGAATCGGATCGCGATGCGCTTCCGATTCGCGCTCCTCGGAAGTCTTGTAGAGCTTGTCGTCATCGGAAAGCGAATGGGTATACGGCCTGGTGACATGCGCGTGGACCAGCGTCGGGCCTTTGCGTTCACGGCCGTGCGCGACCGCGCGCGCCAGCACTTCGTAACTCGCAAGAGGATCGGTGCCATCGCATTCTTCGACGAGCAAGCCGGGGAAATTCTGCACCAGCTTGGAAATGCTGCCGCCGGCCGTCTGGCGCTCGACGGGCTGAGAAATTGCGTAGCCGTTGTCTTCAATCAGGAAAAGCACCGGGAGGCGCTTGAGGCACGCAACGTTCAACGCTTCGAAAAATTCGCCTTCGCTCGTGCTGCCTTCGCCGCCGGTGACCAGAACAATTTCGTCGTCATGGTGGCGTACGCCTTCGCCGAGCGGCGCGCCGTGCGCAAGTTCGAGCGCGTGCGGAAAGTGGCTGAAATAGAGCGACGCTTCCGCCATGCCCACGGCTTGCACATACTGTGTGCCGACGGCAGAAGAGCGCGGCACGATGTTCAATTTCTGGCTGCCCCAATGCGAGGGCATTTGCCGCCCGCCGGAACTCGGATCGGCTTTCGCGCCGACGGCTTGCAGCAGCATGTCGTACGGCGTGATGCCGAGCATCAGGCAGAGCGCGCGATCGCGATAATACGGCAGAACCCAATCGTGGCTGGGCCGCAGCGCCAAGCCCGCGGCGGCGCCGACGGCCTCGTGGCCCGCGCCGCTGATCTGAAAGTAAGTTCGGTTCTGGCGCTTGAGCTGGATTTCGCGGTCGTCGAGCCGGCGCGAGAGATACATCGTGCGATAGATGCGGATCAAATCCTCGCGGCTCAAACCGCGGTAGCGGGTCGCATCGGTGGCGGCGGCTTTAGCTCGCGTCTGGACGGCCATGCCGAAAAACCTCCCCAAGAACTTGAAAAAGGCGCTTTTGGGCGCTCGCCATTATAGCCGAACCGGGCTGCCAAGGAGTACAGGCGGTGCGGGACACTGATGGCAACCAGAATACGCGCGCGTATCCGCGCTGGGCAAGGCGAATCGGTCCAATCGGTCCCGCGAAAGGCCGCATACTAAGGACCTTGGGACCCGCAATTCGGCGCCTTTACTGGCGCTACCGAAAAAGCCACCCCAAATCGTCTGAAACGTTGCATGCTACCCCTACTGGGGGTACCTTATCATTCGACCGGAAGTCAAAACGACAACCTGGATCGAGAAGAATCCGGATCGATAGACGGCCGGATGGGCTGGTGTTTTCTCCGAACCGCCGATTACGCCCGGCGAAATGTGGCGCGCATCACGCGGGAGAGCAGTCCCAAAGATTGGCAGGGAGCACGCTCTAATGCCTCTGGTTATTTCCATCGCGCGCGAGGAACCGCTCTGCCTTAAGGCGAGCGCCGATGTGGCCGCGGATTGGGGCCGCAACGAAAAAGGCTACGGCTATTGGAGCCGCGGCGCGATGGAGTGCTCGGGCGGCCGCAATTTTGAGATCACCGTGCATGTCGCCGTGCGGCCCACCGCGAATTCCGCCGAGTTTGCGACGTTTCCAACGGACCTTGAAATCGCCGGCGATTTGAACGACGACGACGCGCAGGTGGGCATCTACGCGGTGAAGCATGGGCACGCGACGATCGCCATCATGGTGCCGCCGTTACAAGACGAACTCGAATTGAATCTCGATGAGGTCATCGAGCTGGATCGCGTGGTTCTGGCGACGAGCACGGGCGCGCATGTGCGCATGGTCGTGTCCATAAAGCTTTGCGCCGTGGCGAAGGCGACTGCTGGAGATGTCTCGGCTGCGGCTCCGGTTTTGGTGCAGGCCGAATTCGGCGTGGCGGTTCACGGAGCGTCTCACGTTTCGGAATCGGAATCGGGGGGAACGCGAACTTCCGAGGCGTTCATCGAGCAGACAACCACTGCGATCATCTTCGCGCGCGGCGCCGTCGTGCGCCTGGCCGAGACCGTGGTGCCGGGGCAGATACTCATTTTGAGGCATCTCGCATCGAGCGTAGAAGCGGCCTGCCGCGTGGTCGGCGTGAAAACCAACGGCGGCGAAAAATATTATGTCGAACTCGAATTCCTGGCGCCGGCGCCAGGGTTCTGGGGAGACGCGTTGGCGGCGGCCGGCGGCGGCGAATCCACGAGCGCGGAATTGGCGCACCGGGAAGCGGCCGCGATTCCGAAAAGCCCGGCCGTCACAAGGCCGACATCACCCGTTCCCGCGGCGCGAGCGGCAAACCCCGGTTCGCAGACGGCCAAGAGCGCGCCTGGAACGGGAGCGCGTCATGTTTTCTCAAAATTGATGGAGGTTCCGGCTGGGGTCGCGGCCGGCGAGGTTGCGCACTCCGCGGAGACGGTCGAAGCAATGCGCTCCCCGCAGACGGTCGAAGCAATGCGCTCCGCGCAGACCGGTGCCAGCGAAATTGGGACCGCGCCGCCTGTAGAAGCGCACGCCGAGGCTATGTCCTTGGCCGAGGCTTCGCCGGTTGAAGCAATGCGCTCCGCGCAGCATGACGCCGCAGAGATTGCAATCGCAGTTGCAGAACCTGCAACTGTGGAGCCCGAGGATGCGAAGCCCGCACCAGTGAGCTCGGCATCGCCCGCTGCTCCACCCGCCGCCGTGCCGGCGGTCGCTAAGTGGGAGCCTATCGCGGCAGCGCCTGTGCCCATGCCCGCGCGGCCCAAGGCAACGACCGCCGCGCGCGAAAAATTCAAGGCGGCGCCCATTCGTCCGGCGGCGAAAGCGCGGAGCGAAACGGCGCCGAACGCGGATCAAGCTTTCACGTGGAAAAAGGAAGCCGAACCAAAACGGGCAAATGCCGCGGGCATCGCCGTGGCCGCTGCGCTGTTTGGGGCGATGGCGGCCGGCGCCGCAGTCTATCATTGGCAGAAAAATCCCAAACTCGACGCGAATGGCGCTGCTTCGAGCCAGTCCATTTTTACCGCGCCCACACCGATCGGCGCCACTGTCTCTAGTGCGACGCCTGCGTCGAACGCGCCGCTTTCTGGCGCGCCGCTGCCCACCTACGCGGCGACGACTTCGGGCACGGGACCACTCGCCGCGACCTCAACCGGGATTGCGGCGACGCCGAAAAATGCGCCGAACACAAAAGTCGGCAATCCGCCGGCCGTGAATGCGCGCTCGATTGCGAGTCCTTCGGCGGCATCGCCTGCGAGCTCGACTGGAAACAAAACTGGATCTGCTGCGCCACCCCAGCCAACGCCGGATTTCGCGCCGGAACCCGAAGTTGCAGAGACCAGGATCGCGGCGCCCAGGGCCGCGGCGCGCTCCACGAATCAAGCGGCGCCCGCGATTGCGGCTGGTGGACCGAGTACCGCAGCTTCGACCAATGAATTTCTCGCCGAATCGCAGCCGAGCGGCCCGGCAGCGCCTCCGCCGATGCGGACTTCATCAGGCGCGCAGCAGCCGCGCTTGCGTTCCGCGCCGGAGCCGATTTATCCATACTCTGCTCGCGCGGAGAAGGTGCAAGGGGACGTTAGCGTGGACGTCTTGATCGATGAGAGCGGGCGAGTGGCGAGTATGACGGTGCTTTCCGGACCGGCAATGCTGCGCCAAGCGGCGCTTGATGCGCTTCGACAGCGCAAGTATTTCCCCGCAATGCTTGACGGCAAGCCGACGACAGCCCACATCACCGTGACAATCCACTTCCAGTTGTAGATCGAACCGGAAAACTGCGGGGCGGGCGCGCCTTCTTTACTTTTGCGTCGAGGAGTCGTCCGAATCGCGGCTGGCGGAAACGGGCGCATCGACCGACGCGACTTCCGTCACATACAAACCTTCCGTGGGAGAAGCGGCCAGCAGCTCTTCGCCACTGCCTACAGGCCGGATGACCGGCGACTCCGATTCCGAAGCGGGCGTTTCCAGGCGGCTCCATATGCGGCCGGAGTCGCTTGAGACATAGAGGCCGGCGGGCGTGGTGACGATCACAGCCCTCGGCGTCACGACGAGATCTTCGATTACGAGCTGCGGAAGCGGCGCCTGTTGCCAGGTGAATCCGGCGTCGCGCGTAACGAACAGGCCGCGATCGTTCCCGAGAATGGCGCCGCCGCCGGCGATCATTTCAAGACGCGAACCCGTGCGGCCTTCGACGGGAAGTGCGCGCGTTTCCCAGGTCTTGCCGGCATCCGAGGAAATTTCAAGCGAATGCGGCGTGATGACCCACAGAAGTCCGCCGCGAACGCGTACGGCGCGCGCGGGATCCGTCGCGTGGAATGGAAGCGGAATCGACCTCCAGGTTGCTCCGCGGTCGCGCGAAACGTAGAGGCCGGATTCGGTGGCTGCGTACCAGGCGTCGGCTGAAAACGCGACGTCGTTCACCACCGCGCGCAGCGGGACGATCGTGCGCACCGCCGGAGCAGGCTTCGCCGACGCGGCAGCCTTGCCCGCCGCGCGGCTCGAAGTGCCCGCGCCTCTCGCGGTGGAACGCGCCGTCGCCGCGGGCTTTTCGATCACTTCGTTTGCGACGGTCCATTCGCTTTGCGCCTCGTTATATTTGAGCAAGCCGCCCGGCGCGGGCGCGGCTAACCAGCCATCCGGCGAAGAAAACACGCGGCGCGGTGGGCCGTTTTTCAAACCGACGGCGAGCGGAGTCCAGGTGTGCCCTGAGTCGCGCGTTTCGAGCACGGGTTCAACGGCATTCGTCTGCACCACGAGCGCCCAACCGGGATGCGCGGGGTCGGTAGCGAGATCCGCGATGCGCCGGTAGGTGAAGCCATCGTTTGCGGCGCGATACGTTTGGCCGCCGTCCGCGCTGAGTTCAACGCCCAAATGCTCCGTCCCCAGCACCAGGCGATCCGAGTGCGCCGGATCGATCAGGATCGAAAGAATGCTCCAGGTAACGGGCGTGATCATGTGCCACGAGGCGCCGTCGTCGGTGGTTTTCCACAAACCCAAAGTCGTCGCCGCGTAAATCGTGAGCGGATTCTGCGGATCTTGCACCAGATGGACTGTGCGCCGGGAAGTGTTCGGGATGCCTTTGAACTTCACCCAATTCAATCCGCCGTTGTGGCTCGAATAAATGCCCGAGCAGGCGCTGGCGAAAACGTGCTGGGAATCGCGAGGATCGACGCTCAGACTCATCACGTCGGAATCTTCCACCATGCCGGTGTGAATCGGAATCCAGGTGTGGCCGCCATCAGTCGTCTTCCAGGGCAAGTGAAATGTGCCGGCGTAAATAGTGTCGGGATCGTGCGGATCAATGGCGATGGAATCGAAATTCACAAGATCGTCGCGGCCCTCGGGGGAAATTCGCTCCCAAGTGCGGCCCGCGTCGCGCGAACGAAACACGCCGTCCACGGCGCCAGCGACAAGTAGATCGGGATTCGACGCAGCGGCGGCCAAAGCGCGCACAGCGTGACCCTCAAGGCCGGCCGACTCCCAATTGCGGCCTCCATCGCGGCTGCGCCACACGCCGCCGCCAGTGCCGCTGAGCGACCAACTGCTCGCGAGCAGCGTCTGATGCGCGCGAGGATCGACGAGAATCGTGGTCACCACGTCGTCGTGCCCGGAAGACACGCGGCCGTCCATAATCCAATGCTCGCCGCCGTCGTCGGAGCGAAACACGTGCCCGTCCGAGGTACCGATGAATAGCACCTGCATGCCGCCCGGCACGGCCGCCAGAGAGCCGACGTCTCCGCCTTGCGGTCCAACTGGGCGCCAGTCTTCCGCGACGGCCGTACCTGCCGTCGCTAACGCCAACGCCAAAACCGCCCCACACCATTTCGCCGACGAACGCATGCCCGGCCTCCTGGAAGTGCCATCTGAGAGAGAGACTCAAGGCAACGTTACAGACCGGCGACGCTCGCGAATGCTGTACAAAGGGCCAATAGAAGGACAGGCATGGAAACTGCACCGGAACGCCGGTCCGCTGGGAAAATGTAAACAAGTTCAGTACGGTGTATCCTTTACGCGGACTAGGACTAGCCTTGCCCGGACGGTCCAGTCCCAACTGACTTCCAAGCCATAGATAATAAGCGGCTTAGAATCCATCACCGAAATATCGTAAGTGGCTAGGTGGTTGCCCTAACCAATACCAGGATCTCTGTAGTAAGTGGCAATTTCAGGGGGCGCACGGTGACTGCGATCTTACTGAGGGTTGCGGCGATCTGGGTAGCCACGGCCGTGGTGGGGGCTGCGGCGTTCAGCTACATTCTTCGCGCCGTGAACGAACCGCCGCGTAAGTAGCTTTTAGCGCGAGCGCGGCGGACCGGGCTGGGCTTCGAGCGCCTCGAAGCGTTTGGCGGTGGCCTCGAAGTCTTTGTGGTCATGGGCGACGGTTTCGGACTTCGCCGCGGCAAACGGGTCTTCACCGGGAATACGATCGATCCACCGCTGATGAGATAGCTTCTCGTGATCCGAAAAATCCAAGCGCACCAGTAAGCGGACTCGGCCGTTTTCCGGCTCGGACGCTTCGGCGGCCTTTTTGGATTTTGATTCCGCCTTGCCGCCGCTTCTGCCTTCCGCCGAGGGATCCGGCGCGTCCCGCTCAAATCTCAGCAACATTTTGCGGTCGAGTCTGAATCCCTGTTTCCAGCCTTCAACGCGGTGACGCGCCTTCTGCGCCGCTTCTTCATCCGTGCCGAAATCGAAAATCAAAAATGTTTGCGCCATGCATCTTGTATAACGGTGCGGCGGCGAAGCTGTCAAGGCGCGTGACGCGGCGACGCGCGCGCGCTGAGCGGGGTTGCGCTTCGCGACGCGCACCAGCAAAATGGTTGAGGGAGCACGGGAGAACTTGGAGCAAGAGATGCTGGTGAGAGGTTTTCAAACGTATCAAAGCCGCGCCGCCGCGATCGGCCGCGCGGAAAAAACACTCGGCGCGGTTGCGCTGCTTTGTCTCGCATTGATCACCGCCGGATGTCCGCCAGCGCCCAAGCACTTCCATATGAGCGGCACGATCATCTCGAAAGACGTCAACGCGCAGCAGATCACCGTGGCTCACGACGACATTCCCGGATTCATGGCGGCGATGACCATGCCGTATTCCGTGCACGACCCGCACGGGCTCGATGAAGTTCAGCCAGGTGACAAAATCGTGGCCGACGTGGTGGTTGAATCGAGCAGCGATTATTGGCTCGAACATATTCTGATCACCGATCAGAGCGGCCGTGGAAAACCGTTGCCGGGCGAGACCGTGACTCCCCTGGCGGCCGGCGCCGCCGTGCCCGACGTTCCGCTGGTGAATCAAGACGGAAAAACGATTCGTCTCTCCGAGTTCAAAGGAAAGGCCGTGCTGTTGACGTTCATTTACACGCGCTGCCCGAACCCGGATTATTGCCCGCGCGTCAGCGGGCAATTCGCGGCGCTCGAAAAGCAATTGGCGCAATCGCCCACCGATTCCGCGCGCACGCAACTTCTGAGCATCAGCCTCGATCCCAGTTACGACACGCCCGCCGTGCTGCGGAAATATGGACTGGCGTACATGGGCGGAGATCCTTCGGGCTTCGCACATTGGGAGTTTGCTGTTTCCTCACCGGACAATTTGAAGCAGCTCGCCAGCGCGTTCGATCTCGTATACTACGAACAGGACAATCAGATCGTGCACAGCATGGACACGATCCTGATCGGTCCGGACGGAACCGTGGCGCGCACTTGGACCGACAACGACTGGACCACGCCCGATATGCTTTCGGCCATCCAGCAGACCGCCGCGCAAAGTAAATAAATAAAAGATCAGGAGGAAACCCACCGTGCAACGCAACAAATTGGGAATGGCATTAGCGGGCTTCGCAGCGCTGCTCGTTATCGCAGGCGGACAATCGATGCGCGCCGCGCGCGCCGCACAACCATCGCTCTCCAATCCAACTACCAACCACTCGGACATCAAGCGTTACGTGCTCACCGGCACCGTGCAATCCATCGACGTGCCGAATCACCAAGTCGTCGTCGATGGCGACGCCGTGCCCGGATACATGGACGCGATGTCCATGCCCTACAACGTTCCGGACGAACAGGCCTTGAAGGCGCTGAATGTTGGCGACATCATCCGCGCCAATATAATCGTCGACGGTAGCGACGTACATCTTGAGAACATCCAGGTCACGGGCCACAAGAATCTTAAGGGCCAATAGAGTGGCCCGAGGATTTGGCCTCGTCATCTTAATCGCGGCTATGTTGTCCGCGCTGGGCACCACAGCGTGCTCGCACGCGAACTCAAACGCCGCCGAGATCGCCCGCGGCAAGGCGCTCTACGAAACGAACTGCGCGCCGTGCCACGAATTGAGCAGCGTCCCGCTGCCGACGCAACCGCCGAAGTTGGACGGCCTGTTCAGCAAGCAGAATCTTCCGAGCGGCGCGCCGGCCACCGACGCGCAAGTGCGCGCGACGATCGTCAACGGCCGCGGCGTGATGCCGCCATTCGGGCCCGTGTTGAAAGATGAAGATCTCGACGCGCTGATCGCGTATCTGCACACGAAATGACGCGCGTTTCGCGCCGCTATCGCGATTCCGCGACGCGCACCGCCGATTCGTCGCGACGCGTCCGAATCAGATTTGATTGAAATTGAAACTTCCCGCCCGGATATGCTATTCTGAAAGCACGGAGTAAAAAGCCAGTTGCGACAAAAAGCGATTGCGATTCTCGCGCTCTTCGCTCTCATGATGGGCGCGATTCCGGCACTGACCGGCGCTCTGCTGGCCATGCCGGCGACTTGTGCGTGCTGCCAATCGAATCTTTGCCCGATGCATCGCCCCGCAAAATCGTCCCGCCGGCCGCTGTGCTCGTCGCACCCTCGCGATCAAGCCGGTCCGTGCAACATGGATTGTTGCCATCCGCAGACCACGCACGCGCTCAGCGGCACTCCTTTTGTGCTGTCCGCTCCCGGCGGTATTTCGGCTCCCGCGATACGCGCATTCGAAGTTTCCCCACGCGACGCTTCCCTTCTCTGCGCCGCCCGCGAAGTTACGCCTCCGCCTCCCAGACCCTTCCTCACCTAAGCGCGTTCCAAGCCTAGCCGGCTCGCACGTTTCCGCGACATGGCCACGGCCCGTTTATCCGCGGGGCCGGAGGCGTGCAGTCGCACTTTTCCATCGGTGAGGTACGAGATGTTCAGGCGATGTTTCATTTTCGCGTTGCTGCTCGTGGTGTTGGTGTCGACCGGTGCCGTGATTTCGCGCGCGGATATTTTCGGAGCCGTGCGCGGCATCGTGCACGATCCGCAGCACCGGCCGATCTCCGGCGCGAAAGTGGTCCTGCAATCCGCGACGTCGAGCTACGCGCTCACGACCACGACCGATCAGAACGGCGAGTTCACGTTCAATCCCGTACCGCTCGGCGACTACAAAGTGACCGCCAGCCAATCCGGCTTTGAAACTGCCACCGAGACGCTCACGGTCGCCTCGGCCTCATCGCCGATTCTCCATTTTCCTTTGAACATCGCCTCGGTCAATCAGACGGCCACCGTCACCGGCGAGGCCGCGACGGCCAGCGTGCAGACCGTCACGCCCACGACGCTGGTGGATCGTGAAGACATCGCCGAAACTCCCGGCGCCGATCGCTCCAACGGACTCGAAATGATCACGGATTACGCGCCGGCCTCCTATGTGACGCACGACATGCTGCACATGCGCGGCGGCCACCAAGTCGATTGGCTGATCGACGGCGTGCCCATCCCCAACACGAACATCGCCTCGAATTTGGGCCCAGTGATCGACCCGAAGGACATCGACTATCTCGAAATCCAGCGCGGCAGCTACGACGCCGACGAGGGCGATCGCACCTACGGAATTCTCAACATCGTGCCGCGCAACGGATTCGAGAGCAACTCCGAGGGCGAACTCGTCACCACTTTCGGGAACTGGTATCAAACCAACGATCAACTCAATTTCGGAAGCCACACCGAGCGCTTCGCTTATTACGCGAGCGTCAACGGAAATCGCAGCAATTACGGGCTGCAAACGCCCATCGGCCAGGTGTTTCACGACGCCGAAAACGGCGGCGGAGCGTTCGTATCGCTGATCTTCAATGCCGATCCCAAAAATCAACTTCGCCTGGTGGCTTCCGCGCGGCAGGATTTTTACCAGATTCCTTACGATCCCGACCCGAACGACTACGAAAATTTGGTGTACGACACGAACCAGCTTCGCGATGACGAGCGCGAGACCGACGCTTACCTGGCCGCCACCTGGGTGCACACATTCAATCCGAATCTGGTGCTCACGGTTTCGCCCTTCTATCACTACAACAAGGCCGACTACCTCGGATCGCCGAACGATTTTCCGGTCGTCACCAACGTGAATCAGAAAGCCAATTACGCGGGCCTGCAGGCCGCCGTGAACGCGCACGTCGCGAAAAACGACCTCGAGGTCGGCATGTACGGATTCGGGCAGAACCAAAACAACTATTACAGCAACGTTTTCACCGACGGCACTCCCAATCCCACTCCTCCGTACTCGTTGGCCGATTTGACCGGCGGCCTCTGGGAAGAGTTCATCACCGACAAATTCAAACCGACTTCGTGGCTGACCATCATCGGCGGCCTGCGTCAATCGAACTTTAATTCGCCCGCGCTGGGATCTCAGGCGGCGGTCGAGGAGAGCGCCACCGATCCCCGCGTCGGCGTGGCCTTCCGAATCCCGCGCATCAATTGGGTCTTTCACGCTTTCTACGGAGATTTCTATCAGGCCCCGCCGCTCTCGACAGCCACGGGTCAACTGATCTCCGTCGCGGTCGGCCAGAACGCCGCGTTTGCCCCTCTTCATGGCGAGCGCGACCAAGAGCACCAATTCGGCGTCACCATTCCCTTTCGCCGCTGGAGTCTCGACGCGGACACGTTTCAAACCAACGCGTCGAATTGGCTCGATCACAACAACATTGGAGAATCGAATCTATTCTGGCCGATCACCTGGCAGGCTGCGCTAATTCAGACTTGGGAATTCACGCTGCGCTCCCCGCGCCTCTGGAATCGCGGCCAGTTCCACATGGCCTACGCAAATCAAATCGCGCAGGCACGTGGTCCGATCACCGGAGGCTTGATCTGCGGCAATCCGCCGGCCTCGGATTGCCCCGTGCTCGTGCCGGACATCTATCAGCCCGTCGATCACGACCAGCGAGACACGCTGAACGTGGGCTTCGACGCCACCTTGCCCTGGCACACGTTCGCTTCGACGAATGTGTATTACGGCTCGGGATTCACAAACGGCACGCCGGGCGCGCAGTATCCCGGCGACTATCTGCCGGCGCACACCTCGGTCGATCTTTCGCTCGGCAAGCAGTTTCGAGAAAAATATACGATCTCGATCACCGGGCTCAACGTCTCCAATCGCCGCGTGTTGCTCGACAACAGCCTCACCTTCGGCGGCTTCCATTTCAACGATCCTCGGCAAATCTACGTCGAGTTCCGCTACCGCTTCCATTACTGAAACCGCCCGCGTCAGTTAGATTTTGCTCATCCGATTCGCGCGAGTCCGCGTATCATCGAGTGGAGCGGTTCGCAGCCTATCCGAGCGGACACCCGCGCCTGGGGGAACCCACATGCCGACTAAGCCCGAGCAGGAATTGACTCATGCCGATGTGACACCCAAGAACGTCTACATGGCGCGGCGAAAATTCCTGGCCGGAATGCTCGCCGCCACCGGCGCGGCCGCCACGTGGAAAGGCATCGAAGCTCTCGCGGCGCCAGCGAGCGTCGAGGCCGCCAGCACCAAGCCGATCAGCGGCTTCACCAAGTGGCCCTACAGCACCACGGAAGCGCAGACACCGGAAAAAATCGTCACCACCTACAACAACTTCTACGAATTTGGCACGGACAAAAGCGATCCCTCGAACAACGCCCAGAATTTCAACACCTCGGGCTGGAGCGTCCGCGTCGATGGCGAAGTCGCCAAGCCGCGTACGTTCACGCTCGACGATCTGATGAAAGCCGCGCCGCTCGAAGAGCGCATTTATCGCCACCGCTGCGTCGAAGGCTGGTCGATCGTCGTGCCCTGGATCGGCTATCCGCTGAACAACATTGCCAAGCTGGTCCAGCCGACGCCCAAAGCAAAGTGGGTGGCGTTCCAAAGCTATTACGATCAGAAACAAATGCCGCGCGGCCCGTATGCCGGAATTCAACTGCCGTATCTCGAAGGCCTGCGCCTCGACGAGGCCATGAATCCGCTCGCGCTTCTCACCTTCGGAATGTACGGCGAAACTCTGCCCAATCAGGATGGCGCGCCCGTGCGCATCGTGTTGCCGTGGAAATACGGTTTCAAGAGCGCCAAGTCGGTGGTGAAAATTTCGTTCGTCAAGGACCAGCCGCCCACCAGCTGGAATCTCGAGAACGCGCACGAGTACGGCTTCTATTCCAATGTGAATCCCAACGTGGATCATCCGCGATGGAGCCAGAAAACCGAACGCCGCTTGGGCGGCAGCTTTTTCGCTCCGCGAATTCCCACGCAGATGTTCAATGGCTACGGCGATCAGGTGGCCAGCATGTATAACGGCATGGACCTACGAGCGAATTTCTAAGCGAAGGAGTTCTCCGGCGTGAGCTTCTTGAATTCCATTCTCACCAGCAAATGGACCAAGGTCTTCGTCTTTCTGCTGTGTCTCGCGCCCGTCGGCTTTATCGTCTGGAACGTCACGCACGATCCCACGGCCCAGGCTGATCCAGTCGCGTTCATCACCCATCGCACCGGCGATTGGACCATCCGCTTCGTGATCATCACACTGGCCATCACGCCGCTGCGCAAGATTCTGCATCTGCCGAACCTGATTCGCTTCCGGCGCATGGTCGGCCTCTACGCGTTCTTCTACGTCTTCCTGCATTTTTCCACCTGGGTTGTGCTTGACCATTATTTCAACTGGTCGGAAATGTGGGCCGACGTTTTGAAGCGCCGCTTCATCACCGTCGGATTTTCCGCCTTCGTGCTGATGATTCCGCTCGCCGTCACGTCCACTGCCGGCTGGATCAGGCGCCTCGGCGGCAAGCGCTGGCAAAAGCTGCATCGGTTGATCTACGTGATCGCAATTCTCGGCGTGATTCACTACGCCTGGCTTGTGAAGTCCGACGAGCGCAAGCCGATTTTCTACGGCACGCTGGTCGGCCTGCTGCTCGCCTATCGTCTCGTCGTGTGGATCATCAATCGCAGCAAGCGCGCTCCCGGCCGCGCCGTCGCGCAACCCGAAAAACTCGAAACCGCCGAATCGCATGTTTAATTTTCCGCGGCCCGAAGGCGCCGATAGGCTCGGATCGCGGCAGCGCCTCTAGTTTGCTCCTTCCACCTGCAAACTTTTTAGAAACGCCGCGTAATCCGCTTGCGCTTGAGGGAGTATCGAACCCGCGGTGTCAAGCATCACGAGGTAATAGAGCGTTCCGCTTGCACGAGCTAACCGCGTGGGAGGCCGATAGAATGTCGGCTGACTGCCACCCGCGGTCGATGTCGGCGGACCTTCCGGTCTTTCCAGAAGCAGCCCCGTGAATTCCGGCGCATCGCCCTCGAAGACCTCCGCAAAAGCGTCTCCGTCTCCATTTGCGCCGTATGTCCCCGGCGACACGGCTTCAAAAACCAAGCAGCCTTTGAACGGGCAATTTGCGGCGCTGACCGATTTGAAGGGGCTCGCGTGCAAGAATTGATTTGCAAAATCGCTGAGCGCTTCTCCGCTCTTCGCCTGCCGCGAAACAATCAGGATCGTCGGGTAAAGCTGGCTGGTGGTCGCCTGATACGGACCGGTTCCGATTTGCGCGATGGTCGTCCCTTGCGCCACGTCTGAAAGTTTCATCTGCCAGGTTCCGGGAATCGTAAAAGCAAAACCGAACGCGAAATTTGTGAGCACCGCATTCGTACCCGCAGGGTCGCTCTGCCAAATATTTGCGGCCGGTATCGTCGAGGAAAGATCGAGCGGCTGGATGCGTGACTGAGCCGCTGTGACCACGGTATCGACCGTCGGCGAATCCGGCGCGTTCACGCTTTTCAGGTATGCGGCCGCGCGCAGCGCATGCGCGGGCATGTTCGAGACGCCCGTGCAAAACACATAGTCATCCCAAAAATCCACCGGCAGACTCTTCTGCGGAAATTTCTGTTCGACATCCAGGAACACGTTCATCCCACCCACGACGTCTGCGGATTGGCATTGATGAGTCCCGAGAAACCATCCGGGCCGATAGTCGTTGGGAGCGAGCTTCTCGGCTTTCTCGAAAGAGTCGATCGCCACCTGCGAGGCGGACGCCACGTCCACGTTGTACGCGTAGTGCGCCACGGTCCCCGTCAGCAGCAAAATTTCCTCGTTGTCGGGCGCCGATTGGGCGGCGGTTTCGAGCGCGCTCAGATCCGCGTTCAGGTGCGACACTACGTCTTGCTTCGGCGTCGGGTAGCTCCAATTGGAGCTCCACTGCTCCACCATCGGCTCAATCGCCAGCGCGTCACTGTAGGCTTGCTTGACTGCCGCTGTTTGCGGGAGCTTTGATGTGTCGATGTCTGCAAGACTCGCGAATGCGGGCGTCGCCGCCACCAATAATGAGATCGCGAACGTTACGCGTTTAAGCCACGTTGTCACGGTCTTCCTCCATCGATCAAACTGCGGATACCGGCAATTTCATAGGACCGGGAATTGCGATCTGCGAATCTCGTACGGGCATCCTACGCATCTCCCGCCTCGGAAACAACGACTTTGGCGCGCGGGCTAATTCCGTAACCGAATGCACGTCGCGCCCGCGTATCCCCCTCCTCCTCAGCCAGTTAGCAGCTGCCCTGTGGATATTCATTCGAATACTCAAATAGTAATTGACAGTAATATATAAATATGCTACCCTCCTTCGTGTACTCCAAAAAAGAATTCGAATTGTTCTCATCACGGCTTTTCCCGGGACTGCCCGTCGAATGGCGCTGGTCTGTTCTCAGACCACCCCGCTCCCTTTTTCTGCGCAATCCATTTATTTTCACTCGATTCCGAACTGCTCGTGCACACTTTTCCTGTAAGTCCTTTGCCCACATCGAATTACAAACTGAGTACCGGGGGTGTACCCCCTCCCCCCCAACAGCTCAGCATTCCATGGCACTTGCTCGCGCGTTTTCATCGTGGTACCGTTGGCGAACAAAGGGCGAAGCATTTCTCAGGAGGCTTTGTGCGTAATTCGCTCGCCGTGCGCGCCGCAAAAACGGATTCGCTGGCGACCGTAGAAGAAATTGTCGCGTCGCTGGCCGAGCGCGATCGCTCCGGCGAAGTCCTCACCGCCGTGCGCCAAATCCCTGCGCGCGAGGCGCGATTCGCGCCCATGCCGCAATGGGTGCGCAAGGAATTGGTCGCCGCGTATGCCGCGAAAGGCATCGCCCAGCTTTATTCGCATCAGGCCGCGGCCGCCGAGGCCGTGCACAACGGAAAAAATGTCGTCGTCGTCACGCCCACAGCCTCCGGCAAAACCATCTGCTACAACTTGCCGGTGCTCAATGCGGTCCTCGAGAATCCAGACACGCGCGCGCTCTATCTTTTTCCCACCAAAGCCCTCGCGCAAGATCAACTCGCCGAGCTGCACGATCTCGCCGCGCGTCTTGAAGACCGCTTCGGCGTTTTCACCTACGATGGCGACACGCCCTCCGACGCGCGCCGCGCGATTCGCGAGCGCGGCCACATCGTGCTCTCGAATCCCGACATGCTGCATACCGGCATCCTGCCGCACCACACCAAGTGGACGCGCCTGTTTGAGAATTTGCGCTACGTTGTGCTCGACGAACTGCACACCTACCGCGGCGTTTTCGGCAGTCATTTGGCTAACGTGCTGCGCCGCCTGAAGCGCATCGCGCGCTTCTACGGCTCGGAACTGCAATTCATCGCCTCGTCGGCCACCATCGCGAATCCGGTGGATTTGGCCGCGCGCCTCACGGAATCGCCGTTTGAGGGCATCGAAGAAAATGGCGCGCCGGCCGCCGCAAAAACTTTCGTGTTCTACAATCCGCCGGTGATCAATCGCCATCTCGGAATTCGCCGCAGTTACATCAACGAATCTTCGCGCGTGGCCCAGGAATTTCTGAAGCGCGGCTTGCAGACCATCGTCTTCGCGAATAGCCGCCTGCACACGGAAATTTTGCTCACGTATTTGAAGCACGCCAATCCCGCTGGCGTGGCCCAGGCCGAACCGATTCGCGGTTACCGCGGCGGCTATTTGCCCGGCGAACGGCGCGAGATCGAACGCGGCCTGCGCGATGGCCGCATTCGCGGCGTGGTCTCTACCAGCGCGCTCGAGTTGGGCATTGACGTCGGCTCGCTTGACGCCGCGGTGATGGCGGGCTACGCCGGCACCATCGCCTCCACCTGGCAGCGCGCCGGGCGCGCGGGCCGGCGGAAAGGAAGTTCGTGCGCCGTACTCGTCGCCTCGTCGGCGCCGCTCGACCAATTCATCGTGAAGCATCCTGATTATTTCTTCGGCCGTCCGCCGGAGCACGCTTACGTTCAACCCGACAATTTGGAAATATTGGTGAATCATTTGAAATGCGCGGCGTTTGAGTTGCCGCTCTCGCCTGACGAACATTTCGGCGGCGTCGATCTCGCCGCTCTCTGCGATCGGCTCGAGCAGGCCGGCTTCCTTCATCGCTCCGGCGAGCACTGGCATTGGTCAAGCGACGCGTATCCAGCCGACACCGTCAGCCTGCGTTCCGTCAGCTCGGACAATTTTGTGATCGTGGATACCACCGGCGAAACCGAAGTGATCGGCGAAGTGGATTTTCCGAGCGCGCTCGCCACCGTTCATCCCAAAGCCATCTATCTGCATCAAGGCCAGCAGTATCACGTCGATCGCCTCGATTTCGACGAGCGCAAAGCCTACGTCCGCCGCGTGGACGCCGATTACTACACCGATGCGATTCGCTATACGCAAGTGCGCGTGCTCGAATCGGCCGCCGAAGCGCGCATGACCGATCCCAGTTCCGGCGCCGACCTTGACGCCACGCGTTCCCACGGCGATGTGCAAGTACGCTCGCAAGTGGTGGGCTTCAAGAAAATCAAATTCTTCACCAACGAAAATGTCGGCGCAGGAAAACTCGAATTGCCCGAAAACGAAATGCACACCACCGCGTTCTGGCTCACGCTCGAGCGCGCGCTGGTGGATTCGCTTCCCTTCCCCATCCGCGAGCGGCAAAGCGGAATGCTCGGCCTGCTCTATGCGCTCGAATCGGTCGCCACGCTGTTGCTGATGTGCGATCGGCGCGATCTCGGCACGGCCATCGGTGAAAAGTCTCCGCCGCCCGGCCACGATCGAGAGCCTGGTGCGGACGAAGACGTGTCGGACGAGTTCGCCACACGCGCATCAGCGGCTGCGGCCGATGTGTTAAGCGATCTCGCGCCCAGCGCGATGGCAGACACGGAATTTTTCGAGCCCAATCTATTTCTCTACGACGCCTATCCCGGCGGCATCGGCTTCTCCGAGCCGTTGTTTCGCGCCTGCGATTTACTGCTAGCGCGAACCCGCGCGCTGATCGAAAGCTGCGAGTGCGAAGCCGGCTGCCCATCCTGCGTCGGCCCCGCCGGTGAGCGCGGCGAAAAAGCCAAAGAAGCCGCGCTGGCGATTCTGAGCCGCCTCGGCGCCGCAGCAAGCGACGCTGTTGCGAGGTCGCACGCTTGAGCGATTCGTTCAACGAGAGATTGGCGCAGTTGGCCGCGCTGCGGCCCGCGCGCCGCACGCGCGGAAGCGCGCTCGAGGATGAACGCGAGCGCCCTCATTCCCGTCGCGATATAACGGCCGAATGGGCCGCTCTCGCCGAGTTGCTTGGCGCCAAAGTCGCGAGCAATCGCCACGGCGAACATCTGACCGTCCGGCGATGGCACGCGAGCCCCGAGCAATGTTCGCCTGCGGCGCGCGCGTTGTCACTCTTGCTGCCGGCTGGGCTCGGCTCGGATGATCGCGCGCGTGCGGCCGAAGATCCGGCGCAGTGGCTTTTTCTCGACACCGAAACAACGGGCCTCGCCGGCGGCACGGGCACCTACGCGTTTCTCGTCGGCATCGCGTGGTGGGACGCCGGAGGCCTCGAGGTCGAGCAATTCTTCATGCGCGATCACACCGAAGAACATTCCGTGCTGCTTGAACTTTCCGCGCGCATGGCCGAGCGCCCCGTGCTCGTAACTTTCAACGGCAAAAGTTTCGATTGGCCGCTTCTTGAAACGCGTTACCGCATGACGCGCTCGATCCGCGCGCCCGTTCCCGCGGCGCATCTCGATCTACTGCATCCCGCGCGCCAACTTTGGCGCATGCGCTTGCCGTCGGTGCGCCTCACCGACCTCGAGCGCCACGTGCTTTCCGAAGCCGGTCCACTTGCTTGGACGCGCCGCGACGATCTCGATTCCGCGCTGATTCCCCAGCTTTATTTCGATCATTTGAGCGGTGCGGGGTCGGCTCCTCTCGCGACGGTTTTTCGGCACAACGAAATGGATTTGCGCGCCCTCGCCGCGCTCTCCGGCAGAATCTGCGCGCTGCTCGGTGGCGATCCCGAATCGCCGCGAGATCGTTCGCCCGAGCGCGCGCTCGATCTTTACGGCATGTCGCGCTTGCTCGGCCGCCGCCGCGACGCGCGTGCGCAACCCGCGTGTGAAATGGCCATCGACACGGGATTGCCCGCGGGCGTAGAGCGCATGGCGCAGCGCGAACTCGCGCACATGGCCAAGCGCCAGCGCGATTACACCCGTGCAGCCGCGATTTGGGAGCAATTGGCCGTCGCGCGCGGCGCGAGCGCCGCCGAATCCGCGATCGAAGCCTGCGAACAACTGGCGATTCATTTCGAGCACCGCGCGCGTCAACCGGAACGCGCGGCCGAATGGACCGAAACTGCGCTGCGCCAATTGCGCGCCGCAACCAGGCTCGAGCCGGCACGCGCGCGCCGCCTTGAATCACGCCTCGGGCATCGGCAGCAAAGATTGGCGCGAAAAGGAGCGCGCCTCGAACTTGATGCGTGAGGCCGCGCGGCGGCAACGTGACAGTCGGACGCTAGGGAGGCGAAGCAGTTGCGGCGAAGCTTTTCGATGCATTGGGAAGCGCGGATGGAGAAAGCATCGTGATGTTGGCCGGCGCGGAATCGGTAGGCCACGCACGTTCGCTCGGCGCGGTCGTGGCGGGCCAGCCCATCGCGTGCGTGATGCGATCGAAAATGTCCCGTTTGGTGCCTTCGGCGGCCAGGCACTCGTCACCCACGCAGCGCAGGAAGACGCCGCCCGCGGGCGTATCGAACGAGAAGAAATTCGGGCGGCGAAGCAAATTCGTGCGCGTTTTATCTTTCGATTCCAGCACGTCGCTATAGAGATCGAAAAACCGCCCGGCGTCTGCCTCGCTGGTCAGGCGCAGCCGGAAAATCAGCAAATCCTGTTTGGTTTGCTGATTCTCAAGAATTGCGTAACGATCTCCGGCCCACGCCGGCGCCATGCTCAGAGCCTGCGATTCGGTCAGGAATTGTTTCAAAACTTCCTGCAAGCCGAATTCGCCCATCAGGTTTGCGTCCAACTGCTTCCACTCGGCGGGCAGCAAAGTCGAAAAATCCGGCAGCGTAACCGGCGCGCGCGTCACGCCATGCAAATAAAGATCGGGATGCATGATCTGCTGCGTGGATTGAGGCGGATTCGCAAACACGCGGCCGAAATCGGGCCAGCCATTCGTGGCTTTCAGGATCGCTTGCGTGAACGTCATTCCCGCGAGGTACGGAAACAACAGCTCGTCGCGAATCACCATGGGCGCCTTGGAAAATAGCGGGCTGCTGGCGGTGTCGCCGAGGATGAGCGAAGGATCGACCGCGGGTAAATCGCGCACCCCTTTTCCTTCGTCGCGCAACATGTAATCGATCATGGCCGCCACTGCGGCGCCCTCGAGTACGGAATCGCGCGCGAGTTCGGCGTCGTCGTTGGGCTTGGCGGCGTCGCGCCACGCGTCAATGTGATAATGCTGATCCTGCAGCGCGTGCGTCAGTTCGTGCGCCATGATCATTCGCTGTTCGGCGGGTTCGGTCCAATCGGAAATAAAAAATTCCTGACTGTCGGGATCGTAGAGGCCGGCGATCTGCTCGGTCAAAATGTCGTTGAGAGTTTGTTCGAGCGGAAAATCCTTGGGCAGCAGGCCGAACATTTCCAGCGTGCGCTGATCGGCGTAGTCTTTCGCGGAGTCTTTCTCTTTTTTCTCTTGCGCGAGCAGATAAGCGCGAATCTCGTCGCGCGAGCGCAAGCTTTTTTTCACCGGATGGAGGATCGGCATGGAGAGCAGCTTGCTCATTTCGGCCAGAACGTCATCCGCTGCCGCGAAGAAATCGGCGTTACCGTTGGGAGTCGCGGCGGAAGACGCGTCAGGAGCAGGAGCGGACGCCGAAGGCGCGACCGTAGGCGCGGATGACGGCGCAGAAGAAGGAGCCGAAGACGGAGTCTGCTGCGCCCACGCGGTAGCGACCAGCAACATCGCGACGCAAAGAATCGCCAAGCCACGGATCCGCCGCATCATGCTCGGGATCACCCGGCGGAATCGAGACGTGCTCATCGAGCGACCATGAATTTCCCGGCGGATTGGAGTGGCAAACGCCGCAGCGATCGAGCCGCGCGCGCCGTGGAGACGATACTAATCGGGTTTTGTCTTTCCGAGGATCTTCGTTTCGCGCGGCTTCCAGGCGGCGTCCTCCCAGGAGAAGGTGTCGCGGACCATGCGCGAGCACTGCTCGGGATGGTCGTTATCCGGTTTGGCGCAGAAGGTTAAGTGCACGCCCGAGGCGTCGGTTTCGTAGGTGCTCTGCGGCAGCATGTCGGAATTCCACACTTGATGCAGATCCTGGCCGTCGAAATACCACACGGTGAAAAGGCCGGTTTGCAAATCGTCGGTTCGTCCGGCGACGGTCATGAAGACGGCTTCGGGAGCTACGATCGGCACCACCGCCAGGTATTCGTCGTAGAATTTCGGCGGATCGTAGCAATCGATCTTGCCGACCAGGGCGAAATGCCCTAGAGATCCCGCATAGAGACGCACGGCGGAGGGTCCTGCAAGCCCGAAGTTGGCGACCAAAGCGTAAGTAGGGCTTACGCCGGCCAACTCGGTGACCTCATAATCTTCGCCCGTCGCGGTGTCGGCGGACACCAGCGACCCAAGCGTTTTGTTCAACGCTTCAACGTCCGGCGTGCCCCGGACGTTGAGCGCCTTCAGCGCAATCACATCCAGCGCCTCGAGCGCCGTCTCTTCGAGCACCTGGTCATTCGCGGTGGCGGACTGGCCGATCTGGGTGGCTTCCCGGTCGCCGGCCAACTGCGTGGCCATTTTGTGGATGTCCGGGGGCGCTTGGGCCCGCGCAGACGTCATCGCGATCTGGCCAAGCAATAGAGCCAGAAATGCTGATCCGAATCGGAGCATTCTCTTCACGAATACCATTATATTCCAATCGTCAGTTCTGGGCAAACGGGCAACCAGTCCGGAACGGCCCGGAGGGGACCGGGCGTCGATCCGCTTGTTCTGGATTCATAACGGAATGGTTACCTGCTACAATTGTGAAGCCTTCGGATCGCCATACCGAGGAAAGCTATGCACGCTGGCTCGTGCCTGCGAAAGGCACGTGAGCAATTGGGTTTGACATACCGCGACGTGGAGCGGGCTAGCTACGATCTCGCATCGCAGCATGGGCGTCCGGAATTTATCGTCCATCTCAGCCGTCTGGCCGACATCGAAAACCGCGAGGTCACACCCAGCCTTTACAAACTCTACGCTCTGGCCGCGATCTACCACCTCGATCCACGTGAAATCTGCCGCTGGTACGATGTGCCCTTCGACAAGCATTTTGCCGACAGCACTCAGCTAGCGGCGCCCTCGACACATCTGGCGGCGCCGCCGAGTTCGATGCAACTCCCGATGCGATTCGATCCCGGCTTCGATCCGCGGCGCACGGAACAACTCTCGCGCATGGTGGAAAGATGGGGAGAGCTCGAGGGCGTGCTCTTCAACGGGCCGCAGCGGTATCGCTACGGCTATATCGGCCTGGAAGACCGCATGATGGACCCGCTGCTGCGGCCCGGCAGCCTGGTACTGGTCGATCCAGCGCTGCGGCAAGTGCGAGATTCCGGATGGACCAACGAATACGAGCGCCCGCTCTATTTTATTGACGTTCGGGACGGTTACCGGTGCAGTTGGTGTTTGCGTGACGGCTGGTCGCTGAGCCTGCAGCCGCACCCGCTTTCGCCCTGCAAACCGGAAGTGCGGCGCATGCCCCAGGAAGCCGAGATCGTGGGCCAAGTCGTAGGAGTGGTTATGCGGCTTGTCGAACGTTAAGGTCGGCTTCGATCAGCTCCAAAAGCAGCCTCAAATTCGACGCGAACAAATCGTATAGGTAGTCCGGCAATTCGCGCGGTTCGAGTTCCTCGTACCGCTCTCGCTTGCGCCAAAGGGCAAGATTCGTTTCGAGTCCACCTTCGAGAGCCGCCAAAGACATCCGCAAATCCCATTCCTGCTGCGAAAGCGGCGTCTCCAGAATCTGCGAGAACAATTCCTCGTGGCAGTGCTCCAAGGCGGGCTGCACGGCGCTATCGGGATATAGGGAGGCCAAGCCGTCGTGCCGGTAGCGATCGTCGCTCTCGCGCAATGAACTGACGTAGATCAATCGTCCGTAGCCGCTCGGAATGGCGGAAAGAGAGCGGCGCGTGAAATCCTCCACCACGCGCCGGCTGCCCCGAAATCGTTCGAGCGTTTCCATATATTCCGTGCGTTCCGTTTTCTGAACTTTTTCCATGGTTCTGAGCCGATTCCGAAGCGCGGTGCGACAGTGCGCGCCCAGGAGGGTTCAAACCCATGAAAACGATTGCAACGTTGTTGCTCGCCGTGGCCTTGACGACGATCATCGTACTCCCTGTTGCCTCGCACATCAATCACTCTTCGACTAATCAGATTCTGTCCGCCGAAGACCCGACACCCCCTGTCCCGCCGCCGCCCGTCGCCTGAAGAGGCCGTGCCAGCAGGGGATAAGCAGGTGGATGACGCATTCGCGCCGGGGCTCACGTAGCAAGCGGCACAGTACGAACAGTGCCATCAGTCTTGCGACGCTGGGCCCCTCCGGTGCGACGCGGCCGGAGGCCGGCGGGCCGCAACCAAATCCGATAAGTACTCCACAGTCATATGTGCTACCATGGACCCCGGCCGCGATGCATCTAAACCATCTGAACTACGCGATCTGGGTCGTTACATCCGCGCTTGAAGTCTTGGTGTGCGCTCTGGCCTACCGGAACGGTCTGCGCCGCAGGCTCCCGTTTTTCACGGCGTATCTGAGCCTGATGGTGGCAGCGACTGGTTCTTTGTGGGTCATATATCACGTATTCGGTTTTGGTTCGTGGACCGCGTACGACGCCGCGTGGATCGCGCGCGCGATTCTTTTGGCCGCGTGGGGACTGGCCATCGGTGAATTGTGCTTCCGTCTTCTGCGCGCCTATCCCGGCATCTGGGCGCTGGCCTGGCGAATCCTGCTGGCGGTGTCGTTCCTCTTTCTGTTCCATGCGGCGTACGAATCGGCCGCCCGGCCGTATCGGCTGGACACTTTCGTACTGGCACTCGAGCGAGACTTGGAGCTCATGGCCACGGGCGTGCTGATCTCCCTGTTGCTGATCGGCCGCTATTACACGCTTGAGATGGATTCGCTCGAGCGCAGCATCGCGATCGGGCTGTGCGTTTATTCCGTTGCCCGCGTGATAACCACCGCCATGATGTTTCAAGCCGCCGAAACGCATCTTCCGGGCTGGCTCGGTTACCGTGCCTGGCTGGATCACGCGCAAACCTGGTGGAATTCTGCTCCAGGCCTCGCTCTGGGCGGCGTTCTGCTTCTGTGGGCCGTAGCTTTGAGAAAACCCATTCCCGCCGTTGGCCTCGCTGCCGTCTTGCTGCCCGCTTCGGCGTATCGGGAGCTTTCTCCGGCGGTCAACTTTAGGTTGCGGACCTTCAATGCGCGCCTGCTGGAGTTGCTAAAGTCATGAGCGAAGCGTTTCTTTTCGTCGCCTCGGGGATTGCCTTGCTGGCGCTGGTGGCCGTGCTCGTCTGGCCGCGTCGCTTGGGGCGACATGGCGGCGCGACGCGCGCCGAACTGCCGAATCTCTCCCAAGAAGATCTGACGCCTCGCCACGCGAAATATTTTCCCCTCGTGCGCCAGGCGCTCTCCGGATCGGACCTGGCCGAGCTTGGACGACGCATCCCGCACAGAATGCGGGCCGCGCTGCGCACGGAGCGGCGCAAGGTGGCGCGGCGCTATCTGCAAGGTCTGCGCGAGGACTATCTGCGCCTCGAGAAATTTGGCCGGATGGTCGCGGCGCTTTCTCCGAAAGTGGATGCGCGCCAGGAAGCGGAGCGCTTGAGGCTGGGCATTCGCTTCCGGATGGTGTACGCCGCCGTTTCGATGCGTCTGGCGCTCGGCGAGGTGCCGGTTCCGGCCTTTGAGCGCCTGACGCGCCTGGTGGGCAGCTTGGCGACTCGCTTGGAAGCGTCGATGACCAGCCTCGTGGAGCCGGGTCCCACACAAGCCGGCGCAAATTAGGGTGCCTAGGGCACGCGAGCAAGCCTCATCGCCTCACGCACGCCGCGTTCGGATTTCTTCCTGTCGTAGGTGTCAACACGAGCAACATCGGTTGTGGACCTGCCCGGCGACGAATTCGTCTGCCCTATAATGGCTGGACCGAGGGTGGCGCGTGCACAAGGGCAATATCCTGGTGGTCGACGACGAGGAGGCGATCCGCGAGGTCGTCTCGACCATGCTCGAAGCGCAGGGCTTCGACTGCGCGACCGCCGGGAATGGGCGGTTGGCGAAGGCACATCTCGAGCACAACACTCCCGACCTCGTGCTGAGCGACATGGTGATGCCGGAGATGGACGGCATCCGGCTGCTCGAATGGGTGCATCAGCACGACCCGGACGTCCCCGTAATTATCGTCACCGCGATGCACGACATCGCGACCGCGCTCGAAGCCATTCGCCGCGGGGCCTACGACTACATCCTGAAGCCATTTGAAAAAGACCAACTTTTCTTGAGCGTGCGGCGCGCACTGGATCACCGCCGCCTGGTGCTCGAAAACCGGAAATATCAGAGCGACCTCGAGCGCCTGGTCGAGGAGCGCACGGGGCAGCTCAAGGGCACGCTCCAGCAACTCGAACAATCTTACGACGACACGCTCGAGGCGCTGGGCGGCGCGCTGGACTTAAAAGATGCGGAGACCGAAGGCCATTGCAAGCGCGTGACAGCCTTCACCATCGCCATCGCGAAAACCATGAAAGTTCCGCCGCAGAATTTGCCGGTGATCGCGCGCGCCGCGTTCCTGCACGACATCGGCAAAATGGCCATCCCCGACAGCGTGCTGCGCAAGCCCGGCCCTCTGAACGAAGAGGAAAAGCAAGTGATGCGCACGCACTGCGAGATCGGGTACAACATGGTCACGCGCATCCCGTTCTTGCGCGAGGCGGCGCAAATCGTGCTCGCGCACCAGGAATATTTTGACGGAACCGGCTATCCGAGAGGACTGAAGGGCGAGGAAATCCCCCTCGGGGCGCGGATTTTCGCGGTGGCCGACGCGCTCGATGCCATGATTTCGGACCGGCCTTACCGCAAGGCCTTGTCGATTCAGTACGCGCGCGCTGAAATCAATCGCTGCTCCGGCACGCAATTCGATCCGCGAGTGGTCGATGTTTTTCTTTCGCTGCCGGATTCACTCTGGCTCGAGCTGCGCGAAAACATCGGCACGCCCTACCGCCTTTCCCACGTCAAGGCCATCTGACGCGGCGCGCGCGACGCCGACCGGACGTCTTGCGAAACGCGATTCGCGCGGTTACTATCCCGAACGGAGGATTTTCCGCCGATGGCACTCGTGCCCATCAAAACGGCTTCGACAACCGGCTATTGCGATTGTATTCACGGCTGTTACGAACTCGCGAGCCTGCGCGACGAAGATACGGGCAAATCGTATTGCCCACGTTGCGCTAAAGAGCACCTGGAAATGAATTCTGGCGTGGGTATTCCTCAACCGGCGCCCTCGAAAACCTCCGCGAGCACCGCCGCGCCTCCGGCGCATCCGCACATCCCCGAACCGGCCGACCCGCCGGGGCGCCCGCACTGATCGCATCCCGATCTCGATTACCAAACCCGCAAGTCTTGCCGCTGCAACAAAACCGATTCGTCCGCTTCACGCGCGCGCGTGACATACGAGCTATAATGTATCGAGGGCCAAGCAATTCGCCCAGATCGCCGCGCTACTCGCGATGGACACGAACGGACACTCCGGGCACTTCGAGGTTTTTAACGACGGTTCATGCGCGTTTTGCCAGTGGATTCGTGCGCGCGTCGAACCGTATGACACACGCCACCGCATCTCGTTCGTTGATTACAACGATCCCGCCATCGCCGCGCGCGCGCCTTTTTCTATCGAGCAATTAGAGAACGAGATGCACGTGCGCACACCTGACGGCGCTTGGGTGGCCGGATTTTCCGCGTGGGTTGTTTTGCTGCGGGCGATGCCGCGGCTCGCGTGGCTCGGATGGATACTCGGAGCGCCGCCGTTTCGATGGATGGGACCGGGCATTTATCGCTGGATCGCGCGCAATCGCTACAGTTTGCCCGGCGCGCCGCCGCGCTGTGGTCCGCAGAGTTGTGCGCCGCCTTCCACGCGCGTATCCGGTCCAGCATCCGGTCCGATCGCGGGCGGCCGCGGCGCCGACTGAGCAGGACGACGAAAGGCTAGACGGAACATGAGCTCGCCAGCCCCTCCCTCGGCAGACGCTCCGATTCCTCTGCTCGATCTGCGCGCTGAATGGGCCGCCATCGGCGCCGATATTCGCGCCGCATTCGATCGCGCTTTCGCCTCGCAGAAATGGATTCTGGGACCGGAGGGCGAGGCGCTCGAAAAAGAAATTGCGCAGCTCTGCGGATCGCCGTTTGCGGTCGGCGTGGCGTCCGGCACGGACGCACTTACGATCGCGCTTCACGCCGCGGGCGTCGGGCCTGGCGACGACGTGATGATCCCCGCGTTTACATTCGTCGCCACAGCGAGCGCGGTCACCGCTCTAGGCGCGCGGCCGATCTTCGTCGACATCGACCCAATATCGTTCACCATCGATCCCATGCGCGTGGAACAGTGCCTGACGCCACGCACGCGGGCCATTGTCGCCGTGCACCTGTTCGGTCTTTCCGCGGACATGGATCCGATTCTCGCGGTCGGCGTTCGCCGCTGGATCAGCGTGATCGAGGACAACGCTCAATCGCTCGGCGCGCGTTATCGCGGCCGGACGACGGGTTCGATAGGCGCGTTCGGATGCCTCAGCTTTTATCCCTCGAAGAATTTGGGCGCTTACGGCGATGCGGGAATGATACTGACCGCCAACCCCGCGGCGGCCGAGCGATTACGCCGACTGCGCAATCACGGCGAGACCGTGCGTTACGTCAGCGCCGAGCGCGGTTGGAACAGCCGCCTCGACGAAATCCAAGCTGCGGTGCTGCGCGTGAAGCTGCGCCACTTTGCGCGATGGACTGCCGCGCGCCAAGCCGTGGCCAGCGCATACGACGACGAACTCTCCGACGCGCCGGGGATTCGCACGCCGCAGAGCCGCACCGGATCCGAACACGTTTATTCGGTGTATACGATCCGCGTGGAAGGCGGCGCCGCGCGGCGCGATCGCGTCAAGCAACATCTCGCGGATCGCGGCATCGCAAGCGTGGTCTACTATCCTGTGCCGCTGCACCTGCAACCACTATTTGCCGATGCGAAGTTGGAGCGCGGCGCGCTGCCGCGCTCGGAACGCGCGGCCGAGGAAGTATTGTCGCTGCCGATTTATCCGGCACTCACGGAAGAGCAAATCGCGCGCGTGGCCCGAGCAGTAAATGAAGCGGCGCACGCGTGAGCCGGCGTTTTGACGAGCTATTGGCTCAAACGGTTTGAGCCCTCTGCGAAAAGGTTTGGCGAAAAAAGCGTTACAGGGAAAAGCGAAGAAGCGAATCAGAGGTCGGCTGCGCCCGCGCTGCGAAACACCAGAGTGAAAATCCAGAGAAACAGCGCGAGCGCTGGAAACAGCAGCGCGAGAATTCCCACGTGCAGCGCGTGAATGCCGGCCGCGCCCGCCGCGGAAGCCGTGGTGTAGCACAGCGCGCAACTTTGCGCCGCGGCGCCGGGCGCAAATCCCAGCGCTCCGGCCAAGGCCAGCGGCGCGAACCACAATTTACGATTCCAGGTTCCGAGTTTCACAACGCCCCTCAGCGAAACGCGCTTCCGTCCATTTTCCTAATGCATCAAGCGCATCTGCAACATGCGATTTGCATCGGGCATGAAGAAAATAATGATCATGCACAGGCAAAAAACCATCGCCGGCACCAGCCACAGCACCAGGCTCAACCGCTCGAAGCGCAGGTGCATGAAGTAAGACATGATCAGCGCCGCCTTGATGATCGAGAGGCCAACCAGCAGCGTGAGCATGATCGCGGGATGCGTGCGCATGTATTCAAGATACGCGAGAAACACTTCGCCCGCGGTGATGGCTACCAGCGCGAACCACACCACCAGAAATTGCCCAGTGGTTCCCGCCTGGTGCATCTCGGTGCCAGCGTCATGCGACATGCGCGCTCCTTTGGCTTAGCGTGCTACTTCACCGCGACGGACATCAGGTAGAGCATCGGGAAAACGAACATCCAAACCAAATCGACGAAGTGCCAGTACAGTCCGCTCACTTCGACGTCTTCAGAACTGAGATGGTTCGTGCCGAACGCACCCGCGATCACGCCCAGATAAATCACGCCGATCGTGACGTGCAGCATGTGCAGCCCGGTGATTCCGAAAAACGTCGCGCCAAATAGCGGCGCGCCCCACGGATTCGACCACGGCGTGACGCCCTCGCGGAACAGCGTGAACCATTCCGTCATGTGGATCGCGACGAACGAGGCTCCTAGAATCATCGTGGCCACGAGCCACTTGACGGCCGCTTTGCGATTGTTGCGATTGGCCGCCGCCACGCCGAATACCATCGTCAAGCTGCTCAGCAACAGAATCACCGTCATCCCCGTGGATTTCGCGATGCCCGGATACATTTCAAACGGGCGCGGCCAATCCGGATTCGAGAGGCGCTCGTAGCTATACGCCAAAAGCAGCGCGCCGAAGGTGAGCGAATCCGAAACGATGAACATCCACATCCCGAGCTTTTTCGAGCCCACACCGAATGGCCGCGCTCCACCCGACCAGATCGATGAACTTGGCTCTTCAGCGTTCACTTGGTGCACGGATCACCGTCCCAGTGTCAGGAGTGCGAGCAAGAACAGCCACAGCCCGTCCATGAAATGCCAGTACAGCGCCGCCAAATCCGCAGCCGTTTCCTGCGTGATGCGCGAGCGCTTCCAATTGCGAAACGCGACATAGAAAAGCGCGAAGATTCCGCCGATCAGATGCGCTCCGTGCGCCGCCGTCAGCACGTAGAAAAAGCTGCTGCTAGGATTGGTGCGCAGAAACAATCCCGCCGCGGCCAATTGCCGCCACGCGAAAAGCTGGCCGGCGAGGAACAACAGGCCCAGCGCAATGGTGATCGTCCACCAAGTCGAAAATCTCTCTTCCCTCAACTCAGCGGCCCGCGGGTTTGTGGCCGCTATTCCGGAATTTTTGCGACGCGCCAGCTCGATCGTGGCGCTGCTTGCCAGCAGCACCAGCGTGTTCAGCCACAGCACCGGCGGAATCGGCGTGGCCTGCCAATCGGTACCGAGGCCTTTGCGCACGATGTAGGCGCTGGTAAGCGACATGAAAAACATCACGATCGCCGCCATCGTCAGCTGCACGACCGTGGAAAACGCGCGCCGCGAAACTTCCGGGCTCGGCCCGGAGCGGCCGTCGTCGCCGCCGCCATCGAGAGGCGGAAGAGCGGCGCCTCCGCCGTTTCCGGTTTCGATCAGTTCGAGTTCTTCGGTAGCCGCGGTTTTCACGTCTATCCTTTGCCCTGCGCTCCGGTGGCTTCCACCGGCGGTTCATCCTGCGGAATGAAATCCTGAGGCGCGCCCGGCACGCTGAATTCATACGGCCCGCGATAGACCTGCACGTGGCGCCCCGCGAAATTGTCGAACGGCGGCGGCGAAGGAATGGTCCACTCCAGCGTGGTCGCGCGCCACGGATTCATTTCCGCCTTCTTGCCCCACTTCAGCGAGTAGAAGAAATTGAACAGGAAAATAAATTGCGCGCTGACCGTGATAAACGCCGCGATGGAGATGAAATATTCCACGGGGTGCAACGGGGCCAGGAAATTCACGCCTGAGAGGTCCGCGTAGCGGCGCGGACGGCCAACCATTCCCAAAAAGTGCATGGGCATGAAAATGCAGTACACGCCGACGAAGGTCAGCCAGAAATGCAGTTTGCCGATGCCCTCACTCAGCATTCGGCCGAACATTTTCGGATACCAGAAATATGTCCCCGCGAAAATTCCGAAGATCGCGGCCACGCCCATGACAAAGTGGAAGTGCGCGACGACGAAGAAAGTGTCGTGGAAGAAAAGATCCAGCGTCGGCTGCGCCAGGAACAATCCCGAGAGGCCGCCGGTGACGAACAGCGAAACGAATCCGAGCGCGAACAACATCGCGCACGTGAATTCGATCTTGCCGCCCCACAAAGTTCCCAACCAGTTGAACGTCTTGATCGCCGACGGCACGCCGATGGTCATCGTCAGCAGCGAAAACGCAAAGGCCGAATACGGGCTCATTCCGCTGACGAACATGTGGTGGCCCCAAACGCAGAAGCCCAGGAAACCGATGGCGCACAACGCGCCGACCATCGCGCGATATCCGAAAACAGGTTTGCGCGAAAAATTGGAGAGCACGTGCGACGTCACGCCCATGCCCGGAAGAATCGCGATGTAAACTTCCGGATGTCCGAAGAACCAGAACAGGTGTTGCCAGAGCAGCGGCGAGCCGCCCTCGTGAGACGTGAGCACCTGATCCGTGAACACTAGGCCGCCGGGGATGAAGAAACTCGTCCCCGCGACACGATCGAGCAGCAGCAGCACGCACGCGGCGAGCAGCACGCCGAACGCGAGCAGGCCGAGGATCGCAGTGACCAGCCACGCCCACACTGTCAGCGGCATGCGCATCAGCGACATTCCCTTGCAGCGCAGGTCCACCGTGGTGGTGATGAAATTGAGCGCGCCGATCAGTGAAGCCAGACAAAAAATTCCGAGGCCAATCACCCACAGCGTTTGCCCGGCGCCTTGCCCGGGACCCGCCATGTCGCCGACGGCGCTCAGCGGCGGATACGACGTCCAACCGCCGATCGGCGCGCCGCCTTCCACGAAGAACGCAGCGAGAATCACCAGCAGCGAGACGAACGTGGTCCAGAACGAAAGCATGTTGAGCACGGGAAACGCCATGTCTTCGGCGCCAATTTCGATGGGCAGGAAATAATTGCCGAAACCCGACTGCGGCGCTGTGGTCAGCACCATGAAAACCATGATCGTGCCGTGCATGGTCACGAGCGCGAGGTACTGCTCCGGCTTCATCACCGCGCCGGCCATGAACGGCAGCGCTTTCGCCGGCCACACGAGGTGGAATCGCATTAACACCGAGAGCGCCATTCCAACAAACACGGAAAACAGCGCGAGGAAGTAATACTGGATGCCGATGACCTTGTGATCCAGGCTGAAAACGTATTTCCACAGAAAGCCGGTCGGCGCGGTGTGCGGATGCGCGCCAACGCCTGCGTGTGTGGCCATCAACTCCCTCCCCTTGTTCTGCGCGGGCTTCAATTACGGCCCGCACCCGCCGGGACGCACCCGGGACACTACTGGTTCGCGGCTTCCTGCTCTTGCAACCACTTCTCGAAATCGGCTTCGTTCATCACGATCATGGTCGCGCGCATTTTGTAATGCCCCAGGCCGCACAATTCGGCGCAGGCCACTTCGTAGGTGCCGGGCGTGTTGGCCGTGAAGTGCAGGTGAATGGTCATTCCGGGCACCGCGTCCTGTTTCAGGCGCAGCTCACGAACGAAAAAACTGTGCGTGACGTCGAGCGACTTGATGATCAGGTCCACTTCGCGCCCCGCGGGCACGGCGATCGTGCCGGGGGAAATGATGTCGTCTTTTCCGGCAGGATCCGTGGGATCAACGCCGACGGCGTTCCCCGTCGATGCGCTCACCAGGTCGGGGCGCGTCCGGCCGAACACTCCGTCCGGACCCGTGTAACGGAAATTCCACGCGAATTGCTGGCCGGTGACTTCGATCGGCAGCGCGCCGGGTTCGGCACCCATGAAGTGCACTTCAGCCCAGGCCTTTTCGGCGTAAATTCCCAAACCGACGAAGAGGACCAGCGTCGCGACAGTCCAAAGCACTTCCATTACGTTGTTGCCCTCGAAATATCGGACGCGCTGCCCGCGATCACGAAAGCGGAAAAGCGCGTACGCGAGGCCCAACTGCGCGGCGACGAAAATCACGCCCGTGATCCACAGCGTGCGAAGGAATTGCGCGTCGAAGAGCGCGCCCTCATCGGTAATGCTCGGCGGGAACCACCAGATTTTTTTGACGAAGATATAAACCGTGATGACCGTCATCACCACGATCAGCAGCGCCAACATCGCGGCGGGTAAGGTCGAGCCTTTTTGACTTTCTCTGCGCTTCGTTCTCGACTCCATGGTCCTCCGCTCCGTCACACGGCTTCCCCGACCTCTCGAATCCGGCGACCGGCAAAGCGCGCCAACGATGCGCGCCCCATAAAGACCGTAATAATATCCATCCGCGCACGAATTTCAAGGAGCATTCTTGGTGAATTGAACCGCAGGAATTTTAGGCGCTCGGCGGGGGAGCGCTCGGGCGAAATCCAAACCGGCCCGAGCGCGGAACAACATGCGTGCGAAGCTGGAGGAAGGAATAATAAACGGGGGAATGATATCGCGCGGAAAACCGCGGGCAATACTGCGAGCCTCGGCGGCAAAAAATTGTGGTGCGGAAGGGGGGATTCGAACCCCCACGCCTTACGGCGCCACCCCCTCAAGATGGTGCGTCTGCCAGTTCCGCCACTTCCGCACAGAGGGTGAAGGCAAGGATTGTAGCCGGGCGCTCAAGCGGCGGCAAGCGCCGCGCGCGGGCGCTGCTAAGCACTACTTCAGTTTTACTTGGACGGAGGTGGCGGAGTCGAAGACGCGGGCTGCGGCGGCGCGGGCGTCGGCGTCGGGGTCATCGGCAGCGTCAGCGGCACATTGATTGGGGGCACTGTCTTCGACGACGATGGCTTCGAGAATTCTTGCAGGATCGAGTGAGCCGCGCCGGCGCCGCCGCGCGTGCTGACGTGCATGGTCAAGGCCATCGAAGTGAAAAGGAACATCACGGCGCACCAGGTGGTGGCTTTGGTGAGGAACGTCGCGGCGCCGCGCGGGCCGAATGCGGTTTGACTGCCGGCTCCGCCGAAGGCCCCCGCCAAATCAGCCGCTTCGCCGCTTTGCAACAAAACCACCAGCATGAGCGTGAGGCAAACTACGATGTGTAATGTCACCAAAAAGGCGTACATACGCCACCCGAGCGCGAGCAGTCCTGCGCCGACCACGAATGAAATCGCCCACTTTAGTTCCCTCGGCATTCCCCGCGCTCCCTGGAATTTCCCGAACTAAAAATTCACAATTGCCGCGAACGATTTCGCGTCCAAACTCGCGCCGCCCACAAGCGCGCCATCGATATCCGGGTGCGCCATCAAGCCGCGGATGTTGTCGGGCTTGACGCTGCCACCGTACAGAATCCGCACTCCCGCGGCCTCGCTCGGTGAAAAGACGCTTGCGGCCAGTTGCCGGAGGAAACGATGCGCGTCGGAGGCCTGCTCGGGCGTTGCCGTGCGGCCGGTACCGATGGCCCACACAGGCTCGTAAGCTAAAAGAATACGCGAGAACTGCTCGGTGGTCAACGAGGCGAGGCCACCGCGGAAGTGGCGTTCGAGCACGCTCTCGGTCTCGTTGGCTTCGCGCTCTTTCAGCGATTCGCCGACGCACAGAATCGGCGTCAGGCCTGCATTCAGCGCGGCTTTCACTTTTTTGTTGGCGCTCTCGTCGGTCTCGCCGAAGAATTGCCGGCGCTCGGAATGCGCGACGAGCACCGTGGTGCAACCGGTTTCAACCAGCATCGGCGCCGAGATTTCGCCGGTGAACGCGCCTTCGCTTTGCCAATACATATTTTGCGCCGCGATCTGGATCTGCGTGCCGCGCACAGCGTCCACCGACGCCGCGAGCGCGGTGAAGGGCGGCGCGATCACGATCTCGCAATGCTGCGCGCCTTCGACCAGCGGCGCAAACGCCGCAAAAAATGCGCGGGCGTCCGCCTGTGTCTTGTACATCTTCCAATTCCCCGCAATCACCGGTTTTCGCGCCATGCGCCTCCTCGAGCGATTCGTTCCGTCAGCGATCCGTCAGGGCTTCGACGCCCGGCAGTTTCGCGCCGGCCAAAAATTCGAGCGATGCGCCGCCGCCAGTCGAAATGTGCGAGATCTGATCAGCCACGCCGGACTGATGAACGGCAGCTACGGAGTCGCCACCACCCACGATCGAGGTCGCTCCGGCGGCGGTAGCCTTTGCGACGGCGCGCGCCACATCGAGCGTGCCCTGCGCGAATGCCGGCCACTCGAACACGCCCATCGGGCCATTCCACACGATCGTTTTCGCCGAGGCGATTTCGTCAGTGAAGCGCGCGACGCTCTCCGGGCCGATGTCCAATCCCATCCAGCCGTCGGGAGTCTGCGCGATGGACACTGTTTTCTTTTCGGCGTCGGGTTTGAAAGCTGCGGCCACGACGTGATCCACCGGCAGCACCAAGCGAAAACCGCGTGCGCGCGCTTCGGCAATCAACCGTTGCGCCAATTCAACCTTGTCGGCCTCCACCAGCGACGCGCCGACCGGCAATCCCTGCGCCTTCAGAAACGTATAGGTCATTCCGCCGCCGATCAGCATGGCATCGGCGATCTTCATCAGGTTCTCGACCACTTCGATTTTGTCGGAAACTTTCGCGCCACCGAGCACGGCCACGAACGGCCGCTCGGGATTTGAAATCGCTTTGCCGAGATACGCGAGCTCGCGCTCCATCAAGAGGCCCGCGGCGGATTTTTGAACGAAGCGCGTGATGCCCACCACCGATGCGTGCGCGCGATGCGCCGAGCCGAAGGCGTCGCATACGAACAAGCCATCGCAAAGTGCCGCGAGGCGACGCGAGAAATTTTCGTCGTTGGCTTCTTCTTCGGCGTGGTAGCGCACATTTTCAAGAAGCAGCACGCCGCCGGGCGCGAGCGCCCTGCTTTTCGATTCCGCGTCGTCGCCCACGCAATCGGCGGCGAAATCCACGCGCCGCCCGATCAAATCCGCCAGGCGATCCGCCACGGGCCGCAAACTATATTTCGGATCGGGTTTGCCTTTGGGCCGGCCCAGATGCGACGCGAGCACGATACGCGCGCCGCGCGAGGCGGCGAGTTCGAGCGTCGGCAGCGTCTCGCGGATGCGCGTGTCGTCCGTGACCCGGGCGCCGTCGAGCGGCACGTTGAAATCCACGCGCATGAACACGCGCTTGCCGGACATATCGAGATCACGAATCGAGAGCTTGGTCATTTTGATTTAGATATGAGCGTCAGCGCGGCGCGCGGATTGCGTTGAACTCGCGCGCCGGCCGGATTTTTCGCGATGCGCTACAGCTTCGCCGCGACGAATTTGATCAAGTCGCGCACGCGGCACGAATAGCCCCATTCGTTGTCGTACCACGCGAGCACTTTGACGCAAGTTTGCCCGACCACGCGGGTGTAACCCGCATCGACGATGGCCGAATTGGAATTGCCGCGGAAATCGATGGAGACCAATTCCTCGTCGGTGTACGCGAGAATGCCCGCCATCGGGCCATCGGCGGCGCGCTTCATGGCCGCGTTGACCGCTTCAACCATGGTCGGCTTCTCGGTGGTGACCGTCAGGTCGACGACGCTCACGTTCGGCGTCGGCACGCGCATGGAGTAGCCATCGAGTTTCCCTTTGAGCGACGGAATCACCAAGCTGAGCGCTTTGGCCGCGCCGGTGGTCGTCGGGATCATCGAAAGCGCCGCGGCTCGCGAGCGGCGCAGATCCTTGTGCGGCAGATCGAGCAGCTTTTGATCGTTGGTGTAGGAATGGATGGTGGTCATCTGGCCGTGCACGATGCCGAAATTTTCGATGAGCACTTTGGCCACGGGCGCGAGGCAATTCGTGGTACACGAGGCGTTCGAGATCACGTTGTGCTTCGCGGGATCGTAGACGTTGTCGTTGACGCCGAGCACCAGCGTCTGGTCCTCGCCGGTCGCGGGCGCGGAAATAATTACTTTTTTCACCGGGCCGCGCAGATGCTTCTTCGCTTCTTCACCCTTGGTGAACAAGCCGGTCGATTCCACCACGATTTCCGCGCCCACCGACGGCCAGTCGATCTCGCCGGGATCGCGCACCTTGAAAACCTTGAACGCTTTACCGTCGACGGCGATCGAATCGGCGCCGTGCGTGACGTTGTGCGTCAAATTGCCGAGCGTCGAATCGTACTTCAGAAGATACGCCAGCGTTTTCGGGTCCGTGATGTCGTTCACGGCCACAATCTCGATTGACGGGTCGCTTAGCGACGCGCGCATGATGTTGCGCCCGATTCGCCCGAATCCGTTGATACCAACCTTAATGGGCATTCCTTACCTCCGGGCCATCGTGGCCCTTGTGGAATATTGCGACGCTTGAAGACACATCGGCGGCGCGGCACTATATGAAACATTCAATGCTAGGGTGTGCGGCGAAAAAAGTCAAAGGCCAGAAAAAATCGGCAGCGCCCGAATTTCGCCGCGCTTGTGTCCGCGTCCCGAGGTGGTATCCTCCCCTCGATGCGCATCGCGAATCAACGCATCTCCCGCGGAGCATGGAACCTTCGTCTCTCGCCGCTGCACCGCGTGGCGGCGATAACGTTCATGTTCTTCGTCGCGGTGCGGCCGGCCGGTGCGCAAACGAAATGGTCGCTGGTTTGGAGCGACGAATTCAACGGGCCTGCGGGTTCCGCTCCCAGTTCCGACATCTGGACGTTCAAGGACAAAGGCAAGAACTACAACGACGAATTGGAGGTTTACTGCGCGCCTTCGGACGACGTCGCGCCGTGCAGCGCCGCCGCGCCGAACATTTTCGAGGACGGCGGCGGCAACCTGGTGATTCGCGCGATGCGCACGGCGGACGGCACGTGGACTTCGGGCCGCATGATCACGAGCCACACGGAAATGCCGCAGTACGGGCGCATTGAAGCGCGGATCAAACTCACACCGGGCGACGGATTGTGGCCAGCGTTCTGGATGCTCGGCTCCGATCTGCTTAGCGGCACGGCGTGGCCGGCGTGCGGCGAAGTGGACATCATGGAATGGGTGCCGCAATTTACGCCGACCACAACTTCGGGCACCGAACACGGGCCCGGCTACGACGGATGCTGCGGCGCCAAGAACGCGAAGTTCACTTTCCCGGGCGGCGGGCGGATCGACGACGGCAACTACCACATCTACGGCGTGATCTGGTCCGAAAATAAATTGCAGTTGTATCGCGACGATCCCGCGCAAATTTTCTTCACGCTGACGTCCGCCGATATTCCGGCGGACAAACAGTGGGTGTTCAATCAGCCATTCTTTCTGATCCTCAATCTGGCCGTGGGCGGCGATTGGCCTGCGCCGGGGCCGGACAACTCGACGCCGACGCCGGCGGATATGCTAGTCGACTACGTTCGCGTGTACCGCGCCGATGCCGCCATCACCGCGCCCTCACCGCCGCCTGCGCCGACCGATAAGCCCTAGCCAGATTCACACGACCTGTGGCAAGCTATGCGCATGGGAAACAAAGACGCACGGAACCGCGAAAAAAAGAAGCCGAAGAAAGAGAAACCGAAAGTTATCGCCGCGAATCCAACCACTTCGCGCATCGCGCAAAAACCTCCCGAGTACAAACCGCCGACATCTTGACCGCTGACCGCGGCGGATTCCGCGTGCCGTAAAATTCCGCTACGAGGTATCGCATGATTTCCCGACGCGACATTCTGAAAGGCGCGGCAATCGCCGGCGCGGCCGCACTTGTTCGACCTGTGGAGTTCGCGCTGGCCACAGCATCGCAGCCAACCACGCCGGTGAATTTCGACGTGCCCGCTGAAGCGTGCGATTGCCACGTGCATATTTTCGAGCCGGCGCGCTTCCCTTTTGCGGCTTCGCGCACCTACACGCCGGAGCCCGCGTCGGTGGCCGAACTGCTTGCGATGCATCGGGCGCTGCATTTGGATCGCGTGGTGATCGTGCAGCCCAGCGTCTACGGCACGGACAATTCGGTGACGCTCGACGCCGTGAAACAAATCGGAGCGAGCGCGCGCGGCGTGGCCGTGATTGACGAGCAAATTCCGGACGGGGACCTCGACGCCATGTGGCGCGGCGGCATTCGCGGACTGCGAATCAACTTCGAGGCCGGCGGGTCGCCCGATCCCGAGGCGGCGCGCCAACATTTTTTGGCAATGGTTGCGCGCGCCAAGGCGCACAACTTGCACGTGCAAATTTACACGCGGCTTTCGGCGATTGAATCGCTGAAGGATCAAGTGATGGCGTCGCCGGTGCCGGTGGTGTTCGATCATTTCGGCGGGGCGCAGGCCGCGCTGGGGACGGCGCAGCCGGGATTCGACACGCTGTTGAGTTTGGTACGCGCCGGTAACGCCTACGTGAAAATTTCTGGCGCGTATCGCAGCTCGACGCAGGCGCCGGATTATACGGATGTCACGCCGCTGGCGAAGGCGCTGATCGCCGCGAATGCGGAGCGCATTTTGTGGGGCACCGATTGGCCGCATCCGGATTCATCTCCCAAGGCGGGCCGCGCGGCCACCGATCTTGCGCCGTTGTTCGCGATCGATGACGGGCGGCTTTTCAATTTGTTCGCGACGTGGGCGCCGGACGCCGCGCTGCGCAAAACGATCCTCGTCGACAATCCCGCGAAGCTCTACGGCTTCTAATAGCCCGCGTGGTGCAAGGCCATGACGGCGGCGGCTGCGACCAAGCAATAAATTCCGAATAAATACCAGCGGCCACCCTCGAGCCATCCGCTTAACCATTTGAGCGCGACGAGACCAGCGAGAAATGCGCAGAGCGTTCCGGTGAGGATCGGCACCGTCGCCGCTCCGAAACTCAGACTCACGCCGGGGTGCTCGGCCCTGATGTATCGCCAGGCTTCGCGCGCGATTACGGGCGGCGTCACAAGCACGGCGAGAGCGAAACTGAATGTTTCCGCGCGCTTTTTCGCGACGCCGGCGAGCATGCCGGTTGAAATCGTGGCGCCGGAACGCGAAAGACCGCGGAACGGCAGCGACAATCCCTGCACCGCGCCGATCAGCGCGGCCTGGCCAGAATTCAAACCGACTGCGTCCTTTGAATTTGCGGAGGGCAAACGCTTTTCGACGCTGCCGGCAAGCAAGATCAGTATTCCGACGACGGCGAGCGCCGGCGCGATCAATTCAAGATGATCGAAGAGTTGCTCGACATCGGCATGCGTGAAGTGTTCGATGATCTTTACCAGGCCCTCGCCGATCACGCCGGTAATCGCGGTGGCCAGGATGACGAGCCAGGCGGACTGCACGAAGGCTTCGACGCTGGCGAAATAGGCTTCGCGCCACTGCTTCCAGAAATAAACGATCACGGCAAACATGGTGCCGGTGTGCAGCATGATCAGAAGCAGCGTCATCTCGGGCGAGGACGCGTCCATGCCCATCAATTTTTCGGCGACAACGACGTGCGCCGAGCTCGAGACGGGCAGCAATTCCGTCAAGCCTTGAATCACGGCGAGAATGATTACGTGAAGTAGCGTCATGGCTTAACCCTAACATAGTCTCCGCAGGCGCAAAATTCGGCGCTGCGGTCGCACTTCTTAAATTGCAAGGGTGGTATCCTCTCCCCCGCATGATGGCATGGAGCGTACTCGGCGAAGTCGTAGGCGCGCGCACAACGCGGGTGGAATCTGCCGCGCTGCTTTTGAGCGCGTGCGCGATGGTGTCCACCCTGCTCGGCGGCTTGGTTGCGGTGTACGGGCAGAAACGCGCGCATTTGCTGCTGGGCGTGGGCGCGGGGATGCTGCTGGGCGCGACGTTTTTCGATCTGCTGCCGGAATCGGTGGACGCGGCGCAATCGCAGGGCTGGAGCGCGCGAGAGATGTTCGTGGTGCTGGTGATCGGCTTTATGGGGTTTTATGTTTTGGAGCGCATTTTGATTTTGCACGCGTGCCCGGAAGGCGATTGCGCGAACGAAGCGCATCGTCACATGGGGCGCATGAGCGCGGTGGGACTGATCGCGCACAGCACGCTGGACGGCGCGGCGATCGGCGCGGCCACGCTGGTGAGCTGGCGGGTGGGCGCGGTGGTGGCGCTGGCGATCATCGCGCACGATATGAGCGACGGGCTCAACACCATGATGCTGGTGACGCACGGCGAAGACGCGCGCATCGTCGATTACGTTTTTCTCGGTTTGGATGCGATCGCGCCGGTCGGCGGCGCGATTTTGGCGCTGGTGTTTTTGCCATCGCCGAAATGGCTGGCGGTTTTTCTGGCGCTGGCATCGGGATTCTTCCTCTACACGGCGACTTCGGATTTGCTGCCTGAGGCGCACCGGCGATCGCCTAGCCCGTCGGTGATGATTCTCACTTTGGTCGGGGTGCTGGTGATGGCGGTGGCGGTTGGGTTGACGCGCCTGGATTCGGCGACGCTGCGCCGACTGCTGCACATTTTTTCTTAGGTCTCCTTCTCTGAGTTGCGTGTTCGTCCGTGTTGTGAATCTAGCGACTAAATAAGGGCGGGTGGGGGCAAGCCGAGCCCCTACAAGTGCATACGGCCGAGGCGCGGATACGGGTTGGCGGAGGATTTTCATGAGGTGATTCGGGGCGGTATATACACCCCGGGTATGTTTTGCGTAAGTGCATGAAAATAAATGTGATGCAGGGAAAGAGTGCGGATGAGTCTGAAAACAAAGGGATCTAATGTTTATTGTTTTGAGTGAGTTGCGCACTCTTTTGCAAGAGACTGAAAACAAGTGGGTTGCAGAGGGGGTTTGATGCAAAAGAGTGGCGGGTTTGGCGAGGGTGGGGACGCGAGATGGTGCGGGGACGTGAAGAGAGAGGGGCGATTCGAGGAATTGTTGCGTTTTCATACCATCTTATAGCATACGAGTCAATACATGTCAATGTTATTTTATGAGTATAGTGTTCGAATGAGGTTTTCGAAAAGAGTTGGAGGACGCTCGCGGGTGGCATTCGAACAGATTGTGTCGCCCCTACGGGGCTTACAGAAAACAATTGAAGAGAAATATTGGGGGCATTCGTACCCAGGGCTTCCGCCCTGGGCTAAAATGTGCCGCCCCTACGGGGCCGGTTTTGGAATGGGGCGCGATTTTGGCGCGGAGTGGCGGGGGGGGTCGAGGGCGTTTGGGTCAGACGGCGGAGAGTTTGAGGGGTACGGCGGAGGTGGCGCAAGAACACGACAGCGAGATGGGGGCCTAGGCGGCTTCCGTTGCATGAATTAACGCTACATCGCAACCATGGAAATGCAAGATGGAGGCCTGAAGGCCTCCGCTACAAAAGGCAAAAGCCGGCTTGCGGTCTTACTGGGGATTCCGCGCTCGCCACAATTTTGGCGCCTCTTCGCGTCGCGCTGAGGAGGGACCGCGTGGGATCGAATGGTCAGGGCTTCAGAGACGCGGGCCAATTGGTGACGACGGCGATGGGAGAAATGGATTGCTGCTCGACGGTGGTGAGGGCGAGGAAGCGCTGGCCGTCGGCGGTGGGCGCGTAAACCGAACTCCAATTGCCGGGACGAAAGTCGGCGGAGAAGAGAGGTTTGGGGATGCCGGCTTCAAACTGTGGCCCGTCGGTCGTGACGTCAACGGCCATGAGCTCTCCGCTAGAAACGAAATAAAGTTCCTTGCCGTCGCGCCGCCAGACGGGGTAGGTGCCGCCGGCGGTAGAGACCTGCCATTTGCCGCTGCGGTCCGGAAACGTCTGGACGTATACCTCATAGTTTCCCGTTTCGCTCGAGGTGTAGGCGATGAAGCGGCCGTTGGGCGAGAAGCGCGCCTCTCTGGCGTCGTAAGCGCCCTGAATAAAGGGAAAAGGTTTGCGATCGCCGAAAAGGGGCAAAACCCAGAGGCTGGTCGGCGGAGTAGAAAGATCGTAGACGACGTAGCGACCGTCGGGCGACCAGTCATTCACGCTTTTCCGCTGATCGTTCGATTGGAAAACGAGCTGGGAATCGCCGAGGCCGCTGGCCGCCTTTTCGTAAATGTCGCGAGCTCCCTTTAGCTCCGACGAGAACAGGATTTGGCTGGCGTCACGGGACCAGATAGGGGCCAATTCATCGGCAGGATCGAAGGTGAGGCGCGAGTTTGTGCCGCGTTTCAAATCGAAGACCCAAAGATCGCGGGCCTTGGCTTGCAGGTCCATGATAGCCACGGCGACTCGTGTTCCGTCAGGCGAGAGCGCCGGACCGGAGTAGCTGGCGGGCTGCCCAAGCGTCCCGAGGTTTTTCCCGCTTCGATCAAACCAATGGAGCTCGAACTGATCGGGCGGTCCCCCGACAATGTAAGACAGGATGCCGTTTTCGGAAGCCGAAAAGGCCAGCACAGTGGTCGCGGGGCTGCCGAGCACGTAAGGCTCCACGCTGTCGGCAAGGGGTACGGCGTCGCCCGTGATTTTCTGTCCGTGGGCGTCGAACGGCTGAGCCATCAGGGTTCCTCCACGCAAGTAGAGGAGATCTCCCGGCGTAGCGTATGCGGCGGGTGACTCGACGCGCTCCAGACAATTCGTTTCCTTTGAATCGAGCGAACCGACGCAAAGCCACAACTCGGTGACCGTGGCGGAGCGAAATGAAATGTAAAGGAAATGCCGGCCATCCGGCAGGAACCAAGGGTAGCCGTGTGAGACTTCCCCGAGTGAATGGTCCAGAGTGGTCACCTGGCTGGGCGCGCCGCCGGCGGCGGAGACTTTCCAAATCGGGCTGAGGAAAGCGGGAGTGAAGAGAATCACGCCGTCGGCACTCCAGCTTGCCAAACTGGCTCGCGCGATATTACAAAGTGTCTGGGGAGATCCGCCGGAGACGGCCACTTTTTTCAGAGTGCCGTCGTCAAGGTCGAAGTAGCCGAGATAGAGGCCGTCGGGCGACCAAAAAGGGGAAAGCGCGCCTTCCGTTCCGGGCAAGGGTTGTGCGGCGACACTATCGAGCGGCCGCAGCCAAATTCTTCGCGTTCCATCCTTGGAGACACCCACAAGCGCCAGGAGACGACCATCCGGCGAAAGTGTCGTGGTCAACCAACTCGCGACCTCGGAAGGCGGGGAGATGAGAAAGCGCGTGACGCGCGGCTGGGGCTGGTTCAGGTAGGAGCGAGCGAAGACGAGCGCCAGAACGGCGGCGAGGAGCAGACCCGCGGCGGCGAGCGCCCAGGCGATTTTTTCGCGGCTGCGGCGGTGCGCGGCGACGGGCGCGGCGACACCGGCTTGCGAGCCGGCTTCGGAAATCCATTTGAGTTGCAGGCTGAGATCGTGGGCGCTTTGGAAGCGCTCGTCGGGATCTTTCGCGAGGCAGATTTTCACCAGGCGCTCGAGCGCGGGCGGCGTCATGGGCTGGAGCGCGGAGATGGGCTTGGGTTCGGCGGCGAGCACGGCGGCGATTACGCTGGCGGTGGTTTTTCCGTCGAAGGCTCGTTTGCCGGTGGCCATTTCGTAGAGCACGGCGCCGAAAGAAAAAATGTCGGAGCGGGCGTCGGCTTCGGCGCCTTCGAGTTGTTCGGGCGACATGTATTGGTAGGTGCCGACGATGCTGCCTTCTTGCGTGAGCGGTTTGGATGGGACTGCGGGAAGTCTGGTGGTGAGCATGGTCGCGGCGTCGGGGACGGCGCCCGCGGCGGCGGGCGCGGAGAATTTTGCGAGGCCGAAATCGAGGAGTTTGATTCCTGATTTCGTGAGCATGATGTTGCCGGGCTTGAGATCGCGATGCGTGATGCCGAGGCGGTGCGCTTTATCGAGGGCGTCGGCGATTTCCGAGCCGAGGCGCAGGACTTGGTCGGAAGGAAGCGGGCCTTTTTCGATGCGCGCGGCGAGCGTTTCGCCTTCGACGAGTTCCATCACGAGGAAATCAGTGTCGCCTTCGCGGCCGATGTCGTAGAGCGTGCAGATGTGGGGATGATTGAGGGCGGAGATGGCGCGGGCTTCGCGCTCGAAGCGCTCGCGGAGATGCGGTTCGGCGGAAAGATGCGCGGGGAGGACTTTGATGGCGACTTCGCGCGAGAGGCGCGGATCGCGCGCGCGATAGACTTCGCCCATGCCGCCAGCGCCGAGCGCAGCAACGACCTCGTAAGGTCCGAGCTTCGTGCCCGGCGTCAACATGCAGATCCTTCGCTTCGCTCAGGATTTCGCCTGCGGGCTCCCGCTCCGCAAACCCTGCTTCGCTCACGCCCGCAATGCAGCTCAACTTCACCCATGCCACCCGCGCCGAGTGGCGAAACGATTTCGTAGGGGCCGAGCTTCGTGCCATTCGTTAGTGGCATTCGTGGGTGGCAGTATACGCCGGAAGAAGTGTGGCGGCGCGACAAACCGGGGCGGACGGGCGGAGACTACCGAAAACCTTGTGGCGGGATTTCCATTTTGCGTTCGCGGCGAGAAAAACAGCGCTACGTGCTGGCGGCAAACGCACGCGGAGCAATCAGGGGAAGGACTCGACCTTGATGACCAGATCGCCATCGAAGCTGACGAAGACGGTTTTGCCGGGGGGCGTGCCGTAGATCCAATCTTCGATTTCGGTGCCGTCGGGCTGGGTTTCGCGGACTTTGTGCTCGGGCTTGCCCATGGCGGCGATGACTTCGTCGCGCGTCATGCCATATTCGGCGCGCTTATCGGCGATGGCCTGCTTTACGGCCGGCGGAAGCGTATCGATCCACTGGACGGCGGCGGAGCGCTGGCCGCCGAAATCGAGCATGACCGAGAGATATTTTTTGAGGTCGTCAGGAGTCATGTCCGGGAGCGGCTTATCGAAATCGAGATAGAGGGTGGCGCCGGGCGCGTTCTGCACGGAGGGCGCGCTGGTGTCGACATTGCCGGTCTGAGACGGGTCCATTCCCCCGACGCTTAGCTGCACGTGATCGCGCCAACTGTTGCCCTTGTTGCCGCCGCCATTAATCATGACGGCGATCTGGCGTTCGCGGAATAGCAGGCGCGTGATTTGAACTTTATCGCCGGGGTTAGCGGCGGCGTCGTGACCCTGGAGAACCATTTCGAGAGCGCGCTCGTTGAGCGGCTCGCCGGCCTTAATGTGGAAACCGCTCTTGCCCGCGGGAATCGGCGAGACGACCTTGACGAATTCGCCGTCGACGTAGCGGATGAGGGCGAGACGCGAATCTTCCTGCAACGTGTCGGATTTCGGAGGGGTTTGATCTTCGGGGCCGCTGCCGGGCCCAGGAACTGGGCCAGCGCGGAGCGTCGCCAGCGGGGACACACTGCCCCCGATGAGGAAAATCGCGGAAGCGGCAATCCAGGTAAGGCGAGCCATGCCACACCTGCTGCTGGAATAATACGCCGATTTGATGGCGCGTCCAGAAAAAAGAAAGGAAAATTCGCGATGGTCAAGGCCGCGTGTTTCGAGGAGGGACAGGCGGGGTGGGCTGTCCTGCGGGCGCGATTTGGGAACAGCGACTGTCGCGACTATGAAGTTGCCGTCAACTGCACGCCTTGGCGGTCGATGCGCAGCGGGAGGAGTTGGGCGCCGGATTTTGCGACGGCGGCTTCCACGCGCGTGCGCGCGTCGGGCTCGATGAGCAGCACCATGCAACCGCCGCCGCCCGCGCCGCAAACTTTTCCGGCGAGCGCGCCTTCGCGGCGCGCGGCGGCGAGAATGCGATCGATCAGGGGCGTGGAGATGGTGGGCAAATTGCGGCGGCGAAAATCCCACTCTTCGCGGATGAGGCGGCCGAGATTCGCCCAATCGTTGCGTTCGAGCGCGGCGCGGACTTCGCGGGCGACAGCCGCGATTTTTTCGAGATTTCGGATGATGCGTTTGTCGCCATCGATGTGGCGCGCGAATACTTCCCAATTGTTGATGCCGTGCTGGCGCGGCTTGCCGGTGTAGCAGAGCACCAGGCGGCGCTCGAGCGCTTCGACGTCGCAGCCGAGCGCTTCGCGGCGCTCGCCGCCGGGCGCGAGCACGATGGAGCTGACGCCGCCGAACGCGGCGGGATAGTGATCCTGAGTGCCGGTGGGCACGCCGATGACGATGGCTTCGGCGTCGCGGCTGATATGGATCCAATCTTCGAGGCGGCGGCCGGCGCCGGCGAGGCGATCGAGCGCGGCGCAAATGGCCACGGCCATGGCGCTTGATCCGCCGAGGCCGGCGCCGGCGGGCACTTCGGAATTGGTGGTGAGCGTGAAGCCGACAGTGGGGCCGAAAAATCGCACGAGGTGCGCGAGAAGCGGCAGTCGATAGGGGCGCGCGCGGCGGAGCGCTTCAAGCGACGCGAAAGATTCTTTGCGGCGCGTGTCCGTGGAGACGAGCGTGATGCCGCGGCGGCCTTCGGGGCGCGTCTCGATCACGCAGGAGGCGTAGCGCGCGATGGCGCAATTTACGGTGAGCGCGCCTTCGTGAAAAAGATAGAGAGGCCAAATGTCGAGCGTGCCGCCGGCGAGATCGACTCGTGTGGGAGCGCGCGATTCGATTCTCACTTTGACTCGGCCTCCTTCGTGCAAGTAGCCTCATGCCTGGGTCGCGCTGCACGGCGACGAACGACTGCGGGCCGCGGAGCGGATGATAGCAGATGAGCGCAATGCCAAAACGCAAATCGGAGTGGACGGGGGAAGTGCTCGCGCGATTCGTGCTCGGCTTTGAAGGCACGCGCGTTACGCCGGAACTGGCATCGCTGCTTGAAGCCGGGCTTGGCGGCGTGGCGATTTTCGCGCGCAATTATCGGGGCATCGAGGAACTTCGCTCGCTCACGGCTGAGACTCGTCGCGCCGCGGCGAGGCCCGTGCTGATCGGGATCGATCAAGAGGGCGGGAGCGGCCGGTTCGCGGTCGCGGCGCCCTTCACGGTGTGGCCGAGCGCCGCGGCGCTTGGGCGGATTGGCGATGCCGCGCTGGTCGAGGAAATCGCGCGCGCGATCGGGCGAGAGTTGCGGACTGCTGGAGCCAATCTGGATTTCGCGCCGATGCTCGATTTGCACGTTCAAGCGGAAAGCCCGATCACGCGAGAGCGCAGTTTCGGCGCGGAGCCGGAGCTGGTGGCGCGCATGGGCGTGGCTTTCGCGCGCGGGTTGCGCGAGGGCGACGTGCTGGCTTGCGCGAAACATTTTCCGGGGCACGGCGACACGCGGACGGATCCACATCTCGATTTGCCGATGTTTTCGGGAACGCTCGAGCGCCTGGAAACGGCGGAACTGGTTCCCTTTGCCGCGGCGATCGCGGAATCGGTGCCGCTGATCATGACGGCGCACATTTTGTTGCCGCAGGTGGACGCGGCGCGGCCGGCTTCGCTTTCGCGGCGGATTCTCACTGGGCTATTGCGCGAACGGATGGGATTTCAGGGCGCGATCATTGCCGACGATCTGGGCATGGGCGCGATTGCGAAAACTTCGAGCGCGGGGCGAGCGGCCGTCGAAACTTTTGCCGCTGGCGCGGACCTGGCGATGTTGTGTCACGATGAATCGGCCATCGCTCCCGCGATCGACGCCGTGCTGCGCGCGCTCGAAGCGGGTCGGTTTGACGCCGGCGAATGGCGAGAGAGCAACGAACGAATCGAGCGGCTACGGGCGGCTGCCGATCCAATGGCTGGCGCGGTGGCGGATGCGGGCGTGATCGGCGGCGCGGAGCATCGCGCGCTTTCGGAGACGGCATTCGGCCGCGTGAGCGAGATTCGAGGCTGACGGGAAGATGCGATTGATTACGAAGCCGGGAGTTTAATGCGCCGCGGCGGCGGAAGCGTTCGCGACGGATTTGCCGGCTTTTTCGGCTTCGACTTTTTCGTGCGCGAGTTGCGGCTCAAAGCATCGGCGGCAGCGGGCTTCGTACATTCCGCCGGCGCCGACGACGATCAAATCGTCAGAGGCCACCAGCCGCTGGGTGTGCGCTGCGGGATTGCCGCAGCGCATGCAGATGGCGAGGAGCTTGGTGATTTCTTCGGCTTCGGCCAAAAGGCGCGGCATGGGTTCAAATGGGCGGCCGAGATAATCGGTGTCCAGGCCGGAAACGATCACGCGTTTGCCGGCGTCGGCAAGTTGATTGCAAACTTTGACGAGCGAATCGCCGAGGAATTGCGCTTCGTCGATGCCGATCACTTCGGTGCGCGCTTCGACGCGCGCGAGCACTTCGGCGGCGTCCTTCACGATTTCCGAGCGAATGCCCAAGCCGGAGTGGGAGACGATTTCGGTGGCGGAGTAACGCGTATCGAGCTGCGGCTTGAAAATTTGTACGCGCTGCCGCGCAATTTCCGCGCGCTTCAGGCGACGGATCAATTCTTCGCTCTTGCCCGAAAACATCGGGCCGACGATTACTTCGATCCATCCCATGTTGCCGGTGACGATGTCCAAGCGAGCCCTCCACGCACTTCATTCGACGCTGGCGCTAGCCTAACACAGGCTCGGCACAACGAACATGCGAACGAGCGCTCAGGCGGAACCACGCTGCGCGCGAGCGTCTCCGGAAGCGTACATGCCGGCGTTGAAAAACGGCGCGAAGGCGTTGATGACGCCGATGCGGAACGAATCGCGGCGCGTGATCAATCCGGCGGTGAGCACGCCCCAGGCGCCCTCGGCGTCGCGCACGCCGCTGCGCGCCGCGAAGGCATCGATTGCGGCGCTTAAGGAGGCACCATTGTCGAGAACTTCGCGCGCGAGCGCATCAGGAAGTGCGATTGCGCCGGATTGGCCGAATGCGCCGCGGCCTGAACCATCGGTGACGTACGCCCAGCTAGTGAGAAACGCAACGCGGCGACTATTTTGTTCGATGACGTCAAGGCCACCTTCGAGGCCAACAAAATATCGCCACGCCAGATTTTCTTGGCGCGCGATTTGCACAAGCGCTTCGGCGCGATTGCGGGCGCCGGCCATGGATTCCGCGCGGCTCAGTGGGGTTTCACGCACACCCGAGGGGACTTCGCGCGCGACGATTTCAAAACGCGAGCCTGGCAGCGCCATTTCTGGGCACAACTTTGGCCAAAGGACATCGAGCGCGTCGCGCACAGCATCGAGCTTCGGGCGGCGGGTGCTGGCGACGACGATTTCGACCGTTGGCGGGGTGTCGCTCATTCGGTCCAGAGGGGCGCCTGTTTCTCTCGGCCGTAACGTTCGAGCAGAAATTTCTTAAGGGCGTCGATTGAATCGAAAACCTGGTCGGCGCAGGCGAGCATCCAGCCGCTGATTTGGTCGGGCGGCAAATCGGTGACCATGTAGACGGGGATGCCGCGGCGGTACGCCAGCGTCAGCTCCGCAGATGTGCCGCCGCTGGCGCTCGCGACTTCGGATGCGGCGAGATGGCAGATCAAATAGTCGGCCTTGTTTTCGATCAGATCGAGGTCGAAACGGATAATTTTGCGCACGGCGCGGCGAAATCGCTCGACGTCGGACGTCTTCCATTCGCGAAAATGCGCGGTCTCTTCGTCGGTGAGATTTTTCTTCTCATCCTCGGCGGGATCGTAGACGCGATGGCCGAGATCCTGGCTGAGAAAAGGGGCGAGCTTGCGGCGCCACATCTTGCCGCCGTCGGCGGAGAACTCGATGGGACCGCAGAGGTATGCGAGCATCGGCGTTTGTTACGGGCCAGGTGTGCCGGACTCGATGAATGGAGCGGCCGAGGGGACTCGAACCCCCGCCTACAGCTTGGCAAGCTGTCGTACTACCCCTATACTACGGCCGCTCAGACCAGCCAATTTATAGCATGGGCGTTCAGCGGGGACAAGATCGCCGGACGCGCGTCGCGCGCCCAAACGGCGAGAACGGCGGACGAGACACGCGAAATTTGGAATGTATTCGCTTCCGTGTGGCGCGGACCGCGGTTAGTGAACCTGGCGCACGCGAGCGGAGCGCACCACGGGCGATCTTTTTTGACGACTGGCGAAGCGGGTAGCCCGGCCGCGATCGGTGTAAATGCGCGCGAAACGTTCGCCGTCACGATAAAAGACGGTGACTTGCCAGTGGCGATGCTTGCGGCGCCGATCCGTGCTGAAGCTGGGTGGTCCCTTTTTCTTTACGGCTTTGGTTTTGGAAATCGCGATTGCGTTGACTCTCACCTTTTTCATCTTCAAACGAAGCTCCGTCGGGGTTCTTTATCGGATAGGTTCTTTCGGGACTGACCGATCACCTACTATCGCAGCCGCGAACCTACGGGCGCAAGTACCCATGCCAGTAGCACCAATAGATGTATAAACCGAACGGATAATAAAGGTGAAGGCAGCAATTCAGAAAGAGTGAAATGCGCGACCGCGGGGCCCGGCCATGTTCGCACAGCTGCGAGGGCCAGTGCGAACACGACCGGACCCCGTGGGTTACGGGTGAATGCGGCCGCGGTCGTCTACTGCGACGTTACGCTTCGGACGCGCGGGAGACCATTGGACTGACGTACAGAACTGGTACAGGTGGGGTTGGCGGACCGGCTAGGCCGCCGGCGTTCGCGGCAACCGATATGGCGCTGGCACATCTAATATTGTGATGGAAACTAGAAGCAAATTTGGTGCACTCGAATGGCCTCAACGCCATCAAAATAAACAAGGCGATATTGCGTCCGAGTGCGGATGTCCCAACGCGGGGACGAGCTGTTACCACTCACCGATCGAAGACCGATAGCGCGGCGATAAGACATCGCCTTGAAACATTCTACGCCGAGTTGCGTATATCCAAATAAGCAGGCTGATCGGGCTCAAATATTCGGGCTCCACAGGAGCCAAGAGCCTGAGGTGTTTTAGGATGAAGGAAACGGGAAGGAACTGAGGGACATGAGCGAAGAGCAAAAGCAGCATATCGATATCGAAAATTTACGCAATTATCCCGCCGAGGTGGTCGACGAGCTGAAGCGATTGCTCGCATCGGATGCCCCGGCGCGTCCGGATCCGCATCGCGCGGATTTTTATGAACTCGAAGGGCCGACACGCGTTTTCTACGTTCACGTTTCTGCGACCATCGGAACCGTGATTTTGCTGGGTACCTGGCCGCGCGATGGCGCCACAGACGCGAAATCGAAACGTGAGAACACCCCCACGGAAATCGAAGCGGGCGGCTGGGTCTGTTAGGGAATTAATTCAGGAGCGCACGAGTTAGACGCGCTCGGCTTCTTCGCGCATGAGCGTCCAGAGTGCGCGCACATCTTCGAGTTCGGACATCTCCGCGCCGATCGAAACACGAACCATCCACCGGCCGTCGAGCACCGCGGGCGTGAGGTAAGCGCGGCCCGAACGATTCACGCGGCCCACCCAATCGAGCGTGTGGCGATCGAGATCTTCGCCAACAAGCGCCGCGGGGCTCGCAGAATCGTGGCGCACGCAAAGCGTTTGCAAGCGAACGGGCGCGAGCACGCGCCATCCGGGCGCGGCGGCGATTTGAGCGGCGAGCCAACGGGCGTTCGCAAGATCGCGGCGCAATCGCGTTTGCAGGCCGCGCACTCCTTGCTCGCGAATCAAACACCAAAGTTTCAGCGCGCGAAAGCGGCGTCCGAGCGGAATTCCCCAATCGCGGAAATTTTTCACCTGCGCGTCGGCGGCGGATTGCAGATAACTGGGATTCGTGGAGAAAACCCGAATCAGATGCTGCGCGTCGCGCACGTAGTAAAGCGAGCAATCAAACGCGGCACCCAACCATTTGTGGGCGTTCACAACCAGCGAATCGGCCTGCTCGATTCCCTGCCAGAGCGGGCGGCATTCCGGCAAGATCATGGAGGCTCCGGCCATGGCGGCATCGACGTGCAGCCAGATTTTATTCCTGCGCGCGACTACGGCGATGGCTTCGATGGGATCGAACGCGGTGGTGGCGGTGGTGCCGGTGGTGGCGACGACGGCGCACGGCAGGGCGCCATCGGCAATATCGCGCGCGATCATTTCCTCAAGCGCGTCGGGACGCATGGCGTATTCGGCATCGTGCGGCACCATGCGGACGTTGTTTCGGCCGAAACCAGCAAGCAGCGCGGCTTTTTCGACCGAACTGTTGCTGTGCGCGGCGACATAAACGGTGAGTCGCTGTGGCGATGATTGCAATCCCCCGGCGGCAAGGCCGTAGTTCGTGGACCTCTCGCGCGCGGAAATCAAGGCGACGAGCGTGCTGGTGGAAGCTGTGTCTTGAATCACGCCGCTCCAGGCGTCGGACAAACCGACCATGCGGCGCACCCAATCGGTGGTGACCTCTTCAAGCTCCGTCAGCGCGGGACTCGATTGCCAGGAAAGACCGAGAACTCCCAAGCCGGTGCTGAGGTAATCGCCCAGCACGCTGGCTAAATCCGCGTTCGACGGGAAATAACCGAAGAAGCTGGGATGCTGCCAATGCAAGAGCCCGGGCATCAGGATGCGATCGAGATCGCGGAAAATCGCGTCGAAAGATTCCGGCGCATCGGGGGGATCTGAAGGCAACTTCTTGCGAATTTCGCCGGGCTTGGAGTTTGGCGCGACGGGCAGCGACGCGAGGCGCGCGCGGTAGTCCGCGACCCAGTCAATCAGTTGGTGTCCGAGCTTGCGAAACTCTTCGGGGGTCATATCTTCTGATCGCCGCGCGCCGGATGCTATGATCGGCGGGACAGAAGTTTGCTCCTGAAAAGCGTGCGCGCGCAAGATCGCCGGACATATTTCGGAGCACATTTCACAACGACGGGGGATCGCAAAACACAATGGGAATGCGCATTCTGGTGACCGGAGGCGCCGGATATATCGGCAGCACCGTCGCGGCACAGCTGCTCGATTTAGGCCATCGCGTGGTTGTAATCGACGACCTGCGCCGCGGCCACCGCGGCGCGGTGCCGGAACGCGCGGAGTTGGTGGTAGGAAACGTGGGAGACGGGCAAACGCTCGAGCGCGCGTTTTCCGCGGAGCAGGTGGACGCGGTGATGCACTTCGCGGCGCTCGCGGAAGTCGGCGAATCGATGCAGATTCCCGAGATTTATTTCCATAACAATACGTTCAACACACTGCGTTTGATCGAGGCCATGTTCGCTCACGGCGTGACGAAGCTGGTGTTTTCGTCAACTGCGGCGGTGTTTGGCAGTCCGGAGCGCTCGCCGATCGAGGAGACGGCGCCGAAACGGCCGACGAATCCGTACGGAGAATCGAAGCTGATGGTGGAACAGATGCTGGCGTGGTTCCATCAACTTCGCGGCCTGCGCTATGCCACGCTGCGGTATTTCAACGTCGCCGGCGGAACTCCCAATCGCGGAGAGGATCACACTCCGGAATCGCATTTGATTCCGCGCACCCTGCAAGTGGCGCTGGGCCAGCATAAGAGCATCAAGATTTTCGGCGACGATTACCCGACGCCGGACGGCACGTGCATCCGCGATTACATTCACGTGTCCGATCTGGCTCAGGCACATGTGCTGGCGCTCGGCGCGCTCGAAGACCGCGCTCCGTTGATTTACAACCTGGGAAACGGAAAAGGATTCAGCGTGCGGGAAGTGGTGGAAACGGCGCGGCGCGTGACGGGGCATCCAATTCCAGCGGAGATCGAAGGGCGCCGGCCGGGCGACCCGCCGGTGCTGGTGGCAAGTTCGGAAAAAATCGAGCGCGAACTCGGATGGACTCCGAAGTTCGCATCGCTCGAGAGCATCATCGCGAGCGCGTGGGAGTGGCACCGCACGCATCCCAACGGCTACGGCGACGCGAGGGCGTGAGCCGCGCGCCGGCGCGCCCAGGTGCGCGTTACGGAAGAAGCTTGCGGATAAGCAAGAGCCCCAGGAGCGCGGTCAACAGCGAGAAAAAGGCGCCGCGCACGGAGATCTCGTCGACATCGGTGGTGGGCGGCGTGACCGGACCGATGGGCGTGTAGGGCGTCGGCGGCGTGGTGAAAATCGGCGGCGGAAAGAATCCTGGTCCTGAGCAGCAACTCGCAGGAGGATTACCGGCCGGCGGAGCTGCGGCAGGAGTGCCGCTTGGCGGAACGCCTTCGATGGTGGCAAGCGGCGGATCGGCGAAAGGCGTGAAGGTTTCGACGATGGTATTGGTATCGGTCGGGGAATCAGTTTCCGCCGGACTCTGCGGAGCGTAGGAAATCATGTTGCCACAGCGGGCGCGAATGAAATTGGTTCCGTCGGTGATGACCTCTTCGCCGGCCATAATCAGTTCGGGCTTGCTCGTCCAGTAGATTCCCTTTCCATCCACGCGGTAAGAGACGTAGGCCATGATGTTGTGGTCAAGGCGGATGAAGTGCGCGCGGGTGATGTCGAAACCTTTGTAGTGCTGCGCGGCGAGCGGGTCGGTGGCGATCACTTCGAGCAATTCGCCGAGGCTGTGAATTCCACCCTTCACGATCGAGTGTCCGTACACGGATCGCGGCGCGTCCACCGGCCTTGAGGCGGAGGAAACGGAGAGTAGCTTCCCCGTCGTTGCGGTGCGAGAAGCGGGGCCAGCGCGGCTGGCCGCTGTGCTGTTGGTCTGGCTCGCGGCGACGTGCGGGGGCCGGTGCAGGAGGCCGAAGCCCAGCATGAGAGCGAGCAAGCATGCACTCGAGGTCACAAGAATGCGAACGCGCGACGCAGCGGTGCGCTTTCGGAGCAAGAGATAAACGCAAGTAATGGCTGCGGCCGCGCAGACAGACACGGCGAGCGTGGTGGGAAGTTGTACGAGGAATGTTGCCATAAGCCCCCTCTTTCATTGTCGAGATTAGCGGCGGGAGAAGGGCAGGCGAATGGCTCAGAGGTACGATTTTGGTGTGCCTGGGGGCATAGCAGGCATAGTACGAGGCCCGACGGGAGCATCATTCCTAGTTTCAGTATGATACGGCACCTGCCGTGAAGCGACGCGCCACGCCTCGGGCAGGCTAGAAACGCGTAGTCAAGCCCGTCCGCTGCGGTGTAGGATGCCGACCATGGAGGCATCCCGAGATGCGGAAGCCTCCTGAAGTGAGGGAGGCGCTTGAAATGACCGATATGCGCAGGCTGGCCCGGGCAATGGCCAGGACTTCGACGGTGCTTGGGCTGGCGCTGTGCGCAGCGCTAGCGGGCGGCTGCGGCCATTCGCCCGAACCCGCGACAAATGGCGCGGGCAACACACCAGCACAAGCCGCGGCGGCGCCGGGTTCCGGAAACGACCAGGCGGCTGCGAACGCACTTAGGACGACGCCGCTGACCGAGGCGGACATCGATCTTTACCTCGACGTCATGAAAGCCGCGGCCGACCAGATCACGCACGAGACGGGCCGGGACCGCGCGGCGCTGAACTTAATTCGGCAAGTGAACGACGGCAAACTAACCGGCGTGCTGACTCCTGAACAATCCGGCCTTCTGCGCCGCGGCGTGGAGCTCCGGCAACTCGACGATCAAATTGCAGTGCAGCGTGGCGAGCAGAAACACTACGAGGCCATCCGCGATGTGATCGAGGGCTTGATCGGCCCCGCGTCTTGCGGGGGCTGCAGCGCCGACGGCGGCGTCGAGGGCGCCAGCGCGGAACAGGAAAAGGAGTGGGCCGACGAAGAAGCTGTCCAGCACGAGGATTTGAAGTTGCTTGAACCCCATCGCGCGGACATCGTAGCCTTGCAAAAACAGGTGCGCGGGTCTGTGACCAACCATTACGGCACTAAGTAGCTGGCGCTCGGCGCTACCAACTGTGCATGGTGCCGTCGAGTTTTCTGTTGATGGGGAGATAGGCGCGGCGGTAGGGGAATTTCGCGGCCAGCGTTTCGTCGATGTCCACGCCCAAGCCGGGCTTTTCACCGGGATGCATCACGCCTTCGGAGAACGTGTAGGCGTGCGGGAAGACTCGATTGGTGTCTTCGGAGTGATGCATATATTCCTGAATGCCGAAATTATGAACGCTGAGGTCGAAATGCAGGGCGGCGCCTAGGCACACCGGACTTAAGTCCGTGGCGCCGTGGCAGCCGGTGCGCACGTGATAAATTTCGGCGAGGTTGGCGACCTTGCGAAGCGGCGTGATGCCGCCGCCGTGCACGACGGCCATGCGGATGTAATCGATCCATTGCTCCCTGATGAGCTGCTCGCAATCGTAAATTGAGTTAAAAATTTCGCCGACGGCGAGCGGCGTGGTAGTGTGCGCGCGGACCCAGCGAAAACTCTCCTGCAATTCGGCGGGGACGGCGTCTTCGAGCCAGAAGAGATGATAGGGCTCGAGACTCTTGCCGAGGCGCGCGGCCTCGATGGGAGTGAGGCGATGATGGGCGTCGTGCAAGAGGGGCAGGTCTTCGCCAAATTCCTTGCGCAGGCGCGCGAAAAGTTGCGGAGCGAAGTTTAGATATTTGTCCGTGTCCCAACTGCTTTCCGAGGGCAAGCCTTCTTCGGCGGGCTCATATTGCATTTTGCCTTTGCCCACGCCGTAGGTGCTGGCCACGCCTGGAATTCCGGATTGCGCGCGAATGGCCTTGTATCCGAGCTTGATGTATTCGGCCACGGCTTCGACGGTCTTTTCGATGTCGGCGCCGTTCGCGTGGCCGTAGACCAGGACGTAATCGCGCGACGCGCCGCCGAGCAACTGATAGAGCGGCACGTTCAAACTTTTTGCCTTGATGTCCCAGAGCGCGGTATCCACGGAGCCGATGGCGGCCATGGTTACGGGGCCGCGACGCCAGTAGGCGCCTTTGTAAAGATATTGCCAAGTGTCCTCGATGCGCCGGGCATCGCGGCCGATCAGCAGAGGACAGACGTATTCCTGGAGATAGGCGGCCACGGCGAGCTCGCGGCCGTTGAGCGTGGCGTCACCCAAGCCGTAGACGCCATCCTGGGTTACAATCTTGAGCGTGACAAAGTTTCGGCCGGGGCTGCAAACGATCACTTTCGCGTCGACAATTTTCATTTTCAGTTCGACCTGTTACTCCCAGATTTAAATTCGCGCGTGCGCGCCAGAACCCCGGTGAGGGGCGTCCGCAACGGCGGACGGACAAAAGGAGAATTGATGGGCCATCCAAAACTCGATCTTACAGGGAAGACGGCGGTGGTGGTGGGCGGAACTTCCGGCATCGGACTTGCGCTCACGGTAGGTCTGGCCGAAGCCGGCGCCAACGTGGTGCCGACGGGACGCCGCGTGGCGGAAGTAGCGGCTGCAGCGAAAGCGGTGGAAGCGCTGGGCCGGCGCACGCTTGCGATCTCGACCGACGTCGGCAGCACGGCGAGCATCGAAGCGCTGCGCGACGCCGTGCTGGGCGCGTTCGGCAGCGTGGAGATTCTGGTGAATTGCGCGGGAATCATCAAACGCGCGCCCACGCTCGACGTCCCTGAGGACGAATGGAACCGCATCCTGGACACCAATCTGACCGGGACGCTGCGTTCCTGCCGCGTCTTCGGCCGGCACATGATCGAACGGAAATATGGGCGCATCGTGAACGTTTCATCGCTTACTGCGTTTGCCGCGTTCCTCGAAGTCGCCGCCTACGGCACAAGCAAAGCGGCGGTTGGCGGGCTGACGCGGGCGCTCGCGGTGGAATGGGCGCCGTACGGCGTCACCGTGAATGCCATCGCGCCCGGCGTGTTCCGAACCGATCTGAACGCGGCGCTCCTCGACGGCACGGGACGCGGCAAGGAACTCTTGATGCGCACGCCGATGAAGCGTTTCGGGCGACTCGACGAAAACGTCGGAGCCGTGGTGTTCCTGGCATCGGACTCCGCGAGCTTCATCACCGGACAAACGCTGGCCATCGACGGCGGTTTCCTCGCGAGCGGCGTGAACCAGTAAGCGACGCGAGCTTATCGCGATTCGCGGCTGGCGCGCGCCTGCTGCACAATTTCAACGAACTTTCGCGCGGCCTCGGTGATCACTTCGGGCTTGCCGGCCTTGAGCGCGGCCGGCTGCACAAGTTCGCCGCCAACGCCGAGCGCTTCGGAACCCGCCAGAATAAAGTCCGCCGCGGTTTCCAGATTCACGCCGCCGGTCGGAACCAACGGAATTTGCGGCAAGGGGCCTTTCAGCGCTTTGATGTACTTTGCGCCGCCGACATTTCCGCACGGATACACCTTCACGAAATCCGCACCCGCTTTCCAGGCGGTGATGACCTCGGTGGGCGAAAGCGCGCCGGGCATCATGACTTTGCCCTCTGCGAGCACGAGTTCAAGCGTGGGAAGATCGAGGCCCGGACTGACGATGAATTGCGCGCCGGCGTCGAGACAGCGGCGCGCGGCCTCAGCATCGAGAACGGTGCCGGCGCCGATCAGCACGTCGGAACCGCGGGACTTCGAGAGTTCGTGGATGATTTCGACGGCGCCGGGGACGGTCATGGTAATTTCGACGACGGAAATTCCGCCTTCGCAGACTGCTTCGACCGCGAGCTTCGCTTCATGCGAGGAAGACGCTCGTACCACGGGGAGGACGCCAATTTCTATGATGCGCTTTTTGATTTCTTCCCTGTTCATTTAGATGGCTTGCTCCCGTCTCGTCGTTGCCTGCTGAGCGCGTTCGGCGCGTTTTGCGCGAATCCGGCGCGTGGTCAACGCGCGATGCGCGCGCCGCCGCCTTTCATCACCTGCAGAACTTCCTTCAAAGTGGCTGTGGTCGTATCGCCCGGCGTGGTCATCGCAAGCGCGCCATGCGCGGCGCCGCATTCGACAGCCCACTGCGCGCCCTTGTCCGTGAGAAAGCCGTAGATGAGGCCGGCGGCAAACGAATCGCCGCCGCCGACGCGGTCGAAAATCTGAAGATTATCGCGGCGCGGCGCCTGATAGAACGTTCCGTCGTGGTAGCAGATCGCGCCCCAATCGTTGAACGAGGCGGTTTTGGCCTGGCGCAGCGTGGTGGCGACAACCTGGAACGGAAAATCCTTCACCACGTTTTGGATCATTTTCTCGAAACCTTCGACGTTGAGTTCGGTGAGACTCTCGTCGACGCCGGGCACGGCATAACCGAGAGCGGCGGAAAAATCCTCTTCGTTGCCGAGCGCGACATCAATGAACGGGGCGATGCGGCGGTTCACTTCCTGCGCGCGTTTTTTTCCGCCGATCGATGCCCACAGCGATTCGCGATAATTTAAATCGTAGGAGACGATCGTGCCGTAACGCCGCGCCGCTTGCACGGCTTCCAGCGCGACTTCGATGGTCGATTCCGAAAGCGCGCAGAAAATTCCGCCGGTGTGGAACCAGCGCGCGCCGATTTTGCCGAACACGTGATCCCAATCGACGTCGCCGGCTTTCATCTGCGAAATCGCGGTGTGCCCGCGGTCGGAAGCGCCGAGCGCCGCGCGCACGCCGAAGCCGCGCTCGGTGAAATTCAAGCCGTTGCGCACGGTGCGCCCCACGCCATCATAGGGCACCCATCGAATCATGGATTGGTCCACGCCGCCCTGATAAACCAAATCTTGCAGCAGCCGGCCGACCGGATTGTCAGCGAACGCAGTCACCACGGCTGTATCAAGGCCGAAACAGCGCTTGAGGCCGCGCGCAACATTGTATTCGCCGCCGCCTTCGTACACGTCGAACTTGCGCGTCGTCCAGATGCGCTGGTCGCCGGGATCGAAACGCAGCATGATTTCGCCCAGCGCGATCATGTCCCAGCGAACTTCCTGTTTCGGTCTGATCTTTAAAGCCATGAAATCTCCCTGGCGATTTTTTGCGAACGGCTCGCTGGCGGATGGGCCCTCGAAAGTGAGAATCGCGCCGCGCGACTCAACATTATGCTTGAGTCGCGCCGCCCAGTGAAACCGGCTTCATCCGAGGCGCGAGGATCTGAATGAAAGCGAGAGCAATTAAATACGCAATGCCCGCGATGAATAACGGGATTCCGTAAGTGCCCGTGCGCTGGAGCACGTGTCCCACGGTGTTGGCGATGATGAAACCGCCGATGCCGCCGGCGGCGCCTCCAAGGCCAACCACCGAACCCACGGCGCGGTTGGGGAACATGTCCGAAGGCAGCGTGAAAAGATTCGCGGAAAAAGCCTGGTGCGCGGCGGCGGCGACGCTGATGAGCGCCACCGCGATCCAAACGTGATTGCTGCGCACCGCAAACATCACGGGAAAGACGGCAATCGAGCAGATCAGCATGACCGTCTTGCGCGCAACATTTACGGAAGTTCCGCGCGCGATCAGGTACGAAGAGAGTCCGCCGCCGAGAACGCTGCCTACATCCGAAACGAGATAGATGATGAAGATCGGGGCCACAATCTGCTCGAGTGACATGCCGAAACGGCGTTGGAACAGGTCGGGCGCCCAGAAAAGCCAAAACCACCAGATCGGATCAATGCAAAGCTTGCCCACAATAAAGGCCCACGTCTGGCGGTGCGGCAAAAGGATGGACAAACTAACTTTCGTTTTCGGCGCGGTGTCCTGCGGATCGGAAAGGATGTAGGCGAGCTCGGATTTGGAAACCCTCGGGTGCTCCTGCGGGAGGCGGTACGTGGCGAGCCAAAAAATCAGCCAGATGAATCCCGAGCCACCGACGATGAAAAACGCCCACGGCCATGGAAGTTTGAAATGGATTGTAATGATGGCAACGATGAACGGCGTGAGAGCGGCGCCGAGATTCGTGCCGGCGTTGAATATTCCCGTGGCGAGCGCCCGCTCTTTCTTGGGAAACCATTCCGCCACGGCTTTGATGCTCGCGGGGAACAATCCCGATTGGCCCAGTCCCATCGCTGCGCCGACAACGATGAATCCGGCAACGGTGCCGTGAGCCGCCGGGAAATAACTCCAGAGACCGTGGAGAAAAGTGAAAGCCGGCGCCACAAAGACGGCGATCGCGGGGGCGACACCGTAACACATCGCGGCGAGACTCCAAAAGAACATGAAGATGGCGAAGGCCTTGCGCGTCCCCAGACGATCGACCATGCGGCCGGCGGCGAGCATGCCGAACGCGTAAAGGAGCTGGAAGGCCGCGACCATATGGCCGTAATCAATGTCGTTCCAACCGAGGATGGGCTGCAGTGTGTGCTTTAAGCTGGAGAGGACGTTGCGGTCCATATAGCTCTTCGTGGTGGCGAAGAGCAACAGGACGCAGATGACCCAGCGGAAGTGGCTCGTGAGCGGGCGGACGATGCCGCCCGGTGCGGCGCGCGAAACCGACGAGGTCGCGCCAGCTTCTTCCTGCGACGAAGAGGAAGGTGAAGACGGCACTGCCACTTTGGACTCCCCGTACGGCTTCGATCAAAAACTGCCGAGCGCCCGGATGCCGCCACCGGAAGAATCTGACGGCGCGAGGATTCTACGATATTTGACTGCGGGTTACGACCCCGCGGGCACCTGCAGCGTGATCGCGCGAACCGATTACGCGGGCAAGTGCGCCCGCGGGCCGAATTCCACGAACATTTTCTTGTCGATGGCCTGATTGCCCAGGGCGACGGTGATGCCGGACGTCCAGCCAACCGCCTCATCCACTTCCGGGCGCTTGTTGTTGCGGAGACAATCGATGAACGAGCGGACGGCCAGGAAATCGACGTTGGCTTCCAGGCCCTCGGGCACCGCAAAGTTTTCGCCGGGGCCGGCGTAGGGAATTTCGGGTTTGTAATTGGCGCCGGCAACGACGCCGGGCGGCAGCGGCGCTTCGCCTCTCACCGGCGGCTCTGGCTCCAAATATTGCGCGCCGCCGACCTGCGTGAGCACGATGGTGCCGCCGGTGCCGCACATCGCGGCGTGCATGCCATGGTAGGAATTCATCAAGCTTGCGCTGAAGTTCAGCGTCTGGCCGCCCGGATAGCGATAGGCCACTTGCACGTTGTCCGGAAGCTCGCGGCCGTCTTTCCAATAATCGATCCCTCCGGAACCCGCGACCGAAACCGGCATGGCGCCGAAAATTTCATTCGACCACTGAATCATGTGCGTGCCGAATTCGGCAAGAATGCCGCCGGACATATCGCGATACATCCGCCAATTGATCAGATGTTCGAGTTTCGCATCGTTCGGATCGGGAACCGGGCGGCGCCAATCGTTGTCGCGATGCCAGTAGGAATAAATCTGCGTGACCTGGCCGATCTTGCCGGCCTTGATTCGCGTGACGGCCTCTTGAAACCAGGGCGCGAAATGATATTGCGTGCCGAATTGATAGGTCTGCTTGGTGCGCTTCACCGCGGCGTACAAGCGATCGCAACCTTCGAGCGACAGCGCCATGTCCTTTTCGCTGTACACCGGCCGCGCGCTTTCGAGCACTGCCATAACGTGCTCTTCGTGCAGGCCGAGCGGCGTCGCGACGACTACGGCGTCCACATCTTTTCGATCGAGCAATTCGCGATAGTCGTGGACTGCCGGCGTTTCCTCGCCCGTGACTTTGCGCGCCTGCGCGAAGCGCGGTTCGTAAATGTCGCACAGAGCGGAGAAGCGCACGCCCGGTACGAGCAGAAAATTGCGCATGAGATCCTGACCGCGCGCGCCGGGACCGATGATTCCCACATTGATTGTGTCGGATGGCGCGACGGGCCGCGCCTTGGCCGCGGAAGCGATTGCCGAAACCGCTGCGAGGCTTCCCGCGGCCTTGCCGAAAAATTCTCTGCGATTCACAGCCGGTTCTCCTAGTTGGCCGCGAGGAATCGTGGTGGCGAAACCTTCGTTCAGACCGCGCCGGGTCCGATGGCCACAACGAAATAAATTGCCGGAACAGCGCCCACATTCTTGACGCCATGCTCCGTCATCGAAGCCGCGAATCCCGCCGAGCCGGGACCGATATCGTAGACATTGCCATCCACCGTGAATTCGATCGAGCCTTCACGCACCAGCCACATTTCGCTGTGCAGATGATGGTGGGGCGGGTGGGGAGAACCGCCGGGCGGGAGAATCGATTCGTGAACCTCGACCAGCTCGCCCGTGGCGATCTTACCCGCGAAAACGTGGTGGGCTTCGGACGCCGGCCCCTTGGTGACCGGCATTTGGTCGAACGGATAAGCGCCTGAAGCAATCGGCTCCGGTGGCGCGGAGGGAGGTTGCGCCTCAGAGGCGGCGGGCGCGGTATTTTGTGCCGCGAGTGATTCGACAAAAAGCGCCGCCGGCAAAATCGCGCCGGGCAGAAGCACACACAGATCACGCCGTGAGATTTGCACGAAAACCTCCGTTGAAGAAATTGAAGAAATGGATTGCTGTTCTACCGCTGGTCGAGCCCGCTCGCCTGGTCCTTTTCGGCAATTGACTGCGCTAGCGAACTCCGACTTTTTCTCCGCGCACCGCGGCAGCGCTGGGCAATTCGAGACCCAGATAATCCCGGGCGTTGCCGAAACAGATGTTGCGGATCATCGGCCCGAGCAGCGAATCGTCGTCAGGCAATTCGCCGGCCTCGACGTCGCGGCCGATCAGATTGCACAACACGCGTCGAAAATATTCATGGCGCGGGAACGACATGAAGGACCGCGAATCCGTGAGCATGCCGACGAAACGCGAAAGCAATCCGACATTGGACACCGCATTCAGCTGCCATTCGATGGCTTCCTTCTGATCGAGATACCACCAGCCGCTGCCGAACTGCATTTTCCCCGCGATCGAGCCGTCCTGGAAATTCCCCATGGCGGTTGCGAACACATAATTGTCCGCAGGATTCAAATTGTAGACGACCATTTTGGGCAGCGCGTTCTCAGTGTCCAGCCGATCGAGATACAAGCACAGCGAGCGGGCCTGCTCCCAATCGCCGATGGAATCGAAACCCGAATCCGGCCCGACCAAACGCACGCCGCGCGTGCTGGCGTTGCGCAGCGCGCCCAGATGCAACTGCTTGGTCCAGCCCTTTTCCGCGTCCAGCCGGCCGAAGTAGAGCATCATGAAGGAAGCGAACTGGCGATATTCTTCCGGCGTGGCCGCGTGCCCCGCGCGCGCGCGATCGAAAATGCGCGCGGCTTCGGCTTCCGCGGGGAAATCGGAAAAGCAGGTGTCCAAGCCGTGATCGGAAAGGCGCCCGCCCGCGGCGTGGAAATAATCGTGACGCAGCTCGATGGCGCGCAGAAAATCGTTGAGAGACGCGACGTGCACGTTGCTCACGGCGGCCAGGCGATCCACCCAGGCGTTGAACGGCTCGGGCGAGTGCACGATCAGCGCTTTGTCGGGGCGAAACGCCGGGTACACACGGAAAGCCGATTCAGTTCGCGCGATCTCCTTGTGCGCGGCGAGATCGCTGCACGGGTCGTCGGTGGTGCAGAGCGCCTGTACGCGAAAGCGCCGCAGGATACGCCGCGCCGTCAATTCCCCGCTCGCAAGTATTTCGCCCGCGCGATCCCACACTTTTTGCGCGTTGCGCTCGTCGAGAAGTTCGTTGATGCCGAAATAGCGCTTAAGCTCGAGGTGCGTCCAGTGATAGAGCGGATTGCGCAGGGTGTGCGGGACGGTGCGGGCCCAGGCCTGAAATTTTTCGATCGGCGTGGCATCGCCGGTACAGTAGCGCTCGGATACGCCGTTGGCCCGCATCGCGCGCCATTTGTAATGGTCGCCCTCGAGCCAAATCTCGAACAGATTCGTGAATTTCCGGTCGCTGGCGATATCCTCCGGCGGAAGATGATTGTGATAATCGAGGATGGGCTCGCCTTCGGCGAAATCGTGGTACAAGCGTTGCGCCTTCTTGGTGCCTAGCAGAAAATCCTCATTGATGAATGGCATCGGCTTGCCCTCCCGGTACAAGGCCGCTAGAGCTTAAAGACGCGCTCCATCAGAAGCCACTTCTCGCCAGGCTTGGCCTGCGGAAGCGGCTGCTGAAATTTCCACATCAAGCGCTCCCATTCGACGACTTTAGGGTTGGAACGATCGGCGGCGCCCTTGGATTCGAACGAAAAACCGTCGTTCACGTCCATAATCATGAACATGCGTGTGCCGAGCAGGTAGATCTCCATGTTCTCAATGCCGGAACCCTTGATGCTCTCGAGGATCTCCGGCCAGACCTTCTGGTGGTGTTTCTTGTATTCCGCGATGAGCTGCGGATCGTCCTTTAGGTCCAAGGCCAAGCAGCAGCGTCGGCTCATAGCGGCTCGGGGATCGATAACGCCGCTCCTGCGAGGCGGCGAAACCTTCACGCTACCTCCGAACGGTGTTTTCGCGCAACCCAGGATTGCCGCTCAATACCCGGGTCGTCATTGCGACCAGGGCGGTCCCTGCGCGCCACTAAAGAAATCATCATGCCGATTGAATCCCATAAAAACGTGCCGCGGTTTCACCGAAAATCGCCCGCTCGACGTTCTGCCTCTGACTGTCCGCACTAAAGCGCTTGGCGACGTAATCCTGGATCAGCTGCTTCACCTGGCTGTAGGTTCCGGCGATCAGGCACACGGGCCAGTCCGAACCGAACATCAGGCGATCCGGACCGAAGGCGTCAAAAACCACGTCGAGATAGGGCGCGAAATCCTCGGGGCGCCAGTGACTCCAATCCGCTTCGGTGACCAGGCCGGACACTTTGCAATAGACATTCGGGCCGGCGGCGATCTCGCGCATCCGGCGGGCCCAGGAATCGATCTCTTTCGATTTGATGAGCGGCTTCGCGACGTGGTCCACTACGAAAGGCTGCTTGGGCATGCGCCGGACGAGTTCAACGGCGGCGGGCAATTGTTTGGGATAAATCAGGATGTCATACGTGAAATTGAATTCCTTCAAGCACGCGAGGCCGCGCAGAAAATCTTCTCGAAGCAGGAAGCGATCATCCGGCTCCGATTGCACGATGTGACGGAAGCCGCGCAATTTATCGTAGCGCGAAAATTCGCGCAGATGCTCGCGCACGTTCGCGGAGCGCAGGTCCACCCAGCCGACCACGCCGGCGATCCTGCTGTGCATGACCGCGAGATTCAGAAGAAACGAGGTTTCCTTCTCGCTCTGGCTGGCTTGCACGGCGATCGACGCATCCATGCCGTTTGCGGCAAGCTCGCGCGCGAATTCTTCGGGCAGAAAATCGCGGCGCAGCACAGCCATATCGTCCGTAACCCAGGAAAATTCCGGCGCGTGGTATTTCCAGAAGTGCTGGTGAGCGTCAAGTCGGGTCATGAATCGCGTCGAGGCCGTCAGCGAACCGTAAGGAACCCTCCGTCGATCACATAATCAGCGCCGGTGATGAACGCAGCCTGGTCCGAGCAAAGGAATAGAGCGAGCATGGCGATCTCCTGCGGATCGCCCATGCGGCCGATGGGCTGCGCCATCGACAAGCGCTCCATCATTTCTTTCTCGCGGCCGGGATATTGCTTTTTTACATAATTATCGATGAATGGGGTGTGCACTCGCGCCGGAGACACGCAATTACAGCGAATCTTGTCGCGGATGTAATCCCGGGCGACCGACAAGGTCATCGCGCGCACCGCGCCCTTGGTCATTGAGTATGCAAAGCGTTCGTCGATCCCGGCGGTGGCCGCGATCGAAGCCATATTGAGGATCACGCCGCCGCCATTCTTTTTCATATGGCCGATGCATTCGCGCATGCACAGATAGACGCTCTTGACGTTGACGCGATACAACGCGTCGATGTCCTTTTCCTCGGTTTTCTCGAGATCGCCGATGAACGCGATTCCGGCGTTGTTCACGAGAATGTGCAGCGCGCCGCGAGAAAGAATTTGGGCGAAAGCGCTGCGCACACTTTCCGCATCGCCGACGTCGCAGCGGTAGGCCACGACGCCGGCGCTCTCGCCTCCCGCTTCACGCGCGGCGTCCTCGGCTCCGGCTTGATCGAGATCCAAAATCGCCACGCGCGCGCCTCGCGAGGCAAACGTGCGCACAATCGCTCGCCCGATTCCCCGGGCGCCGCCGGTGACGACGGCGGTCTTTCCATCCAGTCGAAAATCCTGCTTCGCAAGATCGGCCGGAATCAAAGGGAAACTCCTCTCTTCCAGGGAATGAAATCGTCCTGCGCAAGAATTTCGGCTTTGGTGCGCGCTTCGCCGGAAGCGACCTTCAGCACGTAATCGAACAACGCTTCGCCGGCCTGCTCGATGGTTTCCTCGCCGGTGACGATCGCGCCGGTGTCGAAGTCGATGATGTCGCCCATGCGTTGCGCCAGCGGCGTGTTCGAGGAAATCTTGATCACCGGTGCGATGGGATTGCCGGTCGGTGTGCCCAGGCCCGTGGTGAACAGGACGACGTTTGCGCCCGCTCCCACTTGCGCGGTCACAGCTTCCACGTCGCTGCCGGGCGTGCACTGAAGATTCAGGCCCGGCTCGCTCGAGTACTCGGGATAATCGAGCACGGCGGTTACTGGCGACGTGCCGCCTTTTTTCGCCGCGCCCGCCGACTTCATCGCATCGGTGACCAATCCATCGCGAATGTTGCCGGGGGAAGGATTCATATCCAGGCTCGAACGCACGGCTTTGGCGCGCGCGGCGTAATCGCGCATCAATTGGATGAACCGATCTCCTACTTCCTTGCGCGCGGCGCGATGAATCAATTCCTGCTCGACGCCGCACAGCTCGGGAAATTCCGAAAGTATCCCGCGTCCGCCCAGCGCGGCGAGCAAATCCGCGACGTGCCCCACGGCCGGATTGGCGGAGATGCCGGAGAATCCGTCCGAGCCGCCGCACTTCAGGCCCACGCACAAATGCGACAACGCAGCCGGGGCGCGTCGCGCCTGATCGGCTTCGACTAATCCGAGAAACGTCTTCTGAATCGCTGACGACAACATGGCCGATTCCGACGGGCTGCGCTGCTGCTCGAAAATGTAAAGCGGCTTCCCGAGCTTCGGCGCGCGCCGCGCGATCTGCTCCTGAAGAATCGACACTTGGGCGTGCTGACAGCCGAGACTCAGTACCGTCGCACCGGCAACGTTCGGATGGTGGATGTAATCGGCCAGCAAACCGCACAGATTCTCCGCGTCTTCGCGCGTGCCGCCGCAGCCCGCCTGGTGCAGCAGAAATTTGATCCCATCCACGTTCTCGAAAACCGGCGGCGTGGCGGCATGCTCCAGACTCTTGGAGAAACGAAAATTGCGGACCTCGCCCGTTTTACCCGCGCGATAGAGTCCGATCAGATCGGCCACGTAGCGCCGGTAAATCTGCGGCGCGGCGAAACCCAACTCCTCTTCAAACGCCTGTTTCAATACCAACAGATTTCGGTTCTCGCAAAACACCAGCGGCACGACCAGCCAGTAGTTGCGTGTGCCCACCTGCCCATCCGAGCGCAGGTAGCCGGCGAAGGTCCGCGATTTCCATTTCGATGCGTCCGGCGCCTGCCAGTGGAAAGCGTCGGATTCTTCGTGGAAAGCGGCAGCGTCGTGCCGGATGTTGAACGTGGTGATGGATTCGCCTTGGCGAATCGGCGCTGACGCTCGCCCGACCATCACGCCGTACATAAAGATGGGATCGCCGGGCGCGAAGGCCTTTGCGGCGAATTTGTGTTTCGCTGAGACGTCGGTCGCGAGAATGTACGTCTCGCCATCGACGCCGACCGATTCGCCCTGCTTCAAATCGCTGAGCGCGATGATGACTGTGTCCCGAGGGTCAAGGCGCAGCACTTTATCTTGCATGACGATGTCGTTCTGCCTCATGTGCGCGACCGAAGGATCCTTCAATCGCGCCGCGTGACAACGCTCTCGGCTGCGCCGCCGGCGAAGGAAACCGGCGTGCCGCCCGGATTGATGCGATTCCGAAGCAACTGCACGTTTTCGTTCTCGGTCCCCGCCACTTCCACGAGCACGTCGTTGCCAGGCGCAGCCGAGCACGATTCCACCACCGCATCCTGCACGCCGTTCAATTGAATCACGGGCTGGCCCGGATTCGCTTTGTTGGTGCGAAAGCGAAGCACGTCGAGGTCGCGGGTATCGCTCGCTGAGAGCGACGGCCCGCCATCAGCGTTTACGATCACGTTTTCAAACGTAACGCCCGAGGCCCGTGTGCAATCCGCTCCCGTGGCGGACGACTCGATAACGATGTCGCGAAGATACACGTTTTGGATCGGGCTCTCAGCCAAACCTTCGATCGCGATGGCGCGCTTCGAGGTTCGTGCCGTCACGCCTGAGAAATAGACGTTGCGCACGGTGGGCGTGGTGGCGTCGACGGGCATGGCCTTAGCGGGGTCACCACTTCCCTGGTAGACGAGCGTCACCATCACCGGCTCCTGCTCGATATTTCGCATCACCCAGTTGACGGCGCGAATGTCCTCAATCACGTTGCCGCGTCCACGCGCCGTCTTAATATAAAGACCGCGTGCCGTGCCGTCGCAAACGCAATTGCTGGAGGTGACGTTGCGCACGCCGCCCGCGGTTTCGCTGCCAATGCCAACGCCCGCGTGTCCGTATCCGAAAACGCAATTCGTTACGGCGATATCCTCGCACACGCCGAACGGATGATCGGCGATGTACTTGTAGCCCGATTTGATCACGATGCAATCGTCGCCAGTCGAAATGTAGCAGTTTGAGATGCGCACATTGCGGCAGGATTCCGGATCGATGCCGTCGGTGTTCGGAGACATCTTGGGATTGACGATACTCACACCGTCAATCAGCACGTTCTCGCAATCCACCGGATGGATATTCCACGAAGGCGAATTCACGATGGAGAGATCGCGGATGACGATGTTCTTCGAGCGGTACAAATTGATCATGCGCGCGCGCGGCCAAGCCAGCGGCGAGCCCGGAGGATTTTCCGGCTCGCGCTCCATCAAGTTCATCTGCCGCCGCAGGGCCGTGGTCTTATGGAAAGCGTCCCACCACACTGGGCCTTGTCCATCAAGCGTGCCGCGACCCTGGATGGTTACGTTTTCAAGGTCCATCCCGGTCAAGAGAGATGCGAAGACCGTTCGATCCAATCCTTCCCAACGGCCCGCGATCGTCGGGTAGTCGCTGAAGTTCGCGCTGCCCAGCAGGGTCGCCCCAGCGACGACTTCAAACACGATGTGGCTCTTGAGAAATAGCGGACCGGTGAGAAAAACGCCCGGAGGAACCAGCACGGTTCCGCCCCCCGCCTTAGCGCACGCGTCGATCGCGGCCTGAATCGCGGCGGTGTTGAGCATTTTCCCGTCGCCCACGGCGCCGAAAGCGGTCACGTTGTAAATGCATCCGGAGTTCGCCGTGCCCGCGGCGCCCGCGGCGCCGGCCGAAGCGGCGGCAGCGCCTTGCGGCGCCTTCGCAGTCGGCACGTCGCGCGCGAGCAAATCTGCCGAGGGCAAAGCAGCGGCGCCCGCGGCCAGTCCCTGCATAAATTTTCGGCGGGATGGAAACGAAGTCAGTTCAGCGGGCATCGCATCTCCTGGCCGCGTTAAAAAGTCTCACGCGACAATCTTGTTGCGCCAAACATTCCGGTGTGCCTCTCCTGCGAAAGCGTCGCGCCGCACCCGATGATCTCAGCGGCGAATTGGAGAGTCGGTTTCCGATGAGTGCTCTGCGGCTTGCGCTTGAGCGTTCAGCAATCGGCGGTCGCAACACCCGGGGGATTGTATCAAAACCGGCCGCGAGCGTCGTGTGCGGACTTTGGGCCGACCACCCCGCCGATTGCGAGGACCAAAATGAGCGTTTCACAATGCGAGTCGCAAAAATAGTGAAGTCTGCGGGCAACGCCGCCGGTGCACCAGGCATCTTTTCGCTCGCAGGCATCCTACGCGCTGTTTAGACCGAAAGACTCCGGATTCCGCCTCGGGGGGAGCGGGCCTCCGGGAGCGACGCGGGGCTCGACCAGTTTTTCGCGTAGTAGTCTTACCGCGATTGCCAAATCAGGGGCATAATCTCAGGGCTGCACGCTCAAGGCTAACGACGCTTCCTGGCTGGGGCTCACTTCCAATACGGGCCAACATGAGCGAAAATCCTGCGAGCAAAAGCGCCTGATCGAGGCAGTCCTCGCGGCAACAAGAAAGACCTCGGGCAATCGCCCGCAGTGAGCGCGAGGCTGGCAAGTCGCCGGGAGGGGAGTCCGCCAATGGCGGACGGTGGAATGGATGACTGCCCGACGGGCAGAAACTTCCAGGACAAAAGAGTCTTGGCGCACACATTATAAGGAGTGCCGACAGAAATGATTTCCGGAAGCTATGCCAGAAACCACCTTCGCGACAGTTCGAGGATGGTTCACGATATTGCCAGCAAGATTGCAGTCGAGATCGCCATTTTAGGATTGGTGTTCTGCGCGCTGGTGGCGGCCCCATGCGCTCGCGCGCAAACGGTCACAACCAGCGTATTTTCCGGAGCCGCTCCCTACGCCGTGGCGGTGAACCCGGTCACAAACAAGATCTACGTCGCGAATCAGAACGCGGGTTCCGTGACGGTCATCGATGGCGCGACAAACAACATCGTCAGCGTCTCCACCGGATCGAGCCCCGACGCCATCGCCGTGGACCCAGTAACCAACCAGATTTACGTCGCCAACCTCGGCAGCGGCACCGTGACGGTGATCGACGGGCCCACGAATGCCACCACGACCCTCACACTTCCCGCGGGAAGCGCGCCCAACGCCATAGCGGTGGATGCCGCCACCAACATAGTCTTCGTGGCCGACGAGATCGCCGGCACCGGAAGCGTCACGATTATCAACGGCGCATCGGACACACCGGCCGTAACGGCAGCTGTCGCCACAAGTCTGATATTGGCTGCCGGCAGCGAACCCACATCTTTGGCCGTGGACCCGGTAACGGATCTAGTGTACGTGGCGACTCAAAATGGCGGTGCCGGCGGCGTCACCATAGTCAATGGCGCGAGCAATTCCCTCTCGGGGACCGTGGTCACCGGCAGCGGCCCGGTAGCCGTCGCCGTGAACCCAATCACGAATACGATCTATGTCGCTAATCAGGGCGGAAACAGCGTTACGGTCATCAACGGATCGACGGACGGCACGACATCCGTACCGGTCGGATCGAGTCCCGCCGCCGTGGCTGTGAACCCGGTCTCGAACGTGATCTACGTGGCGAATTCTGGAGGCGCCGGGAGCGTCTCCGTAATCAGCGGGGCGACGAATAGCGTTTCGGCGACGATCTCGGGAGCCGGGATTGGGCCTTCGCCCTCCGCTATGGCCGTGAACGCAACGACCAATGAGATTTACGTCGCGAACTACAGCAACAGCAACGGCTCGGTGTCCGCGATCAGCGGAGCGACGAATGCTGTGACCGCGACGTTGACCACGAGCGCGGGCCCCCACGCGGTAGCCGTGAACTCCACGATGGACAAGATTTACGTGGCGGATCTGGGCACCAACATCGTCACCGTGATCGACGGTGCGACCAACACTCCAACGCTCGCAACGGTTGGGAGCGACCCTCTGGCCGGTGCGGCGGACCCGGCGACAAATCAGGTCTACGTGGCAAACTTCGGCAGCCAGAGTGTGACCGTGTTCAACGGGCGCACCAATGCCATCGCGGCGACCATCCCAGTCGGATCGAATCCCATCGCCGTCGCCGACGACCCCTTGACCAGCGAGATCTACGTCGCGAATCTGAATAGCGCTAGCGTGACGGCAATCAATGCGACCACGAATACGGCCATAAATGTGCCCATCGGCCCGGTCGGAAGCGAACCGACGGCCCTGGCCGCGAATCCCTTGACCGACAAAATCTATGTCGCGAACGAACAGGGCAACAGCATCACGGTCATTAACGGAGCGACGAATTCGACGGTCCAGGTGCCCGTCGGAACCAAACCCGTCGCCGTGGCCGTGAATCCGGTAAGCGACAACGTCTATGTCGTGAACGAGCTGAGCAACGACGTCACGGTCGTGAGCGGAGCGACGAACGTCGCAACCACCGTAAGCGTTGGAGCCGATCCGACCGCCGTGGCCGTGAACCAGGTGACCAACAGAATTTACGTGGCGAACGAAGATGGAACCGTCACGGTGATCAATGGCGCCACGAATACCACCGCCACTGTAGCGGTCGGAAGCGGAGCCGTCGCCGTGGCTGTCAATCCCATCACCAACATGATTTACGTCGTCAATCAAGGCAGCAACAACGTGACGGTCATCAGCGGTGCGACCAACGGCACCGCCACCGTGCCGACGGGCTCGAGCCCCGTGGCCGTGGCCGTCAATCCCGTGACGAACAAGATCTACGTCGCAAATTCTTTCGGCTCCACTGTGACCGTGATCGACGGGGCGACTAACTCCGTAAGCACTGTCGCCGCCGGCAATTCTCCCTCCGGCATCGTCGTGAATCCCATCACGAACACGGTCTTCGTTTCAAATACGACGAGCGGCAACGTGAGCGTGTTTCCCGAGGCCGGCGCGCAAGCGGTTCCCCTCACCACGACGATTGCGCCGCTCGCCGGCAATCAGTTCATCGGCGCCCCGACGTTTAACTTCACGACGGCAAGTACGTTCGCTCCCAATGCGCCCGCCGTGGCTGACGTCTATTTCCAAGTGGATACTTGGCAAGGGCCGTGGCTTGCGGCCACTGGAGGCGGCAACTCGTTTTCCGGCGGGACCGGGGCGATTGGCGTCGGTGCGCACATTCTTTACGCATTCGCCGCAGACGCGCAGGCCGCCACCGCAAATGGTTTGAGCAGCCCGTTGATCGGCAGCATCACGGCTTATGAGTTCACGATCATTCCCGAAGCCACATCGACGGTGCTCACCTCGAACGCGGGCAATCCGAATACGGCAGGCTCCAGCATCACGTTCACAGCGACGGTGACGCCGGCCGGCGCGGAAATCCCCACTGGTTTAGTGACATTTGCGGATGGCTCGACCACACTCGGCTCTGTACCGGTACATACCGTGGGCGTGACCGGCGTGGCAACCTTCGCGATCTCGACGCTCGTTCCCGGTCCGCATTCCATCACGGCCACATACGGCGGCGACGCCAACACCGCGTCGAGCGTGTCTGCGACCTTGCCGATACAGATCGGACCACAGACGACGTCCGTCACGCTTACCTCGGCGCCAAACCCGGGTTTCCTGGGCGGGCCGGTTACGTTCACGGCAACCGTCACGCCACAAGTCGGGGGCACGCCAACCGGAACGGTGACGTTCGTGAACTCATCGACGAATCCGGCCACGACTCTTGGCCAGGGAACTTTGCAGCCCGATGGCGTGGCGTCGGCCATGGTTTCGTCCCTCGCGCTCGGTACATATACGATCAACGCCAATTATTCCGGCGACGCTTTGGACGATGCGAGCACGACTTCGACGCCGCTCACGCAAACGGTTGGCGCGGCGAGCTTCGCCATTTCCGCAATCCCGACGACGCAAACCGTCACGGTGGGTCAGAATGGCCTGTACCTTATCGCTGTCGAACCCGAGGGTAATTACTCAACGGCGGTTACGCTGACTTGTAATCTCACGACCCTGCCGGCGGAGTCTGTCTGCACGTTTACGCCGCCGACGGTCACGCCCGGCACTACCACCGCGACCGTTTCCCTGTCGATCTCCACCGTCGCACCCACAACGACGTCGCGACTCACGCCGCCGGTCGGCGGCGCTCCGTTCGATACGTTCGGGGCGTTCGGCGGAATTCTCGTAGCGTTAGTCATCCTCTGCGCACTGCTGATCGATGGGATAAGGAAGCAGCGGCGTGGCGCGTTCGCGCGATTCGGCATGGCCGTCGCCGTGGTGGTCGCCATGGGCATGGCGCTAGCGTCTTGCCATAAGACCGCCGCGACCACAACCACCGGCACGCCAACGGGGCAGTACCTCATCACCGTGACCGGCACAGGGAGCACCGTACTTGCCACGAGTTCCACGAACATCACGCTCAACATTGACGCGGCTTCGACAAACTAACTCGGCAGCTCAACTTCAAGCGAGCCAAACACGGCGGCGCGAGCGTGGGCCGTGTGCCGAGCGCCCGCGCTGCCGGCTTGCGTGTTCGATTCGGCGAGTTGCAGCTAGCTTTATCGATCGAGGTAATGCGTTTCGCTGAGGTCGCGCAGGCGCTCGGCCGCGCTTTCCGGAGTCAGGTCGCGCTGCGGCGTCCCGAGCAGCTCGTAGCCCACCATAAATTTTCGCACCGTCGCCGAGCGCAATAGCGGCGGAAAGTAGTGCGCATGCAGATGCCACTCCGGGTGTGGTTCGCCGTCCGTCGGGCTCTGATGAAAACCCATCGAGTACGGAAACGGCGATTCAAACAAATTGTCGTAGCGAGTCGTCAATCGCCGCAGCAAATCCGCGAGCAAATATCTTTCCGAATCGCTTAGATCAACCAGACTTGCCACGTGCCGCCGGCTCAGCACCATGGTCTCAAACGGCCACACCGCCCAGAACGGCATGAGCGCCACGAAGCCTTCGTTCGCGCACACGATGCGCTCCTGCCGCGCGAGCTCCAGTTCAAGATAGCGGCACAACATGCAGCCGCGCTGCCGATCTCGATATTCGCGCAAAGACTCTTGTTCGCTCGCCGGCACATTCGGCAATTCCGCTTCGGCCCATATCTGGCAATGCGGATGCGGATTGCTCGCGCCCATCAAGGCGCCGCGGTTTTCAAAAATTTGCACGTGTCGCACATACGGCAGGCCGCCCAGCTCGCTGTACTGATCGGCCCATGTCTCGACGACCCGCCGAATCTCTTCGATCGACATGCGCGGAATCGTCAGATCGTGCCGCGGAGTAAAACACACCACGCGGCAGCGACCCGCTTCCGTGCGCGCCACGATCAGGCCGCCTTCGTCCACCGCCCCCGGCGGCGCATCAGGCAGAAGCGCCGGGAAATCGTTGTCAAAGACGAAGGTAGCTTTGTAGTCGGGGTTATGAACGCCCTCGGCCCGAGCGTTCGTCGGACACAAGTAGCAGGTCGGATCGTACTCCGGCTCGCGTCCGGTCGGCGCCGCTTCCACTTTGCCGAGCCACGGCCGCTTCGCTCGATGCGGCGAAACCAGCACCCATTCGCGCGTCAGCGGGTTGAAGCGCCGGTGGGGAGTTTCGCTTAGAAATTGGTCATCCATATATATGTATTCGGTCGGCCGCGCTCAGTCCGCGCGCCCCGCGCCCGGCCCAGGATCGCATATCTGAATATCGGGACGCCGGCCGGTCGCTTCTTCGTAGGCCCGCGTCATGTTCGCGGCAAAGCGCTCCGCCGTTCCTGCTTCGACCACATTGATCGTGCTGCCGCCGAATCCCCCACCGGTCATGCGCGCACCGAATACGCCCGGCTGTCGATTCGCCAACTGCACCATCACATCCAGCTCCGGCGAACTGACCTCGAACAACATCCGCAAACTCTCGTGCGATTCGGCCATGCGCTCGCCGAACGCCACAAGATCGCCCGCGGCAAGCGCTTCGACGGCCGCCAGGACCCGCGCGTCTTCAGCCACCACATGCGCCGCCCGCCGGTAAACGACCTCTGGCAACGCGTCGCGTTGCCGATCCAGCTGCTCGATCGTCACGTCGCGCAGCGCGGTGATCCCCGGATAAAACGCAGCCAGACGCACCACCGCCTCTTCGCATTGTGCCCGCCGCAAATTGTATTCTCCCGACGAGTTCTCGTGCTTCACCATCGTATTGCATATCACCAGGTGCACCGAACTCGGAATCGGCGCCAGCTCATAGTTGAGCGAGCGGCAATCCAGCACGATCGCGTGGCCCGCCCGCCCGAACACGGAAGCGAATTGGTCCATGATCCCGGTGCGCGCCCCGACGAATCCGTTCTCCGCGCGCTGGCACACGCGCGCAAGCTCCAGGCCGTTGACCGGCAATCCTGAGGTGTCCAATAGCGCGTAGCCGGTGGCCACTTCGATGGCCGCCGAAGAGCTAAGGCCAGCCCCGATCGGCACGTCGCCTTCGATCAACAGATTCGCTCCGCCGAGTGCCGCGCCGCCTCTCCGCAGCATTACCGCAACGCCCACCGGATAGTCGCTCCACGTGCCGGTTCCCGCCGGATCGCCCGAAGCGAAATCCCATTCGTACGTCTCCGAAAAATCTTCGGAACGAATCACCAGCTTGCGATCCGAGCGCGGCCCGGCAGCCACCCAGCAGTTTCGGCCGATGGCCGCGGGCATCACAAAGCCATCGTTGAAATCGGTGTATTCGCCGATCAGGTTCACGCGGCCCGGCGCGCGAAACACGCGCGCGTCGCCGCCGAATTTTCTGCGAAATTTTTCGAGCAGATCGAATGCTGAAGTCATGCCTCTCCGTTGCACATCTGCGTCGGCCATTCAGAAACATTTCCGATCAGCCACGCCATTGCCGATCCGCGTGACGCGTTCCGCCGAGCCAACCGGCCCGCGCGAAACGCGTTGCTTCGTCCGTCGAGCGTCGATCCGCGGGTGTCTACTCTACATGAAGATGCTATCCGGCAAAAACCGTCGCGCACTCAGTCCAATGGCTGATTGCTTCGCGCCGAGACCAGCAGTGATATGATGCGCCAGTCAGACCACGCCGAACCGTTCGCGCCACGCGGCGATCGGCCTGCATTTCGAGGGAGAAAAATAATGAATCGGATTAGGCACGCCGCGTTGCGTGCATTTGGAGTGGCTTCCGCACTTTTGATTCTCGTTTTGTGCCTTTCGTCGCCCGTTCGCGCGCAATCCCCGCAGGTCGCCGCCACGCCGCCGATGGGCTGGAACAGTTGGAATCATTTCGCGCGCAAAATTGACGATGCCACCGTTCGCGCGCAGGCCGACGCCATGGTCTCGAGCGGCATGCGCGACGCCGGCTACGTCTACATCAACATCGACGACACTTGGGAAGGCGATCGCGACGCCCAAGGCAATATCCAGCCGAACAGCAAATTCCCGGACATGAAAGCTCTCGCCGACTACGTGCACAGCAAAGGATTGAAGCTCGGCATCTACTCGAGCCCCGGCGCCAAAACCTGCGCGGGCTTCGAGGGCAGCCTCAATCATGAAGATCAGGACGCTCAGACTTACGCAAATTGGGGAATCGACTATTTGAAATACGATCTCTGCAGTTTTCGCGACGTAATGAAAACCGCCGCCACGCCCGCGGCCGCGCAACAAATGATGGTCGACGCCTACGTCAAGATGCGCGACGCCATCAAAAAAACCGGCCGCCCGATGGTCTATAGCTTCTGCCAATACGGCGACGGCGCCGTGTGGCAATGGGCTCCCGCGGCCGGCGCGAATCTGTGGCGCACCACCGGCGACATCAACGATCACTACGCGCGCATGGAAACCATCGGCTTCGAGCAAGCCGGCCTCTCGAAATACGCCGGCCCCGGCCACTGGAACGATCCCGACATGCTCGAAGTCGGCAACGGCGGCATGACCACCGACGAATACAAAACGCACATGAGTCTCTGGGCGATCCTCGCCGCGCCGCTGCTTTCCGGTAACGATCTTTCCACGATGTCGCCGGAAACCATCGCGCTGCTCACCAATCGCGACGTCATCGCCGTCGATCAGGATCCCGCCGGCAAGCAAGGCGATCGCGTGTGGGCCGAAGGACCGATGGAAATTTGGTCCAAGCCCATGGCCGATGGATCGCAAGCCGTGGCCATGTTCAATCGCCAGCAGGGATTGATGACCTTCTCGGTGGATTTCGCGAAGCTCGGTATCACGGGCAATGTGAAAGTGCGCGATCTCTGGGCCGGCAAAGATCTCGGCACGATGTCCGGCTCATACACCGCGACCCTGACCGCGCACAGCGTGGTGCTGCTGCGCGTCTGGCCGCAGTAATTATTGATTGAGCCGCAGGCAAGCGGCGTCATGGCCCGAAACGCTTCTGATACGATCCGCCGGGCGAAACCGGGTTTTGCGCTCGCGTTTAGGAGGAATCCAGTGAAGCTGCGTCGATCTGCTCGATGCATCATGACGTTCGTGTGTGTGCCGATCCTTGCGGCAGCGGCGCTCCCCGCCGCGGCGCAGCAGGCGACTCCGTCGACGCCGGAACAGCCCCAAGCTCCGCCCAGTTCGCAACGGGAGTTCGTTCCGGCGTCACAAGTTTCGCAATCGCCCGAACCGAGCGGCGGCGGCTGCCCCGGCACCGTCTTTAAAGTTTTTCAATTCCCTCCCAACATGATTCCGCGCATCGACGGCGACGCCTCCGATTGGAATATCGTTCCTGACGACTACACCATCGGCATCGATCGCATGCATGACGACACCGGCAAGCATCCCGCGCCCGATCCCGCGTATCTCGACGTGAAAGTGAAAGTGGGCTGGGTGAAAGGCCTCAATCAACTTTTTTTCCTCTATCAAGCCTACGATAAGTATTGGGATTTCGCGCGCCCCGATCTGCACAATGACACTTTCGAGATCGTCGTCGACGGCGATCTTTCCGGCGGCCCGCTGATCGCCGAACAACATCCGAACAAAGACCTCAGCCCCAGCGACGCTTTTTTTTCGTTCCAAAGCGTCCACGCGCAGAACTATCACATCTTCACGCCGGCGGAAAACAAGGACTGGACCATGATGTGGGGCCCGCAGCAGTGGCTGAAAGAGTTGCCCTACTCGAATCACGCCTATTCCTACAATTTCAAACCCGGCGAATCCGGCAAACTCACGCTCGAATTCTTCATCACGCCTTTCGATTACGCCGCGGCCGAAGGCCCGCTGCGCTCGGTTGAATCCAATCTCTACGAAAACAAGTTGATCGGCCTGTCGTGGGCGGTGATCGATTACAACGACGTAAATAAAGAAGGCAACGACGGCTTCTGGAATCTCTCGAATCAGCACAAGATGTATGGCAACGCTTCCTTCCTGTGCGAATTCCGCCTCATGCCCCTTGAGCCGCAATTCCGCAAAGCGATTGACGCGGAGTGGTCCTTCACCGTCGTTGATATGGACCGTCGCCTCGTCGCGTTCAAGGATCTCTCCGTCGGCGCCACATCCTGGAAGTGGGATTTCGGTGACGGCTCGGGCTCGACCGATCAATTTCCAATTCACCAGTATCAGCAATCCGGCCGCTACACCGTAATCCTCGACGTCGCGGGCCCCGCAGGAACCTCGCGCCTCTCCAAAGTTTGGGGCGTGAACGTGAAATGAGGCCATCGATGAAATCTAGCGCGTCCGTTTGCCGCGCCGCCCTGCGCGCCGCGATTTTTTCCGCTGCGCTCGCCGTCGCCGTGCCTGGCGCAGCCGCGCAACAGCCCGCTCCAGACGCTGCTCTTCCCCATCTGCAGAAAAATGGCGCCGTCACGCAACTCATCGTGGACGGCAAACCGTATCTCGTCCTCGGCGGAGAGTTGCACAATTCCAGTTCCTCGAGCGTCGAGTACATGCAACCCATCTGGCCCAAGCTCGCCGCGATGCATCTGAACACCGTGCTGACGCCGGTAACCTGGCAGCAAATCGAGCCCGAAGAAGGCCACTTCGATTTCACCGTTCTCGACGGTCTGCTGCGCGACGCCCGCAGCAACAATCTCCGCCTGGTTCTTCTCTGGCTCGCCAGTTGGAAAAATTCCGGCTCCACCTACGCGCCGGCGTGGATCAAAAAAGATCCCGCGCGCTTTCCGCTCGTTCAGAATAGCAGCGGCCAATATCTCGAGATTCTTTCCACGTTCAGCGATTCAAATCGCGATGCCGATTCGCGCGCCTTCGCCGCGCTGCTGCGCCATCTTCGCGAAGTGGATTCCGCGCAACACACTGTCCTCTTCATCCAGGTCGAAAATGAGGTCGGCGTCCTCGGCGATTCGCGCGACCACTCCCGCGCGGCCAACGCCGCGTTCAACCAACCCGTGCCGAAAGAGCTGACGGCGTATCTCGCCGCGCACCACGACACTCTGTTGCCCGAGTTCCGCAAAACCTGGGAAGACGCCGGCGCAAAAACTTCCGGCACGTGGCAAGAGGTCTTCGGCCCCGGTCCGGCTGCCGATGAAATCTTCATGGCTTGGAACTACGCGCGGTACATCGATCGCGTCGTCGTCGCGGGCAAAACCGAACTGCCGCTCCCGATGTACATCAACACTTGGATTGTCCAGCCCGAAGACAAAGGCCCCGGCGATTATCCGAGCGGCGGCGCTGTCGCGCAGATGCACGACGTTTGGCAATCCGCCGCACCGCACATCGATCTGCTCGCGCCTGACGTCTACTTGCCCGATTTTCCGGACATCCTCGCCAGCTACAGCCGCAACGGAAATCCAATCTTCGTGCCCGAATCCTTAGCCGGCTCCGTCGGGGCCGCCAACGCTTTCTACGCCGTCGGCGCCGGTTCGATCGGCTACTCGCCGTTTGCGATCGAATCCCAGGATGATCCCACCGCGCCGATTCCCGAAGCCTACGCGATGCTCTCCGCCATGGCTCCCGTGATCCTTGAGCACCAAGCGAGCGGCACAATCGCCGGCGTGTGGCTTTCCAAAGATCGACCGTCGCAAGATGTCTCGCTCGGCGGCTATACGCTTCATTTCGCGCTGCGCGTCACGCGCCGCTCAACCGTCGTGCCCGATAGCGGATACGCGCTTGCAATCGCAACCGCCCCCGATGAATTCATCGTCGCCGGCGCCGATGTGCAAGTCACATTCACACCCAACACGCCCGGCCCGGCCGTCGTCGGCTTCGCAAAAGTCGAGGATGGCACTTTCGTTGACGGCCAGTGGAAGCCCGGCCGCTGGCTCAACGGCGACGAAACACAATTGCGCTATGATTTCTCCGCCGCCGCCGCGGAAAATTTGTCCGGCGAGGGATTGACCTTCCCCGCCGGCGTTCCCACGACTCGCCGCGCACAGTTGTACCGATATCAATGAGCGCCGCCTCCGTTCTATTCACGCTCCGTCGGGTGTTGCCTTCGGCAGCGCTCTTCGTCCTGCTCTTCGCAGTAGCGCACGCGTCCGCTCAAGCATTGCCCGCCGCGCCGGTGCCGCTGTCCGCGCCGATGAGTTTGAATTTTTCCTTCGGCCCGCAACCGGCCGCTCCCGGAGCCACCCAGGTCGTCGCGACCACCGCATATACAAATGACCAGGAATACGGATTCGAGCCCGGCGCTCAAGTCACTTGCGTCGATCGCAGCGGACCCGAAAGCGCCCGGCCGACGGCGCCCGGCGGCTTTTGCACCAGCGACAAGCCGTTCTTCTTCTCCGTGAATGTCCCCGAAGGCGATTACGACGTGACCTTCTCGCTCGGCGACCCGCAGGGAGAATCTCTCACCACGGTCAAGGCGGAATCGCGCCGCTTACTGCTCGAAGTCGTGCAAACCACGAACGGCGAGATCGCCACGCGCACTTTCACCGTCAGCGTTCGCTATCCGGAAATCGCCGGAGGCGGCCAGGTGTCGCTCAAGCAGCGCGAAGTGGGCACCATGGATTGGGACCACAAGCTGACGTTTGAGTTCAGCAACAAGCGCCCGTGCATCGCGGCGATCACCATCACCAAAGTTGAGCACGACGTCACAGTCTATCTTGCGGGCGATTCCACGGTCGTCGATCAGACCGACGAGCCGTGGTGCGCCTGGGGCCAGATGTTGCCGCGATTCTTCAAACCCGGCTTATCGATCTCGAATCAAGCCGAATCGGGCGAAACCCTCAAGGCGTTCATCTCCGAAAATCGACTCGCGAAAATTCTGAGCACAATGAAACCGGGCGATTATCTCTTCATCCAATTCACGCACAACGATCAAAAACCGGGCCCGGATCACGTCGACGCCGCAACCGACTACAAATCCTACCTCCGCCTCTACATCGACGAAGCCCGACTGCGTGGCGCCACGCCCGTGCTCGTCACCTCGATGAATCGCCGCAGCTTCGGCCCCGACGGAAAAATCGTGAACACGTTGGGCGATTATCCCGACGCGATGCGCCAATTGGCGCGCGATGAAAATGTCCCGCTGATCGATCTGAACGCCATGAGCAAAGTCTTTTACGAAGCCATGGGCCCGGACAATTCCACCAGAGCCTTTGTTCACTACCCGGCCGGCACATTCCCCGGCCAGACCGCTGAACTCAAGGACGACACCCACTTCAATTCCTACGGCGCCTACGAGCTTGCGAAATGCATCGTCGAAGGCATAAAGACCAATCAGCTCGGAATAGCAAGATACCTCTTGGGCGACACGCCGCCGTTCGATCCCGCGCATCCCGATCCCGTAGCGCTTTGGAATCTGCCTCCTACTCCGTTTCGCACGCCGGCCGCTCCGGCGGGAAAGTGACGCGATGAGCAATCGATTGCTTCCGGCTGGCGGTAAGCAAACATCGAATCGCTCAGCCTCACACTCGCGCGCCGTAGACGTCGCCCTGCGAAGCGTCGTCCTGGTTGGCCTCGCGTTGCTCTGCCTCGTCGCGGGCAAAAGCGACACGCCAAAAGTGCGCATCGGCTATTGCGGCCCGATCAGCCAAATTGACGCAGCGAAAGCCGCCGGCTTCGACTATATGGATCTGCGAACCTCCGAAGTTGCCGCGCTCTCTGACGCCGACTATGCACAGTTGGGCGCGAAGCTGAAACAGATCGACTTTCCGGTGCTGGACACATATCTCTTCATTCCCGGAAACATCAAGCTGAGCGGCCCGAACATCGACAAAGACCAGCAGATGGCGTACGTCCGCCTGGCGCTTGATCGCGTCTCGAAATTGGGCGCGCGCGTGGTCGCCATGGGCAGCGGTCCCGCGCGCTCCTATCCCGAGGGTTTTTCGAAGGACGAGGCCTACGCGCAGCTCGTAGATTTCTGCAAGCGCCTCGGACCGGAAGCGCGCGCGCGAAACGTGATCATCGCCATCGAGCCCTTGCGCCCCGAGGAATCGAATCTCATCGGCTCGCTGGCTGAGGCGCTCGCATTCATCAAGGTGGTGAACGATCCGAACATCCAATTGAATCTCGATTACTACCAATTCGAGATGGTCAAAGAAGATCCCGCCGACATTCTCGCCGCCGGCGATCACATCGTTCACATCCATATGGCCAATCCGACCGGGCGCGTCCTTCCGCTGCGCTGGGATGAGTACAATTACGCTCCGCTGTTTGCCAATCTCCGCAAGATCGGTTATGACCGCGAGATGGGCGTCGAAGCCAGCTCCACCGATTTCGCGAAAGAAGCACCCGAATCCATTGCCTTCCTGCGCGCCGCGCTCACGGGCGGTCAGTGACTCCGCGCGCCGCAAAGCGATACAATTGAAATCGTAGTTCTGGGCATCGCATCGTACGAGCCGGCCGCCCGGCATTCGCGCTCACCATGGGATTTGAAGAAGTCGCCATCAATCGCGTCCAGGATTACTGGGACACGCGTCCCTGTAACATCCGCCACTCGTCCCAACCGGTTGGCACGAAGGAATATTTCGACGAAGTCGAAGCGCGCAAATATCGCGTCGAGCCGCACATTCCGGCTTTCGCCGAATTTGAGCGCTGGCGCGGCAAATCGGTTTTGGAAATCGGTTGCGGCATCGGCACCGACACCGTGAATTTCGCGCGTCACGGCGCGCGCGTCACCAGCGTCGATCTCTCCGAAAAATCCGTCGAGCTGGCCCGCCAGCGCACCGTCGTCTACGGCGTTCAGGATCAGGTGCAGTTTTACCGCGGCAACGCGGAAGAGTTGCGCAGCTTCGCGCCCGCCGCACCGTACGATCTCATTTATTCCTTCGGCGTGATTCACCACACGCCCCACCCGGACCGCGTCCTCGAAGAGCTTCGCTCTTACGCCCATCCCGGAACGACCGTGAAAATCATGGTCTATCACCGGCGCTCCTGGAAAGTGCTGGGGATTCTCCTCGGCGAAGGTCATGGCCGATTCTGGAAACTTCCAGAACTCGTCGCCAAGAATTCCGAGGCGCAAACCGGCTGCCCCATCACCTACACATTTTCGCGCCGCGAAGGCCGCGAACTCCTCGAACGCCACGGTTTCCATGTCCGCGACGTCAACGTAGACCACATATTTCCTTATCGCGTTGCGGACTATCTGCAGTATCGCTACGTGAAGGAATTTTATTTCCGCGCAATGCCACCCGCGCTTTTTCGCGCCCTTGAGCGCCGCTTGGGCTGGCACCTATGCATCACGGCCGAAGCATGAGAGAGACAATGTTGCCGATGTTTGTTCGTCCGAAAAATTCGCACCGCGCATCAAGCGGCCAAGCTTTTGGCGGTCGCCTGTCCCGCCTCACACTGCGTTGCCTGGTCCTCTGCTGCGTCGCGCTACTGTTCCTCGCGGTCGGCAGGAGCGAATCTCCAGCAATTAAGATCGGCGCGTGCGGAACCGTCAAAATGATCAGCGCCACCAAAGGCGCCGGCTTCGATTACGTCGAACTTAGCACCGCTGAAATCGTTTCGCTCTCCGACGCGGATTTCGCGCAGTTGAAGAACGAAGTGAAACAGGGCGGCTTCCCGGTTCTCGCCACCGACGTTTTTATTCCCCCGACAATCAAGCTGACCGGCCCCAACATCGACAAAGACCAACAGATGGCGTACGTCCGCAAAGCCATGGATCGTGTCGCCGCGCTGAACGCGCACATCATCGTCCTCGGCAGCGGCGCCGCACGCCGAGTTCCCGACGGTTTTTCGCACGACGCCGCGTTCGATCAACTCGTGGACTTCCTGAAACGCATTGCGCCCGAAGCCCGCGAGCGCAACATTGTCGTCACCGTCGAGCCGCAAAGCCAAGAGGAAACGAACATCATCAACAGCGTCGCCGAAGGTGTGCAGCTGGTGCGCGCAGTCGACGATCCAAACATCCAGCTGGTTCTCGACATCTACTACCTCGATCAAACCCACGAAGATCCTTCCGCGATCGTCGCCGCGAAAGATTACGTCCGCCATTTCCACTTCTCGAATCCCAACGGCCGCGTTTTCCCCGCGCGCTGGGACGAGTACAACTATGCGCCTTTCTTCGCCGCACTCCGCGAGATCAATTACACCAGCGGAATCAGCATTGACGCGCACACCGCGAATTTTGCAAGCGACGCCCCGCAAGCCGTCGCGTTCCTTCGCGACGCGCTGAACCGCTAAGCGCCTCGCGCGCTATTTTCCACGGCGTCGTAATTTTCCCGCAGCGCATTTTTTTACTTGAAACCGCATCCGAAAACGAGGAATCTCACCAAGCGGAATTCGGAATCCCGCGCACGCCCCAATAGCAAAATGAGGGAACTACGCAAATGAAATGTCGCCCAGGGTTCGCCTTGCTTCTCGCGCTCGCAGCGTTCGCAGCGTCCTCCGCCGCAGCGCAATCCGCTCCGGCCACGATGCCCGCGCAGGATCAAAGCGCCTCGAATTCCGCCGCGTCCGCTGTGATCGCGCTGCCCTCGAAATCCTTGGCGCCTTTCGGATCGGGCGCGGAAGCCCGCGCCCTGCGCATCGACGGCCTTTACATCGAGACGTTGCAAGGCCGCGCTTCCCTTCCCGGTTCGCTGATCGCGACACCTCAGAAAAATGGCGCGATCGAAGGCCAGGCCACGATGCCCGACGGCCGCGTCGTCAAACTCTCCGTCGTGCCCGACGGCGATAATTTTACTGTGCACCTCTCCGCACAACCCTCCGCCGGCATCTCGAAATGGGGCCTCTCAATCGAATCCGGCAAGGACGAATTTTTCACCGGCATCATGGAGCGCCTGGTCGACGGCCCGCAACAATTGACGTGGTCCGCCGGCCGCACGGAAGTCCTGAATTTGCGCGGCCAACAAATCGATATGATCTTGAAGCCCACGCTTTCGGTTTACGCTCCGTTTTACATCTCCTCGCGCGGCTACGCCGTTTTCGTCAAGACCGATTGGCCCGGCCATTTCGATTTCTGCGCCACCGACCCCTCGCGCGTGCGAATCGAATTTGAAGGCCCCTCGCTCGAATTAAAAATCTACACATCGCGCGATCCCGCGGAACTTGTCCGCGAGCACGCCATGGACGCCGGCCCGCCATTCCTTCCGCCGAAATGGATCTACGGCCCGTGGCGCTGGCGTGACGAAAACACCGAGCGCGCCACCTACTACGACGGCACGCCCGTCACCGGCCCCTTCAATTCCGAGTTTATGGAAGACGTTCTGATGATGAAGGCCTTCGGCATTCCAAACTCGATCATGTGGATCGATCGCCCGTGGGGCCCCGGCCCGCAGGGCTACGACGATTTCGAGATCGATACGCAGCGCATGCCGAATTTCGAGGCGTCCATCCAATGGATCAAGCAGCAAAATTCGCACATGATCATGTGGATCGGCCCCTTCTTCCAAGGGAAGATGGAACAAGAAGCGCTCGCCAAAGGTTACAACCTCCCCGGCCAAACCGATCCGCTCCGAGATTATCCGATGGCCGATTTCTCGAATCCCGCCGCGAAAGCTTTTTGGCAAGACGGCGTCGCGAAATTACTAAAAATCGGCGTCGAAGGCTTCAAAATGGATCGCTCTGAAGAGGACATCCCCGAATCCGGCCCCTTTCGCATTTTCGATGGCCGCTCCATCCGCGAAGATCGCGACGCCTATCCTCCGATGTACATCAAAGCCGCTTACGACATCTCCCTGAAATTTCATCCCGATCAGGATTTCGTGCTCATGCCGCGCGCCGCTTACACCGGCAGCTCCGCGTACGGGGTTTTCTGGGGCGGCGACGTCGCCGGCACCGAGTACGGTCTGCGTGCCGAAATCATCGCCGCGCAGCGCAACGCCGTCGATGGTTACCCAAATTGGGGCACGGACACTTGCGGCTACACGCTTCTCGTCGAGCAGGAAATTTGCGGCCGTTGGCTGGCCTTCAGCGCCTTCACGCCGATTATGGAAGTCGGCCCCACGCGCAACGTCGGCTTCTGGGATCTCCCGCGCACGCCCAGCTACGACACCGATCTCATCGCCCTCTGGCGCCTCTACGCCCGCCTGCACGATCGACTCGCCGCCTACAGTTACGCCGCCGCGCAGCAGGCCCACGCAACCGGCATGCCCATCATTCGCCCGCTCTTTCTCGTCGATCCGAAATCTCCCGCGGCATGGACCAACTGGTGGACCTACGAGTACGGCCCAGATCTCGTGGTCTCCCCAGTTTGGAAAAATGGTCAGCGCACGCAAGATGTCTATCTGCCTCGTGGTTCCCGCTGGCGCGACGCTTGGCGGCCCACCAAAATTTACGCCGGCGGCAAAACCATCACCGTGCCCGCCGACACCTATCAACTTCCGCTGTTCATTCGCGTCGGCTCAACCGTAAACGTCGGCGATTTGCAAAAAGAGTGGAAGGATTCGCAAGCTATCGCGCAATCGAAACCCGATCTCGCCGCGCTCGATGCGCAGGTGAAAACCTGGTTCGATAAATATCAGCAACAGCAAGCCGCGGCGCCCAAACCGTGACAACGCGATCTGCGCCGACGCCCTCGCCCGCGCCGCGCCCCGAGACCCACGCGTCGTGAGCGAGCCCCCCACCGCACCCACCGCCACGCCCACGCTGCGCCCCGGCGCGCTGCAAGTCGCAGCCACGGCCTTCGCCGGCCTTTTCTGCGTCGTGGGCCTCGCGCTCTACGGCCTTCCCTTCTATTACGATTTCATGGTCCGCCAGTTCGGCTGGACGCGCGGCGAAGTCACCTCCGGCAATGCCCTCAGCAAGCTCGTCATCGGACCAGCGTTCGGATTCCTCGCCGGCTGGTTGGTGGACCGCTTCGGCCCGCGCCGTTTGATGATGGCCGGCATCCTGATGGCGGGCATCGCTCTCGTCGGACTCGGCCGCGTCTCCACTCTCAGCGGTTTTTATTTCTTTTACATCTTCAACGCGCTCGGCTACGTCTGCGGCGGTCCGCTTCCCGCTCAGGTGTTGGTCTCGCGCTGGTTCGATAAAGCTCGCGGCAAGGCCATGGGCATCGCGTATCTCGGAATCGGTTTTGGAGGCGCGGTGGTGCCGCTGCTCTCCGCCGCGCTTGTCGAACGCTACGGCTGGCGCGCCGCGCTCGAAACGATTGGCGTGTTCATCGTGATCATCGCGTTCCCGCTGGCTTACTTCGTGAAGGAATCGCCCGGCGAAGTCCGCCGCGGCCCTGCGCCGGCTCCGCGTTCATCGCTCGCCGCGTTCAAATCCGGCGCCTTCTATCTGCTCACCGCCGGCAGCATGTGCTCGATCGCAGCGCTCGCCGGCGTGCAACAAAATCTGAAACTCTTCCTCAGCGTTGACCAGCACTTCTCGCAATCCAGCGCCGCGCGCATCCTGTCCCTCGTTCTAGCCTCGAGCATCGTGGGCCGCCTGTTGATGGGCTGGCTCGCCGACCGCATCCCCATCAAACACGTGATGCTGCTCATTTTTTTCTTAGTCGCCGGTGCCATTCCTCTTCTGTTCCTCAACCAATCGCATTTCGCGATTTATACTTTCGCCGCCGTTTTCGGCCTCGGCCTCGGTGGCGACTACATGGTGATTCCGCTGATGACCGCCGAAATTTTCGGCGTCGAAGTTCTAGGCCGCCTCATGGGCGTGATCCTCACCGCCAGCGGCGTCGCCGAAGCCACGTCTCCCTGGATGATCGCCAAATTGCACGACGCGCGCGGCAGCTACTCCTCCGGCTTTCTTTTGCTTGTCGGTTTGACGCTCGTCGGCGCCGCAGCCATTTCCGCGCTGCCCGCCAATCCTCGCCACCGCGCAGCCTAAGGCCCTCCCGATCGCGCCGCCGGCCCGTTTCTGCGTCAAATAGCCCCCCCTACTCCTACCCGCAGCCACGAGCCGTGCCACGGCAACCACGATCCTGTGTCCTCGCGCTTGCCTTACGGAACTTCCGCGCAAATAAAAGGGCCCCGACGAGAACTCGAAAATCGAGTTTCCATCGGGGCCGGTAAGGGTTTATTCCGCCGTGTTTTAGAAGTGCAACTTCACAGCGAACTGGAGCACGCGCGGGTCGGTTTGCGTCGGGATAATCCCCGATAGTGCCGCGCTTGTGATGTATCCCAGGTTCTGGGAGCCCGTCGTGCCGGTCGGCGAACCGCCGCTCGGTGCCGCCGGATTCCAGTGGTTGAAAACGTTGAAGGCTTCGAACTGGAACTCCGCCTGCAACCGCTCGTGAATCGGGAACATCCGGCTGATCGACATGTCGAAGTTGATCGCTCCGGGAGCCCGCAGAAAGTTCCGCTGGATTAAGCCGAACTGTCCAGAGCCGGTGGTCCCGCTGGAGATCACCAGGCCCGTCGTGCCCGTTGGGCAGGTACTCGTCGCCGTCCCCGTGCACGTCACGGTGTTGGTGTAAACCGGGTTCACCAGTTCTTGTGCTGTCCCTGCTGAGGTTGTGTTCGCTTCCTCGAGCAAGCAGCTTTGATTCAGCCACGAGTAGCCCTTCTCCAAGCCGTTCGAGTATGCCCCGGCCGCATTACATCCCGCCGTGAAATCCTCAAACGTAGCTTGGCTCGAGCCGCCCGTCAGCGTGTTGTCCCCAATCGTGAAATTGAGCGGTGCTCCACTAACCACGCGGACGTTCGGAGCAATTTGCCACCCGCCCAGTAAATGGCCCTTCCAACCGCCCTTCATCACCGTAGTTGCGACCACCGACGTGTTGAACAAGCTGCGTATATCGAAAGTGCAGCTCCCGTAGTTGCCGTCAAAGTTCAGCTGGTTTTGATAGAAGGTGTTGCCGTTCAGGTCGCCCTGCGCTTCTCCCTCATCGAAGCAGTGGCTGTACGTGTAGTTGGCCAGCCACGTGAATCCGTGCGAGAAGCGATGGTTCAGGGTTACCAGCAACGCGTTGTAGTTGGCATTGTTGGAATCCGTGCCCATTTCCATTGCACCGCTCAGCTCGTTTACACCAAGGTTTGTGGTCACGGCCTTCGCTGTAACCGACCCGCCCGCCAGAAGATTCAGATACTGGCGCTGTGGCTCGTTTCCGCTGGCGCAAATCGGTTCCGAAGCCGTGGCGACCACTCCCGCGGCGGGCAAGAAGCAGACGTTCGGCTGCCCGAGGTTCTCCAAAGGCGTCTCGGAGAAGTTAATGGAATAGCCCAACGGCAGATGGGTGGACTTGTTGCCCAGGTACGATGCGGTGAATATCCAGTTGCTGGCGAACTGAATCTGGTAACTTGCCGTCCATTCACCCACATACGTCGGCTTGACGTTCGGCGGGATCACCACCCAAAGGGCGTTCGACGGAAAATCATGCACCGCCGGGAACGGCCCGTCGGCGAAAGTCCCCGAAGGAACTGTGCCGCCGTTTAGATTGCCCGCCAGCGGAGCGCCCTGGCACCCTGCGGAGTTGTAGTACAACCACGGGTGGCTCAAGGTTCCGCAGAACTGGGACGTCGCAGGCGCCAGGCTCGAAAGGCTCTGCGTGAGGTCGATTTCGTCAATGCCCGGCGGGTCCGAAGTCAGCCGCTGACTCCACCAGACCGCGGCGTCGTCATAGAAGATTCCGCCACCCGCGCGAAACACCTGTTTCTGACTGCCGAATGGATTCCACGCGATACCCAGCCGAGGCGCGAGATTGAGGATGCGGCTCGATGAGTACGCCTTCCCCTGGCCCGGGTCTCCGTCAAAAAAGAATCCAGCCGGAGGACAGGCGTTCGGGTTAACTGCCAGCGCCGCTGTCGTGCAATCGGCGGCGTACTGCGGGCTCCGTTCGTTTTCGAGGAAAGCCTGCAGGTTGAACGTCGCTCCGCGGCCCTGGAGGTCGTACGGGAACAGCTCCGGCTCCCAGCGCAACCCCGCGTTTATCGTTAGGTCGTTGCGTACGCGCATGACATCCTGGAAATAAAACGCCGGGAACGTCGCCCGGAACGCCACTTGTTGCGGACGGCTCTGGCTGTACCCGCTCCAGGCGCCCATCAACAAATCGCCAAGAGCGTTGCCCGTGAAAGTCGTGCCGAAACTAAGTGTGCCGTCGTTCTCGTAGTTGGTGAGCGTATTGTCCTGAGTGCGAATCAGATCCGCTCCCATTGTGAAGTGATTCCTGCCGCGGATCAGATCGACGTCGTCGGAAACCTGCCACGAGTTCACGTTGAAATGGCCAAGGTTGCCCGTGCCGCTGCCGATGCTGAACGGTCCGGTGATCTGCAGGAAGGCGTTCGTCTCGGTATACGTCGTTGCGCCCAGCGTCGCCAAACTTTCCGGAATCAGCGTGGTGCGGTTGTCCCGCCGGCGGTTCCAGGTTAGATGCAGTGAGTTGATCGTGGTCGGCGAGATCGAGTAGCTGTCCCCCAACGTGAACGCCTGCGCCCTCTGAAAAACGCCCGGCGAGCTGGTCAGCAAAAGATTGGTTCCCCCGGCGAGCGTATTCGCATCAGGGTCTGTGAAGTCGTCGATGAAGTAACGCCCGAAAAGCGTTTGCTTCGAGCTCACCACATAGTCGATGCGGCCGATCACCTGGTCCTCGTTTTGCACCGAGGGAACGGCGTACGTAAGGTAACCGCAAGGATTGTAATTCGCGCCAGCGGGATTTGTTCCTTGCCCCGGCCCGTACGGCACCATGTTCGTGCCAAATAGCTTGAGCGCGATCGGATCAAAGGTTTGGCCGGCCTGCAAACGATCCTGCGTATCGGTCGGATCGAGGGTGGGGTTCGCACTTCCCGCTGCGCCGCCGAAGTACGGCGTAGGCGTGGCGAGCGATGTCGAAAGGCCCGAGGTCGCATTCGACTTGATCGTGCAGTTCGCTTGGCCTGCCCAGTAGTTGGTCGTGTTGCCCAGCAGGTTCTTCGAGCTCTCAAGGTCGTTGAAATAGGGCGCGAGATCCCCGTCGGCGATCTCGTCCTGAGTGGGCTCGTTAGTGGTCGCGCCGCCGACTTGGGAAATCCGCGTGCCCTGATATCCCATGAAGTAGAAAAGCTTATCCTTAATTATTTTGCCGCCCAGCGTGCCGCCAAATTGGTTGCGGCGCAGGATGTCGCACGAGTTACCCGTCACGCCGCCGTCCGCAATTCCCGCGGTGTTGCCACTGGTCCCGGCAGCGTTCGCCGCCGCGACCACGCTCGCGATATTTGACGGGTTATCGGCTTGGCAATTCGTCGCCAGCGTGCCCCCGCTTCCCGGCTGCGGACCGGTGAAGAACGGATGGGCGCGCGCGTTAAAATCTCCGTTGCGCAGGTATTCAAATAAATTGCCGTGCAGGTCGTTGGTGCCCGATTTCGTCACCACGTTCACCACCCCGCCCGCCTTCGTGCCCGTCTGGGCCGGAAGCGCGTCGGTTTCCACGCTGAATTCCGCCAGCGCATCGGGGAACGGAAATGGCAGGTTCACGAACGCGTACGTGTCGTTGTTCATGCCGCCGTCAAGAAGATAGTTCACGCCGTTGTATTGCGAGCCGGCCACGGAGACCGCGAAAGAACTAAAGAAACTCTTGCTCCCCGTCAAATCGCCATAGCCAGAGGTTGGCGACGACTGCTGGTACGCGGAGGACACACCCGCCATGGAGATGAGTTCGGAGGCGAAGCGGCCGTTCAGGGGGAGATTGCTGATCTGATCCCCAGTAACCACGTTCGATACGGCGGCGGTGTCTGTCTGCACCATCAAGGCGCCAGCCTGAACCACCACGCTTTCGGAAACGGCGCCGAGCTGCATCGTCACGTTCATGGCGATGTGATCGTTCACTTGCAACACGATCCCGGTCTGCACGTAGGTCTTGAAACTTGTTTTCTCCACCGTCAATTTGTAGGGGCCCACCGGCAGGTTCGGAAACAAATATCTGCCGTCGGCGTCCGACAACGTGGTGTGATCCACGTTTTTGTCGGCTTCGGTCATCGTCACCTTGGCATCAGGCACAGATGCGCCCGTCGGATCCAAAATCTGACCCGAGACTTCTGCGACAGCTACGTTTTGAGCGAATGAGTTAAACGGAATTAAAAGCACCAACGCGAGCGCAACAAAAACGCAGCACAACGCCGAGATACGGCGGTCTACTCGGACCATTTGCCCTCCTAGGTTCAATTGTACTAAACCACCCCTGCCGCGCTTTCAACCGTACCCATGTCCCCACACGGGTTCAGGCTCGGCCGAAATCGCAGCCTTCGACCTTGGAAGTTAATACCTCTACCCTCCAGAGTGTCAAGTAATTTTTGGATCGGATGAATTTGCTCTGCGCAACTTGCCAACACCTATCGTCGCCGAAATTCCCTTTAATCGAGCTGCGGTAACCGTATTGTTTCATTTAACATATGGTAGCCATCCGCCTGTACGCATCGCGGCCGCGCCGCCAGCTTTCGCACCAACTTTTCGCTTGATCGTGCAGGAAACTCCCGCTTCCATCCGGGCGTGGCATGGCACCGAAGAGCTGTCCCACTATATGGTCCACACTCGCGAAGGCCATCGCACTCTTGCCTTCTCGGCGAAAAAACCGCGGTCCGCGTGCGCATTTGTGTCAAAATTCGTCCCGTTCTCGCGCGCAGGAGGCGGCCGCCATTTCTAATGGACCAACCCAACGCTCTCGATGCGTTTGAATCCGCCGCGCGCGCCGCCGCCGCGACCGTAGAGCGAATTTCGCGCTCAGCGGAAATCTCCCGGCTGTCCGAAGAATTAGCCCGCGCCGTCCTGCGCGCGGCGCCCGCGGCGCGCCGCATCGCCGTCGCCCCACCCGCGGATCTGCCTGCAAATCTTTTCGCGGCGTGCGAGCGTTTGCCCGGCGTGTTCACAGGGCGCAGCAAATCCGAACTCAGTGCGGCGGATGTCGGCATCACGGATGCTTTCGCCGGCGTCTCGCGCACGGGCACCATCTGCGTTGCGCTCGATCCCGATCACACCGGATTCATCAGTCTTCTCGCGCGCATGCACATCGCCGTCCTCGCCGCCGAAGATATCGTCGAAGCGCCGCGCGATCTTTTTCGCCGCGATCGCATCGGCAGCAAAGGTTTGGATCGCAATTTCGTTTTCGTCACCGGGCCAAGCGCCACGGCGGACATGGGCCCGCTGGTGCGCGGTGTGCACGGCCCGCACCGGCTGCACATCATCGTTCTCGTGTAACGGCTTTCGCATAAGTTCACGGATAATAGCTTTCATGCGGGTTTCCTGTATAAAAGTTCAGCGGCGACCATGACCAAGAACCCCTCCCCCAATCCTGCTGCAGGCATAGCGCAGATCATTGATTCCGACGTTGAATCGCCGCGCGCATTCGCCAGCAAAGCGTCGAAGCCCGCGCTGCTGGCCGCGATTCGCATGGCGTTACGCGTCGAAGGCCCCGCCGTGCGCCACAACGTGCAAACATTCAATCGCAATCGCTACGTGGCCACCGCCGAAATCTCCGACTACGACGCGCTGAAGGACCAAGCGCGCGCCATCAAGGAGCGCGCGCTTCGCGATCAACCGCAGCTTGTGGCCCAGCTCGAAGCCAGCGTCCTCCGCAACGGCGGTCATTTTTTCCTGGCGCAGGACGCGCAAGCCGCCTCGCACTACATCGGCGAGGTGTGCAAGCGGCACGACGTGCGCCTGGTGGTCAAAGCCAAGAGCATGACGTCGGAAGAAATCGGCTTAAACCACGTGCTCGAAGCTCTCGGCATCGAAGTCGCCGAAACCGATCTCGCCGAATTCATTCTCCAAGTCGCCGACGAGCAGCCCTCGCACATCGTTGGCCCCGCACTGCATTACAGCCGCGAGCGAATCACCGCGCTATTCAAGCGCGTATTCAAAACCGATCTGCCGCTCGATAGCGGCGAAGAACTCACCGCGTTCGCGCGCGATCGCCTGCGCGACAAATTCCTGAACGCCGACGCCGGAATTTCCGGCGCAAATTTCGTCACCGCCGATTCCGGCACTCTGGTGCTGGTCGAAAGCGAAGCCAACATTCGCATGACCACGCTCGTGCCGCCGCTGCACATCGCCGTCACCGGCATCGAAAAAATTCTGCCCGCGCGCGAAGATCTCGCGCCGTTCATCGAATTGCTCGCCGCCAGCGGCACCGGGCAGCCCATGACGTCATACACCAGCCTGATCCGTCCGCCTCTTGCCGCGCCCGTGATTTCCGACGGCATCGCGCCGCCGCGCGAATTCCACCTCGTGATCGTAGACAACGGGCGCGGGCGCATGCGCGCGGATCCCGTGCTGAGCGAAGCGCTGTATTGCATTCGCTGCGGCGCATGCTCGAATTGCTGCGCGAATTTTCAGGCCGTCGGCGGCCACGCTTTCGGCGGTCAAACTTATTCCGGCGGAATCGGCGGCGCGTGGGAAGCGGGCACGCGCGATCTTGCGAGCTCGCGCTTCGCCGAATTGTGCACGGGCTGCTCGCGCTGCGTCACGCAGTGTCCGGTGCGCATCGATATTCCGTGGCTGAACACCGTTCTGCGGCAGCGCCTGGGAAAACAAGAATCCTCTGCCGCGGCGCAAGCCGTGAAGCGCGTGCTCGCGGGCGTTCCCTCCGACGACGCCGGTGCGTCGCTGCAAAAACTTTTCTTCGGCCGCTACGATCTCGCCGGAAAATTCAGCGCGCCGTTCGCGTCGCTCGCGAACGCAGTAAACCGCTTTAGCTTCGCGCGCGCGCTGCTCGAGCGATTCGTCGGGCTCGATCGTCGGCGCGCACTTCCTCCGTTTGCTTCCATCACTCTCGTCGCCGCAGCCAAGCGGCGGTCTCGCCGGAAACTCCCGCGCGCCAGCGGCGCCGCCGCGGGCGCGGCGCCGAGCTCGGCGAAGAGCACAGCGCGACACAAAGCTGTATTGTTTGCCGACGTGTTCACCAATTACGGCACACCTGCGCGCGGATTGGCCGCGCTCGACGTGCTCGAAGCGATCGGCGTCGATATCATCGTCAGCCCAACTTCGCCCGATGGGCGCGCGGCGCTCTCGCAAGGCATGATCGCAACGGCCACGCGGCAAGCGCGGCGCACAGCCGCACTGCTGAAGCGATATCTCGACGAAGGCCGCGAAATAATCGTCGTCGAACCGAGTGTGCTGGCGATGTTTCGGTTGGATTACCGTCATCTGCTGGCGAGCGACGAGAGCGGACAGCAACTCTGCGAAGCGCTGCGCGCGCACACTTTCGACGCCGCCGAATATCTGTGGAAGTGCATACAGGATGATGGCCTGAATGCCGCGGAGATTTTCCCCGCCGCAAAACATCCGCTCGGCACGCGCATCTTCTATCACAGCCATTGCCAGCAGAAGACGGTTGAAGCAATGCGCTCCGCGCAGTCCGGCGAAACACAGAGGTCCATTCAGTTCGGCGGCAACGCGAAGCCGACCGAAGCGTTGCTGCGCGCGGCGGGATTCGACGTGGCCACGTCGCAAGTGGAGTGCTGTGGAATGGCCGGCAGTTTTGGTTACAAGAAGGACTACTACGATTTGAGCCAGTCCGTCGGCGAAGATTTATTTCAGCAGGTGCGGCAAATCGAAGCGGACGGCGGGCCGCGTACATTGGTTGTGACGGGCACTTCGTGCCAGGAACAATTGCGCGACGGCCTTGAGCGTCCTGTGCTGCACGTGATGGAATTGTTGGCCGCGATCGCGCAGCCGATTGGTTCCGCGAAAAGCTGATCGGCACGGAGAGCGCGCGCCCAAACATTTTCCGAATTAAACCCAGCGAGGCGGCGTTGTAACCGGCAACGCGCTGGGCGAGTCCAACGGGCCGGTGACGTGAGAACCAGCATGACCCGAGGAGGGCCTTATGTCGCATTCGTTTCGGTTTCACCCCCGCCTGCACGCCGCAATTCTCCCGATCATAATTCTGCCGATCATATTCTTCGTCGCGGCAATCGGGCCGGCACGAGCGCAGGCGCCATCGGCAACAGCGGCGACGGCGTCTCAAACTCCCGCACAAGCAAGCACCACGGACCAAAGCGATTCGGCGAGCACGCTGAGGCAATTGTTCATCACGCCGCCGGATGACAGCCGCATGATGGTGCGCTGGTGGTGGTTCGGGCCTTCGGTGACGAAGGACGAACTCGAGCGCGAATTGCGCGCGATGAAGGCCGGCGGAATCGGCGGAGTGGAAGTGCAGCCGGTTTATCCGCTGGCGCTCGACGATCCCGCGACGGGCTTTCACAATTTTCCATATCTCTCCGACGAATTCCTGGGCGATCTGCGCTTCGCTTCCGACAGGGCGCGCGAGCTGGGCATGCGCTTCGATCTGACGCTCGGCAGCGGCTGGCCGCTCGGCGGACCGAACATTCCGGTGACGGAAGCCGCCGGAATGCTGCGCGTGGTCGCGGTGCCGATCGGCGCGGTGGCGTCGGTGGAAGTGCCGGACATCGTTACGGGCGAAAAATTCCTCGCCGCGTTTCTGGTGGCGGCACCGGACGGCAAGATCGCGCCACAGGGCGCGGTGATGCTGCCGGCGGATTCGATTCACGATGGCAGGCTTCTCCTGCCGGATGGCACCGCCGCTCTCGATGCAGCGCACGACGTGCTGTTCTTCATCGCCAGCAGGTCGGGAATGCAGGTGAAGCGGCCGGCGCTGGGCGCGGAGGGATTCGTGCTCGATCATTACGATCACGCGGCGGCGGAAACGCATTTGCACACCGTCGGCGATAAATTGCTGGCTGCGCTGGGCCCGAATCCTCCTTACGCCGTGTTCAGCGACAGTCTCGAAGTCTATCAGTCGGACTGGACCGGCGATTTCCTCGAACAATTTCAGAAGCGGCGCGGCTACGACTTGACGCCCTATCTCCCCGCTCTCGTCGGCGACATCGGTCCGCAAACCGACGCGATTCGGCACGATTGGGGCAAGACGCTGACCGAACTGGCCGATGACAATTACCTGACGCCGTTCCGCGAGTGGGCCGACGCGCACGGAACGAAATTCCGCTCGCAGAGTTACGGCACGCCGCCTACTACGCTATCGAGCAACGCGCTCGTCGATCTGGCCGAGGGCGAAGGCTATAACTGGAACGGCTTCTCGGCGGTGCGCTGGGCGTCGTCGGCGAATCATCTGTTCGGGCGGACGGTCACTTCGTCCGAGACGTGGACGTGGTTGCACTCTCCGGTGTTTCGCGCGCGGCCGATCGATATGAAGGCCGGCGCCGATCTTTATTTCCTCGAAGGCAGCAATCAATTGATCGGTCACGGATGGCCGTATTCGCCGCCGTCGGCGGGCGAACCGGGTTGGCATTTTTACGCGGCGGCGGTGTTCGACGATCACAATCCCTGGTACACGGTTATGCCGGACGTGACGCAATATTTGCAGCGCGTGAGCTATTTGCTGCGTCAGGGCAAGCCGGCGAATGATGTGGCGCTCCTTCTGCCCACCGATGATGCGTGGGCGAAATTCAATGCGCTGGTGATTGGGGAGGCTACGGGGCGCGGAATCGGCGCGGCTTCGGGCGTGGGGAATTCCGGACTGATTACGCCGGGGGCAAACATTGCGGGGGCGAGGCCGGCGGGATTTACGCCGCCGCTGGGATCAAGCATTTCGGTGAACCAGACGATTGTGCCGCTGCTGGGCGACACGGTGATTCCGCAGATTTTGAATGCGGGATTCAATCTGGATTTCATCGATGCGGACGCGATCGACAAGGTGGGGATTCCATATCGCGTGTTGATTTTGCCGGGCATCGAACGGATGCCACTCGAGACGTATCGCAAGATCGAGGCATTCGCAAAGGCCGGAGGAATTGTGATCGCGACGCGCAGTTTGCCCTCGCTTGCGCCGGGATTGCAGGAGGCGGCGACGGATTCGCCGGAGGTTGCGGCACTTTCGCAGATATTGTTCAGCGCGCCGGGGGCGGCGGGGCATTTCGTGGCTGACGAAAAGAAGCTGGGGGAAACCTTGGCGCAACTGACCCAGCCGGACGTGGTGCTCGCGCCCGAAGCTCCGGAAGTGGGATTCGTGCATCGCAAACTGGAGTTTGGCGATTTGTATTTCGCGGCCAACACCAGCAACCACTTGGTCGATACGCAGGCAACGTTCCGGGTGACGGGCGAACAGGCGGAGATTTGGGATCCGATCTCGGGAAAGAGCACGCCTCTAGGTATGGGCTCGACGATAGATCTGACGCTTGAGCCGTATGCGTCGCGCATCGTTTTCTTCACGAATGAAAAGGAGCGCGTCTCGGCGGCGAAGGATCGAACCAAATATCGTGTGCAGAAAGGGGTGGGCAAGCAGCCGGAGATGCCCGCGCCAGTGGACATGGGAACGAATTGGTCGGTGACGTACACGGGGCTAGGCTCCGCTCCAGGTTCGACGATCACGATGGATCAGTTGCATTCGTGGACCGATGACGCGGCGACGAAATATTATTCGGGGCAAGCGGTGTACGAGAGAACCGTGACGGTGCCGGCGGCGATGATGAAGCCGGGCATCCGCGTATTTCTCGATTTCGGCCAGGGCACGGTGATCGAGAAGCCCGTGGTGCACGCGGCGGTGGGCGATGGCACCGGCTCCGGCGGATTGCGATTGCAGGCGTGGATTGAAAGTCCGGTGCGCGAGGCGGCGCAGGTGTTCGTGAACGGCAGCGCGGCGGGCGATGTCTGGTTGCCGCCGTACGAGGTGGAGGTGACGTCGCTGGTGCGCGCGGGCGACAATCAGATCAAGGTGGTGGTCGCGAACCTGGCGACCAACGAGATGGCGGGCAAGGCGTTCCCAGATTACCGGCTGCTCAATCTGGAATATGGCGAGCGATTCCAGGCGCAGGACATGAACCTGATCGAGGCGTTGCCATCGGGGATCTTGGGCGATCCGAAGTTGGTGGCGCGGCCGGCGGAGTAGGCTAAGTGGTTTAGATTGTGTGGGGCCTTCGATTGGCCGCGCTAGCCGTATATACACCCCCGGTATGTTTTGCGTAAGTATTGCAAATAAAGGGGATGCAGGGAAAGAGTGCGGATGAGTGTGAAAAGAAAGGGGCATGATACGTCTTGTTTTCAACAAGTTGCGCACTCTTTTGCAAGATTCTGAAAACAAAGGGCTTACATAGGGGGTTTTGTTGCAACGAGCGCAAAGTGCCGCGAGGCTGTCGGCGCGCGATGGACCTCGGGTAGGAAGGCGGAGGGGCGATTCGACGAAGTGTTGCGTCTTCATACCACCTTATAGCGAAAAAGGCAACACCTGTCAAGAGTATTTTGTCAGTATACTATTCGAATAGAATGTCGGGGACGTTCTCGGAGCGTTTCGAAAGGATTGTGTCGCGCCTCGGGGAGGCTTGCGCAATCTATCCTACTGTAGTCTATGCTGTTATGGTCCGCGCGGGCGGTCCACTTGAGTCTTCGAATGTTAACGACAAATTGCATTTGATACATCCGCGAGCGATTTCATCCGCTGTTTCATCTGCGAAAATGGCCCGCTGGTCGACGCAGACCGGCTCACTCGCGATCTGAGCGATGGCTCTCCGGATTTTTTTTGTTTTCCCAAACGTTTTCAGTGGTCAATCGACTCAGTGATCGCAGAGGCGCGGCGATATGCGGAGTGAGTTGTCAACTACGCGGTTATCCTGCGATTTGCGGCGGAGGATTTTTTTGTCCCGCCAGCATGCCCGGCGCAAGGGCAAGATGGAGGCCTGAAGGCCTCCGCTACATAAAGCTTCGCAATCTCGCTTGGGTAGAATGAGCGGCACGTTCGAGACTTCCACGCGGTGGATTTGCGTTCGCGGGCTTTGCAGCGGCTGAGCTGCGGCGTCCGTCTCGGAGATGAACAACCGCGATCCTGGGTCAGATCTAGTCGGCCATCAGAAAGTGATGTATGGTTCCGAGAGTTTCTCTGCGAGCCTGGGGGTCCAGATGGATTCCATCCGACGAACACTCGTCCGCGCGCTGATCGCATTGATGACGTTGTTTGGGCTGGACCTTGCGCTTACCAACGGGCAAGTGCGGGCCGATCAAGGGTCGTGCGAGCAGATCAGAGCGGCGTGCAAGAATGCGGGCTTCGTTCAAGGCGGCGGGGCGCGCAATGGGATTTTGCTGGCGTGCTACCAGCCGATCGTGCAAGGGACGCCGCAGCCGAAGATGGCTTCGATAGCGCTGCCGAAAATAGATCCGCAGGTGGTGAGCGCGTGCCGGGGCGGGCAAAGCTCTTCTGCCGCCGCGCCTGCGCCCGCGAGCGCGCCGCTGGTGCCTGCCGCCGACGGTCAAACTGTTTATGATCCAAGCCTGAACGTCACGTGGCTGGCCGACGGCAATCTGGCCGGCAAGCAAACATTCGGAGTCTCAAACGTCAATAAGAGCGGGTCGATGGACTACGCGACGGCGGTGCGATGGGTCGCGGCGATGAACGCGCTCGATAATGGCGCTGGTTACCTCGGTCACAATAACTGGCAGCTTCCGACGGCACCCAGCAAAGACGCGAGCTGCGCGAAGACGGGGCGCAACGGCGAATCGTTCGGATTCAATTGTTCGGAGAGCGCGCTGGGATCTTTATATTATGCGTCGCTGGGACTTCGTGAGCCGAACACGGGCGTGCCCATGCCTCCGACGACGGCCGGGCCATTCAAAGATTTCCAACCGTATTTGTATTGGTCCGAGTCCGCAGCCGCCGATCCGAAACAGGGATTTGTGAGCTTTTCGTTCAACAGCGGATTTCAAGGGGCCAACGTCACGCTGAATTATCTTTACGTGCTGCCGATGATCAAGGGCAAGCTGCCGGGCACGCCGCCGGCCGCTGGGCAGGGATTGGAAGTGAATCCCGGCGGCGAAACCGTGTACGATCCAATTTCACAAGTCACGTGGCTCGCGGACGCCAATCTGGCGGCCAAACAAACTTTCGGCGTTGCAGGCATCAACCCTGACGGCTCGATGGAACACGCGACTGCGCTTCAATGGACCGCCGCGATGAACAGCGCCGATCAAGGCCGCGGATACCTTGGGCAAACGAACTGGGAGATGCCGGAGACCGGGCCGCCCGATCCAACGTGCAGCATGAAAGGGACGACCGCTTATGGCTGCACAGGCAGCTTAATGGGAGAGTTGTTTTACAAACAATTGGGGCTGCACCGTGGCGAGCCGGTGGTCGCGGTGCCGGACGTTAAGGTCGGGGCGTTTCACAATATTCAGCCTTATCTCTACTGGGCGTGCGCAGCGGAAACCGCCGCGTCGCCTTGCCAGACTGATGGGCCTGCCGAAGGGTTCGAGTGGAATTTTTCGTTCGGCAACGGCTTCCAGGGCACGAATCTTTTGGGGAACGATTTGTACGTGATGGTCTATTATCCGGGCTCACCGAGTAAGTGACGTCGCGGTCCGCGCAAGGGCTCGATTCCGAAAATGGCGGCTAACAGAGGAATGAGCGCGTCGAGGCGCGCTGCCGACGCGGGATTATGGGCGGGCCTTGGGAGCGAGCTGTTCGACGGTGTTGGAGAGCGTGCCGATTCCGGTGATGGAGATGCGAACTTCATCGCGCGGTGCGAGCGTGAACGTATCGGGGGGAACGATGCCAGTGCCGGTGAAGAGGAAGCAGCCGTGGGGGAAGGCGTTTTCGCGGTAGAGGAATTCGACAAGCTTCGCGGGGGCGCGTTTTAGTTGCGCGAGAGTTGTATCGCCACGGAAGACCACCTTCTTAGCGCGCAGGATCTCCAGATCGATTTTCGTGGTGCGCGGGAGATTGCTTTCCGCCAGCAGAATGCCGGGGCCGAGGGCGCAACTGCGTTGATAGACCTTGGCTTGAGGAAGATAGAGGGGATTTTCGCCTTCGATGTCGCGCGAGCTGACGTCGTTGCCGATGGTGTAGCCGATGATTTTGCCGCGGGCGTTGACGGCGGCGACGAGTTCCGGCTCGGGAACATTCCATTTGGAATCGCGGCGGATGCGCACGGGTTCGCCGTGGCCTGCGACGCTTTGCGGATTCGATTTGAAAAAAAGTTCGGGGCGCTTGGCGGTGTAGACGCGGTCGTAGAAGCTGCCGCCACCGGAATCTTCCGATTCCGCGCGGCGCGCGGTGCGGCTGCGAAGATAGGTGACGCCGGCGGCCCAGACTTCTTGTTTGGAGATGGGGGCGAGGATGTCGTTGGGCGTGGCGGCGACGAGAGTGGAGGGGCGGATTTTCTTGATCGCGCTTGCGAGATAGCGCGAGAGGTCTTCGCGATTCAGGAGGGCATCCCAATCTTCGCTGGGGAGACGATAGAGGCTGCGCGCGATTTCGACGGCGGCGCCGTGTTGGAGTTTGTAGAGTTTCATCGTTTCCTCGGCGGACCGGCCATGGAGGCCTGAAGGCCTCCGCTACATCGGCACAGACAAAAGCGATTTGAAATTGCGATAGGCATTGTCCCACGGCGCGGTGTGGCGCGGCTCGAATATGCGCGGGGGAAAAGACGCGGCGATGAGTTCGCGCGCTTGCGCTAGATCGGCGACTGCGGCGGTGCCGACGAGTTGGATCGCGATATTGCCAAGCGCTGTGGCCTCGACAGGGCCAGCGACGACGCGGCGGCCCGTGGCGTCGGCGGCGAATTGATTGAGCAGATCGTTTTGCGAGCCGCCGCCGACGATGCGCAGTTCCTCGAATTTCGCGCCGGCGAGCTTTTCGAGCGCTTCGAGGACCACGCGATATTTGAGCGCCAAACTTTCGAGGACCGCGCGGGCGCAGGCGCCGGGCGCGACGGGCGTGGGCTGGCCGGTGCGCTGGCAGAAAGCGTCGATCGCGGCGGGCATGTCGGGCGGGTGGCTGAAAGACGGGTCGTCAGGGTCAAGCAAATGCCGCAGCGGCGGAGCGGCGGCGGCTTCGGCGAGAAGATCGCCGTGGGCGAATTCTTTGTCATGACTCGCGGCCCAGGAGCGGCGGCAACTTTCGAGCAGCCACATGCCGGTGATGTTCTTGAGCAGACGAATCGTGCCGAACACGCCGCCTTCATTTGTGAAATTGAGGCGCAGGGCTTCGTCGCTGACGACGGGCTTCGCGCATTCGGTGCCGAGCAAGGACCACGTGCCCGAACTTAAGAGCGCGGTGCGCGCGCCGGAGTGCACGGCGGCGAAGGCGGAGCCAGTGTCGTGACACGCGGGGGCCACGACCACGGTGCGCGCGAGGGCGCTCGAGGCGCGAGCAACGCAATCGGGCACAAGCGGGCCGAGAACCGTGCCGGCTTCGACGAGCGGCGAGAGGAAATGCGTGGGGATGCCGAGCTTCGCGAGAAGTTCGGTGGACCAGGCGTGCGTGTGGATGTCGAGGAACTGCGTGGTGGATGCGTTGGTGTACTCGCAGACGGCTTTGCCCGTCATCCAGAAATGAAATAGATCGGGCATGGTGACGAGGTGCTGCGCGAGCGCGAGCAGGCGCGGAGTGCGCTCGGCGGCTGCGGCCAATTGGAAGAGCGTGTTGAAGGGGAGAAATTGAATGCCGGTGATGCGATAAATAAATTCCGGCGTCAATTGTTTTTGTACGCGCTGCATTACGCCGTCGGTGCGCGCGTCGCGATAGTGATGAGGGTTGCCGAGCAGCTCGCCATTTTCGCCGAGCAGGGCGTAATCGACGCCCCAGGTGTCTACCGCGATGGAATCGATGGCGTCGGCGGCGCCGGCGGAGGGCAGAGCAGCGAGCGCGGCTTGCATTTCAAGCCACAGGCGCGGGGCGTCCCAGTGCAGGCCGCCGTGGTAACGCACGGGCTCATTGCGGAAGCGGCGAAGCTCTTCGATGGAAAGTTTGCCGGAGCGCAGGCGGCCGATGATGGCGCGTCCGCTTTCGGCGCCCAGATCGAAGGCCAGACAAGTGGCGTCTCGTGACATGACGGAACGCGCAAGTCTATGGCGGGGCGCGCGATGCAAGCAAGTGGAAAGAGAATTCGACAGGGGAACACGGGCGGATGTGGCGCGCGAAAAACGAAAAGTTCAATTGTGATATCATCGCCGCAGCCGGAACTATGCGAGCGCGAGAGGCGAGCATCGTTGCGTTCGGGCCATCTACGCCCGATTTTAGGGGACTTGATTCTTAGGAGGAGTGAAGTCCGCTATGGCCAACGAGCCGGTGAAGCGTGTCTGTTTCCTGTTACAAGTCAAACCCGATCGCCTGGAAGAATACAAGCGCCGGCACGCCGACGTGTGGCCGGAAATGCGCGAGGCGCTGCACAAGGCCGGTTGGTACAACTACTCGCTGTTTTTGCGCGAGGATGGATTGCTGGTCGGTTACGTCGAGACGCCGGATTTATCGCGGGCCATCGAACAAATGGCCATGACCGACGTGAACCATCGCTGGCAAAACGAGATGGCCGATTTCTTCGAGAGCGCTCCGGGGCTGCGCGCCGACGAGCAGATCGCTTCGCTGACCGAAGTATTCCATCTGGCTTGATCGAGAAAATTATTCGGATTTGGAAGGCCGACCATGACCGTACGGAATGAAACCATTCATCTGCAATACGTGAATTATCTGTGGGACGACGAGCGCGCGGCGAAATTGGCGCCGCACGAGGGCCTGGTCTACCGCTCGAATTTGCTGGGGAGCGATCAACGGATCACGAACACGGGCGGAGGCAACACTTCGGCGAAAACTGTGGAGCGCGATCCGCTGACCGGGCGCGAGGTCGAGGTGCTCTGGGTGAAGGGATCGGGCGGAGATTTGCGCACCAGCACGCTCGCGAATTTTGCTTCGCTGTACGAAGACAAGCTTAAGGGGCTGCAATCGATGTACGCGGGGATGACGCCGCGCGGTCCGAAGACCGAGGCGGAAGACACGATGGTCGGAATGTATCCGCACTGCGCGTTCAATCTGAATCCGCGCGCGGCTTCGATCGATACGCCGCTGCACGCGTTCGTGGCGGCGCGGAATATCGATCACATGCACCCCAACGCGGTGATTGCGATCGCGGCGGCGCGGCGCTCGGAAGAATTGACGCGCGAAGTGTTCGGCGGCGAGCTGGGATGGACGCCATGGCTGCGGCCGGGATTTGAGTTGGGGCTGGAGCTCGAGCGGCTCTCGCGCGCCAATCCGAAATGGAAGGGCGTAATTCTGGGGCAGCATGGGCTGATCAATTGGGCCGAAGGCAATAAAGAATGCTACGAGCTTACGCTGGGGCTGATCGAAAAAGCGGCGGCGTACATCGAGGCGCGCGACAAAGGCGAAAAAACTTTCGGCGGCGCGAAGCATGCGACGCTCGATGAAGCGAAGCGGAACGAAATTTTGTTCGAGTTGCTGCCGTGGCTGCGCGGCGAAATCTCAAAAGCGCGGCGCTTCATCGCCACGGTGGAATCAAGCGCGGCGATTCTGCGATTCGTGAATAGCCGTGATGCCGCGCGTTTGGCCGAGCTTGGAACCTCGTGTCCGGACCATTTTCTGCGGACGAAGATCAAGCCGCTCTATGTCGATTGGAACGGCGAAAAAGAGAGCGTCGAGGAATTGAAGCAAAAGCTCGCGGCGGGGCTTGCGCAATATCGCAAGGATTATGCGACGTATTACGAGCGATGCAAACGACCGGGCTCGCCCGCGATGCGCGATCCGAATCCAACCGTGATGCTCATCCCCGGCGTCGGCATGATCGGGTGGGGCAAGGACAAAAGCGAATCGCGCGTCACCGCGGAATTTTACAACTGCGCGGTCGAGGTGATGCGCGGCGCGGAGGCCATCGACGAATACATCGCGCTTCCGCAGCAGGAAGCTTTCGACATCGAATACTGGGCGCTGGAAGAAGCGAAGTTGCGGCGCATGCCCGCGGAAAAAGAATTGGCGCGGGCCGTTGTGGTGGTGATCGGCGCGGGCAGCGGGATTGGTCGCGCTGTGGCGCATCGCCTGGCTCGTGAAGGCGCGCACGTGGTCTGCGCGGATTTGAATCCCGAAGCAGCTGCGGCCACCGCGAAGGAATTGACGGACGTGTATGGCGTGGGCATCGGCGTCGCGGGCACGGGGATTTCGCGCAGCGGACCGGCGGTGGGATTGAGCGTGAACATCACGGATCGCGCGAGCGTGCGCGAATTGATGAAGCAAACCGTGCTGGCGTATGGCGGCGTGGATCACGTGGTTGTGACGGCCGGAATTTTCGTGCCGCCGGATAAAACAGGACACGTGACCGACAACCAATGGAAGCTGACGTTCGATATCAACGTGCAGGGCGGCTACCTGGTAGCCGAGGAAGCGCGCGCGGTGTGGGAGAGGCAGGGGCTGCGCGGGACATTGGTGCTGACGACGAGCGTGAACGCGGTGGTCTCGAAAAAGGGATCGCTGGCGTACGACACGTCGAAGGCCGCGGCGAATCATTTGGTGCGCGGGCTCGCCGTGGAACTCGCGCCGCTGATTCGCGTCAACGGACTCGCGCCCGCGACGGTGGTGGCGGGATCGACGATGTTCCCGCGCGACCGCGTGATTTCATCTCTCGTGAAATACGGGATCGCGTACGCCGAATCTGAGGACACCGATTCACTCCGGAATAAGTTGTCGGAGTTCTATGCCCAGCGCACGCTGACCAAAGCCGCGATCACGCCGGAAGATCAAGCCGAGGCCGCGTATTTTCTGGTTTCGGATCGCTCGTCAAAAACCACGGGGCAAGTGTTCGTGGTGGACGGCGGATTGCCGGACGCATTTCTGCGATAAGCGCGCGGCGCGACTCACGCGGTCGCGATTCCCGTTCACACCGCAGATACGTTGCGAAAGGAACGCTCACGGAGCCGGCTGGGTACCCGCGTTGTTGATCGTGCCATCGGGCGACAAAACGATGAGCCATTCCAGTGCCCCGTGTTCACAGGTCACGAGATAAACGTCCTCTCCTTCTGGGTCCACTTCCATGAACTTGACGGAAACCACCGCCCCTAACGCGGCGATCGCCGGCTGCAAGACGGGCAGTTGCTGCTGCGTGGCCTGCGCGAGCCACGGACTCATCTGATCGTAGTCCGGTTTGCCGCTAGCCAGTTCCGCCATCAATCGACGGACGGCCTGCTCGCCTCCGGGCGTGGCGGTCTTCTCCCGAAGCTTTGCAAAGTGTGCCTCGATCATTTGACTGGCCGTCGCATCATCCACCCGCGGCGAGAAAATGTTCCGGCCACGGTCCTGCAGATGAAGCCCAGTGGCTCGACCCTGCGCGTCCACGTCAAACGAAATCTGCATATCGCCGTCCTCGAAGAAAAAATCGCGCGGCCCAGCCGGAAATATTTCCTGGCGTGGATTCCCCGAAAAGTGCGCCCAAAAGTGGATATCGTCGCGGGATATCGCGACGACGAGGTTCAAGGGCAGCGCATAACTACCGACGAACTGCTCGAACTGTTTCGCGTCCATCGGCACAGTGGCGCGGGCGGGAAGGAGATCCGTGGGCGATTCCGCTCGAACCACGGCCAACACTTCGACGGGAGTTTGCTCCAACTTCAACGTCAATCCGAGCTTGGTCTTGAACTGCGCCGCGAGCGCTTCCGGGCTTGGATCGGATGGCTGTGTAGGCTGCTGAACGTCGGGCGCCGACGAGCCTGTTTGCGAATCCCAGTTCACCATGAAGTCATAGCGTTGCTTCAGGCCGGTCCTGTCAATCACCGGCCGGCCCCAGCGGTCCGATAGCTGCTTGACGATATCGTGCATGCGCACTGCGGAGGCGGTGAAGAGAGTGGGGCCGACCATCAGGAGCGGCCCACGTTCGCTCGAAGGTGCCACTCCGATATAGGCGCTGCCGGGTCCCGCCGTCAGCACATACGCGGACTCCGATTGCGTGACCCGGTTAACCTGCAATTGAAATTGGTCCGCGAGCATCTTGCGAACCATCGCGCGGACCGCTTCTCGATCGTCATAATTTCCTGCGGCGGGGAAGGGCCCAGGGGCCTTCGCGTCGACGTTGTACCTGGTGTCGAGCGTCGGAGGGCCCATTATCAGGGCGCTCTCCTCATCGAATCCGAAGGCAATCAAATCCTTGAGCGAGTAATTTCGAAGTATTAAGCGGTCGGCCAGAAGATGGAAATCCTGTCCGACACTTCCGGGCTGGCTGGACTGAATCGTGACACTCGCGAACCCCGCAGTCGAGGCAGTAGCCGCGGCGCCCGGCACGATAGCCTGGGCTTGCGCGCGCGCACATGGCGCAAGCGCGGCGGCAGGAAGGATGAGCAGGACGAGCGCCGCCCTGGCAGCCGCAATCAGAAGCCACTCTTGGGCGGCGCTCAAAAGCTGGTTTGTCGACGGCGTCATAATCGGCGCCAAACTTACCGCGGCGCGAAACCTACGCGTAGCTCGAAACAGCCGCCGCGTTTTTCTTGGCGCGCTCGGCGGTGATGCGCTCGAGGTAGCCACTTTCGCGGAACGCCTTCAGCGGATCTTCGGGCAAGCCGCGCGAGCGGGCCCAATCGCGGATGGCCGGGCGCACGTCGGTTGAAAACGCGTCCTTGAGGCAATTTTCCGCGTCCACGAGTTCGGCTTTCGACTGCGCGGCGGCCAGGCGCTCGTGATCGACGATGGCGGCTTTGGCGAAAAGTTCCTGCGCCGTCATGACGGTTTGAATCATCGCTTCCATCTTGCCTTTGAGATTGTGGCTTTGATCGATCATGTAGGCGATGTCGGCGCGCTGCTTGGTCTCCCACTCGAAGAAACTAATTTCGTGGAAGATGCGGAAAATCTGGTAAGGATCGATCGAGCCGAGCGTGAGGTCGTCGTCGGCGTATCGGCGATCGTTGAAATGAAAGCCGGCGAGCATGCCGTCGGCCAATAGCCAGGTCACGATTTGCTCGATATTCTGCGCCTGGTAGTGGTGCCCGGTGTCGACGAGCACCTTGGCGCGCGGACCTGCGGCTTTTGAGAGCAACAGCGCCATGCCCCAATCGCCGATGTCGGTGTGATAAAACGCCGGCTCAAACGGTTTGTATTCGACGAGCATGCGCTGATTGCCGGAAAGGCGATCGTGCAACTTCCGCAGGCCTTCCTCAAACCATTTGCGGCGCGCGCGGATATTGGCCGTGCCGGGATAATTCGAGCCGTCGCCGAACCACAGCGAAACGTCGCGCGAGCCGAGCTTCGTGGCGATGTCCGCGCTATCGAGCAGATGCTTCTCAGCCGCGGCGCGCACGGCGGGATCGGGATTGCCGAGCGAGCCGTGCTTATATATCTGATCCTGAAAAACGTTGGGATTGATCGAGCCGGGGCGCACGCCGTAGCGCTTCGCGAGGTCGTTCACATTCCCGACGCTCGCGATGCCCTCCGGCAAATCCCACAGGACGTGCAGCGCGACGGTCGGACACACTCCGGTCAGGCTGTGAACTTGCCCGGCATCACTGAATTTTTCTTCTATGGTTGAAGCGGCGGCAGCTTGCGTGAATTTTCCGAATCGGGTCCCGGTGTTAGCGAAACCCCACGAAGGCAGCTCGATCTGAAACGATTCAAGCGCCTTCGCCACGGCATCGGCTCTCCTAGTAGTCAGCGTCATGGCGGTGGCTCCCTATGGGTAAATCTGGCTTGCGATAAATCTCCGACCTCTCCTGCGACGTACCTCGTGCGGTCCGGGCGCCCCCAGTATTGCATCCTGCCATTCCGCGGACGCTGCGGATGCTAGCACCGCCTTACGGCGGTGTCCATATAACCGGTGGCCAGCCAGCAGCGCCAGTTTCGGATATGGAATTGCCGCGGGATTCTTCCGACTGCGCCCAGTCCGGCTCACGCGCGCACGAAAAGCGCCGGCCCGAAAAAATTCTCGGCCGAGGAGTGCGCCCCCCGGCCGAGCTAAGTTGATTCGAATCGTACTTTTCGGTGCGAATTCGTATTGATTCGGCCCGCTCGACGCGGAACGTCTAGAAGCGGATCACGATTCCGGTGCTGGCGGTAATGTTGTCCTGCTTCGGGTCGGCGATCGCCGCGTTGGTGATGGTGTAGTTGGTATGCACGAAGCCGCCCTCCAGACGCCAGGCGATATGATGAGTCAGTTTGAAGTCGATTCCGCCGTCGGCATGGACCGCAAAGTTAAACTGCGCTGCGGAGAGTTCGGTGCCGGTCGGAACAGGATCACCCGTGACTGAGTCGAAATATGCAACCGTGTTCGTCTCCTCGGTTCGATAGACGCCGCCGAAGAGCACGTCAGCGAAGGGCGTCCAGCGGCCAAGTTTGAGCCGGAACCGCGGGCCGATGTAGGCATGATAGGAGTGCGTGCTTGCGTCCACCTTGGTTCCATTGTTCTGGTCGTAGCCGGGGGACTCTTCGTCGCCGAGATCGAGGACGGCGCCGAGGAATTTGAACGGATAGTATGCCGGCTGAATGCTCCAGCCGTTCAAGGTGCCCGAGCTGTTATCGCTGGTGGTGAAGTGCTCGAACTCGTACCCGCCGTAAACCTCAAATTTCGGCAGTTTCTGAGCCGCCGCTGGCAGCGCAATTGCGAAAAATATTCCGACCAAGATTACCAAACGCCGCATTCCATCCTCCCAAGAGTACAAGCAGACGTCCTCGGTGGATCCGTCCGTCCCGAATCCCCGCTGCGAAGATCCCCGACCGGGGCGCAAAATTATACAGCCGTTCTGGCGCGGATTGAATTCCCTCCGGGGGACACCGCTCGGCACGCCGCAGCGCCTTCGTTCTCCGATGCGCTCCGGCCCTTAATCGTTGCGCGGAGGTTTGACGGCATCGACAGGTTCTCGTGCGCGCGTTCGGAGCCTCATTTTATTCCTGGTTCCCTTCTGAAACTCGCGCGCGGATTCAAAATCCCACGAAACGCCGAAAAACACGAGGCCTTCGTCGGCGAGATTTGATAGAATGCGTTTCGCCAGCGGAGTCCAGCTCCCCGTCAGAGCCGGCCACATTGACCTCGACTTCCAAAATCGCCGCGTGCGCACCAAGATTCCCTCAACAGACTGACGCTCATCGCCTCATCATCACAGGAGACAATCCATGCCGCTTCCCGTTTCTCGCCGCGACTTCATCGCCGCGCTAGGCGCCACCTTCGCCGGCTCGCTTCTCGGAGCGCCTGCGCTTCGAGCCATCGCGCCGCTCTATCCGCCGGTGGATTTGTCGTACTTCAGAACGCCGGTGACGCCGGCGCCCGCGGAGATTCGCTGGGGATACGCCGCGATCACCTGGAACGGTAACGATCGTCAGGCCATCGACGACATCGCCGCGTTGGGCTTTCCCGGGATTCAAGTGCGCACGAACGCGATCGAGGAGTTCAACAGCAGCGCGCAGGCCCTTCGCGATCTGCTCGATCAGCATCAATTGAAACTCGTGGCGTTTTCGAGCGGCGAACTGGACGTGGATTCGTCCGAGGACGCCCAACTGATGCTGCACACCGACCACGCGAAGTTCCTGCGCGACGCCGGCGGCAGTTATCTGCAAGTGATCGGCGCGCGCCCGAAAAATCGCGTGGTCGTCGACGACGATTACAAGAACATGGGCCACATGCTCACCGATCTCGGCAAGCGCACCGCCGACATCGGAGTTCAGCTGGGATTTCACAATCACATGTATTCGCTCGGGCAGAGCGCCGGCGAAGTGGACAAAATTTTCGACGCCGTGGATCCGCGCTACGCAAAGCTCGAACTCGACATCGCGCATTATTGGGCGGCCGGCGGCGATCCCGCGAAGGCCGTCGAGGAATATCACGACCGACTTCTTTTCCTGCACATCAAGGACGCCGTGACCGTGACTCCCTCGAAGGAGAGCGATAACCGGCCCTACCGCTTCGTCGAGCTCGGCCAGGGAACGGTGGACATTCCCGCCGTGTTCGCCGCGCTTCAGGAAATTCAGTTCCGCGGCTGGGCGGTGATCGAACTCGATGGCCCCACCGATCCTTCGCGCACGCCAAAGCAATCGGCCGAGATCAGCAAAACTTACGTCGAACAAAAGTTGGGGTACACGATTTGAATTCGCCCTTCCGCGTTTCGGTGATCTCCGACGAAATCACCCAGGACTTCGGCCACGCCTGCGAAGTGGTTTCCACAGAGTTCGGTCTCGATTGGATCGAGCTCCGCACCATGTGGAACAAAAATATTCTGGCGCTCGACGCCAACGAAATCGCCGAGGCGCGCAAAACGCTCGAAAGTTTCAATCTGCGCGTGACGAACATCGCCAGTCCGCTGTTCAAAGTCGATTGGCCCGGCGCTCCGAAATCGGAGTTCAGCCCGAAGAATCCTACCTACAATTCCGATTACACCTTCGATCAGCAGGACGAAGTTCTCGAGCGCTCGATCGAGCTCGCGCGCGTGTTCAACACCGACCGCGTGCGCGGTTTCGATTTCTGGCGCCTCGCGGATCCCGCGCCCTATCGTGCCGCGATGGACGTGAAGTTGCGCGACACAGCCGAAAAAATCGGCAAGCAGAACATGATCTTCCTCCTCGAAAACGAGCCCTCGTGCAACACGGCCACCGGAGCCGAAGCCGCCAGAACGCTTGCGGCCGTCACCACGCCCACGCTCATGCTGAATTGGGATCCCGGCAACGCCGTGATGGACGGCGAAATTCCTTTCCCCGGCGGTTGGCAGCTTCTGCCGCACGAGCGCATCGGCCACTGCCACGTAAAAGATTGCAAAAAGAAAGCCGATGGCAGCGGCTTCGAGTGGGCGCTGATGGGGACAGGCTTGGTCGATTGGGTCGGCCAATTCCGCGCGCTGATGCAAATGGGCTATCACTATGCCACCACCCTCGAAACGCATTGGCACGGCGGCGGCACACCCGAGCAATCCACGCGCATGTGTTGGGCAGTCATGAAAGATGATTTGCGTAACGCCGGAGCGCTCTCGTAAGTCCAACTCCACGGGTCCAATCCACGCATGGGGAGATATTTGATGTCGCTCGAATCTGACTCTCGGACAAGCGCACGCAATTCGCAGGAAGAAGCAACCGCGGCAACCGCGGAACCAACGGCCGAGCCTTCTTCGCCGGGCAGCGTGAATCGCCGCGGCCTGATGAAGGCCGTCGGCGGCGGAATCTTGGGCGCGCTCGCCGCGCAAGAAGTGCTCGCGCAGCCGGCGCTCGCCGCCGCTGCGCCCCAACCCTCCGCCGAGCCCGCGCGCACGAACCCTGCCGCCCCGACCGCCGGCGCCGCGGGCGTCTTCGACGTGAAAGCCTTCGGCGCGACCGGCGACGGCAAGACGCTCGACACGCAAGCCATCAACGCCGCGATCGATGCCGCAGTCGCAGCGGGCGGCGGTACCGTGCGCTTCCCGGCGGGAACGTACGCTTCGTTCTCAATTCACCTCAAAAGCAACGTGCAGCTTTACATCGGCCCCGGCGCGACGATTCTCTCCGCGGAAACTCCCGCGAACGGCGTCGGCGGATACGATGCCGCCGAGCCCAACACGCAGTGGGAAGCCTTTCAGGATTACGGCCACAATCATTTTCACAACAGCCTGATCTGGGGCGAAAACATCGAAAACGCTTCGATCGTAGGCCCCGGCCGGATTTGGGGCAAAGCTTTGAGCAAAGGTTATGGACCCGAACCCAAAGCCGAATCGCCGGGCATCGGCAACAAATCCATCGCTCTCAAGCTCTGCCGAAATATCACGCTGCGCGATTTTTCGATTCTGCAGGGCGGACATTTCGGAATCCTGGCCACCGGCGTCGACAATTTGACCATCGACAATCTGCGCATCGACACCAATCGCGATGGCATGGACATCGATTGCTGCCGCGACGTGCACATCTCGAATTGCAGCGTGAATTCTCCGTGGGACGACGCGATCGTGCTGAAAAGTTCCTACGCGCTGGGCGAAGCGATCTCGTGCGACGACCTCACCATCGCGAATTGCTTCGTCTGCGCCGGCTATCAACTCGGCACGATGCTGGACGCAACTTGGCAGCCCTTTCCTCCGGGCCAGCGTACGTTCAAGACCGGCCGCATCAAGTGCGGCACGGAATCGAACGGCGGCTTCCGCAACATCACGATCTCGAACTGCGTCTTCGACAATTGCCAGGGCCTCGCGCTTGAAAGCGTCGACGGCGCGATGCTTGAAGATCTCAGCATCACGAACATCACCATGCGCGACGTTTCGAGCGCGCCGATTTTCATCCGGCTCGGCCGGCGCATGCGCGGTCCGGCCGGCGCCGCTATCGGCGTGCTGCGGCGCGTGAACATCAGCAACGTGGTGGTGTCGAATTCGGCGTCGAAACTCTGCTCGATGATTCTGGGCATTCCCGATCACCTCATCGAAGACGTGAAAATCAGCGACGTCTTTATCCAGCATCAGGGCGGCGGCACGGCGGACGATGCGGCCTTTGTGCCGGCCGAGGATGAAACCGTCTATCCCGAGCCCGGCCGTTTTCAGCGCATGCCCGCGAACGGTTTCTACATTCGCCACGCAAAGAATGTCGAATTTCGCGATGTGGAAATTCGCGCGCTGGCCGCGGATGTGCGGCCGACGTTCGGTCTGGCAGAAGTTGATGGCGCGCAGTTCTTCAATGTGCGCGGCCCGTCGAACGTCCCGCTGTTTTCACTCGAGAACGTCACGGATTTTCGCGCGTTCCAGAATAAGCGCGTTCCAGACACGGAATTGGACGAAGTGAAAGAGAAAACTCTTTTGCCCGCCGACCCAACAGGTTTCGGGAAATTGTGAAATCGGATCCAGAACTGCGAATTTAATTCGAGGAAGGATCTCATGACTATAAACACGAGTTCTCGCAGAGATTTTCTTAAAATCGCGGGCGCGGGCCTCGCCGGCACGGCGCTCGCCACGCGCGCGTCGAGTTACGCTCGCATCATCGGTGCGAACGACCGCGTCGGCGTCGGCATCGTCGGCTATTCCGACCGCTTCCGCAGCAGCCTGATGCCCGCGTTCCATGAAAGTTCCGACGAGTTGAATTTCGAGTTCGTCGGCGTCTCCGATATCTGGAGCATGCGCCGCGATCAAGCCCAGGCCGGCGTGCTGAAACTCACCGGCAAGCAAATTTTTGCCGCGCGCAATAACGAAGAGCTTTATGCGCACAAAGAAGTGGACGCAGTGTTCGCGGCCACCGCCGATTTTCAGCACGCCTATCACGGCACCGAAGCCGTGCACGCCGGGCGCGACGCTTACGTCGAAAAGCCAACGGCGCACACCATGGAAGCCGCCAAGATGTTCCATAGCGCCGTGAAGTCGAGTGACCGCATCGTGGCCGTCGGCACGCAGCGCCGTAGTTCGCCCGTGTACCAAAAAGCGCACGATTTCATTCAGTCCGGCCAATTCGGCGACATCGTTTGCGTCGAGATGACCTGGAACGTAAATCAGCCCGGCCGCTGGCGCCGCCCCTCCGTTGTGCCGCTGCTGAAGGAAGAGGACACCGACTGGGCGCGCTATCAGGCCCCGCTTCATCCGGAAACATTGCCGCCGTTCGACGCGCGCAAATATCTCGAGTTCCGTTTGTTCTGGCCGTATTCTTCGGGCATTCCCGATCAATGGCTCGTGCACCAGATCGATACCGTGCATTGGTTCAGCGGCTTTCCGCATCCCCGCAGCGTCGTCGCCAATGGCGGCATCTACGTGTGGAAAGACGGCCGCAAGAATTGGGACACCATGACCGCCGTGTTCGATTACGGCCCGCTCGACGACCCGACCAAAGGTTTCCAGGTGATCTATTCTTCGCGCATGACCAATTCCGCCGGCGACGTGAAGGAAATTTACCGCTCGAACGGCGGCACGCTCGATTTGGTAACCAACAAGATCACGTCCGACGGTGGCCTGACCGCGAGATCCGCCGCCGAAATGAACATGCAAGCGAATCTATTGCCCACCGTCAGCCTCACCGACGACCCCGCGCAAGGCGCTTCCACCGCAGCCGACACCGGCGACGACAAGATGACTCTCGCCAACGTGCGCAACTGGATGGAGTGCGTGCGCAGCCGCAAGACGCCCAACGCCAGCATTGACGCGGGCTACAGTCACTCCATCGCGCTGTGCATGAACGTCGCCGCGATCCAAACCGGCAAGCGCGTCACGTTCGACGACGCCAAGCAAGAAGTCGTCGTGGGAGCCTGACGCGTGAGCAGATCAAAGATAATTTCTCGTGCGGTGAAATTCACCATGCCCATTTTTCTCGCTGCGGCTCTCTTCGCCGGCGCGCGCGCGCCGGCCGCGCCTGACGACGCCACTGGCGTCCAAGTCGTGCGCGACGACGCAAATCAGCGCGTGGACATCCTGATCGATGGCCAGCCCTTCACCAGCTACATTTATCCCACCACGATCAAAAAGCCCGTGCTCTTCCCGCTGCGCACCGCGCAGGGCACCATCATCACGCGCGGTTTTCCGCCGGGCCCCGGCGAGCGCGCCGATCATCCGCATCACGTTGGCCTGTGGTTCAACTACAGCAACGTGAACGGCTACGATTTCTGGAACAATTCCGACGCCATCAAGCCCGAGGATCGCCCGAAATATGGAACGATCTACGAGCGCGCCATTGTCGCCACGAAAAGCGGCCCCGAAAAAGGAGTGCTGGAAACAAAATCGGATTGGGTAATTCCCGATGGCACCACGCTGCTCAAGCAAGACACGAAATACGTCTTCCGCGGCGGCGCCGATTTCCGCAGCGTCGACTTGATCGCCACGCTCGAAGCGCAGGATAAAACCGTGGTGTTCGGCGACAATAAAGACGGCCTGCTCGGCATGCGCGTGCGCCGCGAACTCGAGATGCCCTCCACCGAACCCGGCATCTTCACCGACGCGAACGGCAACGTCACCAAAGTTCCTCCGATGGACAATTCCATCGTCACCGGAAATTACCTCACGAGCGAAGGCAAATCCGGAGACGCCGCCTGGGCCACGCGCGGCCGCTGGTGTATCCTCACCGGCAAGATCGGTGCCGAACCCGTGACCATCGCGATTTTCGACGATCCGCAAAATCCCAATTCGCCCACCTACTGGCACGCCCGCGGCTACGGCCTATTCGCCGCGAATCCATTTGGCGTGAAAGATTTCACCGGCGGCAAGCAAACGCTGAACTACACCATGCAGCCGCATCAAGTCGTGACGTTCCGCTACCGCGTGCTGATTCTTTCCAAAACCGCCGCGCCCGCCGAAATCGAAAAGGCTTATCAGGGATTCTTGGCCGATTATCCCTGATTGCCGCTCGACTATAATCACGCTTCTATGACCACGCATATCGGCATCATCGGCGGCGGCAACATCTCCGAAACTCACGCGCGCGCGGCGGTCGCCATTCCCGGCGTTGAAATCGCCGCGATCTACGGCAGCAATCGCGAAAAAATCGAGCGCCTCGCAAAAGCCCACGGCGGCACGCCCTACACCGATTTCGCCGCGTTCCTCGCGCATCGCCCGATGGAGATGGTCGCCATCGGCAGCCCATCCGGGCAGCATGCCGAACAAGGCATCGCCGCCGCGCGCGCCGGCCTGCACGTGCTCACCGAAAAACCGATCGATATCTCGACCGCCCGCGCCGACGCGCTGATCGCCGCGTGCGATCGAGCCGACGTGCGCCTCGGCGTTTTCTTTCAGGACCGCTTCAAGCCCGATCTGCGCCGCCTGAAATCCCTGCTCGACGCCGGAATTCTTGGCAAGCCCATCCTCGCCGAAGCCCGCGTGAAATGGTGGCGGCCGCCGGAATATTACGCCGGCTCAAAATGGCGCGGCACGACCGCGCTCGATGGCGGCGGCGCGCTGATGAATCAAGGCGTGCACACGGTGGATTTGCTGTTGTGGATGTGGGGCGACGTAACCGCCGTGCAAGCTGAGATGGCCGCGAAGCTGCACAAAATCGAATCCGAAGACACGCTCGTCGCGCTCCTCGAATTCGCAAACGGCGCGTTCGGCACCCTGATCGCCACCACGTCGGTCTATCCCGGTTATCCGCGCCAAGTGGAACTAAGCGGCTCGGCCGGCACGCTCGCGATCGAACAGGATTTGCTCGTGCGCGCCGATCTGCACACGCCCGACCCATCGCTGATCCGCACCGAAAGCGGCGATCAAAATCCCTGCGCCGCATCGCCCACGGTCAGCGACATTCGCGGCCACAAAGCCGCGCTCGAAGATTTCTTGTGCGCCATCCGCGACCACCGCAAGCCCGCCTGCGACGGCCGGGAAGGCCGCCGCAGCACCGCCCTGGTCGAAGCCATCTACGCCGCCGCCCGCAGCCGCACGCGCGTTACCGTCCCGCGCTAATCGAGCGCCGCTCGCGGTCGCGCGATTCACCCGCCAATGCGAATGTGAGAGAAGGAACTGAAAAGCCCAAACACATTTAGCAGCCACAACACCACCACAATCACCACGACGCCGTTCAAAATAGATTTGATCGTTCCCTGCATCGGTATGAATCGGTTGATCAGCCAAAGAATCACACCCACCACGATCAGAATCCCCACGATTTGAATTAGCGGCATGAGTCTGGACCTCCTCGCTCGAAAAATTCAAACGAGCTTTCCAAACTCCAAGTTACGGAAACGCGCCGCCCGAGACCATACAGCGAACGGAGTAAGAACCGTGTCGAAACACGTCATCCCAGCCTACCGGTACCGGGGGTAATACCTCGCTAACCGCAACTTTGGCCTGACAGCGGAGAGGCTGCTGAGGAGCGCGGATCGAAAGTCAAAGAATCCGGCGGAATTCTTCGACGCTGACTCGTAGATCCTGAATGATCGCGCGCAGCGTTTTGCGCTTCAATTCTCCGCTATGCATTGGAATCACGATACGAGCCTGATCGCTCGCTCGAACGTAAATTGCGTGGCTTCCGCGTTGTCGTCTGAAGACAAAACCCAGCCGTTCGGCCACGCGAACAAGTTATTTAGCGATGACCGGCGGAAGCTTCGGCGTCACGCAGGAATCTCAATCGGCTTAATCAGGATGTCTTCGGTGGGAATCGGCAGGCCGTCTTCGACCAAAGTTTGGACGTACAGTTCGATGGCCTCCCGGATGTTCTGGATGCCTTCTTCGATGGCTTCGCTTTGGGTATGGCATCCCGGCAAGGTTGGGCAAAAAACGTGATAGCCGCCTTCAACTTCTTTTTCAAAAATCACCGTATAGCTGTGAGCCATCGTGCCCTCCGCTGTCGCTATTCTAGCCGAATCGCGGGAATCCTTCGCCGAATAACTGAAGCAACTGGCACTACGGAGACACACTCTTCATATCGAGGAAATAGTCGATGGCATCGAACAGCGTCGCGCGCGTTGCAAATCGGCGCGGGTCCACTTGCCACTCGATGGAATCGGGCGCGGTCGGCGCGATGCCTTCGGGGATGCGGATTCCCCACTCGGTGGGCTGCGTCGGATTTATGTCGCCGACGTGAAAGCGATGCTGATCGTAGTGCATGTAGTGAATCACGTTGCCGACTTCCCCGCCGTAAGCCACGCGCGCGCGGCGCATCACTTCAAGATCGGATGCGAACGGCTCGGGAAATCGCGAATACGTCGGATCTGCTTGCCCCGTCTCCACGATCAACGGCCGCGGCGCGGTCAGCGCGAAAAAATCGGAGGCGTCAACGTACTCGCGAATGTTGGCGTTCATCCAGCGCCAGCACGGGTGATTGCCGTGGTAATAAAGCACGCCGAGATCGGGCGAAAAACTTGCGGGAATGCTCATGCTGATGCGCGGCTCGAGCGCGCCTATCAATGAAGCCACTTCCCCGCCCATCGAATGGCCCACCACGATCACGCGCGTGCTATCGACGTTCGGCAGCGAGAGCACATAGTCGAGCGCGCGCATCGCGTCCCACACACGTTCGCCGTCTTCTTCCCAATCGGAATCGAAGCCGGCGGCTTTGATCGAAGGATGAAAGCCGTTGCCGTGCGCGGGATCGTCGCCGGCATTGCGATCGGGATACAGCGGCTGCGACATGTAGGGCGCCTGCCGATCGCCGATCGGTCGATGACCGATATCGAGCGCGAGCACCACGAACCCGCGCCGCGCGAACGCGTCGCCGTACCACACGCTATCGGGATTCATCATGCGCCAGGCGCTGCCGCCGTGACCGTTCACCGCGATCACCACCGGATATTTTCCTCCGGCGGGCGGCGGCGTGGTCGGCACGGCGAGATACGCGTGCGCGCGCCGCTCCAACGGCGCGCCGCCGTATGGATTCGGCAGCGTAGAATCGAATTGCAGTTCAGACATTTTGTAATTCTGCGGCCACTTCGCGGGATTGTCGTCGCGGTCCGGGCTCATGTGCGTCGAAGCGATCGGCGGAAGATCGGCGGCCAGCACCGTCACTTTGGTCGAGAGCGGCGCGGGATTTCCGCCCATCATCAGCAAATAAAGTTGCCGCCGCGCCCGCGTTTGCCACGCCGCGCGATCTTGATCGGTTTTGCCCATGCTGAATCCGTAGCCGAGCACTTGGCTGCGCGCGCCGGTCCAGGTGAATGTTCCAGCGCGGGAAGTATCGGTGTACGTGCCGGAAATCGTCGCGCCGCTCGCCGTTCCGGTGAAAATTTGCGTCGCAAGCGGCTCCGTGTGCCGGAAACTCAGATTCGTGCCGTCCCAGTGCGTCACGGCGACATCGTATTCCACTTGTTCGCCCAGCGCGCCGTCGTGCTCGGTGGCATAGATTTTGAAGCGTCCGGTAAATCCGCTCGTGGCATCTTCGGAAACGTCGATGCGCAGCGTGGCGTGAGCCTCGTTGTCGAGCAAGAGATCGTACGCACGCGGAGCAAGCCCGTGATCGAGAAACGTGCTGTTCCATCCGGTCACGTGAAATTTGTAATCCTCAAGATGCGCGGGCTTGTCCGCGGATTGTTCGTTCTTCGAGAACCGCCCAGCGAGCACTCCTTCGGCGATGGTCGCGCGGCACCAGTACCACGCGCCGTTGCCGTCCCGCGTGCGAAATTCGATCTGCCGCGCGGCGGCGTCCCAGGAGATGTTGTCAACCGGCGTCGTCCCGCCGGTATTGTCCGTGAGTGTGCCGGTGAAGGATTTCGCGTCAGCGCCGGCAGTGATCACGATTGTGACCCGCGCGTCGTTCGCGTCGACGTACCACGTACCCACCGGCCCGCTCGTATCCGGAGCAGTTCGCATGAAACCGGCCGGAGGTCCACCGGTAGAATTTTGCGCGCGAGGGGCTTGCGGCGCGGCGTTAGGAGCTTGCGCGAAAACGGAAAGCGCGATGGACAACATCAGTCCCAGAACTCGAATCGCGTTCGGCAAGTTCACGGGCGCTGCCCCCTTCTATTCATGGAATTTTGCGGGTTGGAATTCGCCGGCCCTCGATTATTTTCTCTGGCCGTAATACGCGGTGGTGCCGTGCTTGCGGTAAAAATGTTTGGCGTGCAGAGGACGTTCGAGCGGACGGGCATGCGCATTGGCTCTCAGCGTATCCAGAGCCATGTCCGCGATTTCTTCGAGCACCACGGCGATGTGCACGGCCGCAGCCGGCGTGCGGCCCCAGCAGAATGGCGCGTGCCCCGCCACCAGCACGGCGGGTATTTCGAGCGGATCGAGCTTTTTAAACGCGCGCACGATGGCATGGCCTGTATTGGCTTCGTAATCTTTTTTGATTTCGGCGGGCGTCAGCGGCCGCGTGACAGGCACGGGCCCATTGAAATAATCGGCGTGTGTGGTGCCGAAGCACGGAATCGGTCTTCGCGCCTGCGCCCAGGAAGTGGCCGCGTGCGAATGTGTGTGCGCCACGCCGCCAATCTCCGCGAACGCGCGATAAAGAATCAAGTGCGTGGCAAGATCGGAGGAAGGACGCAGCGATCCTTCCACCGTGCGGCCGTCAAGATTCACGACCACCAGATCTTCCGGCGTCATCGTCTCGTAGGGCACGCCGCTCGGCTTGATCACCACCAAGCCTTCTTCGCGCGAAATGCCGCTGGCGTTGCCGAACGTGAAAAGCGCCAGGCCCTCGGTGGCGAGGTAAAGATTGGCTTCGAGAACTTCGCCGCGCAACTTTTCGAGCATCAGGTTCCTTTTCTCGAGGCGCCCGCGGCGCGGGACGCGTCAATCGGCGCTGTTGTGCCAATACGTTTCCCAGCCGAGGTAGCGCACCGCGGCCTCGCGCACGGCGGCGTCAACGGTGGAAAAATTCGCCGCCACATGATGCTCGAAGCCGTTCTCGCAAATGTAATGCAGCAGCTTCTGCATCCAGGGAATTTCGACGACGCCGGCGCCACCGAAAGTTTCGAGCGGATCGTCGGTGAATTTTCCCGTGCCGACGTATCCGCGCACCACGCCTTTGACGTCGTCGGTCGAGAAACGCGCGAAGCTCATCGCTCCCGATTTCACGCGCCCCACGCAGGTGCCGAAAGTATTTTCCTTGCCCACGGTGCCGGCGATAATCTCCTGAAAATCCATGCGCACGTCGCGGAAGAAATGTTTGGGCAAATTGCTGCAATGGAAGCAGACGGCCTTGTCCGGATTATCGCCGTAATTGTTATTCCAATCGAGCAGCGCGCTGGGAGTTTCCGAAGCCAATCGCAGCATGTGCATGCTGAGCGTGCCGCAAACATCCGTCTCGCAGGCGGACGACATCAGCCCGTCGCTCATCATGCTCATCATGGTGCACGGAACCACTCCGAAATTCTCCTCGAGCGACGTCCAGCATTGCACCGCGCTGATCTGAACGTCCGTCGCATGCATCCAGTGCTCGACCACCGCGGAAAGCTTGGCCATCTTGATCAAAGCTTCTTTCGGTACGCCGGCGGTCGAAACATACTTATTGATCGCCGCAAGTCGCGCGAGCGCAGACGGGTCGTCGTCTTTCATGCGGCCGATGCGCCCCAAAACTTCGGAAAGGTCGAGCGTCTCGACCGAAATGCCGTTCGCCTCCAGAATTTTTTCGCTGTAGCGCACCGTGTTGAACGCCGTGGGGCGCGCGCCGATCGCGCCGATCCGCAGATTGCGGAGTCCATTCACGACGCGGCACGTCGCGGAAAATGTCGCCAGATCGCTTTCAAACTCGAGCGAATCCGGCCGCACCGTGTGCGACGCGGTGAGCGTATACGGAATGCCATACTGCCGCAGGTTGTTGCACGCCGACATTTTGCCGCAGAAGCTGTCGCGCCGGTGCGTGATGCCCATCTTGGCGGGCGTATCGGGCGTGGCTTGCACGAGCACCGGCACGCCGAGATTCGCAAGGCGCAGCGTATCCGCGATCGCGCGTTCGTCGCCGAAATTCGGCAGCGTCACGATCACGCCGTCGATGCGCGCGGCTTCGCGCCGGAAAAGAGCGGCGCAGCGCTTGGCTTCTTCGTGCGTTTCCACGGAACCGTAATGGCTCTCGTCCACGCCCAACGATACGGCGTCGATTCCGGCTTTCGCCAGCGCGGCTAGGATTTCTTCGCGCCCAGTTTTCGCCAAGTGATCCGGGAAAAATCCGCGATTCCCCACGATCACGCCCATTGTCATTTTTTTCTGTTTGTTTGCCATGTGCCTCAGGTGAACAGCGACAGTTCCGCGAATGGAAGCCTTCGCTCGAAGAGTTGCCGGTCGGCTTTATCGAGATCTGCCCGGCGCGTACCACCAGCAGTAGGCGGCGCCGACGACCGTCAGCACCGCTCCGCCCCACGCGTTCGCGTGGAACTCAGAGAGTACCACGGGCACCGCCACGTGATGCCATATCTCCCACAAGCCGGCACCGAGCGTCAGCAGGCCATCGCCCAGCAACGAAATCCCGATGAAATACCAGATCGAAATGGATTCGCGTTCGCTCATGTGTTCCTCACCAGAGGTAGATGTTTAGCGCTATCAGCACGATCATGACGACCGCCGCCCAAAATATAGGCCGCTCATAGAGGGCAAGATGGCCTTCCGATGGGATCGGCGTCACGCCCATGACCAGGCCAACAAGCTCGCTATCGGGCTTTGGCCGCGTCATCAGGCTCACTACCACAGTTACGACCACGCACACGATCCAACACCACAAACCGCGCCAGACGTCTTGCGCCATATCGCTCGCATTGCCGTAAAACGTGAGCGTCTTAACCGCTGCAGGATCCACCTTCACCCAAGCCCACATTCCCACGGAAGAGAGCGTCCCGAAAAGCAAGCCCCAAAATCCGCCCGCGGCCGTGCATCGTTTCCAGAGCATTCCGAGGAGCACAGTGCCGAACAGCGGTGCGATGAAAAAGCTGAACAGCGCTTGGACGTAATCCATTATGCTCTTAAAATCCATGGCAATATAAGCCGTACCGACACTGATCAGCACGCCCAAGACCGTGCACCACCGGCCCATATTGACGAGTTCCCGGTCGGTGGCATTCTTCTTCAACAGCGCGCCGTAGAGGTCGTAGGTCCAGACCGTGGAGAATGCGGTCACGTTGCCTGCCATGCCGGACATGAAGCCCGCCATCAGCGCGGTCACCCCGAGACCCAACAGGCCGGGGCCCGCGTAACGCGCGAGCATCAGCGGCAACACTTCGTTGTAACTGTGGCCCCCGGTGGCATCCGCGAGAACTTGGGGCATGAGCTTCATGGGCAAGAGCGCGATTCCCAAGAGGCCCGGGAGGATCACGATGAGCGGCACAAACATCTTGAACCCGGCGCCGATGATCGGCGCCATTTTGGCCGCGCGCATGTCCTTGGCTGAGAGGATGCGCTGCACCACCAGGAAATCCGTGGTCCAATAACCGAACGAAACCACGAAGCCCAAACCAAAGACGATGGCGAACCAATTGATGCCCATCGGATTGTTTTGGAAGGTACCGAGCGTGCTCCAAACGTGCGTGTATTCTTGCCCGGCATTCCTTGCGATCTGCAACTTGAGATTCTGCCAACCGTGCGCTTCGACCAGGCCCATGATAGGAATCAGCAGCGCGCCGGCCCAAATCAACATGAATTGCAGCACTTCGTTGAAGATGGCCGAGCGCAGACCGCCAAGCCCAACGTAAATCGCCACAGTGATCGCCGAGACCCAGATGCTGAAGTTCAGGTTCCAGCCGAGCACCACTTTCATTACCAGCGCCATGGCGAACATATTGATGCCGCTCATCAGCACGGTCATCACCGCGAAGGTAACGGCGGAGAGCGCTCGCGTGGGCTCGCCGAATCGCAGTTTCAAGTAGCCCGGCACGGAGTGCGTCTTCGAGATGTAATAGAACGGCATCATCACCAGGCCGAGGAAAATCATGGCGGGAATGGCGCCGATCCAATACCAGTGAATGGCCATGATCCCGTATTGATAGGCAGCCCCGGCCCAGCCCATCAGTTCAAGCGCGCCGAGATTCGCGGAGAGAAAACTCAGGCCGGCGATCCAGGCGGTCATTTCGCGCCCGGCCATGAAATAGTCCTCGCTGGTGTTGGCCCATCGCTTCAGATAGAAGCCTATGCCCAAAACCAAAGCGAAATAAAAAACGACAATGATGGCGTCCACCGGCGTCAAGTGGACTAGTTGGGTAGTGGGCGCCATTTGGGCAGCGAGGTACGGCAACGGCGTGATGTGATCGACAGGGATCATTAGGTGGGCTCCGTAACCCAAGGAGTTTTATCCTGAGCAACGTACGGATACAAGCGCAAAAAACGAAAGCGGCGTTTCCGGCAAGAGACCGCGCGAATCCAACCAAAGTGGGATGCGCAGAACGATCATCGGCGATTGCGCTCGGACGCTTTCAGCGCATCCGTGAGCGTCTCGGCCCCGTCCAAAGTAGACAAGCGCGACGCCGGTGATGAAGACGCCATTTTTCGCATCAAGATTTGGGCGTCGCCGATGTATTCCTCGGCGAATGCGCCTTCGCAACTCGCAAGATAGTATTCCCAGGTGCGAATAAATCGGTCGTCGAAGCCCATGCCGCGAACGTCGTCGAGGCGATCGAGAAAACGTTCGCGCCAATGGCGCAGCGTGGTCGCATAGTGCAGACCGATTTCATGCAGCTGGTGCACGCGCATTCGCGTGCCGCGCGAGAGGCATTCAAGGATCGCGGCGATGGAGGCCAATTGAGCGCCGGGAAAAATCCGGCGTTCGATCCAATCGTGCTGGCGCACGTGAGCGGCAAATCGCCGCTCGTTCATGGTGATGGTTTGCAGAAACATCGCGCCGCCGGGAGCGAGGACGCGATCGCAGGAGCCAAAGAAATCGTCGTAGTGCTCGATGCCCACGGCCTCGAACATTTCGATACTTACAATCTTGTCGTAGGAACCGCGCAGATCGCGATAATCCTCGAACAACAGGCGCACGCGCGAACCGGCTTCTCCCGCGCGATCCAGCATTTCTTTGGCGTACTCATGTTGGCGTCGGCTGATCGTGGTGGTGGTGACGTGACAGCCGTAATTTTGCGCGGCGTAAAGAGCGAAGCCGCCCCAGCCTGTGCCGATTTCAAGAAGGTGGTCGCGCGGCCGCAAATCGAGCGACTGCGCGATGCGCGCGAGTTTTCGCCGCTGCGCCGATTCGAGCGATTCATCCGGCGTGTCGAAAATGGCGCACGAATAGATCAGCGCGGGATCGAGAAAAAGGCGATAGAAATCGTTCCCCAGATCGTAATGAAATGCGATGTTCTCGCGGCTGTCGTTCGGATGATTCGTGCGGCGCGGATGCCGAAATCGATTGCGCAGCGCGGCGAGCGCGGGGACCATGCCTCCGTCGCGATTCATGCGATCGACGTTGCGCACGGCGAAGCGCACGACATTGACAAGATCGGGCGAAGACCATTCGCCGTCGACGTAGGAATCGCCCAGGCCGACGTCGCCGCCCCAAAGCACGCGGCGAAAAAAACGATCGTCATGCACGGCGAGCGTGGCTTGCACGTCGCCGGATTGCCGCCCGAAGCGAAAGTGTTCGCCGCCGCACGCGATATCGAGCGAGCCTTCGCGGCATTGCTTCAGGCCGCGCAGCACGAGCGCTTTGGAAATGCCGCCGCTCATTTTGTTCTACCCGGCGTCGATTCAAGCGGCACCGAATTCAACGCGGCGGAATCGGCGGGATTCGGCGCGTGCGCTTCCGGCTTCCAGGAAACTCCCCAGTGACGCGTGTGCCGCGGACGAAAATCACCTGCGCCCGGATGCGGCACCACGGGCACGCCCTTGAATTTCAATTTCATGGCTTGCCAGTGAATCGCGGCCACAACTTTCGCCGTCATCCAGGGAAATTGGCGAAGCGCGCGATGCAATTCGCGGCGATTCCATTCGCGGCGATCGAGTGTGAGTGTGGCGTCGAAAACTTCGCGGCCCTCCTGATAATTGATGCAATGAATTTGCAGGCGATCTTCGGGCGGCGTGAAGGTCCAGGCGTATTCCTGGCTCATGCCGAGGAACGGGGAAACGTGAAAGCGCTTCTCGAATGTGTAGTGCTTGTTCGCGCTTGCCGAATGATCGCCGCGCTCCGGACGCTCTTGCTCGGGGCCCAGCCAATAATTGTGCGTTTCGCCGAAGGTGTTGTTCACTTCGGCGAGAATCTGGCGCATTCCGCCTGCGCCGTCTGAAACGTAGAAGAATGAGACGGGATTAAAACTGTAATTGAAGAAGCGCAAATGCGTGAGCAGATAAATCGGCCCGGGAGCCAGCGTCACGCCGTTGCTTTCTGCGTCAGCGGCCAGGCGCGAGCGCAGCGATTGCCGCGGGTCGCCGAAATGCTCGCGCTCGTCGAAAGAAACTAGATTGCACCGGTTGTAGGATGCGAGCGGCGAAATCCGCATCAGTTCCTGCAGCCGGTCAATCTCCAGGAACACCATGAAGAGCGGGTACGTGAAATCGTGGCGCGCCGGCGTAAAGCGGCGGTGGCGCAACGTTCCCACGTAGATCGAGGAATGCATCTCGTTCCCTTTCGCCCGCGCGCGCTTCGAGGCTTCGGGCCACGCGCAGCGCGGAGTTTAAGCCATCTTCATGAAAGCCGCAAAACCAGTACGCGCCGCAAAAATGCGTGTGATACCGGCCACTGATTTCCGACCAGCGAGATTGCGCGCGAATGGCATCCTGTGTGAAAAGCGGGTGATCGTAAATTAAATGGCGCAGGATTTTTTCGGGGCGAACCGCTTCGGTGCGATTGAGCGTGACGCAATAATCTTCCGTGGAGCGCAATTTCTGCAGGCGATTCAGGTGATAGGTCAGCGTGACGGCGGCGGGATCCTGGCCGAGATGATAATTCCAGGAAGCGCGCGCATCGGGATTGCGCGGCAATAGATTGGAATCGGTGTGCAGCACGGCGGTGTTGCGATTGGTTTTGAATTTCGAGAGGATTTCGCGCTCGGCTCCCGACGCATCGCGCAGCAGGCCCAGCGCCTGCGGGGCGTGGCAAGCGAAAACGACTTCATCGAAGTGTTCGGGTTCGCAGCCCGCAGCGTAGATGCGAACGCCGCGCGAAGTGCGCGCGACGCCCGTGATCGTCACTCCGAGGCGAACGCGATCTCGATAGGACGCCGTCAGCGGCGCGATATAACTGCTGCTACCGCCCGAGATCGTGTACCACGGGAATTGCGTGGTGATGCGCAGGAAATCATGATTGTCGAAGAAACGAATCAGCGTGAGCGCGGGAAAATCGGCGATTTGTTCGAGCGACGTGGACCACACAGCCGACGCCATCGGATAGAGGTAATAGCGCGTGAAATCGCGGCTGAAACGATTGCGATCGAGATATTCGGCGAGCGAATACTCGGCGCCATCGGGATCGGCGAGCAGCGCGCGGGCCTGGCGATTGAATCTCAAAATTTCTAGGAAGAAATGATAGTGCCGCAGAGCGAAAATGTTGCGGCGCTGAGCGAAGAAGCCGCGCAAATCGCGGCTGCTGTACTCGAAGCCGGCCTCGGGATGCGAGACGCCGAACGACATGTCGCTTAATTGCCGCTGCACGCCCAGTTCGGCCAGCAGCCGGACGAAATTCGGATAGGTGCGATCGTTGTGAACCAAAAATCCAGTGTCGATTTGCAGCGGGCCTGCGGGAGTCTCGATTTCGTGCGTGTGTGTGTGGCCGCCGAGACGATCGTCTTTCTCAAATAGAACGACTTCGTGCCGCCGGCTGAGGAAATAAGCCGTCGCCATACCGGAAATGCCTGATCCCAGTACGGCGACTCGGCTCATCCAACCTCTTCCGGCGTGGCATCGGACGGCAGGCGGAATCCGCGCAGCTCGCGGACGACGCCGATCCGGCCGAGGCACCAGAGCGCATAGTAGGTAACGTCAATTTCCCACCAGCGCATGCCTTGGCGGCAGGCGTACATGTGACGGTGATGATTGTTGTGCCAGCCTTCGCCGAGCGTGATGACCGCCAACGTGAAATTATTGCGGCTGTGATCGGGTGTGTTGAAGCGGCGCGTGCCCCAGAGATGCGAGAGCGAATTGATGCAGAACGTGCCGTGAAAAAGCAGCACGGTCGAAACCAGGAAGCCCCACACGAATGCCGGCCACCCTCCGAGTGCGAGCAAAATTCCCGCAAGCGCGAGGGGCGGAACCCAGTGGAAGCGGTCGAGCCAGCGCAATTCGGGATATTTGCCGAAATCCTTGATCATGCGCGCGTCGTAGCGATCATATTCGTCTGAAAGAATCCAGCCGACGTGCGACCACCAGATGCCGTGCAGGCCGGGCGAATGAATATCCTCTTCCTGATCGGCGTAGCGATGGTGATGCCGATGATTCGCCGCCCACCACAGGACGCCTTTCTGGCAGGAAGTCTCCGCCGCGAGCGCCAACAGGAATTGCCAGACGCGATTCAACTTGTACGAGCGATGGCTGAAATAGCGATGGTAGCCGGCGGTGACCGCGAACATGCGCACGGCATAGAGCACAGCCATCAGCGCAACCCATTTCCAGCGAAAGGTGACGAAAAAAACGGCCAGGCAGCTTGCGTGAATCAGGAAGAACGGCACCGCTTTCACATAGCGATAGCGCTTCCAGAAGCCTCCGGATGGAGCCGTGCCGAACGTGGGCTTTGACAAAGCAGTTTCCACAGTGCCCCCTAGATGGGATTACGACATTTCGAGCAATTTGGATTGCGGGTTAGTACGGCAGCCATCTTAGTCGGAGTTGCGGTTATGGGCAACGCGAACCGCTCGCCGACGAGAGCCGCTCGGGCTCTCGGACGCAAACGATCGGCGCGAACGCCGATACCGCGCGGGCGCGACGGATAATTACTTGCCATGGAAGGGAGCGAAACATAGGATGCCGCAAAGATGAAGATGCGAAGCTGCACGATCGCGAATTCCGCGAATCCGATGATGCGCTCGATTCCGTATCTACAGTGGCGAGGGCGCGAGCAGAATGCGTGACAAATAATTATGCGCGGATTTTTCCAGCGCCGGTTGGTGCAACCGCTTGTGCAACTTCTGCGCATGGGGATTACGCCGGAGAAGATCGCGTTGAGCCTGGCGTTCGGCATGGTTCTCGGAACGTTTCCGGTGCTCGGCTCGACGACGATTTTGTGCACGCTGGCGGCGTTTTTGTTCGGCCTGAATTTCCCCGCGATCCAAATCGTGAACTACTTCGTATATCCATTGCAGTTGGCGCTGCTGGTGCCGCTGTTGCGCGCCGGGCGAATTTTATTTCGTGAGCCGCCGCTGCCATTCAAGCTCGCGGACATTTTCGCGATGATCCGCGTGAGCGCGTGGGGCGCGATTCGCGTGCTGTGGATTGCGACGCTGCATGCTATCGTCGCGTGGCTGATTGTGGCGGTGCCGATGATCTTATTGCTCAACGCGGTTTTGCGTCCGGCGGTGCGGCGGCTGGGAAGCGGATTGGGCGCGCTCAAGCGTTCCCGCGATGCGCACGGCGCGAGCGCGCCCGCGGAAACGACGTCGGCGATTGCATCCTCGCTTGACGGAACGGGAAAACCATGACGCCGACGCTGGCTTTGGCGATTCATCTGATTGTGATCGGCACGGGGCTGGTCGCGGCGCTGATGTTCCTGCTGTGGCTTCTCTCTCTGGTTACGCGCAACGCCGGAATTGTGGACGTGGGCTGGACGCTGGGGCTGATCCTGCTGACGGGCTTGGCTGTGGTGCACTCGCCGATCACCGCCGCGGGAATTCACACGTGGGGATTGGTTTGCATGGTGACGCTCTGGGGAGTGCGCCTGGGGCTGCATATTCTGATTCGCATGGAGGCAGGACCGGAGGATCCGCGCTACGCGCAGATGCGGCGCGAGTGGAAGACGCTGATCCCCTTGAAATTTTTGGCGTTCTTCGAGTTGCAGGCGCTGCTCGACGTGGTGTTGTCGCTGGGATTCTTCGCGGTGGCGCTCGATCCTTCGCCGCGCGTTTCGCCGCTGTGCTATGTGGCGGTCGCGATCTGGTTTTGCGGGGTGTTCGGTGAAACCGTGGCGGACGTGCAACTGGCGCGGTTCAAACGCATAGCGGCGAACAAAGGCAAAGTGTGCCAAGTGGGGCTGTGGAATTATTCGCGGCATCCCAATTATTTCTTTGAGTGGCTGGTGTGGGTGGCGTGGGCGCTGTTCGCGTTGCCGTCGCCGGGAGGTTACGTGGGACTGATTGGTCCGGTGCTGATGTTCTATTTCTTGTTTCGCGTGACGGGCATACCGGCCACGGAGGAGCAGGCGCTTCGCAGCCGCGGCGAAGCGTACCGCCAGTATCAGGAGACCACCAGCGCCTTCGTGCCGTGGTTTCACAAGAAGTCGCAAGAGGAACTCCAAAGAGATCCGCTGTGAACACCGCGAGCTCCGATCCAATCGCCGCCGCAGCGCACGTAAGCGCGACTGCTGCGCCGCGCTCGAGGCTTTCTCGCGTGGCGGAGAGCGGCTTGGTGCCGGACGCGCTGCTGCGCATCGGGATTCGCAGGCTGCTGGCTGCGCGCCTCGTGCAGGAAGATGCGGGCGACGGCGAGCGCAATCTGGAGCGAAAGCTCGCGCTCGTCGAACGATTGAGACGCAGTCCGATCGCGGTCGAAACGGCCTCGGCCAACGCGCAGCATTACGAAGTGCCGGCGCGATTTTTCGAGCTGGTGTTGGGGCGGCAGATGAAATACAGCTGCGCGCTGTGGGAGCGCGGGACGCGCTCGCTCGACGACGCGGAAGAAAACATGCTTGCGGAAACGGCGCGGCGCGCGGAGATCGCGGAGGGTCAACGGATCCTGGAGTTGGGCTGCGGATGGGGATCGCTTTCGCTGTATCTCGCGCGGCAGTTTCCGCGCTGCGAAATTCTGGGCGTCTCGAATTCGCGTTCGCAGAGAGAGTTCATTGAGGCGCGCGCGAGGCAGCAAGGATTGAGCAACGTGCGGATCGTGACGGAAGACATCAATCGCTTCGAGCCGCTGGCGGAAATTGCCGCCAACGGAAAGTTTGACCGCGTGGTGTCGGTGGAGATGTTCGAGCACACGAGAAATCTGGAGCTGCTGTTGCAGCGCGTGGCGGCGTGGATGGCGGACGACGCGCGATTGTTCGTGCACGTGTTCACGCACCGGCGGTTTGCGTATCTGTTCGAGGCGCGGGATTCTTCGGACTGGATGTCCGAGCATTTTTTCACCGGCGGGATGATGCCGAGCGAAGATCTCCTGCTTTATTTTCAGCGCGACGTGCAATTGCTGCGGCAATGGCGCGTTAGCGGCAAGCACTACGAAAAAACCGCCGACATCTGGCGGCGGAATCTGGACGCGCATCGCGACGAAGTGCTGGACGTGTTCGCGGAAACGTACGGACGCGGACTTGCGGGCGCTGCGCGGCAGCGCGAGGCTCGGCGATGGCTTGAGCGTTGGAGAATTTTCTTTTTCGCCTGCGAAGAATTGTGGGGCTACGCGGGCGGCGAGGAATGGGGAGTGTCGCACTATCTGTTCGCGCGGCAATAAGCTTGGCGACTGCATCGTTCTTTCCTCTTCTACCCTTCTTTGCGACAACGGCTACGGACTCACGGTGACGAGAGCGGCGCTCGTCGGGCCGATGGCTACGGTGTAAATTCCGTTTTGCGGGGCGACGATTTCACCGTAGGCGGTGCCCTGCGCTGTGCCGTCGGTGCTGCCGTCGAAGGTCTGGCCGCCGAGAGTGATGCCGGAAGTTGATTGATAGGTCGGCGCGAGAAGACGCGTGACCGTGGCGTTTCCGTAGCCGCTGAGCGTGATGGTCACAACGCCGGTGGCGGTTTCGTCTTTGTTGATGAGCGCGACGCGAACGTTTCCGGTGTCGTCCAGCGTGGCCCAGACTTTCAGGTTTGCTGCAGTGGTGAGCGTGCCGGGAAGAAGCTTTGAGCCGTGGGCCGTGGCTTGCTGGAAGAAAAGCAGGCCGTAATATTCGGGGCGAATGGATTCGATCGAGTAGGTGTACGGCGTGGTGGCCGTATTGATATTGAATTGAAACAGGGCGTAGGCGCCGCCGTTGCCGTTGTGAAAATTCACGCCGTCGACGCCGACGCTCGCGAAGCCGAACATGATGTCGGCAGACCAGAGCGCGGAGGCGAAGGTGTCGCTGACGCCGGTTTCGCCGCCGCAGGAAATGGAATTCATTTCGCCCATGCGAAACGGAAGATTGTCAGCGTGCGCGAGAGGCACGTAGGAGGCGACGTCTTTGGGGCCGGAGGTTGATTCCGACGCGCCGAGGAGAAAATCCGGAGGATTGGTTTTGCCGCTGCAGGAAGTGCCGGCGTAATAGTGCTGGCTGACGATCGCGAGGTATTGCGATTCCTGCGAAAGAAACGTGGACAAATTCGTGAGCGTGCTGGTGGACGCCCAGGACGGGCCCATGAGGCCCGCACCCGCAGGCAGCAGCGGTTCGATCGCGGCGCGCCAGGTGGCGAAATCCTGGAAATAATTGGCGACGGTGTATGTGGCGGCGCGATCGCCATTGCCGGCGTAGAGATCCGGCTCGTTTCCGATTTCGATGGCGAGCAGCGAGCCGGAAGGCATCGCGGGGATGTAGGCTGCGGCTTGATTGGTGGCGAGTTGCACGTTGTCGGAGCCTAGATTCACGCCGAGCGTGAATTTAGCGCCGATGTCGGTGGCAAGCTGCGCTTCGGGCGCGACGACGCCGGCGACGGGTGCGCCGGTTTCGTCCGTGCTGTTGCCGCCGATGCGCACGATCAGCGGTCCGCCGCCGTAGGCCAATAGATTTTTTACAAGCTGGCGATAAATGGGGTTCGTGCCGGTGGCGGGCGAGCCCATCAGGGTCGGAGCGCCGGTCCATTCGTGGGAAAAACCGAGGAAAGTGGGCGAGATGGCCGTGCCGGGCTGGAGCGTGGAAACTTGCGCGGAACCGATTGGGGTTGCCGATGTGACTTCGACGGTGACGGGCTGCATGAAAGTGCCGCTCGGGCCGATTGCGGTGAGCGTATAGGTTGTGGTGGCGGCGGGCGTGACGGTGATGGAATTTGCGGGCGTGGCGGTGACGCCGGAGAGGCTGAATGACGTTGCGCCGCTGAGAGTCCAGGAGAGCGTGGAGCTTTGGCCAGCGGTGATGGTCGCTGGAGAGGCGCTGAAACTCTGAATGATCGATGCGGGGGGAGGTGGCGCGGGCGGAGCGGAGTACGTTCCGCCACCGCCGCTGCACGAGACGAGTAGCGCACAAGCCATCGCGGCGCCCGAGGCAATTGCGAAGCGGCGCGCAGCCCGGACTTCGACTGAAAGGGATATCCCGCAGCCGCCGCGCACGGTGATTTCTTGGGTTACGATTTCAAGCGCTCGGAGCATGGCCCGGTCGATATTATAGCTCTTGCGTATATACACCCCCGGTATGTTTTGCGAAATAGCTGGAAACAAAGGACTTGCAGGAGAAGAGTGCGGATGAGTGTGAAAACAGAGTGACTTAATGTTGAGTGGTTTCAATGAGTTGCGCACTCTTTTGCAAGGTGCTGGAAATGAAGGGGTTGGAGGGTGGGTTTGGTGCAAATGAGTGCGAAGATTTGCGTGACTGGGACGGCGGGATGGGACGGGAGTAGGCGCTGGGTACCTCCCCGGAGCGGCATCCGGGAGGGGGACGGGGCAATTCGAAAAGATGTTCGGTCTTCACACCACCTTTTAGCATAACTGTTGGCGGATGTCAATATTATTTTGTGGGTATACTGTTCGAAAACTCGTCGCCGGGGGCCGCGCATGCCCAAACTGAGGTGCGCTCGGTGTTACTCGGCGGTTGGAGGACCGGGAGTGAGCTCGTGCGAACTTAAGAATCAGAGAGGAAGCGGGCTGCGCCGCGGCGCTAGGCAAGTGCGAATAGCGCGCTAATCAGTAGTTGGCTGCGTCGCTGTTATTCCAACGCTTGAGCGGTTACAAAGATTCCAGGTTCGGGTGTAGAGTCCCTGCGAGGGGGAGGCTCATGCGGTTACGAATAGTCGAAGATGACCTAGCAAGCCAAGGTTTCCTGGAGCGGGCGACATCGGAAGCCGAGTATCAGGCGGACACGGCTCGCAACGCACGCCGATTTCAAGATCGATCCGCCGGAACTCCTGGCCAGGGCTGTGAAGAACGACGTTCCCATCTGCGTCGAACTGACCTGGTGGAAGCAGAAATGACCCTGGCGCCCGGCGGAAGCCCGAACTCCCGGACCGTCCAGGTCGTCGCCCTCTCGAGATGGAACATGCCGGAAGAAATATGCGAGGGCATTGAGCCGCTGAGATAACCTCTTATCTATACGATCCTGGTTTCGTTCCGGATACACTGCACCTTCCTATGAATCTTCGCGGACACACACGCGACGCTCTCGGTCTGATCCTTCCGGCTTTGATTGTTCTCGCGCCCGTCGGCGCCGTGGCGCAAAGCGCGCGCGGTGCGGCTCCATCCAACGCCGGCTCTATCCAAGGCAGCGTATCGCTCCAGGAGAATCCCGGGAAGTCTTCACCGCTATCAGGCGCCACGGTACGGTTAAGCTCCGCGAACGCGGGAGTTCCCGGATGGTCCACGATCACGGACGAAGACGGCGCCTATCGATTTGCCGGGTTGCCCAGTGACACCTACACGCTGGAAGTAAGCCTGGCCGGTTTTCAAACTCTTACCGTGACAGTGGACCTGACGCAGGGCGCGATTCTGACGCGCGATGTCAGCCTGCGTCTCGCCGCTACGTCTCAAACGGCAGTCGTCCGAGAAACGGCAAGCTCGATCGCCACAGAGAACGCGAGCACTGCCACCACGGTCACCAGCCAACAAATCGTGAACCTGCCCCTCCCACAACCGAGCGTTACCTCGGCCCTTCCCCTGGTTCCCAGCGTTGTCCGAACGCAGAATGGCACGCTCAACATAAAGGGGACACCCGAAAGCGAGGGAATGTTGTTGGTCGACTCCGCCGAGAATGTCGAGCCGGTGACCGGAAATTTTTCCATTCCGATTTCCGTCGACGCCATCCAGACGCTATCCGTGCTGGAGGCTCCCTATGATTCCCAGTTCGGCGGGTTCTCCGGAGGATTGACCGAGATCCAAACGAAAGCGCCGGCAGATCATTGGCAGTTCGGCCTGAATAACTTTCTTCCCGGTTTCCGCGGAAAGAACGACCACGTCGTCGGTGTTCAGGACGAGGAGCCGCGGCTTTACCTGACCGGTCCGCTTTGGAAGGGGAAACTTCATTTTTCGGAGGCGATCACTTACACATTCACGAGGCCGCCCGTCCGCGGACTTCCGTGGCCCTACAACGAAACGGTCACACAGGGCGCCGGCGCCAGAACCAGCATTGAGGCAATTTTGTCTTCGCGGCACGTCATGAATTTGAATTTGAACCTCTTCTCCCAGCACGTGCAGTTTGCCGGCATCGGTGCGCTCGTGCCCCAAACGGCGTCGTCGAACGATGGCCAGCATGGGTTCTCTGCGGGCGTATCAGACAGCTACCAGTTCGCCTCTGGGATGTTGGCGCGCACCGTCATTCAATACACGCGCCTCAACACCAACGCCGCCGGCCAGGGCCTCGCGGACATGCTCATCACGCCGGAGGGATGGAGCGGGAATTATTTCAACTCCTGGGTCCGAAATACGGACCAGCTTCAGGTGTTGCCATCGTTGCGGATTCCCTTGAAAAACTGGCACGGTCATCACGAGTTTACGCAGGGCGTTGCGATATCGCGTCGAGCGTATGACGGCACTACGCATTCCCACCCTGTTCAGATGCTTCGAGAGGATGGGTCGCTCGCGGAGGAAATCAATTTCCAGGGCTCCGGGCTGACGCGCGGCACGGATACCGAAGTCGCCGAATTTATCGAGGATCGTTGGGGGATCGGCGGCCGCGTGACAGCCGACCTCGGCGCGCGGCTGGATAGCCAGGTCGCGGGCCGAGGCGCGGCGTTCGCACCGCGCCTCGGGCTGTCCTTCTCTCCCGATAAGAGACAGAAAACCGTGATTCATGCCGGGGCCGGCGTCTTCTTCGATCGCGTTCCGATGCTGGCCACGGATTTCACCGATAACCTCACCAGGGTGATCAGCTACTACGATGCGAACGGTGAATTGACGGGCACTCCGATCAGCTTCGAGAACGTCAATCTGCGAAAAACCTCCGGCGGTGGATTTGCCGTCGCCACCGACGACCTCGACGCGGCCTCACGCAACGTTACCTGGAATGTTGAACTTGACCACGAGCTGCGGCGCAACCTGCAAATTCGCGTCAACTATCTCCAGAGTGCGACCGCTGATCTCCCGATCGTCAGTCCGATGCCTGACGTCACCGGCTCTTCCGGTGGACCGTCACTTCTGGGTTTAGCGTACTCCGGGAGCGCCCGATATCACGCCTTCGAAGCCGCGCTGCGTTTCCAACCGACCGAGCGCGACGAATTGGACATTTCCTATATCCACAGCAGCGCCCTGAGTGATTTGAATCTGCTCTCGAACATCTTCGTGCCATTCGAGCAGCCGGTTATCCGCCCCAACTCCTATGGCATTTCGCCATCGGACGTTCCCAATCGCCTGGTGGCGACTGGATCGTTTGCGTTGCCGTTCAAGATGACCATCTGTCCGGTACTGGACGTGCACACGGGGTTGCCGTATTCCTCGGTCGACGCTCTTCAAAATTATGTGGGAACGCCCAACTCCCTGCGCTTCCCGTACTACTTCTCGCTCGATTTTCAGGTGTATCGGGATTTCTCGCTCAGTAGATTCACGCTTCACGGCCGTCCGGACAACCGCATCCTGCATGTCGGGGTGCTTTCCGTCGACGTGACGAATCATCAGAATCCGCACGACGTGTTCAATAACGTCACGTCCCCGAGTTATGGCGACTTCGCCGGATTCGGGCGCCGAGTAGACGGCTTCTTCATCGAAGTGCGCTGAAATTGATGCTGTCCCGCGATCTGAACACGCCGCAATAAAATTGAACCAATCGCGATTTCGAAGCTCGCGTTGGGGATCGGCGATCGGTGGGCTCGCGTGGATGGCCAACTCGAACACGTCCACAACTCCCGATAAGCCGCGCCAGCTCAACGGGTCGACGCAACGCCCTCCAATCAATTGATTGGAAAGGCTTCCTGAAAGAGAACTGTTCTGGCGGCTTTGTGTTCATTAGACCTACACAGGGTAGTGCTTTTGTTTGACTCAACGCTCGCGAATGACTTTGGCGTTTTGGGCTCCCGCAAGCGGACTTCGAGCTGGTGTTACGTCGACCCATTGAGACCACCCGGATTACCGGACATCTGGGCCCTAGTACCTCACTTTTTCCGGCGATTGCGAAGAGATCGAGCGGAACAAGGAGGAAGGTGTGGTGCGGGGAAGTGACGGATCCTTCGAATATTGTAAGAACGCGACTGGCTTGGTGGGAACTGATATTATCTGCGCGCAGTTTCCGCGGTTGTTGAGATCAGGGCAGGGAATGATTCGCGACGCGCGGCCATCCACGTCTTAGGCAAACGTTACACGCTGCGCTGCATCTCCTGGGAGTTGCACGGAGGGCCTATGCTCGACGGGCTCGCGCGGGATTTCCGCTACTCCACACGAATGTTGCTGAAGAAGCCGCGGTTCACGGCGATTGCCGTGCTGACGCTGGCGCTGGGCATTGGCGCTTCGACGGCGATGTTCAGCGTGATCGACAACGTTCTGATCAATCCACTTCCTTACAAGAACTCCGACAGAATTGTAGCGGTGCAGATTCACAACACGAGCGACGTGGGCACGGGCGGGCGCCGGCGGATGCTGGGTCCGGAGTTTCTGGATTACGCGGAGCAGAGCCACTCGTTCGAGGATGTGATCGGAGGCGGCAACGACGATGTCCTATACACGACAAAGGAAGGAACCGAGCAGTTCGACGGAGGCTACGTAACCGCAAACACATTCGATTTTCTGGGCGTTCCGGCGATGCTGGGCCGCACCTCCACGCCGGACGACGTCAAGCCGGGTGCGCCTCCCGTATTCGTGTTGAGCTACCTGACGTGGGTGAAATCGTTTGGACGGGATCCATCGATCGTCGGGAAAAGCTTCGTGTTGAACGACGTGCCAACGATATTGGTAGGGATTATGCCGCCGCACATCACGAAGCTGGGAGCGGATTTGTGGATTCCGGTGAATGCGAATCGCGGCGATCCGGATTTTGCGAAACGCGGCTTTACGTTGCAAGCGCACTTGAAGCCCGGAATCACTAAGGAGCAAGCCGCGGCGGAATTGAATGGAATCGCCGTGCACGAAGCACAGGTATATCCGAATAGCTATCCCAAACATTTCAGGGTACAGGTGGTGTCGATGGTCGACAACGTCATCGGGGATTTTCGCGCGACGCTGTACGTGTTGGCCGCGGCGGTGGGCTTGCTGATGCTGATCGCGTGCAGCAACGTGGCGAACATGCTGCTGGCGCAAGCGACGGCGCGCGAAAAAGAGATGGCGATTCGCTCCGCGATGGGCGCGGGGAGATGGAGAATTATTCGGCAATTGTTGATCGAGAGTTTTCTGCTGGCGCTGGGTGGGGCGGCGCTGGGGTGCGTATTTGCATACGGCGGAATTACGGAGATCGTGGCGGCAATGCCCGTGGACACGATTCCGGGGGAAACGATTATCCGAATGAACGCGGCGGCGCTGGCGTTCGCGCTGGTCGCCGCGATTCTCACCGCTGTTTTGTTCGGACTGGTGCCGGCGCTGCAGGTGGCCAAACGCGATTTTGTTGAGCCGCTCAAAGATTCGGGACGCGGCGTGAGCGGTGGATTCCGGCGCGGAAAATTTCGGAGCGTGCTGGTGGTTGTTGAAGTGGCGCTGTCACTGGTGCTGCTGGCGGGCGCGGGAGTACTGATGCATGCGTTTGTGAAAATGGTTGATGTCGATTTGGGGTTTGACCCGAATCACATCTTGTTCACGCGCGTAGCATTTCCGCGCGGGCAGTACACGACGGCGGCGGAGAAGCAGCTGTTCTTCACAAAGCTGCTGGCGCGGATGGACGTGCTGCCGGGCGTAGTGGCAACGGCGGAAACCACTTCGATACCGCCATTTGGCGGCGTGGGGTCCAAGCTGGATATTCCTGGCAAGGTGCATTCGGACGATTGGAGAAGCGTCGTTACACTATGTACCGCCAATTATTTCCCGACGTTGGGAATGCGGCTGTTGCGCGGACGACTGCTGACGGAGCAGGAAGTGAACGACGCGCAGAAAGTGGCCGTGGTGAATCAGACCCTGGTGACGAAATATTTCGGAAATGAAAACCCGATCGGCCAGGACGTTACGCTTGACGATCTCCAGACGCTTCCCGTGGATCCGGTGCCGAATGCGAATTTCGAGATCGTAGGGGTGGTGAGCGATGTGAGAAACGACTCGCTGACCGAGCCGACCGAGGCGGAGGTGCTAGTCCCGGCGACGATCACGGGCACTTTTTATCGCGCGGTGATGGCGAAGACCGTGAGAGATCCGAATCTTCTGGTGAATCCGGTGCGGGATGCGATCTGGGCGGTGGATCGCAATGCGACGACTGCGGACACCGGGAGCCTTGAGGGATTTCTGGAACAATACGCGTATGCGGGGCCGAAATTCGCACTTGTGTTGATGGGAATTTTCGCGGGGCTGGGGCTGGTGCTGGTGTCGCTAGGAGTTTACAGCGTCACGGCGTACACGGTTTCGCGCCAGACGCATGAGATTGGGATTCGCATGGCGCTGGGAGCGGGGCGCGCGGACGTGTTAAGGATGGTGATGTGGATGGGGCTGCAGTTGGTGACGCTAGGCGTCGGCGTGGGGCTGCTGCTGAGCGTGGCGCTGAGCCGCGTGATCGCGAGTCAGCTTTCGGGCGCGTCGCCGCGCGATCCGGTGACGCTGGCGGCGGTGGCGGGCGTGCTGATCGTGGTGGGATGCGCGGCGTGCTATTTTCCGGCGCGGCGAGCGACGCGCGTCGATCCGATGGTGGCGCTGCGCTACGAGTAACAGCGCATCTCCCCACGTCCCTCGCGATCATTCATGAGTTGCGGCGCACCTCGAATTCGTCCATCTAACGAGGGCCCGCGCACAGCAGTATTGACGGAGGACCGTTTTTTCTCCGATGATTCCCGCCGCACTCACCCGCCCACCGAGTCCGGCCAACTCCTGATAAGTCGGATTACCGGAGAAGTGGGTTCCATATGCGCGGTTTCCGCGTTTATCAGGACGTAGCGCTCCGTGTGCGGCGACCGGCTTTAGAGTTGTTGTGCGCTAATGACATGAGGAAGGTATTGCTTGGAACACTCGTTGTGGCGCTGACTCTTACAGGGCGGTGGGTTGATGTTAGAAATAACTCTGGAACGATGCACACATTGGCTGACTATTGGAGATTTCAATGAAGATGTTTGCGGCGGCCTTTTGCGTCCTCTGCGGGGGAATGCTTTTCTCAGCAGCAGCTCAGGGAACATCGCCCACACCAGAACGACCTAAATTCAAAATCGAGATTCGTGCCACCGGTGAAAAAGGACAAGGACCAAGTTTCGCGGTCACGAATCTTACTGGCAAGACGGTAACCGCCTGCGTCTTCGAACAATCCTATGCGTCGCAAGCCGCAAGGAAAACAACGACAGTGTGGGATGCGCTGATGCAAGGTAACACTCCCAATAACACTCCCATCGAACCGGGACAGACGGTCTTACGTCCTCTCAGTCCAATGATGGGAAACGCTCTACCTGACAAAGTGGAAGTAGTTGCAGGTGTCTGGGCTGACGGCGAATCTTTTGGCCCACCCAAATGGGCAAGCAATATCTTCAACAACCGCGCTCTGATCGCCTCCCAGAATGAAGATGCTGCCGCGATATTACAGCGGGGACTGGACCAGAATTGGAACCGCAACCAGTATCAGCAGGCGTTCAGTGGCGAGCCTGACTCTGGCCCGGTCTATATCGTTCGCACTGCGCTGACTGCGACCCAGCAAACCGGTCAAACGCCCCAGGAATTCACCCATACCATGCAATTCTTGTTGCAGTCTTTCAAACAACAAGCTGACAAACTCCGGAAGTCGATTCCACACTAAGTCCTGCAACTCCTGATTAGCCGGATTTCCGGGCAAGTGCCCCGCTGAGTTAGCTGGTGGTGCACGGCGTTCTTGGCGGTGCACGGGGCGAGTTTTGAGAGCTGGGGCGGAAGGGATAAAGGGCGAAGGCGCGCCGCCAGGATTAGCCGTGCTACGCGGAGACGGTATTGGTCTCTATTCGCGCTACGGCGATTTTGCCGTTCTTGCCGCTGTATCCTGGCCGGTGAAGACGCGGACCTGGCGGCGCTTGGTCAAAAACGCAATGCCCCATTGCAAGATGACGAAGAAACGATTCGCGAAGCCGATCAGAAAATAGACGTGTACCACGGCCCAGACGATCCACGCGGAAAATCCCGCGAAGCGCACAAAGCGAAGATCGGCCAGCGCGTACGTGCGGCCCACAATTGCGAGGTCGCCCTTATCCCAATACCAGAAGGGCGGCGGGGCCGGCTTTCCTTCGACGCGCCGGCGGATCAACTGCGCCACGTATTTTCCCTCTTGAATCGCGGGCTGCGCGACGCCGGGCATAACCATGGCGTCGTTCGATTTGAAGCCCAGCAGATTGCGCGCCGGCGCAACCACATGGGCGGTGTCGCCAATAGTGAAAATTTCCGGATGCCCGGGCACGGACATGTCCGCGTTGACGATGGCTTTGCCGGACTTGTCCATCGCGGCGCCCAACCAGCGTGCAGCCGGCGACGCCAAGACGCCCGCTCCCCACAGCACGGTTCCGGCGGCGACTCTTTTTCCGCCGGCGACGATGCCATCCGCATCCACGGTGGTGACCGGCGAGTTCGTGAACACCTTCACGCCCAGGCTTTCGAGATGGCGTTGCGCCTTGGCGGAAAGAACTTCGGGAAACGCGGGCAGGATACGCGGCGCCGCTTCGTACAATAGAATTTGCGCGGAGCGCGGATCGATGTGCCGAAAATCGTGGGCCAAGGCCATGCGCGACATTTCCGCCAGCGTGCTAGCCATTTCGACGCCCACGGTGCCGCCGCCGACCAACACGAAAGTGAGCAGTTGCTGAATCGCCGCGGTATCGGTGTGATCGAGCGCGGCGGTCTCCTCGGCGCGCTCGAAGGCGGTGAGCACCTTGCCGCGAATCAGGTCGGCGTCGTCGAGCGACTCGAGGCCGGGCGCCACGTGCTGCCATTCATTGTGTCCGAAATAGTTGTATTGAATGCCGGTGGCAAGAATAAGGTAATCGTAGGGAATTTCGTGTTCGCGCAGGTGAACCAGGCGCTTTTGCGCGTCGACTCCGGACACTTCATCCTGCAGCACTTCTACGTTGCGCTGCTTGCGGAGGATCGAGCGTAACGGCCCAGAGATCTGATCAGCGGAGAGCAGGCCGGTGGCAACCTGGTAGAGCATGGGACGAAACAGGTGATAGTTTCGTTTGTCGATCAGCGTGACGCTGACCGGTGCGCGGGCGAGGCCGCGCGCGGCGAACAGGCCGCCGAAACCTCCGCCCACGATCACCACGCGGGGTGCAGACGCGCCCACGCCAGTCTCCAAGGTTGCGATTGCAGCGGTGCGACTGAAATGCACGCAACCGCCTGCTAATGGGATGCGCAGCGGCGCCTCTTCGCTTCATTCTTCATGGCTTGTTCCCCGACTGGGTTTGCCATGCCGAGTGAGCGCGGTGAGTTGGGCTGCGCTGCGCTTATTGCGAAGAAGAAATCGGCGGCCCCGTCTTTGTCCGCCGTGGCGGGCAAGCGTGGGGCGCGCGCATAACGCGGCCGCTGTTGACGGCAGAAAAGCCGCTATCGTAATGTAGCCTGCAATCTAAGAGGGCCTTCCTATTCCCAACTCAGCGAGGTGAACGCGCATGAAGACGATTTGTGCCTTGGTTTTCTTACTTGCGGCTCCGATCGCGGCCATGGCCCAAGGGCCGGCTTGCTCAGAGCAGACGATCCGCGACGCGGTTCAAAACAAGACGATCAAATATACCGACGACAACTTCTTTTGGTCCGGTGCGTATGACCAACCGATCATCGGAGCGGCTGCGCGGGAGGAAGCTAAGGCGAAGGCGGAAGCCGAAGAACCGAGAAAGAATGAAGTTGATGCGGATCATCCACAGCGAGTTGATGTTTCGCAGTCCGGCGATATGGCCTACGAATACGGAGGGGGTGAGGTGAGTTACGACGAACAAAAAACGGGCAAACACGTCTCATTCCAGACCGGCTATCTGCGTGTGTGGAAGTCGGTCGATGGTCAGTGCGAAGTGGCGGCCACTATGGTCAAACCTGTGGAGAGCACCATCAAATCGAACTAGCTTCCGCGCGCTGCGATTCACTTGAGCTTTCGGCGACGGACAGTCAGAAAAGCATTTTTGGAAGGCCAAAACGTAGGATCGGAGTCCCGGCTAACGCAGTCTACCGGACATCTGGCAAGGTATCCAAATCCGTGGTTTGCACGTTTATCGCAACATAGGCGGCTGTGATGGCAAGAAAGTGTGAGCTGCGGCCGTCAGCTGCTGGCCTCGATAGTTTGGGGCGCCAGAGTTTTCTTTGGATATGACGCTATCCGCTATTTTTCTTGATTAGCCCGATTAACCATAGACAGCCGCCGAAAACCATCGATATTAGTAAGACCCAACCCCAATTGGACATTGAGCCTCCGTGCGCGCGCAACGGCGGCCATCGTAACACGTCAATGTGAAACGAGCCGTTGGATGCCGCCTGGCGCGAAATAAAGCCACGGCGAGAGGCGGGCGCTATTTGGGTTTTTTCAGGAGGGCGTCGACTTCGGCGCGGGTGGGCATGGAGGGGGCGGTGCCGCGGCGCGTGACGGAAATGCCGGCGACGGCGCAGCCGAAGCGAGCGGCGGCTGCGATGTCGGCGCCTTCGGAGAGCGCTACGGCGAAACCGCCGCTGAAGGCGTCGCCGGCGCCGGTGGTTTCAACGACCGGGCCGAATTCGACGGCGGGGACGTGGCGCGCGAGTTGGGAATTTTTCACGAAGGCGCCTTGCGCGCCGAGCGTGATGACCACGCTGCCAGCGCCGCGGGCGAGCAAGGCATCGGCGGCGCGCTCGGCTTCGGCGAGATTGCCGACGGGCAGCCCCGAGAGCGCGGCGGCTTCGGTTTCATTCGGAGTGAGATAGTCACAGAGAGAATAAATGCGCTCGGGGAGCGGGACGGCGGGCGCAGGATTGAGGATGGTGGTGACGCCGAGCGAGCGCGCGAGTTTCAGGCCGTGTTCGGCGACGGCGACGGGGACTTCGAGCTGGGTCATGAAGATCGCGGACTCGGCGATGCGCGCGCGGGCTTGGTCGACTTCGGCGATGGTCAAGTGATAGCCGGAGCCGGGAACGACGATGATGGCGTTTTCTCCGCGCTTCTCGTCGATGATGATGGCTGCGGCGCCGGTTCCCTGCTCGGCCGAATCAAAAACAAATTTGGTGTCGATGCCTTCTTCTGTGTACGTGCGGCGGGCGAGATCGCCGAAAGTGTCGCGGCCGAGTTTGCAGAGGAAAGTGACGCTGCCGCCGGCGCGCGCGGCGGCTACGGCTTGATTCGATCCTTTGCCGCCGGGGCCGAGAACGAAAGAGGCGCCGAGAATCGTTTCTCCCCAGGCGGGAATGCGCGGAGTGCGAAAGGCGAGGTCGGCGACGAAGCTGCCCATGATGGTGATGTGTCGAGATGCGGATGGATTTGGCATGGAGTCCCCGGCTTACGACTTGATGGCCATGGCGATCAACACCAGCGCTAGAAGGTAGAAGAAAACCATGCCGGCAAGGTAGCCCTTGGAGCGACCACCGGCGTTGCGAAACTCGTGCCAGACGAGGACACCCCAAAGCGTGGCGACCATGGGAGAGGCTTGGCCGATGGCGTAGGAAATCGCGACGCCGACGAATCCTGCGGCGACGAAATTGGAAACCGTGCCGAGGCCCCAGATCGCTCCGCCGAGCAAACCGAGAAAATGATAATACGCGGAGGCGCGAAAATATTCGCCGAGACCGATGGGTTGGCCGACGAGCGGCCACTTCATCAAGATCATATTGAACGGGAAACAGCACACGAGCGAGCCGAGTGTGAAAAAAACGGCTACGGTGTAGGGCGTGAGCGGCTGGGCGGCCGTCATGGCGCGCGTGACGAAGGGCGCGAACGTGCCCATCAGCAAGCCGGAGACGATGCAGACCACGACTCCTTTGCGCGAGGACGTCGCGCGATTGGCACCGGCGCGCGCGCCGTACGCTTTGCCGATCAGGATCACGGCGAGGACGGCGGAGGCGACGCCGAGGGCGAGCAGGCTGGTGTTACCTTTTGGCTGGATCGCGTAGCTGAGGACGACGCCTTCGACAAGCGCGATGCCGATGGAAGTGGGAAACGCGATGGCCAGGCCCACCATTTCGATGCCAGCAATCAGCAGGAAATTCGCGATGTTGAAGAGAAAGCCAGCCACCATTGCGTAGAACAGATTGATGGGCGCGGCGGAGTGGAGATTCGGGAGGAAGCTCGATGCGCCGCCGTAGATCGATCCCAGCGTGAAGGCGAGAATCACGGAGATCAGAAAAATTCCGAAGGCGTAATCCCAATAATAAAGTTCGAAGCGGTAATTCTTGGTGAGCTTGTAGGTGTTGGCGAACGATCCCCAGCAGGTGGTGCTGAGCACGGTCATAAAGAGCGCAAGCGCGAAAGTGTGCGGGACAAACATGAGCGCGGCGCTCCTTTCGCCGGGTGACGGTTCGATTGCTCTCGGCGACGGCAGGAGCATACGCGCAATCGCGGGGGAAATGAAAGAATTCGTGGCGCGCGGGCGAGGTGAAAGCGCGGCGCGTGGCGATTAGGAAAATCCTCGCGCGAGAGCGGCGCGGATCGGGATTTTGGCGGGCTATTGCCGGAGGTACGGCAATTTTTCCGCTACCGTGTAGCCCATCGCGGCTTCCCAGGAACCGTACGTCGGATTCGGCAATTGAAACCAACGGTCGCCCCACATGGCCTGGTGATCCTCAAAAAGTTTTTCGCGGCCGGCGAGACTCGCGGAGGCTTTGGGGATGCCGAGAAAATCTCCGAGCTGATCGCCAAACATGAGCAGGATGCGATAGTGGAGAGCGACTTCGGCGCGGCGCGAGGTCTTATCGGGGCCCGCGCCGGGCTGCTCGCACAGCAGCCAATCGGCGCCGGTGGCGAGGGGCAATTTGAGTTTGCGCAATTGCTGCACGGTGGGATCGTCGTCATTTGTGGGATCGCAGGCGCGATTGGTGATGTAGATGGGCGCGACGTGCTTATCGCGGGCGAAGTCGAGGAAGTCGATGGCGCCGGGAATCAGGGTCGCGTTTTCTTCTTTGACCCACGCGAGCCAGGCGTCTCTGGACCATGGCGACCCGGACGCGACCAGGCGCGCTTCAAAGGGAGAATTATCCAGGACGGTTTCGTCGAGATCCAGAACCACGGCTGGCGGAAGATTCTCGAAATTTCCGGTCTGCTCGAGCGCCGCCGTCGAGTGACGATCGGCGAGGCCGCGCACGAGCGCGGCCTCGGCCACGTGATAGGTTTCCAGGGTGCTGGCCTTGTACTCGACGGCGGTTTGCATCCACAGCGTGGCGTTGAGGTTCTCGTACGTCGGGCAGGTGGGCGCGGCAGGGCGCGCGGCGACGAGAGCAAACAGCGCCCCAAGCGCGGCTAAGCATGCGGCAAAACGAATCATGATGTGAACTCCCGATCGCGAAACCGATCTATTTACCCGGACGCGTGGCCGAAGGTGGGCTCCGCCGCAGAACGGAGATGCGGCAACGCGCCTGCACGCCATTCTACCGGACGACACGCCGAAATCCACGCCGGGCGTCGTGGCCGGGGCTCGGTGGCGGCCTAGTTCCAGAAGAAAAACAGATTGGCAAAATCGACTTAAAGACTTGTACACGTCCGACTCCGGCGTCATATAGTGCGCAACTCGGGCATCTGAAAGGACCCGAATCACCTCATGACAAAATATAAACTTGAATATATATGGCTTGACGGTAAGAAGCCCGTTCCCGAACTGCGCGGCAAAACTCTGATCAAGTCGTTTGACAAGGCGCCCGCGCTTGGCGATCTGCCCAATTGGGGCTTTGACGGAAGCTCTACGATGCAGGCCGAGGGCAAGAGTTCCGACTGCGTGCTAAAGCCCGTGGCGCTGTACCCCGATGGAAGCCGCCAGGACGGCTACATCGTTCTGAGCGAAGTGCTGCACGCCGATCTGACGCCGCATTCGACGAACATGCGCGCTACGATCGAGAACGATCCCGACTTCTGGGTTGGTTTTGAGCAGGAATATTTCCTGTACAAAGAAGGGCGCCCGCTGGGCTTTCCGAAGGGCGGCACGCCGAGTACTCCGCAAGGGCCGTATTACTGCGGCGTGGGCTACAAATACATGGGCGATGCGGCCCGGCAAATCGTCGATGAACATTTGAATTTGTGTCTTACGGCCGGCATCAATCACGAAGGCATCAACTCTGAAGTCGCCAAAGGCCAGTGGGAATTCCAGATCTTCGCCAAAGGCTCAACCAAAGCGGCTGACGACACCTGGACTGCCCGCTACCTGATGATGCGGTTGTGCGAAAAGTATGAAGTGGATGTGGAGTTGTATTGCAAACCGATCAAGGGCGACTGGAATGGATCGGGGATGCACTGCAACTTCTCCACGAAATACATCCGCGAAATCGGCGGCAAGGATTATTTGGAAGCGCTGATGAAATCGTTCGCCGATAACGTGGCCGAGCACATCGCGGCGTATGGCCCGGACAACCATCTGCGCTTGACGGGTCTGCACGAAACGCAGGCCATCGACAAGTTCAGCTACGGTCTTTCGGACCGCGGAGCTTCGGTCCGGCTGCCTGTTAACTTCATCAAGAACGGTTACAAGGGCTACCTGGAAGATCGACGTCCGAATTCGGAAGCCGATCCCTACCAGATCGTCTCGCGCATTCTGAAGACGATCAATGGCGTCCCGAAGGCCACCGCCCAGGCGGCTGATTGATTCAACCTCATTGTTCGCTCGTCCTGGGCCAAAACAGGCCTTAGGACGAGCGGGCAAGCTGAGGGATGAGTTCGCGCGGGCGTGAGCGTGCGTGGGCAACTGCGAAGAGATTAGAGAACGCGCGCGAAGCTAAAGCATAAAGCCGCGCCCATGAACTCGACGGGCGCGACACTCACTCACCGGAAGAAGCTCATCGAAAAAAACTGAGTTGTGCGTTGCGCGCCGTCTGGATGCGTCGGCGACAAAGCGCGATTCAAAGTTACGCGTGAGCCGCGGCGGCTCTTGCGTGCTCGGCGGGAGCGTGCGCTTGGGGATGTTCCCCGTGCTCGTAAATGGCTTTGGCCGACCCGACGATATGCGGATCGGGGGCCGTGACGACGTCGGTGTCCTTGCCCTCGTAAGGAATGCTGTGAAGGATATACTTGATCGCGTTGAGACGCGCGCGCTTCTTGTCGTCGGAGCGCACGATGGTCCACGGTGCGTCCGCGGTGTCGGTGTAAAAGAGCATCGCTTCCTTGGCCTTCGTATAGGAGTCCCACCTGCCGAGGGATTCCACATCCATCGGGCTGAGCTTCCATTGCTTGAGGGGATCTTTCGCGCGGCCCAGAAAACGGCGTAGCTGTTCCTCCCGGCTGACAGAGAACCAGAATTTGTAAAGCCGAATCCCGCTGCGGACCATCATGCGTTCAAATTCGGGCGTCTGGCGCATGAATTCCAGATATTCGTGCGGCGTGCAGAATCCCATCACGTGTTCGACGCCGCCGCGGTTGTACCAGGAACGATCGAAGAAGACGATCTCGCCTTTGGTGGGAAGCTTTTCGATGTAGCGCTGGAAATACCACTGGCCACGCTCGGTGTCCGAGGGTTTGGCGAGGGCCACGACCTTGGCTCCGCGAGGATTTAGGTTTTCGGTGAAGCGCTGGATCGTGCCTCCCTTGCCCGCGGCATCGCGCCCTTCAAAGAGCAACACGATGCGCTCGCCAACTTTCTGAACCCAAGTCTGCATTTTCACCAATTCAATTTGCAGAAGTTCCATTTCCTCCAAATAATCCGCGTTCTTCATCTGTTTCGGATAGGGATAAGTGGAGCTGATGATGTGCTTTTTGCTCTTGGCATCCTTGACCTTGGCAACCAATTCTTCGGGAATGCCTGTTCGCACCTGTTCGTCAATCAGCTCGATCATGGGGAAGGATCCCGCCAGCACTTTGGTGGAGCTTTTCTTCTTCTTCAGTTTCTTCTTTAGTTTCTTCTTCTCCGCTTTCTGCTGGGCTTTCAATTGCTTCATTTGCTGTTTTCGGGCTGCTTCTTTCACGGCAACCGGTTTTTCGGGAATGGCTGCTCGCGCGGGTTCGTCAGTCAGTCCGACCACAGTGAAAATTCCGCCCAGTACTTTGGCGGGGTCTTTCTTGCCGTTCAGTTTGTGTTTCAGATTCTTCTTCTCAGCGTTCGCTTGCGCTGTCATTTTTCCCTCTTCTGGCTTTCGAGGTGTGCCGTCCAAAGTCTCGGAATTCCCCGGAGGTTTTTCCGGCAAGGCGGCCGTAAACGCATCGTGAGTCGCTTCAGGTTTCGCTTCATCGGAATGAAATTCAGTCTCTGGCGTGTTGTGCATAGAGGGCATAGTCCTGACCAGCTTTTCAAGCCATTCTCATGTCAAAGGCGGAGCGACCGCGGGCGCCGGACAAGAGTGAGATTTGAATTGGTTCGTTGCGCGGTCCATTGTCGACGCGAATGCCGATTCTTCCAAGAGGCCAGGCGATGGATTGTTTGGTTCGGCTCGATTCGAAAATTGAAGCCACGAATTTGCGAATCTTTATGACTTCTTAACCCGGCCGTCCCTGGTGCGGAGTGTTCGCAGCGGCGGGCGTTCCGCGATAGAATCCCGCGGCGTAGGGACCGACTGGCAATCGGCGTGGGCATACCGGCATTTTGGCCGGGATCTGGCCGTGAGCGAGCAGCGGCGTGCGGAGGTGAGGTATGTCAATGATTCGGAAAGATTTGAGTGTGATGCTTCTGCTCGCGGGAGTTATCGCCGCCGCGGCGACGGCGCGATCGCAGGACGTGCCGCCACCGGCGTCCCTCGATCCGGCGGCAAACGCCAAAGACCTCACGCTCGAAACGAAAATTCACCATCCGCTTCCCGAAGAATTCATCTGGCGCGCAGACACGGCGGACGAAGTTATCGCGCCGCACTTTTTCCGCGCGCGCGTGATGCTGAAAACTGTGCCGCGGCGCGCAACGTTCTACGTCACGGGTCCGGCGCGGGCTACGATCTTCATCAACGGCGCGCGCGCGGCGGATTTCGCGGTGCCGCAGGACGCGACGTTGCGCCCGAAAGTGTTTGAACTTGACGCGACGCGCTTCCTACGCGCCGGGGAAAATGTGTTCGCGATTCAGGCCGTCGCGCAGGTGAATCGACGCTTCCCGAAATCGCTCGGACAAGGCGTGCTCCTGCTCGCGAAACTTGTGCCGGCGGGGCCACAACTGGATCGCCCGGCGCTGTTGATTAGCGGGCCATCGTGGAAGGTCGCCGTGAACGCGAAGGATGGCTGGGAGAAGCCGAGCTTCGCGGACGGCGATTGGGAACCCGCGGTGAGCTACGGCTCAGCCGAGAGCAACATCGACCTGTTTCAATGGAACGTCGACACCGGCCTTTACCGCTGGCCGGGTTACGACGGGATATCGGCGTTTCTCGGGCACGTGCCGGTGGAGGCGAAAACCGTCCGCGATCCATTCGAGGGCATTGGCCATTTCCACAACCTCGGCGCGCTGACCGGCTCGCTCGCGAACAAGCAAATTATCTTCAGTGTGGAGCTGCCCGCCGGCGCGGGCGGTTCGCCGGGAACTCTCGATGAGTTAGAAGCGCCGAGCCTGGTGCTCGATTTCGGTCAGGAGACCACGGGGCGCATCGAAGTGATTTCCGCCTCCGATCAACCGATTCGGATGACCGTGCGCTACGGCGAATCTTATGAGGAAGCGGTGAAGAAACCGTATCTCGGGGTGGCCTCGCTTATGATTCCCCCGCACGCTACGGTGCACGGACCAAAATCTTCGTTTCGTTTTGCGAAGCTGCAATTTTTTGGCGATGGACCGCTACTGCGCTTCGTCAAGATTCGGGTGGATGGAATTTATTATCCCGTGGAATACCGCGGCTCGTTTGAATCGTCGGACCCGCAGCTCAATCGCATCTGGCAAGTCGGAGCGTACACCGCGCACCTGTGCATGCAGGACGACATCTGGGACGCGCCGAAGCGCGATCGGGGCCGCTGGATGGGCGATCTTGACGTGAGCGGGCGCACGATCGAAACGGCATTCGCCGATCAATTCCTGATGGAAGACACGATCCGGCGCCTAAATCCGGTGACCGACGCGGGCGCGGAAGTAAATGGAATTCCCGGCTACTCCGCGTTCTGGATCATGGGACTGGCGGATTATTATCGTCAAACGGGCAAGCTCGAATTCGTGCAAGCGATGCTGCCGAATTTGCGCGAGCTGCTGAATTTCATGGCGGGGGACCTCGATCCGAACAATGTGTTTGCGAACCAGCACCGAGCGTGGCCGTTCGTCGATTGGTCGTCCGGCCTGTTCGGCGACACGCCGGAATCGCGCCGCGCCACGCAGTTCGAGTATTACCGCGCGTTCCACGACGCCGCGTTTCTGCTGCGCGAAACGGGAGACGCGGCGGGCGCCGACGACGCAGAAAAGCGCGCGATGGCTCTGCGCAGCGCCGCCGAACTCAATCTGCTCGACATGAGCACCGGGACGTTCGGCGATCGCTGGCAAACCAACGCCATGGCCATTTACTCCGGCCTCGCGAGTCCCGCGGAAACCGCGGCGATTCGGAAGCGAATTTTCACCGACATCGATGCGGGCAAACTTCCCGACTACGACGTGTCTCCATACTACGGCGACTACATTCTGGAAGCCATGGCCCAGGCCGGAGACTTATCTGGCGCCATGAATTTTCTGCGCATGTGGTGGGGCGGGATGATCGAAGAAGGCGCGACGAGCTTCTGGGAAGGCTACGATCCGCGCTGGCAGAAAATCGACTTCCACAATTTTCTACACGCGGACAACGGCATGGGCTATCAAGTGAGTCTGGCGCACGGATGGTCGTCGGGACCGACTTCGTGGCTGACGGAACATGTTCTGGGAATTGAGGTCACTTCTCCCGGCTATCGCACCGTGATGATCGCGCCGAATCTGCTGGGACTCGACTACGCGAAAGGCGCGCAGCCGACTCCGAATGGCGAGATTCGCGTGGAATTTCACGCGGCAAAAGGAATCGACGGCAAAATTGAACTGCCTGCCGGAACCACGGCGACGGTCTCGTTGCCAGTCTCCAGCTCCACGGCGGAAATCACGGTTGACGGAAAAACGCCGACGAGTCGTTGGGTTGAAGGCGAGGGACGGCGCGAAGTCGACTTGACGGGGCCGGGCAGCTACTCCGTGCATGCGGATTGAGCGCGCCCAGGCGCGCATGCTAGCCGATTTTTACGAAATGAAATGGGGCGATGAGAAGCTCGCCGCGCGCTAACTCGTCGACTCCCATTTTCCCGACGACGCCGAGCGCTCCACCGCATCGAGAATCATATTATTCCGCCAGCCATCGAAAAAGTTGGGCTGAGGCGACTCGCCTCGCTCGACGCCCTTCAGGAATTCGTAGATCGTGTGCGTGAAAGTGTGTTCGTAACCGATGATGTGGCCCGGCGGCCACCAATTTGAAATGTAGGCGTGATGGCCGGGTTCGGTCGCGAGGATGGTGCGGAAACCGCGGACTTCCGGCGGATCTTCGCGATTGTAATATTCGAGCTCGTTCATTCGTTCGAGATTGAATGCCACGGAACCTTTGCTGCCGTTGACTTCAAACGTGTTGGAATTGCGGCGTCCGGCGGCGAAGCGCGTGACCTCGAACGACGCTGCCACTCCGCCTTCGACCTTGCCCAGGAAAAGCGCCGCGTCATCGACAGTCACGGGAGCGAGTTCGGCTCCAGAGACGCTGCCCCACGCGCTGCCGGCGTCCGCGGCGGGAAGCGGGCGTTCCTTGATGAAGGTCTGCAGCATCGCGGTGACTTCGCTTATCTCGCCGACCAAGTAGCGGCAAAGGTCGACGCTGTGCGCACCCAGGTCGCCGAGCGCGCCCGAGCCGGCTTGCGATTTGTCGAGGCGCCAGCCGCGCGGCGATTGCGGGTCCACCAGCCAATCCTGCAGATAGCGCGCGCGAAAATGAAAGATGCGGCCCAATCGGCCGCTCTCGATCAATTGCTTTGCGAGCATGATCGCGGGCACGCGCCGGTAATTGAATACGATTCCATTGACGACCTTCGCGCGCGTGACGGCATCGAGCATTTCGCGCGCTTCGGCGCCCGAGTTGCCGAGCGGCTTTTCGCAAAGCACGTGCTTGCCGGCCTGCGCCGCGGCCACCGCGATGCTCTTGTGCAGATATCCCGGCGTTGAAATATCCACGACGTCCACGTCTTTGCGCTCGAGCACGCGCTCCCAACTTGTTTCCACCGACTCCCACCCGAAGCGCGCGGCCATGGATTCGGCCACGGCGCGGTCGCGCCCGCAAATCACGCGCATGCGCGGCCGCGGGCAATCCGGAAAAATATTCGCCACCGTGGAATACGCGTGGCTATGAGCGCGGCCCATGAATTTCGTGCCGATCAGTGCAACACCGATCTCCGGCTTTTTGATTTCCGCCATTTTGTTCGCCGCCTCGTCCGCCGAACTCACGCCCACCAGGGCTTCGCGGCTTTCTCTTTCAGCAGCACGCCGTGCAAGAACGCGGCAGCCTTCGCCATGCCCTCGTCGATGGACATCAGGCTGTCCTCGTGCTCGATCGAGAGCACGTCATCATAGCCGACCAACCGAAGCGTGCTCACGAACGTATTCCACCATTCCTCGCCGTGGCCGTAGCCCACGGTGCGGAAAATCCAGGCGCGATTTATTTCGTCGGTGTACGGCTTGGTGTCAAGCACGCCCGATTTATTGATGTTGCCTTGCCACAGCATGGTGTCCTTCGCGTGTACGTGAAAAATCGCGTCGCCCAACTGGCGAACGGCCGCGAGCGGGTCGATTCCCTGCCAGAACAAATGGCTCGGATCGAAATTGCATCCCACCGCCTCGCCAGCGGCTTCGCGCAGACGAAGCATGTTCTCCGGCGAATACACAAGAAATCCCGGATGCATCTCGATGGCAATGCGCACGCCATGATCGCGGGCGAATTTCGCGTGGTCGATCCAGAACGGGAGAGCCTTTTCTTCCCACTGCCATTTCAGCAACGCGGTGTAATCGGGCGGCCAGGGGCACGTCACCCAATTCGGGAATTTTGCCGCGTCGGAATCGCCGGGACACCCCGAGAAATCGATCACCGTTTTCACGCCCAGTTTTTCCGCGAGCAAGATCGTCCGCCGCGAAGTGTTCACGAATTTCTCGCGCACGTCGGGGACGGGATGCAGCGGATTCCCATGGCAACTCAGCGCGCTGATCGAAATCCCGTGATCGCCAAGCTTCTTTTGGAATTCGCCGCGCGCCGCCGCGTTCTCCAACATCTCGAGTTTGCAATGCGAATCGCCGGGATATCCTCCCGTGCCCAACTCGACGGTCGAGATTCCGAGTTTTTGAAGCTGCGCGATCACCTGGTCGAGTGTGAGCGAGCCAAATACGGCGGTGAAAATTCCAAGGCGCATTGACGTTCCTTTCCGGTGGCGCGGCGTCCGGCGGCGATCCAGTAATGTCGCCTTGGCCTTCAGACGATCAAAATCCAGCTCGCGTACGATAGCACCATCCTGCCGCCAACATTCAGACTCCAGTTGGAGAATGCGAAGAGTGGCAGGAATCGCCTCAGGTCCGTAAGAATTACAGACGCTCGGGGATACGGGGTTTCACTGACACTCAGGCCGGATGTCGCTCATTCTAAACTGGTTAAATAAGCATCCCGTGTGGAACCTGCATTGCAGCTAGCACAGCGTTCGGCGCATTTTACCGAACCGGCCGCCGAGATTGTTCTTCCCGCCCCGGCGACCGCTGCAAGGCTCGCCCCGGCCCGCGGACTTGCGCGCAGCTAAAACTTTCATACGGAGGAAACTTCAATGAAGGCAATTCGAACGCTGGCGCTTCTGTTTTCGGTGGCCATGGTTTTTTGCGCGCTGAATCAGACAGCTCGCGCCGGCGAATGGGATAAGTTGACGGTTTTGACTTTTCCAAATTCCGTGCAGGTTCCCGGAGCGGTTCTCGGGCCCGGCACCTACGTTTTCAAACTTGCCGACGGCCCATCCAACCGAGATATCGTGCAGATTTTTAACCATGACCAAAGTGGCCTGATCACGACCATTCTCGCGGTTCCCGATTTCCGGCTCGACGCGAACGACGGCTCAGTGATCCGGTTTGCGGAACGCCCGGCGGACCAGCCACCGGCCATCGCCGAGTGGTTCTACCCGGGCGACAATTTCGGACAGGAATTTATCTATCCGAATTCGCAACCTGCGCAAATGGCGCAAGTCAACGCGAGCGAGATGCCCGCAGCGCAATCTGATCAGCCTGCGTCACAGAGTCAGTCAACGCCAGCGGTGACGCCTCAAACCACAGCGCCGCAGACCACGGCTCCTCAAACTGGCTCGACTCCCGCTACGACGCCAGACACATCCGCAGGGCAAACCAACGCCAACAGCACCGCAACGCCGGCGCCTGCGGACAACCCTACAACCTCCACCACGAATTCGGCGCAATTGCCTCAAACAGCCAGCTCGCTCCCGTTAATTGGGTTGTCGGGACTGCTGTGCGTGGCAGTCGGACTCGTGCTTCGGCGCAGAGCGCGCGCTTAAGTACGACGCGCCGAGAGTCGCCGGGCGGCGCTGTTGGGGGCGCCCGGCGACACTCTTCAAGCCATGGCCACGCGAGATTCCATGCACGTGCTTGCATCGGCCGACCGCGATATCGCCGCGGCTCCGCCGATGCATGCCTCCGTCTGGCAGGATAACTTTTTGCGCTGGCTCGAGTATTTATGCTGGGTCGCCGCGGTGGCGGGGCTCGGCTGGTTCCTTTTCGTCTCGGCAGACAGGCTAATTTTTCAGGCCGTGCAAGCGCGTCGCCTCGCTGCGTTACGCCGCGGAGCCGCGGCGGTGCAAGCGGTGCAACCGGACGAGTTACTCGGCAAGTTGACGATCCCCGAGATCGGCCTCTCTGCAATAGTTCTGGAAGGCGATGACGAAACAACGTTGCGTCGCGCCGTCGGCCACATTCCTGGAACTTCCTTCCCGGACGGCTCCGGCGCGATGGGGCTCGCCGGGCATCGCGACACTTTTTTTCGCAACCTCGGAGCGCTGCGACCGGGCGATGAAATCGGCGTGGAAACGCCGAGGGGTACATATCACTATCGCGTAGCGACCACCGCCATCGTCGACCCGACCGACATCGAGGTCCTGCGCCCGCAAGGCCGGCAGTCGCTCACGCTCGTCACGTGCTATCCATTTCACTTCATCGGCTCCGCCCCGCGTCGCTATGTGGTCACCGCTTGGCGAATTCCCGATGGCCCGCGGCCTGCCGCTCGGGAGGGGTTAAAGGCAACGGTGGCATCCCCACAGCGTCACGGCCCTAACTAGAACTTCCTTTGCCTTCTCTGCGATGCAGATCAAGCGCGGCCGGACCGCGACGCACGCGAGAGGGCTCTATGCACCATGGTGCTAATAATAAGGTTATGTATAAAGTTAAGACATTAGCACTCAGACAGTCGTTCTATGGACTTGGAAGGAGGGAATTTTTAGCCTTAACAATGACTAGGCGCGGCATTTGCGTTCGTGCAACGCCGGCTTGTGCAAATGGGCTTGGGAAGCCACAACCGTGTCGCCGTGACCGATGCCTCGCACGCAGCGGGATCGCTGCTGCGCGTTCGTGATTTGAGCGTCTCCTATTCGCCAGCAGGCGCCACACCCCACACCGCGATAGACCAGATCAATTTCGAAGTGAACTCTGGGGAATGCCTCGGCCTGATGGGCGCGTCGGGATGCGGGAAAACGACCATCGCTTTAGCCCTGCTCCAAGTGCTTCCCGTTAAGAGCCGCGTGAGCGGATCCATTCGCATTCGAGATCGCGAACTCATCGGCTTAAGCGAGCGAGAGATGGACGAGATTCGCGGCGCCGAGATCTCGATGATCTTCCAGGAACCGAACCTGGCGCTCAACCCCGTGATGCGTATTGGCACACAGGTGGCGGAAGTGATCCGTGCGCACAAGCGATCATGGAGCGGAAAGAAATGCGTCGAGCAGGCGCAATCGTTATTGGAAGCGGTGCGCCTTTCGGGAAACGAGCGATTTTTTGACGCCTATCCGCATCAATTGAGCGGAGGACAAAGACAACGCGTGTTGATCGCGCAGGCTCTCGCATGCCAGCCCGCGATCGTCGTCGCGGACGAACCGACAGCGTCGCTCGATTGGGCCGTGCAGGCGGAGATTCTCGATTTGCTTGCACAACTGCGAGATCGCTTTCGCATGGCGCTGCTCTTGATCAGCCATGATCCGCGAGTCCTGGCGCGATTGGCGAGCAGAGTTCTGGTCATGCACGACGGGCGAATCGTCGAAGAGGGCGAATGGCAACAGCTTCCGAAGTGGGCGATGCACGCATACACGCGCGAATTGCTCGCGTCGGGATTGTGGCGCGGAGACGATCCGGCAAGTGGTGTGCTTTCCAACTTCCGCTCCACTCGCAGCGTGGATCTTGCGCCAGGAAGTTTTTCCGCGGCCGGTTCGATCGATGAGCAATCCTTGATCGAAGCGCGCAACGTTCACAAGCTATATTCGCGGCGTCAGCTGTTTTCGCGAAAGCGCGTGGTCGTGCCGGCGCTGCGCGATTTAAGTCTACGCGTCGCGCGCGGCGGCGCTGTGGGGCTCGTGGGCCCATCGGGATCCGGGAAGTCAACTCTGGCCCGCTGCTTGGCGATGCTGACCAGGCCCGACGCCGGCGAGATATGGCTCGCTGGGGAAAATCTCACTCGCATGCCAAACGCTGCGCTTCGTCGGCACCGTCGGCGCATCCAGCTGATTTTTCAAGATCCCGTCTCCTCGATAAATCCGGGGATGCGCGCGTGGCAAGCCGTTTCCGAACCACTGACGATCGAAAGTGCCGGCACGCAAGAGGAGCGGCGGGAGCGGGCGCTCGCGATGATGGAGCAAGTTGGACTGAGTCGCTCGCAAGGAGATCGCCTGCCCGCGGAATTTAGCGGCGGGCAGCGACAGCGGCTGGCGATCGCACGTGCGCTCATCCTCGAGCCGGAGTTCATGATCTTCGATGAAGCATTTTCCGGCCTTGATCGGCTCTTGCAGGCGCAGCTGAGCGACCTGCTCCGCGAATTGCGGGCTAACCGTGGCCTTACATATCTATTCATCACACACGATCTTGAACTGGCGGCGCGAGTCGCAGACGAAATCGCCGTACTGCGCGACGGTCAAATTGTGGCGAGATCCAGCCGCGGCGATTCACTCCTCGACAGGAACTTTGCGGAAGTCGGCGAGCACGAGGATGAAGCGCAAGCGAACTTGACCGGCGCGCTGACCGCGAAGGAGGTCGAGTAGATGCGATATCTCACTCGGCGCCTCCTTCACGGCGTTTTTCTGCTGCTCGGTGTGTCGTTCATCTCCTTCGCATTGATGCAGCTCGCGCCCGGGGATTTCTTTTCCGAAATGCAACTGCAGCCCGAGGTTCGCGCGGAGACCGTGGCCGCGCTGCGGTCGCAATACGGATTGAATCGATCGTTGCCTGCGCGGTACGCGGAGTGGCTGGCGGGCGTGGCGCATGGCGATATGGGGAAATCGTTCGCATACAACGCACCCGTCGCGCCGCTGTTGCTGGTGCGAGTGCGAAACACTTTGTTGCTCACGGTAACGGCCACGCTGGTCAGTTGGTTTTTGGCATTGGCGTTGGGAATCTGGGCCGCGACACATGAAGGAAAGTGGACAGACCATTTGCTCAGCTTGTGTTCCTCGGGAATGCTCGTTGTGCCGGATATTTTGCTGGCACTGGCGCTGCTTTTATTTGCCGCGCGAACAGGCTTGTTGCCGACCGGGGGAATGGTTTCTCTCGACTTTGCGGATCTAAGTCCCATTAAAAAGTTTCAGGACCTCGCGGTGCACCTGCTCATTCCAACGATCGCGCTGGTGATCATCATGTTGCCCGTGCTGTTCCGCCACGTTCGCGCGGCGATCGTCGAAGTGCTCCACGCGCCGTACTTCCGCGCCGCAAAGGCTCATGGGATTTCGCGCCGGCGGCTGTTGTTCCGCCACGCATTGCCGGCGGCTGCGAACCCGTTGCTGACGCTGTTCGGATTTTCGCTGGCGTCACTGCTGAGCGCCTCCATGCTGGTGGAAGTGATTCTGAGCTGGCCGGGTCTGGGGCCGCTCTTGCTTGAAGCGGCGTTTTCGCGGGACCTCAACGTCGTGGTCGGCGGAATCATGTTTTCGTCGGTGCTGCTCGTGGCCGGAAACCTCGTTGCGGATGCGCTTCTTTGCTGGAGCGATCCGCGGATTCGGACGGAGTAGCGTGCGGAGCAATCGTATCTTCGTGGCATCTCTAATCTTTCTCGCGGCAGTTCATGCCGCGTTGCTCGTGCCCGGATTTTTTGCGCCGTACGATCCGGCCGAGCAAGACCGTGATTTCGCCGCCAGCGCGCCGACGCGGATTCATCTGGTCGATGGGCGCGGCAAGCTGCATGCGTGGCCATTCGTTTACGCCGCCGAAGAATCGCCGACGAATCCGGACGAATATGAGGAAGTGAAAACCGCCACCTATCCGATCCGATTGTTTGTACGCGGACCTGAGTATCGTGTGTTGGGAATATTTTCCGCGGATCGCCATTTGTTCGGGGCGAGCGCGCCCGCGCACATTTTCCTTGCCGGCACAGACGAGTTCGGAAGAGATCTTTTCTCGCGGATGGTGTTCGGAGCGCAGCTCTCGCTATATGCAGGACTACTGGCTGCGGGGGTTTCACTCTTGCTCGGCTTAGTGATCGGCGGACTCGCAGGCTACGCGGGCGGATTGGTGGATTCCTTGCTCATGCGCTGGACAGAATTATTTATGGCCGTGCCGTGGCTATTTTTGCTGTTTGCCGTACGCGCGACGCTGCCGCTGCACGTGAGTCCGGCGCAGGCTTTCCTGTTGATCATCACGGTTATCGGAATTGTGGGATGGGCGCGGCCGGCGCGACTGGTGCGCGGAATCACGCTGGCGGCGAAGGAACGCGACTTTGTGAGCGCGGCGCGCGGATTCGGAGCGTCGGACGCATATCTGCTCCGGCGACACGTTTTGCCGCAAGCCATGCCGGTGATCTGGACGCAAGCAGCGTTGTTGGTTCCTCAGTTCATTCTTGCCGAACTGTTTCTCTCGTTCCTCGGGCTGGGCGTGGGCGAGCCCGCTCCGAGTTTGGGCAATCTGCTGGCAAGCCTGCAGCAGGTGCGCGTGCTGCAGACGGAATGGTGGATGTATTTGCCGGCTCTCGTGCTGGTGCCGGTATTTCTCGCATACAACAGCGTGTCGAGCGTGTTGGCGGCTCGTGCCGGTGGAGTTGTGTCGTGAATAAATCGCCGCGCAGGGAGAACATTTCCACCCGGAAGAGAACATCTCTGTTCCTGTTGGTGGCAGCTGCGCTGGCACTGGCGGGTGTGCGCGCCGCGTCACCGACCCCGCAGGACTCCGCAACGTCCGAAGAATTGGTTCGCTCAACGGCTCCGGAAGGCACGTTCGGAGGGCGCTTGGTTTTTGCGTTGCGGTCCGAGCCGAAAACATTCAATCCGGTTCTCGCGGTGGATGGGTCTTCGAAAGAAATCCTGGGATTGATGATGGCGGACCTGATCCACATCAACCGGTTATCCCAAGGCACAGAACCTGCGCTGGCGACATCGTGGAAGGTATCGCCGGACGGCCGGCGATACGTGCTGCAACTTCGTCATGGCGTGAAATTCTCCGACGGATATCCATTTACCGCGGATGACGTGGTGTTCAGTTTTCAAGTGTATCTGGATGAGAAGGTGGATTCTCCGCAGCGCGATCTGCTGATCGTTGGCGACAAACCGATCGCGGTGCGAAAGCTCGCGGAAGATCAAGTGGAGTTTTCGATGGCGGAGCCGTATGCGGCGGCCGAACGGCTGTTCGATAGCGTGGCGATCCTGCCGAAACATCTGCTGGAGAGCGCGTACCTGGCGGGGAAGTTGGGCGACGCGTGGGGCACGACAGTGGCTCCGAATCAAATTGCAGGGCTCGGCCCATTTCGACTGAAGGAGTACGTGCCGGGGCAACGTGTTGTGTTGGAACGCAATCCCTACTACTGGAAGACAGACGGCCAGGGCAAGCGCCTGCCGTATCTCGACGAGATCGCATATCTGTTTGTGGCCAGCGAGGACGCGGAGGTATTGCGATTCCAATCGGGCGAAACCGATGTGCTCAGTCGATTCAGCGCGCAAAATTACGGTCTGCTGGACGGAAAAAAGGATGCGGGCGGATACAGGATTTACGATCTTGGGCCCGGCCTCGAATACAACTTTCTATTTTTCAATTTGAACGATCCTTCCTCCGATCAGCCTGCGGATATCGCTCGGAAGAAAATTTGGTTCAGCGATGTGCGCTTCCGGCAGGCCGTTTCCCTCGCGGTGGACCGCGACGCAATGGTGCGGCTTGTTTTCGAGAGGCGCGCCACGCCGATCTGGGGCAACGTGACGCCGGGAAACAAGAGATGGATGGATCAAAACCTGCCGCGTCCTGCGCGATCCCTCGAACAGGCGCGGCAACTTCTGGCCGCAGCGGGATTTTCCTGGAAGAGCGATGGAACGCTTCAGGACGGCACCGGCCAGCCCGTGGAATTCTCGATCCTCACCAGTTCCTCGAACGCACAACGGCTGCAGATGGCCACGATGATTCAGCACGATCTTTCGCAGCTCGGGATGCATGTCGACGTCGTTTCGATGGAGTTTCGGTCCATGGTGGATCGCGTGTTCAATACTTTCAATTACGAGGCGTGCCTGCTCTCGCTCGGAACCGGCGACACGGACCCGACCGCGGAAATGAACGTGTGGACGTCGGACGGCAGTACGCACGTGTGGCATCTCGGGGAGACCAAACCGGCCACGCCGTGGGAAGCAGAAGTGGACGAACTGATGCGCAAGCAGGAAGTTTCGCCGCAGTACGCGGAGCGCAAGAAGATTTACGATCAGGTGCAGGAGTTGGTCGCTCAAAACGTCCCCGTTGTCTTCCTGGTGAGTCCGAACATATTGCTGGCGGCGAAAAACAGCGTTGGGAATTTCGAGCCCGCGATTCTTGCGCCTTATGCGGATTGGAACGCGGAAGAATTGTTCGTTCGCAAGGACACCGCCGGCGGGGCACGATGACCGCACCTCTCACCGACGTTGCACTGCCCTCCACCGCGCCATGGACGGATACACGGCTGGTGCGAGAATGTCTCGATGGAAACCAGGAAGCCTGGGAAGCCCTCGTCGACAAGTATAAGAATTTGATCTATTCCATCCCGATCAAATTTCAATTGGGGCCGGATGCGGCGGCGGATATTTTCCAATCGGTTTGCGTGGAACTACTTTCAGAACTCGGGTCGCTCCGCGAGCCAAAAGCTCTTCCCAAGTGGCTGATGCAGGTGTCCGCGCACAAATGCATTCAATGGAAGCGCCTGGAATCGCGCTCAATTCACCTAGTGGAGGGCGAAGAGCCGCCGGCGCGCGGAAACCCGGCGCTTGATTCCGAACAGATTCTGCGGGAAGCAGAGCAGGAACAAATTCTTCGCGACGCCGTGGCCGGTCTGCCTCCTCGGTGCGCGCGCCTGGTGGAGATGCTTTTCTTTCACGAGCCGGCCCTTCCGTACGCGGAAGTCGCGGCGCGCCTGGGAATTGCCACTGGATCGATCGGATTCATACGCGGGCGCTGCCTGAAGCGGTTGCGAAAGGAACTTGAATCACAGGGACACGCGTGATCGCGATCAACGACATTTCGGCTCCTCTCCAAACTTTCCTGCGGGAATTAAGCGAGCTTCCGAGCGAGGCGGCGCGCAAACAATTCCTCGCGAGCCATCAACAGTTGCTAAATGCGGAGGTCGTCGAGCAACTCGCGGAAGCCGTGCACGCGCAGGTGCGCATCGATGCGGACCTTGCGCTGGTGCTGGCCGATGCGGCCGTGATGATCGCCCGCGAACTTGACAATCCGGAATCACTCGGACGAAGCCTGCGCGCGAAGGCCAACGCCGTGTTCACGCTTGGGAAAAATCACGAGGCCATCGAACTGCACGAGCAGGCGCTGCAAAGCTACGAAAAGGCGGGAAACCAACGCGAGATCGGAATCAGTCTGAGCGGCTCCCTGCAACCGATGATTTTGCTCGGAGAATACGAACGAGCCTTGGCCGCAGCGGATCGCGCGCGATCTATTTTTACGGCACTGGGCGATGCGCGGCGCATTGCGCGCCTCGAAATAAACGTCGGGAACATTTTTCACCGCCAGGATCGTCTAGAAGAAGGCCTGGCGTGCTACGAACGCGCCTACGAATTTCTGCGCAACGGGGACGATCACGAAGCCATCGCTGCGGTGTTGAGCAATCTGGCGGTTTGCCTGATTGCGCTGAATGATTTTCCGCGCGCGCTCGAAACATATCAAAACGCGCGTGAATTCTGCGAAAAGCGCGGCATGCCGCTGCTCACGGCTATGGCCGATTACAACATCGCCTATCTCTATTACCTGCGCGGCGAATACAGCCGGGCGATCCAGGGTCTGCTGTTTGCGCGGGAAGCGTGCCGCAAGAACGGCGACACCTATCAGCTTGCGCTCTGCCACATGGATCTATCGGAAATTTACTTGGAATTGAACCTCAGCAGCGAGGCCGTCGAGACGGCGCACGACGCGCATCGGCTATTTCTGGAGGTTGGCACCGGCTACGAGGCGGCCAAATGCCTCGCGAACGAAGCCATCGCGCTGGGGCAGCAAGGACAGGCCTTTCGAGCGATCGAGCTGTTCACCGCGGCGCGAAAGGAGTTTGTGGCCGAGAAAAATCTAGTATGGCCCTGGCTGCTCGACTTGTACCAGGCTCTGCTGCTCTGCGAACAAGGGCGGTTATTTGAAGCGCGCCGGCTCTGCCAAAAGGCTCTTTCATTTTTCTCGACATCGGCTTTGATCGGCAAGGCCGTGCTTTGTGATCTGCTACTGGCCCGGATTTCGCTCCGGAGCGGAGATTGGCGCGCCGCGGGTGGCGAGTGCCGATCCGCGCTCGAACGGCTGCAGCCGCTCGATGCCGCGCCACTTGCGTTCCAGGCCTGGTCGCTGATGGGAGAAATCCATCGCGCGGGTGGAAACAACGAGGCGGCCTACGAATCGTTTCAGCACGCGCGCGCCGCACTCGAAAAGCTTCGCAGCGGTCTGCGAGGAGAAGAAGTAAAGATCGCTTTTCTCAAGAACAAACTCGGAGTGTACGAAGGTCTGGTGGAAATCTGCCTCGAACGTTCTTCCGACCCTCTGCGATTCGAGGAAGCCTTCGCCTGCATCGAAGAGGCAAAGTCGCGCAGCCTCACCGATCTTATGCTGCAGCGCGGACCGATTCTGGCCGGGAATAACACGGGGCAAAGCGATCTGGTGCGCAGAATTCGCGAACTTCGCGAAGAATTGAATTGGTATTACCACCGGATCGATATCGAGCAGCTGCGTCCGGAAGAAAGCTCACCGGATCGAATTGCGAAGCTTCAAGAACAATCGAAATCGCGCGAAGAGGAATTTCTATCGGCGATTCGCGAGATGCAGGCCAGCGAGGAGAACACGCTCGAATCAGGCGAGGGCGTCACGTTGGAAACAATTCGAGCTTCCTTGCCGCCGGACGCTACGCTGCTCGAATACTTCATGATCGGCGACCAAATCGTCGCGTGCATGCTGCACGGAGATGCGATCGAGATCGTCGGCGTCTCCCTCGGCGCGCGAGTGGTGCACTTGCTGCGCATGTTGCAGTTTCAGATCTCAAAATTCCGGTTGGGCAAGGAATATGCCGATCGTTTTGAGAGTTCGCTTCTTGAAGCGACGCTTTCGCACCTGCGGCGGCTTCATGACGAACTGATCGCGCCGATCCGCGACAAGCTACAGGGCTCTCACGTGATCATCGTTCCTCACGGGCCGCTACATTACATTCCATTTCACGCTCTGCACGACGGAACAGCGTACCTGATGGATTCGTTCACGTTATCGTACGCACCGAGCGCGAGCTTATTTGCGCTCTCTCAACGAAAGCCGCAATGCGCAGCGACAAAATCCCTGGTTCTCGGCGTTCCCGATGAAAATGCCCCGGCGATTCTCGACGAAGTCCGCGCAGTTTCAGGCGTGCTCCCTTCGGTCGAATGTTTTGTCGGCCAGGCCGCGACGCTGGCCGTGCTGAAGGAGCGCGGACTTTCCAGCCGCTACATTCACATCGCCACACACGGCGAATTTCGCCACGACAGTCCGCTGTTTTCCGGGATTCGCCTAGGCGACTCGCGACTGAATCTCTACGACCTTTATCAACTGCATCTTCCTGCGGAACTCGTGGCACTCAGTGGCTGCGCGACGGGATTGAACGCTGTTGCCGCCGGTGATGAATTGCTCGGCCTTGTTCGCGGGCTGCTCTGCGCAGGCGCGCAGACCCTGCTTCTGACACTGTGGGATATTCACGATCAAACTGCGGCCGATTTCATGAAAAGTTTCTACGGACGTTTGCGCGCGGGCGAGAGCAAGCCCGTGGCCTTACAGTACGCCATGATCGAGCTTCGCGAGCATCATCCCCACCCGTGCTTTTGGGCCCCGTTTATTCTTGTCGGTAAGATACTGTAAACAAAAGCCTTACTATTTCTGAGCGGCCTATATTTTTCGGGCGCTTGCTCGCCCTTATTAGCGTAGGGGCAGCAGCGTCAGCCCCACTTCATTTAGGCCCCCCGGGCGGAGGACGAGAACTGTGAAGCATTTTGCGGCTGAGCAATGGATCGACTATGTGCGCGGAAGCAGCAGTCAGGAAGAGCGGGAAGCTGCGGAACGACACCTCGCGTCAGGTTGTAAGGAATGCAGGGTCACACTGGATTTCTGGACTCGCACGGCACGTACGGCGTCGCAAGCCGCGGAGCATCAGGCTCCGGAGGATCTAGTGCGTACGGTGAAAGGAGTCGGCGCGCTCGGCGGATTGCCGACGATTCGCTCGCCGCTCACCGTGATGGCGGAGCTCGTTCTAGACAGTTTCGCCGGGTCCACCGCGATGGGCTTCCGTTCAGCGAGCCACTCGCCGCGAGTGATCCTTTATCGTTCGGGGCGGATATTTGTTGATTTCAGAATCGAGGCGATACCGGGCTCGAGCCGCGTCTGGGTGGCCGGCCAGGTGCTCGATTCATCCAAGCACGCCAAGGCGGTAGCAGGCGCCCGCGTATTTGTAGTTTCCGGACACGACAAGGATCAACACGAGTCGAGACACGAGGTGGAGACCAACGGATTCGGCGAATTCCAGCTAGAACTTGAATTTAAGGCAGGAATACTCCTCTCCGTCCACGTGGGTGAGGACACCAGGATACTGGTGCCACTGGATGGAGCAACAACGAAACGGTAGGAAAAAGGTACTAGAACCGCAACATCCGCAGATGGGAGCCTTGTACCATTGTTGGCCCGAGCGAGGGTACGCGAAACTGTCACTTCGCTCGGTGGCTCTCGGCAAGAGACCGGCAGTCGGCCACTGAGGGAGAAAAGAGAAACGGTGATGTCCACACTGAAGCGCCGCTTAATCATATTGGTCGTCTTTTTTTCTTTGCTCGGAGCAATACCGGCGTCGGCCCAACAGCGGTATATCGTGCAGACGACGAAGGGCCTTGATTCAGTCCTAAACCTCTGTCTTTCCGCCGGGTGTCAGGTGCAGGGTTCGCTCGACGGCGCGATCGGCAAAACATTTCTGGTGACCTCGAATAAAAATCTATTGGCCAACCTCGTCGGCGGCGTGCTCAATCTGTTGGAACGCCTACTGGGAATCACGAGCGTCGAGGTTGATCAGCTCTTGCCATTGCCGGTCGGTCCGGTGCCGACCAATACCTCGGGTCTCTACGATTCGGTTCCGGTCAACTATTATGGAAGCACGGTTACCGAAGGCTACGTGGATCAGCCCGCGACGGAAATCATTCAGCTGCAGAATTCGCAACAAGCATTCAACGTCTCCGGGACCGGCGTAATTGTCGCGGACATTGACACCGGCGTCGATCCATACCATCCGGCGCTTTACCGCGTGCTGCTGCCCGGATACGATTTCACGCGAAACCAACCCGGCGCATCCGAATGGCTCGATGTTCCTGCGCTGCAAGACACCAGCAGCGATAGCGGCTCACAGCAGGAGCAGCCCGCCGTTGTGCAACAGCGAACCGTCGCCGTGCTGGATCAGCGGACCGTCGCCGTACTCGACGGAGGCCCCTACTCTGATTTCGGCCACGGCACCATGACAGCCGGATTGATTCACCTGGTCGCGCCAACGGCCAAGATTCTGCCGCTCAAGGCGTTCTCGGCGAACGGCGAAGGCTACCTTTCCAACATCGTCGCGGCGCTGTACTACGCGGTGCAGAACAACGCCAACGCCGTGAACATGAGCTTCGACTTCACGACTCCTTCTCAAGCGCTGTCTTCGGCAGTCTCCTATGCCACGCAATCGGGCGTCGTGCTGGTGGCCGCGGCCGGCAATAGCACCACAAACGCCGCAGCCTACCCGGCGGCGCTTACGAATTCCGTGATGGGCATCGCATCGACCTCTGACTCCGACACGATCTCAACTTTCTCGAACTACGGCACGCCCGACGTCTGGATCGGCGCACCGGGAGAAAACATCGTCAGCACGTATCCCGGCGGCACGTATGCCAGCGGGTCCGGTACGTCGTTTAGCTGCCCGCTCGTGACCGGCTCGGCGGCGCTTCTGATCGACGCGCGCGCTCCCGTAAATCAATCACAGGCGGCATCCGCTATTTCCCACGGCGTGCGGCTGACGCCAAACCTGAACAATGGACGCTTGGACATTTTCACCGCCATACAAGCGTGGCTTGAGGCCTCAGAAGGCAGATGAGCCCCATGGCCTTATCCCGTGATTTCGCCCCGGCTCCCGCGCCCGCGATCGTCCCATCGTGGGCGCCGGGGACGTTGCGGATCAAGAGATTGGAAGATCAAGTCTCCGAACTGCGGTCTTCGGTTGTGTGCGCCTTCAATCAGCTGCTTGATCTGAAGGATCTGAACACCGGAGTGCACAGCACCCGCTTGGCGGAATGGGCCATGCGCGTCGCTCAGGACATGGGCTTCGACCAAAAGGATCTGCCGGACATGGAAGTGGCCGCGCTGCTTCACGACGTCGGTAAGGTCGGCGTGCCCGACGCGATTCTGAACAAGCCGTCGCGGTTGACCGAGGAAGAATACGCGATCGTCAAGAAACATCCAGAATATAGTTGGGCGATTCTGCGGATGCTTCCCGGATTCGAGACGGCCAGCCTGTTCACGTTGCATCACCACGAAAATTTTGACGGAACGGGTTACCCCGCGGGCCTGGCCAAGAGCGAGATACCGATCGGCTCGCGCATCGTCTCGGTGATCGACGCGTTTGACGCCATGGTCTCCTCACGGCCCTACCGGCAAGGCCTTCCCTTTGAGGAAGGAATCCGCAGGCTGCTCGCGTCGAGCGGAACGCAGTTTGACCCCGACGTCGTTCGTTGCCTGGTGGAGATTGCGGAGTCGGAAGTGAATTCGGTTTTCGCAGCGGCTGGCACGGAAGTCGCGGCGCGAATCTAACCTGCTGCGCGTTGGCGAAATCCAAGACCGGCGGCCTACCGGCCCAACTACTGATAAGTCGTGCGAGGTCAACCGGTCGACGCAACTCCATCTAATCAGTTGATTCGGCAACACCTCCCCCCGAGAGAATCGATCCGTCCGGTTGTGCTCAATCACGACTAAGTACGGCGTTGCGCAGATCGAGATCGGCGCCGGTCCACCGGCCGCATCGATATCGGGGGTTCGATTGCCGAACATCGGCCCCGCTCCGGCCAAACGCTTTCATGCAAAGCGTGATGCGTGTTAAGTATGTTGCACCGCGGACGTACAACTTTGGCCGGAAAAGAAATATCCTATGTTTTGACATCAAGAGACAGGACGATTTCGATTCACGAGGTGTGAGCGAGACGTGTTTATAATCCAAAGCTTGTGAGGGGGCAATGACCAAACCAACGAGTTTTCAAGCAGACATTCGCCCGCTTTTTACGGACCGGGACATTCAGGGCATGAGCAAGGCGTTTAACCTGGCGAGTTATGACGACGTGAAGGCCCACGCAGCCGCGATTTACGACCGCATTCGGGCAATCGGGGGCTCCGTAATGCCGCCCCCGCCACCAAGAGGAGAAGGTCCTTGGCCTCAATCTCGCATTGAGCTATTCGCTAAATGGATGGCGGACGGGTACCTGCCTTAAACGGCATCGCGGCGCCTAACCCTGCTCGAGGGCTCGAAGTTACGCTCTGGAGCGAACCTTGGAAAGTGACTCACAAAGGGAGGTGGCATGTCGATGCCCCAATCGGATCAGCCGAATGAACTCAAGTTTGTGGCGACGAATACCCTCATCGTTAGGGACATTCAGCGCTCAGTGGCGTTCTATCGCGACGTCCTCGGCGCGACGGTGCTCCGCGAGGGGCAGCCGACGTTTTTGAGGCTCGGCAATATTTGGCTCACGATCAACGGCGGTGGCGGCCCGACCGACGACAAGCCCGACGTCGTCGCTTCGCCGCCGCGCGATCCAAACGTTCTCAGCATCTTTCTGAACCTTCGCGTAACGGACATCGCGCGCTACTACGAACTTTGGTCTTCGCGGGGCGCGAAATTCATCACCGAGCCCAAAGTCCACGCAACGGAATTGCGATGCTACATGCGCGACCCGGACGGGTACCTCATTGAAGTCGGACAAACGACCATGACCGCGGGTCCGCTGGACTTGTACGCATAGAAAATCTAAGGAAGGTAAATGAAGGCAGCATGGTACGAGAAGCAGGGGCCGGCTCGCGAAGTGCTCATGGTCGGCGAGATGCCGGATCCGACTCCAGCGGGCGGCGAAGTTCGCATTCGCACGGCTGCCTCCGGCATCAACCCGGGCGACGTCAAGAAGCGCCAGGACGCCTTTGGTGTAGGCATGCCATATCCTCGTGTGATTCCGCATAGTGATGGCGCTGGCCGCGTGGATCAGCTCGGCGCCGGGGTTCCCTCCGAGTGGATGGGGCGCTCGGTGTGGTGCTACGGAGCACAGTCGTATCGTCCGTTTGGTACGGCCGCGGAATTCACGGTTGTTCCCTTAGATCAGATTGCTCGCCTGCCGGAAAGCGTGCCGATGGAGCAGGGCGCTTGTCTCGGAATACCCGGCATCACTGCGCACCGAGCCGTTTCTGTCGCGGGTTCTGTGAATGGACGCACCGTGTTGGTGCAAGGAGCGGCAGGTTCCGTGGGTTTTTGCGCCGTTCAGCTCGCGCGTCGCGCCGGCGCGCGAGTGATCGGAATTGTGAGGTCGCCGTCAGACGAATCCGCGGCAAAGAACGCCGGCGCCCACGAGGTGCTCGTCAGCGACAAGGAACTGACTTCGCGCGTGAGAGCCGTGGCTCCTGACGGCATCGACCACATCGTCGAAGTGGCGTTTGGAGCCAACATCGAAGTGGACGTCGAACTCCTGAATCAGGGCGGTTCGGTCGCGAGCTACGCCACGGACAACGCCGCTCCGAAGATTCCCTTCTGGCAAATGGTGTTTAAGAACATTCGTGTGTTTTTTCTGGGGAGCGACGATTTCCCAAAGGAAGCGAAATTGCAAGCGGCGCGGGATTTAAGTGCTGCGCTTGAGACGGGGTGGGCAGGCTTCGAGATTGGCGAACGAGTTCCGCTGGCGGATATCGCTCGCGCGCACGAGCTTGTGGAACGGCCGGTGCGGCTCGGGCGGATTGTCGTTGTAATGTGATTATCCAGAGAATTCAATCATCTCTTTCGCAGTAATCGACCGTCATTTGCTCTGCGGATTCGTCGTCGAGAAACTGTAACGGGCAATCTTGAACTTACCATCCCGATCTTTGCGGAAAATGAAAAGCTCTTGATTCCCCTCGGCGCTCGTGGCGCCGGTGGCGTGATTCAGAGTCGTACCGGCGGAGTTTGTGCGCGCGAACACCCATTCGGGGCTCATTTCCACAATCTCGACGACGTAGAACTTCACGGTGAGTTTGATGGCCTTGAAAACCGCATCATAGGCTTTGCGGATCTCAACGGATCCGACGGCCGACGCGCTGTACGGAGGCATGAACACGCCGTCTTTCGTATAGAGTGGCATCACGGCATTAGTATCGGCGGAATTGAGCGCAGCGTTGTACGCAGCCAGCACTTCAGCGACCGCCTTCTCACTTGGGGTCATGATCGTAAGGCCTCCTTGAATGGAAAGCTTGTGCGACGCGAACCGCCATTCAATCCGAGTGTTCAGACGGCGAGCGACTTCGCTCCCGAAACGACGCACGTAATATGATAGCTTGACGCCAAATGTTCTGGCAGTGGCTAATCAAAGGAGGGCGCCGATGAAAGCGGTGGTGATGCACGAGTACGGCGGGGCGGACGTCTTAAAGTACGAAGACTTTCCCGATCCCGTGCCGGGCAAAGGCGAGGTCCTAATTCGAGTTGCGGCGGCGGGCATAAATCCGGTCGATCTGCTGCTGCGGGCCGGCGCAATAAAGGCGTATGACCCCGTCGAGTTCCCAGGGATCATCGGTCGGGATGTTTCCGGAACTGTCGCGGGTCTTGGTCCGGAAGCGACGGGATTTTCTATTGGCGATCGAGTTTTTGCGTGGACCTATCACACTTACGCGGAGTTATGTACCGTTCACGCCAGTGTTCTGGCGAAAATCCCCGATGGCATGGACACCGTCGACGCGGCCGCCCTTCCGGTCGTCACGATGACAGGGAGCGAACTGATTTCCATCGCGAGCGGCGTTAAGGCGGGCCAGACGGTTTTGGTTTCCGGCGCTGTCGGCAGCGTTGCCCGCGCAGCCGTGTGCACGGCGAAGGATAAGGGAGCGGTAGTGATCGCCGGCGTCCTAAAGAGACAATTAGACGATGCTAAAAGCGTGGGCGCGGATCAAGTGATCGCGCTCGACGATCAGGCCGCGTTTAACGCTCTCGCCCAGGTCGACGTCGTCGCGAACACCGTTCGCGGAGCAACGGCCGAGCAGTTGCTTGGTAAGGTGAAGGACGGCGGTACGTTCGCCTCTGTAACCGGAGTGCCGGCGAGCGCCAAAAACCGGCCTTCCGTGCGCACAGTTGCGTTCGTGTCAAAGCAGGATCCCGAGGTGCTGCTGTATATGGCGAGAGCTGTGCGCGATGGAAAACTGAAGATTCCTATCGCCCTAAAATTGCCTCTACGAGAGGCACGCGAAGGACACATCGCAGTTGAGAAACGCGCAGCAGGCAAAGTCTTGCTGCTCCCCTGAAACAGATGGAAGGGCCTTCAAAATAATCGCTCGGCGAAGGGGATTCGCCCAAGCTTCTTCCCACAAAACCGGGAACGGGCATTGAATGCTGAACACCGCGCTTTAGAGAAGAAGTTACGCGCCGGAGATCGTGCGCGGCGGACTATTTGTTTCGCGAGCGCGGAATGAAATCATCTTGACGGTCCAGATTTGCGCGGTCCCATCCGGCGGCGTCGGCGGCCGCCGCATATGTGTTTTGTAAGAAATCCATGACGGTCGTCTGGGGATCCGAGGAACGGAGCACATCCGAGTAGTTCAACAGGAATTCTCCCATGCCGCGGTTAAATGCTCCCGGACCGAGAATCTTCTCTTCGCCGAGTCCCTCCGGGACCGGGGCGGCATACGAATAAAACGCGGCCTGGCCGTATCCGCCATTTCCGGGCCAGAATCCGGCACTGATCACTTCATGCGAGTACGCTTCGGCCTGGATGGCGTCAGCGCCCGGGCGCGCGGGAGCCCTTTTGCCGTTGAAGCGGGTGACCGCCAAATCCATTGAGCCCCAGAAAAAGTGGACCGGGCTGATCTTGCCGTAGAAATAAGTAGAAAATTTCTTGAACAGAATATCCGCCAGCCGCAGGGCATTCCAAAATCGCGAAACCGCGTCCGGATCGTAGCTTTTGTGGACGTCATCTTGATCGAAACGGATTGGATTCGCCAGTTCCACTGGTTTGGGATCGATGTGCACTTCCACCCCAAGATCGGAGAGTGTGCGGAGAAATTCGGCGTAGAAATCCTTTACGGGTTTTGCCTCCAGCCGGTTCCTACGAATCTCGCCTCTGCTTGTTCGGAAGACCAGCTCATGGCCAACAAAATCGAACTCTATATCGAGTGAATGCCCTTCGGCGAAGGGCATCGGCGAGGTCCAGAGGCCGCGTGCGCTCAGATAGAGAGTAACGTTCCACCAATGATTCTGAAGAGGCGTGAGCTCGAGTCGCGTTTTGCCGACAATTTGCATGTACATATGCAAGGTGTCGGCAGTGTCTTTCCATTGGGGCCAGTCAAGCGCGGGCCAGTTGTGCAGGTCGTATCCCATAATGGCCTCGTGGTGTTCCCCGTCGAAAGCCGGCCCGTAACCTCAAACATTACAGACGTAGAGAGTGACCTTGGCCTTCGGCCCGATGGACAGGCCCGGTGCGTATTGTAATTCTCGCATCCTTGACGTCAAGACTTCTCGGGGCAATAAGGTAAGTTTGCGAAGTGGTGCCGGCCAAAACCTCTGACAAGCGATCAGGGACTGGTTCCGAGCGGGCGAAAACGTGGAATCTCACCAGCCCGGAATCAATCCTGCTGCAAAACCAAGCGGGAACGGTTGCAAGGAGTGCCTCGCTTCGGGCGGATGGTGGCTCCATCTGCGCCGATGTGCAGAGTGCGGGCACATCGGATGTTGCGACAGCTTACCCGGCCAACATGCGATGAAGCACGCACGTTCTGCGGGACATCCGACAGTCGCAAGTATCGAACCGCTGCGAAACCAAAGATCAACTCGTCGGCGTAGCGCTTCTCCCCTGCTCCGCTTCGCGTTCACCAGACATAGGTTCCCACGGATTCTTCAGGCAGCGTCGTCGTGAATGATTTGCCGTGGTACCTCACGTCGAACGTTTTTGAGAAGTTCCCGGTATTTGATACGACCAGCACCATCTTCCCGTCAGGCGTAAGAAAAGCTACGGTTGATAGTTGCTCCATTTCACTTGACCCAACCCGCACAGAACCGGGCGGCACAAATGTCGAAAAGTGCGCAAGCGCGTAGTAAGCCAAGTTTCGAGTTGCCGTATTGCCGTCGAGAGTGATCGCGCCCTGGCACCCTGTGCATCCGCCGTTATTGGTGTGCGGCCCGTAATTCGGGTCGGCGGCAAGGTTCCACAGGAGTACGTTGCGGCTCCAGTTCCGGGTCGCGCCGATCAGCACCCGGCCAACGGACGCAGCGATATCGAGCGGGCCCCGCCGGCCTCCGGTTATCGACTGCTCGGTCATGTACAAATTTTTGTTCGGATATTCATCATGCACGTCCGTCAACGTGGAGGCTTCCCCGCCATATAGGTGAAAGGCGGTGCCATCGACATACTTGCTGGCATCGGCGTCCGCCAGAATCGACAGAGGATACGATGGAACGTCGGGATTGTGATCGTACAAGAGTATCTTCGTGTGGATTTCGGCCTTCTGAAACGCGGGTCCGAGATTCTTTGCGATGAATGCGTCCTCCTCCGGCGCGAACATCACCATGCTCGGCGTGTTCTTCGGATTCAAGGGCTCATTCTCTATGGTGATGGTGTCGATCGTGATGCCTTCGGCTTTCATGCCTTCGATATACTTCACCAAATACGTCGCATACGCGCCGTAATACTCGGGCTTCAGATTCCCTCCTTTCGAGTTGTCATTCGTTTTCATCCAGGCTGGAGCTGACCACGGAGAGGCAAGTATTTTGATTCCGGGATTGATCGCCAGAATTTCTTTCAGTACGGGGATCACATCGGCAAGGTCAGGGGCCAGACTGAATTTGGCCAGATCCACATCGGTTTCTCCGTCCGCCAAATCGTCGTAGGAAAACACATGGTCATTCATATCAGAGGAGCCGATCGTCACCCTTAGATAGCTGACGCCAATGTCTCCCTCTTGGGTCCCGAAGAGTTCTTTTAGCAGAGAGGTCCTCTGAGCGGGATCCATACGCATAAGAAGCTGCGCGCTCCCACCTGTCAGAGCAAGACCGAAACCGTCGATGGTCTGATACTGCGCCATGTCGTTCACGTCGACGACGGGAAGCGCGTCGCTTGATTCAGAGAACTGCAGGGGCGGCGTTTGCAGAGCGAACAACGAGGATCGATCCGCAGTCGTCAACCACAGCCGAGCGTCTCGCGGCTCCTGGGCCTTCGATGAGATGGCAGGGAATATCAGGAGTGCACACAACAAAAAAAAGGCGAGTCTATGACTCATGGAGATCTCCTCTGGTTAGCGCCCGGATCGCCGTCCGGCGTGTATTCTACCGGCGTTGCGGCGTTTTTGGTAAGAAAAAACGATTTTTCTATAGATATTAGACGGATGGGCCGGGGCCGCCGATCATAAGAACAGGGTAAACCAGCGCTTGTCAAGGGACCGCGTGCGCGACGACCTCGCACCACAAATTCCGCCGCTAGAGAGACAGCGCGGCGAGAGTGCCGCCGCCGAAGACTACGACGAGCAGATCAGACCTGTGGTTCGCCAAAATCCGTCTGGCACGAAACTTTGGCGAGACATGGTTCAATCCTCTCTGCCCCGCCAGCAGGTTCTCGCGCTGCATGCAAAATTATCAGCTGAGTTTGCCGCTGGCTGCGAGATTTCCATACCAGATTCCGGAATTCTTGATGGTGCGTTTCTGGTTGCGGAAATCGACATAGGTGAGGCCGAATCGCTGCGTGTAGCCTTCGGCCCATTCGAAGTTATCAAGAAGACTCCAGGCGTGATAGCCCCGAATGCTCGCGCCGTCCTTGACGGCGCGCGCGACCGCGCCGATGTAGCCACGGTAAAAATCGGTGCGCCGCGCGTCGGGAACTCCTCCGCCATCATCGGGCGCGTCACCATAGGAGCAGCCGTTTTCCGTGATCTCGATGATCGTCTTATTGAAATCGCGGGTCATGCGCATCAGTAGATTGTAGAAGCCGTCGGGCCAAACTTCCCAGCCGATGTCGGTATGTGGACCTTGCTTCCCCACCACGCCATCGAATTTCAGATTCGCGGGATTCGTTGCCGCGGAAACGATCGTGCGGCCGTAGTAATTGATTCCGAAGAAATCAAGCGGGACCTTGATGACTTCCATGTCGCCCGGTCGCACGCCCAGCATTTCGGAGGTCAGCAGGTTCGATAGAATTTTCGGATACTCCCCATTCATCGCGGGGTCGATGAACCACAAGTTGTTGAACGCGTCGAAGCGCTCGGCCGCCGCCGCATCTTCCGCGGACTGGGTTTTCGGCTCCGCGTAGCTCGTGCTGAAAGCCGTGCCGACCTTCGCGGCGGGTCGCGCGGCCTTGATAGCACGAAACGCCTGTCCCTGCGCCAGATTCACGACGTGAGTCGCGCGGAGGAAATCGGGGAAACTGGTGCGGCCGGGCGCGTGCTCGCCCGTGTAGTAGCCGAGGTACGTGAAGATCCACGGTTCGTTGAAGATCGCCCAATTCGTGATGCGGTCGCCAAGCGCCGTTGCCACGACGCCGGCATAGTCGGCGAGATATCCGGCGATGTCGCGATTCGGCCAGCCGCCTTTTTCTTCGAGAGCTTGAGGCAAGTCCCAGTGATAGAGCGTCGGCAGCGGACGAATCTTGGCCGCAAGCAGCGCGTCGACCAGGCGATCGTAATAATCGAGGCCCTTGCGATTCGGAGCGCCCGTTCCGTCTGGCTGAATGCGCGGCCAACTGATCGAGAAGCGATAACTGTTGAGGTGCATCGCCTGCATGATGGCGATGTCTTCTTTGCATAGATGATAGGAGTCGCAGGCTACATCGCCGGTGTAAGCGCCCTTGACTGTGCCCACTGTGTGCGCGAAGCGATCCCAGATCGATTCGCCTTTGCCGTCCTCGTTCCACGCGCCTTCGACTTGATACGCGGCGGTGGCCGCGCCCCAATAGAAATCGGAAGGAAATTGAAACGGCTCGGGTGGCACGCCGGGAGTGACGCCGAATGGCGCGGCGGGCGCAGGCGATGCACCGGAACCAAACAGCGGGGTGCGCGCAGCCAGCGCGGCCCCGGCGATGCCCAGCGTGGTCCAAAGAAAATTGCGGCGATTCATTTCATCGAACGCCATGAGTGGCCTTTCCGCGACGGTCTGTCGGTGCCACCGCCATTACGAGTATTGCCTCTGCGTTTCATTACGCACGGAACCGGAAAAGGTTCCGGGGAAACGCAGCGCCTCTAGGAGGAACGGCGCTGCCCTGAAGGTGATTCTCGCGGCATTCCCAAGCCTTCTGCGGGCGGCGCGCGTCGGGTACGCTCCCGCGTATGGCCCGCGGGCGGGGTGCCGCAAACTCAGAAAGTGAATTTCAGCCCAAACTGTTTCCGTCGCGGCGCGTTGACGCCTGCGATTTGGCCGAAGGTGCTGCCGGTTTTGGAATTTCCAGGTTGGAGCCACGATCTTCGGAAAGCGCCTAAAATATCGATTCTTCACTACACCTCCGCGTGAGTGGCGACACCTAATAAGACCAAAAGAGCAGGGTTTGTCAAGTGAAAGATAACATCGTCTCAGACGAAAGTGACGATCGCACGCAATCCGTGCGTTCGGGACGCGGCTACGATAGACTAAACGGGATTTCGCTTGAGGTGCGATCCGGCTCTTCCGTCACTCGGCAGAGGACGCACTTTTGACTCCCGTTGTTGCCGGCAGAATAAGGAATAACCTGAATGGCCTCTCGGGCGAAAAACAGGAACAATGCCAGGCATTCCCCTGTAACTCTGAAAACCGTCGCCGAGTACGTCGGCTTCACGCCGGGCACGATCTCTGCGGTTCTCAATAACACCCCTGCAGGCCGCTCCTTCCCGCAATCGACCCAAAGCCGGATTTTGGCCGCCGCACGCAAACTCAACTATCTGCCCAATTTAGTCGCGCGTTCGTTGCGCGTGAAGCGCACCTACACGATCGGCGTGATCACCGAGGAGATCGGCGATCCATATGGCGCCATGGTCATCGGCGGAATCGAGCGGCATCTGGGGCAGCGCGGGTATTTGTTCCTGACCGTGGCGCACCGGCACGATGCCAAGCTCCTCGACACGTATGCAAATCTCCTCGTGCAGCGCGGCGTCGAGGGCCTCATCACCGTGGACACTTCGATCCAGCAGTTTTTGCCGCTGCCCATCGTCGCGGTTGCCGGACACCGCCGAGTCAAAGGCGTCACAAATCTCGTACTCGATCATCACGCCGCGGCGCTGATGGCTCTGAAGCATTTGCAGGAACTCGGGCACACGGAAATCGCGTTCATGCACGGGCCAACGACCAGCTCGGACACCGAAGACCGCTGGCAGGCCATTGTGGAAGTCAGCCGCAAACTCAGTATCGACGTCCGGCCGGAGCTCACGGTACGCCTAAAGGGCGAAGTGGGCACGCCGCACGCGGGCTATCCCTTCGCGAAGCGTTTGCTCGCGCGGCGAAAACGTTTCACCGCGCTCTTCGCTTACAACGACAACTCCGCGATTGGCGCGATTCGGGCGTTCCAGGAGGCGGGCCTGCGCGTGCCCGAGGATATTTCCGTCGTGGGTTTCGACGATATCGAGAGCGCGGCGTACGGCAATCCGAGCGTGACGACGGTGCGCCAGCCGCTGCACAAAATGGGCGAGCTTGCTGCTCGCACGCTGCTTGAACGAATTGAGAAGCGCCGCGCGTTTCTGCCCGAAATCACCGCGGAACCTGAATTTGTGATTCGCCAATCAACCGCGCGGGTTCCCGCGGACGTCTCGCAGGCGCGCGAAGTCTTAGTGTCCGCGCTTTCGGCCGATTAGTCAGAACGCCGGACGGCCGCGTCCGGCGCGTCCAGAGCTTCCATCCGACCCCTATCGACACGCGCAAGGCACGCCCCTCGCTGCTCTGCCGTTCGTTGGCGAGCAGGTCTCGCGCAGGACGATTTTCACTCCGAGCTTCTCGGTTTCGTCTTCGGTACGTCGAGGTGCGGCTGTCCGCGGGACACAGCAGAACCTAATCTGAAAAAGGGAACCGCGCCACAACTTTGTCCGTCGCGGCGGACAAAGGGTGGACAATTTGATACGACGGCCCCGGCCGTCAGCGATAGGCTTGATGCCCCCCGAGCCGTTACCGGCGCATTTTCCTATCCGCGTTGATCCAAGCGCCGCAACTCTTTCCAGTTCATTTTCGAGCCCATTTTCTCGCTCATGCGAGCGGCCGCGTGGCTTGAGGTGGCATCATTCACGCGACCGCGAGAGATGCCAATATTATGGAGTGTAGAGAAAAATCGATATTGATAGGCACGGATGTTGAAAATCCAAGAGAAAAATCGATATTTTCCTCTTGACACCAGAAACAATCTGGAGTGTAATGCGCCCCGGCCCGGGGTAATACAAAAACACTAGGTGAAAAGCCAATGGAGAAGTCGGTTTCTAACGGCACCCTGTGTGGCCGTAGGGACCAAGGGTCAAAGACAACGGACTCAGGTCGACGAATCGTTCTTGGGGTGGTGGGGTCATTTTTGATCCGGCCCAGTCGCCGGTGAAGAAATCAAATCTTGGGGTGGAGGGATTCAATGAGGAATCTGTTCCGCTGGGCGCTTGTATTTTGCGTTTTCGTGTGTCTGGCCAAGCCAGCATTTTCACAAAACACAAACACCGGTGAAATTCGCGGTACGGTGACGGATCCGTCGGGTGCCATTGTCCCCGGCGCTAACGTGGAAGTGACGAACATTGATACGGGTGTGAAAGAGGACTTCACCACCAATAGAGACGGCATCTACGATACCGTCGCGACCCAAACCGGAAATTACAACATTACCTTCACCAAGACCGGTTTCAAGACACTTGTGCGCGGCCCCATCACCCTGAACGTGGGCGTGATAACGGAAGATGGCCGCCTCGAAATTGGCACCCCAAATGAAACGGTGACCGTCACGGCTACCGGCGCGCCTCTCCTTCAGACGGAAAGCGGTGAGCAGAGTGAAGTTATGGTAGGCAGCGAAATCGCGAACCTACCCCAGGTAGGCACCGGAATCACCGGCGCCGACTGGGCTAGCTTCAACATTTACCTCCCTGGCGCCGGAGGCACGACCCAGGGGCGGAACACCACGGATGGCGCATGGAACGCCGCCGACGCGGCTTCCATTAACGGCAATTTGCCGAATTTCGACAACTTCCTCCAGGACGGCGCCAGCACCATATTGCCGGCGAGCTACAACAATGACGACGCGATTTTCGAAACCATCCAGGAAGTTAAGATCGACACTTCTTCGTTCTCGGCGCAATACGGCATGGGCGGGGTCGTATTCAACCAGATTACCAAGAGCGGCACCAACACCTTCCATGGGTCGCTTTATGAAACCTGGGAGAACAATTTTCTAAACGCCGCTGGCTACTTCAATAATCAGCAGAATCCGTTAGAGACCAACCCCCTGAACCCCACCGGCCCGGAAATTGCAAACCCAGGCCATGCGGTATCGCGCGTGCGATACGACCAGTTTGGCGGTTCGGTCGGAGGGCCGGTTATCAAGAACAAGCTCTTTTTCTTTTTCGACGTCGACAACATCGTGAACAATTCCACGGCCAGTGGCTTCGTTACCCTCCCCACTGCCAACGAGTTGGCCGGCAATTTTGCCGGCATGTACCCCATCTATGACCCCACCACCACGGTCGGCACGACGCGGACGCAGTTCATGAATAACGCGATCCCGACGAACCGGATTGACTCGGTGGCGTCGAAAATCCTGTCTTCTAAATATGGATGGCCCACCGCGCCGCTAGGCGTGGGGCAATGCGCGGCCGCGCCATATCAGAACGAATGTACCAACAACGCCTTCCTCACACAGCCCGGTTCCTCGCCAGTTCTCCGGTATTTTGGGCGCGGGGACTACGAAATGAGCAGCAAGAACCGTATCTCGGCGTCCATGACCCATAAGAACAACCCCGCCACGAATAATGGGTTGCTCCCCTGCCCGGAGGATTGCGGCTCAGGCGACGTGAACGGCGTCAACGCGCAGATCACCGATACGTGGACGATCAGCCCAACGGTGGTAAACGAATTTCGAATGGGTTATACCCGGCAAGGCAACTTTTTCCAGTCCGCGACCATCGGGTCGAACCCTGGGGCGACATTTGGCCTGCAAAATACCCTATACAACCAGTTTCCGACCCTGAATATAGGCGGCCCGGACGCCGTGAACGGTCTGGCGCCTTCTACGGACGCCATATACGTCGAGAACTCTTTCGACCCCTCGGATGTGGTGACGCTCATCAAGGGCAGGCACATCCTCCATTTCGGTGTTGAGGTGCTGATGAGCGAGGGCAATACCACAGCCTGGGGTTCCAATTCAGCCGGCGTCTACGGTTTCACCGGGCAATACACCGCCGGCTTCAGCGGCACAACGCTGAATACGGGAACCTCTGGATCGGGCCTCGCGGATTTTCTGCTGGGCAATATCGAGAACTGGTCCGCGTCGAATCAGGGCATAGACGGCATGCGGATGAAGAGCCCGCAAGCCTTCGTCCAGGACGACTTTAAGGTCAAGCCCAATTTCACCATAAACCTCGGCTTGCGCTGGACTGGGAACACCGGCATGAGCGAGATAGATAATCGCTATGGCGATTTCGACCAGGAACTCATCAATACCGTCGGCCCCTTCGCGGGCACCGCGGGCTCGGTATGGTTTGGCGGTCAGGATGACCGAACCACGTTGATGAAGCCAATCTGGGACATCTTCCTCCCACGTGTCGGCTTTGCCTGGCAGCCTAGGGCCAATACCACCGTCCGTGGCGGGTTTGGGATGTTCGCTTATAACTACAGCCAGGACCTGTACGGAGGCGAGGGTGGCGGGCAACTTGGCTACGGCGCTACCTTTCAGGGCAGCAACAACGACCCTTCTGCCGCAGCTGGGGATACCGGCTGGGTTAGCGGCTGCCCTGGCAACACCACTCCGCTCTTCTTAAGCTCGAGTGCTGCGGCGGCGGTCAATTGTGAGCCCTACGTTGTGGGCTCGACGAACCCTGCGACTTACGTCTCTAATCCCGTCAAAAGCCCGCCGTACTTAAATTACAACACCCAGCCCGGGCGAATCATGCAATGGACGCTCGCTGTCCAGCACCAGTTCGCCAAGGATATGGCGGTGTCCATTTCTTATGTCGGCAGCCACAGTTCGAATCTGCAATTCCTGACCAACCTCAACCAAATCACCAACCCTGCCTTGTTGAACGCGAACGATGTGTCGGCCTGCAATGGGGCAACGCCCGCGTCCATCACTGCCAACCCCCTCACCTGCGCTCGTCCGTATCCGGCGTTCGGAAGCCTTGGGGGCTCAAACTTCAACGGCATAGCAAACTACGATTCGCTGCAAGTCGTGGTGGAGAAGCGTTATTCCAACGGGCTAACCTTCAATCTGAACTATGCCTGGTCGCATATGCTGGACGACCAGGATTCGGCCGGATGGGGCAGCACCGCCGGGGCACAGGATTGGCAGATTGGGAACAACCCCGCGGCAAACTACGCCAACTCCAACTTCGACATCCCGCAAGCGTTCAAGGGGACTTGGAGTTACCAATTGCCGTTTGGCTCCGGGAAGGCCTATCTTAACCATAACCGCGCTGCGGACGCCGTCGTCGGGGGATTGGAGATCGCGGGAACATTTGTCGTAGAGAGCGGCACCCCGTTCACGGTGTTGGACAACAGTGAAAACGATTATTCGCAGGCTGGCAACTTGTTTGCCAACCCTGTTGCAGGTGTCTCCCCTACTTCCGGTTCTTGCCCGAATGGCAAGGCCGTGGGAACGCTGAGTTGCTGGTTTAACACCGCGGCCTTTGAAACTCCGACCCAGCAGGGTAATGGAACCTTCGGGCTGGTCGGCAGGAACACGCTGTTCGGGCCGCATCTGTTTGATATGGACCTTTCCGCCTCGAAGACCTTCCATTTCGGGGAACGATTTGCGTTCGCAATTCGCGCGGACGCTGTCAACGCTCTCAACCATCCGAGCTTTTCACTGCCGAACAACAACGTCGGCAGTTCGGGTGACGGCACCATCACCAGCGTCGCAAATGCATCTCGTACGATGGCACTGTCGGGCCGCTTTTCCTTCTAAGCACGCTCGGCTCACTTAGCAAGAAAGGACGGCGGCGACATGCCGCCGTCCTTTCTTTTCTTTTCGCGGGCGAACGAAATACGGAAGCACTGATGGGCCGCTGTATAATGTCTTCATCATGAGAACTAAGGAAGTCGGTGTTTCGCTGTGCGCCGCGCTCTTGCTCATCTCTCTTCCGTGTTTCTCCCAATCTGCTCCTGGCCGTCAGCAGCAAATCGAATCGCACAACCGCCAGGCGGGGGAATACCTGAAGGAGAACAAGCCTGATCAGGCCGCCACAGAATTCAGAGCCATCCTTGCCCTCGATCCCAATAACGTGGACGCCCACGGCAACCTGGGCGCGTTGCTGTTTTTCCAGGGGGCTTATGCGGATGCGATTCCGCAGCTCCGCGCCGCCCTGAAACTCCGGCCCACCCTGTGGAAGATTCAGGCTCTCCTGGGCATCGCCGAAAAGCGCACGGGCGACATCGACAAGGCTCGCACCGATTTGGAGACGGCATTCCCAAAGGTGCCGGAGGAGAAGGTCCGCATCGAAACCGGCATGGAGTTGATCGAAATCTACTCCGCGACGGGCGACCTGGACAAAGCCGCGGCCACCATAAGTGTTCTCCGTGGCCTGGAGCCAACGGATGAAGCAATTCTCTACAGTGCTTACCGAATCTATTCCGATCTCACCGACGAGGCCATGCTTAGCTTGTCCATCGTGGCTCCGAATTCCGCCCGAATGCACCAAATGATGGCGCACGAACTGGCGAAGCAAGGGCATACGGCTGAAGCGATCGCGAATTATCGAGCCGCTCTCAAGATTGACCCTCAGCTTCCCGGACTCCATTTTGAGCTTGCCGAAATGCTGAACAGTCCGTCGGTGCCAGACGGGCAGGAAGAAGCCGAAAGCGAATACAAGGCAGCCTTGGAGGTCAATCCGCTCGACGAGCAGGCGGAATCCAGGCTTGGCGATATCGCTGCCCGGAGAAACGATCTAAATGAGGCTTACGAACGTTACACGCGAGCCGTGCAATTGCGGCCCGATGACGCGGAAGCCAATCTCGGCCTGGCCAAGGTCTTGATGTCAATGAATCAGCCGCAAAAAGCCCAGCCGCTTCTGGAGCGTGCCGTCCAGCTGGACCCCACCAATGCGGTGGCCCACTTTCGTCTGAGTACGCTATACCGGCAGGACGGACGCACAGCGGACGCCGAGAACGAACTGGCACAGTACCAAAAATATAAAGAAATGAAAGAAAAGCTTCGGAGCCTCTATCAAGAGATGCGCCTGCAGCCAGCCAGGGAAGACGACGATACTGATCCGCGCCAATAACAAGCCTGTCGCCCACAGCGACCCAATCGCGATCCTGGTAGCGCGTTTAAGAAGGACAGTGAAGCGAGTGCCCTCTGACATACCAAAGCCTCTGAAATCCAGGCGCTCGCACCCTAGCGCGATCGTCATTCTGGCCTCGTCGACACTCTTGTTTTGTCTTCTGCCTGTCGCCGTGCTCTCCCAGAGCCAGCAGCGCGATACTGATTCACCTGCCGTCAAACCGGGTTTGCTGGTTGTCGCCGCGCACCGTTCCGGAGGACAGCCACCGGCACCGCAGGAAGGCGCTGCGTTACCTCAGTTGGTGGACATCACCGATTCGACAGGCATCGAATTCAATCATCTTTCGAGTCCTGAGCAGAAATACATTGTGGAGTCAATGAGCGGAGGCGTTGCTCTCATTGATTATGACCGCGATGGATGGCCCGATATTTACTTTACCAACGCGCAGAGCGTGGACATGGCGCTTGCGGGCAAGAAAGCTAGGAGCGCGCTTTACCACAATAATCACGATGGAACCTTCACCGACGTCACGGATAAGGCGGGGGTCGGTTATCCCTGCTGGGCGATGGGTGCTGTTGTAGGGGACTTCGACAACGATGGCTGGCCCGATTTGCTCGTGACCTGCTACGGGGGCGTCGTGCTGTACCACAACAACGGCGATGGAACGTTCACGGACGTCACGAAGCAAGCGGGCCTAAGCAACGATTCAGGTTGGGCCACGGGCGCGACCTTTGCCGAAATTGATGGCGATGGCCGGCTTGACTTGTTTGTGTCGCACTACGTGGATTTCCATCTGGACGATCTTCCGGCCTTCGGGTCCGGCAAGACATGCCAGTATCGCGGAATTAATGTCCAGTGTGGTCCTCGAGGCCTCAAGCGTTCTCCCGATATCCTCTACCATAACAATGGCGACGGCACATTCACGGATGTATCGCAGAGCGCCGGAGTCGGCGCCCCTCGAAATTCATTTGGATTGACCGCCGTTTGGTCGGACTTCGACGAAGATGGGCATCCGGCGCTTTTTGTGGCCAACGACGGTGAAGCGAATTATCTCTACAGAAACGACGGCAACGGGCACTTTACCGATATTGCGTATTCTGCGGGCACGGCTGTCAACGAGGATGGAGCGGAACAGGCCAACATGGGCATTGCCCTTGGCGACTACATGCACACGGGACGATTTTCCGTGCTCATAACTCATTTTAGCGACGAGTACGCGACGCTATTCCGGAACGATGGTGGAATGAATTTCACGGATGTTTCGTACCCTTCCGGAATCGCTCCCAGCACGGCTCCTTATGTTGGCTGGGGCGATGGGTTCTTCGACTTTGATAACGACGGCTGGCCTGATGTGCTCATAGTGAACGGCCACGTCTACCCACAAGTAGACACCGCCGAGGCCGGAGCCAAATACCGCGAGCCAAAGCTTCTATTCTTGAATCAGCACAATGGCACTTTCAAGGACATAAGCAAACTTGCCGGCCCGGCCATTCAGATTCCGCAAGTCAGCCGCGGTGCTGCGTTTGGCGATCTCTTCAACGACGGAAGGATCGACATCGTTGTTGAGAATCTCGATGGTGCGCCTATGGTTCTCCGCAATGTTGGCGCCACCAGTAACCACTGGGTTTCCTTCGAGCTCGCGGGGACAAAAAGCAACCGCCTCGCGATTGGCGCCAGAGTCAAGGTCACTGCCGGAAGTCTGGTTCAAACGGACGAGGTGCGCAGCGGTTCAAGCTATCTCTCTCAAAACGACCTGCGCCTTCACTTCGGTCTCGGAGCCCACGATCACATCGACCGCGTGGAAATCCATTGGCCGTCGGGCGAAACACAGTCGCTCGATAATCTGGCAGCGGACCATTTCTATTCCGTGCTGGAAGGCCAAGGGGTAGTGCCTCACGATCGCATCCGCCCCCCGCTGCCCAAACAGCCCTAGATCCTATTGCACAATCCTCCGTAAGACGCTCACGAAGCGCGCGATGTGAATTCTTCGGCGATGCGGTTTAGCCAGGCAAGCGGTGCGTTCCGCTCGCGAGTATTCCGGAGGCTCTTCATTCACTCCAACGCCTCATTCGCACGCTACAGTTTGCACTATTTATTGTGAAGGCGGCTGCCAGCGGAATGTGGCGCTGGTGTTGACGGGCAGCGTGTAATCGAACGACTGCGAGCGCCAGCGCACTCGAAAAGGTTGGGGTTTATCCGTGTCGTTATATGCGATCAAAACGAGCGAGCCGTCGGGATTCTTGAAAGCGACGTTGAGGATATCCGCGCTCGCCGTGGAATCAATTCGATAAGCGCCTTTACGGACAAATTTGGTGAGATGGCCCATCGCGTAATATTGAATTCCGTAATCCACACGGCCGGCATAGGCGTCGTTCGTATGAATCGTCACAAGGCCCGCGCAGCGATCGCAGCCGCCCACGTGAGGACCGAAATTTTCGTCCGTAGCAACCGGCCAAAAGACCACGGATTTGCCCCAATTGCGGATCACGCTCACCATGAGTCGAAAGTCCTGCTGTTGCTGCCGGCTTCCATTTGCGCCTCCGGCGCGTTCGGTCAGAAACGCGTCCAGGCCGTATCGGTCGTGAAATGTGGATTGAACGGAGACATCGCCGCCATAGCCGTGCCAGGCCACGCCGCCCACGAACGGCGAGTTTCGAATCGCAGGGTCCTGCAATAGAGGCTCGAGAAGGCCTGCATCGCCCCAGTTGAAATCCAGCAGAAGAATCTTGGTCGTAAGATGGTTCGCCTGGAATGCCGGGAACCAATAATTCTTCAGCATCGCGATCATATCGTCCGATGTGATGACTCGAACAGACGGATAATTGATGTCCAGGCAGCAGGTCGGCTCGTTGTTCATCGTCACGTAATCGATGTGCACGCCTTCGGCCTCGTAGGCCTGAATGGTTTTGACGAAGTAGTTCACCTGGTGCGCGTAAAATTGGGGAAGGATGCCGCCCGCCACCAGGCTGCCGCTCGATTTCATCCATGCCGGCGGGCTCCAGGGATTCATCATCAGCGTAAGATCGGGATTCAAACGGCGCGCCCATTGCGTCAAGGGCAGCACGTCGGCGCGATCGTGATCGATGCTGAAATGCGGCAGGCTGGGATCAGTCGCATCGCTTGCGTCGTCATCGTAGGTATACCACTTGCGCGTGAGGTCGGAGGATCCCATCGGGTTGCGAAGAAAGCTCAACCCGATTCCCTCGTGCGGATCGAAGAGCCGCCGCATCACTTCGTCGCGCTGCACGGGCGACAATTTTTCGTTGATCAGCCAGGCTGCTCCGTCGGTGAAAGACGCGCCACCGCCGACCATTGTTTGAAACTGCTTCGTGTCGTCCAGGTTGATCACGGCTTCGGCGGTGTTGCTGTCCGCGCCGAACGCCAGATCCGGTTGTTGCTCCAGTCCTTTCACTATGCCCGCATCGTCGGATGTCGTAATCCACAGCTGGACAGGAGTGGCCTGCGCCGCAGCAAATGCTGCGCAGAACAGGATTCCGATTGCGGCTGTCAACGTTGTCCGCGCGAGTTTCAAAGTGATCCCCCTTCCGTCATTTTGGACCACCTTTGGCGCGATTACCACCGTCTTACCGAGGCTCGTCATTCGTCGCGGAGGGCTTGCATCGGATCGACTTGGGTCGCGCGATGCGCCGGGATGATGCACGCCAGGAGCGCCGCGAGGATCAGAATGAAGGCCACGGCGCCGAACGCGGCGGGGTCGATCGTGCCGACGTCGTAGAACATTCCGTGCATCGTTCGGCCGACGCCATAGGCGCCGGCAAGGCCAAGGACGAGTCCCACGCCGGACAAGATCATGCCCTCTTTTAAAATCAGCGCAAGGACACCGCCGCGCCCGGCGCCAAGCGCCATGCGCAATCCGATCTCATGCGTTCTCTGCGCCACCGCAAACGACATCACGCCGTAAATCCCCAGCGCCGCAAGAAGCAGCGCCATTCCGGCGAAGCCTCCAAACAGGAACGCGCCAAATCGGTCTCCGGCCATGGATTCGTCTTTGATTTGATCCATCGTCTTGACATCCGCGAGAGGCAGATTGGGATTCATGGATAAGACGATATCCGAAATGCTTTTGCTCAACGTGGCTGGATCGACGGATGCGCGCACGGCGATCATGGCTTGTGGCCACGGGCTCTGCCAAAAGGGCACATCAATCTCGGGAAAGCCTTCTCCCCTGGGACCGCCATTGTGGACGTTATGGTAGACGCCGACGATTTGCCATTCGATGGTCGGGCCCAGCTTGGTGACGCCCGGAATCAACTGCTCGACGAGGATGCGCTGCGTCAACGGATCGACGCCGGAAAAATAACGCTTCGCGAATACCTCATTCACCACGGCCACGGGAGCGCCGCCGGCCAAATCCTGATCCGTGAATGAGCGCCCCTGGTCCATGCGGATGCCAAACGCCTGGAAGAATCCCGGACTCACCATATTGAAACCGGCGCCCGGACGCTTCGATAGATCATCAACTTCTTTCCCCGCAATTTGAAAGGGCATGCCGAAACTCGTGCCCATGAGCGGCATGCCCGTGGAGGCAGAGGCCGCCGATACCCCTGGAAGGCCATTTATTCTGTCCAAAAGCTGGCGATAGAACGAGTCGATCTGTTGTGGATCGGTAAGCTGGCCCTCCGGAACGGGAAGAGAGAAGGTAAGCAGATGGTCGGTGCGAAAGCCCAGGTCCACGTGCTCGACGTTCCACAGGCTGTGCAGCGCGATTCCGCCGCCGGCCAGCAAGGTAAGCGCCAGCGCGAACTCGCTAACAACGAGGATGCGGCGCAACCCATGCCGGCTACCACCTACCGAGGACCGGCCGCCGCCCTCCTTCAGCACGTCGTTAAGATTCAGCCGCGAGGCCTGCCAAGCCGGAACGCATCCAAACAGCAATCCCGCCAGTGCAGTGGCCGCGACAGTGAACAGCAGAACCGGCACGCTCAGCCGCACGTCCGCTTCATACGGGAGCGTGAATGGCGGCATCATCGCTATAATAATTTTCAACAGAACCCAGGCCAGCGCGACGCCTGCGATCCCTCCGATGAACGCCAAGACCAAGCTCTCGGCCAGAAACTGCCGGAATATCTGCCACCGCGTTGCGCCTACGGACGCACGCACGGCGATTTCCTTCCGGCGTGTGGTCGCTCGAGCGAGCTGCAAATTCGCCACGTTGGCACAGGCGATCAGCAGTACGAATCCAACCGCGCCCAACAGCAGCCACAGTGCCCGAATCACGTCGCGGTCCAAGAAGTCGTTCTTGAGCAACTCGACGCTGGCGCCCCAGCCTTGATCCGATTTCGGGTAAACCTCCGCGATATGGTGCGTCACGCGGTCCATATCGGCGTTCGCCTGCGCAATGGTTACTCCCGGTTTCAGGCGCCCCATGACATACAACCAATGAAAATCGTGATTGATTTGTTCGGGTTTGAAGGCCAGCGGCACGGAAAGCTTCTCTCGCCCGCGGTCGGCAACGCCAGGGGTGAAGACGCCGACAATCGTGTAAGGCTCGCCGTTCATCGGAACTGTCCGGCCGACGATGCCGCGGTCGCCCGCGAAACGATCCATCCACAAACTGTAGGTGAGAATGGCGACATGGTTCCTGCCAACCTCGCCCTCCTCAGGCAGGAAATCGCGTCCCAATAAGAGCGATCCTCTCATCATCGTGGTAAAGCCCGGCGTGATTTCGCTCGCTTGCACCTGCTCCGGTCGGCTGGAAGTCCCCAGGTTCACACTCTCGGAGCTCCACGCCCCCAAGCTCTGGAAAACAGTGCTCTCGTTTTTCCAGTCAAGGTAGTCGCCGGCGGAAACTACGTTCCGGCCTCCTTGTATTTTCGACCACACCATCACAAGTTGCTCGGGATGGGGATAAGGCATGGATTCAAATAGAGTGGCGTAAACGATGCTGTAAATCGCGGTGTTCGCGCCAATGCCCAGCGCGAGCGCCAGTACGGCGACCAGGGCAAACCCCGGATTCTTCCTGAGCAGTCGAAAGCCAAAACGAATGTCACGCCAAAGGTTCTTCACGCCGTTGACCGTATGCTCCGCGCGCAAATGTGATTCGAGATGGCCCGATTAAACTTTAGACGCAGCGCCGACCATAGAGTGAGACGCAACCGAGTGATCAAATGTTCCGCCAAACCGAATACCCCAGTGTTGGCACTATTGGCGTGTCTATGAAAGTCACCTTACCCGGCGCTTTCATCGCCGGCTGCCTTCTTCGCCCCGTTCTGGAAAGTCACATATACCATCCCCGCCTGGGGAGTTCGCGGCCATTCTAGTTGCGGATTGTACATGCGTCGTCAGGTACAATTCACTGGGCAGTTCAAGGGTCCGGCGCTGCAACTGCCGGTCTCCAACCCAAGACGGTGCTGCCTGTGAAGCGGCGGCGGCGGTGGCGGTTTCTGCGCTTTCAGGCAAATTGATTCACGCAACTCCGAGATTTTGTGCGAGAGGAGCGGGTCACAATGGACATGACGCGCCGACAATTCGCCCTGACACTTGCAGCTGCCACCTACCTGAGGCCCTCCTTATTCGAGCCGCTTTCCCCATTAGGAGTTCCCCGCGGCATCGTTCCCGGCCGAGTCACTTGGGCGCACGATCCGGCGGCTGTGACCTGGGATGGCACAGGTTCGTGGTGGACCGATGCCAACAATAACCAGTCTGCAATCGACCGCATGGTTTCCCGATCCATTCGGGGTCTTACGAATCAAAAAAGCGACGCCCACGCATGGAACTCCATCTTTCAATACTTCAATGGCACTCACGGTCGCGGCAACCATGGATACAGGACGGGCGAAAAAATCGCGATTAAGCCGAACCTGAACAACACAACGGACCATGGCACGATCGAACGGCTGAACTCCTCGCCCCAATTGATCCTTTCGCTCGTCCGACAGTTGACCGGCCCGGGACGAGTGCCGGAATCATTGATCGCCATCTTCGATTCCAGCCGATTCATCCCGGGCAATCTTTACGACAAGATTCACCATGAATTTCCCGGCGTCACGTTTGTGGACCATGTCGGGGGGGATGGACGAGTGATGGCCGAGTTCAAAGCCAACGCGATTCCTTTCTCAGTCGAAAGCCGCAACGCCAAGGGACTCGACACCACGGTGGTTGAGGCCACCTACTTAATCGATGCTGCCCTATTGAAAGGGCATGTGAGTTCAGGGGTGACACTCTGCGCGAAGAATCTCTTCGGCGCTACGAGTATCAACCCCGACTGGCACAAGAACGCGCACGACGGGTTCCATCACAACAGCGATGGATCGGCAAGCTATGCTGCCTTCACAGATTATTTGGGTCATAAAGACCTCGGCGAGAAAACCGTCCTTTTTATTGTTGATGGGCTCTATGGTAGCGACAACGCGGATGGTCCGCCTCATCGCAAGTGGAAGATGGCGCCATTCAACGATGCTTGGCCGAGCAGCATTTTTATGTCGTCTGACGGCGTAGCGATCGATTCCGTCGGCTTCGATTTTCTCACTTCGGAATGGTCCGATCTTCCGGATATCGCGAATGCCGATAACTACCTGCGCGAATCTGCCTTGGCGAATGACCCACCTTCGAAGACTTTCTATGATCCCGAACGCGACGGTATCCGCTGCCGCAGCCTTGGCGTACATGAACATTGGAATAATGGGACAGACAAGAAGTACTCGCGCAATCTCGGGAAAGCGCGCGGCATCGAACTTTTCCAAGTCTGAAGTTCGGAGCCTGCGTGAGCCGTCGCTACCGCTGATTGCTGGAGTTGCGCAACTGCAGACAGGCTACCGCTACTCAGGGAGGCAGGATGAACCGGAAAGTGTTGTTCTTATGCTTCGTAGCGGCTTCGATGCTACCGGCAATCGCGTTTTCCCAATCATTCTTGAGCCAGTATAAAGGTCTGCCCTATCACGACAGCCAGTACCAGGGCGGCGCACAAAAAATACCGGGACGCGTATTGTGCGCCTATTATGACCTGGGCGGCGAAGGGATCGCGTATCACGACAGCGATCCAGAGAATCACGGCAGCGGAGAGTTGAACCCGGCCGATGGGACCTACCTCAACGAATTTCGTATGCATGAGGGAGTGGATACTTCCTACACGAAGTTTCACCGCCAGCCAACCGCGATTGACGACAACCCGTTCGACAAGGTTGTTCCTCCTGCAGACCTGCTCTATGTTGGCTGGACCGAACCCGGAGAGTGGTTCAACATCACTGTAGATGTGACACATTCGGGAACGTACGCGGCCGATCTCTTGTACACATCGAATCGCGGCGGAACAATATCCGTTGATGTGAATGGAAAGGATGCGACAGGGCCTCTGGAGATCATCTCTACAAATGATCCTGCGGAGCCGGTGGCCTGGCGCCAGTGGCACCACTGGAATCTGGCGCCGCAACTTTTCAAAGTTCGCCTCAACAAAGGGAAAAACGTTGTCACCGTGCACATATTGACGAACGGCAACATGAATCTGGCTTATTTCGACTTCAAACGGGTCCACAGATGACGTCGCTTGCGATGACTCGGCGGTGCGTGCATCCGCAGAACAATGCGATCGATCGTGCATTCTCAAAGCTGGCCGGAAAACCATCGCAGACCGTAGCGAATGCAGGCGGGCACAAAATTGGGCACAACCGAAATCAACGTCTTTTGATTGCGGGAAGAAAATCCACTGTAACTCTCGATTTGAAAAAGAGTTAAGTGGTGAGCGCGGGAGGACTCGAACCTCCAACCCGCTGATTAAGAGTCAGCTGCTCTACCATTGAGCTACGCGCCCACGAGCCAGAAATCATAACACGTCGGAAGTAATGGCATGAAGGTCGCGATTTGCGTTCGACGCCCGCGCACCCAATCGTCACCGATGCCGGCGCGCGCCACAAGTTCGCGCGAGGCTCGCTGGGGCGTCGCAAATCCGGCGTTTCGAAACAACTCTTCGAACCAATCCTCCCCACGGTCTATTCGAATAACTCAAAAGTTATATTGACGCGTCTAGTATAAATGTGCTATGATTCGGCGTGATTTGCAAACATCCACGCCTCCCAAAACACCCCATAAATGGCGCATTTCTGCATCTCCGCGCCCACAACTCTTTTAGAATCCACACTTCCATGATTTTTGTGCAAACCCACATCTCGCTCATTATTAATGGCTTTAAGTCAACTAGAATGAGCAGTTCTGCCGATAAGGACTTAAAGTCCTTTAGAATGAGCAGTTCTGGGAATAAGGATTTAAAGTCGTTTAGATTCAACACTTCCAAAAAACACCGGGGGGAGGGGGGTGCCAGACGTCGGCCCTGCTGGCGCCACTATCGGAGCAGAATTTTCATCGCGATGCCCCAGCGCGCGTCTTCCAGGCGCTCAATCCGGAGCACCTCTGCCAACCATTCGTGCTGCACCGGGTCGCCCGTACGATAGCCGAGGATCAAGTGAACGTGCATGCCGATGTGATAAGGACTCTCCGGGCAGACCACGTACAGCCCGCTGCGCGTCATGTTCAGCGTCTCGCCCATCTGCACCGAATCGCCGAAGTCTTCCGCGCGGATGCGCACCGGCTGCGCAATCTTCAAGCGGCGTTCGCGGACATTCTTTTCACTCGGAGGAGTTGTCATGAGCGGCCGCTCTGCGCGGAGCGCATTGCTTTACCGGTCTGCGCGGAGCGCATTGCTTTAATCGTCTGCGCGGAGCGCATTGCTCTAATCATCTGCGCGGAGCGTATTTGGAGGTTAGATGCATCCAGCGTGAGCATTGGTGTTGCCGCCGCGCCCGAGAACGCAAAACTCTGTTCCGAGAGTACGGCGCGGCGCGCGAAACGTCCAGCGGCGCGTGGAGAAAAACCGAGCCTAGCCGCGCAGCACGGCGGCGATTTCTCGCGCGACGCGGCGGGCGCGCTCGATGTCGCCGGGTTCGAGCGAAATCGCCGCGACGCGTGGATGTCCCCCGCCGCCGTGAGCTTCGGCGATCGAGGCCAGATTCTGCTCGGCCGCCTCGTCTTTCCACGGATTCGAGCCGAGCGAAATTTTGGCGCGCGTCGGCGAAGCGCTGACGCCGACGGTGTAGAGCGCCTCGGGGTGCAGCAAGTACGGAATAAATTTGTTGTAGCCCTCGAGATCGAGATCGCTCACGTCGAAGAAAATCACGCCGCCGCGCGATTCCGAACGCTCGCGCAGCAATTCGATGGTGCGGCGATGCCGCTCAAGCAGGGGCCCCAGATGCTGCTGGACAAACGGCAACTTGACGATTTCGGCCAGCGGGCGGGTAGCCATTTCCGGGATCAGCCGCGCCGGCAATTCGGGATCCGGCGCCGCTTCGATCACCAGAGCCAGTTGCGTTGCGGGCTCGCGCATGGCCACGGCCACTTCCGCCGAAGCGAACTGCGCGCCATCAATAATGTCGCCCCAATGCACGAGTTCCGCCAGGGGCGCGGCGTTGAAACCGAATTTCGCGCTGGTGATGTTGGCGATCAGCTTGGTGCAGGATTTGTACGAAGGGTCGTAGAACTTGTGGCCGGAATGATCCTGGCGAAAATTCTCGGCGTCCGCGGGACTCAGAAACGCGCTCTGGTGGTGATCGAACCACCAGGTGACGCGCGGCGAACTCGAATATTTGAAATCCACGATGGCGTTTTCATCGCCATCAAAAATGCCTTCCTCAAAAAGGGCCGAGGCGCGATGCGCCATGCCCGTGAAATGGAATTCGGAATTGGCCTCGATGCGCTCGCGATAGAAGCGCATGAACACCGCCGACGAAGCCGCACCGTCGAAGCAGTGGTTATGGAAGCAGAGCCGAACTTTCACCGGAGCCGGCACGCGCAGCACTCCCGCTCCGGCATCATGCCGGAGGACAAACCACAAAAGAGCGTTAAAAGATGGACGCCCGGAAGGGGAAAGTCAAGCGCCGCAGGCGAGTGTCGCGCCGGTGCAGTTCCGCGCCACTTGCGGACCGCACCGGCGCACAACGAGTTTGGCGAACCGATTGAAAAGCGGCAGGCGGCTCTATCCCACCTTCCCGACCAAGCTATCGGCGATGCCCGCGGCGATAGGAACTCGGAACGGCTGGTGTTGATACGCTTTGAGCATCAGCACGATCCAGAGCACAAACATCGTCAACTCAAGCAGCCCGTTCAGAGCCATGCCGAGCATCACCAGCATGTATCGGAAACCCATATCCGGCCCAAAGCCAAAGCCGCCGAATCCGCCGAAGAACATGCCCCCGCCGGTGACGATCCCGATCAGGATCACCAGGATCCCGCCGCCGCCGAACACCACCAGCGATTGCGCGGCATTGAAGCGCACAGAGGGCCGCTTGTCGATGATCAGAAAAATAATTCCCGTCACCCAGCCCAGAACGTAGGCGAGCGCGCCCGCGACGTTTTCCTCAAGGCCCGTGCCACCCGAGCCAGGTGCGGGAGCCTGCTGATACTGCGCCGGCGGCGCGCCCGGCTGCTGGTATTGCGCCGGAGGCGGCGGAGCTTGGTAATGCTGTGGAGGCGGGGCCTGGCCCGCCGCGAGCGGTTGGCCGCAACGCGCACAAAAGGCGACACCATCTTGATTGCTTGCACCGCACTTGCCGCAGAAAGCCATCGAGCGTCTCCTTCGAGCTGCCGTGGGACCGGCAGTTGGGCGGAAGGCTACCAAAAGCCCGCGCTACCCGCAAGCGCTACGGCGACCAGAAAATGAGCGTCGCCCCGCCGCTCGCGCGGAAGACGGCCTACGTCGCGAATCGTGCGCCGCAGCCGGTGCAGAATTGCGATCCATGCGCGCGCGGTGCTCCGCAGCTTGTGCAAAATCCGGTAGCCTGGTTCGCGACGGGCGCGGCCGGCGGCGCAACATGAGCCGGCGGTGGTGCTGGGGGTGCATACGCGGGCGGTGGCGGACGGTAAGCGGGCTGCGCCGGAGGTGCGTAGGCCGGCGGCTGCGCGTGCGCTGGAGGCGCTTGCGCCGCGGCGCGCGCGGCCGGTGCCGCAACTGTGCCTGCGAGTTTCGGCATTAACATTGGCAGAACGATGCATGCGGCAGCGGCAAGGCTCGCGAGCACGACCAGGTAGGTGCCGACGCCCCACGAAGCATTGATTCCGAAGCCGGCGCCCCCCGTGCCCACCAATGTGGAATTCAACATCGACGTAACCTGGCTCACCGTGTGTTCAATCGAGAGCCATCCGACCAAGAACGCAAGTAGCGGCGCTCCATAAGCGAACCGCGCGATCTTTGCGAACGGCATGGGAACGAACGGGACACCGAACGGAATCAGAAGGCAAACCACCACGATGAATCCCAGGAAACCAGCGCTGCCGTTGCCAAGTCCACCCATCGCGCTGCCCGTAATGCCCAAAGCGTCCCACAGCGTATAGCTCGTGGACTGCGATCCCAGCATGAACGACGAAATGCCCACGCTGACCCCTGGCAAAAGAAACCAGCCGATCCAGCAAAGCAGCGTCGCAACGAGCGGCGCGAGCCCCATCGGGGTAAGCAACGCGGCGATCGCCGCCGGCAAGCCCATCCCCGCCGCTCCCCCGACGCGAGGCGGCGCGGGCGGGGCCTGATACTGCTGCGGCGCGGGCGCTGTCGCGGCAATTGGCTGCCCGCAGTGAGAACAGAAAGCTTGTCCATCCGGAACACCTGCACCGCACTTATTGCAGATAGCCATGGGTACACTCCTTCCAGGCCGAGGTAAATCGTCGTGACGGCGGGAAGGCTACCAAATGCGCCATTCGCCCGCAAGCCGAACGGCGTCGAGTGGCTGTCCGGCCCCACGGCTCGGCCGACGGCGTTTTCGGCCTAAGCCGCGGCTTTCGGCGGCGATGCTATACTCCGGTCAACGCGGAAGTGGCGGAACTGGCAGACGCGCAGGACTTAGGATCCTGTGGCCGAAAGGTCGTGGGGGTTCAAATCCCTCCTTCCGCACCAACCTCTTGGTTGCTCTTCCGATCAATTTTTAGCCCGCGATTGCGCCGAAGCGCGGCCCGAAGCTCGCAGAAAAACAAACAGAATGATCGTACCGAGCGGGACAAGAAAACCCGAAGCGAAAAGAATGGGCGCGTAAGAAAAATGATCCACGACCCAGCCCGTGCGCAGAGTGAACAGAATCGCGCCGAGGCCGGCGGATGTGCCGGAAAGTCCGGCAACGGAAGCAACGCGATCGGACGGAAAGAGATCGCTTTGCAACGTCTGCACATTGCCGATCCAGAATTGAAACGCGAAGAGCACAACGCTGATGAAGAAAATTGCCGCGGCCGGAGTGCGCGCTCCGGCAACAAGCAGCGCGGCGGGAGTGAGCGCCGCGGACAACACGATTGCCGCGCCGCGCGCCATCAGCACGGAGTAGCCGCGGCGCAAAAGGTGGCCCGACATCCAGCCGCCCGAAAGCGCGCCGAGATCGGCCGCGATGTACGGAATCCACGCGTACATGCCGATTTCTTTCAAGGTGAAACCGCGCGCCGTCGTCAGATAGAGCGGAAGCCAAATCAGATACAGCCACCAGACGGGATCGCCGAAAAAACGCGCGATGACGATGCCGATCGCGTTCGGGTCGCGCAGAACCTCAACCCATCTCATTTTCTGCGGAATCCGCGTATCCGCCTTCGCGCTGCCGGATTCAATCAGCGCGCGCTCTTTGCCGCCGAGCCAGCGGTGCCGGTTGGGAATTTCATACGTCGTGAACCACAGCACGAGCCAGAAAGCGCCGAGCGCGGACGTCGCTACGAACGTGGCCTTCCATCCGTAATGCAGCTGCATCCAAACGATTAGCGGCGGAGCGATCGCCGACCCAAGTGCGGCGCCGGAATTGGCCACGCCCATGCCGAGCGCGCGCTCGCGCGCCGGCAACCACTCGGCTACCGTTTTAGTCGCGGCGGGCCAATGTCCCCCTTCGCCGATGCCCAGCAAGAATCGGAAAAAGCTCAGGCTCGCCAAACCGCGCGCGAACGCGTGGCCGAGTTCGGCAAGCGACCACACGATCATCGCGGCGCCGAAGCCGATGCGCGTGCCCACGCGATCCTGAACGAGGCCGAAGAGAAACATGCTGAGCGAGTACGCAAACAGAAACGACGTGCTGATCGTCGCGTATTGAAGATTCGTGAGATGCAGGTCCGCGCAAATCACCGGAGCGAGCACCGACAGCGTTAGCCGGTCGATGTAGCCGATCACCGTGGCGAGAAACACCAGCGTGATGATCCACCAGCGCAAACTGGGGACGATGAACGTGGAAGGCGCTCGTGCGCGATTCGGCGCGGACACAGTTCGCCAGAGGTCAGTGCATCGTGCCGGCGGGCAACCAGTGCACCAGGTCTTTCGAGCGGTGCAGCGCGAGACGATTCCAGCCGCGCCCCAAGTAGGAACTCGCTTCGGTGCGCCCGGCGCACAACAGATAGAAGTAGCCGTCGTAGCTGCGCCAGTCATAGAGTGCCGCGGCGTCGCACGGAATCAAGCTGTTGTAATCGGCTTTGGCGATGTCAAACCGCGCGCCTTGGCCCCAGTCGAGCCAATTGTGCGAGTCTTCCTGCGTGTAGAGATATTCCTCGTGGCCTGGCGGATAGTCGGAGGTAAGCAAGCGCCACTTGTCATCAATTTTAACGAACTCGAAATTTTCGTGATTCGAGCCGTTATCCTTTCCATCCGGCATGGTCAGTTGCGCGACGCCGGAGCCGACGAGCGCCCACGGCCCGTCCATGGACTTCGCGAACGCAATGTGCGGAATGATCGGGCCGCGGCCTTCGCGCCACGTGAGATAGAAACCGCCGTCGGCACCGGCGACGGCTGCGTCAATCACGCGGCCGGCGGTGGTGAGGTTTCGCGCGAGCGGCTTGCGATCCGACCAGTGGACGAGATCGGGAGAAGATTCGTAGAAGAGTTGGTTCGGCTTGTCCGGCAAATCGCCCCAGGAATTGAACGTCATATAGTACGTGCCGCCAATTTCCTGCACGTCGGGCGAGCACAGCCCGATCCAGCCATCTTCGCGGCCGTCAATATCGAAGATCGGATCGGAGAAAGTTTTGAAGTCGCGCGTGCTGACTTCTACGACGTGGCTGCGCACCTGGCCGCGATCGGCATAAAACGCGGAAAAGAAAACATAGAATGTGCCGTCGCGAAAAGCCATGGCGGCATCTTTGATGGACCAATTCGGATACTGAAGCACTGGATTCGTGAGGTGCTCCCAATCGATAAAGTCTTTGTCAGCGGCGACGGCGGGCAAAAGCAGCAGACCACTAAGAAACAGGAGCAGAATGCGGGTAAGCTTCATAGCTTGATGGCTTCCTTCTCCCCCTAGGATCGCCAATCGCAATCGCGACTCGGCGATTTCGTCAGAGAGACTATCACGACTGATGCCGTTCCGAGTGAAAGTGGCAACTTCGACGGAAGTTGGAATGATAGCATCGCGAATTTTGCGGGTGGAACCTGCCCGGGGACAAGTTACCGCTCGTTCAGGAAGCGATCTACGCTGATTCCGGCCTCGCGCAAGATGGCGCGTAGCGTTCCTTCCGCCATATCGCCAGAGTGGTGTGGAATTGTGACTTTCCCGCCCGTCTCCGACTGACGCCAGACTTCATGGCTGCCCGCCGCGGGACAGTCGAAGCATAACCCAAACACACGGGGACGTCTGGCGACTTCGCGGTAGCGGAATACCGCTAAACGCCCCATCAGGGCATCGGGACAGGCACGAGGAATTCGCGGGTTTTCAGACGGGCCTTTGAAAAAACGGGAGGTAGAGGATCTCCATGCTCGCGGCAGGATTCGACAATTTTGCGGGCGAGGCCCTGTGCAATTTCGACGGTCTCCGCTGCACTGCGCCCTTCCGCCACAAGTCCTGGAACGTCCGGACTTGTGCCGAGATATCGCCCGTCTTTGAGCGCCTCGATCCGGATGCGGATGGCCGCTTCTTCCACTTCTGTGACGTGCTCTTGCCGCTTCATGGCCGCCTCTTCTGGCTCCATCGTATCATAAAGTTGCCGCGCGCTGCGTTTTCGCTGCTCGAGCGTGCCCGGCGTTGACGCTCGCGCGGGGTTTCTCTATACTGGGCATTCTTTCCTTCGCTCGTCCCTTTTTCCAGTTTCAATGTCTGGAGCACTTGGCGACGAACGCGGCGCTTGCAGAAACTTGGCGAGGGAAAAGATTTACCGCAATACAGAGGCGCGATGACAGAAGCGACGTGCCGGCGCGAACTGGAGCTGGAAATTCCCGCCGAAGATGTGCAGAAAGCCGTGGCGCGCGTGGCGAACGAATTCGCCAAAGTGGCGCGCGTGCCGGGATTTCGGCCGGGCAAGGCTCCGGTGACGCTGATCCGCCGGCGCTTCGCAGATGAGATCAAGGGCGAAGTGCTGCAATCGCTGCTGCCGCCGAAGATCGAAAGCGCCGTGCAGGATCAGAAGCTTGTGCCGGTGACGCAGCCGCACGTGGACAAGGTGGACTTCGCGGAGAACGGCCCGGTGAAATTCGTGGCCTCGTTCGAGGTGCTTCCGGAATTCACGCTCGGACAATATAAGGACCTGGAAGTCGAGATCGAAGCGACGGCCGTAACCGACGCCGACGTCGAGAAAACGCTCGAAGAGCTGCGCGACCGCGCGGCGACCGTGGCCCCGGTTGAAGGCCGCGCGATCGCCGACGGCGATATCGCGCGCCTCAAGCTCTCGGGAACGTCCGCCGACGGCGGCGAGCCGCTGCAAGCGGACAGCGTGGATTGCCAGGTGGGCGGCGAGCAAACGATGGCGCCGTTCAACGAAAATCTACGCGGCGCTGCGGTTGGCGAGCATCGCGAGTTCGACGTGCCTTACCCCGCCGATTATCCCGATGCGAAGCTCGCGGGCAAAACGTATCACTACGCCGTGGAAGTTCTGGGGATTCAGGAAAAGCAGCGGCCCGAATTGAACGATGAATTCGTGCAAAAAGTGAGCGACGCGAAAACCATCGACGAATTGCGCGCGAAAATCCGGCAGAATCTGGAAGCGGCGCGCGACCATCGGCAAAAGGAAGAGGCGCGCGAGAAGCTGCTCGCGAAGATTGTGGCCGCGCACGACTTCCCCGTGCCCGAGGCGCTCGTCGAGCAGCAGATGGATGCGCGCCTGGAGCGCGCGGTGCGCACGCTCGCGGCGCAGGGAGTGGATCCGCGGGCCGTCAACGTGGATTGGGCCGGATTGCGGCGGCGCCAGCGCGACCGCGCCGTGGAAGATGTGAAGGCGGAATTGTTGCTGGATCGCATCGCGAACGAGGAAAAGATCGAGGTGGCGGACGAAGAGGTCGATCGAGAGCTCAACGAGCTGGCGGAACGCAGTGGCGAATCGGCCATCGCGCTTCGCGCGCGCTTGACAAAGCAAGGTACGCTCGATAGGATTAAATCGAAGCTCCGGAGCGATAAAACTCTGGAGTGGCTCTGTCAGAGTTCCCGGATCCGGACCCAACCAAAGGCAGAAACATAAATTCCGGCCGGCCTCCTCGCCCGATTCCAATACACGAGCCCTTATACGCAAGACACGAACAACGCGCGAATTCCAAGATGACACTACGATGAACGGCTCCGACCAGCCCGGACCCTACAATACGACGCTCGTTCCCATGGTCGTCGAGCAGACGAACCGCGGCGAGCGGGCGTACGACATTTATTCGCGCCTGCTGAAGGACAACATTATCTTCATCGGGACGCCGATCGACGATCACGTGGCGAACCTGGTGACGGCGCAATTGCTGTTCCTCGAGGCCGAAGACCCGGAAAAGGATATTTCGCTGTACATCAATTCGCCGGGCGGCTCGATCACGGCGGGCATGGCGATCTACGACACGATTCAATTCGTGCGGCCCGACGTGGTGACGATTTGCGTGGGGCAGGCGGCTTCGATCGCGGCGCTTCTGCTGACCGCGGGCGCCGCCAAGAAGCGCTTTTCTTTGCCGAATTCGCGCATCCTGATTCACCAGCCGTGGATGTCCGGCCTTTCGGGCCAGGCCACCGACATCGACATTCACGCCAAAGAAATTCTGCGCATGCGCATGGTGATCAACGAGCTGTTGGTGAAGCACTGCGGGCAGCCGACGGAAAAAGTGGAACGTGACTGCGAACGCGACTTCATCATGTCGGCGCAACAGGCCAAGGAGTACGGCCTGATCGACGAAATCATTTTCAAGCATCGCTAGCGCGTACCAATCAGTTAGTACCCAATACGAGCGAGCGAGAGCGGGGATGGGACATCGAGCCTCGATCGGGCCTAGAATGTTTTTCGCGGTACCACCTGGCCTCGGGAACCGCGAGAGGAATCAATGCCGGTGAAAAAATCTACCACCGAAGACCCGCTGCGCTGCTCGTTCTGCCATAAGACGCAGGAGCAGGTCGAGAAGCTCATCAGTTCGCCCTCCGATTATCCGCGCGCCTACATCTGCAACGAATGCGTGAGCGTTTGCGAGCAGATTCTGGAAGAAGAAAAGCGCGAACAGTCCGGGCCGGTGAACCGGCGTCTGCCGAGGCCTCCGGAGATCAAGGCATTCCTCGACGGCTACGTGATCGGGCAGGATAAAACCAAGAAGAAGCTGGCGGTGGCTGTTTACAACCATTACAAGCGCATCTTCTTGAACCGCCAACCGGGCGACGTCGAACTGACGAAATCGAATATTCTGCTGATCGGGCCGACCGGAACGGGCAAGACGCTGCTGGCGCAGACGCTTTCGCGCATGCTGGATGTGCCGTTTGCGATCGTGGACGCGACCACGCTGACCGAAGCGGGCTACGTCGGCGAAGACGTTGAGAACATTATTCTGAAGCTGCTGCAAAACGCCGATGGCGACGTGACCAAAGCGCAGCAAGGCATCATCTACATCGACGAGATCGACAAGATCTCGAAGAAAGATGAGAACCCTTCGATCACGCGCGACGTTTCCGGCGAAGGCGTGCAGCAGGCGCTGCTGAAGATTTTGGAAGGCACCGTGGCCAATGTGCCTCCGCAGGGCGGTCGCAAGCATCCGCACCAGGAATTTACGCCGGTGGACACGACGAACATTCTGTTCATCTGCGGCGGGGCGTTTGTGGGCCTCGAAAAGGTGATCGAGCGGCGCGTGGGGCAAAAATCGCTGGGCTTTCACACCGACGCGCAGCCTTCGACGGCGAATCGCCGCAACATCGAGATCCTGGAGCAGGCACAGCCGACCGATCTGATCCGCTACGGCCTTATCCCGGAATTCGTGGGCCGCTTGCCGGTGATGGGCGTGCTCGGCGATTTGGACAAGCCGGCGCTGATGCGCATCCTGACCGAGCCGAAGAACGCGCTGATCCGGCAATACCAGCGCCTGTTTGAATTCGAGAACGTGAAGCTGCACTTCACCGACGACGCGATCGAGACCGTGGCCGAACTGGCCCTGGCGCGCAAAGTCGGCGCGCGCGGGCTTCGCATGATCCTCGAAGACCTGATGCTCGAACTGATGTACCATCTACCTACTCAGAGAAAAGTGCGCGACTTCTCGGTGACGGCGGAAATGGTGCGTGGCCGCGAAATCAATTGGGGCCTGCTTGAGAAGGCCGGCTGAGCCACAGGAAACGGCAAAGAATTCTGCACTGGAATCGGCAACAGAAGATCAGCAGTATTTCAGCAGGCTCCACGTCGAGCCCGCATCCGGGACATAGACACAGGTAATGTTCAATCGCGAAAAAACCGAATTGAAGCGCGTGCCGATGATGCCGGTGCGCGACATGGTCATCTTCCCGCAGATGATGACGCCGTTCATCGTGGGACGCGAAAGCTCCGTGCGCGCGCTCGAAGACGCGCTGGCGGGCGAGAAGAAAATTTTCCTGGCCACGCAGCACGACGCTTCGATGGACGATCCGCAGCCCGATCAAATTTACAGCGTCGGGACGCTCGCGAACATCGTGCAGAGTGTGAAGCTGGCCGATGGCAACATTAAAGTACTGGTCGAAGGCGTGGAGCGCGCGAAAGTCGTGCAGGTTTCCGTCGAGGACGGTTTTTTCCGCGCGACGCTGCGCGTGGTGGGAAGCCGCATCGAGCCGTCTCCGCAACTCGAACAGATCGTTTCGCGCGTCACGGGCCTGTTCGAGCAATACGTCAAGCTCTCGCAGAACCTGAACTACGATTCGATGATTGCCGCCGTCCGCGCGGACGATCCGGCCAAGCTTTCCGACAGCGTGGCCTCGAATCTGCAGATCGCGGTGGAGGAAAAACAGGAATTGCTCGAATGCTTCGATCCGCTCGAGCGCCTGACCCGCGTGGCCGATATTCTGGAAGGCGAGCTCGAGAAACTGAACGTCGAGCGCAACATCAATACGCGCGTGAAGCGCCAGATGGAGCGCGCGCAAAAAGAGTATTACCTCAACGAAAAGCTCAAGGCCATTCACAAGGAACTGGGCCGCGGCGAAAAGAACGAGCTCGAAGAGCTGAAAAAGAAAATTGACGCCGCCGGCATGCCCAAGGAAACCCACGAGAAGGCCGTGCAGGAATTGAAGCGCCTGGAATTGATGCCGCCGATGTCGGCTGAATCGACGGTGAGCCGCAACTACCTCGATTGGCTGCTGGCCATGCCGTGGAAGAAGAAATCGAAAGAGATTCGTGATATCGCTGTGGCTGAGCGCATTCTGGAAGAAGAGCATTATGGGCTCGAGAAGGTCAAAGAGCGCATCCTCGAATATCTCGCCGTACGCCAACTGGTGAAGAACCCGAAGGGCTCGATCCTGTGCTTTGTCGGACCGCCGGGCGTGGGCAAAACTTCTTTGGCGATGTCCATCGGCCGCGCCACGGGACGCAAATTCGTCCGCGTTTCGCTTGGCGGCGTGCGCGACGAAGCGGAAATTCGCGGTCATCGGCGCACCTACATCGGCGCGCTGCCCGGGCAGATCGTGCAGATGATGAAGAAGGCCGGCACGATCAATCCCGTCTTCGTGCTCGACGAAGTCGATAAGATGTCCACCGATTTTCGCGGCGATCCTTCGGCGGCGCTGATGGAAGTGCTGGACCCGGAACTCAATCACGCCTTCACCGACCATTATCTCGACGTGGAATACGATCTCTCGAAGGTGATGTTCATCTGCACCGCCAACGTGCTGCACACGATTCCGCAGCCTTTGCAGGACCGCATGGAAGTGCTGCGCCTCGCGGGCTACACCGAACTTGAGAAACTACAGATCGCCAAGCGCTTCCTGGTGAAAAAACAGCTCGAAGCAAACCGGATTGACCGAGGCCAACGTCACGTTCACCGACGAGGGCTTGCAACACATCATCCGGCACTACACGCACGAAGCCGGCGTGCGCACCCTCGAGCGCGAAATTTCGAGCGTGTGCCGCAAGATTTCGCGGCGCGTGGTGAAGGAAGGGCGCGACGTCAAGGTCGAAGTGACGCCGGCGAACCTTTCCGATTTCCTCGGCGTGATCAAATTTCGCGAGTTGTGGGCGCACAAAAAGAGCGAAGTCGGCCTGGCCACCGGCCTGGCGTGGACCGAAGTCGGCGGCCAAGTGCTCGCCACCGAAGCTCAGCTGATGGTGGGCAAGGGCCGCTTGACGCTCACAGGCAAGCTCGGCGACGTGATGCAGGAATCGGCGCAGGCGGCCATGAGCTACGTGCGCTCGCGTACCAGCCAGTTCGGTCTGCCGCGCGATTTTTATCGGCATCTCGATATTCACATGCACGTTCCCGAAGGCGCGATTCCGAAGGACGGCCCTTCGGCCGGAATCACCATCGCCACTTCGATCGTCAGCGCGCTCACGCGCATCCCGGTTCGCTGCGACGTGGCCATGACCGGTGAGATCACGCTCCGCGGAAAAGTGCTGCCGATCGGCGGCGTGAAGGAAAAGCTGATGGCCGCGCATCGCGTCGGCATACGCACCGTGATCATTCCGAAGGACAACGAAAAAGATTTGGCGGATATTCCGCCGGAAGTGCGCTCCGAACTCACCATCTGCGTGGTGGAGACGATGGATGAGGTGCTGCGCGCGGCCCTTGAGCGTCCCATCGAGCCGACGGCGCCGGGCCCTGTGCCCGAAGTCGCGGGCGAATTCGGCGCCGAGCCGGAAGCCGATCAGAATTTGACGAATTAGGGCGAGAATCCTCCGCTCTCTTTTCCGAAGCTGCATCCAGGGTGGACTTCTTCGGACGAATCAGGCAGCGAAAGGCATTGCGCCCCGCCGGGCGCCTGACCAATTTCCCACTGGGACCGCGAGGAACGTTCCGAGATTGCCTCGGAATTCTCCGGAATCGAAATTTGGATTTAGATCGAGATGACTGGAACGACTTGAAAGAGTGTAATGCGAAATACAACTGAAGTCGCAAGACCAACGCCACAAGAACCAAAACCAACGCCACAAGAACAAGGAACCAAAACGATGAGTATTAGCCTGGCTGAACTGAAAGAGAAAAACATCACCGACCTGGCGAAGATCGCCAAGGATTTGGCGATCCCCGGCGCCAGCGGCATGCGCAAACAGGAGCTGATCTTCCAGATCCTCCGCGCGCAAACGGAGAAGAATGGATTGATCTTTTCCGAAGGCGTGCTCGAATGCCTGCCCGACGGCTTCGGCTTCCTGCGCGCGCCGGAATACAACTATCTGCCGGGACCCGACGACATCTACGTCTCGCCGTCGCAAATCCGCAAGTTCGATCTGCGTACCGGCGACACTGTCTCCGGGCAGGTGCGTCCGCCGAAAGACGGCGAGCGCTATTTCGCGCTGATCAAAGTCGAAGCCATCAACTTTGAAGATCCCGAGGTCGCGCGCAATAAGATTTTCTTCGACAATCTGACGCCGCTTTATCCGCAAGGTCGCTTGAAAATGGAAGTCGGCAAGGATGTGCTGACGGGGCGCGTGCTGGATTTGCTGTGCCCGGTGGGCAAGGGCCAGCGCGGTTTGATCGTCGCGCCGCCGCGCACCGGCAAAACCATGATGCTGCAATCCATCGCGAATTCGATCACCACGAATCACCCTGAAGTCGCGCTAATCGTGCTGCTGATCGACGAGCGGCCGGAAGAAGTCACGGACATGCAGCGCACGGTGAAGGGCGAAGTGATCAGCTCCACGTTCGATGAACCGCCGCAGCGTCACATTCAAGTTGCGGAAATGGTCCTCGAAAAAGCCAAGCGCCTGGTGGAGCACAAACGCGACGTGGTGATTCTGCTCGATTCGGTGACGCGTCTCGCGCGCGCCTACAACGCCGTCACGCCGCCTTCGGGCAAAGTGCTTTCGGGCGGTATCGACGCCAATGCATTGCAGCGCCCGCGCCGGTTCTTTGCCGCGGCGCGCAATATCGAAGAAGGCGGCTCGCTCACGATCATGGCGACCGCTCTGATTGACACCGGCAGCCGCATGGACGACGTGATCTTTGAAGAGTTCAAGGGCACCGGCAACATGGAAATCAATCTCGACCGGCGGCTGGTGGATAAACGCATTTTCCCCGCGATCGATATCAATCGCTCCGGAACGCGCAAGGAAGAATTGTTGATGCCGCCCGACGAACTAAATCGCGTGTGGGTGCTGCGCAAGGTGCTCAATCCGCTCTCGCCCGTTGAAGCCATGGAATTGCTGCTAGGCCGGCTGGTGAAGACCAAGTCCAACGCCGAATTTCTCGCCTCTATGTCGAGCCCGAGCTAGCTTCGGGCCCCGCGTAACCGCACGACATCACTCAAATCCCGGCGCATTTCTAATTCGTCGCGTTCGTCGCGGGCGCAGCCGGCTTGGCCTGCTCGGCCGCGATCCAGGCGTGAATTCGCGCTGCGAGCACATCCATCGGCAGAGCGCCTTCGTCCAGCACCGCGTCGTGAAACGCGCGCTCGTCAAAGCGCGCGCCCAATTGTTGCTCGGCTTCGGTGCGCAAGCGGCGAATTTCCATCTGGCCGATCTTGTATCCCAGCGCCTGACCCGGCCAAACGATGTAGCGATCGACTTCGACAGTGGCGTTGTGCTCGGAGATGCTGGTGTTGTCGTGGAAATATTGGATGGCTTGATCGCGCGTCCAGCCTTCGGAATGAATGCCCGTGTCCACCACCAGGCGCACCGCGCGCCACATTTCGTTCGCCAGCTGGCCGAACTTCTGGTAGGGATCGGTGTAGAGACCCAGCTCCGAACCCATCGTTTCGCAGTACAGCGCCCATCCTTCCACGTACGCCGTGTATTCAATCTGCGTGCGGAAGTCCGGCAGACCTTGCATCTCTGCCTGGATCGAAAGCTGCAGATGATGGCCCGGCACGGATTCATGCAGGGCGAGCGATTCCATCTCCCATTTCGGTCGGTGCGGCAAATCGTAGGTGTTGACGTAGAACCAGCCAGGGCGCCCGGCCTGCGGTGAGCCCGGCTGGTAGTAGGCCGAAGTTTGCGATGGCGCGATCGCATCCGGCACGGGTTGCACGCCGTAGGTGAGGCGCGGAAGTGTGCCGATAATGCGCGGCAATTGCGGATCGATGCGCTTGTCGAGGTCGCGGTAGGTCATCAGCAAGTCTTCAGGCTTGGTGAAGAAAAATTGCGGATCGGATTCGAGGAAGTGGAAAAAGTCCTGCATCGTGCCGTGGAATCCCGTCTGGACCATCACTTGCTGCATCAAGGCCTGGATGCGCTCCACTTCGGCGAGGCCGATCTGGTGAATTTGCTGCGGAGTCAAATCCGTCGTGGTGTGCCAGTGAACATTGAATGCGTAGTTGGCCGCACCGTCGGGAAGATCGCTGATCGCGATGGTGTCCACGCAGTGCGGAATGTAGTCGCTCACCAGGAAATCGTGAAGCTTCTGAAAGGCCGGCACGAAATCGTCGCGATAGGCAGCTCGCGCTTCGTCATGCAATCGCTGCTGATCGGCCGCGGGAACAGTTTCAGGAAAATGGAGAAACGCGGCGAGCAGCGGGCTTTTGTCGGGATCGTCCACGATCTGATCGCTCACTTGCTTCGGAACATCGCGCATCACGATCTTCGGCGGAGTGTTGCGCTGCTTCAATCCCTCCTGCATCTGCGCGATGGTTTGATCGATCACCGCCGGGACGCCGCGCAGCCGCTTCACAATATTTTCGTAATCGTCGGCGCGCTCGGTGGGCATCAAGGCGATTACTTGCAGCATGTTCTCCTGCGGACCGTCCATCTGATCCACTGGCCGAATCCAGCTCGATTGGCTCACGGAAGCGAACGGATTGGCCTCGTAGCCGAAATGGTAGCCTTCGGCCGCGTCCGATAGCGCGCGATGGTAAAGATCGTAGCTGAGCTGATCTTCGGGATTGAGCGCGGAGCGGTCGAAGCTCGCAAGCATCCCGAGCGCGGCTTGCACGTGCGCGTAGCGCGCGGCCACCGCGTCGGGCGATTCGTCGGTCCAACGGTCGTTGTAGCCTGGAACACCGACAGCCGTAGCGAATTCGGGATACGCCGCCATCCAGTATTTCCAATCGTCGGCGAAGAATTGCTTCAGGCGTGCGGACTCGTTCTGCGAGCCGCTGGCCGCGGCATTTTGCGCGCGCGCGGATCGTGGGAATAGGGCGAGACACGAAAGTAGAAGAGCGGCAGAAAGGATTCGGTTCATTAGTTCAACCTCCTGCGCGAAGTGCCCGTGCCTAAACGAGTCGCGGACAAATAATGACTAATGACGCCAAATTCAAATGGCCGCGGCTGCGCAGCGACATCTCTGCGAGCCGCGCTACGGACGAACGGCAGCGCCTGGAGCCGCGCTCTCGCTGTTTTCGCGCTCGCGCGCGAGCATAACGATTAAACGCGCGGTTTCGCCGGCGTCCATCGCAGTGTTGTCGACGAGCACCGCGTCCGCGGCGCGCACCAGCGGCGAGGTCACACGCTCGCGATCGCGCTGATCGCGCTCGCGCGTCTCGACCAGCGTTTGCTCGAAAATCGCGGGCTCGTGCTTTTCCTGCTGCTGCAGCCAGCGGCGACGAGCGCGAACTTCGAGCGAAGCGTCGAGAAAAATCTTGAGTTCGGCGCCAGGAAAGACGACCGTGCCGATATCGCGCCCCTCCATCACCACGGCGCCGCCTGCGCCCGCGCGCCGTTGCTCGGCCACGAGCACGCGCCGCACACCCGCAAGCGCCGCCACTTTCGACGCCGCGTATGAGATTTCCTGCGCGCGGATGGCGTCGGTCACGTCTTCGCCGTGCAGCCGCACGCGCTGGCCGTCGGGATGCCGTTCAAAATCGATGCGCGTCGCTTCGGTCAGACGCTCGAGCGCCGCCGGATCGGCGAGCGAAACTCCCGCGCGCAGCGCGGCGAGCGCGAGCGCGCGATACATCGCTCCGCTATCGAGATAGGAATAGCCCAGCGATTCGGCCACGCCCCGCGCCACCGTGCTTTTGCCGGAACCCACGGGCCCATCGATCGCGATGATCAGTTTGCGCACGGTCAATTTGCCAAGGTCTTCGTCCGACGGACGGCTTCAAATGCGCTTGAAAGCGCGCTCGATTTCGCGCGTCGAATAGCGCAACACGATCGGCCGGCCGTGCGGGCAGCTCATCGGCGCTTCGGTGCGCGCCAATTCGTCGAGCAGCCATTCCATCTTGGTTTGATCGAGCGCCATGTTGATTTTGATCGCGGCGCGGCACGCGGTCGACGCGGCGATTTTTTCTTGCAGCGAATCGATCGAGATGCCGGCGTCTTCGCGCTCGATGCCGTCCAGAATCTCGAGCAGAAGCCGCTCGGCGTCGGCGCTGGCGATTCCGGCGGGCGCCGCTTGGATAGCCACGGTGCGCGGGCCCATCATCGCGGCGTCAAAGCCGTTGGCCGAAAGCTCCTCGGCGATGCGCTCGAAAATCGCAAGTTGCCCCGGCGAAAGTTCCGCCACGATCGGCACGAGCAGACGCTGCCCCGTGAGCGCGCCTTCGCGCCGCGCTTTCAGATGCTGCTCGAATAAAATGCGCTCGTGCGCCACGTGCTGATCGATGATCCACAATCCTTCGCCGTTTACGGCCACGATGAAACTCGAATTCACCTGGCCCAGCGGCTTGAGCGCGCCGATGCTGTGCGCGTTCGCCGGCGCGTCCGCGCGTTGCGCCGCGACTTCGCGAAAATGTTCGGCAAAAACGGCCGGTTGCATGGCCGCTTCGGCGCCGAACGCGCCAAGGGCCGCGGCTGCGGCGGAATTTCCAGGCGTGCCGAATTCAAAGCGCTGCGGGACGGGCTCGGACGGCGCCACGCTCAACTGAAATTCTTCGGCAAGTCCTGCGTCACCGAGCGGCCCAAGAGGCGGGATCACCGCGCGAGGAGCTCCGGACGCCGCGGAATCACCCGCTGCACCGGCCGCGGCTCGAAATGCCTCGGCGCTGTCCGGAGCGCCAGGCGCATACGCAGAAGACTGCGGAAAATCAGCAATCGGTTTCGCCGCGACAAGCGCTTGGCGAATTACGTCGCGCGCGAAATCGTGCACAAACGCCGGATGGCGGAAGCGAACTTCGATTTTGGCCGGGTGCACGTTCACATCCACTTCTTCTGCGGGCAAATCCAAAAACAAGAGCACGGACGGAAACGAATAGCCCGGCATCAAATTGCGATAGGCCTCGTGGATCGCGTGCAGAATCACGCGATCGCGCACCAGACGCCGATTGACGAAAATGTAGATGCTATTGCGATTCGCGCGCTGCACTTCCGGACGCGAAACAAATCCGCCGACGGAAAGTTGCGACGCGCGCTCGGCGGGCTCGAGCTCGGGCTCTGTGATCGCGGCGCGCAACGGCGCCGTCGCTGTGGGCAGCTCGAGCAATTCCTCGAGCGCTTGCCGGCCAAAGAGTTGATAGACGCGGTCGGACAAATTCGCGGCCGGCGGAACGTTCACGATTTCCTGCGTCGGCGTTTTGAGCACGAAGTGGCGGCCCGGATGCGCCAGGGCGTAGTGCGTGACGAGCGAAGCGATGTGGCCCAGCTCGGTCGATTCCGACTTCAGGAATTTTCTCCGCGCCGGCACGCAATAAAACAAATCCGCCACGCTGACCGTGGTGCCCACCGGCGCGCCCATCGGTTTCACGCCGATCAATTTCCCGCCGGCAAATTCGATGCGCGTTCCCTCGGCTTCTTCGGCGGCGCGCGTTTCGAGCAGCAGCCGCGAAACCGACGCGATCGATGGCAGCGCTTCTCCGCGAAACCCGAGCGTGGCGATGGAGAGCAAGTCGTCGGACGTGCGCAGCTTCGATGTGGCGTGGCGCTCGAACGCCAGCAGCGCGTCGTCGTGCGCCATGCCGCCGCCGTCGTCCGAAACGCGAATCATGCGCTTGCCGCCGGATTCGGCTTCGACGCGCACTTCGCTCGCGCCTGCGTCAAGCGCGTTCTCGACCAGCTCCTTCACCACCGACGCCGGCCGCTCCACAACTTCCCCAGCCGCGATGCGATTCGCGACAGCTTCCGGCAGGATGCGAACGCGACTCATTCCTTCACCGCGATTCCCAGGTCATCGAGTTGATCGCGGCTGACCGTGCTGGGCGCGTCGGCCATCAAGTCCTGCGCGCTCGCGGTTTTCGGAAACGCGATCACCTCGCGAATGGATTTTTCGCCCGCGAGCAGCGCCACCACGCGATCAAGGCCGAGCGCGATGCCACCGTGCGGAGGCGTGCCGTACGTCAGCGCATCGAGGAAAAACCCGAACCGGGCGCGCTGCTGTTCGTCGGAAAGTCCGAGCGCGCGAAACAGCCGCTGCTGCACTTCCTGCTGGTGAATCCGAATGCTGCCCGAGCCGAGCTCGACGCCATTCAGCACGAGATCGTAGCCCTTCGAGCGCATCGAGAGCCGCACGGAGTCGGAAGGATCCTCGAGCTTCGGCAAATCCTCCTCGACGATGCCGGTGAACGGGTGCTGCGCGCTCACCACGCGCTTCTCCGTTTCGCTCCATTCAAACAGCGCAAAGCCCGTGATCCACGTGAATTTCCATTGGTCCGCCGGCACGAGCGCCAGCTTTTCGCCCAAATGCAAACGCAATTGACCGGCGACGAGCGCTGCGGCGTCCGTCCCAGGAATCTGCTCTTTCGCGGCCACGGCCACTACAAGATCGCCCGCCTTCGCGCCGGCTGCCGCGGCGATCGCGCGCACCGTGTCAGCTCCCAGCGCCTTTTCAAGCGACGACGCAGCGGCGCCTTCCGGCGTCAGCTTAATCGTATACACGCCCGAAGCGCCGAGCGATTTCGCGCGCTCGGTCAATTCGTCGAGCTGTTTCCGCGAAAGCGCCGCGCCGCCGGGTGCAGCGATCGCTTGCACGCTCCCCGCGAAGCCCAGCTTCGCTTGCGCCGCCGCAAAGTGCGAAGTAACGTCGCGCAGTTCCATTCCGAAGCGCATGTCGGGCTTGTCGGAACCAAAGCGCCGCATGGCCTCGCGATATTCAAGACGCGGAAACGGCCCGTGTACCTCGACTCCCGCCGCGGCGCACACGCGCTCCATCACGCGCTCGATCACGCTGAAGATCGCGTCCTGCGTGGGAAACGACATCTCGAAATCGAGTTGCGTGAATTCCGGCTGGCGATCCGCGCGCAAATCTTCGTCGCGGAAGCAGCGCACAATCTGAAAATAGCGCTCCATTCCGGCGATCATCAGAATTTGTTTAAAAATCTGCGGCGATTGCGGCAGCGCGTAAAAATGCCCGCGATGCACGCGACTCGGCACCAGATAATCGCGCGCGCCCTCCGGAGTCGAGCGCGTGAGCATCGGCGTTTCGATTTCGTAGAAGCCAAGCTCATCGAGCGTGCGGCGTATTTCGAGCAGCACGCGATGCCGCAGCGCGATATTGTCTTTCGGCCGGGTGCGCCGTAAATCGAGATAGCGGTAGCGCAAGCGCGTCTCTTCGCTCGCGCTCACTTCGTCTTCGATCATGAACGGCGGCGTTTTCGCCGTGTTCAACAAGCGCAACTCGCCGCCGATCACTTCGATTTCGCCGGACGCCAAATCCGGATTGGCCTTTTGCCGCGCCACCACGCGTCCGCGCGCGGCGACCACGTATTCCCCGCGCACTTCCTCCGCGCGAGCGTGCGCCGCCGGATTTTGCTCTTTATTGAAAACCACCTGCGCGATTCCCGAGCGATCGCGCACATCGAGAAAAATCAGTTGCCCCAAATCGCGGCGCCGATGCACCCACCCCGTCAGCGTCACTTCGCGATCGACGTCCGCCGCGCGCAGATCTCCGCAAGAATTTGTGCGCTGCCAATCTCCCAATGCGTCGAGTTGCATCGTCAAGCGCCCCGCTCAGAAGCCCGATTTGAAGCCCGATCAGAAGAAAGATACGTCAGCAACTCCGATTCGCCGAGCTTTTGCTGCGTGCCGTCCGCCAGGCGCTTGATCGTGAACACGCCCGCGGCCAATTCGTCCTCGCCAACGATAATCGCATGGCGCGCGCCCAGCCGATCCGCCAGGCTCAGCGCTTTTTTGAATTTCATTTCTTCGCTCGGCAATTCTACGCGGAACCCGTCGGCGCGTAACTTCGCGGCGAGTTTCGCGGCAACCGGATACGTCGCCGCGCCGAACCACACGAAACACACGTCCAGCCGTGCAACCCCATCGGCCTTTTTCGATTCTTGCAAAGACAAAATCATCCGGTCCGTTCCGATCGCGAAGCCGATCCCCTTGGTCGGCGGACCGCCCAGCAGCTCGACCAACCCGTCATAGCGTCCGCCGCCGCAAATCGCGTCTTGCGAACCGAGCCCCGGCGCGGTGATCTCAAACGTCGTGCGCGTGTAGTAGTCGAGTCCTCGCACCAGGCGCCAATTAATTTCGCAAGCGATGCCGCGCAGTTTCAATTGTTCTTGCAATTGCGCGAAGTGCTCGCGGCAATCCGCGCACAGATGGTCGGCGATGCGCGGCAGCGTCTCGATAATTCCCTGCTCTTCCGGCAGCTTCGAATCGAGAACGCGCAGCGGATTCGTCTCGATGCGCCGCTGGCTATCCGCGCCCAGGCGATCTTTCACCTTGCGCAGCGCCGCGCGCAATGTTTCCACGTACGCGGGCCGGCATTGTTGGCACCCAATCGAATTGATCGCCAGCTTCGCGCCCACAAGCTCCAAGCGATCGAGAAACGTCATCAGCATCTCGATCAATTCCGCGTCGATGCGCGGATTGTCCGACGCGCCCAGCACTTCCGCGCCGATCTGATAGAACTGCCGGTAGCGCCCCTTCTGCGGCCGCTCGCGCCGAAACATCGGCCCGATGTAATAAAGTTTTACGTCGCCCGGCAGCGTCTGCATCCCGTGCTCGATGTAGGCGCGCACCACTGAGGCCGTGGCCTCCGGTCGCAGGCTGAGGCTTTCACCTATCCTTATATATGCCGTCGCCTGCTGTATGAGTTTGATGATCCCCAGTAATTCCGAATCGCTCCACTGCCCCGCTGCCGCAAACTCGTCGAGCTGGCGCACGCTCGACAATAAGTATTGAAAGAAGTCGCTCGCATCGCGGTCAACTTCAAGAACCCCCTGCGCGATCGCTTCGTCACGCCGTTTGATGAAATCGTCGACAAATCCGCGAAACACCACGACAGCGTGCTGATCCAGTTGGCCCTGCGTCATGAAATTCCTGACGTTCTCTCGAGCGCGAAGCAGCGCGCCGCCTCCCTGCTCGTCGAAGGAAAACATTTCCTTGCTGACCACATCGGTATCCGTGCCGATCGAACGCACGAACAACTGCGTTTGCTCGAAAATGGGCAGCCTGATTTCGGCGAAGCGAAATGTGCCAAACACTTCGCGCGCGGTCTGCTCCACGCGATTCCACAGCGCGGAGTCCGGTGGCAAAATGTCGCGCACGCCCTTAATGGCCTGAAATTTCACTGGTGCCGGCTTTCCTCGGCCGCGGTTTCGGCCTTGTATGTCTCGGCGTACTCGACGTAACGCGCGGCGTAACGGTCGATTCCATCCAAATCCTGCGGCGTGAGCGCGCGATGAAATTTCCCGGGGTGTCCCAGAAACAACGATCCGGGCGGCACAATCGTGCCTTCGAGTACCAGCGTGCCCGCGGCGATGATCGAACCCTCTCCGACGCGCGCGCCATTCAACACGATCGCGCCCATGCCGATCAGCACGCGCGATTCGATCCGGCAGCCGTGCAGCACGGCGCCGTGCCCGACCGTCACGCTATCGCCCAACTCAAGCCCGAATTTTTCGCGCATTACGTGCAGCACCGCGCCGTCCTGAATATTTGTGCGCGAGCCAATGCGAATCACGTTCACGTCGCCGCGAATCACTGCGCCCGGCCACACACTCGAAGATTCGCCGATGCTCACGTCGCCGATCACCGTCGCCGCCGGATCAACGTACGCCGACGACGCGATCTTCGGCCACTGCCCGCGATAGCTGCGAATCACAAAGCCACCTGGCTCACCCGAAGAACTCGGCGCGCACTCGGAAACTCACGCGCGTCCCGCGCGCGAAAAAACATCGCTCGAATTGTCACGCTAGCACACGCCTTCGAGGCTGACAAGAAATCGCGCCGCAGCGACGCGATGCGAGCGGCGCTCTCGGTGCCCACGCGCACACCAGGAGTTCCACGTGAAACGCTGAAGGCAAACATTTGAACGAAGTGGCGCGGAAGCTTCGGCATTCACACGATTTGCACGCGCGGCCCGGCCCCCGCGCTGCGAACTTCTTCCGCGCGCGCGGCCACCGCGCGGGCCATGGCGTAAATGCTCGCGGCGCCCGGCGCGTCTTCTCCCTGCGCGGCCACAGGTTTGCCCGTATCGCCGCCGATGCGAATCCTCGGATCGATTTCGATTTCGCCCAGCAGCGGCACGCCAAACTGTTCGGCGACGCGGCGCCCTTCGCCTTGGCCGAAAACATCGATGCGCTCCTGGCAGTGTGGGCAAACCAGATAACTCATGTTTTCGACCACGCCCAATATTTCCACGTTCACCTGGCGAAACATTTCAATCGCCTTGCGCACGTCAGCCAGCGCCACAACCGACGGCGTGGTCACCACCACCGCGCCAGTCACCGGCACAGTTTGAATCAGCGTCAGATGAACGTCGCCCGTGCCCGGCGGCAAATCCACGATCAAGTAATCGAGTTTGCCCCACACCACGCTGCGCAAAAATTGCAAAATTACGCTGTGCAACATCGGCCCGCGCCAAATCATCGGCTTATCGCCGGGCATCAGCAGGCCCATCGAGATCACTTTCAAGCCGCCCGCTTCCACCGGCAGAATTTCGCGCTCGCTCAGCGCCTGCGGCTGCTCTTGCGTGCCCAGCATCAGCGGCACATTCGGCCCATATACGTCGGCGTCGAGCAAGCCCACGGCCGAACCCATGCGCGAAAGCGCAATCGCCAGGTTCACGGCCACCGTGGTTTTGCCAACGCCGCCCTTCCCGCTGGCGACCACAATCAAATTCTTCACGCCCTCGATGGGCATCCGTTCTTGCGGCGCTGCTGGGCCTGGCGGCATCGGTCGGTTTCTCCCTGCGACGGCACGCACGCCGCCGCGAACACTTCATTCTGAACGAGAACGCGCCGGGTGTCACCCTGCAATACAGCAAGGGCGCTGGGACTGCCCGAGTCACGCCCTTCCCGCTACCCCGCGCGCCCGCCCCGCCGCTCGCGGGCGAGTTGGATTTGCCATTGGGCTTTCGGAATCTTCTCACCCTGTGGAAATTGTTTCGAATACTCAAGTAGTACTTGACATTGTTATACAGTTATGCTACCTTTTTCCGTGTTCTCTCCCACCAATTCGAATTGTCGTGCCCGCGCACTTTTCCCCGGGACGCCCGAAGTGAACCGCGTCGCTCCATTCATCGCATTATCCCCGTCCGCAACCACATTGTTTTCAATGCATTACAAAAGAGTGCGCAACTCATTCAAACAAAGAACTTTTAACTCACTGTCTTTTCACACTCATCCGCACTCTTTCCCTGCATCCCCTTTGTTTACTGCACTTTCGCAAAATATACCGGGGGTATATATACCTGATCCCATTTCCACCTCCGCTCCAGCAACCCCCGCCGCCCTACTTTGCACCCTGCGCGCCGGGCGCGGTACAATGATTTTGTCGTCCAGACTTCACCGGAAGCAGTCCCGGGGCAGTGGGACTGCTTCTGTTGTATACGGGCGATTTTCGAGCGGCGCACGGCGTACGCTCCGCGGAGAAGCCACCTCAGGGAAACGATGAAAGTCGAAGAAATCATAGATGGCGTAGTCGCGCGCTTTATCGGCACCAAGCACGAGCGCGACATCAAGAAAATTCAGCCGCGCGTGGACGCCATCAACGCGCTCGCGCCCGAATTTGAGGCGTTGACCGACGCGGAGCTGCTCGCCAAGACGGTCGAGTTGCGCGCCGTGGTTCAGGCGGAACTCGCAAAAGACACCAACGAGGATCCTGATTACCGCAGGAGCTTCGAGTACAAGCAGCTGGTGAATGCGGCGCTCGATCTCGTGCTCGAACCGGCCTTCGCCGCGGTGCGCGAGGCCGGCCGTCGCACGCTGGGAATGCGCCACTTCGATGTGCAATTGATCGGCGGAGTCGTGCTGCATCAAGGGCGCATCGCCGAGATGAAAACCGGCGAAGGCAAAACGCTCGTGGCCACGCTGCCGGCGTATCTTGAATCGCTGGCCGGGCGCGGCGTGCACATCGTCACCGTGAACGATTATCTGGCACGCCGCGACGCCGAATGGATGGCGCCGATTTACAAAGCGCTCGGCCTCACCGTCGGCGTGATTGTGCACGATTTGGACGACCTGCAGCGCCGCGCGGCCTACGGAGCCGACATTACCTACGGCACGAACAACGAGTACGGCTTCGATTATCTGCGCGACAACATGAAGTACGATCTCGAGCAATGCGTCCAGCGCGGCCACCGGTTCGCCATCGTCGACGAAGTCGATTCGATCCTGATCGACGAAGCGCGCACGCCGCTGATTATTTCGGGGCCTTCGGACGAAGCCGCCGACAAGTATTACCGCATCGACAAAATCATTCCCAAGCTGATTCAGGAAATCGACTACACCGTCGACGAAAAGCTGCGCACTGCGACGCTCACCGAAGAAGGCTTCAGCAAGTGCGAGCGATTGCTCGGCATCACCAATCTCTCCGATGCCGTGAATATCGAGACCATGCATCACGTCTATCAGGGCCTGCGCGCGCACACCCTTTACAAACGCGACGTCGATTACGTCGTCAAAAACGGCGAAGTGATCATCGTGGATGAATTCACCGGCCGCGAAATGCCCGGCCGCCGCTGGTCCGACGGTCTTCATCAGGCCGTCGAAGCCAAGGAAGGCGTGAAGATCGAGCGCGAAAATCAAACCCTCGCGACCATCACCTTCCAGAACTATTTCCGCATGTACAGCAAGCTTTCCGGCATGACCGGCACGGCCGAAACCGAGGCCGCCGAATTCCACAAAATCTATGGCCTTGACGTCTGCGTGATTCCCACCAACCGCGACTTGCGCCGCCAGGAATTCCATGACGTCGTGTACCGCACAGAAGCGGAAAAGTTCACCGCCGTCGTCAACGGCATCCTTCAGGAAGACGGCACCTACGAGCACGGCGTGCGCCAGATCCACGAATCGGGCCAGCCCGTCCTGCTGGGCACAATCTCGATCGAAAAATCCGAGCAGCTCGCCGAACATCTCAAAAAAGCCGGTATCCCGCATCAGGTGCTCAACGCCAAACAGCACGAGCGCGAAGCCAAAGTGATCGCGCAAGCCGGCCGCAAGGGTTCGGTGACCGTTTCCACCAACATGGCGGGACGCGGCACCGACATCCTGCTCGGCGGCAATCCCGAAGCCATGACGCGCGAATATTGCCTGAAGAACAAGCTCGCCATCCCGCACGCTTCGGCCGCGCCGGTGATCGGCACCGACGATCCGAGCGGCGTAGCGCCGCCGAACATGGTTCTGTTCCAGCATGAAGGCAAAGTATTTGAGGTTCCGCTCGATCAGTGGAAACCGCTCTACGATGATTTCAATCAGCAGTGCCGCGCCGAGCACGATGAGGTCGTGGCGCTCGGCGGCCTGCACATCCTGGGCACCGAGCGGCACGAAGCTCGCCGCATTGATAATCAACTTCGCGGCCGCGCCGGCCGCCAGGGCGATCCCGGTTCTTCGCGCTTTTTCCTTTCGCTCGAAGACGATCTGCTGCGCGTCTTCGGCGGCGAGCGCGTCAAAGCCTTGATGTTTCGTCTCGGAATGACCGAAGGAGTGCCCATCGAATCACGCCTCATTTCCAAGCGCATCGAGACCGCGCAGGAATCGCGTGAAGCGCAAAACTTCGAGCAGCGCAAACACCTGCTCGAATACGACGACGTGATGAACAAGCAGCGCGAAACGATCTATTCGATTCGCCGCTCCGCGCTTGAAGGAAAAGATCAGAAGCAATACGCCATGGGCATCGCCGAAGAACTGGCGATGGAGATCGTCAACAACACCTGCCCTCCAAACGAACACCCCGAAAAATGGAACACCACAGCGCTCGCGGGCGAAGTGCTCGCGCAATTCGGCATCGACCTAAAGGCCGTAGGCATCGATCCGACGATGCTAACGAATGCCGAATTGAGCGACGCGATCGTCGCCGCCGTCAAGCAGCGCTACGAGGACAAAGAAAAGCAGTTCGGAAGCGAGATGATGCGCTGGCTCGAGCGCCGCGTGATCCTCGATCGCGTCGACACGCAATGGAAAGACCATCTGCTCACGCTCGATCACCTGAAAGAAGGCATCGGCCTGCGCGGCTACGGGCAAAAAGATCCGCTGGTCGAATTCAAACGCGAAGCATTCACGCTGTTTGAAGAGTTGATGGGCCGCATCGACGCGGAAACTGTCCGCTATCTTTTCCTGATCCAGCCCGCGCGGCCTGAGGATCAAGCCAAGGAAATCGAACGCCGCCAGCGCAGGCAACAGCAACAAATGCAGTATCAAGCCGGCGCCGCGCAAGCCGAAGCCCCGAAGCCAGTGCGCACCGGTGCCAAAATCGGCCGCAACGATCCCTGCCCCTGCGGTAGCGGGAAAAAATACAAGAAGTGTCACGGCCAAGCGGCCTGAAGCCGAATTTATCCCGTCCGCTGCGCCGGATTCCCGCGCACTCGTCACCGCGAATAGTCGCTTCACGGCCGACTTTCGCGGACGGGCCTTTCAATGTCAGCCGTCAGTTCTGCTTTTCCCGAATCGGACTCGCCCGTGCATCCGGCGGGCCGTTCTAGCTCCTGTTTACTTGGCGGCAACGATATGTTCCAATGTGGATGCACACATCAGCGCCGGATCGTAAGATTGTTGCATCAAAGGGATGCGGGATAGCTGGGTACAGGAGGATCGTCCGATGCGCAGAATTATTCTGATGGTGTTCGCGTCCGTGCTGGTATTTTCGCTTGGCGCTGCCGCGCAGGGTTTGAACCTGACGCTCGCACCGAGCACGCCGGCCGGCGCCGCGCCGACTCCTCCGCCCTATGGGTCAAGCCAGGAATTTCCGCTGCGAATTGACTTCAGTTATCAATTCACGGGATTCTACAGGCAAGACGGTCTCTCGTTTCATAACAACGGGGTCAATACCGATCTCACAGGTTACCTTGGTCACGATTTCGCTCTCGAAGGCGACGTCACTGCCGGCTTTGGTTGGGCGACCTACAAGCCGGACGTCAAATTGGAATCGAGTTCCATTTTCTACGGCGGCGGCGTCCGCATCGGACCCGAGCGCACCCGCTTTCAACCGTATATACACGTTTTGCTAGGCGGCCAATACCTCCGCTTTAGCCAAGTTTCCCCATTTCTCGGAAGCGATAATGGATTTGCCTACATCGCAGGCGCTGGCGCGGATGTCCGCATCGGACCACGCGCCTTCTGGACCTTCGGAGGAGATTTTTTGGGAACGCGCGAGTTCGGCAGCAATCAACCGAACTTCAACATTAATACCGGCATCGCGTTCAGCTTCTAAAAGCGAGCCATCCGGCCCAAATTCCCGCAGTCGGCTCCTAGCGCGATCGCGAGCCCCCGATCGATACTTCGTAACAGAAGAATCCGAATTCCCGCCGCCCTATACCCGCGCAGCCCGCTCCCTTCGTAGCTCAATATTTCGTGGTCGGTACTCCGCGCCTCGGCGGAACCGAAACGGCACAGCAATCATGAGTCGAACTCCGGTCTGCCTCGCGGAATTCCCAGCTCGGCTAATTTCTATCCGCATTGCGAAAGCAATCCACTGGCACTCGCCCGACATGCCGTCCTAACTGTTGCATTTGCAGTCGCCTCGGCGTCTTCGCCTAGTGGCGACTTTCGTGCAATCTCACCTGCCACTGGCGGGGGTGTGTCGTGGCCATGTGCGTATCCTGTCAAGTTGCCGGCTGCCGTCGTGACGTTCTGCCATCCCTCGCGACGCAGGGCCTATGCCTGGGGCATTACCTCGAGATGGCCTTCGTCCGAGTCGAGGCGGCCCTCGAAATCTGCCAAACCGGCGGACCGGTCGTTCCCGGGTCCTTCGATTGGCTGCTTTTGCAGGGCGATGTCGCCGCCGAGACTCTGGCGAAAGGCGGCGGGGCGCCCGATCCAATCGAGCGCACCCGTCTTCTGGAATTATTGTTGTGCCTGGCAAACCTGCACGAGTACGTCGCGCACCATACGATTGAAGCCCGGCGCTCCGCCCGGCCCGGCGGATTTGCCGAATAACTCTAGTCTCGGACACTCGCATGCAATTTGAAACCTCACTCCCCGCTGAAATCTCCGCGATATCCCGCGCGGTCGACTCCGTCCTCCAACTCGTGCGCCGCTCCGGCCGAGCCTCTGGCAAAGAATTCGAGATCGAGATGGCCGTGCGCGAGGCGCTGGCCAACGCGATCCTGCACGGCTGCCATGGAGATCCAACCAAATCCGTCGAATGTGGCGTGGACTTCAACGATGCCGGCGGGATCTTGATCGTGGTGCGCGACCCGGGCGCGGGTTTTGATCCCACGCGTCTCCCGGACCCGACTCTTAAAGACAATGTACATTCTGAGCACGGCCGCGGAGTCTTCCTCATTCATCGGCTGATGGATGAGGTAACCTACGAACGTGGCGGCACGGAAATCCACATGAGGAAGTATTGACTTCGATGGCTCAATCGCCCCCCAGCGCCGATCGCTTCCAAGCCCAGATGCCGAGCATTCCGGGAGTCAGCTCGGGCCGCGGCGGCGGTTCTTGGTCTCGCCTAAACATCTCAAAGGGGGCCGCAGCCGCTCTGGCTGCAGTCGCAGGAGTGCTGCTCGTCGCGGGGCTGGCCCTCGGAATTCGCCATCACCTCCACGCGCGAGCCGGGGCCGTTGTCGCGCCTGCTGCAGCCGCGAATCTCGAAGATGTGTCTTCTCCAGCCCCGCCTGTCCCTCAAAAGCCGGCGCCGTCAGGCGATCCCGGCCAAATTGGCTCCCTCGAAGAACTAGCCAAGCCCTGGTCCTCAAAGCCATTCATGTTCGTTCACCCCCTGACGCACGAGGGCGTGCCCTCCATGGTCGTGCGGCTGCCGGGATCCTCGCCTGACAAAAGCAGCTCCTATTGGGCCTTCTCGCTCGCCGAGCCCTTCGGCACGTGCCAGCTCCTCTATGTAACCGATCTCAGTGTCCTGGCCAGTCAGTACGGCTTCTCCGCGAGCCATCCCATGGTTGTTGACCCATGCACCCAAACGGTCTTCGATCCATTGAGGATGGGTCAGCGCTCCGACGGAGCCTGGATTCGCGGGGCCATTGTCCAGGGTGGTGGCTTGCGGCCGCCCATATCCATCGAAGTGAGCGTTCGCGGAGACCTGCTCCACGCCGATCGAATTGAGTAAATCGATCGGTCAGGACCGCACCCGCTCGCGGGTGCCCGCGTCCTCCGCAAGTTACTCGCTTACCCGATACTGCCCGGCGGCGACCCCGTTTTCCGTCCGTCTCGGTGAAATCATCCGTAAAACTGTAGCTCTCATATTGTTTTAGGTATGGAAACTCTGACCTAATTTCGTATTGCACAAGCCGTCTCAAAACGATATAAAAACACAGGACTTATTTCGCCAAAAGTGGTGCCGATTTGGCACGTATTGTGCATAATGTCGGACCATATTGGCCCGGCCCTGAGTGGGGACCGGAGACGGGTATTGCGGATGCCGGGTTGCATCCGGTGCGATCGTGGTAGAACCACCCAAATTTTAGACACATACGCGAGGACGTTTAGCAAATGTCTTGTGGCGGGCCTATTGATTTGACAAACCATTTCCATCACCCGTGCGGGGAGGGAACGCTAATGACGAAAATTCGATCTTTCTACGCGATTCTTGCATGCTTGGCCCTGCTAATAGCGATTCCGGCCGTAATTCGCGCCCAGAACACCGTGAGCGGCGGCGTCAGCGGGTCCGTCACGGACACAACCGGGGCTGCGGTGCCAAACGCTCGGGTTACGATCGAAAACGTTGCAACCGGTGAGACCCAGCAGCCCGCGCACACGAACTCGCTCGGGAGCTTCCTGTTTCCATTGCTCAAGCCCGGATCTTATCTCGTCAGGGTGAGTACGCCCAATTTCCACAGCATGATCGGGAAGGTCGAAGTCCAGGTAGGAAGCACGTCCAACATCAGGTTTCAGTTGGAGGTCGGAGCAGCATCCGAGACCGTCGAAGTGAGCGAGACAGCCATTACCCTGGACGTTCGGGACACCAGTTCCGCGTCGGATCTGACACAGTCACAAGTTCAGCAGACGCCTAATCCGGGCAACGACATTACCTATGCGGCGCAAATGGCTACTGGGACCGTGATGAACACCGAGGGTGGCTACGGAAACTTTTCGGCCAACGGTATCTCGGCCACCAGCAACCTGTTCACTCTCGATGGCATGGACGACAACGATCCCTATCTGAACCTGAACAATTCCGGCGCGACGAATCTTTCCCTCGGCCTCAACGAAGTGCAGGAAGTCACCGTAACCACCAGCAGCTACGGCGGTGCATTCGGCGGAGCGGCGGGCTCCAATGTGAACTACGTCACCAGGTCGGGGAGCAACCAATTTCACGGGAAGGCGAATTACTTTTGGAACGGGAGCGCATTGGATGCCAACACCTGGTTCGATGATAATTCGGGCACCCCGAAATCATTCATCAATGCCAACCAATATGGCGCCGACATTGGCGGACCCATCGTAAAGAACAAACTCTTCTTCTATTTCGACACCGAGGGCCTCTTCCTGATCATCCCCAGCAGCGAGCAAGTTCTCGTTCCGACGAAGGCATTTGAAACCGATACGATTGCGAACTTGGAATCGCAGGGTTTGTCTGATTCGGTTCCGTACTACAACACGATGTTCAATCTTTACAACAACGCCCCTGGCGCCAGCCGCGCAACCTTCCCGCCTCCCGGCGAGAGCAACTTTGAGTCGTGCGGGAACTGGGCCGCCACCGATGGGACCGGTCTGGGCAGCACCGTGGCTTGCTCCGGTTCGTTCTACACGAATGTCAGCAGCCCGACGCACGAGAAGATCTACGCCCTGCGCATCGATTACAACCTGGGCAGCAAGGACACGTTGTTCGCCCGATGGCAGGAAGACCACGGATTGCAGGCCACCTACACAGATCCTATCGACTCGGCCTTTAACGCGGTCAGCAATCAGCCGGAGTTTCAAGGCCAACTGAACGAAACGCATACTTTCGGTCCCTCGGCAGTCAACCAATTTCTCGTTTCCAGCAGTTGGTATGAGGCGCCGTTCAATTTCGCGAATCCCAGCGCGGCGTTGTCGGCGTTCCCAACCTCCATGTATTACGCTAACGGCCTGTTTTCGCAGATCGATGCCGACGCTTACGCTTGGCCCGAAGGCAGGAACGTCACGCAGGCCCAGATATCCGATGACTATTCAAAGAGCATCGGACGGCAAACATTTAGATTCGGGGCGAAATGGCGCACGAACTACTCGTCCGATTCCGGTTTTGGCGTTTACACCCACGGCTTGGAAGAAGCCTTGGACACGGACGCGTTTTACAATGGGGGCGTCGATGCGGCGGACCCTGTCGAGGAAACCTCGGCAGGAGAGATTGATAATCTTTCGATCATGATCCAGGCTTTTCCGCAGAGTCCCGAACAGCGCTTTAAGTTCTGGGGCATGGGAGGCTACGCCGAGGATGACATCCAGTTGAAGCCTGACTTCACACTGACATTGTCGCTCCGCGTCGATCACGAGTCGAACCCTACGTGTAAAGATGACTGCTTTGCGCGTCTGAACGAGGACTTTGAGGAGCTCGTCACAAATCCGGACTTAAGCAGCGGCGACACACCGTACAATTCCGTGTTGACCGGCAACTATCGAGATGCTCTTTCCGGGCTCCAAGGTCTTGAATGGCAGCCTCGAGTGGGATTCGCGTGGGAACCACTCGGCGACAGATCCCACACGATCATCCGCGGCGGGATCGGTATTTTCAACGATCCTTTCCCCGGTCAAATCACCGAGGAGATCGCCTCGAATCCGCCCTTGCTCCAGGAATTTGAGGTCTTCGGAGACTACCTCTCTCCCGCGCAATCCACCGCCGGAACTTGTGGGTCTGGGGGCTCTGGCGGCTCCAGTTGCGTCCCCGCGACCACAAATCTGTTTGCCGATGAAGCGGCGTCGAATGCCGGCTTCCTTACCGGATTCTCTGCGGGCGAATCGGCCAACGAAATTGCCGATGCGGTGCCTGCTTTCGCGCCACCCAACCTCACCTATACGCAAGCCCGCACGAAGATCCCGCAATATCAGAAGTGGAACCTCGAAGTTGAGCACCGCTTCGGACCGAACACTTCACTCGCCGTTGAGTACGATGGGAACCATGGCATTCACGAGCCCATCAGCGACAACGGGTTGAACGGGTACGCCGACGGCTTCGCCGGCTTGCCGGAGGCCCCGCCGGATCCTGAGTTCCTAGAAGTCACCGGCGTTTTCACCGAGGGCGTCTCCAATTACAACGGCTTGAGCGCGACGTTCACACACAGGTATTCCTCTGGCGAAGTGCAGATCGCCTATACTTGGAGCCATGCGATGGATGACATCTCCAACGGTGGTTTCTTGCCGTTTTCCTATGCGACGAATGAGTCTCCGTATTACCCGCAAAACCCATTCGATATCAAGGCGAATTATGGCGATTCCGACTACGACGTCCGGCACTATCTGAAGGCCAACTATGTTTGGGAGCTGCCGTTTGCCAAGCTGACAGGCGGCCGTGCAAAGTCTGTGGTTGGCGGTTGGCAGGTTTCCGGTACGTTCTTCGTTCATTCCGGTCTGCCTTTTACTCCCGTTGACCTTACCGAGAGCGGCGCGCTGAGCTACAACGGCTACGGCGGAACGATCTTCGCCACTCTCCTCGGAAGTCACGGCTCCGCGGCTTGCTCCGGACCCGGCAATAACGTCGACTCGCCGTGCATCAACACCGCCGATTACACCGGTTCCACGAGCGGGTTTGGCAACGCCGGGCGCAACTCCCTCCGTGGGCCTAACTTCTTCGATGCCGACTTTTCTCTCACTAAGTACATCCCCCTGCCGCGATGGGAAGGTGCGCGCATCGGGCTCGCCGCCAACGCTTACAACGTCTTCAACCATCCGAACTTCGATACTCCCGACGCAAACGTGGACGATTCGGAATTCGGACAAATCTTGAACACGGTCTCGTCGCCTACTAGTACCTTTGGTTCGTTCCTTGGCGCGAACGCTTCAGCTCGGATCCTTCAGCTGAAGGCGTCTCTTGAGTTCTAACTTCTAACCGAAGCTCTCGGCAACCGGAGGCGGCCCATCGGGCCGCCTCCTTTTTTTTGCGCCCGCGGCCTCTTGCGAATGCACCGGCCAATCCGGCTCGTTCATCTCAGCCACGGCGATTCGTAATGCCCGTCTCCGCCGACTCCTTTTCTTTGAATAATCATTTAGTGATCGACAGCTCCGGTCCGATCTGATGCCGTCTTACGTGTTCGCTCCTTCCAATTCGAATAACTTTCGGCCCCGCCCTCTGCGTGCGGCGGTCTCTTGCCTGCCCCTGTCCGCGTTCATCCGCCGCGCACGAGCGTCGACTCTGCGGCCATGGCAACGCCAAAACTCCAAGCTGTCACGCCCCCACAACTTTTTCATTTTCGGGTTCATGCGCACCGCTGCAAAGCAGTGCGCGCCCCCGCGAAATAATGGATATCAAAATCACTGGAACCCTTTTGTTTTCAATCAATTACGCACTGCTCCGTCACTCGTCTTCTGGAAGTTCTTTATTACGACGTCGTTACCCAATACATACCGGGGGTGTACCCCCTTGCGCTGCGCGCCGACGTTGCGGGGCGGACGAATTCACCGTTCGCAACGTCGGCGCTATTTGTCTGGAAGATTCCGGCCGGCAGGGGCCGACCTGGCGCGTGTCGCGAAAAATTCCATCAGCCGCGCCTCGGCCCAGAAGCGCTCGAAGCCTTTCCAGCGCGAGACGAATCCGCTGTGTCCGCCGTGCGCGGGCGCTTCAAACGTCAGGTTCGGATTTTCCTGGATCGCGGGCACGTCGAATGTTCCGATCGGAACCACCGGATCGTCTTGCGCCGTCAATATCAGCGACGGAATACTCACGCGATCGATCACGCGGAGCGCGCTCGACTGCTGATAATAATCCTCGGCGTCTCGGAAACCGAACTGCGGGGCGATGATGGCGTTGTCAAAGTCCCGAACTGTGTGCACGCGCGCGAGGCCTTCCACTCGAATCTTGCCGGGGAACTTACGCGCCTTGCGCAGCGTACGCGCCTTCAGATTTCGCACGAAGTGCCGCTCGTAAATGAAATTTCGCGGCACGGCAAGTGTGTTGGCACACACAGAAAGGTCGAGGGCCGGACAAACCACCGCCAGCGCGCGGAATTCTGGCGGTGCCGCGGAGCCGAATTCACCGGCCATCTTCATCACCAGATTGCCGCCCATCGACCAGCCGGCAAAGAAAATCTCCGGCACACGGTCCACCTCGATCAGTTCGGCAAGCACCGCGCGATAATCTCCCGACAGACCGGAGTTGTAGAGCGTGGAAGAATATTGTTCGCCGGCGCCACAATTGCGCTGGTTCAGTCGCACTACGCTGAAGCCGGCGCGAAACGCCTTTTCCGCAAGACCAAGCAGATTCCCGGATTCGCTCGATCCCTCAAGGCCGTGCACCAGAACCAGCACCGGGCGCTCGTGTCGGGCCGTTTGCCAGTGCGCGCAGCCGACCAACCGAACGCCCGGCGCGACGTCGAACAAACGCGTTTCGGCCGCCGGCAGGTCCGGGAAGCGGCGGCGCAGGAAAGTCGCCACGATCGTCATGGCATGGCCGTTGCGCAACAGCGGATGTGGTTCAAATGGGCGCATCTGCGGATGCGCCCATCATACTCGCCCTCTCAGGCTCGCGTGGCGCTCCTACCGCACATGCGCGGTCAATCGTCCGCTCACTTGACCTCGCCTTCCGCGCCGCCTAAAATGTCGTTCTTGGATATCAAGTTCTGCGATTTCGACGGGAACACATTCGCAGCCCAGCGGTGCGCCGCTGGGCTGAATTGCTTTTTAGGGTCGTTTTTCACGTGAAGGAGCCGGAATGCAAGGAGCTATCGTCGAAGGTCTGACGTTTGACGACGTGCTGTTGTTGCCGGGAAAATCCTCGGTCCTTCCGACCGAGGTGGATACGCGAACCTGGTTGACGCGCCGGATTCCCTTGAATATTCCGCTGGTTTCGGCAGCGATGGATACGGTCACCGAATCGCGACTGGCCATCGCGCTCGCGCGCCAAGGCGGGCTCGGTTTTATCCATCGCAACATGCCGCCCGATCGCCAAGCGGAAGAAGTGGACCGCGTGAAGCGTTCGGAAAGCGGCATGATCGTCGATCCCGTGACGATTTCTCCCGAAGAAACCGTGCGCGGCGCGCTCGATCTGATGCAAAAGTATCATCTCTCGGGTCTGCCGGTGACGCGCGGCCCGCTGCTGGTCGGAATTCTCACGAATCGCGATTTGCGCTTCGAGAAGGATTTGAGCCAGCCGGTGAGCGGGATCATGACCAAGGAAAATCTGATCACCGTGCCGGTGGGCACCACGCTCGAAGAAGCCGAGCGCATCCTGCAAAAGCATCGCATCGAAAAACTCCTGGTGGTGGACAAGGAGTTTCACCTCAAGGGCCTGATCACCGTGAAGGACATCCAGAAAAAATTGGATTACCCGCGCGCCAGCACCGATGAACAGGGGCGCTTGCGCGTCGGTGCAGCGGTGGGCGCTTCGGGAGATTATCTGGAGCGCGCGGTGGAAATCGCCCGGGCCAAGGCCGACGTGCTCGCCGTGGACACCGCGCACGGCCATTCCGTGCGCGTGATGGAAGCTATCCGCTCGATCAAGCATCGACTGCCCGAAGTGCAACTCGTGGCTGGCAACGTGGCCACGTACGAAGGCGCGCGCGACTTGATCGCGCTCGGTTTGGACGGCCTGAAAGTCGGAATCGGTCCGGGCTCGATTTGCACCACGCGCGTGGTCACAGGCGCCGGCGTGCCGCAAATCACCGCAATCATGGAAGCCACCCGCGCCAGCGCGGACTCCGGCGTGCCGATCATCGCCGATGGCGGCATCAAGTATTCCGGCGACATCACCAAGGCCATCGCCGCCGGCGCTTCGGTCGCGATGGTCGGCGGACTGATGGCCGGCACTGAGGAAGCGCCGGGAGAAACCATCCTCTATCAAGGGCGCACGTTTAAATCCTATCGCGGCATGGGTTCGCTCGGCGCGATGGAGGCGGGTTCGGCAGATCGCTACGCTCAGGAAATGGCGCTGCCGGGGAAATCGGTTCCCGAAGGCGTCGAAGGCCGCGTGCCTTATAAGGGCGCGCTTTCCGGATTAGTCGAACAACTGATCGGCGGCTTAAAAAGTGGCATGGGTTACTGCGGCGCGGCGACGCTTCCCGAGTTGCGCGAGCGGGCGCGCTTCGTGCGCATCACTTCGGCGGGCCTGCGCGAAAGCCACGTCCACGACGTGATCATCACGCGCGAGGCACCCAATTATCAGGTCGAGTGATGAATCACTTGGTCCTCGCGAATCACGCGTAACCATGCGGCGGCGAATCGGGCCGTGGATTGCCGCGGCGCTCTGGGCTGGGTGGATATTTTTTGCGTCGACCGAGCGTTTTGGCGGCGCGCATACCAGCCGCATTGTCATTCCGATCCTGCGCTGGCTTTTTCCGCACGCTGCGATGGCCACGCTACTCGCGGTGCACTTGGCGATTCGCAAGAGCGCCCATGTTTTCGAGTATTTTGTCTTCAGCGTTCTGTTGTGGTTAGGCATTCGCACCGCGCCCGGCCGATGGCAATTTCGCTGGGCGCTTTTGGCCGTTGCGATCGCCGGCGTCTACGGAGCCTCTGATGAATTCCATCAGATTTTCGTTCCCGGCAGAGGGGCATCCGTGCACGACGTGATGATTGACGTTTGCGGCGCGATCCTCGCGCAGGTTGTGATATGGCTCTGGCTGCGCCCGCGCCGCGAAAACATTGTGGCGTGAAGAAAAAAGGCCGCCCCGGAATCGGAGCGGCCTCGTCGATGGAATTTTACGTATCGAGCGGCGTCAGATTTTCTTCAAGCTTTCTTCAGGCCTTCTTCAACGCCTTCGGGTGGTTCGGCTTGTTCGGGAAGCGCTTCTTTCCCGCGCTTTTCCTTTTTCTCTTTCTTGCGCAGCTTTGAGCCGAGCAACTCGAGAATGGCCACGCTGGCGCCGTCGCCAACGCGAAAACCGGCGCGCACGATTCGCGTGTAGCCGCCGGCGCGATCCGAGAAACGCGGCGCGATATCGGCGAAAAGTTTCTTGGTCGCCGCCGGAGTCATCAAGTAGGACGCGGCCTGCCGGCGCGCGTGCAGCGTGTCGCGCTTGCCGAGCGTGATCATCTGCTCGACAAGCGGACGCGCGGCTTTGGCGCGGGTCAGAGTTGTGGTGATGCGCTCGCGCTCGATGACGTTGGTCACCAAGTTGCGCAGCGTGGCCCGGCGATGCGCCGGCTGACGCCCGAGTTTCGAGCCTTGGTTTCGGTGTCGCATAAGGAAAGTGTTCGCGCGGAATTACAGGCCCGCCGATTCCTCCGGAGTGGGCGGAGCGGTCTGGCTCGGAAGCGGCGGCCAGATGATTCGGCCGTGCTCGTCGAATTTCATGCCCAGGCTCAAGCCCATCTTCTGCAGGATTTCCTTGATCTCGTTGAGCGATTTCCTACCGAAGTTTTTGGTCTTCAACATTTCGTTTTCACTCTTCTGCACGAGTTCGCGAATGGTCTGGATGTTGGCGTTCTTCAAGCAATTGTAAGAGCGGACGGAGAGCTCGAGCTCTTCGACGGAGCGATCGAGGTGCTCGACGCGCGGATCGTTGTAGGGCTCGATGGATTCTTCGCTAATTTCCGGCTGCTCTTCAAAATTGATGAAGATGCTCATGTGATCTTTCACGAGCTTCGAGGCGAGGCCGATGGAATCCTGCGGCGTGATCGCGCCGTTGGTCCAAACCTCGAGCGAAAGCTTTTCGTAATCGGTCATTTGGCCCAGGCGCGCGGCTTCAACCGAGTAATTGACCTTGCGCACCGGCGAATGAACCGAATCAACCGGGATATAGCCGATGGGCAGGTCTTCGTCGAAGTTGCGGTCCGCGGCAACGTAACCGCGGCCGTTCTTGACGCGCATCTCGAGCTGCAATTTTCCGCCCTCGCTGACGGTGGCGATGTAAACGTTCTTGTCGAGGACGGCAAAATCGGCGTCCTCTTCAATCGCCGACGAGGTGACCACGCCCGGATTTTCGATGTTCAGAAAAATCGTCTTGGGCTGGTCGTTGTTGAGCTTGAGCGGCACCTGCTTCAAGTTCAGGATGATGTCGGTCGCGTCCTCAACCACGCCGGGGATCGAAGAAAATTCGTGCAGCACGCCTTCGATCTTGACCGCCGTGATGGCCGCCCCTTCGATTGAACTGAGCAGGGCACGCCGAAGCGAATTGCCCACGGTCGTTCCCCATCCGCGTTCAAACGGCTGCGCCGAAAACTTCCCGTACTTATCAGTGAGCGACTCGAGTTCGGCCGCCAACCTCTTTGGTTTCTGAAAACCTTTCCACATCGTTTGCGTCCTTCCTCCCCGCTAATGCGGGGCCGACAAACTGACAAAAAACTTTTGCGCGCGCAGCCGACTACTTCGAGTAAAGCTCGACGATGAGCTGCTCGGTGATGGGCGGCGTTTGCACATTTTCGCGCTTGGGCAAAGCGACAACCTTGGCTTTGAATTTTTCACGATCCTGATCGAGCCAGGGCACGCCGCTCTGGCTTTGCGCGACGTTGCGCGATTCAAGAACCATGGCGTTTTGATGCATGTCTTCTTTCAGGCTGATCTCCTCGCCCACACTGACCAGATACGAGGGGATATTGACCTTCTTGCCGTTCACCTGAACGTGGCCGTGAAGAACAAACTGGCGTCCTTGCGAGCGCGAGCTGGCAACGCCCATGCGCCAAATCGCGTTGTCCAGGCGGCGTTCGAGCATCACGATCAGATTTTCGCCCGTGGGGCCTTGCATGCGCTCGGCCTTTTCAAAATAGTTGCGAAACTGGCGCTCGAGCAGGCCATAGGTGCGCTTGACCTTCTGCTTTTCGCGCAACTGTAGGCCGTAGCCGACGAGCTTTTTCGCACGGCGCGTTTGTCCGTGCTGACCGGGAACGAAGTTGCGCTTTTCGATGGCGCACTTCTCGGTGAAGCAACGTAGACCTTTCAAAAATAGCTTCTGCCCTTCGCGACGGCAGAGCCTGCAAACCGCTTCTCGATGTCTTGCCAACGACGTCTCTCCTTTTGTTTCTGCTACCGTTTCTGTTACAAAAACTTTGCCGAGCGCTTCAAACGCGCCGGCGCTTTGGCGGACGGCAACCGTTGTGCGGAATGGGCGTCACGTCCTTGATATGCACGATGTGCAGGCCGGCCGCAGCCAGCGCGCGAACCGCAGATTCGCGGCCCGAGCCCGGGCCTTTGAGGCGTACTTCGATGCTTTTCATGCCGTACTGATCGCGGGCGACACCGGCCGCGGTGATGGAAGCCTGTTGCGCGGCATACGGCGTGCCTTTGCGCGAGCCCTTGAATCCGATCGAGCCGGCCGATGACCAGCAGACGGCGCGACCGTCAGGTCCGCAAATTGTGACGATCGTGTTGTTGAACGTGGCCTGGATGTGCGCCACGCCGTGCGGCACGATGCGCCGTTCACGCTTCTTCTTGAACTCTTTCTTTTTCTTGGAAGATTTCGCCGCTGCAGCTGCTGGCGCTCCGGCGTCCTGCACTTGTTCTTTGGCCACTTCGTTCCCCTCTCGGCTAAATCTTGAAAACTATTTTCTGGCGGCGACTTTCTTCTTCGCGGCCACGGCGCCCTTGCGCGGACCTTTGCGCGTGCGAGCGTTGGTGTGCGTGCGCTGGCCGTGCACGGGCAGATTGCGCCGGTGGCGCAGGCCGCGGTAGCACTGGATTTCAATCAGCCGGCGAATGTTCATCTGAACCTCCTTGCGGAGATCCCCTTCGACGCGGCCTTCGGATTCAATCGCCTGCCGGAGACGATTGACTTCTTCTTCGGTGAGATCCTTGATCTTCTTGGTTTCCTCGACGTTGGCCTTCGCGCACAACGACTGCGCGCGCTTTAGACCGATGCCATAGATCGAAGTCAGACCCACCCAGAGCCGCTTTTGCGGCGGTAAATCAACGCCTGCGATGCGTGCCATCTATGCTTCCTCCCAGTTTCTCTTCCGACGATCTGTTAACTAGCCCTGGCGTTGCTTGTGCTTCGGGTTGACGCAAATTACGCGCACAACGCCGCGCCGGTGAATCACCTTGCACTTGTCGCAAATCTTTTTAACCGATGCTCTGACTTTCATGGCTGCTCCTTGCGCCGCTTACTTGTAGCGGTAAACGATGCGCCCTCGCGTGAGGTCGTAGGGCGAAAGCTCGACCGCGACCTTGTCTCCCGCGAGAATCCGAATAAAATTTTTCCGCATCTTGCCGGAAATATGCGCAAGCACCTTGTGCTTATTTTCGAGCTGCACGCGGAACATCGCGTTCGGCAAGGGCTCGATCACCGTGGCCATCACTTCGATGGCGTCCTCTTTCGGGTTGCCGGCGTCAGCTTTCGGCTTGTCCGGCGGCCGTTGTTTTCTCATGATCTCTCTACCCTTCTCACCAGGCCGGCCCAGCGGCTTCGCGCGGCCGCGTCAAGATCCACGGGCCGTTTGAGGTGACGGCGACGGTGTGCTCAAAGTGCGCCGAATAGCTTCCGTCGGAGGTCACGGCCGTCCAGCGATCTTCAAGAACGCGCACATCGGCTTTACCCGCGTTGACCATCGGCTCGATGGCGAAGACCATGCCCTCTTGCAGCTTCGGGCCCTTGCCCGGCTCGCCGTAATTCGGAACGTTGGGCTCTTCGTGCATGCGCGTTCCGATTCCGTGGCCTACGAATTCGCGCACGATCGAAAAGCCGTTGCGCTCCACCCATTCCTGCACGGACGATGAAACTTCGCCGAGACGGTTGCCGGGCCGAACTTTCTCAATGGCCTGACCGAGCGCGACGCGCGTGACGTCCAGCAGTTTTTCGAGCTCCGGGCGAATCGCGCCGACCGGGACCGTTAGGGCCGCATCGGCGTAATAGCCGCCGAGTTCGACACCGAAATCGAGCGACAAAATGTCTCCTTCGCGCAAGCGCCGGTCCGACGGAATACCGTGCACGACTTGCTCATTCACCGAAGTGCACAGCGACGCCGGATAACCGCGATAATTCTTGAACGCCGGGCGCGCTTCCTGCTCGACAGCCCGCCGCTCCGCGAATTGATCGAGTTCCATTGTCGTCATTCCCGGCTTCACCATGCGCCGCAGCGAATCGAGCACGTCCCAAACGACAAGGCCAGCGCGGTGCATCGTTTCCAACTCCGACGGAGACTTGCAAACAATCATTTCAGTTCACTCGCGTCAGAATCTCCACCAACTGCGCCGTGACCGCGTCCGGCGCGGCGTCGGCGTCAATGTCCGTAAGCACGCCCTGGTGCGTGTAATATTCCACAAGCACCTTGGTTCTCCGGCGATAAGCCTCAAGACGCGGCCGAACCACTTCTTCGCGATCGTCGGGCCGCGCTACAAGTTCCCCGCCGTCGTTATCACAGCGGCCGGGCACTTTCGGCGGCCGCTCGTAGACGTTGTAAATCTCGCCGTTCACCGCGCAAATCCGGCGGCCGGTGAGCCGCTCGAGCAACCGATTGCCGTCAACCACAAAGTGCAGCACCACGGGCCGACCGAAACCGCATCGCTTCAAAATCTCGCCCAGGCATTCGGCCTGGGGAATCGTGCGCGGAAAACCATCGAGCACGAAACCTCTCGCGCAATCCGGCATGGTGACTCTGTGCTCCACCATTCCCAGCACAATTTCGTCCGGCACAAGCTCGCCGCGTTCCATCAGGGGCTTGGCCTTCTTCCCCAGCTCGCTCCCGCTCGCGATCTGCTCGCGCAGCATGTCTCCGGTGGAGAGCTGCGGCAAGTGAAACCGCTCCGCCAACCGCCGCGCTTGCGTTCCTTTGCCCGCACCGGGAGGCCCGAGAAGAATAATGGCGCGGTTACGGATCGGAAGCTCGTCGCCGGGCCTCAGATCAGCCATACCGCCTGCTCCGCAGCTTCCCCTTCTTGACGAAGCCTTCGTAATTGCGCATCACCAGCTGCGATTCGATCTGCTGCACCGTGTCCATGGCGACGCCGACAACGATGAGCAGCGAGGTGCCGCCGAAATAGAACGAAATGTTCAGGCCCTCGAGCACGAACCGCCACATGTGATTATCGAACCACGCGCCGACAGCGCCGGGCAAATGCTGCAAATGGATTCCGGCGATCATCCATTCCGGCAACAAACAGACCGCAGCGAGATACACGCCGCCGACAAAAGTGAGCCGGCGCAGAATCCGATCGATATGTTCGGAGGTGTTGCGTCCCGGGCGAATGCCGGGAATGAATCCTCCGTACTTGCGCATGTTGTCGGCAAGCTCCGTGGGATTGAACACGATGCCGACGTAAAAAAACGCGAAGACAATGATCAGCACGACGTAAATCAGCGTGTACAGCGGCTCGCCCCAGGCGAGAGCTTTGGCGAAATTGTCGACGACGGCCACCTTCTTGCCGAAAAACAGATCGAGCGTGCCGGGAAACGTCAGAAGCGAACTGGCGAAAATCGGCGGAATCACGCCGCCGGAATTCACGCGCAGCGGCAGATAGGTCATCTGACCACCCATCACTCGCCGGCCAACGACACGTTTGGCGTATTGCACCGGGATGCGCCGCTGACCACCCTCCACGAACACGATGAAGCCGATCACCACGAGCATGAGCGCGAGGAGCACGAAAATCGCGAGACCGGTGAACGGGCCCCACTGCTCCGTGCGCGCTTTGCCCCAAAGGTCGCCCACGGCGCGCGGCAGGCCGACAACGATGCCGGCGAAAATGATCAAAGACATTCCGTTGCCGACGCCGCGCTCGCTGATCTGCTCGCCAAGCCACATGATGAAGGCGGAGCCGGTGGTCAGCGTCAGGACGGTCATCAGCGTGAAGGACCAACCCGGGTTGTACACCAGAGCTGCGCCGCCGGGGCCGCCGCCAGTGCGCTCGAGCGTTGACGGCGATCGAAAGCGACTGCACGACGCTCAGGACGATCGTCAAGTAGCGCGTGTACTGCGTGATCTTGCGCCGGCCAAGCTCGCCTTCTTTTTGCAAGCGTCTCGAGATAGGGCCAAACCACGGTCATCAACTGCAAGATAATCGATGCCGTGATATACGGCATGATGCCCAGCGCGAAAATCGTGAGCCGGCGGAAATTGCCGCCGCTGAACAGATCGATGATGCCCAGGACCGAGCCCTGGTTCTGACTGAAAAAGCTGCTGCAACACGTCGGTGTTGATTCCCGGCGTCGGCAAGAAACGCGCCGAGCCGGTAAACCGCCAGCATAGCCAACGTGAATAGAAGCCGCTTGCGCAGGTCCGGAATGCGGAACATATTGGCGAAGGCTTCAAAAAACTGGTTCATTACAGGACCTCGACCTTCCCTCCGGCTCGGGCGATTTTCTCCGCAGCCGATTTACTGAAGGCGTGGGCGCGCACCGTGAGGCCCGGCGTCAAATCGCCGTCGCCCAAAATCTTGATGCTCGAAGTTCGGCCACGCACCAAGCCCGCTGCGCGCAAAAGCTCGGGCGTGACATCCTCGCCGGCGTCGAAGGCGTTGAGGCTGCTCCACGTTCACGACCGAATAAACGCGTGCCGAACGGGCTGCGAAAGCCGCGCTTGGGCATGCGGCGATGCAGGGGCATCTGGCCGCCCTCGAATCCCGGACGCTGCGAGAAACCCTTGCGCGAGCTCTGGCCCTTGTTGCCTTTGCCGGCCGTTTTGCCGAGCTTCGAGCCGATGCCGCGGCCGACGCGCACCTTGCGGTGGCGCGAGCCGTGCGGCGGATGAAGATTCGAGAGTTTCACTGCCATGGTGACGATTCCCCTAGTCAACTTTGTTCAACGACAACGACGAAATCATTCAACGACGACGACAAGATGGCGCACTTTGTGAATCATTCCACGAATCGACGGCGTGTCCTCGCGCTCGACGACTTGCTGCATGCGGCGGAATCCGAGGCCGCGAATCGCCGAGCGCATGGGCCGAGGGCAGCCGATGAAGCTGACCACCCACTTGATTTTCACCGTGCCGGTTTTCGATTTCGCCATGATCTGCCGCCTCGTTCCTGCGCTAATTGCCCAGCTCTTCGACCGTTTTCGAGCGAATCTCGGCAACTTTGTCGATGTCCTTCAAGCGCAACAGCGCATCGAAGGTGGCCTTGATGACGTTGTGCGGATTCGACGTGCCGATGCGATTTCGTGAGCACGTTGTGAATCCCAGCGACTTCCATCACCGCGCGCACCGGGCCGCCGGCGATGATTCCGGTGCCTTCAGGCGCGGGCTTCAACAGCACTTGCCCCGAACCGTAAAGGCCGATCACCTGATGCGGGATCGTGGTGCCCTTGAGGTTCAGCGGACAGCAAATTTTTCTTGGCCTGCTCGATGGCCTTGCGAATGGCCATGGGGACTTCGCGGGCCTTGCCCATGCCGAATCCGGCGTGGCCCTGCTGATCGCCGACAACCACGAGCGCGGAGAAGCTGAGGTTCTTGCCGCCCTTGACGACTTTCGTGACGCGCTGGATCGAAACGACCTGGTCCTTCAAATTGTTTGCGCTGACCTCGATGGGCCGCCGAACCGACAAAGTCTCGCGTAGGATGTGTTTGGACATACTTAAAATTTCAACCCCGCTTCTCGGGCCGCTGCGGCCAGGGCCGCGATCCTGCCGTGATATTTGTATCCGCCGCGATCGAAAACCACGAGCTCAACGCCGGCGGCGCGAGCGCGCTCGGCGATTTTCTTGCCGATGACCTTGGCCGCGGCGATGTTGCCGCCGGCCTTGAGATCTTTGCGCGTCTCTTTATCGAGCGAGCTGGCCGAGGCGAGCGTGCGCCCGGTTTGATCGTCGATGACCTGCGCGTAAATGTGTCCGAGCGAGCGATACACGGAAAGCCGCGGGCGCTCCGTTGAGCCTTCGACGCGAACGCGCACGCGGCGATGAATGCGTTTGCGATGCAGGTTCCGCGAAAGTTTCCGAACTGGTTGCAATGCCACGTCGAATCTCCTTGTCCTGGCGGGCTCTAAGCGCCCGTCTTGGCCGCTCCGGCCTTGCCGGCCTTCTTCTTCAAGCGTTCGCCGGTGATGCGAATGCCCTTCTGCTTGTATGGATCCGGCGGGCGCAGCGAGCGAATGTCGGCCGCGACTTGGCCGACGCGCGCGCGGTCCGCTCCCGAAACCTGAAGATGCGTCTGCTTCTCGACGGTGATGTTGATACCGGCCGGGATCGGGAACTCGATCGGATGCGAATAGCCGAGGCTGAAATTCACGAACGTACCCTTGAGCTCAGCGCGATAGCCGACGCCGACGATATCGAGATCCTTCTGAAAACCCTTGGTGACGCCTTGCACGGCGTTCGCGACAAGGGCGCGCGCCAAACCGTGCAGCGCGCGCTGCTCGTCGCTTTGGCGAAGAGCGAGAAGTTCCGTGCCCTTCTGCTCAAACGTGATGCCGCGCGGCAAAGGAACCGTGAGCTTGCCCTTCGGGCCTTGCACTTCGACCGCGCCCGGCTGGATCTGAACTTTGACGCCAGCGGGAATCGGAATGGGTTGTTTGCCGATGCGCGACATAGATTCTTGCCTACCAGACCTCGCAGAGCAATTCGCCGCCCACGCGCGCTTTGCGCGCCGCGCGGCCGGTCATCAGGCCCTTGGGCGTGGTCAAGATGTTGATGCCCATGCCGCCGACAACCGCGCGAATCTCCGACGAGCCGGTATAGCGGCGGCTGCCAGGGCGCGAGACACGCTTGAGATCGGTGATCACGCTGCGGCGATCGGTGGTGTACTTGAGAAAAACGCGCAACGTCCGGCGCGTTTTGTTCTCTTCGACCAGCTTGTAGGTCGAGATGTAGCCTTCTTCTTTCAAAATGCGCGCGATTTCAACTTTCAAGCGCGAAGCCGGCACGTCCACACGCGCGTGCTTGGCGCGCACTGCGTTGCGAATGCGCGTGAGCAGATCGGCGATCGGATCAGTTTGCATGCTTACCAGCTCGCTTTCACGACGCCGGGGATTTCGCCCTTGCAGCGCGAAGCCGCGGAAACAGATGCGGCACATCTGGAACTTGCGCAGATAGCCGCGCGGACGGCCGCAAACGCGGCAGCGGTTGCGCACGCGCACCTTGAACTTCGGCTTCTTGCGCATCTTCGCGAATTGACTCAATCGCGCCATCGGTTCTCCCTTTTAGGTGCGCAGCGGCACGCCCAACAGGCGCAGCAGCTCGCGGCCTTCCTCGTCATTTTTCGCGGTGGTGGTGAGGGTGATGTTCATCCCCTTGATCTTGCCCACGCGCGTGTAGTCAATTTCCGGAAACACAAGCTGGTCCTTCAGGCCGAGAGTGAAATTGCCGCGGCCATCGAACGCGTTGGGCGAAAGGCCCTTGAAATCGCGCACACGCGGCAGGACTACGTTGCACAGGCGGTCCAGGAATTCGTACATGCGATCGCCGCGCAAAGTGACGCAACAGCCGATCGGCATGCCGCGGCGAATTTTGAAATTCGCGATGGACTTCTTGGCGCGGGTGACGACCGCGCGTTGCCCGGTGATCTGGCCAAGCTCAAGCGCCGCAACGTCGAGCAACTTGACGTTCTGGCTGGCTTCGCCCAAGCCAATATTGACGACGACTTTGGCGACTTTGGGCACGGCCATCGGATTTTTCAGTCCAAAGCGCTTCATCAACGCCGGAACGACGTCGGTGCGGTAGCGCTGTTGCATTCTGCTGATCATCGCGTACTGTCTCCTGCCCTTCTTCTTAATTCGTTACTTCTCGAGCGTTGTGCCGCAGCGGCGGCAAACTCGAACCGTGGTGCCATCCGGCATTTCTTTGCGGCCGATGCGCGCGTGCTTGTTGCACGACGGGCAAACAATCATCACGTTCGAGATGTCGATCGACGCTTCGCGTTCAACCACGCCGCCCTTGATATTCTTCGAGGAATCGGCGCGCGTGGCACGCTTGATCATGTTGGCGTGCTCGACGGTGACGCGTCGGCGCCGCGCGTCGACGAAGAGCACGCGGCCTTCTTTCCCTTTGTCCCGCCCGGCCATGACGCGCACTTGATCTCCTTTGCGCAATCCGGCCGCGGAGGGTGTTTGCACGAATCGGTTCTTCATGTTTGCCTAATCCCTCACCAAACTTCCGGCGCCAGCGAAACGATTTTGGCGAATTTTTTTCCGCGTAGTTCGCGCGCGACCGGGCCGAACACGCGCGTGCCGACGGGTTCGTTCGCGTCGTTGATCAGCACGGCGGCATTGTCGTCAAAGCGAATGTAGGTGCCATCGCGACGGCGATGCTCTTTGCGCGTGCGCACGACAACGGCGCGCACAACTTTGCCCTTCTTGATCGGGCTGTCCGGCGCCGCTTCCTTGACCGACGCGGTTATGACGTCGCCGAGACCGGCGCGGCTGCCAGCGTCTCCGCCAAGCGGCAAAATACACATCAGGCGACGCGCACCGGAATTATCGGCCACCGTCAACCAACTTCTCATCTGAACCATTTGCTGCTCCTCACCCGATCCGTTCGGTTAGCGCGCTCGCGCGAGCTAAGCGGCCCTATTTTTGCGCGCAATCACTTCCGCCAAGCGCCAGCGCTTCAGCTTCGAGAGCGGGCGCGTGGAAACAATGCGCACGCGATCGCCAACGCGCGCTTCGCCTTCTTCATCGTGCGCGTAAAATTTCTTGGTCTTCTTGATCACGCGCTGATAGATGCGGTGCCTGACCAAACGCGCGACCTTGACGACGATGGTCTTCTGCATCTTCGAGCTGGTGACGATGCCGACAAGCTGCTGGCGCGGCGGGCGCACCGGCGCGGCGACGGGCTGTGTGTTTGTTTCAGTGGGCATGCGCTTCCCTCAATTCACGCTCTCGCAGCACGGTTTTTACGCGCGCCAAATCTTTGCGTGCGATGCGCAATTTCGTGACCGCTTCCGCCTGGCCCGAAGTGATCTGAAAGCGCAGGCGAAACATCTGCTCGGCGAGTTCCTTTTCGCGCGCTTGCAACTCGCTGGTATTCTGATCGTGCAATTTCTCGGCTCTGCGCGGCATCAGAGACTCCCCGCGCGGCTGACGAAGCGCGTATGAATGGGCAGTTTGTGCGCCGCGAGCTCCATAGCTTCGGTAGCCGTCGCCAAATCGACACCCGACATTTCAAACATCACGCGGCCGGGCTTTACGACCGCGACCCAGCGCTCCGGCGCGCCTTTGCCTTTGCCCATGCGGGTTTCCGCGGGCTTCTTGGTGAAAGGCTTGTCCGGGAAAATGCGAATCCAAAGTTTTCCGCCGCGCTTGATGAAACGCGTGATGGCCACGCGCGCCGCTTCGATTTGGCGGTCGGTGATCCAAGCCGGCTCCATGGCTTTCAAGCCGTACTCGCCGAACGCGAGCGTGCCTCCGCGCCAGGCTTTGCCGGCGCGGCGACCGCGCTGCTGTTTGCGATACTTCACTTTCTTGGGCATCAACATCGTCGTGGTCCTTAAGAATCTTTAATAAGTTCGGTTCGCCGAATCAATCCGCGGCGACGGTTTCTTTGCCCTTGCTGCCGGCGCTATTTCCACGCTGCGGAATGCTTTCGCCCTGATAGATCCAGCATTTCACGCCGATCACGCCGTATGACGTGTGCGCCTCAGCGAGACCGTAGTCGATGTCGGCGCGCAGCGTTTGCAGCGGCAAGCGGCCTTGCAGATACCATTCCTTGCGCGCGATCTCGGCGCCATTCAGGCGCCCCGCGACACGAACTTTGATTCCCTTGCATCCGAAGCGCAGCGCAGAATCAACGGCCTTGCGCATCGCGCGGCGAAAGGCCACGCGCTTTTCAAGTTGCAACGCGATCGATTCGGCCACGAGCTGCGCATCGAGTTCCGGCCGGTGAACTTCAAGAATGTCCATGTGCACTTCGCGCTTGGTGCGTTTTTGAACTTCGGTCTTCAGCTTTTCAATTTCCGAGCCTTTGCGGCCGATGATGATGCCGGGCCGCGCGGTGTAGAGCCGGATCAACAATTTGTTGGCGGCGCGCTCGATTTCAATCGAGCTGATTCCCGCGGCTTTCAGGCGATCTTTCAATTGGCGGCGCAGCACGACGTCTTCGTGCAACAAGTTGGCGTAATCGCGATCGGCGTACCAGCGCGACTTCCAAGCCTTGTTGTAGCCCAGCCGAAATCCGTAGGGATGTGTCTTCTGACCCAAAGTTTCCTCCTACTTCACTTTCTTCGACGGACGCGCGGGTTTTTTCTTGCCCACCAGCGCTTGACGCGCTTTCTTAACCGCGCCGCGCACGCCCTTGTGCGATTCCGCTTCGGCCGCAGCTTCGACGGCGCGATCGCGCGCGGCCAGATGGTGCTCGGCCACGCCGACGACGATGTGACTTGTGCGCCGCTGATAGCGGAACGCGCGGCCCATCGGCGCGGGGCGCAGCCGCTTCCAGCGCGAACCTTCATTCACAAAACACTGCGAGACGAATAATTGATCGACGTCAAGCGTCGCGCCGGCGTCTTCGGCCTTACGCTCGGCATTGGCAATCGCGCTGCGCAGCACTTTTTCAACATCGCGCGAGGCGCGCTTTTGTGTGAACTTCAAAATCTGCAAGGCGCTTTCAGCGCGTTCGCCGCGAATCAAATCGATAACCAAGCGCACTTTCTGCGGAGACATGCGCACGTGCTTGGCCATGGCCCGCGCTTCGATCACCGGAGCTGTGGCCGTGGCCGCAGCCGAACTGTGTACCGTAGATGTTTCGATCGCCATGGTCTATGCCTTGGGCGCCGAAGGAGGCGCGGATGCACCACCGGCCGGCGCCGCACCGGGCGCAGCGCCGCCGGGCGCGCCTGCCAGCGACGCGGCGCGTTCAAGCGCGACTTTTACCGCGTGGCCTTTGAACGTACGCGTCGGCGCAAATTCGCCGAGACGGTGGCCGACCATTTGCTCGGTGACGTACACCGGAATAAATTTTCTGCCGTTATGCACGGCGATGGTGTGGCCGATCATTTCGGGCAAAATCGTCGAGCGGCGCGACCACGTCTTGATCACTTTCTTTTCGTTGCGCACGTTCAACGCTTCCACCTTGACGCGCAGATGGTCGTCGATGAACGGGCCCTTTTTCAGTGAGCGTGGCATCCTGGTTCCTTAAAATTAACTTTCGACGTGACGCAACTTCACCCACTGCGCGCGGCGCATCTTGCGAAAACCGCGCACGGGTCCGGGCACGCGATGCGAGACCGGGCAAAACGGGCAGACAAAACGCGTGCCTTGCGCGCTTGGCGCGCGCTCCACCGTGACGGCCCAACCTGCCTTGCACAGCCGGTAGAGCACCACCTGCGGCGGCGCGGGAACGACATGCTTCGGCGCGGCCTTTGCGCTCGCCGCGGGGCGAGCGCGCTTGGCTCCGCGCGCGATGTGCCGTGCCACTGCCCGCCGAGTTCTGTTTCTGTTTGCGCTCATAATGCCTTCCTTTTTCGCCTCGCTCGTCAACTAACCTTCCGGGTGATTCCTCAAATTTTTTTGAGGCCGCTATGGTTTGCGGCGCTGCACAATCACGCGATCGGCGCGCTTACTGCGGCGCGTCTTCGCGCCCAAGGTCGGAAACGCCCACGGCGTGACCGGATGATTTCCTTTCACGCGACCTTCACCGCCGCCGTGCGGATGATCCACCGGGTTCATGGCCACGCCGCGCACGGTTGGCCGGACGCCATGCCAGCGCGTGCGGCCGGCTTTACCGTAAGTGACGTTCTCATGATCGAGATTGCCGACCTGGCCGATGGTGGCCATGCAATCCAGGCGAAATTTTCTGATTTCACCCGACGGCAACTTCACAAGCGCGATGTCGCCTTCTTTCGAGAGCAATTGCGCCGAGCCGCCGGCGGAGCGCACGACTTGCGCGCCCTTGCCGGGATAAAGCTCAAGATTGTGAACCTGCGTGCCGGGCGGAATGAACCGAATCGGCATCGCGTTGCCGGGCAGAATGTCGGCGCCTTCGCCAGTCGAAACCGTCATGCCGACTTCAAGACCCACAGGATGCAAAATGTAGCGCTTCTCGCCATCGGCGTAGTGCAGCAGGGCGAGGCGCGCCGAACGGTTCGGGTCATATTCGATCGAAGCCACGCGCGCGGGAATTCCCTTTTTGTCGCGGCGAAAATCGATGTTGCGATACTGCTGCTTGTGTCCGCCACCACGATGCCACATGGTGATTTCGCCGTGCGCGTTGCGCCCGCCGGTGCGATTCTTCACGTCGAGCAGCGATTTCTCCGGCGTCTGCTTGGTGATCTCGCTCTTATCGAGCATGGTCAAGAAGCGGCGCGATGCCGTGTAGGGCCGGAAACTTTTTATCGCCATGATCGTTCGCCTTTCACGCGTCTACGAAGTCTCGCCGTACTCAATCATCTTTTCGCCGGCTTTCAACTTGACGTAGGCCTTCTTCCAATCGCGTCTGTGCCCGCCGGAGCGCCCGCGGCGGCGGAACTTGCCGTGAAAAATCGCGGTGCGCACTTCGGCCACTTTTACTTGAAATACTTTTTGCACCGCTTCCTTGATCTGCGTCTTGGTGGCGTCTTTCGCGACCTCGAACACCGCGGTGTGCTGCGTCTCTCTCACGCCGAGACCTTTTTCGGTGATGATCGGCCGGCGAATGATTTGGTAGATGGTGAGCGCCATGTGCTAATCCTTTTTCCCTTTGCCGCGCGGTTTGCTGGGCGCTTTCGCAGATTTCGCGTGCGCCTTGCCTGCGGCGGCCTTATGAGCCGACTTGTGCACTGAAGCCGCCTTTGCCGCGTGCGCCTTCTTGGGTTTTTCCGTCGCGGCGTGCTCGCTCGCCTTCGCCGGAGCCGCTTGCGGCGCCAAATCGATTTGCACGACTTCGTCCGCATCGGCAGGACGCCCGCCGCCGAGAGATTGGCCAAGGCGCTCGGCTGCCTGCTTTGAAAGCATCAGCCGATCGTGGCGGAGCAAGTCGTACACTTCGAGGCCCTTCGGAGAAATCAGCTTCACGCCCTCAAGATTCCGGCTGGCTCGCTCGAGATTGCTGTTGCTTTCGAGATTCACGAGCAAGATCGTTTTCGTTTCGCCGTCCAATCGATCGAGGACCTCGCGAAACGCTTTGGTCTTGTGCGTTTCAAGCGCCCAATCGTCGACGATTGTTAGTTTTTCGGCCGCCAATTTCGCCGAAAGCGCGGAGCGCAATGCGCCAAGACGAATCTTTTTCGGCAAGCGATACGCGTAGCTGCGGGGGACAGGCCCATGAACCGTGCCGCCCTTGCGCCAAATCGAACTGCGAATCGAACCGACGCGCGCGCGGCCGGTGCCTTTCTGCCGCCACAGTTTCTTGCCGGAGCCGGAAACTTCACCGCGCCCTTTGACTTTGTGCGTGCCGGCGCGCTGCCAGGCGAGATACCAACGCACAGTTTCGTGCAGCAGGTTCTGATTGATGCGCGCGCCAAAGACGGCGTCAGACAGCTCGAACTGGCCCACCGTCTTGCCCTGCAAATTTTTGACGTCCACTACCGGCATTGTCGTCGCGCCCTTCGTAATGCGTTGTGCGTTTCGTTTCGCTTGCTACTTCTTCGCTTTGGCCTTCGGTTCGATCTTCATTACCGGCTTACGGAACTTTTTCGCTTTGCGAATCATGATGCAAGTGCCGTTTGGTCCTGGCACCGAGCCGCGCACGAGAAGCAAATTCTCTTCAGCGTCAACCTTGACGACTTTGAGATTTTGCGCGGTGACCTGCTCGTGGCCCATGTGCCCCGGAAAATGCTGGCCGGGCCAGACGCGCGACGGAAACGAACTGCCGCCAATTCCGCCCGGCGCGCGATGAAACATCGAGCCGTGCGTGGCGTCGCCGCCGCGGAAGTGCCAGCGCTTCACGCCGCCGGCAAATCCCTTGCCCTTGCTGACGCCCGTGACGTCAACCAGATCGCCAGGCGCAAAGCGATCGACCAAAACGCGATCGCCGGCTTTGGTTTCGTCGGCGGAATCGTCGATGCGCACTTCGCCCAATCGCTTGAGCGGCGCGACATCGGCTTTTTTGAAATGGCCGGTCATGGCTTTGTTGACGCGCTGCGGCTTAATGAATTCAACCAAACCCAATTGCGCGGCGTCGTAACCGTCTTTTAGTTTGGTGCGGCGCTGCACGACGACGCACGGCCCGGCTTGGAGAACGGTGCAGCCGATGGCCGCGCCGTCTTCGCCGAAGACCTGCGCCATCCCCAATTTGATTCCCAGAATTCCGTTGACTGCCATGGTTGCCTTTGTCTCGCTTCTGAAATTTTCGCTACGCGATTACGATTTCACCGCGTGTTCGCGCCCGAAAGCCTTGATTTCAACGTCCACACCGGGCGGCAAATCGAGCTTCATCAGCGCGTCGACCGTGTCCGGCGTGGGTTCCAGGATGTCGATCAGCCGTTTATGCGTGCGCATCTCGAATTGCTCGCGCGATTTCTTGTCCACGTGCGGAGAGCGCAGCACGGTCCAGCGGTTGATGGTGGTCGGCAAAGGGATCGGACCGGCAACTTCGGCGCCGGTGCGGCGCGCCGTATCCACGATCTCGCGCGTGGATTGGTCCAGAACCCGGTGGTCGTACGCTTTCAGACGAATGCGAATTTTTTCTCCGGAGCGCATAGGTTACTCGATGATCTCGGTTACGGCGCCGGCGCCGACGGTGTGGCCGCCTTCGCGGATCGCGAAGCGCAAGCCCTTCTCTAACGCCACCGGCGTGATCAACGCGATTTCCATGGCCACGTTGTCGCCCGGCATCACCATCTCCACGCCGCCCGGCAACTTCACGTCACCCGTAACGTCCGTGGTCCGGAAATAAAATTGCGGACGGTATCCCGTGAAAAACGGCGTGTGCCGGCCGCCTTCTTCCTTCGTCAGCACGTACGCCTCGGCCTTGAACTTCGTGTGCGGCGTGATCGAACCCGGCTTGCAGATCACTTGCCCGCGCTCCACTTCTTCTTTTTCCGTGCCGCGCAGCAGCAAGCCTACGTTGTCGCCCGCCATGCCTTCATCCAGCAACTTGCGGAACATCTCGATGCCCGTCACGATGCGCTTCATCGTCGGTCGGAATCCCACGATCTCAATTTCTTCCCCGACCTTCACCTTGCCGCGCTCCACGCGCCCGGTGACCACCGTGCCGCGTCCCGAGATTGAGAAAATATCTTCGATGGGCATGGCGAACGGCTTGTCCACATCGCGCACCGGCAACGGAATGCTCTTATCCACCGCGGCCATTAATTCAAGCACGCTCTTCTCCCACTTCTCTTCTCCATTGAGCGCGCCCAAGGCCGAGCCGCGAATCACCGGAATCGTGTCGCCCGGATATTGATAGCTCTTGAGCAACTCGCGCACTTCCAGTTCAACCAGTTCCAAAAGTTCCGGATCTTCCACCGAGTCACACTTATTCAAGAACACCACGATGGCCGGCACGCCCACTTGCCGCGCGAGGAGAATGTGCTCGCGCGTCTGCGGCATCGGTCCATCGGTTGCCGCAACCACCAGAATCGCGCCATCCATCTGCGCCGCGCCGGTGATCATGTTCTTGATGTAATCCGCGTGGCCCGGGCAATCGATGTGCGCGTAGTGGCGATTGGCCGTCTCGTACTCCACGTGCGCCACGGCGATGGTGATTCCGCGCTCGCGCTCTTCCGGAGCGTTGTCGATCGAATCGAAGGCGCGAAACTGCACCTTCGGATCGTGCTTCGAGAGCACTTTGGTGATCGCCGCGGTCAAGGTGGTCTTGCCGTGATCGATGTGACCGATCGTCCCGATATTTACGTGCGGCTTGCTCCGCTCAAACTTTTCCTTCGCCATCGTTTCCTCTGCTCCTCAGAATGTCGAACAACCTGCTGGTGCGTTAGCGAACCACTTTGCCGGTGGCCTTGCCGATAACCTCTTCGGCGACATTCGCCGGGGCCTCGGCATAATGCGAAAAATGCATCGAAAAACTTCCGCGTCCTTGCGTGCGGCTGCGCAAATCGGTGGCGTAGCCGAACATTTCGGCGAGAGGAACCTCGCAGCGAATGATCTGGCTGCCCGCGCGGATTTCAGTGCCCTGCGGCTGGCCGCGGCGTGAATTCAGATCGCCGTAGACTTCGCCCATGTATTCTTCAGGAACGACGACTTCAATGCGCATGATGGGCTCGAGCAAAGTCGGCTTGCCTTTGCGGCAGGCTTCCTTGAAGGCCATCGAACCCGCGATTTTGAAGGCCATTTCCGAACTGTCTACGTCGTGATAGCTGCCGTCGACCAGCTTCACGGCGATATCCACCATTTCGTAGCCAGCGAGCACGCCGTTATCCATAGCCTCGCGGATTCCGGCTTCGATGGGAGCGATAAATTCCTTGGGGATCGCGCCGCCGACGATTTTGTCGATGAACAGGAAGCGATGCTCTTTGTCGAAGCGCCATTTGCCGCCCGAACCGGCGACTTGCTTGGCGAGCGCGTCGAGTTCGTCGACGGACAATTCGTGCATGTCCTCGTGGCCGGCGTTCGGCAGCGGATACACTTCGATCTTGCAATGGCCGTATTGGCCGCGGCCGCCGGTTTGACGGATATATTTACCTTCCGCGGCGGATTCGCGCTTAATCGTTTCGCGATACGCGACCTGCGGACGGCCGACAGTGGCCTGCACACCGAATTCGCGCATCATGCGATCGACAATGATTTCAAGGTGCAGTTCGCCCATGCCGGAGATCAGGGTTTGGCCGGTGTCCGGTTCAGTGTGCACGCGGAAAGTGGGATCTTCCTGCGCGAGCTTGCTGAGCGCGGTGCCCATTTTGTCCTGATCGGCTTTGGTCTTGGGCTCGATGGCGACGGAGATCACGGGTGCGGGGAATTCGATGGCTTCAAGAATGATCGGTTTATCTTCATCGCACAGCGTGTCGCCGGTGGTTACGCTTTTGAGGCCGACAACGGCGGCGATATCTCCGGCGTGAACGGCTTCGATTTCTTCACGCTTATTGGCGTGCATGCGCAAGAGGCGGCCGATGCGCTCGCGCGTGCGCTTCGAGGAGTTGTAAGCGTAGCTGCCGGATTTGAGAACGCCGGAATAGACGCGAATGTACGTGACGTGGCCGACGAACGGGTCGGTCATAATCTTGAACGCGAGCGCGGCGAATGGCTGATCGTCGGATGCGCGGCGAACCAGAGGCTCTTCGCCGTCGAGCGAGACGCCGTCAACCGGCGGCACATCGAGAGGCGACGGCAGATAATCGACGATGGCATCGAGCAGCGGCTGAATGCCTTTGTTCTTGAACGCTGAGCCTGCGAGAACGGGCACGAGCTTCAGGGCAATCGTCGAGCGGCGCACGGAGGCGCGCAGTTCGGCCGGCGTCAGTGCGTGCTCTTCGAGATATTTATGGAGCACGGCGTCGTCGTGCTCGGCGATGTACTCGATGACTTTTTCGCGATGCTCGCGGTAGAAAGTCTCGTCGATCGCGGAAATTTTTAGAGCTGCGGCGATGTCCGGGCGGCTGGCGACGAACGCGGCGTCCCAGAGCTTGGCGACTTCAAAAATCTCGAACTTCGCGCCCAGAGTTTCTTCAAGCCAAACGATTACATTTTCTTCGATGAAGTCGATGACGCCGATGAAGAAACCTTCTTTGCCGAGCGGGAATTGCAGGGGAACCGGGCGGGCCGACAAACGCTGGCGCATGGTCTTAATACAATGATCGAAATCGGCGCCGGTGCGATCCATCTTGTTGACGAAGGCGATGCGCGGAACGTGATATTTATCGGCCTGGCGCCAAACCGTTTCAGTTTGCGGCTGCACGCCAGCGACGGCGTCAAAAATGGCGACGGCGCCATCCAGCACGCGCAGAGAGCGTTCGACTTCGACTGTGAAATCGACGTGGCCCGGCGTGTCAATGATATTGATTTTGTAGTCGGTGGCGTCGCGCTTCCAGGACGCGCTGGTAGCGGCCGACGTGATGGTGATGCCACGCTCGCGCTCCTGCTCCATCCAATCCATCGTGGCGGTGCCTTCGTCGACTTCGCCGATTTTGTAAGTCACTCCGGTGTAAAACAGGATGCGTTCAGTCGAAGTGGTCTTACCGGCGTCGATATGCGCCATGATTCCGATGTTGCGCGTGCGTTCGAGATGTGTGTCTGCGGCCATTGCGTTATTCTTTTCGATTGATCCTTACCAGCGATAATGGGCGAAGGCCTTATTGGCCTCGGCCATACGGTGCACATCGTCTTTCTTTTTCATCGCGCCGCCGCGGTTATTGGCCGCGTCAAGCAATTCTTCCGCGAGCTTATCCACCATGCGTTTGCCGGCGCGACTGCGCGCATAAAGCAGAAGCCAGCGAATCGCCAGCGATTGCTTGCGATACTGATTCACTTCAACGGGCACCTGGTAGTTCGCGCCGCCCACGCGCCGCGATTTCACTTCGAGCGTGGGTTTCACGTTCTCGACGGCCTTCTTGAAAACTTTCAGCGGATCGTCGTTGGTCTTCTGCGCGATCTGATCCATCGCGCCGTAAAAAATGCGCTGTGCCGTGGAGCGCTTGCCGTCCCACATCATCGAATTGATAAACTTCTGCACCAGGTCGCTGCTATAAACGGCGTCAGGCAGCACTTCCCGGCGAACGATCCATCCTTTGCGTGGCATCGGTCGCGGCTCCTATTTCTGCGCGGCTTTGGGCCGCTTGGCGCCATATTTCGAGCGCCCCTGCTTGCGGTTCTCGACGCCGGCAGCGTCAAGCGTTCCGCGAATGATGTGATAGCGCACGCCTGGCAAATCCTTCACACGGCCGCCGCGCACGAGTACGATGGAGTGCTCCTGCAAATTGTGGCCGACGCCGGGAATATAGGTGGTGACTTCCATGGCGTTGGTGAGGCGCGCGCGGGCGACTTTGCGCAGCGCCGAGTTGGGCTTCTTCGGAGTCTGCGTGTAGACGCGAATGCAGACACCGCGCTTTTCCGGGCAGCTCTCGAGCGCCGGCGACTTCGTTTTGTTGCGAATCAGTTCGCGTCCATGGCGAACGAGTTGTGAAAACGTCGGCACAAGTCTCCCTCAGAAACTCAAAATTCGATCTCGTTCAACTGCGCGACGGCACACTTAGAGATGCCGTGGCACAAACTGCCCCAAAAATAAATTCAACCGCTGTCTGGAGAACCGTGACGGCACTCCGCGCACAACCCCAGTCGAAACGTTCGCACCAACTGGTCAAAGCGGAGAGGGCTGCTCGGCTTTGCGGGGCTGGCGCCCCATTTCGGCCGCTCCCCCAACCCCGATCCGTCCTACAATGTTCCGGGGCGGAAGACCTTCACCTATTCAACCACTGGCCCGACGACAACAACAGGGCCTCTTGCTCCCCTGACTAAAAGACCTCAATATAATAAAAGAAGTGCCGCGATCTGTCAATCCAAAGTAGAGCAAGCCGCTTGCCAAGACGGATGGGATTTCCGAGCCGGTCAAATCGGAAATCATGCTGGGATGAGACTGGCTCTCAAGCGAGGGGAATCGCCGGACAGCGGCTAGGGACGGGTCAAAAGCCGGGTCGAATCGCGTCTGCGGCTAATGCCAGGAGCCCGGACACGTCCGTAACACACTGTTAACACGCATGTTATGTAGTACGCATTTTGGTTCGACCGGATTCGTCCTTCAGGCAGGTGTTAGCGGGCGGTTGGCAGCTCGAGCCTTGCGCCGACTGGCATTTTGAGGAGCGCCGAGCCTGGCGAGGCCGATCGTTAGAAACGCAATCGCCAAGGGCGTTTCTATGGCAAGCTGTCGAGTTCTCGAAAAGATGGATTGGGAAGAATTTTCATGATTGACGAAATCATCGCCAAGGTGGAAGCGGATCGAGATCTCGATCGCGCCGAAGCCGACGCCGCAATGGAACAGTTGCTTTCGGGACAGCTCGAGGATGCGCAGATCGTGCGGCTGCTGCTGGCGCTGCGTGCGAAGGGAGAAAGCTCCGAGGAGCTGGTGGGATTTGCGCACGCGATGCGGCGGCGAGCGGAACCAGTTTTTGCGGAGGGAACGCGTCCGAACGACGAAATGCTCGACACGTGCGGAACCGGAGGAGACGGTTCGGGTACGTTCAACGTTTCGACAGCGGCGGCGTTTGTAGTGGCGGGCGCGGGCGTGCGCGTGGCAAAACACGGGAATCGTTCGATCTCGTCAAAGAGCGGCTCGGCGGATGTGCTCGAAGCGCTGGGCGTGGCGGTGGAAATTCCGGCGGAAGAGGCTGGTCGCGCGATCGCACAGATCGGCATCGGATTTTTATTTGCGCCGGCGGCACATCGCGCGGTGCGACATGCGATGCCGGCGCGACGGCAAGTGGGCGGGCGGACAGTGTTTAATCTTTTGGGGCCGCTGACGAACCCGGCAGGCGCATCTGCGCAAGTGATCGGAGTGTTTTCGGCGGAAGTGGTCGAGCCGATGGCGCGCGCGCTAGCGGAGTTGGGCGCGCGGCACGCGTTCGTGGTGTACGGACTCGACGGCCTGGATGAAATCTCGTTGAGCGCGGAAACGGAATTGGCCGAAGTGTCAAACGGGACCGTGAAACAATATCGCGTTTCGCCGGAGGATTTTGGTTTGGCGCGCGCACCGCGAGAGACAATGGCCGCCGGAGACGCGCAGACCAGCGCCGCGATGATTCGCGCAATTCTCGACAGCGATCGCGGGCCGCGGCGCGACATCGTGCTGGCGAACGCGGCAGCGGCGCTGGTGGCAGCCGACCGCGCCGCGAATTTCCGCGAAGGCGTGCGACTAGCGGCGCGCTCGATCGATTCCGGCGCGGCACGAGCGAAGCTGCACGCGCTGATCGCGTTTCGCCATCGCTAGAAAAAATAAAATTTAGAAATCACGAAGTCCGGCTAGTTACCGCCGGCGTTGGCAGTGGTCTTGTTCGGGGGCTGGTCCTGAGCCTTCTCTGGAGTTTTGTGGTGGAGATCGAGTGTATAGATGGGAATTTTCTCGGTGCCACCGATGTGGAAAAATATGCGCGATCCGCCGCCGGGCTTCGAGAAGAGTGGATCAACGGCTTTCAAGAAAAATGATTTGACGCCGGTGGTGGTCTGGGAAATCTCCGCCCTCATATCCAAAATACCGCGCATATCGAAATTCTGGTGTTCGAGGCCGATTGTGCCAACCAGGTGGACCTGCGCCCCCGGCACTTGAAAATTGAGATCGGAAAACGTCATCACGCCGTTTTGAACCAGGAAGGTTCCTTGCATCTCCGAGGCGACGGCATCATCCGAGACTTCGCCGGTTTCGCCCTGGCTGCGCATGCTCAACGTATTCACTTTCTTCTCGTCCGCGTGATTAGTGAAGACCACCTGATCGAGATTGAATGAGCCATTGAGGGTTATTTGATTCATGGGATCATTTTGAGGCCCCGCAGGCAAAGCAAGCGATGTATGTAAGTGGATGTTGCCGGTGAGAGCAGGCTCGTCCTTGGCGGTTAGCACCAAAATGTCCTCGATGCGCGCGTCGGTCGCGCTTACATCCAAGCTGACGGCCTTGCCTTGCTGTCCGGGAGTGCCGGCGATTTCGCCGGTCGCGTGGAGAGTGGTGTGCAGGAAATGCGCGTCGAGCGGCTGGAGAATTGTTTCGTCGTTCGCGCCGTCGACGATCACATGAAACGTCGCGGTCAGGTCGACTGGGTGTTCGCTCGACTTCGTGCTGAAATCCGGCGTGCCGGCTGTGCCATCCACAGCAATTTTTTCGATGATGCCTTCATAGTGGCCGCGGGCCGACAACGTGCCCGCGAGGCCGCCAGGAATGGTGCTGAGGTCGGCGTTGTCGAAGGTAAACGAGCCGGAGACAGGCGTGCGCGCAGGCACATCGGGATCCCAGGGACCGAACCTGCCGGTTGTAATGATATTGCCCGGCGGAAGCGCGCTTCGGATGGTCGCGTCGGCAGCGAGTTCGCCATCGCCGGAGATCGAATGTGCTTCGAGACTCGCGACATCGATGACTTCCGGTTGTTTCGCGGGGTCTTTCGGTAGAACCGTAATCTTCGCGTTCTCCGTGTGCACATCATCCATGACGACGCCGGTGACGCGGCCCAACAAGTTCCCGCTTCTCGGGCGCTCGTCGTCGCCTGGCTGGCCGGTCGGAACGGTGATTTCGAGGCCCACCAGCGTCACTTGCGAAACGTGGTGCGGGAACCGCAGCAACTTGAGCCAGTGCGCCTGCGCGGTGAAACTTTTGATCGAGATCAGCGGTGGCAAGTCGTCGCGTCCCTTCGTGCGCATCACCAGGCCCACGCCGCTTACCTGGATGATTGGGAACATTTTCATTTCGACGGAGTCAAGCGTCACGTCGGCGTGAAACTGCTTTCGGAGCGAGTTGATGACTACCTCTCGGGCGTGGCGAGAAGCCCACCTGACGCCAATAACAAACGCCAGACACGCCGCGAGGAGCACACCAGCGATAATAGTTAGAGTTATTTTCCAACGCTTGGACAATTTCATGAACCTTGCACCCATGCATTTGATGCGAATCCGCACCGTTTTGGCGGGGGCGGCGCGTTACCAGTCCGCGTCGGTTGCCGCTTGACGCCGATGAGAACGGAGAGATCGACGGCGAAGGAGCGCTAGTTGCCGCGTGCTTCGGCGGAGCTACTCTTGGTTGGCGTCTGGCTGTTGTCACCATTCTTATAGTGGCGATCGAGCGCGTAGACGGGATCCTTCGCGGTGCCGCCGATCTTGAAGGGGATGCGCGATCCGCCGCCAGGTTTTGCGAAGAAGGGATTGACGGCCCTGAGCAAGAAGGATTTTACGCCGGTGGTGGTCTGCGAAAGCTTCGCCTGCATATCGAAAGTGCCGTGCAGATCGAGCGCCTGATTATCGAGACCGAATGTGCCGGCCACGTTGACGTTCGCACCGGGCACGCGAAAATTCAGATCGGAAAAAGAGATCACGCCGTCTTCGAGCCGAAACTGACCTTGCATCTCAGTGGCGACGTCTTCGCCCTCGGGGACGGCGCCGGTATCTCCGCTGCTGCGCATGCTGAGCTTGTCCACTTTCTGTTCGATGCCGTGATTGGTGAACACGACCTTATCAACGCTGAAAGCGCCGTCGAGGAACAGGCGATTCAGAACTTCGTCTTTCGATCGCGCGGGCAAGAGGAACGCGGTGTGCAATTGGACGTCGCCGGTCATGGCGGGTTCGTCTTTCACGGCGAGCAACAAAAGATCTTCGACGCGCGCGCCCGCGGTGCTGACTTGAAGTCTGACCGCTTTGCCCCTTTGGCCCGGAGTGCCGGCGATAATTCCCGTGGTGTGGAGAGTGGTGTGGCGGAAATGCGCGTCGACCGGATCGAGCGCGGTGTCTCCGTTGACGCCGTCAACGACGGCGTGAAATGTGGTGGTGAGATGAACCGGGTGTCCGCCGGAGTCAACGCTGAAGTCCGGCGTGTCGGTTGCGCCATCGACAGCGATCTGTTCGAGCTCGCCGTCGTAGCTTCCTTTCGCGGACAAAATCCCGGAGATTCCTTTGAAGTGGCCGAGATCGGCGTTGTCATATGTGAATGAGCCGGAGACAGGAGTGAGACCCGGGGCATCGACATCCCAAGGACCGAAAGAACCGCGGGTAAGGACGTCGCCGGGCGGAACAGGGATGCGCAGCGTGGCCTCGAACGCCACCTCGCCATCGGCGGAAGTGGTATGCGCGTGGAGGCTCGCGATGTCGTAAACCTGCGGCTCCTTACCGGCTTGCTTCGGCAAAATCGAGAGGGTCGCGTCGTTCGCTTCGATGTCGTCGAGGAAGACACCGTGCAAGTGACCCAGCGAAATTCTGGGTCGCGCGCTATCCTCCCCGATTCGGTGAATCCCGGCGGGAACCGTGATTTGCAAACCGACCAGCGTGACGTGCGAAATGTGGCGAGGCAGGCGCATCAATTCCAGCCAGTTCGCCTGCGCGGTGAAGCTCTTGATCGAAATCAGCGGGGGCAAGTCTTCGCGTCCCTTGAAAAGCACTACGACGCCGGTGCCGGTCACCTGGACCGACGGATAGACCTTGATATTGATGGAATCAAGTTGCACTTCGCCGTGGAACCTTTTTTGGATTTGTTGCATGACGAACTCGCGACCGTGGCGCGACGCCCACTCGAGACTAATCGCGAAGATCACACAGTACGCGAGGAGCACGCCGCCCAGGATTCCGAGGACGATCGTCAAGGGCTTGGAGAGCTTCATCGATCCGGCACCTAAGCATCGGATGCGGCCGCATCCCATTTCGAGACGAGCGGGCCGAAAACAAATCGACGCCGCTTATAGGCTAAGAAAATTTTGCAGAAGTTGCATGCCGACGTCGGTGAGCACCGATTCCGGATGGAACTGCACGCCCTCGAGGCGCAACCGGCGGCTGCGCAGGCCCATGATGGTTCCGTCGGCGACGTGCGCGGAAATTTCGAGCTCCTTGGGCAAGCCTTTGCGATCGACGATGAGGGAGTGGTAGCGCGTGGCGACGAAGCTCTGCGGCAGATCGCGGAAGATCGTTTTGCCGTCGTGAAGAATTTGGCTGGTCTTGCCGTGCATCAATTTCGGCGCGCGAATGACGCGGCCACCGAAGGCGTGGCCGATAGCCTGGTGGCCCAGGCAAACGCCGAGAATCGGCACTTGCCCGGCAAAGCGGCGAATCACGTCGATGCAAATGCCGGCCTGCTGCGGCGTACCGGGGCCGGGAGAAATGACGATGCGAGCGGGCGCGAGTTCGGCGATCTGATCGAGCGTGATCTGATCGTTGCGGCGAATTTCGAGCGTTTCGCCCAGGTGGCCGAGGAATTGGGCCAGGTTGTAAGTGAACGAGTCGTAGTTGTCGATCAGTAGGATCATACTTTGAGGCCGGTCGCTCGCTTATTTTGTTTTTGCGCGCTTCGATTTTTTCTTGCTCGATTTTTTTCGCCGCGCGCTCGGCGCCGGCGATTTCGTGGTGCGGCGGGACGACGATTCGGCGTGGGCCGCTTCGAGCGCGGCGAGCATCGCGCCTTGCTTATTGATCGTTTCCTGATATTCGCGCGAGGGCACTGAATCGGCAACGAGTCCTGCGCCGGCCTGCAAATGAACCACACCTTTTTTGACCACCATGGTGCGGATAGCGATGCAAGAATCGAGGTTGCCGGAAAAATCGAGATACAGGATCGCGCCGCCGTAGATGCCGCGGCGCGTGGGCTCGAGTTCGTCGATGATCTCCATGGCGCGAACCTTGGGCGCTCCGGTGAGCGTGCCGGCGGGAAAACAGGCGGCGAGCGCGTCGAAACAATCGACGTCGGCGCGCAGCCGGCCGCGGAGCGTGGAGACCAGGTGCATGACGTGCGAATAGCGCTCGACAAAAGCGAGGCGCTCGACTTGGACGGAGCCGTATTCGCAGACGCGGCCGAGATCATTGCGTCCTAAATCGACAAGCATGATGTGCTCGGCGCGCTCTTTGGGATCGGAGAGCATTTCGGCTTCGAGGCGCTGATCGTCGGCGTCGTCGCGACCGCGGCGGCGCGTGCCGGCGATGGGACGATAGAAGGCCTCGCGGCCTTGCACCTTCACGAGCATTTCCGGCGAGCTGCCGACAACGGCCGTGTCGTCAAGCTTTAGAAAATACATGTAGGGCGAAGGATTGACGACGCGCAGCGCGCGATAGAGATCGAATGGATCAACGTCGGTGCGAACATCGGTGCGGCGGCTGACGACGACTTGGAAAATGTCGCCAGCGCGAATGTAGCGTTTGGCCTTGCGCACGGCGGCCTCATAGCGGCCACGCGTGGTGTTCGTGGTGAAGGCGAGACGCGCGTTCGAGCGGCGCTGCGGCTTCGCGGAGGACTGCTCTGCGGGCAGCGGCTGATCGAGAAGTTTGCGCGTGGCTTCGATTTCGCGAACCGCGGCCAAATATTTCGAGCGCAAGCTGCCTTCGCCGTCCGTGAAAACATTGCGCACGATCCAGATGCGGTGCTGGACGTGGTCGAATACGACCATGCCGAGAAAAAACATCATGGCGGCATCGTCGGCGCCGACATCGTCGCGGCCAGTGTCGGGGATGCGCTCGAACAAGCGCACCATGTCATACGAGAAATAGCCAATGGCGCCCGCGACCAGCGGCGGCAGGCCCGGCACGCGCACGGGGCGATAGCGCTCGACGCGATGGCGCAGGAAATCGAGCGGGTTGGTCTGCTCCCAGGAAACGCGGCCTTCGCCTTCGAGCACGCACGCGCCGCGAACGTAGCGAAACACCTCGACCGGATTCGCGCCGACGAAGGTGTAGCGCGCAATCTTCTCGCCGCCTTCGACGCTTTCCAGCAGAAAGGCGTAGCGCGCTTGCCGCGCAAGGCGCAGATAGGCGGATACGGGCGTGAGCAGATCGGCCGTGAACGTGGAGTACACGGGGACGAGGTTGCCGCGGCGCGCGAGGCGCGAGAACGTTTTGAAATCGGGCTGGATGGTGCTTTGAGTCATCGCCGCGCTGATTCCCTTTCCTCTTGTCGAAGCGCCTGATTGACCACGCGACGCATGGCCGCTTCCGGCGCGCGCAGGCCGGTCCAAATTTCCCACTGAGCGACGCCTTGCGCCACGAACATTTCCACGCCGGACATAGTTTCGATCCCTCGGCGGCGAGCGGCGCGCAACAATTCGGTTTCGCGCGGGCGATAAACCATGTCCATCACGATGCGGCAGTTGAGCTCGGCCGGGCGCAGCGGAGAGCCGCCGTGTGGATAAAGGCCGACCGGCGTGCAATTCACGATGGCGTCGAAATGTTGCTTCGCGATGCGATCGCGCTCGATCGCTTCGCCGCCGGCTGCGCGCGCCAACTTTCGCGCCCGCGCTGTCGTGCGCGACCAGATCGAAACATTCGCTCCACCGCGCGATAGCGCGAACGCCGCCGCGCGCGCCGCTCCGCCGGCACCGAGAAGAAGGACGCAACTGCCCGGGATGTTCACGCGCCGTTCGAGCGCACGCAGCACACCGACGTAATCTGTATTGTAGCCGTACAAACGCCCACCTGGGCGCACCACAACGGTGTTGACGGCGCCGATTGCGCGGGCGAGCGGATCGCAATCGTCGAGGCGGCGCAGCATCTCTTCCTTGTGCGGCAGCGTGACACTAAAACCAGAGATGCCGAGCGAGCCGACGCTGGCCAGAAAATCAGGCAGCGAGGGAACGCGGAATCCGAGATAGATTGCGTTCTGCTGCGTCAGCGCAAACGCCGCATTGTGCATCAGCGGCGAAAGAGAATGGGCCACGGGATCCCCGATTACGGCATAGACGCGAGTTTGGCGCGTTAGCCAACGCGCTCCGGTTGGGCGGCGCGCGCGAACCAGGCGCATAAATTCATCGAGAGACGTTTGGCCCGGCGCAGTGGCCGTTTCGATTGGGGCGTACGCGAGTGCGCTGCCTTCGCGCAGTGCGAGGACGCGCGCCGCCTGGCTCAGCTCGCCCATAGGCACGATCACGCGATTTTTCCGGCCACGCGCCAATTCGAGTAGGCGCGCAGCATCCTGAATCGAACGGCATTCGGCGGCGATCTTAATCGCGTCGGAGCCGGAGCGCTCGAGACGGCGCGCGAACGCGCCCAGATTCCGGGGTGTGCGACGAAAGTTGTGATAGGAAAGCAGCACGCGCGCGGGCCGCAGATCGCGCCGTCGCCGGGCGGCGGACCAGCCGCGCGTGGCTTCGATCTCGACATCGCACCATTGACAGCCTGCGCGGGCGGCCGAGGCCAGGGCCTCGCGCTGTGCCGCAGCGGTACCGTGGAATCGTCCTCCGCCGCGGCGGGAACGGCACGTCGCGATCAGCGTGGCACGAGGCGATTCTTTGGCGAGAATGGCGAAAAAAGCGGCCAGCTCGCGCGGGCCGCGGAGGTAATCGAGGCGCAATTCCACCGTACGGGTCTGCCGCAGGGTTCGCCTGAGGAGGTGGGCCATTTCGAGCCCGGTCCCGGCGGCCACAACTCCGCAGATGCGATTTGGTCCAAACACCCCTGCCCCCTAACTCTTTTAAGGAAGCTACCTTAGTACCATGCGGGTATCAAAAGTGTAAAGCGGGCCTCAGTCCATTCTTGACCCACTGGAAGCGGCCTTGCTAGCGTGGTTTGGCAAGGCAACACCTCACCCCGGGGTAGGCAAGCTCCCGGCGTTTGGAGGAGCGCAATAATGAACCGACGAATATTATCTGTGTGTCTCAATGTGGGGACGGTCCTGGTACTCTCCGCAGGAGTGGCCGCGGCGCAGAAGCAGCCCACCACGCCTACTGAAGACGACATGTATTGCTCGAGCGTGGTCTCAAGCGAGGCCATGCCACACGACATCTACGTGATCGCGCCCGAACAGGCTGAACACCGCATTACGGCCATCGCACCCGATTTCGTGACCATCAACAAGGGTTCCGACGCGGGCGTAAAGGTCGGAGATGAATTCCTGGCGATGCGCGCGGAATCGGACTTCGTCCCGCAGCCCTACTTCAAAGGTCAGACCGCGCTACTGCGCGCGATGGGCACGATGTACGTGGATCTGGGCCGGCTGCGCGTGCTGAACGTGCAGGCCAAGACGGCCATCGCTCAAGTGACGCACAGTTGCGATTGGATTCAGCGAGACGACATCCTGGTGCCGTTCGCCGAGCGACCCGCTCCGCCCTACCATGCGGACAGCCAATTCGACATGTTCGCGCCGCCCAGCGGGAAACCGGTGGGAATGATCGTGACGACGAAGCACTTCGGTCAAGTGATCGGCTACGGCGGAATTGTGTACGTCAATTTGGGCGCGAAGCAAAGCCTGCAAGTGGGCGACTACGTGCGCGTGTTCCGCCACGAAGGCGAGACGAACGAATCAACCTATCAGGATAAGAACACAACCTACACGATGTACGGCTTCGGAACCGATCCGGAGCATTACACGTGGGGCGATCTTCCGCGCGAAGTGCTGGGCGAGGGGATCGTAGTGCGCGTGGGAACGAACGCGGCGACGGTGATGATTACGCACGCTCGGCGGGAACTATTCGCCGGGGACTACGTCGAGATCGAATAGACCGCGGGCGCGGGGAGGAATTCCCCGCACGCAGCCACGACGGATAAACGAGGGCCGGGCGGAAACGCCCGGCCCTTTCCATTTGGTGAAAGTGGAGGCGCGAAAGACCGCGCAACTACGTGCAGTTTTTCTCGCTGAACACTTCCGTCGTGAACGCGAAGGTGCGCGTTGCCGAATCCTTCCAGGAGTCGCGCGAAAGGCCGGCCTTTACACAGGTCTCTTCGACGAAGCGCGGCCACTGCCAGTGGCGCTCCGCCGCGACCTGCGGCAACAACAAGCCGCGCCGCGATCCGCGCTCCACGACGAGGCCGTGACGTCCGATCTCGATCTGCGACGCCGCGAGCGGTTTGAGCGGCGACAAAAGCGAAATCTCGATTTCCAGATCGGCGATCTCCGCCGCCTCGACGGGAGGAAACCGCGGATCCTCGCACGCCGCGGCGACGGCGCAGCGCGCGACGGCGTCGGAGAGCGGGCCAACGGCTTCGATTTGGCCTACGCACCCGCGCAATCGTCCACGATGATGCAGCGTTACGAACACACCGCAGGTGTTTTCTGCCGTGGAGCCGGATTCGGATCGAGATGCGGACTGAGAAGAAGGCTTGCCGATTGTTGCATCAAGGATGGCGCGGCGCGCGCGGGCCAACAGTTCCCGCCGCTCTTCACTACAAAGTGGCGACATCCTGAGGATTCTTGTGCGGCGGCGCGTCGAGGACCGAAAGTTTGCGCCGCTGCTTCACGCGATCGTCGAGCTGACTCCAGAACTTCTTGAAATACTGCACTGCTGAGCCGATCGCGCTTACCACCACCAGCCACAGCAACAAAATGCCCAGCCGATGAAATTGCGGCCGTTTCGCGGCCAGAATCACCACGCAGACGGCGAGTACCTGCAACACCATCTTTGTCTTGCCGAGCGCCGACGCCGGAATCGTGAATCCTTCGGCGGAGGCGATGTTGCGCAGCCCCTGAACGGTAATCTCGCGCCCGATGATGATCACCGCCATCCAGCCGGCAACCAGACGCATCTCGACAAGCGAAATGAACGCCCCGGTCATCAGCAGCTTATCCGCAATCGGGTCGAGCAGAATCCCGAGCGTGGTAATCTGGCGGCGGCGGCGCGCGTAGTAGCCGTCAGCCCAATCCGTTGCCGCAGCGGCCAGCAGAATGAGCACGCCCCACACCGCGAAGTTCATCGGCAGCCCCCAGAAGTTAATATTGGGCTGCTGGGTGAGCAAGACGACCACCAAGAGCGGAATGAAGAAAATCCGGAGGATCGTCAGGCTGTTGGGCAGGTTCATGGGGTATCCGAGGACACTTAGCCGGACGCGGCATAACCACGATGAGCCCGGCTCCGAGACCAATCACAATATAGTCCCCGATGCGCGGGGCGTCAACGCCCCTGACCGAGGCGCGAGGCGTTAGGGCAAACCATCTTGGCGGGTTACCAGTTGGCCACAATAGGGCTTGGGGGCTGTGAAAATCACAAATCAAAGGATTTAGGGGAAAATCGCGCCGGCGGCCATAGACGCAATTCCTGGCTATCGCGTAACCAGCTTAGTATGAATAGGATGCAGCCGCAGTCGCCGCTCCGCTTGGATCACGCGTTTCCCCTAAGATCTTGGCGCTGCAGCCACTTCCAGAGGTTTCCACAGCTTTTCCAACTCGGGCAGTCCTACTGGACGGTCTTTATTTTCGGGCCGGATCGCCAACCGACTCAAGGCCCAGGCGGCGCACGATCGACTCGGGCAGGTCGGCTTCGAGAAGCATATGCGAATCTTCAACTTCCGAGTTCAGGACGTGCCCTAAGCCGTGCACTAGGGCGAGCGACCGACCGTCGGAGAGTGGCAAGCGAAAGCGCAGGCGGACGATTGGATCGACTGGCAGGCGCTCGTCAATTTTTTGAAGCAACTGCTCCAGGCCGGCGCCGGTGAGCCCGGAAACTGACGCCGTGTCGCCCGATTCGCCCGGTGCGTTCAGCGCCTCAATCTCCGAGGGCGTCAAACGATCGATCTTGTTGAAGACGCGGAGTCGAGGGCGGCCCGCGACGCCGAGATCGTGCAACACTTTTTCGACCTCGGCGTCTTGTTCGGCGTGAGCTGGATTTGAAACGTCGGTGACATGCAGGATCAGCGCCGCCTCCTCGACTTCCTCGAGCGTAGCCTTGAATGCCGCCATCAGTCCCGGCGGCAGATCGCGAATGAATCCGACCGTGTCGGAAAACAACGCGCGCCGGCCCGAGGGCAGACGCACGCCGCGCACCGTCGGGTCGAGCGTGGCGAACATTTTGTGCGAAACCAAAACGTCGGCGCCCGACACCGCGTTAAACAGCGTGGATTTTCCGGCGTTCGTATAGCCGACAAGCGCGATCATGCCGAGCGGAACCGCGCGGCGCGATTGGCGACGCACGCCGCGCTGTTTGCGCAGCGTCTCGATGCTCCGCGCGATGCGGCCGACCCGATCGCGAATGCGACGGCGGTCGGTTTCGAGTTTCTGTTCGCCGGGACCGCGAGTGCCGATGCCGCCGCCGAGCCGCGAGAGCTCGGTGCGCTGGCCGGCCAAGCGCGGGAGCATGTAGTTCAATTGCGCGAGCTCGACTTGGAGTTGGCCTTCGCGGCTGAGGGCGTGCCGCGCGAAAATATCCAGGATCAACTGCGTGCGATCGATCACGCGACGATCGATTTCGCGCTCGAGGTTGCGCTGCTGCGTGGGCGTAAGGTTGCGGTCGAAGACGACTAGCGGCGCCTTGTGCAGATTCGCTTCAATTTTGATTTCTTCGAGCTTGCCGCGTCCGACCACCGTGGCCGAATCGATCGCGTCGCGGACCTGGAACACCGAGCCCGCCACGACGGCGCCGGCGCTGCGCGCCAATTCCTCGAGCTCAAGCAGCGCTTCGCGCTCGGGTGCGCCGGCTTCTTGACCAGCCATGCGGGGAGTACGTTTCAAGCCGACGCCAACTAACAGGACACGTTCGTGCGATTCGGTGCTGCGCGGAGTTTTCATTGTGAGTTGGATCGCAGAAAAATTCGCAGAGAGATTCGGTCGCGCACGGCGGGGGTGAGGAGCATCGGCACCGGTCTCATTATACGTCCGCGCGTGGATGGACTGCGGTGGGCCTGTGCGAAGAAACTTCCGCGGCGCCTGCGCGAAACGCGACGAGGCGTGCGGCGATGAGACGTTCGGCCGCATCGGCGATTTCGGGATCGTCGCCAAATCCCGCAAGCCACGCCACGTCCGGCTCGCGCCTGAACCAGGTAAGCTGCCGCTTGGCGTAACGGCGCGTGGACTGCACGATCACGGCGGTTGCATCGGCCAAGCTCGTGCGGCTTTCGAGATGTTCGCGCAGCGCACGATAGCCGATGAACTCGAATGGCTTGCTCTGCGCGGGGACGCCGGCGCGAATTAATTCGGCCACTTCGTCAAGCCATTCTCGCGCGAGCATCCCGTGCGTGCGCCGCTCGATTCGCGCACGCAGCTCCGCGCGCGGCGGATTGAGTCCAATGCGAATCGGCGCAAAGCCGATGAGCGGATCGCGGCCCGAACGATGCAGCTCCGTGACGGACTTGCCTGCGAGAACGCATATCTCGATCGCGCGCACGAGTTTCTGACGATCGCGCGGAGCGATGCGGCGCGCGGATTGGGGATCAAGGTGCGCAAGGATGCGATGGAGATACGCGGGACCGCACGCAGCGGCGCGTGCCTCAAGACGCGCGCGAAGCTCGGCTGAGCGCTCAGGCGCGTCGGCCAATCCCTCGAGCAGCGCGCGAAGATATAGGCCCGTGCCGACCGTCAGGATCGGCAGGCGGCCGCGGCTCTGCAAATCGGCCAGGACGAGTTCGGCTCGGCGCCGATACTCGCCAGCGGTGAAGAGATCTGACGGTTCGACCAAATCGAGAAGATGATGCGGGATGCCGCGGCGCTCCGCGGCCGCAGGTTTCGCAGTGCCGATATCGAAGCCGCGATAGACCTGCGTCGAATCGCAGGCGAGAATTTCCCCGCCGAAGCGTTCGGCAAGGAACACGCTCAGCGCGGATTTGCCGGAGGCCGTCGGACCGAGGATGGCCACAAGCGGCGCAGGCGAAGCGGGGGATGGGCGATTCATCCGAGGAATTTTCCGTAGCGAATCAACAAATAGAGCGCGAAGAGCGCGGCCAAAAGCAGCGCGCCCAGAACTTGAGCGCGATTAGGCTTCATTGGGGCTGCTCGGCTTCACTGAGCGGAATGTTGTACAAAAAGATGAAGCGCAGCTCGATGTAAGGACCGCTGAATTCCGGAGGCAAGGGCTCAAATGGGCTGGAGGCGCGAATTGCGCCAGCGGCGGCACGGTCCAGCGGTTCCTTTTGAGAGCTGCTCCTCATCTCGGGATCAGGGTCGGGAACGTTTCCGTCGCGCAGGATTTTGAAATCCAGAACCACGCGTCCGCGATCGCCCATTTCCGCTGACTCCGGCATGATCGCGTACCAATTGCGCTTCACGCTGTCGAGAACTCGCGCCAGATAGCCCGACCAATCCAGGCCCTGAGTGGGCGTCAGCATCTGAACGCCGCCGCTAGAATAACCTCCACCGCCACCACCGCCATATCCCTGGCCGCCGCCTTGTCTGCGCGCGCCCGGCATGGGGGCTTCAAAACCCTGGCTCGTGCCTCCGCCCTCACCACGCGCGCGCAAATCATCGGGGGATGCGCCGGAATCAATTTTCGGCAGCATCAATCCGTTATTAGTCGGCTGCGGCGCCGGGGCTTCCGGGGCCGACGGAATCTCCTGTTGCGGCTGCGGCGTGGGCGCAAGCTGCTGGGGCTGCGGAGTTGGTGCCGCCGGCAACGTGGATTCGGGTTCACTCGGCGCCGCGCGCTCGGGCTCTGGCGTGGGCTCGGGCGGCGTGACCTGCTGCAGCACGCGGGGATCGACGCGCACTTGCGGGCCGGGCGGCGCTGGGCGCGGACTCGACCGTGCCGTGTCATTCGAGAGCGCCGGCAGATTGGCCCAGGTCAGCTCATTCTGGGCGAGATTCAACTGGTCGGCGGTCGGCGGGCGATACGGAAATAGCTTCGGCTCGATGAAAATGAAAATGATGATCGCGACGTGCGCAGCGATGGAGACGAATCGCGAGAGCCGCTTCCAGGCCGAGATGCGCTCCTCGACCGGTGTGTCCATCAAATTGACTTCGCCCGTGGTCATCACGTCGGGCTCGACCAAATCCGGCAATTCGCTGGCGGACATTCGAGGCTTCGACTTCAGCTCGACCGGCGCCATTTTTTCGGGGACGACGAAGCGGGACTCCGTGATGGTGATCGGAACGTAGTCGGGGATGGTGTGCTCGGTGTCGAGAGGCGCGTCTCCGGCGTCGCGCGGAATCACCATGCGCGCGGCCAACACGTCCAGCGGCATATACAGCGGAATCGTCGAGCGCGTGTCGAGCTCGAGATGCGGCAGATTTGCCGGCACGATCGTGCGGTTATCGAGCGACGTCGAAAGACGCCGCGGCGGCGCGGCGCCGTCCGCGCCATCGGCGACCGGACGCACATCGGTCGGAACCAAGAATCTCGGAACCATATACCGCTGACTCATTCGTTTTCCCGGGGAAGCGCGGAGCCTGCCAATTGGACGCGCAGCGCGTGCTCGCGGATGCCTGCCATCACCCGGTCAGCAAGCTCGAGAGCGCGCCTGCCGGCGGCGCCGTCCACGCGCGGCGCGGTGCGCGTGCGGACCGAATTTAAGAACGAGCGAAGCTCGGCGCGCAGAGGCTCTTCGGGATCGGCTGCCGGCTTTTCAAAATCGAATTTCGGTTGTGGGCCGGCTTCCTTCACGCGGATGCGCAGCGCGTCCTGACGATTGAAATCGACGGAAATGTATTCGTGATGCTGAAAGAAGCGCATTTTGCGCACGCGCTCGGTGGAGACGCGGCTGGCGGTGACATTGGCGACGGCGCCGGAGGGAAATCCGAGACGCGCCTGCGCGATGTCCACTTTCTCAGTGAGCACGGGAATTCCTACTGCGTCAATCTCCACGACCGGTTCGCCCGTGAGCGCCAATAGTATGTCGAGATCGTGAATCATAACATCGTAGACCACGTCTACATCCAAACTGCGCGGCGTGAACACCCCGAGACGATGCACCTCAAAATATAGCGGCCGCTTGACCATGGGCATCACTGCCACCAAACCGGGATTGAATCGCTCGAGATGCCCGATTTGCAAAATTCTGCTGCGACGCGCGGCCGTTCGCACGAGGTCGTCCGCTTCGTCGAGCGATGCGGCGATGGGCTTCTCGACGAGCACATCGAGCCCCATCTCAAGCAAACGGCAGCCCAGGCGCGCGTGCTCGGTTGTGGGCACGGCCAGGCTCACGGCGTCTACTTTTCCGGCCAGCGCTTCAATGCTATCGAACGTTGTGACCGAGAATTCTTGCGCAATGGCGCTGGCGCGCGCGGCGTCCGCATCCGCGACGCCGACTAGCTCAGCCTCGTTAAGTTCGCTGTAGACGCGGACGTGATTGCGGCCGAAATCTCCTACGCCCACCACTGCGACGCGAACGCGACTGGCCACCTTGGAAGAGTTTTCCATCAGCGCGCCTCGCTCGGCGGATCGCCTGCCTGCGATGCCTGGGGTGGGAACGCCTCGATCGCCACACCGGCCGCGTCTGCCGCTTCGACGAGGCGCGGACGATCGAAAAGCAGCGTGCGGCCGGCGTCGATCGCGAGGGCCGTCGCGCCACACCTTCGCATCACTTCGACGGTCGCGAGGCCGATCACGGGTACATCGAAGCGCATGTCCTGGCGCGGCTTGCTGACTTTCACAACCACGAGCGGACTGCCTGCGGCGATACGCGCAGCGCGCTCGATCGTTTCGTCGGTTCCTTCCATGGCTTCGATGGCCACGCAGGCGCCGTCGCGCACCACCACTGTCTGACCGAGATCGAGCGCGGCGATTGCTGTGGCGATTGTGCGGCCGTAGACGATGTCCGCAGCCTCGCGGACGTCCGGGGCGCGGCGCGTCAATACACCGGGTTCGGGCACGAGCGGTTTCAAAAACGCGGTGGAATCCACGAGCTCGATGCCTTCCTCTTTCAGCACCCCGGCCACGGCTCCGATGAGCGAATCGGTATTCTTGAACGGAAGCGAAAAGAGCAGCTTTGCCAAGCGCCAATCGGGACGAATCGAACTGAATATCTGCTTGTGCTTCACCTGGCCGGCCATCACGGCGCGCGTCACTCCCTCTTGATGCAATAGCTCGAGAGCTCGGCTGAGTTCTCCTAGGCTGACCCAATGCAGCCGCTTCGAGAGCCGTTCAAGGTCAGGCGAAGCCTCCTCGCGCAGAGCCAGCACCGCCATGTCAATTCCCTGACTGCGCGCGGCTTCCAGCACGAGAAATGGGAAGCGCCCGTTGCCCGCGATCAAGCCCCATCCAGTGGGATCCGATGGGATGGCGAAAGGAGCGTGCTGGGCTGGGTTGGTCATCGGCAGGGTTACTTGATCACGCCGCGCTTGCTCGACTCGATAAACTCGACAAGCTCCCGAATGTCGGGCGAATCCGCCATCTGCGTGCGGAGCTGCGTAACGGCTTGCGTGGTGTTGAGCTTCGCGCGAAGCAGCAAACGAAATGCGCGTTCGATGGCCTGGGTGCGCTCGGCCCCGAAGCCGGCACGCTCGATTCCTACCGAGTTCGGGCCATAGCAGTGAACCTCGCGCTCGGCCACGATCAATGAAAACGGCGGCGCATCCTTTACCAGCGCCGTGAGCGCGCCAATGTAGGCGTAGCGGCCGATGCGCGTGAACTGGTGAATCGTGCAGTACGCGCCGACGGTTGCGTGATCGTGCACGTCGACGTGGCCCGCGAGAGTCGCGCCATTGGCGAAAATCGTGCGATCGCCTACGTTGCAATCGTGCGCCACGTGCGCATACGCCATGAACAAATTATGGTTGCCGATTCGCGTCGCGCCGCCGGCTGACCCGGTTCCGCGATTGATCGTAACGAATTCGCGAAACGTGTTGTCGTCCCCGACCACCAACTCCGTGCGCTCGCCCGCGAACTTCAAATCCTGGGGATCGCCGCCTACTGAGCAGCACGGATGGAAAATGTTGCCCGTGCCAAAACGCGCGGGGCCTTGCAACACAGCACTCGGCATGACCACGCAGCCATCGCCCAGCTCGACTTCGTCGCCAACCACGGCAAACGCGCCGACACGCACGCCCGCGCCAAGGCGGGCACGCGGCGAAACCGCTGCCCGGGGATCAATCTCGCTCATTGCTTGGATTCCACCTCGGCCTTGGACCGGGCCTCTGCGGCCGCGGCCATTTCGCGATCGACCATCTTGCACATTAGCGTGGCTTCGGCGACGACGTCGCCATTCACGGTCGCGATCCCGCGCAGCTTGCAGAACGTGGCGCGCCAGGAAAGCACGGTCATCTCAATGCGCAACTGATCGCCGGGCACGACGGGCCGGCGAAACCGGGCGTCGTCGACGGCCACAAAATAGAGAAGCTTGTTCTCGCGGTCGGGAACTTCGAGCAGCAGCAGCAAGCCGCCCGTCTGCGCCATGCCCTCGATGATCAACACGCCGGGCATAATGGGTTTGCCGGGGAAATGGCCCTGAAAATAGTATTCGTTGATGCTGACGTTCTTGATGCCCACGATGCGCTTCACGCGCTCCATTTCGAGAATGGCGTCCACCATCAGGAAGGGATAGCGGTGTGGGAGAATTTTCTGGATGCCGTTAACGTCGAGAATCATGAGATCTGCCTCGATTTCACAGTGGTGGCGCGCTCCGCGGCCTGCGCCGCGTGAGTATTTGATTATATGCGAAACGCATCGCAGCGGGCGGACTCCGCCGGGAATTGGCTGCGGATCAAGTACCGGAAGCGGGGCGTCGACGGTCGGCGTTTATCCATAGGCTGCCCGCAGCGACCAAAACCAGCGAGAGGAATATAGTTCCGACCGAGATCGGCCGACCGCTGACGTGCGAAAGAATTCGATCGAGCAGCCACGGCGGCAAAACAAATTCGATCGCCAGCACGATTGTTACGGCGCTGACGCGCGATCTGACAGGAATTGCAACCATCCCGAAGAGCGCGCCGGCCGGGAGAAAAATCAGGGCGTCATAGATGTAGGAATAACCCCGGAACTCGGTCGCCTTGACGTGGCGTATGGACTCTGCGAGGACCGTTCCGGGTCCGAGTTCGAACACGTTGGGACGCGCTTTCCCGTCGAGGTACACGGAGACGTCAGACCCATCGTAGGTAAGAAGAACATCGCGACGCTGGCCGGCGACGAACGTGTTGGGAATCGACCAGATTATTCCGTCCTGGCTGGCTGTGACTGCGCTGCGAAACCAAAAGACAAGATTAGAATCTTGTTGCCTAACGAACAGATCAACGCGTCGCGGCGCGGGCGAGATCGAAATAATCCCGCCGTCAACTCCAGCGGATTCCGCAGGAGTGAACGCAAACTCAAGAGAAAATTGATTCGTTTTCTCCAAAGCTTCCACCAGGTTTGAGACAGGAACCTGCGAGCTCAACCAGGATCCTCTGTCAAACACAAGCGCGCTCTGGGTTGATGTTGGCGGCGGACCCGGCGACCAGGATAGAGCGGGGAGGAATTTCGTTTGATCCTGGGCTGGCGCGGGTGCGAGAAAATCGTACGATGCCAGCAAGCCGGATTGAGAACCGGCCGGCATTCCTCCCGCCGTCAATGAGCGCGCGAGATCGTCCGGCAGGGCCCGATTCCAAAACTGCAGACGGGAAACGGATCCTTTCCAGTTTGGCGACTGCCATTGTCCCGCGCCATTGCCAACCAAAAGCCGGGACTCGGCGTCCCAATTCGTCAACCGGGTTTCGCGTTGCAGACACATCGAGAGGCCAAACCAAAGCACAAAATAAATGGGAATAAGCAGGAGGGCCCGGCGAGGCGTAAGTGACGCTCGAAGCGCAGACTCCGCCCTTGAGCTCCACTCGACGATGAACCTGCCGCAAAGCGCGAACAAAATGAAACCAGCGATCGCGCCCGCACTGTTCGTACAGACGTCTTCCCATCGAGAAGCGCGCGTTGGGGTGTATTGCTGCAGAAATTCGACGCCGTAGGAGAGAAGGATCCCCGCGATCCAAGTCGCGAGCGCGGTCGCTCTCCAACCCCATCCCCGTTCGCGCAGCTTTTCAGATACGCCGAAGCCAAACGGCATAAAGAGCAAGATGTTGAGGTAGACCTCGAGAGCCCGTCCTCCCTTCGCTATGCCGCCGAGGAGGAACGGAGACGAGTGAGCTAAAGACGTCGCCCGCGGCGCGAATTGAAAGGGGTAAAACGTCAGGAACAATATACCCGCGAGAGCCAGCAGCAGGACGCGGTTCGACCAACCCGTCGTCGGAGCAACGAACCGTGAAATCGCTGGAGTGTCCCTGGTCATACCAGTGAAGGCAGGTTTATCGAGACGATACCCAGAGTCTACCACGAATTCAGACTGACGTCGTGTGCTGCCGGGTGCCGAAGCATCACGCAGTTTCGCCGTCAGTCGCGCCTCAGATGCGAACGTAAGTCATTTAGTTTCTTCGCGTGGCGGACCCACGCCGACGCCTGGCGGATACCCGTGCCGCGCGCTCAAGACCAGCTATCGGCGGTGCCATGAACAGGCGCAGCTACCTGCCCTTTCTTCGGTCCTCCGACCAGTAGATGAAGCCCCTTTGGCGTTCCTAAACTGGTCGTGCGATGAGACCACAGGCCCAGCGACTGGACTCCCCAATTGTCTTCCCATCGGTCAAGGCCCGCAGCGAACGCAATTATCGTGGCCTATTCGCCCTAACCGCGCCTCTCGCACTTCTGCTGGCGGTGGTAGGGCTGTCGAGCTGCGCGGGAGTCACCAGCGCGGCGTCAGGCACAAAGGCAGAGGTGCAAGATCCGCCGCCCGCGGTCGGGGTGCTGACGCCGAGCGTGACCACCGTCGCTTTTGGCAGCATTCTGATTAACGCCACCACCAGCGTACCCGTGACGCTGACGAACACCGGTACGGCCAGCGTAACGATATCAGCGGCGGTCGCTTCGGGAGCCGGATACAGTGTCAATGGCCTATCGGCAGGGCAGGTTATCGCCGCCGGCCAAAACGCGTCGTTCAATGCCGTGTTCGCGCCGACCACCGCCGGGAGTCCGAGCGGAGCAATCACGATTACGAGCAGCGCGCCGGCCTCTCCCCTCACGATTGTTCTCAGCGGAACGGCAACACAAACTCAGGCTCAATTGACGATCAGTCCGACTAGTGAGAATTTTGGCACCGTCGCCGTTGGCGCCAACAACCCGCAGACGATTACGCTCACGAACACGGGAAACGCATCGCTGACAATTTCAGTGGCCAGCGTCTCGGGAACAGGCTACAGCATCAGCGGTCTGTCAGCGGGTCAAGTGATAGGCGCTGGCCTGAACGCGACCTTCACGGCTAAATTTACGCCGACGGCCGGCGGTACCGTCCCTGGAAACATCTCGATCAGCAGCAACGCGCCCAACTCGCCAGCGACAATCGCATTGACCGGAACAGGAACTCAGCCGTTGGCTTCGGCAAACCCGACGTCTGCGAACCTCGGCACGGTGGTCGTCGGAAGCAGCAATTCTCAAACTATCATGCTCAGTAACTCCGGAAACGCGACGCTGGCATTCTCGCAAGTCACGGTGACAGGGAACGGCTTCAGCGTTACAGGCCCTTCGACCTCGACGACAATCGCTGCTGGCAGCAACGCAACTTTCAACGCCGTGTACACGCCGTCGGGCGCCACCAGCGGAACTGTCAACGGATCGATCGTTCTCGCAACGAACGGATCCCCCGCGCAGCTGACGATCCCGCTGAGCGGAGCCGGTATTGCGGCAACCACACAGTTAGGTGCGAGCCCAACGAGTCTGACGTTCGGCAACACCAACCTTAACGTCAGCACTCCAATGCCGACGACGATCACGAACACGGGTAATTCGAACGTGACGATCTCAGGCGTATCCGCGGTGGGTGCTGGATTCAGCGCCAGCGGAATATCCAATGGTTTGACCCTGCAGCCGAATCAAACAGCCACGCTGACCGTAACGTTCGATCCTACGACGTTGGGGACCGTCTCCGGCGCCGGCGTCACGATCACAAGCAACGCAGGTGGGCTGCTGATTCCCCTCTCTGGCGCGGGCGTCCAACCGTCGGTTACGCTGACGTGGTCGGCCAGCGTATCGCCGGACGTGACCGGTTACTACGCGTATCGATCGACAACACTAGGCTCAGGGTATGTGAAATTGAACCCAAACACTCCGGCCTCGACTTTGCAATATAACGATACGTCGGTTGAAGGCGGCACGACGTACTATTACGTTGTCACCGCGGTTGATTCGAGCGACGTCGAAAGCACGTATTCGACCCCAGCAACGGCCAACGTCCCTTAGATTCGTCGCGTCGACAGCAGACAACGATCACAGATCGTGATTCGCGCTGTGCCCCAGTCAAGTTCCCCCGTCAGTACTGCCGCCGCTGCCACACAATGGACGCGCAATTGAATTGAATCGGACGCGCCTAAATCTGATCTTGGGATTCGCAAACCTCTCTGCACAGACACTTCCGAGAATCTGACTGCCACTCGCGGCCCGGATCACGAAAGAGCCAGGCGATAACCCGGAAACACGAACAGCGCCGCCTGAAATCGCCGCCGTTTGCAAGAAACGCGCGGCAGTCGAGGCGCGAGCTGTGTTACAGGAATGTTACGACTGACCAGCCCGAGTTTTTGTACCACGGTGAATGAGAGAGTCTACATCACAGCCGTCGACGGCGAACCGAGAATTGGCGGCACCAAGGGGCTACAGGCCACCGGCGCCGGTGGCCTGTAGCCCAGCGCTGAGTGCGGACGCAGCGTGTTGTACACCATCCGCCATTTCTCGATCACGATCTGCGCTTCCTTCAGCGAGTAAAAAATCTCTCCGTTCAAACATTCATCGCGCAATTTCCCGTTGAAGCTTTCGCAGTAGCCATTCTCCCAAGGGCTTCCCGGTTCGATGTACAGCGTCCCCGTTCCCACCTTCGCCAGCCAACTCCTCAGCTCCTTGGCCACGAACTCCGGGCCGTTGTCCGAGCGAATATGTTCCGGAATTCCCCGGTAAAGCATCACGTCCGCCAGCGCTTCGATCACTTCGTATCTCCCCAGCCTTCTCGCCACGCGGATCGCCAGGCACTCCCGCGTGTATTCGTCGATCAGCGTCAGCATTCGCAGTGTTCGGCCGTCGTGGGTCATCGCGCTCACGAAATCGTAGCTCCACACATGGTTGGCTCGTTCCGGCCGGAGACGAACACACGATCCGTCGTTCAACCACAGCCTTCCTCGCGGCCTTTGTCCCTGCGGCACTTTCAGCCCTTCGCGCCGCCAGATCCGCTGCACCCGATCCTTGCCCACATACCAGCCCCGTGCTTGCAACAGCGCCGTGATCCTCCGATAGCCGAAGCGCCCGTACTCGCTGGCCAGCGCCACGATGTCTCGCGTCAGCGCGTCTTCATCCGTTCGGTGGATCACCTCGTAGCGTTGTGTCCCTCTCCACTGCCCCAGCAACCGGCAGGCATGCCGCTCTGATACTTGGTAGCTCTCGCGTGCATGCTCCACCGCGCTACGTCGCCGCTCAGGGCTTAGAAGTTTCCCTCTGCCACATCCTTCAGAATTTGCTTCTCCAACGAAAGCTCCGCCACCAACCGTTTCAGCTTGGCGTTTTCCCGCTCCAACTCTTTGAGGCGTTTCGCTTGATCCAACTTCAGGCCGCCGTATTCCTTCCGCCAGCGGTAGTAGGTCTGCGCGGTGATCTCGGCTTCCTTGCAGGCTTGTGGGGTGCTCTTTCCGTTGGCGATTTCAACTTCAACTTGCCGCAGCAGCGTGACGATCTGCTCCGGCTTGTATCTCCTCATCGGCATACCAGCTTCCCTCCAGAGTGAATTCTCTCTCACTCCCGCTGGTACAAAAAACCCCGGTCAGGTCACGACGGCGCAAATTGGATTTGAGGGGCTCGAGCATCCCCCGAGTTTTTCCACAACACATGCTTCGAGAGACTGGACTCTGACGCTCAGTTCGCCGATACTTTGGATACTTTGAGAGGTCCTTCCATTCGCAGGCCCACCCCGGCATGCGAACGAGAGAAATCGAAAACTGTGGGAGGCGTATCTTTCGGTTCCATAGTTCTTCTGGGCCTTCTCGTCCTTGGAATAATCAACCTCTCGGGCTGCATAGCGTCCACGGCTTCGTTGGGCGCGCCCTCGGCTCAAGAGGTTGCAGCGGCGCCTCCTCCTGCGCTGCCCGTGGCACCTGAAGCGACACCGTCATCGATTTCATTCGGCAATGTGCTTGCGGGCGTGAATTACGCGCAGACGCTCGTCTTGTCGAATATCGGGTCAGCCAATTTGACGCTCACCCAGATTGTTGCATCGGGAAGTGGATTCGGCGTGGCCGGGCTTTCACTGCCGCTCACTCTGTTGGCCGGCCAGAGTGCATACGCTGCGATCACCTTCGAATCGCCCACGTTCGGCGGCGCCTCCGGAACTGTGACGATCACCAGCAACGCAGCGGGTTCGCCGACGACGGTCGGCCTAAGCGCAACGGTCGGCCCGTCGGCCGTTCAGCTCTCAGCAAACCCCGCGTCGATTACGTTTGCGACCACGACTGTTGGAGTCGCCCTGTCACAAAATGTCGTGCTGACGAACTCGGGAAATTCGACGCTCAGTATCTCGTCGATCACCGCGGGAGGGCCTGGATTCAGCGTCAGCGGCGGGTCGTCTGTCACGCTAGCGCCGAATCAATCGGTCGATGTGATGGTGAGCTTCGATCCGACTACGCCGGGCTTTGCGACGGGCAGCGTCGTCGTGGCAAGCAACGCCCCGCAATTGCAGATTCCGCTGTCCGGCACCGGCGTCGCCGCCGGAACGCCTTCAGTGAGTTTGAATTGGAGCCCCAGCCCTTCGGTAGTAGTGGGCTATTACGTCTATCGCGGCACCGGTGCGAACGCGCAGCTATCCAAACTGACCGGCGAGATCGACCAATCGCTTAGCTATCAGGACTTCGGCGTGGCGTCGGGCCAAACCTACACATACGCCGTAACGGCGGTCGATGCCGCCGGCGTCGAGAGCGTCCTTTCAACTACTGCCACCGTCAGTATCCCGTAGCGCCGGAAGATGATTCTGGAATCGCTCGCACAGCTTGCGCGGATCACATACGCGAGCATGCTGTGCGCTGCCCCGAATAGGCTCCCCGACCTTGCCACTTCTACGACGCTATACGGCGCAGACCAGCAGGCGCAGCTGTGTACGCCAATCGGGAAGATGAACGCCGAACGTCCTTGCGAGGCGAGCGTTCGAGAGAATTGAATAAGCGGGGCGACGGGCCAGCGTCGGGTAGTCTTCGGATTTAATCGGGACGACTCGCTGCGCGATCAACGGACGCCCGCCGGTGGCCGCCGCGAGCCACGCCGCAGTCCGATCCGCCTGCGATGCCTCCTCCAGAATCGCTCTCGCAAATTCGTACCAGGTCGTTTCTCCGGAAGCTGTCATGTGATACGTGCCGCTCACTTCAGACCACGAAGGTCGATTCGCAAGCGGCTCAGAAATTTGCGCGAGTATTTCGGTTGTTGCTTGGGCGATTTCGCGGCTTGACGTGGGCGCGCCGATTTGATCGGAAACGATTCTCAATTCCTCGCGTTCTGCGGCGAGGCTCAGAATCGTGAGCAGGAAATTCCGGCCCTGCCTCGCGTAGACCCACTCCGTGCGAAAAATTAGGTGTGGTACCCCAGTTTCACGGATGGCCTGTTCACCTGCGAGTTTCGTCCTGCCGTAGACGCTGATCGGATTTGGCGAATCGTCCTCTTCGTGGGGAGTGCGCTTCGATCCATCGAATACGTAGTCGGTCGAGTAGTGGACGAGAGCCGCGCCTATTTTCTTCGCCTCCTCCGCGAGCACCGCAGGGGCGGCAGCATTTATGGACTGGGCTGCCGCCTCTTCCTTTTCGGCCTGATCAACGGCGGTGTAGGCCGCGGCGTTCACGATTAACCCAGGCCGGACCTCGCGCACCACTCGGCGAATTTCGTCCGGCTTCGCAAGATCCAGCTGCTGGCGATCGAGCGCAACGACTTCGCCCAGGCGAGGCAACAGACGCTGCAGTTCTCCGCCGACCTGGCCATTTTTGCCGATGAGAAGAATTTTGGCTTTCATTTCCCGGGAAACCGCGGAAGAAACTCGTGGGCCACGCTGGCGAGGGTGGGGTACTTCGAATCTTTTTCGGAGACCAGTGGGTGCTCAACGCCCCATGGGATCCGCAGGGAGGGGTCGGTCCAAAGTAATCCATGTTCGTCGGACGGATCGTAGAAATCGCTGCACTTATACAGGAATTCAACCACCTCGGTTAGAGCAAGAAAGCCATGTGCGAATCCGGGCGGAATGTAAATCTGATTTTGTTCCGTCGCCGAAAGAACGAGGGCTGTCCACTTACCGAAATATGGCGAGCCGAGCCGAATGTCCACGACCACGTCGAAAGCTTCGCCCTCCAGGACCCGGCAAAGTTTGGCCTGCGGGTGACGCAACTGATAGTGAAGACCTCTCAGCGTTCCCTTCACAGATCTGGATTGGTTGTCTTGAGGGAATTCGCCGGCGATTCCTAACGCAGCGAATTTTCGGGCGTGATACGTTTCCATGAAAGAACCGCGCTCATCGCGGAAAATTTCGGGACGCAGTTCCAAAACTCCCGGCAGACTTGTCTCGATTCGCTGCAACGAATATATTCCTCCTTAGCGCTTGGGGCGGTGGCGGGTGGACGTCTCGCAATCCTCGCGGGAACCCAACCCAGAAAGTCTCCAAATCTAGCGAGCCTTCGCCCCTGGATGTGCGATGGCGTGCAGCGAGGAATCGCGCTTGTCGTAGTACTTCTCATAGTAGGACCGATACTCTCCGCCGCGGACTCCGGCCAGCCATTCCGTACTCTTCGCATACCAATCAATTGTTTGACGTAAGCCGTCGTCAAGAGAAATGGCAGGCTTCCAACCCAATGCTCGCTCGATCTTGTCGCATTTCAACGCGTAGCGCCGATCATGGCCGGGGCGGTCCGACACGTAGGAAAGCAACGATTCGGGTTTGCCAGTTAGCCGAAGTATTCGACGTGCCATGGTGAGGTTTTCTTCGACCTCGCGGCCGCCGATGTTGTAAACCTCGCCCACACGCCCTCGTTCGAGCACCGCGAGAATGCCGCGGCAATTGTCCTCGACATGAAGCCAGTCGCGCTGTTGTTTTCCATCGCCATAGATTGGCAGCGGTTTGTCGTCCAGGGCGTTGGTAATCATGAGCGGCAGGAATTTTTCTGGAAACTGATACGGGCCGTAGTTATTCGACGAACGCGTAATGAGAGCGGGAAATCCATAGGTGCGCACGTAAGAGCGCACGAGCAAATCCCCCGCGGCCTTGGTCGAGGAGTAGGGGCTGCTCGGCCGCAGAGGTGAGTCTTCGTCCGCGAAAGCACCCTGCGGCATGTCGCCATACACTTCATCGGTGGAAATGTGAACGAAGCGGGCAATTTTCAGTCTGCGCGCGACTTGCAGCAAAATGAATGTGCCCTTTACGTTGGTCTCGATCGATACCGCCGGCTCGTAAATGCTTCGATCAACATGGGAATCCGCGGCAAAGTGAACGACGGCATCGCAGCCGGCCATCGCGGCTTCCACCGCGGCAGCATCGAGGATATCTCCTTTAATGAATTTATATTGGGAGCTTGATGCGAGCGAATCGAGATTGGCCAGGTTCCCCGCGTAAGTCAGATTATCGAAGTTGACGACAGCGTATCCGCGGCTGAGTCCAAGAATGTAGCGGATAAAATTGGAGCCGATAAATCCGGCACCGCCGGTCGCTAGAATCTTCATCGCGCGCCTCGCTCACGAGGCTTCGTGCGTGTAGCCACCATATTGTTGGCGCCGGTTTCGGCCACCAAGGTGTTGGCGCGCAACAGTGACTCGAATGTTCCGGCGTCGGTCCACCAACCGTCGAGCAGTTCGTAGGTGAGTTTGCCCTCTTCGATATAGAAATTGTTGACGTCGGTGATTTCGAGTTCGCCGCGCCCCGATGGTTTCAAGCGCCGGATTTTTTCGAACACGGTTGCGTCATAAAGATAGATTCCGACGACGGCACAGTTGGATTTCGGCGCCTTGGGTTTCTCCTCGATACCCACAACACGCTCGCCGCGAATTTCGGCCACGCCGAATCGATGCGCATCAACCACTTCTTTGAGAAGAATCTTTGCGCCTTCTTGTTGATACTCGAAATGTTCCACGGCTGCTCGAATGTTGTTCTCGATAATGTTGTCGCCGAGGATAACACAGATCGGTTCTCCAGCAGCAAAATACTCGGCCAAAGCGAGCGCTTCGGCGATTCCGCCTTCACCTTCCTGATATGTGTAATTCAAGTGTTTCAAGCCGAAATCGCGGCCATTTCCCAATAAGCGCAGAAAATCGCCCGCATTCTTGCCGCCCGTAACAAGAAGAATCTCTTCTATTCCCGCGTTGACCAAAGTCTGAATGGGGTAATACACCATGGGCTTGTCGTAGATGGGGAGTAGATGCTTGTTCGTAACTCGAGTGAGCGGACTTAGCCGACTGCCTGTTCCGCCCGCGAGCACTACGCCTTTCATGTCTCCTCCGGCTCGCCAGCACTATAACCTTTTCGGCTGTGATTGGCTGGAACCTTCATACGCGAGGAGGGCGCGCCACCGAAAAGGCCTGAAGGCGACCCTGCTGGGAATACCAGGCGCGCTGTTTCCGGCGTGCGCGGACGCAGGCGCGAATCAGTTCGGGTCTGTCCCACGGAACATCATGATAGGAAGATTGAAGAAAAGAACTGGCCGAGTCTCTAATCCATTCCAGCGGGAAAAGAGCGATCGTGTCGTATTCCGTGACTTTCGGTGCGGGGCGGATAGGCTGTCCGGACACGGCCGAGAACAGCGCCGCGGGAATATCGCGTCCGAGGCCCAGCGCCAGGTGCCCCACTTGAGTCGATCGAGGATTTATTTCGATTAGATAAGCGTTTCCGGTTTGTGCCTCGAGCATGAAATCAAACCCGACCACTCCCGATAAGCCAAGGCGGCGCACCATTTTTTCGGCAGCGGTCGACATCTCGGAGTGCTCGGTCAGGCGCAGAACGGTGGCCGGGCCAGTGGCATGAAGTTTCTTGATCACTTCAAAATGGAGGCCAGCCAATACCTCCCCCTCCCAACAAGCGACTACGCTGGTTGCTTCGTGCCCCGCAACAAATGATTGGGCATTCACGACGGAGCGCGTCCGAAGCAGCGTGGGCCAAACCATCGTCAGGTCCTGATCGATCAAAGCGTGCTTCGCCGCCCGCGCCACAAGCGGAGGGGCTTGGAGAATCCGCAGCGCCCGTTCGGCTTCTTCCAAGGTCCGGACGACTCTCACTCCGTCGCCTCCCGAAGTGCCGTCCGCTTTCAGGACCGTGGGAAGACCCGAGTGACCGATCCACTTCTTGAGGTCGCTGATGTCGCTAATGACTTCCGTGTTCGGAGTGCGGATGCCCTCTTCCTGGGCCAGATCCATAAATTTGGTCCGCGCGTAAGCAAGTGCAAAATTCTTCGCAGCTCCGAGCGAACGCTCGATCAGCGCGCAAATCGGCGCGCCGGCGGCACCATTCTGCTGCTCGCGAGCGTACAGAAGGTGCAGTTGCTGGGTCGCCAAGTCGTTTCCGGGAACGATCAAGTCCGGTTTTGAAGCCGCGATTGCATCGGCGATGGACGTCACGCCCGACAGGCCGCGATACCGATATGTGTCTCGCACCACGCCGGTCCCGGCTAGTGGGTGACGAGGCGGGCAGACAGCATCAATGGTAAACCCGGCGTCAGCGAGCGCGACCGCCAGCCGGGCGGTCGAGATCCAGCGCTGGGTAGTCGCAATGAGAATCGTTGGTTCCACAGTGGTTCGAGCCTCCATCTTGTGCCCGGATCTCACGTCATCTGGCTGCGCGGCGCGAAGCTAAGCAAGTTTTCGAAAATGACCCGACGACCCAGAACGCAATCAGCCTACCATAATATGGCGATCAGGAAACTTACATACGTACCGTAAGATGCTCAATCTAGGAATGTTACCAAGATTTTGGGCCTTCTTGAGCGCTTTCTCGGCACGGGCGCGCGGACAATTCCTTATCAACACAATCCCGCTCCCCTGCTTCGGATCAAGCGCTGTCGTGGAATCGTATGCAATGAGTTCCCTACCAAACTTCTTTCGTCAATTGCAACGCCCACCCCATAGCCCCGCCGATCAATATGATCGTTGGCAATCGGATATTCCACAATCGAATCGAACAATTTCCTGTTCCGCAATTCGCACTCTACGTCATAATGTTTCTCTTGACATTCTGGGGCGCTCGCGTATGGACGACACGAACTCTTCCGTTCGCAACATATCCGATACCGCGCGATGGGTTGCGTATTTTCGCGCCCGCGAAACGCAGCGGCCAGACGCGCTGTTCCGCGATCCTTTCGCCGAGCGCCTCGCCGGCGAACGCGGATTTCAAATCGCCAACAACCTGGCTCAGGGAAACAAACATGAGTGGGCTTGGGTAGCGCGGACCTATCTTTTTGACCAGTTCATCTCGCGCGAAATCCGGGAAGGGGCGGACCTTGTGTTGAATCTCGCCGCGGGACTCGACGCCCGGCCGTACCGCATGGAGCTCCGTCCGGAATTTCAATGGGTGGAAGTGGACTTGCCAGAAATCGTCTCGTACAAGCAAGAAATTCTTGGAAACGAAAAACCAAAATGCAGGCTCGAGCGCGTCAGCTTGGACCTGTCCGACAACCCCAAACGCCAAGCTCTTTTCACGGATCTCGACCAGCGAGCGAAGAAAATCGCAGTCGTTACCGAAGGGTTGTTGATCTATTTCACGAGCGACGAGGTTGCATCCTTGGCGCGGGATCTTGCTCTCGGGGAGCATTTCCGAAGCTGGATCATCGACCTTGCCTCGCCCGGCCAGCTGAAATACATGCAGCGCTCGACCGGAAAGCAGCTCAGCGACGCGGGCGCGGCGTTCAAGTTTGGTCCCTCGGACGGCGCGAATTTTTTCGCGGCGTACGGCTGGGAACCAACGGACACGCAGGGGTTCCTCAGGACCGCGGCACAGTTGGGCCGGGCACCAGAGGAGTTGCTCTCCTTATTGCCCGAACCCAAGGTGGTGCAAGGAAATTATCCGTGGACCGGTGCGTGCCTGCTGAAGAAACACTGAGCAAAGTATACGAGGCATCCGATTTCGAGAAACGCGCCTTCCATGAAGCTCCAAGACTCTGTTGCGATCCCCTCGTCCGACAAAAGTTCAGCGCGAAGCGACTGAAATCGAGAGACCGCGGCCAGCCCGCTCACTCGGCTGGGACTCGAAGTAACGCTTCAAGTTCAGGAATGGCTTCTCAAGAAGATTCCAGGAGATCGCCGCCATCGCAAAACTCGTTACGAATATGAACGGTAGCGGAACGAAGGGATGACGATCCAGACGAAGCGTTTGCACCACGCCAAAGGGAATCTTGTGCAGCAAGTACAGCCCGTAACTCGTGACCCCGGTATAGACCAGGAATCGGTTGGTCATCACTGACCGTAGCCACTTTCGTGGTGAAAACAACGAAACGTAAACGAAGGACACCGAAGCCAGCGCCGTAAGGGAATACAGAATCCATCCGAGATTGTAGCGCGCGGTCAAGATTGCAAGCGGCGTTGCGATCGCCAGCAAAATCCAGGCGCGCTTGAGCCACTTCGATGGGATAAATTTGTCAGATCGAACAAGAAGCGCAAGAAGCGCTCCGGCCATCAGGCCGTCCAATCGGCAGAATACGTTTATGTAGAGATCGACGTGGCGGAGCGAGAGGAAATAGCGTAGCACGGGCGAAATGCAAATCTCCGCGACGGCGACGCGCCGCAGGCTAGTGGCCGAACAAAATCGCACAACCAGGGCCCAGACCAAATAAAACTGTTCCTCAATGGCGAGCGACCAGGTGACACCCAAGGGGCCGGCCGCATTGGTTGAAATCGGAAGCAAGAAGTTCTGCAGGAACAGCGGAAAGGCCCACCAGGGCGACGACTGTTGAATAATGTCATGGTATTGCGACTTGCTCACGAAACGAACAACGACGAACATGAAAAAGAGCAGCGAGTAATAAAGGGGCCATATTCTCAGACAGCGACGGACGTAAAAATTTTTGAAATAAGCCTCCGATTGCTTTGTATCAACCAGGATGCCGGTAATCAGGAAACCGGAAAGCACAAAAAAGAGATCGACTCCCATCCAGCCATCAGCGAACAACCGTTGCGAGTGGAATAGAGGATATTTCAGGCTGATGTTGTGAAGCATCACGACGAGAATCGCCACGCCCCGGACGCCGTCGAGTTGAGGAATTCTTCGTTGCATGGGCTCTGCTGCTTGACCGGGATCGGGCCATCGACCGCTTAGCAACCCGGGGCTCCATCGAATTGCTCACAAAATTGCGCGGGCAAACGCCACGAATTGGAGGAGAGTATACAGGATGTCCGCTTTGCCACGGCTAGCGCCTGATGCCGAGCGACCCGCGCTCTGCTTGACGTTCGCAAAGCGCTTTCCGACGGTGGGAATGGTCTCAGGTTGCCACTGGTGCTACGGCGCGTTCTTGAGGAATTGCTTGGCCGGAAAAGGGTATTTGAATCGCTCCCTTCTCTTTTGAGGACCTATATATGGCTCATTATAAGGTATTTATAGGACGCAAAGTGGGCGATTCGATTGCAGACAAATGGATCGCGGGACGTATCTCAAACGATGGTGGCCCGCACACAGCGTCTGGACAGATTTCCGATTTCGGGCCAGTATCGCTAATGCCCCCGGACGGCGGGGTGCATGTGACACAGCGAGCAACAGAGACCACTTGGAAGGATCCTTGGTTAGGACTATGACTGAAGTTGCCATTATCGGCGCAGGACCTTACGGACTTTCAATCGCCGCGCACTTCCGCGGCCGCGGAATCCCGTTCCGCATCTTTGGACGTCCGATGGATAGCTGGGAAGCACACATGCCAAAGGGCATGAAGCTTAAATCTGACGGCTTCGCTTCGAACATCTACGATCCCGATGCCAAATTTACTTTGAAACAATTCTGCGCGGAACGTGGGATCGAATACGCGGATATGGGCATTCCGGTGCACCTCGCCACGTTCGGCGATTATGGGCTCGCCTTCAAGGACCGCATGGTTCCGGAACTCGAAGACAAATTGGTCGCCGGCATCGAGTGCTCCGCGGACGGATTTCTTTTGCGATTGGACGACGGCGAAGAGGTCAAGGCACGTCGCGTTGTACTCGCCGTTGGAATCACGCATTTTGCGCGCATTCCGGATGTCCTGGCGAATCTCGCACCGGAGTTTGTGTCGCATAGTTACCTTCATCGCGATCTTGCAGCGTTCAAGGGCCGCAGCGTCGTCGTAGTCGGCGCCGGCTCTTCGGCAATTGATATGGCTGGATTGCTGCGCGACGCCGACGCCGATGTACAGCTTGTGGCTCGCGCCACCTCCCTGAAATTTCACAACGCGCCGACGCCGGGTAAACGTCGATCGTTATGGAAGCGCATCCGACATCCGGATTCAGGACTCGGCCCGGGCCTGAGTTCCCGCTTCTTCTCGGATGGGCCCGCGTTGTTTCACTATTTACCGGAGAGTGTGCGCATCAATATCGTCCGAACCACGCTTGGCCCGTCCGGAGGCTGGTTTATTAAGGACAAGGTGCTAGGGCGCGTGCCTCTTCTTCTTGGATTCGCTGTTCAGCGCGCCGCGATCGACGATGGCAAAGTGCGGCTGCATCTGCGCGGTCTAGACGGTTCCGAACGCGAAATCGTCGCCGAGCACGTCATCGCCGCGACCGGATACAAAGTTGATCCGGAAAGCCTGGCGTTCCTCAATTCTGACATCCGCTCGAAGCTCAAATGTGTGGACGGCTCGCCGGTGTTGTCGTCAGATTTCGAGTCATCCGTTCCCGGCATTTATTTCGTCGGGCTCGCGGCTGCGAACAGCTTCGGGCCGGTCATGCGCTTCGCGTTCGGCGCGGGTTTCGCTGCACGACGTCTGACGCAGGCGATGACGAAAGCGCTCGCGCGGAATCCGGCACCTGCGCCGGTATCCAGGGCTGAGACGATCGCGGACTGACCGACGCCGCCGCGGCGCAGTTGAGCCAAACTCGGCCCACGCAACCGCAAGACGCGTTAGGCGAATGTCTATCGAGGCGCGTAAGAGCTCTGGTTCGACGCCACCAGAGATGTGTTTCTGATGCCGAGGCGACTGAACGTATGAAGCTCGAGACCATGGCAATTCACGCCGGCTACGACGGCGACCCCACGACCAAAGCCGTGGCCGTGCCGATCTACCAGACGGTCGCGTTCGAATTCGACGACGCGGCGCACGGCGCGGCGTTATTTAACCTCGAAGTCCAGGGGAATATCTACACGCGCATCGGAAATCCGACCAACACAATTCTGGAAAAGCGAGTTGCGGCGCTTGAAGGCGGCGTGGAAGCGCTGAGCGTGAGCTCGGGAATGGCCGCAATCCACTACTCCCTGATCAACATCGCGGAGCTGGGTAACAACATCGTTTCGCTTCCGCAACTCTACGGCGCGACCTACACGCTGTTGGCACACATTTTGCCCAAGCAAGGAATTGCGGGAAGGTTTGCCGAGAGTGATCATCCCGACGCGGTCGAGAAATTGATCGACGAAAACACGCGCGCGGTTTTTTGCGAAAGTGTCGGAAACCCCGCTGGAAACGTCGCGGATATCGAAGGACTCGCGCGCGTAGCGCACAAGCACGGCGTGCCACTGATCGTCGACAACACCGTGGCAACGCCGATCTTATTGAGGCCCATTGAATATGGCGCGGACGTCGTGGTGCACTCCATGACGAAATTCATGGGCGGGCATGGCACGACGTTGGGCGGGATGATAGTTGACAGCGGAAAATTTCCGTGGCGCGATCATCCGGAGCGCTTCTACATGTTCAGCAAGCCTGAAATAGCCTATCACGGCGTGGTATATACCGAGCACTATGGAGCGGCCGCGTACGTGGCGCGCTGCCGGACCGTCGCCCAGCGAAACACGGGATCGACGCTCTCGCCCTTCAACGGATTCTTGTTGCTGCAAGGGATCGAGACGATGGCGCTTCGCGTGGAACGCCATGTGGAGAATGCACGGAAGGTAGCGGAGTTTTTGCGCGGCCACAAACGCGTGGCGTGGGTAAATTACGCGGGATTTCCGGATAGCCCGTTGTATCCGATGGCGCAGAGATATCTGGGCTCGCGGCCTTGTTCCCTGCTTACGTTTGGAGTTAAGGGCGGGTTCGAGACCGGTGTGAAATGCTTTGACGCTCTCGCTTTGTTCAAGCGCATGGTCAACATGGGCGATGCCAAATCGCTGGCTTGTCATCCCGCGTCCACCACACATCGTCAGCTGACGCCCGAAGAGCAATTGAAAGCGGGCGTGACGCCGGAAATGATTCGGTTGAGCGTGGGCATCGAACACATCGACGACATAATCGCCGACCTCGCGCAGGCACTCGATAAAGCGACTCCGTAAGCCTGTCGCGATCGTGGTCGTCGTCAGCCTAGGTACCAGGGAATGTCAATCACAATCGACGGAGGAAGGGTTCCGAATCTTTTGTCGCGGAAGAACCGTTCGCGGGCTGCGCGAAGCGCGGACAATCGGACATCGCGGTCCGGGCCGGTTAGAATCGCGCTGATCAACAACATGCCAGACTCCGCGCTCGAGGACACCGAAGTGCAATTCTTCGAACTTCTCGAATCTGCGGCTGGCGACATTCCGTTATCTCTCAAGCTCTATTCCCTGCCCGAACTTTCCCGTAATGACGCGGGAAGGAAACACCTCGACGATTTCTATTCTGGGATAAGCGATCTTCTGAACAGTAGATTCGACGGCGTGATCGTGACTGGCACTGAACCGCTCCTCCCTGACTTGCGGGACGAACCGTACTGGCCCGCCCTGACCGAAGTTCTTGACTGGGCCGAAGGCAACACGACTTCAACGGTACTGTCGTGCCTGGCAGCTCACGCCGGCGTCCTCTACAGCGACGGCATCCCTCGCCATCGCCTCCCTGACAAACAGTTCGGCGTTTTCGAGTATAAGAAAGTGCGCGGCCATGCGCTGACCGAAGGCCTCGGGGATGGGATGCAGATTCCACATTCTCGCTGGAATGAAGTCCGAGCCGATGCGCTCACTTCCTGTGGATATGAGATCCTGACGCAATCAGCGGAAGCGGGCGTTGACCTATTTGTCAAAAAGAAGAAGAACAGCTTCTTCGTGCACTTTCAGGGTCATCCGGAATACGAGACGCGAACCCTGCTCAAAGAGTTCCGAAGAGACATAAAACGGTTTTTGAGGCGGGACAGAGAATCGTACCCGACGATGCCAGAAGGATACTTCGACCCTATAGCCACCAAACTGCTATCGGATTTTCAAGAGAGCGTTATTGCGGATCCACGCGAGGAACTCTTGGCAAGATTTCCCGAGGCCGCCATTTCCGAGGCCATCCAAGGTACCTGGCAAAAATCGGCCGCGACCGTTTACAGCAATTGGTTACGGTATCTGATCACCGGGAAGGCCGACGCGTCGTCGATTCGGGCCGCGACCCCCGCAGTGCGCGGGTGAGTTCGTCCATTCAAATTGTCTGAGGCTAATGTGTTTCGGCCGTACGGCCTCTTCGTCGATACACGCTATGTGATATTTCTCCCCGTAATATTCCCCGCGCAGTTCCAACTGGCCAGAATTTACCGGCCGCAGACATCGCAGTACGCGTCACGCAGCCCACACGTGGCCAAAGCGCGCTGGTATGATGATCGGGTATGAATGACATTCACGTATCCGAAATCTTGAAAGCGCTGCCGGAGAGCGTAAGCGACGTCATCGGGCCGTGGACCGAACGCTCCCCTGACCGGCCGGCGGTGGTGGAGGCCGCGGGTAGCTGGACCTATCGGCAACTGGGCGAGGTGGTCGCCGAAACTAGCTCCTGGCTCCGCGAATCGGGCGTGCGCGCGGGTGATCGAGTCATGATCGTATGCGAGAACTGTCGAGCGCTGATCGCGATTTTCCTGGCTGCGGCGGGTATCGACGCATGGCCGGTGTTCGTGAACGCGCGGCTTTCAGCTCGCGAGATCGACGACATCCGCGATCACTGTGGCGCGCGCCGCGTAATTTACACTACCAGCGTCTCGCCGCACGCTACGCAGCATGCCAAGCGGCATGGTGCGACGATGGGAGATGTCGCCGGACTGGGCCCGATCGGTTTTGGCTCGATGAACGAGAAAGTCGAGCCCGAGGCGGTTGAAGAGAACCGAGCTGATCGCGTCGCGGCTCTGATCTATACGTCAGGGACAACCGGACTACCCAAAGGCGTGGTACTAACTCACAGGAATTTGCTGTTTGTCGCGGCGATTTCGGCAAAAATTCGCTCGCTGACGCCGGATGATCGTCTCTACGGCGTTCTGCCGATGTCGCATGCTGTAGGGCTCTCGGTGGTACTTTTAGGCACGCTGCTTAGCGGCGCGACGCTGTACGTGGCGCCGCGTTTTGATCCCGTCGCGGCGCTCGCGGCGCTGGAACGTGATCGACTCACGGTCGTACTCGGCGTGCCGTCGATGTTCGGCTTGTTGGTTGAGTACTCAAAAATAAAAAGATTGGAGAAATTGAAATTCCCTGCGCTTCGAATCATCTCGTCCTCCGGCGCGCCGCTGCAACCTGCGGTAAAAACGGCCGTAGAAGCGCTTTTTGGCATGCCGCTCTATAACGGTTACGGCGTCACGGAATGCTCGCCGAACATAGCGCAAGCGAGAATCGAGGAACCCCGCAACGACATTTCTGTCGGCCAGGTGTTTCCCGGAATCGAAGTGAAATTCGTGGGGGCGGACGGCAAGCCAGTGGCTCAAGGTGAAGTGGGTGAATTATGGGTGCGCGGGCCGAACGTGATGAAGGGTTACTATCGCGCCCCAGAGGAGACGGCCGCCGCCATCGACGCCGAGGGATGGTTCAACACCCGCGACCTCGCTCGATTGGAAGATGGAAATCTATTTATCGTGGGGCGCACTAAGGAATTGATCGTGCGATTTGGGATGAATGTTTATCCGGCAGAGGTTGAGGCGGTGCTGAATTCCCACCCTGGCGTCGTCCGGTCGGCCGTGATTGGCCGAACCGTTGAAGGAATGGAAGGAGGCGGGGAGGAGGTCGTCGCATTCGTTCAACCGTCGGCCGATTCACCGCCCACGATCGCCGAACTGACAAGCCACGCGATGCGCAACCTTGCGCCGTACAAACACCCATCGCAAATTATTCTGGTTCCCGAGATGCCGTTGACTCTAACCGGAAAAGTCAAAAAGGACGAGCTCGCGAAACTACTGCCATCCACCGCCAAGCCAGAGTGAAAGCGCGTTTTCCCGGGGCGGAGCTTCGCGGAGTGTGAGTTGAGAGCCGAGCGGTTACAGAGGAACTTCGATCAACGTAGGTCCATCGCTGTCAAATCCATCTCTCAGCGCTTTTGCGAATGCGTCGAGCGAAGTGACACGGCAGGCCGGCACGCCCAGACCCTTTGCCAAATGAACCCAGTCGAGTGTTGGGCGCCCGATATCGAATAGATCCGCGGCGCGCGGCCCGGGCGCGCCGAGACCAAGGCTGAGAAACTCGCGCTGAAGCACCGCATATGTACGATTTGCAAAAACCACAGTGGTGACCTTCAGTCCTTCTCGCGCCATGGTCCACAGCGCCTGCGGCGTGTACATTCCGCTGCCGTCCGCCGTGAGGCATAGCACGCGCCGCGCGGGACACGCGACCGCCGCGCCCACAGCGAGTGGCAGCGCGATACCGATTGAGCCACCCGTATTCCCCAGCCAATCGTGTGGCGGGCCTCCGCTTGTCGCCGCCATGATGCCTCGACCCGACGTCATCGCTTCATCGACTACGATAGCGTCCTCAGGCAACATCGCCGCGATAGAAGTTGCGAGACCGGGCAGAGTAATTTCGCCGGCTGGCGCGGGCGGCCGGTCTATCTTCTTCTCCGGCGATCGCGCCCCGTTTTGCAGCGATAATGCCACCGCCAACGCGTCGAGAGCGCCAGGATAATCATCGCCCGGACTCGCTAGCGCATGAATCTCACATTCGGAAGACACCAGCTCGCTGCTTCTGCCCGGGCGAGCAAAATAGGCAACCGGTACGGGCGCGCCCACCAATATCAGCTGACGAAAATCTTTGAGAAGCTCGAGGGCCTGCTCTGGCATATAAGGAATTCGCTGTACCGAAGGAGTACCAGCCCCGCGCTGGACGCGGGTAATGGGATAAGGCGCGAGCAATCTCGCGCCTGTAGCCGCGGAGATGCGCCCAGCCGCGATGAGCCCATTTCCGTACAGCGCATTCCCGTCGAGCAACAGTGCGGTGGGCAATCCGGTCCGGAGCATCGAGGCCGCACGGTCAATCGCGCCGCTCGATGGTAACGGCGGCTCCAGGAGAGCCGGTATTTTAGCGATCGCGCCGCCGTCGGTCCAGGCGACATCGGCGGGAACGATCAGCGTTGCAATCTGCCCCGGCGCTGTGCGCGCCGCGACGATCGCTCGAGCAGCATCGCGTCCTATATCCGAGGCGGCGACCGATGTGCACACCCATTTTGAAAATGGGCGCGCAATCGCTTCGATATCGGAGGTAAGCGGCGCGTCATAGCGCAGATGGTGGATCGCATGCTGGCCGACGATGTTAACCATCGGCACGCGAGCTCGACTCGCGTTATGCAAATTAGCGCCGCCATTCGCCAGCCCAGGACCGAGGTGCAGCAGAGTGCATGCCGGCTTTCCAGACATGCGCGCGTAGCCGTCCGCGGCCCCGGTTACGACACCCTCGAACAGGCCGAGCACGCAATGCATTTCCGCCGCGCCGTCCAGTGCGGCAACAATATGCATTTCGGACGTGCCAGGGTTGGTGAAACAGGCGCCCACTCCGGCAGCGATCAGCGTGCGAACTAGACTTTCAGCGCCGTTCATATTAGAGAGTAATGAGACGTCCTATATTACGACGGTCGTGAGAAACGACGGCGAGCGATTCGCCTCGAATTTCGTAACTGAACAATGTAAATTCAGGTTCGCGCAGCTGTTCAATTTCCGCGAAGTTCGGAGAGATGATCGACGATGGCACGACCGGCAACGCCTGCCCCGAAGATCCTGTTTACGCCTGAATTCGTTCAAGACCCCTATCCGACCTACCGGCGCCTCCTGGAGGAGGGGCCGCTCCACTACGTGGACGTGAGCGGTGGGATGTGGGCGGTGTGGGCAGTGATCAGCCACGCGGACTGCTCTGCGGCGACGCGAGATGCGCGACTCTCGGCAAGGCGGACGGGAAGACTTTTGCTTACGATGCCGCCAGAGCAACAGGCTGAGTTTCAGGACCTGGCGCGGATGATGGGGATGTGGATGATTTTCATGGACGCGCCCGAGCATACGCGGTTGCGAAAACTGATGAACAAGGGATTTTCGCCGGCGGGGGCGGAAGAGCTGCGCCCGCAAATCGAGGCGGTCGTGGACCGAATGCTCGCGCCGCTCACGCGCGTGACCGAGACGGACTTGATGCGGGCGATCGCCTATCCGATGCCGGTGCACGTTATCGCAGATATGCTCGGCGTGCCGGAGACGCTGCATGAACGGTTCATCGAGTGGTCGGAGGCGATCGCGAATTTCATGGGGAGTCCGAACCGCACACCGGAGGAGGCGCGGGCGGCGCAGCAGGCGGTGATTGCACTGACGGACTTTTTTCGTCAGGCTGTGGCGGAGCGGCGGCGGAACAAAGGCAACGACCTGATCAGCCTCTTAATTGACATCGAGGCGGATGGAGAGACGTTGACCGAAGACGAGCTCTACGCGCAGTGCGTAATGCTGCTCTTCGCCGGACACGAGACGACCCGAAACCTGATTGGCAATGGAATGTGCTCGCTACTGCAGAATCCACTCGAGGCTCGCGGCCTGCGTGAAAATCCTGAAATAATTCGCACGGCCGTGGAGGAAATGCTGCGATACGAAAGTCCGATTCAATACACCGCGCGGATTGTAAAAGACGAGGCGGAGATTTGCGGCGTGCGGCTGCGGCGGGGGCAAACAATTCTGTGCATGCTCGGGGCCGCGAACCGGGACGCAGAACAGTTTGACGAACCTGACCGGCTAAACCTGAAACGCGTGAACAATCAGCATCTGGCGTTTGGTGCCGGCGCGCATTTCTGCATCGGGAATCAATTGGCTCGTCTGGAAGGGCAGGCTGCAGTTTTGGGAATGGTGAGGCGGTTTCCGCGGATGCAGCTCGCGACGCAGAAGCCGGAATGGGCGCCGAATTTCGGATTCAGAGGGCTGAAGACGCTGCCGGTGACGCTCTAGACTGGAGCCGGGCCGGCGAAGAGTTGGAGCGCCCGAGCGAAGAGCATCGAATTCCAGCTGCGCTGTTAAGACGAGGCTTCGGCCAAGTAACGGGAAATTACGGAGGCGAGGGTCTCGAAGTGTATGCCGAGGATGCCGAGATGATCACCCGGCACCGTCTCAACTTCAAACTTACCGGCCAAGCTAGACCAAATTGCGGCAGGATCATCAGGGAAGTCGGAGACGATCTCGGCCCTCACGAATTTTATCGATCCGCTGTAAAACTTCGGGCGATATCGCGTCAAAGCGGTGTAGGCAGTATCACGAGCGCGTTGCATCGTCGGCGAAACGGATGCGCTAACCGCCGGCTTGCCTGCTGCGTCTCCGTTCCCATCTCGGGACCCACTCGAGCCGCGTTCAGACGGGTGAATAATGTAGGAAAGTACATTGCGTATGGGCAATCGACCGACGGCCGAAGCGCGGCTCCTCGCCATGCGAGTGGCGAGGCGCGTGCGCTCTACCGCCGAAAGGAACCTCGGGTGCGGATAACTTTCCAGCATGGCCAGCAGCGCGACGTTTTCTCCCTTCTCCGTTAGGCGTTGCGCCATCTCAAGCGTCACAAGTCCTCCGAGAGAGTAACCGACCAGAAAGTAGGGACCGTGGGGCTGCAATTGCTGAATTGCGTCGAGATGAAATTGTGCCAAGTCTTCGATCCGGTCGAAGGGTTCGTCGGCGCCATCGGCGCCCTTGGCTTGCATCCCATAAATGGGACGTTGCGTTTGGATGTGTTTCACGAGTTGGAAAAAATCCATGGCGGTGCCGCCAAGGCCGTGCGCAACGAAAACCGGCGACGCTTCAGTGCCAGCCTTCAATTGCAGAAGAGGCGGGAAACGCGGCGCGGTGGGCTCGTCGAGAATCGCAGACAAAGAAGCGATCGTCGGAGCACAATAAATTGTCACGGGAACCAAGTCCCGACCACATGCTCGCTCGATTTCCGCAAAAAGCTGAACGGCCAGCAACGAATCGCCGCCGAGATCGAAAAAATTATCGTCGGCACCGATCGGAGACCGTTGCAGCAAGCGTTCCCAAATCGGCGTCAGCACTTCAGCAGTTGAAGAGATGGGCTTAGACGTCATAGTCCACGCGACGAGATGGAATCGAAGATATTACCTTCCGGGTCTGAGCGGTGCGCTAACGATCGGGGTGCTTTCTCGTCGGTTGACCGGATGGCACGATGTTCATGAATGCGCGAACGCCCAGTAGAGTTCTCGTGCTTTGGCATACAAAGGCCCAAATGAAAGTGTACGATCATCAATGCGCGTCACTGGAACTACTTTGGAATAGTTTCCTGTCGAGAATATCTCGTCCGCATCCTTGAAGTCTCGATACGCCAGCGCCTTCTCGACTACGCTCACACCGGCTCCACGCAGCAGACCGATCACCCTGTGGCGAGTGATGCCCGCGAGAAATGTTCCGTTCGGAACGGGCGTGTACACTACACCGTTCTTGGCCATAAAAATGTTCGATGTGGCCAGTTCGGCGACATTCCCGAGCATGTCACATACAATCGCATTGTCGAAACCCCGCGCTTGCACCTCAAAAAGAGCCCGCGCGTTATTGGGATAAAGACATCCAGCCTTCGCATCAACCGGCATTGTGTCGAGCGTCGGTCTGCGATACGGTGACAGTGTCACCGAGAAACCCTTAGGTGGCCGCATGGGTGCTTCGTAGATCGTCAAGCACCATCGCGTCGACTCCGGCTCGTGCGCCTGAATCCAAGGACCTTCCTTTTCTGCCCAGTACATTGGTCGAATGTAGAGCGGGGCATCCTTATCGAACCGGGCGATCCCTTCCCAGGCTAGCTTGACCCATGTCTCCGTCGGAACCGTCGGCTTCAGGAATAGTTTGGCAGCGGAGTCGTTGACGCGCGCGCAATGGAGATCGAGATCGGGCGCAACGCCTTCAAAATACCGCGCGCCATCAAACACCACGGAGCAGAGCCAAGCGGCGTGGGTACGCGGCCCCATGATTGGCACGTTCCCCTCGTGCCAAACTCCGTCTAAATATGTCCAAGTCTTAGACCAGCTAATGGCGGCCGTCATTCAACTCCTCCACGGCCTTGTAGGCGGGATCCACCTGGGAATTGCTAGGTATCTCCGCATCTTCCAATCGCATCGTCAATCGATTTCTCTAGGACAGTAGCCAAATACTTGACGAATGGCTCGACAAGCATCCCGGCGGGATACGTCGGCAGCACCACGACCTTTAGTCCGCCTTTCGCCAGCTGATCCCATTTTGCGTCGGTTTTATTGAAAGCGCGATACTGCTTCAGGGGGCGAACATCAGTGATCGTTCCCGCGTAGGGTCGCGGGAGGTAGTTGACGCACGCTCGGTCGTTTGTTTGCCAGACCTTCGCGAGCAAGAGGGATTCTGACGCAACGGCACGGGGTTGACTCGCGAATTCTGCCAGTAGCATTCCTCGCCACACCGGGATTCGGCTGCGAAGCGTTTTCATTTTTTCCTTAAAAAACTGGAGCTTACCGCGGCCGTCCAGGCGGAAGAAATTCGCTCCGTGGAAGGCGAGCCTCTGGAAGGACTGGTAGCCTTTGCCTAAGAACGACGGGATGGGGATCTTAGACCAATCCATGGTATCGAACATCGCGAGCAAGGCCACTTGTTCTCCACACGCTTGAAGCTGTTGCGCAACCTCGAGCGCAACGGTTCCGCCCATGCAGTAACCGCCAAGGAAGTAGGGCCCGCGAGGCTGCATCTTCCGAATCTCTTTCGCGTACAGGGCCGCCATCTCCTCCACGCGCGTCAGCAGAGGACGACTCCCATCTAATCCAGGAGCCTGCAAGCCATAAAACGGCTGATTGGAGCCCAATCGGCGCGCGAGGTCACGATAAATCAAAATGTTTCCGCCAGCCCCATGCATGCAGAAGAAAGTAGGCCGCGTTCCCGCCGGCTGAATAGCGACAAGCGGCGACCATCCGGATGGTGAGGACTCGCGACGCAGAACCTGCGCGAGCTCTTCGATGGTGGGAGCCTCGAATAGGGTGGCGAGGGGCAACTTGACTTTGAATTCTCGCTCGATCCGAGCGAATACGTGCACCGCCACCGATGAGTCGCCGCCCAAATCAAAGTAGTTTTGGTCGAGACCTATCGGATCGACGCCCAGGAGTTCCTGCCAAATGCGCGCCAGCTGGCGAGTGGCATCGTCCCCGATTGCAGTCGTGTCGCTCATCAATGGGGTCTGTTCGGGCTCCGTCTCCTTCGTAGCGATCGAGTAGACATGCATTTGACCATGAAGAGAGCAATCGACGGACCACTACTGACTTCTCGTATGTCGCTGTAAACAAGTGTCTTAGTACCGAATTGACCGTTTCCTGCAGCCATTCCGCCCCCGGGAGTGGAAACAATTTCGCCTAAATATAGACCGGCTGCGCTCTACCCACTTTCCACCATTTTTACTTCCGGCAAAAAGTCATCAACGCGAGTTTCCTCAGACCCCTAGGCAGTTGACTCCATCGTTACGATCATACCCGCAAACATGCTTAGCGCTCGAAATAGCATGCCAATGACCGAATTGCAAGCTGGTTCAGCGGGCGTTGTGAATCAAGATGCGGAGGCACTCCGATTCCCGGCGCCGCCAATTTTCCCGCGCTACTCCTCGCGTGGCAACCGACTGCCGCCGACCGCGAACCCCGAGAGTATTTCGCAAGCTCCCGATCAATTTCAGAGCGTCGTGGAATTCTGCGAGAATCCGTGGAAGCATCGGTAAGAAAATGAAAGGATCAGGCGCAGCGCTCGCCGCCCGGTTACTACGAACCATGCCGACCTTCCGATCGATTCCCGTCCGGAGCTTTTCCACATCGATCGCAGCATCGCCAAACGTTCGCGATGACTCAGTCTAAATTTCACGCCCTTCGAGGAGATGATGTCATACGTCTTTCCGACCAGGTGGACGGACCGAAAATCCTTCCGAATGCACTGTAGCAAAGACAGTCGAATCGCGTGTTGAACGAACGCGCCAGTAACAAATAGAGGCAGCTCGCCGCGTTGAATCAGAGTCGCCAACAATAGCGTGTCTTCCGCCCGAAGGGCGATAGGATCGAAGATTCCATTCTCAACGTCTACTGCGGCGCGCCGAATGGCAAATCCCGAGGTATTTAGATATCGGATCCGGCCGTCCTGCTGCAGCATCTGATCTTGAAGCGTCGCCAGCCGCAGTTCTTCCGCGCGCCCAACCAGCCCCGAACAATCTCCAACGAGATGCAACTGAAAACAATTCTGCTGCGGAAATTTTGAAATGGTCGACGCGAGGGCCACAAGACAGTTTGGCTGAACCCTGCAATCAGCGTCCACGAAAAGCAACACCGCACCACTAGAAATCTGAACGCCTCGATTTCGCGCGGCAGAGATTCCGGCGTGCGATTCTCTAATGACCATCAGTGGATAACAATCGATCCAACGGCGGATTGAATCAGGGGCAGGATCTCTACTACCGTCGTCCACGACGATGACTTCGTAGCTCACCTCGCTCGATTGTTGAGCCAAGGATTGAAGACACTGATCGAGAAGCGCCCAATCGTCGTAGACCGCTATGACGATACTGAATAGCGGGCGGGCATTTGAGATACGCTCTGGTTCAGCCATGTGTCTCGCCAGCCTGATTGTACCGGCTTCATATCGGTAACGCCCTCTCGGAGAGCGGCGCTCCGCACGCGCGCGTGGTGAGGTATCCATGCGTGAAGAGGATTTTTCTCGACGGAGCGCGCGCATTTCCATGACCTTGACGGATCGCTCGTGTACGCGTGCCAGTATCAGAACGTCGGAGCCCATCGATCAGTCGAGAGACTTCGCATGCTTCGCGTGGAATGAAAATCGTGAACCATCCTTGCTCATCCGATATGGCGGTAAAGCAAGTTTCCTGTCATCGCAAGCAATCTGTACGGCATCCACGCACAAATCTGTTTGACCATATTCAGCTTCCAGTCTCCAGCCAAAGCCATAGAATCGGGCGCAGGGTATCTCCAATAGGCGATTTGAGTGTGGTCCTGCACCCAATGGTTCTTGAACGCGATTAACCCTTCGTTATCAATTTCCGACCGGCCGAGGTCAAACTCATTTGCGCCCGCCGCTTTTGATTCCTGAATTGCGCGCCACAGAAGTAAAGGCATCGCGCCCAAATTCTTAAACCTCGAATCTGAGCACCCATACTTGTAATAAACGATGTCTCGAAAACGCAGCGTCAGAATGGCGTTGGTCGGCGCTTGATTTTTGTAGGACACTCGAATTTCAAGCGAACTGCCCATCGCGGAGGCCAAATTGTGAAACCACGCGAATGGCTGCGGCGGAAGACGATGGCGGCTTCGCGTAAGCAATAGCAGATGGTAGAAATCCTTTAACAGCCTGTCGGATCGCCCACATTCGCATTCAAGCCCCGCTTTTGCTGCGCGTTTGATCCGCCGTTGCACCGAATCCTTGTGAAGGCTCCGAAAAATGTCCTCGTCATTTGGCTTGATGTCCATCCGATGTAGGTAGTAATGCTTGGCGGCGCCGAAGCCGCTCTCCTTCGCTATTGGGCTCGCACATCCATTGATCGGCCTGACCTCCAAATACCTCCATTCCTGGTGTTCCATTTCTGCCTGCAGGTAATCCAGAAGGAACGCAAGCTCTTCCGGGGAATTGACCAATGGCTCGCAATGGTCGGAAAACGGAAGTGAAACCATTCGCGGCCCGGTGATCCAACTACGTATCCGACAAAAAACAAGTCCGTTGCGCAATTCCCCCGTTGGCGGCGACGTCGTAAACACCACCGGCCTATACCCATAGGTTCGCTGGAGGGCTTCGAGCCAGCCGGTCGTGTGGAATACCGATGCGCTCGGGTGCCGCTCAACCAGGGCTTTCCATCGAGGGTCGCGCAACGGATCTAATTTGTAAACTGTCGACACAATTTCTCTCTATTTCAAGCCGGATATCTATTCCTGAAAGAACTGTTGCCGAGCGCTTTCTTTGGTTCGGAGCCCCGTCGCTTGTGTCGGGAAAATATTTACGAGCGTACCTTAGTAACCACGCTTCACGGCCAGGTACGGAAGCAGGACGATCTCAGCGATACTCGGAAGGATGTCCTCTCGACTGAAAACGGATTCAACGCGGAAGTGCTTCAATGATGTGGAGTATGCGTTCAGCTTGAGCCTGCCATGAAGAATGTCGGATATGCTGGTCGGAATGTCGGTAATCATGCGAATCCAACCGACGCCCGCCCGGCTTCGGCACGGCGCCAGGGTCTCACCGACCTGGTCGGCGAAAAGTAGGTACGAAAAGTCGACCCCCGCCGGCCGCCCTAGTGCATGGAATCCCCACGTCCTGGCGTTTACGTCCAGCAACTTATATTTTCCATCTCTGGAATCCAGCTTGAACTCCACTTCCGCCAAGCCGTAGTAATTGATCGCCCGGAGAAACCGGAGCGTGGGGTCTACGATCGAAGGAAGGTCGACGCTCTCAACAAATGTGGCGGCCCGGCCGAATTCCGGCGGATGCTGACGCCATCGTTGCGCCTCCATGTTGGCGATGACTTTCCCTTCCTTGAAAAAAACGCAGCAAGAAAATTGGCTATGACCATCGCCGGGAATAATTTCCTGAACTAAGACTTCATTTGATCCAACGTGGGCCGAGGCTCTTAGAAATAAGGCCTTTAGTTCGTCGCGATTATTCGCGCGCCAGGCCTTTGCTTTCGTCGCGTAGAAAAAATCCTCTTTGACGGCGGGCTTGATGCCGATCGGAAAGCTCGCTTCAATCGCATCGAGCTCTTCGACGCTGCGCGGACACCAAGTTTTTGGAATTGGAATCCCAAGCTTCTCGGCCAGGGAATACGTGTTCCACTTGTTCCAGGCCCACTTTACACTTTCCCATTCCGGTGTCGGAACTCGAAAGAACTCCGCCAGAGCGCTTCGGTGCCGCGAGAACGTGGCAACGTGCTCGTCGCGAGTGGGGAACAGAACCCATCCTTTTAAGTTCAAGCGACGGCCCATGGCGAGCAAGAACTCGACGGTCTCCTCTTCCTTGCGAAGATTGGGAGCGCGCACGTAATGAGTCGCATATCTGGAATAACGGCCGATGGAGTATTCGTCATCCACGACGCAAATTGGCACACCTCGGCTTCCGAGACTGCGCATGATGCCCAGTCCATGAAAGTCGCCTCCAACGACAACGGCGCCAACTTTGGCGCCGGGCTCATCGGCAGGCCGGGTATTCTGATCCACCATCTGAATTAAGCTCCCTTGGCAGGAGACATCACTTTGAACCACTTCCCGAACGTGTGCCTGTGCGCGAAACATATGCGGCCAGTTGTCGAGCGGCGAAATCAGTTCCACAAACGAAATACATGAGCGGGCCGAAAGTCCAGGCAGTAGGAGCGCCCAGGAAATGTAAGCCCGGAACGGATGACTCGAATCCCCGGTTTACTTTCACGAAGCCATTCGCTTGATCTAACTTATTGCTCAACTCCGCCGGCAGAAATGGATAGCGCGAGACATCGACCTTGTATCCGGTGCCGAGCAAAACATGATCCACATCGCGAGTAGTGCCATCATCCAACCGGAGATTCAGCCGGTCGCCCGACATCGCCACGGTCGTAATCTGCCGTCTGGTGGTAATGGGAATGCTGTGGAAGCGGGGCTGAAGCCAGCGCGCCCCGGCAGGGCGGAGCGCACGGATTCGAAAACGATTTTGCACGACACGCGGAAAATATTTCATGGATTGCGGCATGGCGACGATTCGGCTGACGCCGGCCGGACCTATGTCGTGCGGTGAATAGAGCAACTTCGCGATGGGACCGAGCTTCTGCATTCTCGCCCGCCAGCCCAGCCAATGCACGCTCGACTGGCGGGCGATCACTTCCACTTCCGCGCCCGCTTCATGAATCAGAGCTGCCGATTCAAGCGCGCTTTGTCCCGCGCCGACCACGGCGACCCGCTTGCCAGCGAATCTGTGGACGTCTCTCCCATCCGACGCGTGCGTTACGAATTCGGGCGAAATCCCCTCAAACTGCGAGAGACGACGCGCGAACGTGCTGATACCCGCCGCGACTACAACGCGCTTGCAGGAAAGCTGTTCACCATCCTCGAGAGTTACACAGAGACTTCCTGCACGCTGATCGATTCGCTCGATGTGGCGGCGATCCACTTCCGGGACGGCTTGACTCTGAAACCAAAGTCCATAGTCGACAAACCGATCAAGCGGAATCGGTTTGGATATCTCCGTGCCCGTGGCCTGACGGAATGCGTCCATAGTTAGAGACGATTGCGGATCCGATATCTGCGAAGCTGCCCAAGGCGATCGCAGGAACATACCCTCCGGCATGTGCGATTTCCAGAAATCCATGGGCTCACCAAACACTCGAACATCAAGACCCTTGATATTCCGCAAATGCGCGCCCGCCGCTAAGCCATATGGACCGGCGCCAAGGATTGCCACATCACAATTCAGCATCGCAACCTCTCTGGGTGAGCTGCCTTTGAACGCGACAGCAGGGATCACGTGTTTAACTGCCGAGCGCGCGGTTCGGAGGGCGCGCGCCAATCTAGCCGCGCACTGCCGCAACGCGCGGAAATCTCGATATCTCCGTGGCGGACAAAATCACAAACCAAGCAAAAGGAACGTCTGCGGTTTGATTAACAGATCCTTTCAGCTCCGAAGTTGTTCAATTAGGTGCCTTAAGGGTCTTCCGATCCTGACTCCGAAGAAGGCGCGTTAAACGGCCCCGCGTTAATTCGAATGAATGCCGTCCTCCGTCGGAGGGACAAGTGCTCGGGACTGACTTTCAACGGTGTACTTGAGCCGATCGCCATCCAAGGTCGCGTACGCGACTCGCGCACGATCAGAGTCTGGGCCTTCAATCCTCCAACCGTCGCCCGCCGCGATCAATTTCATCTGGTTTCGGTTTCTCCACCATCGGTTTACCTCGCCAGGAAGAGCGCTCCACAGCTTTCGTTCGTCTCGCAGCTTTGCCAAATGTTGCAAAAGTTCCGCGTACACGGCCCGGGCGCGCTTCTCGATCACGTAGTCGGGATGGACCACGAAGCTAATCAAACCGTTCCCCTTCAGAATTATTTCGATCTGCTGTTTCCATAGATCGATCGAATAGTCACCCAGGATGTGAAAGAGTGAGTAGTCTTGGATCGTCATCAAAGGTATCTCAAGTATATTGCCGATGAAATAAGGCATCACGGTGCAACAGCCGCCGCGTTGCGGCTCCAGATGGGCAACGTTCGGTACCGACATGTCGTACGAAAAGTCGTACGCGCCGTACCAATCGAGATTGCGGTACATGGCTCCGGCTCGGAACCCGCGCGTGTCGAATTTGGTGATGTATTTGTTAATTTGCTTGGCTCTTTGGAGAAATTTCTCCCGCTCTTGATACAAATGCCCATCATGATTCAAATCGTGTATGTTGAATTCACATCCGCGGCTTCTTATCTGCCGCACGTACTCATCAGGAACTTCGTAGCGCTTTTCTGGGATGACTTGGAAGGAAGCGTTAAAGCCATAGAAGTGATCAAGATCAATCAATACCGGAGTGAAATCCCTGCCCGCCGCGGTTTCCACGTCATGCGTCATGATCAAGCAATTGGAAGCGCCCTCGGGCCAAAACCAAATGAACGGGACCCGTTCCACGCCACCAGCTTCCATCGAGAGACGAAGAAGCTCTTCGTGAATTTTGTCAACCGTGAAATCCACGGGCCAGCTCGGGAATCGGAGCTTTTGCCAACCACTAAGGTAGACTTTCTGAAGATGCTTACGAATCGAAACTGGCAACAGCTCTCGGATGTAGTAGTAGCTCTTGCGAGCCAGGGGATGGTCGACGATGCGGCGTTGATTCGCGCGCGAACGCCTCACGTAGCGCTCTCTGCGGAGGTTTTCAATGATCTGCGCCGGATCAAACGGCAAATAGACCTCCGAGTCTTTTCGGCGCGCACTTTTCAGCGCGTCGTAGGCGTCCGAGTTGTCCACTTTCGACGAGACGCCCGACGCAGATTGCCCAAAACAAATCACTTCCGGCCCGAACCGAAAGAATCCGGTCTCGCCAGACGGTTCTGCCGCCCATACGGGCCCGAGCTCGCGTTCGGGAACACGGTAGTAATCGGAGAGAACGCGATTTACGGAATGACCCAGCCCAAGCTTCCGGTCGGCCAAGAATCTATCTAGGTCAGAATCCGCTTCGGTTCGTTTTGCTCGCTTAGTGAAGGCTCTCCGATAAGCTGCAAGCAGGCTTGGAACGGAATACTGCCAGGCAAGTTCTTCTTCGATCCTTTTTCGCCCGAACTCGCCCATTCTTTTCCGCTCATCGGGATTCTCGAGCAACCAGAGGATTTTGCTTGCGAAGTCGCTTACCTGGTTTTCAGGATCGCTGTATAAGGAGGCCTCATCAGCGCTGAATCTACCTTCCTTCGATTCGAATTGAACAATGGGCTTGCCTAGAGCCATGTACTCCATGATTTTGATCATCGTCGACATGTCGTTCATCTGGCACGGTTTGTCCGGATTTACGCAAACGTCGGCGGTGGATAAGATGTCCAGCAACTCACCATCGGGAATTCGTCCGGTGAATGTGACGATATCCTCTAGATTCTTGTCGCGGTTCATCTTGCGGAGTCCAGCCAGGCCCGGGCCTCCCCCCACACATGTGAAATGAACGTCACGCCGTCCCAAGTGCTTTACATGAGCCGCAACATCGAGGAGTATGTCCAGTCCATCCTGCTCGCTCATGTTTCCGACATAGCCCACTAGATAAGGCTTGCCGAATTTCAGGTCAGGTTTGGGGGTAACAGCCTTTAGAGTATCCAGATTCGGTCCATTGCGAACGACGAACACGTCTTCCGGAGCGAGCTTCCCGCGAGTCATGGCCAGGTTTCTGTAACTTTCGTTCGTAGCCATTACGACGTCGCTGACGCGGTAAGTCATTTTCTCGAGCCACACCTGGATTTTGTAGAAGACTCCCTTTTTGTCGTACTTCGAGAGGTACAGCTCCGGGCACGCGTCATGGTGATCGAAGATGTATTTGACCCCCAGGAGTTTAAACGGGAGGGCGACCAGAAAAATATCATCGGGAGGATTGCAGCTCTGGATGACATCGAAACCATGCCGTAGATAAATCCACCACGCGAAAAGAAATTCCCAAAACAGGGCACAGCCGTATTCGTACGTGTAGCCGAGCAGAGTGTTCCCGTCTTTGGGCAGAGGGTGGCGGTAGATTCGAACTCCGTCGATCACCTCGCACGTTTTCGCGTAACCCTTACGCCGGGGGCTCAGCACTGTAACGTCGTACTCGTGCCTCTGCAGTGCGCGCGCTTCATTCCACACACGCGGGTCGAAAGGCACGGGCGCGTTTTCCACGATGATCAGGATTTTTTTCTTGGCGGCCAAGAGGTCCCTGTCCTACAGCAAATTGTAAAGTCCGGTCAGCGCGCAAAACATCGTCGCCTGTCCCCAGTGCAAGGTGGGGGTTTTGTTCACAATCCACGGCGAATACCGGCGATAGTAGAAATATCCGGTGGGATCCTGCATGTTGTCGATCGTCCATTTGGCGACGTTCAGCGCCAACGGAAGGTTTTCAGGGTCTCGGTCATTGAAGAAAACAAGCGTATCGATCGCCTGGGAGGCGCACTGAATATCAATCGGCAGCGTTTTGTAGTCATAATACCTGGGAGTGCCGTCAGGCAGAAAAAATGTGTTCTTCCAAAATTGATATCCTGCATTCATCTTTGCGTCAAACTCTTCATCGCCGGTGGCCGTCTCGTAGTATTTGAAACAGTCCAGCACGTATCCGGTGTGAAAGTTGTCGACCCAACGAACGTTAGGTGCTTCACCGTAATACCAGGATCCGTTGGCTCTCTGATGTTTGGCCGTATAGGCCATCGCCTTTTTCGCGAATGATCGGTAGGATTCATTTCCCGTGTACGAATAGACGCGGGCAAGCAAGCTGCCGCCCAGCGTATTGGCGTTATGAATGTGGTTATTGGAGTGCGGAAAATAGTTTATACAGTGTTCCTCTCCTTCGACAAAAGCGCCCAGGTCGTGCAGGATGTGCTCACAAGAGCTAACCGCGACTTCGAGGTAGCTGTCCTTCTTGAAGTGGTTGTAGCCATCCAAGAAAGCGTGTCCTATGTGGGACGTCCACACGACGGACGGCATATCTTTAGGCGTATACCCGTCCCGCGATTGATAATCGAAATGATTTCCCCAACACGCCCCAGCCCATCCTGTAGATTCGTGTTCGACGAGCCAAGCTAGAGCCAGCTCCGCTTTGCTTTCCCAGGCAGCGTCGCCAGTCGCTTGATGAAGACGCATGAAACCTCGGGCCAGAAAACCCATGCCCTTCGTCGAGCGCTCCTTAGGAATCCCGAGCAGCGGCCTCAGGTTTAGTGGAAACCGGCGGACCCCTTGTTGAAGCGCGATTCGCAGGAACTTGTTTTCGAAGGTCAGTGGGCGAAGATACCTCGCGCTCAAGCCGTCGAAGGTATCGTATCCACGATAGTCATTCTTCTCCAGCCAGTCGGAGAGCCGGCCAATAGATTCGTATATCTGGCGCTTCGAAACTTCACCGACACTCGAGTTCCCGAGCTGCTTACCAGCAGATACCGTCGTACTTGCCATTTTCACTCCTATGACTTGAGATTCGGACGAAATCCACCACGCGTTGACCTTCGCGCAGGTGATCGATCACATCCTGAAACTCCGGATCCTTATTACCGATCACGATTGTTTGAGCGTGGTCCAGAACCGCATCGATGCGATTCACCATCAACCTCGAGATGTGCGGAATGTGATTGAGAATGAAATCGCGATTGGCGCCCACCAAACTGGCCAAATTTACGTTCCTGTCATAAATTCGCAGGTCATAGCCCTTGCCGATGAGGCGCTCTATGACATCGATCATGGGACTTTCTCGCAGATCGTCTGTGCCGGCCTTGAAGCTGAAGCCCAAGATGCCGATTCGCTTGTGCCCTTTGTCCGTTATGAGTTGCACGCCCTTTCCAATCTGCAATTCGTTACTGGGCAGAATTGCATTCATGATGGGCAACTCCAAATCGCTCACTTTGGCTTTGTACGCCAGGGCTCGCAGATCCTTGGGCAAGCAAGAACCGCCGAAGGCAAAACCCGGCAAGAGATATGCCGGAGAGATGTTGAGCTTCTTGTCTTGGCAGAAAATCTTCATGACCTCGTGCGCGTCGATGGAGAACGACTTGCATAAATTTCCGATCTCGTTCGCAAAACCAATCTTCAGCGCATGCCAGCTGTTATCGACGTACTTGACCATCTCCGCGGTCTCTATATCCGTCCGAATGAAAGGTGCCTTCAGTTTCGCGTACAGCGCTTCCAGTAAGTCCCCGCTGGAGGATCCAGTTCCCCAATGACGGTTTTGGGAGGCGAATTGAAATCCTTTACCGCCGAACCTTCCCGCAAGAATTCAGGATTATTGCAAACGCCGAAGTCAACTCCTGCCTTCTTCTCCGACCATTCCTCTAGCGTAGGAATAACAATCTGACGCATCGTTCCCGGGTAAAACCGTGCTGCGGATGACGACCGTATGGCGACCCGGTTTGTTCTTCAGGCTCTTGCCGATCAATTCGCAAACACGTCGGATGTAGGTCAGATCGAGATTGCCGTTGGCCTGGCTCGGAGTGCCGACGCAGACGAAGGACAGTTCTGTTTCGCGAATAGCCTCTTCTTGATCGCCGGTTGCCCGGAGCCGGCCGCTCTTGACCGTCGCCGCGATGATTTCGCCGATATCCGCCTCAATGATGGGGCAGCGCCCGGCATTTATGAGTTCAACTTTCGTGCGGACAGGATCTACACCGATGACCTTATGACCGTCTTGGGCGAGGCATCCCGCCGAAACGGTTCCAACATAACCCAATCCGAAGACGCTGATTTTCAAAGGACACTCCTTTCGCCCTTGGACCAAGTCTTACTCTCTGGCCCTAGGGAACAGTAGATTGCGAATCCTTATCCTGAGAACTATTCATTCCTGCTTGGGGTTCCCGGAGAGGACACGGAGACCTGAGAATGTGTTTCGCGACTGGCCAATATCGAACTCGGTAGATACTGAGAATCGGAACGAATGCGCGATTGCAAAACAATTCCCACACTCACATCGCGATGGAACCGCTCAGCTTATGCGCCGCGGTCGAAAAACTAGGACGGTTGGCCGACCCGCGATATCACTGTGTTCCGTCGCCTCCACAACGTCGAATTCGCGCTTGATCAAATCCAATTTGCGGGTCACGCGACGCTTGATTTTCCCGGTCTCGATTTTTGCGGCAAAGAGTCTGACCATAAAAACCCCACCTGGCTTCAGGTGGGTTGAATATTTATTGAGTATAGGCTGAACTTTCCCATAGGGGATGTGATACATGGACTCCCGGAACAGGATTACGTCAAATGCGCGGATCGGCTCGTACCCGAGGAAGTCCGACCTCACAAATGCATTCTTATCCGTTCTGCCGCTCGATTGTGTCCGCCTTGCCGCTTTAGCCAAGGCCGCCTCGGATATGTCGACACCTATATAAGTCTTGTACGCGGTCACCGCTAGTTCGTTTGCTGTATTTCCCGGTCCGCACCCGAGATCCAAAATGTCTCCATTCTGCGAATACTTTTCAAGGTGCGGGTAGACGCAGTCTCCCGCGGTGTTATCGATGAAATCCCATTTCGTTCCGGAGAATTCCTTGTCCCATAGCATTTTCTTAATGTTGGAGGGACCGTAGCTTAGAAGGAATCCTCGAACAAAAGTCAGCGTGCGTTGCGCGATTGGCATGTTCTGATCTCCATTTTAAGTCTACCTGCCCAGGAGCCAGCGGCTACCTGTTTTGTTGTGGAATGATTCCAGATTAGGCGACAAGAACTTGACGTACTTTAAGGCGTCAGTGGCCGTGGACGTGCGGCGCCCTCACCCGATGAGGGAAACGGCTCGCTCAAACACTGCCTAGTTGGATTTGCTCGGCGTTCGATCGAATGATCCCAGCTCCCTTTAGCGAAAAAGCAGTGCCGTTATTCGCGAACTCGCAATGTCATCTTTTATAATCCAGCAGGTCGAGTACCGCGATCGCCTGATCCACTACGGTCTCCCTTGTACAGGCAATTCGCCGCAATATCGAAGACTTCGTTCGCCGCGCGCGCAGTAGGGAGTCCGACGGCCCATGCCGATGAGCCGGAAGATGCCGCATGGCCGGAACCGAAAAGTATGGGCTTACAGCCGGCCGCCTGGGCTGCTTGGACATCTGTGTCGGAATCGCCAATGAAAATGGATCGGCCCAAATCAAGATTGAAATCATGGGCCGCTTTGTACAGCAACTCCGGCTTGGGTTTTCTGCAAACACAATCGTCGCTCGGCTTATGCGGACAATAATAGGCAGCGGTGAGTATTGTGCCATCAGCATGAAGGATTTGATGCAACTGAGCTGTGATCTCTTGAAGCCTATCCGCAGCTAACAGACCTTTACCAACGGCCGCCTGATTAGACGCAATTATTATTGGCAACCCTAAACTTGAGAGCTGCCTTAGCGCCGACCGAATGCCTGGCACAAAAACGAACTGCGACCAATTCAGAACATAATCTCCGGGTCGCCTGCAGTTTATTACGCCGTCGCGGTCAATAAAAATGGCCGGGCCTCTGCCAGTCCTCGTAGGATCAGAAAAAAATATACGCAGCAAGCTGGATTCCCGTTCCCTAGTTTTTTTCCGGAACAGTGCGCGGACGTCCCGCAGCGATGTCATCTACAGAATCGGTCCGTCCGGAAGAATCGAACATCATCAGCTCCACAATTTCACAGATCAAATGACCCGCTAGAATATGACACTCTTGAATTCGGGGAGTTTCGTCTGAAGGAATGCGAATCGTGCAGTCCGCGACATTTCTCATCGATCCGCCGGTCGCTCCGGTGAGGGCCACCGTGTACATGGATTTCGTCTTGGCCGCTTGTAGCGCGCAGAGCACATTTCGCGAATTCCCGCTGGTCGAAATGCCCACGGCAACGTCCCCTTCGTTGCCCAGCGCTTCCAATTGCCGGGCGAACACAAATTCGAATCCGTAATCGTTTCCGATGGCCGTTACGGACGACGAGTTCGCATTGAGCGCGAGCGCAGGCAGTGCTCGCCGCTCTTTCAAGTAGCGCCCTGTGAATTCCGCCGCCAGATGCTGCGCGTCCGCGGCGCTTCCACCATTTCCGAAGAAGATGACTTTGCCGCCCGTACGGAGCGATTTCACGATTTGCATCGACACTTGCGCCACGAGGTTGCGAAAATTGGCATCGCTCAGTAACACTTGCTTGACGTCAATGTTGCGCTGAATTCGATCGCGCACCAGCTCATGCAGGAACTCAATCTTCTCGTGCTCTTTCATAGGCCGTCCAGGTTAGCGCTGCGCTCGTTTCTCAATCGAGCACAAGCACTAGTTGAATTTAAGCTCACTCACCCTCGGGCCCCGGCAAGCTCCCATCAACTTCGACGCTCGCCAAGGAATCTTGCGCTTCCCGATACCGCTCTGGAGTGCCGATATCGATGCAACTACCCGAATAGCTAAACGCCCTGATATGCCTACCTTCAGCAAGCCATCGCGGGAAAAGCTCATGTTCCAAGGAGATCTGCACTCCAGCAGGGATACCGCTGAGGGTGCGCTTCGTCGTAAGGTATATGCCGGCGTTGACGTACGGCGTCCCAGACGTAGACTGCTTTTCCTTGAATCCGACCACTTCTCGGCTGGAATTCACCGACACCAGACCGCAATCCACGCGACCATCCGCCGGCACCACAATCATCGAGATATCGGGTTCTGCTTCGCGGTAGTCGGCCACAAACGCGGACAAATCAGCGTCGGTGTAGCTGTCGCCGTTCATAATCAGCGCCGCGTTCGATTCGATGAGATCGACCGCATTGCGCAACGCGCCGCCGGTCCCTAGCGGTTCTGACTCGATCGCATATCCTAGCGTCAGGCCGAGCGCCCGATCACCGAAGTACGAGCGGATCGCGTCGTTCCCATAGCCCACAGCCAGAATGATGCGTTGGAACCCATGCCGTCGCAGCTGGCCGAGAAGCAATTCCAGAAATGGCCGGCCGCCGATACTCGCTAGCGCTTTGGGGGCATTTCCCGTAACGCTTCTCAGTCGAAGGCCAGCTCCGCCACAGAGCAGTATCGCGTCAGCCGCGTTGGGCATAGATCTCGGACCGGTCGCTCGCAAGCGATTTGTCGTAAGCTACCTCGGACTCGTAGACGGCGACATCGCTGCCTCGATTGGAGAACCCGAATGGGACGCACAAAAGCTTCTTCAAGCGTGCCCTGAGTGCTTCCCTCCGCTCGGGTGGCACGAAGAACAGCATGAATCCTCCCCCACCAGCGCCCAGGAGCTTTCCCCCAAGCGCGCCGGCGCTTAGCCCGGCCTCGTAGATTTCATCAATGCTGTCATTCGAGATCCGCTGCGTCAACGTCCGCTTTATCTGCCAACCCTCGTGCAGCAGTCTCCCAAATTCATTCAATGAACGGCCGGGGCTGGTGACGATGTCCTCAGCCTCGCTCACCATCTGGAACATTTCGTTCAACTCCCGTTGCCGATTAGGGGTCGCCTTGAGTTGCTCTTTGGCGATCTCTGAAGCAGTGCGAGCAAACCCTGTGAAGTAGAGCGCCAAATGCTGCTCCAGCTCGGTCAATCTGCTAGGAGCGGCCAGAATGCGCTTCACGTCAATCGCGCCGTCGGGTTGGAAGTTAATACGATTGAAGCCCCCGTACGCAGCGCTCACTTGATCCTGCGCCCCAACAGCTTCTTGAATCAAATCCTGTTCTACGTGTATTGCGTCGGCAGCAAGGCTTTGCTTGTCTCGCATCTTGTCTTTCAGCGCATACAGGCCGAGAAGCAGGCCAACCGTAAACGCCGAGCTCGTACCCAAACCGGTCCGCGCCGGCAAGTCAGCTATGTGATGAACTTCCACGCCACCGTCGATTCCCATGAACTGCAGGCAAGCGCGCACAGATGGGTGTTCAATTTCGGTGTTCGCACCGACGTTCTCCACCTTCGTATAAGAAATGCGACTGTGGTACTCGAAAAAGGGCGGAAGCCACCTGGTTGTGATGTAGCAAGATTTATCGATGGTCGTCGACAATACGGCTCCGCCATGCTGGCGGTACCAGACCGGATAGTCAGTGCCTCCTCCAAAAAACGAAATGCGAAGCGGGGTGCGTGTAATTATCATAGAGTTTCTCCAGAAGAATTGACCAGGCCGCTCAGCAAACTTTGTCGTGATGTGGCGCTACGCCTCTGACCTTCGGCAGTCGATAGCGGGATCTTGACTTCACCAGCAAAACAACAAACGGCGCATCTCAGCCGAACGCTCCTGCGTGTCGAATGCGGAGATGAAAACTGATACGATGCGTCTCACGGCAGATGCCTGCGCAGCAACGCGGCGTAAGCATTTCGCGTCAATTCGCTTGCCGCATCCCACGAATTTCTTTCGCGAGCGGATTCTCGTATCTGTCGTCGCCGACTGCCAAGGTTCTTGAACAAATCGCTCTCAAAATATGCCTCGATAGCCCTGGCCAAGTCGGCCGAGTCGGATGGCCGACAGAGAAATCCTGTTTTACCCTCGATCACATCCTCCCGAAGAGACCCGACGTCAGTCGCGATTACCGGAAGTCCGAAGCTATACCCCAGAAAAAGCACGCCGCTCTGAAAGATATAGGTGTAAGGCAACACCAAAACGTCGGCCGCTTTGAAATAGATCTCGATGTCCTGATCAGGAACGTGCTCGATCCGCTGGATTATCCGCCCCAGATCAACGTCCCGGCTCGTGGCCGCACGAATATCACTCACGTACTTCTCAGACCCTCCCCTTGGCTTCCCAGCTATGATAAGACGATGCCCCGCATTTCGAGCAGCGATCATCTGAAATGCGGCGATCAGATAGTCAAGACCCTTGTAGGGTCCAATGTTTCCGAAAAACAGGATGGTCTTCTCGTCGCCCGCAAGGCCTAAGCGCCGTTTCGCCTCGGCAGGCGCGAGGTCCGTGACAGGTACGGCAGTGTTAATCGGATGTCTGATAACGGTGACGGCTTCTTTGACAACTTGAAAGTTCTGGCAGAGCTCGTTCTTCATCTTTTGAGTGTGAACAAAAATGTGATCGGAAAGTCGGTACTGGAACTTGAGCGTAACGCGATTGAACCACGAGTCATTTGAATCCCTAGAGTCAGCATTCACGTTATGAGCAGTTAGTATGATTTTTTTTCCCAATAACTTGTAGTACATCATTAACACCGTTCGATCGAAATACTCGAACTTGTAGTTCCACAGGATGTGAAACAGAGTTTCGCTTGGTGAGGGCCGCGTATCGGATCAGTCGCGCATAATATCTGATGGCCCTGACTGACTTCCTCGCGAGGCTATCGGTTTTCGGCTGCTTCCCGCCCAGATTGAGAAAATTCAGGCGCGGCGTCTCATGAAAGTCGGGGCAGTCGATCTCATCACTTCCGATGACTTCGACGCCGACTCCGCTTGATGCCAGCGCCTTAGCTAGGCCGTACACGTAGTGTTTGTCTCTGCAGGCCGTAAGCAGAGCGATTTCGATATCCGCCGGCGCCCGGGGCGTAATAGGCTCCACGGTATCAAGGTTTGCAGCTGAGGCCTTCTCGTAGATAGGATTGGGGTGCATCGTCTATGTCAACTTGTTTTCTTTGCCAATTAGTTTCTTGCCGACCTTCCTCACTCCGCGAGGCAGCAGGTGGCTCATTCTCCTGATTGCTTCAACCGGAACAGAGCGTTCGCGACGAGGACGTTCCGGCATCTCATCGCTAGGCCGAGACCTCATCAGGGGAGCGCTGAGAAGATCGCCAACTTCTCCCTTGATCGCGACGAAAGCGATTCGATCGGCCGGCTTCTCAGGCTCTCCTGGCACGTTACATTGGTACACTGACGTAAATCCGGCGTGTAACAAAGCATTGCAAATTGTCGCTCGACTAAGATAGAAGTTGTAGTTGTTGTCCAAAGAAGCCCACAGCCTGGCCAGCTTACTGTCCTTTGAATCTGTGGGCTCGTGTTCCTCGCCCTTACTTCCATAGTGGGTCCTATTGTTGTGGGTAACCTTCATTTTCGGGTGAAGAGTAACTCTAGTGTCGACAATGCACAGCCGTTTGGACACTTCACCGAGCCTTTCGATAAACGAGAACACATCGGGCTGATCCAAGTGATACAGAATCCCAAGACAAAGCACCACGTCGAAGTGACCGTACTTCTCCGCGGACAGGTTGCGAACGTCATCCTGAACAAGCTCTAAATTGTCGAGAGACAAGACTTCTTTGACAAAGCGTGCCTTTTCGATATTTGCTTCTCGCCCCTCGATCCCCAGGCAATTCGCCTTGTGGCGGGCAAATTCTATGGCGAACAGACCTTCGAGGCAGGCCAAGTCAAGGACTCGCAAATCCTCTACCGTCCCGCCCATAAGGTCGAACACAATTTGCGTGATGCGCCTCAGCCTGATTTCATCACCGACAATCCTCGGCCCAATGGTGTAGATGCCTTCCTGCAAGTGCACGTTGTGGCCTGTCCACGGCCCATATTTCCTGATGACCTCGTTCTTTTTCTTTTCGATTAGCTCGGCGTCCATAATTTCCTCCATTAACGCAAACTGGTGTTTCTTCCTCGTGTCGCGGACAGCTCTCTTGCGCAAGAAGATAGAGCCAAAGCCCATTGTCCGCACGTCGGATGTTCCGCGAAGTTCGATGCTACCATCCGGCGTGGAAATGCGCTTTAAACGTGCGGAGCCGGAGCTTCCCTGCTAGACCCCGGTCGTCGCGGGTACTGCCGGCTCGGCTACCGCCACCCGCGCCGCAGACCGCTGGGGCAGAAAATCCTTGATGAGTCGGCCAGTTTGCCGAATGGGAGCAAGCCCGCGATGGAACGCGAGGACCGCACAAATGTACAGCGCTAGAAAAAGCAGAGAATCCGACGCGGCCCGCACGAACGCGCCAGGCGCGCCACCCACGCGCGGAAATAACGGCGCGACGTGAAGGAGCAACGCCGCACCACAGCCGGCCACCACCGATGCTGCGAAAAATTTCCAGATCACACCCAGGACGGGCGCCACTCCAAAATCGATGGGCTTACCGGCATACCAAAAGGCGGGGAGGATCAGAACGAAATAAGAGACGGTCCAGGCCGAGGCGATGCCGCTGGGGCCCCAATGCAAGCCAACCACGAAGAGGCTCAGCGTAAAGAGAAACTCGATCACGCCCCAGCGGAACCAGCGATCCGGCCGGCCGGCCGAAAGATGAATCCACCCGTGCGTGTTGTAGAGCAACATCACGCCGATACCAGGACCAAAAAATGTGAAGATTCGTCCGGATTCTGCCCAGCCTGGACCCAGCAAACAGCGGATTAGATCTCTGCCGACAAGCGTCAAGTCGCCGCCAAGCGCCATACCCGAGAACGCCAAGAACGATATGCCCGCCAAAAGGTGACGCTGATAGTAGGCGCGATCGTTTTTGAACCGGCTGAGCGTCGCGACGGCAACGGCCGATATCGGTGACACGACTTGGTTGACGGGAAGGTAGAAAAGGTCGAAGGCCTTCTTGTAAAACCCGAGCGCCGGGGCGCCAAACCGCCATCCAACGAGCATGTTGTCAGTATTATTCATACAGTAACTGAAGCCGTAGTGGGAGTACACATTCATCGCGAATTTCACGGCCGCTCCGGTGCCCGGGGCCCGGCGTGGCAGGCTTGGCGTCCACCGACAAAGGATCCAAACGCCTACGGACATGCTGAGCGGTAGCGAAATAAAGCCCACGACCAGCGCCCAATAACCCCAGCCCGCCAGCGCCAGGATGATTGAGACAACCGTCGAGACCGCACGCGCCACGACCACGTTGGCCGCAACGGCCGTAAAACGCGTGGCGCGATTGAGCAGCGCTTGATGGACCACCACAAAACTGCTGATGAAGATCATCAACGACATCGCGATGGTCACGTTCTTCACCAGCGGGTCATGATAGAAGGCCGCTAGGAGTGATCCCACACATGCGAAGACGATGGTCAGGACGACGCTGCCGCCAAGGTTAATCCAGAACAGATTGCTGGCAAGGGCATGCGTCACATCGTCGCGCTGCAGGATCACTTCCGAAAACCCGTTCAGGCCGAAGCTGCACAGAAGGAGACAAAACGTGGTGACCATGGTCACGATGCCGAAATCATTGGGCGTAAGCAATCGCGCGAGAACCACGGTCGAGGTCAACTGCACGACAAACGACGCTCCCGACGCAACAATCGTCATTCCAGCGCCGCGGACAGCCACCCGGCGCAGTCCGTCGCCCGCTGCAATGGGTTGAAAATCACCATTTGCGTCAAACGGTTTCAAATGTTCCTCACGGGAGTTCTAGTGGCAACCTCACCGTTGCCCGACTCCACGATCCGATCACGTCGCGTATCGGGAAAGTCAGCCCTTACCTGTCAAACAAGCCAACCATTTTCAGGCATATGGGCTCTGGTCGTTTCTGGCGGATGATGAGATACACTAGGTGTCCCAAAACTGGCCCTTGGGACAGTTGGCCTAGCCTTCCTTCAAGGCAACAATGTAGCATACGGAGATGAAACGCGATCTCTTCTCGGAACAAGCGAACTCCGTGTTAGAAGTAACAAAAGCGGTACTCGCAAACGTTAACGGATTTCAGGAGAGCCCACTGTGAAGATCAGAATCATTTTTATCGCCTTGATGATTGCCTTGGGTTCTTCGGCGGCGCGAGCGACCACCTATACCGCGTTATCTAGCGCCGAAGCCGCCGTTGCCGTGGAAGTCGCTCTGACCGTGAACGGTGACACGGTGCAGATCCCGTGCGGCCCATCGACTTCGGTGTGGACACTTCCTCTGATTATCACCAAGAGCATCACGATCACTGGACTCGGCGCGACGCCAAATAGCGGCGCCGCGACCACCGGTTCCGGCACCAACTGTCTGACCATTGTGGACGACAACACGAGCGGACCGATTTTCGATTTCACGCCGACCTATTCATCCTCGAACAATGTCACGACGCTCCAAAATATGAATATCGACCCGCAAGGTGGAGCGAGTGGACTTTACGATCCTGTCTACGTGGTCGGCACCTGTACCTCTAGCGGCTGCCCAAACATTCGGATCGACAATATTTGGTTCGGGTACGGTTCGCCTTGGTCGCAACAGCTTTACGGCTCAAATTCCGAAGCGGCCGTCCTGGTGGAAATGGCGTTCGGGGTCTTGGATCACAACACCTTGTGCACATCCACGACTCCGTGTACTGGTCCTGCTGATTTTGAACTATTCAACGCAGAAATGGGCACCTATCTCGGTACGGGCCAGTATGGTGACAATTCCTGGGCTCAACCAGATAGTCTTGGAGGGGCCAATAATATCTTCGCCGAGAACAATCTGCTCTATAAAGGCGGATACTATGCCATCAACGACTGCGAACAAGCCGATACGTTTCCGAATCGTGGCGGTTGCCGAGTCGTCGTGCGTAACAACGTCTTCCACGTAACAGGCAACGGCTTTGGGATTTTCCAGAATCACGGGACGGATTCCGGAGGCAGGGCGCGCGGCGGCAGAGAGGCCGAAGTATACAACAACATCTATTACTGCGCGCCCGCTTCGAGCGGGTGCTCTGGCCTTGATGGAGGATTGCGTAGCGGAACCGGGTTGTTCTTTGGCAACCAATTCATTTTCTCTGGCAGCGCCGCTGGAAGTTCAACTGCCCTAGAACTTGCCGTTTATCGGAATCTCGGCTCGTGGAGCGCTCCTTTTTACTATTGCGGGGGCGCAGGCGCTTACGACCAAAACGACGGTACCGAGTATTATCACGGATCCATGAGCACTAGCGGAAACGGCGTACTGACCATGACGGACAACTCGCAAAGTTTCACGAACTTAACTCCAACCGGTGAACCTTATTCGGTCTACGATGTCACGCAAGGCTTCTATGCCGAAGTGGTGTCGAACACAAGCACGACAATCACTATCTATGCGGAAATAGGTGGAGTCCCTTCACCGTGGAAAGGTTTCAACAATGGCGACAGCTACCAAGTCCTCCGCGCGACGGTGTGCCAAGAGCAGCCGGGGCGCGGCCAAGGGAGCTTCATTTCCGGCACGACCCCGACGCCAACAGGCTGGGTGGGCGAAGCCCTTGATCCAATCTACAGATGGGACGATACCTATTCCGGCGGAACCCCCAGCAATCCCGGCATTTATGCCAATACCAACACACGCCTGATTGCCAACCGGGATTTTTACGATCAGGCGTCTGGTGTACAGACAAATCCCTCAACTCCGTTCAACGGCACGAGCGGCACCGGCTGGGGCACGCTGGCGAACCGGCCCACGAGCTGTGGTGTGGCTGTCGGATATTTCGCTACAGACGTAGGCTCACAGGGCACACTGTATGAATGCTTGTCGCCAAACACGTGGACGGCAGCCTACACACCGTACCCATACCCGCACCCGCTGGCAACCGGCAATTCGCAAGCCAGCGTGGACCCCCCGGCGACGGTGAACGCGACAGTAAATAACTAGGCCGCATCGGCGCGTCGGATCGCGGCTAAAACCTCTCCAGGGGAAGTCCTTACGCTGCTAAATCCCGCGCTTCCTGAAAATACCGTCTATCCCGACACCGGGCTTTTGGCGGGCGGCGCGGCTTCTTGCTGGGAGGAACCAATGCCGGCAGCCAACACCTTAGGCGGTGGAAATTTGGCTTCGGGCCCCGACCCAAGACCCACTGCAGCACTTGAGAAGTATCCTGCGCTTTCGCATCCCAGGTTAGGCGTTCCCGTGCATAAGCCATACCTTGCCGCCGTAACTGCTCGAGGTGACCCCTATTGTGGGCCAGTTCCTTCAGAATCTTTTCCATCCGCGCCACGATGTCGCGCTCATTCGTGAGAGGCACCTTATATCCCACGTCTGAATGAACGATGTCTCCTGGCCCTCCGAAATCTGTGACCACAGGTACGGCGCCAGAGGCAAGCGCCTCGAAAACTGCGCCTGCACCGTTGTCGCGAACGGATGGAAACACCATCACGTCCGCGGACCGCAAGTGACTTAGCGTTTCCGCATGGGTCTGCCAGCCGCAGAAGCGCACAGACTTTTCAATCCCAAGAGACTTCGTGAGTTGCTCGAGGCGGCTCCGCTCCGGGCCGTCGCCGACCGCGGTAAAAAAGGCCAGATCGCTTTGCAAAAGGGGAGCAGCCGCGCGCAAAGCAAGATCGCAAGCCTTACGGGGAACCAGGCCGCCGACGAAAATCAGCTCAAGTTTGGCGCCGGCCTCTGGACTGCGCGAGTCGCCGGTACACAGGGAGCGACCGATGCCCGGCTCCGGGACAAAAAACATTTTGTCGCGATACTCGGCAAACTCGGAATACGTTTGGGACGAAGCGGCTATGATCGCTCCCGCACGGCGATAGGTGGAGCGAGCGAATGGCGCATATCGGTATAGATTCCGCAGGTTTGCTACCCATTCCTTCTGGTTCTTGAGCTGGTCAAAGCCGGACGGCCAGGGCAAACCGCCAGTGACCGGCCCGATCACGAACGGTATGGGCCCCTTACGCAAGAAGTAAGCGAATGGACTCGGCAGGACTGCTGCCATTGGCGAGACGCGTAGAACGACATCGAACTCTCCCGCAAAGATGCGGCGCCGCAACTGTCGCCAGGCGCGCCATTCAAAGGCGAGAGAAAACGGGTAGTTGTAAGCCGTCAGCCACTGCGTGTCAAATTGGCTTTTTAAGACATTGCGAAAACCCCACGCAAAGATGCGGTCGAGCCATGGTGTCCGGACCACTTCTATGCTGCGGAACGGCGCCTTTGCGCGGCGTACAGGGGCCTCGCTGGGCGCCCCGACGACCAAGGAGACGTCGTGGAGTTGGGCGAGCGCTGCCGCATGAGAATAAGTCACGTAAGGAATGCTGACCAGCTCCGGATTACAGTCCGGCGCCAACACCAAGATCCGCGAACGGTTCATCCATCATCTCCCTATAAACCGAAGAAACCCCGCCGAGCCGTCTCATCTCTTTCCTGAACGCAACGGCGATAATCGCCGACGTCGGCGTTTTCGGCTGATACGAGTTGTACTAAGCGGCCTCGAGACCAAGCCGAAGCCCCTTGATGGCCTCACCGACGCGAAGCCGTTACTAGACCCCGACTCATGTGCAGAGCATATCCTTCCCGCAGAAGCCGTTGCTTCACGCTCTCCAGCTTGGCCCAGCTACCCCCGTCGACATCGTGATACTCGAACACGATATTCCGGATGCGGCTCAGCACGTCGGCCGGCGTGCTCTCGAGAATTGCGTATTCTCCACCCTCACAGTCTATCTTCAACAGATCGACGATTTCGACGGCATGGTCCCGGAGGAGCTGCCCCAGGGAAATCCCGGAGACGGCGCTCAACGGCTGCCCGCTTGGCCCGTACGCGGAGACCATACACTGGTCTTCGTCAGGGGCGTCAATATTCATCATTGCGTTCCCGCCATCCGTAACTGCCTTGTTCACCGGCTCGATCCGATCTTCGTAACCGTTGTTAGCAATGTTCTTGAGGAGGAGTGCCCAGTTCCGCGGCGACGGCTCGCAAACAATCACTCTGCGCGCGTTGAGGCGCTTCACTGCGTACAAAGAAAAGTCGCCGATAAAACCGCCGACGTCTATGACGACTGGGTTGTCGGGAAGGGTCAGGTCGCGGCCGTAACAATCGTCCAGAAAGATTTCTCCGACCGTGGCCGCATCGCCGTGGTTCTGCCTTATTGTGATTGTAAGGCCATCCGCCGTGCGGAGATCGACCGTGGCAGTCACCCCGCGCGCGACAAGAGCGTTCTTGAATTCGTCGGCGTTCAGGAAGTATCGCCCTGCGTCCCTCGCCACCTGGCGGCTTCGGTACGCTTGCCGTGCCGCGAAGTAGAGCCGTCGCGACACACTGTTGGCTGTTAAAATTCTTCGGATGGTAGTATTCACTGGAATCTCCTCTTTCGGCACCGATTCCCTGGAGTTGTGCCGCTCAAAAAAGAACTCTGCCACGGACTCGCCGTCCAAGTTTGGGCGGAAGTTGGCCCCTCGATTCTCAGATTTCCGCTATGGGCGCGACAACATTCGCATCGACTGCTGCAGCGGAATTCACGCCACCGACTCTACGTTGGGGCAGCAGGTCGTGAAGCAAGCGAGACCGTCTCCTTAAGGGGCTTAAGCCCCCGGTGAAGCGCAATCACTCCGATGAGATACAATGCGAAAAATACGAGGGAAACCAAAATCAGCCTCAGAAGAGCGCCGCGGCCCCTGGCGTCGCCGCAAAACGCGGCGTAGCCATCACGATAGAAAAGTGCCACAGGCAGCCAGCAGCCGATGCCGCAAAAAATTTCCAGATGACGCCAAATACCGGCCCCATGCCCATTCCAATCGGCTTTCCGGCATACCAGAAGCCAGGAAACATCAGAATGAAAAACGAAATCGTCCAAGCCAAGGCGATTCCGGAAGGGCCCCAGCGCAAAGTCAGCAAAAAAAGACTCGCGGTGCACACAAACTCCATCAAACCCCAGCGAAACCACCGCTCGGGGCGGCCGATCGAAAGATGAATCCACCCGTGCGTGTTATAAAGCAACATCACTCCGATTCCCGGACCGAATAAGGCGAAGATTCGGCCAGCCGCTTCCCAGCCAGGCCCCAGAAGAAAACGAATGATGTCTTTTCCCACTAAAGCAAAATCCGCTCCGATTCCCATTCCCACGAGCGCCAAAACCGATATCGCCCGCAGAAAATAGCGTTTAAATTGCTCGCGATCCCCGACGACGCGGCTAAGCGTACTCACGACCACGGCGGAAACCGGTGACAACAACTGGGTTTCCGGAAGAACGAACAAGTCATAGGCCTTTTTATAAAATCCAAGCGACTGAGCGCCATAGCGCCAGCCAACCAGGAGGTTGTCCGTATTGCGCGTCAAGTAGCTGAAAGCGAAATGCGCATAAACGTGGTCGCGAACTTCAGCCCTGAACGGGTGCCCGAGGCGCGAGCCGGCCAACTCGGTACCCATCGGCACATCAACCACGCGCCCGCTGATCCCACCGCCGACTGCGCCACAATTCCCCAAACCAATGCCCAATAGTGCCATCCCGCCATCGCCAGGACGATCGAGACGATCACCAAAACGATCTGCCCAACGAAACTAATGATTGCGGCAATCCTGAATTGCATCGCGCGCTGCAAAAGCCCCAAGTGTATCCACCCCAGGCAGCTCAGCCCAATCGTCAGCGACATGCCCTCTGTCACTCGAGCTACGGCCGAGTTATGATAGAAAAGCGCCAGCAACGGACCCGCGCTGGCGAACCCAAAAGTGAGAATCGTGCTGATGCCCAGATTGACCCAGAAGAGATTGCTCGCCAGAGAACGCGAAATCTCTTCGCGCTGCATGATCAATTCTGTGAATCCATTCAAACCGAAGCTGCGAAACAGGAGGCTAAACGTCGTGACCATAGTCACGATCCCGAAATCAGCCGGGCTAAGTAACCGCGCCAGGATCGACGATTGATCCGATCTGCACAACGAAGCTACCCGCCTGAGCACCAATGGTCGCCCCGGCGCCTCGGACAGCCGCCCGCCGCAGCCCATCCGAACTTACGACGGAACGGAAATTGCCGTCGCGATCGAAGGGCTTCAAATGTTCCTCGCAAAAGATCTGGCGGCAACGCGGTTTTTGGCAGGCGACGGGCGAACATCGTCCACGGGCGCCGCGTGAGGCTGCGACGTTTGGGTGATGGCGCCGGATGCGACGCCGCCCGAGGCTACGACTGCGAGCAAAAAGATGATCCACATGGGATTCAACATCCTGAAGCCGGCCTCAGTGACGCTATAAAGCGCCGCAGTCAATATATAGGCCAGCAATAGGCTACCGAGCGCGGGATCATGGCGAAAAGTCGCAACGGACCTCCGGTAGCCGTTGATCAGCACGGTCGCGAACAAACAGAGTCCGATCCAGCCCAGTTGAACGTAGATCTCAACGTAGCCATCGTGGGACTCGTTAAGGTGCAGATTGGGGAGTGCTTGCCATAATTTCTGGAGACGCGCGCCCAACCAGAAGCTCTCGAATCCCGCGCCAACCAATGCGTTCGGCGCCATGGGAATAACAAGGCCCCAGATCTGCGTACGCCCGGTGAGGTTCGTTTGCCGCCCTAGCGCGTGCACGACTTCCCCTTCGCCACCGAAAAGCAAGGCTGCGCCAGCGAGCACTAACAGCGCGAGCACGAGCGCATGCACGGCTTCGGGCCGGCGTCTAAAGACCCGCAGGCCCGTGACCAACATCAATCCCGCGCCGACGATAAAGCACGCGATGGAGGTCGCTGAGTTGGCGATCGACAGTATCCATATCCCGAATGCAAGCAAGACCGCTTGAGCCAGCAGATGCCTGCCGCGGTCGGGTGATTCAGGCGATCGGAGGAGTGTGAGAATTCGCCAAATTGCAGCCAATGAGAGAGTAAATGTTATGACCCCAAGCGAATTCTTGTTGGTGGTTACGCCGGTGATGTAAGTGAACCCAAACCACGGATCGTATGAACGTCCAAGATCGCCGTAATATTTAATTAAAAGAATTGACGGAGGCAGCAACATAAAGCCAGTCCGAGAAAAGAATCGTTTCAGCGCCGCCATCGGCTCGGCATCGGTTACGACAATCAGGACCATCAATAGATCCCCGATGGCCTTGATCCAGCGTTTGGCCGAGACGTCCGGGAAGTCGGACCAGAGGACGCTGACTAAACAATAAAAAAAGAATATCAAGATCGGCCAGTTCGCCGCGAGAAAGGCTCGCGTGCGCATCGCTCGGCCGATGACGACAATCGCGGCCAAGATCACCAGAATCTGAAAGAAAATCCGGTCGGGCTGGCTTCCATCAAGCTGAATAGCCTGCATGCCGGCGTCGGTGGTTGGCGCGCCAAGGTTCAGCCACGCCGAGAGCGGTCTCGAACCGATGATCCAAACCCAAATGACCGGGAGCCAGAGGGCGATAGACGTGTGGGCAGATTTATCGCGATCGAGGTAGAAAAGGCCGGCGATCCCGACGCCAAAGACCAGAAGGGCTACAGTCGGATTCATCTTATATTCTTTCGGCCACTTGAACTTGGCGCCGCGCGTTCATCTGGCATCCACAAAAAGTCGATGCAACAACTCCAGCGAAAGTAGCCGGTGAATCTCAGTGGTGTAGTTGCGATTGCCCTTAAGATGACTTTCGACGATCGCTCGCACCGCATCCGGTTTGAGGTAAGGGCGCGCGAGCGAGCGCGAGTCAAGCAGCGTTTCGCGAACGTAATTGGCCAACTGGTCGCGATACCACACTCGAAAGTGATACATCTTGTGGCGACCAAGCCAAAGTCGTTCTAAATGCAGCGAGGCAAACAAATGATCGATCTGGGCCACCCTCTGCGGCATGCCGTAGTCGTAAGCATATTCGGCTTTGAACGTGAACTCGTAATATGCCCGCGCAAAGCCAGCGGCTAAAATGTTGCGCCCCCCGACCCCGCGATCAGTGCGCAATCTCCCGAGCGCTGGATTGCCCTCCTGGATGAGGCGCAGTCTGGCTGCCTCGTTCTCCGCGATTGAGCCGGGTGCCTTGTACACGGTCTTGACTAAATCGTTGTCGAGGTACGGCGAGCGAACGGCGACCTGCATTTGCTCCAACATGAGGATACCGTAGTGGTGCCATGGCGACTGGCGGAAAGCAACAAACGTAACCGGATTGGTGCGGCGAATTGCATCGTAGGTCTCCCGAGCGGCATGCACCTGCTTCAGAAGCTCCGGATCAAATAATCCCGGCGCAGGCTCTCCCGGTTTAAACATGACTGCGTGCAAAAGCATCTCGCTGCCATACGTGCCCACGATCCGCACGGGCGCTATCTCGCGGGCTTTCTCGTTCGCGTAAAGGTCGGGAGAGCGGCTGAGGTCGACGCATGCGTCCGAAAGATAAATCGATCGCTCGGCATAGTGTGCGAACTTCGACAGGAATTCATCGCCGACGGTGATGACCTGGTAGGGCTGGCCGCAGATTTCTGCGACCCGGCGCGCCAAGTGGACGTCTTGATTCTCGTGGAACATGCTTCCAAAGGTGTAGCAAGGCAGCGAGCCGGGAGGCGCCTTGCGCCAAGCCATGATGATGCGAGTATCGAGACCACCGGTGAGCGATACTCCGAGGCCCTCCTTGCCGTTAAAGTAGCGCGGGAGATTGGCCGTGAAAACGTCACGCAGCTCGCGATAGTAGCTTTCCGCATCGAGAGGCTCTTGTGTTTCCCATTCACGAGGCTCGAAGTAGCTGGCTTTCTGCTCGAGCGTGCCGCCCCGAAATCTCCATGCCGAGCCCGGCGGCAATACATGAATACCGCGGAAAAGCGTGCGATTTTCTAGGACGCATCCGCACGCGATGAACTCACCGAGGCCGCGCGGATCTGCGCTGCGCGCATCAGGGCGGACTTGCAGGATCGCTTTGGCCTCCCCAGCGAAATAGAAAGCTTCGGTTGACTCCTGGTAATAAAGCCGATGCATCCCATATCGATCGTTGAAGAGCACGTTCGTACCGCGCGCGCGGTCCGCAATTAATCCGTGGAACCGCCCGTTGAGATTCCTAAGGAAATTGGGATCCTCCTCGTAGCGATGAACCAAATACGATGGGCCGCCTGTTTCGCATTCATGTCCGCGCTCTTTCAGACGCCGTGAGGTGCCGGGTTCGGGATAATCCTCGCCGGAAAAAACCAGGACGATATCTTTGCGCTCATTCCGCAGAGGCATGCCGTCGGAGAACGAATTCTCGCGCGCGGCCCAGCCTACGTATACCCCTTGCTCCTCGTCGATCCATGTACCCGTCACATAGAAAGACTCGTGGCGGATCGCCTCGACCATCCGCATAAGTTGCCGCTCGGCCCACTCGCGCGGTCTTTTCGTAACCAATCCGACGATTCCTGGCATGTTTTAACCCCTTAGGAATCTTGCGTGCGGACTGGAAACTTGCGGTTGTACCACGAGTCGCGAAACTCAAGGGCCTTCGATAGCACCGCTTCGGGAAGATAGTCAGCAAGCTGCCGATGAAGGCCCAACTTAAGCGTGAGCCATCCCAAAGGTGTCAAGGGTACGTAATAGCGAGGCAAATTGACTCGCTCGAATCCGTTGCGTTCTTTGAAGTCGCTGAGTGAACTCGTCTGTTTTTTCCCGTACGCGAAGTTAGAGTAAACGAGATAAGGAATTTTTCGGGAGGCGCACGATCGAACAGCTTGCGCGACCAGGGCGTTCGTCGGCGCCTTGTCGCGGTGCTTGATCATCGAAACGATGTGCAGAATTCCGGCTTGCGTTCCGCTGTCGTCCATCGTCAGTTTGATGAAGCCTATCAATTCTTCGCCGAGATACGCCCCGATAAAAACGCTCGAGTCCAGGAATGTCGCGCTCATCGCTCGCACAGATTCGATACTCTTGCCGTAGTGTGGGAACGGTCTGCCTTGGCGAACGGGAGTCTCGTTGTAGATCTCCCAGATTCCTCGCACGAGGTTGTCGTCAAACGGTGCTTCTCGGATGACAACCTTCTTTTTTTCCGCCTGCTTGGCCTTATTCCTAGCCTTGAAGCCGAGGCGCTCATTCCACCACTGTTCGAAAGTCGAGACCGACAAAACGGCCAGATTGTCCCATTCCATGGGATAGCTATATTTCGGAGAACTCACTGGCAGCCCCTGCATGAAAGTGAAAAGATCGATCCGCGTGTCGGATTTTCGCAGTCCCGCGATCAAAGATTCGGGATCATCCAGGAACTTGAACTTGTCCCCGTCGATGTGCCCGATGCGGATGATGCGTCCGCGAACCGCGATCGCCTTTCCACAAACCTCAGTCAGTGCCTTCATCAATCATTTACCTCTTGGCCCTGGATGTGGGCCAAGCCTTCCTGAGCCGCTTCGCGGGCGCTAATCGCCGCGGGCGAACACCAACAACAGGACTGGATGAAAGTGGCGGAGAGGGAAGGGACTCGAACCCTCGGGCGGTGTTACCCACCGCAGCCAGCGAACTGGCTGCTGCCTTAGCCAGCGGCGACCTCTCCTCGGTAGACAAGCCTAGAAACCTAGATCTTGATCTTTGCAGAAATCAGATCAACTGAATCGACTGCGAACTCGAAGTGATCACCGGTGCGTTTCCGGCCGCTAAACACTTTGTTTCATAAAGATTGCATCGTTCCTGCGATGGATATAGGCGATTGTTGTGTCAGCTGGTTCGCGCGGTATGAAGCGAAGCCTCCGGGGGCGATTGAACCGGCGCCCCTTGGCCGAGTTGGACAAAAATAGATTCCATAATTTTGGCGGTAAGCAAAATTTCGCGGGTCGGAATCGGGTCCGGCGTGCCTTCGACAATCGAACGATAAAAAGATTCGATCAGATACTTCATTCCCGACTTCATCTGGAAATCTCTTTCCAAGAAAATTTTGAGGTTGGTGCCGAGGTTTCGGAGATTCTGGCCCGCCATATCCACTGGCGGAACGAACTTCTCGGCGTAGCTCTTGTATCTGGCTCCTCGGAGCTTAATCAGCGTCTCCTCATCTTGATCGAGAATAACGCCGTTCTTGGGGCCGTAAATCCGAAACTGGTGGAGCGTTGGGCGCATCTGCGAAGAGAAAGTGAAATACCCGGTGGCGCGACCTTCGTCGTTGATGATCACTCTCAATTCGTCCACGATCTCGGTTTCGCCCATGCTCTTAAGAAGCTGGCTCGTAAACCCGTGCGCGATTACGTCCGGCGATTCGCTCGTCATATACTCAGCAATCCTGGCGATGCCGTGGCTGATGATGTTTTGCAGCAGCTTCCCCGGCAGTCGCCGAACCCAGTGCTGCTTGTCGCCGAGAAGCGCTCCCGCATACCCCGATCGCGCCAATTCGTAGCAATAATAGCTCTCCATATGCACCGGATCGCCGCCAAGGTAACCCCTTTGAATCAAAGTTCGCATGCGGCGCGCCACGTGGCTGAACTGATCGTCGTGACCTGCGGTGATCTTCAGGCCTTTTTCGGCAGCCAGTGAGATCAGCGCTTTGGCTTCTTCTTCCCAAACGGTGAATGGCTTTTCGACATAAACGTGGCATCCCGATTCTAGGCAGATCTTGGCGATGTCGTAATGCCCTTGCGGCGGCGTCGTGATGTGGACGACATCCGGCTTGGATTCGGCCAGAAGTTCTGTCAGGTCGCTGAAATATTGCTTGATCGGAAAGCGCCTGAAAAGTTGGCGCGCCATCAGCGGCTCTCGATCGCAGACTCCGACGATCTCGCATCCCCTGATCCTTTGGATTTGCGAGGCGTGAGAGTCTGCGATTTTGCCGCAGCCAACTATGGCGACCTTAAGCACGCGCTCTCGTCGTTTCGGCAGCTTTCGAAAAACCGCCGCATTCCCTCTTCCGTCCCGATTTTTGGAGTCCAACCCACTCGGATCTTGAGTTTTTCGTTACTGTAGCGTGTTTTTTTCCAGTAGGCGTGCCATTTTCTGCGATTGAAAGCGGGAGGCAGCTGGTCCTCTGACCAACTCGAATATTTCTCCCACAGATAGCAGAGCCCGTAACTCAAGGCATGCGGAACATATAACGATCTAAACTTTTTGACGTTCCTTTTGTAGAGTCGCAAGAACTCACGACTCGACGGCAGGTCGTCATCAACGACGTTGAAGATTTCTCCATCAGTGCCCTTCTTCAACCCCGCGAGCGCGATGGCTTCCACACAGTTATCCACAAACGTGAATGGAATCGTGTTTGAACCGCCGAGATGTAGAAACACGCCAAATGTGCCTATCCCCACCCGCGCGGTAATTCCTTCGTTGCCAGGTCCATAAACCTGGCCGGGCCTGATAATGACATATGGAATTCCAAACTTCCTGCCATACTCGGCCACGATTTCGTCTTGCTCGGCCTTTGCGAAGCAATAGGCTTCGCCGCGAAGCGCGGGGTTCTCTTCAACCGGACAAGACTCATCCAGCAGTTGGCGCTTCAACTTTCGCTGATTGGAATAAACCGAAAACGAACTGATATTCACGAATCGTTTCAGGCATTTGTGGCTCAAGCTCGCTTCGAGCAAGTTCCGCGTTGTCACCACAGAATTGATAAACGCATCGGGAAAAGATTTCTCGCCTCGGCCGGCAGCCAAATGGAAGATGACGGATGCGTCCTTCGTCGCAGAGACGCAGTCTTCGCGTGATAGAAGATTCCCTTTTACGATCTCTATTCGCGCGCCGCCGTCACGAATACTGGAAAGTGCCTCAACCCGCGCCGCGTTGCTGGATGGTCTTGCAAAGCAGCGCACATTCCGAAATCCAAGATCCAGCAACGTCTGCACGAGCCGCGATCCAATGAACCCGCTTGCCCCCGTCACCAGGATCAGCTCGTCTCTCGCGACGATGAAGTCGCTGCCGTCCGCATTCTCACGCTGGCGGTCGCGCGCGCCGGCGGGACCGCCGTGAGACCCAAGCTGTTTGGCGGAAGTATCAGATTGAAGCATTACTTTTCTTTCGACCTCATTGAATCTTTCAAGTCGTCGGCGCAGTCTCTAAGTCAGTGACGCACTAAGACCAAAACGGCGGCGCAGAACGGCCTTCAATCGCGCCACCTGTTCCCTTCGACGAAGGGCCATAAGTTCCGCGGGGATGCTTCTTTCAATCCCGCGAATCGAACTCCAAAAGTAAGAGCCGAGAATCAGCAGTCCGCCAAGCACGTACGGTTTTCGTTGCATCTGATAAACGCCCCGCAAAAGCTCCCAGCCAGGATGATTGCCCAGCAGATAGTCCTTACGACCTATGTGCAATTTTTCGCGAAGACCGGCGTGCAGCGCAGTTCCCTGGATGCGATGGTGAATGAAACTCTTTTCGACAAACGTTCTCGTTTCCCAACCCTTCGCACGCGCGCTCAACACAGCGATTAGATCGATACCACCTGACTTTACGCCCTGATAGCCGCCAATATCCTCAAAGCATTCGCGCCGGAACATTTGGCACATGCCAGAAACATGCTCGATGCCCACGAAATCGTAGTTGTAAGTCGAGCCGCCTTCTTGGAAGGCTGTGCCGCCGACTCCGAGGTTCGGATTCTCCGCAAATTTGCGCATGAGGAACGCAAAGTAGTCCTCGTCAAATGAAACGTCTGCGTCCAAATTGCCGATCACTTCATACTCCACTTCGGCCATTTTCTTGCACCCGGCATTGACGGCAGCGGCCTTGCCGGCAAAGTGGCGCTCCTGTCGCTCCGGCATCTGGATCAGTTCAATCCACGGGCAATCTGCAGCGTACTTCTTGACGATATCGTCAGTGCCATCCGTCGACCCGTCGCTTACGATTACCCATTTTACGGGTGGGACCGTTTGCGCCACGACTGATCTGAGCGTGAGCTCGATAAAAGCCGCCTCGTTTCGAGCCGGGGTCACCAGAACGTAGCTAGGAATGTTTGGCATCGCACAATGTCCAGAACGAAGAGCCTTCAAGCCGTCTTACTTCGGTTAAAAAGCGAACTTTGCAAGTTCTCCCGACTGACAGCACACAAAATACATCCTATTGCGCCGCTTCTTCCGCAAATGCATACAACAACCACCCCAATTCGTACGGTCGACACTCGCGTAGAACCGCGATCTCGCGGTGCGCGCCGACGTCGGCTCGATTTCGGATCATCCCGAGAAAATCATCGAGGTACATCTGGAACTTTGCCGTTAGTTGAATTCCGCGCCAGATGACGCCTGCTCGCCCGTCGCGCAGATCAACTCCAAGTTCGTTCTGACCGCCAACCCACCGAATGCCCTTCGCGACGAATTCCGAAAAATCCTCCCCAAGCAACTTTCCAAGCGAGAGAAGCGCCATAGGAGCCATGGCATCCTGGTGAACGGAAAAGACCGGATAGCCCCGAACGGCCTCTCCCGAAGCGGAATCATAGTGCCACCACCATTGTCCCAGAGGACCTTGCGCTCCGCAGATCGCCTCCGCACAATTGCGCGCCGCGCTTAGCGGCTCATCCTCTTCGAACGCTGCGACGAAGCGCGAGATCGCATAGATCGCATAGGTCTGGTCAGCGAAACTTCCGATCCTCCCACGCAACAATCCGCCGAACGTGGCGTGTCCGGACTGGTGGCCGAAAATCCCGCTCTCCCCGAGGTTCTCCTCGAGACGTCGATACGTTTCCGCGGCCAAATCGCTCACGCCCGACAGTTCCGCACGCCGAGCGATCGCAGCGCACGATAGCCCGGTAAGAAACCACGCGAGTTCCATCGTTCGCCCTTCTTGCGCGCCCGGGTGTCTCTCTAGAGCGTGTTCAAGATTCATCGCCTCATGAAATTTGTTCAGCCGGTCCGGAGCCGCTTCAGCGAGCAACCAGAGCACAAGACCAACGTCGCCGATGTTATCCATCCAACCGACATTCTCGAGCAATGCATCCAGAATCGGCTGGATATCGACAGGCAACTGTTTTCCGCAAGATTTCAAACGGTGCAAACCCAAAAGTGTCATCGCACTGTACCGCAACGACACGCCTTCGCGAACCAAGCCGCTTCGCGTGCGCACCAATCGGTGGCAGAACAGGCGAGTGGCGGGATCAAGCATCGGCCGAAGCCCAGCGATGGCCAAGGCAGTCAGCTCGCCAAGCCGCACCGGGTCAGAAAGAGTCGCCGGCGCCGAGGTTCCGGCACCGATCGAAGCGCCTGCCATGGACGGGATCGCGGACATTTGCTCCTTCAAGTGTGGAACTGCATCGCCGAGTGCAATGACTCGGCTACGATTGCTCTAGATGATGCTGAATGCGTTGGTAGATCGGACCAAGCTAAGACGCAGGCGGGTACGAATTATTGAGCCGAATGAACTGAAGCGAATTCCATCATCGTTTCCGCAACTTGGCTTTGCTGGTCAGCGCGCAGACCGGCGTACATCGGTAACGAGAGTACCTGTGCAGCGGCCTGCTCAGAGATAGGGAAATCTCCAAGTTTGTACTTGAGCTCGCGATACGCATTCTGAAGATGAAGCGGGATCGGATAATGGATGCCGGTGCCGATTCCAGCTGCATTCAAATGATCCTGGAGTCCGACTCGATTCGACGCAGACACCACGTACAGATGATAGACCGACCTCGAATAAGAAGGTTCATAAGGCAGTTTGACGCTGCCTGGCAGTTGCGCCAGAAGCTCGTTGTATCGCCCCGCGCACTCACGGCGCTGCTCGTTCCATTTCGATAGATGCCGCAATTTCACGCGCAGCATTCCCGCTTGAATGGAATCAAGTCGCCCGTTGTAACCTTCGATGTCGTGGTAATACTTCTTGATCGACCCGTGATCGCGCAGCATGACGCAATGTCGCGCCAGCTCCTGATCGTTCGTGGTCACCGCGCCACCTTCACCACACGCGCCCAGATTTTTCCCGGGATAAAAACTGAACGCGGCCGCACGCCCGATCGATCCGGCTTTCAACCAGCGATTCTGTTTCTTGGAAAAGTATTCCGCTCCGTGTGCCTGGCAGGCGTCCTCGATCACGACCAACTTGTAGCGCGCCGCGAGCTCGAGAATCGGGTCCATATCGGCCATCTGGCCGTAAAGATGAACCGGAACGACCGCCGCAACGGGTCGCCCCAGAGTCTTATGGACGTAGCGCCCCGTGCGTTGGTCCAACACGCATCGTGTTTCTAAGTACGCTCGCAGCCTGTCAGGATCCATCGTGAAGGTGCGTTCGTCGATGTCGACAAAATCCGGCCGCGCGCCCGCCTGCGAGATAGCCTCGGTCGTGGCGATGAAGGTGTGCGGCACGGTGAGCACGATCTCGCCGGACTGAATTCCCGCCGCCACCAACGCGAAGCGAAGCGCGTCGGTCCCGCTATTCACGCCGACGCAATACTTCGTATCGCAATACTGCGCAAATTCCTTCTCGAAGCCCTCTACCTCGGGACCTCCGATAAAGCCAGCCGTCTCGATCACTCGCTTGCACACATCGAGCAGCTCCGCCTCAAGCTCACGGTGGAGCGTCACAAGATCGACAAACGGTATTTTCCCGCTCTGTGTCATAGGTTCACCTTTGGTGGGGGTAAGAACCGTTGATGATTCGGATCGTGCTTCGTAATGTGAATTTCAGAAGTGAATTGCTGAGTGCGGATTCAGTTTCTAGATGGTCGAGCTACTGATAAATAGGGCGTTCTCGACGATTGACGTCTCGCGAAATTCGGGATGTCGTCTCATCCGCGAGGACGAACTGTGTAGCCCATTGTTGTTTTCACAATGGAATTCTCTGGAATGTTGCCGACGAGTATCGCGCCTGAGCCGATGATACTGTTCGATCCGATCGTTATCTTGGGTTCGATAAAAACTCCAGTCCCAAATTTCACGCCGTTACCGATATTCACCAGAGAGCTCATCATGACTCCCGGTCCGAAAGTACAAAAATCTCCAACAGCGCAATGATGCTCAACGTCAACGAAGGGGCTTAGAAAGTTTCCGTTTCCGATCACCGCACATGAACCGACGTGGCAATATGCCAGGATCACGTTCCCTGTGCCGAGTGCTGCGTTTCTTTGCACCCGTGCGCTAGGATCGATGACGTTCGCCATCGGAATTTTCAACTGCGCGAGGTTCTCAAACATGCGCTGTCGAAAGGCAACGCTGGTGCTGACCGACACCACGGCAGCGTCAAACAGCTTTCGCGCGAAGAGTCCTTCGATGTCATTCTGTCCGCCGAGAACCGGAACGCCCATCACGGTCTTGCCATGTAGATCGGCGTTGTCGTCTACGATGGCGGTCGCCCGTTGATTCTCCACGCGCGTTAGGGAATCTAAAAGCTGCACCGCGCCCAATCCGCCTCCAATGAGTAGGAGGCGCTGCTGCCGATTTTGGGGATACGCATCATCGACCAAATCCCGCGCGTCCAAACGTGGCGCAGCGGCCGTGCGAGATCCACGATGGGCTAAATAATCTCGAATCTCCGCCTCCGTCACGGCTCCGGTTCCGGGGATTTCCGCGATCAATTTCTCAAGGTCGAGACCCGCTTTGCGAGCGGCAATCTCCGCCTTTTTCGTGACCTTTCGCGACGCCGCACCGCCCGCGGCGATCACCGGTGCGGGAGCAACTGGTTTCTCAGGCCGTTCATCAGCGGTCTCACAAATGGCCCCGAGGATTTCACCCACCGCTACTGTTGCACCGTCCGCGGCAAAAGCACGAAGGTAACCAGCATGTTCGGACTCCAGATCGAAGGTGGCTTTGGTCGTTTCGATGACGGCGATCGGCTCGCCTTTGTGCACCAAACTCCCCTCCGGTTTGACCCAGCGGGTCAGGATCACGGTGTCGTCATTCACATTGACCATGGGCGCTTCAATGAAATGTGTCACTCGACCATCTCCAGAAGCGCCTTCTCAATGTCTTGGCTTGAGGGAAGGACCGCCTGCTCGAGAGTCTTCGACGCAGGAATAATCGTGTCCAACGCACCAATTCTGCGCACCGGTTTGGTCAGTTTGCCAAACAAAGAATCATGCAGACGCGCTGCCAACTCCGCGCCCCAGCCCCATTGCACGATTCCCTCTTCGACGATGACCGCACGGCCCGACTCAGCTACGAGCTCTTCTATCAATTGGAAAGGCGGCGGTTTGATCAGAGCAGGTATGCAGGCGACGGCCCGGACTTCCTCTTCTGCGAGGTGCTGGAAGATCGTCGGCACGAAGCGCGACGCGCCTCCGTAAGTGATCAGCGTAACGTCAGGACTGCCGGAAGTGTAGTTGCGGATGACCGAAACCGGATAGCCGTAGCCACCGAGCTTATTCTCGATCAAAAGTCCAGGTACCGAGGAAGTCAGCAATTCAGCTGAATACAAAAGTTTATGCTCGATAAACAAAACAGGCCGATCATCGAATATCGCCTGCTTCAAAAGTTGCGCGACTTCACAAAATATAGACGGTGCGACAATCCGTATGTCCGGAATGCCCAGGAAAAGTTTTTCGATGCATTGACTGTGCGTGGGTCCATAGCCTCGCCCGCCGCCCATGGGCGTCCGGATCGTGATTGGAATCTTGACCTGGTCGTTGTACATCATTCGGAACTTCGAGGCATGGTTCAAAATTTGATCCATGCAAAGTCCCATAAAATCGCCAAACATGATCTCCAAAACCGGGCGAAGGCCTCGCAGCGCCATACCCGTGGCCATGCCGGTGAGCGCCGCCTCACTTATCGGTGTCGTCAGCACTCGCCGCGGAAAATCGTGCTGCAAACCACGAGTCACCTTAAACGCGCCGCCGTACGGATCCAGCAAATCTTCACCGAATAGGACGACGTCCTCTGTGGTTGAGAGAACCTGTCGAAGGCCGGTATTCAACTCTTCCAGATAGGTCATGGTTTGTCTATGTGTCCAAGGAATCGGGCGAGGTCAGTGGGTTGATCGTCGATCGCGACATTTATGCAACGCTGAACTTCGTCGCCGATTTCCTTTTCAATCTGCTCGAGGCGCTCCGGGTTTTCGGCCCTTAGTATTTCACGATGGCGCGCGAGCGGATCCGCGGCCCAGTGGGCGGCGATCTCCTTTTCATCGCGGTTATCATCGCCCTTACTGTGCGGCGCCAATCGGTACGTCTGCAGCACCAGCATCTGGGGGCGCAGATCGAGTCTCATTTCACTGACGATTTTGCCCGTCGCGCGCCACACATCGATTGCGTTGTCGGCCTTCAGGATGGTCGTAGGAATCGCAAAAGTTCTTGCCCGCGTTTCGATGTCGCCCGAGTGCTCGTATGACCGAGGAGTGCTTTGCGCGTATCCGTTGTCCTCCAGAACGAAGAGAACCGGCAAGCCCCAAAGTGATGCAATATTCATGCCCTCGTAAACAATGCCCTCCCCGAGAGCGCCATCGCCGAGAAAAACCACCACGACGGCATCGTTGCCCTTGAATTTTTCGGCGAATGCGCAGCCAACCGCGCAAGGGACCGTTCCTCCCAGAATACCGTTCGTATATACGTTGCGATAATGCAGGTGCTGACTGCCTCCGACTCCGCCGCAGGCCCCACCGGCCTTTCCCAGGATTTCGGACAAGAGTCCTTGCAGGTCTCCCGTGAACGACAGGTAATGACCGTGCCCTCGATGATTCGACCACAAAACGTCCTTGGCGGGGTTAAGGGCTTGGGTCACTCCGACGCCGCAGACCTCCTGGCCAATACACGTATGCACGGTGCCGAATAGCAGGCCCCGAGAAAACAGCTGAAGTAGAGACTCTTCCACGCGACGCACCTGGAGCATCTTGCGGAACAGCGCCCATGAAAGATCGTCGGCCACAGCGGTCCCCGCCCGGCAATCATCGATCTTTTGCTGCAAAGGCTTCCCACCCTTCCCATTCAAGACTCAACAACCACCTCTGAGAGGGGCACGCCCTCGGTGCGGTCTTCATACTCCGCACCGACGAACTCGCCACACCCCAAGGTTAGATCTTAAATTCGGCGCTAGACATCGAACAGCTTAGCATCTCTGGCAAGAGTTGCATTCGTCGCGACGCGGAACTAATCGCTCACAGGCGGACCAATTCGCCTCTTTTTTGAATCGAAGCTTCCGCCGCTTCCAGCATTCGCACGACGCGCAGCCCGGCGTGACCGTCGTTGAAGGGGGTCTTGTTGTTCATAATGCAGTCCGCAAAATAGTCCATCTCCACGTGCAACGCCTCCAATTGTTCCACCTGCGGCGCCCACATGTCGCCCGTGCGATAGCTCACAAGAAGATCCCGAATGCCTTCTCCCGAATCAATGGTAACGCCCCTATCGTAGACGCGTATTTTTTCATCGGCTACCAGGTCGTTCCAAACGAGCATTTTCTTTTGGCCGCCGATGAGCGTGGTCCGGATCTTCACCGGCGAGAGCCAGTTGACGTTGATGTGCGCAATCACATTTCGCGGGAAATAGATCGTCATGAACGCGACGTCTTCCACGCCGTTCAAGTGCCTCTCGCCCGTGGCCACCACGGCCTCAGGCTGACCCTTAATGATGTGGTCCATGATGGACAGATCGTGCGGTGCCAAGTCCCATATCACGCTAACGTCATGCTGAAACAGGCCAAGGTTTATGCGCAGCGAATCGTAGTAGTACAGATCGCCGAGAGACCCGCTCTCGGTTAACTCGCGGATCTTGCGCACTGCTCCGGTGAATAAGAATGTATGGTCCACCATGATCGTAAGCTTCTTCCGCGCCGCGAGTTCGATCAGCTCTTCGCCTTGAGCGGAGGTGGATGTGAACGGCTTCTCAATAAAAACGTGCTTCCCGTTCTCAAGCGCTTGTTTTGCCAGCTCGTAGTGAGTCCAAACAGGCGTGACCACCGCGACCGCGTCGATGTCCGGAGAACGCAGTATCTCCCCTGGATCGGAAACTGTTCGAATACCTGGATAGGCCCTCCGCGCGCGCGCCAGCGCGGCAGGGCTCTTGTCGCAAACCATCTCGGCCCGCGTTGAGTCCAATCCGTGAAGGTTCCGAACGATATTCGGGCCCCAGTATCCATAACCGATGACACCTACTCGAATCATGTTCCCTCTTTACTCTGCGGAGAAAGACTGAATGATTAAATCTTGGCGCCTGGATCGAGGCGACTCGACTTGGGAGCGATTGGACCGTCCTAGGCGACCTCAGAACACCGCGCCCGAACGGCATGTGGGAAAGGTTCAACAGGGTAAATCAGCTAAACGGTTTCGGAGAGTCGGTATTGACGAAGAAACATCTTCCCCGAACATTAGAAAGCACCGTCACCAGTGAAAACCGCGCGCGGAGTAGCCAGTAGGATCTTTACATCGAGCCACAGCGACCAGCTTCGGGAATACTGCAAGTCAAGCCGGACCATATCATCGAAAGATGTGCTGCTCCGGCCACTCACTTGCCACAACCCTGTGACGCCTGGCTTCACTTCGAGGACTCTACGCCGATGCCAGAAATCGTACACTTCGAATTCGTATGGAACCGGTGGGCGGGGGCCCACCAGAGACATTTCGCCTCGCAAGACATTCCAGAATTGGGGAAACTCATCCAGACTCGTCTTGCGGAGAAATCTTCCAACCGAGGTCACGCGTGGATCATTTGTAATCTTATAAACCGTGGGCCCGGTCTCATCCTTGTTCTCGTTCTCCATCTTTCCGGCGATGAATTGCTGTACGAATTCACGATGGAGCTTTGGATCGTTGTTTGTATACATCGTACGAAACTTCAGGCACTTGAAGCCTTCTCCGAATTGACCTAGCCGGTCCTGACTAAATAGAACGGGCCCCTTGGAGGAAAGCTTGATTGCCAGTGCGACGATCCCCAGAACCGGCGCGAGCGCGATCAGCAACAGCGCGCCGCCCATAATATCAATCGCGCGCTTCACAATCATCCCAAGCCGCTTTTTTGACGCCTTCTGGGAAAGATCCGGATAAAGTTTGACGTCTGCCACTCGATCTGGGAAACCCTTATCCCAGCTTTCCGGAAATAGGTGAACGGTGACCACGAGGCTAGCTGCGATCTTCTGATCGAGATGATCGTGCAGTGCCGCGGTGATCTTGGACTGCAGGACGTCGGCTACGGAGTTCGTTCCCTCTAGATTAATTTCCGTAAATATCACGCCGAGACTACTGCCCTCGGCGTACCAGCCTACGAAATCCGTCTCGCGCGTTGCGTTGGAAACGACAGAAGTGAGTTGCGCAGCGAAGCTTGCCGCGTTCCCGTTCTTGTGCACCGCTTGGGAGTCGATGACCATCAGAACGAATGGCTTGCCGGAACGTTCCGCTCGCCGGCGTTCGATCGTCAGCATTGCGTGGAAGGCGTCTTCGTTAAGAACGATTCTCGACCCAGCCGGCAAGTGGCCAAAGCGCGACAATGCCTTGCGGCCTCTTCCCTTTTGCGAGCCTTGATTTCCGTGCGGAGGAATTACCATATTCCCATTTCCAATTGCAGTGCCCACGCTCAGACCTTTCTAAGTCGCCGAAGATTTCGGACCAGAAAAGAATCTTCGCCGCGACGGCCAACTCTAACCAATTCCCAAGATCGAACGTCGACTTAGGCCACCACTCCTTGCAGCATGGAACGAGAAGCAATCGGCTCAAGTACCGTCGATCGACTCGGGCCGACAGATCTCACACAAGAACGGTCAACTTCCAAAGCCACCGAACGCCGAAGCAGCGTTACGGACACCACCAGTCGATGATTGCCCTTAAAATTAATCAGGATTCCTTCCAGGCCCTCTAGCGCATCGCGCTCGATTCGAACTCTTTGCCCCAGTTCAAGGTAAGGCCATGGCTCCGCGCGCAGACCCGACGAAACAACTGTTTGGATCGCGGCGATTTCGGTGTCCGCCACCGCAATAGGGATTCGGCCGGAGCCCACCACTGAAATCACGCCCGGCGTGACTAGGACGGGTAGCCGCTTCTGAGCATCGAATTGGCAGAACACGTAACCCGGGAATAGCGCCGCGTTGACCTCTCTCAGCCTTCCATTCCAGCGCTTCTTAGTCTTATAGGTAGGTAGCAGGGTTTCGTAGCCCTTGCCGGAAAGCAGCAAGGCCGTGGAGGCCTCCCAGCGAGTCCTCACCTGAACCGCGAACCAGCTCTGGCTTCCCATTTCGAGTTCCATCGTGACCCAGTGGCTCCCTCTAAATACTTCTCTCGGAACCGGTCGAATCGGGGTCCAAGTAGGCTACCGCCATTAAGACGCCACCTTCTTGCAGTACTCTCTCGCAACCCGCCTGCCAGACTCCGACCCAGAGCGCGCCAGGATGGCCTGGGGCGATAATATTCCAAGTGCCTGAAAACAAGAAGCTTAGTAGCTACGCGTGTCGCCCACACCCGCTCGCCGACAGCCCAGATGAGGCGTTAACCGAAAATAAGTGAAAACTCTTGCCACGATTTGCCAAAGCGTTCGCCCGCCGCACTATACCGTCCCGGTCCAGCGACATCCCTTTAACACCGTGTTCACGGGTCGACCACCCAGTGCCCTTGCGGAAAGGTGGCCTTTCTGGCCTCTCCCCGCCCCCGAGCGCCGAACGGTCAGAGTTCTGGACCACCGCGGTTTCAGAGCTTCAGAATGTGATATACACTGTCTCACGCCCCCGCGTAGAAGAGCCCGACATGGCCACCCGGGAGAAATCTGTTCCGCCACCGATGTGAGGAGGAGAATATGGTCCGAGATATCGTAGAAAAAGTGCTTTTCTATCGTGACGGGGACAAGACATTCTTCGAGACAGACACCTTCCCCTGGGTCGCCGGGATAGAGTCTGAATGGAAAACCATCCGCAGGGAATTAGACGCGCTGATGGTGCGCCGCGAGGACATACCGAACTTCCAGGATGTTTCGAAGGCGCAGGCTGCTCTCACCGAAGGAGACCAGTGGAAGACGTTCCTTTTCTATTCGTTTGGCAATAAGTTCAAGGAGAACTGCGAGCGGTGCCCAGAGACCGTGCGATTGCTGCATACCATTCCGGGTATGAAGAGCGCGATGTTCTCGATCCTGTCGCCCCACAAGCATATACCTCCGCACCGCGGCCCTTACAAAGGCGTGCTGCGCTACCACCTTGGACTGCTGATCCCACAGCCCGAAGCCAATTGCAGAATTCGCGTCGGACACGACGTGGCCTGTTGGCAGGAGGGAAAAAGCATGATCTTCGACGATAGCAACGAGCACGAAGTCTGGAACGACACGGAGGGTTATCGCGTAGTGCTCTTCGTCGACGTCGTGCGCCCAACTATCTTTCCGCTCTCAATGGTGAATCGCTCGATCATCTGGGCACGTGGCCGCTATCCACTCTAGAAATCATGTGCGAACGAAAGCATTACGGACGGACTGACTCGCTCAATTATTAGGTGTGCAGCTTTCGCTGACTGACCTAGCAACCTAAGCTATTTCGTGGCGCCTCGCGAGAGAGTTTCCAGCACCCACCCTTTCGTTTCCGCTGGTTCCCGCGGCTCCTTATTTCGGATTCGAGACCCGACGCCGCGCCGCCGCGCCACCAGCTTCAGCGAATTCCACGTCGGGCGACCCGAAGAGCAGTAATTCCACAATTTCACAGATCAGGTGACCGGCGAGCACATGACACTCTTGAATTCGAGGAGTCTCTTCCGAAGGAATGCAAATCGTGCAATCCGCAATATTTTTCACCGCTCCACCGGATGCACCGGTCAGAGCGGCCGTATACATCGATTTCGATTTTGCAGATTCGAGGGCTCGAAGCACATTGCCCGAATTTCCGCTGGTTGAAATGCCAATCGCGACATCTCCCTCTTTGCCCAGCGCTTCGATTTGACGCGCGAACACAAAATCGAATCCATAATCGTTGCCGATCGACGTCATTGAGGAAGAGTTCGTATTGAGCGCAATCGCCGCGAGCGCCCGACGTTCCTTCACATAGCGTCCCGTGAATTCCGCGGCCAGATGTTGCGCATCGGCGGCGCTTCCACCGTTGCCGAAGAAGATCACCTTGCCACCCGCGCGAAGCGACTTCACAATTCGCGCCGCGACCTGTGCTACTTGATCTTGAAAACCGACATCGGCCAGCAACGCGCGCTTGACGTCGATATTGCGTTGAATCCGATCCCGGACCAGGTCGCGGAGGGCAGTAATATTCCGTTGCGGTTTCATCGTCTTTGCAGACTTGCAGTAGTCAAAGCTGGTCGTCGACAAGAAACAGCTGTGGCCACCACCCCGAGTTTTTGCACCAGTTCCAGCGAAAGAGTCTACATCACAGCCACGGCCTGCGAAATCGAATTGGGTAGTACCAGCGACCGAGTGCGGACGCGAGGTGTTTTACAGCGTCCGCAATATCTCGATCACGATTTACCAATTCGAGTTGTCTTACCGCAGAGACCGGGAGACTCTGTACGCTCCCCACTGTGTCGTTACCACTGAAGCGTGCGGCGTTCGTAGGCCCGCGCGTTGCGCCCGCACTCGCGAGGCGGCGCGCAATAGCTTCGCCAATTCCGGTGGCCGCTCCGGTAACGATCGCCGTGTGCCCGCTCAAATTGAAATTACCCGCGCGACTTTTTTCCAGATTCATCGCAGGCCATTTATTTCTAAAGCACAGTCCGCGACCCTGCGCCCGCGAAACGGCGCCATCCCTGGTCGCCCCGCGCTTCGCTGCCAACAATAAGTGGCATAATGCCTGCGTCGCCTCAGCATCTCGGGCGGCCATCGTACATGAAAACCAAGCGCAAAACTGCAACCGCCGCCGTCCCGCGCGCCTTGCTTGCCGAGCTTCGCCGCCACGCGCCGCGAATGACGCGCACGCTCGCGCGTTTCGTGTGCGCCGAATCGCCAAGCACCGACAAGCCTGCGCTCGATCGCTTGGCCCGCATCGTGGCTGCGGAGTGGCGCCGCCGAGGCGCCGGCGTGCGCCTTCTGCGCCAATCCCCTGCGGGCGATCAAGTGCGCGCCGAATGGCGCCCCGCCGGCTCGCGCGGTAACGCTCCGATTCTCCTGCTCGGTCACCTCGACACCGTGTATGAAATTGGAACGCTTCAGAAGACGCCTTTCCGAATACGTGGCGGCCGCGCTTATGGTCCCGGCGCGTTCGATATGAAGAGCGGCCTGGTGATCGCGCTTTTTGCCGTCGAAGCGTTGCGCGCCTTGAAGCTACGTCCGCGCCGCCCGATCGTTTGCCTGTGGACGCCCGACGAAGAAATCGGCAGCCGCAGCTCGCGCGCCGCGATCGAGCGCCAAGCGCGCGCAAGTTGCGCGGCGCTCGTGCTCGAACCCGCCGGAGGTGCGCGCGGCGATCTAAAAATCGCGCGCAAAGGCGTCGGCGAGGTAACCCTCGAAGTCGAGGGCCGCGCCGCGCACGCTGGCCTCGATCCGCAAAACGGAATCAATGCCGCCCTCGAATTGTCGCTGCAGATCGCGCGTTTGCAGCGCCTCAATCAGCCCGGCCGCGGAGTCACCGTGAGCGCCGGTGTGATCCACGGCGGCACGCGCTCAAACGTTATTCCGGATCGCGCCTTCGCGCTCGTGGATCTGCGCGCGCCAAGTCTCCGCGCCATGCGCTCGCTCGAGCGTAGCCTGCGCGCGTTGCGCCCGATTCTGCCCGGCGCGAAACTCACCGTGCGCGGTGGCTTCAATCGCGCGCCTCTCGAACCGCGCATGAGCAAAGCGCTTTACGCGCGCGCCGAGCGCGTCGCGCGGAAAATGGGAGTGAACGTCGGCCACTGCTCCGCCGGAGGCGGCTCCGACGGAAACTTCACGGCGGCCATCGGCGTTCCCACGCTCGATGGCATGGGCGGCGTAGGCGGCGGCGCGCACAGCCCCGGCGAATTCATACTTCTGCGCTCGCTGCCGGAGCGCGCAGCGCTCCTGGCGGCGTTGCTACTTGAGTTGTAGAGGAAATCGGCGAAGCGCGCTGCGGCTCACGATCGAGCGCGCGTCAATTATCGAGATATGTCCGGCGAAGATATCCAGCCGTGCTCATTGCCAAATCGCTATAGCTCATCTGCAGCACCGCGCGCAGGGCGTCTTCGGTCGCCGTACCCGCGGCAATCTTATCGAGCACCAGCGTTAATTGACCCATCCCGTCGATCGCGATAATCGCCTCGACATTCGCGAGCGACCACGCATACGCCGCCGTCGCCGCGTCGGGCTCGAGATTCAGCCACGACCCTTCGTATGAAGCCAGCGAAACATCCATGTGGTCATTGAAAGTTGCCACGAGCGACGCAGCCGCCGCACCGCTTCGCTTGCCTTCCATGTATTGCGCAATTCCCTCCTGCAGCCAAACCGGGCAAAGTCCGTGCGTCTTTTGCGTTAGGAAACTGTGCGTTAGTTCGTGCTTCAACACATGCGCCAGCGCGTCCGTCACCGTGCCCAGCCCATCCACGGGGATCCGGATGCGTCCGTCATTCAGCGCGCCCACCCAATTCGGCGCGCGTGTGATGTCCGTGAATTCCTGATTGGTGTAGAGCACCACGCTGATAGGTTCCGGTGGCGTGTAGTCGAGCGTGTTGCTGATTTCGCTGAAGTCGTCTTCGAGCGCGTGCAAAATCTCGGTGGCCAGTTGCGGCGTCGCGTCGCCGTTGTAGCGCAAAATGAAGTGTGCGGTTTCGTTCTCGCGGTAGTCCGCTTCCTCTTGCACGTCACGCGTAGCCTTATCCAGCGCTTTTTGCACTTCCGGATCAGGCTTCAAATCGAGCGAGCGCTGCCACTCCGCCACAGCCGCCTCGATCCGGCTCAGCCCGTAGTAAGCCCAGCCGCGCAGCTTGGCAACTTCCGGCGAATCGGGCGAAACGCTGAACGCATGATCCAGTACGTCGAGCGCGGCCGAGTACTCGCTGCGCTTTAGGTGCAGGTAGCCTGCGTCGAGAAGCAGCGTAAGGTCGTTCGGCGCGAATCCCAGCGCCTCGCGATAATCGTCCAGCGCCTCGTCGAGCTGTCCGTGGCCCACCTCGAATTGCGCCGCGGCCGAAAGCGCCACCGTTACGCGAGCCACCGCTGTCGCATCGCCGCCTTGCGCTTCTGATTCCATGCGCAACAGCGCATCGCGATCCACCGCGCCGTCGTGCACTGCCGCGCGCCCAGCTTCGTTGGTCGAAGCGGTGGACGCCAAGCTATCCGGCGGGGCGATCGCCAGGTTCGCCGCGTGTTCGTTCACCGTCGCAGTCCCAGAACCTGAACCCGTGCTCGCGCCCTGCCCTTGGGGTTCGCGCACGATGTGCGCCACGATGGAATCAGGCAGGCTCATTCGACCAGCCGGCGTGTCGTAGCTCACCCAGCCGTCGCGCACTTCCACGTTATCCGCTTCGATGTGCCGGCCATTCTTCAGCACAATCGTGTCGCCCAGTAAGCCGGGCGCCAGCGTGGCGGCCGCAACAATGGCCGTCAGCGCCGCCAGGAAACGTAGGGGCCAGTATCGCATCATGCAATTTTAGCAATTGGACGGCGCCTCGCCCCGATCGCGTTGCCGCGCAATGCCCAAATTGCCACATTGCCCGACAGTACAGGTGCTCCGCACTGCGCGCGCGTCGCGAGCGGAGGCCTATCGTCGCGAGGCCGCAAAATCGCCGCGCGAGAAAGAAAATGGGGCAGCCCGATTTCGGACTGCCCCGTATCAATCTGTGATGGATGCTCGGTTAGTTGGTTGAGCTCGTGCTTTCAAACGCGCGCCACAGCGCGACACCCGTCCCGGCCGCCACCACGCTGATGGCCACCAGGTAGAACGCGCTCGAACCTCCGCCCGAGGGCGACGCCGGCTGCCCCGCAGGCGAAGCCCCAGGCTGTGAGGCTGGCGCGATCATCATCCGGTAAGAAGAGCCTTCGTTCACGGTCTGCGTCTCGGCACCCATGGTCACTTCCAAATCGCCTTGACGGCTGGTCAGCATCAGCTCGGTTGGGCTCACCCAGGAAATCTGAGCCACGCTCTTCTGATTCGACTTCGGCTGGACGACGGCCCCGTCGGCCAAAACCTGGTAGGTCTGGCCCGCGCCCGAGGAAAGAAGCACGGATCCACTAGCCAAGTCGGCGCTGAATCCGCTTGCCGTGTGGTTCACAGACACGCTGGAATTCGCGAACAGATAAATCTGCGACGATCCGAGCTGCGCGCGCAGCGCTCCCGCGTTCTCCGTGGCCAGAGTATCGCCGCTCGAGATCGTGGCGCGATTCACCGCCGGCAATCCGTTCAGACTTGCATTGTTGGCCTGCACTATAGATCCCATCGAAGCTGTGGGAACTGGTGCAGACGCCGCAGAAGCCGCGAGGACTGCCACTGCAATCACTGCGAATATTCCGGACTTCGTTAACATGCGCACGATGCGCCTCCACCAAGGCTTGCATTCACGTTATGTGCGCGCTCAAATCCTGTCAACGCACTTATTTTTGATTGGTTCAGATCGGAACAGCGCCCGCCCGCTCGTCACAGTCTCGCAAAACGACGCGAAACTGAAAAGTGACACGACCAATCCAATACGCCGCGCGCAGGCGAGACGATGTAAACGAAAAAAAAAGGGCGGTCCGGATACGGACCGCCCCGCAAAATCTATGCTCGGCAATCGGCTAGTCGGTCGCGTGCGTGCTGATGTGCGCACGAACCAGCAGGACTGTGGTCGTCACCGCTATCGCAACGATTGCCACGAAATAGAAACGGTTCTGACCGGAGACCGCCGCCGGCGGGGCCGGAGAGGGAGCGCCAGGTTGCGAGGCAGGCGCGATCATCATCCGGTACGACGACCCTTCGTCGACCGTCTTCGTCTCGTCGCCCATCGTCACTTCCAAATCGCCCTGTCGGCTGGACAGCATTAGCTCGGTCGGGCTGACCCAGGAAATCTGGGCCACACTCTTCTCGTTCGCCTTCGGCTGCACGACAGCGCCATCCGCTAGAACCTGATAGGTCTCTCCCGCACCGGAGGACAAAAGCACCGATCCGCCCGTCAAATCGGCACTGAAACCATTCGAAGTCGGACTGACGGACACAGTCGAATTGGGGAACAGATAAATTTGCGACGATCCAAACCGTGCGCGCAATTCGCCCGCGTTGTCCGTGGCCAGAGTATCGCCGCCGAAGATCGTCGCGCCAGTCACTACCGGCGAACCGCTCAGATTGGCGTTACTGGCCTGCAACACGACTCCCATAGTTCCCACGGAGCCAGGCGCAGCCGCAGCGGACACGGCCAGTACTGAGACCGCCAGCACCGCGAAAACTCTGGTCTTCGTCGAAATGCGCACGATGGGCCTCCACCTACACGTAACTTCAACTTAAGCGACCACCCGAACCTTGTCAACGTCTTTTTAATCAAGCGGTTCAGCCTTGAGTATCCTGCGCTTCGTCGCTGCAACTCGAAACCATTATCTGACACTGGCAGTCGCGATCATACGCAAAAGGCGCCGCAGATCAATACACGAGCACCCCTATTCGCCACGGGAAAAACCCTTAGAGATCACCAGGACCGGCGGCGCGCTCCTATCGGCGGCCGCGCGTTAGCGTTATCATGCGCCGGGGCGTGGCGTGCGTGCGAAGTTGCGGGGCGAGGCACGCGCTGTTGGTTGGCTCATCCGATCCGAATCGCCCGAGGCTGGTGAACGCGATTATGCAAGAGGCGCAAAACATCGCCGAAGTTCCACGATCCAGAATGTCTAGCGATATCCGCGCCGCGCGCCATTCAGCGGCCTCACGCCTCGCACCATTGCTCGGCCTGGCCGCAGCCTTCCTCTTAACGTGCGCTACTCGCGCGACCGCGCAAGGCGCTACCGCTCCCGCCAGCGTGGCTGGCGCCGCGGCCACAAAACCAGCCGCGGGGTCGACCGCAGCGAGCCAGCATCTCGCGCCGCCGGGACTTTACGATCCGGTTGCCAATCCTCGCGCGGTCGTAACCCTCGGCAACGCGCGCTTCACGGTGCTGACGCCGCGGTTGATCCGCATGGAGTGGTCTGCCGACGGAAAATTTGAGGATCACGCTTCGTTCGTATTCCTGAATCGCAAGTTGCCTGCGCCGAAATTCACGCAGCAAATCGAAAGCGCCGGCGCGGAACAGAAATTGACGATCGACACTGAATCCCTGAAGCTGACCTACACGCCAGTCTCGCCGGACGACGGCAAATTCACTGCGGACAATCTCGCAATCGAGTTCACGCTCAACGGACAGGATGTCGTCTGGCATCCGGGCATGCCCGACACCGGAAATTTGCTGGGCACCACCCGCACTCTCGACGGCGCGAAGGGCGATCAAACCAAAGAGCCGATCGGACCGGGACTTGTATCGCGCGACGGATGGACCGTGGTGGACGACTCCACGCGCCCGCTTTTCGATTCGGACGATTTCTCGTTCACCAAGGGCGAAGCCAGCCCCTGGCCGTGGGTGATCGAGCGGCCCGCCGGCGATCGGCAGGACTTGTATTTCTTCGGCTACGGCCACGATTACAAATCGGCGCTGGGTGATTTCGTTCGCGTCGCCGGGCGCATTCCCCTGCCGCCGCGATTCGCCTTCGGCGTGTGGTGGTCGCGCTACTGGGCCTACAGCGATCAGGAGCTCGACGATCTCGTAAAAGATTTCCGCGAAAACGACGTGCCGCTCGACGTGCTGGTGATCGACATGGACTGGCACCCCACGTTCGGCGCGAAGTGGTGGGAAAACAATCTGGACGCTTCCGGTCACACGCTCGGATGGAGCGGCTACAGTTGGAACCATTTCCTCTTCCCCGATCCCAGCGATTTCCTCGCCAACCTTCATTCCGGGGGATTGAAAGTGACGCTCAACGTGCACCCGGCCTCCGGCATTCAACCGTGGGAGGATCACTATCCGGAAATGGCGCGCGCCATGGGAATCGATCCCGCGACGAAGCAATATGTTCCCTTCGACATCACGGACAAAAAATTCGCCACGAACTATATGGACTTGATCCACCACCCGCTCGAGCGGCAAGGTATCGATTTCTGGTGGCTCGATTGGCAACAGGAAGCGAACACCAAAGAAGCCGGCGTCAATCCGACCTGGTGGCTCAACTACGTCCATTTCACGGATCAGGCGCGCGAAGGAAAAAGGCCGCTGCTATTTCATCGCTGGGGCGGCCTCGGCAACCACCGATACGAAATCGGATTTTCTGGCGATACAATTTCCGTCTGGGATTCGCTCGCCTTTCAGCCGTGGTTCACGGCCACCGCCGCGAACGTGGGTTACGCCTACTGGAGCCACGATATCGGCGGGCACATGCCGGGCGCGGTCGATGCGGAACTTTTCACGCGCTGGGTGCAATTCGGCGCGTTCAGTCCGATCCTGCGCACGCACACCACGAAAAATCCGGATTCCGAGCGGCGCATCTGGGCGTATCCCGAGCCCTACTCCGACATTCTGCGCGACACCTATCATCTGCGTTATGCATTGCAGCCGTACATCTACACCGAAGCGCGCCGCACTTACGACACCGGCGTGGCTTTTCTGCGGCCGCTTTACTACGACTGGCCGGAATCCGACGAAGCCTACACGTCGAAGAACGAATACGTTTTCGGCGAGAACATGATCGCCGCGCCCGTCGCGAAGCCGGTGGACGAACTGACGCAACTCGCCTCCGAAAAAATCTGGCTGCCGCCCGGCGACTGGATCGAGTGGCCGACCGGAAAACATTTCACGGGGCCGGCGACAATTCATCGCAAATTCTCGATCCGCCAGATTCCGGTTTACGTGCGCGCCGGGGCCATCGTGCCCATGGAACCCGAGATGCGCTACACGGGTGAAAAGCCCGTCGATCCGCTGATTGTGAACGTGTTTCCGCTGGCTGATGGACAAGCCAGCTCCTACGCGCTTTACGAAGACGCAAGCAACACGCGCGCTTACGAGCGCGGCGAAGCTGCGTGGACCGATCTGCGCGCATCGCGCAAAGGCGACGACGTGACGATCGAAATCGCGCCAGTGCGCGGCACCTACCCTGGTATGCCCCGCACGCGCGGATACGAAGTGCGCTTGCCCGGCGATTGGCCGCCGGACTCCGTGCAGGTGACCGGCGTGGCCGTGCGCTACGCTCCCAAGAGCGGCGCGCCGGGCTGGCGCTTCGAGGGCAACACGCTGACGACGGTGATCAGCGTGGCCAGTGTGCCGGTGACGACGCGCGTCGTCGTCCGCGTGCATCGCTCCGACGCGCTTGTGGCGCGCTCGGCGGAGCTCGATGGCTTCGCCGGGCTCATCACGCGATTCCACGAAACGTACGACAGCCTGAATCAGCTTTGGCCGCTCGGTTGGTCGCCCGACGAAGTGGTGGACGTGATGCAAACCGGCGATCGGCTAAGCTATCGGCCGCAAACCGCGGGCGCGGAGCTTACGCACTTGCGCGAAGTGCTGCCGCAAGCCATCGCCGCCGTCAACGAACTGGCCCAGCCGATGGACGAAGCGGGGCAGAAGCGCGTGCTGGAAGTTGTGGGCGCGGATGCGAAGTCAGACGCCGCTTTCGATCGAATCCAAAAATATCAGCAATCGACCGCGCGGGCGCTGGCACAAGTGGAAGACGTTGTGCCGCCCGCGGTGACGCCACAATCGACCTTGCCGCCGTCTCCCTCGTCGTCACCAGCTCCGTCACCGAACGACAAATAAATCTGAACGAGTTCTTCCTACCGCTATTGCGACCATGAGGTCGTGGTGCGCACCCAGCGATGTTTCCGTAGTTCTGCGAGGAGCGCGGCGGGCAGTGGACCCTTCGCGTCGGCGGCGACGTTCGATTCCACGTTTCGCAGTTTGCGCATTCCGGGGATGATTGTGGCGACGTCCGGATTGTTCAGGATGAAGCGGAGCGCCATCTCGGGAAGCGTCATGCCGTCCTTCAGCAAGGGTTTCAGCGCATCGGCGTGCTCCACGCTGGCCTTCAGATTCTCGGGAACGAAATACGTGCTGCGCCAATCTTCTTTCGGCCATTTGCTCTCGAGAGTGACCGAGCCAGTGAGCGTGCCTTCATCGAACGGCACGCGCGCGATCACGGCGACGTCTTTTTCGCGGCAGGCGGGAAACAACTCGTCCTCGGGATTTTGGTCGAAAATGTTGTAGATCACCTGCACCGAATCGATCAGGCCGTAGCGCACGGCGCGCACGCCGTTTGCCGGCTCCCAACGATTGATGCTGATGCCGACCGCGCGAACCTTGCCGCTCGCGCGGAGATTTTCGATCGCGCGCGGCAGGCGTTCATCGGCGAGCCAGCCGTCCTCCCAAGTATGAAACTGGATCAGATCGAGCGTCTCGACGCCGATATTTCCGAGACTGGTATCCACGAACTCGGCGATGTACTCGGGCGGAAAGCAATCGTCGAGAGTGAAAGATCGGAGGCTCGGCCATTTGCGATTCTTCGGCGGGATTTTCGTCGCGGCATAAAGTCTTTTGTCGCGATGCGCGCGCAGAATTTGCCCCAGGAGTTTTTCGCTATGTCCGCTGCCGTAAGCCCACGCGGTATCGAAGAAATTGACGCCGAGCTCGACGGCTCGATTGAGCGAGGCGAGCGATTCTTCGTCCTGCGAGCCGCTCCACCCGGCCATGCCCCACATGCCGTAACCAATTTCGCTGACGTTCCATCCGGTGCGGCCAAAGCGTCGATAGTTCATGGTCAGGTGAGCTCCTCACATGAAAATTTACCCCGAAAGCTCCGCACGGCAAAGTGATGGGCTGTCCGGGCCGAAGGCGAAAGCGCCCGGGCACGAGTCAACGGCGCTGTTATTTGACTTCGAGGACTTCTTTTTCCTTGGCGGCGGAGAGGTCTTCGATTTTTTTGATTTCTTGCTGAGTTAGTTTTTCCAGCTCGTCGACGGTGCGCTTGCGTTCGTCTTCGCTGATGGTTTTTTCTTTTTCGAGCTTTTCGATGGCTTCTTTGATGTCGCGGCGGATATTGCGGACGGCGGTGCGGTGATTTTCGAGAACTTTGTGGAGATGCTTGACGAGATCTTTGCGGCGCTCTTCGGTGAGCGGAGGAATCGGGACGCGCACGCTTTTGCCGTCGCTCGAGGGATTAAGGCCAAGATCGGAAGTGCGAATGGCCTTGTCGATCAGGGCGACGGCGGACGGATCCCACGGAGAAATCAGGATCATGGAGGGCTCGGGGACGGCCATGGTGCCGAGCTGATTGATGGGCATGGGCGTGCCGTGATAATCGACGCGAACGTGTTCGAGCAGCGAAACGTGGGCGCGGCCGGTGCGCACGGTGCCGAGCTCCTTGCGGAAATCTTCGACGGCTTTTTCCATGCGCGCTTTGGCTTGTGCCGCGGCGTCTTTGGTGTTGGCGATGGTCATCTGAACCGCCTCCGTTCAGAGAGATTATGAAGTCTCTAAATTCGTGGCTGCAAGAGAAGCGGGCGGAGAGTCGCCGCGACGACCTCCGCCCCTACAAAACCAAAACTCACACCACTCGCTAGGTGGCAACGACAAGCGAGCCGACTTGTTCGCCCATCAGCACGCGCTTGATGTTGCCGGGCACGTTCATATTGAAAACGATGATGGGCATTTTGTTGTCCATGCAGAGCGAGATGGCGGTGGTGTCCATCACGGCCAAGCCGCGCTGAATCACGTCGAGATACGTGATGCGCTCGAAAAATTTCGCGCCGGGCGTTTTTTCTGGATCGGCGTCGTAGATGCCGTCTACGCGCGTGGCTTTCAAGATCACTTGCGCTTTGATTTCCATGGCACGCAGGGCCGCGGCAGTGTCCGTGGAAAAATAAGGATTGCCGGTGCCGGCGGCGAAGATCACCACGCGTCCTTTTTCAAGGTGGCGCATGGCGCGGCGGCGAATGAATGGCTCGGCCACGTGATGCATCTCGATTGCGCTTTGCAGGCGCGTGACCACGCCGCATTTTTCGAGAGCGTCCTGGAGCGCGAGACCGTTGATCACCGTGGCGAGCATGCCCATGGTGTCCGCGGTAGCGCGCTCAATCGAAAGAGTTTTCTGCCGCGTGCCGCGAAAAATATTTCCGCCGCCCACCACGATGGCGATGTGCACGCCGAGGTCGTTGACCTCTTTCAGCTCGCGCGCGATGCCCGCCACGGTTTCAGGATGAATGCCAAAACCCTGTGGACCTTGCAGGGATTCGCCGGAAAGCTTCAGGACGACCCGGTGATATTTGGGTTCGGGATATTCGACGCGCGAGGATGCGGGATCAGTCTTGGCCATGCGGGCGCTGCCCGGCGGGCATCTTAGCAGAGAATCGCGCCGCGTGAACATCTTCACGCGGCGCGTACCGCAGCGTTCGCGCTCGCGGCGCCCGAAGAGCGCCCAGCAGCGCGCGTGTCATTTTTGCGGCGCGGCGCTTTCGCCGACTTTGAGGCGAACGAAGCGGCGGATGGAAATTTTCTCGCCAAGCTTGGCGATCATCTGATTCACCATCTCTCCGATGGTGACGGATTCATCCTTGATGAAGTGCTGCTCGTAAAGGCAGTTCTCTTCGTAAAACTTCTCCATCTTGCCTTTGACGATGCTGTCGATAATTTTTTCGGGCTTGCCGGTGGCCTTGGCCTGCTCGCGGCAAATTTCGTTTTCACGCTCGAGAATTTCGGGCGTGACTTCCTCGCGGCGCACAAAGCGCGGATCGAGCGCGGCAATGTGCATGGCCACGTCGTGGCAGAGCTTCTGAAATTCCTCGGTGCGCGCGACGAAATCGGATTCGCAATTCACTTCGACGATCACGCCGATTTTGCCGCCGGCGTGAATGTAATGGCCGATCAAGCCTTCGGTTGCGTCGCGCTGCGATTTCTTGGCGGCGGCCGCCTGGCCCTTCTTGCGCAGGACGTTGATGGCGGCTTCGATGTCGCCTGAAGTTTCGGCGAGCGCGGAGCGGCAATCGGCGAAACCGGCGCCGGTGCGCTCGCGGAGATCCTTCACGAGTTGCGCCGGTACGTTCACTTGACTGGGAGCTGCGTCGGGTTTTGTTGTCATGTCGGGGCCTAACTCGTCAGTTCCGGAGTTTTTTCAGGCGCCGCGACGGCGGTTGCGGCCTCCGCTGCGGCGGGCGGTGCGGCAGCCGCGCCATTGGGCGCGGGCGGCTCGACCGGCGGCTCGTCGGGGGCGACGGCGTCGGTCGCGCCCTCAGCGCCCTCCTGCCCGGGCTCGACGAAATCGCCTTCCTGCTTCTCGTAGGATTCGTAGGCGCTGGTGTCGACGTAATCGACGGCATCTTCACCCGGACCGCGTTCGCCAACTTTTTCCTCGGCGATCTGCGTTTGCTCGTATGCCTGGCGCCCTTCGATCACCGCGTCGGAAATCTTCGAGGTGAACAAGCGGATGGCGCGCAGGGCGTCGTCGTTGCCGGGAATCACCCAGTTCACTTGCTCGGGATCGCAATTGGTATCCACAATGCCGACGACCGGGACACCCATGCGGCGCGCTTCGCGCACGGCGATAGCCTCGGCATGCGAATCGACGACGAACATGCAATCGGGCAGCGCGGTCATGTTCTCGACGCCTTCGAGATTCTGATTCAAGTGCTTCAATTCGCGCTCGAGGCGCGCGGCTTCTTTTTTCGAGAGCTGCGCCATCCGGCCATCTTCGATCATGGCCTTGAGCGTTTTCAGGCGCTTGATGGATTTCTGCAGCGTGGCCCAGTTGGTGAGCGTGCCGCCGAGCCAGCGGTGGTTCACAAAAAACATCCCGCAGCGGCGCGCTTCCTCGGCGACGGCGCCTTGCGCCTGGCGCTTGGTGCCCACGAACAGCACGACCTTCCCCTGTCCGGCCAACTCGCTGACGAAGCGGCTGGCGTCGCGAAACATTTTGAGAGTTTTTTGCAGATCGATGATGTGAATCCCGTTGCGCTCACCGAAGATGTATTCCTTCATCTTCGGGATTCCAGCGGCGGGTCTGGTGGCCGAAATGCACACCGGCCTCCAGCAACTCCTTCATGGTAATTTCGACTGCCAAATTTCCTCCTTAGTAGATTGAGTGTTTTACAGCTGACGGAAGACGTCGCCGTCCGCCGAACACCCTCTTGCCGGCTCCTTGCCGGCCGTGAATTCGGCCCCACCAGGCGGACCGGAGACTGCCACATCGAAAAACTAACGCTTGCTGAACTGGAAGCGCTTGCGCGCGCCCTTTTGGCCGTACTTCTTGCGTTCCCGCATGCGCGAATCGCGCGTGAGGAAACCATTCTTGCGCAAGCCCGGCCGCAATTCCGGATTGAACACGGCGAGCGCGCGCGACAACCCCATGCGCAGCGCATCGGCTTGTCCGCCAACGCCGCCGCCGAGCACGGAAGCTTTCACGTCAAACTGGTTCAGCGTTTCGGTGAATTTCAACGGGTCGGTCGCACGGGTGCGCCAGGCCACGTTGCGGAAATATTCTTCGGGCGTGCGGCCATTCACCGTGAATTTGCCGGAGCCGAGCCGAATGTATACGCGGGCCACGGATTCCTTGCGGCGACCCGTGCCGTAGAACTGAGTCTTGGCGTTCGGCCGATCGGGGCGGCTCGCTTCGATTGGTTGTGCAGTCTCGCTCAACGTTCCCCCTCAGTGTCGCTAAGTCTTTGGTGCTCGTGAATCTCGTGCGCGGCCGCTTGGAGAAGGCTCGCCGGGTATTCGCGCCGACGCGAATGCGTTCGCAGATACTTGCTCACGCAGTAGGTGCGATTAGAACGCCAACGGCTGCGGGCTCTGCCCTGTGTGGCGGGCAAGCCCTTTTTCGTCCAAGTAGACGCGGAGCTTTCGGGCGCGGCGCGCGCGGAGCTTATTTTTCGGCAGCATGCCAAGGACGGCCTCGCGCACCATCCAATCGGCGCGGTCTTGCCGCAAACGCTTGGCCGGAACTTCTTTTAGTCCGCCGGGATAGCCGCTGTGATGGCGATAAACTTTCTGCTCGAGCTTGTTCCCGGTCAGCACGATTTTGTTGGCGTTGATTACCACGACGTGATCGCCGCAATCCATATAGGGCGTAAAAGTCGGTTTATCTTTGCCAATCAGCATGCGCGCGACTTGCGCGGCAAGGCGCCCAAGCGGGCGGCCGGACGCATCCACAACGAACCAGGAGTTACCCGCGGTGATTTGTTCGGCCTCGCGGCCCTTCGGAACATAGGTCGACATACTCTCGGTGACACCCTTCCCTGTAAGGACAAACAACTAACGATAAAGGAGGATGCGGAGTTTGTCAACGCGCGGGCGTGTTCGGAACGGCCGCGCCGGGCGCGCTCGTTTGCGCCGGCGGCGGCGCGGTGGGTGCGGGCGCGGCGAGCGGCACGTAGCGAGTCATTTGCGGCGGCACGGTATCCGGCAGCGCAAGCCACACGCGGCGTCCGTGGAAGTAGTCGAGCAAAGGTTGAACGTTCACGCCGGGAATCTCGCGCGCCCAGACGACGTTCGCGTCATCGATGTCCGCGCGATTGTAGACCCACTCCTGATTGGGATTGTGATTCGGCGCGTAACGCACGATCACCAATTGCTTTCCCGGCACCGATTCAAGCTTGGACTCAAAATAATCGCGTTGGTACATCGAGGCGGTTTCCGCGATCACTTCAAAGGGCACGGATCCCAGGCCCATGGCCTGCGACACGATCCAGCCGATGGACATGAAAACGATCGCGCGAGAAAGGCCAATTCCCACGGCCCAGCCGCGAACTCGGAATTTGCGAACGTGACGCAATCCCTGCACCACCAGTGCGAAGGTAGTGGCCATAACCGGCGCGGCGTAGTGCGGCCAAAACCAGACGACCACCAGGAGTCCTACCGCGCAGACCGCAAATTGCGCCGCGAGGAAACGCATGCGCCGATCGCGCAGCAGCAACCAAGGCAGCCCCAGCAGACACACCGCGAGTTCCTTGCCCAGAAAAAAATTGAAAAATTCCGCGATCCTGTCGCCGGTTCCGTTCAGGACGTCATTCCAATCGTGCGCGACCTGCGTCGGCGCCCAAACGTTGTAATAGTTGTCGAACTGAGGATTGTTATAGGCCGGGTTGGGGCGCGCCGATTGCCACAGGAAAAATGGCTCGGGATTGTAAGCGCGCTCGTAAGCAATGTACGGGGGCAGCAACGGATGACCGGTGACGCGCCAATTGTAGTAGCCCATCCAGACTACGCACGCCAGGAGGATTGCCGCCATCGGCAACACCACACGCGCGGCGATTTTGCCGCGTTCGGGCGCGGGCTGCTTCCACAACCAAAGCGCCAGCGCCGCAACCACGCTTGCAAAAAGAATGAAGCCCTCGAGCGGGCGGCTGTTCGCCAAAATCGCGGCGCCAAGTCCCATCCATAGCGCGTAGCGCGGGCGCGCCGAGCGCATGATTCGCGGCAGCGCGCCGACCACCAGCGCGCCTCCAATCGCGGCGACCGCGCCGCCCCAATAATCCTCGACCCAGTCGTTGAACACGGCGAAGCGCAGCAACACCAGGACGCCGCCGAGCAGCGCCCATCGCGCGGGCATCCAGCCCTGCAGCATCCACAGAATGGCTCCGCACATCAGGGCGACGCTCAGCAGCACGCCGATCCATTGATTGCCCAAAAGTTGCCCGAGCGCGAGAAATGCGCCTTGCGCCGGAGGATATTTCGAGGCGTAGGTGGGATGCTGCAGGACATGAAACGTCTCGAAAAAAATCCACATCGGATGCGGCGGGTTGGTCAGGCGGCCGTGCGCAAAGGTATCGCCCGCGAGCACGTAACTGAATTCATCGTGAATCAGAGGCACGGGCAGATAATCGATGCCCAGAAAAGATACGCGCAAAAGGATCGCCGCGAGTGAAATCGAAACGACGGCGAGGCCTTTCCGGAGCGCAAAGCGCGATCCGATCCGCTCGATCGGGCGGAACAATCTGTCTCCGAGTCGCGGAGCGATACACGCCAGCGCGAGAAATACATAGAAGCAAACCCAATCGAGGTGATTTTGCAGCGCGTCTTCGAGAAAGGAGAAGAAATGGTGCATGCGTGTCGGCGAGGTTCCGGCGCTGCGCGAGCCAGGCGTCGCTGAGAGCGGCGGCCCTGGCGAAACGCCGAGGGCCGCACGCAATTCACAATTTGATCAGCTCGCCGACTTCGCGACGTGCGTGGTCGTGTTCACAGGTGCCGCTGGGCGCACGAAGGCCGGCTTGGCGAAATCGCGATCGTTTTCGGAGGCGGTGCGATCGATTTCGATCGCGCCTTTGAAGTAGGCTCCGTCCTCGATCATGATGCGGGCGGTGGTCAGGTCGCCCACGACCGAGCCGTCCTTTTTGATTTCGATGCGGTCTTTCGCGCGGAGATTGCCCTTGACGCTGCCGTAGACCACAACTTCGCGTGCTACGACATCCGCGGTAACCTTGGCGCTCGCGCCGATGGTCAGCTTGCGCTCTTCGAGTTGGACCAAGCCCTCGACGCTGCCGTCGATGTGCAGGTCTTCGTTGCCGGTAATTTCGCCCTTCACGTGCAGGCTCGCGCCGAGGCGTGCAACTCCGCCGGCGGGTGTGGTGCTGATGGGACGTATCGCGTCACTGCTCATGCTAGTTCCCTCCCCAACGGCCGAAGCCGGTATCGATGATGTTGAAGTGCTGTATTGCTTGGACGGCGGCGCAGGGCTCGCTCCCGGCGACGGCGCTTCTGTCTTCTTGTTGTTTCCCCACATGATTGGCCCTCCACGGTCGTTAGACGCCGACACTTGATGTGACGGTTGGACCGGGGTGGCGCTCAATTTATGCTCTGGGGTGAAGTGCTACAAGAAAATCTTCGGCGGCGTGTTCGCGATTGGTACACGGCCCCGAGAGCTTTCGCATACTGTCTTCTCGGGCACTCGATGAACGCTGCGCAATGCTGCGGCGCGTTCAGTATTTGCGCAGGACTCCGACGACGCGGCCTTGAATCTTGACGTCCTGCGCAGCGACGATGGTGGGCTGCATTTCGGAATTGGCGGGCTGCAAGCGGATTTTCCCGCTCGATTCGCGATAGAAGCGCTTGAGCGTGGCGTCGTCGCCGCCGACAAGCGCAACGACGATCTCGCCCGGATTCGCCACTTGCGTTTGCTCCACGACGATGAAGTCGCCGTCCGTGATGTGATCTTCCACCATCGAATTGCCCTTGACCTGCAGAACAAAACGATTCCCGCCGCGCGCGAATTCGCCCAACGAAAATGTTTCCTTCTCTTCGACCGCTTCGAGCGGCCGGCCCGCGGCGATGCGGCCCAGGAGCGGTAACTCGGTTGCGTGGCGCTCGATCACCTGCTCGCGCACTGGCTTCGGCAATTGCATCACTTCGATCGAGCGGCTCTGGTTGTAGCCGCGGCGAATGAAACCTTTTCGCTCGAGCGTCGAGATGTGCTTATGCACCGTGGCAAGCGAAGTGAGCTTGAGCGATCGCGCCATCTCCTCGAAACTCGGCGAATAGCCGTGCTTATCGTGAAAACCGACCAGGAAATCGAGCACTTGCTTCTGCCGTTTGGTGAGTGTCATTGCGCGCCTCCAGCCACCACCAGTTTAGGCGAATAGAAGGCGAATGTAAAGGACGTTTGCCGACACCGAGCGGGCCGTTTCAGCGAGGCGGCAATCGGCGCTGCTCATTCAATTCAGCGGTGCGGCGATGCTTGCGGAGGACGTTACGGAGGAGTCTGCTGGCAGCCGGTGCAAGCTTGTGAGAATCCGATTGAGCTCCGGTTGCGAGAACCGAACGCTGTCTTTCCACGTCGTGCAGGCAATCTCGACGTCGTCTCCTCCGGTACCGAAAATTTCAAGGTCAATGCGTCTTGATTTTCGTGGATCTCCCGTCTCAAATCCCCGCTTGTCTGGCAATTCAAACGAGAATACGCCGGTCGTCAGCTGCGGACTGGTAGCGATTGCCTTGAATGTTAGAAGAATCATGCCGCGTGCCGCATCCGCTCGCGGCCCGAAGGCTCGAATGCTTTGCGGTGTCGTGTTCAGCATTGCGGCGTATTGGTCGTACGCTGAACGATTCAGCAAATCGCCAAAGACGGGCTGCAGCCACTGAAAATTCATGGAGTTGTCCTGAACAATTTCGGTTAGCAGGCCGGCGTGATTCGTGAGAGCAGTGAATGACAGATACTGCCCGGACTCAAACCTAAGCTGAACGATGCCGCCCTTTCCAAATACCGTTTGCTTGAAGGGCCCACTCCACGGGACCTCAAACTCGTAACCGAAATACGACAGTTCTGTCCCTGGTGAATTGGACACGGAATAATCCGCCAGTGGTCGAGGGACGACCTTCACTGCTGGGTCTCTCCTAGCCTCCCAGCGCGCCGCAAAGAAAATGGCAGTTGGGGGTCCAAGGAGATTGAACAGAATCGCCAGCATGAAGATCAAAATCGCCACGCGCAGGAACGCGCAGGGAATTCGTCTTGTCAGCGAAACTCGCTCCCAAGCCGTAACATGAACGAGTGCTCCCATTACTTGATTCTTGCAGCGATACAGGGGCATCGCAAAGCAAGTGGTTGGCTTGTTGCCCTAGACGCCAGCCGTACTGAAGGACAGGTGGGCCTCAAGCGCGCAACCCCGCCTAGTCACGGGGGAACGAGGCAGCGTTGTTCGCGGGGATTCGGTCATCCGAATCTCGATTCGCACAGAAGATCTCGCGCTGGCCGGGTCATCGCTGGATAGAGGTTCACCTAAATCAATTCGATCGATCTGATCAATGATATGGTCCTCGGGTAAGGCCGCCGGTATGATCCCGCAATGAAAATGAGCCTCCAAAATCTTTTTGCTTTGGCGGCACTGGCTGCTACCGCCGCGGTTCACCTGGCCGTTTCGCCTGTCTTCGCACAAGAAAAACGCAAAGTGATCATCGATCAGGACCGTTCAGGGCCGGGCGGATCGAACATGCAATCCGTCCTGGCTCTGGTGAATTCGCCGGACACGGACGTGCTGGGAATCGCCGTGGTGACGGGCGACGAGTGGCGCGACGAAGAAGTGGCCCACATACTCCGGCTGCTCGAAATCATCGGTCGCACGGACATTCGCGTGTATCCCGGCGCGGAGTTTCCGTTGCTCAATAGCCGCGAAGAAGCGGCGCAGTGGGAGAAGCGCTACGGACCACTGATCTGGCAGGGTGCGTGGAAAAATAACCAGCCGTATCACGATCCACAGGTGATTCCTCCGATGGCTGAAGGGGCTCCCACAACCAAGCCGTCCGAGGAGGACGCGGCGCACTTTATGATTCGCACGGTTCGCCAGTATCCGCACGAAGTCACGATCTTCGCCGCCGGGCCGCTGACGGACTTGGCGCTGGCGCAGGCCATCGATCCGGAATTTGCGTCGCTCGCGAAGGAACTCGTGATTATGGGCGGAAGCATCGATCCGATCACGAAGGATCCGGAATTCGCGAAGACGCCACGCCATGAGTTCAACTTCTGGATGGATCCGGAAGCGGCGCGAATCGTGCTGAGATCGCCGTGGGCGCACATTGAAGCGACTACCGTCGACATCTCAATCAAGACATGGATGGACAAATCCCTGATCGCGCAGATCGCGAAGCGAACAACTCCGGCCGCGCAGTACGTGGCGAAGTACGCGCTGGAATACTACATGTGGGATGAGATAGCGTCGGTTGCGTGGCTCGATCCGACCATCATTACGCGCACCAGAAAATTCTACCTCGATGTCTCCGTCGATCACGGCGCCACGTATGGCGACACGCTCGCATGGCCGCTCTCGCAGAAGCCAACTCTCGGCGGAGCGCTCGTCGAGGTGCAGGAAGATCTCGATAAAGAAAAATTCTACGCGGAATTCGTCGACCTGATGACCAGGCCCACGCCCCAGGCAGCCAGCCGCTAGCTCCGCCAAAAATCGAACCGCGTCGCGTTAATTTCCGGGCGCGGACGGAGGTTGCGCGTAATAGCCTTCGCGCGTGCGCGCGGTCAGGCCGGGCCTCGCGATCTTGATTCCGAGCTGATGATATTCGTTCGGCTTCTCAGGCGTGGCGGCCGCGAAGGAAATCTCGTAGTAAGGCGCCGAATCGGACACGCATTCGTTCAGGAACTTCACGAGATCGTTTCCGGAGTTGAGCACCAGGCCGCCACTCTGCGTGGCGATCACCTCGAGACCCAGATCCCCCGGAAGCGCCCGATCCGGCTTGCTGACGCCTTTAAGGAACATCTCATAGTCCGAGGTGCGCAGCGTAGATTCCCCAGCTCCCAGAGGATCGATGCTATAGAGCGTGATGCTGGCCCGCAAAAGGTCGGTCGAAATGCCGACGATGTTCGAGAAGAGCTGTTGTTGATCTTTCGCGTCGAGCTGCAAGCCAGGGCCGCTTAGAAGAGGCCAGCCGGGAGAAACCCACAAAACCAATTTTCGCCCCGGACGCGCGGCCTCGCTCGCAAGAAGCTGACCCAGCGCCTTGAGCGAAATTTGCAATCGCTCAGTCGCTCCCCAATACCCCGCGGCGCGGCCAATGTCGCGAAGACCGATGTCGCTCTTCTGCAGAGCGGCGCTCAGCGCGTTGCCGTCGCTCGAGGAGCTCGCCACACTCTGGATGCCCGTATCCGTGACCACATCAATCGCGACGGGGTGCGCCAGGTTGCCTCCATCCGCTTCGAGAAATTTATCGATCTCCGTGCGTTCGTAGCCGAGGTTTTGAGCACTGTCGTTGACTGCATCGAGCACGATAACAACTTCGATGGGAGCCTCGCGTGCATCGACGACCTTGAAAGAAGTAATGGTCTGCGGAGCCTTGTTGTCTAAGAGCGTGAAGTCTGATTGCTGCAGATCGCCGACCGGCGGCCCGGACTTCGGCGTTACCACGACATCGAGATTGATCGTACCAGCGCCGGCCTCGGCTCGCGGACCGGGCTGCTGGCCTGAAGCCATCCCCGCGCAAAAACAAGACGCGAGCAGAGCACAGCCGAGCCGCGCGCGTATGGACATTGGTCGCACTCCCGCAGGCGAAGGCCCGCTAATCTCGATTGAGCATTCCGGCTTACGCACCGCGCCAAGTTGGACGGCGCTAGGTGGTATTCACATAGATGCGATGTAAGGTTGAAGCGTTTCGAGCGGATCTCGGCTGCGAGGTCAGTTGGAAACCGAGCGACTGCCGAGTGGCGGCAAAACCAAGACGTTCAAATATCTGCTGATCGAGGAATCAAAATACGCGCAGTTGATTGAATCGACGTTAAACGCTTACGAGCCGGATCGGCTGTTGATGCGCGCCATGTTCGGCCGCTTCACGCCGCTCGCCAGGCCAACGGCCTCGAGCGCCACAATCAAATACCACCCCATGTCCGGCTGCCACCAGCGCAGTCCGAGTCGCGCCGACCCGGCATTCGAGTGGTGATTCTTGTGCCAGTTTTCGCCCCACGCGGTGAGTTGCAGCGGACCGAGCCACCACAAGTTCTTGCTCGAGTCGCCTTCTTCCTCGTGACCCAGGTGCGTGATGCTGTTGACGAAGCACTGCATGTGCAGCGTGTAGACCAAACGAATCGCGCCGATCCAGAAAAATCCCTGCCATCCCCAAATGATGCCGAAGCAAATCGAAAAGATCAGCATCGGCGCTTCGGTGAACATCCAGACTTTGTAAAAACCGCGCGTCAATTCCGGGCACCAACGCTGCTTATCGGCCGGCGCGGATTGATACAGCCAGCGCAGATGCGACCACCAGAAGCCGCCCTGTTTCGGACTCGAAATATCGTCCGGCGTTTCCACGTGCGAATGATGATGGCGATGATAGGCCACCCAGCTCGCCGGCGCGCCGCCGCCATTGAACATCGCGCCGAAAACCAGAAAGTGTTCCACGAATTTATTGAGCTTGAGCGTGCGATGCGCGAGCAGCCGATGATAACAAACCGTTGTGCCGAATCCGCCGATTGCGGCAATGCCGAGAGCGATCAGAAAAACTTTCAGACTTGGAAGCGGAAACAGAATCAAGCCGACGATTGCCAAAGCGTGGATGAGAACCAGGTAGGTGAGTACTCCCAATTTGCCTTTCGCCGGTTTCCAGAATGGCTGTTCCCATGGACGAATTACACCTACGGCGGGTTGATTCACGCGGCCTCCAACTTGGTTGCTTGCAGCCCGGACAGCTCGAAACTTCTTCGCCGGCGGGAGATTCCTCTTCCACTGTATACAAGTTACGCAGACAAAGCCAGCACTCATCGTACGCTACCGTACAATGTTCCTGGGATGAACTAGCGGCGATACGCGCCATTCTGCGCGGTCGTGACGTCACTGTTAGCTTTTTCGCGTTAACCGCAAAGATTACTCGCCGGGTTTTGCGGCTTCCGCGGCCGCCGCTTGTGCTATCCTTAAAAGGAATTAAGTGCCTTGTGCGGAACGAAATGTTTCCGACAGGCGCTGACCCCAGGACGCCGGGTCCGTTCTGCGAGCGACCGCTAGGTAGATACCATCATCTAAAGGAATAGGGGCTCCCGACATCATGGCAACACTGACCGAATCTGACGTCCACGCACATAAGCGTGAAAAAATCGACCAGGCCGTTATTCGTTTCGCGGGCGATTCCGGCGACGGCATGCAAATCACCGGCAATCAGTTCACGAACACCACCGCGCTCTACGGCAACGACCTGGCGACCTTCCCCGACTACCCGGCCGAAATCCGGGCTCCCGCGGGGACGCTACCCGGCGTTAGCGGATTCCAGATTCATTTCGCCTCGGGCACGGTGTATACCCCGGGCGACGCTGTGGACGTGCTGGTCGCGATGAACCCCGCGGCGCTGAAGATGAACGTGGCGGACCTGAAACCCCGCGGCATCCTGATCGTCAATAGCGACGCCTTCAAGGAAACCGATCTACGCAAAGCGCGCATGACCTCGAATCCCCTCGAGGATCATTCGCTCGACAGTTTCCGCGTATTTCCCGTCGAGCTTTCGCGCCTCACGCGCGCGGCGCTCCAGGATTTGGGCATGGACGCCAAGAACATGGACCGGTGCAAGAACTTTTTTGCGCTGGGCATGTGCTACTGGCTCTACAACCGCACCATGGATTCCACCTATCGCTGGCTCGAAGAAAAGTTCAAAGCCAAGCCGCTGCTCGTGGAAGCCAATAAGCGCGCGCTGCGGGCCGGATATTCCTACTGCGAAGCCACCGAAGCGTTTCAGATCAGTTACGAAATTCCGCCCGCGAAACTCGCGCCGGGCGTGTACCGCAATTTGAGCGGCAACCAGGCGCTGGCCATGGGCTTTGTAGTCGCCGCGCAACGCGCTGGCCTGAAACTTTTCCTTGGCTCTTATCCGATCACGCCGGCATCCGACATTTTGCACGAGCTCTCCGGCTACAAGAATTTCGGCGTGCTCACGTTTCAAGCCGAAGATGAAATCGCGGCCATCACTTCGGCCATCGGCGCATCATTTTCGGGCGATCTGGCGATCACCACCACGTCGGGCCCCGGCATGGCGCTGAAGACCGAGGCGCTGGGCCTGGCCGTAGCCAACGAACTGCCTCTCGTGATTTGCAATGTCCAGCGCGGCGGACCTTCGACCGGTCTGCCGACCAAAACTGAACAGGCCGATTTGCTGCAAGCGCTCTACGGTCGCAATTCGGAAGCGCCGGTTCCCGTGCTCGCGCCGGCTACCGCTGGCGATTGCTTCTGGATGGCCGTGGAAGCCAGCCGCATCGCGCTCAAATATATGGTTCCGGTAATCATTCTGTCCGACGGCTATCTCGCCAACGGCGCCGAACCGTGGCGCATCCCAAGCATCAGCGAGATTCCTGAATTCCACGTTAATTTCACCAGCGATCCCGAGAATTTTCAGCCCTACAGCCGCGATCCCGTCACTCTCTCTCGTCCGTGGGCGATCCCCGGCACTCCGGGCCTCGAACATCGCCTCGGCGGCCTTGAGAAACAAGACGTCACCGGCAACGTCAATTACGAACCGCTGAACCACGAAAAAATGGTGCGCCTGCGTGCGGCCAAAGTCGAAGCAATCGTGCGCGAGGTGCCCGATGTGGTTCCCTCGGGCGATCCCGATGGCGATCTGTTGATCGTGGCTTGGGGCTCGACCTACGGCGCGATCACCGCGGCCCTAAACACAGCGCGCGCCAAGGGCCGTCGCGTGGGGCATGTTCACCTGCGGCACCTTAATCCGCTGCCGCGCAATCTCGGCGAAGTGCTGGGCCGCTATCGCACCGTGCTCGTTCCGGAAATGAACATGGGCCAGCTGGTCATGGTGCTGCGCGCCAAATATTTGGTGGACGCGCAGAGCTACAACAAGATTCAGGGCCGGCCATTCAAGCAGGCCGAGATCGAAGCCAAGATCGAAGAACTGCTCGGGTAGTGACGTTAAGCAAGACTTTTGGGTTTGAAAAATAAAGTCAGGCAGAAATCTGAGAATTGAATTTAATTTGATTTTGATTCGAACTACATAGAGGACACGGAAAAATGGTCACCGCCGAACTGCCGATCTATACCAAGAAAGATTTTCAGACCGACCAGGAAGTGCGCTGGTGCCCGGGATGCGGCGACTACGCCATCCTGAACGCCGTGCAATCCGTTTTCCCCGAACTCGGGATTCCGCGCGAGCAATTCGTGGTGGTCTCCGGAATCGGCTGCTCCAGCCGGTTCCCCTATTACATGAACACCTACGGCTTTCATTCGATTCACGGCCGCGCACCCGCCGTGGCCACCGGAATCAAGATCGCGCGCCCGGACCTTGAAGTCTGGGTCGCCACCGGCGACGGCGATTCGCTCGCCATCGGCGGCAATCACACCATCCACATGCTGCGCCGCAACGTGGGAATCAAAGTTCTGATGTTCAACAATCGCATCTACGGCCTCACCAAAGGCCAATATTCGCCGACCTCGGAAATCGGCAAGAAGACCAAGTCCACTCCGTTCGGCACCGCCGACCGGCCCTTTGATCCGCTGGCTCTCGCGATCGGCGCCGGAGCCACGTTCGTCGCGCGCTCCGTGGACGTCTTTCAGGTTCACCTCAAAGAAACTCTGCGCAAAACCGCGGCGCATCGCGGCGCAGCCTACGTCGAGATTCTGCAGAATTGCAACATCTTCAACGACGGCGCGTGGAACGAAGTCACCGAAAAAGAAGCGCGCAGCGAACACGTCGTGGAACTCGAGCACGGCAAGCCGCTGATCTTCGGACGCAACCGCGACAAGGGCATTCGCCTGAACGGCCTCGAGCCCGAAGTCGTCAAGCTAGGCGATGGAATCACCGAGAAGGATTTGCTGGTTCACGACGAACACAACCCGAATCCGAACTACGCCTTCGTCCTCGCGCAGATGGACGCCATCCCCGGCTTCCCCACGCCTCTCGGTGTTTTCCGCTCATGGAATATGCCGCGCTACGAAGACGTCACGGCCGCCCAAGTCCGCGACGTCACCGCCAAACGCGGCCCCGGCGACATCGACAAACTCCTGCGCTCCGGCGACGTCTGGGAAGTTCACTAGAAGAGCTCGACAGTTCCATGTAGCGGAGGCCTTCAGGCCTCCATCTGCGCAAGCCCTTCGGTCCTAGCCCGTGTAGCGCCAGCCTTCAGGCTGGCACGCGGCTTTGGGACCGTCGCTTTTTTTCGTTGCCTCTTTTTCCCGCCGTCATCCCGAACCCGGTCGCCCGATTTTGGCGAACGGTGGTGAGGGATCTGCTGTTCGTCTCCTTGCCTCCGCCCGGTTTCTCTCCGTCGCTTTTTTTCGCGCTGCTCATCCCCCTCCGTCGTTCCCCAAGAAATTCGAGGCGCATGAGCGTGAGAGAAGAAGGCTTCGCGCCGTCGTCCAGCGGCAATAATCTCTCCCGAGCCCCGTAGGGGCGGCACCAGGTCGTCACGCGCTTGCTCCGGGTGAAGTTTTCAAATCGGAATCACTCCCGATGTCGATGTACGCAAATCCTGAATGTTTACGCGGAGAAAGAAAGTCAGTGAAGTTGAAATGTGATGTTGGCGTTGTAAACGTCCGCCTTACCGTCTTTAACGTACGGTTGAAAATGCCATTGCTGCAGGGCTTGATATGCCGCTTGGAAAAGAGGAGTGGGCACGTTGTTATAATTTGAGACGCCCAGCAACTTCCCATCGGTCCCTACTTGCACGAAGACGGTGAATGTTGTTCCCGCGGCAGCAATTCCGGCTGGGATTTGGGGTTCGACTATATTCGTCGCTAGCTTGCGCGCGTCCGCATCCGAGAGAGTCGCAACCGGATTTTCGATCTTGGTGGTGTATGCAAACGTCAGAATTCCCTCAACCTGAACAGCAGCACCGTCCATGGTTACAGCCGGCTTGAATTGCCACTTGTTCAACTGCTCGGCCGCTGCGTCGCTCATGTCCGGATTGTCTGAATTCAAGGGAAACGTCTCCCGAACGTGGCCTGATTTGTCGATCGAAACGTAAATACTCAGGACACCCGTAGTCTTTCCGCCGCGGATCGAAGGCCAGACGATGTCGGGATCCTGAACCGTCATGTTCCTCAGATGGGCCTCACTTACGATGATGCTTTGCAATTGTGCTTGCGAGGGCGTCGGGCGAGAGATTTCGAATAGACTCTCGTCGACGCTCGTTAATTCGCTCAGCTCCGTAACGTCAGCGGCAATCTTAATGCCCGATCCTGCGTCACTTTCGAGATGCCGTGCTACTCGCTTGTTTTTGAAGTCCTTATAGTCCTTGAAATCGACTGTGTAAGAGGGCGAGACAACGTAATCGACAAGACCACGATAGCCCGCGAAGCAAATCACCGTGAAAACAGAATTCTGCACGGGCAGCACGCCGACGCTTTCTCGAAATCGTGCGCACGAACTCACTTCCTCGTTCCCACTCGGCTTGGCGATCTGTTGGTTCATCTGTTTCAACGATTCCACCATCGGTAATGGATCGAGCATTGCCGTCACATACTCGCGCAACCAAAATGGGTAGTAGTCACCCGTATCCTGCTCTGAAATCGCATCTCCATTGACGATGAGCGTTTGCGTAAAACCCGGGGACGTGATGGTGCGACGCCACTTTTCAGGGGACGCCCAGAAAACTTCTAATTCGGCCGTGAGATCGTTATGCGAATCCGAATCGTCTTTTCGGGAGACCGTCGCCTTTAAGTGAAAGGGCGTGCTTCCTGGCGTGGTGAGCTTCGATTGAGCCTCGGCGCGATCAGCGACCTCGCCCACCGACACCCCTTGATTTTGAGCGTCAGCCGCGTGGGCAACAACCAATACGCCAAGGACCAGCAAGCAAGTCAGATGACGCATAATTGCTCCGCACTCCCTCACAGGGCACCTACCCGGAATTTCCATTTTGCGTGCCCCGCCGCCGCAGAATATATCCCCGAGAGCCCCACTCGCAACTCGTATTGCCTCGCCTCACGCGCGGCGCGCAGCGCAACCCCAGCGCCAACAACGCGACAATACCAGCCAGGCATTCGAACACTTCTATTCGAATACTAACCTACAAATACCTGTTGACCTACAGTAATCATCCATGCTAATCTATCGCATGAACCTGGCACAAAACTCGCCGCCCGGCGAACGAGCGAGGGATCTCCGCGAGCCTCCGCGTTCTCTGACGCCTGCCTGCCGACAGGCAGGCCTCCGCGTTGTCCTTGACACCCCGTCGTCCTCGCGGCGCCGTTCCCGTCCTACCAAATATCATCGATTCATTGCGACAGGAACGCACTCATCTCTACAACGTGGCCCCACCAACCCCTTTATTTTCAGGGCGATACAAAAGAGTGCGCAACTCATTGAAAACAAACACTCGCAAATCCATTGTTCTCAATCAATTGCGCACTCTTTGTCACTCTTTTCCTGTAAGTCCCGTATTTGCCGCTCTTACGCAAAACATACCCGGGGGTGTATACCCCCCTCGACCACAAACCTCAGCCGCGACTTGAAGCTTTTCCGCCAACTCCCGGAAAACTCAAAGCATCGAGCCGTTACCGCGCGTACCGTTCAATTCCCCTTTGAATTCAACGTCCAGCCGCCGGCGCAACCCGACGTTGACATCGGAGAGCAGCAGCCCTATGGTCTTGCACCAGATTTCAGACTCTGAGGAGAACTCGGTGCCCGCGAATCCGCCCGTTCCGCGCGACAACGGCCGCGCTCAAGGCAAGCAGAGCGTTTTCTTTCCGATTGTGGCCGCGCTCCTGCTCCTGCTCATGGCGGTTCTGGCGGGCGGGGCCGCGCGCCGCGAATCCGCCACGTTCGACGAACCGACGCACATCGGTGCCGGAGTAAGTTATCTCCAACGGCTCGATTTGCGTTTGAACGAAGAGCATCCGCCGCTGGCAAAAGTTCTCGCGGCATTGCCGCTGGTCATTCGCGGAGTGCGCGCCGATTATTCGACCCCTTCTTGGATCATGAGTAAGGAATTCTTCCCTGCGTATTTCGGACAGGTTTTCTTTGGCGCTTCGGTTCAAACGCGCTGGAACGATCCGGCGACAACTCTTGCCTGGGCCCGCGCGCCCATGCTGCTTCTAACGCTCGCGCTGGGCTGGATTGTTTTTGTGTACGGGCGGCGTCTCGGAGGCGGCTGGGGCGGTTTGCTCTGCCTTAGCCTGTACGTCGCCATGCCCGTCTTTCTCACATTCGGCCCCCTCGTCCTCACTGACCTGGCGATCACTCTGTTTTCCCTCACAACGTTATGGACGTTTGCCGGCGTGTGGCGGGAGCCCAGCCGCGGGAATGTCATGAGGTTCGCTCTGAATCTGGCGGGCGCGCTGCTCTCCAAATTCTCAGCGGGAATTCTGTTCTTCGCTTTCGCGGCGTTTACCCTCAGCACCCTCTGGCGCCCTGTGCCTGGCCAGCCTGGCACAAAACCGGAAGCGCGCGCCTGGCGCCGGCTTCGCCGGCGAGCGACGTGGAGCGGCATCCTGTGGGCCGCTCTTTTCGTTTACGTGGTTTATTTCATCCTTTCTTTGCGCCAGCCGACGGACTCTCTCGATCGCCTCGGTCACTGGCCGGCGGCGGCGATTCTGCGCCGTCTGCTCATGCCGCCGTGGCTCTATCTGCGCGGGCTTTTCATGCTCGCGATCACCTCAAGCCGGCCAACCTTCATCCTGAGTCACGCCTATAAGCACGGGGTCTGGTTCTATTTTCCGGTCGTTTTCCTTTTCAAATCTCCGCTGGGATTCCTCGGACTGCTCGTCCTGGCAATCGCCGTTGCGCTGCATCGTCGGCGTCGCGAGCCGGGCGGTCCGTCCGTCATTCCCGCGGAATGGGGCTTGCACTGGCGGGCGTTGTGGACCTCGCTCATCGTGTTCACGGCTGTTTGCATGGCGAGCCGCCTCGATATCAGCTTCCGCCATTTCACCATTCCGGTAGTTCTGCTGATTTTAATGCTGGCTCCCCTGCCCCAAATGTTGAAGCGGCTTCGCGCGTCCGCTCCCGCGCCGGAGCGCCTTACGGCCGCACTCGCCGCTGTGATGGCTCTCTGCTGCTTGTTCACGGCAGTGCGCACGTATCCGTATTACTTCCCCTATGTCAACGCTCTCAGCTTCGAGCATCCCGCATACACGCTGGTGAACGACGCGAATGTTGATTGGGGCCAGGCCATGCCCGAAGTGGCGCGCTTTGCCGAACAGCGCGGCCTACAAAGAATCGAGGTGGACTCTTACGGTCTCTTCGATCCCAGCGTGGTCGCCCCGCAAGCGCGGCTGTGGAATTGCCAGCAGCCCACGCCCGCGGACCAGGGCCAGTGGGTGGTGCTCTCGGCCAACATGATTCTTGATACGCACAATTGCGCCTGGATCATGGAGTACCCGCATGAGGCGCTCGCGGGCGGCAGCATGTACGCCGTACAGCTTCCGGCGCCGATCCCCGCAGCCGGCAGCCCGGGAGGCCCCCCTCTCCCTTCCGATCAGCGCGAATTTTTCGGAGCTCCGGTCGATATTCGCGTGGGCGTACTTGATCTCGTCGACCACCCGGAGAAACTTCCGGCCGTCCTTGCCGCACAGGGCGCCGCATTCAGCGGCGCGAATCAGGACTAGCCCGTGATTCGATTCTCAGTTCGATGTGCCGCTCGAGCTTGCACTCGGCGCCGCGTTGCCATCACCGCCGCCATGCATGTTTCCGTCCAGCGGGCACAGTGTGGGAGGCAAAGAGTTGTCCACGCGGTGATGAATCGGCGGAACAGTCTTCAGATAAGCGAAGATCGAGAGCAAATCCTGATCGGTCATGCCGCGAAATGTGGCCCAGGGCATGATCTGCGAAAGCTTGCGCGATCCGACGTAGCCACTCCGGAGAGCCTGCAGAAAAAGCACGTCGCTGTAATAGGGAATGCCGCTCGGGTCAGGAGTGATATTCGCGGAAGCCACTTTTCCCCAAGGCCCGTCCAAAACAAAACCGCCGGCAAGATCGAGTTTCGTGATGGAATTGCCATGCTTGTCTTCCGGCGTATGGCAGTCTCGGCAACCCGCGATTGTCACAAGATACGCGCCGCGCTTTACGGGAGTGGAAAGATCAGGTTCCGGAACCGGCGCGGTCAGCGGCTGCGGAACGCTGCGCATCAAATACTTCACCGGGAAAATTATCTGCGTGGGAGGAACCACGTTGTGCACCGGCGGCAGCGAGCGCAGGTATACCACGACCGAAGCCAAGTCCTCATCCGACATGCTGCGGAAATCGTGGTACGGCATCATCGGAAACAGCGCGCGGCCGTCGTGGCCAATTCCTTCGCGGATGGCGCGCGCGAGTTGGTCGTCGGTCCAGGTGCCCGCGCCGGTTTCGGGATCCGGCGTTATATTCGGCGGATTCACGACGCCCGGCAAGCCGGCCAAGGGCATGTTGCCGCCGGCGCCTTCCATGCCGGGGAGGATCGGCCTGTCGTGCTGCGTCCAATCGTGCTGCGAATGGCAATCCATGCAGCCGGCAACGTTCTCCACAAGGTACCGGCCGCGCTCCAGCCGCGCTGGCGTTACATCGAATTTGCGATCAGTCAGCGGCCGCGCCTTCGGACCAATGAACGGCCGCCAGCCAATCGTGAACGTGATTCCCACGGCGAGCACCGCGAGCAGCACGAGTACTGTGTAGCCCAGGATTTTCACAAAGCGCATCACATTCCTCCGGCGAGACGAACGGTGAGCGCACATCCTACCTCAAACCGCGAACGTGTGAGGGAAAAATGCGAGAACAGCGAAAGACGGAGAGTGGTCGCGCCTAGCGGACGGATCCGGCTGCGCCCGAGGCGTCGGACGTCGCGGAAGCGGCGGTCGCGGCGGGAATCGAAGGTCTCGTTTCCCCGGCGGGCAGTTCCGAAGCGAAATAGTTTTCTTCGTTCAAGCGGTGATAAATGCGCCCGGCAATTCCCGCGGCCATCGGGCCTTCGACCACGTGGTTGTGACCGCGCATCAGCACCACGAGCACGATGCGCGGATGCAGTTCGTCGGCGTAGGAAGCAAACCAGCCGATGCGCGAAGCCGAATCTGAACACGAGCCAGTCTTGCCCAGCGGCTGCTCGTTATCGTCGTAGTCCCAACTTCGCTGCGCTGTGCCGTACAGCACGGCGGCCAGCATGCCGTCGCGAATCTCGGGCAGCAGCGATTCGATCGCCAGCTGCCGCTTGATGCGCGGCTCAAAGTTGTCGCGCGCTTCCTGCGTACGCGGATATTGCAAGTAGTACATCGTTCCGCCATTCGCGATCGTCGCGACCACTGAGCCCAATTCAAACGGCGTGATCTGAATGCCTTCGCCGAAGCTGGACATCCGCCCGACGCCACCATTCAGCGGCGGCGCCGTCGGCAACACGCCAGCCTGTTCTTCTGGAATGTTATATCCGGTGCGCTCGCCCAGGCCCATCATTTGAGCGTAGTGCAGCACCGTGTCGAAGCCCATCTCGCGGCCCAAACTCGCAAAGAATTCGTTGTTCGAGTGCGCCAGCGCCTCGGTCAAATTCATGTACCGGCGGCGCGCCACCTCGAGCATGCTGTCCTGGTTGATTACGCCCTGCTCGAGCGCGGCCAGCGCGATCACCGGCTTGATCGTCGAACAAGGAATGAATCCCGCGGAAAACGCAAGTTGCTGATTCACGACCGTGAGGATACGGCCGTTATTCGGATCGATCGCCACCACCGCGCCATTGAAGCGCCCCAGCGCGTCGACCGCGGCCTGGCGCACAATCGGATCGTCGTATTCCGTGTCATCGCCGATTGTGGAATCGGCGTACGTCGGCACGCCATAACGAGTTACGCTGCGCTTTCGCGCGGTCCTCGTTGTCGTAGTCGAAGTCGTCGTTCCCGGACGAGGCGCGGCCCCCGCGCTCCACAATGGAGCAGGCGGCACGCAAAGGAACATCGCGCACGCCACAATCGCCAGAGCCCGCCGAATAGGGTTGGGTATCCGCATAAGGGCCCGGTGACTTACCGCGGGTCCTGAATTGCCCGGCCGCGAGGAAAGCCTACCTGCGTCTATTCTATGTAAACTGAGATGCGGCGGGCAAGGCTCAACGTTGCACCACGGTGCTTGAACGTACCTGTACGATTGGCCAGTGTCAGCCGCTCTGCGATCCAATTTCGGCGGCTAATATCTCGATTGGGGCCAGCCAAAATCAGCGCGTCGGGCGGCCCTTCGCGGCCGCGCCCGCCGCGCTCGATGCCGCCGCGGTCGCCGCCGCAGCGTGCGCAGCGGGCTTTTCCCCCGCCGCCGGCTCGGCAGCGGAATTGCCGTTTGAAGATGTCGCAACACCCGGCACGCCCAGCTTTTTCCGCAGCACGGCCTCGAGTTTGTTGCGGATGTCGGCGTTTTCCTTCAGAAGTTGGCGCGCATTTTCGCGGCCTTGACCCAAACGCTCGCCGCCAAACGAAATCCACGTGCCGCTCTTCTCAAGCACGCCCTGCTCCACACCCACGTCGATCAAATCGCCTTCGCGCGAAATCCCTTCGCCGTAAATGATGTCGAACTCGGCCTCGCGAAACGGCGCGGCCACCTTGTTCTTCACCACTTTGCCGCGCGTGCGCGAGCCGATCACCCGGTCGCCTTCCTTAATCGATTGTATGCGGCGGATATCCAGGCGAATCGAGGAGTAAAACTTCAGCGCGCGCCCGCCCGTGGTGGTTTCCGGATTGCCAAACATCACGCCGATTTTTTCGCGAATCTGGTTAATGAAGATCAGGCAGGTGCGCGATTTCGAGACGATCGCGGTCAGCTTGCGCAGCGCCTGCGACATCAACCGCGCCTGCAACCCCATCTGCGGATCGCCCATATCGCCTTCGAGCTCGGCCCGCGGCACAAGCGCCGCCACCGAATCCACCACCACGATATCCACGGCGTTTGAACGGATCAGCGTCTCAGCAATTTCAAGCGCCTGCTCGCCGTTGTCCGGTTGCGAGACAAGCAGGTTGTCCACGTCCACGCCGAGTTTCCGCGCGTAGGCCGGATCGAGCGCGTGCTCGGCGTCAATGAACGCCGCTTGGCCGCCGCTCTTCTGCGCTTCGGCGATCACGTGCAGTGTCAGCGTCGTTTTGCCGCCGGATTCCGGGCCGTAAATTTCCACCACGCGGCCGCGCGGCAATCCGCCCACGCCCAACGCCGCGTCGAGCGAAATCGATCCCGTCGAGATCACGCTCACCGGCACCAGCACGTCGCGGTTGCCCAGGCGCATGATCGAGCCTTTGCCGTACTGCTTTTCAATCTGTGCGATGGCCGATTCCAGAATCTTTGTTTTTTCGTCCGTCATAACTCACCTCGATGGGGGCAGTTCGGGGACGCGAGGCTGCCTGCGGTCGCCAAGTTTACCAGAAAGTCTATGGAGCAGGGCAAAGTTGTTTTTCGCGTCACCACGCCCGACATCCTACCACGAGGCGAAGAAAAAGCAAATACATTATTCGCCTCCCGGATCATCCGCTTGCCCGCCCAGTTTGAACAGGGGAATTCCCGAGCCTGCCGCGCGCCCGGCATCGCTCAGGTAATGATCAAACTTCCGTCGTCCCGAATCTCGAATGCTCCCCACGCCACTTCCCAAAGATAGCCGTCCGGATCGGAAAAATAGCCGCTATACCCGCCCCAATCCGTATTTGCAGCGGCCTTTTCGATCTTGGCGCCCGCCAACTCGGCCTGTCGCAGGACGCTGTCCACGTCTTCCTTGCGCCGCACGTTATGAGCCAGCGTGATGCCCGTGAATTTCGACTTCTCGACCAGAAAGGCTTCCGATACGTCCTTTGCGAGTTCAGGGTAGGGGTAGAGAGCAAGGCACGCTCCGGAAGTTTGAAAGAAAATGATTCCCTGCTCCGCCCGCCGCGTCGTCGGCAATCCGAGGCCGTCTCGATAGAAGCGCAAAGAGCGCTCCAGGTCCTTCACGCCAAGAGTAATGATGCTGATCCGGGGCTCCATAACGCCCGAAGTATATTCGTCGCTTCGCGTCCGGATCAATCGAAACTGAAGAATTTCAAACTTACGGCGGATCAAACTGTGTTCGAGGAGACTCGAAGGAGGATAGATCGTCAGCCCAGCCAGCCGCTGCGGTACGCGAGCCACCAGCTCGCATAGCCGATCGGAATCGTGGCGATCACCGCCCACCACAGCGGCAGCGCGAAATCCGCGATCAGTCCGAGAACCGTGAACGTAATCCAGAATATCTTCTTCTCCATGCCTCTATTCTAGCCCTCGGTTCTGTACGCGCGCCCCAAACATCTCCAAACGTGCGCGGTCAGTGACCGGCCCGAAGACCAGGTTCCGCTCCGCGGGCGCGATCGGACGCGGAAAACTCCGCAAACTTTGCTCCCAGGCGTTGCTGCACTATCATTATGTCGATGCTACGCCCCAGGAGGTCTTCGGTGAAACGCATCCTTACCCCTGCCATCCTAATCACGATTTTCTGCTTCGTTGCGGCCACTCCCCAGGCGCGCGCGTGGGGCTGCGAAGGCCATCAGACCGTCGCGCTCATCGCCGAAATGCATCTCAACCCGCGCGCGCTGGCGATGGCCGACAAAATCCTGAAAGACAATCCCATTGATCCCGATCTCAAGCGATATTGCCAGCCGGTGAGCGCAGACCCGATCGTCGACGCCTCCACTTGGGCCGACGATTACCGTACCGGTCACCCGGAAACCGAGGGCTGGCATTTCTTCGATATTCCCCGCGGCGCAAAGCGGCGCAATATCGATCAGTATTGCTCCGCCTCCACGAGCTGCATCACGGCCGCGCTCAAAGCTCAGATCGCAATCCTCAATTCTCCGGGAGCCGATCCGGCAGCCAAAGCCAACGCCCTGCGATTCGTGATCCACTTTGCCGGAGACATTCACCAGCCGCTGCACTGCACCACCAACAGCGATCAGGGCGGCAATTGCGTTCCCGTCACCTTTTTCGGCGCTCCTCCCAAGGCCACGAAGGTGACATCGTACATGCCCGGCCCCCCCTATATTCCGCACCCTGTGATTGCCTACTATCCGAATCTGCACAACGCGTGGGACTCCAGGATCCTGGGGCGAATATCGGAAGGCCAATCCCTGGATCAATTCGCCGCGCAACTCGACCAGCAATTCAAATCCCAGATCGCATCCTGGCAGCACGGCGGCATGATCTTCGACAATTGGGGATGGGAGAGCCACGAGCTCGCGGAGAAAGTTTCATACGGCGATTTGCCCGTGAAGATTCCGATCGAATCGCCGGTCGCAATCAATTCCTGCGCTGACAACAATCACATCGGCGAGCGAATGCTCGCGCTAAACGAACAGATCGGCCAGGATTATCAAGACGCCGCCGCGCCCGTCATCGAAGAGCAATTGGCCAAAGCCGGCGTCCGCCTCTCCATGATCCTGAACAAGATTTGGCCGTAGCTCCACGCGGCGTTTCCGCCACGCCAGAACCCTGACTGGAGCATTCTGGACCGGCACGGTAAGATGCGCGTCGCCCGTTGGGCCGGGCCAAAATGGAAATTCCTTCGAATCGCACCACCCCGCTGGCCGCAGCGCAAGCAGATCCACCGCAAGTTACGCAGCCCCGCGCTCAGACAATTTTATTTTGGACCGCCGCCGCCGTCGCCGCGCTGTGCGTCGACTTCGGATCGTTTCATCGCCTGCACAACAGCGATTCGATCGTGCCGGTAATGGTGAGCTTGTACCGCTGGACGCCCTTCTACTGGGATCAGGACCGCCTGGGTATGCTCGTTCCGCTCCTGGCGATGCCCTTTAAGAATCCACTCACAAATCTGCTGGTCCAGTCTGCGATCAATGTGTTCTGCGGCTTGGCTGCTTTCTTTTTATGCGCGCGCTACGTCGTGCCCAGAGCCTGGCTCTTTACAGGCGCCCTCGCCGCTTCCCTTTTTCTGCTCTTTAACGCCACTGACGCGCTTTCTCTACCTCGGCCTCGCGCAACCGTACGGCGTTGGAATGTTCTTCGGGTTGGCCGCTCTGCTGCTGCTCGAAAACTCGAAATATTCTCGCCCACTCCGAATTACTTTCGGTCTAATGTGCCTTCTTCTGGCCTCGTGGGTCGATGCCGCCGTTATTTTTGTCCTGCTCCCTCTCATTTTTTTCCGCTGGTATCTCGACCTCGCGGTGCGCGGGAGCAGGGCCACTGTTGGCGGCATCTCAAGCAGCGGCCAGCGGAACATTTCCCCGTCGTTCATTTCAAAAACGAAAAGTTTTCTCCATCACGATTCGGGTATTGCCGCACTGCTCGTACTTCTCAGCTTCGCAGCCAGCTATGCCTGGTCCGGAATCGTTTCCATCGCGGCTGCGGACGGCGATTGGCCTTACCCTCCGGTCCAGCCGTGGAGGTTGCCAGAAGTCTGGTTTCAGTTTGCGAAGAGCGTCTGGTCCGAGTACCTGGTTGGATCGTGGGGAATCGCCGTCGCGTCGCTGCTCGCATTGGGAGTGCTTGTTCGCCTTTTCGCGCGTGGAAAAATCCGCGGAACCAATCCTCCCGCGGCGATCCTGATAACGTCCGCGCTCGTCAGCTTTCTGCTGATGGGAAGTCTTTCGCATATTCAGAACACCGAATTTGATCCACGATTCGCCCTGCAATCGATGGTCCTGCTGCAAGTCGGCGCCGTCGCCTGGGCGCTGCTTCCTCTTTATAGCCTCCTCCGCCTCAGCGCGCGACGCGCCCTGATGGCCACGGCCATGATTCTGTTTCTGTGCACGCCCCTATATCTTTACGGCCGCCCGTCGCTCGCAAAAGTGCGCGCCGATCTTGACCAAACACTAGGCCAGCACACTCCGGCAATTCTTCAGTCCGGCGCAACTCACATCCTCGGCGATTACTGGATGGTTTGGCCCGCGACGTTCCACGTCAATTGGACTCTTTATGAAATGGGCAGCGAGCGCAAAGTCTGGGGCGTCACCGACCGCAGCACTCCCACGCGAATCTTCTGGTCCCAGATTCCACCCGATAAAATGCGCCTGGCCACCGTCGCGGGCGACCCCTCCGTCCCCTACGTCCAGAACATGTACTCCTTCCCGCCGCTCACGCGGGACCAACAATTCAACGAAATCATCATCCTTACACCCGCGCCGAATTCAGAAGTCCCTAATCAGTGATGGAAAAGCCTGGTATGCGAAACGCCGAGCGGTCCGTCGACCCGCTTGCGATTTCTCAGTATTTGTAAAAGCCGCGGCCCGATTTTCGGCCCAGCCGCCCCTCGGCGACCATCTTCCGCAGCAACGGGCAGGCACTGTACTTCGAGGCTTCTTTCGAGCGGGGAAATCCGGCTTCCAGCACATCCAGAATATCCACGCACACGTCGATTCCAATCAGGTCGGCAAGCTCCAGCGGCCCCATCGGATGATTCATACCCGTGCGCATCACGGCGTCCACCGCTTCCGGCGTGGCCACGCCCTCCATCACGGCAAACGCCGCTTCGTTGATCATCGGCATCAGCACGCGATTGGCAACGAAGCCCGGAGCATCATTCACGGCCACCGGCGTTTTTCCGAGCGAGCGGGCAATCTCCATCGTGGTTGCGAGCGTCGCTTCACTCGTTTGCGGCGCGCGCACCACTTCGACCAATTCCATCACCGGCACCGGATTCATGAAGTGCATACCCACGAAACGATCGGGCCGCGAAGTCGCCGCAGCCAGCGCGGCAATAGAAATCGAGGAAGTGTTGCTCGCGAGAATGGCTTCGGGCCGCAAAACGCGATCGGCGTCGCGGAGCACCGCGCGCTTCAGTTCCAGCCGCTCGGGCACGGCTTCGACGGCGAAATCGGCTTCGGTCAAGCGCGCCGCGTCTGTGGTCGCATGAATGCGCGCGAGAATTTCGGGCTTCGTGCCGGCGGCCACTTTGCCATTTTTCACTTCGCGATCGAGATTCGCCGCGATCGTGGCCTGCGCGCGATCGAGCACTTCCGCTGAAACGTCGCGCAGAATCACGCCGTAACCGGAACGCGCAAAAACATGAGCGATGCCGGCACCCATCGTGCCCCCGCCGATCACCGCGACCGTCCGAATTTTGCCGACCGGCATCGCGCCTCCCGGATGCAAAGAAATCACGCTCCGTCGAAGGCGACCCATCCGCCGACGCGCTTCGATGCGCCCGAGAGCCGCGATGCGGCGCTTCTACGGCCGCGCTTCAAACACCAGGTTGAACGGAGTCTGTGTCGCCCGACGGAACCGCGAAAATCCACCGCCCAGAATCACGTCTCGCATCTGCGATTCTCCGGCCTGCGCGCCCAGCGCCAAGCCGACCTCCTGCGCCTTCGAGCAGGGCGTGCAGAGCAGCGTCGACGCGGAGTAATACACGCGCCCAACGGGATTGAGGTTGTCCTCGAGCTTGTCGTTCGCGTACGGCTCGACGATCATCCAAGTGCCGTCCTTCGCGAGGCTTTTCAGCACATGCTCGGCTGCGCCGACCGGATCCCCCATGTCGTGCAGGCAATCGAAGAAGGTCACGAAGTCATATCCCTCGCCAGGATAGGTCTTCGCACTTGCCGCAGCGAACTTGACGCGGCCGCCGACGTTCGCCTTCTTCGCGCGTTCGTTGGCAACGTCAATCGAAGCCTGGTGATAGTCGAAGCCCGTGAACGTCGACGCCGGATAGGCCTCGGCCATCAAGACGGTCGACGCCCCGTGGCCGCAACCCACATCGGCTACGCGCGCGCCGCGTTTCAATTTCGCCTCGACCCCTTCGAGCGCCGGGATCCACGAGGCCGTGAGATTCGCCGCGTAGCCCGGACGGAAAAACCGCTCGGTGCCCACGAACAACTCGGGGTCGTGCTCATGCCAGCCGACGCCCTTCCCCGTCTTGAATGCCTCCGTGATCTTGTCGACCGAACGAGTCGCCGCCAACGCAACTTGGAAAGCCCCGGGCAAAAACGCCGGGCTGTTCTCGTCGGCCAGTGCAAACACCTGCTCCTCGGTCAGGCTGAACCGGCCGGTCACCTTGTCATATGTCACGTATCCTCCGGCCGCCTGCGACGAAAGCCACTCTCGAACGTAGCGTTCGCTCGTGCCGGTTTTCGCCGCGAGCTGGGTTGGCGTCATCGGGCCCGATTGCGCCAGCGCTTTGTAAAGCCCCAGGCGATCTCCGATCGCGATCAACGCCGCGTGCATTGTGGCTCCGAAGTCTACGACTCCTCTGCCGAGCAATTGGTCGAGCTTTTCCATGTCGAGCGCCATTTTTCCTCCTCGGAGTGCTCTTCTCTTCGCGGGCCGCCGCCGAATCGCGAACCGCGCGATAAGACAGAGCGCGGGTGGCCACGGCGCGTAAGCGGGTCCGTCATTCTGGTTCCTAAGAAGAGTCCGGATGAAAACGGTCCGCTCCATAGGGATCCCGGTCGCGGTAGAACGAGCATGAGCCGCCGAAAGCGTCCTTTCCCCATGGATCAGGCCGGACGGGGCGGAATTCTATCCACCAACGATCGTTCGCGCAATACCCGCCTCATGGGCCCGCGCCGCGTGCACGACGAACCGCGGATCTCCGGCGCAATGTGCCGCACGGAAAATCACATTCGGCCGAACGCGGTCCGAGCCGATCGCAACGGCGAATCAGTCAGGCGAAGAAGCTTCCTCGAGCAGCCGCAAAACGCGCTGCGCGCGATCGAAATCCGCTGGGCGCACCATCACCCTGTGAAGCGGCGTGCCCGCGTCTTCGCTCGTCTTCGCGCGAACTCCATTTTCCCAAAGCACGTCGATCAAATATTCGGCCCAGGCTTCGTCAACGCCATTCCACAATTCGGCTGTGGCCTCGTCCGCTCGCCAATCGCCCAGACTGCGCGACGCGCCGCCGCGGTCGTCTTCGCCGGCGCCGCGTTCTTCGGAATCGCTTCCTGCGGCGTCGCCGGCGACGATCGTTCCAATCGTTCCGACGATCGAATCCAGAATCTCGCGCGCGGCGGCAAGATCGCAGCCCGCCACGCGAATCTCAAATCCGCCGACCGCTTCCGAGCGCAACGGAAACGACGCGAACAATCCGACGGCGGGATCGTGCACCGCGGATTCGTAGAACGGAATCCCGGCGCCGGCAAGTTCGTGCGTGAGCGCGGAGAACAACACAGGGTCTTGCCCCGACCACAGCAACAGAGGGGTGCGTTGATTTTGTTTCGCGTCGGATTTCGTGGCAGCGATTGTTTCGGCGGGAGTGGATTCCACCAGCAGGACTTCACACTTGCGGCAGCGCAGCGTGCCCGCGCGATATTCTTTTCCGCAGACCGGACACTTCATGCGCGCTCGATGGCCAGCGCCACGGCGTTGCCGCCGCCCAGGCACAGCGCCGCGATTCCGCGCTTCAGATCGCGCCGCTCGAGTTCATACAGTAACGTCACGAGAATTCGCGCGCCCGAAGCTCCGATCGGATGCCCCAACGCAACCGCGCCGCCATTCACGTTGACCTTCGGCGGATCCAGCCGCAATTCGCGGGTCACGGCAATCGCGGCCACGGCAAACGCTTCATTCAATTCGTACAAGTCGACATCGCGATCGCGATCCCAGCCGGTTTTCTGCAGCAATTTTTCCACCGCGTCCACCGGCGCCATCATCACCCACTTCGGTTCAACGCCGCTCACCGCCTGCGCCACGATGCGCGCCCGCGGAGTCTTTCCGAGTTGCAGCGCGCGCCGCGCGCTCGTCACCACGAGCGCCGCGGCCCCATCGTTCGTGCCCGGCGCGTTTCCCGCGGTCACCGTGCCGTCTTTTTTGAACGCCGGCTTCAGTTTCGCGAGCGCCTCGAGCGTCGAATCCTCGCGCGGCGATTCGTCGTATCGGACCACGATAGGTTCGCCCTTTTTCTGCGCAATCTCGATGGGCAGAATTTGCGCCTCGAAGAAGCACGACTTTCGCGCGCGCACCGCGCGCCGATGGCTTTCCACCGCAAAAGCGTCCTGCTCCTCGCGCGTGATGCCGTATTTTTCGGCCACAAGTTCGGCGGTCATACCCATATGAAAATTTTCCTGCGCATCCCACAAACCGTCGTGCACCATCGAATCCACAACCTCGGCGTTGCCCAGCCGATAGCCCGCGCGCGCGCCCGGCAAAAGATACGGGCAATTCGACATCGACTCCATGCCGCCGGCCACCACGATTTCGCTCTCTCCAAGTTGCACGGCCTGCGCGGCGAGCGCCACGGCTTTCAGCCCCGATCCGCAAACCTTATTGATGGTCATCGCCGCGACGCGCGGCGCGAGACCTCCGCGCAGTGCCGCTTGCCGCGCCGGATTCTGCCCGAGCCCCGCCTGCACCACGTTGCCGAGAATGGCTTCATCCACCGCGCCCGGCTCAATCCCCGCGCGGCGAACTGCCTCCGCCACCACTCGCGCGCCCAGTTCGACCGCCGAAAGCGGAGCCAGCGCGCCTTGAAATCGTCCGATGGGAGTGCGCACCGCGCTCAAAATTACCGGTTGATCCATATTCTTTGTCGCACCCTAGCGATTCTGCGTCGCGGCTTCGCGCTCGCATCCTCTGGCCGCAGTATAGGCGCGCCCGCGAACAAGAATCAATTTGCCCAGCCCCGCCGGCTGCGCCGCCGCCGCAAGCCCCGACGATGCGAAATAGGCTACGATGGTGCCATGGCGACGTTATTCGACGAGCCGGGCGCGAAGCGCACCGAAGCGGGCGACGGGTTGAACGCCGAGCAGCGCGCGGCGGTGCATCACGGCGAAGGACCGCTGATGGTGGTGGCCGGCGCGGGCACGGGCAAAACGCGCGTGATCACCGAGCGCATTCGCAATCTGCTCGAATCGCAGCCCGAACTTGAGGGCGGCGAAATCCTTGGCCTGACGTTCACCGAAAAAGCCGCGGCGGAAATGAAGCGTCGCGTGGTGGCCAGCGCGGGCGAACGGGGCGAGCGCGTGGTGCTCGGAACATTCCATTCTTTTTGCGCGCAAATGTTGACGGAACGCGATCCGGATCTGCGCACGCTCGACCGCGTCGATCACTGGATTCTGCTGCGCCGCAACTTGCCTCGGCTGGGTCTTGATCGCTATCGGCGCCTGGCCGAGCCGGGACAATTCCTGGGCGACTTCGTGGATTTTTTCTCGCGTTGCCAGGATGAACTCGTTTCCCCGGAACAGTATCAGGCCTATGCAGATGAGAAGGCCGCACTCTACGCCAAGGAAAAAGCTGCGCTGCCGGAAGACGAGCGCGCGCTGCGCGAAGAAGAGATCGCGCGTCAGCAGGAAATCGCGCGCGTTTATCGCGAAAGCGATGCCCTGCTGCGCGAGCGGCGTCTCTTGACCTTTGGCACGCAACTGATGGGCGGCGTCACGTTGCTGCGCAACGATGCGGCGCTGCTCGCCGTGCTGCGCGAACGCTATCGCTACATTCTCGTCGACGAATTTCAGGACACGAACATCGCGCAGCTCGAATTGCTTCATCTCTTGGGTGGCGAGCGCCGCAATCTGGTGGTGGTCGGCGATCATCGCCAAGCGATCTATCGTTTCCGCGGCGCGTCATTCGGCAGCTTCACGCATTTCCTGGATGCATACGCCGGCGCTTCCCCCGCCGAGCGCGCGAGCGTGCAGATGCCGCTGCGCCGGAATTATCGCTCGACGCGGCGCATCTTGCGCGTCGCAAACGAAGTGGAGCGCCATCTAGTTCTGCCCGCCGAACAGCCGAAAGATTTTCAGGACACCGCGCTCGTCGCGGAAAAATCCGAAGGCCAGCGCATCCGCGTCGTCACACTCTCAAGCTCCGATGAAGAAGCGCGCTGGGTCGCCGGCGAAATCGAGCGCCTGCACCGCGCCGGCGCCCGATGGCGATCGATGGCCGTGCTTTATCGCATGCACACGCATCGCGAGCGATTGGTCGCCGCGCTCACGCAAGCTCGAGTGCCCTTCGTCATTCGCAATCTTTCGATCCTGGACCATCGCCTGGTGCGCGACATCCTGGCCTACGTTCGCCTGGTATCTGATTTGGGCGACGACGTGGCCTGTGCGCGCGTTCTCGCCGCACCCGCCTGGGGACTCGAAGCGCAGGATCTGCAGCGCCTGGCTGAGCGCGCCGCAAAAGCGCGCGGCGGAACGCTGTGGCAGACCATCGAATCGGCGCAAGGCGAATTGGCATTCGACGCCGGGCGCGCGGGTTTGCAGGAATTGATCGCGCTGGTCGCGGACTTGCGAAAGCGCGCGCGCGAATTGCCCGCGCTCGAGTGGTTCGACGAATTGCTCGGCCGCCTCGAAATCGGCGTGACCGTTTCAGACCAGGACCGTAAATACGTCGCGCGCCTGCGGCAATTCATCCTCGAGTGGCAACCGAAAAGCGAAACGCGGCGCCTCAAGGAGCTTGCCGAATATCTCGATTACTTCGAGCAGGCCAACGGGCAAATCAATCTCGAAGAAGAACACGGCGACGTCGTGCAATTGATGACCGTGCATGCCGCGAAGGGTCTCGAATTCGATCACGTTTTCGTGATTCATCTTGTGCACCGCGGATTCCCGTCGGGAGAAAAGCCGCACGTGCTCGAATTTCCCTCCGAGCTGATGAAGGAGCAATTGCCCAGCGGCGATTTCCACATCCAGGAAGAGCGCCGGTTGTTCTACGTGGCGCTCACGCGCGCGCGGGATCAGCTGACGTTGACGACGGTTTCGGCGAAGCGCTCAAAGCCGTCTCCATTTCTGGACGATATCCTGATGGCGCCCGCCGTCCAGCGCGCCGATTTGCAGCAGCTCGCGCCGCCGCGCGCGGAGGAAGCGCCCGCCGCCGCGGCCCCGGACGAATCGCGAGCCGCGGAATTATTCGAGCAAGAGCGTGCGCACTCGCGCGTGGGCTCGCGCATTGCGCAATGGGCCGAGGTGTATCGTCCGCCGCTTGCCGACCCGCTGGCCCTGAGCGCTTCCGCCATCGACACGTTTGAATCCTGCCCGCAGAAATATCTTTTCTCGCAGCTCTGGCGAATCCGCACCGGACCGCGCGCGGCGCTGAGCTTCGGCAACGTGATGCACACGACGATCCGCGAGTTCGTAGGGCATTTGCGCAAAGGCCGCCGGCTGCCCTTCGATGAGGTTGCCGCGATCTACGAGCGCGAATGGAGCAAAGCAGGATACGAAGACGATTATCAGGAGCAGGAATACAAGAAAGACGGCCTCGAACAGTTGCGCGCGTTTTACGCCACGACCATCGAAGCCCCACCCGAAGTTCTCGCGCAGGAGCGCGCGTTCACGCTACCGCTTGCCAATCACATCGTGCTGACCGGCCGCATGGATCAGGTGAATCGCATCGGAGCGTCAGCCGAAAAACTCGTCGAAATCGTCGATTACAAAACGGGTAAGCCGAGAACCGAAGCGCAGGCAAAAAAAGATTTGCAACTGAGCGTCTACGCGCTCGCCGCACGTGAAGTCTTCGGCGAGCAAGTCGCGCGCCTAGTGTTTCACAACATGCAGAACAATCAATCGGTCGCCGCGACGCGCGACGCGAAACAACTTGGCCGCGCTGAAGACGGCGTGCAGGAAGTCGCCGCGGAAATTCGCGCAGGCCAGTTTCCTCCCAAGGTCGGCTATTCCTGCAAGGCCTGCGAGTTTCGCCTGATCTGCCCCGCGCACGATCGCGGCGCCAAGGCCGCGCTCGAAGAATCGTGACGCGCTCTCAAATTCTTCCCGCGCTCTCCGTAATCCGCACCGGAAAGCAAAAGGGGCGCCGGAGCGCCCCTCAATTGCCTGCATTTCCTCTTGCATGATTACTTTTTCGCCGGGCTCGCCTGGCTGGGGCTTACGCGAGCCGTCGTTCGGTGCCAGTGTTTGCGCGCATTCCCTGTTGGACTTCGGTTTGAAACTTCTCCCCTGGTATGTTCTCGCGCGCGGCAGAAAATTTCCAATTGCTCCGCGCCCACGGTTGGTTTTACGGCGCGACGCCTTCGGTGTCAAGAAGAAATTCTGAAGAAATTCCCTGCGCTCGTTGCCATCGACGCTCGCGTCGCGTTCGTTTTCGCCGCGCGGCGTCCAATCGGCGCGCACTCCGCGATTTTTCATGGACAAATTGCGGCTTTCGTTCCACGATGACGCCTGATCGCGGGGCGCGCACATCTTCGAGCGCGCCCGGTGCATCCAACCGTGGCGTGCAGTTACTCCCGATAGCCGTCTGAGGATTCTATGAAGCGCCTTCGCATCGTTGGTTTTGTTTTTTCGTTCTGCCTCGTCGCCGCCGGCCTCGCGCGCGTGCCGCGACCCGCTCTCGCTGCAGCACAGGTGATCAACCCGCAAAACAGCCAGGGCCCGATCGTCTCGAACGTCAGCCTCGTCAGCCTATTCGTCACCGTGCGGAACAAGCAAAAGCAAATCATCACCGACCTGGTCCAAAGCGATTTCAAGGTCTACGAAGACGGACAGGAACAACAAATTGCGTTCTTCTCAAAAGAATCGGATTTGCCCATCACCCTCGCCATTCTTCTGGACACCTCCGGCAGCGAATCGGAAATGCTCCCGGCCATCCAGGATGCCGGCGAGCAATTCCTGCGGCGCGTGATGCGCAAGGACGACCTGGCGATGGTCGCGAACTTCGATCTGGACATCGACCTGGTCGCCGACTTCACCGACGATCAGGATGTCCTGGACCGCGCCATCAGCCGCGTGCAGATCAATGCGCCATCCGTGCCGTCCGTCGTGACCGGGCCGTTTCCGGCAAGCTCGAACGGCGGCACAGATTTTTACGACGCCATTTATCTGGCCTGCCACGATAAATTGTCCGATGAAGCCGGGCGCAAGGCGGTCATCGCGATCACCGACGCCAACGACACCGGCAGCAAAGTCAGCGTGCAGGACGCCATCGAATCCGCGCAGCGCACCGACACCGTCGTGCACATCCTGTTGGTTTACGATCCGATGTACGGACCGCCCGGCTACGACGTGGCCAAGAGAATCACGGACGAGACCGGCGGCCGCACCATTCCCGTGCGTGGCGCCAAAAATATTCAGGATGCGTTCGATCAAATCTCCGAAGAACTGCGCAGCCAGTACACCATCGGCTACTATCCCACCAATGCAAAGCGTGACGGCTCCTATCGCAAAATCAAAGTGGAAATCCAACAGAAGGACATGGACGCGCTCACGCGCAAAGGCTATTACGCGCCGCAGGATTGATTTCGATTTGCTGGGTAAAATGATCCGCGCGGAACGCTACGGTTCCTGAAAGGTTGGCGGGGCGGCGTAGTATCCGGCGCGCGCCCGAACGATCAAATCTTTTTGATCCACGATAATTTTGATGGTGTGGAATTTCCCATCAACCAGGCGGCCCAGTGGCGCGTAGGACAGTGAATACTGGCTGCGCAGTTCGTCGCCGATATCCAGAAAAGATTGATTGAGGTCGTCTACTTTGTAGGGAAAGAAGGCTCGCCCTCCGGTTGAATCGGCCATGCCCTGAAGCACCAGGTCGCCGCCTTCCTTGTGATATTTCCGCTCGGCGCTGTCATCGGCGTTTACTTCGTCGTCGGGCTTTATCCATTCCGTGCTCGTGCTGATGGTATAGATCACCACACCTACGCGCTGCGCCATCTCGAGCGCCTCGCTGCGCGATTTTTGGCTCAGGTTATCGTCGCCGTCGCTGATCACCACCAGCACGCGCCGGAATTCCTGGGTCGAGCCGGGGGGCGGCGGCGGATGCATCATCTCCGTGGCGCAGGCCTGATAGATCGCGTCGTAAAGCGCCGTGCCGCCGCCGGCGCGCTGCCGATCAATGGCGCTGTGCAGCGTGTCGAGGTCGTCGGTGTAACCCTGGATCACTTCGGGCTGATCGTCGAAGGTCATCAAGAAAGCCTGATCGCGGCCGCGGCGGATCACGTTGTACAAGAAATCGAATGCGGCGTCTTGCTCGAAGCTCAGGCGCTCTCGGATGCTGTTCGAGGTGTCAAGCAATAGGCCGATGCGCAGCGGAAGGTCGGTCTGGCGGCTGAACGATTCGATGGACTGCGCGGCGCCGTCATCGAGCACGCGAAAATTTTCTTTCTGCAAATCGGTGACGAACTTCTGCCGCTTATTCACCACGGCAAATTGCACGTCCACCAGGTTTGTGGTCGTGCTGATCTTGGCTTGCGGCGCCGCGGATTGCTGCGCCGGAGCCGGGGGGTTGGTTTGAGCCGGAGCAGGCGTGGCCGGCGCTGGCGATTGCCGGGCTGCGAATGACGGCTCGCATTGCAAAGCGAGACCGAGCGCGCCCAGAAAAATTACCGCCCCGACGATGCGCGAAAGCGACATGGCTCCAATTCGACGAAGCGATTATAGGAACGCGAGGAGAGCAGCGTCAATCACCGCCGCGGCTTTCGCGCCGCCGGTTTCCGCGGCCGCGACGCGCGCGACGTATTTTCTTAACTCCGCCGGCAGCGGCGCTCGAAATTCCATCGACTTGCCGCTTGTAGGGTGAGCGAAACCGATGCGCGCGGCGTGAAGAAATGGCCGCCCGAGCGGCTCGAGATTTTGGCTGCCGGCGCGCGGCCGCGCGGCCGCGCCATACAATGTGTCTCCCACGACGGGCCGGCCCAGCGCCGCAAAGTGCGCGCGAATCTGGTGCGTGCGCCCGGTGTGCAGCTCGATTTCTACCAGCGTATATCGCGATCCGCGCCACAGCACGCGCCAATCAGTGCGCGCCTCGCGTCCGGCTCCGGCGCGCGCCGTCATGCGCACACGCCGCCGTTTGTCGCGCGCAATCGGTAGTTGGATTGAGCCGCTCTCGGGCTTAAGCACGCCTTCGAGCAACGCCAAATAAGTTTTTCGCACCGTGCGCGCACGAAATTGTTCGCCGAGCCGTCGATGCGCCGCATCGGTTCGCGCGACAATCAGCACGCCCGACGTGCCGCGATCCAGGCGATGCACGATGCCCGGCCGCAGCGGTCCGCCGGGCAAGCCGGAGAGGCGATGCAGCAACGCGTTCACCAGCGTGCCCCGCGCGTGTCCCGCGCCGGCGTGCACCACCATTCCTGCCGCTTTGTTCACTACGACGACGTCGTCGTCCTGGTAGAGAATGTCGAGCGGAATGTCTTCGGCCTCGGCCGTCAGCGCGGGGCGCTGCAAAATTTCGATTTCAATTTCTTCGCCGGCGTCCACGCGATGCGAAGCGCGTGCCGCGCGATGCGCGACGCGCACGCGCCCTTCGCGAATTAATTCCTGAACGCGCGTGCGGCTCAGTTCGGGAAGTTGCGCGGCGAGGTAGACGTCGAGGCGCTGTCCCGCGTCGCTTGCGCCCACGGTGAATGTGCGGGAATCAGTCTCGGCGCTCGGCTTATCGGGCGGCGCTAGCTGCGCGGCACGCTGACCGCGATGACCACGAACTTTCACGGTCAGGCGCGCGCGCGCCGCGGCTCGCGTCCGGAGAAAAGCAACTCGATCAAAATGAGCGCAGCACCGACCGTGAGCGCCGAATCGGCAACATTAAACGCGGGCCAAATGTAATGGCCCAGGCGCACCTCAACGAAATCGGTGACGACTCCGTGCAACAAGCGATCGAGTACGTTGCCCGCTGCGCCACCGATCATCAGCGCCACCCCCGCCCGAGCGAGTCCTCCGCCGGCGCGCCCCGAAACCAAAAGCCAGACCAGCAGCGCGAGCACGGCCGCGGCCCCCGCAACCAGCGCGATTTCGAGCCAGCGCGAAGGCGAATCCGATAACACGCCGAAAGCGATGCCGGGATTTTGGCTGTGCACGAGCGTGACGCCTTGCGGCACGATCACCAAGCGAAACGAATCGGTGGTGCGCGCTTCAATCAGATATTTCGTCGCGCGGTCGGCTGCCAGGGTCGCGGCCGAAAGCCACAGCCAGCGCGCGCCGCTCCGCGCTTCGCTCATTTGGACGCGGCTCCGGGCGCCGCGCCATCAGTGCCGCGCGCGGGATCGCGCTCGATTTCGGCAAGCGCCGCGGTGCAGCGTTCGCAAATGGTGGGATATGCGGCGTTTTCGCCGACGTGAATCGAATAATTCCAGCAGCGCTCACACTTCGCGCCTTCGGCTCGCTCGACATGCACGGGGATGTCGACCGGGATTGCAAGCTGCGACTTTTTCGATTCCACCTGCGAAACCAGAAAAAGTGCCGGCAACGATCCGGCGTACTTCGTGAGCAAGCGCTCCAAATCTGGACCGGCCTCGATAATCACTTTGGCCTCAAGGCCCGACGAGATCGTTTTTGCATTGCGCGCGGCTTCAAGCGCGCGCAGCACTTCGGTGCGCACTTCGAGCAGGCGATCCCAGTTGGCCCGCGCGGCCTGATCGAGTGGCGCGCCCAACTCGCCGGGCGACGGGAAAAGCGCGAGGTGAACGCTCTCCCGGTCGCTGGCGTCGGCGCCGCGCGGGAATTCCCGCCAAATTTCCTCTGCTGTGAAAACCAAGAGTGGCGCGATTAAGCGCAAAAGCGCGCTCGCAATGCGATAGACAGCGGTCTGCGCCGAGCGCCGTGCGCGATTGCGCGGCGCGAAGGTGTAAAGCCGATCCTTCAAAATGTCGAAATAGAACGCGCTCAAATCGACCGCCGCGAAATCGTACACGGCGTGAAACACGCGATGAAACTCGAACGATTCGTACCACGCGCGGCAGCGCTCGACCAGATCGGCCGTGCGCGCCAGCATGTAGCGGTCAAATTCTTCGAGCTGCGCGTCGGGCAGCGCGTCGCGGCCCGGATCGAAATCGGAGAGATTTCCGAGGACGAAGCGAAACGTGTTGCGGATTTTCCGGTACGATTCCGCGAGCTGCTGCATTCCGTTTTCGGACATCCAGATGTCGGCCGTGTAGTCATGCGCAGCCACCCACAGGCGCAGCAGATCCGCGCCCCACTTCTCGCTGACCTCACTCGGCAGCACGACGTTGCCGAGCGACTTCGACATCGGCCGCCCCTTTTCGTCGAGCGCCCATCCGTAAGTAAGCACGTTCTTGTACGGAGACGCCTCGCGCACGCCTTCCGCAACCAGCAGCGAACTGTGAAACCACCCGCGGAATTGATCCGGCCCTTCGAGATACAAATCCGCGGGCCACGGCAACTCGGCCGATCCCAACACAGTGAGATTTGAGCAGCCGGAATCGAACCAAACATCGAGAATGTCGTTTTCCTTGCGCCACTTCGCGCCGCCGCACGAGCAGCGCGTTCCCGCCGGCAGAAGTTCTTCGGCCGAATGCGAAAACCACGCGTCGGCGCCTTCGCGCTTGAACCATTCGATGACGCTGCGCAGCACCTTCACATCCTCAAGGCGCTTGTTGCATGCCGCGCAGTAGAAAACAACAATCGGCACGCCCCAAAAGCGCTGGCGCGAGACGCACCAATCGGGCCGCTCGGCCACCATCTGCCGCATACGCTCATTGCCCCACGCGGGCGTCCAGGTGATGCGCGGAATTTCGGCCAGCGCGCGCTCGCGCAAAGTGCCAGGCGCAGCGCCCGGAGTTTTGCTCGCCGCATCCAAGCGAAAAAACCATTGTTCGGTCGCGCGGAAAATCACCGGATTGTGGCAGCGCCAGCAATGCGGATAGCTATGCGACAATTTCGTTTGGTAGACCAGCGCGCCGCGTCGCTCGAGCAGATCGATGATCAGCGGATTGGCCTCGAAGACCGACTTCCCTTTGTATTCCGGCAAACCCTCTGTGAATCGCCCGGCGTTATCGAGCGGAGCATAAGTTTCGAGGCCATACTCCTGGCCGACGACAAAATCTTCCGCGCCATGTCCCGGCGCGGTGTGCACGATGCCACTGCCTTGTTCAAGCGTGACGTGCTTGCCGAGAACGCCCGGAATCACGCGATCGAGAAACGGATGCTGGAATTTCGCGCCCTCGAGAAGGTTTCCGTAAAACGCTTCGCCTACGGGTTCGAGCTCAAGACCGGTTTCTCGCGACGCGCTCGACAATAAATCGAGCGCCAGCAGATAAGCATCGCCCGTTTTCGGATCGCGCGCGACGACGTAAGAAAAATCCGGATGGAACGCGAGCGCCATGCTGGACGGCAACGTCCACGGCGTCGTGGTCCAAACCAGCGCGTACAAAGCGCCAGAGCCGCCGACCTGAGGCACGCGCGATTCCAAAACTTTGTAGCGCACCCAGATCGAAGGGCTCGCGTGATCTTCGTATTCGACTTCCGCTTCGGCGAGAGCCGTCTGATCGTGAATGCACCAATAGACCGGCTTCAAACCCCGATACGCATATCCCTTTTCCAAAAAAGTCAGAAACGCGTCCGCCACGCACGCCTCATACTCCGGGTTCATCGTCAAATACGGCTTTTCCCACTGCCCGAAAACGCCCAGCCGCTTGAAATCCCGGCGGTGCTGGTCGACGTATTTCAATGCGAACTCGCGGCACTTCTCGCGGAACTCAGCCGGGCTCACCGCGCCCTTGCGGCCCAGTTCTTTTTCCACCTGCGTTTCGATCGGCAATCCGTGGCAATCCCACCCCGGCACGAATGGCGAACGAAAACCAGCCATGGTTTTCGATTTCACAACCATGTCCTTCAAAATCTTGTTCAGAGCCGTGCCCAGGTGTATTGTGCCGGTCGGGTAGGGCGGCCCGTCGTGCAGCACGTAGCTGGGTGCCCCCGCGCGCGCCTTCTGGATGCGGTGGTAGAGACCCGCGGCCTCCCACTCGGCCAATTGCTTCGGCTCGTTCTGGGGAAGATTGGCCTTCATGGGGAAGGCCGTGCGCGGCAGGTTGAGCGTGCTCTTGAGGTCCGATGTCTTGGGCATTTTTTGGAGTGTCCGATTCGCAGGACAGGATTTGCGCGCCTCGTCTATACTACACTACACGCGCGGGGCGCCGCGCGGGCGCTGGCCAGGCCCACACGGGAAACCAGCCTGCCGACGGAAACGTCGTATGTTACAATGGATTACCCAGCGTGTCAGCTTCGGGCGGGAGGCATCCTTTCTGGCAGGGTAGAATCTAAGCTGTGCAGTGAGCCGGAACGCCAGAGACACAAGGGCCTCGAATAGGCTATACAACTGACATGGCAGACGATTTAAACCTCACAGGATCAACCGGCAAGGGAGTCAACTTGCCCGCCGGTGAGAACTCGCCTCATTTTGGCGCCGCCGACCGCGCGCTCTCCGATGGCTTCATTTCCAACGTAAAGGAATTCTTGACCGAGCGCCCCGTGAGAGTGAGCGGCAGCGGACCCACCGCCTTCACCCAGGAGGGTTTCGGCACCGGTTTCATAGCCAACCTCAAGGAATATTTCAGCAGCGGTCCCAGAATCGCCCGCGGCGCCGCGCCGTCGCGCATGTCCGTCGATTGGCAGGCGTGGCACCGCACATTTTTGCAAAATCTGCGCGACGCAATCTCGCCGCCGAAGTTGCCGCCGCTCAAGGTCACGAGCCAGCCCGTAAAAGTGAAAGAAATTTGGAGCCGCAACAAAGCCTTCGGTCCGTCGCAGGGGATTTCGCTCGCCGTGCACCTCGTGCTGATCGTCTTGCTTGTTGTGCCGCTGATCCATCACGTGGTTTCAGGCAGCAATCCGACCGTGAAGGCCATGCTTTATGATACGGACGTCTCGCCTTACGAGGCCAAGCTTCCGGCCGGCGCGAAACCAGCGGGCGGCGGCGGCGGTGGTGGCGAGCACAGCTTAGTCGCGGCCTCCAAGGGCAAGTTGCCGAAATTTTCCATGACGCAGCTGACGCCGCCGATGGTGGTGATCAAGAATCCGAACCCGCGGCTGCCCGCCGTGCCCACCGTTCTCGGTCCGCCCGATTTGAAGCTGCCGAGCCCCAACATGCCGAACTACGGCGATCCGCTCGCGGCTTCGGTCACCGACTCGAGCGGCACCGGCACGGGCTCAGGAATCGGAAGCGGTAACGGCGGCGGCGTTGGCAGCGGTGAAGGCGGCGGCGTCGGTCCCGGCGAAGGCGGCGGCACGGGCGGCGGAGTTTTCCGCCCCGGAACCGGCGGAGTCGGCTACCCCACTTGCCTCTACTGCCCGCGTCCGAGTTTTTCCGATGAAGCGCGCAAGGCAAAATATCAGGGCACGGTTCTTCTGCAAGCCATCATCACGCCTGACGGCCGCGGAATTCAGATTCAGGTCGTGAAGGGCCTGGGCCTGGGTCTCGATGAGCAAGCGGTCGAGGCCGTGAAGGGTTGGCGCTTCAAACCTGCGTCTGGCCCGGACGGCAAGCCGGTGGCCACGCTCACGGAGATCGAAGTCACTTTCCGTCTGCTGTGACCTAGTATCACACGCGCGATCTCGCGCGCGCCGCGCATCAAAATTCTTCCGCAGTTCTGCTAGGATGAATCGCATGCACACCGATAAATTTATGAATCGCACCCGTCCGCTCCAGCGCGCCGGATTGGCAATTGCCGCGCTCGTCGCGCTGGGCAGCTGGACCGTTGCGCGCGCGCAAAACGCGGCATCGCAGCAACAAGCCGCGCCGACCGGCTCGGTTGAATTCGTCGCCAGCGTGACGCCAACCGACGGACGGCCCCAGCCCGTGCGCCAATTCACGTTTTATCTTTTGCGCAGAAGCCTGGCCGATCTCCACGCCGAAGTGCAGGCCGCCGATCCGCCGCCGCAGCTCGACGCGTTCATCGACGCGCTCACGGTTTCGCCGGAACTGAAAGCCTGGATGAAAACAAATCAATCGGTGGAGCTTGCGGGTTCGGACTTCACGCATAAGCTCACGCCGGAAGCGATTCTTGACGTTCCGGAATTCATGAAGGCTTATGTGACCTACAATTCCGGCCTGCCGGGTTCCGGATTCCCCGAACCGAAATATCACGAGGGCGATTTGCAGAAGGATCCAGACAAATATGCTCTCGAATTAAAAGAGTACCGTGCGGCCGTGCTCCACTTCGCGGTCACCAACCCCACAAGCAAGGACGGTATGGACGCGGAACTCACCGATCTGAATGCCAGCCAAAAATGGTACGCGTTAGTCGCGGCCGAACGCGACCGCGTCGAGAAGCGCACGCTGCGCCTGGCGCAGACCGAGTACCTTGCGGCCCAGACCGATTCCGATCTCGACGGTCGCGGCTCGATGAGCGCCGTTCCTCCGGGCGACTACTGGCTCGGCACGCTCAGCGCCGTCGCGCAAGCCGGAGACATCCGCCAAGCGTGGGATGTCGAGATTCCCGTGCGCGCCGGCCAGACAACTGATATTCAGCTCACGAACCTGAACGCCACCGCACCCGTAATGCCCGCGCAGTAACGCGAATGTCCGAGCGCGAAGATGCCATCGCCGCGGCGATTTCATCGCTCGCAAGCGCGCGCCGCGACCAACGCGAAGCCGCCGCGCTCTCAATTTTCCGCATCGCGTGCGATACAGCCGAGCCACTTGTGCGCGCGTGGTCGCAGGATCCCGAATTTGCCCGCCTAATTAGCGCGCCCATATTCACCGCCGGACTCGCGGTCGAGCCCGGTCGCTTCGCCGCAATTCGCAGCGCCAACGGATCGCCGCGCCTCGCCGACGTGCCGCCGGAGCAAGACGCGCTGGAATTTCATGTCAATGTTGGAGTGGAAGCGCGTATCGAAGTGCTGACCACTCGCGACGCTTCGGGCGACGGCGCGATCGCGCGCTTTCTCAGGAAATTTGGCAGCAACATCCAGCACACTGAGATCGCGACGTCGGACGTGGATCGCGCGACCGAGATACTGAAATCGCGATTCGCGCTCCAGCCGATTTATCCGCAAGCGCGCCCGGGCGCGGATCGCGCGCGCATCAATTTTTTTCTGGTCGACGCCGCGCAGGGAAAGAAAATCCTAATCGAGCTGGAAGAAGAAGCGCGTCGATCTTAGCGGCGCTCCCTAGCTGCGGCCGTAAACCGGAATTGCGGCGCCATTAATCAGCCGCGCATCTTCCGAGCACAAAAATAACACAACGCGAGCGATCTCCTCAGGTTTCGGCCATTTGGAGAAGTCGGCCTTGGGCATCGCGCGGCGATTGGCCGCGGTATCGAAGATCGACGGCACGATCGAATTCACGTTGATGTTGTAAGGCTTCACCTCTTCGGCTAGCGATTCGATCAGCACCAGCGCCGCGGCTTTTGACGCCGCGTACAACGCCGCGCCCGGCGAATGTCCGTATGCCGCTTTGGACGCCACGTTGACGATCCAGCCGCGATTCTGCCGGATCATCACCGGAACAACGCCGTGCGCGAGAGCGAACCCTGATTTGAAATTGAGCGTCATCATCCGATCGTAGTCCGCGGCGCCCGCTTCCCAAACATTCTTGCCGCCCGCGTAGCCGCCCACCGCATTCACCAGGATATCGAGGCGCCCGTACCGCGCCGCAAGCTCGGCAACATATTTTTCGACTGCCGCAAGATCGGTCACGTCGAGTGACGCGCCCTCCGGCACAGCCGAGCCGGTTCGCTCGGCCGCCGCGACGAACGCGGCAAACTCTTCCTCGTGCTGATAGGTGACCGCGACGCGCGCGCCCGCTTCCAGAAAGGCCATGGCCACTTCCCGGCCCAATGCCCCGGTTCCGCCCGCGACCAGCACGACTTTGTCGTCAAATGGCACCGGTTATTCTCCGCTTTGCTCGAGCAATTTCGCCACCAGGCCCGTCCATCCCGTCTGATGATTCGCGCCCAGGCCCGCGGCGGTGTCGCCGTTGAAATATTCGTAGAACCATATCAAATCGCGCCATTGTGGATCGGACTGAAACGTCTGGCAGCCGCCGTACACAGGGCGCGCTCCGTCCTTCGAGCGCAGAAAAATATGCGTCAATCGGCGCGAAAGCTCGGCTGCAACTTGCCACAGGCTCATCGGCTGGCGAGAGTCGGTGGGAAATTCCACGGTGAGCTGATCGCCGTAATAATAATGGAATTTTTGCAGCGCTTCGATGAGCAGGAAATTCACGGGGAACCAAATCGGCCCTCGCCAGTTCGAGTTGCCGCCAAACGTCCCGGTCGTGCTCTCGCCCGGCTCATATCCCACGCGATACTCCGTGCCGTCGATGCGCAGCACGTAGGGATTTTGCAGGTGAATGCGCGAAAGCGATCGAATGCCGTGGTCGGAAAGGAACTCCTCCCGATCCAGCATTTTGTGCAGAATGCGCAGAAGGCGCGGGCGCGTCACCAGCGAAAGCAATCGCCGCGGGCCGCCCGCCGAATTCTGGCTCATATCCACGTAGGGAGATACCGCTGGCATATTGTCGAGAAACCATTGCATGCGTGCCGTAAATCCGGGAAGCGACGAAAGCATTTCCGGCTCCAGCGTCTCCGTGGCGAACAGTGGAATCAATCCCACCATCGAGCGCACTTTCATGAAGCGCTGCGAACCATCGGGAAAATGCAGCGCGTCGTAGTAAAAGCCGTCCTCTTCATCCCATAGTGACGTGCCGTCCTCGCCGTGTTCGTTCATGGCCTGCGCGATGTAGACGAAGTGCTCGAGGAATTTGCTGGCCACGTCTTCGTAGGCGGGGTCGTCGCGCGCGAGTTCCAGCGCCATCGCCAGCATGTTTAGGCAATACATGCCCATCCAGCTCGTGCCGTCGGACTGCTCCATGTGCCCGCCGGTCGGCAGCGGCTTCGAGCGGTCGAAAACGCCGATATTGTCGAGGCCCAGGAACCCGCCCTCAAACACGTTCATTCCCTTCACGTCTTTGCGGTTCACCCACCAGGTAAAATTCAGAAGCAGTTTGTGAAACACGCGCTGAAGAAAATTGCGGTCGGCGCGCCCGCGTATTCTTTTTTCGATTTTGTAAACGCGCCACGCCGCCCAGGCGTGCACCGGCGGATTCACGTCGTCGAAGGCCCACTCATACGCGGGTAATTTTCCGCTCGGATGCATGTACCATTCGCGTAGCAGCAGGATCAGCTGTTCTTTCGCGAAGTCCGGATCGACAAGCGTCAGCGCCACCGTGTGAAAGGCCAGGTCCCACGCGGCGTACCACGGATATTCCCACTTGTCGGGCATGGAGATCACATCCGCGTTGTACAAATGCTTCCAATCGTGGTTGCGGCCCCGCTTGCGCTGCTGCGGAGGCGGCGAATATGCGGGATCGCCGTCGAGCCACGTGCGCACTTCATAGTGATAGGACTGCTTCGTGAGCAGCATTCCGGCCAGCGCTTGCCGCTGCACGCTTCGCGCATCGGGCGTGAGCTCGGGCGAGATGCGCTCCGCGTAAAACTCGTCAGCTTCGGCGATGCGGTGGGCGAAAACCTCGTCGAAGTCCTTCCCAAACATTTTGCCGGACTTCGGCCCGGCACTCTTTGTGGGATCGCGATTTGTAAATCGCAATCGCACCGACGCGCTCGCGCCCGGCGCAATCGAATGCCGCGTGAGCGCCGCCACCTTCGTGCCCGTGCCGGCTGGATTCACGGCGGCGCTATTCCCGTGCACGACGAATTCATGGAACGCGTCCTTCGCGTACGGCGTGCGGTTCGGCATGCCGAACAAGCGCGCAAAATTCGTCTCATTTTCGGTGAAGATCAGTTCCGGGCGCCCTTCGGCCACCAGCCAGCGCTTGCCGTAGCGATACTCGTCGATTCCGATCACCACTCCGTCGGCGATTTCCTTATCTCGCCAGAGTTTCGGACGCCCCGGTCGGCGTCCCCAGGACCACAGGTCGCGGAACCACAGCGTCGGCAGCAACGCCAGATCGGCCTTCTCGGGCCCGCGATTAAACGCCGTCACGCGAACCAGCATCTCTTCCACGGATGGCTTCGCATATTCGACGAACACGTCGAAGTAACGGCTCTCCTCAAAAACGCCGGTGTCCAGCAGTTCGTATTCCGGGTCCATCCGCGTCCTGCGGCGATTCTCTTCGACCAACTGCGTATATGGGAACGCAGCTTGAGGATATTTGTAGAGAAATTTCATGTAGGAATGCGTCGGTGTGGAATCGAGATAGAAGTAACACTCTTTGACGTCTTCTCCGTGATTGCCTTCGTTTCCAGTGAGGCCGAACAGGCGCTCCTTCAGAATGGAGTCGCGCGTGTTCCACATGGCGAGCGCGAAGCAGATGTGCTGATGGCGATCGGAAATGCCGGCAATGCCGTCTTCGCCCCAGCGATACGCGCGCGAACGCGCGTGATCGTGCGAAAAATATTCCCAGGCGGTGCCGTACGCGCTGTAATCCTCGCGCACCGTGCCCCATTGGCGTTCGGAGAGATACGGACCCCAGCGCTTCCAATGCGAAGTGCGCTTGCGGGATCCTTCCAGGCGGGATTCTTCAGCTGTCATGATCGCTCACGCAAATCGCGCATCTCCGACCGCGTCGTCCCACGGCGAACAGCCTGTAAGCGTGAAGTAGTTTGGCTGGGAGGCCTGGACTCGAACCAGGATAATCAGATCCAGAATCTGATGTACTGCCGATTGTACGACCTCCCAGCCGAGAGGCACGGCGACAGAAACGGGCCGTGCGCAACTCGAATCATCGCGCCACGACCCGCACACTACTTTATGCAGGATTGCGCGAGCCGTCAACCGCGCGGCGCGAGCGGAATCATGCGCCCGCGTTCCAAGCGAAAGCGATTGCCGCGCCATTCGATTCGATTCATTCCAAAACTCGCGAGCCACACCACGAACGCGAGCGCATCGCGCAGCGGCAAAAGATACCAGTTGCGGCGCACAACCGGATCGCGCAAACCCCACACGCCGACGGTCCACGCCATCGCGAACCGCAGAACCGCGTAGCCGCCGAGATACGCCGCCGCGATGGCTGCCGAAGGCGCGAGCAGCGCCGCGAGAATCGCGAGAGGCAATCCGTGCGTGAACAACATGCCCAAGTGACCGCCCGGCCGAACATGGCGAATGCCGATGAACCAACGCAGTTCGTGGCGCAGATAGCCGCCTAGTGTTTCCTTCGGAAAAATCATTTCCACCGGCTCGGCCGTCAATTCAATCCGCCAGCCGCGCGCGGCGATGCGGCGTCCCAGTTCGTAATCGTCGGAGTGCAATTCGACGAGCGCCTCGAATCCGCCGATTTCGGCAAGAACCTGCCGCGTGACTGCGATCGTCGAGCCCATCATGAATTTCAGACCTTCAAGCTCACGCGCCACCAGCGCCGCCCCGCAAAATGCGGCTGAAGAACCGACGCAATCCAGCGCCGCCACCAAGTTGGGCGCGGCGATTCCGCGGTAGAGCGACGTTACGCCGCCAACTCCGGCTTCGGCCATGCGCTCGGCGACGCCGCGCAAATAATCCGGCGCGACGCGCACGTCGCTATCGCTTTCGACCAGCAAGTCGTAGCGCGCTTCGCGCACGAGCCGGCAAAGATTTGAGACTTTGATATTCGCGCCGGCCGCCGCGCCCGTCACGATCAAACGAATGGCGCGCTCCGGAAAGTCGGCGATCAAGCGCTCGACGACTTGCGCGGCGGGATCGCTCGCGTCGCTTACCGCAAAAAGAATTTCGTACTCGGGATAATCCTGCAGGCAAAAGCTTGCGAAGTTTTCGTACGCCTCGGGATCGAGTCCTCGCAGCGGCTTCAGAATACTCGCGGGACGCGATGCGGCCGGCGCAACGCGATCCGCGGCGCTCGCTCGCGCTTCGCGATGCGCCCAGCGAAAAAATCGCCATGCTGCAAATGTTCCCACGGCGTAGTAGAAAAGCGGGCCAAGCGCCGCAGCGAGAACAATCCAGCGCAGGGCGTGAACCACGTTGTGCGCAGTGAGCCACGCCGGTGTGCGATCCGCCCAGGCGAAAGCCACGCCGCAGCAAATCAGCAGAATCCCGGACCAGCGTCCCGCGCTCAAATGTTCACGCAACAGCAACCACGCGCCGATGGCGCCGGCGACATAAGCTAGCGAAGTTGCCGGAACGACGAAGCTGACCTCGTACCACGAAAGCATCGTGAGGAACGCGAAGAACGAAGCGGCCATGAGGCCAATTCCCAGCCACAGCCAGCCGACCGTAAACGCGCGCGCGACCACGCGCAGCACATCCCGCAGCCCGAGCGTTTGCACTTCGCCCACAATTTTCATGGCGTGAGCCAGCGCGATTTCACCGCCCGTGCCGGTCAACACGACGAACAACAGAATGGCAGCGACGCGCATGTCAGCGCGAGGCCTCGCCGGAAGGTGCGGAGCGCATTGCCTCGCCGGACTGCGCAGCGCGGATCGCGTTCGAGGTCTCCGCGGAGCGCACAGTTTCGGTGGTCCGCGGCGGGGTGCGATTGACGAGCACCACGCCGAAGAAGATCAGCACGATTCCCACCCAGCGCAGCGCGGGCACGTGCTCGCCCAGGAATAGAAATCCGAGCAGCGGCACGAGCGCGTAGGTGAGCGCGGAGAACGGCATCACGAAACTGTAGTCGGCGCCGGAGAGCGCCAACATGTGGCAGACGAAGAAGACGATCATGCAGGCGATGCCGAGCCAAACGATCGGACTCGAAATCGTGGCGAAAAATCCGGCGCGAATTGCAGCGAGGGACGAGAGACTGACGGCGCCGAGGGCCTTCATTCCTTTATCGAGGACGGTGTTGCCGACCGACCCGAACACGACCATCAGGGCAAGCAGAATGTAGGTTTTGCTTCTTAGGCTTCGATCGGAGCGCATGGGATGGGCACAGTGCCCGGTCGAAGTTTACCTCATGCCGCGCTCGTTGCGGTCGGCCGCGGCGCGGCGACGAAACTCACGACGGCGGCCCGACGCGGCCGGCGCGATCGGCGGTGCGCTGCCGCGACGAAGCACGCAGCGGAAACGCGACCCGCAACGAAACCCGCGAAGAAAAACGCGACGGCGGCCGGGCGCGGCGACAAATCTCATGGCGACGACGGGACCTGATCGGCGGCGCTTCCGCGACGAAAACGGCGACGCGACACGCGGCGAAAGCCGCGACGCAGACCCGACACGCGCGGGCGACGGCAAGCGCGCGGTCAGCTTCCGGCGCCGGAGGACGGCGTTTCGCCGGCGAGCGACGGCGCGACGTCGACCGAGGACGGCGCGTTCTTATGCGCGTACAGGAAGCTGAAGAATTCCACGCCCTCGCGGAGGCGGCGGCGCATCACTTCCCCATCGCGGAGCATGCCGCCGGCCAGCGAAAACATTTTGCGCGGGCGGAAATAAAATTGTTTATAAAATTTCTCGACCGAATGGAACAGGAACGTCGAAGTCAGGCCGGGATAGTTGAGCGCGGCGATCTGCACGCCGTGCGTATCCACCAAATCGTCGGTCTGAATCTGCAGCCATCCGTTCTCGTGCGCCTGGCGATAAAGCTCCGTGCCGGGATACGGCGCGGCGAGCGAAACCTGAATCGTCTCGGGATCGACTTCGCACGCAAATTCCACGGTGCGGCGAATGGTTTCCGGCGTTTCGCCCGGCATGCCCAGAATGAACGTGCCGTGGATCAGGATGCCGAGCTCCTTGCAATCCTTCGCGAACTTGCGCGCGATATCCAGACGCGTGCCCTTCTTCATGTTGTTCAGAATTTCCTGATTGCCGGACTCGAATCCGACGAGCAGCAAGCGCAGCCCGTTGTCCTTCATGATCTCCAGCGTGCGCCGCGGCACGTTGGGCTTGGCGTTGCACGACCACTGAAGCCCGATGCGCGACATGCGCGTGGCAATCTGTTCGGTGCGCGGCAAATCGTCGGTCAGCGTGTCGTCGTCAAAGAAAAATTCCTTCACTTGCGGGAAATATTTCTTGGCCAGCGTCATCTCGGCGTCGACGCTCTCCACGCTGCGCGTGCGATAGCGATGACCACCCAGCGTCTGCGGCCACAAACAGAACGTGCACTTCGACCGGCAGCCCCGCCCGGTGTAGAGCGAAACGTAGGGATGCTTCAAGTATCCGTTGTAATAGTGCTCGATCGTCAAATCGCGCTTATAAACGTCCACCACGAACGGCAGCGCGTCAAAATCCTCCAGCGTCGGCCGCGGCAAAGTGAACTGCACGCGTCCATTTTCGCGATACGCGATGCCCTGCACTTGCGCCAGCGGCTTCCCCGCCGCGATTTCCTGGCACGCGTACTCGAATTCCCCCACGCCCACCCAATCCACCGCCGGCGCGCCGTTCAATGATTGCATGGGCATCACGCCCACGTGCGCTCCGACCATCCCGATCTGAATCCTGGGATTTTCTTCCTTCAGCCGCGTGGCAAACATCGCGTCATTCTTAAACGAAGGCGTGCTGGTGTGCAGGATCGCCAGCTCGTAATCCCGCGCCATCGGAGCCACTTGCTCGACCGAAAGATTGTCCGGCGGCGCATCCACCAGTTTGCTGCCCGGCACCATCGCCGCAGGCTGCGCCAGCCACGTCGGATACCAATACGATTTCACTTCGCGCCGCGCCTGATAGCGCGAACCCGCGCCGCCATCAAATCCCTCGTAGCTCGGCGGATTCAGGAATAATGTTTTCTTCCACTCCGGCATTTCGCTCCCCCACAGTCCGGCGCTCCGGCCAGCTTCGCACGCTTAGTAAGACTCCATTCTACGCGATTTAGTGGCCTGTCTGAAAGCGCGCGCCAACGCCCCTCCGCCGAACGTTCTATTCTCGTCACCCCATCCCCAATCGCCGCTGACGCCCCTTCATCTCCTCCGGCTCGCCCATTCCTGATCGACGTGTCACCGATAAGTGACACATTGTCTCGGGGCGCGCGCGAGGCGCTAAATCAAATGGGTACCCCCCCACCCCCCGGGTATGTTTTGCGTAAGAGTGGCAAACAAAGGACTTCCAGGAAAAGAGTGACAAAGAGTGCGTAATTGACTGAGAAAAAAAGACTTGCAAATGTTTATTTTCAACGAGTTGCGCACTCTTTTGGAGCGGTGCGGAAGCCGCTGAAAGTACGAGATTTGCGGGCGCGATTTTGAAGGGTAGTTGTGACTCTTCGAGAGAGGTTCGTTCCGACCTTATGCCGTTGGTTCGCACTGTCTGAAGGGCGGCATCAGGATTCGCGTCCTTTGCAGAACGTTCAATTCGCGGAGGGGTCCTTCGACTCGCGCCACGTCGCGCTCGCTCAGGACTCGCATCGCTAGTCCGATGCTCGCTTTCTGAGAATAAATGTGAATTGCTCTCGGACGAAACGACCCGTCGGGTGGCGAGACTCTTGCGCGGGCGAGCGGTCGCGGGGAATTGTTCGAGGCTCATAAACTAGCATAACACGCTTAATAACGCTAGGTCAACAGGTATCTATGAGTTAGTATTCGAATACTCTTGCTCGGGTGATCGGTTGGTCAGAAACATTCTGGTTCTGCGCTCGTAGGTGGCGGTGCGAAGGCATGCTTTCGAACAGTGCGCGAATAGGTGAACGAACCCACTAGTCGAGTCAAACGTGAATGCCCTACAATACGCGCACAGTTTAGGGAACCCGAGGTGCACATGGCAACCAAGAGCAAAATCGAATGGACGGACACAACCTGGAATCCGGTCCGTGGTTGCACCAAAGTAAGTCCGGGGTGCAAGCATTGCTACGCAGAGACCTTCGCCGAGCGCTTCAGGGGCGTGAAGGGTCATCCATATGAGGAAGGCTTTGACCTGCGCCTTATTCCGGAGAAACTTACAGAGCCTCTTTTTTGGTCAGCGCCGAGCACGGTCTTCGTAAATTCTATGAGCGACCTATTTCATCCTGACGTGCCGGATGAATTCATCGCTCGTATCGTTGCGGTGATGATGGCGGCCGACTGGCACATTTATCAGGTCTTGACTAAGCGCTCCGAGCGTCTGCAACAGATGCTGCGTGGCGGATTGCTTTACGCCGCCAAAGCTGCCCACATTTGGTGGGGCGTGAGCGTCGAGGATGTGCGACACGGTAAGCCTCGAATAGAGCATCTTCGCGGCACTTCGGCCTCGGTGAAATTTCTCTCGATTGAGCCTCTCTTGGAGGACATCGGGAGGGTCGACTTGGCGGGTATTGATTGGGTGATCGTAGGCGGGGAAAGCGGCGCCGGTGCAAGGCCGATGAGTGAGGCATGGGTTGAGTCTCTGCTCCTACAATGCAGGGGCGCGAACGTTCCGTTCTTCTTCAAGCAATGGGGTGGCGTGCGCAAGAAGCTGAACGGGCGGCAACTGCGCGGCAGAACGTACGATGAATTTCCGATGGCGACCAGAATTCCCATCCCGGATCGAGCCCAACGCCACCAGATTGCGGCCGATTTGATTGCTCAGTTTAAGGAGAGCGAATGGGACACGACGGCGTTCATTCCCGCAGGCGCAATACGCCTCGCGACATAGAGACTGCTCCATTATTCCCCGACTTGGAGCTGGGCAAGGGGCGCAGGATTCGCCGATACAAGCGGATCGAGCGACCGGTGTGGACGGAGAATAAGGCTCAGTTCATCAGGCAGTACCTCGCTTACTTCGTACAGGTGACAAAGCATGGGGCGTACATTGACGGGTTCGCCGGTCCGCAATCGTACGGAAATTTGGACGCGTGGTCGGTCGCTCTTGTTCTGAAGAGCGAGCCCAGGTGGTTGCGTCACTTTTTCTTGTGCGAAATAAAGCGTCGTGGCGCGAGGGCGCTAAAAGAGCTCGCGGGGTCGGAAAAGGGCGCACGAGACAAGAAGGGGCGCAAGATTTCTCGCACCATCGAGATAGTGCACGGCGATTTTAACGAAAAGGTGGGTCGAATCCTCGCGTCGGGAAAAATCACGCAAAAGGAAGCAACATTCTGCCTGCTGGATCAACGAATGTTTGAGTGCCACTGGTCTACGGTGAGGAAACTGGCGGCTTACAAAAAATCGGATCAGAACAAGATTGAAATCTTGTACTTTCTCGGGGTCGGATGGATTCATCGAGCATTTTCCGGCATCCGCAGGGCCGCAAAAGTAGTGAAATGGTGGGGGCGGCCCGACTGGCAGAAATTAATAGCAATGAGCTCTCATGACATAGCCGAGCTGGTTCGGAACAGATTCCAGACGGAGTTGGGCTACCGATACGTTGCCGCATACCCGATTTATGACCGGGACGAAGGTAATAAAGTTATGTATTACATGATCCACACGTCTGATCACGAAGAAGCGCCGGCTCTTATGGTGAGGGCGCATCACAAGGCCGTTAGGGCGCTGCCAAGAGATTACCAGCGGACTCTATTCTGAGGATTGAGGAAAGCGAAAGCGCGAGAGTGCGGCGCGCCGACCGCTGGTGGGGTGGGACTCGATGCGCGATGGTTTGCTTAAAATTCTGGCGAGCTATTTCCCGCGCTTGTTCGCGCCCTGCGCCGAGTTTCTTGGATCTGGGGATGGCGTCCTATTGGTTGAGCGTCTTTGCCGCATGGATAGGGAGCCGGTTACATGCACGCACCTGAATCAGTTGCTACATATGGCGGGAAAGGCGGGGATGTCGGAACGATTCTTTAATTTCTATTTTTTGACGCTGCCGGAAGGGCTGGGATATGCGGTGCGTCTTCTGCTTCCGACTCCCTTCGAGGGAGTGCCTGCGGGGATTCGGTCGCTGAACCAGCTTGAATGGGGCTTGCGCCGCGTTTTTGTTGATTCGTTGCTTTATTTTCGGAGCGTGACCCGCGCCTATGAAGAATTGCACGGCAAGACTTTCGAGGATCTTTCAGCATTCTTCGATGCCAAACGTTTCGACTCAAATGCAATGGCGTCGAGGGGAGCAGTCCTGCCCTTCCATTCGATCCCCGCTGATGACCGCTACCTTATTGCGGAGGTGGCCTGTAAGGCGTACTCGCCCATGGAACCGGGAACGCCGCTTTTCATTGAGACGACGCTCCTCAACGCTTATCGGTCCAGGGGCGGGGGCCGAATGGTTATTAAAGACTTGTTTGACGACAAGAGTCAAATCGCCAAGGATGATCCCCAAACGCAGATGATGTTGCAGTTCACGACCGAAGAATTCGCCGAGGATACCGTGTCGTCGGAGCAGGATATTCGAGAGAAGGTCCAGGTGGTTGCAAAGCGATTTGTCAGGGCGAGAGCGCTCGCAATCTCGAACACCCGGCTCTACCTGTCGATCGTGAACGAGCTCGACGTATACGTGGCGACTAGCATGCGTAGGAGAGCCGATTTTAGGGAAATGAGTCGTGACAGTGCGATAATTTTTAAGCAAAGTGTTCTTCAAAGGCTTCGGCTTCGCTACTTCGATCCGACGATCAGCGCGGCTGACGGTCATGAGGATAAGGGACTGATTGAGTGCTTGATGGTGAAATGCGCCAAGGCGCTAATATATTTCGCAGGTGAATCAGACAGCTTTGGCAAGGATGCGGAAGTATCGATGGCGTTGAGCCTGGGCAAGCCAGTTATTATCCTGTGCCCTGCCACAGCGAAGGGCGAGCAGAGGATGAAGTTTTTCCGGGACATCCACCCGCTCAGTCGTTTGGTTCAGATGGAATCCGGTATCCCCGTCGGATCAATGATCACTAACAACCCTTTGGAGGCTGCTACACTGCTAGAGCGGATATTCACTAACGGGATGGAATATGATCTCGATCAAGACCCGGACGGTTACTTGCGCTTGCGAGAAAGATTGACTCAAAGTGTGGTGCGACTTCATACGAACTTCGTAATGCTTCGGGAAAGCTTCGCTAACTACTACCACGACGTTGCGTAGGCGGCGCTGTCATTTTTGCGGGTCGTGCGCCGCCCCCACGAGCCCGCCCCGTTCTGTTGCGCAATTCGCGGCCCGACTGACGCGCTAGTTTCTCCGCGCCGGTCAAACTCGTGTTATTGGGTGCGCGTGTGGCCTCGGGAATCGGAGCATCGGGGAAATGTGTACGTCCAGCCGTCTCGGAGATACTTGGACCCGTCGCTAATCGCCTAGGGTTGATCAATTTGGGCCAGGAGGGCGTCGAAGGTAGTAACGTCGAATCGGGTGACACGGGATCGATGGAAGACCCGCTGAAGGGACATGAAAGAATTTGCCGTGTGGTAGTCGTAGCCTCGTTCCCGCCATTTGCGTCGCGTGTCGAACTGCAACTTAAAATCGTATAGAAGTTCGCGCAGAGCCTCCGCCGGCAGATTTCTGTTGATCGGCATGCAGAGGGAGTTTGTCATTGCTACGAACATTAAGCCATCCTTCCGAACGAAGTCGCCCGGCGTAAATCGAATTCGCACGCTCAATAGCTCGTCCGTGCGGGTCCAGTCGATCCAAGAACACATGATCGATTGGACTTGGTTATCGTCAATCAAGATGCCAGTCGGACCGCAAAGCGCGTCCATCAGCGGCTTCAGGAGATTGTCGACGTCGGGGGCAGCGTCGGATTCGTAGCGAGTCTCCTCGTGGATGAGCCATTCGATCTCAAGGCTGACGTCGCCACTAAGCAAAAACTCCGTTGATGGCAAATTTTTTTGAAATTCAGCTGTCGCGACTCTTTTTCGGGAGGACCGGGCCTGCAATGAAATCGGAGCGAAGGCAATACAGAAGTCCAGCGTACCGGACTCGGGTGGCTCGTGCAAGAGAGCCTCCTTTCGCGCCGCAGACAACGGCGTCCCTTCTTGTTCCTACCGCTTCCTGATCATGGCCGTAACCCGCGATCGGAAATCTTTGAGACGTGGCGGCGTAAGCAGAAATTGTACACCGCCCCCTGGGTGGCGGGGTGTGATGCAGACGTTGGCGCGTCGTCGTGCGGTCCCCGGTTCGGCGCGTGCTGCGGACGGCCAAGGTTCACAGCCAGGGGTGCGTGTGGCGCCCAAAGCGGAAGGGCAGAGACAGGTCCCTCGAGACGTCGCGAGAGGGCAAGTGGCGCGAGATGCGGGGCGTTAGCGGCGATTGCGATCCGAAGGAGCGCAGGGTGCCTTGCGGCGACGGAGAGCCCCCTCGTCGCTCTGCTCACTCGGGATGACCAGCGGGCAAAAGGGGCGCGAAAAAAGGCGCCGGCGCGGCGTCTACTGCAGCGCGGTCGAGATCTGGCCGGTGGTTTGGAGCAACTGGAGCTGGGCTTGTTGGCGGGCGAAATCGGCGTCGAGGAAGGCGAGCCATTTCTGGGATTCGTCCATGTGCGCGGCTTCGAGATCTTTGAGCGGGGCGCGGCCCTGGTCGTACTGGGCTTCGAGGTTGTGGAGATTGTCTTCGGCGAGCTGCAATTCGAGTTGGGCCACGCGGCTCGAGAGTTCGAGTTCGTGTTCCTGGCGCGCCTGCTTTTCGACGTCGCGCGAGAGTTCGACGCGCTTCTGGTCCACGGCAAAGGTGGTGGTGGCCAAATCGGCCTTGGCCAATTGAACCGCGCGGGAATTTTTGCCGGCGAAGATGGGAATTTCGACTTCGACGCCGACCAGGAAATTATTGGCCTCGAACCGGTTAAAGAACTGATCGAAGTGATTTGCGCGGCTCAACAGATTGTACTGGCCGATCAGCGAGATGGTGGGCAAATACGCGCCGCGCGCGCCCTTGAGCTCGAACTCGCTGGACGCGCGCGCCGATTCGGCCACTTTCAGATCGGGGCTGTAGAGCACGGCTTGATTCACGAGATCGGCCACGCTGGCTCCGGCGGCGGGCGGCAAATCTTCCGGGGTCACGTCGAGCGCCTGGCCATCGGGCAGGCCGGTGAGGTCGGCAAGATCGGCGGAGACGGTTTGGTCCTGATCTTCAAGCTGCGCGATTTGCTGCTCGGCGCGCGCCACGCCGAGTTCGGCGCGCACGCTTTCGATGGGCAGCTCTTGGCCGGCGGCCACGCGATCGCGTATCAGCTCGAGAATTTTCTGCGCGCTCGATTGCTCGTCGCGCATCAGGTCGAGTTCGTGGCGCACTTTGGCGAGCTCGAGATAATCGGTGGCGGCCTTGACCATCACGGCGTCGCGCACGCCATCGAGCGCGATGCGTTGCTGATCGGCGTGCTGCTGCGCGATGTGCACCTGGCTGCGGAGTTGCGGATCGAAGAGAGCCTGATCGTAAGACGCCGTGAAGATCGCGGGCACGCCGCCGCCGGCGAGCAAGGGCAGTCCGTGCGTGAAAGCCGCGCCGCTGCCGACGTAGATATTCGGGAGAAACGCCGCGGCGCCGTTGCCGGCTTCGCGCTGCGCGACGGTGTATTGCAATTGCGCGAGCTGCAAATCGCGGGAATTGCGCACGGCGAGGGCCACGGCTTCCTTGAGCGTGAGCGCGTGCGGCGCGGACGCCGCGGCGGGAGCGTCGGGCAAGGGCGGCGTCTGCGCTTGCTGCGCGCGCGCCGCGGCGCAGGCGAACGCGGCAATGCACAGGAGAGTTAGTAGAGAAGTCGTGCGCGTCATCGTTGTTATGCGCGTCATCGTCGTCATGCCCTTCGCGGCCCGCATGGCCATGATGAATGATACTCCCGGCTCGCGATCATTCGTAGCGCAGCGCTTCGGTGGGCTGCAAGCGCGCGGCCTTGCTGGCGGGAAGATAGCCGAACAGCACACCCGTAGCGCAGGACACCACGAACGACGCCACCACCGATTCCCACGGCACGGGCACGCGCAGATTGCCGGGTAGCAAGGGGCGCACCACCACCGGCAGTGCCAGCGCGAGCAGGATACCGATCACCGCGCCGAATCCGCTAATCAAAGACGCTTCGAGCAAAAACTGCGAAAGAATTTCTCCGCGGCGCGCGCCGATGGCTTTGCGAATGCCGATCTCGCGCGTGCGCTCGGTGACCGAGACGAGCATGATGTTCATGATGCCGATGCCGCTGACGAGCAGCGCGATGAAACCAATCAGCAGCAGCACAACGGTGAGCGCGAGAGCGATCTTCTGCGCCGCATCGAGGATGGCGCTGAGATTCAGCACGGCGTAGCTCGCGCGGCCCGGGTGCCGATCGCGCAGCAGCGCTTCGAGTTGCGCCGTGACCGACGCGACGAGTTCCGGCGACGCAGCCTGGACGTAGAGCACATCGAGGCCGCTATCCCCGGTGTAATACTCCATCAGCGGAAACGGCACGATCACGGTGTACTGCTGGATCTCGGATAAGCCGTACGTCGCGGTGCGTTCCTGAAAGACGCCGATCACGGTGTAGCTGACTTCGCCGACGCGCAGGCTCTTGCCGATCGGAATTTCGTTGGGGAAAACTTTCGTCGCGAGGTCGTGAGTGATCAGGCAGACTTTGCTGCGAGAAGTGGAATCCTCGGTGTCGAAAAAGCGGCCCTGCAGGACGAGAAGATTGCGAATGGTCTGAAAGCCTTCGGTGACGCCGACCAGGCTCACCGAGCGCTCTTCGTCGCCGGCCAACACGTTTTCCTGAATGCCGCGCGTGCCGGCCACGGCCGCGGCGCCGGCGATGGATAATTTCGCCGCGTCCATGTCGTCGACGGTGAGCTGGTCGCTCAGCTCGGAAGGATGATCGGAGTTGAGCTCGAGTTGCGCGTAGACCAGATTCGAGCCGACACCTTCGATTTGCGCGATGACGTATTGCCGCCCGGTGAGAGCGATGGTGAAAACCAGCACAATGCAGGCGCTGCCGATGATCACGCCGAGCATCGTGAGGAAAGCGCGCAGCCTATTGGCTCGCAGAGCCTCGAGAGCGATCGTCCAGGTTTGGCTCGTCAGTCTCACGGAGTTTGTTCAAGCTCCAGCCCGCTCAGCGCGGGCGCATGCGCCGGCGCGCGAACAAAAACGATCAGCGGCCGTCGGGCCACGGACGCGCTTGGCGACTACTCTTTGGCCACGCGGCGCAGACCGTCGCGCGCGGCGCGATTCCGCGGGTCAAGATCGAGACATGCCTTGTATTCCTGCGCGGCTTCGGAATTTCGCCCTTCCTTCTCGTAAAGCGTGCCGAGCCATTCGAGCGCGGAGGCGTGCGAGGGCATATCGGAATTTTCGGGCGTCGAGCTGAGGTAGGCGCGCAAGAGCTGCTCGGCCTCGGCGGGGCGCTGACCGGACATGACATCGGCAACTCCGCGATAATAAGCCAGGCGCCGGTCGCTCGGATCGATTTTGACGGCGGCGGCAACGGCCGCAGCCATGTGCGCGGCGTCGCCGCGATCGCGATAGAAGTCCGCGGCTTCCAGGCAAACGCCGACGCTTTTCGGCGCGGTCAAAATTTTCTGATAAAGCTGGTCAGCCTGGTCGAATTGCTTTTTGGTCGAGTAGAATTCCGCGCGCGCCAGATCGCTTTCCACCGGATCGATCTTCGCAAGGTCGTCGATTTCGTGCAGCGCCCGATCGTCGCCGCCGCCGACCAGCGAGGGAGCGTTCATATCGAAGCGAATCAGGTCCCGCTGCGCTTCGAGGTTTGATGGATCAAGCTGCACGGCGGTCTCGAATTCGTGGCGCGTCTTTCGCGCCAAGGTATAAGCGCTGAACATCATGGTCTGCTCAGCCTTGCGGCCATAGGCGCGGCCCAGCCAATCGTGGCTCTCGGAATCTTTGGGCGCGAGCTCCACGCGGCGCTCGAGGCTGGTAATCGCGCGCGGAAAATCGCCCAGCTCGTAGTAGCAGCGGCCCAGCAGCAAAAGCGCCTGGGAATCGTCGGGCGATTTCGCCGCCACCGCGCTCAACATGTCCGCGGCCTGACTGTACTGGCCGGCATCGAATAAACGCTGCGCGTCCGCGACGGAGTTTGTCTGCGCGGCGCGCGCGCCACGAGCAGAACGAGCGGGGGCGAAACAGAAAAGCAGCGCACACGCTGCGCACGCGACCGGCCGGCTCATTCGGGAGTCACGGCTCGAATTTTCATCTTGTCCTTCAGACTCACCTCGCCGGGCAGAGCCACCCGATCGCCCTCTTGCAGGCCAGAAACAACTTCGTATGACATCGGCGACGCGATTCCGACGGTGATTTGGCGGCGGTACAAGCGATCGTTTTCGACCACGAAAACGTAGCGGCGATTTCCGTCGATGGCCACGGCTCCGCGCGGCACCACCAGCACGTCGGGCCTTTCGCGCAGCAGAACGCGCACGTCCACGGTGATGTTGGGAATTAGTTCGAGCTTGTCATTCACGACCGAGCACAGCGTTTCGCCGACGCTCCGTGTCCCGTGCGGCACCACTTGTTTGGGTACCATCTCCGTGTGCCCAGTCCAGATGCGATCCGGCAGAGCGTCCCAGGTGATCTCGACGGTTTGATTCTCTTCGAGCGCACCGAGTTCCGGCTCGTCGATGAACGCCCGCACGCGCACTTCATGGAGATCGGCCATCTCGGCTAAAAGATCACCCACGTGCACGAAATCTCCGGCATGGACTGGCAAGGAATAGAGCGTGCCGTCGATCGGCGCGACGGCGTGCGCCGAGTTCACTTTTTCGCTGAGATCGCGCACGTCGTCGCGCGAGTGCGCAACGAGCAGCGCGTCCTGCTGGGCATCAAGCTGAACTTGGCTGCGATATTCGGTGAGCGCCTTCTCGGCTTCCTGGGCGTCGGCCTCGGCCGCGGCCAGGGCCGCGCGGTTCTGAGACAATTCCGCGGGCGTGGCCGCCTGCTGCGCGACAAGTTTCGTGAGCGCCGCGTTTTGCTGGCGCAGTGCGTTCAAACGCGCCTCGGCGGAGGCCACATCACCGGTGAACTTGGCGCGCTGATCGGGGCGCCCGCCGGCTTGCGCCGCGCGCAAGGCATCCTCTTCGGTGGCTAGTTGAGCGCGCGCCTGATCTAGCGCGGCGCGTTCGGCGGTGTCGTCAAGTTGCAGCAGCAATTGACCGCGATGAACGGTCTGGCCTTCGGTCGCAAAAACCTTGGTTACAAACGTGTCCATCTCCGCGCGGATCGATTGCGGCGAAATCGGCTCCACTTTGCCGTTGCTGGAAATCGAGGTGCTCAGAGTTTCGCGCGTGATCGGCACCACCGCGACGCGCGGCGCCGGCCTGCGCCAATTCAAGACCAACAGCAAAACCGTCAGCGCGACCGCCGAGCCCACCACCAGCCAGAGCCGCTTTTTCGGCGTCAAGCGCGTGCCTCCGCCCATCTGTTCGCGCCCGGCCTGCGCGGAGCCCACTACTTAGAAAATCCGCGCGGAACGCGCCGCCGCGAACAACCGCGCGGAGCGCACCGCCTGGAGCAAACAGAAGCGCAAGATATTAGCAAATTTTCCGACGAGCGGCCCGACCCTGGCTCGCCCCGCAGGCTTCTGACTTCCGCCGGCACCATCTTGGCAGATGCTATACCGGCGCGCGCAGATGCCGCCAGCACAGAATTCGTCGCGTCCCGCCCGCGGACATTTCGAGGGGCGTCCGCGGAACGCGGCGACGCCTTGGCGACCGGCATCGTTGTGCTAGAATCGCTGCATGAGCCCGGAATCCACGACCAATCAATCGCCGTCCGAACACGGCTCCGGACAGGCGCCCGAGCATGCGGCGCCCGCGGGCGCGACCCTGCATCGCATCTGCATCCAGTGCAACAACGTGTTCTGTGTGACGCCCGAACACTACGATGCGAAGCATTGCCCCACCTGCCGCAAGGAATAACGCGCGCATCGCTGCTGGTTCCCGGTTCCGCTTTTCATTCGTCACACTTTTTCGCTAGAATTTGCGGCGCCGCGCCCGGACTGCGCGGAACGCATTGTTCTAAATGATCTGCGCGGAGCGCATCGCAAGAGACGACCCGTCAGGAGATTACTCTTATGAAGATTCATACCGACTACATGACGGTCAACACCAAGCAGGCACGCGAATTCATAACCATCACCTCGAACGTGAAATTCGCGGTCGAGAAAAGCGGTCTGCGCGACGGCATAGTGCTGGTGAGCTCGCTGCACTCGAATTCGGCGATCTTCGTCAACGACGACGAACCCGGCTTGCAGTCCGACCTCGAAGGCTGGCTGCAGCAAGTGGCGCCCTTTCGCGCCGACTACAAGCACGCCACGCGCACCGAAAGCAACGCCAGCGTGCATTTGCAGGCCATGCTGCTGGGCAACCAAGTGGTGCTCTCGCTGACCGACGGAAAAATCGAACTCGGGCCGTGGCAGAGCATCGTGTTTGCCGAGCTCGATGGACTGCGGCCGAAGAAAATCGTCATCAAGATCCTGGGGGAGTAACCGGAACGCGCGGTGACGCAAGCCGGCTCTCGATCCTCATCGAGCGCGGTGCTTCAATGGAACGATCGCGCGGGGCGCGTTGTGCCGCCGGCATGCGCGGAGCGCATTGCCCTAATCGACTGCGCCGACCACATTGCTTAAATGATCGAAACGCATCAACTGGGAAAGCGCTTCCACGACGCCGAGCGCGGCGAATTGCGCGCCGTGCAGGACCTTAATTTTCGCTGCGCCCCCGGGCAAATCTATGGGCTGCTTGGCGCCAATGGCGCGGGCAAAACGACCACGCTGCGTATGCTGGCGACAATCCTTGCGCCGACTGAAGGCCGCGCGACCATCGCGGGCTTCGACGCCGAAACTCAAGGCGAGCAGGTCAGACGCAGCATTGGATTTCTTTCCACCGCCACGGCGCTATACGCCCGGCTCACCGCCGAAGAGATGGTCCAATACTTCGGCCGGCTGCACGGCGTGGACGAAGCGCTGCTGCGGCGGCGCATCGACGAGCTTTTCGAGCGGCTGGGCATGAATGAATTTCGCCAGCGGCGCTGCGATGCGCTTTCCACGGGCATGAAACAAAAAGTCTCGATCGCGCGCACTTTGGTGCACGACCCGCCAGTGATGATTTTCGATGAGCCGACGGGAGGTCTCGACGTGATGGCCGCGCGCACCATCCTCGGCTTCATCCGCGAATGCCGCGAGCGCGGAAAAACCGTGGTGTTCTCGACGCACGTAATGAGCGAAGCCGAAAAACTTTGCGACACCATCGGCATCATCCACCAGGGGCGCCTGCTAGCCGAAGGCACGCTCACCGATTTGCGCGCGCGATACGCCCGGCAGGATTTGGAAGATATTTTCATGGCCGTGGTGCAATCTTGAAAGTCCACGACATCGGCATCATCTACCGCAAGGAGATGAAAGACACTCTGCGCGATCGTCGCGCTCTGATTTCCATGATTGTCGTCCCCATTTTGCTTATGCCGTTGCTGACCATTGGCATGGGTGGGCTTTCCGCCGAAATTGTGGGCCACGCGATGGAAGAAGTGCCCAAGGTGATGATTCTGGGCGGCGCCGATTCGCCGAATGTCACGGCGGAACTTCGCGCACTTCCGTATATTCAGGTCGTTCCCGCGCGCGCGGATTACGCGCAGCAAATCGAAGACAAACGCGTTCGCGCCGCGGTCGAAATTCCCCCGGGCTTCGACGCTGCACTTGCCGCAGGAACTCCCGCGACGGTCACGGTGTACGATTACAAGAACGATCTGAAGTCCGGCATCGCAGCCGGTCACCTGCAAAAATTCTTTCGCGACCTTGGCGACCGCACCGTCCGCGAGCGCCTTGAAGCCCAGCGACTTCCCGTTTCGTTGATCCATCCCATCGAGGTCGACGAGCAAAATGTGGTGTCGCCGGAGAAGACCACCGGCGAGCTGGTCGGCGGCATTGTGCCGTATTTCGTGATTTTGCTCTGCCTGACCGGCGCAATCTATCCAGCGATCGATCTCACTGCCGGAGAAAAAGAGCGCGGGACGATGGAAACCATCCTCTCGAGCCCGGTTTCCCGCACGGACCTGGTCTTCGGAAAATTTCTCACCGTACTCACCGCATCGCTCGCCACCGCACTTCTCGCGGTGCTCTCGATGAGCATCTCGTTCGGCATCGGCAAGAGCCTGCTGGTGAGTCTCGCGTCCCCCGGGGAAGCGAATGACTTTGCGCTTTCGATCAATCCGAAATCGGTGGTCGCGATATTCGCACTGGTGCTGCCGCTCGCGGTTCTGTTTTCCGCTGCGCTTCTCGCGATCGCGCTTTACGCCAAGAGTTATAAGGAGGCCCAAAGCTATCTCCAGCCGCTCACGATCATCGTGGTGGTGCCCGGAATCGTTTCGCTGCTGCCCGGCGTCGATTTGAACGCGCGTCTCGCCCTCATCCCCATCCTGAACACCAGCCTGGTCAGCAAAGAAATTCTGATGGGCACGTATCACTGGCACTACATCGCGCTGATTTTTATTTCATCGTGCGTCTATGCCGCAGCCGCTTTGTCCGTGGCCGTCAAACTTTTTGAGCGCGAAGATGTGCTCTTCAGGACTTAGAAAAGCCGCGTCGCCTTCTCCCGCACCTGGCGCGTGCTAAAATTCTTTTGCTGTGCCCAATTCCCCGCTGATCACGGTCCGCGACCTCACCAAGAGTTTTCGCAGCTTCCATCGCCGCGAAGGACTCTGGGGCGGAATCGTCAATTTGTTCCGCCGCGAATACCGCACGGTCGAAGCTGTCAGCAAAATCTCATTTGAAATCGAACCCGGCGAAATGGTGGGTTACATCGGTCCGAACGGCGCTGGAAAATCGACCACCATCAAAATGCTCACCGGCATCCTGGTGCCTTCTTCCGGCGTGCTCGTCTCGAATGGCTTCGTGCCCTGGCGCGAGCGCACCGCGTACGTGCGCACCATCGGCGTGGTCTTCGGCCAGCGCACGCAGCTCTGGTGGGACATCGCGGTGATCGAATCCTTGAAGCTGCTGCGCCGGATCTACGATGTTTCGCAGCGCGATTTCGACGAGCGCATGGAAACGTTCGATCAAATTCTCGGCCTGCGCGATTATTTGAACACGCCCGTTCGCAAACTCTCGCTTGGCGAACGCATGCGCTGCGATCTGGCCGCGGCGCTGCTCCACAATCCGCCGCTGCTGTTTCTCGATGAGCCGACCATCGGTCTGGACGTCGTAGCCAAGGATCACATCCGCCATTTCCTCCGCGCCATCAATCAGCGCTATCGCACTACCGTCCTGCTGACCACGCACGATCTCGACGATATCGAAGAACTCTGCCGTCGCATCATGATCATCGACCACGGCCGGCTGCTCTACGACGGCCCGCTCGCGCTGCTGAAGCAAAAACTTCTGCGCACCAAGCAAGTGAAATTCGCGCTGCGCGATAAAGAACAATTGCCGCAACTCGCGGCGATCGAGCGCGAAGGCCTGAAACTCGAGCGCGTCGACGAACTGACCTGGCGGATTTCCTTCGACCGCACGCGCGTTTCCACGGCCGATCTGATCCGCCAAATACTCGGCACCGTTGAAATCCGCGATCTGCTGATCGAAGACGAGCCCATCGAGGAACTCATCAAGCGCATCTACGCCGGCGAAGCACTGCACGAGGTGCAGACCTGATGTCTTCGCGCACCCACGCCCTTGCGCCCTACGGCGAATTCGCGCGCATCGGCTTCGCCAACATTCTCGCCTTCCGCCTGCGCTACTATGCCGGCATCCTCACCTATCTTTTCAACGTCACGATTTATTATTTCATCTGGCGCGCGGTCTATGGACCAGCCGTGAGCACGGGCCACGCCGGAGCGACGATTGCCGGTTACAGCCTCCCGCAAATGCTCACGTACGTCGCGGTCGGCTGGATCATTCGCTCGTTTTATTGGAACACCATCGATCAGGAGATGGCCTACGAAGTGATCGAAGGCAAGATCGCCATGGACTTCATCAAGCCGGTCTCGATTCAGTGGATGTGGATCTCGCGGGCCGCCGGCGAATCGGCGTTCCGATTGCTTCTGCTCACTGCTCCCACCGCCGTGATCGTGGCCCTGATCTTTCCGCTGCGCGCGCCGGCGTCCGCCGCGCAGTTCGGTCTATTCGTGATCGCCGTCGTCGCGAGTTTTTTGCTCATGGCCGCGATAAATTTTATGATCGGCACCTGCGCGATTCCGCTGAAATCCATTTTGTCGCTGATCCGCGCGAAATTCTGGCTGATCGAGCTGCTTTCAGGCCTGCTGGTTCCGATTGCGCTGTTCCCACATGCTGCGCAAACTGTTTTCGCTTATCTCCCGTTCGAGCATATCGCTTCGACGCCGCTGCAAATTTATCTCGGCAAGTTATCAGGCGCCGCAGCGTGGCGCGCGATTGGCCTTGCCTGGGCCTGGGTTGTCCTGCTCCTCGCGCTGGGCCACGTATGGTGGCTGCGCGCCTCGCGAAAAATCACGATCCACGGTGGTTGAATAGACATGCACGAAACCAAACGCCATCTCGGATTGCTCGGCGAATATTTTGCCCAGTATTTGAAGGTGCGCGTCGGCTATCGTGGCGATTTCTGGATTGGCCTGGTGACCAGCTTCGCGGCGACAATTTTCGCGCTGGCCTTTGTGGTGATCCTGTTCCGCAACATTCCGCGTCTTGCGGATTGGACCTTCGCAGAAGTTTTATTTCTCTATGGCTTCTCGCTCATTCCATACGGCATCTTCAACGTCCTCAGCCCAAACCTCTACGATTTCGGCGCCGAATTCATCATGGAAGGAAAATTCGATCGCGTATTGGTTCGGCCGGTGGCCTCGCTGTTTCAAGTGATCTTTGAAAATTTCCGCATCGAATCCATTCAGGAAATTGTCTCGGGCCTGGTGGTAGTGATCTTGTCCGGCCGGTATCTGCATTACGCCTGGACGGCGCTGGATGTGCTGCTTCTGGTGGTCTTCGCGCTGTGCGGCGGCGCGATTTATCTTTCGATTTTTCTGATCCTCAGCACGTGTTCCTTCTGGTTCGAGGATCGCATCGGCATTTCCGCGCCGGTGTGGAATCTGATCGCCTTCGGCCGCTATCCGCTTTCGATTTATTCGGGGTACATCCAATTTTTTCTGAGTTGGATCGTACCGTTCGGCTTCGCCACGTTTTATCCCACGGTGCGCCTGCTGCATCGCACGCGCTTCCACTACTACGCGCCGTTTGTGCCGCTGGTCACCGCGGCGTGCATCGCCATTGCGTTGTGGTTCTGGGAGCGCGGCGTGCGCCACTACTCTTCGACTGGCTCCTGAGCGCGGCCCGGCGCGGCTCCTGCGAGCGCTCGAGCGGCCGCGCGTTCATCGAAGGTTCCTTCCCACCGCGCGATGGCGATGGTGGCGACGCCGTTGCCGATCAGATTTGTCACCGCTCGCGCTTGATTCAAGAAACTGTCCGCGCCGAGCAGCAGCACCAGTCCGGCCACGGGAATTTTATCCATTGAAGCCAGCGTGGCCGCCAGCGTCACAAATCCCGAGCCCGCCACGCCGGACGACCCTTTCGACGTCAGCAACAAAACCGCCAGCACCACAAGTTGATCGCGCAGCGTCAAATGCGTGTTGGTCGCCTGCGCGATGAAAATCGCCGCCATCGTCAAATAAATCGACGTTCCGTCGGCATTGAACGAATAACCCGCCGGCAGCACCATGCCCACAAGCGATTGCTGGCAGCCCATGCGCTCGAGTTTCTGCATCATCTGCGGCATCACCGCCTCGGTCGAACAGGTGCCGAATGCGATCAGGATTTCATCCTTGATATAGCGCAGAAAATTCCACAGCGAGATGCCGCAGCGCCACGCGATCGGGCCAAGCACCCCTGCGACGAACACCAGCGACGTGAGATATACGCAGGCCATCAATTTGCCGAATGAGACCATCGTGCCCAATCCATATTCCCCGACGATGAACGCCATCGAGCCGAATGCCGCGAGCGGCGCGACGACCATCACGATGCGCACCATCCCAAAAAGCGCCTGCAGCACGCCGTCGAGGACTTCTACAACGCGATCTTTTTTCTTACCCAAACGCGAGAGCGCAATTCCAAACAGCACGCTCACCAGAATGATTTGCAGAATATTCCCTTCCACGAGCGAGCCGACCGCGCTTGAAGGAATAATGTTCAGAATGAAATCGAGCGCCGAACGGTGCTGCGCCGCCGTGGTATACGCCGCCACCGCGCTCGCGTCGATCGTGGCCGGATTGATGTTCATGCCCGCGCCCGGGCGCGCCACGTTCACAACCACCAGACCAATCGCCAGCGCGAACGCGGAGACGACCTCAAAGTAAACGAGGGCCTTCACCCCGATCCGCCCCACAGCCTTGATGTCGCCCATTTTCGCGATGCCCACGGTCACCGTGGTGAAAATCACCGGCGCGAGCAGCATTTTGATTAAGCGGATAAAAATATCGCCGAGCGGTTTGAGTTTTGGCGCGAAGTGCGGGAAGAGGTAGCCGACGAGAATACCGAGGATGATGGCGATGAAAACTTGAACGTAGAGTTTGGGGAACCGGCTTTTCATCGATGGCTCGCCGCGACGAGGCGGCATTTTTTAATCGCCGAGTGCCTTCATCTCGCGATACAAATCCGCTTTGCCTTCGAAGCCGATGCCCACAAGATCCGGCATCGTCACGTAGCTATCTTCCACGCGCACGCCGTCAGGAACGCCGCCGTAAGGCTGAAATAAATCCGGATACGATTCGTTTCCGCCAAGCCCCAGGCCCGCCGCAATGTTCAGCGACATCTGGTGCCCGCCGTGCGGAACGCAGCGCGCGGCGGACCATCCGTTTTCGCGCAACATCGCGAGCGTGCGCAGATATTCGACGAGGCCATAGCTCAGCGCGCAATCGAACTGCAGCCAATCGCGGTCCGGGCGCATGCCGCCGTAGCGGATCAGATTGCGCGCGTCCTGCATGGAAAAGAGATTTTCGCCGGTCGCGAGACTGCCTTGATATTCGCGCGCCAGTTCCGCCTGCAGCGCGAAATCCAGCGGGTCGCCGGCCTCTTCGTACCAAAATAACTCGTATTGCGAAAGCGCCTTGCCATACGCCAGCGCCGTTGCGAGATCGAATCGCCCATTTGCGTCCACGGCCAATCGATCCCCCGGGCCGAGCACACTGAGCACTGCTTCGATGCGCCGCAAATCTTCCTCAAGCGGCGCGCCGCCAATCTTCGCTTTCACCACCGTGTAGCCGCGCTCGAGGTAGCCGCGCATTTCGCGCTTCAGAGCTTCCACGTCTTTGCCGGGGTAGTAGTAACCGCCCGCGGCGTAAACAAAGACGCGCTTGTTCGCTCTCCCGTTGCCGTAACGCTCCGCCAGCAACTCAAACAGCGGTCGTCGCGCAATCTTCGCGACGGCGTCCCACACTGCCATGTCGATCGTGCCCACGGCCACCGAGCGCTCGCCGTGCCCGCCCGGCTTCTCGTTGGTCATCATGCAGGCCCAAATTTTCGCGGGATCGAAATTATCGCCGCTGGCATCGAGCAAGCTTTCCGGCTTGGCCTCGAGAATCCGCGGACGAAACCTTTCGCGTATTAAGCAGCCCTGTCCGTATCTCCCGTTGGAATTGAATCCGTAGCCGACCACCGGCTTGCCGTCGCGAATCACGTCGGTCATGACCGCGACCAAGCTCAGCGTCATCTTCGAGAAATCGATGAAAGCGTTGCGCATCGGCGAAGCGATCGGCTTGGTGATCTCGCGCACATCCACAATCTTCACGCGCCCACTCCTTCGTCACTTCGCCAAATCGCTTGCATCGATCATGACGTTCGACCATCGCACTGAGTTCGAGCCGTCGAGCGACGCCGTAGCATATCATTGCGCCGTCGCCGAGCGCGGTTGGGACGCGTGGCGCGTGGCTTCCCAACCGAGCGTTGCGGCCCGGCTTGTGCGTGGGATGGATCACGGGAGAAGTAAGCTGAGCGACGCCAAAGCATTCCGACGACGCCGGAAGATCCCCTCGACGGAGACACTTCGCGAGAAACGGGAGTGCCAACGGGGCGGCGTTCCAGCTAGCGGACGCGGTCGCCTGCCGCAACACGCTCATCGCGCTCGGAATGGACCGGGCGGGCGTCCCACGCGTTTGACAGTCGGCGGATGGTTTCGCGCAGCCGCACGGCGAGTTCGGCAATGGTTTGCAGGCGCGTGACGGTCGCGAGAGGCAACTTGCTGCGGCGCGCGAGCAGAAGTTCGGCGTTGCCGAGTATGCCGGTGAGGGGATTGTTGACCTCGTGGCGCAGGATTTCGCCGAAGTTGGCATCGAAATCGTCGCCTGGGAAACGGGGCAGCGCCGTGGCGGCAATCTGTGTTGAACGCACGCGGCGCTCGAGCAGCCCCGCGACGATGGGAAGGAACGGTTCCGTGCGCGCGACGAAATCGACGGCGCCGGCGGAGATCAGAGACGCGAGCTCGAATTGCCGCTCCGGCTCGGCGGCCACCACGACGGGCGCGAATTTCGTGAGCTGCGGGATGGCCGTCGCCAGTGTCTCGCTACGACGCTCGAAATCCGCGGCCGATTCGTCAAGGAAGATCGCCGCAGGCGGGGTGCGCAGAAAGCCGCGGCGCCCCTGCTCGACCGAAGCGGCCAGGCGAAGCTGGTATTGCCCGCCGGTCGAAATGATTTCGCGGATGCAGCCTCGCGTGACCGCCGGATCGGCGGAGATGATGAAGATGACGCGACCGCTTGTGCTCATCGTTTCCTCGCAGTGGTTCGCGGCCAGGGATTGCTTCCGCCGGCCGCTCGCGGCGATTCGGCGTGAACGCGCGTGAAGGCCTGCTGCACCACTTGCTTCAATTCCTCGACCAGAAACGGCTTGGCGAGGTACGGCAGTCCGCTCGATTCCAAAAATTCAAGCGTGTGGGAACTGAGCGTGTCGCCCGTGACGAAGATCAGGCGATGCTGCAACGGGCTCGCCGCGTTCGCGAGGGCACGGTAGAAAGCGCGGCCGTCGACGTGCAGCATTTTAAGGTCGCACACCACCAGGTCGTAGTCCTGCGCGCGCACGCGGTCCATCGCTTCGCGGCTATCGAGCAGCTTATCCACGCGATAGCCTTCGTCGGCAAGCACGTCGGAGATCAATTGCGCCACGGTCGGCTCATCCTCGACGACCAGGATGCGTTCGGCGCGCGCGCCGCTCTTGTGGGCTCGGGCCGAAGACGACGCTGCAAGCGGGGCGCGCGCGAGAGGCGCTGCATCCATCTGCGGCCTCGACAACGTGCCGGGCAAGACGCCTTGCAGCGCAATCTCCGATGCGGCGAGCACCGAAAGTTCGACAACGAACGTTGCGCCGTGGCCGCGTTTGCTCTCGACCGTGACTTCGCCGCCATGCTCGCGCACGATGCCGTACACGATGGAAAGTCCGAGCCCCGTGCCTACGCCGACGGGCTTGGTCGTGAAAAATGGATCGAAGATCCGCGAGATGGCCTCGGGAGGAATTCCGGGCCCGTCGTCGGAAACCTCGAGCGCCAGCTTCTGCTCGGAAACGCGGCGCGTGCGAATGCGAATGCGGCCATGGCCGCGTTTCTCATCCCCGCCTGCGCGATCCGGATCGAGCGCGTGGCCCGCGAGCGCCTGCTCGGCGTTGATCACCAGATTCAGGACAACCTGTAACATCTGGCTGGCGTCGGCGAGAATCGCGGGCAAGAGCGGATCGAGATCGACCTCGGCCTGAATATTCTCGACTCTCATTTCGTAACTGCGCAGCGCCAGAGTGCGCTCGACGACTTCGTTCATGTCTACCGAGCTGCGCTCCGGCTTAGCTTCGCGCGCAAACAGCAGCAGGTTCTTGACGATGTGTGCGGCGCGCTCGGCTTCCTGGCAGATGCGTTTGGCGTCGGCCAGTTGATCCGGGCCCGGCCGGCGGCTGAGTAACAATTGGGCATAGCCCTGGATGCTCGTGAGCGGATTGTTCAGTTCGTGCGCGATGCCGGAAACCAACTGGCCCAGCGCGGCCATTTTTTCGGATTGCAGGAGCTTCGATTGAATCAGGCGCTGGCTGGTGATGTCGCGATAGACCTCAATCCAGCCGAGACGGCGGCCGTGAGCGTCGCGCACCGGGCGCACGAAGCGCTCCACAATTTTCCGCACCGGCCGCTCGAGCTCGATTTCGTCCCAGGCGGCTTCGTCCGCGCTCGCGGTCCGCTCGCGCCAGCGCGCGGCAAACTCCGCGGGACGCGCGAAGCGCGGCGACAGCGATTCGAGAAGGTTCTCGAACCCACCCAGCTCACGCGTCGCGCGGGCGTCGAGTCCCATCATTTGCGCGAAACGGTCGTTCGCGGCCCGGATTCGGCCAGAAGCATCGAACACCAGCACGCCGCTATCGAGCGAATCGAGCAGTCCGCTCAGTTCCGACGCGGCGCGATCCTGCTCGACGACCGAGGGCACCGGGACATGCAATTCCTCCAGCGCCACGAGCCAGAAGTGCGCCGAGGGCCGCGCCCCGGGAAAATGAGCGCGCACACTCAAGCGCACGGGCGAACCCACGCGCAGCAGCGCATCGAGCAGCGGGGCAGCGGAATCGCGGCCGGGCGGAATCGGCGCCATCGCGCGATCCGGCGGCACGGGCGGAAACGAATTATTTGCAGAGGGCATTGCGGTATGGCGATCGAGGCGGTTCGCGGTCAGATCGTCAAGCCACTCGACGACCGCGCGCCCCGCGCCTTCGACGAACAGGTTTTCCAGACGCGCGTCCGGCGCAAGCGCGAGCCCCAGACGCAGCGCGCCGCGCGCTACGCGGCTCGCCTGGGTAATGCGTCCGGCTGCGTCCACGAGCAGCAAGCGCTCGGGCGTGGTCTCGAGCCAGTGATGCACGGTGGCGGACAGGACGGCGGTTTGCCCGAGCGACGCCTCGCGGTCAAGCGCCATGGTCGCCAGCGCTGCATAGGCCTCGAGACGCTTCGCGACATCGTCTCCGAGCGCGCCCGTTCCCAGGCCGGCCATCAAGATTCCGAGTGGTGCGCCGTTCGCCACGAGCGGCAGCGTCACCACGCGCGCCACGCCGCTGTCCGGATTTTCCGCGGGCTCCGGAAGCGATTGCCAGTCGCGACGGCGCCAGCGCAGCGATTCGGCTTCCGCCTCGACGATTCTTCCCTCTTCGAGCGCGGTTACCCACAGTTGCCGCAAGGGCTCCTGCATCAGCAACACGCGCCAACGAGGCGCGCCGGCCCAGCCTGCGCTCGCGCCGACGGGCGAACTGCTCCGCCCGATGGCCACAAATTCCGCTCCGGTCGCGCGCTCAACGGCCTGCGCAATCTCGGCCAGGACGGTGTCCGCCGCGACTCCTCTTTGTACCGAGCGTTCGAGTCGCGCGTGTGTGTCGAGTTCCGCGTCGGCTGCCGACCTGCGCGCTCGCTCGTGCCGCAGCGCGAGCGCGAGCGACAACTCTTCGGCGATGGCGCGAAGAGCGGTTGTGTTCGCGAGGGAGCGGTGGCGGCTGTCCGCGACCATCCCGAGCCCCAGCGGCGTGTCCTGCACGCGCAGCGGAATCCACACCACGCGCTTCGCGCCGGCATACGGCCCAGCGGGTGGAAACGAAGCGGTTGAATTCGATGCTTCGCGATCCATGGCGACGATCAACGGTTCCTTGCTGCGGAGCAACGTGCCCAGGAAAGGAGCCGGCAGGTCCAGCCGGTTCCATTCTTCCGGCGCGGGAATACCGGAACGGTCCACGACGCGGCCCCGCACCCGGACGTCGTCCGATTGTTTCTCTTGTTCTTTCAGAAGCCAGACCCCGGCGCGCCGCGCCTTGCTCGCCACCAGCAGCGATTGCGCCGCGAGTTCAAGCAACGTTTCGACCGGTTCGCCGCGCGCGGCGGCGCCGGCAACGCCGCGCCCAGGCGGCGATCTCCAGGCGCTCACGTGGCCCGCCGCGCCGGCGCGCCAAATGCGTCTCCATAAATTGACCGTCATAGGGTGCGCCGCTACCAGCGCGGCTGAAGAACCAGGAAACTCAGCAGTGCGGCCGCACCGATGAACGCCGCGATTTCGATACCGCGTGTGATGAAACGCGCACGCCGCACGCCGCGATACCAGTGGAGCGGCCTTCGATCCGAGATCACGATAATCGTCCCCCGAAAATGGCCATGCAGGTAGTGTCCATGCATCGCGGTCGCCAACGCCGCGCGGAGAGTAAGTGTCCCGCAATCAAGAAGATCGGAAGAGTAGGCGGCAGGTGGAACTCAGGCGAATTCCCAGTTCGACACGATAGCCATACCGGCTTCCCATTCCTGTGTGGGGAACGATCGAAGAGAAATCCGCCGCGAAGAAAGAAAAAGCAAGACGCGTGATGCTTGAAGGCCAAGTTGCGCACGCCAAACGCGCGCTCACCGCCCGGCCGGACGGAGTGTGCGGCGAGCGTTGCGTGACGCTACGACTGCACGGTTTCGTATTGCTTTAGTTTGCGGTAGAGAGTGGTCTTGCCGATTCCCAGCAGGCGCGCGGCGGCCAGCTTGTCGCCGCTGGTTTCGCGCAGGGCATTGAAGATGGCGCGGCGCTCCAGCTCTTCGAGCGGAACCAGCTCATTCTGTTCTTGAAGCCGCTCGGGTTGGGCGTACTGCAAATTCGACGGCAGGTCGCCCACATGCAGAATCGGTCCCGAGCCCAGTGCCACGGCGCGCTCCACGGCGTTTTCAAGCTCGCGCACGTTGCCGGGCCAATCGTAGGTCATCAAGCGGCGCATGGCGTCTTCCGCAATCGTACGCACGGACGATTTCGAGTCGCTGAATTTCTCGAGAAACGTGCTGACCAGCATGGGAACGTCGCTCTTGCGCTCGCGCAGCGGCGGCAGTTTGATCTGCACCACATTCAAGCGGAAATAGAGGTCCTGGCGGAAAGTGCCGGCGCGCACTGCGCCCTCAAGGTCGCGGTTGGTGGCGGCGATCACGCGGGCGCGAATGGCCACGCGTTCGGTCGCGCCGACGGGCTTGATCTCGCGCTCCTGCAACGCGCGAAGCAGTTTGGCCTGCAAGTCCACGGGCAGGTCGCCGATCTCGTCGAGGAAAAGCGTGCCGTCGCCGGCGGCTTCGAGCAGCCCTTGCTTTGAGTGCTGCGCGCCGGTAAAGGCGCCCTTCACGTAGCCGAATAGTTCCGATTCAATCAGCGTGGGCACGAGCGCCGAGCAATCCACGGGCACGAAGGGCCGGGCGCGGCGAGGTCCCGAAAAATGGATCGAGCGCGCCACCAGCTCTTTCCCGGTGCCGCTCTCTCCCAGTATCAGCACGGGATAGACGTGCTGCGAGACCTTCTCGATCAATTTGTAGACGCGCTGCATCTTCGGAGCCATGCCGATCAATCCACCGAAGCCGGGCCGGCTGCGCAACTCCTCGCGCATAATGCGATTTTCCTGATCCCGTTCGATCGACCGCACCACGCGTTCGATTTTGGTCCGGAAGTCCTCGACGTGAAACGGTTTCGTGACGTAATCGAGCGCGCCCAGACGCGTGGCCTCCACCGCCGTCTCGATCGTGCCGTATTGCGTCAGCACCATCACGGCGATCTGCGGATATGTGGCCTTGACGCGTTTGAGGAGATCGATCCCGCCGAGTTGCGGCACCTTCAGGTCGGTGACCAGAATATCCACGGGATACTGCTCGAGAATTTCGAGCGCCTGCTCGGTCGTCTCCGACGAGCGAACCTCCAGGCCGGCTTGCGCCGCAACCTCGGCGCACAAACTGCGTGTCACCACCTCGTCATCCACGACCAGCATACTCAACGGTACAGTCTTGGTTCCTTGTGCTTCCGCGCGCGCTACAGTTCCCATCAGTAGTTCCCCCTGTACTGAAACATAAAGCAAGGGCAGTGCCATTTCGGGCCCCTTCCCGCATCTGCGAAAAATAAAGGACTTATTGACAGAATCGTGAACTATCTCTCGCGCCAGCATTTTCCCGTGACGGGAAGAACGGCAGGAACTAAGGCGTTAAGTGTCTTCTTATCACTTCGAAAGTGCTGAAAAAGCAGGTATTTACAAGAATGGGAACGCGCCCGCGCTCGAAATGGGAATTTCGTGATCTGCCCGCGCGCATTTCGCATGGTTCGGGCGCCAAAGCGCGTCGCCGCCGCAAAAATTCTAGCAAACCAGGAGCCTAATGCTTGGTGTCACCTAGCGGCTCCAAAGCCGGTACTGGTCCGATCTCGATCGCGTACAGCCCCTCGGTGGCCGAGGCGGCGTAAAAGGCCAGGCCGGTAACCGCGTCCGGCGATTCCCCCGGCAGTGCTGGCCCAGCGAAGACTGACGAGAAATAGCCCTCCGCCATCCCGCCCTCGAGCCGTTCCCAGGTCAGGCCCGAGTCGCGCGACACGTAGAGTCCTCCAAGATCCATGGCCGCAAGAAAAGTTGGGCCTGCCGTCGCCAGATCTCGGACCGGCGTCTCGGGCAAGCCGTGCCCGGGCGCGCCCCAAGTGGTTCCCGCATCGCGTGAGATAAAAAGTCCCGCGTCGGTTTCCACCAGAAGAATCGGCGTCGCATCGCTCGGATCGACCGCGTGGTTCTCAGACACTTCCAGTCGCTCGATGACGCCGAAGACGCCGAGCGTGCGTGGCAAATCGATCCATTTCCAGGTCGCGCCTCCATCCGCGGAATGAGCGATGGAAACAAGCGAAGCGATCCACAGCGATTTGCCATCCTGGGAGACGCGCACCGATTGAATCCCTAGCTTCACCAGCGCGCCAATGTGCACGGCGCTCCACGTCGCGCCGTAATCGGTCGAGCCGTACAAGCCCTCCTCCGTCGCGGCGTACCATTTGGTCGCGGCGAAGGCCATGTCGGTCACGTACTCGTCGAACGGCGCGCCAGAGCGCGGAGGTACGACGCGCAGCTCCGGCTTCGCTCCGGCGGCGAGTCCGCTCGCAGAGCCTCGCCTCGGCGGCTTCGGCGCGACCGACACCGCGATGTTCCCCGTTCGCAGCCATGCCGGCTTCGTTTCGTCGTAATGCAAAAGGCCGCCGGTACCGAGCGCGGCCCACCAGCCATCCGGCGACGAGTAAATTCCTCTCAGCGTTCCTGGCGCCGGTTCCTGTCCCATGGTGTGCCAAGTGCGCCCCGCGTCGTCGGTGGTCAGAAGAAAATCTGTCACGTTGGCCAGCGCAACCAGAAAGTGGCCCGGGTGCGTCGCGTCGGCCACCGCGCCCCATATCTCGTGGTGAATAAAACCGCCGTTGGCTTCGTGGAAATTCGCGCCGCCATCGTCGCTCGCCAGCACGCCGTGCTGCTCCACGCCGATCACCACGCGATCCGGCGCGCCCGCTCTTAAAACCATCGCCGTCACCGACCAATCGGCTGGGGTGATTCGCTGCCACGTCGATCCAGCGTCCGTGGTTTTCCACAATCCTTCGGTCGTCGCGGCGAATACAATTTCCGGCCGCGTAGGGTCCTGCAGAATTTCCACCGTGCGCCGCGCGGTGTACGGAATGCCCTGCACTTTCTGCCAAATCGCGCCGCCCGAATCGCTGCGATAGATTCCCGAGCAGGCGCTTGCGTAAATGCGTCCTTCGATCGCGCCATCCACCAAAATGCTCATCACGTCGGAATCGTCGATCATGCCCGTATGAATCGAGGTCCAGTTCAAGCCGCCATCGGTGGTCTTCCAGGGCAGGTGAAACGTACCCGCGTAGATTACGTCGCCGTTAGCCGGGTCCACGGCGAGCGAGTCAAGATTGCGCAGTTCGGGATCGCCTTCAGGAGAAATTCGCTTCCAGGTGTTGCCCGAGTCACGCGAGCGGAAGACTCCGTCGAGCGTTCCGGCAATCAGCGTGTCATCGTGCGCCGGATCGGCCGCCGCATTGCTTGTTGCCGCGGGCGTAGTGTTTGACGAAGATTGCGCGATCACCAGCGCGCGAACGTCTTGGCCCACCAGGCCCGCCGAACTCCAGGTCCGCCCTCCGTCCGCGCTGCGGAAAACGCCGCCGCCCGCGCCCGGCTCGCGCGCCCAGGTCGACGCGTAGATCACACGAGCATTGCGCGGATCCACCAGAATTGCCGTCACCACCGAATCTGGACGCGGTCCCGTTCGCCCGAGCAATTCCCAATGCTCGCCGCCGTCATTGGATCCGAAAATGTGACCGTCCGCCGTGCCCAAATACAGGTTCCGCGGATTTTCCCGATCCTGGCCCAGCGACATAACGTCACCGCCCTCGGGACCCAGCGGCCGCAACACTTGCGCCTCGGCAGACGCCGCAGCGAGGAGACCTCCGAAGCACAGCGCGGCGAAAATTAGCGTCTTCATTGTTGAAGATTTCATTCTAGGTTGCAGGCGATGGGCGAAACAAGCAGCGCCGCGAGTTTCGGGTTCCTGGGACAGAAAATTCGGGCCGGCAATCGCAATCGCCCCAGAAAAAATTCGGGCCCCGCGCCGGCCGTTTCACGCCGAAGCGGAGCCCGAAGCTGGTTGAACAATTCTTCCTCAGCGCCTCAGTACGTCGCGCCTTCCGGCACCCAGATAATGTCGATGCGCCGGTTTTCTTTTCCTCCGCCCGCTTCGCCTGCGCCGCCGCGCGTAGTGATACGCGAGGCGTCGATACCCTTCTCACCCAGGTATTTGACGGCGTTTTGCGCCCGCAGCAAAGCCAGCTTGTCGGGATGCATCTCCTTCGGATCGGCGTAGCCCACGATCACCGCCGAGCCATGCGGATCGTTCTGCAGCCGCAGGGCCACGTCGTCCAGGATGCGCTTGCAAACGTTGTCTACGCGCGGCGAACCTGCCGGCGCGAACAAACATTCGCTGATCTTGCTCGCCTGCGGAGGCGGTGGCGGAGCATTCACGGCGACCGCAACCGAGCAATCCGCCGCGCCCCCGTGCCCGTCGTCCACGCGTCCGGTGACCGTGTAATTGCCGGCGGCCGCGCCCGTGGTATCAAGATCCACGGCTGAACCTGTGCCGATGATTGTGCCGCCGTTTGTCTGCCACGCGAAGGTCAGCGTATCGCCATCGGGAGAGCTGGCATCCGCTGTGATGTGCACGCGCTCGCCGATAAACACTGTGCTGCGATCGGCCGAACACGACATCACCGGCGGGTGAGTCGGCTTGGCAACCACTTGAATCGCCGCGCTGCCGGTAGCCGCGCCGCCATGACCATCATCCACGTGCACGGTAACCGTGCACGTTCCGATCGGCACTCCGGCCGATAGCCAGTGCACCGCCGGCCCCGTGCCGTCCACGCCGCCGCAAGTCGTGGTCCAGTTGTAGGTAAGCGTATCGTTGTCGGGAGATGTCGCCGGGCAGTTCACCGCCGAGGTATCGTTCGATCCGAAATAGACAGACGTCGGGTCCGCCGTGCACGCAACCGTCGGCGGATGATCCACAGGCGCCGCTTTATGCGGCGCGTAAACCGTGGAGAACTTGACCACGAATCCGTTGCGGTCCTGCAGGTTGGGAAGATTCAGCATGTAGCGGTAACCCAGATCGATCGCCAGTTCCTGCACCGGGAAAAGCCGCAAGCCCCATATGCCGTCCATCGGATCGCGGGGCCCGAATGTTTCCGTGGGAGTCGAATGCCCGTAATACATTTCGCCGGTGTATTCACTGATCACCTGAATGCGTCGGTGCGGGAAAAGCAGAAATCCGCCGCCCACCGTAAATGTCTTGGCCTGCTCGAGCAGCGCTCCTCCGAATAGACTCGGAGTTCGGACAAGATCGATCGTGGCGTCGAAATCCAGTGCGATTATGTTGTTCACATTTTTGCTGACCGACACCCCAAATTCCGGATTCGCTTTCCCGTTCTGCGTCCCGGAACGCTCCAGTACCGCGAAATCCAAGCGGGATGAAATGTCTACGTCCGCATTCAGCGACACGCTGACCGGATCGCCGCGATCCTCGGAAGCAATTCCGAATCTCACGCCCAGCGTGAACGGGCCTTCACCGCCTTCTATGTGCGAAGCAAAGGGATAATCCTCGGAATAAACGGCGTGCGTAGTGTTGAAACCCGTAGCCGTGAGAGGCGTGATCTCCCCCGGCGCTCCCGCGTGAATATGCGCGTCGGGGATGTCGTTCACGTAAAGCTCGGCCCAGCTCGTCAGCCCAAATCCGATGTTCAATCCGTAATCGGTAATCACCAAGCTTCCCGGCATTCGGCCGAACCGGTCCGCGTAACCTGCGACCGACCAGCCGTGTCTGGGCAAAACATTTCCGCTCGCCACCGTGAACAATCCGAGTCCGCCGCCGGTCGTCGGAACCAATCCGAAGTTATCCACCGACAGCTCGCTTGTCGACGCCGTTCCCGCCATCACCGGCGCAGGCGAAGCTGCGGGCGCGGGTGAAGCCGCGGCTGGAGTCGATGCCGGAGCCGGTGCAGCAGCAGCCGCTGCGTTGCTGTCTGGCGCTGCCGGCGCCGCAGATGGCGATGCCGCCGCGCCGGCGTTCGCGCTGGCGCTGCTGGCCGCGCTTTTGGAATCTGCGCTGTCGCTCGAATTCGGATCACCGGCGGCTCTGGCCGGCGCGTACGACATGAACATCGCGCCAAGCGCGAGCAAACTTGCGGCTCGCCACCACATTTTCGACAATCTCATCGTTGCCTCCACCCTGCACGCCACATGGGTAACAATTATCTATAGTGACTACATTGGGGGGAACACACTTCCGAGGAATCCATGAGGCTGAATTCCGCCGCATGCGTCTGTTGCGTGAAACTTGCGATTCGTCCTCAGGCGCCCCGCGGGCGCCTCCCCCAGAAACACCCCGATACGCAGGCCCAAATGCAGCAGCATTATAATGTAGCCGAGGGCCGGCTGAAAACCCCAGACTGCAGCGGCGTAATCGAAACTTTGACTACAGGCCACCTTATTTTCGGTTCCAACATCTGAGCCTGAATATCGCGTCGACCCTCGCTCGCGACTCAGGACTCACATGAGATGCTTTTGGCGAGCACGTGGGTACGGCGCCTCTCGCAAGCGTGAGGAGATTTTATGAATCGCTTCCTTTTATCGGGTTGCGCGTTGTTGAGTGCGGTATCATTCGCCGTTTTGGCGGCCGGCGCACAGAACGCGCCCCAAACCACACCTGCCGCGGAGCCGCAATCGAATGCATCCGCATCGCCCGCGCCGCAAGAACCGGCCGCGCTCAATGCCAGCGACGCGGTGCCTGACGGCACTCATTTCCTGGTGCGCTTGAACGACGCGCTGAACACCGGCAAGGACGCGCCCGGCCGAAAATTCACGGTTACGATCATCGAGCCGCTTGAGACGAGCGGAGGCAGCGTCCTGCCGCCCGGCAGCAAGATCACCGGACATATCAGCCGCGTCGAGTCCGCCTCCGTCACTGGACGCGCGCGCCTCTGGCTCACGTTCGACGACATTCACGCGCCCGGCGGGCGCGAGCCGATCGTCGCTGAAGTCAGCAGCGTTCCGGACGATGGCAATGTGAGGCCCGGCCCGGGCAAAGAAGGAGAAGTCGAGGCGGTTCATAGTTCGGCAGCGCGCCAAGCCGAAGTTTCAGCCGCGGGCGCTGCGGTGGGAGCCGCAGTCGGCGGCGCAGCCGGAGGCGGTAGAGGCGTTGCCGAAGGCGCCATCGCCGGTGGAGCGATCGCGTTTCTCGCGTCCCGGCACTACGCCCAGGAAATCGAAATGCCGAAGGGAACCAGGATTGAACTGGTTCTCGATCGCCCGCTTTATATCACGCAGCCTTGACGGCGCCGGAACCGGATGCGCGCGCGGGCCCCGAGCATTTCCCGCGCCTTACGGATCAACCACAATCGTTCCCTTCATTCCGCGATGGCCCGACCCGCAATACACGATGCATTTGAAATCGTAGGTCCCCGCCTCCGCCGCGATGAATTCGATCGTCTGGGTTTGACCTTGGGGAATCTTGTAACTGGGCTTGTCACCGGAGATTATCAGGCCAGGATCGCCTTTCTTGTCGGAAGCCTCCCGATATACGTCCAACTCAAAGCCGTGCTCCCTATCGGTCGGGGTAACCTTCAACAGGACGTGCGCGCCCTGTTTCACATGAATTTCGCTCGGGGTGAACTCGAACTTCTTCGCGCTCACGTCGATCTCCTGCACGTTCTCCTGCGCGGCTCCCGCATGACGCGCCGATATCCCCATCACTCCCACCGCGATGGCAATCGCCGCGAGGATTGGCATCCACCGAGGCACGACGCGACGCGTGGACCTGGCTTCACTGTTCATTGCGTCTCTCCGGAGTTCAGAATTTGAACACTCACCGACGAAATCATCGAGCTGTGCAGCGTTCCGGCCCGGCAACGCGGATGCCGATCTCGCTGGTCTGGGTTTCTCAATCAGATTCCCTGAGTATCGGAATGGTTGCAGAGTTGCTCCTCCGCGCACGCCCAACTTGGAATCGGCACCCGCTACTGGTAGATTCCATCTGTTGCTTTGCGCACCCCGCCGCGCAGCGCGCATCGATGCCTGAACCTGCCAAGAGCGAACCGCAAGCGTCCCCCGCCCCGGAACGCATTCTCATCGTCGAAGACGAAGTGAATGCCCGGCAGGGTTACGAAGCCTTGTTGCGCAAATGGGGCTACGAGGTTCTTGGCGTGGGCAGCGCCGAAGACGCGCTCGCGCGTTTTTCAGAATTCGCTCCCGAAGCGTTGATCGCCGACGTCGAGCTGCCCGGAATGAACGGCCTCGAGCTGCTCGAACGCCTGCACGACGAACTCGCGCATATTCCCGCCATCCTGATCACCGGCAAGGGCAGCGAAGAACGCGTGGTCGCAGCGATCGAATCCGGCGCGTTCTGGTATATCGAAAAGCCTCTCAAGGCCTCCATTCTGCGCGCGCTTCTCGATCGCGCGCTCGGCCACGCGCGCGATCGCCGCGAAGTTGACGCTCTGACGCGCCAACTGCGCGACGCCGGGCGCCTGGGCGATCTCGTCGGCCAATCGAAGCCCATGCAGGACGTTATGCGCGTCGTCGAACAAGTCGCGCCATCGCTGGCCTCCGTGCTGATCACCGGCGAAACCGGCTCGGGCAAGGAAGTTCTCGCGCGCACCATTCATCGCCTTTCTCCGCGCAACGCCCGACCGTTCGTGGCCATAAACTGCTCGGCCATTCCCGAATCGCTGATGGAAAGCGAAATTTTCGGCCACGAGCGCGGCGCCTTCACCGGCGCGGCCGAGCGCCGCCTCGGCTGCTTTGAGCTGGCCGATAGCGGCACTTTGCTGCTCGATGAAATCGGCGAGATGCCCGCGCCGACGCAAGCCAAGCTGCTGCGCGTGCTCGAGGACCACAAAGTGCGCCGCCTCGGCAGCAAGAGCGAAACGCCGGTGGACGTGCGCGTTCTTGCGGCCACCAACAAGGACCCCGATCGCGCCGTCGCCAAAGGCGAAATTCGGCAGGATCTCTATTTCCGCTTGAACGTCTTCCACATTCATTTGCCGCCGCTGCGCGACCACAAGGACGACATTCCCCTGCTGGTCGAAACCATGCTCCGCGATCTCAACGCCAAACATCAGCGCCACGTCCGCGGCATCAGCGCCGACGTGCTCGATCAATTCATGAGCTACACCTGGCCCGGCAACGTCCGCGAATTGCGCAACGTCATCGAGCGCGCTTCTATCGTCTGCGATCGCGATCTCATCGGCCGCGCTCACCTGCCCGCCGAATTCGGTCACGGCACTCCCGCCGGTGCCGCCGAGCTTTCCGCACTGCGCTTCCCCATCGGCACCACCGTCGACGCCGCCGAGCGCGAGCTCATCATGCAAACGCTCGCGTCCACGCAGAACAATAAAACGCGCGCCGCCGAACTGCTCGGCATCAGCTTGAAGACGCTGCACAATAAATTGAAGGAGTACGAAGCCGCGAAGCCCTCCGGCGGCTAAGGTTTTTTCCTGGCCATGCATCTGCGCCTGAAAACCAAGATCACGCTGATCATCTCCGGCCTGGTGCTGGCCGTGGTCCTCGTGAATTCCTGGCTGTACATGGCCACGCTCACCCGGCAGGTGATTCGCGAAGCGGATAATCGCGCGCGCCAGGTTTCGCAGGAGGTTTTCTTTCAGGCGCAAACCGCGCTGGCCGATTCCGCCGCGAACGGAAACGCGCCGTTGTCGGATAGCCCCGACGATCTGCGCAACTACGTGCGCGGTTCGCTCGACCAAAACGCCGCGCTTTCCTCGCTGATCGACGCCGAGGTCGGCTACTCCTTCCTGGTGTACGAGGTCACCATCGTCGACCACAACGGAGTCGCGCTGATCTCGAGCGATGCATCGCTTCCCGATCGCCCCGTGCTCCCGCGCACTCCGCTCGATCAGCTCGCCAATAGCAGCTTCATCGATCAGGTGCGCGTGGTCTTCGGCCCGCCGCGCGCGTATCAAGTCGCGTATCCGTTCAATCTTGGCCCGGCCGGCCATCAGGTTCCGTTCGGCGAAATCCGCGTCGCCGTGCAGACCGGACTTCTACGCAGCGAAATTGAACCGAGCATGCGCTCGGCCGCGTGGCTCGCGGTGATTTCGGTGCTGGCGTCGGTGCTGCTGGCCGGCGTGGTCTCGAGCGTGTCGCTCGCGCCTCTTGAACGCATCTCCGCGCAGTTGGATCGCATCTCGCGCGGCGAATTCGATCAGAAGCCTCTCGAGCGCGGCGACGAATTCGGGCAAGTGAGCACCAAGATCGTGCAGATCGGCCAGCAACTGCGCGGCGTCCGCGAAATTTTCAGCACGCTGCGCGAAAATCTCGATCAAGTCCTCGGCGGCCTCGAAGATGGTTTGCTGCTCTTCACGCGCGATGGTCGCGCCGTGATGGTCAGTCCCGCCGTCGAGCGTTTTCTCGGCATCCCGGCGGACGAACTGCTCGGCCGCGAGGCGCAGGATATTTTCCCCAAGAATCATCCGCTGCGAACCGCCCTGCGCCTTGACGATGGCTCGATCGCCGCGGTGTCGACGCAAGTCGAGCTGCCTGCCGCGGGTGCGAACCATCCCGCGCGCATCATCGGCGTGAGCGCGCAAGCCATCGCCGAAGGCGGCACGCGCATGGGCGCTCTTGTCACGCTCACCGATCTTGAATCGCGCGAACGCATCAGCACGCAGCTGCAGGTCTCCGAACGTCTTGCGGCGCTGGGCCGCGTGACCGCCGGTGTGGCACACGAAGTCAAAAATCCTCTAAACTCGATGCGGCTCTGGCTCGAAAATTTGAAAGGGCATCTGCCCGCGGGCGAGGAGCCGCAGCAGGCTGTGAAAGTTCTCGACGCCGAGATCGATCGGCTGGACACTGTGGTGAAACGCTTTCTCGATTTTACGCGGCCCGTGGAAATGAATCTGGTGGAAACGCCGCTCGCCGAACTGATCCAGGGAGTGCTCGACACCGCGCGCCCGCAAATCGAGCGCGGCCGCGTGTGCATCGAAACGCGACTCGCGCCATCGGTGCCGGCGGCGTGGGTGGATCGTCAACTTTTGCATCAAGCGCTGCTCAATCTCATTTTGAACGCGATTGAAGCCATGCCTGGCGGCGGAACGCTCGCGATCGATCTGGAGCGCCACGCTGACATGGCCGAAATTCGCATCAGCGATACGGGCAAAGGCATTGCTCCCGAACACCGCGCGCGCATCTTCCAGCTTTTTTTCACCACGCGTCCGGGCGGAAGCGGCATCGGACTCGCGAGCGCGTTTCGCACCGTACAAATGCACGATGGCTCGATCGACTACGAATCCGAGCCCGGCCACGGCACAACGTTTCGCATCGAATTGCCGCTGAAGCGCGCAAACGATATTGCCGGCGCGCGCTCGCCCGAACCCAGCCACACCACGGTGCCGCACGCATGAACGCCGCGAAAATCTCGAACGCGAATCGCGCGCCGCAGCCGCGCTTAAGAGCGTTCGGCGCTGTGCTGTCCGCGCTCGCGCTCTTCGCTATCGCGATCGGCGCCGCCGGCTGCCAGCGAAATATCGTGAAGGCCAGTCCTCCATCGGTTTCGACACCTCCGCCGACCCAAGCGAATCCTCCGGCAACGCCGCCGGCCGCGCCCCAAACTACTGACGCTCCACCTTCGCCCGCCGCTCCTGCGCCGCCGCCGAATCCCGCGCCGCAACCCGCGACGACACGGCCATTGCAGCCAGCCCCCACGGCGACCGAGCCGGAGAAACCCGCGGAAACTCCGCGACCCGAGGCGCCGGTCATCTCACCCGAAATGACGCCGCAAGCGCAAGCCGCCGCCGAGCAGCGCACCAACGCGGACATCGCTCACGCCGAACAGAATCTGCAGACCGCGGAAAGCAAAGAACTCGATGCGGCGCAGCACGACCTGGTTGAAAAAGTCCGCGACTTCCTTGAGCAAGCCCACGAAGCCATCCACGCCGACGATTGGGTGCGCGCCAGCAATCTGGCAGAGAAAGCGCGCATCCTCTCCGACGAACTCGTCAAATCGCTGTAACGCACGCGTGAACGCGCGTCCTCCGCTGGCGCGCTGGTAGAATAAAAGCGTGAGCACCAGCGACGCTACGCGCGGAGTTCCCGGAAATTCTTCCGGCGATGTTCTCGCCGATGTTTTGATCATCGGCGGCGGAATCATCGGCGGCGCGATCGCGTGGGAACTTGCGCGCCGCGGATTGCGCCCGCTCGTGCTCGATCGGCAGGAGGCGGGGCGTGAAGCGTCCTGGGCCGCGGCGGGCATGCTGCAAACTTCGCCGGAAAGCGCCGATGGAATTCCATTGGTGCCGCTGGCGCGGGCGAGCCTGGCGCTGTATCCGGAATTTGTCGCCGCGATCGAAAGCGATTCCGGCCGCGCGATTGCATTGCGCCGAACCGGCGCGATGGAACTTTTCTTTTCGAGCGACGCGACGCGCGAACTCGGCGCGCTTCTCGCGCTCCACCAAAGTTTAGGACTGGCCACCGAAGCGCTGCCTCTCCACGATGCGCTCGCGATGGAACCCGCGCTTTCGCGGCGCGCGAAAGCTGCGGCGCTGCTGCCGAACGAATGCGCGCTCGATAGCCGGGCGCTGACCGACGCCGTGCTCGCCGCCGCAATCGCGCGCGGCGCCCAAGTGCGCAGCGGCGTCGAGGTCGAATCGCTCATCGTGAGCGGCGCGCGCAACGCGCCCATCGAAAGTGGCGCGAGCGGCGGCCGCGTAGAAGGCGTCATCGCCGGCGGCCAACGCTATCGCGCGGCCCACGTTGTGCTCGCGGCAGGCGCGTTTTCTTCGCGCCTAGCGGCGGCGCGGCGCTACGCTCCGACGCGTCCGGTGCGCGGTCAGATGATCGCGCTGCGTTCTTCCGCTCCGCCGATGCGGCGCGTGCTGCGTTCATCCCGCGGCTACATTGTTCCGCGCGACGACGCGCGGCCGCAGCGTCTGGTCGCCGGCAGCACGCTTGAAAACGCGGGCTACGAAAAACGCGTCACGCCGGAAGGAATCGCGCGCGTGCTCGAAGCCGCGCAAGAACTCGTGCCCGGCCTCAATGCCACGGATATCGTCGAGACCTGGTGTGGCTTGCGCCCCGACACGCCCGACCATCTGCCCATCCTCGGCCCTACCGACCTCGACGGATTGATGATCGCCACCGGCCACTACCGCAACGGCATCCTGCTCGCGCCGATCACCGCAAGATTGATCGCCGAATGGATCACGGAACATCGCGTGTCATTCGACTGGGAAATGTTCAGTCCGATGCGCTTCGCGTCTCTTGCCGAGCCGGGCGACGCGCGCGACCCCGCCAAAGTTTCGGACGATTCCGATTGAGAACGATCTCTCCTTTATTCAGATCCCCGTTCCCGCTCGGCTAGAAAGGAAAGGTGCTGCGCTGCGGCTCGCGATTGGGCGGGCCGGCTAGCGTGGAGGCTTTGCCGGGATCGGTGAAATTTATTTTGTTGGGATCAAGGCGAAGATCGCGATCGAGGACGACGTCAAGCGTGGTGCCGCGCGGCAATTCAAGCTCGGGGCCGCGCGTGAGCAGCACGGTGATCAGGCCCGCGGCCAATCCGACGCCTGCGCCGATGCCGGCGCCTTCGCCGCTGCGGCCGGCGATGCCGCCGATGGCGGTGCCGACGCCGGTGTCCGTGATCACGGTGCCGGCATCGCCGGCTTTATTGGTGTCGCCTTTGATCGTGCCTTCTTTGTCCACGGATTCATTTCCGCCGGTGCCGGCGTTGTTGGGCACGGCGATGAAGCTGACGGTATAGCCGTTGGGTAAAATCATGCTCGTCAAGCGCAGACGCAATTCGCCGCGGCCTTTCACGCGGCCGGGGCGCTTGGCTTCGAGGATTTCGCCCTGCACGTAGGTGCCGGCGGGGATCAGAATTTTGTCGTTCTGCACGATGGGGAAAAGCGTTTCGAGATAGACCGGATCGCCGGGCTGCGCGTTGCGCGTGGTGATGGCGTTGTGCAGGACGAGCGGGAGGCGCGTGCCGGTGGGCACGATGATGGGCGCGGCTGCGGCAGGCGCACCGGCGGCCGGCGCGACGGCGGCTGGAGTTGCTGTCGCGGGCTGCGACGCAGGCGGCGCGTTCTGCGGAGGCGTGGCCGTCGTTGTTGCCGGTGAGGTTGGCGCGGATTGCGCAACTGGGGGCGGAGGCGAATCTTGTGGACCGACTTGCTGCGCTTTCACTTGGGCGCTCAGCGCCAGGAAGCCGCACATCAGGAGACCAAAAGAAGCGTTTCGCATCGCCTTACCTCCTCGCCATGCGTGCTGCCAGTGCGCGATTCGATGCCTCAGGGAAAGGGACGGATGTCCGGAGTATATGCCTAAAGAAAGCGATGTGCTCCGGGGAGTTGGGTGACGCAGAATGACCCGTGGCCGAGAAAAACCACGGAACCGGGTGATTGCAAGACGCTTGGTTATTTTCTCGGGCACGGACGGCCCCATCGGAAATGAGATCCCTATATACACCCCCGGTATGTTTTTGCGAAAGTATTGAAAGCGCGGGATTTGCGGCAGAAGAGTGCGGATGAGTGTGAAGATGCAGGGACTTAAAAGCTCCTTTTTTCAATGAGGTGCGCACTCTTTTGAAAGAGTGCGCATGATTCTGAAAACAAACGGGTTGCTCGAACGCAATCATGCGGACACGTGTGCATACGGAAGGGACGGACGCGGGGACGAGGGCGGGAAAAGTGGGGACAGACAACAATTCGAATTGGTTCACGAGGAACATGCAGGAGGATAGCAGATATATTCATAAAGTGTCAAGTAGATTGTGAGTATTCGAAATAATTTTCACAGGGCGGCGTATCGAAGTGGCGAGTGGCGAGGGAGCCGCGGATCGAACTCCGAACTTGGGACCCGAGTAGCATCCGGGAGCGTTTGCATCGAATAGATGCACAGCGTAGGCTTGAAATTGCACAGGAGGAATCGATGGCAAAGCTGGCGCTGGTTTATGGCATGCGGCTGTTCCCGGCCGACGATGTGGCCCAAGTGGAGGAAGCGACGCTGACGCTGAAGGATGGGCGCAAGGCGCGCGTGACGATGCACATTATTGAGGGAAGCAAGGAAGAAATTCAGAGAACGCTGGGGCAGTCGGTGGAAGCGTTTTTTGAAATGTATCCGGAAATTTGAGGATTCGTGACGCTTTGGGCGGTCGCCGCGAGAAGCAGCATCGAAGAGGGATTCTTCGACTGCGAGGCGGCTCGTCCCGACCGGGTCGGGACGAAAGAGAAAAGAGCCGCCTCTCCGCTCAGAATGACGGCTTGACGATTGATCGGGCGTACAGCGCGCTCGCTAGCGGTTGCCGAAGGTTTCGGGATCGAAATCCGGGGAGCCGGGCGCGGGCGTGCCGGTAGAAACCAGGACGACGCTTTGGCCGGTTAGCTCGAAACGCTTGCGGCATTTGCGACAAGCGACCATTTCGTCGACGCGGACCATGTAGGAGCGGGCGGCGGCGAAACGTTTCTTATCTTCTTCGCCGGCGCCGCGCGGCAATTCGTTTTTCTTGGTGCGCACGATCCAGCGAATCGGATAGGCGTCTTCTTTATGGCAGCTCGGGCAAACGAGCTGCAGCGATTTGGTATCTTGCTTCTCGATGTAGAACTGGCGTTCGTCCATCAGCGCGCCTCGGCGATCCGCCCACCCACCTGGTCGATTGTAACAAACTCGAGGCCCTGATCGCGCCATCGCGGCAACCAATATTCGAGCGCGGTCACCACGTGTGCACGGTCGCCGCCAAGGGCGCGGTGATCGCCATCGTGGAGGAGGACGATGTCGCCGCCGCGTGGCGCGCCCGCCGCGGCATTCTTGCCGCTGCGCAGGTGCGCGAGTCTCGCGATCAGGCGCGCGGGCGGCTGCGGCTTCCAGTCGTAGCACGTGAGCGACCACATCGCCACGCCCGCAAGACCGGCGCGGCGCACCGCGCCTCGGAGCTGCGGGCCGCGAAAGCCGAAGGGCGGACGCATCCAATTTGGCGGACGCGATTGCGTTGCGGCCGCAACGGCTTCCTGGCAGCGCGCAAGCTCTCCGGCGATGCGTCGCGGAGTGCGCCAGGCGAGCGATGGATGCGAATCGGTGTGATTGCCGATGGCGTGACCGCGCGCCGCGATCTCGCGGATCAAATCGGGGCAAGCGCGCGCGAATCGGCCGATCACGAAAAACGTGGCGTGCACGGAATGCCGCTCGAGCAGATCGAGCAGTGCGGGCGTGACGCCGGGATTGGGTCCATCGTCGAACGTGAGGGCAATTGAACCGGGGGCCTTCGTGCGCCGCAGCGTCGGCCCAAACAATTGCGAGCCGGGATACACCGCACCCCAAGCCGCGGCGCCACCGGCGGCAAGCGAAATCGAGGCCAACGCAACTAAATTTTCGTTCAATCCCAAACCTTGAAATGAGGCCAGGCTTCCGGAAGCGGTTCCTTGAGGTCGTGGCAGATCAGGATCGTGTAATGCTCCAGATCCATGCCGTAGTAGGGATCGATCCTGGGCCCCTGGTCCACGCTGCGACACCACTTCTGCGCATCCTCAAGCTTCCATTCCAGCATGATTATGCTTTCGCCGGTGTACTGCCTCGGACCCCAATCGTAATAGCTTTGGTGCGCACTGATGGACTTCGGCAACCCATAGCGCGGCCCGAAGAAATCAATCGCGCCGGCCCCGCCATAGTTGCCTGCGAGGATTGCGGTCTTCGCGCGCTCATCGGGAGGCAAGGAGTTGTAAACGCCGGCGACAGCCTCGACCATTTCGGGCCATCCGAATTCATCGGCGAAGTACTGCGGAAGCGGCCCGCTCATGTGGGTTTCCGTTCGCGGCACCTTAATGTGGAGCGCTTCCATGTAAGGGACGATCTTTGCAGGTGGAAGGATCGGGAGAACGATGGGCGCGGCGACAACGCCCGCGGCGAACACGATGGCGGGCCGGGCGACGCGCAACCAGCGCAGTCCAGGACGCGCCTCCGCCAACTTCTCCCAGAACACTCCCCCCGCGGCAAACAGCAACGGATAAATGGGAGCGAGGTAATAGTCCTTCCCTTTTAGAAACATCATCACTGCAAGAAAAACGAGATAAGTGACGCCAAGGGCACGGTAGCGCTTCCCCTCACGGCGGAACAGCAGAAAACAAAGCCCGGCAGTCCAGACAAAGACGCTGGTCGGGCCGAGCATCATGACCTGTTCTAGAAGAAAAGGGAGCGGGGGTAATTCGACATTCTTGTGGATAGCTCTCACATTCCGCAGATCCACCAGCGTGGGAAAGTGATGCATGTACTCCCAAGCGACATTGGGCACGGCGACCAAAAATGCGATCGCAGCGGCGATCCAAAACCATTTACTCGAAAATAGCCGGCGCTCGGAAGTCGCCAGCAAGCCGGCCACAAGAGCGCCAAGGAAGAAGATCGTCGAATGCTTGTTCTCGAGCCCGAACCCGAGCAGCACACCACACCACAACAGCCGCTTTGGCTGTTGCCGATTCATGGCGAGCAGCAGGAAATAGACGCAGCCCATCCAGAAGAGCGGCTCCAGGGGATTCATCGAAAGGCGGCCACCGTTGGCCAGGATGACCGGCGCCGCCAAAACCGATACGCAGGCCAGCAGCACCGCCCAACGCCTGCCGCCCAACTCCCTTGTAATAAAACCGGTAAGCACAACCTCCGCCGCGAAGGCGAGAGCGGGGAGCAGGCGAATTGCATGGAGAGAATCGCCAAAGACAAAGCGGCTGGCATGTGCGAGCCACGCGATCAGGGGCGCAAAATCGACGTAACCAAAAGCGAGGTGGTCGCTCGCCGCCAGATAGTAAAGTTCGTCGCGGAAATATCCGTAGCGCCCGTTCGTCAGCATTTCGACGAGGAGGGCCACTCCGCCCAGGACCCACGCGATCCATATATCGTCTGTAAAGGAGTGTTCCTGATTACCCATGCGGTTTTCCTGCATCTACTGGCCTCGGCGGGAAACTATCACACGGGCGGGCATTTTCGCACGCTGCGCGCCGCCGACCAAGTGTGGTCGGCGCCCGCAGGGAAAATTGCGTGGATCAGCGGCGGCGTGGGGCCTTTTTGCCGCGCGCGATTTTCGCGAGGGCCTGCGTATAGGCTGCGACGGTTTCGGGAACGGCGCGGCTATAGACGAATTGGCCTTCGCGCTGGCAGGCGATCAGGCCGGCTTCGCTCAAAACCTTGAGATGGTGAGAAACGGTGGCGGGGGTGACGCCGCGCATGGAGACGATCTGGCCACAGTTCATGTGCTCCGATGCGGAGATGGCTTCGAAGATCCGCAGGCGCGTCTGGTCGGCCAGGGCTTTTGAGATTTTTTCGATGTCGGAGCGGACCATAGGCCGATCGAGAGTGTAGCGAATCGGGCTGCCTTACCGCCAGAGATAAGCGTGTTTTCCACAATCAAGACCAGGAAACCCTGCATCTTCATACTTCGATGATCATCTAAGTGTCTAAATGGTGCGGGCGCCGAGATCGGCGGCACCGACGCCTCGGAGACCGCGAGGCGAACTATTGGGCAAAAAGAGGAGAGCGACATGAATCGACTCGAAGGAAAAGTGGCGTTAGTGACCGGCGGAAACAGCGGGATTGGCCTGGCGACGGCCAAGCGGCTGCAGGAAGAGGGCGCGCGCGTGGCGATTTCGGGCCGCAGCAGAAAAACGCTGGATGAAGCGGTGAAAACGATCGGGAACGGCGTGGTGGCGGTGCAGGCGGACGTCTCGAAACTCGCTGACGTGGACGCGTTGTACGCGGAGGTTTCGCAAAAGTTGGGCAAGATCGATGTGTTGTTCGTGAACGCGGGAGTGGCGAAGTTCGCGCCGATCGCGGGAACATCGGAAGGCGTGTACGACGAGCAGTTCGACATCAACATCAAGGGAGCCTACTTCACGATCCAGAAGGCGCTGCCGTTTCTGAATGACGGCGCGTCAATCATTTTGAATACCAGCGTGGTTTCGACCAAAGGAACCGCGGGAACCAGCGCGTACGCGGCCACGAAGGCGGCGCTGCGCTCCCTCGCGAGAACGGCGGCTTCCGAACTGGTGGGGCGCGGCATCCGCGTGAACGCGGTGGCGCCGGGGCCGATCGCCACACCGATCTTCGGCAGGACCGGCCTGTCGAGGGCGGCCATCGATGAATTCGCCAAGGACATCGAGGTGCGCGTTCCCATGAAGCGATTCGGTCAGCCCGAGGAAGTAGCCGGCGCGGTGGCATTTCTGGCTTCGCAGGATGCGTCGTACATCACGGGCGTGGAGCTGAACGTGGACGGCGGGCTGGGGCAAATCTAAATTTCTCGGATGACACGTGGAACGTGGGAGGGGCGGCATGTGCCGCCCCTTTTTCATTTGGAGGCGGATGGCCCGTCGAGCGAGCTGCGAGCATGAAGACTGGCGACCCACTGGCCCGACTGCGGCCCGCGCGGTAATCTTTCTCCGCGAGGCCTGGTCTAAGTTTCGGATCACCGAAAGGAAAAATTCCAAAATGAAGCTGCACACGTACCTCAACTTTGGCGGCAACTGCGCGGAGGCGTTCGAGTTTTACGAGAAACATCTCGGCGGGAAAATCACGTCGAAGATGACCTTCGGCCAAATGCCGGATCCGAGCCAGGCGCCGCCGGGTATGGCGAATAAGATTCTGCACGCGCGCATGACCATCGGCGGGGCGGAGATTATGGCCAGCGACGCTCCGCCGGAGCGCTTTCAACCGATGCGCAGCGTTTATCTTTCGCTGGGCGTCGGCAGCACGGAAGAAGCCGAACGCATTTATGCGCTGCTCTCCGACGGCGGCGAGATCTTCATGAAAATGGAGGAGACCTTTTTCGCGTTCCGCTTCGCGATGCTCAGGGACAAATTTGGGACGTCGTGGATGATCATTCACGAACGTCCGATGCCTCCGACAGCCTGAGCGATCGGTCTCGATCGGCCGGACTGCTCCGAGGCACACGCCCGGCGAAGGGATCAAACTCCCTTCGGCCAATGCTTGGTGGCCTCGAGCGCGTCGCCGGTCTCCAGCAGGCTTTTCAGGCTCGAGAGTATGATCGGCCAGCCGTTCGACACAGCTTCGATAAATTTCGATCCGGACTTATCGATCCCGTGTGTGATCGTGAGCTTGACGGCGTCGCCTTCCTGCTTGAGCTCGAACACGCAAGTTGAGAAGCCTTCGGCGCGAAGCTCGGGCTTAAATTCGTTTCGCCACTTGAGCACCAGGCGGCGGGGCTTGTCGATTTCGACGATTTCGCCGGTGTCGCCGACGCGGCCGTCGGGGATCATCAGCTTCCACGGCGAGCCTTGCTCCCAAGTGGTGTCGTGCGTGACGCCGCTCCAGTAGGCACGAGTGAATTCGGGTTGGGTCAACGCGTCCCAGAGTTTTTCGGGCGTGGTGCGGATGTAGATTACGTAGACGAATTTGTCGTTAGGCATGGTCCTTCCCTTTCTTGTGTTCGAGTTTTTTCTTCAGGTCGTGGAGAGCGTGCAGGCGCACGCGCTCGTACTTGCCGATCCATCTTTCCGCGATCTCGTGAATGGGAACGGGATTGAGGAAATGATGCTTGTCGCGTCCGCGTTTGAGAGTGGCCACAAGATTGGCGCGTTCGAGAATGCCGAGATGCTTGCTCACGGCCTGTCGCGTCATGCGCAGTCCGGCGCAGAGTTGGTTCAGGCTTTGGCCGTTATCTTCAAATAGGCGATCGAGCAGCGTGCGGCGGCTGGGGTCGGCCAAGGCTTTGAAGACAGCGTCGGTATTCATGGGCGTCGATTATATGCAACCGAATGGTTGCATGTCAAGCAGAGATGGAGGGTATCGATTAACTTCGATTTCGGGCCACGCTCTCAGCCAAACCGCGTTTTGCGATCAGTTCCCTTGGCGCACGCCGCGCGGTAACCTTTATCGGCAAGGCCGCGTCTAAGTTTCACAGGCTGGCGAAGAGAGAAACGATTCGAGCCGATGGGTGCCTGCGGCTTCCGCTCCCGCGGAAACGACCGGCAGGGGAGACGGCTCGTTGGACCAAAAGTTGAAAGAGGGCACCGAGGTATCTCTGACGGCGCGCTTTGCGTTATCGGCGCGAGGGGCGATGCTTCGCCGGTGCGCGCGGGACGCAGCGCTTCGGCGGGCTGCGCGCTGGGCGATCCTGGCGACGCTCGCCTGTTCATTTGGCCTTGAGGCGCGCGCGCAGTCTGCGCAGGGACAAACTTCGCCGCCGTCAGCTTCGCCTGCGCCACCCTCATCCGCATCTTCGCCGTCTCCCACGTCACCATCTTCGGCGCAACCTTCGCCGTCCTCTGCTTCGCCGTCCCCCGCGCCTGCAGCGACACCCGCGCGCGGCGTTCAAGCCAGCGGGCTTGTGCGCACGGCCGCAGGCGCAGGCATTCCGGGCGCGACGGTGCGTGTGGTCGAAGTTTCGACGGGGCGGTCGTGGCTCACGTGGACGGACGAGAACGGCAAATTTGTGCTGCCGCCGCTCGCGGCCGGGCATTATCGGATCGAGGCTTCGCAATTAGGATTCGGGGAGTTCACGAAGGAAATTGACCTCGCGCCGAATCCGGCGGCGATCGATTTGCCGCTGGCCATCGACACGCTCGCGGAGATCGACGCGCAAAATAACGCGGCGGCCGCTGCGAGTGCCGCATCTGCCGGCGCGCCCGGCGTCGGCACGAACGCGCAAAAGTCCGGCGCGGCTAGCGCTCCGCCGACCGCCACATCCACCGCAACGTCGGCGCCCGGCGCAAACTCTAGTTCGCAATCAGCCGGCAAGCCGAATTCTGCGACGCAATCAGCGTCTAATTCCACCGCGAGCAATTCGTCGAGCGCGAACAATTCGCAGCGACGTCCCGGCGGCTACGGGCCGGGCGGCGGCGCCGGCGGAGGCGGGGCGGGACGTCGCGGCGGATTCCAACAAGTTGGGCTGAACGGGCAGAACCAGAATCAAGACAACGGCGGCGAGACCGGCGCCGAGGCCGGAGCGACTCCAGCCGATCAGAGCGGGCTCGGGCAAGCTTCTTCGTCCGATGCGTTTCTGATGACCGGCACGGTGGGGATGGGATCGACCGGCCCCGATATGTTCGGCGCAGGGCAAGGCAATTTCGGCAGCGGGCCGGGCACTGGTGACACGGGCGCGCCGGGAGGTCCGGGCGACGCATCGGGACAAGGCGCGTTTGGCGGCGCGGGAGGAGCAGGAGCCGGCGGCGCCGGGGGCTTCGGCGGGGCCGGTGGTGGCCCCGGTGGCGGTGGACCGGGCGGCGGAGGATTCGGTGGAGGGGGCGGAGGTTACGGCGGCGGAGGAGGTGGCCGGGGCGGGGGCGGGGGCGGGGGTGGTGGCGGGCGCGGAGGAGGTGGTGGTGGCGCGCGCGGCGGCGCCGGCGCCCGCAGCAGCGGCGCGCAAGGAGTAGGCGCGCTGTGGGGCGTGCAGCGCGTACTACGGCAGCGCATCAATCGCATGCATTACAGTTTTTACGACACGTACGGCAATTCCATTTTCAACGCGCGCCCATATCCGCTGACCGGCGTGGAGACAGCGAAGCTGCCGTCGTGGCAAGAGCAATTCGGCGGAAACATCGGCGGACCGCTGGTGATCCCGCACATTTACAACGGCCGCAACAAAACATTCTTCTACTTGAATTTTGAGGCGAACTGGCAGCGCTCCACGCTGAATCAATTTTCGACCGTGCCGACGATGGCCGAGCGCGGCGGAGATTTTAGCGACGTCTCAACCGGCGCGATGGGCGCCGGCGCCCCCGCGCAACTTTTCTGCCCGACGCTGAACCCGGTGACCGGATGCCCCGCGGGAATGGCGATGGGCAGCCAGCTCGTGAGCCCGACAACCGGCGCGAGCTTGATCAATCCGATCGCGACGGCGCTGCTGAAATTCGTGCCGCAAGCGAATCTACCGGGCTTGACGGACAATTTCGAGTTTCAAACGCTGCTGCCGTCGGCCACGGACCGCTTCAACGCGCGCGTGAACCACACGATTTCGCCGAAACTCAGCTTGAATGTGGTCTACAACCTGAGCGACACGCATTCGCACTCGTTTGACGACTTCCCTTCGCTTGAGGGCAATACGGATACGCTCGGGCAAAGCGTGCAGCTCGGCCTGACGCAAAATTTGACGAAGGAACTGATCAACTCATCGAATCTTTATTTCACGCGCAGCCGCTCTCAATCGCTCAATCTGTTCTCAGACACGGATGACGCCGCGGCAACGCTGGGCATCACCGGCATTTCGACCACTCCGCTGTTCTACGGTTTGCCGTCGATCAGCTTTACGAATTTCACCGGCATCACCACGCCTCCGGCTTCCCTGCAACGCAGCCAGACGTGGCGCTTCGTGAACAGTCTGCAGATCCTGAAAGCGAAACACACCGTCACCATCGGCTATGAAATGCGCCGCGTGGATCAGGATTCGCTCGCGGACCCCACGCCCAATGGCTCGTTCACGTTCGACGGCCTGCTGACCGCGCAGACGAACGGCAGCGGCGGACAAGTGGCCGGCACGGGATATGACTTCGCCGATTTTCTTCTGGGCCTGCCGCAAGCCACGAGCATTCGCTACGGCACGCCCTCGGTTTATTTTCGCAACTGGGCGTTCATCGGCTACGCGCAGGACGATTTTCGCGTGAACGCGCACTTCTCGGTGCTCTACGGCCTGCGCTACGAAGCCTTCACGCCGCCCGATGAAGCCTACGACCACATCGCCGATCTCGATGTGAATCCCGCGCTCACCGAAGTGGCGCTGGTTCTCCCCGGTCAAACAGGTCCGTTCAACGGTACGTTCCCGCTTTCGCTGGTGCGCGGACAGTGGAACCATTTTTCGCCGCGCATCGGGATCGCCTGGCGCCCCACGAACAAGCTTCTCGCCGGCAAGCACGGCACCACCGTGCGCGCGGGATACGGAATTTTCTACAACGAATCGATTTACCATCAGCTGGCCACGGAGATGGCCAACCAGCCGCCGTTTGCCACCGCGGACACACTCGAGGCCAGCACGACCAGCGCGCTAACGCTCGCCGATGGATTTCCCACGCAATCGAGCACCGTGGTACCGAACACCGTGGCCGTCAATCCGAACTATAAAATCGGCTACGCGCAAATCTGGAACCTGAGCGCCGAGCGCCAAATGACCACGAACATCTCGCTGGTGCTCACCTACACCGGCACGAAGGGCACCGATCTCGATATGCTGCTCGGACTTTCCGGCGCCACGAACATAAACGCCGGCACGGCGGGAGATACCACTTCCGTCGCCAACACCCAGGGCTTTACCTACGACACCTCCGGCGCGAATTCGATCTACAATGCGCTTCAAGTGCGCGTGCAGAAGCGCATGACGCACGGCCTGATGATCAACGGCACGTACACCTACGGCAAATCCATCGATAACGCCAGCACCATCGGCGGCGGGCAGCAAGTGATTGTGCAGGACATCAACGATTTCGAGGCCGAGCGCGGACTTTCTTCCTTCGATGTGCGCAACATGCTGCGACTGAATTATTCCTACGCGCTGCCCTTCGGCGATCGCGAGCCTTACTTCACGCGCGGCTGGAAGCGCCGCGCCTTCGGCGATTGGCGCATCTCCGGCAGCGTCAGCGCGCAAACCGGCACGCCTTACACGGCGCGCGTCAGCGATCCTTCGTGCGAAATTCTGCCCGGCGATTTTTCCGAGCGCGCCAATCAAGCGGGCGATTCCGCGCTGCCCGCAAGCGAGCGCACGCTGGTCGATTGGTTCAACACCGCGGCGTTCACCGTGCCCACCGGCACCTGCATCGGCGACGCCGCGCGCAACACCATCATCGGCCCCGGCGGCTTCACCACGAATTTCAGCGTGAATCGCGGCATTCAGTATGGGCGCGACGGTCTGCGCCGCGTGGACCTGGCTTGGAACGTCACGAACCTAACGAACACACCGAGTTTCTCTGGGCTTTCCACCGTGGTGGGTTCCTCGACGTTCGGCCGCGTGCTCAGCGCCGGAGCCATGCGCTCGATGAACTTCACGGCGCGGTTGAACTTCTGATGCGACGACAAAAATTGATCGGACGACGGCAACCTAAACTCGCGGCGATTTTCTCCGCGTTACTTGCCACGCTGGCGCTTGCGGTATTGGCCGCCGCGACGCTCGGCGCGCAGAATTCGCAGACTCAAAATTCTCAGAGCCCCGCGAGCGCGCCGCAAACTCCCCCGATCAACGCGACCCAGGCGCCTGCGGCGCCGATCGTGCGGCCGCTCTCGACCAACGGCAAAGGCATCATTCGTTCATCCGTCGATTTGGTGCAGATCGACGTGCAGGTGGTTGACCGCGACGGCAAACCGATCAAGGGTCTGACGCAAAATCAATTTCGCGTGGTCGAAGACGGCAAAGAGCAGAAAGTTTCCACCTTCGAGTATTTCGACGTCGAAAAAATCGAGACCGCGGCCGCGGCGGACACCGCGCCCATCACCATTTCCATCGGCGCCATGGCCCCGCCCGCGCAGTTGCAGCAGCAAGTGAAGGATCGCCGCCTCACCGTGCTCTTTTTCGATATGAGCTCCCTCGAACCCGATCAATTGCTGCGCTCCATCGCGGCCTCCGATAAATTCGTGCGCACGCAAATGAGCCCGGCGGATCTCGTGGGCATCGTGATCTTCGGCAATCAATTGAGCGTGATCGCCGATCTCACCAACGATAAAGCGTTCCTCGAGCGCGCGCTCGCCGCGCTCAAGCCCGGCGCCGATGCGCAACTCGCCGCTCTCGCTGACGCCGCGGCTCAGCCCACCGATTTCACTTCCACCGAGGACACCGACGCGGCCTTCACCGCCGACAACACCGAATTCAACATCTTCAATACCGATCGCAAGCTCGCCGCGATCGAAGCCGTCGCCGACATTTTGAAAGACATCCCCGGCCGCAAGTCCGTCGTGCACTTCACCGGAGGCATCACGCAGACCGGCGAGGAAAATCGCTCGCAGCTCCGCGCCGCAACCGATGCCGCGAATCGTTCGAACGTATCGATCTACACCATCGATGCGCGCGGCTTGCTCGCCGAAATTCCTGGCGGCGATGCCACCTCCGGCGCCGCGTCGGGCACCGCGATGTTCAACGGCAACGCCGTTTACACGCAAACGCAATCGCGCGAGGATTCGCGCGAAACATTGGCTACGCTCGCGACCGACACCGGCGGAAAATCGTTCTTCGATCTCGGCGATTTCGGCGAAGCCTTTAGCGCCGTCCAAGACGATGGCACCGGCTATTACCTGGTGGGCTACTACAGCACCGACGGCGCGCGCGATGGCCGCTGGCGCAACGTAAAGGTCAGCGTGTCCGGATTGCCCGCCGGCAGCCACATTCACTATCGCCAAGGCTACTACGCCGAAAAAGAGTTCGGCGTCTATACCACCGAAGACCGCGAGCGCCAGCTCGAAGACGCCATGAATTCCGAAACGCCGGTGGTCGAGCTGCCCGTCGCCGTCGAGACCGCGGCGTTTCGCTTGAACGACCAGCAATTTTTCGTGCCCATCGCCGCGAAGCTGGCTTCGAGCGCGCTGCAATGGGCGCAGAAAAGCGGCCGGCGGCAAACCGTGTTTGATTTTGCCGCCGAAATTCGCGTGGCCAACACCACTCGCGTCGTCGGCGCTCTGCGCGACACCATCACCGTGCAACTCGATACCGCGCGCTTTGCCCAAGTGCAGCAGCAAGCGCTGCTCTATCAAGGCGGCTTCGTCCTCGCGCCCGGCAACTACACCCTGAAATTCCTGGCGCGTGAAAATGAATCCGGGCGCATCGGCACATTCGAGGAAAATATTTCGCTGCCCGCGCCGCAGCCCGATAAATTGCAATTGAGTTCGGTGCTGCTCTCAAGCCAGCTCGAAGCCGTGCAGAAAACATCCGAAGTGAAAACGCAAGCATTGGCCCAGGACGCGCGCCTGCAATCCTCGCCGCTCGACGTCGAAGGCCAGCGCATCGTTCCCAGCGTCACCAACGTCTTCACCGATCAACAGATGATGTACGTTTTCTTCCAGGCGTATCCCTCGGCAAAATCCGATCCAAGCGCCCTCCGCGCCGGCCTGGTCTTTTTCCGCAACGGCGCCCGCGTGAATCAGACGCCCATGGTCGAGCCCGCCGAAGTCGATCCCAAAACCGGCGCCGCATCCTTCCGCATCAGCCTCCCGCTCAGCAGCATCGCCCCCGGCCGCTATACGCTCCAAGCCGTCGCCGTCGAAGCCGGCACCCAACAGGCCGCCTTCGCCCGCAACTATTTCGCCCTCCGCCCCGCCGCGCAACCGGCAGCAGCCCCGTCGCCATCGTCGCCTTCGTCTACCCCGGCAGCGACTCCTCCCGCTAACGCGCCCTTCACGCCACCAGATGGCGCACCGGCGCATCCCCCGGCAACTCCTCCGCCCACAGGAAATTGATGCGGCCGCCATCCACGCCCGCTGCCTCGGTCGCGGCGTAATAAAACTCCGGCATTCCGGGTGGAACGGCCAGCCTATCCCTGTACCTTCGCTTAGAAACTGGTTCTTTTCTATCCATCCTATTCGAATAGCATGTCGATATATGTTGACACAATGGTATGTTCCGTGTTATGCTTCTTGATGAATCGCGAACGCACGCCCTCGCTGCAAAAGATTCGCACCGCGCGTGGCGTTTTCACCCGCAACTCTTCCAGAATCAACACTTCTGAAAAATCGCATTTTAAACCTTTTAGAATCACCAGTTCTGGCGCAAAGGACTTAAAGTCGTGCAGAATCAACACTTCCAAAAAACACCCCGGGGGTAGGGGGGTGCCGCGGTCCCGGGCGCATCTGTTTTTTCGATCATTGCCGGCTGGGACCTCCGCGGCCACGCAGTTCTTTCGTGCCAACAGCTTCGCAATCGAAATCACCGCGAGCGCCTGCGGCCGAACTGCCGCTCCGTGCTGCACCAAATCTGGCCTCATGGTCAATTGCTGCGCATGTTTCACAAACATAGACTCCGCCCACTTAAGCGCCGCCCTTGGCGCGGGGGGAACGTCTATGAAACGCACCTTATTCTCCACGGCGATGCTCGCTACATGTGCGACGGTCGGAATCGGAATGCTCTTGGGCGACCAACCGGCTCCGGAAGCTCCCGCGGGATTCGACGGACTGACAAACGGATCGATCGCGCAGACGGAGATGGACGCGGACGTGGCAACTTTTTCCGAGATCGACCAACCGACGCCGGACGGACTTGGCCCCGTTTACAACTCGGTTTCCTGTTTGGACTGCCATCAGAGCGTGGCGATCGGCGGCGCAAGTCAGGTGCTGGAATTCAGGGCGGGTCACAACGATGGCAGCAGGCCGTCCTGGTTCGTATCGCGCCGGCATCCTTTCGATACGAATGGCAGCACGGGAACTTTCGTTGCCGCCACGGCGATCACCGCCAACGGCACTCCGATAGCGGATCGCTCTTTGATTAATCAGCGCGCCATTTGCGCCGACGCCGTCGAGCACTTGACGGACGCCGACAACATTCGCGCATCGCGGCTTTCCTTGAGCGTGTTGGGCGATGGCTTCGTCGAAGCGGTGCCGGACAGCACGTTTCTCGCGCTCGCGGCGAGCAATCATGGCGAGGCCATCGAGGTGCCCGTGCTTGAGGCCAACGGCATCACAGAGATCGGCAAATTCGGATGGAAGGATCAGCACGCCAGCCTGCTGTCATTCTCCGGGGACGCCTACGTAAACGAAATCGGCGTAACCAATCGCCTCTTCCCCGACGAATCGACCGCGGTATGCGAACCGTCGTCCGGGTTGACCACGCCGAACGACACCGGGAACGACATCGATCAATTTGCGGCGTTCATGCGCGCGAGCAAGGTTCCGCCGCGCGGCCCGATAACCCTGGCCGTGATGCAAGGGCAAGCCATCTTCGAGCAAATTGGCTGCAACAATTGCCATGTGGAAACTCTGCTGACGGCGGAAGCCGGAACTCCCATCCACGGCGGCACCTTCATTGTTCCCGAAGCGCTCGGCGGCAAACAAATCCATCCGTTCGGCGACTATCTGTTGCACGACATCGGGACCGGCGACGGCATCGTGCAAAACGGGCCGGCGGATACCCAGTACAAGCTGCGCACCATGCCGCTGTGGGGTCTGCGCACGCGCACGCAGCTCATGCACGACGCGCAGTCGGCCACCTATGCGGACGCAATCGGACGGCACGCCGGCGAAGCCGCGGGAGAAGCGGCGAAGTTCAATCAGCTTACGCCCGCGCAGAAGAGTCTGTTGTACGCGTTCTTAGGATCGTTGTGATGCGGAGCTATTGCGGATGGTCAATTGCGTAGTGCGCTTCTTGCAGCGCGAATTCTTTGGCCAGGTCCATGGTGGGAAATTCCTGATCGCCGTGATGCAGCGTTCGGGTTCCTTGTGGGTGCTTGATCAACGTGAAATCGCACTTCCAGTAGCCGTGCATCAGTTGATGCATCTCCATTTCGATTTCGATGCCTTTATAGATGGCCTGGATCATGCGCCGACTCTACGCCTCTCAGGATCGCAGGTCGAGAATAAAGTTGGCACGATACCGGTTTGATATGCGGGAGGCGCGCGAGCGTTCCGCTAGTCCGATTTGCGGAGCGAGCGGAGGTCGATACCGAGTTGCTGGCATTTCTTATAGAGGTGGCTGCGTTCGAGGCCGAGTGCTTTCGCGGTGTTGGTCATGTGATGGTTGTGGCGAGCGAGCTCGTCGATCAGCAGCGCGCGCTCGAAGGCTTCCACACGCTCCGCAAGCGTGCCCGCGCGAGCGACTACCGCAGCAGGTGCGCCGCCAGACGCGGGAGCGGAGTCCGCGGCCGGCAGCGCTTGCTCGAGGTCGGCCGCAGTGACGGTGTCGCCGTCGGAGATGAGCAGCAAGCGCTCGATCACGTTGCGCAGCTCACGCACGTTGCCGGGCCAGGCGTAGCGCGCCAAACCGTCGAGCGCCGCGGCGTCGAACGTTTTCGCTTTCCAGCCATTTTGCGCGGCGATTTGCTTCGCGAAATGAGCCGCGAGCGCGGGAATATCTTCCGGGCGCTCGCGAAGCGGCGGCAAATGAATCGGGAAAACGTAGACGCGGTGAAACAGATCGGCGCGAAACGCGTTGTGGCGAACGGCGTCTTCAAGATCGCGATGCGTGGCCACCACCACGCGAACATCCACCGAGATCGGTCGATCGCCGCCGACGCGTTCGATTTCGCCTTCCTCGAGCACGCGCAGCAACTTGGCCTGCATCGCGAGCGGCATGTCTCCGATTTCATCGAGGAAAAGCGTGCCGCCGGCGGCCTGCTCGAATTTTCCGATGTGCCGCCCTGTGGCGCCGGTGAACGATCCCTTTTCGTGTCCGAAAAGTTCGGATTCGATCAGCTCGGCGGGCACCGCGGCGCAATTGAGCGTGATGAATGGCCCGGCGTGGCGCGGGCTGCGATCGTGCAGCGTGCGCGCGACGAGTTCCTTGCCCGTGCCGGTTTCGCCGAGGATGGCCACGCGCGTTTCGCTCGCGGCCACGCGATCGATTTGCGCCATCAATTGCCGCATGGCGCGGCCGGTCCAAACAAGCTCGTGACGGCCGAGCCGGCCGCGCAGTTCGCGATTTTCATTTTCGAGGCGCGAAAGCTTCAACGCGTTTTCTACGGTGACGAGAAGTTTGTCGGTGGAAATCGGCTTCTCGAGAAAATCGAGCGCGCCCAGGCGCGTGGCGCGCACAGCCATTTCGATGTTGGCTTGCCCCGAGATCAGGATCACCGGAGTCGCGATGCCTTCGCGCTTTAAATCCTCAAGAAGCGAGAGGCCGTCCTTGCCGGGCATCACCACGTCGGAAAAAATCAGATCGAAGCGCGCGCCGCGAACCAGATCAAGCGCGCGCGCGGCGCTATCGCACACGGTGGCTTCGTGGCCGGAAAGGCGAAATGCGCGCGAAAGTGACGCGAGAGTGTTCGCGTCGTCGTCGATTACGAGGACGTGGGCTTTGGCTGTCGGCGTCATCACGCGTCACTCTGCGCGTCTTCAAGCGGCTCGGTCTCAGCTTGCGACGCACGATGCACAAGCGGCAACACGATGCGGAACGTGGTTCCTTTGCCGGACGCGGATTCCACTTCGACCGTGCCGCCGTGATCGGTGACCACGGATTGAACGATGGCCAGGCCGAGCCCCGTGCCGTGCTGCTTGGTCGTCGAGTAGGGCGTGAACAAACGCGCGCGCTCTTCGGGCGTGAGGCCCGCGCCGGTGTCGGAAATCTCCAGCTCGGCCGAATCGTTTTTACGCCGCGTGCGCACAGAGAGCGTGCCGCCCGAGGGCATCGCGTCCAGCGCGTTCAAAACGAGATTCTCGAGTGCCTTGTGCAGCAGCAGCGGATCGGCCTCGACGCGCGGAAGGCGCTCGTCGAGCGCGAATTCCGTCGCGATCTGCGGCCGGCCGACGGTGGAAAATTGCGGCTCGAACAAACGCACCGCGGCGCGCGCGGCTTCGTTCAGATCGACGGATTCAAATTCGGGCTGCGGCATCTTGGCGAAGTCGGCGAAGCGCGCGACGATGGCTTTCAGGCTTTCCAGTTCGGCGCGCAACGTGCCGGTGGATTCCAAGAAAATTTCGTCGAACTGCGCCGCGTCAAGTTCGCGCGAGCGTTGCAGATTCTCGACCGTGATTTGCAGCGGGAAGAGCGGATTCTTAAGCTCGTGCGCGAGACGCCGCGCCACTTCGCGCCAGGCCGCCACGCGCTCGGCTTGGATCAGGCGATCGCGCTGCTCGGTGAGCTGGCGCGTCATATCGTTGAAAGCCGCGCCGAGGCGGCCGATTTCGTCGTGCGAGCGCACGTCAACGCGCGCGGACCAATTGCCTGCGGCAACCTGATCGACAGTGCGCGAGAGCTCCGCGAGTGGACGCGACACCCGCGCGGCGATCCACCAACTGACGACGATGCCGAGGAGAATTCCCGCGCCGCCAACCAAAATGGCGAGCGAGCGAATGAAGGTGAGCTCCTTGACCAGGTCGCGCTGCGACGAACCGACCAGGAAAATTCCCAGCAGATCGCCATTCCGGCCATGCAGAGGAATGGCCGAGAACGTCTCACGGTCGGCGGGATCGGCCGACCATGCGATGGTTTCTTCGGCGGGCGCGTTCTGCTGCTGCACGGTGCCGACGAGAGTTCCCAGCCGATCGGCGCCCGGGACGGGGCCGGAAGCGTCGTTGACCGCGGACGCGTCGAAGGACGACTCGAGATTGCTGTAAAGCAGCGCGCGCATGCCCGCTGGCAAAACCAGCGTGGCCAGAAAAATTTTATCGAGGCGCTCGCCTCCAAAGACGTAAAGATTCTTCCCTTCCACGGGCACCACGCGCACGGCGAGCATGCCAAGCTGGACATTATCCGCGGTTTCGACGCGCGCGAGAAAAGCGCCCTGCTGATTCCAATCGGATTCGGACATGATCCAATCGCTTTTGTAACCGAAGTGCGCGGGCCATTCGGCGGACGAGACGATCATGCCGTCGTCGGTGGCGAAATCGAGAAAATCGAGATCGAATGATTTCGCGAGGCTCTGGGCGTCGTTCACATAGATCGAGGAATCGGCGCCGGGGCGGCTCAAATCGAGCGCCATGCGCACGGTGGCTTCGCTATCCGCAATGGCCGAGATGCGATGGGCCACGACGTCCCCGCGTTGCGCAAATTCGCTCTGGAACTGCGCAAGCAGCGCCTGCGAACGTTGCGCTTCAAACTGCTCGAAGGCGTGGCGCGTGGAAACTGAAACGCCCCACGCCACCAGAGCAACCGCCACGCCGACGGTCAGCGTGAACGCGAGTAGAAGTTTTATTCGGAAGCTCATTGTGGATTCGCCGCCGGCGGGAGATCGAGCCACACGTCTTCGACATGCATATCGCCCCAGCGCGACGCCATCCAATCGCGAACCGTTGCGCCCAAACCCCAATTTTCGGACGCATGCGCGAGAGGCACGATGCGGAAATCTTCGAGCGCGCCGCGCTCTGCGGCGTAGAGCGATTCGGGATCGTCGGACTCGGAGTTGAGTGTGGCTGTGGGCGCGGCCGCTGAAGGCGATGTCGGCGCGGATAGCGCGCCGAGCACGAGCGTTAGCGCCGCTTGCGCATCGGGCTGCGCAATCGCGATGCGCTCAAGACGCACGTCCGCCGACGTCGCGCCACCGGAAGCGGACGCGCCTGCCGCAACGGCGTCGGCTGCAATTCCTGAAGCTCGCAAATCCACGATCACACGTTCCGCCACGGCGCGCGCGTCCGCATCTTGGGAATCATAGACCAGGACGAGCGGCGCGGGTGGCTTAACCGCAACGTCGGAAGATTTTTCGGGCGCCTGCGGACCTGCCGGAAACAAAAACGCATATCCCGAGATCCACTCGGGGAGCAACGCGCCGGCGGGCACGGCCTGGCGCTGAAGGACGACGCTCGCGATCGCGTCGCGGTCAATCGCCGCGGCCACGGCTTCGCGCAGGCGCGCGTCCTGCACGGCGGGGCGCAACGGATCGAACGCCAGGACGAACAAATCCATCGGCTCCGACGACCAGACGCGCACGCCTCGTTCGGCGGCACGGCGCATTTCGGCCGGAGCCATTTCGCCGGCGTCGGTCAAGCCGAACTCTAGATCGGCTTCGATGCGTTGCGCTTCCACGCCAAGCGAAATAGCCACACGATCGACGAACGGCCGACCGGCCCAGCAGTGCGCGTTTGCAGCGAAGACGGCTTGCGCCGGCGACGCGGTGGGATCCCAGTGCTCGAGCACAAACGGCCCTGTGCCGACAAGCGTGCCGTCGCTCGCGACGCGAAAAATAAAATTTCGACCAGTGGCCAATTGTTGCGGCAAATCAGGCATGGCTTCATCGGACTCGATTGTGAGCGTCTGGCCTTCGCCGGAGACGCGCGCGCTGATGCCATTCATTTTTGTCGGAACGGATGCGAATTCGGGCGCGAGCGCGGCCGCCGCAATTTCGGCCGTGAGCGGCGTTCCATCGCTGAATTGCACGCCGGGACGCAAGTGGAACCGCCAGCGTTTCTCGCCATCCTCGGACTGCCAGGCCGATGCGAGCGCCGACGCGGGCCGGCCGTGATCGTCAAGCCGCAAAAACCGATCGAATACGAGCGCATCGAGCATCTCCTGCGCGCGGGCGACCTCAGCTTCGGCTGGGAGCACGCGCGGATCGAGCGTGCTCACTCGTTCGCGGAATTCGATGCGCAGCGTGCCGCCGAAACGCGGGCGCGTAGAAGCGGCGGCGCCAACGGCAAGTGCTCCGACAACTGCAAGCGCGATGCCGGCAAACAAACCTCCGCTAACGCCCGCAGACGAGCGAAATCTCATAAACCTCATCGTCGCCGGTCGCAAGATTGCGAACGACAGCAAGCGCGGCTGGACTAGACTCCGCTTCCAAGACCATCACCGGGCCGGGAAATTCGACCGCGGGACTGATCGGCGCGGCCGCGCCATCTCGCATTTCATAGGCGCGAACAGAATCCGGTTGTGTGTAATCGCCGGTGCCGGCAGCGAGAATTTCGCCGCTCGCTTCTCCGCAGGCGGGAGGAAGATCCACGCGCTGCGAACCGAGTTGCGCTACGGGCGCCGGCGCCGGCGTGGGCTTGTCGTCCGCGTGGCACTGCGGTTGGGCCGTTGCAAGCGGCGCGGAAACGGTGCACGTTTCGTCGCTCACGGTAACCGTAAGGGTATTCGCGTTCCATGCGAGCGATCCGCGCGGATCGCGATCAATGTTGGCCGGCGGCGGCAAGGCAATCATAAACGTGCGCTGTGAATCGGTGAGGATCGCCGTGACGCCATCGGTATCGAGCAGCAGCAGATCCGGCGCGCCGACGGCTACCGATGATGACTCGACGCCCGACGCGGTGGCCGTAGTTGAAGGGGATATCGCGGGAGGCGGGGCTGCCGGCGTGGTTGAAGGCAGCGCGGCGGGAAGGGGCGCGGCCGCCAGCAGGCGCTCCGGCCCGGACCACAGGAGCGCGCTACGCAGCGTGATTCCCGAAGCTGCCGCGGGCGAAGCGGCAGCGCGCGGCACAGCCATCAGCATGACGGAACTGCGGTCGCCTTGGCGGATTTCGGCAACCCACAGAAATCCTTGCGCATTTTCGGAGAGCGTGATCGTGGCGCTGGCCGCGGCATCGGCGGCATCTGCTTCAAACGAACCCACGCGCAGGCCGCGCGCGCCGAATTCGCCCAGAAGCGCCGCACGCACGGCGTCGGCGTCGGTGGCCGCGAGCGTCGAGCGATTGCGCACGTCGACTCCTACGCGCGTCCCGGCCGGAAAACCGTCGGCAATTCGACGCGCGAAATCGCGGGCGGGCGCATCATACGGATTTACCTGAGCACCCGCCGGCGCAACGGCCCGCGCGCCAATCGAGAAAAAACAAAATAGAAAAATTGACAGTGGCAACAGCAGGAGAGCGGTTCGCCCGAGATCGGTTCGATCGGTGCGCGGCATCCAGATTCAGGAGCGGCAGTCCCCGGCGCGATAGGCGGCAAAACCAAACACCCGGCCGAAGATTCCGTTGGCGCATCATAGCATATCGCTTGAGCTACTCCTCGACCGCGCGTGCCACGTGATGAACGCACTTGCAACCGTGCGAGACCGCCAGCCGGGCAGCTCTTTCGGCCGTTCGCAGGGGCGGCGGTCCCTGTCCCCGGCCGCGGGAGCTGCCCGCAGGGGTTTGTGGCTAGCGGCAAACTTGTGCCTGAGCGAAGCGCACGTCAGCGCCCGCGTCAGCGACTGACGCGGCGCTCGACTACGCGCAACAGACGCGTCCTCTCGGCGACCAACCGGTGATACTGGTTGGCTACGTAAACATCGTAAGCAACCAGCGCCGTCGTGCCCGTGAGCATCAGGCTCGCAAAAATCAGTGCGACATTTCTCAGCGCGTGCATGTGCGGCCTCCTTCTCGTTGCGCACATCGTTCACGCCGCGCGGGCGGGTGAGCGGCGCGCCGACAGGGCTGGAGCCAAACGCGGGGCCGGCGTCGCGGGCATCAAGCGGAACACGGCGCGCAGCGCCGACCACGTGAGCGTTAGCGCGAGCACCAGCGAAAGAAGCAAACCTTCGACGATCATCGCCCAACCCATCCAGGCTTCCATGGCCGTTTGCCTCCGCCTTGCGATCCCGCTGCGCTGTGGCGCAACGCCAGCACAGGGAGCACGCCGCGCGCCAAGCGGAAAATCGCCGTTTTGCCAATGTTTTGCGCGTTTCGCGTCGTCGGCGTTGCGTGTGGCCCGGGACACGTTGTGGCCGAAGTGCCGCGTTCGCGCGGGTGTTCCGGGTCCCGGCGGTCTCGCCAACCTCATCAAACTCAACGGGCGGCAGGTTCGGTTATACTGGATCGCCTCAATTTGTTTTCCTGAAGGAGCGAAGGTGTTACGCAGCCGCGGAGTCCGCATCGGAAAGCTCTTCGGGATTCCCATTTTCCTGCATACCAGCTGGTTCGTGATTTTTGCACTGATCACGTTTTCGCTCGAGGGCGAATACGCCCTGGCACATCCCCAGTGGACGCAGCAGCAGCATTGGGGCCTGGCCCTGGTAACGAGCCTGCTGTTTTTCGGCTCCGTGCTGTTCCACGAGATGTCGCACAGCATGGTGGCGCGGCACTACCGCATCCCCGTGGTATCCATCACGCTGTTTTTCTTCGGCGGCGTGGCGATGCTCAACCGCGACCCCGAAAGCGCCTTGCAGGAATTCAACATCGCCTCGGCTGGCCCGGCGTCGAGCTACCTGCTGGCGGGCATCTTCTATCTGGTGTCGCTGCGCACGCCACAAGACTCGATGGCGGGCGCGCTCACGCAATGGCTCTCGTACATCAATTTCTGGCTGGCTACGTTCAACTTGCTGCCCGGTTTTCCGATGGACGGAGGGCGCATCCTGCGTTCCATCGTGTGGGGCGTGACGAAAAGCTACTCGAAGGCGTCGCGCCTGGCCGCGCGTACCGGCCAAGTGATTGCCTACGGCATGATGGGCGTCGGCGCGTGGGAAGCGGTGCGCGCGTATCAAACGCCGGGCGGCGATATCGTGAACGGCATTTGGCTGGCGGCAATCGGCTGGTTCCTGCTGTCGGCGGCAAAGCAAAGCTACGCGCAGGCGGAAACGCGCACGGCGCTCGAAGGCCTGCTGGTGTCCGACATCATGACGGCCGAGCCGCCGATCGTCGGCCGGGAAATTTCACTTGAAGACTACGCGCGGGAAGTGAACCGCAGCAAGCGCACTTCGCATCTGGTGGTGGCGCATGGGCAATTGGTCGGCATGATTTCCAGCGACGCGCTGGCCCGCGTGCCGCAGGAGGATTGGGGCGTGACGTCGGTGCAGGCGGTGATGACGCCGCGCGACAAACTTTTGTGGGCCGAACCCTCGGAATCAGCGCTCAAGCTGCTTGACCGCATGCGCAGCGTGGGGGTGCAGCAAATGCCCGTGATTGCAGACGGCAGCGTCGTCGGCATGGTCACGCGCGAATCGATCGTGCATGCGCTCGAACACCACAACCAGATGGCCCATCCCACCGGCGCGTAGCGGCGCGCGTCGCCGCACGGCGTCGTGAAAAAATCCTGCAAGAGTAAAACGACCGGTCAGCGCAGCAGTGCGTTCACTTTCGTCATTTGCGCGGCGAAGGTGTTTGGATCGTATGCGGAGGGATTCTCGAGCAATTGAAACAGGCCGTTGATCGCGGCGCGGATTTCCGCGGCGTTGGCCGGTGCGGCGTTTCGGCTCGATGCGATGAAAAGCGAATCGAGCGCCATAGCCGCTTGTTCGGCGGCGCGCTCGCCCTGCGCTGAAATTTCCTCGGCGTGGCCGGATATTTCGAGCAGCAGGCGCGCGGTCCTCGCCTGATCGTAGGGCTGCGCCTGGATGCGCGCGACGAGGCGATCAGCCAGCACGCGCGCGCTTGCGGCAGCGGACGCCACGGCGTCACGGTCCGGATTGAGCGCGCTCATGAGCTTCGCGAGTTCCGTCATGTGCGCGTCGAGCTCCGTAGCGGTTGGCCCATCGACTTCGTGCGCCAGAATGCCGAACACCGCGTAGCGCGACGCGTTCCACGGCGGATCACCGGGGCGGCGGCCGGGATAGCCGCGCTCCTGGCGCCAGCTCTGTTCCGGCGGCGTTAAATCGTGGTGGCATGAGAAACATTGCAGCTCCGAAAATTCCGGCCAGTTCGGTCCGTGCGCGCGCCAGGCCACGCGATCGAGCGCCGCGCGCAACTGCACGGCTTGCCCCGTAGCCCAATCGCGCACGCCGAACCACGGATCGTCCGCTCCGGTTTCGGGCACGCCCGGCGCGGATTCGCGCGGCGTCTTCCAGTGGCGCGGCATCACGGCGGAAAACGAATCGAGCTCGAAATAAAGATCGGGATGGCCGGCGGCGAGCATTTCGTGATCCACGAATTTTTCCTGCGTCCCCAGATGACACGTCAAACATTTCTCGGTGCGCAGCACCAGATCGCGCGTGTCGTACATTCCCGCGGCCACCGATTGCGCGTGCGTCCAGCCGCGCGTGGTGTGCGGACCGAGCCACGCCGAAGCGGGCCCGTGGCAACTCTCGCAGCTCACGCCATCGCTCAAATCGAAAGTTTTGGCGCGCGCTTCGGGCGCAACGTCGAGCGCGTGGCACGCGAGACATTTCGGCGCTTCTTCGGATTTGCCGATGCCAAGAATTCGCCCGATGCGCTCGCCGATGGGCGAGGTCAGTGCCGTGTAGGCGCGCGAATGCTTGTCCTGCACGACCCAGATGCTGTATTCGTTCTGGAAAATTCGAGTGTCGGCGCGCGGTTTCACGCTGCCGTGACAACTCGTCGCGGCGCAGCCGCCGGGCCCGACATATTTCGAGGGCTCAACTGTGGCGCCTGCAGGACGCGGCGCGTTGCTTGAACCGTCGGCGCAGAGCACGGTGCTTAGAAGCAGCGGGGCCGCGACGGAGAAGACGGAAACCGCGGCGGCGAGCAAGGTCGAATGAAAATTGAGCGGGCGCTTGCCGTCGGGACGTGTTTTCATTCAATTCTCAGCCAGAATGCGGCGCGCGCGGCCGAAAATTTCCGCGGACTGCACGACGCGTTGTCGTTTGCTTATACTTTGCGTGCCGCGCGAAGTCAACGCGGCCTTCGCGGAGATCAACGGGGCGGTTACCTCTTTCGCGGCCTCGCAACAAATACCGGCGACGCCCGTAGACCCGCGGCCCGCGGTTTGTTATACCGTTTTGCTCTGGTCCTCGTCGGCGCGGTACGGCAGCCCCGACAGTTTTCGGAGCGCCGGGAGCGCGGCTTTGATCTTTGAAGAGCTGAAGGCGATCGAGCGAGAGCACGGCTACATTTCAGCCGAGGAACTTGCGGCGCTGGCCGCGCGCATCGACGTTCCCATCAGCCGGCTGCACGGCGTCGCCAGCTTCTATCCCCATTTTCATCTCGCGCCGCCGGCGCGCGCCGAAGTGAAAGTGTGCGGCGATATGTCCTGCCATTTGCGCGGGGCATGCGAACTGAAATCTTCGCTCGAGCGGCGGTTCGCGGGCGCATCGCCGCGGGAAGTCTCCATCCGCGACGCGTCGTGCCTCGGCCGCTGTGACGCCGCGCCCGCCCTTTCGATCAACGATCGCATTTATAGCGGCGTCACCGAACCTGAGGCCGACGCGCTTGTGCGTTGTGCGCTCGCGGGCGCGGAGCTGCCCGAAACGCCGCGCGCGGCGCGACGTTCGGATTGCGCCTCCGATCCTTACCCGGGCGCCGAAAAATACGCGTGTCTGCGCACTCTCGCGCGCACGCGCGATTGGGATGGCGCGCTTGCCACGCTGAAGGCCAGCAACCTGCGCGGCATGGGCGGCGCGGGTTTTCCCACGGAAATGAAATGGTCGCTCGTGCGCCGCGCGGTCGGCGCGGAGAAATATGTCGTGTGCAACGCGGACGAAAGCGAACCCGGCACGATTAAAGATCGCTTTCTGCTCACCAATCTGCCGTACCTCGTGATCGAGGGCATGGTTCTCGCCGGACTCATCACCGGCGCGCGAAAAGGCATCCTCTATATTCGCCACGAATACGACGAGCAAGAGCACATTCTCGCAGAGGAACTCGCGCGCTGCCGCCGCGAGAAACTTATCGGCCGCGGCGTGCTCGGCACGGATCTCGATTTCGATCTCGAAATTTTCGTCAGCCCCGGCGGATACATTTGCGGCGAAGAAAGCGCGCTGCTCGAAGCCATCGAAGGCAAGCGCGCCGAGCCGCGCAATAAGCCGCCGTTTCCGGTGGCCCAGGGCCTCTGGAACAAGCCGACCGTGATCAACAACGTCGAAACATTCGCCAACGTGCCGCAAATTTTGGCGCGCGGCGTCGATTGGTACAAATCGGCCGGCTTGGGCGGCCCGAATGGTGCGGCCGGTTTGAAATTCGTCGGCGTCAGCGGACGCGTCGAACGGCCCGGCGTTTTTGAAGTGCCCATGGGCACGCCGATTTCTGAATTAATTTTCCGTTACGCCGGCGGCGTGCTCGGCGGCCGGCCGCTCAAAGCATTTGCGCCGTCGGGGCCGTCGTCGGGATATTTGCCCGCGTCGATGGCCGATGTGCCGCTCGATTTCAAATCCTTGGCCGCGGCCGGCTCGATGCTCGGCTCCGGCGCGATCGTGGTCTGCGACGATCGCACCTGCATGCTGGACATGGCGCTGAACTCCGTGCGTTTTTTCCGCAATGAGTCGTGCGGGAAATGCGTTCCGTGCCGCGTGGGCTCGCAGAAAATGACCGACCTGCTGACGCGCTGGACCGAGGGCGCGCGAACCGATTGGGCCGCTGATCTCGAACTCGTGCGCCAACTTTCCGAAGCCATGCGGCTTACATCAATTTGCGGGCTCGGGCAAATCGTGCCCGCGCCGATTGAATCCGTACTCAAACATTTCCGCGAAGAAGTCGAAGTTCACTTGACGCGCCGCGAGTGCCCGGCGGGCGTGTGCTTTCCCGACGCGAAGGGCAGCGCGCCGCGAGCAAAAATCGCATGAACGCCGCTTCCCTGATCGAGCTCACAATCGACGGGCGCAAGATCGCCGTCGCGCCCGGTACGACCGTCTTCGACGCGGCGCGCATGAACGGCATCGCGATTCCCACGCTGTGCCATCAGCAGAATGAAACGCCGGTCGGCGTGTGCCGCGTGTGCGTCGTCGACGTCGGCGCACGTGTTTTCGCGGCGTCGTGCGTGCGGCCGGCGGAGCCGGGCATGGTCGTCACGACGTCCTCCGAGCGCGTTACCGCGGCGCGCGGCACGCTGCTCGAATTGCTGTTGGCCGACCATCCTTCGCCCTGCCCGCGGCAGCAGCAGTCGGGCGATTGCGAACTCGAAACCTTGGCGCGCGCGGCCGGAATCGGCGCGTCGCGATTCCCGCGCCGCGCGGCGCGGCCGCAAGACGATTCTTCTCCTGCGATCGCCGTGGCGCACGATGCCTGCATTCTCTGCGATCGCTGCATCCGCGGCTGCGGCGATATCCGCGGCAATTTCGTGCTGGCGCGCATGGGCAAGGGCGGCGCAACCGACATCGCCTTCGACGCGGGCGCGCCGATGGGCGAATCCACGTGCGTTTCGTGCGGCGAATGCATGGTCTCGTGCCCAACAGGCGCGCTGACAAACAAGTTCGTGGTTGGCACAGCGCTCGGCGCAGAGCATGGTGCGGAAAGCGCAACGACCGAAGAGTTGCTCGCTCTGCCAGTGTTTCACAACGTTTCCGGCACGTTCCTCGAGCTGAACAAAAACGCGGTGATCAAGCGCCGTTTCCGCAAAGGTGAAATCGTCTGCCGCGAAGGCGATTTCGGTTCGACGGCTTTTTACATCCTCGAAGGCAAAGTCAGCGTCTCGATCTCAAGCCCGATGGCGCACGTGAAAACTTCGGGCGGTGAGCGCGGATTTTTCAGCCGCCTCGGCAGTTTCCTGGTTGGCCGGGCCGGCGATCACCGCGCGGAAGACGTCACGCGCCGCTCGATTCCCATCGACGCGCCCGTCGATCTCGATTACGACCACCCCGTCGCCGAGCTCGGCCCCAGCGATCTTTTCGGCGAAATGACCTGCATGAATTTCTATCCGCGTTCGGCCACCGTGCGCGCCGAAACCGATTGCACGGTGCTCGAAATGCTGCGCAACGTTCTGGACACCATGCGCAAGAACAAAACTCTGCGTGCGCAGCTCGATCGCACCTATCGCCAGCGCGCGCTTGAAGATCATTTGCGCAACGTTCCATTATTCCGCGCGCTCGACAAGGAATTCCTCGATCGCCTGCGCGAGCGCGTCGAGCTTTCGAGTTTCGCCCCCGGCCAGGTGATTTGCCGCCAAGGCGAACCAGCCGACAGTTTCTATCTGGTGCGCCTGGGATTCGTGAAAGTTTCCGAGCGGCACGCCGGCGGCGAACTCGTGCTGGCCTATCTTTCGCGCGGCGATTATTTCGGCGAAATCGGCCTGCTCGGCGGAAGCGCGCGCACGGCCACGTGCACGGCTCTCGATCACGCTGAGGTGGTGCGCATCCCAGGCGACGAATTCCGCGCCATGGTCGAACGATTCCCTTCCGTGCGCCAGGGACTCGAAGCCGTCGCGCAGGAGCGTCAGCAGGCCAATCAGGAACGCATGGCGGTGCTGGGCAGCGTGCCGCTCGAAAGTTTTCTCGCGCAAGGTCTGATGGAAGCGCAGAGCTTGCTCGTTCTCGATCTCGAGCGCTGCACGCGCTGCGACGCCTGCGTGAACGCCTGCGCCGATGCGCACGACGGCGTCACGCGCCTGATCCGCGAAGGATTGCGCTTCGATAAATATTTGGTGGCTACTTCCTGCCGGCAGTGCCGCGATCCTCTCTGCATGGTGGGCTGTCCGGTGGGATCGATTCGCCGCCGCAATTCGCTCGAAGTGATCATCGAGGATTGGTGCATCGGCTGTGGCCTCTGCGCCCAGAATTGCCCGTACGGCAATATTAATTTGCATCCGTTCACCGTGCAGGCCGACGATCCCGATCATCCCGGCCGCAAGCGCGCCGTGGTCCGCAAAAAAGCCACTTCCTGCGATCTCTGCACCGACCATGCCGAGCCGAGTTGTGTCTATGCCTGCCCACACGACGCCGCACATCGCGTCGAGCCGCGGCAATTTTTTGGTTCGCTTGTCGGCGCGCCGGTGAGCCGCGACGGAAAAATCGCGAAATGAAAATGGCGGCGCCTCAGCATGCGAATTGACCGCACGCACACAGGGTGGCTCATCGCGTCGTGCGTAATTCTCGGCGCCGCGTGCGTCTTGTATGCGCTCGGCCGGCCCGCGGCCTCCGCGGCGGAACCGATGGGCGGCACGCCGCTCGGATTGGCGTTTGGAGTCGTCGGCTTCGCGTTCATGATTTTCGCCGGCCTGCTCGGCGCGCGGAAAAAAGTTCCCGTGTGGCGTCTGGGCCGCGCGCAAACCTGGATGCGGGGCCATCTGTGGCTCGGCTTGCTGAGTCTCCCGCTGATTTTGCTTCACGCCGGGTTCCACGCGGGCGGTCCGCTCACCATCATGCTGCTCTGGCTGCTTGTAATCGTGATCGCCAGCGGAATCTTCGGCGCGGTCTTACAACATTTCATGCCCGCCACGATGACGCGCGATGTCCCGCTTGAGACTATCTACGAAGAAATCGAGCACGTCCGTGCGCAACTTCGCGCCGAAGCCGCCGAACAAATCGCGCGCGCCAGCGCGATCACCGTGGCCGAAAATCCCGACGAAGAAGGCGCAGCCGCGACGACCGCAGCACCTGCCGCGCCCCTCGTCGCGTTCTACGACCGCGAAATCCGGCCGTATCTCGAGCGCGCGCCCGGACCGAATCCCTTGGCCGATCGCTCGCAAGCCGAACGCGCATTTTCCAACGTGCGGCTTCTCGTGCCGCCGCCCCTGCACGCGGCGGTCGACGATCTCGAAAATATTTGCGAGGAAGCGCGCCAACTGACGCGCCAGGCGCACCTGCACCGCTGGCTGCACGGCTGGCTTCTGATTCACGTGCCGCTTTCGATTGCGCTGATTTTGCTTGGCGCAGCCCACGCCTTCGTGGCGCTGCGATATTAGGAGCAATCTTTGCCGCGCTCGCGCACAACAAAAAAGCTCGCGCAGCGGATCGATCTCAATTATTTCCGCGAGCCGCGCCCGCTGCGCCAGTGGAGATTCCGCCTCTCGCTTGCGGCGCTCGTCCTCGCGCTTGCCTGGCTCGGTTGGCACGCCGCGCGACGAGACAACGCGGTGTATTCCGCGGGAAAACTCTCGGCCGCGCACGCCGTGTTTTCAAATCGCTGCAGCGCGTGCCACGTCACCGCCGGCGGCTTATTCTTCGTGCGAAACGTTTCCGATCACGCTTGCCTGGATTGCCACGATGGCCCGATCCATCAGGCGTCTCAGACTTTCACGCCCTCCTGCGCGAGCTGCCACGCTGATCACCGCGGTGCGATTCGCCTCGCCGCGGTGAGCGACGCAAGCTGCACGCAGTGCCACGCCAATCTCGAAACGCGCGCCGGGCCGGCGCATTACGCCGCGCACATCGAAAGTTTTTCGGGCGATCACCCCGAGTTTGCGGTGCTGCGATCTGAGGAGCCCGATCCGACAACGATCAAGTTCGATCACGCACTGCACATGCAGGCGAATCTCACCGGCCCACGCGGCCACGTGCAGCTCGTCTGCGGCGATTGCCACCGGCTCGCTAACGCCGCGAGCGCAGGGACTGCGATCGAGCCACGCTCGATGGGCGCGACAATGCAGCCGGCAACTTATGCTGCAACTTGCGCGTCGTGCCACACGTTGCAATTCGACAAACGCTTCACAGATCAAGTCCGGCACGATACGCCGCAGCGAATTCAGGCGTTCATCATCGCAAAATTCCAAACCTACATCGCCGCGCACCCGGCCGAGCTGCGCGAATTGCGCCAACCAAATCGCGATCTGCCGCGCCGCCCAGTTCCCGCCGTTTATCGCCTGCTGACGCCGCCCGAATGGGTCGCCGAGCACACCGCGGAAGCCGAGGATCTTCTGTGGCGCAAAACCTGCAAAGAATGTCACACGCTAAATTTCGCTCCGGGCCAAGAGCAAGCAAGCGCCGTGCCGCCGGTCATGACGCTGCCAGATCTAGCGACGCTCAACGCCACGTTGCCCAGCGTAGCGCCATCGAATGTCACGCTTCGTTTTTTCCCGCTCGCGAAGTTCGATCACGCGCAGCACCAGCTCGTCACCTGCGAGAGTTGTCACACCGCGGCGCGCACGAGCCAGCAGAGCTCGGACATTCTGCTCCCCGGAATCACGACGTGCCGCCAATGCCACCACGAAGGACCGCGCGCCGCCGAAGCGCGCTGCTTTGAGTGCCACACCTATCACGATCCCACGCTGCGCAAATATGCGCCGGGGCACGCATCGATTGACGAATTATTGTCGAGCCTGATTCGCGCGCCGGGGAAAGCGTCCGGCGGGGGCGGCTGAAATGCAAGCGCCGGCTTGTAATCGAGCTGATTTTTGGCGGCCGACCCGCCGGAACCTATTTCTTCACCAGATAAATGCCGATTTCTCCGTAGCGTTTCCCCAGCGCATTCACTTCCTTCGCGCCGGGATCACCGGAAAATATCGGGTCCAAGAGAATGTCGCGATCGGCAAGAATCGCGCTCTCCGCGAATCCCTCGAAGCCGGGAAAATTCTTCCACACGGGCGCGACTGGAGGCGCAAGTTCCGGCGCCCGTTCGAGCATTCTGCGCAAGTTTGGCCGCGCCGAAATCGCGAATCCATTCCCCGCCAGCACGGGATTGCTCGAAAGTATTTTCAATGACTGCGCATCCAACGCGAAGACGTAACTGAAAGTCGCAATCACGCGTCCGCCCGGACGCAACACCCGCGCCGCTTCGCTAAGAAACAGCATCTGCCCGGCCTCGGAAAGATGCTCGACGCTGCTAACGCTCGTAACCACATCCGCGCAAGCGTCGGGAACCGGCATGCCCTTTTCGAGATCGGCGCGAACGAAACTCGAATTGCCCTCTTCGTGTGGCTCGACCAGAAAATCCAGCAAATAAGCGTGCCGCACGCGCGGCCGATACCAATCAAGCAGACGATTCGATGTGCCCGATCCCGCGTCCACAATATCCAACGCGCCCAGCGGCAACTCCGAGAAATGGCGCCGTACCCATCTGTGCGCCCACCGCCGCGTATTTTTGTTCTGCCACGGAATCAGAAGCTCCGCCTGTGAGAGCGTTCCCCAGCAAATGGTCTGCGGAATCGCGCCGCCGCCGAACGCGCCCTGGATTTTGCGGACAATTCCCATGCCGCTCCCTGAACTAACGCAAATGCGCGCGCAATCGATCGACCCAATTCTCAAGCCCGGCCGCGGCCGATCCGCTCGATGCGGCTGTTGAACCCAGCGCGAGAGGCTGGCTCGGCGGCGAATCCGTAACCGTGTAAAGCTGACTGCCGCGCAAATAAAGTCCCTCGGCTTCTTCGCGATTGAGAGGTCGCGCGCCGCGTCGCCCGAAGACGGCGAGCTGATTGCCGCTTTCATCCACCGCCCGATCGCGATCGATCCCGCGAGACACTGCCAGCGCCGCGCCCGGCGTTCGATACGTCGCGATCAGCTTGGGCCGCAGCGGCGGCGAAAATCCATACGAGTCGGGCGAATCTTCCGGCGAAAGCACCTGCAGAATTCGCAGACCGTTCGCGCCGTCGGCCACGTACGCAAAAACGCCCCCAGCCACGGCGCCGATCTTCACGTCGCGCGCATCGTTGATCGCGCCATCGGCGGTAAAAGTTTGATTCAAGCGCGGATGCTCCGGCCGCGTCACGTCCACGATCGCGATTCCGTGTCGGCCCGCCGGCACATAAGCGTACGTGCGCGAAACCGTGACGTTGCGCGCGTCCTCCAGCGCCACATCTGCGCCAGGCACAACGCGCGGATGCGCAAGGTCGGTCACGTCGAGAACTTTCAATCCCTCGCGATCAACGACGAACGCATACCGGAATTGCACCGCCACGCCCTGCGGATCGACGAGCGCCGGCGCACCGATTTCCGCCGTGACGCGCGGCTCGAGCGGATTATCCAGATCCACAACCACCAACCCGCGATCGCACAAAATGTAAGCGTACGTGCCAGCGATCGTGATACGCCGCGCGCCGTGCAGAATGCCATCGGGGTTGAACGTCACGGCGCGGCCGATGAAATTGTCCTCAGGATTTCCATTGAGCAGCGTGCCGACGCCAGGGCTTTTCGACTCCAAATCCGGGTTGCCGACAACGATCAAGCCTTCTTCTCGATCGGTCACGTAAAGAAATCCGTACATCAAATGAATTTTCTGCTCTTCGTTTTCCGGATGCTGCGCGCGCAGTGGATCGACGGCCAGCGTAGTCGGCGTGGCCACCGCGGTTGCGTATTTCGTTTTCACGTACAGTCGCTGGCCCAGCGGAGAAACCGGGGCGGTCACCGTGCGCTCGGAGAATCCCTTGTTGTCGATGTTCGCGACATCGTAGACGCGGAATCCGCCCGCGCCCAGCGCCGCATAAAGATATTCGCCGCGCAATTGCAGATCGAGCACGTTCCCAGCGTGACCAAACGCCGTGGTCAGCTTCCCGCCGCGCGCCACGTGCTGCCGATAATCTTCCGGATACGCCATGCGCTGCAGATCGCTGCCGAACACGGCCTCCGGCTCATCGTGCTCAGCCGTAACCACGGCCGAAAAACCTTTCGCCCCGTCCGCCACGTAAACATAGCGCCCCATGTAATTCACGAAGTTCGTGCCCTGAAGCAGCAGCATTGCCATCCACGCGTTGTTGTCGCCCGCGGCAGAAACATGGCAATCCGTGCATGTCTTGGTCTCTCGCGCGCGCACCGTGTGCGGCACAAACGTCGAAAACGCCTCGCCACTAAAGCCCGGCGCCGAAACTGTTTGCTGCGTGTAGTAAAGCCATTCGCGATTCGCGTTCTGCGAGCTGACCAGCACCGCGCACGACGACCGCGCCGGCGCGATCCGATGCCCAGTCACCGTGCCGTCCACGCCGAGCATGTAACCGTCGTCGCGCAGCACTTGAAAATTGTAAGAAGTCCAGTTGCGCGTCACCAAACCCTCGTTGTGCAGCATCGGCCGCCGCTGATTGGCCGTCATCTGCAAATGGCAACCGAAACAATTCGGCGTCCACGAAGTGTGGCAGGTGTAGCAAGCCATGCGGCTGTTCGCGTGCGCCAGCAGCGCCGCGTCCGACGGAACATTGCCCCAGGTGACGCCATCGGTCCGCAGCGTTTTCGCCAAGCGCGATTTTTCGTTGTAGTGCGCGTTGCCCGGCGTGATCGAATCGAGCGTCTGTACGATCTCCCATTCCTCGTGCGGGTCCATCATCGATCGCTGATAGAGCCGTCCCTCGCGCCATTCAAATCGCCGCTGCCCCCACGGTGTGCGCAATCCCTCGAGATGTGTTCCGCCCGGCGGCGCCGCCGGGCCCGACGTCACCAGCGACGCGCGCCCGGAAATTGTCCCGTGGCAATCCACGCAATCAAGCTCGACCGCCGCGCGCGATTCGCCGTACAGCGAACCGGTGCCATGCGCGTCTTGCTCGAAATGGCAATCCACGCACTGCATTCCTTTTTCAAGATGAATGTCCTCCAGGTGCACGGCCTTGCTGAACTTCAGCGGATCGTCGAACGGCACAACGTTTCCGCCCGCGTCCAGCAAGCGTCCCTGCCGATCGCGCGCGTACACCGCGCGAAACAACCACCCGTGACTATGGAAATCCGCGAACTGCGTTTGCTTCAGCTTGGCGTTGAATTCTGCGCTGCCCGTCTGCGACAAGAAATTCACGTCGCCCCACAACCCGCGCGCCGCCGCTCCTTCGGGATTTCGCGTGGCAACTTCAAAGCGCTGCTCGTCGCTCGGATTTCGCTGCGCCGCCGGATACATCTCCTTACCGTCGGATTCGTTGTCCCACCACGTGTACCCAAAATACGTGGCCACCATATTCGTGCCCGGATGAATATGGCACACCATGCACTGGCTCGATGGAATCGAGCGCGTGAAAACATGGCGAATTGCGTGTCCGGATTCATTGTGCGGAATCGTCGGATCATTCGACGCGCTGTATCCCATGTTGCCGTACTGCGCGTATTGCGCCGAATGCTCCGGCGAGCGGTCGTTCGCGTAAATCACATGGCACGCCGTGCAGCCACTCGCGCGATAATCGCCCGGCTGATCGTTCGTCCCCGGCATCGAAAGCATCGGATCGAGCAGCCGCGTCTTCTGCAGTCCCAGAAAAACCGGATCGGTGCGCAGTTGTGTGCCGAATCCGCGGCTGCTCAATTTGTCGTCCGGCTTGCCGGGTTCCTCATCGGGCGAGGGCAACCCGATTTCGCCTTTTTTCCCGCCGCCGCGCTCGAAAACGCGCAGCACGTTGCCCGGCTGCGAAATTTCCCAGCGTTCGAGCGGCGTCACCTCCGCGATAATTCCCTTCTCGCGCGTTTCCTCCGGCGTCGGCGGAGGAATCGTGCGCACCGTCTGCGGCGTGCCGTCGGCGGCGTAACTTTCGCCGAATCGCAAGTCCTTGTAAGGATACGCGCCGTTGTTGTAAAGCGCCGCGCCCCACAGCATTCCGCCGGTAGTCATCATGCTCGTCGCAACATTGCGCACCACCGAAGCGTGGCACCCCGCCTCGCCGCACGTTTGCGCTGCGACGCGCAAATCTCCCGGATTCACGAAGCGCACGTATTCCGTGGTTTCGTGCAGCCAAGCCGCGTACGCGCGCACAGGTTCGGCCGAGCGATCGGCATCCTGCGAATCGCGCGGCAAAACGTGCGCCGTGCGCTTAGCCTGCTCGTATGCCGCCGAACCCGGTTGCGCTCCAGCCGGCAGCAGCAAATCCGCGCGCCCGCCGTGGCAATCCGTGCAACCCAATCGCACCGTACCTGTCGCGTGCATGGTGGGCTCGTCGGTTTGCGTGTGGCACGAAACGCAGCCCGCGCTTTTTCGCGCCACGTCGTCTTCGGTCTGCTGCAGCAATCGCGATTCCGCAGCCGCGTCGCCGCCCTGACGACCGCTCGCGCCCTCGACGTACGCGCCCGCCACCAGAAAAGCGCACATCGCGGCTAACGCCGCGCACGGTGCAGCCCGCCTTACGCGAGCCACGCCGCGGCGCCGCCCCGAATTAGAATTGAACGCGAACATTGCCAAAGAGAGAAAAAAGCGAGTGGCCCGTGTAAATATCGCGAAACCCCGCGCCCGGATCGAGCGCCGCGGCGCCGCCCGTGACCACAATGTTTTCCGTCAGCGGCGGCCGATAGACAACTCCCAGACTGTAATCCTCGCCGATCGTATTGCGAATGGGCGTTTGAAATAGCACGAATTCAAGCGGCGAGGTATCCTCAAATCGCAGAAAATTCACATTCACCACACCCTTCAGTTTGGTCGTCAAATTGAAATCCGCGCCGCCATTCGCCAGAAAAATTCCCGGATTCACGAAATTCGCCTGCCCCTCGAATTTGCTCGAGCGCAAATCCGGAAGCAAACTGCCCGGCGTGGTCAGGAAAACGTTTGCGCCGGTAAGCGGAATGCCTTCGCGATTCCAGAAACTGAAATCGCCGCCCGCGAAATCCGGCTGATCGACGATCGCATCGAAACCGGTCGCGCGCCCATCGCGCGGATTCGCGTCGCCCGACGCGTAAAACGCCGACGCGCGAATTCTCATCCAATCGCGATCCCACGAAATCTCCAGCGCCGCCATCTGCGCGTCGATGGTCACCGGCCGCCCGGCAATCGGATTGAAATCGTCCTCGCCCAGCGCCTGATAAAACGCATGGCTCACGTTCCATCGCCCAAAGTGCCCGCTGCCCGTCCAGCCCAAATACGCGGCGCGCACATTGTGCAGCCGCTCGGAGCCAATGTCCGCCGGCCGCACCAGAAATCCGTTGTCGTCGTAATGCAGATTGCCGTCGTCTTTATTGTAGAGAACGCTGAATTCCGTGGTGTAACCAGGCCGCCCGAAATCCTGCATGTATAAATTGGCCACGATCACTTGCTGATGCCGCGCATTGAACGTATTCAGATCGCTGTTCGTATCCTTTTCCAGCAGATCGAAGTACGCCGCGTTGTATTCCCAACGATCCGAATGCAAATCGCCAAAAAAGCGCACGCCGGGCTGATCGTCCGCGAAAATAAATCCCAGAAAATCGTTCTGAAAATGCTGGATCCCGGCGCGCACTGAAACAAAATCGTAATCGGAATCGAGATCGTGCAGCTTCACCTCGACGAACGCTTCCTGCAATCCAAAATGTGCGTCCAAGCGCGTAGTGCCGTCGCGCGGATCGACGTTCACCACGCCCAGCTCTTCGACCTTCAAATAATTCACGTTAACCGCTGGCGTCACGCGAATCCGCCAGTCCACCGGGCGAAACGATGTATCGCCGTGAAACAAATCCGCCGTGAAGAAAAATGTCTGGCTCAACCCGAACTGATCGCACTGCCCGAAAAATTCGCTGCTGCCCGGCCGCGCCGGGCTCACGTTTGTGGGCGTCGGCAAACATCGGCCGTCGGCATCCGTCTCGCTTTTCGCCGTCAAGTTCAAAAACGTTTGCTGGCCGATGATCGGCTGATCGCCCTTCAATTTGTTGCGATCGAATGGATCGTACCAGTGCGATTTGACGTAAGGATATTCGCCGCCGTCACCGTAGCGCCGCGCATTCGGCATCGGAATGTCCCAACGGTCCGCCGCCGCGGCGAAAACTTCCTGCGCCGGCGGCAGCGACTCAGGTTGCGGCTCACTCCAATTCGGATCGGCGTCTGGTCGTCGCGGCAACACGTGGTAGGAACCCAGCATCGCCACTGCAATCGCCGGCGTCGGAGGACCAAGCTCCGGCTGCCGCGGCAATCGCGATCGCGGAGCACTCGCCATCTCCGACGGCGCGAGCGTCAACTCGACAATGAAAACATCGCCCGCCGCGAGCGACACATCAGAGCGCACTTCCGCCGCGTATCCCGGACTCTCAATCGTGAGCGAATAATTTCCAGGCGCAAGATCGCGTATGCGAAAAACGCCGTCCGCGCTCGTGTTCACTTCCGTGGAATCGAAGCGCACCGTTGCGCCAACCACCGCGCGCCCGCTCGCGTCGCGCACTTCGCCTTCAATCGCCGCCGTACGCGGCGCCGTCTGTCGCGGCAATCGTTGTCCTTGGAATTCGGCAGTAGAAGTTTGCTGCTGCGGAAGAGCGCGGAAATTCGTTTTCGGTCGTGGGTGAGATTCAACTCGCGGCCGTTTGCGCGGCGCGGGGTGTTGCGCGTGATGCGCGCCAGCCTGCTGTGCGTGATGCGTATGTCGCGCGCCGCGCGAATGCCTCGCGCGCCGCGGCGTGGCCGCAGTGGCGGCAGTCGCGGCAGTCGCCGCCACGAGCAACGCCAGCGCAGCCAAAAGCAAATCGATTTTGATTCGCAGGGATGCTCGGCGCATCCGCCTCGCCTCGGACGCCGGCTCAGAAATCGGCGCCGCTTCGACAGCAGGGATTTTGCCTCGACCAGCCGCCGGTTGAAACGAAAATCGACACGGTGGGTGCCACCGGCCGCAATTCATTCTTTCGCGCTCGCTATCACCGCGCTCCTTGAGCCCCCGCAAGCGATGTGTTACGTACACAAGACAACAGTGAACCAGACTTCGCACGGCAGCCGTCGTCCACAGCGCGCCCCGCTGGCGTTTGCGCTAACGCTCGCCGCGGCGCTCGCACTTTCAGCGTGCGGCGGAGCGACCGGCGCTCCATCCGTCACGCAGGTTCCTCCTCCCGCGTCATCGCCGAATCTTACGGCCAGCCAGGTTCAATCGCTCGTGGTGGCCGCGGCGCAAGCCGCGAACGTCGAAACGATGGTCATCGCAGTTTCCGATCGCGCGGGCCGCGTCCTCGCGGTTTATAGAAAACCCTCCGCGCCCGCGACCACGCCCGGCAATTTTGGCGCCGCGGTCGACACAAACGAACTTGCGGTTTCTCTCGCTCGCACCGCCGCATTTTTCAGCAACGATCAGGCGCCCATTTCCTCGCGCAGCGTGCGTTTTTTGAGCGGCGTTCATTTCCCGCCCGGCGTCGCCGGAGCGTCGAACGCCCCGCTCTACGCCATTGAAAACAGCAATCGCGGCTGCGCGCTTTCGTCGAATTTCCTGCCGGGACAATCCATTGCGCCGCCGACTGCGCTTGACGGCGTCTCCCCAAGTCTGGGCATCGCCACCGGCAAAGCCGATCTCTACGACAGCGATCCGACGGTGGTCGATCCCGGCGGCGTGCCGATTTTTGAAAGCGGAGTCGTGGTCGGCGGGATCGGCGTGGCGGGCGTTTCAACCGACGTCGCCGAATTCGCCGCCTACACCGCGGCCACGTCGAACGGCTTCGGTCCGACTCCGGCCCCGCCCGGCGCCGTCGTGATCGGCGGCATCACCGTGCCGTTCGTGGACCAAACCACGCAGCCAGCGGGCACAACCACCGGAGCCGCCGACGGCGCGTTCTTCGTCGGCCCCACCGCCAGCCCCGCGCAACCGCCCGAGAATTATCTCGTTGGGCCGAATGCCGGACCGCTCGGCGGGCTCTCCGCGTCGGAAGTAAATCAAATCATCATGAACGCCGTCGCGACCGCCAACACCACGCGCGCCGTACTTCGTATCCCTGAAAATTCGGCAGCCGAAATGGTCATCGCAGTCGCCGATCTCGACGGCACGATCATCGGTCTCTACCGCATGCCCGATTCCACCGTCTTCAGCATCGATGTCGCCGCGACCAAAGCGCGCAACATGGTTTATTTCAACAGCGCCACGCGTACCGCCGCGGATCTCGAAGGCGTGCCGATCGGCACCGCCGTCACCAGTCGAACCATCGGCTACGGCGCACAGCCGCTGTTTCCGCCCGGCATCGACGGCACGAACCCCGGGCCATTCTTCAATTTATTTCAGCAGGACACGGCGCATCCATGCACGCAAGGTTTTCAAGCGCCTGGTCCGCACCAAAGCGGCGTGGTTTTTTTCCCCGGCTCCGTGCCGCTTTATCTGAATGGCGTGCTCGTCGGCGGGCTGGGCGTTAGCGGCGATGGCGTGGATCAGGACGACTACGTCGCCGCGGGCGGCGGCGCAGGCTACGAAGCGCCCGCCGCGATTCGCGCCGACCAAATTTCAATCGACGGCGTCACGCTGCCCTATCAACTATTTCCGCGCAACCCGACGCTCTAGAAGCCGTCGCGCGCCCAGCTAACCCTCGCGCAATTTGTGCCCCGCAAGATTTCCGAGGCCGTCGTACGCGGCGTACTTATACATCTCGGACAGCGTCGGATAGTTGAAAACCAGATCAATGAAGAAATCGATTGTGCCGCCGGATTCGAGCACGGCCGAGCCCAGGTGAATCAGCTCGGTGGCGCTTTCGCCGATGATGTGCACGCCGACTAATTGTTTGTTGTCGCGGCGAAAGACGAGCTTCAGCAAGCCGGTTGAATCGCCCGTGATTTGCCCGCGCGCGTTGTTGGAATAGCGCGCGCGCCCCACGCTGCATGGAATTCCCTTTTCGCGGCAGCTTTCCTCGCTCTCGCCTACCGCTGAAATTTCCGGGATGGTGTAAATTCCCATGGGCAGCGTAGACGCGAGGCGCTTCTTGTAAGGGAAATTGAATGCGTGGCAGATCGCCAAGCGTCCCTGCTCCATCGAAGTCGAGGCCAGTGCCGGAAAACCGATCACATCGCCCGCGGCGTAAATGTGCGGCACGGCGGTCTGGTAGCTCGCGTCGACGTCGAGTGTGCCGCGCGCGTTCAGCTCCAAGCCCGCGCGTTCGAGATGCAAACCTTCTACCGCGCCTCGGCGCCCCGCGGCGAATAGAGCGGTTTCGCGCTCGATCACCTTGCCCGATTTCAGTGTCATACGCACGCCCGCCGCTGTGCGTTCGAGCGACGCCATGCGCTCGTTCGCGATAAATTCCAAGCCGAGTCCCGCGAGCCGCTCAGCCAGACGCTCGGAAATTTCCGAATCGAGAAACGGCAGCAGCCGGTCTCGCCCATCCACCAGAACAACCTGCACGCTCAGCGCGGTGAAGATCGAAGCGTACTCGCATCCAATCACCCCACCCCCGACGACCACCATGCTCTTCGGGATGCGATCCATTTTCAGAATCGAATCGGAATCGAAAACGAATTGGTCGTCGTACGGAATTTCCGGCGCGCGGTGCGGGCGCGAGCCCGTGGCGATCAGGATCACCTCGGCGGTCAGCATGCGCGGCTCCGTGCCTTCGGCGTGCGCGGAGATCGTGCGCGCATCCTCAAAGCTGGCTTCTCCGCGAATCAGCGTGACCTTATGAGCTTCGAGATTTAGCGCGATCTTCTCGCGCTCCCAGGCGACCACCGCGTCCTTGCGATGCATAAAGCCTTCGACCGTCAGCCCTTCGCGCAACGAATAATCGATGCCGTAGAGGCCGCGCTGCCGCAAACCCGAAAAATAGAGCGCCGACTCGCGCAGCGTCTTGCTCGGCACCGTGCCGGTATTGATTCCCGCTCCGCCCAGCGCGCCGCGCTCGACCAAAGCCACTCGTTTGCCGAAATAGGCAGCCTGGGCAGCGGCCTTTTCTCCCGCGGGACCCGAACCAATCACAATCAAATCGAATTGCTCCGCCGCTGTTCCCACCGCCGGCCTCCGTGCTTCGCCGTCTATTTCTTTCGTGCTCTCGCTCGGGCGCGCGCCGTTACTTGCGCCAATCGTCGATCAAATTCGCGACCAGGGCCGTCCATCCTGTCTGATGGCTCGCACCCAATCCCGCGCCGTTATCGCCATGGAAATATTCGTAGAACAAATGCAGATCGCGCCAGTGCGGATCCTGCTGAAATTTTCGCGATCCGCCGTACACCGGCCGGCGCCCGTCGGCGCCGCGGCGAAATAGACCAATCATGCGCTCGGAAAGTTCCCGCGCCATCTCGCGCGGCGTCAGCGCGCGCCCTTGGCTCCCTGCCGCCACCGTGAATTCAGGGCCGAACGCCTCGCTAAATTTGCAAAGCGATTCAATCAACAGAAACGACGTGGGAAACCACACCGGCCCGCGCCAATTGGAATTCCCGCCTTTTAACTTTACTTCCGCTTCAGCCGGCTCGTAGCGCAATTCGCGCCCGGCGAAATGAAATGGATGTTGCTCGTGATATTTCGATAAGCTGCGCAAACCGTGCGGCGAAAGAAATTCATCCGGATCGAACACGCGCTCGAGAATGCGCCGCAATTGCCACCGGTCCACGATCGAAAGAACGTGGCAGGCCACGCCGTCGCGCCGCTCGGTGTAACACGCGCTGCCGACGAGATCCGGACGGTTGCGCAGAAACCATTCCACATTCGCGAGAAACTGCGGATGCTGCGCCAGTTCGTCTTCGCGCAGCACTTCGACGGCATACAGCGGAATCAAGCCCACCAGCGAGCGCACGCGAAAATGGTGGAAGTCGCCATTCGGATAGCGCATCACATCGTAAAAAAATCCGGCCGACTCGTCCCAAAGTTGATACGAGCGGCCGCCCATGTGCTTCATCGCCGCGCCGATGTAGATGAAGTGCTCGAAGAATTTCGTCGCCAGTCCTTCGTACGTCGGATTGCCGCGCGCAAGTTCGAGCGCCATGCGCATCATCGCCAGGCAGAAGAAACCCATCCAGCCCGTCGCGTCGGATTGCTCGAGGATCGCGCCGCCCGAGAGCGCTTCGCTGCGATCCACCACGGTGATGTTGTCGAGGCCGAGAAAGCCGCCTTCAAAAACGTTCAGGCCCTGGCTATCGACTTTGTTCACCCACCACGCGAAATTGATGAGCAGCTTGTGGAAGCAGCGCTCGAGAAATTCGCGGTCACCCGATCCGCTGCGCTTGCGCTCGATTTCGTAAGCGCGCCAGCACGCCCACGCCTGCACCGGCGGATTCAGATCAGAGAATTCCCACTCATACGCCGGAATTTGCCCGTTCGGATGCTGGAATTGCTCGAAGAGCAGCAGCCACAGATTTTCTTTAGCCGCGACGGGATCGACCAGAGCCAGCGCCACGGCGTGAAACGCCAAATCCCACGCGGCGAACCACGGATATTCCCACTTGTCCGGCATCAGCATCACGCGCATCGAGTTCAAGTGGCGCCAATGTGTGTTGCGGATGCGCTGGCGCGATTCCGGCGGCGGCGAATTGCGATTGTCGCCGTCGAGCCAGGTCGACACGTCGTACAAATAACTTTGCTTCGACCACAACATGCCCGACAACGCCGCGCGCGCAATGCCGCGTTCTTCCAGCGTCGCGCGCGGCGGCAGAATCGCGGCATAGAATTCGTCGGCTTCCTTTTTCCGCTCCGCGACGATAGCATCGACGCCGGCAAGCGGCGCGTTACTTCCTTTCGCCGCGATGTCTTCCGGCGCCAAGCGCAGCCGCAGAACTGTCGAGCCGCCGGCCGGAATTTCCATGCGGTACTTCACGCACGCTTTCGTGCCGCGCTGCTCCGGATTCACGCACGCCTCGCCGTGAATGATATGGCGATGAAACGCGTCCTTCACATGCGGTCTTCTGCTCGCGTGCCCCGGGCCGAAGACGCGCTCGGCGTGCGTCTCGTTATCGGTGAAGAGCAGCACGCCCCCCGCGGGCGCGTACAGAATGCGACGACCCAAGCTGTACGCAAACGGCAGGCCCGCGAGTTGACTGGCTGCGGTGTCGTCGGCAACCAGGCTCACGGAATCTTTCGCCGCGGCTCCCGGCGCTATCACAGGTTCGGCGCCGACAGGATCACTCCACGCCCAGGTGTTGCGGAACCACAAGTGCGGCAGCAGGTGCAGCACGGCTGAATCCGGGCCGCGATTGAATGCCTCGATGCGAATCGCGATATCTTCCGGAGAAAACTTGGCGTATTCGATTACGACGTCGAAGTAGCGATCGTCGTCGAAAACGCCTGTGTCCATGAGCTCGAATTCGAGATCGCCGGGGCCGCGGCGGCGATTTTCCTCGACGATTCGAGCGTATGGAAATTCCGCTTGCGGATATTTGTATAGCATCCGCAGGTAGCTGTGCGTCGGCGTGGCGTCCTGATAGAAATAATATTCTTTGACGTCTTCGCCATGATTGCCTTCATTCGAGTTCAGGCCGAAAAGACGCTCCTTCAAGATTGGATCGCGGCCGTTCCACAGCGCCAAACCAAAAACGAGAATCTGATAGCGATCGGTGAAACCGCCGATGGCGTCTTCGCCCCACCGATAGGCTTTGCTGCGCGCCAAATCGTGCGGCAAGAAATTCCAGGCGTCGCCATCGGCGCTGTAATCTTCGCGCACAGTGCCCCAGGCGCGGTCGCTGACGTAAGCGCCCCACTTGGCCCAGGCGGGCACGGGCGCTTTATCGGGCGCGTGCAGGCGGCGGTGTTCGGAGGTGTCGGGGAAAGGCATGAGAGTCGGCGTCGTGGCTACAAAGTCCGCTTGATTCTAGCGGAAGCTACGGGCGAGCTTTGCGCTTTCTCCCAGCGTGTGCCGAAAACTGCGAATGGCCTCCTTCCGCGCGTGGGCGCGGCGTTCAGTCGCCGCGCGGCGAGGTGATTAGCCGCCGCGCGTGTGCATTTCGAGGTGTGGATCGCGGCGCAATTGCTCGAGCGGGACGAAAACGCCGCGATCGCGTTGCGCGAGTCGCAGCTCGGCGCCGCGGTCCGCGCGCGCGCGCCAAACCGACGCGATCTGCGCGGCGAGTTCGGCGGGCGAGGCGCCGCTGCGCAGCGGACCGCGCAAGTCAACGCCCTGCGTGGCGTAGAGACACAGAAACCACATGCCGTCGGCAGTGAGGCGGCTGCGATCGCACGAGCGGCAGAACGGCGTGGTGGTCGACGCGATCACGCCGAACACCGTGCCATCGGGCAAGCGAAATCGCTCGGCAGGAGCGGAGCCGCCTTCATCGAGCGGAGTGACCTTGCCGTAGCGCGCGGCGAGCGAGGCCAGCATTTCGGCGCGGCTGACGACGCGCTGCGGGGCCCACTCGATGGCGCCTCCGACGTCCATGTACTCGATGAAGCGGACTTCGGCGCGCGCGCGTTTGCCGAATTCGATGAGGTCGGCCAATTCGTCGTCGTTCACGCCGCGCATGATTACGGCATCGAGTTTTAGCGGCGCGAATCCGGCGCGGCCGGCGGCGGCGATGCCTTCGAGGACGCGATCGAGTTCATCGCGCCGCGTGATGATTGCAAAGCGGTCGGGGCGCAATGTGTCGAGGCTGACGGTGACGCGGCCGAGGCCGGCGTCGCGCAGGGTTTGCGCTTGCGCTGCGAGGAGGACGCCGTTGGTGGTGATCGCCAAATCCTCGATCGCGGGATTCGCGGCGAGGCGGCGCACGATGTCCGGCAATTCGCGCCGCAGCAGCGGCTCGCCGCCGGTGAGGCGGACGCGCGTGGCGCCGGCGGCGGTGAAGACTCCGACGACGCGCGCGATTTCTTCGGCGCTCAGCAGGCGCTCGCTCGGCAACCAGGTATAGTCCTCGAGCGGCATGCAGTAGCGGCAGCGCAGATTGCAGCGATCGGTGACGGAGACGCGCAGCGAACGCAGCGGGCGGCCAAAGGAATCGAGAGTCGGATTATCAGATGGAGTGCTCATAAGGCGTGACGAGAGTTCCATCCTAGGGTTCACCGTTCGATGCGTCAACCGCGGCGGTGTGACGGGCGCAAGGCGTGGAGGCCTCCCGACCGAGTCGGGACAAGCTCCGGCCTCCGCTACGAAACCGGGATGGGCGTTTGCTAGTATGTGCGAATGGTTGCGCTTGAAACTGCGCGGATGATCTTGCGGCCGCTGGAGCTTGCGGACGCGGAGCAGACGCAGCGGATTTTTCCAAAGTGGAAGATCGTGCGGTTCCTGAACGATCGCACGCCGTGGCCGTATCCGGAGGACGGCGCTTTCACGCACTACCGCGACGTGACACTTCCGGCGATCGAGCGCGGCGAAGAGTGGCACTGGACGCTGCGACTGAAGAGCGATCCGCGGCTGCACATCGGATTGATTTCGCTGAGGAAGAGAGAGGGACACAATCGCGGCTTCTGGATGGGATTGGAATGGCAAGGCAAGGGATTGATGACCGAAGCAGTGGAGGCGGTGACGGATTATTGGTTCGATGTGCTCGGATTTTCCGTGCTGCGCGTGCCGAAGGCGGTGGGGAATGTTGCGTCGCGGAGAATTTCCGAGAAGACGGGGATGCGCCTGGTCGGCGTGGAAGAACAAGATTATGTGGGCGGGCGATTTCCGAGCGAAATTTGGGAAATTACCGCGGATGAGTGGCGCGCGCATCGCAGTCAGAGGCATTCCTAGGCCTCCTCGGGGAAATCTCGACAGGGCTACGATCGAAAAAACCGATACATGGCGGGCGGCATACCCCCTACCCCCCGGGGGTTTTTTGGAAGTGTTGATTCTGCTCGACTTTAAGTCCTTTGCGCCAGAACTGGTGATTCTAAAAGGTTTAAAATGCGATTTTTCAGAAGTGTTGATTCTGGAAGAGTTGCGGGCGGAAATATCCTGATCGCGGAAAATATTCGGCAGCGAGGATGGGCGATCGCGGAACATAGAGGAGGTTAGCACGAAGAGTACTACAGTGTCAACGATAATTTATAGAGTATTCGAATAGGGTGGGTAAAAAGGTGCCAGGGTTTTGGCGGAATGGGGCGTTGGGCAAGGCGACGGAGAGGTCCCTCGTCGCTGCGCTCGCTCGGGATGGCCAGCTGAACGAAGCAAGCCAGGCGACAGCTCACGTAAGTGTCGCGGTCAGGTCTTGCCATTGCGGGTTCTTGGCTTCGATCAGAGCGACTCGCCTGGCCCGGCGCCAAGCTTTGATTTCTTTTTCGCGCGCGATTGCGGATGCGGGATGGCCGTGCACCTCGAACCAGACGAGTTTGTTTACATGGTATCGCTGAGTGAAGCCAAGAACTTCGCCGGCCTCATGTTGAGAGATGCGGCGGGCCAGGTCGTTCGTCATGCCGGTATAGAGGACTCCGGATTTGCTGGCGAGGATGTAGACGTAGAAGGTGTGATCCGAGGACACGCGGAGATTGTACTGCGCATGAGACGGGGAAAAAGCGACAGAGAGATCCCTCGTCGAGGACTCCTCGGGATGACCAGTGAGGGAGGCCGGAATCGCGATGTGGGTTTCGCGTCGAGCTAGCGGGCGGGCGGCGGTTTCCGCAGGATTCCCTTGAGGACGGACAAGCGGCCGTCAACCCGGCGGATGTGCAATCCCAGGATCTTGGCGATGAGAGGGTAGAGATTCACGTTATCGAATGGCGGCACGGTGACGCCGGGGCGAATGTCTGGGCCTTCGGCGACGAAGAGGGCGTGCATCTCTTTCATGGTGTAGGGATCGTATCCATGTTCGCCGATTTCTTTGTGGGCGGGATTGCCGGTGGTGGGCACGACGGCACGGATGTAGTAGGGGCCGGTGGGGATGATGACTGGGTCGCCGATGCGGGGATTGTTGTTGAAGTGAAGTTGCGGCGGGACATCTTTGCGGCGGTAGACCTGAAACTTGTCGCTTTTGCCTTGGAGCTGCATGAAGGCGCGCTCGGCGTCGGCATCGGTTTTCGCGTAGAGCAGCGGGCCGTCAGTGACGAAATTGGAGAGGTCGGCATAGGCGCTGAGATTGATCCAGTCGCCTTGCGCGGCGATCATGCCGTGGTCGGCGACGACGATTAGATCGACGGGGAGATTGAGCGTTTTCAGATCGCTTACGAGGAGGCCGATCATGTCGTCGACGTGACGGACGGCGTCGGCGGTCTGCGGCGAATCAGGGCCGAATTCGTGGCCGTTGTGATCGACGTTGGGGTAGTAGAGAGTGATGAAGTGGGGACGCTGGTCGGGCGGGAGCTTGAGCCAGGCGATTACCTGATCGACGCGCTGCGGATCGGGGTACGCATCCTGGTAGTGAAGATAGTAGGAGGGACGCTTACCCCCGATTTCGGCTTCCGAAGCGGGCCAGAAAAAGCACGCACTGCGCATGCCCTGCTGCTCGGCGAGCGACCAGAGCGGGTCGCCGCCGTACCAGGAGCCGTCGGCGACCGCATTCTGATCACTCATGGAATAGGTGGCCTGGCGCGCGGGATCGTAAAATCTATTGGCAACGATGCCGTGATGCTCGGGATAGAGGCCGGTGACGATGGTGTAGTGATTGGGAAAAGTGATCGACGGGTAGGCGGGGATCATGCCGTCGGGCGCGGTAGCTCCATGCGCGGCGATATCCAGAATATTTTTCGTGCCGTCTTTTTGTGCGTAGTCGTAGCGGAAGCCGTCGAGCGAGACGAGGATGACGTAGTGCTTCGATTGCTGGGCGGGGGTGTTTGGGGGATTGTCAACGGTGATGACCGGATCGGGCGGCGGGGTGGGGGCTTGGGGGCGGAGAGGCGTGGAAGCACAAAGTAGGAGTGCAGACAGGAAAATCGCCAGGACGCCCGCGGCGAAGAGCGATTTTGTTTTGTGCGAATCACTGGCGTGGATTTTCATGGCCGGATTTCCCCTTGACCTACGATCTTGGTATCCAGATGCGGAATCGTCCGCCGCAGTGGAGGAGCCTCAGGAGATAGAGCATGCCGTCATAGTAGCGCTTTTGGCCGCTGGGGATGGGGGCGTTCCAGAGGGCGCCGATCACGTCTTGACAGGTACGAATTCATCGGCGTAAGCGATTGCCAAGACGCTCAATTCCTTAAACACCCTCGCCGTATACACGGAATTGGCGCCCGACTTGTGAAGAATTTCCGGGAGACTGCGCCGCATCCTCAGATAGACTTTCCCCATCTGCTGCGCGGTAGGCTTCCTATCAGATGGCAGAAAGATATTGCACAGTTCCCGGAAAACTCCCACGATCCTGCCGTTGTGAATGTGGGCGTCGGTGCCGTTCAGGTCGCTCAATGACTTCAATAGCCTGCGATCACGTGACTCGCAGACGAACCACTTGTGCTTTTTGGTCCTCAAGTTCCTGTGGTACGCGACCGATAGGCCGAGTTCGAATGGCATATTGAATCGAGGGGTTCTCGGTGCATTCGAATCGAGTTCGACTCTGGATAGATCATGAATCGAATAACGACATGCGCCTATCAGTCCAAGTATTTTTTCAAGACGACGCGAGCTGCTGGATATCTCCAGCGTCGCTCGCGGCACGAGCCCGAAGGCGCTGATACCCGCAATATAAGCGAGGAACAGATTTTCGAATTTCTTGTCGTAGGGGATATTTAAGAAGACCTTAGTGAGCGCTTTTCGACTTTTTGCCACGCGGTTGGGTCCTTCGAGGAGATCTAGGTTTCCGGGTGGATTTCGTCCCTAAAGAAACGGACGACGACTTTTTTGCGAACGCCTTAGAGGTTTTTCCTGCGAACATAGACTTCAATCTTGCAGCGGACACCGTCCAATGGCGGCCGTCGGCAGCCCGAACCTTCGTGGAATAAACGAGTTTCATTAATTCTTTGACCCTGCGGGGCGGTACGCCGAGGACATGAGCGGTGTCCTGTGCGGTGGCGAATCGAGAATTTAGTTTCACTGCCATGACGTCACATATAAATGCTACATCCAAGTTGGGTCATTTCACAGAGGTTTGTTTGACGCGAATTCTTATAGTCCGTGCGGGATGTAGATGCGGAATCTGCCGCTGCAGTGGAGGAGGCTTAGGAGATAGAGCATGCCGTCATAGTAGCGCTTTTGGCCGGACGGGATGGGGGCGTTCCAGAGGGCGGCTACGAAATCTTTGGAGGCGGGATTGGTGGCGGCGAGGCTGGCTACGGCGTTTGTGGAGATTAAACCTGTGGAGTGATTTGCGTCGAGTGGTTTGCCATCGAGAGTGAAGACGTCGCCATAAGTCGACAAGCCTTGAGACGAGAAGAAAGATTGGATGCGGTCGCTTAGCTGCTGCTCTGGCGGAGATTTTTGCCACCAGGACCAATCTACGGACCAATTGCTGGCGGTGCGCCAGGCGTCGTAGCCGAAGATGCCGGATTGGGGGAAGCGCGTGAGGTGCGGGGTGCCATCGAAATTGGCGTAGTCGGGGGCGAGGCCGGTTGCCGGATTCGTGGTGGCTACGAAGAACGCGCGGCTGGCTGCGGCGGCTTCGGCCCAGAATTCGCGGTCGGGCTCGGGGCCCCAGCGGGACCAGAGTTCGTAGAACGCCGGGAGATGATAGGAAGGATCGGTGAAATCGCCGCGCGCGACGACCGGGACGAAGCGGATCATTTTGTATTGTTCATCGACTTCGCTGGCTACGGTGCGCGGGCCGAATTTTGTCGGCCCAGCGATTTCGGCGCGATGGCGCATAGTGGTTAGCAGGGCGTCGGCTTCGGATTTGTAATCGTAGATTCCCGCGCCATTTCCCCATCTTGCGGCGGCGAAATAGAGAGACATCACGAAATATTCTTCGCCATCGGGAGCGGCGGTTTCTTCGTTGGGCGTGCCATCGGTTTTGCAGGACCAGGAGAAATAGCCGTAGGAAGGATGCTTGGGATCGGAGATGTACATGTAGGTCTTGGCCCAGTTCCAGAGAGCGTTGAATTCTTTTTTCTTGTTGAGCTGGACGGAAATCATCATGCCGTAGGACATGCCTTCGGTGCGCACGTCGTGATTGTTCCAATCGGTGAGATAGGCGAGCGGGCCGTTGGAATTTTTGCCGGTGTAGAAGAAGACGGATTGGGTTTGGGGATCGCCGTAGAAGAGTTGTTTGTAGGCGGCGCTGATTTTTTGGGAGATTTCCTTTTTCGAGTGGCCGGATTCGGCGAAGAGATTGCGGTAGCGATGGGTGGCGAAGGCGCCGGCGCCGTCGGTGGTGTCGATGGGGGGCGTTAGCGGAATTGTCGCTGGCGGCGGTGCGGGAACGGACGGGGCGGTTTGAGCGCTGGCGGCGAGCGTGAGCAGCGAGAGAACGACCAAAATCCCCACACGTAAATCCGACGTGTGGGGCACACGCCGAAAAAGAACGTCGTCCCGCGCATCGACAATATTTCGCGTACTAAGACTCTTCGCTTTCGTATTGGGATTTTAGTTTGGCGACGATGGCGGGGTCGGCGAGTGTGGTGGTGTCGCCGAGGACGCGGCCTTCGGCGATATCGCGGAGGAGGCGGCGCATGATTTTGGCGCTGCGGGTTTTGGGGAGTTCGGCGGCGAAGAAAATATCGTCGGGTCGGGCGATGGGTCCGATTTTTTCGGCGACGTGGCGCTTGAGTTCGTCTTTGAGCGCATCGTTCGCGGGGACGCCTTCTTTGAGCGTGACGAAGGCGGAGATGCCCTGGCCTTTGATCTCGTGCGTTTTGCCGATGACGGCGGCTTCGGCGACGGCGGTATGGTCGACGAGAGCGCTTTCGACTTCGTAGGTGGAGATGCGGTGGCCGGCGACGTTCATCACGTCGTCAACGCGGCCGAGCAGCCAGAAATATCCGTCGTCGTCAATCTTGCAGCCATCGCCGGTGAAATAGCGGCCGGGATAGCGCGACCAATAATTATCGACGTAACGCTGCGGATCGCCGTAAATCGTGCGCATCATCGCGGGCCAGGGGCGCGAGAGCACGAGATATCCGCCGGCGCCGGGGCCGACCGCGTCGCCTTTGGCGTCGACAACTTCGGCAGCGATGCCGGGGAAGGCGCGCGTGGCGGAGCCGGGTTTGGTGGGCGTGAGGCCGGGGAGCGGCGAGATGAGGATCATACCGGTTTCGGTTTGCCACCAAGTGTCGACGATGGGGCAGCGGCCGTGGCCAATATGTTCTTGATACCACATCCAGGCTTCGGGATTGATGGGCTCGCCGACGGTGCCGAGCAGGCGCAGCGACTCGAGCGAAGATTGCGCGGGCCACTCGGCTCCCCAGCGCATGAAGGTGCGGATGGCGGTGGGCGCGGTGTAAAGAATATTGACGCCGTATTTATCGATGAGCTGCCAGAAGCGGCCGCGATCGGGAAAATCGGGCGCGCCTTCGTACATCACGGTGGTGCAGCCATTGGCGAGCGGGCCGTAGATCACATAGGAGTGGCCGGTGACCCAGCCGAGATCGGCCGTGCACCAATAGACGTCGTCTTCCTTGACGTCAAAAATTAATCGATGCGTGGTGGAGACTCCGACGAGATAGCCGGCCGTGGTGTGCACGACGCCCTTGGGTTTGCCGGTGGTGCCGCTGGTATAGAGGATGAAGAGCATATCCTCGGCGTCCATCATTTCGCCCCAGGCGCGATCGGGGGCGTCCTTGATGATTTCGTGCCACCAGACGTCGCGGCCGGGCTGCATGGCGGCGCCGGCAGCGGCGCGGCCCACGCGTTCGACGACGACGACATGCTGAATGCTGGGCGTGGCTTTCAGGGCTTCATCGGCGGCGGATTTCAGTGGCACGACGGCGCCGCGGCGCCGAGCGCCGTCGGCGGTGATCAGGATTTTGGCTTGCGCGTCGTTGATGCGCTCGCGGAGAGCTTCTTTCGAGAAGCCGCCGAAGACGACGGAATGCGGCGCGCCGATTTTCGCGCAGGCGAGCAGCGCAATCGCGAGCTCGGGCACCATGCCCATGTAAACGGCGACGCGGTCGCCCTTTTCCACGCCGAGGCTGCGTAGAACGTTCGCGAAACGATTGACTTCGCGCTCGAGCATGCCGAAGGTGAGGGCGCGCGCGTCGCCGGGCTCGCCTTCCCAGAAGATTGCGACTTTGTTGCGGCGCGCCGATTGCGCGTGGCGATCGACGCAATTGTGCGCGACGTTGAGGCGGCCGCCGAGAAACCATTTGGCCCACGGGGCCTTCCACTCGAGAACAGTCTGCCATGGCTCGGACCAACTGAGGCGCTTCGATTCGGTGGCCCAGAACGATTCGAAATCTTTCGCGGCGCGATCGTAGATGGCGGGGTCGGAGGCGTTGGCGCGCAGCGCGAAATCTTCGGGGGGCGGGAAGAGACGCTTTTCGTGCAGGAGCGCGTCGAGCGTGTTGCCGGAGGGCTTCTCGTCGGGCGGCGTCGGCGTGGTCATGGCGGAATAGAATGTGCGCGCGGGGACGGGGTTGTCAACGGGCGCGGGCGACTCCGACGCGCATGGCAGATAGCAGGGACATTAGTGGGGAGAGTGAATCTCAAAATCGGCGGAGGCCACGGCGTTCGAGGGAATGAACGTCGCGTCGACTCGGTATTTGCCGTCCTGGACATTGGCGGGGATGAAATCCCACTTCACGGTCTGCTCCCAGGTGAGGCCGGCGGGAATGACGACGGTGGTGACGTGCTGGCAGAACATTTGTCCGTGCGACCATCTCCAAACGGATTTTTCGCCGCTGGGGCCGAGCAGGAAAATTTCGACGTCGAAGATTTGGCACGACTGCGCGATGCCTTCGTAATCAGTGTCGGTGGAATTGATCACGGTGAATGCGATCGATTCTTCGTGCGGCGGGGCGGGATTTCCGGCGGCGGCCTTGGCGGCCAGCGTGAGGTCTCCCGGCTTCACAACCAAGCGGTAGGTGAGCGGACCGGAGCTTTGCGCGGCCCAGCAACCGAGGGACGCGATGAGCACCAATCCGGCCGAAGCAAACAGCGCGCGCCGCGTGCGGTTCATCGATGCGACTCCTTACTTGACTATTGCGCCGGCGGAGGCGGCGCGGGACTCGACGGCTTTGCGACGGTGTGCCGCAACCCGAAATTTTGTGCCAGATAGTGCACCAAAGGGTCCAGATCGCCGGGTTCGACGTCGGCGCCGCGCTGCTGCATCAGGCGCACGACGGCACGCCAGCGAGCGAGCGAGTGATGGGCCATGGTGATGCGGTCGAAACTATGGCAATCCTTGCAGGAGGCCTCAACAATTTGTTTGCCTGGGCCGTCGGGCAATTTTTTCGCGCCGATGGAATCGAGGTTCGCGCCGGGCGGCGGCGGTGTGTACGGCGGAGGCGGAGGAGGGAGCGGATGATGCGATTGGGAATGAGTCTGGGCGACGAGACCGCGTGAGGGTGCGGCCATCACAGCGCAAGCAATTGCGGCCAGAAGAAGTGCGCACAAAAACAGCGATCGCCCAGGCGACCGGACGTTTGAAGCACCGCGCTCCGCGCGTTCCGGTGAAGCACCGCGCTCCGCGCGGAACGAACTCTCCGATGCCAAATTGCCTCCTCGGCAATACTCACGTGATTCCGAATCGCAGCGAGTCATTTCGACGCGCAGACAAAATAAATTCTATCAAAATCATGGGCGCGATTGCGGGTGGGTCACGCCTGTCCTCGCGTCTTTCAAATATCGAAATGTCTAGCCGCGAGCTGCGCGCGCTTGCGCGGCTGCAGCGCAAGCACGAAGCAGGTGTTCCACCATGACGTCGGTAGCGTAGCGCTCGGAAATGTCGGCGCGAGCGCGCGCGCCGAGGCGCTGACGCAATTCTGCGTCGGCGAGCAAGCGATTCACGGCGGCGGCGATGGCTTGCGGCGCAGGCTGAGAAATCAGCAAGCCGTTGACGTCGTCCTCCACGTATTCGGGCACGCCTCCGCGTGCTACCGCCGCGACAGGCAAACCCCATGCCATAGCGGCGAGCAGCGATGTGCCGGATGGCTCGGCAAGCGAGGGAAAGACGAAGGCATCGAGGGCTGCGTAAACGTCAGCGATGCGCTCAACGAAACCTGCGAACACGATGCGGTCGCGCACGTTCAATTTGGTGGCCAGCTCTTGAAGATGATCGCGCAGCGGACCGTCGCCGGCGAGGATCAGGCGGACTCGCGGCGCGGCGGCGCAAATTGCCGGCAAGGCGCAGACCAGAAATTCCTGGCCCTTTTCCGGCAAGAGATAGCCCACGCAGCCGAGCGCGAATTCGTCGTCCGCAAGATTCCAGATGTGCCGCGCGGCGATGCGCTGCGCCGGGGTGAGCGGCGGCGGAATCTCGATTCCTTCGCGCACAATTACGACGCGCTCGGCGGGAAGGCCCGAGGCGATTACGCTGCGCGCGACGAAATCGGATATCGCGAAAATGCGATGCGCGGCTCGGAAACGCGCGCGCGAAATCGGATTCCGCTGAATGGGATAAGCGAGGCGCCGCGCTGCAACCAGTGTGGTGCGGCGATGCGTGCGCGCGAGCCACGCGGCCGTGAGCGCATGGGATTCGTTGGCGTGGACCACGTCGGGCGGCGCATCGCGCAACAGACGCCGGAGCGCTTCCGCTGCGCCCCAGCGTTTGCGCCGCGATTCGATTTCGATCACGCGCACGCCGGCATCGCGAGCGCGCGTGGCGAGCGCTCCGCCGGCAACGGCGAGCAGCTGTGCCTCGTGGCCGCGGCGCAGGAGTCCGCGGAGTGCTTCGAGCGCCTGGCTTTGGCCGCCGCGCCATTCTGTTTCGAGATCGACGTAGAGGATTTTCAATCGCGCTCCGGGCGTCGCGCGAGTATACGCCAGGCCCACGGCGGCTCACGAATCCCGGGCGGCCGGCGTCGCGCATCGTCCATAATAAGAGAGCGCGCAAGTGGGCGCGGCGAAAGGTGACGGCTACGGAATGAATCGGCTCGGAATTGCGGCGTTAGCTCTTCTTTGCTGCATCGCTGTGGCGCGCCCCGCGCGCGCGACGGGCAGAGCGGAATGCCTTTCGGTGCGCAGCGAAATTCTGGGACGGCAAGTGGCCTACTGCGCGATTCTGCCCCCGAGTTACGACGTTCAAACCACGCGCCGCTATCCGGTGCTTTATTTTCTGCACGGCCTGGGCGAAAACGAGCAGATCCTGATCAGCTCGGGCGGCCTTTCGCTGGTCGAACAACTGTGGGAGACGAAGCAGCTCGGCGAATTCGTGATCGTGACGCCGGCGGCGGGCTCAAGCTTCTATATCAATTCGCGCGACGGCCGAACGCGCTACGAAGATTTCATGGTGCGGGAATTTCTGCCGTACATCGAAAAACATTACCGCGTGCGGCCCGGCCGCGCGAGCCGGGGAATTTCCGGCGTGTCCATGGGCGGATATGGCGCGCTGCATCTGGCATTCCGGCATCCGGAACTTTTCGGTTCGGTCGCGTCGCACAGCGCTGCGTTGATCGAGAAATTGCCGGCCAACACGGGCGACGATCCGGGAATCGGACGGATTCTCGAGCGGCCATTCGGTACGCCGCCCGATCCCGCGTTTTGGGACCGGGAAAGTCCGATCACGATCGCGCGCACGGCGAACCTTTCTGGTCTTGCGATTTACTTCGATTGCGGCGCGCAGGACGATCTGGGCCTGGATGCCGGGAATCGCGCGCTCGACCGCGTGCTGACGGCGCGGCACATTCCGCACGAATTCCACCTCTACCCGGGCGGGCATAACTGGGATTACTTCGCGGCACATTTGCCGGCATCGCTCGAATTTGAGTCGCGCGCGATGGGCGCGGGAGGCGGCGACTCGAAGTAGGCAGGAGCGGAGGAGCCGGAAAGAGGCGTTTTCGGGTGTGTTTCAGGGACACACTCCCGCACAAAAAGCATCGGTTGTATTGAGACTTTCGATTGGACTTGCCAAACTGGGCCGCCTAAATTTATTGGCCCTGTCCTTCGCGGCCACGGGACGCTCGCCCGCAGTGCGCGCGGGGATAGTGGGACACACCCATGAGCGCCACGCCCACACGCCTTCAAAGTGATGCATACTCGTCGTTCGTGAACTATCAACTCGACAGTTCGTACGACGAGATGTTCGTATCGCCCGGCGTGCCGCGGGCGCATTACAAAACCCTGCACAAGACGCTGCTCGGGATGAAACCGGAGGAATTGCGCCGCACCCAGCAGGCAGCCGATCTGACCTTTCTGCACGAAGGCATCACCTTCACGGTGTACGGCAACAAGGAGGGCACGGAGAAAATTTTCCCGAACGATCTGGTGCCACGAATCATTACCGAGCAGGAATGGAGCAAGATCGAAAAGGGCCTGACGCAGCGGATCACCGCGCTCAATCTGTTTCTGAACGACATATACCACCGGGGACAAATTCTGGCCGACGGCGTGGTGCCGCGCGAGCTGATTTACAGTTGCCGCCACTTCCGGCGCGAGATGCGCGAGCTGCGCATCCCGCGCGACGTCTACGTGAGCATCTGCGGAACGGATCTGGTGCGCATGCCGGACGGCGAATTCGCGGTACTGGAAGACAACTTGCGCGTGCCGAGCGGCGTTTCGTACATGCTGGCGAACCGCAAGGTGCTCAAGCGCGTGTTCCCGAGGTTATTCCGCGACTATAACGTTTGTCCCATCGACCATTATCCGCAAGCGCTGCTGGCCACGCTGCGGAGCCTTGCGCCCGCGAATTGGTCGACGCAGCACGACGCCGCGACGGTGCTACTCACGCCGGGCGTCGCCAATTCGGCATATTTCGAGCACACCTTTCTCGCGCAGCAAATGGGAATCGAATTGGTGGAAGGTCGCGACCTGCTGGTGCATGACAACGTGGTTTACATGCGCACCACGGCCGGATTGCGCCGTGTTGACGTGATCTACCGCCGCGTGGACGACGATTTTCTCGATCCCTTGTGCTTCCGTCCAGATTCGTCGCTGGGAGTTCCGGGTCTATTCAACGCCTATCGCGCGGGCAACGTGACGCTGGCGAATGCGATCGGCACAGGCGTAGCCGACGATAAAGCGGTGTATGCGTACGTTCCGGCGATCATAAAGTATTACCTGGGCGAAGAGCCGATCGTGCCGAACGTTCCCACTTACTTGATGACCGACGAATCCAGCCGCACGATGGTGCTCGAAAAGCTGGATCAGATGGTGGTGAAAGCGGTGGGAGAATCCGGCGGATACGGAATGCTAATCGGTCCCCAGAGCACCGCGGAGCAGCGGGAAGAATTTCGCCAGCGCATCTTGGCCGATCCGCGAAACTATATCGCGCAGCCGACGCTGGCGCTCTCGCTTGCGCCGTGCCTGATCGGTGAGGAAGTGGAGCCGCGGCACATCGATCTGCGCCCGTACATCCTGTTCGGAGAAAAAGTCACGATCGTGCCGGGCGGGTTGACGCGCGTGGCGCTGCCGAAGGGCTCGCTAGTCGTCAATTCGTCGCAAGGCGGCGGCAGCAAAGATACTTGGGTGCTGCGCGCCGAACCGGCGCCGAAACCAGAACCTGGTCAGAAAGCCTCACAAAAGAGCGAGCCGCGCGCCGCAGCCGCGGCGCCCGTTGAGCGCGCACGGCGTCCGGGCGGAAAGATTACGCAGTGAGGCCGACGGGGACGTTAAATTTCCCGGCGGCCAAGCGAGATACGGGAATGCTATCGCGCGTCGCGGACAATCTCTACTGGATGAGCCGCTACCTCGAGCGGGCCGAGCACACCGCTCGCCTGGTGGACGTGGAGCTCGAATTGTGGCTCGACCAAGCGCGCCGCGCCGGGGCCGAACGCTGGCGATTTTTGCTCGAGGCCCTGCAAGCGGCTCCGGCCAAAGATGGACCGGTCGGCGCGACGAGCCTGGTCGAAGCGCTGGTGTTCAACCGATCGCGGCCGTCGTCGCTGGTCTCCTCAATCGCGTCGGCGCGCGAAAACCTGCGGCACGTGCGGGAACAGTGCAGCTCGGAGATGTGGGAGCAACTGAATCGTTTGTATCTCAGCGTAATGGAAGAGCAGATCGACGAGTCTCGAAACTTGAGATCGCACGCCTTCCTGCGCGGCGTGCGCGACGGCGCTCACCTGTTTCAAGGCATCACGGACGGCACGATGAGCCACGGCGAGGGCTGGCAATACATCCAGCTCGGGCGGTACGTCGAGCGCACCGTGACGCTGGCACTGCTGATCGGCGCTCATTTCGCGCGCCTGCCGCATGCGCCCGACCAGGCCGTGGAAACGGCCGAATATCTGGAATGGATCGGATTGCTCAAGGGCTGCGGCGCGTTTGAATCGTACTGCAAAGCCTACACGGCGGAGATTCGACCGGTACAAGTGGCGGAGTTCCTGCTGCTCGATCCCGATTTCCCGCATTCGGTGCGGTTCTCGGTGGATCGCATGGAGGCGGCGCTAAAAACCATTGCCGATCTGACCGATCGCAAGGCAGGGATGCCGGCGCGGATCGCCGGCAGGCTGCGCGCGCAACTGAGTTTCAGCGAGATCGACGAGATTCTCGCCGCGGGCGCGCCGCAATTTTTGCAATCCGTGTCGCGCGAATGCGGAGAGCTGCACGCGGCCATCCACCAAATCTATTTCGATTATCCGGTGGAAGCGGAGCTGGCTTCGTGAGCGCGGCGGACGCAAGCGGCCGCGCGGAATACAGGAGCGGAACGTGGCCTACTCCATAAAACACGTCACCGATTTCCGCTACGAGCCAGAGGCGCGCGAGAGCCTGATGGAAGTGCGCATGCAGCCGCGCAGCGACGCGCGGCAACGATGCCTCGCGTTTTCTCTGGATGTGACTCCGCAAGCCAACATCATGTCCTATCAGGATTTTCTGGGGAACACCGTGCATCACTTCGACATTCCTGGACGCCAAAAGCACATCCAAATCACCGCGCAAGCTATTGTCGAAGTGCGCGAGCCGCCGCCGATCGAATGGGGAGAAATTCTAAACTGGGATGGTCTGGATGCGCGCGTGGCCGCAGGCGATTACTGGGACATGCTGCTGCCGAGCCGCTACGCCCGACCGACCGATCTGCTGCGCGAGTTCGAGCTCGATCTGGGCGTCGAGCGGCGCAAGACGCCGATCGAGACGCTGCTCGATCTCAACGCGGCGCTCTACCGGTCATTTGAGTATGCGCCGAACAGCACGCAGGTGGATTCGCCGATCGACGACGCGCTGCGCAGCCGGCGCGGCGTGTGCCAGGATTTCGCGCACATCATGACCGCGATCGTGCGCGGCCTGCGGATTCCCTGCCGCTATGTGAGCGGATATCTCCATCGCGCGGACAAAAAAAAGAAGCAGCATCGCTCGGTGGAAGGCGCGACGCATGCGTGGATCGAGGCGTTTCTGCCCGATCTCGGCTGGGTGGCGTTCGATCCGACAAACAATCTGACGGGCACCGAAAAACATATCGCCGTGGCGCTGGGCCGCGACTACGGCGACGTGCCGCCGACGCGCGGCGTATACAAAGGCGGCGGTGAAAGCGAGCTATCCGTGCTGGTGACCGTGACTCCCGCGGACTCACCTGAGCCGCAGGATTTGCGGCCGGCGACGGTAATTCGCCGCGTGGCTCACGCGCCGACTTCCGTCGAAGCGTACCAAGACCAGCAGCAACAGTAGATTTCCATTCGCGACGGCACGGGCGCGCTACCGGAAGCGCGCGATTGCGTAGAAGCGCGGCCCGGTGCGAAATTCAATGCGCCGGAAGTCTTTCGAGCCACTCAGAGCCCTACAGGAAGCATTGCCCCCGCCTACCGTTTCTCCCCGATGGAGCTTTGTGTGCGTGTGGTCTAAAACGGAAGGCGGTTCGTAGCGTCGCCGAAAGCCTGAGCGGCAAAGTTTCGGCCGGCACGCGAGATACATCCAAGTTTCAGAACCGGGCGAGATCGGAATCTGACCGTGGGAGGTCGACATGCTTCGATGGGCGATTGTTTTCTTCGTCGTTGCGATTCTTGCGGGACTCCTGGGCTTCACGGGAATTTACGTGGCCATGGCAGGGATCGCGAAGATTTTGTTTTTCTTCTTCCTGGTTCTGTTCGTGATCAGCTTGATCGGCCACGTGGCTCGAAGAGCTTGAGGCGCGCCCGCGGCTCGCGCGATATGCGGGCTGCCGCCGGACTGCGGAGCGTATGAGGGGAGCCACAATCCTCGGAATCGTACTGATCGTGATCGGGGTCATCTCGCTCGCATATCAGGGGATCGACTACACCACGCACAAGAAGGTCCTCGATATGGGGCCGATTCAAGCCACCGTGGAGCACCATCATACGATTCCACTGCCGCCGGTCATCGGCATCGTTGCGCTGATCGGCGGCGTTGCGGTGCTCGCGCTCGGGAAGCGCGGAGGCTAGCTGGATTGCCGATCCCGCTCGATCGCTCCCGCGCACCGAGATTTCTCGGGCTGCACGCCCACGGTACGGAGTTGGGCAGACTGGCCGAAGGTGTTTCCCTCCGACACACCGTTTCCAGAGCCGACCGATTCAGGCGTCCCGTCTCCATTCATGATCGGCATTTCGCATACAGGACTCTACGTCACAGGCTACAGACTCCCCAGTATTGTTCGTTTTGGGCGCGCACCGTATACCAGTTGAAGTTGAATCTGGCAGATAAGGCCTAGTTGAGCAGGAAGCAGTAGGAAAGCGATCGTTCAGGGAGGGCGTGCCGTGGCGGACAAGGAATCCGTGGATATCGAGCGAGCCCTGATTGCGGAAGCGCAATCGGGAAACGATCAGGCGTTTGAAGAACTGGTCAAAAAACACTCCGAGCAGATCTATCGCATGTCGTTGCGAATTCTCAAAGACCCCGAGGACGCCAAGGACAACCTGCAGAACGCTTTGTGCAAAGCGTACGTGAACCTCGCAAAATTTGAGGGCAACTCGCGATTCTCCACTTGGCTTGTGCGCATCGCAATAAACGAGGGGCTGATGATGCTGCGGTCGCGCCGGACTGAGCTGGCCGCGACGCGGCGTGAAATTTCCCGCTCCGATGAGGACGAACAAAGTGAAATTGCACGTATCCGCGACGCACGGCCGAGTCCCGAGCGCGCCTGCATCGCGAAGGATCTGGTGGCGGTGGCCTTCCGCGGCGTGGCGCCGTCGCTGAAAGAGGCCTTCCTGCTTCACAAGGGGGCTGGGTGGACCAATCGCGAAGTGGCCGACGCCATGGGCATCACCGAGGAGATGGTGAAGTCGCGCATCTTCCGCACGCGTGTGCACTTGCGGCAGAGGCTTGAGGCTTCGAGCGGAATCGGCTCGATGGCGTTTCAAGGGAGTTCCTAGGATCGCGGGGGAAGAACGGCGTCCTGCCGCGCTTCCCAGCGGCGAGAATGTAACCGAATTTTAACAGCGGGGCATGGGGGATTTCCGCTAGAATCGCGCCCCATGATCAACGAAACCCTCGAAATTCTAAGCCAACCGGGATCGAAAGACGCCGAACAAGTGATTCGCCTAGCGGGCGTGCTGACCATTCACACGCTTTTCAGTTTTCAGACCGCGGTGCGCGCCGAAACTGCGTCCGCGCTGATTCTGGATTTTAGCGGCGTGTCCTACGTGGACTCGGCGGGGCTGGGCGCGATTGTTGGTGCGATGCTTTCCAGCCAAAAGGCCGGCCGTAAGTTTCTGCTGGCTGGCGCAAACGAGCGCGTCAACGCTCTGATGGACATGACCAACGTGCGCAAGCTGCTGCCCTCGTACCCGAGCGTCGAGCTGGCCGAAGCGTCGCTGGGCTAGCCGTTCACGTCTCGCCGTTCGCGGACACACCAATACCCGAGAGGTGGTATCGATGGGCGATTATGGGTACTGGTGTACCGACCACTCGGAAGCGGCCTAGATTTGCGGCGGGTCGTACGGCTCGAGCGGTTCGAGCGGGCCATCCAAGGGTTCGAGCGGAATCAGCTCGTCGGTCGTTGAAACGTCTGTTCCATCGCGCTTGGCGACCTTTTTCTGCGCGCGGCGCTCGGCCTTCGCGCGCGCCTTTTCAAGGCGCTTCATTTCTTTTTGGCGCTTCTGAAATGTGATAGCCATCGGGCCTCCTTATATCGGAATGGGCGTGACACAGCCGCGACCTGAAAACGCCGGGACGAGCAAGCGCCGCGTCCGGCAAATAAAATAAGCTAGACGCCGTTACCAGCGCGGTTCGCGCGGTGCGCGCGCCGCGCCGCGGTAATCCTCGTTCGAGAATCCGCCGCCGCGACCGCGTCCGCCGCCACCGCCGCTGCCGCCAGGGCCGCCGCTCCCGCTGCGCGGGCCTCTGCCGCTGCCTTCGGTCTTGGGGCGCGCCTCGTTCACTTTCAGATTACGTCCACCGAAATCCTTGCCGTCGAGCGCGGCAATAGCCTTGGTGGCTTCGTCGTCGTTCGGCATTTCGACGAACGCGAAGCCGCGCGCGCGGCCAGTCTCGCGGTCCATAACGATGTGGATGCGCGTCACCTGACCGAACGGCTGAAAGAGCGTTTGCAAATCGCTCTCGGTGGTCTGAAAACTCATGTTGCCGACAAACAGATTCTTCATTTCCGCTCCTTAAGCCTGAGCCACAACTCTCACGATCCTTGCCTTAAAGACTTTCAGTCCCAAGTAATTTATTTCGAGCCTCGAACTGCCCCGGAGTCTAGCATTATTTGAAGGCATGCGCTTCGCGCACAGCGGCCAAGCGCCAGTGTGTACGCCAGCGTACTCACATCGAGCCTTCGAGGAAAACGCGGAGCTTGCTCGAGCGCGAAGGATGGCGCAGCTTGCGCAGGGCCTTGGCTTCGATCTGACGGATGCGCTCGCGCGTGACGGCGAAGGACTGGCCGACTTCTTCGAGCGTGCGCTCGTTGCCGCCGTCGAGGCCAAAGCGCATCTTGATGATGCGCTCCTCGCGCGGAGTCAGCGTCTTGAGCATCGAAGCCGTCTGTTCCTTGAGGTTCAAGCTGATCACGGCTTCCGCGGGCGACACCACGGCCTTGTCCTCGATGAAATCGCCCAAGTGCGAATCTTCTTCTTCGCCGATGGGCGTTTCGAGAGAAATGGGCTGCTGCGCCAGTTGCTTGATCTTGCGCACGCGATCGACCGGAACGCTCATGCGCTTGGCGATTTCTTCCGAAGTCGGCTCGCGGCCAAGTTCCTGCACGAGTTGCCGGCTGGTGCGCACCTGTTTGTTGATCGTTTCGATCATGTGCACAGGAACGCGGATGGTGCGCGCCTGATCGGCGATCGCGCGCGTGATGGCCTGGCGAATCCACCAGGTGGCGTAGGTCGAAAACTTGTAGCCGCGCCGCCACTCAAATTTTTCCGCGGCTTTCATCAGGCCGATGTTGCCTTCCTGGATCAAGTCCAGGAACTGCAAGCCGTGGTACGTATATTTCTTGGCGATGGACACAACCAAGCGAAGGTTCGCTTCGGTGAGTTCTTTCTTGGCCTGTTCGGCTTCGGCTTCGCCGCGAAGAATTAAGTTGAGCGTGCGCTTCAGGCCGGTCAAACCGACCTCGCTGGCTTCTTCGATCTCGCGAATTTCGGCGCGGCGCGCGCGCAATTCCTCACGCGCTCCAGCGGCCACGTCACCGCGCGATGCGTCCACACGGCGTTCGAGGCGAATGGCTTCGCGCTCGAGCGTGTGCAGGCGCTCGACGGTTTGGCGCACGATATCGATCAGACGCTTGCGCTCGCGCGGATTGAATCCGATCGAGCGAACCAGCAGCGACATCTCGATTCGCGTGCGCGCCAGTTGGCGCTTGGCGCGCATCATGCCGCGCGCCTTCAGGCGCGGCGTACGCAGCAATCGCGCGGCCTGCTTGCGCCCGATGTCAAAATGTTTTTCGATCTTGCCGATGATGCGCAGTGTTTGGCGCGCGCGCTCTTCGACAATCTCGTCGGTCAATTCTTCCTGATCGAACTGGACGATGTCTTTGATCGAGCGCGTGCCCTTGCGCAACTCCTCGCCCGCGGCCAGAAGATTCTTGAGCACGATGGGCGAGCGGGAAATCGTCTTGAGCACGATCAATTGTCCGCGCTCGATGCGCTTCGCCAGCGCGACTTCGCCCTGCCGCTTCAATAGCGGCGCCGAACCCATTTCGCGCAGGTATAGCCGGACCGGATCTTCGGTTTTCGAAAGCGTGCCCGGCGTCAGGTCGAGTTCCGCGTCGTCAGAAGGCGCGATCTCTTCCTTGGGCTCCGCTTCGGTGACCTCAACTTCCCCAGAGGCGGCCAGCGCGGCCTTCGCGCTGAACAAGTCTTCATAGATGCTGATGCCGTACCGCTCGAAGGTCGAAAGCAGATCTTCCATGTCCTCGGCCGAATGGATTTCCGGCGGAAGCATGTTGTTTACATCGTCGTAGAGCAGATATCCGCGTTCCTTGCCTAGCGTGATAAGGTTGCGGACCTGCTCGTATTTTTCTTCAATCGCCAGCGACACAAGATTCTCCCCGTCCAGAGCGAATTCGCGAGAGCGGCTTCGGACCGATCAATCGGCCCGATGCGGTGGTTGAAAGCTGCGCGAGGGCTTGGGCCTGCGCGCTTCGTGATACTCAGCCAGCTCCGCGTCGGTGACGCTAAAGTGCGTTGTCGGAGGATCGTTCGGGACCAATGCCAATTCGCGGTGTAGCCGCAGCGAACAGATATCCGGCGCATCTTGATACCGCGCTCGATGGGATTCGAACGCTTCGTTTGCAATGCTCATCGTGTATTCGAGCGGATCGCTCGTTTCCCCCCGCACGACGAACGTGTATTCACGGACTTGGGCCTTAGCCTCAAATCCAACGTACTTGACGATCATGGGATCACTCACCTGACACCTGCGGATTTCCCCCGGACCGCTACGAGCAGGACGATGAGCCAACAAAAAGGGGGCGAACCGGCGTGAAGCCGGCTCGCCCACCGAGGCTAGAGGCTGGTCACGTTCGATGCTTGGAGACCCTTGGGGCCTGAGGTAACCTCGAATTCGACAGCTTGCCCTTCGTTCAGCGACTTATACCCATCCGCCTGAATCGCGGAGAAGTGGACGAAAACGTCCTCGCCGGACTGGCGCTGAATGAATCCGAAGCCCTTGCTCGCGTTAAACCACTTTACCGTTCCTTGTTCCTTTGCCAATTGATTTCTCTTTTCTTTTTGAAGCTATTTGTGCTTCTCGAGCGCCCTCGGCCTGACGTAAAAAGGGCCGCAAGTTTGGACTTGCAGCCCCTTTAAACGAATCCAAAGGTTATACAAGAGCAACAAACGCAGACCCATTGTCTCATAAATCCGGTTTCATGTACATCGGAATCTTGGAGGCGCGCTGGGCCGGCGCCGACCGCCTCAACCGTTTTCGCTTGCAGCACACGCCACAGCCCAAGCCGAATTCGAGCGTGACTTGCACTCGGTTCGGGCGTACATTGCATGCTGTTCGCTGCTTACACGTATTAGATGCCAGCTCCCGTCCTTGGATTCAGAAGTGGAGTTCCAGTGAAAAGTGGCCGGATTTGCGTCGTCGCGCTGCTCGTCTGTTTGTTTGCCGCCAGGCTATCAAGCCAATCCCTATCTAGTTTTCGAGGATCGAGCCGCCCGCCCGACGTCGGCGCCGCAGAGGCCGAACCCGCCAATCCCGACGCACCCAGCGACGAGTCGTCAATTCTGAAAGCGATGTCCGACAAGCACGGATTCACTGCGTCCCCAGATGGGGCGTGTCTCTTCTACAGGTATTGGATGCCGGCCGGCGATGCGCAGCCCAAGGACGTCGTGCTCGTGCTCCACGGCATCGGACTCCACAGCGGAGTCTACAAATCCACCGCAGTACGACTCAATAAAGCCGGCATCGCCGTGTATGCTCTCGATACGCGCGGCCACGGATTGTCATGCGGCAAACGGCGCAACGTTCCCGATCCCGCCACGGAAACCAGCGACATCAGCAGCATGCTCGGAACCATCCGGCAGAAATATCCCCACGCGGAATTGTTCTTGATGGGCGAAAGCATGGGCACAATTTTTGCGCTGAACTACGCGAAAGAAAATCCACAGGATATTTCCGGACTCATTCTTCTCTCCCCCGTGTTCGGAGTGAATCGGAAGCAATATGAGCAGTTCAAGATGTGGCTCTATCTGCCCGATTTACTATTCTTGCGAGACCGGCCGGATATCAATCTGGTCGGCCGCGGCTCCAGCCACGACAAACAAGCTGTCGAATCCGTGTCCACGGCGCTTCCCGATCCGCTCGTTTACGACAAGATCAGCGTGAATTACATCCTGGAACTTCGCCGCAACAGGGCTCACTGGACTGCCGTGGCGCCAATGGTTCGTGTCCCAACGTTGGTAATGAAAGGCGACCTGGACAGCGTCGGTTCGCAAGGCAGCGCGCGCAAGATGTTCGCTCTTCTCGACACTCAAGACAAAGAATACGATTCCTACCCCAATGTGCAGCATTCCCTTCTGGCCAATGCCGAGTCGCCCGAAATAATCGACAGCCTCAGCGGATGGATCGTTCGTCATTAGAACCCGAAGCGGGCGGCTGAATGGTAGCGATACCGGGACTCGAACCCGGATTTCGGCCTTGAGAGGGCCGCGTCCTAACCTTTAGACGATATCGCCGCAGAAGAATCGTGACGGCTTCGATCGGTTATAGCTTGCGCACGTTGGCGGCGTCAAGGCGACGTGCCGCGAGGTCGCGGGCCGATTCGTTCGCCGGCGCAGGGGCCGATCCGGTTCCGGGAACCGCGGGCGTTTGCGGCGTCGGAACCACGCGAAGATGGCGGCGAATCGAAAAGAATTTGTTGCGGCACGGCGCGCAGCGATAGGCGGGCAAACGCATGATGCGGAACAACCACGCGAAGGACCCCGCGACGTAATCGGGAGAGATGCGCTTCACTGCGAGATTGCCGCACCGCAGGCAATGCGCGTAGTGCACGTACGCAATTGGCACGGACCACGCGTAAAAGCGCTCTTGGCAATCGCGGCAGCGCCAGGGGCGCAGGCCCGTCACGCCGAAAGCGAAATCGCGCGAATCTTCGCGATGGGATCGCCTGCATTCCTCGCCGGAACACTTCGGGCAGATCATGCGCCAACACCCCGTGGACACGCGCGTCGAGTCACGCAGCGTACCTTAGAATTTGTTCGCGCGGCAAGCGAGCATCGCCGCTCGATCCGCGCGGGCGCTTTGATCGAGAGGTCGCGCCGCCGGCCCCTTGGCGCGTTTTGAGCTTGAGCCTGCGCGCGCCGCGGTGTAGCGTCTCGTCCGTGCGTGTCGAACTCCAAGTGGACGGCGCGGGGCCGTCCAAGCGCAAGGTTTTCCCGCCTGCCGAAGGCTACGTGAATTTGCGCAAGCAGCCTCAGGCCTTCCAACAAGTTTGCGCGGCAGATGCGAACCCTCCGCTCGGGCGCTTCCTTGAAATCATCAACGGAGCCGAGTCCCTGTTCGCAAGCTTTGCCGCAAAGGCCGGCGAAACTCCGGCGCAGCCCGCAACTCCCGCGCCCGCCGGCTTCGGCTCATCGGTGATCCTTGTGTTCGCCGATCCCACGCTCAACCATCAACGCGACCGCTACGAGCATCTTGCCGTACAACTCTCGGGACTGCTTCTGCGCGAACCGGCCGAAGCGCTTACGTGCGAACTGGCCGTCGCTGGCTGCGAATTCCCCGCCGAATCAAAATCAGGCCATTGCCTGAAAATCGCGTTGCTGGCGCGCGCCGAGACCGCCGAACAAGCTCGCGTGCGTTGGGGACTCGGCTTGGCACGCGTGCAGCAGGCCCTGCTTTATTGTTCGCGTCAGATCCGCCTGAAGCTGCGCGAAGTCGAATAGCGCGGATTGCTCTACGTGACGAACGCGCAGCCGATCCGCGCCGTTTCGCCAATCCCCGCGCGAAAATAGATTCGCCGCAGGCTCACCCGCACAGGAGGAAGAATGGGCACGTGCAGCACGACGGAGAACGTTGCGCCAACCTCCTCGGGGCGCGCCATCTCGAGCGCGACGCCACCAGAGCTGAGATCCACGACGCGCGCAGTGCGATCCGCCACATCGGCCAATTGCGCATAGGCTGTCGTTCCGGAAAGCGCCACGCGCTCCGATTTGCGGCGCTCTTCGATCGTTTCGCGTGAATCTTGCGGCGCCACGGGCTTCGCGGGCGCGGCGGGTACGTTGCGCCCCGCTGAAGCCGCCGCCGGCGGCGCGGGCGGTTCCGTAGATTGGTCTCCAGCCGGTCTGGCGCGCGTTGCTTCACCGGTCTGCGCCGTGCGCGTCGGTTCACCGGTCTGCGCGGAGCGCATTGCTTCACCGGTCTGCGCGGAGCGCATTGCTTCACCGGTCTGCGCGGAGCGCATTGCTTCACCGGTCTGCGCGGAGCGCATTGCTTCAACAGACCGATCCGGGCGGCGATAGGTCTTCCACTGGTAGAGACGTTCGTCCGCGACGCCCAGCAGCGATTCCTTCTGGCCGCCGTCCTCGGGATAAACTGCCACGCCGTAATCGAGACCCACCGCGACGCCCAGGCGCATCGGCTCGATCTGCTCCGAGAACGCGGCGCGCAGACGCCGGGCGAGGGCGAGCGCTTGCTCGGCATCGGTCTGGGGCAGCAGCAACGCAAATTCGTCTCCGCCGATTCGGAACGCATAGTCGGAAGTTCGCAGCGACTCGCGCAGCGTTTGCGCCGCGGCGCGCAGCAATTGATCGCCGCGCGGATGGCCGTAGCGGTCGTTGATCTGCTTGAAAACGTGCATATCGAAAACCACCAGGCCAAGCCGGTGGTTGTAGCGCGCGGAGCGATTCAGTTCCTTGTCGAAATATTCATCGAACAGGCGCCGGTTGTAGAGACCCGTCAGCGGATCGGTTGCGGCATTCACCTGTAATTTCTTGAGCTCCTCGTATTCGATCAGAATCGGAACGCGCAGCGATTCCGAACTGATCAGCACGTCCATGATGGCGCGCTTGAACGAAACCGGACTTCCCGGAATCTCGCTCGTCTCTCGCATGCGCGTGCGAATGCGTTCCCAATATTCCGAACTGACCGATTCGCTCAACTCAACCTGAGCGATGGCTTTGAAAAAGCGCTGAAGGAATTGCGCGCGCGCGGGATTCTCCAGGCTTTCGAGGGTCTCCAGGAGTAACTGAAGAAAGCCGTCGTCGGCCTGCACGCGCGGGTTGGGTGGGTCAGCCGGGCTGGGCATCAATATGGTCCAGAACTCCAGCTCACCCCCACTGCGGTTTGGGGGATTGCAGAGAGAAGCTCTGATAAAGTAGCACGCCGGCTGCCATCGACCGCTATGGGGCGCTCTGCTCCTATCCTGGTCATCTATGTGTTTTGTTTAGAAGGACAAAGCCTCTGGTTGCACCAGAGGCGCTGCGCGGTAGGACGCCACAATACCTAGAAGTGGCAACATCTTTCACACTCGGAGCTAAATCATTCATGCTCTGTACGTTCGCCCTGAATTCAGTCCAAGGGCGTCAGAAATTCCAAGCCGATTAAATGCATATCTCCGGCAATTTGCTGGCGACATATCCGCGCCTGGATCGGAGGCGTCTCCGCGGGCAGGGTGCCCGTGGTCGAAGGCGAAGGAGCCGGCACGGTTAGATAAACCAGATGACCCGAGTTTAGCGCGCGGGAACTGGCGATGAACGCGCCTGTGGCGCTGATATCCAGCGTTTTCGTCAGATCCAGAAAGGCGGCGCCCGAGCTGTCAACACCGCGAACGAAAACGGGGATTTGCAAATGGATACGGGAAGAGCGTCGGCGCTCGGTCGGGGGTAAGCGCATACGAACGGTAACGTCCGATATTTTCGGGGTAAATCTCCTGACGCTGCTGGTACCTTCGTTCTAGTACCCGGACCAAGGTAGCATATTTGAGTCCACGTTAAGCGGTCCCCGCTCAACCGTGTAAGTAATTGAAAACAAGCGTGATCGCCAAGCTGCGAAAGTGACATGCAAAAGTTTTCTTCACTGGTCTGGGGAAAAACGGTCCACTTCTTTACTACAATTGTGCAAGATGGAACCCATTTACCATTGACACCTCTGAGCCCTTCTGCGACTATCCACCCGGTCCCGCAAAATAAAACCGCATAGACGACGCAAGGCTTTCGAGCATCCTTCCGAAGCGTCCCGGCGGTTCAGTTCTTGTGAGGGGAATTCACTTGAAGCACGGCACCGCTGTCGAGAATCGACCCAAAGAAAGTCTGCCGCTAGGCATGATGGCCAGCCTTCTGGATCTGCTGGAGCAGCCCATTCTGGTCGCCGAGCGCGATGGACGCGTGATCCTGGCGAATCTGCATGCCAAGCAGTATCTGGCGGCTCGCGGCGTCGCCGCCGAGATGCACTCGAATTTGTTTTCCAATTTGCTCCGCGTGGATCCGAAGGTGATCGTCGAGCAAATGGAAAGTGGCGAGAGCGAAGTGAAGCTCCGCGTGGAGTGTCCGAACGGACTCGCTCAAGCTCGCATCCAATGGCTGCCGGAGCCGGATTGGCTGGTGGTGCGCCTCGAGTCCGAACCCTCTTCTCACGAACCTGCGGACAGCGACACCGAGATGCAGCGCACGGTTCAGGAATTGTTGCAGGAGCGCGAGATTACCTACCGCAATCTTCTGGCGGCGTATCTCCGGCTTCAGGAAGTGAATCGACAGAAGACGGTGTTTCTGGCCTCGGCCGCGCACGAACTGAAGACGCCGCTGGCGGTAATCAAGGGATACTACGATCTGCTGCTCTCGGGATCGCTCGGCAAGCTCACTGCGAAGCAGCAGGATATCCTGCAAGAATCGAAAGAAAGTTGCGAACGTCTGGTGCGTCTGGTTTCGATGTTCCTGAATTATTCGGCGCTCGAGAGCGGCAAACTGGTGATGCATCTGCGCGAAAACGATCTTCGCGATTGCCTCACCGAAATCGAGACGCGCTGGCGCGAGGCGTTTGTTCGCAAGAATGTGCGTCTCGATACTTTCTTTGCGCCGGATATGCCGGCGCTCGCGTTCGACTATCAGAAGGTGCAGCAGACCGTGGCCAATCTGCTCGACAACGCGCTCAAGCACACTCCGGCCGGCGGCACAGTCACGCTGCGCGCCGAGCCGCATTTTTGGGAGCGCCGCGCGGCAGAGGAGCTTCCCCCCACCGAGCGCCGCTCCCAGCGCAATCAGCGGGCCAACAGCGTGCGCGTCGCGGTCTCGGACACGGGCCCAGGAATCGCCGCCGAACACCATCAGGAAATTTTCGAAGATTTCGTGCGCGTGGATCGCTCCTCGTCCGGCATGGGGCTGGGCTTGGCAATCGCCAAGCGGCTGGTCCAGGCGCATCGCGGGAAAATCTGGGTGGATAGCGAACCCCGCCGCGGCTGCACTTTCACGTTTCTGCTGCCGCTGGACGCCGCATAAGAAAATTTTTCGCAGAGTTTGAGGAAGGAAGGACCATGGCTAATCGAGAAAGAATTCTTGTCGTCGACGACGAACCGAGTATTCGGAAATACCTGCAAACGCTGCTCGAAGTCGATGGCTACGACGTCGAAACTATCGGTAGTGGCACGGAAGCGATCGAACTGCTAAAGACCGGCCAGCGGCCGGATTTCATAATTCTGGACGTGCTCATGCCCGAGCTGAACGGCCTGGACACGCTCAAGCAGATCATGAACGTTGACCGCTCGCTCAGCGTGATCATGCTTTCCTGCTCAAACGAAGTGGGCACGGTCGTCGAGGCGATTCGCCTGGGCGCGCACGACTATTTGACTAAGCCGTTTGAGAAGGGCGAGCTCGACGTGGCCATGCTGAAGTGCCGCCAGAAACGCGAGCTGCGTAACGAAAACAAGGCACTCACCGAATATTGCGACCAACTGACCGAAGACATGACCTTCCTGGCCGCCAGCCCGCAAATGGTTCGCATCCGCCAGCAGGTGCTGCAAATCGCGCCGGTGGACGTACCGGTGTTCATCTGCGGCGAAAGCGGCGTGGGCAAGGAAGTGGTCGCGCGCATGATCCACATTCGCTCGAACCGGCGCACCCAGCCTTTCATAAAAGTTAACTGCGCGGCCCTGCCCGGCGAGCTTCTCGAATCCGAGCTGTTCGGATATGAGCAAGGCGCGTTCACGGGAGCCGTGCGCTCCAAGCCCGGCAAGTTCGAGCAAGCCAACAAGGGCACGATTTTTCTCGACGAAATCGCAGAGATGAGCCCTCATCTGCAGGCCAAGCTGCTGCACGTCTTGCAGGATCACCAGTATTCGCGCCTCGGCGGACGGCATCTGATCGAGGTTGACGTCCGCGTTCTGGCGGCGACCAACATGGAAGTACAAGAAGCCATGAAATCCGGCCGTCTGCGCGAGGATCTCTACTACCGCCTAAACGTACTTTCCATAAATGTGCCGCCCCTGCGCGAGCGGACTTCAGAAATCCCCCTGCTGTTCCGGCATTTTCTTGAAAAGTACAGCGTGAAGTTTCAGAAGACCGCGCCGGCGCCGTCCGAGTACTTGCTGGAGGCGGCCGTGCGCTATCCCTGGCCGGGAAATTTGCGCGAGCTCGAAAATTTCGTCAAGCGCTACGTCATCCTCGAAGATGACGAAGGCGGTCTGCGTGAGTTGCTTGAGATGTCCGCCACGCAGCAGCGCACCGCTCCGCGCGACGAGCCGGTTCCCGCGCGCGCGCAGGGACTGAAAGCCCTCGTGCGCGGACTCAAGGACGAAGCGGAAATGGAAGCGATCTCTGACGCGCTGCAGAAAACGCACTGGTGCCGCAAGGACGCAGCCAAGATGCTCGGTATCAGCTACAAGGCGCTGCTCTACAAGATCCGCCAATTCAATCTGGATTCCGGGCGGTCTGGACGCAGCACGGCGACCCCCGAACCGGCAGCAGCTCAACCTAAAATACCCGCGGTTCCGGCCGGCAACGTCGAATAGGCGTGCCCGGAAAAGCTGCAACCTGTTGCCTATTCAAGGCATTCCTGTCGCAACTGGGCCTAGCGTTTACCCTGCAACTGGGGCTACAATCCGGGCCCGAGCCGGTCGCAGACGGGCGCCCCGAAGTTATCCCTTTGTGGGAAAACATTGGGGTCGGCGAATTCGGTCTATTGTGCTTATTGTAAATGAGTTATTTTCGTCGCGCCGCAATTTGGCACCGCGAGTGAGTTCCGCCGCTTCTGAGCCGGCTTTTGCGATTCTTGAATTGCGGGCGCTCTTTGGAATGGCAAGTGCTCCCTACTAGGAGCGTGAGGCGTGCTTAGCGCGCGTCCGGGATGGTTCGGGGGATTGGTTTTGATGACCGACAGACGTACGGCTCGAAGATACGACCTTGCACTACCGGTCATTATCCGGCTTCCCATCGAGAAGGAAGTCTCGGCTCGCAATGGCAAGACGCGAGACATCTCGACGCGCGGCGTCTATTTCACGCTGGAAGAAGATTTGAATTCCGGCAGCGAATTGGACATCACGCTCACATTGCCCGCCGAGGTCACCCGTGGTTCGGAAGTCTTTATACGCGCCATGGGGAAAGTAGTGCGCGTCGATCGGCGGCCGGACAATGGATCCACCCGAGTGGGTGTGGCCGCGGTGATCGAACGCTACGAGATCATCCGCAATGAGCCCCGCACCGCCTGATTCGGGGCGCGGCACTTCAGCAACTTTTCCCTTTGTCGATTCCCAAACTCCGGAATCCGGGCAGAAATCCACTCCAACATCTCCGGACGTATCTGTAATTATTCCGGCCTACAACGAAGAAAAGCGCCTGCCGCCGACACTCGCGCGGATCGAGGAGTATTTCGCCGCACGTCCGTTGACCTGGGAAATTCTGGTGGTCGACGACGGTTCCCGCGACCAAACTGCGCAGGTGGTAGAAAGCTTGCGCTCGCGAATCGCCGGATTGCGTCTCGTCTCGAACGCCGGCAATCGCGGCAAAGGCTACAGCGTGCGCCACGGTATGCGTGAGGCCAAGGGAAACGTCGCGCTCTTCACCGACGCGGATCTTTCGGCGCCGATTGAGGAAGCCGATAAGCTGCTCGCCGCGCTCGAAAATTCCGACGTCGCGATTGGTTCGCGCGCGCTCAATCGCGGCCTGATCGAAGTGCATCAATCCGGCGTCAGAGAAATGGCCGGGAAATCTTTCAATTGGGCCGTCCGGGCGCTCATTGGCGTGCCGTTCGCCGATACGCAGTGCGGATTCAAAGCCTTTCGCCGCGAGCGCACGCAAATCCTGTTTGAGCAACAACGAATCGAGCGCTTCGGCTTCGATCCCGAGCTGTTGTTCCTGGCGCGCCGCCATGGATTAAGCGTCGTCGAAGTTCCCGTGCGATGGGCTCACGACCCGGCCACGCGGGTGCACGTCCTCGGCGACGGCCTGCAGATGGTCGGAGATCTCGCCGTGATTCGATGGAACAGCCTGCTCGGCCGTTATCCATCAGTTTCGGCTGCGCCGGGCCCGGCGGAGGCGCCGGCTGGCTCGGGGAAATGACGCAGCGCCACGCGTGCCCGTGACGCCGACGGCGCGGCGTCGCGCAAAGCAATTGCGTTCACGCACAAGCTCCCGCATGATGTTGCGCTTGAAACATCCCATGTGTAGCCCGGGAACGCGCGAAATGAATCCGATTCGGAGATTCGTCACCCGATGATCGTGTCCGTCATCGTCCCGGTATACAACGAACGCGCCTACGTGGAGAGCGTCTTGCTGCGCGTCCAGGCCGCTTCGATCGACAAGGAAATTATTGTCATCGACGACGGCTCAACCGATGGCACGCGCCAACTCCTCGAAGCGCTTTGCCGGGCGCAGACCGCGGGTGAGCCGGCCGCCGCCGTGCTCGACGGCGCCGCAAGTCTCGCGCTCCACAACGTTCGTTTCCTCTTCCAGGAGCGCAATCGCGGCAAAGGCGCGGCGCTGCGCCGCGGTTTCAAGGCCGCCACGGGCGAGATTTTTATCGTGCAGGATGCCGACCTAGAATACGACCCGGCGGAATATGGCAATCTGCTCAAGCCGATTCTCGACGGTCGCGCCGACGTGGTCTACGGTTCGCGCTTCCTCGGCGGACCACAGCGAGTCCACTATTTCTGGCATTACGTCGGCAATAAATTTCTGACGCTGCTTTCAGACATCATGACGAATCTGAAGCTCACCGACATGGAAACTTGCTACAAAGTTTTCCGGCGCGAGGTGATCGAGGGTATGGAACTGCGGTCGAATCGGTTCGGCTTCGAGCCGGAAGTGACCGCCAAAGTTGCCAAGGGAAGATGGCGCATTTACGAGGTGCCGATTTCCTATTCCGGCCGCACCTACGCGGACGGCAAGAAAATCACATGGAAAGACGGCTTCCGCACTCTGTGGTGCATTCTCCGCTACAACTTATTGGGCTGAGCGCGCCGCTTCTGTGATCTCCTGCGCAAGCCCGCTTGATCTTGGCGGCTCTTCATGCCGCATCGCTACGCGGAGGCCCGATAATCGCACTCACTCGACAGTGCCAATCGGATGTATGTGCAAGTCAAGCGCGACGCCGATGGTTTGAACCACCTGGTTCGTGCCGCAGCTCGTCACCGGGCAGATTCCGTCCGAAGGCTGTTGTTCCGCTCCGTAATTGAAACTCAAGTGCGTGTAGCGCCCGAACTGGCGCCCCAAACTGGCTCCGATGAACCAATCGTGAAATTCATTCGCGACTCCCGGCACGCTCACCAAACTTCCGCTCTTCGAATATCCGACATACACCACGCCCGTCAGGAATCGTGAAAACTGGTGACTCACGTTACCGGTGACCGAATCGCTGACCGAGCCGAAGAAAACACCGGACCCGGCGTTGTCACCGCGCGAGAAAGCCGCACCGAAAGAACTGCGGCGCAGCCGATACTGCAGTCCGGTATCCACGCTAAATCCCACGGCATTTCCTACGCTCGGCGTGTAATTGTGAAACTCGGTGAACTCAGGCCCCGCGCTGATTTGAAATACCAAGCGGCCACTCACTTGGTGCGAGTACGCAAGATTCACCGCCTCGAAGCTCAGGTTTTCGGGCGCTCCGGTGAACTGCGTCTGGGTAAAGCTGTAAGTGGCGGCCAATGCGTCTTTCGGGGTCAGCGCGTAATTGTATCCCGCGCTTACCACGTAGTCGTGACTGCTTATGTAACCTCCGCCTTCGTAGTCGAGCACCCCGTAGGAGCCTGTAACGGTGAACGAGGAACGCAGAGAAAAGTTGTACTGAATTTCACCGACTGCGGAGTTGTTCACGACTCGGGATTCGCCCGTCAGAATCGTGTCGCTGACGCCATAAATCGGACTGAGCGGGGTCGTCGTCTGCCCCGTCTCGGCCAATAGTCCCGGTCCGCCGAGGCCCGCTCCGCCGAATAAGGAGGTCGGCGAGTACGAGAATTGATCCATCAAGCGGAGTGTCAATCGTTTCCAGGCAAATTGTTGTCCTACGGAAAGCGTGTGGAACATCGCGTCCGGATACAACGCGCTCGGCTGGTAAAACAAGCCTCCGCCCGAATAAGACAACGCAAAGCGATCGGCGTTCCAGGAACGATCGACCGTAATCTCACCTCCCGCGACCTCGCTCGCTCCCCACGTCGGCAACTTCTGAGCGTTGATCACGCCGCTATCCCCACTTCCCGAAAACAGCGCGCTCGCGTCGAAGAAATTCGTGGGCTCAGTCGTACCGGGAATCGTCAATTGCTGGGCGCCGGAAAGCGGCAACGTATCAGCGGGGGATTGGTCGGCTGCGTCCGAACCCAAAAGCGAGCGCCCCGCAGGCGCGGCGCCGGCATCGTTTGTACTGCCGCTGGAGGGCGTCGTGTTCGGTGCCGGCAGCGGTTGGTCGGGAGCGGCAGGCGTACTGGTCCCTTGATCCGGAGTCGACTGCTGACTCCTCGCAGCCGGCACGCAAAAAAGCGCGGCGAGAAGCAATCCGGCGAGTGAGATGCGCTTCATCGAATCAATACCCCCTACGGGACGACGATTTCATCGCCCGGCAATAACTTGATGTTTTCCGAAGTCTTGTTTCCCTCAAGGACTTCGTGGTATTCAAACGGGAATTCGGTCTGCTTGCCGTTGATCGTTCTCAGAATGTGGATTTTCTTGGTGTTCGCGAACGTCGTGAACCCGCCGGCGTCCGCCAGCGCCTGCAGAACCGTCATGTCGGGCAGCAGCGGAAACGCTCCCGGCCGGGCCACTTCTCCAACGATGTACACACGGCGGCTGTTGATTTGCGTGACGATCACCGTGACCTGCGGATCGTTCAGGAATTTTTTCAGACGCGTGGTGAGGTCCGCGGCAAGTTCGCTCGGCGTCAGGCCGGCGGCTTGCACGTCGCTCACGAGCGGCAGCGATACCTTGCCGTCAGGTCGCACCGGCACGACGCGAGAAACGTCCGGCTCTTTCCAGACACTGATGTCCAACACGTCGTCGGAGCCAATGATGTACGTCGGATCCGACGCGGCCGTCTGCGGGACGGAAGCGTCTGGGGCGGATGCCGGGCTTTGTGCGGCCTTGCCCGACGCCTGATCCTGAGCGGCGAGCGGGAGGCCCACAAACATGATCAGCAAAACCAACATCGCAAGGTTCCGCCCGTCGGCGCGGAGTGCGTTGCTGAGCCGGTCTGCGCGGAGCGCATTGCTTCGATCAACCGTTTCCTTCATTGCAGTTCTCCTCAGAATTCGATTATTCACTTTCCTGATCGCTTAACCCCAACTGCTTGAGTTTGTAAAGTAAGGCCTTGTAACTGATCTGTAGCTCACGCGCGGTGCGTTTCCTGTTCCAGTGTGTACGATCAAGAGCTCGCGCGATCAATTCCCGTTCCGCCTGCCGCGAAGCCTCGCGAGACGCCTCTTTCAGCGGACGCATGCCCGACGGGCGCGCCGCTGCGGAGACTCCTTCCAGGGATTTCACTGGTTCGACCGCGTTTAAACCGGCTTCAAGATCCGCGAGCGCCAGTTCGCTGTCGCCCAACGCTATGATTTTACGCGCCACGTTCTCTAGTTCGCGGACGTTTCCAGGCCAGGAATGTCGCATCAGGATATCCCATGCGATGGGTTCAAGGACGGGTTCCGCTTTGTCGAACAGAGCCGAATACTTCTTCAGGAAATAATCCATCAGGCCCGCGATATCCTCTTTGCGCGAAGCCAGCGGAGGCAACCGCAGCGTCACGCCATTCAATCGATAGTACAACTCGCGCGGAAAACGACCCGTTCGCACTTCTTCTTCGATGTTGTGGGACGTCGCGGAAACCAAGCGTACGCCGGACACTGGCTCCACCGCGGCGTCGGCGTCCGGCAGAAGGTGCAAGAGCGAACCCCAGGATTCTGGATTCAGCTGAGTGGGTTCATCGAGCAGGAGCGTCCCGCACTCGGAGCTGTCCGCTGTTGCCACGCCGCTGGCGTCGCCCCGCAAGCACGCGCGCAAAGCCTGCTCCGTCATCGCACCGCATCTGCATTTCACGAAAGCCAGGTGGCCGCGCCGAGAGAGGCGATGCAGCTCGAGCGCTACGATTTCCTTGCCCGTGCCACTCTCTCCGACCAGAAGCACGGGGATATTCGTTGGTGCCAGGTCTGCGATCGTGCGTTCGATCAGTCGCATGGCAGGACTTGCGGCCCCCATGAAGTAGCCTCGGGCGGCTGCCTTTTGAGCGGCCAAACTGTTGATCGGTGCCTGGTCTGTTGCTTTCATGGTGGTCTCGTGGTCAGTCTACGAGCGGAACCATAGGAGCAAGGCCGTGACCGTTATCGAAAATGATCCAAACGACGCGCCGCGGCCCGGACAAGTTCCTTTTTTACATGCATTTACGGACATCTTGGGCCCAACCAGAAATCGTCGAACCAGGTACTACTTGACTCCAAAGCGATTACACTATGTGGCAAACATTTACCATGCGAAGGAATCACCCCTGGCGGACGCAAGCTTATGTTTTAGTTGGGCTTATTACGGGCGAGCCGAGGCAATCCGCGCGGCGAACGGCTCACGAACACTGCGAGTTATAGCGCGCGATTCCTTGCGTCCACCGCCGAATCCAGCCCGGGTTCTTCCTTGTGCCGCAGGGAGCGTTTCGGTGGAAGGCCGGCTTGGCGGATCTTATAGAGCAACGCTCGATAACTGATTTTCAGCTCAACCGCGGCGCGCTTGCGATTCCATCGGTTGGCTTCCAGCACGCGCAGAATGATTTTCTTTTCCAGATCGCGTACGGCCTGGCGCGTGATCTTCTTCAAATGAATCGGCCCATCGGTAGGCAATTCCGACGATAGATGAGTCTGCTCCCAGTGGAGCAGTTCGGTGGTCACGGCGTCCTCCGAACCGAGGATGACGTAGCGTTCGACCAGGTTTTCAAGCTCGCGGATGTTGCCCGGCCAGGGATGTCTCGCGAGAAGTTGCAGCATCGTGCCGGAAAACGCGCGCGCCAGGGTGTTGTGGCGGCGCTGATGTAGCTCCAGGAAATAGTGCGCTAGATCGAGAATGTCTTCGCGGCGCGAACGAAGCGGCGGCAAGTGCAGGTTGACCACGTTGATGCGGTAAAACAAGTCTTGGCGGAAGCGACCGGCTTCGATTTCGCGCTCCAGAGCGCGATGCGTTGCGCACAGTGCGCGCACGTTTACGTGCCGGTCTTCTTGCCCACCGATACGTGAAAATTGCCCGTCTTGCAGTAGTTGCAAAAGCTTGGCTTGCAGCGAGCGGTCGATCTCATCGATGCCGTCTAGAAAAAGCGTGCCACCCTCGGCTTGCTCCGCGCGGCCCGGCTTGGTGGCATATGCTCCGGTGAACGCGCCTTTTTCGTAGCCGAACAGCTCGCTTTCAAGCAGCGAGCCGGGAATCGCCGCGCAATTCACTTTGATAAACGGCCGCGGCGCCGCGCCCGATCGCTCGTGAATGTAGCGCGCCAGAACTCCTTTGCCGGTTCCGCTGTCGCCTTGAATAAGCACCGGAACGCCGGTCAAAGCGATTCGTTCGATCTTTTGTCGTATGGCGAGCATCGCCGCCGACCGCCCGAAGATGATTCGTTCGGGGGGCAGTTGCTCGTTCCGCGGTGCGTATGCACTTCGTGCGACGCCGGCTTCAGCCATATGTGTGCCGAGCTACCGTTTCCCCAGCATTTGCCCTTTAGGTGTGGAGGCCAACTTCCCCTGTGCGTTAATTGATAGTGCACTTTTATAGCCAGCGGCGGCGCGGCGCCTTCCGGCTGTGGATATTCCCGCGCGCGCAAACCCTCCGTAAACGACTTAATGAAAAAGACATAGAGACTCCCGTGCTGGGCGTGTTGCGCAGCATGCAGCGCGGCGGGAATCGTAGGAAATCGATTTCCGCTTATGAGCAGCCATGTAGCCTGATCGACCGTGGGCGGACATCTGGCGGTCAACTCGTGGCTGCCATGGCTGTCATCGATCGGGGACAGCAGAATGAACCGTTTATTTCAATAGGCGGCGCAGCACGCGATCCAGGCGCGCCCGCGCTTCTGAGGACATCGCAGTAAACTCAACTCCCATGCCCCGGCCCGGCTGCGAATCCCGCACCACGGCGCGAGCACGAACCTCGCCTGCCGGTACGTCGAAAATCAGCCTCAAGACTTCTCCGACCGACGCAGGATTCTTGGTAGTGATGAAAATTCCCCCTAGCGCGAGCGTGGCGACGCGAGAAACCGTTCTTTGACCGCCGCACTGCCAGGCGACAAGCATGCCCTTCGGCAGGCCCAGGCGCGGGTAGCGTCGCGGTCGAGAGACTGAGGTCATCCTGAGATTTTGCCGGAAAGCCGCGAGAGGATGCGGGGCGCCGAGAATCCCATTGTCCCAACGGACAACAGGGGCTAAATCGCGCGCGCAACCGCGTTACCTGATTGTCACTACGCTCGTCGGGGTTTCCTTGCCCGTCCCCAGCGATTCGTATACCCTCGAAAACGTGGCCCAATCACCTCGCGTGCGAACGGTGCCGGTGTGCTTGCTCTCATCGCACCCGCTGGTGCTCTCGGAATTTGAGCGAGTGCTCGCCGGTCCGGAATTCCGCCTGATCTCCCGAACGCTCGAATCCACGCTCGGACCCGATCTCAGGAAGCTGACCATGCCGCGGGCTCTCGTGTACGTCGTGGACGCCAACATGGCGCGCCCCGCGACGGGCGCACTGCTCGCGAACATTCTTGAAAAATACCCGACCGCGCGCGTCCTCGTCGTGGCCGAAAAATTCAGCGCGCAGGAAGGCCACTCGCTGCTGCGCCTGGGAGCCAAGGGCCTGTTGACTTACTCCGAAGCTCGAGACCAATTGGCGCATGCCGTATCGCAAGCGCAATTCGGAGGCTATTGGGTGCCGCGCGCGGTGCTGGCCGGCTTTGTGGAATCGGTTCTGAGCGGGGCCGCGAGCCGGCGCATCAAGGCGGAAGGCTACAGCGATCTGAGTCGTCGCGAACAGGAAGTGCTGGACGCCCTGCTCGAAAACCAGGCCAACAAAGAAATCGCGAACCATTTGAATATTTCCGAGCGCACGGTTAAATTCCACGTATCCAATCTTCTCAGCAAGTTCGGTGTGCGGCGCCGGGCCGATTTGATACTGCTGTGCTTCCAGAAGCACAGCGGGACGCCCTGATCCCGGCACCGCTAGCTTATTGTCCCAGCCCTGATAGATGGCGCGAGGCGATGGGCCCGCACCCGCTTTGGACGCACGATGGAAATTGCTATAGTCACGAGTCCGCCGGATGAAAGATAAAACTCTGCCATGGCCGTAGACCGCAAGCCGGAATTTTTCAAAGGGGCGCAGCTGCGCGTCGGCGTGGTCGGTTGCGGCTACGTCGGTCTGCCACTCGGGCTGCGATTCGCCGAAGTGGGCCATCGCGTGACCGGTTTCGATTTGGATCAGAAAAAAGTCGACGCGCTCAATCGCGGACACAGCTACATCGGCCACGTGCCCACGGTGAAAATTCAGCAGTACGTGAGGTCGCGGCATTTCGGGGCCACGTCGGATTTTGGCGAACTCGCCCGGATGGACGCGATCATGATCTGCGTGCCGACTCCCCTCGACGAGCGGCGCGAGCCGGACCTGCAATACGTTGAGCAGACGACGCGAGCCATCGCGGCGACCCTGACGCGCGGCCAGCTGGTGGTGCTGGAATCGACGACCTACCCTGGAACCACCGAAGAACTTGTGCTGCCGATTCTGACCGAGACCGGCCTGCGGTGTCCGCCGGACGCCGAGGACGGGGGAAAAGGTCCGGACTTCTTTCTGGCGTATTCGCCCGAACGGGAAGATCCCGGCAACAAAAATTTCGGTTTGGCGCAAATTCCGAAAGTAGTGGGCGGCGTCAACGCCGCGAGCAGCCGCGCGGCGCAGGCGCTCTACGGACAAATCGTCACTCGCGTGGTGGCGGTGAGTTCGACGCGGGCCGCCGAGATGACCAAGCTGCTCGAAAATATTTTCCGCTGCGTGAATATCGCGCTGGTGAACGAACTGAAGTTGCTGTGCCAGAAAATGGGCATGGACGTCTGGGAAGTGATTGACGCGGCGGCCACCAAGCCATTCGGATTTATGCCGTTTTTTCCCGGACCTGGGCTCGGCGGGCATTGCATTCCGGTCGATCCGTTCTACCTCGCGTGGAAAGCGCGGGAATACGATTTTTCGACGCGCTTCATCGAGCTGGCTGGTGAGATCAACACGGCGATGCCGGATCACGTGGTGGACGCCATGGCTGCGGCGCTGAAGGACCGCGGCAAGACGCTGAAGGGCGCGCGCATCCTGGTGCTGGGAGTCGCGTATAAAAAAGACGTCGACGATCTGCGGGAATCCCCCTCGCTGAAAATCATGGAGTTGCTTGGAGGGCGGGGCGCGAAGACCGATTACAACGACCCGTATTTCCCCGAGCTGCACAAGATGCGGCACTACGATTACACAGGAAAACGCTCGGTGAAGCTCGACGCAGGCGTGCTCGCCAGCTACGACTGCGTGCTCATCGCCACGGACCACTCGGTGTACGACTACAGTGGGATCGTCGAGTCGGCGCAGTTGGTCGTGGACGCGCGCAATGCCACGCGCCGCGTGACGCGCCACCGCCAAAAAATTGTACTGTGCTGAAACGCCGCGCGCTGCAAGTGAGCAACAGTCGCAAAGGGTTACTGATTGAGAGAATTCTTGCTGTGACCGCTTGCCGCATCGACGCGGACGCTTTACGGTAACTTACGGTGTTCCGATGAAAAAACCAAGCTTCTCACACGATCCCGCCGCTGCCCGCCGCAGAAGTCAGCGCGTGGTCATGAGCATCCCGGTCACCGTGAAGTGGAAGGGCCCGGACGGCAAGGAAGTCGAAGAAACTACCGCAAGTCTGGTTCTCAACGCGCACGGCGCGTTGCTCGCGCTCGCGGCAACCATGAAAGAAGGACAGACTCTGCGCATCGTAAACCGCACAACGCAGCAAGAACAAGCCTGCCGCGTGGTTTACCTCGGGCCGGTGTCCTCCGGAAAAATTCAGGTCGGCCTCGAATTCCTCGAATCCGCGCCGGACTTCTGGCACATCAGTTTTCCGCCGGAGCCGGCGGCCTCGCCGGATGCAGTTGATCGCAAGCCTCGCACTCGGTAATATCCCGGACTTCACCGCAGTCATACTCGTCGCAAACCTCGGTGCTCATCGCCGATCAGCGCTTCGGCAAAGTCAACAATTCGACGCGCGCGTTGCCAATCGGAACTTCGGCCACGATCAGAAGAGGCGTGCGCGCGGCGTCATGGCCGAGCCACACATGGAAGCTGATGTCCTGCCTTGCCTTTCCGTTCGCGAAGACGTTCACGGCGATTCGCGTCGCCGCAAGCTGCCCGGCCGGAACCTGCACGGTATCGGTCGCCGATTCGAGTCGCGCGTGAACATCGTAAAGATTGTGCGCGTCAAAGACCGGCGCATCGAACTCCGGCGTGCGCTGCCAGTCGTTGGCGCGGAGCGCATAAAGAAAGCCGACTGCGTCGCGCGTGCCCGGTGGAACCTGCGAGACGTGCACGCCGGCCGGCGCGGGCGTTCCAGCGTCCGACATGTGATCGACGGTATTCTCCACTGTGCCCATTTCGCGCAAATACATTTCGTACTGCAAACTCACAAGCTTCGCGGCATCCGAATAGGAATCGAACTGGTCGTTGAGGGGATAAACGGTTCCCATGGTATCGATGGTGTGCACCACAATGCGGAAGTGCCACGCCGCGCGACCGAAAAAATCGCGTTTCTCGACAACGGAGAACGCGAGCGTCGCGGCATGCACGTGATATTGCGTCCAAAGAACCTGGTACTGGAGCGTCTCACCGACCGCAAAAGGAACCGGCGCGTCGGGCGGCTGGGCAGCGGTTTTGGTTTTCGTGCTGATCTGCTTTGGGCGAGTCTGCCGTGGTGCGGCGGGAATTTGCGCCGGCCACAACAGCAGCAGCGCCAGCAAGTATCCCGCGTTCGCGTTGACGGATTTCCTGAGCATGATGTCGGGGCGAACGATCATCCTCCGCGCGATCCTGATGTTTTCGCAACGCGCCGCGTGGCGCGCGACTCGCGGAGCTTTCGCCGCGCTATAGTGAAGCGTACCAGAACGCGGCACGAGACCTCTCAGGTGTTCGCGGCGCGACGTGCGTGAGATGAAACGCTCGTTGCCCGGAAAAATTTCGGACCAGCGTAAATCGGGAGTTGCGCGATGCGTTATGTAGTGACCGGCGGAGCAGGCTTCATCGGCTCGCATACCGTGCAGGAATTGATCCGGCGCGGCCACAGCGTCGTGGTGTTCGACGATTTCTCTTCGGGTCATCAGGAAAACCTGGCGAAAATCGGCGGCGCCGTCGAATTGCGCAAAGGCAGCGTCGCCGACCTCGAGTCGGCACGCGAAGCATTCCGCGGAGCGAATTTCGTGATTCATCTCGCGGCTCGCGTTTCCGTGCCGCGCTCCGTGAAAGATCCGATCAAGACCAATCGCATCAATGTGGATGGCACGCTGAATGTGCTGGTGGCCGCGCGCGATGCGCAAGTTTCGCGCGTGGTTCTGGCGAGCTCGTCTGCCGTGTACGGCGAATCGCCGACGTTGCCGAAATCCGAATCGATGGTGACGGCGCCGATCTCCCCTTACGGCGCCTCGAAATTGACGACGGAACTCTACGCGCAGGTTTTCACGCGAAGCTACGGTCTTGAAACGGTGTCGCTGCGCTACTTCAACGTGTTCGGACCGAGGCAGGACCCCGGCTCGCCGTATTCCGGCGTGCTGTCTCTGTTTTGCGCGGCGCTGCGCGACGGCAAGCCCGCGATCGTCTACGGCGATGGAGAACAATCGCGCGATTTCACCTACGTCGAGAATGTCGTGCAGGCGAATCTCCGCGCCTGCGAAGCTTCGGCAGCCTCGGGCTTGGCCTTCAACGTGGGCACGGGGAATCGCTACACACTCAATCAGACGCTGAAGCTGCTCGAAAAAATCTCGGACCGACCCGCGCGCGCGCAGTACGGGCCGCCGCGAGCGGGCGACATTCGCGATTCGCAGGCGGACATTGAGCTGGCGCGGCAGCAACTCGGATACGAGCCGACGGTCGGATTTGAGGAAGGACTGCGCCGAACGTGGGAGTGGTTCGCGGCCCAGGGCCAGACCGGCACGCCCTAACCGCCCTGCTCGGCCGGATCATCGAGATATGCGGGCAGCTCGGCCAGGCTATCGAGCAGAATGTCGGGCGGACAACCTTTCAAACTCTCAGCGCCGAATCCGTAGCTGACGCCGCAGGCCCACGAGCCGGAGTTGCGGGCGGTCTGCACGTCCACGTCGGAATCACCCACCAGCATCGCGTGGTTCGGTGCGATTCCGAATTTTTCGAGAATCGCGAGCATGCCGAAGGGATCGGGCTTTTTCGTTTCAAAACTGTTACCGCCATAAATTTCCTTGAAGTATCGCGCGATGCCCAGACCTTCGAGAATTTCTCGGCTGAAGCGCCAGGGCTTGTTGGTGAGCACGGCCATGGGCCGATCCCCGAGCGCTTCGAGACACTCGCGCACGCCGGGATAAAGCACGGTGTTGTCCAGCATGTGCGCGCGATAGTAGGAAAGAAAAAAATCATGCGCGCCTTCGATTTCTTCCACGGACGCGCCATCGCCCAGGGCCCTTTCCACCAAGCGCATCGCCCCTTGCCCAACGTAGCTGAAAACGCGCTCGTGCGGCAGCTCCGCGCGCCCCGCCGCGGCCAGCGTGGCGTTCACGGCGAGCGCCAGATCGAGCTTAGAATCGATCAGCGTGCCATCGAGATCGAACACCAGCGCGCGAATTTGCGCGAACGAGCCTGCGCCGTGCGGCATCACGATCCTCCTGAGAATCGCGCGAAACCTTTATTTTAGCGGATTCAAGGCGCGTTCGGCGCGCTCGGAATGGTTTTTGAGCTTTGAGTGGAACGCCGGTCTTGGCCCGGTTGTGAATTGGCGCCTCGAGGAAGTCATAAACAGAATCCAAAGCTGTCCTGAACCTATCTAATTGGCAAGCGCTCAAGTTTCGCGTAAGCTTAACGATTGTCAGCGGACCTAGCGACGCGGCTGTGCCGACCTAATCGGACGCCGTGCAGACCGGCCCGCACATAGGAGCACTCCCCATGAAACCCGGCATTCATCCCGACTACCACGAAGTGACCGTGCACTGCGCCTGCGCCGCGACATTCAAGACGCGCTCGACGATCAAGGGCGATTTGCTGAAAGTCGAAATCTGCTCAAGCTGCCATCCGTTTTTCACCGGCACGCAAAAGCTGCTGGATACGGCCGGGCGCGTCGAACGCTTCACCCGCAAATACGCAAAGGCCGCGGAAGCCGTGAAGGCCGCCGCCGACGCCAAGAAAAAATAAGCGCGTCGTTCCCTGCGCAAAAAATTTGGCGGACACTAAGTAAGTAGGACCCGCGCCCGAGCTTGCCCGGTGTAGAATGCCGAACGGGCCATGGCCATCGAGTCCACGCGGCGAGCGGTCGCACCGGTAACGTTCGAGGCGGCGACACCTCGCGTGACGCTGCGCAACTGGTTCGCACATCCCTACGATTCCGCCATCGCCGCCGCGCGCACGTGCTACGCGCCGCGACTGATCGGCGCAGAAGAAATCACCGACAAGCAGCGAGTGATGATCGGCGCGGCCACTTTTTTCGCCGGTCATCACACCGTCTATCAGCACGCGCACTTTGAATTTGGCCTGGAGAACGTCAGCCGGCAATTCGTGTGGTCGTTTCTGCACGCGCATCCTTTCTACAATTCCGAACAGCAGAGCCAGCGCTACGTTCGCCTGGACCACGCGTCGGCCTATCTTCCCGCTTCCGGGCCCGCCTTCGGCGCGGCGGAAGAAGAAATTTATCGCCGCGCGGTTGAACGCGCCTGGCAAAGCTATCGCGACCTGAGCGCGTTGCTGGTGGATGACGCGCGCGCGATTCTTGGCGACATCTGGCACCTCAGCTCCATCTCGCACCCGAAGCGCGTTGACAAAGTCGAGCGGCAAGCCGAAAAACGTTCGATTGAAGTGGCGCGCTACGTTCTGCCGGTGGCTGCGGCCACCACGATGGTGCACACGCTTTCGGGCATCGTGCTGCATCGGCTGTGGCGCATGGCCGCGGCTTCGGACGCGCCGACCGAGGCGCGCTGCGTGATCGGCGAAATGGTGGAGCGCGTGCGCGAAGTCGATCCGCAATTTTTCGATCGCTTTGAGACCGAGCCGATGGACGAGCCGCCCGAGTGGAGCGCGATCGCGCCAGCTCGCGCGGGCGATGGCGCGTTCGCGCGCGAATTTGACGCCGATCTCGCGGGGCGCACCTCGAAGCTCGTGGATTATTCGCCGTCAGCGCCGCACGTGGTGGCCGCGGCGTATCGCGCCGTGCTGGGCCTCACGGAATCGGACTGCCCGGACTCGGAAGCGCTCGACCGCCTGCTGAATCCCGCGCGCAATCCATATCGCCTTGAGACGCTCAACGTCGGTGTGCACGCGCCGATGATGCGCGCGCTGCAACACGCGCATTTCACTTTCGCGAAAAAAATTAGCCACACGGCCGATAGCCAGGATCAGCGCCACCGCATGGTGCCCGGCTCGCGTCCGATTTTGGCCTTCGCCGGAGCGGATGAGCCCGACTTCATCGTGCCCATGCTGATTGCGGCGAATGCGCACGCGCGCGAAATTTTCGAGCGCGCGATGGCCGATGCGTGGACGGCAAAGAATGAATTGATGGCGCGCGGAGTTCCCGCGGAATACGCGCTCTACCTGCTGCCGAATGCCACTTCGATTCGCCTGGTCGAATCGGGCTCGTTGCTGCACTTGCTGCACAAGTGGACCATGCGCACCTGCTTCAACGCGCAGGAAGAAATTTACCAAGCCTCGATGGAAGAAATCGCGCAGGTGCAGGCGGCGCTGCCGGCGCTGGGGCGGCATCTCGGTCCGCCGTGCGCGCTGCGCGCGGGAGTGGCTTCGCCGATCTGCACGGAAGGCTCGCACTTCTGCGGCGTGAAAGTCTGGGTGGATTTTCCGAACACGCAGCGCCGCATATGACGCGCAGCGGAAGTCTGGCCTACTATTTGGCCTCTTGGATTTGCGGCTGTTTTTTTCTGGCGCTCGCCGTGTGGGCCCACGCCGCGACCGGCGGCCATTCGCCGCTGCACGGGTCAAGCGGCGCGAGCAATCTGCTCACCGTATATTTCTTCAGCCTGATATTTGGTTTCCTCGATTCGATCATCGGCGGATTTTTGCTGCGGCGCGTGGCGATCGTCGCGCACTTCGCCCGCGCCTGGCAGTGGGCCGCGGCCGGAGCGGTGCTGGCGCCGCTTGAAATCTACGCCTTCGCGCGCTGGGGCGACGCCATGCTCTGGCAGCCGGGCAACATGCCGAGCGTTTGGTCATTTTTCGTGCTCGCGCCGATGATCGTCGAACGCGAAGCGGCGTGGCTGGCAGCGCCGGCCGGGGCGCTGGCGGCCCTGGTGCTCTTCTCGATCCACAAAGCATTCGGGCCAAAGCCGGAGGACGCGTCCGCTTCGCCCACCGGACCTGCGAGCCCAGAGCCGGCCGCGCAACCCAAACCGTAGCGCTGGTCCCGGCTTGGCCGATCTTACCCGTATCTTCCCGTATTGACTCGCCTCATTCGGCTGTGCTACGGATACGCGCCCGGCCTCCCGGAGCGGCGCCCATGCCCTCGGACCTTCAACACGTCGAAGTGACGCTCGAATCGTTAATCGACAGCGTTTCCCTGGCCGAAGAGATCTGCATGCGCATCACCGAGGCCGCCGGCTTCGACGACGGCGAGCGCTACAAAATCAGCATGGCCGTGCGCGAAGGCGTGATCAACGCGGTCAACTACGGCAACGGCCTCGAGCGCGCGAAAAAAGTGCATTTGACGTTCGTGCGCAGCCCCGAAAAGCTGGTGATCCACGTTCTCGATCAGGGCACCGGCTTCGATCTCTCAAGCGTACCCGATCCGCTCACCGACGAAAACCTGCTGAAAACCTCCGGGCGCGGAATTTTCCTGATGCGCACGTTCATGGACGAATTCGAGGTGCGCCGAGGGCGCTCGGGGGGCGCGGAACTCGTGATGTCCAAGCGAATTCCGGCCTCGAATAACGCCGGCGGCAAGACCGGGAAATAGCCGCCACCCGCGCCCACGCGCCGCGCGACTGCCTTTCGTCGCGTCCCACATCGTGAACTCCGAAGGCTCCGTATCCGCTGGACAAACTTTCACTTTTTATCTAGAGTATCGCGGCATTGGGGGGTTTTGTAATCCCGTTTGGTGAACGGGGCCGTGCTTGGGGCGTCATTTAGGCGGGCTTGGTCTTGCTACCGACAGGCGTTACATCCCGTCAAGTGGGAACATCTCAGATCGAAGGGAGTCAGGAAGTTGGCCAGAGAACAAGGTGTGGTGAAGTGGTTTAACGCTTCCAAAGGGTACGGATTCATTCAGCGCCAGTCGGGCGAAGATGTCTTCGTGCACTTCTCCGCGATCCAGATGGACGGCTACAAGACCCTGAACGAAGGACAACTGGTCGAATTTGAAGTCCGCCAGGGGCCCAAGGGTTTCCAGGCCGAGAACGTCACCGCAGTCTAACCCGCCGATCGAGGTTTTCCGGGCCTGTGCGGCAATTTTCACCCGCAGGCCCGGGTGCGCGCTAAGCGTCCTCTCCCGCGCATTTACTCCCGCCATCGGATGAATCGGGCGAGCCGTTAGAGTTGGACCAGACGCGCGCTACGAACCGAATTCCCAGTCGCCCGGCGGCGCGCGCCAATCTATTCCGCAGTCACTTCGATGGCATTCAGCGAGGGATAATTGACCACAGGCACGAAGTAGATCTCGATCTTGTCCTGACCCGTGGGTTCGACGTGGGCGAAGGTCTTTGTCAGCGGCGCGGAGCCCGCCTCTTTCAGGATATCGAAATTTTTCAACACCACGCTACCGTTGCACCACACGTCGAAAACCCGGCTGCCCACCACGCCGCCTCCGCCGTCCTGGCCGCCGAAATAAGATTCCCGAAAAATAAAGCTTCACCGTGTATTTCTCCCCCGCCGCAACCGGGATCACGTAGCGGAAATGGCCGATCCACTGTGACGCGTATAGACCGCCATCCGGAAGACTGGCCGCATCCACAACCTCGTAATGGCTCTCCCGCCCGCCGAAATAATCCCGGTTGGGGAGCCAAACATTGCCCTCGGAATCGCGGTAAGGAGTTTCTCCCGCATAAATTCTAACCGGCAGCATTCGATCCGGAACGCTGGGCAGAATTTCAATGGCATTCAGATAGGATTGATTGGACGTAAAATCGAGGTGGATCTTGCCATCTTGTTGCGGCTGAACGTTGGTGAATACTTTTTCGGTTGCCGTGTCGTTGCCACCGGCGTCGTCCACCACATCCAATCCCTTCGTAGGCCCGCCGTTCAGAGAGTAATCGACCGTGCGGCCGGTTTCTTCGACGCTGGTCGTTTCGGCGAACAGAAGATGCACTTCGTAGGTCCCCGAGGGCACCGGAAAGGCGCAGTGGAACAGCCCGCTGCGTCCCCCGAGAAATAATTGAGTATCGAATGTCCCAAGTACCGGTCGAGCTGGGGCACTGAAGGTGCTTCCGCCGGTGCAAAAAGAATCGCTGCCCCACGTTTGTCCGGCACGATCCACATAAGGCTCCCGGCCGTCTCCAATCAAAGTGCGGACGGTGCCCGCGGGGGCGCTGGCAGCCGGTAACGAAACCAGCGAATCCGACTGCGCTTGGGCCTCTCTGGAGCGCGCGCGCATGCGCACGTATACCGTGACTGCGGCGAGCCCGCATAGACATACCAGCGCCACGGCGATCATGGCCCACGTTTCGATCGGGCGTCCAACTACGGCGCGCGGCGCAGAAACGGCCGGCTCAAGTTCACGTTTACTTTCCTCGCGGTCAAGAACGGCCGGTTCACGACCCGACGCATTTTGCAAAAATCCCGCGGCCGCAAGGGAATCTTCAGTAGCTGGCGGAGCCTCGACATCCTCTTTTAAATCCAGCTGAAGTTTTTCTGTCTTCAGCTCTGGCCTGCGCACAAACTTGGGAATGTAGTGGCCCGAGGGCAGGTAGATCTGTACCGCGTGCTCCGCACCTTCCGTGCGGTAGTACTGTTCCAACCGTTTGCGAAGAGCGTGCGCCGTCACTCGCACGATCGCGTCGATTTGAGGATCGAAATCTTTGGGGCGCCCCAAAGCATGAACCGCGATGTCGTACTCTTTGACTTCGCCGGTGGATCCCTGAAAGTATTTCTCGCAGACAAAGCTCAGAATTTTGGCCAGATTGTTTATGCGTCCGAATGTCTCGGAACCAAGGAGCGAATCGAGTTCGGCGCGCTCGGCCTCAAATTTGGTAACTGTGGATTCCACGGACCACACCCCAAGATGCCTGCAGAGGTCGCCCCAACCGCTGCTGTTGAACGGCAGTATACATCAATTCTGAGGCGGGATTGGTTCCAGGAATGGTTCCGCGCGTCGATATTCACTCGGGTGATCCGCCGCTGGGGCTCGATGTTGCATACGCCTCGGCGCGCCGCGACGAATGTCACGGATAAACCTAACTGCCTCATCTCTAACGAGTTCTTAGTGTTGCGCATGCCCGCGCCTCCGGGCTCTTAACCGTAAATTAACCGTTAACCTACTTCCGCCGCCACTCGCCGCCGTGTTAACCAGCCGCCCCATCGGGTGGCACGGGGTCTGTCTGCCCAATCGCGTTCGGAAGTTACTTAGGAGGAGTCCACGATGACTGCGATGTTGAAAGGTCCGCGCACGCGCGCGTGCGGTTTGGCAGTTCTGTTTTCGCTTTGTGCGTCGCTTCTGCTGATTCATGCGCCGAGTCTGTCCGCTCAGGAATACCTCGCCACGCTTTCCGGCACGGTCACCGATCCCGCCGGCGCGCTTGTGAGCGGCGCGAATGTCAAAGTCACGAGCACCGACACCAACGTCGTGACCCCAGGCACGACCAATCAGGACGGCACCTATTCGATACCATTCCTGGTGCCTGGCAACTACAAAATCGAGGTCGACGACCAGGGATTTAAACCCGCGGTGAAAACTGGAATCGTTCTCCAAGCCAGCGGCAAAGCGCGGGTGGACTTCCAACTCGTAGTCGGGGCAGCGTCGCAGACGGTCACCGTGCAAGCCACAGGACAGCTGCTGACCCCCGGCACGGCAGCCATCGGCCAGACGCTCGACGCAGCTCAAGTTGCCGATCTGCCGAACATTGGTCGCAATCCGTTTATCGACGGCGATCTGTCAGCGGGCACGTATTCCAACGCCTACATGGACCGCGCGGCCAGCCAGTTCACTCAGCCCTTCAGTGGTGTTGCCTCGCAGATGGTCATCAACGGAATCTCTGACCTACATCGACTCGAATTGGATGGAATCCCGGACGATGCGCCGGAGCGCAATTCCGCCGTCATCTACACCGATTTCGTTCCTTCGCCGGAAGCGGTCGAAGAAGTGACCACGCAGACCGCCCTCTACGACGCGCAGTACGGACACACCGACGGCGCCGTAATCAACACGGTCATCAAAACCGGCACGAACACATTCCACGGCGCGGCCTACTACATTTTCCAGAATACCGATTTTGACGCGAACTCATTCCAAAACAACGATCACACCGTGACCTCAGGAGGTGTGACCTCCCGGGCCGTGATTGCTCGCGGCGTGAACCACTGGAACCAGCCCGGTTTCGTCATTGACGGCCCCGTCTGGATACCCAAACTTTACAACGGACATGACAAGACCTTCTTCACCGTCGCTTACGAGCGGGTCTCAAACAACCAGATTGACCCAGCCACGAACACCATACCCACGCAGGCCGAAATCGCCGGCAATTTCCAGGGCGTGGACGATATTTACGATCCGACGTCGAGTGCAAATGGATTGAATCGCACCCAAATTTGTGACGGCCAAACGGTGTGCACCACGACCAACGAAAATATTATCCCCACCAGCATGATTAACCCCGTGGCGCAGAAGATTCTGCAGATGTATTTCCCGTCCACCACCACCGGCGGGACCAATAACTTCACCTCTCCAACCCTCTCGACCAACGACCAGTACTACTCGTTCCTTGCTCGTGTGGACCAAATACTCAACGACAAGGAAAAGTTCAATGTCCTTTTCTTCCGCAGCTATCGCGATCAGCAACTTCCCAATCCGTTTCCTGGTCTAATCGCGCCCACGGGTGGCAGCCCCGGCTTCGGTTACTACGACACCCGCAACGACTTGGGCGCTCAACTCGATTGGGTCAGCGTGATTTCGCCCACACTTGTTCTCGATACCAGGGCGAGTTTCCTCAAGCATCCGTTCTCACTTCAATATCCCGGCGTCACCTATCCCCTATCGAGTTTGGGCTTTTCCGGGCCGATGGTCGGCTCATCCGCGCCCGCCTCGTCATTTCCGGGGCTCAGCTTTGACTCCAACTATGTCGGTTTGGAGAACGGCGGAGGTGGCCAGCAAAGTGACGCGGTCGAGTCCTCCGAAGCGGCGATTCTGTCGAAAAGCCTGGCGACGCAAACGCTAAAGATCGGCTTCGAGTTCGATAGCCTAAATTACGGCGTAATTAGCTCGGAGTCGAACCTCGGAACCTTCAGCTTCAACGAAGGGTTCACGGAGCAGAATTACACCGGTGCAGCAGGTTCCACCCCGAATCCTTCCGACGGTCTGATCGAGGGCAATCCCATTGCATCGTTTCTGCTGGGCTATCCGTCCTCTGCCTCGGCCGCTAGTAACGCCGCTTTCCCGTCCTACCAGCAGCTCTACTATGGTGTTTTCCTGCAGGATGACTGGCGCGTCACGCACAAGCTTACGCTGAATCTTGGCTTGCGCTGGGATTATGAACAACCCCTCACGGCGCGTGGAAACAGTATCAACGACGGTTTTTGCCTCGATTGCTCGAATCCAATCGGGGCAAGCTTCGTCTCGACCACCCAATTTCCGAATGGCCTGCCCGTTGAAGGCGGCCTGACCTTCGCCAGCGCCACGAACCGCTATCCCTTCAAGAAAGATTTTGGAGATTGGCAGCCACGCTTTGGCCTGGCCCTTCAGGTAACTCCGAAAATGGTTCTCCGCGGTGGCGTCGGCATCATGTATATCCCGACCATCGACGACAATGCGCTACTTTCGGGTTTCAGTTCGAGCACCTCGTTTAATGCTTCGACCAACGGCGGCGAGACGCCCGCGGGTGCACCCAATGGCGCGGGTTCATTCACCAATCCGTATCCAAACGGGTTTATCGCTCCTACGGGCAGTTCGGCCGGCCTTGAGACTTTTCTGGGCCAAAACGTAACTTTCGAGGACCCGCTGCGCACCGTTCCTTACGGATACGCCGGCTCCTTGAGCCTTCAGTACCAGATTGCGCCGAATACCGTGTTCGAAATCGGATATGTGGCGAACGCCGCTCGCCGCCTCCAGGTTTCGAAGGATATCAACGCGCTCCCCGCGCAATTTTACAATCCCACCAGCGCCACGTACAACGCGACCAGCGCCGCGAACACCGCCAAGCTGACGGCTTCGGTGACAAATCCCATGGCAGGGCTCGTGCCCGGCGGCAGTATAAACGGAGCCACGATTCCTTACTGGGAACTGCTTCTTCCTTATCCTGAATTCGGAACTGTCCAGGAGAATGACGTTCCCGTCGGCCAGAGCTCCTACAACTCCCTCCAGACAACGGTTATCCAGCGCTTGTCCCATGGCCTCAGCGTGAATGCCAACTTCACGTTTGCCAAAATCATGGACAAGAACTGGTACATAAACCCCTATAACACTTTTGACCAACTCACGCGCTACCAGGACCAACAGCCGAATCACATTTTCAATTTGGTGGTCACCTACGCGGTTCCCGTGCCCGGTAGTTTTAACGGATGGGAACGCGCTGCCCTTGGCGGCTGGCAGGTCAACGGCGTGATGCGCTGGCAGAACGGACTGCTGATCCCGAATCCGGGCAGTTCCACTGGCGTGGTTACTCCTGGTCAGAACAGTGACAACGGCCTCGGTTGGAATCCGCTGGCCAATCCGGCCGTCGCCAATCCAACGCTGAGTAGCTACTGGAATCCTTGCTACCTGACCGCCCCATCGTCAACCGCCCCCAACGGCACGCTGGCCACAGCTTGCGGCGGCACGGGAACACCTGCATTCCAGGCACAGTCTCCGTTTACTCCGAACACCATTCTCCCCTACATGGACATCCGCGAACCGGAGACTCCGCTCTTCGATTTCTCGGTCTTCAAGAAGTTCGAAATCCGAGAGCGCTACAACTTCGAGTTTCGTATGGAGTTCTTCAACGTTTTCAATACTCCCCACTTTGCCTACGGCAGCACCACGCCGGGCAACGTTCAGTTTGGCAACATCCCTATCTCAGCCGGCCAAGCCAACGATCCACGAATCGGACAGATGACCTTCCGCTTCAACTTTTAACCGAACGCCAAACCAACCTTCCGGGCGGCATCCCGCCCGGAAGGTTTTTTTTCTGCACACGCGCCCGCAATCAGGGCCAGCCACTCGCCAATTCCCCGCGCTGTCGTCCCGACCGCCCGCCGTAGGAGGGAGTGTCCTCTCTGTCGCCGCAACGCACTCCGAGCGCCTGTAGCGGAGGCCTTCAGGCTTCCATCCTCGCCGTTTCTCACCGCAATCGCCGCTAACGCCCCGCCGCCACTCCGTCGTGTCCCAAGACGCTCGAGGCACATGAGCGTGAGAGACGAAGGCTTCCCGCCGTCGTCCAGGCACGAGGCATTCGTCGCGCGCGTTCGTGTGACACGACGCCTTACCCGTCTCGACTCTGCCCTCGCACGTCGTCATCCCGCCTGCCCGCCACCGACGTGGCGAAAGCGGGACCGAGGAGGCGGGACCTCTCCGTCGCCTTTTTTCGCGCCCCTTTTCCGTGTCCAAGGCTGCGTGCCGGTTGACGCCCTCCCATAAATATGGGAGGATAGCCTCATGAAGACCACATTGGAAATTCCCGATCCTGTCTTTCGACGCGCAAAATCGGCGGCGGCCTCACGGGGGATTCCACTCCGTGAATTTGTAACCGAAGCGGTGAAGGATAAACTGGCGCCCAACACCGGCGGAAAACCCTGGGTGAAGCTTATGGGCAAACTGAAACGTTTGCATAAGGAGACTGTCCGCATCAACCGCCTGATCGATCAGGATTCCGAGAAAATCGATCCGGAGATGTGGCGTTGATTTTGGACACCAACGCGCTGTCCGCGATTGCCGACGGCCAAGCGTCCGCAATGGACGTCGCCGAGCGCGCCGGCCGCCTGGCCGTTCCCGTGATTGTCTTGGGCGAATACCGCCTCGGAATCGCCCAGTCCCGCCACCGCGCGCTTTACCAGGATTGGCTCCGCGAATGGATCTCCGCAGTGGACGTGCTCGAGATCGACGAAGAAACCACGCACTCCTACGCGGCCATCGCCCTGGACCTGAAAAAGAAAGGCAAGCCGATTCCCTCCAATGATCTGTGGATCGCTGCGGCCTGCCGCCAGCATTCGCTGCCTCTCCTCAGCCGAGACAAGCACTTCGATCTCGTCTCCGGACTCCGTCGCCTCGATTGGTGATTGCTCAGAGCGGGCCCTGACCTGCGTTCGACTCCCGTCGGATCATACTCGAGCGAAGCGTGGGTCCATTCCATCCGTTCCATTCGAATGCCCTATTCGAATACCCCATAGATATATGTTGACAGCATAGTATTGTTCGTGCTAACCTTGGGTGTGACCTCGAAACGCACACCTGCGCCGCCAAAACTGCGGGCAACGCACGCCGCTCGCCCGCGCTACCTGTTCCCGTCTGCTCCGATCGCCTCCGCAGAACGCGCCGCGAAGGGCGCTTTGTCGCAATCTCCACGACTTGAGCATCCGGCGCCGGTCTGCGCGGAGCGCATTGCTTCCAACCATTCGAGTCCTGAGCCTGCCCGCCGTGGCAGGCGAGCCGCGCGTCGGGCGACTCGAAGGATCCCTCCGCAAAAACTGCAATTCCCTGCATCGAATCGCCCTTCCAAACCATTTGTTTTCAATCAATTACAAAAGAGTGCGCATCTCATTGAAACAACGCAATATCAAAACATTTATTTTCACACTCATCCGCACTCTTTCCCTGCAAACCTTTTGCAATCATCATTTTACGTTTTTGGTACGGGGGTATATATACCCTGTCTCGGCCATCAGTATCCGATCACTAGAAAACAGCCAATCCGCATGGAATCGTCGCGTTCCGGCACTCGCCTGCCCGGTATGATACGATGACGGCCGGACTTAACAATTGAGGAGCGGTTCGTGCCACAGCACTACATTTCGCGCAAAGAATTGAAGCGAGACGAATTCCGCGACGGCATCGTCCACGGCGCCGAAGCCGTGGCCACTCACCAGAAAACCGCCTGGACCGTCGGCAGCATCGTGCTGCTCATCGCGCTGGGCATCTTCGGCTGGCGATTCTATACGCAGCGGCAGACCGTGAAAGCCGAAGCCAGCCTCGGCGACGCTCTCAAGACTTACGAAGCGCCCATCGCCACACCGAGCGAGCCCGCCACGCCCGGCGAACTCACCTACGGCGACGAAAAAACCCGCGACACCGACGCGGAACGCAAGTTCGCCGACGTCGCCGCCCGCTACCCGCGCACCCATCCCGGCGAAGTCGCTCGCTACTACGACGCGCTGTGTCTTGAAGCGCTCGGCAGCAATGACCAAGCCGAGAAGAATCTGAAAGCCGTCGCCGGCGGCAGCGATCCCGACTTCGCGGCCCTGGCGCGCTTTCAGCTCGCGCAGTTTTACGATAAAAACGGCCGCGGCCCCGAAGCCGTCGCCTTGTACCAGCTGCTTGAGGACAAGCCCTCGGTGCTGGTGCCCAAGGCGATGGTCCTGCTGAGTCTGGCCGATCACTACGCCCAAAGCGATCCCGCGCAAGCCGCCAAGCTTTACAACCAGATCAAGACGGATTATTCCGGCACGCCCGTCGCCGATCAGGCCGACGAGCGGTTGGAATTACTGAACACTAAGTCTTAGCTTTTTTATAACCCAGCGCGATGACGGCCGAGTCGAATCCTCCGAACGCGCCGTACGCCATGGACGTCCGTGCCACGCGCGGCCGGCGCTATCCCGAGCCGCCGCATCCGTATCGCAACGACTACGCGCGCGATCGCGACCGCGTGATTCACTCGCGCGCGTTTCGCCGCCTCGAAGCCAAAACGCAAGTTTTCACCACGCGCTACTCGGACCACTTCCGCACGCGCCTCACGCACACGCTCGAAGTCGCGCAAATCGCGCGCACCATCGCCGGCGCGCTCTCGCTCAACGCCGATCTCGCCGAAGCTCTGGCCCTCGCGCACGATCTCGGACATCCTCCGTTCGGCCACGCCGGCGAAGCCGCGCTCGATGCGCTCATGCAGAAGTTTGGCGACCACTTCGATCACAATCTGCACGCTCTGCGCATCGTCGAGCAGTTCGAGCAGCGCTACTTGGATTTCCCCGGCCTGAATCTCACGTTTGAAGTGCGCGAAGGAATCGTCAAGCATTCGCATGACTACGACGCGCGCGAATTCCCTGCGCTCGCCGAATATCTGCTCGACGAGCGTCCACCGCTCGAAGCGCAAATCATGGATTCCGTCGATGAAATCGCCTACAACACCGCGGACTTGGACGACGGACGCGAAGCGCGCCTCATCGACGTCACAACGATTTGCGCCGACGTGCCGCTCTTCGCCGAATGCTACGCGAATGTCGAGCGCGGCCATCCGACCGGCCGCGCGCAGCTGAAATTCAACGAAGCATTGAAGCGTCTGCTCAATCTTCTCGCGACCGATTTGATCGACCACACCGCGCAGCAGGTTCGCGCCGCGAATCCAGGCAGCGTTGAAGAAGTGCGCCGCTTCCCGCGCCGCCTCGCCGGCTTCAGCCCCGCCATCGCCGCGGGCAACGCCACGCTCAAGAAATTTCTGCGCACTCGCCTCTACGAGCATCCATCCATCGTGGAAGACCGCGATCGCTCCGTCGCCGCGCTCAAACAACTCTTCGCTTACTACATCGATCGCCCGGAAGCCATGCCGCCTTACTACGCGCGCCAGGCGCAAACTACCGCCCCGCATCGCGTCGTCTGCGACTACATCGCCGGCATGACCGATCAATTCCTGCTGCGCCTGCACGGCGAACTCATCGTGGGGGCAAGCTGACCGAGTCACTTACGACGAGATCCGAGACGCGCAGCCGCTTCACAGAAAGTTCGTCGATCTCGAGAGACTTGATTCTGGCTTTCCGGATTTGCATCCTTCCGATCGCCAGCCGCCCGATGGCCAGCGCCCCGATCGCGAATGCACCGACGGCAAACGCGCCGATCGCGAATGCGCCGATGGCCGCCGATCCAAATGCGCCAGCCTTTTTTTCGATGGCGCGACCATCGCCGTGCTTCGATTCAATGTGATCTTCCATCGCCAAGACTCCTTTCGACGACACGCGCGTCTCCGTCATTCGTGAGAAACGTCAGCGGAGAACGATGAGAAATACTACGAGCTTCAAGGTCGCGTCCGCAAACGGGAGTGGCATGGAGCTAACATTTCCGCAGCGAATCCGGTTCAGGCGAACCGGCGCCGGGGCGAATTGCTGCGGGACCGAAACGAAATCGGAGTTACGCGAATCTAGTGCCGATCGTCTTTGATGGGCGTGGAGATCGGCTTGAGCGTGGCGCGCCAGCAACGCTCGCAAACTTCATCGGGGTAGACGAAATAATTGGAAGTCTTGTGGCACTTGGGGCATTCGATGGGCACGGCTCGCGCAAATCCGCGAACGCTGAGTCCGCGCGCGCGCGCCTGGCGCTCAACCCACTTGCCGAATTGTATGGCAATGTTTCGGTTGTTCACTTCCCCGTTCGAGCCCTGCGATTCTTCGTGTGGGATGAAAAATGGCCAGGGGCGCAGCAATATCACCAATCCCACCGCAGCCAAAATCGCCAACGGAATAATCAGCATCATGTCTCGCACCAAATCCGTTCTGAGAGGTCCTTGCACCCGACACAACGAACATACGCGCCCCCGCGAACGCAATCACACGGCTTGTTCTCGGTAGGACTCCAATCGGGTACTAGCTTTTTGGCACCCATAAACGCGTCGCCATCGGATCAGAAATCCGCTCAAAACGCGCACCCGGCGCCGACCGCCGCTCTGACTGCTCCTGATCGTTTGATGATGGATAGGCCCCGTTGGTGCGCGACAATCTGGCTCGAAGCGGACGCGCCACGAGTATCACGCCCTCCGCGAGCCTTCCTTGACTTGGCCCAGACGGTCCCTATAATTAACATTTGCCTGAACAGGCACACGAAACACGATGTTTATCGACGTCAAAGAGCTCGCGCTGCACAAGATCCAGCTCCACAAGAGCTACGCTCCGGGAACGCTGGATTTCCACTCGGCCGAATTCCGCCAGGTTGAGCCACTTGAGGTGAGCGCGAAGGCCGAATTGCTCGACGGCCAAATTCGCCTGGTCGGCGACCTGCACACGCGCCTTGAGATGGTCTGCGCGCGTTGCCTTGAGCCGGTGGTCGAAGAGATCAGCCGCGATTTCGACCTGACCTACAAGCCGCTGGAGGGCATGAGCCGCGAAGAGGAACTTCGGCTCAAGACGGACGATACGGAAATCGGCTTTTTCGAGGGCGATGGGCTGTTCCTGGCCGACGTGCTGGCCGAGCAAGTGCTGTTAGCGTTGCCCATGAAGGTGATATGCCGCAGCGATTGCCGCGGCTTATGTCCGCAGTGCGGCGCCAATCTGAATGGCGAGGATTGCCGCTGCGACGCACACGCCGTGGATCCCCGCCTGGCGGTGCTCGGGAGAATCAAGCAGAACTGGCAGAAGAAGCATTAGTCATCCAGCGGCGAAACGGCATAGAATACAGCCGTCCCCTACGGGCCCCGCGAAGGAGTTTGTATGCCCAATCCGAAACGTCGTCATTCTCATCGGCGCAAGAACCAGAGGCGCGCGCACGACCACCTGAAGGCGCCTGCGCTCGCCGAATGTCCGAATTGCCATGAGATGAAACAGCCGCATCAGGCCTGCCCACACTGCGGCTATTACAAGGGACGCGAAGTCGTCGACACGACCGCCTGAGCCGAGGAAGCCGCTCGTCGATCTGTAACGTATCTGCACACGATCTGCACGCGAGTTGACCCAAAGCCTCCCTGGTGAACCACGGCCAGCGGCGACGAGGCACGGCCAGCCGCATGACTGTGCTCGATGCGGCGAAGTGGCTGGCACCGCGAGGAACCCCGGACACCCAGGGTCTGAGGGACAAAGACACCTAGAAAGAAAGCAGGCCGCAAGATGGGCAAGCTGGCGTTCATGTTTCCGGGTCAAGCCGCCCAGTATCCGGGGATGGGCAAAGACCTCGCGGAGAAATTCCCTACCGCGGCAGTCACGTTCGCCGAAGCGGATCGCGCGCTGGGCGAATCGCTTTCCGGGATTTGTTTCGATGGCTCCGAAGAGGCACTGAAAAAAACCGTCAATACCCAGCCCGCGATCCTGACCGTATCGGTGGCCGCGGCGCGGCTGTTGGCGGAAAATGGCATACGCCCGGATTACGTCGCCGGGCACAGCCTAGGCGAATTTTCGGCGCTGGTCGCGGCGGGCTCGCTCGATTTCGCCGATGCGGTGCGACTGGTGCGCCGCCGGGGCCAGTACATGCAGGAGGCCGTGCCCGAGGGTCAAGGCGCGATGGCCGCGATCATGGGACTTTCGCCTGCGCAGGTGGCGGACATTTGCCGCAAATCGTCGTCGGCCGAAGAAACGGCCGCGCCGGCCAATTTGAATTCTCCGGATCAAACGGTAATTTCCGGCAGCGCGGCAGCGGTGAAGCGCGCGGTAGAATTGGCGTCGCAAGCGGGGGCGAAACGCGCCGTGGTGCTGGCGGTCTCTGCTCCGTTTCACAGCGAAATGATGCGCCCGGCGGCCGAGCGCCTCGAAGGCGATTTGCGCGCGACAAAGTTCGGCCCCCTCGAGATTCCGCTGGTCACGAACGTCGACGCCGAGATTATTACTACGGGCGACGAAGCACGCTCGGCGCTGATTCGCCAGGTGACGTTGCCGGTGCGCTGGGAACAATCGATTCGCGCGCTGATCGAAGAAGGCGTAACGTCGTTCGTCGAAGTCGGTCCGGGGCGCGTGCTGAGCGGACTGCTGCGTCAAATGGATCGCTCGGTGCACTGCTCGAACGTCGAAGACGAAAAATCGCTGGGCACGACGCTCGAAAAATTGGCGCAAGCCCGAGCCGAAGTGTCCGAGATTTAGTCGAAATCGAATTCGGAGACAGTCTGAATTTTCCATGTTCAATCTGACGGGAAAAGTCGCTCTGGTAACTGGCGCCTCGCAAGGCATCGGCCGCGCCACGGCTCTCGCGCTGCTCGGCGCCGGAGCGCGCGTGGCGCTCGCCGCGCGCAACGCCGAAAAACTCGCGGCCATCGAAGCCGAAGTCACGGCGGCCGGTGCGGAAGCGCTGGCCGTACCGATGGATGTGGCTGACGCGGAACAGGTGAAATCGGGTTTCAAGCGCGCCATCGAGCGCTTCGGCCGCCTGGACATTTTAGTGAACAACGCCGCTATCACGCGCGACGGCCTGGCCGTGCGCATGAAGGCCGACGATTGGGACGCCGTGCTGCGCACGAATTTGACCGGCGCGCATTTGTGCGCGCAGCAAGCCTTGGCCGTGATGATGCGGCAACGCTCGGGCCGGATCATCAACGTGACGTCGGTGGTAGCTGAGACGGGCAACGCAGGCCAGTCAAACTACGTCGCCGCAAAGGCCGGATTGATCGGCCTCACGCGCGCGCTGGCCGTCGAAGTGGCTTCGCGAAGCATCACCGTGAATGCGGTCGCGCCCGGCTTCATTGTTTCGCCGATGACGGACCCGCTCAGCGACGCCGTTAAGCAAGCGCTGCTCGAGCGAATCCCTCTCGGCCGCATGGGCACCGACGCGGAAATCGCGGCGGCGATCGTTTTTCTGGCAAGCGACGAGGCCGCGTACATCACCGGCGCCGTGCTCGACGTCAACGGCGGCCTGAGGATGGGCTAGGCCGCAGCGCCCCGCGCCGCGAATGCGCGCGGTTGACCTTCCCGCATTGCCTGCATAGAATGGGCGGGAAACAATAGGGGTAGTCTGAATCGAAATCGAAAGCCTGAGCCCAAACCAGCCAGAGCGGAGGCAAAACAGAATGGCCAGCACGGAAGAGCGCGTCAAGCAGATCATCGTCGAGCAACTGGGGGTTGACGAGGCGGAAGTGACTCCGACGGCTTCGTTTGTGGACGATTTGGGCGCGGATTCGCTCGATACGGTTGAGCTGGTGATGGCGTTTGAGGAAGCCTTCGGGATCGAAATCCCCGACGAGGACGCCGAAAAAATCGCCACCGTGAAAGACGCGATCGATTACATCGAAAAGCACGCCTCTGCCAAAAAGTAATCGACCGCTCCCCGCATTGCACGCAGGAGCACGAGAATGGCTCCGTTGAACCGCCGGGTAGTCGTAACGGGTGTCGGCCTCGTCTGCGACCTCGGCATCGGCACCGCAGAAGTGTGGCCGCGGTTGCTCGCCGGCGAGCCCGGAGTCGGGCCGATCACGCATTTTGACGCCACGGCGTTCGATTGCAAGATCGCCGGCGAAGTCCGCAATTTCGATCCGCTGAACTGGCTCGAAAAAAAAGAAGTCAAGAAAATCGGCCGGTTCATTCAGTTGGCGCTGGCCGCCGCCGACTCCGCGATGCGCATGTCGGGCCTCGAGATCTCGCCGGAACTCCGCGACGACGTCGGCGTGTACATCGGCACGGGCATCGGCGGATTCGACGTGATCGAACGCGAGCACACCAAACTGATGCAAGGCGGTCCCGGCCGCATCTCACCGTTTTTCATTCCAGCGTCGATCGCCAATCTCGGCTCGGGTCACATTTCGATTCGCTACGGCGCGCGCGGGCCAAACTCTTCCACGACGACGGCCTGCTCGGCTTCGGCTCACGCCGTGGGAGATTCGTTTCGACTGATCCAGCGCGGCGACGCCGAGGCCATGATCAGCGGCGGCAGCGAAGCGGCCGTCACTCCGATGAGCATCGGCGGATTTTCGTCGATGAAGGCACTGTCCACGCGGAACGACGAGCCGGGCCGCGCCAGTCGTCCCTTCGACGCGCAGCGCGACGGGTTCGTGGTGGGCGAAGGCTCGGGTGTGTTGATCCTTGAATCGCTGGATCTTGCCCAGCGCCGCGGCGCCAACATTTTGGCGGAAATTGTGGGCTATGGAATGAGCGGGGACGCGTTCCACATCACGCAGCCTTCTGAAGATGGCGACGGCGCGTTTCGCGTGATGCGCAGGGCCATGCGCGACGCCGGAGTCGAGCCCGGCCAGGTCGGCTACGTAAACGCGCACGGCACTTCGACGCCGCTCGGCGACGCCATCGAAACCAAAGCCATGAAGCGCGCTTTCGGTGAAGTCGCGCACAAGATTGCCGTCAGCTCCACGAAATCCATGACCGGACATTTGCTCGGCGGGGCGGGCGGACTCGAAGCCGGCATCAGCGTGCTCGCGCTGCGCGATCAGACATTGCCGCCGACGATCAATTACGAAAATCCCGACCCTGCGTGCGACCTCGATTACATTCCGAATCACGCGCGCAAAGCTGAAGTCGAATACGCGCTCTCGAACTCCTTCGGTTTTGGCGGCACCAACGCCGCGCTGATCTTTCGCCGCTGGAACGGCCGGTGAAACTTCTCGTTTGCGTAAAGCAAGTTCCCGCCAAAGACGCACCTCTCGCGATTTCTGAAGACGGCAAATGGATTCGTGAATCCGACATCGGCTTCGAGATGAACGAGCCAGATGGTTTCGCGCTCGAAGAAGCGCTGCGCCTGAAGGAAAAGCACGGCGGCGAAGTGATCGCGCTTTCGATGGGCCCCGAGCGCGCGAAGCAAGCCATCAAAGAAGCGCTGGCCAAGGGCGCCGATCGCGGCATTCACGTCGCCGACGATAAATTCTTCGCGCTCGATCCGCTGCTCGCCGCGCGCTCTTTGGCCGCGGCGATTGAACGCGAGAAGCCCGACCTTATTCTCACCGGCCTGCAAAGCGACGATCAGGGTTCGGGCCAAACCGGCGTCCTGCTGGCTCAATTGCTGGCGCTGCCGCACGCGACGCTCATCATGCAAATCGAAGTGCATGAGAACCGTCTGCGCGTGAAGCGCGAACTCGAAGCCGGCTGGTTCCAATGGATCGCTTTACCCTGGCCCGCCGTGCTGACGATTCAATCCGGAATCAACAAAGTGCGTTACGCCACGCTCAAGGGCATCATGGCCGCGAAGAAAAAAGAAATCGTCACGATCGCGCAGGAATCGCTGGGCGTTTCGTCCGCGGTGACAGAGCGCGTCGAACGCATTTACGTTCCGCAAAAGACAAAAAAAACCGAATTCATCACCGGCACACCGGCGGAAGCGGCGGCGAAGCTGGTGGAAAAATTGCGCCACGAAGCCCGCGTTATCTAAATGAGCCGCTCCAGATGAATATTCTGGTCGTAACCGAGCAGCACTCCGACGCGTGGAACAAAACGAGCTTTGAAGCGCTCGCCGCGGGGCAGCAAATCGCCGCGGAAACGCAGGGGCGCCTCGCGGCGCTGGTGATCGGCAAGGGCGTTGTGGCGCTCGCCGAAGAATTGGCGAGCGCGAAGCTTGATGAAGTTTTTGTTGTCGAGCACGATCTACTTGACGCCTACACGCCGGACGGATTCACGATCGCGCTTTCGCAAGCGATCGCCGCGGCGAAGCCCGATCTAGTGCTTTTTCCGCACACGTATCAAGTACGCGATTTCGCGCCGCAACTCGCCGCTTCGCTCGGCAAAGGCATGATCGGCGATTGCGTCGGATATCGCCTCGAAAACGGGCGCCTCGTTTTCGTGCGCCAGATGTTTCAAGGACGCACCGCGGCCGACGTGAGCTTTGAGGGCGCGGGGCCGTGGTTCGCGTCGCTGCAAGCGGGCGCGTTTCGCGGAGACAAAGTGTCGCACGGCTCGGCGAAAGCACCGGTGAAGCGAGTCGCGGTGAATCTCGACACGGCGCAGATACGAACCAAGCCGGAAGCGCCTTTCCAGGAATCAAAGCAGGCGGTGGACCTGACGCAGGCGCCAGTTCTCGTCGCCGTCGGCCGCGGCATCAAAGCGCCGGAAAATATTCCGCTCGCCGCGCAACTGGCCAAAGCGCTGGGCGGCGAGCTCTGCGCATCGCGTCCGATCTGCGATGAAGGCTGGCTCCCGATGGACCGGCAAGTCGGCAGCTCCGGCCAAACCGTCGCGCCCAAACTTTATCTCGCGCTCGGAATCAGCGGCGCAATTCAACACGTGGTCGGCATGAAAGGCTCGCGCACGATCGTCGCAATCAACAAGGACGCGCACGCGCCCATTTTCGAGGTCGCCGACTACGGCATCGTCGGCGACATCTTCGAGTTGATCCCGGCGCTCGCGCACGAACTGGAAAAAACAAAAACATAGCCAGCCGCGCCGCAGGCTCTCGAAGCATCGACGTTGCCAATTCGCGCGGGCGGCGCCCGCGTCGTCCGCGCGCGATTTCGCTTTCCTGCTAGAATCGCCGCGTGCCTCTCGAATCCACCGCACGCGAGCGTCTCGACGCGGATGTGCTGATCGTCGGCGCGGGGCCGGCGGGACTCGCATGCGCTCTGCATCTTGCGAACCTGATCCGCAAACACAACGAATCCGGCGCGAAGCCCGCGCTTCCCGCGGAGAACATTTACGTTCTGGAAAAAGCGCGCGAGCCGGGCGCGCATCAGCTTTCCGGCGCGGTGCTCGATCCGCGCGGCCTGGCCGAGCTCGTGCCCGATTTTGAAAAGCACGCGCCGCTTGATTCGCCGGTCACGGACGACGCGGCCTATTTTCTGACGCGTTCGCGAGCGCTGAAATTTCCGATCACGCCTCCGCCGCTGCGCAATCGCGGCAACTACGTGGTTTCTCTGAATCGTCTCGTGAAGTGGATGGCCGGCCTCGTCGAGCAGGCCAACGTGAATTTGTTCACGCAATTCGCCGGAGCCGAACTGATGTACGCGGGCGAATCGGGCGAAACCGTGGTGGGCGTACGCACCGAAGACAAAGGTCTCGACAAAGACGGCAAGCGAAAAGAAAACTACACGCCCGGCTACGAATTGCGCGCGAAAGTCACGGTGCTGGCCGAAGGACCGCGCGGCTCGCTCACCAAAGAATTGGTTTCGCGGCTTCATCTTGACGGTTTGAATCCGCAGGTCTACGCCATCGGCATCAAAGAACTGTGGGAAGTTCCGCCGGGACGCATTGCGCCGGGCAGCGTGGCGCACACGATGGGCTGGCCACTCGAATCTTCGCAACATGGCGGCGGTTGGCTGTACGGCATGCGCGACAACCGCGTTTCGGTGGGCTTGGTCGTGAGCCTCGAATATCACGATCCGCGATTCGATCCCCACGAAGCCTTCGAGCGCTACAAAACGCATCCGCATTTGCGGCGCGTGCTCGAAGGCGGCACGCTGGTGCGCTACGGCGCGAAAACCATTCCCGAAGGCGGCTGGTATTCGATGCCGCGAACCTACGCCGACGGCGTGCTGCTGATCGGCGACACCGCCAGCTTCTTGAACGGCCAGCGATTGAAGGGCATTCATCTCGCGATCAAGAGCGGCATGCTCGCGGCCGAAACAATTCTCGAAGCGCTGCGCTCCGGCGACACCTCGGCGCGCGCGCTTTCTTTATTCTCGAAAAAAGTGGACGAAAGCTGGATTAAGCCTGAACTCTGGCGCGTGCGGAATTTCCATCAAGGATTCGAGCACGGCCTGTACGCGGGCCTACTGAACACCGCGCTGCAAATGGCGACCGGCGGACGAGGCCTGGTGGACCCGATGCGCATTCGGCCCGGCTTCGAGGAATATCGCAAGATCGTGGCGGGCCAAGCCGCGCCGCCGCGCTTCGTAGGCGACGGCAAACTCACTTTCGATCGGCTCACCGACGTCTATCATTCCGGCACGCGCCACGAAGAAGACCAGCCGTGCCATTTGCACGTGGCCGACACAAACATCTGCGCGGACCGCTGCGCCTCCGAATACGGGAATCCCTGCCAATATTTCTGCCCGGCCGCGGTCTACGAAATGGTGCGCACTGGCGACGCGCTGCGTTTGAAAATCAACGCATCCAACTGCGTGCATTGCAAGACCTGCGACATCGCCGATCCCTACCAGATCATCACCTGGGTTCCACCGGAAGGCGGAGGTGGACCGAACTACGAAGGAATGTGAGCGCGCCGGATTGAATTAAATCACTAAGGCAGGAAACCGTAGACGTCGAGTTCCGTTTCCGTGCCGACGTACACCTTGCCGTTGCCCACCGTCGGTACCGTGAATTTCAACGCCACGCCCGGAAGATCGCGCGCGCCCGCCTGATTGCTGTTGTAAAGCTCCGACGCGAGATTGGTTGCGTCATACGCGTGCAGCACGGCAGGGCCCGGCGGAGTGTTGCTATAGCCCGCGCTATCGAGTACCCATACAATTCCGGCCGTCGCGCCGTTTGAAGAAATCGCAGGTGATGGCGCGTCACCCGAGAAGACGCTGGGCGATTGCGATGCTGGCGTAGACGCGAGAACCGCGTTCGAGATCGGATAGGCCCCGAGCTTCGCGCCATTCGCGCCGGAGTAAACGCGAATCACGCCCGTCGAATCGGTCCAGAAGGACGGCGTGCCAGAGAGCGCGCCCGAGAACGAAACCTCCTCGACCGGCGCGGTATCCGGGCACGTGCCGCCATCGAAATGGCCCAGGCTCGAGCGGTCGAGCAGGTACAGAGTGCCGGCCTCATTTCCTCCGAGCAGCAGGCGCGGATGGGCCGCGCTGCCGGCGGCGTCGGGCAAGGGCACCACACCAGTGGAACCAATGTTGGTCCCTGCACTGGAGAGCGTGAATTCGTTGCACGGCGTGAAATAATCGACGAGGCCCAATTGCGCGGCGACCGGCACAGGATTGATTTTGAAAAAACTTTCGCCATAGTCGTTGTTGGGCGGCGCGACGTTGTGCGCATCGAATGTGCCGTTGCCCGACGCGCCGTAGATGTAGCCCGAATCCTGATCCACCGACAAGCCGGCGCCGCCGAGCCAGATTCCGCCGGCGGAACCGTTCGGCGTGTCGAGGAAAGCGCCGACCTGCGCGAGCGTCGTCTCGTCGTACGCGACCACCCAGCCATGATACGGCGCAGCGCTGGTGAGCGATCCGAATGCGACGTACACGGTGTGACCGAGAAGCAGCAGCGCCGCGGTTTGATTCTGAGTCCGCGCATCGAGCGCCACCATTCCGCCGCCGCCGTTGCCGTCGCCATTTCCCGCTGCCGACGGGAGAATTTCAACCGGACTGCCGGGGTCTTCCGCGCCGGTATTGATATCAAGAGCATAGAGCCGCTGAAAATACGTTGGGTTCAGGTTGGCGGTGTTCTTGGTCTTCGTTACGAAATAAATCGTGTTCGTGGCGGAATCGATGACGGGCGTGCCGGTGATGCCGATCGTGGGCGCAATGTCGGTGGAGTTCACGTCTTGATCAGGTACGGGGATTTCCATGGCAGGCAGCAAGGTTGTCGGAGTTCCGGTCGCGTCGCTCCAGTAGGTCACGCAGGGCGAAGCATCGGCGTCGAAGGCATACACGCTGTCGTTTTCCGTGACCACGAAAACGACGTTGTGCGTGCCGCCGGAGATCGCGAGATTCGCAACGTAAAGCGGTTCGGCGAAAATCTCACCGTCCACGGGACATGAAAATAATTTGCCGAAGTTCGTGCTGTTGAGCGTCGCAGGAGAAAGCGCCTGCTCCAGCTCATTCTGGCCCGAGCGCTGCGCGTCGTTGCGCCAGGTGAACGTGCCTGCATAGGTTGTCACCCACACGGTCGCCGAAGCCGAGGCCGTTGGCGTCGCCATGCTTGTGGCCGCGATGGTGTGTTTTCCCGCGGCCGCGGACGTGGGAGTGTAAATCCCGGTGGCGGAAATCGTACCGACGGTGGAGTTTCCGCCGGCCACGCTGTCCACGGTCCAGTTGACGTTACTGTTCGTGGTGTTTGTGCCGCCGGCGGAATAGGAGATCGACTGCGATGTCGTCGCGCTTGCGAGCGGAGGCGCGAGCGTGACCGTCGTCGGCGCGGGCGGAGGCGGATCTACCGGATCGGCGGCGCCGGAACTTCCGCCGCCACCGCATGCGGCAAGACACGGCAGGAGCACGGCAGCAAGAACCGCCCACGCGAGCGCCCGTGCGGCGCTGGGCGCGCCTCGCCTGGCAACACTCGAAATGCTCCGCGATTCACAAAGGTGGCGGCGAAACAGATTGGGCAAAGATTGGAAAAAAACACTTTTCGGAGGGCGCCGCAGGCAAAGTACCACTCTGCCGGATGTATGTCAATACGCTACGGTCAAACTGCCGGTAATGTTTCTCGGGAAGCCGTCGCCCGCACTACGAAGGACTTCCGAAGAGGTTGCGTAGATAACTGCGAACCCGCTGATAGACGCCGGCACGCGCAGGCGCAGCCGGGCGGCCAGTTGTGCGTTGCGGCGGCGCCTCCGGGGCGGCGGACGCGAGCGGATTTGGCGTCGGCAGCGCCGCGGCTTCGACGACGCCGACGAAAAGCGCCCCCGGTTGCACGCGCGAGTGGCGCACGATCGTGATTATTTGTTGGCTGGGGTCGGCCGACGGTGAGGGCGAGGAAGCGTTAAAGGTCAGCGGCGGCATGAAAACCTGGTAGATCGGTTGATCGCTATCGGATGAAGCGACGGGCGCGACGGGCGCCGGCCGCGCCACATCGACAGGCGGCAGCTGCGCAACTGTTTGAGTGGGCTGCGTTGCTTCACTCGATTCAACCGCCGGCGGAGGCTCATACGGCGGCGGTGCCTGAGGACTGCGGGCCAGTTGGACTTCACAAGAACACGTGCCCGCCTGCTCGGCCGGCGCAAGCGCCGCGCCAGCGAGATTGATGGCGCCTCCTTCCGGCACGATCACGCTCTCGTCTGACAATTGCTGCGCGATGCGCACAGCGCCTTGCGTCGACGCGACGCACATCGCGCCGCTCGACGTCAGGCCCACATCCAGGTCGCGCTGTTGCTGTCCGATGGCGATGGGAGTGGCGGCGATCAGCGGCGTGAAAATCACGATGCTCGCCGATGGCGGCAGCTTGGGATGAACGCGCCCATAGTCGAGCGCGACGGTGAGCGAGGTGCCGGATTGCAGTACCGAGAAGTGCGCCGGGCCGCACACACCGATTTCGCCGCCCGCGGCCAGTTGGACGAGGGCCTGACCCGATCGAACCGTGATGCTGGCTCCGCTATCGAGCGGCGTGACGCCCTGTTGCACTACCATCGCTTCGTTCGGCGCGCCTTGCACCAGCAGATCATCGCCTTCGATCGTCCCGATGGCATCGGGAGGCGGAGACTGTGCCGCGAGGGCCAGCGCGCACCCGGCAGCCACAAAACACACGAACGCGATCCAACGGCGAGTGGACGCTGTGGCGGGCCGAGACGCGGAAACGTTGCGTGAGGTCATCGTGAGGCCGTTAAATATTCACCTATAATACACCGACGGCCCGTGTCGGCGCCGTACGACACCGACAGCCTGTGACGGAACCGAACCATACCGAGAGCCGATGACGGAGCCCGCAAAATACGCTCAGCCCGTGACAAGTTCACGCACCGCACTGGGCACCGGCTCCGGCGAAGAACCCGCCGACGAGCAAGCGCTCGCGCGCCACTACGACGTTCACCTGGCGCCGCTTTCATCCTGGCGACGACTGCAAGTGCCCGTGCTCGGATTCGCGGGCTACGCGCTGATCCGCGCGATAGGACCGACGCTGCGCTTCGAGGTGCTCGGCGCGGCGAATATCGAGCGCGTGCATGCCGCGGGGCGCCGCGCGATCCTGGCGTTCTGGCACCGCGCCATTTTCAGCGCTACGTGGTGGTGGCGCGAACGCGGCATCGTGGTGCTGAACAGCGCGAATTTTGACGGCCAGTGGACGCGCCGGGTGATCGAGCGCTTCGGCTTCGGCACGGCGCAAGGGAGTTCGTCGCGCGGCGGCCTGCGCGGTCTGGCCGAAATGGCGAACAGCCTCGAACAAGGGCACGACGTGGCGTTCACGATCGATGGGCCGCGCGGCCCGCGTTACGTCGCAAAGCCTGGCCCGGCGATGCTGGCGCGACGCAGCGGGCAGCCCATCATTGCGTTCCACATCGGCGTGGAGCGGGCGCGCACGCTCCGGAAAACCTGGGATCTGTTTCAAATCCCCAAGTTATATTCGCGCGCCGTCGTGGTGATACATCCGCCGATCGAAGTCTCGCGGCACGCCGAGCGCGGCGAAGTCGAGGCCAAGCACGCTGAACTGCAAGCGGCGCTTGAACGCGCGCGCGATTTGGGCGAGTCATGGTTCGCGCTTTCGGAGAAGGAGCGCGATCGCGCTCGAGCGGAGTGGAACGCGTGAGCTGTTGTAATCCCGCCGGCCGCACTGCTGCTGCACGGTGACGGCGCGCGCCTACTGCGGATTTAGCTCGCCGAGCGTCAAGCGCACGTCCGTCTTCTGATTGCCGCGATAAATTTCAAGCGTGACCGTGTCGCCGGGATGATCCTTATCGAGCGCCACGGCCATATCGAGCTGGCTCGCGATCTTCTGTCCATCGATGGCGGTCAGCACGTCGCCACCGATCTCGATCCGGCGCATTCCGGCGATCACCACGCGATCGCCGCCGCGAAGTCCGGCGCGCGCCGCGGGACTTCCCTGGTCCACGTCTTCGATCAGCAGCCCTTCGTCAACCGGCAGGCCAAGCGCCTGCGCGAACCCCGGATCGAGCGCGAGCGCTTGAATGCCCAGGTAAACCTCACGAACGCGCCCGTTGGTGATCAGATCGTTCGCGATGCGCTTCGCGGTGTTGATGGGAATCGCAAAGCCGATGCCCGCCGTCGTTCCCGATGTCGAATAGATGGCGCTATTGATGCCGATCACGTCGCCGTGCGAATCAAGCAGCGGTCCGCCGGAATTTCCGTGATTGATCGCGGCATCGGTTTGGATCGCGCCATCGATGAACGATTCGTCGCTGGTCTGCACGGTTCGCCCCAGCGCGCTGACGACGCCCGTGGTCAGCGTGCTTTGAAATCCGAACGGATTCCCGATGGCCAGCACGTGCTGGCCCACCTGCAGCGTGGTCGAATCACCCATGGGCAACGCGATCAGCTTGTGATCGCCCGGATCGATCTTGATCAGCGCCACGTCGTCGCGCACGTCGGTTCCGACGAGCTTGGCGGGAAAGCGCTGACCGTCGCCGAGCGTCACCTCGATGGCCTGCGCGTTTTCGATCACGTGATTGTTGGTCAGAATGTAGCCGCGAGGGTCCATCACAAATCCCGAGCCCGCGCCTTCGGCCGGCACCGGGTCCATGAACACGTCGTACTCAAGCGTGCGCGTCACGATGTTCGCCACCGCGGGCGCCGCTTCGCTGTAAACCTTCACGTTGATGGCTTCGTCCTCGCTCATGCCCGTTAAATTCGGCGGCGCGGGTGGTTGCGGCAGCGCTTCGACGCGATCCGGCTGGCGCGTGCCCCAGCGGCTGCCCGCCCAGTAGCAACCCAGGCCCAGGATCGCGCCCAACGCGATAAAGCGCAACGCGCGCGGAATCGAATGCGTGCCCTTCATGGCGATATCCTTTCTTCTCCCGCCGCGGCGCCTTCCGCTGCAAGGCGTTTCAGCCGCGCGACGAGCGCCGTCACCTGCCGCCGCGTGGAGTCGAGCGTTCCCGAAGCGTCGATCAAGTCGTCCGCCATGGCTTTCTTGCGATCGAGCGGCATTTGCGCGGCGATGCGCTGCTCGGCTTCGGCGCGCGTCATGCCGCGGCCCGACGCGTGGTCGGTCAAGCGCACGATCTGCTGCTCCGGCCGGCACCACACCACCACCAGGCGATCGAGATGCGCGTCGTAGCCGGCCTCGATCAACAAGGCCGCCGCGAGCACGGCCACGCCCGAAGGATCGGCCACGGCCAGACGCTCAAATTCTTTGTCGGTGACTTCGAGCACGCGCGGATGAACGATGCTGTTCAGCGCGAGAAGACGCGCGCCATCACCGAACACGATGCGCGCGAGCGCGGCCCGATCCACGCGCTTATCGGCGGCGAGAATTCCGCTGCCGAATTCGCGCACAACTTCGTCGTACGCAGGCTGCCCCGGCTCGATCAGATCGTGCGCAAGGTTATCGGCTTCGAGCACGTGGCATCCGACCATGGTCATCATCGCGGCCACAGTGCTTTTGCCGCAGGCGATTCCGCCCGTGAGTCCCACGCGCAGCATCAGGCCCTCCCCGCGCTTCGCGCCGACACGCCGCCGGCGCCTCGCCGCATCCGCGCCGCGCGCACGGTGTTGCTCATGAGCATCGCAATCGTCAGCGGCCCAACGCCGCCCGGCACGGGCGTGATCGCGCCGGCAACTTCCGCGGCGTCGGGATGAACGTCGCCGACGAGCACCGATCCCTTATCGCGAAAATGCTCCAGCCGCTCGGTGTGATTCACGAAGATGCGCGCGACTTCCACGGCGTCCGTGAGCCGATTGATCCCCACGTCGATCACCGTCGCGCCCGGGCGAATCCAGCTTGCCTCCACCATCGCCGGGCGACCCATCGCCGCGACAACGATGTCCGCGCCACTAACGATGCCGGGAAGTGTGCGCGTTTTCGAGTGGCACACAGTCACCGTGGCGTTCGCGTGCAGCAGAAGCAGCGCCATCGGCTTTCCCACGATGTCGCTGCGGCCGAGCACCACGGCGTTAGCTCCTTCGATCGCAATTCCGCTGCGGCGCAAAATTTCCATGATGCCGGCCGGTGTGCAGGCCACAAGCCCCGGCCGCCCCGCTACGAGCTTGCCGAGATTCAGCGGATGAAAACCATCCACGTCCTTCGCCGGGTCCACGGCTTCGAGCACGCGCTTGGAATCCACGCCCGCCGGCAGCGGCAATTGCACCAAAATGCCATCCACGTCATCGCGCCGATTGAGATCTTCCACGAGCGCGAGAAGCTCGGCGGTTTGCACAGTCGACGGCAACGCGAACTGGAAGCTCCCCAGCCCGAGCTTTTCGCACGCCGCGATCTTGCTCTTCACGTAAATGTGCGAAGCCGGATTGTCGCCGGCCAACACTGCGGCCAGCCCCGGCCGGATTCCCTCCGCGGCGAGCGCGGCGATTTCGTGTTGCAGTTCCGCATAAATCTCGTCGCGGATGGCGTTGCCGTTGAGAATTCGCGCGGTCAAAGAAACCTCGGTCAGATACGAAGTTTAATAGTGCCGTAATCAATCTTATCACGCCCAGTTGCACGCACCGTCCAGCGCCCCGCGCTGCGCGCCCGACACCGAGGCAAGACCTCGGTTTGTGTAGCGGAGGCCTTTAGGCCTCCAGCATTTTTCACGCAGCACCAAGATGGAGACCTAAAGGCCTCCGCTACAAAACAATTTTCGCCCGCGACACCGATCAAGAACGCACGCAACGCCGCGCGATCGCCCGGACGACGCAGAACCAGCCCTTAGCCTGCCTGCCGGTAGGCAGGGGGCGACACGAGCCGGCACGCCGACCCAGCCCGGCCGATCGCGCCCCCAATCGTGCGCAGCAATTGCATAGTAGAATAGTCGCGCCTCCAAATATTTGTGTGCGGAACGGAGACCAGCGCCATGATTTTCGGCGAAATCAGCGAGCGCAAGCATCTCGAAAACAAAATGCGCGAAGAGGGCCGCCTGCCGCCCGGTCAATCGGCCACACTCAAGTGGCCCGTGCTGCAGTACGGCAGCGTGCCCGGATTCGATCCAGCCACCTGGGATTTCAAAATCACAGGTTTGGTAGAGACGCCCGTGCGCCTTTCGTGGGACGAATTTAACAGGCTGCCGCGCACCGAAACGTTATCCGACATTCATTGCGTCACGCGCTGGAGCCGCTTCGACAATCACTGGGAGGGCGTGCTCTTCACCGACGTCGTGAAACTCGCGACACCCAAACCCACCGCGCATTTCGCGATGATCATCGCCGAGCACGGCTACACCGCCAATCTGCCGCTCGCCGATCTGATGCGGCCCACAACGCTGTTTGCGCTCAAGCACGACGGCGTACCTCTCGCGCCCGACCACGGCTATCCGCTGCGCTTGGTTGTGCCGCATCTTTATTTTTGGAAGAGCGTGAAATGGGTGCGCGGATTCGAGCTCTTGCCCGCCGATGCTCCCGGTTTCTGGGAACAAAACGGCTACAACATGTACGGCGATCCGTGGAAAGAGCAGCGCTTCGACAGCGATTAAGCCGCACTGCTCGCTGGCCTGCGTTTTGTAATTCAGGAGAGAAGTCTCGAGTGAGAACGACGCGCGCAGTGCTTCTAGTTGTCGCGGAAGTTTCCTTGTTGTGCTTCCCGTGCATGTTTGCGCCCGGCCCCGCGCTCGTTCTTGCTGCCAGCGATGCCGCGCAAGCCGCCAATCCCTCGCCGCCGAACGACGCTCCATCCCAATCGAAGCCGTCCTCAGAATCCGCCTCCGCGATCGAAAAATCCTGCGGCGAAATCTTCGCGCGCGACAAAGCGGCCGCGCCCGACGAATCCTTCGGCCGTGACGATCCCGACGGTGGAAGTCCCGGCGCGTGGCAACAATTTCCATCGCCCGCGAATTTGCAGAAAGTCGCCACGTACGCCAATTTCGAGGACCAAGCCTTGGTCTGGCTCAGCAACGGCAGTGTCGTCCATGCCAGAATCACGCTTCCCACCGCAGGTTCAACGATCGTCGCCGATTATTGCTTCGAGGCCGACGGCACCATCGGCGAGGTAACTTCCGACCTCGATAATTTCACCGTCAACGAAATTTGCCGCCGCGAATGGAAATTCGACAGCCGAGGCCGCATCCATGACATCACCGAAAAATATCTCGACCTAGACACCGGAAAACCAAAGAAGCCGGAGCGAGACTTCACCGATGTCGACACCACGATCTATTTCAGCGTAGCAACCCTCCCGTTCGCCTCCCGGCTTCAAAAGCCCGGCGCTCAGCCGTAGCACACACAGCACAGGTTGGTTGTACGGCCCATTCGCCAGGCTCTACAATTTCAGCATCATGAAAATGCTTCGGAGAGCGGCGAGCACCCTCTGCGTTCTTGTGGCGCTGACGATTACTGGCCTGGCGCAAATCTCTTTCAAGCCACCGGAAGTGACGTCCGTTACAGACGCATACCGTCCCTACGAGGTGGTCGACGATGGCTTTGTCGTTTTGGACGTCTCATTGGATAACCAAGGCGCGGTGAGCGGAATCACGGATCTGCGGAATCCCGGGCTGTCGGGAGGCGGGTTGCCTATCGTTGCGCCGGCGGAATCGATCGTTCGAAAGTGGGGATTTCGTCCGGCGATAGCCCCGAGCGGCCCGATTCCATCTGAAATGACGGTGGTGTTCTTGGTTCGCCCGCCGATGTACTTCGCGTCGCAGATTCCGCCTCCGAGGAATTTCAAGCCCGTGCTACCCGAGGCACGCGAGGACAGCGCGGACCCGGACTACGCCCCTGCCGGAATTATTTCCGTCGCCTATCCCAACTATCCGGTAAACAGTTCGACGTTCGGCTCGGTCATCGTTCAAGTGACCGTCGGCCCGGCGGGCGACGTTGTCGCCACCAAAGTGCTTCGTCAGATGAGCGGGCCCGGCCCCTTCACGGCTCTTTCCACCGACGCTCTCGCAAAATGGCAATTCCAAGCAGCCACACTGCGTGGCAAACCCGTCGCGTCGAAACTCGCCATCGCATTCGTCTTCGAGCCTCCCCACGCGGGCTCCTGACGGCCGCCGGTTCGGACTTCGCAATCTAACATTCAGCAATGCAGCGTCGGAATTCGGCACGGACCAAGGGGAAATTATCTTCGCAGTGGAGAAATCACCGGAGGGCGGATACGAAGCACGCGCCCCGGGATATTCCATTTTACGCAGGCCGAAACGCTGGAAGAACTCAAGAGAATGGCGGGTGGCGCACCCTTCAGTTGGGGCTTCCCCTTTTTTTGACCCGCACCCATCGGTCAGACCGGTGGCGATCTCCATCCCGAGGCAACATAGCTCGTCCGTCGGGCTGCGCTTCGCGCAGCCCGGGGTGGCCCATCCTTTGCGCAGCAAAGGGTGGGGATTTCGAATGTCCGGGTTGCTTCTTGCGTTTTCCACTATTCGAAATAATTTCCACAGCTATTCGAATAATATTCCCCATGAGTTATATTGACATATAGGTTACAGAAGTGTTATGCTCGCGCATGAGCTGGAGACGCACACGCTTGCCGCTCGCCCGCGCGACGAATTTTCCGTATGTAGGGGCGGAGCTTGCCTCCGCCCGGCTTGCGCGCCCTACCAAATATCATCGGTACAATTCGATCGAGTCGCATTCTTCTGCAACAAACCACCCCTCCAATTCTTTCATTTTCAGCGACATCCAAAACAGTGCGCATCTCGTTGAAAATAAACGATCGCAAGTCTATTGTTCTCAATCTCTTCCGCACTCTTTGTCACTCTTTTCCTGGAAGTCGTTTGTTTGCCGCTCTTACGCAAAACATACCCGGGGGTGTACCCCCTCAAGACCATCCACTACGTTTGGGCCGCGTCGCCAGCTCACCTCTGGGCGAAAAGGAGCTCTCGCGTCCCGGACGATTCCCCAAAACACAACGGCCTCAGGGGCGTTAACCCCTGAGGCCGCGAAATGCACGATGGTGCTGTTTGCGAAGCGGTTTTTAGTAAATGTCGTACTGCTCCCAATGCAGCGTGGGATCGGCTTGGATGATCACGCTCTTTTTCGTTACGCGTTCGAGCTCTTCGATCATGCTCGATTCGCGCGTCTTGAGCGCCTTGGCGATTTCCGGATTCACGCGCAGCGTCATGCTGCCGGAATCGAGATTCTCGGCCATCTTGCGCGCTTCGGCCTGGATCTCGTAGCAAATCGTCGGCCCGGATTTCACCATGCCGCTGCCCGAGCAATACGGACACGGCTGGCACAGCACGCGCTCGAGCGCCTGCTTGGTGCGCTTGCGCGTGATGTTCACGAGGCCAAATTCGTTGAACGGGATCACCTTCGACGGCGCGCGGTCGGAGTGCAGCGCTTGCTCGAGCGCGGCCATCACGCGGTCGCGGTTGCGCCGCTCCTCCATGTCGATGAAATCCACCACGATGATTCCGCCCAGATCGCGCAGGCGGATTTGCCGCACCACTTCCTTTACGGCCTCAACGTTGGTCTTCACGATCGTGTCTTCCAGGCGCGTCGAGCCCTTGCCGACATATTTGCCGGTGTTCACGTCGATGGCCACCAGCGCTTCGGTGTGGTTGATCACGATGTAGCCGCCGGATTTCAGCCACACTTTCGGACGCAGCGCTTTATCGAGTTCCTGCTGAATGCCGAATTCCTCGAAGATCGGCGTCTCTTTGGTGTAGAGCTTCACGCGGCCGACCAGGCGCGGCTGGAAGCGGTTCACGAATTCCACCACTTTGCCGAACTCCTCTTCGTTGTCGATCCAGATCGCGGCGTAATCCTGGCTCAAATAATCGCGCAGGATGCGCTCCACCAGATTCAGATCGCGATGCATCAGCGCCGGCGCGTGGCGCTGCTCGGAACTCGTGCGAATCGTGTCCCAGGTGTGGCCCAGAAATTCCACGTCGGCGCGGATCTCTTCGTCGGTTGCGCCGCCGGCTGCCGTGCGCACGATAAAGCCCCCGGGAAACGTGCCCTTGGCCTCGGAAACCAAACGCCGCAAACGCGAGCGATCCTCGGCCGAGCCGATGCGCCGCGAAACGCCGATGTGGTCCACCGTCGGCATGTAGACAAGGAAGCGCCCCGGCAGCGCGACGTGGCTCGTGATGCGCGCGCCTTTTTTCCCGAGCGGTTCCTTGGCGATCTGCACGATGATTTCCTGGCCGGCCTTGAGCATTTCGGAAATCAGTTGCGGCCGCCGCGGCGCGTCGTGGCGCGGTCCGCCGTGCGATCGCATCGGCGGGCGTCCGCCGCGATCGCGGTCGCGATTGTTGCGCCCGCCGCGGCGCATGGGCCGCTGGAAACGCGCGCGCGGCGGCTGGCTTAACCGTGCGCTCGATGAAGGAAAGTTTGAGGAGCCGGGAGCATCGGGAATCGCGGCCGCGTCCGGCTGGCGCTCGCCGAAATTTTCGGCGGATTGCGCTTCGCCTTCGGCCGCGGCGTGGGCGTCGTCGTGGGCCTGCTCGGCTTCCTGCTCGTCGCGTTCGTGTTGCTCGGAAGCGCCGCTCAGTTCGGCTTCGTCGTGTTCGGCGCCGGCTTCGCTCTCGTGCTCCGCGCCGGACTCGGCTCCGGAATCGGTTTCGCCGTGCTCGTCGTGTTCGCGGTCGTGCACGTCGAATCCGGCAAATTCCGAGTGGCCCTCGGGCGGCTCGTGGCTCTCGCTCTCGGAAAACGGCTCGGCTTGCGAGGCGTCGAGCGCGTCTTGCGCCGCTTCTTCGCGTTGGGCCTGCGCTTCTTCGTGCTTGGCTTCGGCGAGTTGCTCGGCAAGAGAAGTCACTTCGTCCGCGGAGAGATCGGAATCTTGCGCCGCGTGCGGCTCAAACAACGGTTGAACCGCGTCGCGCGATTCCGCCGGCGATTCGCGATGCGCTTCGAGCAGGCTCGCCGAATCGATTTCGTCGGGCGCGACCGAAGGAGGTTCGACAGCCGCGGAGGAAACCGTCTGCGGCGGTTCGACGTCGGAAAACGTCCCGGCGGCAGGCGTTGTTTGATCGAGCCGCGCGTCCGTCAACGGTTCCGTCGCTGCGGGAGCCGCGGCTGGCGGCTGACCCGGAATGCGATCCTTATATTTTGCCAGCGATTCGCCCGGCAAAATCACCGGCACGTAATCGGCCGGCGGCGGTTCGTACGGCCGCGACGGCGATGGCCGGTATTCGTTTGGCCGCCGCTCGGAAGATCCCTGGTCGGATGAACGAGGAGACGCATATTTCGATGAAGGCAAATCTCGCCCGCCACCGCCGCGGCGCCGATCGTCGCGGCCTCCGCGTCCCCAGCGGCCGCGCCGGCCGCCCGGTCCGCCGCGATCGCCTGAACCGCCGCGATCTCCGTATCCACCGGGTCGGCCCGAACCGCCTTGGCCGCCTGGTCTGCCGGAGCCGCCTTGACCGCCGCCGGGACCACCCGGTCCGCGCGAGCCCTGCCTATCCTGATAACCGCCGCGAGATCCTGGCCGCGCGCCAGGCGCCTGGCTGAACGAATTGCCGGCGTTGCTGGTCGGCTGCGGTGGATCGTTCGCGAATTCCGAAGCGGAATCCGACGCCGGCTCCGCGCCGGATTCGCGCGGCGACGCTTCGGCTGCCGGCTCATTGCCGGGCTCGGCGGCGGCTTCGGGCGCACCAGCCGGCGCAGCAGGCGCTTCGGCTTGCTGCGAAAAAACTTCGCCGCCCTGCTGCTGCATTTTTTCAACTTTGTTTTCGACGGTCGAAACGACGTGATCGTACTCCTCGAGATTCTCGAGGAAATCGCTCACATAAAGAAATGCGTCGCTATCGAGTCCGATGTCCACAAAAGCCGACTGCATGCCGGGCAGCACGCGTGTGACGCGGCCTTTGTAAATGCTTCCGACTAACGCAAATTCTTTTTCCCGTTCGATGTAGATTTCACAAAGCTGTCCTTCTTCCAAAATGGCGACGCGCGTTTCGTGCGCTGACGCCGATATCACCAAATCCTTCGACATGAAAACTCCTCGGAGGGCATCGCCGGGCGCCGGTGCACAACATCCACGCGCGCCGCTCCGCACTGTGCGGAACGGCCGGATGGGACCGGCTACGCTGGGCAGTTTTCGCCATCACGCGATGCAAACCTCGCAATACTCGAATTCCCGGCCGCGACCCGAATTCCATCCAGGCGCTTGGCGGGACACTACAATTTTTCCCTGCTGTGTTTCTTTGCATTACCGTCTAACTTGGCCTCAGTTGACGAAGCGGCGAAGTCGCACGTTCATCACCAGGCCCAAAGCCAAAAATACGAACAGCGTGGCCGATCCGCCGTAGCTCATCAGCGGCAGCGGAATTCCGGTGACCGGCATTAATCCGATCACCATGGCCGCGTTCACCAGAACGTGAAACCCTACCGCCGCCGTAACGCCCATGATCAGAAACATCCCCGCGCGATCCTTCGCGTGCTGGGCGTTCTGCACCAGGCGTAACAGCAGCGCCATGTATAGCACCAGCGTGACCACGACGCCGGCAAATCCTAATTCCTCCGCCAGCGCCGCCAAAATAAAATCGGAGTAACGCACTGGCACGAAGCCCAATTGATTCTGGCTGCCGTTGCCGAGTCCCTTTCCCCAAAAGCCGCCTTCACCGACCGCAATCTTCGATTGCAGTATCTGATAGCCCGAGCCGCGGGGATCGTCTTCCGGGCGCATGAAGGTCGTGACGCGCGATCTCTGATACGGCTTCAGGACGTGCCAGCCCACCGGAAGCAACATAGCTCCGAGAGCCACCACGAACAAAGCGTGTTTCCACTGGAGTCCCGCTAGAAATGCGCCTACGGCCGCTACCGGCACCAGCACCAGCGCCGTGCCCAAGTCGGGCTGGAGGAGGATCAAGCCCACCGGCACCCCGACCAAAACTCCGGCCTTGACGAGGTCTCCCAACAAAAGCCGGTCTGTGCGCACTTCACTGAAGAACCGCGCCAGCACCACGATTATAATCAACTTGACAAGTTCTGACACCTGGAAAAATTCGCCCAGCACCGGCAGCCACCTTTTGGCCCCGAACCGTGAATGCCCCACCAGCAGCACGGCCACCAAAGCCACAAGGCCAATAACGTAGAGCAGCGGCGCCTGATCCAAGATGGTGTGGTAATTCACGCGCGAAAGCACGAGCATAATCACCACGCCGAGCGCGATCCAGAAAACTTGCCGCCATTGCATGCCGTTCAGATGGCCGGCATGCGTGGCCGACCAGATCTCGAGCAGTCCGATCCCGCAGATCGTGAAGACCAGCGTCATCAGCCACCAATCGTAATCGCGAATTCCCGATCGTTCTCTCATCTCGTCCTTTTAGGGCCGGCTGGCGGAATTGGCCGTGGCCGGAGCTGCTTGCGCCGTCGCGGTCGGGCTGGTCGGAACCGCTGCCGGCTTCTGCGGATTCGATGCATATTCCTGCGGGCCTTTATAGGTGCCGGCCTTCTTATCGTAATACGCTTTCACCACATCGCGCGCGACCGGCGCGGCGGCTTCGGCGCCGTAGCCGCCGGCCTGGACGAGCACGGCGACAACAATCTCCGCATTGCGCCGCGGAGCGAAGCCCACGAACCAGGCATTATTTTTCAATGCCGATTTGTTCGTGGCTTTCTCCTTCCCCTCGGCGCTGATCACTTGCGCCGTGCCGGTCTTGCCGCAAAATTCGATCCCCGGCAATTTCGACGCCGCAGCCGTGCCGCCTTCATTCACCACGCTCCACATCGCTTGCGTGATGAAATCCACGGTCGAATCGGAGATCGGGAAATCCACTTCAGGCACGGGCTGATCGCTCATGAGGAGATGCGGTTGCTTGAATCTGCCGCCGGAAATAATTCCGCCGATCGTGTACGCCATCTGCATCGGCGTCACTTCGGTTGCGCCCTGGCCGATGGCGAGTGAAATCGTTTCGCCCGCATACCATTTCTCGTGAAAGACGCGTTCTTTCCACGCTTCCGACGGCATCAAACCGGAATCTTCGCCGGGCAGATCGACGCCAGTTTTGCGGCCGAGGCCGAAGCTTGTGCCGTAGTACGAAAGCCGGTCTATGCCAAGCCGCTGGCCGACGTTATAGAAATAGATATCGCACGATTTCACGATCGCTGTGTGCAAATCCATTTCGCCGTGGGCGGAGTCTCCAGGATTCAATTCGTGAAACACGCGGCCGTAAAACGTCGCGTAGCCGGGGCAGAAGACTTTGAAGTCCGCGGGGATGGCTTTCGATTCGAGCATCGCCGTGGTTTCGTAAATCTTGAAGACCGAGCCCGGCGCGAGCTGCGCCTGAATGGCGCGATTGATCAGCGGCTTATCGGGATCGTTGTTCAATTGATCCCACTCTTCGCGCGGTATGCGCACCGCGAAATCGTTGGGGTTGTAAGCGGGGTGGCTGACCATCGCCAGCACTTCACCGGTGCGCGGGTCGAGGGCCACAACCGCGCCCATTTTCCCGGCCATAGCCTGCTCGGCCACCGACTGCAGATCGTAATCGATCGTCAAGCGAATGGGCCTGCCGGGCGTGGGATCCTGTTGTTCGAGCTGGCCGACTTCTTTGCCGACGCTATTGACGATCGAGCGCCGCAAGCCGTCGGTGCCCATCAGCGTGTCGTTATATTGCTTTTCGAGGCCCGACTTCCCTGTGATGTCTCCGGACCGCAGACGGCCGCCGCTTGCGGCAATGTCATCGGTGCTCACTTCTCCCACGTAGCCAATGGCGTTGGCCAGGAAATCGTTTTGTCCGTAACGCCGGCGGTGAACCATCATCATTTCGAGCACCGGGATGTCGGGGCGATGCGATTCGATGAACGCGATGTCGCCCGGAGTGGCTTCGGGCTTGATGACGATGGGCTGGAAGTCGGGGAGCGCCTTCGCCGCGTCGATCTGCGCGCGCAAATCGGCGAGCGTCATGCCGAGCCCGTCGGCGATTTGCGGCAGAAGCGATTCCGTGACCTTCGGATCGTCGCGCAACAGCAGCACGCTGAACGAGGGATAGTTGTCGACGAGAACCCGGCCGGAGCGATCAAGAATCGAACCGCGGGGCGCGATGATGGGAATCGAGCGGATGCGATTGCGTTCGGCGAGATCCGCGTAGTGAGTGGTTTGGATGACCTGGAGATTCCAGAAGCCGAACAGCAGCAACGCAATCAGCCCGACGATTCCGTAGGAAACCGCCGCCAACCGCATCTGGGGCAACTTTTTATCGTTTTCAAACCAGATCGACACGCGCACTCCGCGCCGGGGCGTCGCCCGACCGCGCACGCACCGACACCGCTGAAGCACCGCGCTCTGCGCGGACCGGCCTCAACGTGCTCACGGTATCATCCGTCCCAACTTGGTGCAACCGCAGCGGCGGCGCGTGACGCGGGTTTGCTACGCCCGCCGGCGCGCCCGATTACCAAAATTGGTTCAAGACTTTCGCAGCCGGTCGAGCAACGGAAATAATCCCAGCGCGACTGCTCCGTTGACGAGCGCAGCGAGCAGCAACGGCACGGTCAGGTACGTCTCGTGCTGGCCCAGGAGCAAGCGGCGTGTGAGCGCGAACACCGCGTGGTGAAAGAAAAAGAAGCCTACGGTCAGAAGGAAGCGGCTGGCCCAGTGCTCGACGTCGATCCGCGCGCCGATCGAAGAGGCGGCGTAACCGACCAGCGTTTTGGCGATACCGTAAAGTCCGATGGGCGTGCCGCTGAGAGCGTCTTGCAAAAGGCCAACGGTCATCCCCAGCAGCAAACCAATCGAAGCGTTCCTTCGGCTCAGCGCGAAATAAATCGTCACGAGCAGCGGCAACTCGAGCATCCTGGTCCATGCGAAATGGACGGGAAGAAATGCCTGCAGCACCAGCGCCGCCGCAACCGTGAGCGCAATCGCGCCCGGGGCGTACCGGTGCACCTCGATGTGCTGGTCTGCACTTACGCGAATTTCGACGTCTTCCATTCGAGTGCGCTCCTGTGCGCTATGGAGGAGTGGTGGCCGCGGGCGCGTCGCCCGAGCCGGATGCGGCGGCCGGCGCGGGCGCAGGCGGCGCCGCAGCGGCCGGCGCTTGATCGGCTTGCGGCAAACTGAAATCCTGGCGCGTGAGCAGAATCAGCACCTCTTCGAGCTGATCCAATTGCGCGGCGGGGCGCACACGAATCACCATGAATGGCGAGTGCGGGTCAGGCTGCACTTCGACGACGTTGCCGACCGGCAAATCCTTGGGGAAGATGCGGTCCTGCCCGGATGTGAGCACCGCTTCGCCGACGGTGACCTTCTCATCGCCGCTCACGTACTCCATATCAAGCAGCGGCTCGCCCATGCCTTTCACCGGACCTTGCGTGCGCGTCGTGGCGAGCAGCGCGCCGACGCCGCTATCTTTGTCGTTCAGAACGAGCACCTGTGAGGTGCCGGGATAAACGGCCAAGATCTTGCCGACCACGCCGTCTGGAGTGATCACGCCCATATCGCGCTTCACGCCGTCACGCGAGCCTCGATTGAGATAGAGAATGTGGCTGCCGGGATCGGGGCTCGCGCCGATCACTTGCGCCGCGAGCATGGGCACTTCGCCATGCGCCTGGCGAAATCCCAATAGGCGCCCCAAGCGATCCGCTTCGTCGGCGCGGCCTTCGAGCTCCTGGTTGCGCATGCGCATTTGATCGAGCTCGCTCTGCAACTCGAGATTTTCCTGGCGCGTATGATGCAGCGCGATGTATCCGCCCCAGCCGCCCTTGATGAGATCAATGCTCCACGCGCCGGCGCGCTGAATCGGCGAAAATAGTTCGACGGCCCACACGCGGATCAAGCGCACGCGGCGCTCGCTGCGGATTTGCACGGCCAGCAGCAGCACCTGAAGCGCGAGTACGACTCCCAGCAATTTGAGCGATTTGTGGCGCGATGGAGCGGGAATCATGGAAGTGCGGACATCGTATCGCGCTTCTCTGCGCCGCTTACGACATTCGTTACGGGATTCGTTCTAAACAGCACGTTCGGCGCGGACTGGACCATGCGCATCGCGCCGGAGCTAGTCAATCGATACCAGACGCAGCAGCCGGAAATCGCTCAGCATTTTCCCCGTGCCAAGCACCACCGACGCCAGCGGATCATCGGCGATGGAAACCGGCAGGCCGGTTTCTTCGCGGATGCGCTTGTCGAGATTTTTCAGGAGCGCGCCGCCACCGGTGAGCACAATGCCGCGATCGCTGATGTCCGCGGAAAGTTCCGGCGGAGTGCGCTCGAGCGCCACGCGAATCGCGTTCAAAATCGTAGCCACGCATTCGGAGAGCGATTCGCGAATTTCGCTGTCGTCAATGGTGATGGTGCGCGGCACGCCTTCGATCAGGTTGCGGCCCTTCACTTCCATGGTCAGCGGCTTTTCGAGCGGATAGGCCGAACCGATTTCCATTTTTATTTGTTCGGCGGTGCGCTCGCCAACCAGCAAATTGTATTTGCGCTTGAGGTAGTGCATCACGGCTTCGTCCATTTCGTTTCCGGCCACGCGCACCGAGCGCGAATAGACGATGCCGCTCATGGAGATCACGGCGATGTCGGTTGTGCCGCCGCCGATATCGACGACCATGTTGCCCGACGGCTCTTCGATGGGCAGGCCCGCGCCAATGGCCGCGGCCATGGCTTGTTCGACGAGATACACTTCGCTGGCCCGCGCGCGATACGCCGAATCCTGCACCGCCCGCTTTTCCACGGGCGTGATTTCGCTCGGCACGCCGATGACGATGCGCGGATGCACGAGCATGCGCCGGTTGTGCGCCTTCTGAATGAAATAGGTGAGCATTTTCTCGGTGACTTTGAAATCGGCAATGACGCCGTCTTTCATCGGCTTGATAGCCACCACGTTGCCCGGCGTGCGACCCAACATATCCTTGGCTTCTTTGCCGACGGCCACGACTTCGGCGCTGTTCTTATTGATGGCCACGATCGAAGGCTCGTTCACCACAATGCCTTTGCCTTTCGCGAAGACGAGCGTGTTCGCGGTGCCCAAGTCGATGGCCAGGTCGGACGAAAACAGACTGAAGACAGACCGGAAGTTCCAACCGTTCTTGCTCATCATATCCTCTGAAATTTCCCGGAAGTCCCCTAGGGGCCCTTGGCCGGTCTGCAAATCGTCGATCTTAGCCTTTTTTGTGGCGCGGCGCTTGCCGCAGCGGACTCCGCGCTAAGGAATTACAATCGGAACTCTCGTCGTGCCCGTTCCCCCGCGGCGGTTTTGTCCCGTGATGGTGATCACCTGGCTGCCGCGGGCCATCGGCGGCGTAAAGAAGCGGAAGCGTCCCTCGGGATCGATATCCGCCACGGATTCACCGTCGATGATCAGCGCCGCGCCGGGATCGGTGCGTCCGATGATCTCGACGACATTGCCGTGCAATTCCGTGCCGTCCACTTCGAGCAGCATGTCCTGGCCCTTGCCCTCGGCCACAAGCGTGAATTTATAGGCTTCGCTCGGCTCGCTCTCATGTTTGTGCGAGTCGGTCGCCGTGACGCTCCAATAGTAATCGCCCGCGTCGAGACCGGTGACGTCGGCGGAAGTCCCCGTCACGATCTTGTCCACGGCGATGCGTGAAAACATCGAGGTCATACCGATCTTCAGATCGTAGCTGACCGCATCCGGCACCGCGGTCCACGCGAAATGAATCGAAAGGTGTTTCGGATCGGCGTCGATCAGCGGTTGCAGGTTCACGGGTTCCGTCAGATCGGGAGGCGCCAGCACATTCGTCGTCAGGATCGGACCGCCTTCGGCCGGCAGCGTAGCGCGTTCGTACTTGCCGATTTCGACGTGTTCGTCGCCGCGCGAAAGTTCGGCGGCGCCGCTGGAGACCGTGATTTCGTTTTCGTGCGTGGATGGATCGCTGCGCACGGCGGCGCGGCTGTCTTCACGTACCGAAGCCACGGCGTTCGAGAAAGAAACTTCAGCCTTCGATCGCGGCGATTGCCACGTGCCGGTGGTCAAATCCACGGCGCCGGAACTGATGTGCATGCCAACGCGCGTGGAACTGTCGCTGTCGACGGAATTCTCTTCAACGGTCACGAGGGTGTTCGATTTCACGGTGAACGTCGTGCCGTCCATGAAGGTGATGCGCGCCGCGCCGTCCGCGGCGGTTTGGATCAAATCGCCCTTGTCGAGCGTGGCGCGATAATCGGCGTCGGCCCACTGCACGGAATTGGCCTTCTTCACTTGCACGCGGCCATCAAGATTCACGAAGCGCGCCTGGTTTTGCGAAAGCGCGGCTGCGCTTTTCGCGCTGGCGCCCATGGCGCGTTCGACGCGCGTCACTGCGACGCTGTACCACTCTGGATAAACCAGATAGAGCGTGGCCATGACCACGGCGAAAATCAGCAGCAGGTATACGGCGATGGTCTTGTAGGTGACCGCCGTCCAGTACACCTCGACGCGTGAGATTTTCGTGCGCGACCCGGGCGTTTGTGGTTGAATTTGCATTGAAAAAACACTGATTTAGAGCCAGTTTTGAAAGTAGCATAGGCACCGAGACCCCGCAAGACAGCACGCGGAGGGCGCTTTCCTGGCAGGCACTATCGAGTGCGCGCCACCTCCGGCGGCGCGCCGCACCGGCCGAAAATCATCCCGGCCGAATACTCATTGAGCCGCCGAGCGCGACTCCTCTATAATGGCAGGTTGGAAGTGGGCCGAAGTTTCGAGCTAAGCTAAGCTGTGGCGTGCGCCAGCCTTCCTGAGGAGCAGTCGTCCCTTGGCAAAAAAGTGGTTTGACAATCGGAAAGTCGGCGTGCGCATCGTTCTGGGAATCGTGGTCGGCGCCCTCGGCATTGGCATGCTGCTATATCTTGTGCCGGGCCAGGGCACCACGGACACTCCCAGCGCCGACGTGGTGGCCACTGTGGGCGATAGTTCGATCACGCTCACCGACGTGCAGCAGCAGCTTGAGCGCATCGAGCGCGGGGGCCAATTGCCCGCCGCGATGGCTCCGCTTTACGCGCAGCAAGTTCTGAAGCAGCTTGTGCTGCAGCACGCGCTCGATCTGGAAGCGCAGCGTCTGGGCCTAAGCGTGACCGACGAGGATCGCCGCGATCGCATTCTGCAACTCGTGCCCACGGCATTTCAGGGCGATACCTTCGTGGGCATGGACCAATACGCCGCCGCCGTGCAGGAACGATTCCAGATGGGCGTGCCGGAATTCGAGGAGTTGGTGCGCCAAAGTCTGGTCGAGCAGAAATTCGAGCAACTGGTGACGGACGGCATCAGCGTGACGCCGCAAGAAGTGCAGCAGGAATTTCGCTGGAAGAACGAGAAAATAAAAATCGAATACATCGTGATCAAGCCGGACGACCTGCAATCCAAAATCGATCCGAGCGACGCGGATCTGGCCGCCTACTTCGAGAAAAATAAAGCGAAGTACGTTGTGCCGGAAAAGCGCGTGGTGCAATACGTCACGCTGGATCCCGCGAGCCTGGCTTCGCGCGTGACCGTGAGCGACGACGAAGAGCGCGCCTACTATCAGGCCAATCTCGATAAATACCACATCGACGACCGCGTGCATGTGGCGCACATTTTGTTCAAGACCGTCGGCAAGACCGACGCCGAAATTGCGGAAATCCAGAAGACCGCCGAGATGGTGGACCAGAAAGCCAAGCACGGCGGCGACTTCGCGGCGCTCGCCAAGCAGTATTCCGACGACACCACGAAGGACCAGGGCGGCGATCTTGGCTGGATCGTGCGCGGCCAGACCGTCCCGGAATTCGAGCAAGCCGCTTTTTCGCTTCCGGTCGGCTCAATCTCGGATCTGGTGCGCACGCAATACGGATTTCATATCATCCACGTGATCGAGCGCCAGATGGCGCGCACGCAAACGTTTGACGAAGTCAAGGCCGACATCGCCGCGGCGCTGCAGACCGAGAAGACTCAGGCGCTCGCCGACCAACTCTCCTCCGAAATCGCCGAAGACATTCGCCGCAGCGGGCGCGTGCCATTGACCGACATCGCCAAGAAATACGGCCTGACGGTTCAGGAATCGCAGCCGCTCGGGCCGAACGACACGCTCCCCGGAATCAACTCACCCGAAGCGCAGCAGGAGATCCTCCAGGAGCGCGCCGACGACGTGAGCGCGCCGATCCACACCGATACGGGCTACGTGATCCTGAGCGTCAAGCAGATCCAGCCGGCGCACCCCGCGACTCTCGCCGAGATGCACGACACCGTGCTGCAGGATTATCGCCACGATAAGGCGGTCGATCAGGCCAAGCAGCTTGCGGCGGACATCGCGCAGCGCAGCAAGGCCGGCCAGACGCTCGACGCGATTGCCAAATCCGACGACCTGCAAGCCAAGACCAGCGATGCGTTTGCGCGCGACGGCGAAATTCCGGACGCCGGCAGCGCCAAGCAGCTCGCCGCGGCCTTCGATTTGCCGGTGAATCAGACCGGCGATCCGATATTCCTTGGCGCGAATTGGGTGGTCTACCGCGTCGTGGAGCACGACGTCCCAACCCAGGACGAATTCACCCAGCAAGAGCAATCCATCACCCAGGATTTGCTGCAAAGCAAGCGCGAAGCCGCCTACGATGCCTTCCGCGACGCCCTCGAACAGCGCCTTGAGCAAGAGGGCAAAATCAAATATATGCCCGACGCGATGAAGCGCCTCACCACACCGGGCTAGCTCGTAACTCGCTCAAAATAGAAGCGTTAGTAATATTTCTCTGCCCCGTTGTTTTTGTCCTCGACTTCGGCTAGCATATTTGTGTCCGCAGTTGCTGCCCCTCAGCCAGAAGGGGCACGAACAAGGGACATCGCCCTCCCGACCTTGTCCTGATTCCTGATCGTGCTGTTTGAGCAATCGTCTTCGCGAGTCGTAACTTCAAAGCGTCACCGAAGGTTATGGGACCGTCATCGAATGCCGTACGAGGCCGATCTGGACTCCCCGCCGCCCGGCGGGGAGCGAGCGGAAACAGGCCTCCGAAACTCCGATCACCGGGCGCGAATAGAGCCAGAGCGAGGTGTGCAATGCGCGCAAGAACCGAAGGGCGAAACGAATATTGTTGCTCGATCGAGCTGAACCAGAACGGGAAATACTGCGTGCGCATTCGCGCCGGATTCGCGCGAAACGAGTGGAATCTCTCCGTCTATTTCCTGGTTTCCACGTTCGATCGCGGCATCAAGAAGCTCGAAAGCGTTCTGCAATTCCTGCAAAAATCCGAAGAACGCCTGTGGTTCTGGGGAGTCGACCGCACCGACGACCCGAATCTTTCGGCTGAGCTTCTGCGCGAAGAAGGCCTTGAGCCCGACCGCCGCGCCCAGTTCCCCGACCGCTCGCCTAGCTTCGCGGTCCTGCCCGATCGCCCCGTGCCCGCATTCGCGCTCGCGCCTGTGCGCCGCACTCTCGCCGAATCGCTGAACCAAGTCCGCGCCATCGCCGCCGGCGACTGAGCGCGGCCAAACAATCCGCACATCGCTCGGCGCGACGATAGTAGGATCATCCTCGTGCAAAGCCGGCGACACTTCCTTAAATCTGTGACTGCGCTTGGCGTGGCTGGCGCAACGAATGTGACCGCTGCCATCGCCGCGGCGCAAATGCCGGCGACCACCGCTTCCGTCGCGGACGACCGCGCCTACTGGATCGACGTGCTCGAAAAAATCGCGTCGCCGGTTTTGGATAATCTCGCGCGACGCGAATTAAGAAAAAACATGCCCGTTGAAATCGCGAATCCCGCGCCTCGCGCGGCGTATTCGCACCTCGAAGCCTTCGGACGGACGCTCACCGGCATCGCGCCGTGGCTCGCGGCGCAAACGCTCGACGCGGCTGAGGTCACGCGCCAAAAACATTTCGTGGCCACGGCGCAGGAATGCCTGGATGCCGCAACGGATCCTCGCTCGCCCGACTTCCTGAATTTCAACCAGGGCCGCCAGCCGCTTGTGGACACGGCCTTCATGGCCCAGGGAATTCTTCGCGCGCCGGCGGTGCTTTGGCAGGCGCTCGATGCGCGCGTGCAGCGGCAAATTATCGAAGCACTCCTTTCTTCCCGCGCAATCGCCACGCCGACCGCCAATAATTGGGTGCTCTTCGCGGCGATGATTGAGGCCGCGCTGGGAACGTTCGGCGAAAAAACGCTGAAGGGTCGCCTTGAAGATTGCGTCGATCGCATGCTCGGCTGGTACAAAGGCGATGGCGCGTATGGCGACGGCGCGTTCTTTCACTGGGACTATTACGATAGTTTCGTGATCCATCCGATGCTCGTCGATGTACTCGCGGTGCTAAAGCAAAAGGATAGCCAGTACGAATCCGTATATGCCGTCGAGCTCGCGCGCGCCAAACGCTACGCGCAAATTCTGGAGCGGTTGATCGCGCCCGACGGCTCGTTTCCCTCGCTCGGCCGCTCCACCACCTATCGCTTCGGCGCCTTTCATGCGCTCGCGCAGATCGCCTGGATGCGCGAATTGCCCGCGCCGGTAAAGCCCGCGCAAGCGCGCTGCGCGATCACCGCCGTGATTCGCAAAATGATCGAAGCCCCCGGCACGTTTGACGCCCACGGTTGGCTGCAAATCGGTTTCTGCGGCCACCAGCCCACTCTGGCGGAGTCCTACATTTCAACCGGCAGCCTCTACCTTTGCAGCGCCGCTCTGCTGCCCCTCGGCCTGCCGCCCTCGGATGAATTCTGGAGCGCCCCGCCCGCGCCGTGGACTTCGCAACTCCTGTGGTCGGGCCAGTCCCTCCCGCGCGACCACGCGATGGCAGATCAAATGTCGGTGGAAGTTCAAGAAAACTAAGCGCGGCCCGGCGCAATCTCTGAAGTGACGCTCATTTCAACCGAACAGAGTGCATCCCGGCGGACAATATTCGTGAACGGGCGCCTATGCACAACGGCGACAGATAGTGCGTTAGTGCGAGTATCGAAAATAGCAGGCAAAGCGTGAGCAGAACGAATCGCAGGCGATTTGCAGTTATCCATTTCCTGACTACCTGTTTTAATCGGTCGGCTTGATACTCACCTCCTTCAAAATATTTGTTCATAGGAACAAAATATACAACGGTCCAAATACTTGTTGCGGTGGAAAGAGCAAAAGCGAGGATTGCAAATAATCTTGCTGCACCACGATCTCCGAGTAACAGGATCATGGTTACAAGAGAAACAACGAAACAGGAAGATATCATCAATCCAAAGAAAAATCGGATTTGTCCTTCTCTAAAAAAGGCTTTGTTTCTTTCCATATCCTCGACTTCACCGCTCTTCCAATTGGGGATAATCGAGATTGCATCGAAGATGTGTCCTGCCAGGTGAAAACTGAAAACGACGATTGTGGCAACCAGGAAATACAGTGTCATAAGATGTGCCTCCGGAATTTCCGGTTTAGACGCTTGGCTTGCGCATCCTACCCTCCCCTCCACCCTGGTCACAACCAATTCGTCATCAGGCAAACTTCGGCGAAGCCCGCCGAGTGGCACAACCTCTGAATTGAGGGAGCAGATTCTTCGCGAACTTCTACTTCTCTCTCAAAATCACTTCGCCGGCGCCGACGGGCTGGTCGTTGAGCCACAAGCGATAGCGATACGAGCCGGGCTTGGTGCCGGGGCGAGGCGCGCCGGATTGCAGGTGCATGCCGGCGGGCGCTTGATAAACGTTCGAGGGGAACGGGCAGCGGTTCGGATCGAATTCGATCTTCAGATGTCCCGCGTTTGAAATCCATACGATCTGTTCGTCGGGGCCGATCACGGCGACGTCGGGAATCACGCCGACGAACACAAGTTTTTCCGACATGCGCTGATTTTCGCGACGCGCTTCGATTCGTTTTGCCGCGCCGCGATGGCTCCTCTGTGGGCTTCTAAATGCCTATGCCGGGCTACTTCGTCAAACGCTCGACGGCTTCGACCACGTGGCTCGCCGAAATGCCGAATTTTTCGAGCAGCTCGGCCTCTTTGCCTGAATGCGGCACGCGATCGACCGCTAGATGCGCGGCCTGCACCGCGACGCCCGCTTCCGCCAGCGCCGCAAGCACCGCTTCGCCCAGGCCGCCCTCGGGATAGTGATCCTCCACGGTGACCACTCGCCCGCCCGTGGCGCGCACATTTTCGACCAGCGCCGCCGTATCGAGCGGCTTGATGCAATAGAGATCGATCACGCGGATGGCAACGCCCTTGCCCTTCAATTGATCGGCCGCCTTCAGCGCTTCATACAGCGTGACGCCCGCGCCGATCACTGTGACGCGATCTTGCGCGCTCTGCCGCACGACCTTGAGCCCGGGAATCGGAAACTTCTCGTCGTTCCCGTAGATCACGGCCGTCTTCGGCCGCGATGTCCGAATGTAAGCGATTCCCGGCCGGCGCGCCGCGCCCTCGACCAGCTTCTCCGTGGCGACCGCGTCGGACGGATACAAAATCGCGGCGCCCGGAATCGCGCGGAATGCCGCGATGTCTTCAAGCGCCATCTGCGAGGGCCCGTCTTCGCCGATCGAAATCCCCGCGTGCGAGCCGCACAAATTGATATTGCTGTGGCTGATTCCCGCCATGCGCACCTGATCGAACGCGCGCGAGAGGAAGCAGGCGAACGTCGCGACGAACGGCACCAGATTCTGCGCCTGAAGACCCACGGCCACGCTCACCATATTTTGCTCGGCGATAAATCCTTGAATCAGCCGGTCGGAGAAGCTCTTCTGAAACGTTTCGGCGAACGTGGAATTTTTCACGTCACCGTCGATGGCGATGATCTGCTCGTTCACTTCGCCCAGCCGTGCGAGCGCCGTGCCGTAAGCCTCACGCGTGGCGATCGATTCCCCCAATTTATAAGTGAGCGCGGTCGGCGCGGGAAAATCCGGCGGAACGGGCAGCGATTTGCGCGCGCAGGAGATGCCGTTGTCAGGAATAATCGCCGGCACGGGCTCGAGTTCCGCCAGCGCCTTCACCAGCTGATCGGCGGAAAGCGGCTTTCCGTGCCAGCCGTCCTTATCGGCGAGGAAGCTGACGCCGTGGCCCTTTTCCGTGCGCGCCAGAATCGCGTGCGGCCGGCCTTCGCTTGCTCTTCCGCGCGCGAGCGCCGCGAGGACGGCATTCAAATCGTGGCCATCGATCACTCCCGCGGTCCAGCCCTCGGACTCGAATTTCCGCTGATAAACTTCGGCGTCGTGGTCATACATCGTGCGCTGGCTTTGGCCGAGCCCGTTCACGTCGCCAATCGCAATTAAATTGTCGATGTCGTAGTGCGCCGCGAATTCCGCCGCTTCCCACACGTTGCCTTCGGCCATTTCGCCGTCGCCCATCACCACGTAAACGTGCGCATCGGAGCCCTGGCGTTTCGCGCCGATCGCAAGTCCCGCGCCCACCGACAATCCCTGTCCCAGCGAGCCCGTCGCCGCATCCACGCCGGGAATCCACGGCGTCGGATGGCCTTCGAGTTCGCTGTCAAGCGTGCGCAGCGTCATCAAACGCGAAACCGGAATCACGCCCGCTTCCGCCAGCGCGGCGTACAAGATCGGCGCGGCGTGGCCCTTGGACATCACGAAGCGATCGCCCGCCAGCGCGTACGGATTTTTCGGATCGAATTTCATCGCGTCGAAATAAATCGCCGCCATAATTTCCGCGATCGAAAGACACGACGTCGGATGCCCCGATCCCGCCGCGGTGGTCATGCGCAGCGAGTGGATCCGCAGGATGCGGGCCTTCTCAGCCAGCGCGGAAATTTTCGATGTGGGGGTGGCGCTTTGCGGTGTCGCGGTCATGGCAGCTCCTATGCGTTTTCTATCGATGGGTTCACGCCATTTATTGTACCGGACGCGCCCGCGGTTGGCGACCGTCAGCCACGTCGCGCCAGCGTGCGACCAAATTGGTTTTGAATCACGTCACGCGCGCGCATCTTGCGGGAATTATATAGTTGACTCCCTTGATTTAGGCTTGTCCTTATGACCAGCCCGAGTTTTTGTACCACGGTGAATGAGAGAGTCTACATCACAGCCGTCGACGGCGAACCGAGAATTGGCGGCACCAAGGGGCTACAGGCCACCGGCGCCGGTGGCCTGTAGCCCAGCGCTGAGTGCGGACGCAGCGTGTTGTACACCATCCGCCATTTCTCGATCACGATCTGCGCTTCCTTCAGCGAGTAAAAAATCTCTCCGTTCAAACATTCATCGCGCAATTTCCCGTTGAAGCTTTCGCAGTAGCCATTCTCCCAAGGGCTTCCCGGTTCGATGTACAGCGTCCCCGTTCCCACCTTCGCCAGCCAACTCCTCAGCTCCTTGGCCACGAACTCCGGGCCGTTGTCCGAGCGAATATGTTCCGGAATTCCCCGGTAAAGCATCACGTCCGCCAGCGCTTCGATCACTTCGTATCTCCCCAGCCTTCTCGCCACGCGGATCGCCAGGCACTCCCGCGTGTATTCGTCGATCAGCGTCAGCATTCGCAGTGTTCGGCCGTCGTGGGTCATCGCGCTCACGAAATCGTAGCTCCACACATGGTTGGCTCGTTCCGGCCGGAGACGAACACACGATCCGTCGTTCAACCACAGCCTTCCTCGCGGCCTTTGTCCCTGCGGCACTTTCAGCCCTTCGCGCCGCCAGATCCGCTGCACCCGATCCTTGCCCACATACCAGCCCCGTGCTTGCAACAGCGCCGTGATCCTCCGATAGCCGAAGCGCCCGTACTCGCTGGCCAGCGCCACGATGTCTCGCGTCAGCGCGTCTTCATCCGTTCGGTGGATCACCTCGTAGCGTTGTGTCCCTCTCCACTGCCCCAGCAACCGGCAGGCATGCCGCTCTGATACTTGGTAGCTCTCGCGTGCATGCTCCACCGCGCTACGTCGCCGCTCAGGGCTTAGAAGTTTCCCTCTGCCACATCCTTCAGAATTTGCTTCTCCAACGAAAGCTCCGCCACCAACCGTTTCAGCTTGGCGTTTTCCCGCTCCAACTCTTTGAGGCGTTTCGCTTGATCCAACTTCAGGCCGCCGTATTCCTTCCGCCAGCGGTAGTAGGTCTGCGCGGTGATCTCGGCTTCCTTGCAGGCTTGTGGGGTGCTCTTTCCGTTGGCGATTTCAACTTCAACTTGCCGCAGCAGCGTGACGATCTGCTCCGGCTTGTATCTCCTCATCGGCATACCAGCTTCCCTCCAGAGTGAATTCTCTCTCACTCCCGCTGGTACAAAAAACCCCGGTCAGGTCAATGTTCCCGGCACCGTAGTCGATTTTCCTTGGCTGTCGATGACGGTGAGTGACGCGGGCAACGCAAGGTTTGTCGTTATCGTCCCGTCGGCCTGAGATGTGAACGTACGGTCGCCCAGGACGTGAGAGGCAGTCGCAATATCTCCGTCCGAGCCAATGAAAACTCCTGTCCCGAATTCGCCCCCATTTTGAACGATCACGAGCGCACATTTGAGATCGTTGTATCGCTGTTCTAAGTCGTCTCGATGGTGCCGACCCGGAGGCCGCACCTGCGCGAGAAGCGGAGCCTGACCAATGCAAACTGCGATTAAGGCCGAGAAAAAAACGCGTTTCATCATGTTGACCTCGGTGTGATACGAGACATATCGTTTTCCCTTGACGAAATTATAGTGATACCATATACAGTCAGAGCCGGTACCGGGTGCTCGGCTGGTACCAGCCAAGTCAGGCAATCCCGGCGACGCGGGGTTGGGGAGACTCGATGCAGACCTTTGTTTCCAATCCGAAATCAGGTGCGTTCTCCTAGTGTCCTTAAAAGTTTGACGGCGGGAGTCAGGGTCGAACTGACATCTCCATGTGTACGCATGGAGACCCTCGGATTATAAATCCGGGGCTTTACCGTTAAAGCTATCCCGCCGTTGAAAGTCGCATGGGTGGAGGCGCTGGGATTTGAACCCAGGGGAAATGGGTGGGAAACCGACGTCCCCTACCTGGCGCCCCCCGTGCGACAAAAAATAAATTCGGAAACCACGTTGACGAGGAACGGAATTCTCGGTAGCATGCGCCCAGAACTTCCGCCACGTGCTAGCGTGGCAGCAGCAACCGGCTCACTACCCCTTGGGGTGGTGGGCCGTCGCTGTTACTAGGGTGCAATCTACGCTGTTCGGGATAAATCTGTCAAGCCTTGCTTGCGTTTCAGTCAGGGGTAGGCGAAGAGAATACGAATGAAATTGCAAGCGGATTTTTGGTAGTGACTCATTTTGAGCTTTTAGGGGGCTTGAAACGCCCCGAAGAATTGTGCATCATGTGATGCATGAGGCGCTCAAGCAAGCCGCTCCCGAAAGACCCAAATCAACTGGCCGCTGAGATCGTACGGCTATCCACAGAAGAACCAAGACAGACAGCATCCGTCAAAGAGTATCTCGCCCAGATCGGGCGCAAAGGTGGTCTTAAAGGCGGAAAGGCGCGAGCGGCGCGTCTCTCCGCCAGTAAGCGAAAGGCCATCGCCCGTAAAGCAGCTAAGGCACGTTGGTCAACAAAAAAGGTATAATCGCGACGGTTCATGGCCGCGATCTTTGCGTCCTACCACGGCCCGCTTCCAGCTCCCCCGCAAAGGTTACTGGAAGCGGGTCTTGTCTTTAATTTGGCCTAGGCTGCTCGGTAGGCACGGCGTCCGGCAATCTAGGCACATATCCCTTCTGGTCATGGTTTCCCCTGTTCAGGCTTTGTAGCGTCCTCAGCCGATGGCTTGGCCTTCTTCGCTTTCCGCCCGCGCTTTTTGTTTGCTGGCGGCTCTTGCTTCCCAATATTCTCAGGGTACCAACTCAGCAGACCGAATGTCCCGTTGGGAAGCCGATGAAATGTGACGCTGTTCTTTGCCAATGAGATTGATAGACTCCGACGACGATCAGCTTCCTTCCATGATACTGAGCGGAAATCAAAACCACCTTGTTCTAGTCCCCGGAGAATTTCATCCGCTCCGCACGCTTGCTTTCGCCGTTTGAGATAGTCCTGAACAGCAGTTGCGAGACCCTTTCCGTAGAACTGGTCTGGACGAATCGCGGACGCTTGTTCCACGTTTACATCCTGAAACATCGCCTCTTTCCCCATACTTCGTAATAGCGCGTTGATCGTGCTTTTTGTGTCAGCCACTTGTTTCATTTGATCGTTCAATTGCGCGACCAGCACTTCGACAGCGCCACTTAGTTTATCATCCATGACCATGAACCTCCATGTCCGTATCAGACACGCCGATTCTAGCAGAGAAGACTTAGTCTAGCACGCCGAACTTGCAGAGCACCCTGCGGATATTACGCAGGTGTATCCACATCGTATTGACAGTACAGCACTTAGTGAGCGCCAAGTGTTCGTAAGATTCTGCGTTTTTCTCTTGACACACCTTGAGCCGCTCAAGCATAATCAGACATTATGAATCGCTTAAACAAAGAGAAGCAAGCGCAGATCATCTCGGCACTCGTAGAAGGGAACTCACTACGAGCCACGGCCCGTATGTGCGATGTGGCTTTTAATACTGTCCTAAAGCTCATGCCAGCGATTGGCCAAGCTTGCGAAGAATACCAGCGCCGCGTGTTGGTTAATCTTCCCTGCAAGCGCGTCCAGTGCGATGAAATCTGGTCCTTCTGCTATGCCAAAGAAAAGAACGTGCCGAACGATCTGCGCGGCAAGCATGGGTTCGGCGACGTGTGGACCTGGGTTTCTATTTGCGCGGATACAAAGTTGGTTCCCTGCTGGCGAATCGGTGACCGCAACGCTTGGCACGCGCAGCATTTCATGTACGACTTGGCTTCGCGCCTTGCCAATCGCGTGCAGTTGACCAGCGATGGTCACAAAGCCTATTTGCAGGCGGTTGAATTCGCATTCGGTACTGAGATTGACTACGCGATGCTCGTCAAGATGTACGGCTCAGATCGGGCACAAGGAGAAGTCCGATATAGTCCCGCAGACTATATCGGGTGCAGACAAACCAAAATTGTAGGTCAGCCGAATCCAAAGCACATTTCTACCAGCTTCGTGGAACGCCAGAACCTAACTATGCGGATGAAGATGCGCCGTTTTACCCGGCTCACAAATGCGTTCTCTAAGAAGCTAGACAATCACCGTTGGGCCGTGGCACTCCACTTTATGCACTATAACTTCTGCCGCGTGCATCAAACACTACGTGTAACCCCTGCGATGGAAGCGGGAGTCTCGGACCACGTTTGGACAATTGAGGAGCTGGTGCGTATAATGGAGATGTCGAAAGAGAAGGCCGCGTAGGGCAAATTGGTGTTGCGCCCAGAGAAACCGTTTTGTACTATCCCCGCATCTCTTCTGGCATCTGAGGTATAAAAGTGACAACAACTGGTGCCAAGATGGCCTTAGAAAAAGAGCTGGAAACCTACCGGAAGAACCTCCCCGAGCTGAAAGCGCACGAGGGCAAGTTCGTGCTTATTCACGGGGAAACTATTGTGGACTTCTTTTCTTCGTATGACGATGCCCTGAAGGAGGGCTATAAGCAGTTCCAGTTGGCCCCCTTCTTGGTTAAGCAGATTTCCGCCGTCGAACCCGTGTTTTATGTCACACGTCCGGTCTCCGGCGTCCACAAGACTCCCTGCCACCTGTCCCAAAGGCCCAATTCAAAATGAGTCACTACCGGATTTTTCCGACATGGCTGTGGAAATCCATTCAGGATGTGGAAAACTCATGAAAACAAAGAAAAGCGTGCTGGTCGAAAAGAAGAAGTTTGACGCGGTGCTCGCGGCGCTGCTCGGCTCAAAGCCGAAGCCGCAAAGCGATATAAAAACTTCCGGCAAGCGCGGCCCTAAGACTCCGATGTTTCGGAAGCAGTCAGCTTCTTGAGCGGCAACGGCTGGCCCTTTAGCAATCCCTTCACGGTCTCGCCGAACATCTCCGACTGATTCCCGCGTCGGTTGAACCGATACGAAAACTCGTTGCAGTACCGGCCAAGATGCTTTATCGAAACCTTGTGGAACGTGCCGTACACGCCGCGCTTGAGCAACGAAAACGCATTCTCAATTGAGTTCGTCGTATTGTCGCCGTCCGCGTAACTGCGCATGTGATTGATCGCGCGGTGCCTGCCGGGAAAGCGGCGCTTGCCGATTATCGCGTATGTGGGATGTTCGTCGGTTTGCAGCGTGGCATCGGGAGCGATGTGCTTCGCAATGATCGGCTCGATTATCGACATCTTCGCGTCTCGCATCGGAACCATTCGCAGCCGACCGCCGCGTTCGATCATTCCGAGCACCACGTCTCGCTTGTCTTTCTTGACCTTGGGAGCGCCCTTGCGGGGCTTCTTAGGCGTCAGATAGGTCTCGTCCGTCTCAACGATGCCGGATAGTAAGCCGGTCTCTTGTGTGGCTTCACGGATGCGATGGCAGAGATACCAGACCGTCCGGTAGCTACTCTCAGGGATTCCGAGGTTGCGGCAGACCTGTAGGGCGCTGATTCCTTTCTTCGCTTCAAGAATCAGGGCAATCGCCATAAACCACTTTTCGAGCGGCAAGTGTGAATCGTGGAACACCGTGCCCGTGGTCGCGCTGAATTGATAGCCGCATCCCTTGCACTCGTACAGGCTGCGCGACGGCACGCGGACGGTGACCGTCTTCTGTTTCTTCGCGCTGAATCGAGTGCGCTCAGTCTCGCGTGTCGTGAACTTGCGGAATTGATCGTCGCCCACAACGCCACAGTGTGTGCACGTGATACCATTCGGCCAGCGCATCGCGGCGAGATACTCTAAGCAGGATTCCTTGCTGGCGAACTTTCGTGTAACGTCTATTAGGTTCATGGCAGCCTCACTACACAGAGGCTACCAGATTCGCGTTACTTTGTCAAGTCCATAATCGCCCTTAAAGTCCCTTGTTTCCTTACGGGAGTCATGTATATAATTCCCCATCTTGCGGGTTGCGCGAAGCTCGCAAATCCTTCAAACTATAGTTTCCCGCCGGGCGCTCCATTCGGCTTGGAGAAACCGTGCCCGCTCGGCGCTTCCCGTTCCCATGGTTTTGGGATCGGGCAAAAATCTGCACGGCATCGAGGATTCTGCCAAATGAGCATTGATCGGAATGATATCGGAGAGCTTCTTCCGCCCCCGCGTATGTTGTTGACCCCGGGCCCTTCCATGCTGGACCCGCGCGTCTATCGCGCCATGTCCGCGCCGCTGGTCGGCCACATGGACCCCTGGTTCACCGCCATGATGGGCGACATTCAGTCCCTTCTGCGCAAAGTGTTCCAGACCGAAAATCGCGTCACGTTTCCCGTTTCGGCCTCGGGCTCAGGCGGCATCGAAGCCGCCGTGGTCAACCCACTCGAGCCGGGCGACCAAGCCATCATCTGCGTGAACGGCGCGTTCTCCGAGCGCATGGCCATCATCGCCGAGCGCACCGGCGCGACGATTATTCGCGTCGAAGCACCGCTCGGCCGCACGGTCGATCCCGAAGACGTGCGCCGCGCCGCCAAGGGCCGCCCGATCAAGCTCGTCGGCATGGTGCACGGCGAAACTTCCACGTCCGCGCTCACCAAGATCGAGCCATTCCGCAAAGTCGCCGATGAATTGGGCGCGCTGCTCCTCGTTGACACCGTCGCGTCTCTCGTCGGCCATCCAGTCGACGTCGACGGCACGCGCATCGACATCTGCTTCTCCGGCTCGCAAAAAGCCATCAGCGCGCCGCCTGGCATGTCTCCGATCACCGTGAACACGCGCGTCGAAGAAGTGATCCGCGCGCGCAAATCGAAACCCGTCAGCTGGTATTTCGATCTCACGCACACCATGGAATATTGGGGCAAAGAGCGCACCTATCACCACACGCCCGCGATTCCGCTGGTCTACGGATTGCGCGAAGCGTTGCGCATCGTGCTCGAAGAAGGACTCGAAGCCAACTGGGAGCGCCATCGCCAAAATCAGCTCGCGCTAATCGCCGGTCTCGAAGCGATGGGCCTGGAAATGTTCGTCCCCGATCCGGCCGAGCGCATGACCACCGTCACCGGCATTCATGTTCCCGAAGGCGTGGAAGATCACCGCGTGCGCCGCCAATTGCTCGATGAGTTCAACATCGAAATCGCCGGCGGCATCAAATCGCTGAAGGGCAAACTCTGGCGCGTCGGCCTGATGGGCTTCTCGAGCCAAAAGGGACACGTGCTGCAATTCTTGTCCGCGCTCGAAAAAACGTTGCTCGATCAGGGATACCGCGTTTCGCAGGGAGCCGGCGCCGGCGCGGCCGTGCACTACTACACGCAGGGAGTGCCCGTAGCCGTAAGCCAGCGAAAATAGCGCGCGAGGCAAACGCAAATCTTGGCGCCATCGTCCACATCGGCCCCAAAACCTTCGCCCGCCGCGAAGCCGTCTTCCAAGACGATGATCTTGAATCGCGGCGCGATGAAGGAATTTATCGGCGCGTTTGACGTCCCTTCGCGCCTCACCGATCAGGCCTACCACGTGCGCTTCTCGCACCTGTGGAACGCCGTGGCCACGCGCCACAGCGACACGATCGACACAAAATTTATCGTGGATGGACGCGGTGTGATCGTCGGTCTCGCGCACCCCGCGTTCGTCGCTTTCCGCGAACGCGCCCAGCGCGATCTCACCGACCGCGAAGCCAGCTACGCCGCCGCCGAATATCTCCGCGAGCGCTTGCAGCAGGAAGACGAACGCGATCTTTACGACGTGACCTCAGAAGAAGTCCTGCGCATCCTGACCCAGCTCGGCATTTCCTAATTCCGCTAACGCCCGCGCCCCTCTCAAGCATCCGACAATGTTTCGTTGAATCCGTCCTTCTTCTTCTCCGCCAATTCATCGCCTTCGAGGATCGCCCCGCAATCGAGGCACTCCACGTAAGTCGCGTCCGAATCCTGCGCCACGAGTTGCGTGCGCGCGTGTACGCAAGGAGCTTTAGCTTCCGTCATCTTCGTCGCCGCCCGTAGCCTGATCCTACCACCGCTCGCGCGAATTTTGCGTCGCGCCATCCCGCAAAGCCCGCGTCCGGATTACAATAGCTCGCCCTATTGCGGCGCTCAAAATGCCCGACGCTCACACAAACCGCACCCGCCTCGACAACCTGCTCTTCTACGTTGTCGTTGCGCTCTTGGCCTATTTCGTCTTCAGCATCTTCGAACCGTTTCTTGCGCCGCTCGGATGGGCCGGCGTGATGGTCGTGGTCTTCTATCCATTTCAAAAGCGTCTGGAGCGCCGCATGCCTCCCGGCCGAGCCGCTCTGGTTTCCACACTCGGCGTCACGCTGATTCTGATCGTGCCCGTGCTCGCGCTCGTGACGCTCTCGGTGCACGAAGCCGCCGGCGTGGTCCACGCGATCGCGCCCAGCTTCGGCACAGGCTGGCCCACACTGACCGATCTCTCGAATTTTTCCGGCGTCACCGATCTTTCAAGCCTGCCCGGACCGATCGGCCGGGCCGGCGCGTGGCTCGATTCAAAATTCCCTGCGCAACACGCGGTGAACATCGTGGCCATGGTTCAGCGAGCCGTCGTCTATGGCGCAAGTTTCCTGGGCTCGAAACTCGGCTCGATCTTCCGCAACGCCATCGTGTTCGTCTTCGATCTCTTCGTCACGCTCTTCGCTCTGTTCTACATTTTCCGCGACGCCGATTGGATCGTCGCCAATTTCCGCCGCCTGCTCCCGTTCTCGCCCGCGGCGCGCGAACGCATCCTCTCCCAGGCGCGCGAGCTCATCAACGCCAGCGTCACCACCAGCCTCGTGATCGCCGCGATCTACGGCGTGGTCGGAGGCATTTCGTTTGCCGTGCTCGGTTTGGGAGCGCCCATATTCTGGGGCGCGGTGATGGCTTTCCTCTCGATGCTGCCGGTCGTCGGAGCCTGGCCCGTCTGGCTGCCCGCCACGATTTATCTATTCGCGTCCGGCCACTGGGAGCGCGCCATTGTGCTGCTCGCGATCGCGCTCGTAGTCATCGGCACCACCGACTACGTAGTTCGCCCCATCATGGTCGGCAAGTGCTCGGAACTAAGTGGCCTCGTGGTGTTCATCAGCGTCCTTGGCGGCGTCGCGGTCTTCGGCCCGCTCGGCCTCGTGCTCGGCCCCATCGTGGTCGCCACAGCCACAAGCCTCTTCACCGCCGCGTCGCACTCCTCCGCCTCGTCGCCGCCAGGCGAAGGCCCCGCCGTCGCGCACACGTCCTGATGTTTTTGCAGTTGTGCCGCGGGTGCCGCACCGTTCGGTTTCAAGGGTGCGGGTTTTGACGTTCGCTGTTCGGCGTGTGCCCCACACGCCGGTCTTGCGTGTGGGGTTTTTGGTCTTGCCGTCACCGCGAGTTGACGCGCGCGCCTACGCCCCGAATCCCAGCCCGTAACTCGCCAGCGCCGCTTCCTTGCACAGCCTCAACAGCCACGGATGCTCAAACACCGTGGCGCTGGTCAGCGCCGAAATCGTGGCTCTCAAATCTTTCAACTCTTCCAGGCGGCTTTCCGGCCCGCCCTTCACCAGCAGCTTCACCTCTTCGAGCGCCTTCTTTTCCAGGTCCTTCGAGTGCACGACCTCCGACTCTTGCTTCAAATAATCGGTCACCGCGACAAATTCACCGTGGTCGAGCCACATTCCAAAGCATTGCGGGCACCAATCGATCACAATCGACGATTTCCCGAAAAGCACGGAAACCAGCGCGACGCTCTTGCACTTCGGGCACGCGCGCTTGGTCGCCAGCGCGCTCGTTTTCTCGACGTTATTCACTTCGTCGTTCAGCCAGCGCAGCGACCCGTGCTCCACCTTATTCTTCAGCCCGCGCAATTCATCCTTGAACAACCAAATTCCCTTGCACGCCGCGCAGCCCTCGAATTTCATGGTGTACGCCGTGTATCCATTCAGAAGCTTCCCGCACGCCGGGCACACATCCGTCGTCGCGCTCTGCATCGAAGCGCCCTCGATTGGCGGCGCCGGCACCGGCGTATCCGTCTCGCTGCTGTTTCTTTTCACCCGCTTATACCAGTACGGAACATGCACATTGTTCACGAAATCCGAAAATCCCTTCCCGCTCACCGGCATCAGCTTCGCCAGTTCCTTATCAATTAAATCCAGCTCCCCGCCATCCAGCCAAAATCCCCCGCATCCTTTGCAATGGTGCAGAATAATGTCGGTCGCTTCGAGGAACCGCACCGCATACAAATCCGAATTGTCGCAGCGCGGACACTTCCGAATCTTCTCCGCGCTCCCCTCCACCGCCTCCTGCGAACAATATTCAATGTCGCCGTCCACCTGAAACGCCATCTTGTCCAGCTCGCCCTTATCTAGCCACAAGCTCCCGCACTTCTCGCACATATTGTACGAGATCACCTCGTCCTTCGTGCTCACCTGATTGTTCATCATCTCGGTCCCGCAATTTAGACAGTTCATTTCGCCAGCTCTCCGCAATTCCAATGTATCTATTATGACCGACGACGGAGATTACCACACTCTCTCGCCCCTCAATTCCGACCACGCCCGGCGAACGACGCGTGCCCGGAGCGCGCTCCTTTTGTTCTCGGCATCGGCTGCTTCCCCCGGGCTGATCGTGACGAACTATTCGAAAACTCTCTTCGAATAGATATCCACAGAGTATCTGTTGACATCCAGCCAATAAATGTGTTATGCTGCGGAATGACTCGCAAGCACCCACTCCCGACCGAAGCCGCCCCGGGAACGCCAATCCCCGGATTGGCCTCTTCACCGCGCGGAGGCCAAAACCTGCCAGCAGTCTCTCCAATCCGCCGGTTTTTCGCCCGTAACCCTTCCAGAATCAACAGTTCTGAAAAATTGCATTTTAAGCCTTTTAGAATCACCAGTTCTGGCGCAAAGGACTTAAAGTCGAATCATTTCAACACTTCCGAAAAACACCCGGGGGGCAGGGGCACCCCATCCTCCCTCGCATCGATTTTTTCGATGCTTCCCGAAAGACGTTGTTTGGCTGCCGTTGGTCGCCGACGGCGCGTGCCACGCCGGCGCACTCGAAACGCGATCTGGAAACCCCACGTTTCACCTTTGTGCGCGCATGCAACGCCCTATGCTAGAGTAGCCGCCTAATCGAGAATCCATGGCCCTGAAATCACCACCGACCGCCGTTCCGCTTCCGCCCGATCAGCTTCGCTGGCGCTGCGATCCCTCGCGCATTCCCTTTGAGACCACCGCCGATGCGCCGCAGATCGAAGGCATGATCGGCCAGGATCGCGCCCTGCGCGCGCTCAAACTCGGCGTCGAACTCGACGCGCGCGGCTACAACATGTTCGTCTGCGGCATGGCCGGCACCAGCCGCGGCGGCATGATCGCGCGCATGATCAAAGAACTCGATCCGCCGCGAAAAATGTCGCTCGATCGCTGCTACGTCAATAATTTCAAAATTCCCGATCGCCCGCGCCTCATCACCCTTCCGCCGGGCCAGGCCACCAATTTCCGCAAGGACATTCAGTCCGGCATCGAATTTCTGCGCCGCCGCATTCCGCAGGTTTTCGAGGGCGAGCCCTTCCAGCGCCAAAAAAATCGCATCGTCGAGCGCTTCACCATCCGCGAAAAAGAATTGATGGACGACTTCACGCGCCGCATCGCGCGCGATCAATTCGCGCTCGGCCACATGCAAGTCGGCGCCGTGGCGCTGCCGGAAATTTTCCCCGTTCTCGAAGGCCAAATGGTGCCCATCGAGGACATGCCCAAGCTCGTCAACGAAGGGAAACTCGAAACCGCCATCGCCGAAGACCTCGAGCGCAAGTACGAAGTGTTTCGCCAGGATTTCACCGTGGTTTATCGCCGCACGCTCACGCTCTCGCGCGAACTCGCGAGCGAACTTTCCTACCTCGAGCAGGAAGCCGCCTCTGTGCTCGTTGACGGCGTGATCGAGGAGCTCAAGGAAAAATATCCCGAAGCGCACATCGCCGAATATCTCGAGGAAGTTCGCCACAACATTCTCGATAATCTCGATCCTTTCAAGGAACGTGAAGGCGAAGAAACCGAACCGGGCGGCTCGCCGCAAGTGGACGGCATCTCCCGCTTGCAGATGCCCGAGCGCGATCCGTTCCGCGTTTACAACGTCAATACGCTACTCGCGCACGACGATCTCGAAGCCTCATCCGTGATTTTTGAAACCACGCCGACCTACGCGAACCTATTCGGCACCATCCAGCGCGCCTATGATTCCCGCGGCGGCTGGACTTCCGATTTCATGGATCTGCGCGCCGGCTCGATTCTCCGCGCCGATGGCGGCTATCTGATCATCTACGCGCTCGATGCGCTCGGCGAAGCCGGCGTTTGGCGCACGCTCAAGCGCACGCTCAATCACGCCAAGCTCGATAGCCAGCCGCTCGATCTTTTCTTTCCCTTCGGCGCCTCGGCGCTCAAGCCCGAGCCGATCGATATCAATGTGAAGATCATTCTGATCGGCGATCCGGAAATGTACGAGCTGCTCTATGAGAACGACGAGGATTTCAAAAAGATTTTCAAAGTGCGCGTCGAGTTCGACGAGGAAATGGGCCTGAACGACACTGTGATCCACCAGTACGGCGGCCGGCTGCGGAAACTTTCCGAAAAAGAAAATCTACTCGCGTTCGATCGCTCGGCCGTCGCCGCCATGCTCGAATTCGGCGTGCGCCTCGCCGGCCGCCGCAACAAAGTCACCGCGCGCTTTGCCGATCTTGCCGATCTCGCGCGCGAAGCGTGCTACGCCGCGCGCGAGGATGGCCAAAAACTCGTCACCGCCGCGCACGTGCGCTCCGCCCGCGAAGCGCGCATTGAACGCCACAACCTGATCGAAACCAAAATCCGCGAAATGATCGAAGAAGGCACGCTGCTGATGGACGTCGCCGGCACGCGCATCGGCCAGGTCAACGGCCTGACCGTCGCCGAAATCGGCGGCTACTCGTTCGGCAAGCCCATTCGCATCACCGCGTCCGCGTCGCTTGGCAAATCCGGCCTGATCAATATCGAACGCGAAGCCCGCCTGAGCGGCCGCCTGCACGATAAGGGCATGCAGATCATCGCCGGATTCCTTCGCGCGCGCTTCGCGCAGGATAAGCCGCTTTCGCTGGCCGCCAGCCTGTGCTTTGAGCAATCCTATTCCGGCGTCGATGGCGATAGCGCCAGCTCAACGGAAGTGTTCGCTCTGCTCTCCGCGCTTTCCGGCCTGCCCATTCGGCAGGAAATCGCCGTCACCGGCTCCGTGAATCAACAGGGCGATATCCAGCCGATCGGCGGCGTCAATCAGAAGATCGAAGGATTCTTCGATGTCTGCCGCGTTCTCGGCTTCACCGGCAAACAAGGCGTGATCATTCCGTCCGAAAATATCGAGGACTTGATGCTGCGCGACGACACCATTGACGCCGTGGCCCGCGGCCAATTTCAGATTCTCCCCGTCTCCACGGTCGAACAGGGCATAGAAATTCTCACCGGCGTGAAAGCCGGAACGCGCAGCGCCGATGGCGCCTTCGAGCCCGACACGGTTTTCGCGCTGGTGGATAAGCGACTGCGGGAGTGGGCTCAAGCGCTCAAGCAGTTCGATTGAGCCCGTTTTGCGGCAGATAAGAATTCAGGGTGTGGTGGTCCCGGGCGCGGAGGACGAAGCCGGAGCAGAAGCAGGAGCGGCGGAGGCGGGCGCCGCCGCTGACGTGCCCTCACCTTTCGGAGTCGAAAGGTAGCCCGCGATGTGGTCCTTGGCAACGTCGAAGACCACGATTTCATAAGGTTGGGTTGCGCCCTTCACGTAGAACTGGACCGGCTCTTCGGCGGTCTTATCTTTTTTCTCGGTCGTGCGATCGTCGGCAACCACCAGGATCGTGTATTTGTTGCGCTTCGGGTCCATGCTTTCAAGCTTCACTTCGATCGGTCCGACGCGCGAGGCGGTCTTTTCCTTCTTGAGGTTGAATTGGAAAATGTTGCGCTCGTTGAGGCGCTGCAATTCCTGCACTTCGCCTTCGTTGTGCGCGATCAATCCGCTCTGCACGCCCAGATCGCCGACAGCGGTTGTCAGCTGAGCCTTGGTCGCCGCAAGATCCTGCTTGGTTGCGGAAAGATCGGACTTCGTGCCGGAAAGATCGGTCGAGACCGCGCCGATCTTCTGATCGGATTGCTGCTGCACTTGTCCGATCTGCGCCGCGAGTTGCGCGTCGCTGTCCTTCTGCTGCTGCTTGATGGTTTCGGCCAGCGTGCTGGCGCGCGCGAGTTCATCCTGCGTCAGGCCTAGCTTTTGCGAGGTCACCTCGAGCTTGGCGCGCAGATCGGCGACGCGCGAATTGGATTGGTCGATCTCGGCGGAGAGCACGGCTTCCTGGTTGGTGGCCGCCGTCAAATCGGATTGCAGCTTGTCGCGCTCCGTGTAGCCGGCATAAAAGAGGTAGGCCACCAAAAGCAAAAGCGCGACGAACGCTACATAAATCCAGCGCGGAAGAGGGGCCGCTTCGTAGACAAACGTCTCCTTGGATTCGGTGGATGCGGGCCCGGTTGGAATCGTGCTCATGCTTACTGCCTCCTCTGCGCTTGGCGGCGACTGGGTTGCCGCGCGACACCACTATGATTATCTCGAAGCCCGCAGGGGTTGTCTACGCTCGCGCGCCGCGTAGCGCTCGCGCCGCGGCTAACCTGCTGATCGTCGCGTTACGCGCGCCGCGCGCGCTGCGGCGATCGCGGCCAGCGCGCTTCCACCGAAGTGGTGAGGCCGCCGCGGGGCGTGAAGTCGCCGCGCACCACGCACCACACCGGGCGCGCCGCTTCCACGATGTCGCGGAGAATCCGATTCACGGCGTTCTCGTAGAAGATGCCAAGATTGCGATACGCGAGCATATACATCTTGAGCGACTTGAGTTCGAGGCACAGTTTGCGCGGCTGGTACTCGATCGAGATCGCGCCGTAATCCGGCATGCCGGTCTTCGGGCAGATCGAAGTGTATTCCGGAATGCGCGTCACGATGGTGTAGCCGGGGAATTGATTCGGCCAGGTTTCGAGCTTGGGCAGCCGCGTGCGGATTCCGGCGCGGGCGTGCTCATCCGTGTAGCCTGCCATCGGGCGTCACCTCGCCACTATTGTACACGCCGAGGCCGCGCCTGCCGCGGCGCGAACAAGGTGCCTTCGTGCCGCCAGCAACGCGCCGGAGCATCGCGAGCGACGTGACGGCGCGGCGATGCGGGGAGAAGCGCTTCCCAGAGCGGATACGGTTGTGTTATAAGCGACGTTCCGCTCGCTCATGACGGTCCGCGCGGAGCGCGTTGCTGAAACGGATTTCGCGTTGCTCGAAAACAAAGCAATATCGGGAGTGAACTCTGGGCGAGCCGGCGCGAGAGAGCGAGCGCGCCTGGGCGATGAAGTGCCCGCGAGTTTCTGTCCTTCGTGTTCGGCAAAGCTCGAGCCGCAACGGTGCAAGATGATCTGCACGCGATGCGGGTATTACATGTCATGTTCTGATTTCTACTGAGCCCATCGGCCGCGCGGCTTGAACGCGCGCCCTGCGGGATTGAAAGAGGAGGAAGTACTGTGGCCCTGAAAATCACGGAACGCGAAGAGAACGGGATTTCGATATTGTCGCTTGACGGACGCATCGTGCTGGGCGAAGAAAGCAACGCGCTGCGTGAAGGGGTGAAGCGACTGCTGGCCGCGGGCAAGAAGAAAATAGTTCTGAATATGGCGAACGTGACCTACATCGACAGCGCGGGCCTTGGCACGCTGGTGGCCTCGCACCACAGCGCGCGCACGCAGGGAGCATCGCTGCGCCTCTCGAACCTCGGAGCGAAATTCCAGGAAGTTTTGCAGGTGACGAAATTGCTCACCGTTTTTGAAGTGCACGACACGGAGACCGCGGCCATCGCGAGCTTCAGGTAGCCGCTTGGAATTTCAATTCGCGGCCGGGCCGAGCCGCAGCGGCCTGGCCGCGAATTATTTTTCGCTCGCCGATTATTCCAGCGGTTTAATCCAAACGATAGAGCGTCAATCCGCTCAGAAGTTTTGGATAGAAGTCGGTCGATTTCTGAGGCAGCACTTCGCCGGCGAACGCAATTTGCGCGACCTGCTCGGCGGAAATCGCGTTCAGCAAGAAACAAAGTTGGGCGTCGCCGCGATCCACATCGGCGATGGCCGCTTCCATTTCCCGCTCGTAAGTTAGATTGCGCTCGCCTTTAACGGCTTCGGCGGTGATTCCCAAGCCGCGCTCGATCAGCAATCTGTGCAGAAGCACGACGTCGAGGCGCCGCTGCGCGGCGGAGACGTCCGGCAACAGCGCGTCAAGATTCGCATCGGCGCGCAGCGTGAACAGATGGAAGGCGTCGCCGCCGGCGTACACGCCGATGCCGGGCCGCTCGCCAACCGACTGCGCGAGGTGACTGCGGAAAATTCCCCAGGCCGCGGCGCGCGCCGCGCTACCAGCGAAAGAATACGATCGGCAATCGAATTGAGCCTGCACGCGCTCGCGAAAGCGGTCGAAAGAAAAATCGGGCAAGTGGGAAACCACGCGATGCGTCGGCAGAACGATCAGCCCTTCGCCGGCCGTGTTGAATAGCGTCATCATCACGCGTTCATACGGCACAGATCGATCGGTGCTTCCGGTTCGTGCGCGGCATTCATCGCGATAGGCGAGCGCGGTTTCGTAGCGATGGTGACCGTCGGCGATCGCGAGTTTTTTATCGGCGAGATCGCTTTGGATCGATGGAATCACGGCGGGATCGGTGATGGCCCAGAGTTGGTGCAGCACGCCGAGGTCGTCGCGCGCTTCGGCCGTGGGCGGAAGCGCGGAGATTCGGTCGAGCTGCGCCTCCACACGGAGCGCGGGATCGGTGTAAAGCATGAAGAGCTGGCCGGTGTGCGTTTTGGTGTGGCGCAACAATTCGAGGCGATCGGCTTTGGGGCCGGAGAGCGTCTGCTCGTGGCGAAAAATCACGCCGGCGGAATAATCTTCAATCTGACCGATGGCGATCAGCCCTTTGCGCGTGCGTTCTGTTGTTTCGCCGGGCGCCGTATATTTCTGGATGTAGGCGTAGAGAGAAGCAACGGGATCGCGAAGCAGCACGCCTGCCGCGATCCATTCTTCGAGCGTTTGCGCGGCGCGTGTGTACACGTTGTCTGACGGCGAATCATCGGGCCGCGCCTTGCCCTTCTCCACCGAAATCAAATTGTAGGGATTTGAGGCGTAATAGCGCTCCTGCATGGCCGGGGAAATCTTGTCGTAGGGCTGCGTGGCGACGTCTTCAAGCTTGACGCGCCCCGGATTGTAGCGATACGCCTGGAACGGAAAGATGCGAGCCATCAGCAGCCTCGGCAAGATCAATCGAATTGAGAATTGTAACAGTTGCCGCCGCGTCGGCCAATGCGCGTGGCGGGACAATCTCAAAATGGGAAAATGTCGGCCGACTGAGTCTATCAACCAGTGTGAAATGCCGTGATTGAGAGTCGGGCACGTCTCTCACATCGACCGTGTACCCGGCAGTATTATGATCGCTACATGTATGGTGAATATGACAGGTCGCTCGGCGCCAAGATCGTTCTCACGGTGATTCACGCGATTGCTGTGTGCGCCGCAGCATGGATCCTCTTTGGCCCCGGTTTTGGGGCCCTTTTTCGGTGGACAGGCAAAACCGCCGCACCCGATCACATCTTGACGCGCGCGCTGGTATTCGCATGCGCAGCGATCTATTTCGCGAGGATATGCTACGGCACTCTGCATTTGTATAAGCGCAAGGTCGGTTACGGCGAGGCGTTGGGCATAGGCGTGTGGGTTGTCTTCATCCATGCGCTGTTTGCTTTTTTCGGACGCACGAACGCGAAACCGTTCGGATGGGGTCAGGTCGCGGGCATTCTTTTGTATGTTCTGGGTTCGTACTTCAATACTGGATCGGAATACTTGCGCTATCGATGGAAGGAAAATCCCGGCAACAAAGGCCGGCTGTACACCGGAGGGCTTTTCCGCTATTCCCGGCACATCAATTATTTCGGAGATGAACTTCTATTCCTGGGATACGCGCTGATCGCCGGGTCACTCTGGGGGCTCGCAATTCCCGCGCTCATGGCGTTCGGATTCGTATTTGCAAACATCCCGATGCTCGACAGATACCTGAAGAAAAAATACGGCGGCCAATTTGATACCTACGCCGCGCATACGAGGAAATTTATTCCGTACGTGTATTGAGCCACAGTGATGGGTATTTTCTTGATCACGATTATTTTCGCGGCCGATTAGCCAACAGAAATAGAACGATGCCTGCTGCGACGGCGATGCCGCCGTAGATGGCCCAGCGAGTCTGTCCGGTCATGAAACTGCCGGGTATCACGTTGATTCCTTGCAGGAACCACACGGCGCCCCCTAGAACCATAAGAACAGCGATGATATTCAGCGTCGCTCTCATCGTTCCTCTTCGCCTCCTGGCGCCGAACATCGTATGGGGAGCCAAGCCGAGCTGTGCAGAGGCGAGTTACTTCGCGCTCTCGAAGGGTTCTGGCATGAAGTAGCCGGCGTCGGCGGGGAGGCCGGCGCGTTCGACTTGCACGGTGATGTGGGAGATGTGGAATTCGGAATCGAGCTGCTTGCAGATGGCGGTGACGATTTTTTCGCTTTCGTCCATGTGCATGTCGGGGACGCGGACGTGGCAGGAGAGAGCGTGCATGTCGGTGCCGAGCGTCCAGATATGAATGTCGTGGACCTCGCGGACGCCGGGGACTTTCAGGATGGAACGGGCGACGCGCTCGACCTCGAGGCCCGCGGGCAAACCTTCAAGAAGAATGTTGCCGGATTCGCGCAGAATACCGATCGTGGACCAGAGCACGAGAAGGCCGATGATGGCGGCGATGGCGGGATCGATCCAGGCGGCGCGGGTGTAATGCAGAATCACCGCGCCGATGAGCACGCCGATGTTTGAGAGCGAGTCGCCCAAATTGTGGATGTAGATGCTGCGCAGATTGAGATCGCGGCGGCCGCGGACGAGCGCAAGCGTGATGCCGCCATTGACCGCGAGCGCGACAAGCGAAACGCCGATCATCCAGCCGGCGCCGACGGCGGCGGGATGCAGAAATCGCTGGTACACCTCGTAGAGCAAGCCCGCAGCCACAAGAATGAGCAAAACTCCGTTGGTGAACGCGCCCAAAATTCCGGCGCGGCGATAACCGAAGGTGCGATGCGAATCAGCGGGCAGCTCAGCCAGGCGCGCGGCGAGCCAGGAAATGAAAAGCATGGGGACGTCGGCGAGGTTGTGAACGGCGTCGCTGACGAGCGCGATCGAGTGGCCGAGCGTGCCGCCAACTATTTCAAGCGCAATCAGCGCGAGCGTCGAAGTGATCGCGCCGACGAGCAGGCCGCGGCTCATGGAGGCTGCATCATGCGCATGGGCATGAGTGTGACCCTGAGCGTGGCGTTCGCCGGCAGCGTGAACGTGCATGAGCACATTCTAGCGAGGCCCGGGCGGAAGTGCACGAATCTCGGAACGCGGCGAGGCGTGGGCGCAACGTCGTGTGCGGGAGCGGCGATGCGCGTTGCGCACGCGCGATTGCAATGTTAATTGACTTCACTTCGGGCGCTGCTTACGATTCAAAAGGTGCCGATTTTCCGCCGCGAACCCTCTCGCGAGCTCGCTCGCCGCGGCCGAAAGCGGGCTCCTACCCGACTCGATGCCCAAATCCGCAGCCACGCTGAGTTTCTGGGGAGTGCGCGGTTCGACGCCGACCGTGGACCGCGACACTTGGCGCTATGGCGGAAACACGCCTTGCCTTGAGCTGACCGCGCCGGACGGCACGCGATTCATTCTGGATTGCGGGACCGGGCTGCGCATGCTGGGGAAACAGTGGGCGAGCGGCGAGGATCCGGTCCGCGCGCACATTTTCGTCACGCACTATCACTGGGACCACATTCAAGGGTTGCCATTTTTTTCGCCGCTCTACGCGCCGCAGAATCGGTTCCATTTTTACAGTTTCCGCTCGGAATTCCTGGGGCGCGATAGTTTGAAGCGCGTTTTTGAAGCGCAGATGGCGCATCCATATTTTCCGGTGGATTTGAGCGCCATGTCGGCGGGGCGCGAATTTACGGAAGTGGGCGGCGGCGAAACGCTCGATGTGAAAGGCACGCGCGTGACGGCGTGCTGGCTGAATCATCCGCAGGGCTGCCTGGGATTTCGGTTCGAGACGCCGGCGGGCACGATCGTTTATGCGACGGACAACGAGCCGGGCGACGCGAAGCTGGACCGCAACCTTCGCGAGCTGGCCGCCGGCGCGGACGTGTTCGTGAACGACGCGCAATTCACGCCCGAACAACTGGCCTCGACGCGCAAGGGATGGGGACATTCGAGCTGGCTCGAAGGCGTGCGTATTGCGGAAGAGGCCGGCGTGCGCAACTTGGTGCTTTTTCACCACGACCCGGATTCGTCCGACAAAGCCATCGACGCGATTTTGCGCGCGGCGCGCGGGAGTTTTGCGAACGTGTGGGCGGCGACGGAAGGAATGGTGCTCACGGTTGGGCAAAAAGAATTCGGCGTGGTGATTCCGAACGTGGCCGAAGGACTGCGGCGCGAAGCGCACTTCCGCGCGCGGATCACGGGGTTTACCGGCGAAGGAAAAGCTTTTGAGGAAGAAACTGTGATTCGCGATCTCAGTTTGCACGGAGCGCTGGTGAATTTGGCGCACAGCCCCAAGCTGCAATCGGAATTGCAGGTTTTGATCGACAGCCCCGGCGGCGGGGATTCCGGCAACGCGCCGATGCGGCTGCGCGGCACCGTGGTGCGCATCGAGCCGGCGCGCAACAAGGATGAAACCGCGGTAGGCATCGTCTTCACCGATTGAACTTCGATTGATTCCCTTGCGTAATTCAAGAAGAGCACGCGCTTGCGGCCGCGCGCGGCTAAAAGCGCGACGCGACGGCAGAGGCCGACGGAGATTCGATGAAGGCCACGCTGTTTGAATTTCGGAATCGCCGCTGGTTCATCATCTCGATTTTCCTGATCGGCTTTGAATTCTACTGGCTGGACCACGTACAGGCGGGCGAGTGGGTGGCTCAATTGCTGGCGCTGCATTTTCCGCAGATGAGCCTTTTCGCGTGGACCCGCGCCGTGTTTGTGTTCGCGGCGGCGGTGCTGGTGATTTCGGCGGCGCTGCGCAGCTGGGGCACGGCGTATTTGCAAACCGCGGTGATGCAATCGCGGACGGTAGTGACGGATCGCCTACTGGCCGACGGGCCTTTTCGCCATGTGCGCAATCCGCTTTATCTCGGAAATATATTGATGGCCGTGGGGGTGGGATTGGTGGCGAGCCGCGCGGGCTTCGTTTTCCTGTTCATGGCCATCGTGGTGTTTCATTACCGATTGATTCTGCGAGAAGAAGCGGAACTTTCCGCGACGCAGGGAGAAACTTACCGCGCCTATTGCGCGCGCGCGCCGCGCTTGTGGTATTCGATCTTTCCGCGGGTTCCTGCGGCAGGAAACAAGGCGCACTGGCTGAATGGAATTTTGGGAGAAGTGTTTCACTGGGCCATCGCGCTGGGAGGACTCCTTTACGCATTCACATTCAACATGAAAATTTACTGGGCGGTTTTCTACCTGAGCCTGGTGCCGGGAATCTGGTTCCGGCTGCGCGAAGCGAGCAAGCGGCAGAAGCTGCAGGCCTGACGGCTCGAAAGCATTCCGCAAAACAGCATCTAAGAACGCACCGACAATCCGCCGCCCCACTGCGCTTCGCGTTTGGTTTTCGCAACGCGCGATTTCGCGTGCGGCACGGAGAAGGCCGGCTGCGCTAGAATATAGACATCCATCGAAGATGAACGACAGTTCCCAATCGCAAGCGGCCAAGCAACCTCACTGGAGCAAAACGACCTTCCGCGCGTTGCGTCACCGCAATTTCCAGCTGTTCTTCGGCGGGCAATTCATATCGCTGATCGGCACGTGGATGCAGACGATCGCGGAGGCCTGGCTGGTCTACCGGCTGACGGGATCGTCGCTGCTGCTGGGCGTGGTGGGATTCGCGAGCCGAATCCCGATATTTCTGCTCGCGCCATTGGGCGGCCTGGTGGCCGATCGCTGGAAACGGCACAAGGTGGTGATCGCCACGCAGAGCGCGTCGATGATTGTCGCGTTCACGCTGGCCGGCCTAGCGCTGGCGCGCCGTCTGACGGTCTGGGAGATCATCACGCTGGCGGCGATGCTGGGCGTGGTGAACGCGTTCGACATTCCGGCGCGGCAGGCGTTTCTGGTGGAGATGGTGGAGCGCGAGGATCTGATGAACGCCGTGGCGCTGAACTCTTCGATGTTCAACGGCGCGCGCGTCGCGGGACCGGCGATTGCGGGAATTCTGGTGGCCGCGCTGGGAGTCGGCTGGTGCTTCTTTGCGAACGCGGTGAGTTACATCGCCGTGATCGTCGGCCTCGCGCTGATGCGCATCGATCAACCGGCCGCGCTCGAAGAAAACGATTCGGCCATCGAAAACGTGATCGAAGGGTTTCGATTCGCCCGGCAGACCGGGCCGGTGGGGGCGCTGCTGCTGTTGGTAGGCCTGGTGAGTTTCGTGGCCATGCCGGTGACGGTGCTGATGCCGATTTTTGCCGACAGAATTCTACACGGCGGCGTGCAAGGGCTCGGGTGGCTGATGGGAGCCACGGGCGTCGGCGCTCTGTTCGGCGCGCTGGCGCTGGCGACGCGGAGGGACGTGAGAGGCCTGGGGCGCTGGGTCTTTGTGTCGGCGGCGTGGTTCGGCGCATCGCTCGTGCTGTTTGCGTTTTCGCGCTGGATGTGGGTTTCGGTGGCCGTGCTTGTGCCATCGGGATTTTTCATGATGGTGGACATGGCGGCGACGAACACGCTGTTGCAAGCCATGGCACCCGATCGACTGCGCGGGCGCGTGATGTCGCTCTACTCGATGATGACCGGAGGCATGGCGCCGCTCGGCGCGCTGATCGCGGGAGCCGCGGCCGACCGGATTGGCGCGCCTGTGGCTGTGGCGCTGGGGGGCGTCGCCTGCGTGTTTGGGGCGTTCTGGTTCTGGCGGCGCTGGCCGGGGCTGCGCGAATCGGCGCGGGAATTGTTGGTGGCCTCGGGAATGATGACGCGCGAAGCGTCCGATCAAATTCCGGCGACGAGCGACTGACCGGCGCGATCAACCGCGCAGAGAAGCATTTTTTACGCGGCGTCGAACGAGGTCGCGGAATTCCGTGATCTCATTTTCGTTCGCAAAGGCGCGCTTCGGCAAAGGATGGGCCAAGCGCTTTTGTGTGTAGAGAAGAAACCAATCTCGAGTTTCCCGCGCTTTGGGATAGGCGGTCCACAGAACTTCGGAGCGGCCGGCGGCGGATTTCTGGGTGACGCTGTCGCCAGAGAACGAGTATTGGATGGTGTTCTTCAGGCTTGCGCTGTTTTTATACACGGATCTCGAACCGGGGTAGGGCGCCAGGTAAGTTCCGATTATCACGGCGATCGGCAAAATCACAAAGAGCGGCAAGAGGTTCGTTGCGGCCGCGGCCGGACGGCCAGTGCCTGCGGCCTTGACCACGACACACGCGAGCAGCAGGGCCACGCTGACCCACGCGAAAATGCGAAGCGTGCGGAGATTGACGGTGGCGATGGCGACGTTTGCGCGGTACCACTCGCGCGGACTCAGTTGAAAACTTATCCTGATCGTGGCGGATGGAGCGCTCATCGCAGCGCGGAGAATACCACACGCGTCTGGTTCGGCGAGGGCGAGGCGCTCGCGAGGATTTTTTAGCGGACCACGACGACTCGCGTTTCGTAGGGCTGCAGCGCCAAGTCGATCTTTAGGGAATTCTTCGCTCTCGTCGAATGCATCGGCTGAATGTTTGCGGTTTGTGGGTCCCACACTTCGGTTCTCTTGCCTTTGCATATCAATGTGACGGGACGGGAGAAAGCGTGATCGCTTTCGTTGAAGAACAAATACACGGCGGCGTCTTTGAGCTGGCGCTTCATGTAGCGGAGAGAGGTGTCGGGCGTGTCGAGTGCGAGATCGCGTGGCGTAACGACGCTGAGGGCGGCCACAAACGTGGGAGGGACGTCCTGTGGAGCCGGCGGGGCGGGAGGGGCAAACTGTCCGGGCGTTGGCGTCAGGGAAAGCTCGGGGCACACCTCGTCGGTGAGCCAAGAGAAGTCAGAGGGTTTGGTCGCGCACCATTGGAAAGTGGGCGCCCAGGAAAAATCGGCGGGAGTGGCGGCGCGCGCATCGCGAATCGTTCGGCCGGAGATCAGGCTTGGCGTGTGATCGAGAAACAGAACGCGGCCGCCGCCGGCGGCGAAGGTGTGCAGGCGATCGAGAGCGGCTTGCGACAGAAGCGATTCGCCGGGGAGAATAACCGTGCGATACGTGTTTCCGCTGAGCGTTGTCAGAGTGCCGTTGCCGGGAATGAGTTCCGTGGCGAGTGCGTCTTCGCTTACGATATCGAAATCGATCTGATGTTCGGAGAGCAGCCGTTCGGTGGAAACGAAGGCGCGATCGGCGGCTGCATCGCCAAGCCACATCGAACTCGAAGGAATATAGAGCGCGACGGACGCGGCGGGCCGTCCCATGGACATCAGATAACTTAGCCGGCGCACGTACTGCATCAGGTCGGGGAAACCGGGCTCGTTCATGAACGCGGAGGGTTTGCCCGCGCCGGTGTTCGGCGTGTTCCCGTTCAGCGAAACGGCGCTGCTGGCGGGAAAAAACATAATTTCGACTTGATTGACTCCGCGAACCATCTCTTCATTTAGGACGTAGCGCGCCTGATCGACGTTGGGAATAGGGCGATACGCCGCGAAAGTTTCGACGAAAGCTCTCTGCCAGCCGTTCAAATGCGCGGCGGAAGACGCGAGGCGCGGATAATCCGAGATCGTGTCGGTCCAGATCTGGTGCCAGATCGCGTCGATGCCGGGGACTTGCACGTAGCGCATGTCGCGGAAGAAATCGCCTTCGCTGCGCACCAGCTGCATTTCCAACTCTTCATGATTGATGTGCACTTGATAGGCCAGTCCGTTGGCGGCGCACCAATCGCCCTGCTGCTTAAAAAATGCCGAGGCGAACATCAGCGAAAAAACATCCCAATAGTCGGCTTTCACGCGCTTTTGCTCGTCGGTCATGTTGGGCGCGAAAAAACCTGCGACGTAGGGACGCACGTCGTAACCCTTGATCTGCTGGAAGCGATCGAAGAACGCGGGCGTCCACGGAATGCCGCCGATGGAGTAGTCGGGCTCATCGCCGCGGAAACCGATGATGGTTTTGCCGAACTCGTCGCCGACATATTTTTTGTACTGTTCGTGCGTGAACGCGAGGTACTGCGCGGTTGCGGCGGGATCGAGATAATCCTCGAGCGATTGAGAAGTGTCTTTGCGGCGCACGGGATTTGTATCCGACATCGTGGGCGAGGTACTGAACTGATGCTCGACGATCAAGACGGTCCACTTTCCCGCGGGAGCCGTCCAATCGATCGCGCCATTTGTCACCGGCACTGGTTGCGAAGCGCCGCCGGCATCGACCGCGATCGCGCCGACAGTTTCCGGAGTGACCGGCTGTGACAGAGTGCCGCCGGCGGCGACATCGATTTTCTTCGCCACGACCAGCGCTTGCATGCGCAGATTCGGCGCGAACTCGGTGAACTTGCCGCCCGCGAATCCGCTGGGATAACCGGCGTCGTCGACGATCCAGATGCGCATGTCGCGCTTTTTGGCTTCGTCAACGAACACGCGAAAAAGTTTGAAGTAGGCCTCTGAAAGATACGGCTCGGGCATATCTCTTCCGCCGGCTTGCACGGTGATCGCCTGATAGCCCATGGCCTTCATGGAATCCAAATCGTAGCTGATCACGGTTTCGTCCATGGCGCCGCCGAAGCCGTAGTAGGGCTCCGGTCCATATTCCGGTGGCGGCGTTTTCCATTGGCTTGCGACTTCGGCCGCGGTGGGCATCTGAATCTCGAGCCATGGCTGTTGCGCGTGGACCGGCAAACAGGCAGCGAGTGCGATGGCGGCCGTGAGGACGATTGTGCGCAGGAGGAGTCGCATGACGCCAATCAGTATGACTCACGCGGCGGCGAAATCGTTTCAGGCAATCGGCCCGCAAATTTTGTAGTGCATCAAAGAAGAACCAGGCCGCGGCGAATGCCGATGGAGACGGCTTCGGTTCGCGTGCCGGCGCCGAGTTTGCCGAGGATTGAAGCTACGTGGAATTTTACAGTGTGCTCGGAGATCGCCAGGCGCGCGGCGATTTCCTTATTGCCCAGGCCGCTCGCGAGCATTTGCAGCACTTCGCTTTCGCGTGGCGTAAGTGGCTCGGCGAGTTCCGCGAGCGGGCGCGAAGCGGGCTCGATTGCGGGAAACGCGCCGGCGATTTCCACTGGATGCATAACGACGAGCCCCGCTGCCGCGGCTTCGAGCGCGGCGACGAGATGTTCGGACGAAATATCGCTGGGAAGAATCGCGCGAACGCCGGCACGCAGCGCGCGAGCGAGTGACCCTGGCTCGGGGTGATCGGAGAGGATCGCGATCGCGGTTTCGGATGCAAGTTGTGACGCGGCGAGAGAATTCATTAGTGAATCAAACTGCCGGCCGGAGGCCTCGACGAGGACGACGTCGGCGTCAACGTCCATCCATTGACCGGCAAGCGACTCGAAGCTCGAAGCGCTGCCGACGACCTCCACATCGCGCGTGGCGACGAGACTTTGCAGACCCGCTCGCGCGAGCGACGACGGGGCGACGATGAAGACGCGAATCACGCGGCCACGGAACTCGCGATGGCGCTTTGGCCGCCGAGCTGAACGGTGACGCGGCGAATTCGCGCGTAATCTCCGCGGAGAAACTCTATTCGCAACGTGCGTGCGCCGGTGCCGTGAAGCGCCTGCGAAAGATCGCCGAGCGACGCGAAGGTTTTTTCTTCGGCGCCGAGCAAGATATCGCCCGGCAGAAGAGATGCGGTGGACGCGGGACTGCCGGGTTCGACTTCGAGGAGAACCAAGCCGAATCTGTGCGCGCTCGCGCTGCCGGACTTCGATTTAGGAATTTGCACCGGATGAACGGTGACGCCAAGCCACGCGTCAGACGCGCCCGCGGAAAGAAAATCGCGCACGACGCTGCTCGGAATCGCGAGCGCGAGATTTCGAGCGACCATGGTGTTGATTCCGATCACGCGGCCGCGCGCGTCGGCGAGCGGCCCGCCGGAATTGCCCGGAGCCAGGCGAACATTGGCCTGCACCCACGATTGCGCGCCGAGTCCGGGCAACGGACCGACGGCATGAATCACGCCAGTGGTGAGGGCGCCGACGAAGCCCAAGGGGTTGCCGATGGCGATTGCGATTTCGCCGGGGCGCACTTGCGATGAATCGGCGGCGAGCGCGGAGGGAAGATTCGTCGCGTCGATGCGCAGCGCGGCGAGATCGCGCCGCGGATCGCGCGATGTGACCGTCGCGTCGAACTCGCGCCCATCCCAAATTTCAACGCGAGCGCGCGTACCGCGTGCGACATGCGCATTGGTGATGATCTGGCCGTCGCTCGACCAAATCACGCCGGAGCCGCTGCCGCGGCTGCCAGCGCGAACCACTACGGTCGAGCGGCGAAGTTTTTCGGCGATCTCGCCAAATCCGACAACTTCACCGATACCCGATAACGCCATTTCATTCCCCCCCGTGCGGACGCTCGGCGACCTCGATGCTGCGTTCCTCGAGCGCGCCGCCACGAACAAATTTCACCGCCAAAGATTTACCGATCGCGTCCGCGGCAAGGTGCGACTGAACGTCTTCGAGGCGCGTGACGGCTTGGCCACCCATCGAGACTAGAATATCGCCGATGACCATGCCAGCCTTGTCCGCCGGGCCGCCGGAATGAACTTCGAGAACGATCGCGGCGCCCTTCTCGTTGCGCTTAAGAGTTTCGCGAAGTGCGTCGGGCAAGCGCACCGGCTGCAAGCCGACGCCGAGATAGCCGCGCGGCATGCGTCCTTTTTCGAGAAGCGTGCCGGCGATTTTGTTTATGGCCGCGGCCGGAACGGCAATCGCGCCGAAACGCGCAAAGCGCGGTGTGGCCAGGCCGACGACTTTACCCTGCGAGTCGATCACCGCGCCGCCGACCGCGGTGGGTTGCAATCCGACGTCGAGCCGAATGTACGGCGCGAGCGAGGCTCCCGTCCAACCGCGGCGTTCCGGCGTAATCAGACTTACGACTCCGAGCGCCGCCACCGGGCCGCTAGCACGCGTACGCCCCACGACGAGCGTGAGAGAACCCGGCTTGAGCGCGGCTGCGTCGCCGAATTCCAGCACAGGCCCGCTGGCCTCAGCGCACTTCAAAACCGCGATGTCGGTCGAGGCGTCGCGGCCCGCCAACGTTGCCGGCGCCACGCCGCCATTTGGAAGCGTCACCTGAATTTCTTCATCGCGGCGCAGCGCGTGTTCGGACGTCACGATCACGCCCGAGCGCCACACGATTCCGCTCGAAGAGCCGCGCGATTCTGTGTGGATAGCCACGACGCTCGCGGCAGCGCGTTCGGTGGCTTGCGCCAATGCGTTTGAAAGCTCGATCAGTTCTTTGGACATTTTCATTCCTCCAAGCACACATTCGCACAGACGCGCCGGCGTCCACATCCGCCAAGTGGCTAGGATCGAGCCCGGAAGATTGGTCAGGTAGCGGCGACGCAGCCCGCGATCGCGCGCCGCGCGGATAGGTGTGAACATGACCGGAACGCTTCTGGGCGTTTCGTATCTTCCGCGCAATCCTGCCACGGAGATGTAAAATCAGCCGTCGCACAGGTGGGGCCCGTAGCTCAGCTGGTTAGAGCAGCGGACTCATAATCCGTTGGTCCTAGGTTCGAATCCTAGCGGGCCCACCAACCCTCCACGCCACGGACCTGCCCAACAGTCGGTTGTCGGTTTCATGCGACCGACGCAAAATGCTAGGGTGAGCCGCAGATTCGACGTCTTAATTCTCGGTGCCGGGGCTGCGGGACTTATGTGCGCGGCCGAGGCAGGTAAGCGCGGGCGCCGCGTCGCGATCATTGAGCGTGCCGAGCGTGCCGGCAAAAAAATCCTGATATCGGGCGGAGGACGCTGCAACTTCACGAACACCAATTGCCAGCCGGATAATTTCATCTCGGCGAACCCGCACTTTGCGAAATCCGCTCTGGCTCGATACACACCTTCAGATTTCATCGCGCTCGTCGAAAAACATCGCATCCCCTACCACGAAAAAGCCCTGGGGCAGCTCTTCTGCGACCGCTCGGCAAGCGACATCACGGACATGCTCGAATCCGAGTGTAAGGGCGCAGGAGTGGAAACATTCGTCAATCGCCGAATCGGCGAGGTGCGGCGCTCGACAGAGTTCGTGGTGCGAACGGAGCTGGAGGAGTTTCACGCGCCTACGCTCGTGGTCGCGACCGGCGGGCTCTCGATCCCGAAGATGGGCGCTACTGCTTTCGGCTACGACCTTGCCCGCCAATTCGGGCTGAAAATTCGCGACACGCGACCCGCGCTTGTGCCGCTTGTGTTGGCATCGAAAGAGCAAACCCAATATTGCGATCTAACTGGCGTGTCGGCGGAAGTGGTCGTCGCTGCAGGCCATCACTCGTTCAAAGAAAAAATGCTGATTACTCATCGCGGGGTGAGCGGGCCGGCGATCCTTCAGATCTCGTCCTATTGGAACAAAGGCGAGCCGATCCTAATTGACCTAGCACCCGATCGAGATGTGACGGCTGCGATTCGCGACGCCAAGATTCGGGATATGGCAGCCGCCCGCAGCGCGTTCCAACGACTTCTGCCGAAGCGTTTCGCCTCGCGTTGGCTGGATTTGCATACGCCATCCGACTGGACAAACCAAGCGTTGGCGGAACTTGAGCGGCAGTCGCACGAATGGACTCTGATACCCGCGGACACGGAAGGCTACGACAAAGCTGAGGTAACCGTGGGCGGTGTGGATACCGACGAACTATCGAGCAAGACGATGGAAAGTCGCCGGGTGCCGGGACTATTTTTTATTGGCGAGGTCGTCGACGTCACCGGTCACCTCGGCGGTCACAACTTCCAATGGGCCTGGGCCTCGGGCGCCGCGGCGGGGCGAGCTGTGTAACACGGCGCGGACTCGAGTGCCGGGCTAGATGTGTGGAGTGACGCATGGAAATGTTATATTTCGAGGTCCGAATCCCAGCACGCCCACCACGAATGTTTCGGAGCATTGAAGCCGGATGAGCGACGCGCCACCATTTCGGGAAAGGCGCTAGATGCTCGAAAACGCTCTTACGGTCGATCGCCTGCAGTTCGCCTTCACCGTCACGTTCCATTACATTTTTCCGCAGCTCACCATGGGCCTGGCGCTGCTGATCCTGGTGATGAAGTCGATTGCGCTGCGCACGGGTGATCCGAGATGGGATCGCGCGGCGCGCTTTTGGGCGAAAATTTTCGGAATCAGTTTCGCGCTCGGCGTGGTCACCGGCATTCCGATGGAATTTCAATTCGGCACGAACTGGGCCGAATTTTCAAAGACGGCCGGCGCCGTGATCGGCCAGACGCTCGCGATGGAGGGAGTGTTTTCGTTTTTTCTCGAGTCGAGTTTTCTTGGATTGTTTCTGTTCGGCGAAAAGCGGCTGGGGCCGCGCGGCCACTGGCTCGCGGCGCTCGCGATGTTTCTGGGTTCGTGGCTTTCCGGATATTTGATCGTGGCCACCGACGCGTGGATGCAGCATCCGGTCGGCTACTCGATCGGTCCCGATGGCAGCATGGGACTCGCCAGCTTCTGGGCGCTGCTGCTGAATCGCTGGGCGCTCTGGCAATACGCGCACACCATGTTGGGCGCGGTGCAAACCGGCTGCTTCACGATGGCCGCCGTCGGCGCGTTTTATTTGCTCTCTGATCGCCATCGCGCGTCCGCGCAACTGTTTCTGCGCACGGCGGTGATCGTCGGCGTGTGCGCGGCCGCGCTGCAACTCTGGCCCACCGGCGATGGGCAGGGCCGAATGGTCGCCGAGTACCAACCGGCGTCGCTCGCCGCGATGGAGGGATTGTTCCACAGCGAGCGCGGCGCCCCGATTGCGATTCTCGGCCAGCCGGACGTAAACAAGCGCACGCTGGACAACCCGCTCGTAATTCCGCGGATGCTGAGCTTTCTGACGTATCGCAACTGGGCCGCCGAGGTGCGCGGCCTCGATAGCTTCAGCGCCGACGAATGGCCCGATGAGATTCCGCTGGTCTATTTCAGCTATCACATCATGGTTGGCTTGGGCACGATCTTCATCGCCATCCAGCTTCTGGCGGCTTTGCAATTGTTGCGCGGAAAACTTTACGACTCGCGCGCCATGTTGTGGATTCTGATGCTTTCGTTGCCGCTGCCCTTCATCGCCAATACGGCCGGCTGGATCACCGCCGAATCGGCGCGGCAACCTTGGCTGATCTACGGCTTGATGCGCACGCAGAAAGGTATGTCGCCGCAAGTGCCCGCGGGCGACGCGTGGTTCACGTTGCTGGGATTTTTTGGATTGTATACCGTGCTCGCGATTCTGTTTCTCTTCCTGGTGTACATCGAAATCGAGCGCGGGCCCGGCGACGACGAAGGCGCGCCGGTAGCGGCCTGAGGACGAGACGCGATGGAGACACTCTGGTTCTGCTTGGTCGCACTAATGCTCGCCGTCTACGTGGTGCTCGACGGCTTCGATCTGGGCGCGGGCATCGTGCATCTGTTGGTGGCGCGCACGGATTCCGAGCGCCGCTCCGTGCTCGGCTCGATCGGTCCCGTGTGGGACGGCAACGAAGTCTGGCTGATCGCCGCGGGAGGCACGTTGTATTTCGCGTTCCCCGCGCTGTACGCCTCAAGCTTCAGCGGTTTTTATTTGCCGCTGATGATCGTGCTCTGGCTCTTGACGCTGCGCGGCGTCGCGGTGGAATTTCGCAGTCACGTGACCGGCGCCGTGTGGGCGCCGTTCTGGGACGCGGTTTTCGCGCTGGCGAGTCTGCTGTTGGCGGTTTTCTTCGGCGCGGCGCTGGGCAACGTTGTGCGCGGAGTGCCGCTCGACGCGAACGGCCGATTTTTCGAGGCGCTGTGGACGAATTTCCGCCCCGGCCCGGACGCGGGCGTTCTCGATTGGTACACGATTCTGGTCGGCCTGACGGCACTTGCGGCGCTGACGTTGCATGGCGCGCTGTGGGTCGCGCTCAAGACCGATGGAGATGTGTCCGTGCGCGCGCGGCGCCTGGCGAGCCGCGCGGTGTGGCTCGTCGCCGCGCTCACGGCGGCGATTACCGCAGCGAGCTTCCGTGTGCAACCCAGCTTGGCGACGCATTTCTCCGGGCACGCTTGGGGCGCGGTATTCCCCGCTCTTGCGATTTTAGGCCTCGCGGGAATCGCGTGGTTTTCGTATCGCGGCGCGGAACGCAACGCTTTCTTCGGCTCCTGCGCCTACCTGCTCGGCATGTTGACCAGCGCGGCGTTCAGCCTGTATCCCTACGTCCTGCCGGCATCAACTGACCCAGCCTTCGGCCTCACTGTTCACAATGCGATGGCTCCGGAGTATGGACTGCGGATTGGACTTATTTGGTGGTTCATCGGGATGGCGCTCGCGACCGCATACACGGTGCACGCGTATCGCAGGTTCGCTGGAAAAGTGGATGCGAGAGCGCACGGCGAGGCCGGCTACTAGAGTCGCCGCGCGCCCCCATTTAGCCGAGTGAGATCTTTATCTTCAGGCCTTATCGATGCTCAGCGAACCCGGACCGAACGCCGCCAGCATCAACAATCCGCCCATGATCGCGATGTTTTTCACGAATTGGGCCTCGTTGTCCGAGCGCGCCGCACCCGTGAACGCCCAGAAATTGTGGGCCAGGAACGTGACGGGAATCAAATAGAGAAACATCACCCAGGCCCAGAATCGCGTCTTAAAGCCGAGCACCAGGCAAAGGCCGCCCAACAATTCGATAATGATCACGATCACGGCCGCGACCGTGCTCATAGGAACTTTCAGGGCCGCAAGGTAGGTCACACTGCCATGAAAACCCTTGAGTTTCAGAAATCCGAACACTAGAAACGGAACGGCCATCAAGATCCTGGCCACAAGCGGTACCAAGCGATTCGTTGATGCCATTGGACTCTCCTCTCACGACATGAAATCTCAGGTTCCCAGAGTGAGGTATCGAGTTCCCAGGGACGGTTTCCGATTCGCCTGATCCTATATCAAATCCAGATAATCCAGCGCAGTTAACCTCCGGCCCGGGCCCCGGCCTGCTCTGGCCGAGCGGGACCGTCGCCAGCCCCGGTCGCCTGGACGGCGCGCGCGATCTCGTCAAGATCCTGCGGCGTGAGGTCGAGCGCCCCCGCGGCGATCCAGCCATCGACTTGCTCGGCGGATCGCGCGCCGACGATCGCTCCGGTGACGCCGCGCCAACTGAGCGTCCACGCCGTCGAGACGGCTGAAACGCTCACGCCGTGCCGCGCGGCGATGGGCCGCAGCGCGTCGCGCAGCGCGAGGTTGCGGCCGAGATTCGGCTCCTGGAACTCCGCGTTGCGCCGCCGCCAATCGTCTTCGCCCAGCTTCGAGATGCGTTCGGCCGCGAACGAATCGGTCAGCAGGCCGGATTGCATCGGGCTGTAGACGATCACGCCGGTGCCATGCGCCGCGCACCACGGAATCACGTCCGCGGCCGCCTGACGCCGAATCAAGGAAAACGGCGGCTGCAGCGAATCAACGTGGCGAATGCGCTCGCAACGCTCGAGTAGAGCCACGTCGAAATTCGATACGCCCCCGGCGCGAACTTTTCCTTCTTCGATCAGGCGCACCATCTCGCCCCAGGAATCTTCCACCGGCACTCCCGTCGCGTCCGGCCAGTGAAATTGATAGAGGTCGATCCGATCGACGCCGAGGCGCTTAAGCGACAGTTCGATCTCGCGCCGAATCGAATCGGGGCGTATCGTGCGCGTCACGGGACCGTAGGGATCTGCGGGATTGGTCAGCACGCCGCATTTTGTGAAGACCAGCGGGCGCTGCGCCACGGGAATCTCGCGCAGCGCGCGGCCCACCACTTCTTCGGAATGACCGATGCCGTACACCGCCGCGGTGTCGATCCAATTTACGCCGTAGTCGACCGCGCGCCGGATCGCGGCCACGGATTCCGCGTCGTCCTGCGGCCCCCACGAAAAAATCCAGCCCCCGCCGCCAGCCGCCCAGGCGCCAAAGCCCACGGTCGAAATCTCGATGCCGCTCGAACCCAGCGGCCGTTTTTTCAAATTCATCGCGTTCACCATTTGTGTCCTTCAATTCCCCTTCGCAGTTCACCGGTCTGGCTTGACAGCGGGATCGCTCGCCAGACTCGCCCGCCAAGGCCTAGGATACCGCATTGCGCCCACCCATTCAGGACGCCTGATCGCACGCCAGGGTTTCTCACTCACTGGCGGCGAGGACGTCAATTTCAGCGGGCGCAGGAGACGGCACGGCGCGCGCGGCGTCGATTCCGCCAACAAGCACCAGCAAGTTCGTGAGCAAGACCACGGCGAACGACAGCGCCGGCACAAACGACATCGCGCTTCCGCGTGCTTCAACCACCGCCAGCGCCAAGACGATGGTGATCAAGCCGCGCGGCAGCATCCACAGCACAACCTTGAGATCTTGCGGCGTGCATTCGCGCCACGACCACGACGTCAATTGCACGCCGATCCAGCGCGCCAGCCAAATCGCGCCCATCACGCCGAGCAGCAACAACCAGATTGCGCGCAGCCCGCCCAACTTCACCACCACTCCGATCATCACGAAAAAGAAAGTTCGCACGAGAAATGACAGCTCCGAATGAAAGCTCAAGATCCGCTCGTGCTTAGCCGCCTGCGGCGTGGCCCACTGGAACATCGCCGCCATTTCCGGACGCGCGCCCGGCAAATTGGAAAGCGCGAGGCCAAATCCGAGCACGGCAAGCAAACCGCTGCCCTTCAGCGCCTCGGTTCCCGCGTAAAGCAGCAGCACCATCGAAAACGTCAGCACCTGCCAAAATCGCTGCTCGGAAAGAAATGGCAGCAACTTCGACCACAAGAATCCAATCACGAGCGCGGCAGCCAGAGAGATCGCGACCTGCAAGGCCAGCTTCGAAGCCAACCCGCCGACCGCGGAGCCTTGTGAAGGATCGAAATCGAGCAGAAACTGCGTCGTGAGCACGCCCAGAATATCGCCGAGCGTCGATTCCACCAGCAACGTCACGCGCACCGGTTCGCGCGCCTTCCACTGTTGGAGAATCGGAAGCACGATCGTGCTGCTCGTGCATCCCATGATCGCGCCGACGGCCATGGCGTCGCGCAGCGGCAATCCGAGATTTCGCCAGACGATTCCACCGACCGCCAGCGTCGTCAGTGCGTAGGTGAAAAATCCCAGCAGCAGGCCGCCCGGAAAATGCCGCAGCGTGCGCCGCAAATCCAGATCAAGCCCCGCCTCAAACAGAATCAGTATCAGCGCGAGCGAACCGAACGCGCGCGCCACGCCTTCAAACGGCCCCGCGTGCACCCAGCCGAGCACCGGGCCGATCAAAAGCCCCGTCATCATCAGCACGACCACGTCTGGAACGCGCGTCCACTGGAACAAACGGTTGGCCACGAACGCCAGAACCAGCAGGCCGCCCAGCAACGCGAATAGCGCGGTCAGGCTCATCGGAGGGCAATTGTATCAACTATGCGTCGCTAGCCAAGAAAATGGCGTGCCGCACGCGAGGGTTCGCTACAATTCTGAGCTTAGACCGTTCCGAAAAGGATCACTCATGCCGAGCGTGCCCAGCCCATTCATGCAACGCGCCATCGCCTTGGCCATCGAGAACGTGAAATCTGGCGCGGGCGGCCCGTTCGGCGCGGTGGTCGTCAAGGACGGCCGCATCATCGCCGAAGGCGTCAATCGCGTCACGCAGACCAACGATCCTTCGGCGCACGCGGAAGTCCTCGCCATTCGCGAAGCCTGCCGCGCGCTCGGCACTTTTCAACTTTCCGCCTGCGAACTCTACACGAGTTGCGAGCCCTGCCCGATGTGCCTTGGCGCGATCTACTGGGCGCGGCCTGACCGCGTTTTTTTCGGCGCCACCGCCCAGGATGCCGCTGAGGCCGGCTTCGACGACAGCTTCATCTATGAGGAGTTGCGCCGCGAGCCCAGCCATCGCAAAATCCCTATGACGCCCATCATGAGGGAGGATGCGCTGGCGGCGTTTCGCGCCTGGCGCGACCAACTCGGCCGCATCGAATATTGAGCGGCGGCGTCGAGGCCTATGCACTCGCCGAGAGAAAAGTTGGTGGGACGCTCCGTGCCGCGGAAAGAGGGCCGCGACAAAGTCACCGGACGCGCGCGCTACACCGACGATCTCACCTTCCCCGGCCTTCTCTACGGCGTCACCGTGCGCAGCGAAGTTCCGCGCGGCATCATCCGCAAAATCGAATTCGGTCCGGGCATTCCGTGGGACGAATTCATCATCGTCACCGCGCGCGATATTCCCGGCGAAAATTGCGTTCTGCTGATCGAACATGATCAGCCGCTGCTCGCCGATGGCGCGGTCAATCATCCCGAAGAAGCCATCGTGCTCCTCGCCCACGCCGATCCGTATCTCCTCGAAGAAGCGCGCCGTGACGTGCGCATCGAAATCGAACCGTTGCCTCCGATTTTCACGCTCGAAGATTCACTCGCGCGCAAGGAAATCATCTGGGGCAAGGACAACGTTTTCAAATCCTACGCGGTGAATAAAGGCGACGTCGAAACCGCCTTCGCGCGCGCCGATTGCGTGGTCGTCGAAGGCGAGTATCGCACCGGCGCGCAAGAGCAGCTTTACATCGAGCCGCAGGCCATGGTCTCGATCGCGAATCCGCACAACGGCGTCACCGTGTGGGGCTCGATGCAGTGTCCCTACTACATCCACAAAGCCCTCGTTCCGATATTCGGTTTGCCCGCGGAGAAAATTCGCGTGGTGCAAGCGGAAACCGGAGGCGGCTTCGGCGGCAAGGAAGAATATCCCTCGATGATCGCCGGACACGCCGCGCTGCTCGCCTGGAAATCGGGCCGCCCGGTGAAAATCGTCTACGATCGCGCCGAAGACATGGCCGCCACCACCAAGCGCCATCCTTCGCGCACGCGCCATCGCACCGCGGTCACGCGCGACGGCAAACTTCTCGCCATGGATATCGACTTCGCGCTCGACGGCGGCGCTTACGCCACGCTCTCGTCCGTCGTCCTTTCGCGCGGCACCATTCACGCCGCTGGCCCTTACTTTTGCCCCAACGTGCGCATCCGCTCGCGCGTCGTGGCCACCAATGCTCCGCCACACGGCGCGTTTCGCGGATTCGGCGCGCCGCAAAGTATTTTCGCGCTCGAGCGTCACATGGATCGCGTCGCCCAAGCCATCGGCCTTTCGCCCGAAGAATTTCGCCGCCGCAATTTCATCCACACGGGCGAAACCACGGCCACCGGCCAAGTGATCCACGAAGCCGTGGACATGAACCGCCTGCTCGATCGCGCTCTGCGCGAAAGTGATTACGCCGCGAAGCGCGAGCGTTTCGCGCGCGAAAATCCGGCCGCGCGCGTGAAAAAAGGCATCGGCTTCGCCGCGTTTTTCCACGGCGCCGGATTCACCGGCTCAGGCGAAACCTATCTGGCTTCCGTCGTCGAAGCCGAGGCCACGCCGGAAGGCCGCGTGCGCGTGATGACCGCCAACACCGAGATGGGCCAGGGTGCCAACACCGTCTTCGCGCAGATCGCCGCCGACGCTCTCGGTCTCGATTACGATCAAATCGAAATCGCGCAGCCCGATACCGCCGCCGTGCCCAATAGCGGCCCCACCGTCGCCTCGCGCACCTCAATGGTCGTCGGCAAACTCGTCGAAGCCGCGGCGCTCGGCCTCAAGCACGAACTCGCATCCTCCGGCTTGCTCGCGGCGGAATATTCCTCAGCGGATTTTTCGAGCGCGTGCCGCCTCTACATCGAAACGCGCGGCCCGCTTCGCTCGCGCAGCCAATATCACGCGCCGCCAGGCCTGCATTGGGACGACGCCACATATTCCGGCGACGCCTACGGCACCTACGCGTGGGCCGTTTACGTCGCCGAGGTCACGGTCGACACCGCGACGTTTGAAGCGCGCGTCGATGACTTCGTCGCCGTGCAGGAAGTCGGCAAGGTGATTCACCCCGTTCTCGCCGCAGGACAAATCGAAGGCGGCATCGCGCAAGGCGTGGGTTTCGCGCTCACCGAAAATGTTGTTTGGCACGACGGCCGCATGGCCAACGGTCAAATGACCAACTACATCATGCCCACCTCGGCCGACCTGCCGCGCATCCGCGTCTTCTTCGAGGAAAATCCCTACGCGTTCGGCCCCGACGGCGCCAAAGGCATCGGCGAACTTCCGATCGACGGTCCCGCGCCCGCCATTTTGAACGCCATCGAAAATGCCACCGGCCTTTCGATCCGCGAAATTCCGGCGACGCCCGAGCGCATCATGGAAGCGTTCGACTCAGCCGCCGCCGCGCACGAACCCGAGCACGCGAGGCCGCGTGCCTGACGCCTCCGCAAAAATCGAAATTGCATGTACGGTGAACGGCTCGCCGCGCCGCTTCCGCGCCTGGCCGATGGAACGCTTGCTCGATGCGCTGCGCCGCGAACTCGCGCTGACCGGCACGAAAGAAGGTTGCGGCGAAGGCGAATGCGGCGCCTGCTCGGTCCTCCTTGACGGCGCGCTCGTAAATAGCTGTCTCGTGCCCGTCGCACAAGCTGACGGCTCCGATATCCGTACCATCGAAGGCCTGGCTCACTCCGGCGAACAACTCGCCGCGGTTCAGGAAGCGTTCCTCTCCTGCGGCGGCGCGCAGTGCGGCATCTGCACGCCCGGCATGATTTTGGCCGCGCACGTCTTGCTCGAAAAGCATCCGCATCCCACTGACGCAGAAATTCGCGCCGGCCTTTCCGGCAATCTCTGCCGCTGCACTGGCTACACCAGAATTTTCGAGGCCGTCGTGCGCGCCTGCCAAACTACGAGCGTCACGCCGTGAGGTCTTATGTCCCCGCCTACGAGATGCGCACGCCGGCCACGCTGGCCGAAACCGTGTCCACGCTCGCGCGTGAGCCCGGCGTCTGGCGGCCATTTGCCGGCGGCACCGATCTGATGGTTTTGCTCGAAGCCGGCAAACTTTCCCACCGTCGCTATTTGAATATTTGGAAGCTGCCGGAACTCCGCGGCATCACTTTCGCGGAAGATTCCATCACGCTCGGCGCGCTCGCCACCTACACGGATATCCAAAACCACGCAATCCTTACCGCCGAATTTCCGCTGCTCTGCCGCGCCGCGGCGGAAACCGGCAGCGTCGCCACGCAAAATCGTGGCACGCTCGGCGGAAACATCGCTAACGCCTCGCCCGCTGCCGATTCCCCGCCGGCGCTCGTCGTTTACGACGCATCGCTCGAGCTTGTCTCCGCCGCCGGCTCGCGCTGGATTCCGTACGATGGTTTCCACATCGGCTACAAAAAAATGTTGCTGCGCCCCGACGAATTGATCGCGCGCATTCGCCTGCCGCGCGACAAGAAAGATTGGATTCAGCAGTACGCCAAGGTCGGCACGCGCAGAGCCCAAGCCATCTCGAAAGTGTGCCTCGCCGCAGCCGCGCTCATCGACGCGAAAACGATTCGCGATATTCGCATCGCTTTCGGCAGCGTGGCTCCCACCGTGATGCGCGCGAAAGCGGCCGAAGCTGCTCTTCACGGCAAGCCTCTCGTGCCCGGCGCATTTGCAGCGGCGCGCGCTGCGCTCGAACGCGACATCGCTCCCATCGATGACATTCGCTCGACCGCGCGTTATCGCCTGCGCGTCGCGCAAAATCTCTTGGAAGAATTCTTGAAAACTCTACGCGCATGAAATTGGATTTAGTGGTTCGCAGCGAGCGCGTGATCACGCCGCAAGGCGTGCGCCGCGCCGCCCTGCACATCAGGAGCGGCCGCATCACCGCCGTTGCCGATTGGGAATCCGCGCCCGCCGGCTGCAAGCTCTACGACGTCGGCCGCTCGGTCGTAATGGCTGGCTTGGTCGATTCGCATGTGCACATCAACGAACCGGGCCGCACTTCCTGGGAAGGCTTCTCCACCGCGACGCGCGCCGCCGCTGCCGGCGGCGTGACCACGCTCGTCGATATGCCGCTCAACAGCATTCCCGCGACGACCACATTGCGCGCGCTCGAAGCGAAACGCCGCGCGGCCCGCGGTCGCTGCTACGTAGACGTCGGCTTCTGGGGCGGCGTCGTGCCGGGGAACACCGCCGCACTTCGTCCGCTGCACGAAGCCGGAGTTTTCGGCTTCAAGTGTTTCCTCGTGCCGTCAGGCGTTCCGGAATTTGCGCACGTTACGGAACGCGATCTCCGCGCCGCCATGCCCGTGCTCGCGCGCCTCTGCGCCGCGCTACTCGCGCACGCGGAATTGCCCGGCCCAATCGAAGCCGCGACCGCGCGACTCGCGCGCGCAAATCCAAAACGCTACGCCACGTGGCTCGCCTCGCGCCCGCCCGAAGCCGAATGCGATGCCATCGCTCTGTTGATTCGACTCGCCCGCGAATTTCGCGCGCGCGTTCACATCGTTCATCTTTCCGCATCGGCGGCGCTTCCGTCGCTGCGCCGCGCGCGCCGCGCGCACTTTCCGATCAGCGTCGAAACCTGCCCGCACTATCTTTTCTTTTCCAGTGCCGCGATCCGCGATGGCGCTGTGGCCTTCAAGTGCGCTCCGCCGATTCGCGACGCCACAAATCGCGATCGTCTTTGGCGCGCGCTCGCGCGCGGCGAAATCGATTTCATCGTCTCCGACCATTCTCCATGTCCGCCCGAAATGAAAACCGGCGCGCGCGGCAATTTTTTCCGAGCCTGGGGAGGCATCGCCTCGCTCGAACTCCGCCTGCCCATCGTGTGGACCGAAGCGCGCCGCCGCGGCCACACTCTCTCTCAAGTCGCACGGTGGCTTTGCGAGGGCCCCGCGCGTCTGCTCGGTCTTGATGACCGAAAAGGAGTTCTGGCCGAAGGCGCCGACGCGGATCTCGCCATCTGGGACCCCGAGGAAATGTTCCACGTGAAACGCGCCCAAATGCATCAGCGCCACAAGTTAACTCCGTACGCTGGCGAAGCATTGGCCGGCGTGGTACAAGCGACATTCTTAAAGGGTCGCCGCATTTTCGAGGACGGAAACTTTTTCGGGCGGCCCGCGGGCTCGCTGCTCGAACGGGAAGCGCGCTGATGGATTTCACCGAACTCGTCGATCTGGCATCGGAGCGGCTGGGCGGCCGGGTTCTTGCCGCCAATGACGATTTTTTCGCGCCCAAGGAAAATCTACTAAAACCCGCCGCGCCCATTTTCGTCGCGGAAAAATACACCGACCGCGGCAAATGGATGGACGGCTGGGAGACGCGCCGCCGCCGCACCCCTGGTTACGATTGGTGCGTCGTCAAGCTCGGCCTCCCCGGCCGAATCCGCGGCGTCGTGGTGGACACAAGTTTCTTCAAGGGAAACTTTCCCGCGCGCGCTTCGCTTGAAGCTTGCGTCGCCACCGGCACGCCCTCTCTCGAATTGCTGCTCGCTGCCGCGCATCCGTGGACGGAAATTCTCTCCGAATCCACACTGATCGGGGATTCGCAAAACCGGTTCCACATCACATCCGCACAACGCTTCACTCATCTTCGCCTCAAGATTTTCCCTGACGGCGGCGTAGCTCGCCTGCGCGTTCACGGCGAAGTCCTGCCGGATTGGGAGAAAATTGAGCACGCTGGGGAAGAAGTGGATCTCGCCGCGGTTGAACACGGCGGAGTGATCGTAGCTTCGAGCGATATGTTTTTCGGTTCCCCCGCGAATCTCATTCTGCCCGGCCCAGCGCTCGGAATGTTCGACGGCTGGGAAACGCGCCGCCGCCGCGGACCCGGCCACGATTGGGCCGTCGTGCGTTTGGGCGCATCGGGAACGATTCACCGTGTTGTCGTGGAAACTTCATTCTTCAAAGGCAATTTCCCCGAAAGCTGCTCGCTCGACGCCAGCCGTGCTGCAAGCGGTGACGCGACACACGCGAATCTCGATTGGACCGAAGTTCTGGCGCGCACGCCTCTCGAAGCCGACGCGCGCCGTGTTTTCGAGAAAGAGCTGCGCTCGTCCGGCGAAGCCACGCACGTTCGCCTGAATATTTATCCCGATGGCGGCGTAGCGCGCCTGCGCGTTTTCGGCCAGCGCACACAACACGCGCGATGACTCCGGCCCTCGCAAAATGGAACGCCCTGCCGCGCGGCGACGCCGAAGCCGAAGTGATCGCCTGCTGCGGCTCGCAACGCTGGGCCAGCGAGATCGCCGCGCGTCGGCTATTCGCGGATTTCTCCGCGCTGTGCGAAGCCGCGGACGAAATCTGGTGGTCGCTCGACCGCGCGGATTGGCTCGAAGCCTTCGCCGCGCATCCCAAAATCGGCGAGCGCGCGGCAACCGGTTCGGAATCCGCGCGCCGCTGGGCCGCGCAGGAGCAAGCCGCGGCAAACGCCGCGAGCGAAGACGTTGCCGCGCGCTTGGCTCAAGCCAATCGCGCCTACCAGGTGAGATTCGGTTTTATCTTTATCGTGGACGCCTCCGGGAAGTCTCGCGCCGAGATACTTGCGCTTCTTGAGCAGCGCATCCAGAATAATCCCCGGTTGGAATTGCGCGAGGCCGCCGAGCAGCAGCGGCGGATCGCGCGCCGGCGCCTCGAGAAATTATTCTCGGGCGGCGCCGAGCCGGAATCTGAGTGAGCGGAATCTCGACACACGTGCTCGACACATCGCGCGGCCGCCCCGCGGCGGGCCTCGGCGTCGTGCTCGAACACTCATCCGCCGGAGAATGGCAGCGCGTCGGTAGCGCCAAAACTTCAGCCGACGGTCGCGCCGTGAATTTTGCGCCGGCCGGTGCATCGCTCGCCGCCGGAACCTATCGCCTGGTGTTCGATACCGGCGCATACTTTCAAGCGTTGGGCGTCGCGGGATTTTATCCCCAAGTCGTGATCGTGTTTGAAGTGCGCGATCCGGCCGAGAACCATCACGTGCCGCTGCTTTTGAGTCCGTACGGCTATTCGACCTATCGCGGGAGTTGACCGCTTCGATGAACATGGTCTGGAACGGTTACGGAAAATCGCTCGTGAAAATGGTGCGTCTTGAGCGGCGCGGCGAATTGCACGAGATCACGGACCTTTCGGTTTGTATTCAGGTGGAAGGCGATTTCGCCGCTGCCCACTCCGCGGGCGACAACTCCAACATCACCGCAACCGACACCATGAAAAATACCGTGTACGCTCTCGCGGCGGCCGGCACCGGCGAGATCGAAGAGTTTGCCGCGCGCCTGGTCTCTCATTTTCTGCGCATCAACCCCGCGGTCACCAAGGCTACTGTAGATGTGTGGGAGAGCCCGTGGTCGCGGATCTCCGTCGGCGGACGGCCGCATGGCTCTGCGTTTGTGCGCGCCGCAAGCGACAAGCGAACCGCGGAGGTCAGCGGCTTGCGCGACGCAACCACCACGGTGCGCGCGGGGATTGAGGACTTGGTGGTGCTGAAGAGCAGCCATTCCGGATTCGAGGGCTTTCGCAACGACATTTTCACCACGCTCAAGGAAACCAGCGATCGCATTTTCGCCACGGCCATCGCGGCGAATTGGCTGTACGCGCGCGCCGGTCTTGCCTACGGCGCGATGTGGGAAGGCGTGCGGCGCACGATCCTCGAAACGTTTGCCGAGCACGAGAGCCGCTCGGTGCAGCACACCATGTACGCGATGGGCGAAGCCGTGCTTGCTTCGTTCGACGACGTTTCGGAAATCCATTTCTCGCTGCCCAACAAACATCACATCCCTATGGACCTTGGACCGTTCGGCCTGCGCAACAACAACGAGATTTTCCTGCCGACCGTTCAGCCTTACGGCTTGATCGAAGCAACATTTCGCCGATAGCCGCGCGCCAATAAATAAGGATAACTTCGGGGGGGCCGCGTCAGCGCGCGCGGTTCTTCAGAATTTTCAGGAACGATGCGCCGCGCAATTCCTCCGCCGTCACGCCTGTGCGGCGTTCGGCTTCGGCTTCGCTGATGGCGCCGCAATTGATGGCGCGCAGAAAGAAATTCAAAAGTCCCTGCCCGGTGGCCGCGTCGTCGAAGACGTCGCCGATCAGCGTGGCCTTCGCGGCTTTCTCAACGAAGTGCTTCAACCGCTCGGCCGCGGCGTCAAGTCCCGCAAGAAAAAACGCGTACACCGCGGCGAAGCGCGTCGGCAATTGCGCCGGATGCAAATCCCATCCCTGATAGTAGCCGCCCTCGAGCGAGTGGCGAATGTGGGCGACGTGCAAATGCCAGGCACGATGCACCACGGCGCGATTTTCCTGGCGCTGGCGCGGCGTGAGTTTCTTTCCGGCCTGCGCGCGATGCGGCGGCGCGGGCAAAATATTTGTCGCGCCATCGGAAATCCACACGCCGGTGCCGGCAAAAGCCACCTGCATCATCTCCTTGGCGAAATCGCATACGGGATTCGTCATGGTCTGGTAGGCGGCGGTGATGCTGCAACTCGCGGTGTAATCGTAGGTGCCGAAGTGCGCCGCGGCGCAGCGGCCGGCGGAAGCGTCGAGAAATCGCGGCAAGTTCGATTCGCCGCGCTCGTTCATGATGGATTGCGGCGTTTCGATCATCAACTCGAAACGCAGCGCGCCGTGCGCAAGACCCGCGGCGTCCTCGAACGCGTCAAGAAGCGCCGCAAGCGCCGCAGCCTGCTCCGGCACAACAATTTTCGGCAGCGTCACGACGAAATTCTGCGGCAACCGCCCGCGCGTGGCTTCGAGCAAACTGGTGAGAAAAATATCGAGCGTACGAATGCTGCGCTGCCGCAGTTCCGGCGTTAGCGGCTTGATGCGAATGCCGATAAATGGCGGCAGCGAACCCATCGCCATTCCCCGCGCCACTTCCTCCGCCGCGCCTTGCGCGTGCAGATCTTCTTCCTCGTCGGGACGATTGCCGTAGCCATCCTCGAAATCGATGCGGAAATCCTCGACGGGCTCGCGCTCCAGCTTTTCGCGCACGCGACCGTGCACCGCCAGGGCCAGCCAGGCCGCGCCATTCTCACGGCGCAACCGCTCGGGATCGGCGGCGAAGCGCCGCGCCAAACTCTTGGCCTGCGCCGCGGAAGCCGGAAGTGAATCGGCCCCCGCAAGCCCAATGGCGCGCGCGAATGCGATGGGTTCGCCGCCGTATTCTTCAAGCGCGCGGCGCGCCACTTCTCCCAACTTTGCGGCCGTATCGGCGCGGAACAGATGCGCGCCGCCGTAAACCACGTGCACGGGTTGCCGCCGGCCGCTTTCGCCCGGATAGCGCCGCGCGAACGAGGCGCTGGCTACTTCGAGACGCGACTCGATCTGCTGCACGGCGGATTGGGGAAGCGACGTCTTCATTCTTTCTCCGCGGACATTTCTCTGGCAATCAGTCAACAAAACCGCGCGACAATTAATTCAGCTAAATAATCGTAGCAGGTGCCGTTACAGATCGCACGGTGCGAAGCGAGGTAAAGCGGAAAAACTCGGCGGACACGCTGTGTGCACGCTGTTCTGGCGAGCTTGAAGTAGAGCCCGCATCCTGGCCACGAACCGCGACGCGCGGTTCGCTGCGTTCGCCGGGATAGCGGAGCCCGCGAAGACGATTAGGCGGGCGCGCCGCCCAAAGATCGCCGCGCCTGGAAACATTCCCGGCAATAGACCGGACGCCCTTGCGTGGGGCGGAAGGGAACGGTGGTTTCCTTGCCGCACTGCGAGCAGGTCGTCTTGGTTTCCGATCTCTGCTGACTACTTGCCTGGCCCATGCCTTGAGCGCGCTTGGCTTTGCAGCTCTTGCACCGCTTGGGCTCGTTCTTGAAACCCTTGTCGGCGAAAAACATCTGTTCGCCGGCGGTGAAAACAAACTCAGCTCCGCACTCGCCGCACTTCAGGACCTTATCGTGGTATTCCATGCGTTGCTCCCGGGCTCTCAAGACTTGGAGAACCCGCAGCTTCCCCACCCCCAACACGAGAATGCTGGGATTCGCCGGGGTGACCTGCGGGTCCCGTTCGCCGAGAGATGGGGAGCTGCCCTGAACAACCCAAGGGTTCGGCCGCCTTAATCCTGTTCGCGGCGCTGCTTTTTGCGAAGCCGCTTGCGCGACAGCGCCTGCTTGGCCCGGCGCTTTTCACCGGGCTTCATGTAGTAACTGTGCTTCTTGATTTCCTTGATGACGTCTTCCTGTTGCACGCGGCGTTTGAAACGGCGCAGCGCGTTCTCCAGGGATTCGCCTTCTTGAATGCTTACTTCAGCCACTCGAATATCACCGCCCTTTCGGCTCTAAAGTCGATCTCGTATTTTGCACGGACGTGCCGCACTTTTCCCGAAGCACGTCTTAAATGAGAAATGGCTATGAATTAGGACCTAATGGTACCTCCTTCTATAGAAGCGTGCCCCTGCAAGTCAAGCAATGTTTTGCGCAGCGGGTGGACTGTGAAAGTCGGCCCCTTGCGAGCCCGCGACCCCGTGCCACGGGCCGCGGCGAGCGCACGCCCAGGGCAGAGACATTCGGATAAAGGCGGGAGGTATTTCGGCGGGGTTGCGAAATCCGCGGGCTCGCCAACGATCGAAGAAATCGATGAATGGAGGCACGGGTACCCCCCTACCCCCGGGTGTTTTTTGGAACTGCTCATTCTAAAGGACTTTAAGTCCTTTGCGCCAGAAGTGCTCGTTCTAAAGGGGTTAAAATGCGATTTTTCAGAACTGCTCATTCCACACGGGTTATGGGCGAGAAAAGGACCGACGGCGGCGTTGGCATCAAGCGACTTGTCGGGCGCGGGAATGCGTTTGCAGCTCACGCAAGATCTTAGCACTCTTTTTCCGTGTATGTCAATGATAATGCTTCGGTTATTCGAATAGCCTGTGGAAATTGGTTCGATACCGAGGGCGGACACTAGAGACTTGTCGCCCGCGGAGGATTCGGAAAGGATTGCCGTGATTACCGCGGAATGATAACGTCGAACGCCTGATGATTTGTCCGCAATGCAAAGCCGAGTATGTGGACGGTGTCACGCACTGCTCGGATTGCGGCGTGGATTTAGTGGACAGCTTGCCGGCACCCGGCGCCGAATCCGCTGGATCTTTATCCGATGCGGACCTCCGTGGCGTTTGGGGCGGCCAAGATCAAGAAGAGTTCGCCGCGGTTTGTGCGCAGCTCAAGGACGCTGGGATTCCCTTTCGAGTGAATGAGCGAGGACGGGAATTTCTAACCGGACTGGGTCAATACTTTGAGATCGGCGTGCCGGCGGTTTCCTACGATCGAGCCAGGGAAATCATTTACAAAGATCGCTTGGATCCTTTCGACGAAAACGTGGATTCGTCGGTGATGGAATTGCCGGCCGAGGATGATGAGCCGGCTCCCGCGGAATCCGACGACGAGTGGGACTCGAAGGATTGGTTTCCTGAAGACGCCACGGCGGAAATCTGGTCCGGGAAGAGCGAAAATCAGGCCTCGATGGTTGAGTCGTCTTTGCGCGAGAACAATATTCGTGCTCGCACGGACGGCGCGGATGGCGGCTTGCGAAGAATCTTCGTTATTCCGAGCGACGCATCGCGCGCGAAAGAGATTGTGCGTGAGATCGACGAGGCGACTCCACCGAAGTGAGATGTTTCGGCGAGGCTGAAGGTCCTCGTAATGCCGCAGCCGGCGCCTAATCGCGCAAATCTGAAAAGGGAAAACATGGCGCAAATATTCGAGCCAGTTACGATTCGCGGGATCACTTTGGCGAACCGCGTGGTTGTGTCGCCGATGTGCGAATACTCGAGCATCGACGGGTTTGCCAACGAATGGCACCTGGTGCATTTGGGGAGCCGGGCGGTGGGAGGGGCGGGCCTGGTATTTACCGAAGCGACCGCGGTGACGCCGGAGGGGCGGATCAGTCCGGAGGATTTGGGAATCTGGAAGGATGCGCACATTGAATTTCTGGCGCGCATCGTGCGATTTCTGAAAAGCCAGGGAGCGGTGCCGGGAATGCAACTGGCGCATGCGGGGCGCAAGGGCAGCACGCGCACGCCGTGGTTGGGCTACGGCGCGATTCCGGTGAGCGAAGGCGGCTGGGTGCCGGTGGCGCCGAGCGCTGTTGCGTACTCGGATGACTACCCGATGCCGCAGGCGCTTACGATCGAAGGGATTCGCGGCGTCGTGGCGGCGTTCGCGCAGGCGGCGCAGCGGGCGCTTGAAGCGGGATTTCGCGTGATTGAAATTCACGCCGCGCACGGCTATCTGCTGCACGAATTTTTTTCGCCGCTCAGCAATTTCCGGAAGGACGAGTATGGCGGCTCGTTCGAGAACCGCACGCGTATCGCGTACGAGGTGGTAGCCGCGATTCGCGCGGTGATACCGGAGAGCCTGCCGCTCTTCATTCGCATTTCCGCGACGGATTGGAAGAAAGGCGGATGGGATCTCGATCAAGCCGTGGAACTGGCGAAGCAACTTGCGCCGCTGGGCGTGGATCTAGTCGATTGCTCATCAGCGGGGCTTGTGCAGGATCAGGAGGTCGTCGCAGGACCGGGATTTCAGGTTCCCTTTGCCGCGCGGATTCGGCGCGACGCGGGAGTGAAGACCGGCACGGTGGGATTGATTGAGACGAAAGAGCAGGTCGCGGAGATTCTGGCGAAGGATCACGCCGATCTGGTTTTCATGGCGCGGGAATTTTTGCGCGATCCATATTGGGTGCTGCGGGCGGCACGCGAATTGAAACAATCGATGAGCTGGCCCGTCCAATACTTGCGAGCGGCGCCGGCGGAATCTCCGGCGAGGAAACCGTTTGAAGATTGAACTCGAGCGACGCGGAAGGACGAAAACGATGAAGATCACGATGCTGGGTATGCGAATTGCTTCGATTGCATGTGCGATTGCGCTTGGCGCCGGAGTGGCGTGCATTGCGAACGCGCAAGAGGCCTTCGGTCCGTCGAATCCGTTTTACGCGCCGAGCGCGTTGCCATTTCACGCGCCGCCATTCGACAAGATCAAGGACGCGGATTATCAGCCGGCGATGGAAGCGGGCATGACGCAGCAACTGAAGGAGGTGCAGGCGATTGCGGACGATCCAGCCGCGCCAACGTTCGAGAACACCATTGTGGCGTTCGAGAAGACCGGGCAACTGCTGAATCGCGTGCAACTGGTGTTCAACGGCGTCACCGGCGCGAACACGGATCCGGCGCTGCAAAAGGTGCAGGATATCGAGGCGCCGAAGCTGGCGGCCCTGCAGGATGCGATCTTTCTGAACGCAAAATTATTCGCGCGCGTAAAAGCGATCTACGACGAGCGCGCTTCGCTCAATCTCGATCCTGAGTCGCTGCGCCTGGTGGAGTTCGACTACCTGGAATTCGTGAAGGCCGGGGCAAATCTTTCAGACGCCGACAAGGCCAAGCTCGAAAAGCTGGACGAAGAGGAATCGACGCTCTCGAACGCGTTCATGGAAAAATTGCTCGCGGCAACCGGCGCGGCGGCGTTTGAGACCAGCGACAAGAGCGCTCTGGCGGGATTGAGCGACGCGCAGATCGCGGCCGCGGCGCAAGCCGCGACGGACCATAAGCAAACCGGCTATCTGATTTCGCTGCAAAATACCACGCAGCAGCCGGATCTGACTTTTCTGGGCGATCGCGACACGCGGCAAAAGCTTTTTGAAGATTCATGGAATCGCACGGAGCACGGCGACGCGAACGACACGCGCTCGACGATCGCGAGGCTGGCCCAGCTTCGCGCCCAGAAAGCGCAACTGCTCGGGTTTCCGAACTTCGCGGCGTGGGATCTGCAGGATCAAATGGCCAAGACGCCGGACGCGGTGCTGAAGTTCATGGATGCGCTGGTGCCGGCCTCCACGGCCAACGCGGCCAGCGAAGCCAAGGAAATTCAAGCGCTGATCGATACGCAGGGCGGCGGCTTCCAATTGCAGCCGTGGGATTGGAATTTTTATTCCGAGCAAGTGCGCAAGGCGAAATACGATTTGGACGACGCGCAGGTGAAACCCTACTTCGAGTTGAACAACGTGCTGCAGAACGGCGTGTTCTACGCGGCGTATCAACTATACGGCTTGACGTTCAAAGAAAGGCACGACATCCCGGTCTACGACCCGGACGTGCGCGTGTTTGAGATTACCGACGCGGACGGCAAGCCGCTGGCGCTGTGGTATTGCGATTATTTCCGGCGCGACAACAAAAACGGCGGCGCGTGGATGGATTTCTTCGTCAGCCCGTCGAAGCTGTTGGGGATGCTGCCGGTGATCTACAACGTCGCTAATTTCAGCAAGCCCGTCGCCGGCCAGCCCGCTCTCGTCAGCTTCGACGACGTGACCACCATGTTCCACGAGTTCGGCCACGCGTTGCATGGCATGTTCGGCGACACGGAATACCCCAGCCTCGCTGGCACGAATGTGCCGCGCGACTTCGTCGAATTCCCTTCACAATTTAACGAGCACTGGGCGAGCGATCCGGCTGTATTCAGTCACTATGCGACGCATTATCAGACAGGCGCGCCGATGCCACCGGAACTGGTGGCCAAGATCAAGAAATCGAAAACTTTCAATCAGGGATATATGCTGACGGAATTGCTGGCCGCGGCGGAACTTGATATGCAGTGGCATACGCTGCCCGCCAGCGCGCCTCTGGAAGATCCAGACGCGTTTGAAAAACAGGCACTGGAGAACACGCATCTAGCAATCGCCACGGTGCCGCCGCGTTATCGCTCGAGCTATTTTCTGCACATTTGGGCCGAGGGGTACGATGCGGGTTACTACGCGTATCTGTGGAGCGAGATGCTGGACGATAACGCTTACAAATGGTTCGAGGATAACGGCGGCTTGACGCGCGCCAACGGCGATCGTTTCCGCAGCATGGTGCTTTCGCGAGGCAACACCGCGGACCTTGAAACAATTTACGAGAAGTGGCTGGGCGCGAAGCCGAGCATTCAGCCGATGCTCGAGGATCGCGGCCTGGCCGGAGACACCGGCGCGAATTAGCATTCGCCTTGTCCGTTGCGAAATCGCTGAAGTTCCGTTGCGTGGATCAGGACCGCGGCGCCGGCAATTCGATCCTTGCGTTCGGCTCGACTGAAAATCTTTGAGCGTGACTCGCGAAGCAGCGGATTTCCACGTTCGTTACTTCCGGCGCGATGCCCGTCGCGGCGTGAATATTTCCATCGAGATCAGTGAGCAAGCGAACAGTGCTGCTGGTGCGGCACAAAAGCTTCCCATTGATGGAAAGTTCTGCCGCGCCTGAGGCGTAGCGCAACTCGGCGATTCGCGTGGGCGTTACTTGCAGTTTGTAACTCGCGCTCGTCGGGGCCGCGGGCGGACGAACATTCCACTCCAAATTATCTTCCACGCGGCGAACGCCCGCCAGGCGCCACGTGAAATCGAAGAGCACCAGCGCCGCTGGTGAATATTTCCCGGGATCCCGCGTGGAGACGCCGCTGAGTGGATCGATCTGCTGATAGAAATCGCCCGCGCGGCAAATCGCGGTGACCCATTGCTGCATGAGTTGAGCGAAATCGGCCGCCTTGCCGTAGTGCTCCATCCAGCGCGTGGCGCGCAAGGCCGTTAGGGCTTGCGAGGCTCCGCCCCAGGAATTGGCGGGAATCGGGCGCACAAATTTCGGATCGTCGAGCGCGATCGAGGGCAAGGGATAAGGCGCCCAGAACGCCGCCGGATTGTGAATCTGGCGATCGTAGATCGTGGCGAAGAGTTTCGCGTCTACCACGTGTTCGCCTAGAACGCGCGGGATCACCTCGCCACGAACGCGCACGAATTGATTTTGTGCGTCGACATCGTAAAAAGCCGCGTCGTCAGCCGAGTAGAGTCGATTCAAGATAGCGGCGCGGATGGCGTCGGCATCCGCAAGCCAGCGATCGGCCTCGCCGGACTTGCCTAGCGCGCGAGCCATCGCCGCAAGCGCCACGCGCCCGCCGTAAACCGTGGCCGACATATCGGGACACAGCCGCGGCAGCGACGCGAGCGGCGGGCACTTGCGCGCGTCGTCATCCGGGCAACTATTTGGAATTCCTGCCCAGCGCGGACTGTTGTCCTGCCCCGTGTCGAACGTGCAGAAACCTTCGCACAGTCCGGTGTGCAGCGTGTCTCGATAGCGACGCAGCCAGGCATCGAAGCGGCTCCAACCGTTGTAAGCCGTCTCCAAAAGTTCGCTATCGCCGGTTTGCCGCGAAAGCTCCCAGGCCGTGGCCACCAGCGGCACGGCGAGTTGAAGATGCCGCCAGCCGATCTCATCGGATTTCATGGCGTGCGGGATGAGTCCGTCTTCGCGCTGCAGCGCGAAAAAAGCCATTTGATTGTTGCGCGCCACGTCAGCGCGAATCGAGCTGTAAATCAGGCCTTCGTGCGGACCGCCTTCGCCGGAAAGCCGCTGATACACGCCGCCTTCGATCAGCACGGGGCGAGAGTAGTACGGCAGCACCATCACATTCGCGGCCAGAACACTGAGCGCGTGGCGATAAGCATTCGCCAGCAGCGAATCGGTTGTCTCGAATGAGATTCGCGATTCCGCTGGCGCCAGCGATGAATCGGCCGCGGCCGCGGCCGCAAATTTCTCTCGCGCGCGCGAAGCCCGCGACAGCATCGGCAGCGCCGCGCTCGCAAGCAGACCGCCTCTTGCGATGAATTCTCGCCGATTCAAAATTGCAGCCCCGTTCGCATGGCGATGAATTCATAGCATGAATCGGCCCGGCGGCGTGGGAAGTTCGCGCGGAAAGGCGCTCGCAAAGCGCCGACGACCGAACTAGAATGTGTGCTGCTTGGGATCCTACGCCGCGGGCGCGCGGCGCTGAGGTACGGCCATGTCGCTGATGCGTGACGCCATTGGGATCATCCTGGCCGGCGGCCAGGGCGAGCGGCTATGGCCATTGACGCGCGACCGCGCCAAGCCCGCCGTGCCCTTCGGCGGAATTTATCGCATCGTCGACATCACGCTTTCCAACTGCATCAACAGCGATCTGCGCCGCGTTTACGTTCTCACCCAATATAAAGCGCTCAGTCTGAATCGCCATATCCGCCGCGGATGGACCGGCATCGTGGGCCTCGGCGATTTCATCGAGATCCTCACGCCGCAGATGCGCGTCTCCGCGAATTGGTATTTGGGAACGGCTGACGCGATCTATCAGAATATTTATTCCATCGGCAGCGATCGCTCCACTTACATCATCGTGCTTTCCGGCGATCACATTTACAAAATGAACTACGGAAAAATGCTTCAGCAGCACGTCGACGCCGGCGCCGATTGCACGGTGGGCACGTTTGAAATCGATCCGGAAGAAGCGGCCGGCCGCTTCGGCGTGATCGAGACCGACGCGCACTGGCGCGTGGTCGGCTTCCAGGAAAAGCCCGCGCAGCCCAAGCGTTCGCGGCACAATCCCGCGAAAGTGAACGCGTCGATGGGCATCTACATTTTCAACACGCAATTCCTGCTGCCCACGCTGATCGCCGACGCCGAACAGCCCGGCTCCACGCACGATTTCGGCAAGGATATTCTGCCGCGCATCCTCTCGAAGTATCGCGTGTACGCCTACAATTTCGAGGACGAGAACAAGCCGCACGAGCATTACTGGCGCGACGTTGGCACGCTCGACGCCTATTACGCGGCGAACATGGATTTGATCAGCGTCTCGCCGGTGTTCAATTTGTACGACAAAAGCTGGCCGCTGCGCACCTGGCAGCAGCAATATCCGCCCGTGAAATTCGTGTTCGCCGATCCGGAGCGCATGGGCGTGGCTCTGGACTCGATCGTTGCCCCGGGCAGCATCATTTCCGGCGGGCGCGTGAAGGGATCGGTGCTTGGGTACGACGTGCGCATCAATAGTTACAGCGAAGTTGAAAACTCGATCGTCTTCAATCACGTGAATATCGGACGGCACTCGAAAATCCGCAACGCCATCGTGGATCGCCACGTGAATCTCCCCGAGCGCACCGTGATCGGCTACGACGCCGAAGAAGACCGCAAGAAATATCACGTCACCGAAAGCGGCGTGGTCGTGGTGATCCGCGATGAATCCATGCTCGAGGAACCCGAGTAGCCTTCGGCGATTTCCGCCTCAAATTATTCGCGGCCCGAATCTTTCCGTAATCGCGCTTTCCCCGGACGGCGAGAGACGCTAAACTTTCTGCTGCATTCCTGAACAATTTATTCAGTTCGCGGAAGGGGTGAAAGATGCCCAGCAGGATTACGAAGGTCGTCGCCAGAGAAATTATCGATTCGCGCGGCAATCCCACCGTGGAAGCCGACGTCGTGCTCGATGGCGGAATCTGGGGACGCGCGGCGGTTCCCTCCGGCGCATCGACCGGCGAACACGAGGCCATCGAGTTGCGCGATGGCGACGATTCACGATATCTCGGCAAGGGCGTGCAGCACGCCGTGTCGAACGTTAATGGCCCGCTTGCGCAGGCCGTCATCGGCATGGACCCGACCGACCAGAAGGCCCTCGACCGCCGCATGATCGAACTCGATGGCACTCCGACGAAAGCGAAAATGGGCGCCAATGCCATCCTCGCCGTTTCCATGGCTGCGGCACGCGCCGCGGCCGGCGTCGAGCGCCTGCCGCTGTATAAATATCTCGCGCGCTTTTCGAGCGAGCGCGATGCCAATATTCTCCCCGTGCCCATGATGAACATCCTCAACGGCGGCGCGCACGCCGATAATTCCGTGGATTTTCAGGAATTCATGGCTATGCCCATTGGCGCAAGCACGTTCAAAGAAGCGCTGCGCATGGGCGTCGAGGTCTTCCACAACCTGAAGGCCGTTCTGAAAAAGCGCGGCTATTCGACGGCCGTTGGCGATGAAGGCGGCTTCGCGCCGAATCTGAAATCCAACGAAGAGGCCGTCGAAGTCGTGCTCGAAGCCATCACTGCCGCGGGCTACACGCCCGGGAAACACGTGGCTCTCGCGATCGATCCGGCCGCCAGCGAATTCTACGTGCCGGCCAGTGGAAAATACGTGTTCAAGAAATCCGATAAATCCACGAAGACCCCGGATCAAATGGTGGCGCTCTGGGAAAGCTGGATCCGCCAATATCCGATCGTTTCGCTCGAGGATGGTATGTCCGAAGAAGATTGGCCCGGCTGGAAGCAGCTCACGGCGAAATGCGGCAAGCTAACGCAACTTGTAGGCGACGATATCTTCGTGACCAATCCGCTGATCTTTGCGCGCGGCATCGCGGAACAAATCGGTAACGCAATCCTGATCAAGCTCAACCAGATCGGCACGGTTACGGAAACCGTCGAGGCCATTGAGCTCGGGCGCCGCTCCGGATATCGCTCAGTCGTGTCGCATCGTTCCGGCGAAACCGAGGACACCTTCATCGCCGATTTTGTTGTGGCCATGGGCACCGGCCAAATCAAAACTGGCTCGCTCTCGCGCAGCGAACGCGTCGCCAAATACAATCAATTGCTGCGCATCGAAGAAGAGTTGGGCTCTTCCGCCGTATTCCTCGGCCGCGCCGCGCTCGGCAAAGCGTAATCACGCGATCCCGCGCACGCGGCCGCCGCGCGGTCGGCGTGATAGACTCCGCCCGAATCTCGAGGTGGCGATTTAAGCGGAGGCGGCGATGAGCCAGACACCGGATCATTCAAGCGTGCAGTCCGCCGGCGCCGAACCCACACAAGACGAACGCAACTTCGCCATGCTGGCCCATTTGCTCCAGTTTTTCGCGGGCTTCGTACCGCCGCTGGTAATTTATCTCGTCAAACGCAATTCGCGTTTCGTCGCGTTTCACGCCATGCAGGCGCTTCTCTGGCAGGCCGCATATCTCGTGATTATCATGCTCGGGATGATGGTCATGTTCGCCACGATGTTCGCCACACTCATTCATCAGCATCCGAACGCCGCGTCGAACAACGCTCCTCCTCTGGCATTCTTCCTGGGATTTGGCGCGCTCTGGCTGGTCTTCATGATCGGCTGGTTCGGCAACCTTATCCTGGCGATCGTGTATTCCATCAAGGCCTACCACGGCAAATGGTCGGCATATCCGATGTTCGGCCGCCTCGCGCACAAGATCGTCGACGCGTAACGCGCATGTTATTTCGAATACTCAATCAGTAGTTGACACATGTTTCAATTCATGCTATGCTTCTGAATGTTCACTCGCGCTGCATTCGAATTGTTGCCCTCCTCGACTTTTCCCCGCCTCGCCGCCGCCCCCGCATCCCTCCACATCCGTTTTCTCGGGTCCCAATATCCCTTTTATTTTCAAACTAATGCGCACACGCTCAAAAGAGTGCGCACTTCATTGAAAATAAACACCCGCAAATCCATTGTTCTCAATCTGTTCCGCACTCTTTGTTACTCTTTTCCTGCAAGTCCTTTGTCTGCCGCTCTTACGCAAAACATACCGGGGGTGGGTATCCCCCACCTCAATCCCAGTCCGTCCGCTCACGCGCCGGAACAGAAAGAAGTCCCGCACAGTCATCGCGTTACCGCCAAACTCTCGGATTCTGCGTCAGGCCACCGCACCGGTACAATTTCATTTTGGCGGTGGGTTTGTGTATTCTGGAATCCTATGGCGAAGCGGCCGAAACCGATTGTGTTGACCGTGCTCGATGGCTGGGGCTACTCACCGGCGATCAAAGGCAACGCGATCGCTCTCGCGCGCAAGCCCACTTACGATTCCCTGCTGAAACAATATCCCAACACCTTGATCCAAACTTCGGGCCCCGCCGTCGGCCTGCCCGAGGGCCAAATGGGAAATAGCGAAGTCGGTCACCTGAACATCGGCGCCGGGCGCATCGTGCACATGGACATCACGCGCATCGATCAAATGATCGCTTCCGGCGCTTTCTACCAGAATGATCTGCTGTTGCGCGCCATGGCGCGCGGGCGCGAGCGGCAATTGCACCTCATGGGTCTTGTCTCCGACGGCGGCGTGCATTCGCACTTGAATCATCTCTATGCGCTGCTGCGCATGGCGCGCGAAAACAAAGTCGAGCGCGTTTTCATTCATTGCTTCATGGATGGGCGCGACACCGCGCCAAATAGCGGCGTCGATTATCTGCGCCAGATTCAGCAGAAGCTGCGCGAGTACGGCTTGGGCAGAATCGCCAGCCTCTCCGGCCGTTATTATGCGATGGATCGCGACAATCGCTGGGAGCGCGTCGAGCGCGCCTATCGCGCCGTGGCCCACGGCGAATCGGAGCTGCGTTCGCCCGATCCGATTGCGGCCATTCTGCGCAGCTACGAGCAGGGCACCACCGACGAATTCACGCTGCCCGTCGTGATCACGCAAGGCGCGGGAGCCGCGGCGCCCGCCGTTGGCCCGATTCGCGACGAAGACGCCGTGATTTTTTTCAATTTCCGCGCCGATCGCGCCCGCCAGATGACGCGCGCGCTCGCCGAGCCGGACTTCCACGATTTCGCCGACCCCGCGCGTCCCACCAAACTCTTCTACGTGGGCATGACGCAATACGACAAAAAGTGGCCCTGGCTGCAACACGTGCTCAGCCCCGAAAAACTCGAGCAGATTCTCGCGAACGTTTTCGCGGGCCTCGAGTTCCGCAATTTGCGCGTGGCCGAAACCGAAAAATACGCGCACGTCACATATTTTTTCAATGGCGGCGTGGAAAAACCGTTTCCCGGCGAAGAACGCGTGCTCGTGCCGTCGCAGAAAGTTGCCACCTACGATTTGAAACCCGAGATGAGCGCCGCCGGCATCACCGACGCCGTGATCAAAGCCATCGAAAAGGGCGACTTCGACGCCATCATCATGAATTATGCCAACGCCGATATGGTCGGCCACTCCGGTAAACTCGAGCCCACCATCAAAGCCGTCGAAGCCGTGGACGAAGGCCTCGGCCGCATCTATCAATCGCTCAAGCCGCGCGGCGGCGCGTGGATCATCACCGCCGATCACGGCAACGCCGAAACCATGATCGATCCGGTCACCGGCGGCGCGCACACTTATCACACCACGAATCCAGTTCCGTTCGTGCTGCTCTCCGACGACGGCGCATCCGGTCTGCGCCCCGGCGGCTCTTTGCGCGATATCGCGCCCACGCTGCTCGGCGTCCTCGGCGTGCCGAAGCCGACGGAAATGACCGGCGGCGATTTGCGGATCAATGGGCGATGACAGAGATTGCGCAAAGCGGTTGGACGCGCCCGCGATCTCCGGCGCGAGGCGCTAATCCGGAATATTCGATTTCGGCGCCACGTAACCCTGGCGCGCGTAGACGTAGAACTTAACTTTCTTGCCCTTTTGATCGAGCACGGTGAGCGGCCCGCCATCCGGCGCGGTCAGGTCGATTCTGATCTTGCGATATTTTCCGTCGAGCGCTTTGTTCGACGGGATGTAGGACATGGTGTACTGGCTGCGCAAGCTCGCCGCGACGTCCTTGAAAATATCGGGGATTTCGCCCTCGAAGTTCGGGAACCAGGCGCGCCCGCCGGTTAGTTTGGCGAAAGTATTCAGTTCGTTCTGCGCCTGCAGAAACGTCATGCTGGTCGGCTGGCCCTGAAACGTGTTCGCGCCCGCGGTGCTGACGAAGTAGATGGAAACGTCGGTTTCCTTCAGCTCGGCCATAATTTTGTCGAGCGTCAATTTGCTGAAGGTGTCGATTCCCGTGCCGAGCAGAAGGATGGCCTTCTTGCCCTTCACGTCGCGCAGCCGATCGATCGTGTCCGAAAGCGCGTCGAACATGTTGGCTTCGTGGAACGGTGGAAAGATCATGGTGGAAAGTGACTGCATGATTTCGTTGGTGTTGTGCGTGAAATCCACGTCAACGTGGGTTTGCATCGAATAATCTTCGAGCGCCACCCAATCGTTCGGACGCAGCAATCCCAAAAATTCGGCGGCCCAATTTCTGCCGTTGTAAAAGAAGAATCCGCCGCCCAGCGTGCTGAATTCCACCAGCAGCACGATGGTGATCGGCGCTTCGGTGGGCGCAAAGCTCGTGATCGTCTGCGGCACGTTGTCCTCGAACACGCGGAAATTTTCTTTTTTCAGGCCGGGCAAGTACGTGCCGTTATTGTCCGTCACCACTACGTCCACGTTGACTTCCGGCACCGTCACCGAAATCGAGTATCCATTCGGCGGCGCTTGCTGCGCCGGAGTTTGCTGCTCGGCGCCCGATGACGCGGCAGGCGGCTGCGCTTGCGGCGCGGGCGCTTCCTGCGCGGGCTGCTGCTGCGTCGGCTGAGTCGGCTGCACGGGGCCCGATTCCTGCGCGAGCGCGGTGAGTTCGCCTGCGGGAATTAAAAACGTGCTGATCAATATGCCCAAAAATGCGCTGCGAATAATGGCGGAAATCGATGACATCGGTGGTGCCTCCTCCGCGCCTGACCCGTGGCTTCCCGGAACGATGAGATGCTGCCACGAAACCTCGGGATGTTCAATTTCGGGGCGCTTCCAGGACGTTCATTTCTGGTCCACGCGCCGGACGATCGCGGACCGGGCGCGCGCGAGTCGTGTTACGATTAATAGCTCCGCGTTGAGAAATGGCGCCGCGTTGAGCCCGCAGGTTATCCGATACAGGAGAGCTGCATGAATCTTCGCGTTCGGGGTTGGATTGTACTCGCATTGATTATGGCGATCGTCCTCGTTGAAGGATCGCCACTGCGCGCGCAGCAGCATCCTGTTCTAGCGTCGCCTGCCGCGCAAGCTCCGCTCTCGCCCGGCGTGGATTTGAACGCGCTGGCCCAGGAAACCACCGGCTGGCTGACGGATTTGATTCGCATCAACACCACCAACCCGCCCGGCAACGAATTGCCTGCCGCGAAATACATCGCCGGCGTGCTGGAAAAAGAAGGCATTGCCGCGGAAGTGATCGAAGTCGCGCCGGGGCGCGGAATCGTGGTCGCGCGCCTGCAAGCCGGAGCCATCGCGGATTCCTCGCAAGCGCTGCTTTTGCTGGGCCACTTGGACGTGGTCGGCGTAGACGCGAGCAAATGGAGTGTGGACCCGTTCGCGGCCGTAACGCGTGACGGTTATCTCTACGGCCGCGGCGCGATCGACGACAAAGGCATGGTGGCCGCGAACCTGGCGGTTTTTATCGCCATCAAGCGATCGGGAATGCGTCTCGGCCGCGACCTCGTATTCCTGGCGGACGACGACGAAGAACAGGGCGGCGATGCCAGCATCAAGCCGGTGATCGCGAAATACTGGGACAAATTCGCGTGCGGCTTCGCGCTGAATGAAGGCGGCCTGGTGACGCTGGTGGACGGCAAAGTGAAATACGTGGCCGTGCAGTCGAGCGAAAAAGTTCCGTACAACGTTACGGTGACCGCGCTCGGCACTTCGGGCCATGCCTCGCGGCCGCTTCCCGATAACGCCGTCGTGCATCTTTCCGCCGCGATCACGAAGATTGGCGCTTTCGAGATGCCGCCCGAACCGACCGCGGTCACGCTGCGCTATTTCGAGGGACTCGCGCCGATCGAAGACGACGAAACCGGGAAATGGATGCGCGCGATCGACGAACCGGAGCGCCTGGAATTGGCCATGCATCACTTGGGCGATATGAATCCGGCCTGGGGCGCGATGCTCCACGATACCATCGTGCCGACGATGCTCGCCGCGGGCGTTCGCGTGAACGTGATTCCTTCCGAGGCGCACGCCAACCTGAATATCCGCCTAATGCCCGGCGATTCAATTCACGACATCATCGCGCAACTCACCAAAGTTGTGGCCGATCCGCAGATTCATTTCGACATTGCTGCGGATTCCGGCGAAAACGCGCCGTCATCGTCACTCGATTCGCCGCTGTATAAGACCATCGAGCGCGTCGCGCCGCAGGATTTTCCCGGCGCGGTCGTCGTGCCCGAGCTTTCGACCGGCGCCACCGATTCCGCTCAACTGCGGCTGCACAACGTGCAGGCCTTCGGCCTGCTGCCATTTCCGCTGACGGATGCGGACGATTCGCGAATGCATGCCGATGACGAGCGAATTCCGCTCGCGAGCATTCCGACCGGCGTCGCGTTTTTGTATCACGTGGTCAGCAGCTTCGTTCAAGCGCAATAGCCAGCCGCCTGCCGCCGGCCGGCTAGCGCCTCGGGTATCAGGGGAGGCCCATGAAATTCCGGCACGCAAAAATTGTCTGCACGCTAGGTCCCGCAAGCGATTCTCTGCCCATGATCACCAGCCTGATGCGCGCGGGGATGGACGTGGCACGCGTGAATTTCTCGCACGGCAATCACGAGCGCCACGCAGAATTGATCGGGCGGCTCCGCCAAGCTTCGGCGAAACTGCAAAAACCGATTGCTCTCGTCGCCGATCTGCAAGGTCCGAAAATCCGCACGGGCCTGCTCGTGGAAGGAAAGCCCGTGCAGTTGCGATCCGGTCAACGATTCACGATTTCGACCGGCGGCGAAGTGGGCACGAGCCTCGGTGTTTCGACAAGCTACCGTCGCCTGCCGCGCGAAGTGAAGCGCGGCGACCGCATCCTGCTGGCCGACGGTTTGATCGAGCTGCGCGTGAAATCGGCCGGGCAGACCGAGATCGTCTGCGAAGTCTCAAACGGAGGCGAGCTCGGCGAACATAAAGGCATCAATTTGCCGGGCGTGCATCTGCGCGTGCCGGCGCTGACGTCGAAAGATCGCGAAGATTTGAAGTTCGCGCTCGAACACGGCGCGAATTATATCGCCGTCAGTTTTATTCGCCGCGGCGACGACGTGCGCACGGTGCGCGCCGCCATCACGCGGGCCGGCTCGAAAACTCCGATCATCGTGAAACTCGAAAAGCCCGAGGCCATCGAAAACCTCGATGAAATCCTGACGCTGGCCGACGCCGTGATGGTCGCGCGCGGAGATCTGGGCGTGGAAATGAGCCCGGAGCGCGTGCCGGTGGTGCAAAAAATGGTGATCGCCCGCGCGCGCGACGCCCGCCGCCCGGTAATCACGGCGACGCAAATGCTCGAATCCATGATTGAGAATCCGCGCCCCACGCGCGCCGAGGCGTCTGACGTTGCCAACGCCGTCTTCGACGGCACCGATGCGTTGATGCTGTCGGCCGAAACCGCCAGCGGCCGTTATCCAGTCGAGGCGGTCGAGATGATGGACCGCATCATCACCGAGGCCGAAGCCAATATCGAACATTACCCCCGGCCCGCTCCCCACAGACTCGACGTTGCCGAGACCACGGCCGAGCTGATCTGCCACGCCTCCGAAGAACTGCAGATGAAAGTGATCGCCGTCTTCACGCAGACCGGGCCGACCGCCCGCCTGGTTTCAAAGCACCGCCCGCGGCCGCCCGTAGTGGCTTTTTCGCCGGTGCAAGCGACCCGCCGCATGATGTCACTTTATTGGGGAGTGATGCCGCGGACGATTGGCGCCATTCGCAGCCTGGAAGATCTCGAAGAAATGGCCGAGCGTCGCCTGCTCGAGGAGGGTCTTGTACGCAACGGCGACGTCATTGGGATCGTCGCGGGTACGCCATTCAACGTCGGCGGCACGACGAACTTCATGAAATTCCACGTGGTCGGCACACCCGTGAACGGAAGTGCGACGGGCAACGGCGGCACGGCCTAAGCAGCGAAGTTCTGCGAGGAATCCTGCGCACGGCTTCTTAATTGACCCAGTTATCCGGCCGCGAAGGCGGCTCGTCGTGGTGATCGCGCACGTAAACCTCGAACTTGCGCCGCGCGCGCTTGCGCTTCCAATCGAGATATCCATTGCGCGCGCGAAACATGAACGATCCGCGCCGCAAATAAATGTATCCCACCAGCGCTCCGCCCAGATGCGTCACATGGCTGACGTTGTCTCCTCCGGCTCCCAGCGTGAAGAAAAATTCGATGGCCACGGCCGCGATCACATAGATGCGCATCGGAATCTGCACGGGAAACGGAATCAGCCACACCTGCCGATCCGGGAACATCACCGCCGCGGCGACCAACACGCCATATATCGCGCCAGAAGCGCCGATGGTCGGCACAAGCGACATCCCCAGTCCGTGTGGATCGAGCGCCGTTTTCACCAGAATGTTTATGACGCCGGCGCCGATGCCGGTCACCAAAAAATAATTCCAGAAGCGGCGCGTTCCCCAAGCGCGTTCGAGATCGACTCCAAACATCCACAGGAAAAGCATGTTGAGGAGAATGTGCCAGATTCCGCCGTGCAGAAAAATGTAAGTCAGTGGCTGCCAGATCCATCCGCGGTGCGTCACGTAATACGGGGCGAGTCCCAGCGAATGGTTCACGTAGCCCGTTATCGCCGGAGGACAAAACAATTGCACCAACGTCTGGGCCAGGAAGACGCCGGTGCAAATCAACACGATCGCCTTGATCGCGGGAGTGACAAATCCTTTCCAATTGGTGCGGAAGCGGTACGAGCGTGCGGAAGAGTCCATCGTCCTCAGTCTAAGGGCCGGAACTCCGGGAGTCAAAGTCCTCTAACCGGCGCGGCCCGCAAGCACATCGGCGAAGTAACGGTCCACGCGACCCGGAATGATGTACATCACGGGAATCACCAAGTAGAGCATGCTGGCGATAAGCGGGTGGAAAAACGAAAGCACAATCGAAACGCCGCACAAAAACGGACACGCGAGCAACCGCTGCTTAGCCAGGCGCAGACCTTTTTCGTCCTTCTCGGGGCCCGTCAATCGGCCGCGGCCGGTCGCGTATTTCAAATGGCAGAAAAGCAGAAGCGCGGCCAGAGACAGATTGACGCCGTAACAAATTACCGCCACGCGCTGCCCCGGATAAGCGCCCAACAACGACGCTGAAAACGGGAATGTGGTGATGAACAGCAAAAACGTCATGTTGATCCAGATCGAATTTCGATCGATGTGGCGCACGAAATAGAAATGAGTGTGGTGCGCGACCCAGAAAATTCCCAGCACCGCGAAAGTGACGCCATAGATGAAAAAAGTGGGCCAGAGCTCGAGCAGCCGGTGCGATAGCTGCGAAACGGCGCCGCCCTCGAGTTGCGGAACACGAATCGTGAAAACCATCAACGTCATGGCGATGGCAAAGACGCCGTCGGTGAGCGTCTCGACGCGGTTCTTGGTCAGTCCGCCTATTTCCGCTTTGTCCTGGCTGGCTACGATTAGCAACCTGCCTTCGCCCGGCGCCGCGCGGCGAATTAATTCATCTTCTTGCGCGCGAAATAAAATTGCGAGGCCATCAGCAGCGCGAACATGCTCAGCGCAAACACATGGCTCGCCGCGAGGAATGGCGCAATTCGCGGCCCGATCTGAAACAGACCGGGCCGGAAGATGTGGTATTTAAATTCCGAGTCTTCAAGCAGCGCGATCACGATTCCGAACAATCCGAAAATTCCGCCGCCGGCGATCAAGCCGCTGGCATAAAGAGGGCCGGGGCCAGTTTCGCCTTCGCCCTGGCGCTTGTCGGTATTCCGGCCGCGTTCGGCGAGCCAGCGAACCAAACCACCCGCGAAAATTGCGGAAGTTGTCGCGATCGAAAGATACGAGCCTACCGCGAACGGCAGCGAGCGCACGCCGAGCAATTCAACCGTGATCACAAGGAACACGCCGAGCAGCACCAGGCGCCAGGGCAATTGGTGATTCAGAATCCCATTGATCACCGTGGCCATCAGGCGCGCCTGCGGCGCCGCAGCCTTATCGCTTCCGATTCCCTGCACCCACTGAATTTCGATCTTATGCGTTGCGGGATCGTAGAGATATTTTCCGTCGGGCACGTCGTGCGAACCGATGGCGTTGATCAACACGTACGATTTTCCCTGATAGGCGTAATTCTGATTTTCCACCTGAGCGCCCGCGGGTAAATTGGCGACGTCAACCGCGATTTCGACCGGCTTGTATTCCGCCAAGCCCACGTTCATCAATTTCAACGTGCCGCCGATCGCGAAAACCGAAGCCATCGCGCCGATGATCAGCGCGAGCTGCTGTTTCGACGGCGTCGCGCCGACAAGGTAACCGGTCTTCAGGTCTTGCGAAGTGCCGCCGCCGTTGGCGGACGCCACGCAGACCACTCCGCCGATGGTCAGCGCGAGCACGGCATAATTTCCGCGCGTCCAACCTGCCACTAGAAACATCGCGCAGGTGGCCATCAACGTGGCGATGGCCATGCCGCTAATGGGATTCGAGCTGCTGCCGATCAGGCCGCAAATTCGCGACGACACCGTGACGAACAAAAAACCGAACACCACCACAAACAGCGCGGCGGCGAGATTGCCGACGAAAGAAGTCTGGGCGCCGGGAATCGGCCGGAAAGTCAGAAGCGCCCACATCATTACGAGCACGGCGATCGATCCGAACACCACGACTTTCATGGAAAGATCGCGGTCGGTGCGGCTCACCACGCGCGCGGCGCCCTCGGATTTGCCGCCTTCGCGAACATCTTTCAGGCCGGCCACAAGCGCGCTCCAGATCGTCGGCATGGTTTTTGCAAGCGTGATCACGCCCGCCGCGGCCACCGCGCCCGCGCCCATCGGGCGAACGTAACTCGCCCACAACTGGTCGGAGGTCATCAGCGGAATCGGAACCGTGCTGGGATAGAGCGCCAGTCCCGGAGCAAGCGAGCCAAAGAATTTGATCGCCGGCATCAGCACCAGCCAGGAAAAAACGCCGCCGGAAAGAATCACTCCCGCGATGCGCGGACCGATGATGTAACCCACGCCGAGATATTCGGGTGTGATGTTCGAGCGCAGCGACGCGCCTGGCAGCCATTTCGGGTTATACGTCGGCGTGTCGAGCCACACGTTAAGCGTGTTCATCAGCACCGAATACGCTCCGCCGAGTCCCAATCCCCAAAATACGCGGCTGGCGAACGAGCCGCCGCGATCGCCGGCGACGAGCACATCCGCGCACGCAGTGCCTTCCGGATACAAAAGATTCCCGTGCTCTTTGACGATCAGTTGCCGCCGAAGCGGAATCATGAAGAGCACGCCCAGCCAGCCGCCGATCAGCGCGAGAAAAAAAACGCTCCAATATTGCAATGGATAGCCCAAAAAAATGAGCGCCGGCAGCGTGAAAATCACGCCGCCCGCAATGGACTCGCCGGCCGAGCCGGTCGTCTGCACAATATTGTTTTCGAGGATGCTGACTTTGCCGAAGCCGCGCAGGATGCTGATCGAAAGCACCGCGATGGGAATCGAAGCCGAAACCGTGAGCCCCGCGCGCAAGCCCACGTACACGGTGACCGCGCCGAAGAAAAGTCCGGCGAGAATGCCCAGTAGGATCGCGCGAAGCGTGAACTCCGGCAGATTCGCTTCCGGCGGAACGTACGGCCGGAATTCATCGGCCGGTGCCGTCGAACTCCACGGCTTGGTTGCCACACCTCACCCCCGCGCGCCAGCGCATGACCCCGAACATTGCATCGGGATGCCGGGCATTATGGCTCAGAATCCGGCCACGGAATACTGGATTAGCGGCGCGGATTGCCAACCGATTATCGCGTGCGGGAGAACGGGCGCCGAAGTTCCCAGGCGAGTATATGCGGCTACACATCAGCACCACAGAACCATTGACACGAAGGGTACGAGCGATTATGGTTCCCCCCACCATTTGACGTTTAGGCCTTGACGGGCAGGGAACATGAACGCCGGCTTTCGCACCTCCGAGCGGCAGCACCGGTCACCCAGACCGTTGCCGTGGGACACCCGCGCGGAGAACTGCTACTGTAAAGGACAGAAACCATGACACTTAACCGGATTGTCCTCTGCTCGGCGCTGGCGGCTACGTTGGCGATTGCCGGATCTGCGCCGGGCCGCGCCGCCACCGGCGACCAGTGGCAGCCGATCGACCCGGCGGATCTGGCCATGAAGTCGGAGCCCCTGGCTCCCGGCGCCTCCGCGATCTACCTTTATCGCGAGGTCGTCGGTGACGACCTTGGCGGAACCGCGGACTACTACTATCGCGTCAAGATTCTCACCGACGCGGGCAAAAAGTTCGGCGCCGTGGAGATCGCCTACAACGGCGCGTACGACCACGTGGCTATGATTCGCGGCCGCACGATCCATCCGGACGGCACGATTGTTCCGTGGGAAGGCAAGGCTCTTGACCAAATTGTGGTGCGCGCCCACGGCGTGAAAGTGCTCGAGAGCACGTTCAATATGCCCGATGTCGAAACCGGGAGTATCATCGAGTACAAATACCGGGTCGAGTGGGATCCCCAGCTCCTTTTCCGGACCACCTGGTACGTCAACGAAGATCTTTTTACGCGCCAATTGCATTGCACGCTGAAACGATATGAAGAAGCTTACGTGCTGATGATGCAGGCGCAAAGAGTTCCGCCCAACGTCACCGCGACGAGAGGCGCCGACGATCTGGTTCATCTCGACGCGCAAAATCTGCCCGGCATCGAATCGGAAGATTTCGCGCCGCCGGACGACGCCATCCAGGGAAAGTTCGATTTCTACTACACCGACGATCAAACCACGGACCCGAACAAATATTGGAAAAAACAGGGAAAGGAATGGTACGACGAAACCGAAAAATTCGTCGGGCACAATTCCGCCGTCCGCGACGAAGCCGACAAGGTTGCCCCGTCGAGCGATCCTCAGGAAACCAGGCTCAGGAAGCTCTACGCGCGAGCCCAGCAAATTCGCAATTTGTCCAACCAGCCGGAAAAAACCGCGGAAGAGATCAAGTCAGAGAAGCTGAAGGACGACAAGACCGCCGAGGACGTGCTGAAGAACGGCTACGGCTACGACACGGACGTCAACTGGTTCTTCATCGCGCTGGCGCGAGCCGCGGGCTTCGACGCCAGCTCCGTCAGAATCTCAGGTCGCTCCCAGTATTTCTTCAGTCCGAGAATTCTCGACGAGCGGCAAATGGATGGCGACGTGGTTCTGGTAAAGCTGAACGGCCAGGATCTTTTTCTCGATCCCGCCGCGCCGCACTGCGGCTTCGGCCAGTTGCCATGGCCGGAAACCGGAGTGCAGGGGCTGGCATTGGACGATAAGGGCGGAACGTTTGTGACCACGACATCTCTAAAGAGTTCCGACGCCGTCGTCCAGCGCACCGCGACGCTGCAAATGGGAGACGACGGCTGGCTCAAAGGCAAGCTCGTCGTGGTGTTCTCCGGGCAAGAGGCCATGGCCCGGCGCCAGAACGCGGACGATCAAGACGACGCCGACCGCGCGAAAACCTTGACGGACGAAGTCACCTCTTGGCTCGCTGCCGGCGCCACGCTCACACTGACGAATCAGCCTGATTGGGCCGGCTCGGACAATCCGCTCCGCGCGGAGTTCGATGTTCGGACGCGGCCCGTGGGCGCTAATGCGGGGCATCGCGTTCTGCTGTCGGAGAATTTCTTTTCCGACGCGGGCTTGCCTCGTTTCGATCACCCATTGCGAGTCTATCCGATCTATTTCGATTACCCCTGGGAGTACCGCGACGACGTCACGCTGACGCTCCCGCTGCTTCTCGAAGCCGACGATCTTCCCGCGCCGGTGAATCACCCTACGCCATTCGGCACCTATCAGCTTTCCTGCACCAAAGAGCCGGGCGCTCTGCATTTCGAGCGATCGGTGACGCTCGACGGTTTTTATTACGACATGCAGTATTACGCACCTTTGCGAACCTATTTCGATGAGGCGCGAAATGCGGATCAAATGCAGGTCATGCTGGAAGCGGCAGGCGCGCAGGGAACGCAGGCCAAGCAGTAGATTCCTGGCGGCCGGATTTTTGCTCGCGGCGTTCGCCGCAACGCACGTCCCTTCGGCGCGCGCGGGCCGCAACCCCGACGCGCCCGACTGGCTGCACGCCGCTGCCGCCGCGCCGCTGCCCCAATATCCCGAAGAGACGAAAGCTGTCATCTTACTCGACGACGAAGCCGTATCCGTCGACGCGAATGGCGAAGTCGTCGAACATCAGCGTGTCGCCTACAAAATTCTGCGCAGCTCGGGGCGCGACCGGGGAACGCTCGAAGTCCCATTCAGCAAGCTGATAAAGATCGACAGCATGAAAGGTTGGTGCATCCCCGCCGACGGGAAAGATCTGGCCGTGTCCGAAAAAGACGCCGTGCAGCGAGCGCAGTTCCAAGAGGACGAGTTCGACGACGTCCGCGTGCAAATCTTGCAAGCGCCCGAGCCCGAGCCCGGCAACGTGATTGGTTTCGAGTACGAAATCCACACGCAACCCGATTTGCTGCAGGAGGAATGGGATTTTCAAGGCGAAGACCCTGTCCGCCAGGGGCACTATACGCTCGAGATTCCTGCGGGCTGGGAGTTCAACGCTCACTGGATCAATCACGCCGATGTCGCCGCGCAGCAGGATGGCCAGAACGCATGGCATTGGGACCTGCAGGACGTCCCCGGCGTGGAGCCCGAGGAGGACGCGCCTCCCGAGGAAGCGCTCGAAGGCCGCGCCATTCTGGATTTCGTTCCGAACGACCCGGCCCTGCGCGCGAAAACTCTCGATTCGTGGAAAGACTTCGGCCTTTGGTACGACCACATCATCGCTGGCCGCCGCGACGATTCACCGGACATCGAAGCCAAAGTGAAAGAGCTCACGGCGTCGGCCCCCACCTCGCTCGATAAAATTCGCGCGATCACCGTGTGGATGCAAAGCCAAATCCGCTACTTCGCCATCGAAATCGGCATCGGCGGTCACCAACCTCACCCGGCCTCTCTGGTGTTTGCGAATCGCTATGGCGATTGCAAGGATAAGGCCACGCTGCTCGGCGCGATGCTGAAGGACGCCGGTATCGATTCCTACTACGTGGTCATCGAGGATCAGCGCGGCGTGATCCGGCCTGAAGACCCGCCGTGGGACGGATTCGATCACGTGATCGTCGCAATCCGTTTGCCGGCCGACGTGCCGCTTTCCAACATGTACGCCAGCTATAAGGATCCCCAACTCGGCACGCTGTTGTTCTTCGATCCTACCAACGAATTTGTTCCGCTCGGCTACCTGCCTTGGTATCTGCAGGACAACTACGGAATGTTGGTCAGCGATCAAGGCGGCGAGCTGGTGGAATTGCCGTTGCTTCCGCCCGCCACAAACCGATTGCTGCGATTTGCGGAATTCTCGCTGAATGAAACCGGCACGCTTCAAGGCGACGTGAAAGAAATGCGCTGGGGCTTCCCCGCTGCGCAGCGCCGCGAACAGATTCGCCAAGCCACGGCCAAGGACCCGGGAGCCGATGTGCTCGAAAGTTATTTGTCTCAATTCGTTCCCGGCGCAAACTTGACGCAAGCCACCGCGGAAAATATGGACGATACTTCGCAGACGCTGGTGCTGAACTATCAGTTCGTCGCGCCGAATTACGCGCAGGCTTCCGGCGATCTGCTGCTGGTGCGGCCGCGCGTGATGGGCGAAGAAAGCAATGGCCTTCTCGAAGACACCTCAAAACCCCGAAAATATCCCGTGGATCTCGAAGTCGCCGAAAGCGTTTCGGACATTTTCGAGATCGCGCTTCCGGCTGGCTACGTGGTGGACGAATTGCCGCCGCCCGCAAAAGCCGAATACTCTTTCGGGAGTTACACCAGCAAGGTGGAATGCGACGGCAAGGTGTTGCGCTACACGCGCACCATGCAAATTAATTCCGTGCTCGTGCCCACCGCGCAGCTCGATGACCTCAAGAACTTTTACGAGAAAATTGCCCAGGACGAGAGTGCGAGCGCCGTGCTCAAGCGCGCCGCCTCCAATTGAACGCATCGGGCGCGATGCCACCTTCCCAGCATGCTCTAAATTGATTTTGAATCGCGCGCGGCGCGACGCGGGCATACGAACAGCAGGCGCCGCGCTTCTGCGAGGGTGTGCGCCAACTGGCGCAGCGATCGCGGCGCCAGGCGCTCGGCTCGCTCTGCGAGCGAGGCGGCTTCACCGGGCTCAATATCGAGGCGATACAAATCGGCGCGTCGCTCGTACGAATAGCCGTGATAGGCCGGCGCGGCGCGCGCGACTGTCTCGAGCAAAAGCTGCCAGATTGTTCCGCGCTTAAACCATTGCCGCGCCGAACCAGCCTCGCGACTGATTTCCGCAATCTCGCGTGCCGCCACACCGCCTGATTCCAGCACTATGAGTGTGCAGTCGTTCGCGGAAAATGCGCGCGCCGCATCGGCGTCCGGGAAATCGGCCAAGGCCTCGCGCAGATCGGCGTCGCTCGGCTCGAACCCCGTCCACCAGTAGCGATAGGAATGAAATGCGATAGTGCCCGCGCGCAGAATTTGCCTAACGCGCGCGGCGTCTTTTCCAGTCACCGACAAAATCATGTCGAGCAATTCGTGGACGCCGAATGCCTGGCGCACCACGGGACGAAAACTTACATATCCCGCTTCTTCTTCCGAATAGCGGACGGGGATTTTTTCCGGCAGCGTCACCGCATCAGAATACCGCGCTTGCTCGCCACGCGCGATGTAGGAGTGAGTCGGAACGGCTTTATGAGTGGCGAAGCGGAAGAAAACGCAACGAGCGGCGGGCGCCGCGCTGATTCAGGCGGGCTTGGACAGGCGATCGCGCACGCGATCCGACAGCGCCTTGCCGTCGACCGTTTTGCCTTCAAGACGCGCGCGCGCCGCTTTGATCACCGCGCCCATTTGCTTCGCCGAATTCGCTCCGGTTTCGGCGATAGCCGCGGCGATCGCGGCATCCATATCGGCGTCGCTCGCGCCCGCCGGCAAATAAGCCTCGATGATCGCAATCTCTTTCGTTTCCTTGTCGACCAAATCTTTCCGCCCGCCTTTAGCGAACATCTCCACCGATTCGCGCCGCTGCTTCACTAGCGTATTCAAAACCTGCAGCGCCTCCGCGTCGTCGAGCGGACGGATTTTTTCGATTTCCTTGTTCTTGATCGCGCTCTTCATCATGCGCAAAACGCTCAGGCGCAATTCATCTTTCGCCTTCATCGCCTGTGTCAGATCGCTCTGGATGCGCTCGGTCAAAGTCATGAAGTGTTCCCAAACTATAGCACACGCGCGCAACCGGCTCGGCGCGCCGCACCTCGCACAGCAAAACCTCAGGCTTCTATCGAGTGGCACGGCGATTGCTTTCTAATTGCTTCATCGCGCGCCCGTGGAGGCACGGAGAAATGGAAAACGGTGTAATAAAAGGCATCTTGCATCGGGCGGTGAACGTTCATCCGCGATTCCGCCGTTTCCTATTGCGGTTATTTTTCCCGAATCGGGATGTCGAAGTTGAACTGCTCGGCGCGCGCCTGTGCGTCAACGCTCGCCAGGAGGTCGGCTACCCGGCCGCGCAAAAAATGGCGCGCCTCAGCATTCCCCTGGGCGGCGACGCTGGAATTCTGGCCACTCTCGCGCTTCTCATCGAACCCGAGGACACCTTCGTGGACATCGGCGCGAACGTCGGTTTGTATTCCGCCGTGCTGGCGCGCGCGAACGAAGTTTTCCCGCGCATGAAGTTTTACGCCTTCGAGCCGCATCCCGAAACCGTCGAGCGCCTGCGGGCGACGCTGGCAGATCGCGGCGTCGAAATTCACGAGTGCGCGCTTTCCGATCACTCCGGCGAGATGGATTTCCGCGAAGGCGGCGGCTCCTGGACGTTCAGCGCGATCGATCCCGTCAGTCCATTTCAAATCCGCGGTCGCGCCGTGCGCGTTCCCGCGCTGCGTCTCGACGATGTGCCCATCGAGGGCGATTCCATCGTGATCAAGATCGACGTCGAAAATCACGAAGCCGAAGTTCTGCGCGGCGCCGAGCGCCTGCTGGCATCGGGCCGCGTGAAGGCCGTCTACATCGACGGTTACGCCGATGATTCCATTCCGGGCCTGCTGCGCAATCTCGATTTCGTCTTGTTCGATGGCCGCACGCTCGCGAGCGACACTTCCGATCGCAAACTCCTGGCCATATCGCACCGCTGCCTCGCTCGCTGGACGCGCAGCAAACGGGATTACAAATATGCTTCATCAGCGAACGCGTGACGTTTACTTCACGGCCCTGCGGCGCATCAACAAACTGAATTATTGGCACTGGAAAATTCGCGGCCTGCGCGCCAATGGCTCCGGCGCTATGCACCTGCATCTTGGCTGCGGACCGAAATATCTTTCGGGCTTTGTAAATGTGGACGGCAACGTTTTCCGAAAACGTGATCTATGGCTCGATCTGCGCAACGGCCTTCCTTTTTCTTCGGGTTCGGTCGCTTCAATTTATTCTTCGCACGTCTTCGAGCATTTTTACGCTGAAGAGCTCGCCGCACTCCTGCGCGAATGTCATCGCGTTCTCGCGCCGGCGAGTTTTCTCCGCGCCGTTGTGCCGGACATGGGTGCCGCGGCGCGCGCGTATCTCTCGGGCGATGCCGCGTTCTTCAGCGATTTCCCGCGCCCGCATCGCTCGCTCGGCGGCAAGCTCTCAAATCTACTTTTCTGCGAAGGCGGCCATCGCCAGGGTCTCGATTTTTCCTATCTCGAAGAGCTGCTGCTCGACGCCGGCTTTTCCGAAGCGTGGAAGCTGTCCCGCGATGAAACGCTCTTCTATGCGCCCGAAGTTTTCGCCGCGATCAAGCGCGAAGAGGCGGGCGTGGCGCAGTGCTCGGTATTCGTCGAAAGCCGAAAATGAGCGATTGCGTCTGAGCGAACGTCCCTGACGAAGTGAATTCTCGCGCCGAGCAAGACCGTGCCGATTTGACAGGCCCGCCGCCGCCGAATACGCTACTTGCCCTATGCGAATCATTGTTGCCGATCCGATCAGTGAACGTGGCATCGATTTGTTGCGCGCCACGGGCTGGGAAGTCGTCCGCCCGACGAAAGAATCGCTCGACGCCGAATTGCCCACGGCCGATGCGCTCGTGGTGCGCAGCGCCACGCGCGTCACCTCCGCCGTGCTCGAACGCGCGCCGAAGCTGCGCGTCGTAGGACGCGCCGGCGTCGGCGTTGACAACGTGGACCTGGACGCCGCAACGCGCCGCGGCGTGCTGGTGATGAACACGCCCGGCGGCAACGCACCCAGCGTCGCCGAGCACACTCTGGCTCTGATGCTCTCGCTCGCGCGCAAAATTCCGGCGCTCAACGCCGCGATGCACGCCGGTCGCTGGGAAAAATCGAAAGGCCAGGGCACGGAGCTGCGCGGCAAAACGCTTGGCCTGATCGGCCTGGGCCGCGTCGGCGCGGAAGTGGCGCGCCGCGCGCGCTCGCTTGAAATGCGCGTGCTGGCCTGCGATCCGTTTCTCACCGAGAACGCGGCGCGCGAAGCCGGCGTGGTTCTTGTGCAGCTCGATCAACTGCTCGCGGAATCGGATTTTCTTTCGCTGCACACCGCGCTTGTGCCGGAGACCGAGCGCATGATCAACGCCGCGAACCTCGCGAAAACCAAACGCGGCGCCTACCTTGTGAACACCGCGCGCGGCGAACTTGTGGATGAAGCGGCGCTCGCTGACGCGCTGCGCTCAGGCCAATTGGCCGGCGCGGGCCTCGACGTTTTCGCCGTCGAGCCGCCAAAGGATTCGCCACTCGTCGGATTGGCGAATCTGATCGCCACGCCGCACGTGGCCGGTTCCACCGCCGAAGCGCAGGAAGAAGTTGGCACGCTGATCGCGCAGCAAGTGCGCGACTTTCTGGCCGATGGCGTGGTGCGCAACGCCGTCAATTTGCCTTCGCTTTCCGCCGAACAGTATCGCCGCTTGCAACCGTATCTTTTGCTCGCCGAGCGACTCGGCTCGATGGTCGCGCAGGTTGTCGCCGGCCGCGGCGCGCGTCTTGGGCGCGTGCGCATCGCTTTCGCCGGCGAACCCGCCGAACTCGGCACGCGCGTTCTGCGCAGCGCCGTGCTCGCCGGCGTGCTCAATTCCGCGCTGGCGGAAAAAGTGAACCTGGTGAACGCCGAAGCCGTGGCTTCGGCGCGCGGCCTGGCCGTCGAAGAACGCGGCGGCCGCCGCGAGCACGGTTTTCCGGACACCATCGAAGTCTCCGGCGAAGCAGCGACCGCGCCGGGCGAAAGCGCGGTCAGCGCGTTCTCCGTTGAGGGCACCGCGCTCGCGGACACTCCGCCGCGACTTCTACGCGTCGACGGCATGGCGCTCGAAGCGCCGCTTGAAGGCACGCTGCTGCTGCTTCGCAATCGAGACGTTCCCGGCGCGATCGGCAAAATCGGCACGTTGCTCGGCACGCAGAATCTGAACATCGCCACGTACGCTCTCGGCCGCCGTGAAGCCGTTCGCGGCGCCGAAGCTATTTCCCTCGTACGCCTCGATGGCGACGTGTCCGATTCCGTGCTCACGCCGCTGCGCGAACTCGAAGCCATCACCGAAGCGCGCCTGATTCGCTTGCGCGCGTAGCGCCTGAGGAGTGTTGCCATGAAATCACAGAACGCCATTTTCTCCGACGGCACGCTCCGATTTTTCCGCGAGCTCGAACGAAACAATGCCAAAGCCTGGATGGACGAGAATCGCGAATGGTATCGTTCGTCGGTGGTCGATCCGTTCCGCGCGATGCTTGACGCGCTGACGCCGGCGGCGCTGCATCTCGACCCGAACTTCGAGATCGACGGCCGCACCGGAACGAATTTCTCGCGCATCAATCGCGATATCCGCTTCGCGCGCGACAAAACTCCGTATCGCACTCAAATGTATCTTTTTTTCTGCGGACGCAATTCCCACGGCGGTGAGCTGTACGTCGGGCTCGGGCCGAAATTTGCGACCGCCGGCTTCCGTATCTACGCCGAGTCGCGCGACAAAACCTCCGCGATCGAGGCAATCGCCCGCCCGCGCGTCGCCGCTCGGCCCAAATTTCTCGCGCAACAAAAACGGCGCCTCGGCCGCCGCTACGAAAGCTACTGGTACTCGATGGAAAAACGCGAGTGGACCAAACACTCCGGCTGGCCTCTCGATCCCGCCGATTGGAAAAAACTTCTCGCGTGGATCGTGCGCCGAAAAATGCCCGCCAAAGCCGCCACGCGCCCCACATTTGCCGGAGACGCCGCGAAGATTTTCCGCGAAGTATTTCCGCTGTACGAATTCACATCACTCGCTGGCTCGAAGCGCCGCGGCTAGGCTCGCGCAGCACGGGACGCACACTGCTCTTTTACCCGTTGATCGCGTCCAAGGCATCGATTTCACGCTGGTATTTCCGGGCCTCTCGGAGGTTCGACACCAGCCCGTAGCCAAGCGCGACGACAAGCACCACATACAGCCAGCCCCATCTGGCGATACCCCCCGGTGCCGCCGGGACGAGACCGGAAAGATAGAGGCAGGCACCGGTCGAAGTAATGATTAGTTTGGACCAGAACCACAGGCCACTGTGAAAGTCGCGTTGCCGCTGCAGTAGACTTCGGTAGAATCTGACGCTCGCAAGCGGCTCCGCACCTCCCGCGACTGAGCCATTCGGCTCCTTGCGAAACAGAAAGAGTTGGCACGCGAAGAGTCCCGCGCCGACGATGAACAGGGCGGACCCGACCCGCTCAGGCAAGTTGGCGGCGCGGAACAGATAACGTACGAAGATTGCTGTCACGCCGACAACTGTCAACCAGCCAACCCAATAAAATTTGCTCGCCGTGCTTTCGAGGCGCTCAACCCTTCTCCGAACCTCGCCGAGTGGCATCGTTCTGTCCTCTACAGGCTGGTTCTGCCAGATACTTTTCACCTCCGTCAGATCGGGCTCATTTGTCATCACGCCCTCCTTCATGAAACCGGCAAGACAACACGTTCCTAATGCGATGAATCTTGGTTGCCACGTTTCCCGCGGATAAACCGGCAATCTCTCCAATGGAAACCGCGTCCATGCCCTCCAAATAGCAAAGGATCACTTGCCGATCAATTGGGTTCAGCGTCCGGATCATCGCCAGGAGGCGCTCTAGCGCTTCTTGCTGGCGCGCCGCCCGTTCGGTGTCAATCGCACTGGCCATGTTCTCAATTTCTTCAAGACTCACCATGGTGTGCCTGTTTCTTCTCCGTTCACGCAGCACATGGGAGATCGCCGTGTTGTGAGCCACGCGGTAAATCCAAGTGCGCAGCGAACATGCTCCATTGAAACTCGCGAAGCTGCGCCACAACGCGACGTGAATGTCCTGAATAAGGTCGCGCCGCTTGTCTTGATCGGCCTCGTAGGCTCGCGCAAGGCGGCCAATTGCCGCAGCGTGCGTAGCGGCCGCCTCCCGGTACAGCTCGTCCTGGCCAATCGTTTCCGTCAAAGCTCTTTTGCTTTCCCTACCAAGGTAGACGCCAACGGCGGCATTTTCTTACAGGCTGAACCGAAGCAACGTCAATCGCGCATCGAAAATTAACCTGCGACAACGGACCAACCTGACTTGCGCGCATTCCCGCACTCGATGTTAAAATCTTGGCCCTATGACTGCTTCCAAACGCATCGGCATTCTCACCGGCGGCGGCGACGTTCCCGGCCTCAACGCCGCGATCAAGAGCGTCGTTTATCAAACTACGAGCTGGGGCTACGAAGTGATTGGCATTCGCCGCGGCTGGGAAGGATTGACGCATCTCAAGCCGGGCCCGGCGCCGGACGCGGACTACATCCTTCCGCTCACTTGGGAGAACACGCGCACGGTTGACCGCACCGGCGGAACTTTTCTGCACACCTCGCGCACCAACGCTCTCAAGATGAAGCGATCGGGTTTGCCCGCGTTCATTTCGCCCGAGCGCTTGAAGACCTTGGCGACCGGGCCGGACACATTCGATTTCACGCCGATCGTCCTCGAAAACATCGAGCGGCTTGGCCTCGGCTGTCTGGTGGCGATTGGCGGCGACGACACGCTGAGCTTCGCGAAAACGCTCGAAAGCAAAGGCGTGAACGTTCTCGGCATTCCGAAAACGATGGACAACGATGTGCGCGGCACGGAGTACTGCATCGGATTTTCCACCGCCATCACGCGCGCAAAAGAAATCATCACGCGCCAGCGCACCACGCTCGGTTCGCACGAGCGCATCGGCGTGTTTCGCATGTTTGGACGCGACGCCGGATTTACGGCGCTCTTTAGCGCGTACGTGACTTCGGGACGCTGCGTGATTCCGGAAGTGGAGTTCGATCTCGAAGGCCTGGTGGAAATTCTCGCCGAAGATAAGCGCCAAAATTCCAGCCACTACTCGTTCGTGATTGCATCCGAAGGCGCGGTTTGGAAAGGCCGCGTCGTCAGCGAGTACGGCGAGGCCGACGCTTTCGGCCACAAGAAAAAAGTGGACATCGGCCAGGCGCTGGGCGATGAGATTCATCGCCGCACCGGGAATGAAATCATGCTGGCCGATCTGACCTACGAACTGCGCAGCGGCGCGCCCGATTCCACCGACCAAATCGTTGCCATCACGTTCGGCAACATCGCCGCCGATTTGATTCGCCAAGGAACTTTCGGGCGGCTTGTGGCGCTCGAGGGCGGTAAATATACGCACGTGCCGCTGCCCGATCCGAAGCTTGGTCCGCGCAAACTCGACGTCGAAAAGTTGTACAACGTCGCGCGCTTCCGTCCGCACTATCGCGGAAAACTCGGCTCACCGATGTTGCTCAACGTCTAAAACAGCGTTCAACAACTAACGCGCGCAGTTGCCCAGCGCGGCGTTCAGTACTCCTCGTCGTCTTCGGATTTTTTCAGGCGCGTCGTCTTCATCGTCAGTTTGAAACCGCGCGCGCGCGCGTCATTCAAGATCGCTTGGCGCGCCTCGGCCGGCAAATCGCCCGGCGCGTGCACGCCCGGAATTTCGCGCGGGAAATGTCGCACGAACATCGCCGCGATTTCGGCGGTGGCGTAAGCCACGGGCGACGCGTGCAGTCCGCGGGCCCGAAGCTGATAGAGCGTCGGAAAGCCGGCGTCCCAACGGATCTCGAGCGGCTCGTCGCTTTTCACTCCGCGAACCACGATGGCCGCGGCGAATCGCGCGTTGTGCAAAACGCCGCGGCGAATCAGGCGCGCCACCTGTTTCGGGGTGGGCGTCTTCGGAAAGCGCGAAGCCACGATTCCACGCGAGCGCCGCAACTTCCCTTGCCGATACCAGCGGCGCAAGCGATCCATTTCATTTCCGCCGATCTTCGCGTCCATCTCGCGCAACTTCAGCGTGTGCGGCACGATGCACACTTCATCCTGCGCGGCGAGCACAACGCGCGTTTCGCCGATCGGGCGCGGGAAGCGGAATGTTTCCGGTTCGCCGAAACGTTTTCCAAAAAGGAAGCGTCCTTCGCGGACGATCGGCGGACGCGAAACGGCTTCATCGAAGGAGACCTCGGCCGACCATTGCGAGACTGGATCGTCGCTTTCGGTGCTCTCGTATAGGCGCAACCGAATCGATTCCACTGAATCGAGCTGCTCGGCCGCGCGCGCGGCGAGCAAATTCGTCAAACCGGGCGAAGCGCCCGCGGCGAAAACCGCGGCGCGGCCTTTCGATTGGAATTTGCGGTTGTAGCGCAATTGTTCGGGGCGGAAGGGATGGCTCACGAGATGCGTGGCGAGATCGAGATAGTGCGCGCGCAGACGCAGCGCCGCGCGCAGCGCGATTTCGTTGAACACCGCGGCCGACGCGTTCACGAGCAAATGCGATCCGCGCGCCGCACGCACGATTCCCCACAAGTTGCGCGCGTTCACGGCAACCACGGGAATTTTGCTGCGTTTGCCGAGAAAGCGGCGGCCGCGCTCGGGATCGCGGTCGCCGCAAGTGACGCGATGTCCCTGCCGCTCGAGGAGTTGCGCCAGGAGCGAGCCCGTCGCTCCGGTGCCGAGAACGAAGATGCGCATGGTTTGCGACTCTACCATAAACGCCGGAAGCGGCGGCGCGAGGGCGCGAGCGCCGGTGCGAAAGCGACGAGCGCGAGGCTGCGCGCCGCGCGCTGGCAAACATCGGCCGGTTAGGGGAAAATGCAGTATGTCCGACGAATCGCCAGAACCGAAGATTTTCACGCTGAAATCGGCTGAGCGCGCGCGCCGCGAGCTCGAACCGACGCTGGCCGAAGCCGTCGAGTGCCGGCAGAAAATGAGCGAGCTCGATGACGCGCTCGGCAAGGTCTCGCAGCGCATTCTGATGATGGGCGGCGTGACGCTGCCGCATGAAAGTCTGGGCCGAGTACGCGTGGAGCGCGACCAATTGGAAGAGGTGGTGCGCGCCGCGGTCGATCGTATACAAGCGGCGGGATGCATCATCAAGGACCTCGACATCGGACTGGTGGATTTTCCCGCGCGGTTGAATGATGAGGAGGTGCTTCTGTGCTGGCGCCTGGGCGAGGACCGCATCCGCTTCTGGCATCGTCCTGACGAAGGATTTGCCGGGCGCAAGCCGATCGATCCGAACGACAGCGGTGCGAAAGATTTGATCCAGTAACGCGCGCCCGCCACGGGCACCGCACAAAGCACGCGCCACAAAAAGAAAGAGAGCCACTTCGTGACCGACTCCGACGCCGCCGCGCAACGCCTCGCTCACTCGGCCAGCCCATATCTGCGTTCCGCTGCGCATCAGCCGGTGGCGTGGTACGAATGGGGCGACGAAGCTTTTGCGCGGGCGCGCGAGGAGGATCGCCCGATCCTGCTCGATATCGGCGCGGTGTGGTGCCACTGGTGCCACGTGATCGACCGCGAAAGCTACGAAGATCCGGAAATCGCGGCGCTGATCAACAAACTTTTCGTCGCGGTGAAGGTCGATCGCGACGAGCGGCCCGACGTGGACGCGCGGTATCAAACCGCCATCAGCGCCGTCTCCGGGCAGGGCGGCTGGCCGCTTACCGGATTTCTTCTGCCGGATGGGCGGCCATTTTTTGGCGGCACATATTTTCCGCCTGACGACATGGGCGGGCGTCCCGGTTTCCGGCGCGTTCTCGCGACGATGGCCGAGGCGTTTCGCACGCGCAGGAAAGAGGTCGATGAAGCGGCGGACGCGCTTTCGCAAGCCGTGGCGCGCGCGGAAAGTTTTGAAGGCGCAGCGGGCACATTCGATGCGGGTGTTGTCGATCGCATGGTGGAATCGATCGTGGCGCGCTTCGATCCGCGCGACGGCGGCTTCGGGCGCGCGCCGAAATTCCCGCATCCTTCGGCGCTCGATCTGATTCTCGATCGCTGCCAGGCTTCTTCCATCGCGTCCACTTCGCCGGGCGCCGCAAAATCGGAACTTACGAACGTCGCGCAAACTACGCTCGAGCACATGGCGCGCGGTGGTGTTTACGATCAGCTCGCCGGCGGATTTCATCGGTACTCGGTCGACGAGCACTGGCGCGTGCCGCACTTCGAGAAAATGAGTTACGACAATTCCGAACTGCTCAAAAACTATCTGCACGGCTACCAGGTGACCGGAGAGCCGCTGTTCCGCGAGGTCGCCGAATCGATCATCGGCTGGGTTACGACCACGCTTTCGGATCAAGAGCGCGGCGGATTCTATGCGAGCCAGGACGCCGATCAAACGCTCGACGACGACGGCGACTATTTCACCTGGACGCTCGACGAGTTGCGCGCGGCGCTTGATCCGGAAGAAGCGCGCGTGGCGGAAATTTTCTACGGCGTCGAGCCGGTCGGGCAGATGCATCACAACCCGCTGAAAAACACGCTGTGCCGCGCGTTCGAGCCAGCCGAAATCGCGCGCGAAGTTGGACTGGCCGAGCCGCGCGTCGCGGAACTGATCGCGTCGGCGAAACAAAAGCTGCTCGCTGTGCGCGAGAAGCGCGCGGCTCCTTTTGTCGACACGACGCACTACGTTTCGTGGAACGCGATGTTCTGCTCGGCATTTCTTGCGGCTGCGCGCGTGCTCGACAACGATCTCGGCCGCCGCGCGGGGCAATTCGCATTGCGCACGCTCGATCGCATCCTCGGCGAAACCTGGAATGCAGAGCGCGGCTTCGCGCATCGCTTCGGAGGCGGGCCGCGTCTGGATGGTTCGCTCGACGATCAAGTTTTCACCGGCCTAGCGCTGCTCGACGCGTATGAAGCCACGCTCGACCGGCGGTATTTCGACGCCGCTCGGCGCGCCGCCGACGTGATGATCGCGCAGTTTGCCGATTCTGTTGCCGGCGGCTTCTTCGATCGGCCGGCGAGCGCGGCGCCGCTCGGCGGACTCGACGTGCGTCGAAAACCGTTTCAGGATTCGCCGACGCCGGGCGGCAACGCGGCCGCGGCGATATTGCTCGACCGGCTCTACGAATTCACGGGCGACGCGCGGTATCGCGAACGCAGCACGGCGACGCTCGATGCATTCGCCAAAATTGCGCCCGAATACGGACTGCACGCCGCGACGTATGGACTCGCTGCGCTGCTGCATGCGCGAGGGGCGGTGCAAATTGTGGTCACGGGCCCGGCGCTCCATGACACGGCAGGGCAACTCGAACGGGTTGCGAACGGGTCGTATCGCTTCGGCAAAGTCGTTCTGCGCGTCTTGCCGAACGGCGCCGAAGCGGCGGCGCTGCCGCCCGCGCTCGCGGAAACGTTGCCCCACGTTCGCGCGGATGTGGCGCAAGCTCTCGTTTGCGTCGGAACCTCCTGCCAGCCGCCAACCAACGATCCCGATGAATTGAAGGCGCTTCTCGCTCGGTTGGTGTAGGCAAATCGCGCGGAGGATAGTCCCGCCCATTCCGGTGAAGCAGCTCCCATCCTTCCTCTGACTTCCCAGGGGTGTACACCCCCGGTACCCAATTCGTAAAAGACTGCGAACATGGGACTTGCAGGAAAAGCATGCATGAGGAGTGCACAATCGACTGAAACAAAAGGGTTTAACGGAATACATATGTTCAGTGTTTTCAGCTAGATACGCACTCCTTTCAAGGGATGTGGATCCATTTGAAAATGAATGGGTTATTGGGGCGGGATTTACGCGATGCGCGGCGATAAAGGTCGGATTGAATGCTCGGGCGAGGCGAGGAAAAGTGGAGATGGGGAACGATTCGAATTGACTGGCGGCGAACATGACGAAATATACCGCGTATTCAGAATTCTGTCAACTATTAAGTGAGTATTCGAATACAAATTTGTTAGCAGGGCATCTTCCGGATTGAGCAGTCCGATCTTGCGTGGCATCTATGAAGCCGGAGTCGTACAATTTGCTCGATGGCCTCACCAAGCAATTCTGAATACATCAGCGGTGGCTATTTCGTCGTCAAGCCGATTCAGCGCCCCGAGGGGCCCTTTTCGCTCTTGCCGCGAACCTTGATAACGCTCTCATCCTGTCTTGCGGCCATTGCACCGGATGCTTGGACCATGGCATGGGGAAACAACACGCGAGAGGAGGCGGCTGAACACGTTGCGAAATTCGAGGTGCCGGCCCATCTTGCGCCGGAGTTGGTCGACTGGGTGAAGGCGGAGACGCCCGTGGGTCAATACCCGAATGCATTTCTCTCGCTTCAGAAAGCGTGCGAGTTTGTCCGGCGATTTGTTGTCGGCGACGGAGTCGAGATTGTAGGAATTGGATTGCATAAATCTCTACTTCCCTCCTTCTATGGACAGATCGAAAAAGACGCGAATCGGGGCTATGGACTATTGGAACGTGTCGAACTGAAGGAATCGCTGGCGGAGGGAGGAGGCATTTTGGGGTACGAGCCCCTTGGCTTTGAGACCACGCATTTTCACACCTGGCTCTGCCACTACATGCCCGACGAAGCGCAGAGACTCTTTGGAGTTCGGCCGAACGAAAATGGACTAATCGATGATCTCCAAGGGGCTATTCAGGTGACGGAACACATGGTGCGCACTGGAGCTGAGGCAGCTATTTGGGAACCGTGGCTATTGGTGAAGTACGCCGCAGAACGCCGATAAATCCTCGAACTTTATTCGCTAGCTACTCGCTGCGCTTGGTTCCCTGAACGAGGAGGGCGCCGACTTCGCGGAAGGCGCGGAGTTGGGCGGCGTCGCGGAACCAGCGGCCGGAATAGGATTCGGGGGCGGGGGTGGGATCGGGGATGAGATCGTGCGCGACGTCGGCGAAGCCGGCGGCGCGGAACACCGCGGCCCATTCTTCGGCGGAATACAGATGCGCGGGCGTGGCGAATTGCGCGGCCCATTGGTGGCAGTGAGGATTATCGCGGTAAAAATTGATCAGGACGTGAGCGCGGCCGCCTTCGGCGAGGACGCGGAAAATTTCCTTGAGGCCGCGCGGAGGATCGGGCCAGTAGTAGGCGGATTCGACGGAGATGGCGTGGGTGAAAAAATTCGCGTCCCAGGGAATTTCGTCGGCGCCGGCGACTACGAAGAGGACATTTTCCACGTCGGCGAGATTGCGGCGGGCACGGCGAATCATTTCATCGGAAACATCGAGGCCCACGACGCGGCCATCGGGAACGCGTTCGGCAAGCAGGCGCGCGAGCCAGCCGGCGCCGCAGCCGACATCGAGAATATTGTCGTCAGGGCGGATCTGCATGCGATCGAGCACGGGGAGGGTGATGGGGAGATGGTCCTCTTCCATGTGCTCGCCGCGGCCGGCTTCGGCCCAGCGGTTGAATTCTTCGCGGAGGAGATCGTTGTTCATTTTTGGGGCGCGGTGCGCTTTCAAAAGGCGCACGCGCTCATAAAAACCGAAGCAGGAAAAGTCATAAACCTGGAGGCCTGAAGGCCTCCGCTACATAGTTCAAAAGCTACGAACTCCAGCGCTGTGGGCGCGCGGGAAAATCTACGACGGGCGCTCGTCCGCGGTGGGGCCGTAATTTCCGGGAACGGGGACATCGTTGAGGCGGAGATAGACGCCCAACTGCGCGCGATGGTGAATCGAATGATTCATGATCATGCTGCGGATGACCGCGACGCGCGGCATGGTGAAAATGGGAGTGCCGTTCTGCAGCAGGGACCACGACTTCATCAATTGCTCGTCGGTGGAGGCGGCCAAGGCGGCGCGGGCGGCGGCGACGTTTTTATCGAAGAGGGCCAGCGCCTCTTTGGTGTTGGTGGCCTTGGCCATTTCGACCATTTTTCCGCCGGGCGCGAAATCGAAGCTGTCGCTGGTGAGCACGTCGGCGCCCCAGCCGGGGAGGTTGGCTAGATGGGTGACGAGCCAGCCCATTTGTCCGGATTTTTCGTGGGGCTTCCAGGTCCATTTGGCGTCGGGAGTGCGTTCGAGAGTTTTTCGAGTGTTGGCCATTTCGTGATCGAATTCGGGAAGCAAGGCTTGGTTGATCGGCATGGTGGTGCTCCTGATTGAGTTTTGAGGTGCGGAACTTGCCCGCCGAGCGAGAATCGCGGCGCGGCGACATATTCGCTTTTTGTTCGCCTTATGTCAAGACTAAATTTTAGGCCGATCTACTTCTCGACTTTCGCCAGGAGCTCGACGAATCTTTGCTGGCGCTCGGATTGATCGTGGCCGCCGTAGGCTTCGGCGAGCTGGGTGACGTTCATGGAGCAGAATTTCGGGCCGCACATGGAGCAGAATTTGGCTTCCTTGTAGAAATCGTCGGGCAGCGTTTCATCGTGCATGGCGCGCGCGGTTTCGGGATCGAGCGAGAGCTCGAATTGTTTATTCCAATCGAAAAGGAAACGCGCGTAGGAGAGGGCGTCGTCGCGATCGCGCGCGCCGGGGCGATGGCGGGCGACGTCGGCAGCGTGCGCTGCGATTTTGTAGGCGATCACGCCTTGCTTGACGTCGTCGGCGTTGGGCAAACCCAAGTGTTCTTTCGGCGTGACGTAGCAAAGCATCGAGGCGCCGTACCAGCCGATCATGGCGGCACCGATCGCGCTGGTGATGTGGTCGTAGCCGGGAGCGATGTCAATGACCAGCGGGCCGAGCGTGTAGAAGGGCGCTTCGTGGCAGAGCTCCATTTCCTTTTTCACTTGCAGCTCGATCTGATCCATCGGGACGTGGCCCGGGCCTTCGATCATGACTTGCACGTCGTGCTCCCAGGCCTTGGTGGTGAGCTCGCCGAGGACGGCTAGTTCGGAAAATTGCGCTTTGTCGCTGGCGTCGGCCAAACTGCCGGGACGAAGGCCATCGCCGAGTGAAAAGCTGACGTCGTGCTTCTTGAAAATTTTGCAGAAATCGTCGAAGCGCTCGTAGAGGAAATTTTCTTTTTTGTGCGCGCCCATCCATTGGGCCATCAGCGCGCCGCCGCGGCTGACGATTCCAGTGATGCGCTCGCGCACCAGCGGAACAAATTCGCGCAGCACGCCGGCGTGGATGGTCATGTAATCGACGCCCTGCTCGGCCTGCTCTTCGACGACTTCGAGCATCAATTCGGCGGTGAGGTCTTCGGTGCGCTTGATGCGCGAGATGGCTTCGTAAATCGGCACGGTGCCGACGGGAACGGGCGAGGCTTCGATGATGGCCTTGCGAATCGTGGGAATATCGCCGCCGGTGGAGAGATCCATCACGGTGTCCGAGCCGAAGTGCACGGCGTGATGCAGCTTATCGAGCTCCTGCTGGACTTCGGAGGTGACCGCGGAGTTGCCGATGTTCGCATTAATTTTGCATTTGAAGGCGATGCCGATGCCCATGGGCTCAAGCGATTTGTGGTTGATGTTGGCGGGGATGATGGCGCGGCCGCGCGCGATTTCGCTGCGCACCAGCTCGGGTTCGATTTTTTCGCGGCCGGCGACGAAGGCCATCTCTTCGGTGATTAGGCCCTGGCGCGCGTAGTGCATCTGCGAAACGTTGCGATCGCCGTTCTTGGCGGCTTCGGCCGCCGCGCGCTTCTCAAGCCAGGCTTCTCTTGGTCCCATCGTTCTCCCCCTCAGATGCCGCGTCGCAAGATAGTGAGCCCGCGCGAATGCGGCATCGTAAAGGCGAGCGTACCACAGCGCGCGGCGCGGTTCCTACCGCGCGCCCCACTCCCAAATGCCGTAGGCGATTTTTTTCTCGACGGGAAAACCGGCCTGCTTGAGCGCGAGCATAATTTGGCCGCGGTGATGCGATTCGTGCGAGACAAGATAGGCGAAAAACGCGGTGGCGTGCGGTTTGAAACCTTTGACACGATCGCCATTCGCCGCGGCGTGCGCGAGTAGGTCGGCAATCGCGGCGCTGGATTTTTCGAGCGCGGAATTGAGCTTCTTGCGATCGAGCGCGTCTTTTTCGAGTTTCGGCAGGCCGGCGAGCGCCGCGGGCTGCGCGACCTTCAGCCACATCAGCCGAACCGTGTGGATGTGCGCGAACTGTTCAGCGACGGAGCGGCCCTTCGAGGCGGAGACCGCGGCGAGCGCCTTGTCCGGAATCGCGGCAAGCAGATAGCGATTGATGCGATCGTGGATGGCCCAGGCTTCGACGATGTGAGAATCGCTCATGCGCGCGATGGTATCACGCAGCTACGTAGCGCATCGCGGTCGGAAAAGGATCGCGGGTTGTGCCGGGCCGCCGCTCGCGGGCGTCAGACGGAGCGGCGCAGAGTATGCAAAGTGATTTCGGGAGGGACGCCAAGGCGAACGGGCGCGCCGATGGTGCCGAGACCGCGATTGACGTAGAGCAGCGATCCGGCGCTGGGCGTTGGGATCGCCTGCGGCAAATTTGTAGCGGCGCCGGTGCGCAGATCGAAATCGGTGTCGCTCGACGAGGCGAAGAGTGGACGGCGGTAAAGGCCCGCGATGTACGGCGTGAAAAAGCGCGCGGGGCTGATATCGGCATCGAGAATCTCGACGCGGATTTGGCCGCCGTGGGTGTGGCCGGCAAGCGATAAATCGATTCCCAATTCCGCGGCGCGCTCGAACGAATTGGGATTGTGCGACATCAAGATGTGAAACATGTTTGGATCGACGAGCGATTCGATCGCGGTGAGCGCGCGGCGCTTCGTGCCGTTCGGATTGCGTTCGCGCTGATAATCGACGCCGATCAAATGGAGCGCGCGGCCATTTGAGCGAATCTCGGCGCGCTCCTGCCGCAGTAGCTTCATGCCATAGCGGCTGAAGAGATCGGCCGCGAGCGCCTCAACTCCCGCGTAAATTTCGTGATTGCCATTGCAGCCCCAGACACCGAGCGGCGCGCGGAGTCGCGCGAGTTCCGCGATGCAGGCCTCGAGCGGATCGCCGGCTTCGGTGAGGAAATCGCCGCTGACGACGGTCAGGTCGGCGCGCAGATCGTTGGCCATGCCCACGGCGCGGCGAATCTCGCGCGCGGGCATGAAGCTGCCGATGTGGAGGTCGCTCAACTGCGCGATGCGCAGGCCGTCGAGTTCGGGCGGCAGCGTCTCGAGCGCGAGTTCCTGCTCGCGCACTTGGAATTGCCAGCGCTCGACGGCGAAACCGTAGGCGAAACCTGCGAACGGCGCGGCGCCAGCCACCACGGCGGCCGTCTGCACAAAGCGGCGCCGCGCGAGATCGACCGGCGCTTCATCGGAAGCCGACGCACGCGCCGCGCGCGGAGGAAGCGCGCGATCCCAGAGCCAAGCCACCGCGTGCACCGCCCGAATCGCCACGTACGCCATCATGGAACTGGAAAACCACAGCCAAGCGATTTCGGCCAACAAACGATTGCGAGGCAACGGAGCGTAGCGGCCAAGCATGTCGTTCACGACGATAAAAACCAAAAGCACCAACAAGGCGGTGCACGCTGTGCGCGCCCATCGACGCGCTGCGGCGCGCGCGAGGCGCGAAGACATCTCGCGGCCGCGGCGCAGCCAGTAGCGCTGCGAGAGAAAAAGGAGAACGAGCGTTATTACAGGGATCGTAAATCGCGCAAAGTACCAGGTGATTCGGGGCATCAAGCCGGGGTCCTCTTCCACCGCGGGATTTCGTTATCGATCTTCGTTGTCAAACTTCATTGTCGCACGGGGCGCGGCGCGCTGCTCTGCGCAGTTCCCTGCTTGATTCGATTCGGCACCGCGGCCTGCGGGTACACGCGGCTTCGGGGCGATTTCACGCCTTTGACGGCGGCAAAGCACGGCGCTATACTCGCGCTTCCGCGGGGAGAATCGGAACACACATGGGCGTTCTCGATCAGCGGTTTGAAAAAAATTTCCTGATCACATCGGTAGATTACGTTTTCAATTGGGCGCGCAAGTCCGCGATCTGGCCGCTGACATTTGGACTGGCCTGCTGCGCAATCGAAATGATCGCTTCCACGACCTCGCGCTTCGATATCGCGCGCTTCGGCGCCGAAGTGTTTCGGCCCTCGCCGCGCCAAGCTGATTTAATGATCGTGGCCGGCACGGTGACGCTAAAAATGGCGCCGGTGCTCAAGCGCGTGTGGGACCAGATGCCGGATCCGAAGTGGTGCATCTCGATGGGCGCGTGCTCAAGCGTCGGCGGTCCCTTCAACGCGTATTCCGTGCTGCAAGGCGTGGACAAGATCGTGCCGGTGGATGTCTACGTGATCGGCTGTCCGCCGCGGCCCGAGGCGCTGTTCTATGCGCTGCTGAAATTGCAGGACAAAATCGACCAAATGTCGCTGGCCAAGCGGCCTACTGCGGTGCGGCTGCGGCCCGAGTTGGTGGACCAATTCAAGCGCGGCGTGATGGTGGCGCAGACGCCATCGCCCCGCTGAGATCCCAGGAGTTCCGCAATGGCGTTGATACGCGCAGCGAAAACCGATGAGCTTCCCGCCGGTTCCGTCCGCGAGTTCCAGGTTGAGGGGACGACGCTGGCAATCGCCAACGTGGACGGTAAGTTCTACGCTATCAACAACACCTGCCTGCATCGCGGCGGCCCGCTGGGCCAGGGCGAGTTGCAAGGCAAAGTGCTCACGTGCCCGTGGCATGGTTGGCAATACGATGTCACGAACGGCAAGCTACTGATGAACCCGGCTGTCGGCGTGGCGTGCTACCCGATCGAAGTCAAAGGCGACGACATCTGGGTGGAATTGGCCTAGCGTTGGACCGGTCTGGATAGGTACTGGTACCCTCTATTCGCGCGTAAATCGATTGCCCGCTGCGACCTAAAGCCAACATTCTGCGTCTAATTAACTGGTAATTGCGAAGGTGCTACGTGTATAGTGTCCGCCCAAATCGTGCACTGGCAGAAGTTAGGCCACCAGTGAGCCCAAAGGCCCCGGGAGGGTCCAGCTTGAGCGTGATACGCCAGCCAGCCAAGCGTAACCACTGGCTATTTTCGGTGGATCCCCAGAATTATCATTGGGATACGCTCTTTGTGAAGGGCAAGGAGATGTGGCGCGGCGGGGGCACGCGGCCCGACGTCCTGCGGCAGTTGAAGCAGGTGCGCCGTGGCGACCGGGTGCTCTGCTACCACGCCGCCCCGGAACGCGCCCTTTACGCCCTGGCCGAGGTGACTCGCGACCCCTACCCTGACCCGCACGAGGAAAAGGGCAAATCGACGGCTTTCGTTGCCGACCTGCGGGCCATCGAGCGCCTGCCACGCCAGGTGGGCCTGGCGGAGCTGCGGGCGAATTCCGCGCTGCGCAAGGTGAAATTCCTGAAGAATTTCCGCCTGATTATCTCGCCTGTCTCGGACGAAGAATACCAAGAGATTCTGCGCATGGCCGGCATTATCGCCACGCCCGGTATGCCCCTGCCGTAATCGCGCGCTGCTCCGCACCGTCGTCCGTAATTCCCATCGATCACATCTGCATCATTCCCTCGCCTCGCCGTGGTAGCTTGTCTTGTTTCGCCAATCACTGTTCATTCGCCTGGCGGCAAACCTAATGCCCGAACTGCCTGAAGTTGAAACCGTGGTGCGCGGCCTGCAAGCGGCTTTGCCGGGGCGGCGGATTCTTGCCGTTCATCTGGGCAAGACCGATTTCATCGACGATCCAATCATGCTCGGCGAGCGATTGCCTGGTAGCCGCATTTCGAGTGTCTCGCGCTGCGGAAAATTCATCGCGGTCGAAATTGCGCCCAGCGCATCGGCCGCAATTCCCGACGCGCGACTCCACCTGGTGATCCATCTGGGCATGACCGGACGGCTCACGACGGGCAAGCCGACCGAACCCGTGCCGCCACACACGCACGTTTTTCTCACTCTCGATGACGGGAACGAGTTGCGCTACACGGACATTCGCCGGTTCGGCCGGATTCGTCTGGCGCCCGATACCTGGATGGACGCGCTGCGTGCGCGCTGGGGTCAAGACGCGCTCGAAATCAGCACGGCGGAATTCGTGCGGCGATTCGGATCGCGCGGCGCGCGCATCAAGGCGCTGCTGCTCGATCAGCACACCATCAGCGGCGTCGGAAATATCTACGCCGATGAAAGTTTGTGGCGCGCGCGCGTTCACCCTGCGCGGCGCGCCGACCGGCTCACAACAAAACAGCTCCGCACCCTGCATCGCGCGATCCGCAACACGTTGCTCTCCGCCATTCAGCTGCGAGGCTCGTCGTTTTCCGACTATGTGGATTCGGAAGGCAAGCCGGGCGCGTTTCAACGCATGCATCGGGTTTATCAAAGAGAGGGTTTGGCTTGCCGGCGTTGCGGGCACGCGATTCGCAGGACGCAAGTCGCGGGACGCAGCAGCTATTTCTGCTCACGGTGCCAACCCGCGCCCCGGGCACGCAAAAAACCGCGCGCGCGTAAGAAAAAATAATTACGATCGACGCGCGGCGCGTCAGCGAGCGGCGGCGCCGTGCGATTGCCCGTTAGGACGAAGCAGCGGCGCGGCCGCGGCGAAGATCATTTCGCCCCACACGCGGCGCTCGCGACGCTCAAGCCGAAGCACGCGATCGGCCAAGCTCGCAAACGGCGGTTCGCGCAGCATCTGCTCCAGCAAGTCGTGGATGCGATGCTGGAATTCGACGTTTTCCGAGCGGAAACCGTCGGCCGGGATGCCATCGGCAATCGGCGGGACGCTGACAAGCAGGGAATAGGTGTCCATCCACCACGCCAGCCATTGCTCGAGCTGCGGCTGGCGGCCAAACTTATTGACGAGATAACAATAGTTGTCGAGCGCCGAGCGATCGCAGATCACGTGGGGAGCCCGCGCGGCGGCCTCGAGTTCCGCGGCGATTTGCGCGTGCAAAATCCAGAGCTGGCCCTCGAGCGTGGTGGCTTCGTTCACGGGCAGCGGCGAGCGGCGCGCCACTTCGGTTACCAGCTCGACGTTGTAATCGGCTTTCTTTAGGAGCGAGCAAATTTCGTAGGCCAGCGTGGTTTTGCCGACTCCGTGCGTGCCGATGAGGGCGAGCTTCACTGCGGCGTGTTCTCCATTCCGGGAAAGTTTCTAGCACAGATTCGCGGGAGAGGAAACAAGGAACTCGGCGGTAGAATCGCGGGAAGAGGATTGTGAACATGCGGGCCGTGGTGCAGCGAGTGTCGCAGGCGTCGGTGCGCGTTGAAGGACGCGTGGTGGGGGAAATTGGCGCGGGCGCGGTGATCCTGCTGGGCGTGGGCCGCGCGGACAAACCGGAAACGGCTCGCGCGCTGGCGCAAAAAATCGCTCATCTTCGTATTTTCGCCGGCGGCGCGCGGCGAGACGCGGCCGCGGCGCCAGCTGAGGCTGGGGCCGGCGAACGAACGGAAAAAGCGAATCGCTCGCTGCTGGAAATCGGAGCCGCGGCGCTGGTGGTATCGCAATTCACGCTCTACGGCGACGCGCGCAACGGACGGCGGCCTTCCTATGTGGAAGCCGCGTCGGCCGAATTGGCGCGAAGCCTGTATGAAGAATTCGTCGCGGCGCTTCGCGGCCTCGGCGTTCGGGTGGAAACCGGAGTTTTTCAGGCGCACATGGAAGTCGCGCTGGTGGGAGAGGGGCCGGTGACGCTGCTGCTCGATTCCGACAAGACTTTTTGAGGCGGAGTCGCGAACGGAGTGCGCGCCGCCTCGTGTTTACCGATTGCTTGCCAAGCGTTTCCATTTATATCGTTGTGCGATACAATATTTTGCATGGGACAGCCTGTGGTCGCGAAAGCCTACCAGGAACTGGCTGAGTTTCGATATCGGATCGTCAGCTATTTGAAAAAGGCCGATCAGGGCGCGCGCGCCGCGGGCCTTGAGCCGCAACAATATCTGCTGCTGCTCGGCTTGCGCGGGCTGCCCGCCGGGACCGAGCCCTCGATCCGCCTGCTGGCCGACCGCCTGCGGGTGCGCCATCACAGCGCCGTCGGGCTGATTGACCGCCTCGAGCGGCGCGGCCTGGTGCGGCGCGAGCGCGCGAAAGACGATCGGCGCCGCGTGCTGGTGCGGCTGACGGCGCGCGGAAACGGCCTGCTTGGCAAAGTGGCCAAGGAACGCATCGCCGATTTGCGCATCATGGCGCCAGCGTTGGTGCACGCCTTGAGCGCCATCGTGGTGATTGCCAATGGCCAGTCCCGCCACGGAAGAAAAAAACGCCGCGCCTAAGATCCTCGCCCGACAAGGTCACAAAACAACCGGATAAAACGTTGAGATGGAGGACCTGCGGACATACGATCGGACGCCGTAGTTCCCCCCGGGTGAGAGAGTCACAAAAGCGACTGCCCAAGTTGGCAGGAAGCGAGACACCAAATGCCGAATACTAAGCCGTGGGCCGCGAAGTACCCTACGCTGCGCAAGTACTTGCCCCGTGTTCACGAAGATCTCGGCGCCACCTACTCGCGCAATCTTCATAAGTGGCTGATCATCGCTCCGATCATCGGAGTGGTGACGGGCCTGGTGGTTACCGGCGTCGCTGTGATCATCCTGAAAATACTCTGGCCCGCGGTGTTCGCATACTACCTTCATCATCACTGGTCCATGGTGCCGGGAGTGGTGCTGGGGTTCGTGGCCACCGGGTTGATCATGCAGTTTCTGACGCCCAATCCCGATGAACATTCCACGGAAGAAATTGTCGCTTCCTACCACAAGCACCAGGGCGATATCGATATGCGGCCGTTTTTTCCAAAGCTTCTCGCGGCGGTCACCACCGTCGGATTCGGCGGCAGCGCCGCTCTCGAAGGGCCCAGTATCTACGGTGGCGGCGCAATCGGCTCGTGGCTTTGGGACCACATGAAACGTTTCAATTTAACTCCGCGCGATCGGCGCATCATGCTCATCAGCGGCGCGGCTGCGGGCATGGCGGCGGTGTTTCGCGCGCCGCTCACCGGCTTGGTGTTTGCCCTCGAAATGCCATACAAAGATGACCTCGCGCACGAAGCGCTGCTGCCTTCTTTGATCGCGTCGGTGGTCTCTTATGTCACGCTTGCTTCGTTCCTTGGAGCCACGCCTCTTTTTAATTTTGCCGGCGCCGCGTCGTTCACCGGCCGCGATTTGATTTGGTGCGCGCTGCTTGGCGCCGTGATCGGGCTCATCGCCATGACCTTTGCAATTACCTTCCGGCGCGTGCGCGCCTTTGTAGTGAACTGGCGCTCGCCGCACTGGGTGAAACTTGCGGTGGGCGGCCTGCTGACGGGATTGTGTGGCCTCGTCTTTGTTCTCATTTTCAAGGATTCACTCGTTCCCATCGGACCAAACTACGAGGCGGTCGGCATAATTCTAGGCACGGCACATGGCACCTCGGAACTCTTGGTCTTCGGCGCGCTCAAATTGTGCGCGACGATTTTCTCGCTGGCCTTTGGCGGAGTAAGCGCCATGTTCGTGCCGCTGTTCCTCACGGGCGGCGCATTTGGAACCGCTTTCGGCCAATTGGTGGTTCATAGCGCATCGCTCAATCTCTACGCCGCGGTGGGCATGGCCGCGTTCATCGCCGCCGGATACAAGACGCCACTCGCTGCGGTCGTCTTCGTCGCGGAAGCCACCGGCGGGCACGCTCTGATCATTCCGGCGCTCATCGGATCCGCGGTGGCCTACGCGATTTCAGGAGATGCTTCCGTTTCCGGGGAGCAGCGATTGCACGAAGGCAGCACGAGTGCATTGAAGCCACGCAGCGGAGATGAACTGGAGCCTGATGACCAAACGGCCTGACGAGCTAGCCGACGGTCGGTTGCCCCACCCCCGTTGGGATGTATTAGAATACTCAGTTTTTATCTGACGACTAAATTCACTTGTGCTACCGTTCTATGTGTTCGCCGCCACCAATTCGAATTGTCCTGTTCCGCGACTTTCGACGGTTACGCGCCCACGGGCCGTCTCATCACAGCCCTCCTGCACTCGATCCAAGAAATCCCCACAACCCCTTCATTTTCAATTAATTCCAAACCGCTCGTGCACACATTTCCTGCAAGTCGTTTGCTTACAATATTTTATGAACTGGGTTCCGGGGTGCGCCCCCCTCTCGTCCCAACCGGACCAGCCCACAATAGACAAATCCCGCGCAATCAGCGAGTTCCCATAGGGGCTCGGTTTCTCTGGCGTGCTCGTACCTTTTGGGTTACTCTCTGGCCGGAGTCGCTGGCTTCCCTTCTACCGATGCTCTTCAAAACTCTCAGCGCCGCGGTCTTCGGCATTGACGCCTACCTTGTGGAAACCGAGGTCGACGTCGGCTCCGGCAAGATGAACGAATTTAACGTGGTGGGCCTGCCCGATAACGCGGTGAGCGAAAGCCGCGAGCGCATCAAGGCCGCGCTGAAAAATTGTGGCTACGATTTTCCGCACCCGTTTGGCGTCACCGTGAATCTGGCGCCGGCGGACATTCGCAAAGAAGGCTCGGCGTTCGATCTGCCGATGGCGCTCGGAATTCTGGGATGCCAAGGATCGTTCTTCGGCAAGACGCTCGATGGATTTGTTTTCTTGGGCGAACTTTCGCTCGATGGCGGCGTGCGGCCGGTGCGCGGGGCGCTTTCGGCGGCGCTCGCGGCGCGCGAAAAAGGGATTCGCGCGCTGGCCGTGCCGGAAGCGAATGCGCGCGAGGCGGCGGTGGTCGAAGGCGTGGACGTTTACGGCGTGCGCTCGCTGCCGCAGGCGGTGGATTTGGTGAACGCGCCGGAATCTTTTGCGCCGGTGAACGTGGAAGCGCGCGCGATGTTGGCGGACGCCGCGCAATATCCGGTGGATTTGCGCGACGTTCGCGGTCAACTGGCGGCGAAGCGCGCGCTCGAAGTGGCTTGCGCTGGCGGGCACAATATTTTATTTCTCGGGCCGCCGGGCGCGGGCAAGACCATGCTCGCGAAGCGCATCCCCACGATTTTGCCGCCGATGTCGCTTGAAGAAGCCATCGAGACCACGCGCATTCACAGCGTCGCGGGGCTGCTCGACAACGCGGGCGGCCTGGTGGGCACGCGGCCATTCCGTTCGCCGCACCACACTATCAGCGACGCCGGCCTGATCGGCGGAGGCGCTGTGCCGCGGCCGGGCGAAGTTTCGCTCGGACACAACGGCGTGTTGTTTCTCGACGAGCTGCCGGAATTTCAGCGCAACGTTCTTGAAGTGCTGCGGCAACCGCTCGAGGAAGGTTCGGTGACCATCGCGCGCGCGGCGGTCTCGGTCACCTTCCCGGCGCGCTTCATGCTGGCCGCGGCCATGAATCCTTGCCCCTGCGGATTTTTCGGCGACGGCACGCGCGAATGCCACTGCTCGCCGCCGCAGATTCAGCGCTACGTTGCCAAAATTTCGGGGCCGCTGCTCGATCGCGTAGACATTCACATCGAGGTGCCCGCCGTGAAGTACAAGGAATTGCGCGGCGACGCGGAAATCGAAGGCTCCGAAGCGGTGCGCGATCGCGTAATGCGCGCGCGGCGGCGGCAGCTCGAGCGATTTGCCGGCGAAAAGAGAGTCTATTCCAACGCGCAGATGCCGCCGAAGCTGCTGCGCAAATTCTGCGGTATCTCCGCGGAAGGCGAGCGGCGCCTGGAAACCGCGATCGCGCGTCTATCGCTTTCGGCGCGCGCGCACGATCGCATCCTGAAAGTCTCGCGCACCATCGCCGATCTCGACGCCGCCGAAAACATCGAGCCGCATCACCTGAGCGAGGCCATTCAGTACCGCACGCTCGATCGCACATATTGGGCGTAGCGACTCCAGATGACGCGCCGCGCGGTTTGACATCGGCGGCCGTTGAGATTATCGTGAGAACAGGCTGACTGCGATGTTTCGCGCCTTCTATTAGCCGATTTCCTCTCGTCACCCGCTGCGGCGGGGCCAGCGTTGATGTGTTCTTCCCAGTATTCCGCGCGCGTTGCGCATTCTAAGAATTGTTCCGGCGTTTGCGATTGGCGTTCGACTGAAGGAGTTGGGTCATGTCTGAGAATCCGATTTTCGACAAATTGGACCAGATCGAAAAGAAGTACGAAGAATTGACGGCGCAGATTTCATCGCCCGAAGTGCTGAGCGATTCGGCGCGATACCAGAAGCTTGCGCGCACGCACGGCGATCAGGCGCAAATCGTCGAGAAATATCGCGAATGGAAGCAGATCGATCAAGGCCTGCGCGAGGCGCGGCAAATCCAAGTGGAATCGACGGACGCGGAAATGAAGCAGATGGCGCACGACGAGGAAAAACAACTCGCAGAGCGCAAAGCGGCCGTCGAGCAGGATTTGAAAATGCTGCTGCTGCCGAAAGATCCCAACGACGGAAAAAACGTAATCCTGGAAATTCGCGCGGGAACAGGCGGCGACGAGGCGGCGCTGTTCGCGGGCGAACTGTTCCGCATGTACTCGCGCTACGCGGAGGCACAGGGCTGGCGCGTGGATGTGCTCGAAAGCTCGCCATCGTCGCTCGGCGGACTGAAAGACATCACGGCGTCGATCGAAGGGAAAAAGGTTTACGCCAAACTGAAATACGAAAGCGGCGTGCATCGCGTGCAGCGCGTGCCCGCAACCGAACAACAGGGGCGCGTGCACACTTCGGCGGCCACGGTGGCCGTGCTGCCCGAAGCCGACGAAATCGAAATCAAAATCGAGCCGAAGGATCTCCGCGTCGATACGTTCTGCTCGTCGGGGCCGGGCGGGCAATCGGTGAACACAACATATTCGGCTGTGCGCATCACGCACGTGCCGTCGGGTCTGGTGGTTTCGCAGCAGGACGAAAAATCGCAGATCAAGAATCGCGCCAAGGCCATGCGCGTGCTGCGCGCGCGGCTCTACGAACTCGAGCAGCAGAAGCAGCACGATCAAATCGCCGCCGAACGCCGCGGACAAATCCGCACAGGCGACCGCTCGGAAAAAATTCGCACTTACAATTTTCCGCAAAATCGCGTCACCGATCACCGCATCGGATTGACGATTCATCAGCTCACTGACGTGATGGATGGAAAGCTTGCGCCGTTCGTGGACGCGCTGGTGGCGCACTACGAAACCGAGCGCTTGAATCAAGAGCTGGTTGACGCATGAGCCGCGGCGCTATTGTGGCTGCTTTTTCGTCGCCGCGCCGCCATGCCGCCGAAACTTCCATGAACATCCGTACATCATTGCGTGAAGCCATCGTTCGCCTCGAGAGCGAAAGCGTGCCTTCGGCCGCGCTCGCCGCCGAGTTGCTGCTGCTGCACATCACGCAGCGCGATCGCACTTGGATTTACGCGCATCCCGACGCGCCGCTCAGCGGAGAGCAGTGGCAACAGTATTTCGCGCTCGTCGCGCGGCGCGCCGCTGGAACTCCCGTGCAACACCTGACGGGCGTGCAAGAATTTTGGGGACTTGAATTCGAGGTCACGCCGGACGTGCTGATCCCGCGCCCGGAAACCGAGCACGTCGTGGAAGTAGCGCTTGCGCGACTGGGCGAGCGAACCAGCAAAAAATTGCGCGTGGCCGACGTTGGCACGGGCTCCGGCTGCTTGGCCGTGGCGCTTGCGACCGAATTGCTGCAGGCGCAGATCGTGGCGACGGACGTTTCCTCCGCCGCGCTCGCCGTGGCGCGCCGCAATGCGGCGAAGAATCGCGTCAGCACGCGCATTGATTTTCTCGAATGCAATCTGCTGGATGTGTTCATACGTGAAGCTTCGCTCGCGGCGCGCTTTGATGTGATCGTCAGCAATCCGCCATACGTCGCGCTGGCCGATGCGGAGACGCTGCCGCGCGAGGTACGCGAGCACGAGCCGGGGATCGCGCTCTTCGGCGGTGAAACGGGTCTCGATTTGTACGCGCCGCTCGTTGCCCAAGCGGAGCAATTGCTTTCTGCAGGCGGTCTGTTCGTTCTCGAACTTGGATACAACGCGGCCGAGCACGTCGGCTCGCTACTTGCCGCGACGCGCTGGCGCGATCTGGCGATCGCGAACGACCTCGCGGGCATCCCGCGCGTGGCATCCGCGATCCGAATTTAGGCCGTGCGTGCTTCGCTATTCTTTCGCCTATGCGCAAAAACGGTGTATAGTTGCGCGCAGCGAGGTCTTGCCTGCCCTTGCCCAAGCTCGCGCACTTCCGCGCCAAGCACGATTCGCCCGCCGGCTCACCCCCGTGTTCTGGAAATTCTGACGATTCCGATCGTGTCGCTTCGATCCTGCATGTGGATATGGACGCGTTTTTCGTTTCGGTCGAGCTGCTGGAGCGGCCCGAGCTGAAGGGCAAGCCCGTGGTGGTGGGCGGGCAGCCGGATCAGCGCGGCGTGGTTTCCGCGGCGAGCTACGAAGCGCGGCGATATGGGATTCAATCCGCGATGCCGCTGCGCACGGCGGGGCGACTTTGCCCGCACGCGATTTTCCTTGAGCTTCGGCATCGTTTGTATTCGGAATGGAGCGATCGGATCGCGGCAATTCTCGGGCGGTACTCACCGATCGTGGAAATGGCTTCGATCGATGAAGCGTACCTGAATCTTGCGGGAACCGAGCGCGTGAATGGGCCGCCGCTGGCCGCGGCGCATCGCTTGCGCTGCGAAATCTGGAACACGACCGGATTGCCGAGTTCGATGGGCCTGGGTCGCACGCGGCTGGTGGCAAAAGTTGCTTCCGAGCAAGCCAAGCCGCGCGGTTTGGTTTGGGTGCCGTTCGGAAGCGAGGAGGTGTTTCTGGCACCGCTCGAGGTGCGACGCATTCCGGGAATCGGGAAAGTGACCGAAGCGGCGCTCGCGAATCTGGGAATCAAGACTGTGGGCGAATTGGCCGCGGCCTCGCATGAGCGCCTCGACGAAAATTTCGGCCGATGGGGCGCGGCGCTGGAGCGCAAGTCTCGCGGGGAAGATGCCTACGAATTTTTGCTCGACGCCGAGGCGAAATCGATTTCGCACAATCATACGTTCGGACACGACACGGACGATGCGCGCCTTGCGAGCGCGACTCTCAGCCGTCTGGCGCAAATGGCGGCGAAGCGCCTGCGCGATTCCGGACTCGCGGCGCGCACGATTCGTCTGACGATTCGCTACGAAGAGTTCCAAACTATCACGCGTTCGCACACGCTGCCTGCGCCGACGCGACTTGATGCCGACGTGATCGGCACGATCGCGCGGCTGTTCGAGCAGAACTGGGATCGACGTCGAAAGATTCGTTTGCTGGGCGTGGCGCTTGAATCTTTTTCGGAGGGCGCACGGCAGCTCGATCTGCTGGATGCGGAGCGCAAGGAGAAACTGGAGCGCCTGGCGCGCGCTACGGATTCGCTGCGTGATCGCTTTGGCTTCTCGAAGGTGCAATTCGGCGGCTCGCTCGAGCGCGACGAACGCGACGAAAATTGACCTTTCGGCGCATAATCCTGGCATGACGCCGCGCGAACTCGCGTTGCAGATCTGCGAAGTGTTGTGGCAGCACGGCCATCAGGCATATCTGGTGGGCGGATGCGTGCGCGATCTCGAACTCGGGCGCGAGCCGGCGGATTTCGACGTCGCGACCGACGCTTTGCCGGAGCGCGTGGTGACGCTGTTCCCCGGCAGCCTGACAATCGGCGCGAAATTCGGCGTGATTTTGGTGCACGAAGACGATGCCGACGTCGAAGTGGCGACGTTTCGCAGCGATGTTGGCTATTCCGACGGGCGTCATCCGGATCGCGTGATTTTTTCGCGCACGGCCGAAGAAGATGTGCGGCGGCGCGATTTCACGATCAATGGATTGCTGCTCGATCCGCGCACGGGGCAAGTGCTCGACTTCGTCGACGGACGCGACGATCTGCGCGCCGGCCTGGTGCGCGCGATCGGAGATCCCGACCGCCGCTTCGGCGAAGACAAGCTGCGCATGCTGCGCGCGGTGCGCTTCGCCGCGCGATTCGGTTACCAGATCGAGTCTGCGACGTTCGAGGCGATTCGCGCGCGGGCGAACGAGATCACCGAAGTTTCCGCCGAGCGCGTGCGCGAAGAACTGACGCGCCTTCTGACCGAAGGCGCAGCGCGGCGCGCGTTTGAGTTGCTGGATGCAACGGGATTGCTCGCGCCACTGCTGCCGGGGGTGGCGCGCATGAAAGGCGTGGCGCAGCCGCCGCAATTTCACCCGGAAGGCGACGTTTGGGTGCACACGCTGATGATGCTCGAAGGACTGGCGGCGGGCGCGTCGCCGACGCTCGCCTGGGGCGTTTTGCTTCACGACGTCGGCAAGCCGCCGACGTTCACGCCGCCCTCGGGGCCCGGCGATCGCATACGATTCGATCGCCACGTCGAGATCGGCACGGCGATGGCGCTGGAGATTTGCCGCGCGCTGCGATTTTCAAACGACGACACGGAACAAATCGAAGCGCTGGTGGCGAATCATTTGCGCTTCAAAGATGTGTTCCAAATGCGCCCGGCGACGCTGAAGCGTTTCGTGCGACTGCCTCGATTTGAGGAACATCTCGAGCTTCATCGCCTGGATTGCCTTTCGAGCCACCGCAATCTCGACGCTTACGAATTTGTGCGGCGCTTTATTGCGGAGACGCCGCCTGATGAAGTTCGACCGCAGCGCCTGGTGACGGGCGAGGACCTGAAAGAGATGGGCTTTCCCCCCGGCCCGTTGTACAAGGAGATCCTCCAAGCAGTCGATGATGCCCAACTCGATGGCGAGCTGAAGGATCGCGAGCAGGCGCTCGAGCTCGTCCGGAAACGATTTCAGGGTTAGCACCGGTCCCCGTCGACCCCCACAGATGTTCAGATCGGTACCGAGTCCGGCACGGAGGCCGTCGGCGGGCCACCCTATACCTGGGGGGCTGTTTCTGAGGGACCAAAATCTGCGTACACCCGATTAAGTTTGTGGGGACCTAGACAGGGTCGGGTGCCGGATCAAAACGGTACCGCCCGCCAATAGGTGCATTAACCACTTGTAATGAATAGGATAGAACGGAATCTTTTTGCGTTTGCAAGAATCGAATAGTTTAGTATTATAAACTCACATTTTGTATCAGTGATTTACGGAAATTTCGCAACGTTTCCAGAACTGCCTGCATCCAATTGGCAGATCGAGTGCTGTATTGTATTTGAATTGACATTTGTTTGAGGCTTAGACCAGGGGGTCATATGAGCCAAACCCAGCAGCCCCATGCACCACAATCTGAAGAATTGGCGATTCTCCCTGTCCGCGAAATCGTGCTTTTCCCGGGCGGGGTGCAGCCCATCACCGTGGGCCGTGAGAGTTCGCTCGCGCTTCTGAATTCCTTGCACGGAGAAGAGAAGCGCCTGGGAATCGTCGCGCAGCACGATCCGCGCGTTGAGGAGCCGACCGCCGCCGACCTCCACACGGTAGGCACGGCGGCAAAAATCCACAAGCTCGTGCGCATGCCGAACGGCAACGTGGTGGTGTTCCTTGAAGGCTTGTATCGGATTCGCGTGGCAGAGCTGGTGAATTTCCAGCCGTTCCTGCGCGCGCGCGTTGAAAAACTCGAAGAGATCGTCGGGCCCGATGATAACGAGCTCGAAGCTCTCGAACGCAACGCTCGCGATTTGTTCCGCGACGTTGTGGCGCGTTCGCCGCAACTTTCCGACGACCTGCAGACCGCGGCGCTGAACATCGACGATCCAGTTCGTCTGGCGGATTTTATCGCCGCGAACTTGCCGTCGCTGCCAACACTGCTTCGGCAGGAACTTCTCGAAACACCGGACGTGCGCCGGCGCTTTGAGACGCTGATTCGGGAACTCTCGAAGGAACTCGAAGTTCTCGAGTTGCGCAACAAGATCCAAGAACAAGTGCAAGAACAAGTGAGCCAAAGCCAGCGCGAATACCTGTTGCGCGAACAGATGAAGGCCATCCAGAAGGAATTGGGCGAAGGCGATGACGGCCAAGCCGATCTGGAAGACCTGCGCAAGAAGCTCGAACAATCGGGCATGCCGGCGGAAGCCAAGAAGGAATGCGCGCGCGAAATGAAGCGGCTTCAGAAGATGACGCCGGCTTCGGCCGAATACATGGTGGCGCGCACGTACCTCGAGTGGATGACTTCACTGCCGTGGAACAAATCCGCGGGCGTGAGCGAAATCGACATCCCCAAAGGGCGCGAAATCCTGGACCAGGATCACTACGACCTGGAAAAAGTGAAGGAGCGCATTCTGGACTACCTGGCTGTGAAGAAACTGCAGCCGGGAATGAAAGGTCCGATTCTGTGCTTCGTCGGGCCGCCGGGCGTGGGGAAAACCTCGCTCGGAAAATCGATCGCGCGGGCGCTCGACCGTAAGTTCGTGCGCATCTCGTTGGGCGGTATGCACGACGAGGCCGAAATTCGCGGCCATCGCCGGACGTACATCGGCGCGTTGCCGGGCCAGATCATTCAGGGCCTGCGGCGCGCGGAGACGAACGATCCGGTCTTCATGCTCGACGAAGTGGACAAACTCGGCCGCGATTTCCGCGGCGATCCATCGGCGGCGCTGATGGAGGTGCTGGATCCGGAGCAGAACGGTTCGTTCCGCGACCATTATCTCGACGTGCCGTTCGATCTCTCGAAGGTCCTGTTCATCGCCACGGCCAACTGGATGGATCCCATCCCGGAGCCGCTGCGCGATCGAATGGAGATCATCGAGTTGCCGGGCTACACCGAGGTCGAGAAGGTTCACATCGCGCAGAAATACCTGGTGCCCAAGCAGACCGCCGAACACGGCTTGAAGCTGGGCGAGCAGGTGACGTTCACCGACGACGGCTTGCGCGAGATTATTCACAGCTACACGCGCGAGGCCGGCGTGCGCAATCTCGAACGCGAGATCGCCACGCTGGTTCGCAAACAGGCGCGGCGCATCGCCGAGGATCAACTCGGCGCGCTGACGGTCACGCCGGAAGTCGTGCGGAAAACACTCGGCGTGCCGAAGTTCCGCTCCGAGCGCGAGGTGGAAGACCGCGTGAAGCGGCCGGGCACCTCGGTGGGCTTGGTGTGGACGCCCGCTGGCGGCGACATCGTCTTCATCGAGGCGAGCCGCATGCGCGGAGGCAAACAATTCACAATGACCGGCCATTTAGGCGAAGTGATGCAGGAGTCCATGACCGCGGCGCTTACGTGGGTTCGCGCCAATGCCGAGCTGTACGGCATCGATCCGGACTTCTTCCGCAAGCAGGACATCCACATCCACGTGCCCTCGGGCGCGGTGCCTAAGGATGGTCCTTCGGCGGGAGTCGCGATGGTTACGGCGCTGGTCAGCCTGCTTTCGGGGCGGCCGGTGCGGCCGCGCGTCGCGATGACCGGCGAGCTTTCGCTCTCGGGCGTGGTGCTGCCCGTGGGCGGAATCAAGGAGAAGGTGCTGGGCGCCAAGCGCGCGGGGATTCGCGAAGTCATCCTTCCGGCGGAGAATGAGCCGAACGTGAAGGAGGACTTGCAGGACCACGTGCTCGAAGGCGTCGAAATCCACTACGCTCGCACGGTGGAACAGGCGCTGGAGTGGGCGCTGTCCAAGGCTCCCGTTCCCGCTGTGGTGGTCCAGCCGGGGCAAGTGCCTCCGGCCGCGACTCCGCCGGCAGTGCACTAAGGCGAAAATTAACTTAAACGTTGACCGGGGGCGAACGATTTGTTCGCCCCTTTTTCTTTTGCTCCACGCCTTTCCGGATTCCGCTACTTCGCGTTTGGCTCCTCTCTCGATAGAATGAAACGGTCTCCGATCGACTGCTGACTCACCGGTGCGCCGCACGATGCCCGCTGCTCGAAAACTGTTTCCGTCCTACGGCGGCGCCGTTGCGCAGGCTCTTTGCCACGCGCTTGAGCGCGACGGCATGGTGAGAAACTTCGTCGCCGGATACGCACGGGAATTCGATCGCAAAGCCGTGGCCGCAACCACGGCGCAGGCGCGCGAGCTCGAGACGATCATCGGCCGCGAAGCCCTGCTGGCCATGATCATTGAAGTGCGCGAGCAATTGCCGCGATTTTTTGGCAAGCGCCGCGGCGCGGAACTCGCCGAGGAGCAGGCGTTGGCCGCGGACGCGTTCTTCGATCAATTTTTCTACGCGCTGGGCCGGATGGAGCGCTGGTCGGCCGAAGACTTGGCGGAATTCCTGCGGGACCTCGATCTCTATGTGCGCATGGGCCCGCAGCACACTGCGGCGAGCGGCGCATTGCGCGGCGGCAAGGCCGCGGCGGCACGCAAATCGGCGGCGCATGAGCGGTTTCCGTTCCCGGATCGATGCGCGCTGCTTCTGGACCCTTCGATGATGGAGAAGGCGAGGCGCGCAGCCGATCGTTTTCAGAATGAATTGGTTCGCGCGGCAGGGAAAATTCTGGCGCGCACGCTGGGCATCCGCGAAGCGCGTTAGCCGGCGACAAGCTAAGTCCGCCGCTACACTAACTTGAGGCCGGCTCGACGCGCACGGCCGTGCCGTAGGCCAGCACTTCCGTAACGCCCTGCATGATCTCGGTCGCGTCGTAGCGCATGCCAATTATGGCGTTGGCGCCGTGCTCGACGGCGTGTTCCACCATTAAATCGTAAGCTTCTTCGCGCGTGTTCTCGCACAGCTCGGTCAGCACGGTGATATTGCCGCCGACGATGGTCTGCAAGCCGGCCGCGAAATTGCCGAGCAAGCTGCGCGAACGCACCACGATGCCGCGCACAATCCCGCAATTCCGGACGACGCGGTAGCCAGGCAGCTCGAAGGCCCCGGTAACGAGACTCGCGCTGATCAGTGTGTTGCTCTCGGGCGACATTGTATGCGTCCTCCGGCTGGAGATGAGTTCGCAGAGATTTTATCCGCGAGCCCACTTCGGTGGCGCTGTAATTTTAGCCGCATCGTGCCGCAACAAACACTTGCGAGCGCAGGTATCTGCTATCCTCGATTGCGCGTGGCGATGCTGGTACTCTTCTACATTCTGGCGATCGAGCAAATCCTTCAGGGGATTTACAACCTGTGGGATTCATTTCGGTGGCTGCGCGCGGCACAGCACGGCACGGCGAGTGATCCGGGATTTTACACACCGACGGTTGCGGTGTTCTGCCCGGTCAAAGGTCTCGAGCCCGGACTTGAGCAGAACCTCACGGCGCTGACGCGCTTCGATTATCCGAATTACGAAATCTTTTTTATTCTGGCGAGCCTCGACGATCCCGCGCACAATCTGGCCACGCTCGTGGCGACGAAGAGCAAGACGCCCGCGCAAGTGATTCTGGCCGGGAAACCGCAACAGTGCTCGGAAAAAGTGAACAATTTGCGCGTGGCGATCGATCGCGTGGGCGGGCGCTTTGATGCGTTCGTTTTCTGCGATTCCGATGGAAGGCCCTCGCGCGGGTGGCTGAAGCGTCTCGTGGGTCCGCTCGCGGCGCCAAGCTTGGGAGCGGCGACGACGTTCCGCTGGTACATGGTGGAGCGCGGCGGTTTCTGGAACGCGATGCTTTCCGCGTGGAACGCGCCGGTGGCGACGTTTCTCGGCCAGCACGGCAACAATTTCTGCTGGGGCGGGGGCACGGCGATTCGCCGGGAAACGTTTGAATCGCTGCACGTGATGGCAAGCTGGCAAGGCGCGGCGAGCGACGATCTTGTGCTCACGCGAGTTCTGCGCGGCGCGAATGCGCCGATTCGCTTTGTGCCGGAATGCCTGGTGCCGACGATCGCGGCGACGACCGCGGGCGGATTTTTCGAGTTCACCAACCGGCAGATGATCGTGACGCGGATCTATGAACCGCGCCTGTGGTGGCGCGGCGGCTTTGCGCATTTGATTTACGCCACGATGTTGGTGCTGGGAGTTACCATCGCCGCGGGGGATTTGCTGACCGGCGCGCCGATGTTCCAGATCTTGACGCTGATGTCGCTGCCGCCGCTGCTGGCCGTGGTGCGGGGTATGCTGCGATTGGTTGCGGTAATCGAGCTTTTGCCGGAATGGAAAAAACAGCTGCTGGCAAACGGATGGATCTGGACGGTGCTGGCACCGCTGGTTCCGCTGGTCTCGCTGTGGAATCACCTGGTGTCCGCGACGACGCGGCGCATCGCGTGGCGCGGGGTGCGCTACGAACTTGTGTCTCCCACGGTCACGCGCGTGCTGCCGCGATAAATGCGGCGCGCGTAGATCGCAAGCTCCGGCACGCGCAAAGCCCAAATGCACAGCGTGGTCAGCGCGATTCCGAGCGCGCTCACGATCGAAACATCCACAAAGGCGCCGTGCATGGTGCGCCATGCGATGTGGCTGCCCAGCCAATCCGAGAATTTCCAGCTCGCGAGTCCGCTAACGGCCGACGCAAGCATGATTTTCGCGGTGAACCAAAGCAGTTCGCCAGCCTGATGGTCGCGCGTACGGCGAATCAGCAAAACGAACAGCAGGATGGTGTAGATCGTGATGCCCACGGAACTTGCAAGCGCCAAGCCCAGGTGCTGCGCATGGCGCACACCCAACCAATAGAGTGGAAGAGTGGCGAAGGCCATCAACGTCCCGACCACGGCCGGAGTGATCGTATCGTGCGTGGCGTAAAATCCGCGCGCCAATATTCCCTGCGCGCCCCAGCCGAACATTCCGAGGGAGAAAAGGACCAACGTCGTTGCGGTGGCGTTCAAATCCGATTCGTGCAGACGCGTGTGCGAAAACACCAGATGCAGCAAGGGGCGACTTTCTGCCATGGTCAAAGCGGCGATCGGCACCAGGATCAGAACCAGGCCTTTCATCGTCGCATGGAGCATTCGATTCATCTCGTCCAAGCGCCCCTCGGAATAGAGGTGCGCAAGCACGGGGAACGAAGCGACTCCGATCGCCTGGCCCACAACTCCGAGCGGAACGCGCATCAACATTTTGGCGTAGTAGAGCCAAGTGATCGAAGCGGGGTGGAGATAGGATCCGAACCAGCGGATAACCCAGTCGTCGGTGAAAGGAAGCGATAGCGCGAGCATGATGGGAATCGCGAGCTTCACGAACATGATGAATCCGGGATGCCGAATGTCGAGTGATGGCGTGAATTTCGCGCCGACGCGAATGGCGCCGTAGACCTGCAGCAGGAAGTTTCCGGCGGTCGCCCCGGCCACCACTCCGACCGTGAACCCTGTGATCCCGATGCGGGAAGCCAACAGGACGCCGCCGAGAATGATGCCGGTGTTGTAAACGAGCGGCGCCAGCGACGGCACGATGAATTCACCTTTGGCGTATTGCACGGCGCTCAGAACGCCGCCCATGAAGAAGCAAAACTGGGCGGGCAACATCACGCGCGTCAGGAAAACGACAAGCGTTTTTTCCGAGGGTCCGAAGCCCGGCGCTATCAGCGATACCAAGCGTGGCGCATACAATTCGGCGATAAGCACGAACGCCACGAGCAACAAACCCATGGCGCAGGTCACGATGGAGAACACCTTCCAGCCTTCCTCTTCCCGATCTTCGGCCAGGTATTTTGAGAAAACCGGAATGAACGTCAGGCTGAGAGAACCTGCCGCGACGAGATAGTTCAAGAAGTCGGGCAAAGTGAACGCGGCGTAGTAACTATCGGTGATGGCGCTCGCGCCGATCTTGTGAGCCACCTCCCAATCGCGCAAATATCCGAGCACGCGGCTGAGAAGCACGCTGGCCATCACGATTCCGGTGGACTGCGCGATCTTGCGCCCCAGCGCCGATGTGGTTTGGCGTTGTATCACGCGAGAGATTGTGTCGGATTCGCTGCTTGGCGTAAACGGGCGCGCGATTCGCGATTACCTAATCAGCATTCTGGCTTGCGAGCGCCGCGCGTGATCAAGCAAACGGCCCGCGCGGGCGAATGGAATTTCGCCCCGGCGGGCCGATTACGTCTTCGAGTTGTCGCCCGGCGCGGGCCGGAAGTGCGTCGCGCCTACTTCTTGGCCGCGGCGTAATTCTTCGCGGCGGCATCCCAGTTGACGACGTTCCACCAAGCCTCGATGTAATCCGGCCGGCGGTTCTGATACTTCAAATAGTACGCGTGCTCCCAGACGTCGACGCCAATCACAGCCGTGCCGCCAAGCGAGATCGGCGTGTCCTGATTCGGCGTCGAGTCGACGACAAGCTTCCCGCCCTTGACCAGCAGCCAGGCCCATCCGGAGCCGAATCGGCCCGCGCCTGCGGCCGCCAACTTCGTCTTGAAGTCGGCGAAAGAGCCGAAGGTCGAGTTGATAGCCGTGGCCAACTCTCCCGTCGGACCGGCGCCGTTATTGACTTTCATGAGCGGCCAGAAAAACGAGTGGTTCCAGTGGCCGCCGGCGTTGTTGCGAACCGCGCCCCGAATCGCTTCTGGAAGTGAATCGAGGCTGGAGAGTAACTGCTCGAGAGTCTTGCTTTGCAAGTCCGGATGCGACTCCAGCGCTTTATTCAGATTGTTGACGTAGGCGGCGTGGTGCTTGTCGTGGTGAATCTCCATGGTCTTGGCATCGATGTATGGCTCAAGTGCGTCAAACCCATACGGCAGCGGCGGCAATGTAAAAGGCACGTGTTATTCCTCCGAACTAGATTTTGATTTCTCGTGAAACTCATTGGGGGTTGCGGCGAGGACTCCGGTTCGCAAGGGAAACTTTCTTCGATTCATGCGGACCTCTCGCAGAACTGGCTGGCCGCGTTCCAGCACCTAAATTATAGCGCCCCGGCGCGGTCTGCCTCAACGTCGCGGCAATTCCCCACCGCAATCGCGGTTTCAAGCATTCATTGGATGCGACAGAGCGCCCATTGGGCGTGTTCGGCGATGAGAGAATCTTCAGACTCCGCCAGTCGCTGCAGACGATGCACGATCTCGGCGTGGCCCGGGTCGCCGGGCGCGAGGCCGGAATTGCCGGCAGCGACACACGCGTTTCGGATCAAGCCGCGCCACTTCGTGCGGCGCACGGCGCTTGCGCGAAATGCATCGCGGAACTCGGTTTCCGTAAGGCCGAGAAGAAATTCAAGCGGGGGAGCGGCTAGCGATTCGTCCTGTACCGTGCGCGGTCCAAACTCCGGCGCTGAGCCGACCGGCGATCGATGATTCCACGGGCAAACGTCCTGGCAGATATCGCAGCCGAAAACGTTGCGGCCGATCGGCGCGCGCAATTCGAGGGGAATCGAACCGCGCAGTTCGATCGTGAGATACGAGATGCAGAGACGTGCATCGAGCACGTACGGCTCGACCAACGCGCCGGTGGGACACGCGTCCAGACACAGCCGGCAATTTCCGCAGAGGTCGGCCGGCGGCGGTTCGGCGGCACCTACAGACGGCGCAAGCTTAAGTGTCGTCAGGATCACGCCGAGAAACAGCCACGAGCCAAGCTCGGAATTGATCAGACACGTGTTCTTTGCAAGCCAGCCGAGCCCGGCATGCTTGGCGGCCACGCGCTCGACGACGGGTCCGGTGTCTACGTATGCGCGGGCCTCGAAGCCCTCCGTCGCCTCGATCTCCATCTTCTGGCGCAGGTCGGCAATCAACGCTTCGAGTTTCTCGAGCAAGACGCGGTGATAGTCCTCGCCCCAGGCGTACCGCGAAATCCAACCGCGTCCGGATTCGACACTCGCTGCAGCCTCGGTGGATCGCGGCTGCGCCGTGTTGTAGTTCAGCGCGCACACTATCACGCTGCGCGCGCCCGGCATCGCCACTACAGGAGACGCGCGGCGCGGATCCGCTAGGTAGCGCATCTCACCCGCGTAGCCGCGCGCGAGCCATTCCGGCAACCGGTCGAGTTCCGGGAATTCGCTCGCGACGGCCACGCCGCACAAATCGAATCCGAGTGCGCGGGCGCGCTCAACGACGTAGGCGGTACGATCGCTCACCATTTGAATAACGCACTCCGTAAACGCCGCAATTTCTGCCGACGGACCCAAGCGCGGCAAGATTTCGCGCCCGTGAGACGCCAACAGAATCGGGATTATAATAGCCGCGCCATGCCTCACGAGTTCACTCAATACGAAGAAGCGCCTGAAGCTGAGCCATCCTCCTCGCGCGGCGGCCGGCGGCCTCCCGGAAAATTCACGAGCGCCGGGGTTCTGGATCCGCCCGCGCCTTACCGGCGGCCGCGGTCTCCGTCGCCAATTCCGGCGCTGAGCTGGCCGGTGTGGTTGCGGGTGTGCGCGATCATTATTCTCGCGGGCCTCGGCGCGGCGATCGTGTTTGCGATCACGCACTTTCATTGATCGTTCGAGACGCTGAACGAATCAGGCGACACGTGAAGGAGCGATGTTCTTGCGCGCATCGAAAAACCATTCGGCCGAATTAAGCCGCCGGAAGTTCCTCGGGGCCGCCGGCGTTCTGGGCGCGGCGTCAGCGATCGTGCCTGCGCTCTCGGGGCGCGAGGGCAGTTCAGCGCGATCTAGCGGCGTCGGGCCGTTTGAGCTCGACGAGATCACCGTCGTCGCCCTTCAGGATGGGATGACGTCCGGGAAATTCACGGCGCGTTCGATCGCGCAGAAATATCTCGATCGCATCGCGGAAGTCGATAAACAAGGCCCGTCCATAAACGCCGTAATCGACATCAATCCCGACGCGCTTTCCATCGCCGATGCGCTCGACGCCGAACGCAAGAACAAGGGCCCGCGCGGTCCGCTGCACGGAATTCCGGTGCTGATCAAAGACAACATCGGCACGTCGGATCGCATGATGACGACGGCAGGCTCGCTTGCGCTTTCAGGCTTTGCACCAACGCGCGATTCAGCCGTCGCGCGGCGGCTGCGCGAAGCGGGCGCCGTGATTCTCGGCAAAGCGAATCTGAGCGAGTGGGCGAATTTCCGATCGAGCCATTCCTCGAGCGGCTGGAGCGGGCGCGGCGGGCAAACGCGCAATCCGTACGTGCTCGACCGCAACCCCTGCGGATCAAGCTCCGGCTCCGGCGCGGCCGCGGCCGCGAATCTGGCGGCAATTACGATCGGGACGGAAACAGATGGCTCAATTGTCTGCCCGTCTTCCATGAACGGCGTGGTGGGCATCAAGCCGACCGTCGGCCTCGTTAGCCGCGCGGGTGTTATTCCCATTTCGCGCAACCAGGATACGGCTGGACCAATCTGTCGCACGGTTACCGACGCTGCTGCACTGTTGAGCGCGATCGCCGGAGTGGATCCCGACGACGCGGCCACGAAAATCCCGGCACGAAAAGCGTTTCCGGAATACACGAAGTTTCTCGATCGCGGCGGCCTGCGCGGCGCGCGCATCGGCGTGGTGCGAAAACTTTTTGAGGTCGCGGACAACGTTGTCCCCGTGATGAAAGCGGCGCTCGACGCGATGAAATCCGAAGGCGCGGTGCTCATCGATCCCGTGGTGATCGAAACCCTGGGCAAATTCGACGATTCCGAATTGGTCGTTCTGCAATACGAATTTAAGGCGGACCTGAATGCATACCTCGCGCAATTTCCCAACGCGCCCATGAATTCGCTTAAAGACATCATTGAGTTCAACGAACGACATCATCAAGAGGAACTCTTCTATTTCGGTCAGGACATCCTGGAGCAATCGGAGAAGAAGGGTCCGCTGACGGATAAGACCTACCTCGATGCCTTGGCGAAAAATCATCGCATGGCGCGACAGGAAGGGATCGACGCCGTGATGGACAAACATAATCTCGACGCACTGGTTGCGCCGACCGCGGGTCCAGCGTGGCCGATCGATCTTGTCGACGGTGACCACGACACCGGCGGCAGCTCTACGCCCGCCGCCGTCGCCGGCTACCCTAACATCAATGTTCCTGCCGGCTTCGTTTTCGGATTGCCCGTGGGCATCTCGTTCTTCGGACGCGCGTGGAGCGAACCAACATTAATCAAGATCGCGTACGCATTCGAGCAAACGACGCAGGCGCGCAAACCGCCGCAATTCCTGCGCACGGTCGATCTCGAGCCGCCGTCGTGACCACGGGCCCAACCGGCGGACTCCCGCGTGGGTCCCTCCACCGGCACCGCGGCGCTACCACATGACGCGCAGCGCTGCTACAATGTTGATCCGTGGGTAATTGGCAGCAAGTCCAAGCACGCATCCGCAAAGCCAAAACGAGCGCCGATCCGACAGGGCAGCTCGCCGCGCTCTATTCGCGCACGCGCGACGCCATGGCCGCTTATGAGCTCGCCGTGGTTCAAGAGCGCGTCGGAAATCGCGATCAGGCTGTCGAATGGTTCACGGTGGCCGTGCAACGGTTCCGCCGCGCGGAATGGAAGAAGAAGGCCGAAGACGCGCTGGTGCGCCTCGGCGCGCCCGTGCCGCCCGTGCCGGATCCCGCCACTGTGTCTACTTCAGGTGCCTCGGAATCGTCGCAGCCCGCCGAAATTGGAAGTGTCGGCGCAGCGGAGCCGCGCGGTGACGATTTCAGTTCGGACACCCCAGATCCCGAACCCACTCTTTTCGGTGAAGGCGATTTCAGCGTGCACCCAGAACCCGCAGATGCTCCACCTGCAACCGATGCTGCTGCGCAAGCCAAACCGGCCGACGCTCCAGGCCCAGGCGGTCTGCGCCGAAAACGCCGGCGCGGGCGTCGCGGCGGACGCGGTCGCCGGCGCAAGCCAGGCGCGACTGCAGCCGGCGCGCCAACGGGCGCGGCGCCGGCAGCGGCACAGAACGCGCACACACCGGCTACGGCGTCCCAAGATCAATCGGCCGAAGAAGAGGCCTTGCCGCGCGCCACGCCGTTCGCGGTTCCTCCGGCACGGCGGGAAGCGCCCGTATCATTCTTGCGCGATCCCGACTCTGCGCCGGGGTCTACGTCATTCCTGCCGCGCGGCCGCCCGGGAGATCCCGCGCTTTCTTCGCGTCTCGCGCCGCTCGAATCGCAACTGCGACGCCTGCTCGCGGCCACGCCCAGCCCGGTGGAAGAAGCACCCAGCGCGCCGGCTGGACCCGGCGTTTTTCTTCTCTCGGACTCCGACCAGACGACGTACTACTACATCGAAGCCTGCCAGACATTGCGGATCGGAATCGCCAATTTGTTGCGAACTGCAAGTCGAGGCCGCGGTCCTGCGGTGCAAAGCGAACCCGTGCGAGTTCGGCTGGCCGAGCACTTGGGCATCACCGCGGCCAAAGCGCCGAAATATCTGAAAGACTACTGCGTGGTCCGCTGGCTGCAGCTGGACGAGGGTGCCTCGCACTTAGCGCATTTCGCGGTCGCGATACTCAGGCCCGCCTTGAACGAGTAGTTGCTGTCTTAATCGCCCTCTCTGAACGGCTGCTCTCCATTTAAATGGCAATTGTTTAGCCCAGGACGGCCTCCCATTGGCTGCACGAAAACGCCATTCAGGCCCCAAAAGTCCCGCTTGAGCACATCCCGGTAGACCTATGGCCCAAGCCACGGGAAACTATGGCAGAATTTGGACTTAGCGGCGGGCCGGTATCCTGTCTGTAGAGGGCAGGGCCTCACAGACTAGGTAGCAAACGGGTTCCTAGCAAAAGCATCTAACTAGAAGTAGTCGGATATGAGTTTTGGGACAAGGCGTCCCTTAATTGGATCGGCTCTTATTTTGGGAATGACTTAGAGAGAGGTCACCGCACATGGCGAAGACACTCAAAACGCGAGCATGGAAACTCATCGACGAGACCGTGGCGCGCACGGCTGGGGTCGTGTTCAACACGGTCCAGGTCTGGAACAAGCGTAATCCGAACCCATCATTCACTCCTGCGTGGTCGGATAAGCCGCTGCTGAAATCTTGGGAGAAGACCAAGCCGACGCTCGGCTGGCCGCGCCAGACGGATTCGCTCTGTCCGGGCTGCGTGAAGGAAGCCCGCGAGGGAATCATCAACGGCGAAAAAGACTGGAAAGACCTGATGTACGAGAAGGTCGGCGAGATCAAGGCTCAGATCATTCAGCGTGATGGACAGGTCTGGATGATTAAGGAGTGCCCGATCCACGGCAAGTACGAAGACATGATGGCCTTGGACGAGAAATTCCTCGGCTGGATCGAGCAGAATTTCCCCGGCCGCGATATCCCCGCGCACAACGACGAGGACTTGCACAAGCATGGCTCGAGCACGGTGCGCTACGGCCGCGGCTCGGTGCTCACCGTGGACCTGACGAACCGCTGCAACATGATGTGCGATCCCTGCTTCATGGACGCGAACCAGGTCGGGTACGTGCACGAGCTCGGTTGGGATGAAATCCAGGAAATCCTGGACAACGCCATACGCATCAAGCCGCGCCGCCAGATGTCCGTGCAGTTCTCCGGCGGTGAGCCCACCATGCATCCTTACTTCGTTGACGCCGTGCGCTACGCCCGCAAGATCGGCTACAACAGCGTGCAGGCCGCGACGAACGGAATTGAATTCGCCAAGAGCAAGGACTTCTCGAAGAAGGCTTTCGAGGCGGGCCTGCGCTACGCCTACCTGCAATTCGACGGCATCGGCAACGACGCGAACAGCCACCGCCAGGTCGGCAACCTGTTCGACGTGAAGCTGCGCGCCATCGAAAACATGCATGAGGCCGGCATTGAAATCATCCTGGTGGTCACCATCGTCAACAGCGTGAACAACGATCAGGTGGGCGCCATCGTGAATTTCGCGATGGAGAATCCCAAGAAAATCTCCTTCGTGGCCTTCCAGCCCGTTTCCTTTACGGGTCGCGACGAAGACATCACGCCCGAGCGCCGTTTGAAGCAACGCTACACGCTGTCGCACCTTGCGAAAGACGTCAGCAACCAAATCGGCAAGGTCGAGCCCACGCGCGATTGGTTCCCCATTTCGATCATCAGCACCTTTTCGGCCTTCGCCGATTTGGTGCACGGGCCCCAAACGCAGTGGGGCACGCTCTCCTGCGGCTGCCACCCGAATTGCGGCGTCGGCACCGCGCTCATGATCAACAAAGAAACCAAGGAATGGGCGCCTGTGCCCGCGTTTCTTGACGTGCCGCAACTCGTCGAGGACACCAAGAAAGTCACCGACGCGGCGCGCAGCAAGAATTTTTCAAACTTCATGATGGCGCTCGCGCTGCTGAAGAACTACCACGCTTACCGCGCGCCCTCCGATTTCCGCCTGATCGACCTTTGGAAGAAATTCGACAAGTCCTACGGGCTGACGTCGAACCAGCGCAAGAAGTACGGCACCGCCGGGCCCGACCGGACCTACGAAGACGCCATGAAGCGCCGCAAGACGGACAATTGGAATTTCCTGTTCATCGCCGGCATGTGGTTCCAGGATTTGTTCAACTACGATTTCCGCCGCACGGAAATGTGCATCATCCCTTACGCCACGCAGCAGGGCGAAATCTCCTTCTGCGCGTACAACACAGGCATCGGCTGGCGGAAGATTATCGAGAACATGTACAAAAACGCGACCGTCGCGCAGTGGTACCGCACGCACGGCAAACATGAAATTTACGCCAAGGGCAAGAGCGTGACGCTCGGCACCTACGACCATTCACTGGTGATCAACGCCGAAGACGCCGCCCGCGTCCGCGCCAAGGACGAAGACGACGTTCCGGCAACAGCCGCCGATGAAGACCGCGCACGCCGCCGCGCGCAATTCATCTCGGAAGAAGCCAAGGTCCGCCAGATTTACGAAGAGATGGTGCTCAAGAAGCCCCAGGATCCCGTCGTGAAGATCGGCTCGATGACCGACATTCACAAAGCCGTCCCCGGCGCTTTGATCTCACCATCGACGATTGCAAGCGCGAAACCAAACGGCAATGGCAACGGTAACGGCCACACAAACGGGAATGGCAATTCCACAAAGCCCGCCGTCGAAGAACCTGCCGCTCCCGTAGTTGGCGACTGACTAAGTCCGCTCACTATTTAAAAGCAAAGAAGGCCCTCGACATTCTCGAGGGCCTTCTTTTTTGCGTCAGTCGTTCAGCTATTACGCGCTCTGCGCCCGCGCCACTTCCGGCTCAGAGACAAGTTCGTCAAACAGGGTCCGGTAATGAATCATTGCCTGGCGCAAATCCTCGGTGCTGGCCTGTCCGCGTGTTTGACGGAGCGCGCTTTGGTGCGCTGCCCGGTAATTTTCGAGCACCAACGGATGATCCACCGAGATATCCGCGGAGCGTTGCTCGAAATCGCTGACGGGGTATCCGCGCGCGAACATCACATCGCCCAGCAATTGATCGGCGTCGGTAACTGCCCCGCCTGGGCCGTCAACGAACCGCGCCTGGACTCTGCCCCAAGCCTCCACGAACCGCGCGCGATCGGCCGGACCAAGCGGCCGGATGTGCAATCGTTCCACGCGTGCCGCGCGCTCATCGAGCGCCGCTTCGGCTTTGCGCTGGCCCCCGCCCTCTTTCACGGTGCGGGCGTATTCAGCGCTGCCGAACTGAGTGCGCAGTCTCGCCGTCCGGCGGTTACCAACAAGAACTACAATGCCCACGCCGATGGCTATCGCCACCGCAATCGCGACGAGAATCCCCACTTCTAACGGGCTTAACGCTGTCAAATGCATGACTTACCTCCAGTAGTTGATCGATTCCACGACGTAGACCTAAGAGTCGCCGCGCATCGCGCGCGGTGCGAACCTATCGAAGGCACTTCGAGTCGCGATTGAATTTCTTTTCTTGCCGTCAGGAAGCGTTAATTCCTAGCGCCAACGCGAATATCCCCAGCCCCCACCACCGACCAGCAGAACCACGAGAAGAATTACCAATAGAGTGAACATGTGAGTCCCCCAAGGCAGAGGAAGTTAGGAGTCTCTTCCGCAGAAGAGTCTCCTTACAACTTCGCTTCCTCCGGAGGCACCATGTTAGGTGCACCGAAGACGGATATCTGTCCACATCGGTACAGTCTCAAGTTTTATTTCGGGATTTCGAGATTTCGGATGTCTGCGGCGATCCGCGCGATTCTGGATCCGCTTCAGGGCCCGGAGGCAAAGTGGAAGAGTTTCTATGATTTCGGCCAGGCGCCCAGTGCCCGCCGCAGGTCAACCAACTGTCCCAGATGATAGGAGTTATGATCCGCAAGCACCAACGCCTCACGAAGAATCGTCTGGCCCTCGCCATGCGGAATCTCTGCGTATAGATCTGTCTTCGGATCCTTCACGAGCCTGATCATCTCTTGCAGATTCTTCTCGAACGCAGCGACGCTTTTGTCCCAAGCCGCCTCATCCGCGGGATCGGAAGTCTTCGGCCAGTAGCCTTCGGGGAATTTCGGCGATGAATGTTTCGCATTCCGGCTGAATTCCAGAATGTCCCACTGCGCAATCCGCAGGTGTTCGAGCAGTTGCCAACCGGTATGGGGCAGGCCTTGCGCGACAACGCCGCGCTTATCCGCGGGAAACGCCGCAATCGCTTCCGAGAAGCGAGCGTGCGCGCCGCCTCCCTTCAGCAGAGCTGCAAGTTGATCACGCAATGCCGAATCGTTGTTTCTAGCGCCAGCGGCTCTTCTCGTGATTCGTTTCGCTTTTTTCTTCACGGTCTCTTCCCGTTTCTCCGAAACCAGCGTCTGCTGCCGCACCGCTGGAATCGAATGCGGTGTTCTTTTTTTGCGAATTCCGCGCTCGCGAGCATTTTCTCATATTGCGCGCGTGCAGGCCGTCCCGAGCTTTCGTTCCCAACGAGTGCTGCAGCCTTCGGTCTTGCGGACGCGGCTCTTGACGTTTTCTCACGCGTGGTCCCTAATGCACCCGTGCGTTCGTGAGCGTTTGACCGCCATCATGACGAAATCCATCGGGAAACTTCCCGCCGCCTTCATCTCCATCATCGCGTTCGCGTTTTCTGCGAATTTTCCGGCCGGCGCGGGCGTCACTGCCGATTCCGCCAGCAGCGCGCTGGCGCCCACTCCACCGATGGGATGGAACAGCTGGGATTCCTACGGACCGACGGTCCGTGAGGACGAAGTGAAAGCCAACGCCGATTATATGGCCGCGCACCTCGCGAAGTTTGGCTGGCAGTACGTCATCGTCGATATCGAGTGGTATCAGCCGAACTCGAAAGCGCATGGCTATACTCCCGGCGGCGAAGTCACCATCGACGAATTCGGCAGATTCGTTCCTGCGCCCAACCGTTTTCCCTCGAGCGCCAACGGCCAGGGCTTTGCTCCGCTCGCGGCCTACGTTCACAGCCTAGGGTTGAAATTCGGTTTCCACATTATGCGCGGAATTCCGCGCGAAGCGGTGGAGCAGAATCTGCCTATCAAGGGCACTGCATATCATGCCGCCGATATCGCGGATAAAATAAACGTGTGCAAATGGCCGGGCATGGAGGACACCTACGGCGTGGATATGTCGAAGCGCGGCGCGCAGGCCTACTACGATTCGCTCGCGGAATTGTACGCATCGTGGGGCGCCGATTATATCAAGGCCGACGACATGAGCACGCCCGCGCGCGCGGCTGAAATTGTGGCTTTGCATGAAGCGCTTAAAAAAACCGGCCGCCCCATCGTCCTGAGCCTTTCTCCCGGCCCTTCCTTTCCCGAGTACGCCGATTTTCTCGGGGCCAACGCGCAGTTGTGGCGCATCTCGGGTGATTTCTGGGATAACTGGGCCTCTTTAAAACGCCAATTTGACATCACCGACACATGGGAATCCTACTCGCGGCCCGGAAACTGGCCCGATGCCGATATGTTGCCGCTCGGCCGCATCGGCATTCGCGCCGAACGCGGTGACGACCGCGAAAGCTCGTTCACCCACGACGAGCAGCAAACTGTGATGACACTCTGGTCCATTTTCCGGTCTCCCCTGATGTTCGGCGGAGACTTGCCCAGCAACGACGCTTTCACGCTGGCTTCGATCACAAATCCCGAAGTGCTCGCGGTCGATCAGAACAGCACAGGCGGCCATCAGTCTTACCGTCAAGGCGACACCATCGCGTGGACCGCCGACGCGCCTGGAGGATTCGCAAAGTATATTGCCGTTTTCAACGTCGGCGACGCCTCTGAATCCGTCGATTTGACGTGGGCTGACGCGGGAGTCCCGGCGAAACACGCAAAGGTCCGCGATCTATGGGCCCACAAGGATTTGGGCAAACAGGATCGTATTCAAGTGTCACTCGCGCCTCACGCTAGCGTTCTCTACAAAGTAGAGCCGAAGTAGCACGCGCAACGCTGCCGCCCCTTGCCGCTCTCCGCCCCGCAGCCCGCTGCACGGCGCGACAAAAAAATCCGGCGCGGAGAAAACTTCCTCCGCGCCGGATTGAGGCAGCTTGTGCTGCGTTACTGTTCAGTTGAGATTGCCACGTAATGGGTGATGCCTTTGCTGTTCACGAGCAGCAGCACTTCCTGCCCATGCACGGCCTTCACGGCGCGATTGTACTGATCGACGCTCGCGACCGGCTGACGGTTCACTTCCTGGATTACGTCGCCACGCTGCAAGTTCGCTTCCGCGGCCGCGCTCGACGGATCGACCTCCGTCACGACCACGCCGGTCGTGTCGGCTGGCAATCCGAGCTGCTGAGCGATGTCCGGCGTCAGAGCCTGCACTTGCACGCCCGTGAGCGCGCTGGGAGTCTGATCGCCGCCAGCGGCCGACGCCACTTCGGGCGTTTCCGGAAGCTCGCCCAGCGTCACGCTAACCGTCGACTTGGCGGAGCCGCGCTCGATGCCAAGTTGCACGGTCTGCCCGGGCGGCGTTGCCGCGATATCCAACCGCAACGTCTGATAGTCCTCAACCGCCTTGCCGTTGAGCGCCACGATGACGTCACCCCTCTGCAACCCGGCTTTGGCCGCCGGACCATCTTTACTTACGTCGCCGACCAGCGCTCCGTCGGTGGACGGCAGGTTAAAGGCCTTGGCCAAATCCGCAGTAACCGGCTCGATGTAAATGCCCAGGTAGCCGCGCGTGACTTTGCCGTTGGTGACGATCTGCTGCATGATTCCGCGCGCCATATCCACCGGGATGGCGAAGCCCACGCCTTGACTGCCTCCGCCTTCGCCGCCGGTGAGAATCGCGGTATTGATGCCCACGAGCTCACCGCGAACGTTGATCAACGCGCCGCCGGAATTGCCCGGATTGATCGCCGCGTCGGTCTGGATGAAATCCTCATAGGCTCCGTTGCCCTCGATATCGAGGCCAGTGCGTCCGGTCGCGCTCACGATTCCCATGGTCACGGTCTTGCCGACGCCGAAGGGATCGCCGATGGCCAGCACGAAATCGCCGACTTGCATCTTCCCGGAATTGCCGAAGGTGATCGCCGTCAAGTCTGTGGCGGGAATCTTCAGCACGGCGAGATCGGTCTTGGGGTCCGCGCCAATCAATTGCGCTTTGAATTCGCGCTTGTTCTCGAGCGTCACCTTGATGTCGGTGGCTCCGTCAACGACGTGATTGTTCGTTAGGATGTAGCCGTCCGTGCTGACGATCACGCCCGAGCCCAGGCTCATTTCGCGTTGCTGTTGCGGCTGCGCCCGCTCCGGACCTTGCTGTCCGAATTGGTTGCCGTTACCTTCGCCGTTACCGTCGCCGTTGCCGAAGAATTGCCGGAAGAAAGGATCGTTCTCAAACGGATTGTCCGCCGTTTCTGCCTTGACCATCTTGGACGTCGAGATGTTCACGACCGCCGGAAGATCCGGCTGCACGATGGGTGCAAAACCCGCCGCGAACGAGACGTGTTCGACGGCCGGACTCGAATCGTCCGCCACCTTCAACGCCACCGTGCGACCCGCCCCGAACGCCGTTTGGCCGCCCATTGCGAAAAACCAAGTGGCAGCTCCTCCCAATGCCAGTGCCAGAACCAGCGCGGCTGCCGCCATCGGCCGCCGTATTGCGATCACCTTGTCACTCATGGACGTAATGCCTCCGCGTATTCGTTTGAGATGAAGTCGAAAATCAGAAATTTCGCACCTGCCTGCGGGGTCTGCCTCGGCTTACCGAAGATCGACCGTGCCCTTTACCCTTTTCCTCATTATGCATCTTTAGACGTGCCACCGCGCAAAAAGTTACTCCGCGCCATGCGACAAGCGGTACGCCCTAGCGCCGCATCGGTCTTTCGAGATTTCCGCGCCCGATGACACGCTGCCAGCCACTCCCGCCAGGACTGGGGTTGGGCGGGATTCTCAAGTCCGCCATGCAACACCCCGCCCCTTATAATAGGATGCGCATTCGGCCCCGCGTGTCAGTTTGGGATTGACGGCCGCGAACCCATGAAAGCAAAGGAATGGCTCTACTTGCTGGGAATGCGTCCGAAGCCGCGGACCTATGGCTATGAGGTCCGGTCGTTCCAGTTGCCCGCCGACGGCGACATCCAATACGCGCAATGGCTTCATCCGAGGGAATCAGCGAAAAACATCCGGCAGGAGTCGGTGGATGAATTGAGGAAATTTCTCTCACCCGGGGATGTGGCGATCGATATCGGCGCGCACACCGGAGATTCCACGTTGCCGATGGCCCTGGCTGTCGGGCCGACGGGCGCAGTGCTCGCGCTCGAGCCAAACCCCTACGTATTCCCCATCCTCGAAAAAAATTCGCAGCTCAACACTTCAAAAGCGCGCATCGTCCCACTAATGTTCGCCGCCACGCCCGAAGATGGCGAACTGGATTTCGAATATTCCGACGCTGGGTTCTGCAACGGCGGCTTGCACGAGGGCATCAGCCGATGGAGGCACGGCCACGCTTTCAAGCTGCGGGTGCAAGGACGGAATCTCGCCGCGGTGCTGGGTCGCGATTACGCCGATCTGCTGCCTCGGATTCGCTACATCAAAGTCGACGCCGAAGGTTACGACGCGACGGTGCTTTCAACGCTCACCGGCGTGATCGCCCAGACGCGCCCTTATCTGCGCGCTGAAGTGTTCAAAGCCACAAACGCGCCGCAGCGCGAACGCCTTTTCCGGATGATCATCGATCTCAATTACGCCATTCATCGGTGGGAAGACGACGCCCACTACCTCGGCCAACGCCTCGAGGAGCGCGACGTGATGACCTGGCCCCACTACGACATTTTCTGCGTGCCCAGGTGACCGGAGACGATCGAGATGGAGAAGACGCACAGACTGAAGAACGATCGAGAAGAACCAAGACGAATGTGGCGCTTCCGGCGCGCTGGCTGGCCCCCTGCGCCTGTGCTATTCTGATAAATCGTGAGCCTTGGCGCAGCTTCTGTGCCGAGGCGTCCGCAGTCGGGGCGTAGCGCAGCCTGGTAGCGCACCTGGTTCGGGACCAGGGGGTCGGAGGTTCAAATCCTCTCGCCCCGACCATTTGTTTTCAAGTATTTAGAGGGTTCAGTTCAGGCGCAAACTCGGCCACCTGGTTTTAGGTCAGGTGCGCTAGCAAAAATCCTCAGTAAGAATCGACCCGCGTTGAGCGGAATCGGGCGCTGCGCACGTCTCAAAGCTATGCGCACTCAGCTTGGCGACTTCGAATTCGACCTGCCGCAGCAGCGTCGCCAGCTCGTACGTCCTCAGCGGCATACCGACTTCCTTCCAGGGTGAATTTTCTCTCACCGCGCTGGTACAAAAACTTCCGATAACGCTATCGCCCACACTCAGCGCTTGCACCACGGGCATCCGCGGTTTTAGCGGCAAACCCGATCACCGAAAGATAGTCTTGCGGATTATTTGTTGGTGGTATTACCCTAAGTCGCGGTTCACAGACTCTGAAGTGAGGCGTCGAGCCGAGGGCGTCACACACGGAGCGAGGCCGAGGGCTGATGTAATCATGATGGCCTTCTGCCGACGCAGGAACGGACATGTCCATCAACCTCGGCGACCAGTTCGATCACTATCGCATCGACAGCCTCGTATCAAGCAGCAACACCACATCCACTTTTCGGGCCACCGACCTCCGCACGAACCAGCCGGTAGCTCTTAAGATTCCGCATCCTGAAGTCGAAAGTGACGTCGCGCTGTTCGATCGCTTTCACCGCGAAGAGGAGATCGGCAAGACCCTAAGCCACCCCGGGCTGCTGAAACTACATCCCGACGAGCATCGCGGCCAGACGTACTTGGTGACCGAGTGGTTTGAAAGCCAATCACTACGCCGAATACTCAATCAGGAGAAAAGGCTCTCTCAAGATCGGGCGAATCGGATCGCCGTGTCGGTGTGCGATGTGCTTGAGTACATTCACAACCATGGCGTGGTGCACCGCAACCTAAGGCCGGAGAACATCCTGGTCGGGCCCGACGATCACATCAAATTGACGGATTTTGGCGCCGCCGCGAAGGAGGGTTCGGCGCGATTGACGTTCACGAGCCTTGCGCAAATCGTGGGAGTAACGCCGTACATTTCTCCCGAAGAATTGTCGGGGAAACGAGGCGACGCACGCAGCGATATCTACTCGCTCGGCGTGATTCTGTACGAAATGCTCACGGGCGCGACGCCGTTCGCGGGAAGCGATCCATTTGACCGGTTGTTGACATATCCGATTCCGCCACGCGAAATCGATCCCTCGATTTCACTTCAGTTACAAGAGGTGATCTGCAGGGCTCTGGAGCGAGAACACAGGAATCGCTACGGGAGCGCGCACGAATTCGCGCACGATTTGCAGCACCTTGATCAGGTTGGCGTGGCGGACCGCGCCGAGCTGCGGGACTGGAAAAAACAACGCGGGCCAGGAACAGGAACAATCGTGTTGTATGTGACGCTTGCCTTCATCCCCATCTTGATTTTTGGATTGCTACTTTATTTCTCGCGGCATTAGGTCGTGCCGCGAGAACCGCGACTGTATTTTTATTCCGGCGGATCGAAGCGCCAAGCCTCGAACGCGCTATAACTCGTCACGATATCGTTCGAGCGCGACTCGAACCAATTGGCTTCGAGTTCGCACGCCGGTCTTGTCAAACAATTGCTGAAGGCATGCTTTCACCGCGCTTTCTGAAACGTGGATTCGATCCGCGATCTGCTTGTTGGCCAGGCCCTCGAAGACAAAGGACATGACTTCCCTTTCCCGCTTGGTGAGCTTGGCGGGAGCAGCGGCGGTCCGGCCGGCGACGGCCCCCTGAAACGCCCTCTTCAGGAGGTCCTGCTCAAACCATACTTTGCCTTGCATCGTTTCGCGAATTCCCTGGATCAAGAGCGCCGGAGAATTGTGCTTCATAAAGACGCCGGCGATTCCTTTGCGAATAAAGTCCGGAACTTCGCTCTCGTCGACCCCGGCGGTGACCAGCAGAATCTTTCCCGGATAGCCGATGGCGCGAAAGTCATCGATGACGTGGGCAGCCCGTTCTGTACCGAGATCGACGTCGAGCAAAACGAGATCGATCACGCGGGACTTCAAAATTTGCAAGGCTTCCGCGCCGGAACCGCAATGTGCCGCAAGATCGAAACCCGGCTCGGCTTGGAGCAACCTCGCCAGGCTTTCTCGAAACAGCGAGTGATCGTCGACGAGCAAGATCCGAATATCGCCGGCAGGAGTGGTCACGCGCCGTCATCCTCCGAGGAAACGAATCTTTCGAGCGTAACAGCAAACGAACAGCCTTCGGTGCGCTCCTCGTGCTGAAGGTCGCCGTGAAAGCTGCGGAGAATCGCGCGTGAAACATATAAGCCAAGGCCGGTGGTACCTCGTTCATTGAATGGCCGGAATAACTGGGATGTATCCGACACGCCGATGCCGGTGTCCTCAAAACGGAGCACGACGGACGCCGCACTGACCTCGCTGGTGATCGCGAGTTCTTTGCGAGCGGTGGCTTCCATTGCGCGCTGGCTATTTCGCGCAAGGTTTAGGAAAACCTGCTGCATGCCGTACCGATCGCCGGTCACCAATGGCAGAGACTCCTGTACGTTCCAAATCACTTTGATGCCGGACTCCCGGCAAGCGTGCTCGACGACAACCCGGAATTCATCCAGTACCGAAAACAGCTCGACAGCACCCAGGTCTTGAAGCGACGACGGCTTCAACTCCATCGTCGATAATTTCTCGAGTCCGCCAATCAATGCGCCGAGCGCATTGAAATCTTCATTGCGCGACAGTTCGGGGACTCGAGAGAGGTTTCTAAATACGATCAACGCGGCACCGCATAAATTTCGGATTTCGTGCGAGATCGCGCCCACTAGGATTCTGGCATTCTTCAGGAGGTGCTCGAGGCTCAGATCTTCCCGATCCTGGACGTCTTCGGAAAAATCGATAATAATCGCTAAAACGATCAGTCCGACTGCGGTCAGCGCGGTGGAGAACCAAACCGTGGCGAGGAACATTTCGCCACCTTTGCGTTGTCCCCGACACCGAATGCGTGTACGAAAAAGATGCGAGCGGGATTGCTGCGTCACGGACTGCAGGGCGGGCAGAAATTGCGCAATCGGTTGGCCTGGAATCGGAGCGTCTCCAGGAGCGAACAAGTTCTGGGCGGCGTCGTTGGCCAAGAGTATTTCCCCGTTCGCGCCGATGGTTACGATCGCGAGCGGGCTACTTTGAACGAGTCCGAGCAGTTGGTCTTCAGTTTCCCGCCGCAAGCGTATTTCGGTTTCCATTTTCCGAATGTAATCGAGCGCTTTTTGGCGATTTAGAACGACCTCGGAAACGAAAAAGCCCGTGCCACCAAAAGCGGTCAAGGCCATCAGGAAAAGGACGACCGCTTGTTTGAACTCATAGCGGCTCAAAGCAGCCGTCAAGAAAGCGCAGAGGATCACGATAATGGTAATCCACTCGCGATCCAAGAATCCAGAGACAAGAAGAATTGGAAGGAGGTATAGATACCCGAGCGGAAAACTCGGAGTGACCACATCGATCACCGCGATCGCGAATATCAGAATTAAGCTCGTCGCCAGCAGAGCAGTCCGATTGGTCTCGGAATAGATGGAGTAGGCGTCCATACGCGCGAATTAATCTCCCATGGACCGCATTCTGGCTGACCGTATTATCGCAGCAAGACCCTCCGATGATACCTACCCTAGCCAAAAGATAGCCTGGGCGCCCCGAAAGACGGCGATGCTCTCGCGAAGCGCCAGGATAAAATCGACCTTTAACGCAGACATTTCCACCGTGATCGCGCGGACATGGCTGTCGCTTCAAAGTGGAAGGTATACGAACAGGAGGCTCTTGGTGGCTCTCTTGCAGCGGGCGACTTTAGTTCCGGTAAGCCGAGACCACAACGGCGCGACGAATCGCGACATCGATTTTGTTCTCCTGAATCGACTCGCCGTTCGCTTGTCCGCGGCCGCTCCAATGCATGAGGTCCTCGAAGAAGTCGTGAAGTTCGTGACCGCCGCCGTGCAGTGCGATTCGTGCATGCTCTACGTGCTCGAAAAAGACGAGCTCGTCCTGCGAGCGTCCAAGAATCCACATCCCGAAGTTGTAGACCGCTTGGCAATGAAAATGGGACAAGGAATCACCGGTTGGGTCGCCGTGAATCGGGAACCCGTGGTCGTCGCGCAGCGCGCCTACGAGGACCGGCGCTTCAAGCTATTCAATGAATTGCCCGAGGATCGGTTCGAAGCGTTTCTGTCCGTCCCGGTGGTCAGTGGCGGCAAGTTGATCGGCGTCGTAAACGTACAGAATCGGAAACAACATCAATATAGCGAGCGCCAAATCACCCTGATCGCGACGCTTGGCGTACTGGTGGGCTCCGAAATCGAAAGAGTCCGGCTAGAAAACGAGAACTCTCTGCTTCTAAAGAAATTGGAAATGCGGACGCTGATCGAACGCGCGAAAGGCATATTGCAATCTGAACTGAAAATTTCCGAAGACTCCGCCTACCGGACTATTCAGCGCGAAAGCCAGGAAAGGCGAAAGTCGATGAGAGAGATCGCCGAAGCAATCATTTTGAGCGACGACCTGAAGCGCACTCCCGCTCCGATTTCCGCAGCATCCAGGAAGCGAACGGCCTCTGCTGGAGTGTCATAGGATTCGATTGACTTGATTCAAAGTTTGCATTTGACTCTTCTTCTGAAACATTGCAATCTCCGCACGAAGGCGAAGATGCCTTCAGTTCCTCGCTCGTTGCCGAGATGAGGAATCCCTTCTCAGTTGTCGCGGACACGACGCCGTGTCCGAACCAATCGCTAAATTAGGCTCGACGCCGAGCTAAAACGAATTTCGCGGACGTGTCTTCATACACCGTCCGTGGCACGGGCGGGGCGTGTTGTTTGCGCCTCGGCGGTAGGCTCATTGCCTCCAGAGTGGGAAAAAGTAGTCGCGCGGAGAAAAGCGTTGAGTCAAGAAACGGAAAGAAAGTTTTTGAATATCTCTCCCAGGGCCCGCCAGAGCGCCGCGCTGCGACCCTCGGAGCGCGGGGACCGATCTACTCGCCCGATTGCGAGCCACGAGCGAGTCTTGGCCGCTCGACCGCGGTACGCACAATTGCCGCCGTCTGAGAGAACGAGCGGCGGCGCAACGGCTGAGGGTGACCGGATCTCGGACGCGGGCAACAGAAGGGAGGGAGCGATGATCAGGCGCTTGAGTGAAGTTGGCGATTTTGCCCGTAAATTCAGGATGCGCGCCCAATACGGCGACCTTTCCCGCGCTCCCCTGAGGCTACTGCGGATAGAACTGCGCGGCGATTACGCCGAATGCGACTGGGTTGCGCGGCCAGCCGATCAGTGGGACGCGGAGTTGGCGCCGAGCGTGGGGCAGCGCAATTCCTCCGCGCAAGCTCTGCGAGACGCACTGCGGGTGCGTGAGTTCATGTTCTGGGCCTTCGCAGATCTTCACATGGCGTGCGTTCGGGTCTTCCGATACACGGCGGGCGCGCCACTGGAACTCATCATCGCGGGCACGATCAAGAGACACGATCAGGTGGCTTCCAGAATACGTTCACTGCCGATGCGGGCCAAACTTTTTGGTCTGCGATTTTCGCTTGAGGAAGAGATTTTGGTGAGCATGCCGGCCGAGGACTCGATGGGAGAAGAAGTGGCTCTGGGGATTTCAAGCCACGCCTAGTCCGTCGAGGCCCAACACGAGGGGGGATTCATGGGTTACCAGAATTTTCTTGTCGAGATAATACTTGCGGGGTTTTTTGCTGTCGCCTGCCTGCGCACGAGCGTACCCGCGGTTGACGGTGGAAAACTGGAGTTTGGGAATCTGTTTCGTCTGCCGGCGCGCCTGGAACGGCTGCGCCGGTCCCGTTGGCAGTGGTTTTCGATGGTCGCACTCCTCCTCGTAATACGGGCGCAGAGAGGAGCTCCCATGGTCGCCGAGATGACCGTCGCGATGGAGTTCGTGATGTTTCTTGCGGTGCCAACACGCGCGCAAGCACCGGAAGTGGCGAGGACAAGATGAAACACCCGGTACGCGTTTGCGCCATTCTCCGCGGTCTGAAGACGCGGATTCAGTCGGGCGCGCGACGCGACAAGATCCAGCCGTGAAGAAAGTAGCTTTTTGACAACGAGGGCCAATCTGTATCGGTGTCGCTTCTGGCTGGACCAGGGCGCAATGGGACCACGGGAAAGCGTGAAAGTTATACGGGACTTGCTACTTCGCAAATGACCCTTTCGGGTCGAGGAGGAAAGGTTTAATGGCAGCGAACAAATCGCAAGGAAACTATTACGCGTTGTTCTTGGCGGCAGCGACCGTGCTTTGTGCCGGCATCTACTACGCTCCCAGCGGAACGGGCACGGTGCTCATGATCGTCGGAGGGGCGGGGTTGGTCGGTAGCCTGTTCGGAATGTGGAGTATCAAGTCGCTGGAGGGCAAGACCGCACTCAAGTCCAACCCACTCGCGATGAAATTGGTCGGCGCCGCAGTAGCAGCGCTGGGATGGGTGATCACGCTCTTCGGCATGCACCTCACTCCCAGCACCGGCGGGCGAATTGCCCTTGCGTTGGTGGGTATCGCCGTGAGTCTGTTCGGGATCATCGTGGTTTTGCCAGCGGCATTCAATAAGAACGCGGTTTGGAAGAAAAGCTGAACGGGCCGGCCTCTCGCCGGCAATCTTACGATTAGGAGCGAAGAATAAAGATGAAAAAAATGCGGAACCTTTTTTTCGGCCTCGCAATCATCACGCTCGCTGCGGGGATCGCGCTACGTGCGCAGACGCCGGCTCCAGCTGCGGCGCCTACGTCCGCCTCAACCGCTGAACTGGCGGCGGGGGCAGCCAAAGCTCCTACCGTGGCGGACTTGGCGAAGGGCGATCCAGGCGGGACGATCACCGGAACAATCAACGATGTACCGGTTTCCAATCCCACCACCGGGCTCACGCTTCCGGATGTGGCCAACCAAGTCGGACAAAACAAGATCGCGATCAACTTCGTCTGGACGCTCGTCACCGGCTTCCTGGTCATGTTCATGCAGGCGGGTTTCGCGATGGTGGAATCGGGCTTAACCCGCGTGAAGAACGCAAATCATACGTACATGATGAATTTCATGGTGTACGCGTGCGGTCTGTTCTCCTACTGGTTAATGGGCTTCGCCATACAAATGGGCGGAGCCGCGGGCAACGGTAACCTCGGAGGACTTCAGTCGCTCTCTGCCGAGCACACATTCTCTCTCTTCGGCAAGACGTGGGGCCTCTTCGGATGGACCGGCCACCTTCTCTCCGGCCACACGTACGACGTCGGGGTGATGGTGATTTTCCTGTTCGAGATGGTGTTCATGGACACTGCGCTGACCATCGTGACCGGAGCATGCGCCGAGCGTTGGAAGTTTCTGGCGTTCTGCGTGTCTTCTTCGATCATGGGCGCACTCACTTATCCAATCTATGGCAACTGGGCTTGGGGCGGCGGCTGGCTCTCCCAACTCGGCGTCAACAACCAACTGGGCAAGGGCTACTGTGACTTTGCCGGCTCCGGTGTGGTGCACGCCGTGGGGGGAATTACGGCGCTCGCTGTCAGCATCATCGTCGGACCGCGCATCGGAAAATTTAACCGCGATGGTTCGGGCAACCCGATCATCGGCCACGACGTCTCGGCCGTGCTGATCGGCTGCTTCATCCTGGCGTTCGGCTGGTTCGGATTCAATCCCGGCAGCACATTGGGTGCGTCCGCCGCAGGAAATCTGCGGATCGGCACGATCGCGGTGGACACGATGCTTGCCGGTTGCACCGGCACATTCGGCGCCATGCTGTTCATGTGGATGAAGAACGGCAAGGTGGACTACTCAATGAGCGGCAACGGGCTCCTCGCGGGCCTCGTTGCGATTACCGCGCCCAGCGGTTTCGTGAGCACCGTCGGGGCCTGCATCATCGGCCTCGTGGCTGGCGTTTTGGTCGTCTTGAGTTGCTCCTTCATCGAGAACGTCATGAAGGTCGACGATCCAGTCGGTGCGATCTCGGTGCACGGGACCTGCGGTCTGTGGGGCGTGCTTTCCGTCGGGCTTCTTGCCGACGGCACAAGCAACTACGGCGGAGCGTGGAACGGAGTCACCGGTTCGGTCACCGGACTATTCTACGGCGATGCCAGCCAGCTTGCCGCACAGCTTGTGGGCATTTCGACGCTCATCGGATTCGTCTTCACCTTCAGTTTCCTCGTCAACCTCGCTCTGGAATTCGTGATCGGACAGCGAGTTTCGATCGAGACAGAGATAGCCGGTCTGGACATTCCGGAAATGGGCCAACTTGGATATCCCGAGTTTGCTCTGAACCCGGAACCGGATTGGATGATCAAGGCAGAAAAGGAATACGCGGTGTCTTGATCAACGAGTTGCAGTACACGCCTAGCGGCAAGACGCGCCTCGGCCACGCGTCTTGCTTGCTGGGACGTGGCGTTCGGCAATCGCTTCACGAAGGTGGCAGACGAACCTGAGGTTTAAGGACACAAACATCATGGGCGAAATCGAAATCATACGCAGAGACGAAAACTCAGAAAGCTTCTTGAGCGCGAGACAGCCCTCCTTGGCCCTGGCCTCGGTGCCGGCTCGCGCACAAGGATTTCTATTGCGAATGTTCGCCGATCCCAACGTGCTCGCGAAAGAGGAGCGCGCTGAGTTGGTGAAAGCCTTACGAGAATGCGTGGCGCAAAATCCGAAGATTTCGGAACTGCGCGTCGTGTTTGGCATGGCGCTGTGCGTGAATCTGCAGGTGCAGGATGCGATGGAGGAGTTGGGCGATGCTGTGAGGCTTGACCCCAATAGTTTCATCGCGCATTTGAAAATGGGCGAACTGTGGATGCGCTTGCGGGTAATCACCAAAGCCGAGGACCACACCCAGCGGGCCGCTCGACTGGCACAGAATCTCGCGCAAGCAGAGTCGGCGCGGCGCCAGGCCGCGACGATTCGAACGATGATGCGGGAGGGCGTCGATCGCAATGGTTATAGAACGCCGTGGCTGGCGTTCAGTCGCGTGCGGCGCTTATTCACGCGGAATCGAGGAAAGGCGGAGGGCTTGGCGGCGGTGGACGCCAGCTAAGAATGCAACCGGCCCTTCAGCTTGCCGTACTTCTGGCCATCCTTCTTCCGGCCAGCAAAATTGCCGCTTCGCTATGCTCGCATTTTAATATCCCGCCGATCATCGGAGAGCTCTCCGTAGGAGTTTTGTTCGGCCCCGGCCTGCTCAACCTATTGCATATGCATCTGTTTGCTGGCGGGCAGGCGACCGGGGCGCTCTTCATCCTCGCGCAAATCGGTGGATTGGTGCTGATGTTCATAGCGGGCATCGAGACCGACATCGACCGCATGCGCGAAGCGAGCGTCACGGCTTTCGTCGTCGCACTGTCCGGAGTGATTTGGCCATTTCTGCTCGGCGCGGCAGTGGCTCACATGCTCGGACTGTCGTGGACGACCGCGTGCTTCCTGGGCGGAGCGCTTACCGCGACCAGCGTATCCATTTCCGCGCGAACATTGATGGACGCCGGCCGAATGGCTTCCCAGGAAGCAACCGTGATCCTGGGCGCTGCGGTGATCGACGATGTGATGGGTCTGTTCGTGCTCGCTTTCCTTGCGGCGTCGACGGTGCCGGGCAAGGGAGAGGCGTTCGGCGCGGCCCCGATGGCCAGCCGTTGGCTGCAGCAGACGTTGGCACCGGCGGCCGCTCACCCGCTGATCGTGCAAATGGCGATGATCAGCGTGAGCGTCGTAGTCTTTTTCGTCATCGGCTACGTGGCGGCGACACGTTGGCTCGACCCGCTAATTATCCAGTTGCGAAAATTGACGGCTACGGAAGCGGTCCCGAGTTGCGTGTTGGCCCTGGTGCTGGTGTATGCGCTATCCGCCGAATGGCTTGGCAGCGTCGCAGGCATCACCGGAGCATATTTGTTGGGCTACGTCTTTGCCGGATCGCAATTCAAGGCGGATGTGGAGCGCAGCTTTTATGCGATCGGGCACGGACTATTAATCCCCTTGTTTTTCATTTCGATCGGCCTTTCCAGCGACTACCGCGCTCTTGCGGGACATTGGACGCTGATGCTTCTAATTTTGTTCGTCGCAATTATCGGAAAGCTCATTGGCTGCGGTCTCGCTGCTCTCGGGTCTGGCATGGACTGGGTGCGCAGTCTTCGCGTTGGTTGCGGCATGATGTCGCGCGGAGAGGTTGGGTTGATTGTCACGGCGATGGGCGCCAACACCGGCATCTTCGGAAGGTCCGAGGTCGCCGTTATGGTCGCCGTCGTGCTACTCACTACCTTATTGACGCCCATAGCTTTGCGCGGCGCGTTCAGCCTCAAGTCTCGCCAAGATATCGAGGAGGGGCTCGACACTTCCGAGCCGGGGATTCCCTCACCAAGAAATGATCGGACTTCACCCGGGCCCGCGAGCGCCCCGGAAGCTACGGAATCCTCGCGAAAAGATCCGGTACTTAAAGTCGGACTTGCGTCTGGATCGTACTTCACCGCTTCCGGGAGACGAGAAAACGCCGCCGAAGCGGAATAGATGCGATCGGATTTTAGACGCAAGGCAATCGTGCTCTGTCCGTCCTAAAAGTTCCAAGCTCGACGCGAACTCGGTCTCGGCAGTAGCGTGGAGCCAAACTGTAGATAATTTTGCAGCTGCGAAAACACCCAACTTCAACAAGACTCAACGGAGTTCAACAAGAAGGCCTCAAACGTATCAACAGCGATCACTTAGAATCAACAGGAATTCATGGATTTCAATAAGCGCTAGAGTCTCGTTCGGGACTAGAGGTCGGAGGTTCAAATCCTCTTGCCCCGACAATTCGTTTTCAACCACGCCCTGCGCTGATTTTGCGTCCAGACTCGACCGCCTTGTTCCATGCCTGCGCGAGCTGGCACGGAGCCATGTACCCACCTGCAACTCTGTACTTCATCAGATAAATCCAGTCCGCTGAGAATCGTCAAAGGTCGAAACGACCCGAACGGAATCTCAAGCAAGCGCAAATCGGCCTTGCGTGGGCCGCATCACGAATATTGAATCGCGAAGATTGCGTCGAAACTCTAGCGAGGCGCCTGCACGACGCGGGAATTTTTCCGCGGCACGCCCCAAAATGGGTTTGGCCGATCCGGGCCTGCGAGCCCCCGGTCGAGATCATTGTCGCAATTGACGAACGTCCAGGGATTGGCATACCCTTGCGCCCAGTAAGGGGGGTCGCCAACACGTTAGTCGCGTAAAACGGGAATGATTCCGGTTTACGCGCACTCCAAATCGAATTCGCGATTCTCGCTATTTAGGCCAGCAGATTGCAGGATTCATCGGGGAGCGGATCGAGTCCTCTCCCGCTATTCGCGTCGCTGGATTGGGCGCCATTAAGTAGCAGCCAGTCGGGAGGTATTTGCGATGAGATCCTCTTTTCGCCTCTCTACGATTCTTCCAGCGGCTATTCTCTGCACTTGTTCCTGCCTGTCCGTTCCGACAAGAAGTGCCGCTCAATTAGGGCCGTCGGAACCTCTAGCGGCGACTCGGCCTTTCGACGTTAACCCTTCTGTGTCATTGCATCCGGCGGAGACGGCCATTCCGGGTCCGCTACGCTCCTTATTGCGCATGGCTGGAATCAGCCAGCAAGTTTCGCCGGAGGAGGTTTTGCCACTCCTGGCCCGAAGTGTGGCAACCCTTGGTTATCGTGGTTCGGGGAAAGATGGTGACCGGCCCACGGAGTATCTGATCCTCCTGCAGCGGTATTTGCAAGAAGCCAGGGAATTGCAAACGCTGGCTGGTTCAGAAGGCGTGATCCGCGTGACGACTTGCAACGACGCGGGCGCCTTGCTGACGATCTTGGGATACCGGCTGGAGAAAACTTGTGGACCGGAAGTTTATTTGGAGACTGCCGATCCGAGTAGGGCCTTCGTAACCATAGATTCGGGTTTTCCTCTCGCTGACCTCGAGGAATCGCTGCGCGCGGCGAAACCCTTCACCTATTCTTTCGCTCCCACACAAGTGCCGGTGTTGATCGGGCAGGACGCCTGGACCGCATTCAAAAAGGATCAAGTGAGCTCGGGAGGCGCAAACGATGTAGTTGACGTTCTTGTGCGCGACCCCGATGTCTCCCGTCTTTATTGGGCTATGTCTCAGATGGACATCGAAACGTGTGACGCGTTGAACCAATCGCTGGGATTGGCGAAATTGCTTCCCCACGCTCCGGTCATGGACTTCTATGCGAGTAACATCTCCATTCGGTCCGGACGCGTAGTCGTGCCCGGGGGAACTCCCGCGGAAGCCACGTGGAAAGATCTGGTAGGAGCGAGCCCGGATTCGCCCGGAGAATTCGTATCTCACCTGCTCACCAAAGACAACGGCTGGCTGGTGGCGTTTTATGATGCGCTGTCACGGGGCAACAAAACTCAGCAGGCCTATTTCACCGATCCAACCCGAATGCAGCTTTTCTATGCAGCGCTCCGAGGACACGATAATTCCCAGACGTCGTTCCGGAGCGCGTATCGTCCCGATGCGGGACTCGTGCTACTTGTGACTCAGCTCCAGCTGGACTCGAGCGGCCAGCCGTTCGTCCCCGGCAATCTCGACGCATGGAAGTACATCCTGGGCCACGACACGGAGAGCGATCCCAAGGTCGTCGGCGAATGGGGCCGGCGCGCAACGCGCTGGGAGAGCCCAGACAATCTTGTCGAGGGAATGTTCGGTCTTTCGCGGGTGGAAATGATGGACAGCCCGCTGGAAATATACCTCTCGTTGTGCGAAATCGATCGCGGACGGTCACCCGAACAGCGATTGACTCCGGAAACAGTCCGGTTGTTGGCCGACAAATTTTCGCGATTCAGCGACCAGTACCTGATGTTTTCGGAATTTCGCGATCTGAGCAATGCCTCCATCACAGACTTTATGAAAGTTGCCGAGGACCTCGACCACCTTCCAGACGGCACGGTGCGAGGCAACGCTATCGGCATTTTTCAGGCTGAGGTGGGTCTGTGGCAAATTCTGGCGCGGCAAGGGCAAATGGCGGATGCAAGTTTGAACGATTCGTTGCAGCGCGTGATCAATCCCTTTGTTGGAATCACCACGTCACAACAAGTTTTCGACGCGGGCCGAGCTTCACTCGCTGCACTGTTGCACGACGCAACCGGCAAATCCGATCTTTCCCAGGACGACATCGTAGCGTTGCTGGCGGGCCCCGATCAGGCAAGCCCCGACGGCCAGCAAGTCAGGCAGGAGATCGCTGAAAGAATTCGCTCGGTCATGGTCGCTCAGCGTCTTGTTTCTCTGGACACGATATTGGCGCTCGCGGATGGCTTGGATCAAATGGCCAAAGGAAAGGCCGTTGCCGCCAGCCTGCTTCCACTCGCCGCGCAGCTTCGGGAATTCGAGATGCCGCAGCAAATTCTCACGAGCACCGAAAAAAATGAGTGGTCTTCCGGCCAGTATGATCCTCGCCACACAAAATTGCAGATGCGCACGGACTTGGCCAAGGCCATCGACTCTGGCTCGGCACAAGAATTGATCGCGGCTCGCGGTGAGCTCACTCCGTTCCTCAGAGACACTCTGGTGGGCCTGAACTATGCCTACTACGAACCGCCCGGCGCTCAAATTCTCCACAATGATCCCCTTTTCGTTCGATCTCACGAATTCGTGGAAGTGTTTGCCGACGGGGGAGAGCCTGACTGGCAGACCTCGACGTTGTCTGGCCGCGGCTTGTTGGCGGTAGGCGGATCCCATCTGGTCGGCTCGCTGGCGGATCTGCCGTTCGCCCTGGCGGATGCGGAGCAGGACTTCATCGTTCCGGATAACGTGCAAGCCCTGATCTGGGAGGACTTGGTACCGAGCATGATGACCAGCGCGGTTCTGCCGCGGTGGTGGGGCGTAACTCCGAACGAGCTTCATGCTGTCGCGCTGTACCAGCGAACCGGCGAGGAACTCTTGGCCGCTGCTGCCGAGAATGACGCAGTGCGCCAGCGGGTAATGGATATCCTCTCGGACTGCATGCTTACGCAAAGGTCCGAACGAGTTGAGGATGATCTCCGCGCGGGGCACATGGACGAAGTGCTCGCTGAGGTCATGCCGGCGGAGACCTTCTACTTGGCGGAGGAGTATCGTCGAATCTACCCGCAAGACACCGATCATTGGGGCGCTTCAGGGAACGAACTGGCCAAGCTCTCCACTCAATATCCCGCGGAGGTCGGCCCGGAACGGCTGTCGGAAGATTTTGGGATACCTCATCCCGCCCTGGGACAGAGTGACGCCCGCGAGTTGATGAATGTAAAGCTGCTCCCGACGTTCGAGAGTTATTCTTCGCGCTTGATGGCCGAATCTTGGGAGTCAAACAATCTGTACTGGGCTCGCTTGGCGGACGAACTTGGCTATTCCCCAGTGATGCTGAATCAATTGGTTCCTGAATTGACGCGTCGCATGGTCGAGAAAATATTTGCAACGCACTACGAGGATTGGCCGGCGCTGCTGCGCGCGATGCGGGAAACGGGTGAGGAATTTCGGGAGGGCAAGATCGCTCCCTTGCCCAAGAGTGTCGCTGTATCTGAAAAGTAGAAGACTGTCGATCCGCCCACAAATTCTCGAAATCCCTGGCCTGCTGAGGGAGACGTGACGGGCGAGTACGAGAGGGCTTTATGGCAAAGCGATCCTATGCGTGCAGTCTGATCTTACTGACACTGATATCCGTGTCCGCGGTTTTGATGGCCGCTCAGGACACATCACAAAACCAGGTGATCCGCGTCGAAGTCAACCTGGTGCAGCTGAACGTCGCAGTGACGGACAGCAAAGGGAACTATGTTACCGGCCTGCGGCCCCAGGACTTCGCGATTACCGAGGACAAGATTCCGCAAAAAATCGCCATCTTCGAAGAAGGTAACGGAGCCCCGCAAACAATTGCAGACGCCGGGCCCGTGCCGGCCCAACCGGGGGCGACCGAAGCCAGCCAGGCCAGCGTCCCCGCGGCACCGCCCGATGACTCGGCGGAGCGGCTCGGCGTTGCCGTGGCCGGCGCGGACGTTTTCGTGCTCTTCGATACGAGTGACTATATGTATCTGCACCAGGGTTTTGTCCTCGCGCAGGATGCCATCGCCGACTTTCTCCGGTCCCTGGAAAACGCAGATCGTGTGGCGTTTTATTCTTACAGCCGCAATGTGTCGCGCGAGGCGCTGCTCACCGCCGATCGATCGGAAGTTTTGCGCGGGGTGCGCGACACGGTGGCCGGAGACGACGCGGCACTTTACGACGCTCTGCTATTGACACTCAAAGATGCGGGTGGCTTTACCGGCAGAAAAGTGGTGGTAGTTTTCTCCAACGGACCCGACAACGCCAGCGCGATTTCTCCCGATGTCGTTGGCGAATTGGCGCAGTCGGAAGGAATTCCGATCTACATGATCTGCACCCGCGAAGCACAAGAAGACCCGCTTTCCGCCGAGGTTTTCACGCGCATGAGTATGAGCACGGGCGGCAGGGCCTTTTTTGCGAGCAGTTGGAGAGGACAAAAGAAGGCTTTCTCTCTGGTGCGTGATGACCTCGCGCATCTCTATTCGCTCAGCTACTACCCTCAGGAAAATCCGAACCGCGGCTGGCGCGCGATTAAGGTGACTCTGGTGGGTCCGCGCTTGAAGAAATACCACATTCGTACCAGGAGCGGCTACCGCCCGATTCCGAGACTGCTTACGCAGGGAACGACTCCATCTCAATAAAGCTGGAGCAACCGCCGCGACGCGTTTGGCCCGCGCGATTTTCGCGGCGCTGTAAAGCCTACGGCAGCCTTTCCATCTGGTAGAGATCGCGCGTATGCCGAATCGCGGCCGCGACGAACATCGCGCCCATCCCGGCGATCGCTACCAAGCCTCCGACATCAAAAAGTCTGTACGCCGTGCCCCAGACACACTGCGCCGGATGCAACCACAGCGCCAGGTTTCCACCCACCAGAAGAATACGAATCTCCGTCGGCCCGAGCTTCGCATGCGAAAGGCGGAAGGCGCCCAGCGTGTAGGTTGCAAGGTACGATTCGATCGAAAGCATTAGAAACGCGCAGAACATTCCCATGGCAATGCGCCAATCCATCAAACCGGAAATCGCGAGGGCGCCCATCAAGAACAATCCGCCGGCCGTGTCAATCATGTGGTCCACGTAAAATCCGTATCGCGGTCGCTGGCGATTCCGCAATCGCGCAATCGTTCCATCGAGACTATCGCCGAACCAGTTGAGCGCTATGCAAAGGATCGCGAACAGTAGACCATCGCGATCCCAGCGCGTGAACGCATAGCTTGCCCCCGCCAAGAGCATCGCGAGAAAGCCGAGCAGTGTCAGATGATCCGATTGCACCCACGCCGGCAGGCGCATCCCAATCCATCGCAGCGCCTTTCGCTCGATTCCAGCCGTAAGGCTCTCTTGCACGCGCCTGGCATCGCGAAACGCTTCTCCGGTGACGCGCGCATCGTCTCCAGTCACTCGCGTAACGATTGGCATCGTTGTTTCCAATGTCAGCGTTTCTTCCAAGTCCTGGGTTGACGTGGCCATGTTTCCTCCTTTTTCTCTGCAACATCGTGCAATTCGGAACCGACTCACGGCCGCTCCGCGCTGTGCGGCGCGGAATCTTGCGTCGGTGCGGCGCCGGTCGCGCGACCGAGAACCGCCTCACGCGTGGCTCCCAACGTGAATTCGAGCGATTCTTTCGGAACCTGTTCGACCAGCGGCGCCATCAGCCACCCGACGCCCACGGGGATGTCTCGCGTCAACGAAATGGCTTCGCATTGCACGAAGACGCCGCGCGGAGTCTGCTCAAAGCGCCAGTACGAATTGAGCCGCCACAGAAATCCGTGATCGTCATTGGGAGAGAGTGCGCGCTCACGCGGCGTTCCAGGCCGGACAATTTCCGCGACGCGCGTGCTGTAGGAACAGCTCGTCTCATGATTCGCGTCGAGCCGCTCGTAGTGAATTTGGTATTCTGTGTCGAGCACCACAGTGAGGATGTCCGTCTGTTTCAATCGGTAATAAACTTTGAAATCGTCGCCTGCTCTCGCAAGTAGCTTCGATCGCTCGACTTCGGGCTGGTAATACTGCTGGTGCTGATCGTAGTCCTGCACAACGGCCAGCACTTGCTGCAGCGTCACTCCTGGAATGAAAACAGTCCCAACCCAGTGGTGAATCAGCGCGCCCGGCGTTGAGATCTCGGCGCCGGGAGCCGAAGTGGTCAGCTGTTCCGAAAGGACCTCACCGTTCTCCAGGCGCGCGAGGCCGGATTTGCGTTGCGCTTCCGGCGAACGATCGATCCAAAGAAACGGCGCGCCCGGCCGCACCTCCGCGCTCATTCGATCTTCGGTGAGTTGAACATAACGCTCGAATCCGCGCTCTGCCGCGGGCGTGAGTTGCGCCTTCGCGGGCGCAGACGCCCACAACAATCCCGCAAGAATGGAAATCGCAATCGGAACTTTCAGTCCGCCTCGCATGGGTTCCTCCGTTCGTGCGGAGCATTGAGCAAACTCGAACGTCGAACAATGCACGCGCGCTCAGTTTTGGCTTGTTCCCAGATCACTCCGTAATTGCATGAAAATGAGAGACTTGGAAGACCGTATCATTTAGAATGAGGCCGGTTTTCGCCGGAGATACTTTGGTTCAAGAGGCGCAAAAGCCCGATCGTGTGATTCGCTTCGGCGTTTTCGAGCTCGATCGCGAGTCGGGCGATCTGCGCAAAGACGGCGTGGCCCGCCGCCGCATGCAAGGACAGCCGTTCGACGTGCTGCTGCAGTTGCTCGAACGCCCCGGCGAAATTGTGACGCGAGAAGAGCTGCGCCAGCGGCTTTGGCCCGCGGACACCTTCGTGGATTTTGATCACAGTTTGAATACCGCGGTGAACAAGCTGCGCGAAGCTCTCGAGGATTCCGCGAGCAATCCGCGCTTCGTGCAGACTCTGGCGCGCCGCGGCTATCGATTCATAGCGCCGGTTGAAACGCGCGAAGCCGCTCACGCGCCTACGCCGAATGGCGTGGCAGGCAATGACGCTCTCTCCGCGATGCCCCGCGCTAGGCTATTGAGCGACCACCGGGATTTGCCAGGCGTCCCGCAGAAAACGGCGCGCCTGCTCTTTGCACTGATCCAATTGCTATATTTTGGAATCTACATCGCGGCTCTTGCGTACCTGCGCCTGGAAGATGCGTTTCTTTCGGGCCGGACCGAGCATGCCACATTGATACTCGCGATTATTGTGGCTACGGCAGCAGCGGGCGTCGCCGTGCGTTTGTATCTTCTGGCGGCTGCCGTCTTTGGTTATCGCGGTCTCGCGCGCCAGTTCCTTCACCTGTTCCTCGCCATTTTCCCGCTGGACGAGTTATGGGCGCTCTCGCCGTTTCTGCTGCTCGATCGCGTCGGCCTCGGCCTCGTGATGGCGATGATCGCGACTTTGTTGTTTCTTCCGTTCGCTCAGCGAAGTATCCTTCTGATGGGCGATCGCGGCTCGCATCCGGCTGGCCACTCCTAAACCAAAGAAAAGAGCCCTGACCTTTTGGATCAGGGCTCATTGATTTTCGATTCTGCCGCGCGCGGCCCTTAGAAACGACGACTACCGAGCCGCAGGTTGTTTCAGGCGCGCGTTCGCTTAGAACGTGAACCTGCCGCTGAACTGCAATTTGCGCGGGTTGTTGGCTTGCGTGGTGATTTCCCCGAAAGACGAGGAGCTCAAAGTGGTATTCGGGGCTCCGAAATTGACGATGTTCAGAACGTTGAACGCGTCACATTGGATCGCGAAGCTCATTTGCTCGTGAATCGCGAACACGCGGCGAACGCTGAGGTCCAGATCCCAGATATTCGGAGCGTAGAGGTTGTACGGAGCCATGCGCGCGGCGTCTCCGTAGGTGTACGCCGCGGGCTCCGTGAAAGCCAACGAATTGAGGAAGTGGGTGGTGGCCGGATTCACGCCACCGGTGCCCGGTGTTCCGCCCTGCCATACGGGGCCGGTAAATCCAGGAGTGAGGTTCGGGTAGCAGGAGGCGTCGATGATTGAGCCGCCCGTGCACGCGCCGGTGACAGACAACGGCGCGCCGCTGGCAAAGGTGTAGATGCCTGAGAACAGCCAACCGCTGAGGATTGCGCTCGCCGCCCGATCCAAATGGGCCACGCTATGACCAGGAGCCAATGGCTGCCACACGATTGTGGCGGATGCAACCTCCGGACGGTCAATGGCGCCGGGAGCCCGCTCAAGGTCGTCGTCACCCGGAAGCCGGACGCCAGCCAAATCGTCCAGCTCCTTGCTGAACGTGTAGTTGGCCATGAAGGTGAGCCCGTGCGACGTACGGCGGTTGAAAGTTACCTGAAGGGAGTTGTAGGCCGAATTTCCCACATCAATCCATGGATTTGAGATGCTGGAATACTGGGGAAATGGCTTGAGGGATTGCCCGACCGTTCCGGTGTAGAACGTGAACGGCACTCCCGTGCCGGCGGCGTTCATCCACGAGGGCGCGATGCCCAGCGGATTGAGGATGGCATACGCCGACATTTCGTTGGCCACAGTCAAAGTGGATCCCAGAAGCCCTTGGAGCGGAAGATACTCCAACGGAATCTGGTCAGTGAGCGGTCCGGCGACGCCAGCGCCCGCCAAATGGTGGCCGAGACTACCGGAGTAGCTCACGCCCAGCGTCATATTGGGCGTGAATGAATGTTCTATACCGAATGAGATGTCCTGGTAGCTGGGCGGGATGCCGCTTTCATGCGCGTCGGCGTAGTTCAGCGTTTGCGCAGTACCGGGACCGGCGCCAATTGCCGCGGCTCCGGGTGCGGAAGCGCTTATGAATCCGATGCCATAGCTTGGATTGATGAATGGCGGGCTGAGCGTGCCGCCGGGGATTACACCGTTGGTACCCCCAATTGCCGTCGAGCCCCAGTTATACGCGGGGTTGCCGCCGACGGTGGAGGATGCGGAAGCCGTGCCGTTATCTCCGATAAGCAGCAGCCCCTGGCGACCGTCTGTGCGTCCGCCAACGCCGCCGGCGTGCGCGTAGAAGATGCCGTAGAAGCCGCGAACCACCGTGTTACTGCCGATACGGTAGGCGAAGCCCACGCGAGGCCCGAAGTTCTTGAAATCCCAACTCACCGGAGTTGCGCAATGGCAACTGTCTGTGCCATTGCCCGCGAACTGCAAGGCTCCCGGCAAGCCGACGAGCGGGTTATTTAAAGTGGGATTGAAGAATGACATGCGGTTGAAATCTTCATTGTAGGGACTCCAGATGTCCCAGCGGAGCCCCAAGTTCACCGTCAGGCGTTCAGTGACTTTAATATCGTCCTGAGCATATGGCGCGTAATCGTGATAACGGCCGCCGGTTTCAGCCACCGTATCTTCGACGACAGAACTGGAGTCAACCTCGCCCAACAGGTAACTGGCGAACGCGTTGCCGGTGTGGGTCAACACCGTTCCTTGGCCGCTCGATCCGCAAGCGACGTTAACGCATGCGGTTTCATTGACGCTGAAGTTGAACGTGGCCAGCGAGCCGGTGAGCGGATTGTTGTCGTTGTCCTCAAGCGCCTGATATTGAAAACCGAAAGTGAAATGGTTCCGGTTCTTGGTCCACAGTACACTGTCCTGAACGGTGTAGGTGTTTTGCGCTTCCGTGGAGGCGTTTGCGTTCGTCCCGGCCCACGAACTGGTGGTAGCGGTCGAAACCGGCATTGGCTGGTAGGAATCGGCAAAGTTGACGATCGGGAAAGCCGTGCTCGCGATGCCGGCCGGCAGGCCGGTGAGTCCGGCCTTAGTTGGCCAATCGCCCGCCGCCGTGATGTTCATCTCAGGCACCAGCAAACGGCTAAATTGGATCCCGATATCATTCACCAATGTCGGGCTAATTGTGTAGGTCTCGTGTATTTGGGCCGTGTTCACGAACTCCTGGTTGCTCCTGGCTTGCAGATAGGGTGGAGGCAGTTCGGAAGTGCCGGCCGTAAAGCTGCCCGTGCCTGGCTGCAAGTATCGGCCATAGCTGTAAACGAAGAAAAGGCGGTTCTTTTCGTTAAGATTGTAGTCGACCTTTTCAGTAGTGGTGTCCTGGATGGTCTTCGACAGCAATCCCTGAGCCAGGTAATTGTTCTCAATAGCAGTGTTGGTGGGTGTCGGCAGAGCCGACGCCAAGTATTGCGAAACCGTGGATATCGGGTCCGTCAAACCAGTGACGGGGCAAGCTGGCGAGCCCGGAATGATATTGAGCTTACCCCGGTTGGCGACGTTGGTACTGGTTGCCGGACACACGAACTGCGTACCGATGGGGGTGCAGCCGCTCCCTAGCGTACACGGGATGCTGTTGTTGTAGATCGGAACCAGCCCAGTTTGGCTGAAATCGCCAGTTTGCTCGGCGGTCGTCGGGATAGTATCGGATGCGGGCGCGATATCCGTCTCAAAGCGATAGCCGTCATAGCTGCCGAAAAAAAACAGTTTGTTCTTCAGGACGGGTCCGCCGACCGTGCCGCCGAACTCGTTCTGGTGCTCGAGTGGCGCGATGGTCTGGAAGAAGTTCCGGGCGTCGAATACGGTGTTGCGGAAGTATTCGAAAAGTCCGCCATGGAACTGGTTCGTTCCGGACTTAATGACGAAATTCGATTCGCCCTGGCCTTCATACATGGCCTCGCCGCCGGAGGTGACGACCTGAAACTGTTCAATGGCCTCCACAGACATTCCGAACGAAACGTTGCGCGTATCGCCACCGGTGCCGATGCTGGTGAGCGCGAGCCCTTCCACGTAGATTTCGTTCTGGAACTGCTGGCCGCCATTGTAGGAGTTCAAATCCGTGCCGGACGACTGGAAGCCGGAGTCCGTGACGCCGCTGACAAGGTTCGAGAAGTACGCAGGGTCGCGCGCCTGGTTATTGGCCATCGCGAGCGGAAGGGAATCGTAAACGTTGTTCTCGACGTCTCCGCCAAGCTTCTGGTCGTCCGCCTGCAGCATCGTCGGCTGGCTCGACACGGTGACGTATTGAGCGGCTGAGCCCAGTTGCAACTTGGGATTCAGCGTCACGGTTTGCAGCGCGTCGACAATCACATGCTCCTGCTTAAGAGTTTGGAAGCCGGATGCTGTGACCGTAATTGTATATTGGCCAGGCAGCAGCAACGGGATCACAAAGAATCCGGCGTCGGTGGTTTCGGTGGCCGTGTTGGTTCCGGTCGCGCCGTTGGTGGCGTCGACTGCGGCACCAACGACGACCGCGCCCGATGGATCCGTGACCGTACCTTGAATGTCGCCGGTACTGCCGGTCTGGGCGAAAGCCGTACACGCTGAGACGAGCAGCGCAAAGCAGATGGCAACGTAGCGCATCTAAAATCCTCCTAGATTCACAGGAATACTGGAACGTGCACCACCACCCCGTGGTGCGGCGGACTTTGCTATAAATTCGGCCCTGTTTGCAATACATATTTGCAATTTCCGCTGGGTTTTGTAGCACAAAACGCCCTCGCTCCCTTTATGCCTGTTTTCATTGTTGATTCCGCCGTCGCGCACTTAAGCCGTGCCCTTTCCGTGTTTTGCTATGCGAAACGAAACTTGCTGGCCACAGCTCTCCACGCCGCAACTCGAACGGCGCTTCAAGCGCTCCGGCCGCCTCAATTTGAGGCCCGTTTCGTACACTTGAGTTCAATTCCGTATGGGAGCGCGCAAATTTAGTTTTCCTTGGTTGCAACCGCTCGCTCCAGGTGGCTTCCCCGGGGGCGGCTTTCGGCGACGGACATCGCTGTGCGAAGCGCGCGGCCGCGGGGCGCCCGGTTCACGTCCGGGAAAGGGTCTATTCGCTTCCGAGGAAAATGTAGCGAAGCAAAAACAAGGCGCTCAAGACCCAAATCAACGGACTGATCTCGCGGTACCGCCCTGTGCCGAGTTTAAGGATCGTGAAGGAGAGCAAGCCGAGGCTGAGACCCGTGGCGATGCTGAAGGTAAGAGGCGTCGCGAGGATGGTGAGAAACGCCGGGAATGCATCGGTGAAATCGTCCCAACGAACTCTCGCGACGGCGCCGCACATCAGCGCGCCCACCAGAATCAGCGCAGGGGCTGTTGCGTAGGCCGGAATCCAAGCCACAATCGGCGCGCAGAACATCGCCCCGACGAACAGACCGGCGATCGCGACGTTGCCGAGGCCCGTGCGCGCGCCCGCCGCGACGCCCGCGGCGCTTTCGATGTAACTCGTGACTGTGGACGTCCCCGTGAGCGCCCCCACGATGGTGCCCAAAGCATCGGCGAGAAGCGCGCGGCTGGCGCGAGGAAGTATGCCATCGCGCAAGAATCCTCCCTGCTCGCAAACGCCCACCAATGTTCCGACGTTATCGAACAGATCCACAAAGAAAAAAACGAATACGAGTTCGCCGAGCCCAATTTTCGTGGCGGCGCGCAGATCCAGTTTTAGAAACGTGCCGCCCGGATGCGGCAGCGAGAAAAAATGGTGCGGCCACTGGCTCAGGTGCAGAGGAATGCCAGCGAGCGTAATGGCCACGATCCCGATCAGAATCGCGCTGCCCACGTGCCGGGCCATCAGCAGAGCGATCAGGATCACGCCTGCGGCGGCGAGCAGAAATCGCGGATCGTTGGCTTTTCCAAGCGCCACGAATGTGGAGGGATTGGCCACGATGATGTTGGCGTTGCGCAGGCCGATAAACGCAATGAACAAACCGATGCCCGCGGCCGTGCCGTGCTTCAGGCAATCCGGAATGCCGTTGACGATCTGTTCGCGGATGTTCGTGAGCGTGAGCAACAGGAACAGCACGCCTGAAAGAAAAACCACGCCCAGCGCCGTCTGCCAAGGCACGCCCCGGCCGATCACGATCGAGTAGGTGAAATACGCGTTGAGCGACATTCCGGGCGCCAGCGCAATCGGGTAGTTCGCCCACAATCCCATCACAAGCGTAGCGAGAGCCGCAGAAATGCACGTGGCGAAAAGCACTCCCTCGACGGGCATACCGGCCTCGGAGAGAATTCGCGGATTGACCACCACGACGTAGCCCATGGTCATAAACGTGGTGATTCCGGCGAGCATCTCGCGGCGAACCGTGGTCTTGTTTTCGCGAAGGTGAAAAATGCGCTCGAGCAACTCGGGTTCTCCCCCGAAAAATGAGGGTCACTATAGGCCGCGAGCGTAGCAGCGTCAACGAAAGAGGGAACGCGCAAAATATCGATGCGTTGTATTCTGTGGCGAAGGCTTCCGTTCGAGCGAACATCCACGATCGGCGCAAACGAAATCTTGCGTCAGAATCGCGAGGCCGCTATGGTACGGCATGCAAGATCCCGCCCCCGCGAGTGGCAACCTCAATAGATCGTTGCTTGAGAACATTTCCGAGAAAGACGCGCAAGCCGCCGGATATGGCTTGCGGCGCGGCGTGCTTTCGCCGATGGAGACGCTCGCTCAATCCGTCTCCACGATTGCTCCCACCACGACTCCGGCGGCCACAATTCCACTGGTTTGCGGCCTCGCGGGGAACGGCACGTGGCTCGCTTATCTGCTGGCCACGGTGGCTGTGCTGCTGGTGGCGCTGTGCATCAGCCGCCTCGCGCGCTATTCGTCTTCGCCGGGATCGCTTTACACCTACGCGGCTATGATTTTGCCTCCGTGGCTTGGGGCCGTGGCGGCATGGAGCTTGCTGCTCGCTTACATCGCCACGGGAGCCAGCGTCGCCGGCGGCTTCTATTACTACGCGAACATTTTGCTGAGCGCGGCTTCGGGACGGGCAATTTCCACCGTCGCGCTGACGCTGATCGTAACCGGATTTTCCATATTCATCGCGGCGCGCGACGTCAAGATTTCCGCGCGTCTGATGCTGTGGTTCGAGGCCGCCTCGCTCGTCGTTATCCTCTCGGTGATCGTGCTGGTGTTGGGTCGTCATGAGCCGCACGCCGATATGGCGCAGTTCCATCTCCGCGGCATGACCGGCAGCGGATTACGTCTCGGGCTCGTACTGGCGCTATTTAGTTTCGTGGGATTCGAGAGCGCGACGACGCTCGGAGCCGAGGCCGTGAATCCACTGCGGACGATCCCGCGCGCCGTGATCCAAAGCGCCATCATCGCCGGAGTATTCTTTACACTCTGCGCCTACACGGAAGTTCTGGGATTTCATACCGTTGGGCAAAATTTGGGCAGCAGCCAGGCGCCGATGCACGTGCTCGCGAAAGTGGCCGGCGTGCCGGTGTTTGGAACGCTGATCGACGTCGGCGCGATGGTGAGCATGTTCGCCGGAACGCTCGCGTGCATCACGGCGGCAGCGCGGGTATTGCTGCTGATGTCCCACAACGGATTAGTCCACGGCGGTTTGCGCGCGACGCACGCGCGCACGGAAACACCCGTTCGCGCGGTGCTCGTCACCGGCACGGCCACGATGTTGCCCGTCGCTGTGCTTGCGGCGCGGCACGCGAGCGGCCTCGACGTTTATGGCTGGATGGGATCGCTCGCTACCTATGGATTTATCGTAGCTTACGCGCTGGTCTGCGTGGCAGTTCCGCGATATTTGCGCGACCGCGGCGTGCATTGGGCCGGCGCGCAGACCGTCCCATGGCTGGCCTTCGTCGCCATGCTTCTTGCGCTGATTGGGAACCTCTATCCGGTACCCGAAGGTCCTTACGGGAAATTGCCCTACGTCTATTTAGGTGTTCTGGCGGCCGGCATGGTCTGGTTCCTGCTGGCGCGCCGCGAGCGCGTGTCATCCGCCAACTAAGGCTGGATCCTCCTGTTCATTTTGGGCGTTGCCATTCGGCGAATTCCATTCGCGGCGCGTTTCCATCCACAGTTTTTAGAAATCGTTTAGAAAACTGGCGCTCGGTCTGTCTCCAGACAAATAATCGATTGCTCCGATAGAAAGAATGCGCTAAACATCGGCGCAGTTTTACTCTAACTTCGTCCGATCAAATGCACCGGGAGAAATGGGGTGTTTGCATAGCGATTTTCTTATGCGGAGGCATTGTCCTATGAAATTCAAGGGTGGAGCGCTTTCCCTTCTGTGTTCATCTGTCCTCTTTTCAATCGCTTTCGGAATCGCGACGGGAGCGCGGGCGCAGCAGACGCTCGGCAGCATCAACGGTGTGGTCACAGACACTTCCGGCGCAGTCGCGCCGAAAACTTCGGTAATGGTCGTGGGTGACCAGACGAAATTGCAGCGCTCAGCGGCCACCGACGATTCCGGCACCTACAATTTTGTGAATCTACCCATCGGAACCTACACCCTCACGTTCACACATGATGGATTCCAGACGTTGAACATTCCGTCCATCCTCGTGCAAGCCAACCGCACGGTGACGGTGGACGCGACGCTGCAGGTCGGTACGGTGGGCCAGACCGTCACAGTCAACGAAACTCCGCTAATCAATTCCGTGGACACCACGAATGGCTATGTACTCGATACGAGCCAGCTCAGCGCCGTTCCTCTGCCGACCGGCAGCTTTACCGGCGTCGCCATCTTGACTCCGGGCGTGAACGCCGAACTATCCGGCGGGAGCGGAGCCAACGCCGGCTTAGGCAATTCGCCCATCTGGGCCAATGGGCAGCGCGACACCAGCAACAGTTTCTTGCTCAACGGCGTTGACGGCAGCAACCTCTTCAATGGAAAGAGCACCAGCCAAGTGGCGTCGGCTCGAATCGTGAACAACACCGGTGTAAGCGGCGCCTCCAACCTTAGTTCGGACCCGGTCCAGAGCACCGCCTCTCCTTATCTCGCCATCGGCGAATCCCTGCCCAGTCCCCCGCCTGAGACTCTGGCTGAAGTTCGCGTGAACGCCTCGATGTACGACGCGCAACAGGGCTCAAGCAGCGGAGCGCACATCGATATGAGCACGAGCTCGGGCACCAACGAGATTCACGGCAGCGCATATTTTCACGGCGAGACGAATATGCTTAATGCCGCGCCCTTCTTTTTCAACGCGGATCCGAACCTCGCCACTGACCAAAAGGTCCCCGGCCTAAACCGGTTCGTCGAAGGCGGAACTCTCGGTGGCCCGATCAAAAAGAACAAACTTTTTTACTTCATCAGCTACCAGAATCTCCACGACGCCGATCAGGAAATCGGCATTTCGCGCACCACCGTTCCTCCGGGCCTTACGAACGATCGCTCCGCCCAAACTTTGGCAAATTTAGCCAATAGTGAGTTCCCTGATGGCTTCGTGGGATCGGTTGACACTGTCTCGGGTAGCGTGTGCCAGTCTACAGCCTGCGAGGCAAACACGCTCAATACCGGCGACATCAATCCGATCGCCTACGCACTTTTGAATTACAAGCTTCCCAACGGCCAGTACCTGATCCCGTCGGCTAACGGAAGCACGCCCTCGACGGCATTTCCGGAAGATGCGCTTGTCCCGGGCACTGCGTATTTCATCGCGCATCAGGGCGTCGCCGATCTCGATTGGGACCCAAGCCCGACGCACACCGTGGCGGCCAAGTATTACTACCAGGATGATCCCAGCATCGCGCCGTACGCTTATTCGAGCTTCGCGGGATTCACCCAGCACCTCACGGCCGGCAGCCAAGTATTCTCGCTCAACAACTCGGAGATGATTGGATCCAATCTGAGCGTCACGGAAATCTTCGGCTTCGACCGCGAGAAGCTTTATAGTTCCGAAAGCCAGCCCTTCACTCCCAACGGCCTGGCGACTTACGTCGAGCAACTCACTGGCGCAACACCGGCAGCTTCCACGATCAACACGTTCGGCTCGAGTTTTTTCCCTGGCATGAGCATCGTGGACACACTTGGAGAAACGTCTACCCTACCCTATACGCAAGCCATGACTTTTGGCGCCGGCTCGGCGTCGCAGGGAGATTTGACGGGCGTGTTCCAGAATCGCTTCGAGCCATCGGCCGACGCGATTTGGATTCACAACAAGCACACCATCACCTTCGGCGGGAACTTCTCGTACACCCAGCTGAACACGCGCGACAACCGCACGCAGTTGGGCATGATCGCTTTCCCCACTTTCTCCGACTTCCTGCAGGGAATCGTCACACCTATCCCCGGCTACAACTTCAACACCACCTCGTTCCTGGTCGGCGACGCCAGCCGCTACTATCGCGCGAATCAAATGGGTGAATATATTGAGGATAAATTTCAGATTCGCAGCAATCTCAGCCTGACCTTCGGTCTGCGCGTCGATTGGGATGGCGGCCTCACCGAAAAATACGGCCACATCTACAACTTCAATCCGGGGGACTATTCCTTTAACGAAAACACAGATGCGTTCAACACAGATTCAAACGGCAACCCTGAAACCGGAATTGTCGTAGCCGGAAACAACGCACAGTTCCCAACGCCCGGCGAGAGCAAGACCACCCTGACGGGCCGGCAATATGGCTTCGCGCCTCGCTTCGGCGCTGCTTGGAGTCCCAAGAAATTCGACAACAAACTCGTGATTCGAGCCGGATCGGGAATCTATTACGATCGCGGAGAACTGTTTACGTATCTATCGCCGGGCTATACCGCGGGCGAGACCACCGGCGGACCGTTCGGCGTGAACCAGGCTCCTCCCGCCGTGGCCACGCAGGTCTGCCCCGCGGAAACAGCAACCTTCTACTTCCCGGCCATTTGCGATCCTTCCCAGGGCTACTCCTTCGCAAATCCATGGGGCCCGACCAAGGAAGCGGCTCCATCGGGAAATCCGGCGACCATCGTCAACTCTCTGCCGAATATGGCTGCAATCGAAGACGGCGCGCAGCCGCTTTCCTTGGCTTCCTACGCGCCGACCAACAAGCTGCCGTACAGTATCGCCAGCACCTTCGACGTGCAGTGGCAGCCGCGCAGCGACATCGCTATCGACATCGGATACGTGAATGCTCTCGGACGCCACGAAGTGGTTCCGATTCCTTTCAACCAGCCGGGCATTGCCACGCCTACCGCACCCATTCACGGACAGGACTATACGTACGGCTACACGGTTCTTACCGACTGCTCGAGTTCCGCTGGATGTAGTCCCATCACCCTCCCCAACGGTCAGGGGCAGGAGCTTGAGACCTTTGAGGGTGGCAACACCGATTTGCGCGTTCCGTATATCGGCTATGCGGGGGAGTCGGAAATGTATACCGCCGCCGGCGTCTCCGTGTACAACGCTCTGCAAATGCACTTCGAAAAACGCATGAGCCACGGTCTCCAGGCCGGCGTCTCCTACACGCTTTCTCGATCGATGGACGATCAGAGTGCCATGGGTCTCTTTTACAACGGCAATAATCCTCTCAATCTGCACAGTGCATACGGACTATCCGACTTCGACCGCACCCACGTGATCAACTTCGACTTCCGATACGAGCTGCACAGTTTCGCGCCGGAGGCGTCGTTGATGGGAGTCTTCATCGATGGTTGGTCGCTTGATGGCATCGTCACGATCCAAAGCGGACAGCCCTACAGCGTGGTCGACTACACCGGCGCCGTCGGCAGCATCTTCTACGGCGTCGCCAACGGGATCACCAACCCGGTCGTTCCCCTCGTAGGCAACTGCACGGCCCAAAGCGCGGTCACCGGCACAAACGGTACGAATCCAAACGACCCCGCGCTGAACGTCTCGTGCTTCGGCGTTCAAACGCTCGCTCCCGGTGCGCTCAACGGGGCCATTCCCCCCGGCGATGAATACGAGACGAACTTCGTCCAGACCAGCGAGCGCAATATTTTCCGGCAGCCCTGGCAACGCGTCGCGAACATTTCCGTCGTGAAAATGACCAAGATCGGCGAGCGCCTCGACTTAAGGGTCAGCCTGGACGTCTACAACATTACCAACACGCCGAGCTTTGACCTCCCCATCGACAACGTTTTCCAGAACGAATTTTACAACGGCTTTCCAATCGAGGGTCAGCCCGCGTTGCCCAACACCTGCACCGGCAGCGGCCCCACGAACGGCTCCTTCTACAACTGCCCCGGCGGTTTGGGCATAACCGACAAGACGATAGGCAGCCCGCGCGAGTTCCAATTGTCCGTCGCGCTTCAATTCTGACCGAAGAGCCTGAAAAAAACTTTCAACAACAAGAAGCGGCGGCCATCACGCGACGGTCGCCGCTGATCTATTTTGGCGCGTGGGCACGTCGCTCGAGCACCCACAGCGCGCTGAGCGTCACTCTCGCCCGATATCTTCGTTCCACACCCCAGGATTTTCGCGGATGTAATTCGCCAGCAGCGCCGCGCATTCCTCGGAATCGAGATCGACAACTGCGATGCCGTTCGAGCGCAGCCAATCCATGCCCCCGCGAAAATTGCGGCTCTCACCCACGATCAGCTTTGCGAATCCGAATTGGCGTACCAGGCCGCTGCAATACCAGCAAGGCGCAAGCGTCGTGACCATCACGAGATCGCGATAGCTGCGCTGGCGGCCCGCTCTGCGGAAGGCGTCGGTTTCCGCGTGCGTCGCGGGATCGCCATCCTGCACGCGACGATTGTGTCCCGCGGCGAGAAGCTTTCCGCTCGCGTCAAAAATAGCCGCGCCGATCGGGAGGCCGCCTTCCGCCAGGCCCTTGCGTGCCTCCGCCAGAGCCACGGCGAGCATCGCCCCATCATCCATCTCAAGCTTCATGGCTCGATGCTCCGCGCGCTTCGGCGAATCTTCCGCGTCGCTTGACGAACTCGACGTCACGCGCTCATCACTTCAGAAACAATTTCAGGTCGATGGCGTCGGCCATCGCTTTGTAGCCCGCGTCGCCTGGATGCAGATGATCGCCGCTGTCGTCGGATGGCGCGAACTGCGTGGGCTTCTGGGGATCGCGCGTGGCGGCGTCGAGATCGATTACGGCGTCAAACGCGCCGCTGGTGCGAATCCATTTATTGATCGTCTCGCGATCGGCCTCGCCCTCCGCCGAGAAATAGTTGGCTCCTTGATACGGGAGAATCGTAGCGCCGTAGACCCGAATATGGTGGGTATGCGCCCTCAAAATAATTTGCTGGTACGCGGCGATCAATTCCTGCGCCGTCGGAATCGTTTCGTTGCGCGGAACGGCTCGTCCGTGCGCGCCAAGATCGTTGATGCCCTCGAGTATGATCAGCCAGCGCACGCCGCTCTGCGCAAGAACATCGCGATCGAAGCGCGCCAGCGCGTTCGGCCCGGTCATGTCATGCAGAATGCGGTTCCCGCCGATTCCTTCGTTCAACACGCCGACGCCAGCCGTTTTCTTGTTCGCCGCAAGACGCCGCGCCAAATCATCAGGCCAACGGGAATTGGCATTTGCCGTTGAGTGCGCGCCATCGGTGATGGAGTCGCCGAACGCAACCACCGCGCCGGCGGCGCGCGACGATTGCACGTCCACGCCATCGAGAAAATACCAATGCTCCACATGCGTCGCCGAGGTCATATCCGCGGCCGACACCTCGTCACCGGATTGCAGGTAGGATGTGGCGTTCGATCCTCCGTGCATGGTCGTGCCCTCAGGCGCTTCGGCCACGTGAATCGTGATCGTGAGATCGGACAACGCAGCGAGATTGAAATCGAGCGCGTCGGAATACATCGGCGCTCCCGCCGGAATGGTCACGGACGATTGTCCGCCAAACGTGAGAGCCTTATCGCTGTCCGCACGAATCGCGCCGCCACCCGCGGGTACCGCCACGTGCGCCGACGAAATCACCAGCGGCGTGGTGCCGAAGGCATTCGAGAATCGCACGCGGACCGAGGGGCCACCGATCGACACGTGCACGACCTGCCGCAACGTGGTGTCTTTAAATATCGGAGCGGCAGGAGCGTTTGGGTTCGTCGGAGGAACCAGTAGAAGCGGGGCCGTGGCCCATGTGCCCACCCAGTGGTCTGTGTTCTGATCCGCGCCCGATCCGGCCGTCGCGGTAAGCGCGAGCGAAGCAAGTGCGGCGAGGATCAGCCACGCGGCAGAACTCGATTTCTTTTTCACTTGAACCTCCGTGTTGCCTGAATGCGATTCCATATTCGTTGCGGCCTCAGAGTCTAAATCATTTTTGGCATTTGCCGGCCGGAATAATACCCCGCCCTAGGCCAAAGGCGCGGCCACTCGCGGGTGATACAATTCCGCGAGTCTCGCGCCGGGGGCTTCGAAATTCAATTCAGGCGTCACGTGAGGATCTCGTGTTGAAGGACCTGCAGGAACAGAGCCGCTGGTTGTCGCGTCACGCCGCAAACGTCACATCTGAGTGTGGCGAGGATGGCATCATCGCCAAGGCACTTAGACTCTTGTCGGAGCGCACGTCCTGGTGCGTCGAGTTCGGCGCGTGGGACGGAAAAGCCGCGAGCAATACGTGCGATCTAATCGTGTCGCAGAATTACCGCGCGGTGTTGATCGAGGCCGATCCGGCGAGATTTCGCGATCTCGAGCGCACTCACGGCGCTTCCGGCCGCCACGTCCTGATCAACGCTTCCGTCGGCTACTCGAAATCGGATTCGCTCGACACGCTGCTCTCACGCACGGAAATCCCAAAGAATTTCGATTTGCTCTCGATCGACATCGACGGAAACGATTTTTACGCCTGGGAAGCGGTCGAGGCCTATCGCCCGAAACTGGTGGTGATCGAGTACAACCCCACGCTCGCGAATTCAATGTTGTTTGTGCAGGAAAAAAGGCCTGGGCGCAGACAGGGAGCGAGCCCGGCGTCGCTGGTCGAATTGGGCCGGCGAAAAGGATATGAGTTAATCGCCACGACCTACCTGAATCTTCTGTTTGTCGCGTCGGAGCACTACACCGCTTTCGGAATCCCTGATAATTCTCTCGCCCTCATGCGCGACGATTCCGGCGTGCCTCGCATTTTCGTCGGTTATGACGGCCACGTGTTTCTCGCGCACGGCGAACGCCACGGATTCATTTCTCTCCCGTGGCATGGGTTGCGTCTCAAGGAACCCGACGTCCAGGTGCTGCCCGACCGCTTGCAGAAATATCCGGACGAATATTCGCCGGCGGAGAAGCGGGCATTTCGCTGGAAATTTGGCCTGAAGCATCCCTGGCGCGATTAGCGCGCCTACGCGAACGGGAAACGTGGCGCCGGCGATTCATTCTTCGCTCATCGCGGCGAGCTTGAGCACGGTGTTCCAATTTCTTCCGGTTCCGCGCGTCTCGAGTTTTCGATCGACCAGCAAGTTTGTGAGCTTCGATTTTCCGATGCCATCCGGATAGACGATGTAGATAACGCTTCCCTGCGCGCGAATTTCTTCGCGGCCAACAATCGCTTGCTCGAGCGCCGCCACTTGCTTTGCAGCCGGCGAGCGTTTTAAGAACATTGCGACCAGGTGCGCCGGATCGCGCTCGGCTTCCTTGCGAAATGGATTCGTGGCGATCACCGCTTTCCATTGCGCGGCGCTGCGGACGAAGGAATCCGTACGAATTCGGAGACGCTTCTCCAACCCGATCTCCAACATCCGCTCGATTTCGGCGCTCGTGCGGCCATCGCTCCGAAAAACGAGATTGCCGCTCTGCAGCAGCGAGCGCGCATCGGCGAAGCCCAATTTGGTCACCAGGCCGCGTAGATCGCTCATGGGAACAAGTTGATGTCCGCCAACATTTACTCCGCGCAATAGGGCAATGTGTGTGGTCATGCAATGGGCCGCCGTTGGCGCTTGATCCGCTATGCGAACCGCACCGAATAAGTTTGACCGCGCTTCGCCTGGAAGGAAACCACACCGTCCGCGCTCTCGACGAAATCCACTTTCGATGGGCCGGTTCGTATCGATACGATTTTCGCGGCCCCCGGCGAAGCCAGTCTCTGCTCTCGATCGAGCGATGCGGCGAGGCGCGCGTGCGTGGGCTTCCCATCTTGCCACGCGAGGTCCACTTCCAAGCCGCCGCGCGCGCGCAAACCACGGAAAGAACCATTGGGCCATGCCGCGGGCAGCGCCGGCAGAAAACGCACCACGCCGCCGTGGCTTTGCAGCAACATCTCCATGATGCCGGCCGCGCCGCCGAAATTTCCATCGATCTGATAATACGAGGTTGGTTTTATTCCGCACACATCGAACAGGTTCTGGAGCGTGGAGAGCCGCAGCAACGCCAACAAGTTCTGGTAGGCCTGCTCGCCATCTTCAAGACGCGCCCAGCAGTTCACGATCCACGCGCGGCTCCAGCCCGTGCTGCCGCCGCCGTGCGCCAGACGGCGTTCCAGGCTTTTGCGCGCCGCTTGCGCCAATTCCGGCGTTCCGCGCAGCGTGATTTGATCGTCGGGGAAAAGCGCCCACAAATGGGAGATGTGCCGATGCCCAGGCTCTTGCTCCGGATAGTCTTCCGGCCATTCCTGCAGAGTGCCGAGCGATGTGATTTTGAACGGAGGCAGTTTCTCCATCGCCGATTGAACGCGCGCGCGCAATTCTTCGTCTGTCTTTAGAATTTGGCTAGCAAGGATCACGCGCGTGAACACCGCGCGCGTGATTTCGATATCCATCGTGGGTCCCATGCACAGGGAAGCCGGAGTTCCATCGGGCAGCAGATATCGATTTTCAGGAGACAGCGAAGGGCCCGTCACCAGGAAACCGCCGGGGGATTCGACCAGGTAGTCCAAGAAGAATTCGGCGATTTCGCGCAGAACCGGATACGCGCGCTGGGCCAGGAAACTCGCGTCGCCGCTGTACTCATACGCGGTCCAAAGATGCGTCGATAGCCACGCTGCACCCATCGGCCAGATGCCGGAGGGTACGCCGTCGATGGGCACGGCATCGCCCCAAATGTCCGTGTTGTGGTGCGCGACGAAACCGCGCGAGTTGTAATATTTCCGCGCGGTGACGGCGCCCGGCTCGCGCGTCGAATCGATCAGGTCGAACAGCGGCATCTGAAGTTCCGCGAGATTCGCGGGATTCGCGAGCCAGTAATTCATCTCCGTGTTGATGTTGATCGTATATTTGCTGCCCCACGGCGGATTCAGGCTGTCGTTCCAAATTCCCTGCAGATTCGCCGCCATCGTTTTCGGCCGGCTGCTGCCGATCAGCAGATAACGGCCAAACTGGTAATAAATTCCGATGAGATGCGGATCCTCGCCGCCGTCCTTCACGTGCTCCAAACGCTCGTCGGTTGGGACATCGGCATTCGGGTCTGCCTCGTTCGTGAGTTTCACTTCCGCGCGATCAAATAAATCTCGATGATCCTCCACGTGGCGCCGGCGAAGCTCCGTGTAGGTTTTCGCATTTGCCGCATTCAGTGCGAGTTCGCACGCTCCGGCCAGGTCGCTCGTGTAATGGTGCGAAGTCGCCGCAATCAATAATGTGACGGCGTCTGCGCCGGTGATCTGCAAGCTACCACCCGTCGCCGTGATCGTGCCGCCTTCGGTTAGCGCGAGTACTTCCGCGCGAAACGCGATGCCAACGTTGCGTTCGGTCGTCGTCGGATCGCCGACGACCGGAGGCAGCGCTTCGCCGGTCATCACCAGGCGATTCGGCGCGATCACCGTCGCTTGGCTGCTGGCGGGACGATCCATGCTAAATGACAGCGCGCCCTTCGTCCCGGCCTCGAAGCGCGCGACAATGACCTGATCCGGCGCAGAGCTGAAAATTTCGCGGCGATATTCAACGCCGGCTACACGATAGCGAACGCCGGCAATTCCGTTCTGCAAATCGAGCTCGCGCCGATAGTCAGTTATGTTATCCGTCGCGCCGAAATCGAGCCACAAGTCACCGAGCGTTTCGTATAGCGGCAAACGCCGTGGAATCGCAAGCATGTCGCTCGCGGCGAGCGCTTCGGCTTCTTTTACTTTGCCAGCAAATAATAGTCGCCTGATTTCCGGCACCGCCGCGCCCGCGGCAGGATTGTTGCGATCGCGGATTTCGCCGTCCCACGCGCCGTCGTGATTGAGTTGGATGTGTTCTCGGCCAGTTGCGCCGAAGACCATCGCCCCCAAACAGCCATTGACGATAGGCAAAGCCTCGGTCCAGACCTGAGCCGGATGCTTGAAGAATAAAATGTACGGCGTGCGCGCCGCGTCCTGCGCAAATGCGAGATTTTCCTTCCATAGCGACGGCTGCGAAAGGTAGGTTGCGGCCAACGCCGAATGTTGCAAGAACGTGCGACGCGTCAGCCCGGTAACTGATTTCTTCACGAATCAGGTCCTTAATTATTCCGCGCCTTGCAAACTCCAGAGCACGGCGCTGTGCGCCGGAACGGGAATCGGATTCGACGCGTGCCGGCTTCCATCCACGGCGGCGAGCGTCACATTTTGCGTGCTCTTGAGCGAAGGCCCGGTCAGCATCCAGGTCTTTTGTTTTTTTGAATTTTTGTGGAAAACGGTTTCGTTCAGCGAAACCGCCGCATTCTCCGCGCCTTTATTGATGAGCGCCAGATGTAGTGCGCCATCTTTTTCCGCGGCATAAGCCGTCAAACGATCGTTGGCGTTCGCGAGCGTGCTTTTCACGAGCGTACTGCCGGAAAACAACTCGGCGAATTGCATCCCATAATATTCGGGCCTCGGCGTGAAACCATCGCGCATGCCGCCCGCGATCGGCGTGTAGTAACCATTGCCACCGCCGTGCAGATCCACCCCCGCGCAGCCCGCCTGCGCAAACTGCAGCATCATGTCCGCGGCCCACAGCGCGGAACCAAGCGTATCGCTGACGCCCGGCTTGCCGCCATCCCAGCAGGAATTCCCCTCCGTCATCCTGTAAGGGATTCCAGCCGCGCGCGAGGCTTGCATCACATCGGTCAAATCTTTGTCCAGCTTCGGATTGGGCGAGAGCAATCGATCCATCGTGGCTGTGGGACTGCTCGCGGGACCCTCTGCGTAGTAGTGCCCCGTCAATAAGATGACGTCGGTGTGAGCCTGCGCCGCAAATTGCACCACCCAATCCATGTGATTTGAAACGTCCGGTCCCGCGAAACGCGCTTGCGGAACGCGCTGCACAATCGCGTCGTGAAATTGTTTCCAAAGCGCGCTGTAATCCTGGAATCCCCAACTCGCCGGAAAGTAGCGATTGCGCCAGGCATCCGGCTCATTGCCGATCTGAAACGCCGCCAGTCGCGGCCCGATCGTGCGTTGCACAAATTCCGCTTCCGCCGCAGCTTCTTCCGGCGTGCCGCGCGCGGCTTTCAATCCATACAGCAATTGCCAGCCTGTGGCGTCGAGAAACGCGCGCAGATTGCGAATCGCGAGTGGCGTGATCGTAAAGCTCGATTTCACGGTCTTGCTCGTGTCAGGACCAAACGAATCTAACGGCGCGGCCTCCTGCGTTTCCACATCGGACCATTCCGTGAATTCACTTGTCCCTCCGCCAAGGCGCAGCACGCCTTCCGATCCAAGCGAGCGAACCAGTTCAATGAGCTGTGAGTTGCCAGCGGAAAAAAAATCCGGATTGGCCAGTTGCGCCGATTCGTAGCTCAGTCCGGTGAAATTCGAGGGTACCGGGGCTTCGGCAGTTCGGCTGTCGATTTCGAGCGAAGCCGGCGGCGCGTCTATCGCGGCCAGCGAAGTCCGCGACACAGCGGCTAAAGCTGCGGAAGCGCCAAGATTGCGAAGAAATTCGCGACGATTCATGCAAGAGGTCCCGGAATAGCGTCGTAGGATTCAGAGCGCTTCAGTGAAAATCGACCTCCACCGTGGTTGGCGATTGCATGTCCGTGAGTTTCACGATTGCCTGCGCAGCACTCGCCTGTTCGACAGGCTTTCCATTCACGAGCACACCCGTGATCGTGTGCGTCTGCAAGTCGATCGGGAAGTGAATGGTCACGAGGGCTGGTCGCGCCGACGAGGAAATGCTCAGCACCATTTTTCCGGCGCTCTCATAGCGCAGCCGGAAAGATGCCGATCCGCCCAGCGTGACCGGCGTGTTCTGCAACGCGATCTGCTGACCGACTTCGATCCAATTTGCCGGAACGCCGGCCATCACTTCCAAGCCGTCATCCCGCTCCTGCAGCAGCATGTCGCGCAGCAAATTGACGAGGTTCGCGTTGCCCCACGCTTCGGGCATATCGCCCGTGCCTTCCTGGTTCTCGCCCTTTTTTTCTCCGACGCAGGAACGCGGCTGAGTTTTATCGACGCGAATCTCTTCCTTCCACACGTTCGTCGTGTACGAATAATTGAGCGCCGCGATCAGCAGATCCACGGTTTTGGCAACGTCGCCGCGCAGCAAATATGTCTCCGCGACGTTCATCGATTCGCCCGGCCACACGCCGCCCGCACCCATCCAAGCCATGTTGGTCGGCAGCCCCTCGTGTTCGCTGCGCTCCACGCGCTCGAGAAGTCCCGTGATCAGCGTATCTTCCGGCAAATAAAGTTGCGTCGGATACACGGCGACAAAAGTCTGCGAATACGGTGCCTCGGGATTCGTAGGCATCGCGGGCAAATATGGCGGCGATTCCTTCTCGAGCGCTACCGAGCGCGCGACTGAAGCAAGAATGTCAGCCTTGTAATCCGCATATTCCTTCGCGAGCCACGCCGCATCTTCCGGATGCCCCAATTTCTCGGCGGCGTTCCACGCCACTTTCACCGCGTACAGCGCGAAAAAATTGTGCGCGTACGCATGCCCTTCGGGCAACCCGCTATCACCATAGGCCCAGGGCAACAGCCCATACCAGTATGGTTTCTCGCCAGTCAATAGCGGCGGACTCGTCTCCGGCCGGCAACTCCACGGAATGCTGCGATGGATCGGCTTGGCCGCCGCGGGCAAATCGGATTGGTCGAGTTCAGATTCCTCGCGATGATCGCCGATCCAATGCGCCGCCGCGAGCAAGTGCGGATACGCTGCGGCGAGCCACTCGCGATTGCGCGTGTAAAGATAGTAGTCCCACGCGGCCGCGGCGTTGCCGCCCATGTTGTCCCATGCCGGCCAGCCCGCGATCGGCGGACCATCCCATTCGCCATCGCTCATCTGAATATGAAACGCATGCTCGATGGAATTTTCAGCAGTATCGAGATGTCCAGACACTTCAAGCGCGCGCGCTTGAAAATATTCCCCGCGCCCCCAGTACTGCACGTAGCCCGTGGGCCCATCGAGCACCCAAAGATCGCCGTGATCATCGCGCTCCGTAAGAATCAAGACGTACGCCAGCGACGAATAGAAAAAATCGTCCAATTCTTTTTCCGGCAACTCGAAGTGGATTCCGCGGCTCCAAATTGTCTCCCAAATATTTTGCGATCCCGCCAGCAGCGCCGCCCCCGGCGTCTTCGCCCAATCGGCCGCGCTGGAATATTTCGCATCTTTCGGCAGCTTGAGCCACAGCGTCGCCGTGGCGCCGGCCGGAACGTTCCAATGTATTTGCAAAGTTAAGCCGTGGTCCGCCGCGTCGAATGTCACTTGCTTCGATTGATCGTTGCCCGCGTCGACGACCACGATTTCGTAGCCATTCTCGGTGACCAACGAGCTGCCTCGGACGTGTCCCGGAAGATTGCTTTGCTTTCCGCTCAACTTGAGTTCCACGGCGCCAGCCGAATTTCCCGAATTGGTGCATTCGAGACGCACGACGTCGACTGCCTGTTGGCTCGAAGTGGCGGCAAAAGCCAATTCCTCCATTTCCAAGCCATTGGCGCCGAGCCTCGTGACCACGAACGGATAGCGGTCCTTATATAAGGATTGGCTCTGGACCTTGAACGGCGCGGCAGCGGGAGAACCGCCCGCATCGACGATGTCGATGCCCAGCTCTCCATCAAGCTGGTCCGCGAACCCGAAAGGCGAATCCAGCGGTTTGTTTTTCAAATTCCAATGTGACCAGCGCAAGTACCCCTGCTTCGTAACCACCGTCTTGTAAGTTCCCATCGGCAGCCCGATCAAGCTCTGCGCGTCCGTGTTGGTGAATGCGTGCGTGATGTGCACAGGATCCTGCGCGCGGATCAGCTGCGGCGCTGCCAAACACATGACGGCCGCAAAACATGCGCACCCCGCGCAACACCAGGCGCGTACACGCGCCACTTTCGCGCCGCACGAATCCTTGCCGAGCCAACTCATGGCCGCAATCCCCTCACGCCAATTCCGATCCCAAGGCGCGAACATTCTGAAAATGAATTCGTGGCGAAATATGAATCACGGCACCGCAGGCGCCGCCGTCGTCGAGATCGTCACAATCTCTCCGGGCTCGACAACTTGCACCCGCGCGCTCAGCGAACCCGCCGCGGAGTCCGCATTATCCAGATACGGGCTCGTGCGCTCCACCTGCTGCCACGCGCGCCCCGCCCAATTAATTGACACGCGCTGCGCCGTCACCGAGCGATTCAGCATCACCACGACCGAACCGCCCTTGCCGTCGTCAAACGCGCTCACCAGCAAATCGGGATTCGTGCTCGCCGCGCCCACGCGCACCATGCCTTTCAATATGTGCCGGCTGTAAGCGCCCAGAACGCGCAATTCATAACTCGATTCCGCCGGCACGTCACCGTGAAAACGATCGGGCACCAGCAGCGATCGCGACGCCCCAAATGTCGGCTGTTCCACATCCAGGATTAGCCAGCAGTAAAGCAGCGCCACGGAATCCAGAATCGTCAGATTCTTGTGATAGAGCTGGCCCACATCGAGCGCCACGCGGTATGAAGGCATTTGGTAGCGCGGATCGTTCACGCAGATTTCCGTCGAAAGGTATGGCTTCCCGTCACTCAACGCGTGCATCTGCTCAAGCAGCGCGTCGTACAAATCCGGATTCGCCATCACCTGCTGATAGTCATAAACGTGGCTCGCCGCGTAATCGATTAATCTCCAGGCGTCAGGATCGCGCTGCAGATCCTTCGCGCGCTCGATTCCGCCATAAAGATACGAAGCGTCCGCCATGTGAATCTTCACGGAAGAAAATCCCGCTTTGTCCAGCGCCGCTCGCAAGGTTTTCACCATCTGATCGGCTATCTCTTGCGGCTGATCCACCTCATTTTGGATTCCGACAATCGCTGGCGGCGCGCCCGTTCGCTCCTTCGCCAACTCACAATAGGTCACCACGGCCCGCGCGTATTCGTCCGGATTCGCCGCGTGCGGCCAAACCTTCCCCGTGGAATCCGTGTAGCTCTTGGTCGCCCACTCCGGCAGATTCCACATCTCATAAATCACGCTGCCGCCCATTTGAATCGTCTTCGCGCTGTACGCGAAATCGGAAACCTCGCCGTTGGGAAAATTGTCGCCGTAATAGTGCGGGCTCGCGTCATCCAGGCTGTCCAAATTGGACATGTCCGGCTTCAGCCGCGCGCCCATCGGATATTCGCGATCGATCAGCAGATTGTATGCTCGCAAAATGTCCCAGTAGCGCTGCTTTCCTTCCGGACTCAGCTCCGCGTAAGCGGGAATGCTGGGGCTGCCGCCAAATCCCAGCATGGTCTGATGTTTCTCGTCCGGCGTCACCGTGACCGTCGTTTCGCCTACTTGCGGCGACGCCAACGCGCCCGAAAATTCATCGTGATGATCTCGTGGAGCCGTCAGCAAAAGCTGGTGCCTGCTCACGTCGAATAAACACGTCTGCTGAATCAGCAGCTTCCCATTCAACAGAACCTCGAGCGCCAGATGCGCGTCCATCACCACCGTCAATTCGCGCACCGCGCCTTGATAATAAGCCTCGTCCTCGCGCGTAATTTTTTCCGGATACGTCGTCGGCGCGATCGGACTGGCCGAAAGGCCGTAGGAATCGTAGTAGCGTTGGGTCACGCGCACGGAATTCGGCGTCAGCTCCACGGTAACTCCCGCGTGCGGCCCCGTGAATAGCCACGTGAGCTTGGAGCGCGCGGGGAGATCGCCATCAAATGCCAGCGTGCGCGTGAACAACGCCGGCAGAGCATCGTGAAAATAAATTCGCGGTAATTCCGCCGGTCGTCCCCATCCCAGCGCCAGTGGACCATCGGAAATAAACGAAAACTTCTGCGCCGCAGGACTCGTTGACGCCGCCATTGCCGGCAGGTCCACCACCGACTGTGCGCGGACATGCAGTGGCGCGGCCGCGCACAAAACAATCAGCAGGCTGCCAATTCGCTTTCGGAATCTCCAGGACGCCCTCATGGACATCTCCCAAACGCTGAAAGCACATTCCGCAATCGCCCGCGCGTACGGCGAAACAGCCTCTTCGCCGCGAGCATTATATAGAACAACCGATATGGCGCTCGTGATTTGGTTGAAAATTACATGTTCCGATGATTGACACCCGTTCTGCACGGCTGGTAAGAATGTGCGGCCAGCGATGATTTCCGTCAAGCGCCGCCAGGCAATCTGGAACATCGGGAATGGAGTCCATGAATCGACGTGATCTCCTCAAGATAGGCGCCGGAGCGGTCTCCGGACTTTATCCCGCGATGGCCGCCGCACAAGCCGGCCCAACGGACGAAAGCGGAATGCGCCACCACGATGTCGAGCAATGGGCGGCGTTCGAGGCGTCCTTAGGCGGTCCCTCAATCGGCAATCCATTTGTGGACGTGCAGTTCGGCGCGCGCTTCACACTCGAAAATCGCACCGTGAATGTCCCCGGCTTCTACGATGGCGCCGGTGTGTACCGCGTGCGCTTCATGCCCGATTCCACCGGCGAGTGGTCCTACGAAACCGTAAGCAACGCGGACAGCTTGGCCGGGAAAACCGGCTCGTTCCAATGCGTCGCGCCCGCGGAGGGCAATCATGGACCGGTCCAAGTGGCTCACACGTTTCACTTCCAGCATGCTGATGGCACCCCCTTTTTTCCTTTCGGCACCACGTGTTACGCCTGGGCCTATCTGGGCGACGCGCTCGAAGAAGAAACGCTCGCCACGCTGCGCGCCGGTCCTTTCAACAAAGTGCGCATGTGCGTTCTTCCGAAACCCATCGACAACGCGCCGCTGTTCGCTTTCCCCTTCGTGCGCCAGGCCGATGGCAGCAACGACCTCACGCAGTTGAACCCGGCGTACTTCCAGCACATCGAAAAGCGCGTGCAAGATTTGATGGAAATGGACATTCAGGCCGACTTGATTCTCTTTCATCCCTACGACTCCTGGGGTTACAAATCGATGCCCGCGGATGCCGACGATCGCTATCTGCGCTACGTGATCGCGCGCTTCGCCTCGTATCGGAACGTCTGGTGGTCCATCGCCAACGAATACGACCTGTTCAAAGAAAAAACCCCCGCCGATTGGGATAGATTTTTCCGCATCGTGCAGGAATCCGACCCCTCCAATCATCTGCGCTCCATCCACTACAGCAGAGTGCTCTACGATTACTCGAAAGCTTGGGTGACCCACGCGAGCCTGCAAAATTACGCCTTCGACCACGCGGCGGAGTGGCGCGTGGAATGGAATAAACCCATCGTCTTCGATGAAATTCAGTACGAAGGCAACATCGCGCGCCGTTGGGGAAATCTTTCCGCGCAGGAAATGACGCGGCGCTTCTGGCTGAGCGCCGTGGCCGGCACCTATGCCACGCATGGCCAGACCTACGAGGGGCCGGCCGGCGTGCCCGAATCCGCGAATGGCGGCGCAATGCACGGAGAAAGCCCGGCGCGAATCGGTTTCCTGCGCAAGCTCGTCGAACAATCCACCTCCACCGGTCTCACACAATATGACGGCTCGTATTATCTTTCCGCAGGCGAACCGGGACAGCTTTATCTCTATTATTTCGATTATCACCAACCTGCGGACTACGAATTTCCGCTTCCGCAGGATGCGAAATTCAGCGCCGAGATTATCGATCCGTGGGAAATGACCATCACCCCGGTCACGGGAACCTTCAGCGGCAATAGCAAATTGAAGCTCCCAAGGAAACCCTACATGGCCGCGCGTTTCCGAAAAGTCACGTAGACCGATCCATAGGACAGAACCATGCTGCCGTCGTTCTTGCTGCCTCGAAAGTCCAATTTGCCGGCGCCGAAATCCCCGCGCTCCCTTTATCTCGCCGTTGCGCTGTTTTGTTTCTTGCCTGTCGCCGCAGCCGCTTCCGTCCCGGTGATCACGGCGCCCAATGCGACGCCGCGCGAAAAATATGGCGCCGAACGTCTCAGTGGAATCTTGCAAAATATCTCTGGCCCAGCCGCCGCAAACGCCAAGGTTGTCGTGGCCGTTCGCAATTCACCGCTGCTGGCACGCTATCCTCTCGCGCAGTTCTGGCCCGGCGCGACGGAAGCGTTTCTACTGAAGCGCATCGGCGACACCTGGATTGTCGCCGGCAGCGATCCCTCCGGCGTTCTCTACGGCAGCCTGGAACTCGCCGACCGCATCGAAAAGGCCGGCGCGCTGCCCATTGATCTCGATTTTGAAGATCATCCCTCCTTGAAATTGCGCGGCACTTGCATCGGCATGCAGAAAACCGAAATCACCTACGAGGGCGCCGAGTACGATTATCCGTACACCCCGGAGAATTTTCCGTTTTTCTACGACAAAGCCGCGTGGATTCGATATCTCGATTTTCTCGTCGACGGCCGGATGAACACTCTGTATCTGTGGAATGGACATCCCTTCACTTCGCTGCTGAAGCTGCCGCGTTATCCCGAGGCCCAGGAACTTTCCGACGCGCAACTTAACCAGAACATCGCCATGTTTCGCTGGCTCACCGAAGAAGCGGATCGCCGCGGAATCTGGGTCGTGCAGGGCTTTTACAATATCCATCTCTCGCACGCGTTCGCTCGCGCGCACGGCGTGCCATACCACTTGTCGCAGCCCACGCCACTTTCAAGCGAGTACACGCGATACGTGATTTCGCAATTCATCCAGCAATATCCCAACGTGGGTCTGCTGATCACGCTCGGCGAGGCCATGGCTCCGCAATACGGCGCCGAATGGATGAGCCAAACCATTATTCCCGGCGTGAAGGACGGCTTGGCTGCGCTCGGAACGACCATCGAGCCGCCGATCGTGGTTCGCGCGCACGCAACCGACATCAAAGCGGTGATGGATGCGAGTCTCCCGCTCTATCACAACATCGACACAATGGAGAAATGGACTGGCGAATCGCTCACCTGGACCGACGTGCGCGGCACGATTCGCGACAAAGATGTGATGCTCGCGGAACTCGCGCCGATCGATATCTCCAACGTGCATCTCCTTTCCAACCTCGAGCCCTTTCGCTGGGGCGATCCGGATTTTATTCGCCAGTGCGTCCTGTCGTTTCAGAAAATCGGCATCAGCGGGCTGCATCTCTATCCGCTTCGCTACTGGGACTGGCCATATTCGGCGGACAACACGCAGCCGCTGCTGCAACAGATCGATCGCGACTGGATCTGGTACGAGGCTTGGGCACGCTACGCATGGAATCCGAATCGCGATCCGGCCGCCGAGCACGCTTATTGGGTGCGTCGCTTCGCCGAAAAATTCGGCAGCGCGGAGGCGGGCGAACATCTGCTCGCGGCGTACGAACTTTCCGGCGTGTGCGCGCCGCGCCTTCTGCCGCGCATCGGCATCACCGAAGGCAATCGCGAAGCATTCTCGCTTGGCCTTTTGATGACCCAATTGATCGACGCCGCTCGCTATCATCCCGAGCCCACGCTTTGGACCGGTGACGCGCCCGAAGGCGAGCGCCTCGACGACTACGTGCAACGCGAATTCACGCATCAACCGCACGTGGGCGAAACGCCCATCGGAGTCGCCGCCGAAGTCACAGACTCTTCCGCGCGAGCGGTCGAAGCCGCGGAAGCGGCCGGCCCTTACGTCACCCAAGATCGCGCGGAATTTGAACGCATTCTGAACGATATGCGATGCATCCACGCGCTGATGCAGTATTACAACGCGAAGACGCAGGCGGCCGAGCTCGTGATGCTGTATGGATACGACCACAATCTCGATCATCTGGTGCAGGCGGAAAAACTTCTGTCCGACAGCGTAGATTTCTATCGCGCTCTCGTCGCACTCACGGATACCACGTATCGACAGGCGTGCGCTCTGCTGACCAAGCAGCGTCAAATTCCATTCTCCGGCGCGGACGGAAAATATTCACACTGGCGCGACGCGCTGCCCGCGTACGAAAACGAATTGAAGATTTTCCAGGATCATCTCGCGTCGCTGCAAAACGCGGAGGCATCGGCGTCCGCGCCCGCACCCGCACCCGCAGCTCCGGCACAGTCGCAACCGGCCCAGCCGGCGAATCTGGATTGGCTGTTTCAGAATTAGGGAGTTCTCGATGTCGGGCACCGCGCGAATGATTTCGCTGGGAGCTCTCGCATTCACGCTGGCGGCGCTCTCGCAGGCTCACGCGCAGTCTGCGGCGCAGAACCCAGATCAAGACCAGGCAGCGGATCAAACCGCGGCGCGCGCGACGGTACTGCCCGTTCCTCCGTCGTGCGCCATTCTGTCGGCTCACGTTGGCCTGCACGACGACGGTGTTCGCCACGACGAGTACGTCGAGATCGATACGCAGCGAATCCAAAACGCGCTGAATGTATGCAATCCAGGGCAATCCGTCGACCTCGAACCCGACGGCGAAAAGAACGCTTTCCTCTCCGCTCCGCTGATTGTGCCGCGCGGCGTCACGCTGTACGTGGATGACGGCGTCACGCTTTTGGCGTCGCGCAATCCGCGCGATTACGACGTCTCGCCATTGAGTTGCGGCGCGGTCCGAACCGACGCCGTGCAATGCAAGCCTTTCGTATTCAGCTATCAGGCTGCATACAGCGCGATCATGGGCGCGGGAACAATCGACGGCCAAGGGGGAACCGCGATCAGTTTCAATGAACCGTCCTGGTGGGATCGCCAGCGCGCAGCGGAAAAAGCGGGCCACCCGATCAGCGCCCCCGATCTTGTTTCCGATTACGAATCGCAAGGATTCCAGGTGATCGGCGTGACGCTGCGCAACGCCGCTGGCGCGCACTTGGCCATTTACAAAACGCCCGGATTTGTCGCCACGCACGTGGTGATCGATTCGCCGGACAATTCCGCCGCCGGTCCGGGAATCGTGCTCAGCAATTCCGTCAACGCCACGATTGACGGCGCGTGGATTCACACTCCGTCGGAATCCATCTCACTTGAAGCCAGCATTCTCGGCCCGACGACGCACGCGCGTCTGAGCGATCTGCATATTTATGGCGGCCGTGGAATCGCGATCGGCGACGCGCATTATGGCGACGCGAACGACATCCAGATTACAAATGCAGTCTTCCAGAGCGCGCACGCCGGTCTGACGCTGCAACTCGCCGGAGCGGATGGCGCGGGAATTCGCAACGTTCATTTCCAAAATGTTTGCATGGACGGCGTCGCGCAACCGTTGCGCGCCATCGACGCGAACGGTCAAAGCAGCGCGTCGATTCCCGCCGCGAATGCGATCGAGTTCGATAACGTTTCCGTCGCCGGCAAAGGAATTCTCGGCGGCGCTGGATTGCAGAACGGGCGCGCGGCAAAGTGCCCGGATACGGAGATGTTCTATTTTCACGAGCCGCCGCGACAGCAATTCACGCCGATCTCCGGCGATGTCCCGAAGATTGGCGCGAAGCGTTATCTTGTCGTCGCGCAAGACGGCAGCGGCGATTTCAAATCCGTGCAAAGCGCGGTCGACGCGCTGCCGCTCGAGGGCGGCTCCATCACCGTCAAGCCCGGCACGTATCGCGAGGTGGTCACCATACGCAAGCCGCGCGTTTCAATCAGCGGAGATCGCGCCGATCCGAGCGCCGTCACCATCGTCTACGACAACGGCGCGCCGAAATCCGGCGGCACGTTCAACAGCGCAACGGTGTTCGTCGAAGCCGACAACGTTTCGCTCGATCACCTGACGATCACCAACAGCTTCACGCCCGGAGGCGGCCACGGCCAAGCTGTGGCGTTGGCAGTGACCGGCGATCGCGATACGTTTCGCTGGTTGCGCCTGCATGGGAATCAGGACACGCTTTTTGCCGCGAGCAAATATTGCTACGGCGACTACGGGCCATGCGTCGCGGCGCGCCAATATTTTTCCGACTGCTACGTTGACGGCAACATCGATTTTGTCTTCGGCGACAGCGTGGCCGTTTTTGAGCGCTGTGAACTGCATGGCAACGCTCCGGGCAACGTGATGTTCACCGCGCAAGACAAACATTCCACCGATCAGGAAAGCGGCTACGTCTTCGATCACTGCACGCTGACGGCCGATCCGCGCACGACCGGAATCGTGGCGCTCGGACGGCCGTGGCGGCCGCACGCGTCGGTGGTGTATTTGCACACGCGCATCGACGCGAACGTGATTCCCGCGGGCTGGGAAGAATGGCCGCGATTCGGCGTGCCCAGTTTGCCCGTGGCCTACTATGCCGAATTCGATTCCTCGGGGCCCGGTGCGGATCCCACCGCGCGCGAAAAGTATTCCCACCAGCTCACGCCCGCCGAAGAGGAGCGATTCGCTCCCGCAAAGGTTCTCGCGGGCAGCGATGGCTGGAATCCGACCGGGCAATAAATAAAACAAACACTCATCGTTGCGGCGCGTTCGGCGACGCCGCTGACGGCGTTGGCGCCGGAGATGCCGCCGCAGGGTGATACGCCGCGAGGCGATCGGCCTCCTTTTCCGTAATTTTGAGGAAGCTGCCGTGCTTGCAATTCTCGGGAAAACTGATTTGATCGTCGACGCTCTTCCAGTGCACCCAATCCTTGCTGGCAACGCCTTCGTATTGCCGGCGCGGGAAGCGGTAATGATCGTAATACACGATGTATTCATCGCCGACGTGAATCGCCGACGGTCCCTCGGACCAGGACTCGGTGATCGGTTCATGAATATTGGACCAGGGCCCTTCGACGGTTGGTCCTGTGGCGTAGCGAATCTGGTAACGCAGCGGATCGGGCGTCTGATCTTTGAAAATAAAATAGTACTGGCCGCGACCGTGAAAAATCGTGGCATCGATCACCACGTAGCCGGGATCGAAGAAGACCGACGGCTTGGAAAATGTGTTGAAGTCCGGCGTGAGCGCGGAATAGATGCGATTGCCAGGACCCGGATCGCCGACGCTGCTGGACCACACGATCAACCATTGCTTCGCGTGGCTGTCCCAGTAGGTCTCCGGCGCCCAAACGTTGCTAGTGCCGGGAACGTCCTGCATGACCGGAATTTGTTTTTGCGCCGACCAACGCAATAAATCGGGCGACTCCGCATAGCCGAGTGAAGTGCCGTGCCAACCCCAAGTCCACACCATGCGGAAGCGATGGTCCGGGCCACGCGTGAGGAAAACGTCGCGCATCAATTCTCCGCCTTGGTCGGGCTTCACCCACGGCTGCCCATCGTTCAGCGGAGTCCAGTGATATCCATCACGGCTGAGGGCGAGATAAATTCCCTGATCGCCGGGCTCCTTGAAATACGCAAACAGATAAGCGTCATTCGCGAGCGCGGTTTGCGCCACAAGCAAGAAACAGATTCCCGCGAGCGCGTATTTGATTCTCCGCCGGAACATTTCGAGCATCCCTCTTCCGCAGCGACTACGCCCGCGATGAAAATGCGTCAGAACTTTACGTCCACCAGCGCTTTACCATTCCACTGCGACTCGGCCGTTTTTTGGCCGGCTTCGTCAAACTCGCTCCACGTCCAGGTGCCGTTCGGTCCGTAGATTTTCTCCCATTTTTTCGTGCCGTTTTCGCGTAATAGGCGTTCGACGCCGGTTTTTCGTCCCAGGTGATAGTTCAAACTCCACTGCACACGGCCATCGGGAAAGTAGAAGGTTTCGCTGCCCTCCAGCAGTATTTCTCCGTTGTTTGCGCGCCCTTCGCTCCAGACAGCCTTAGGCGTGCCGTCGGCGTAGCGTTCTTCGTGACGCGAAACGTGGTCGATGCTGGTGGCCGGAGTGGTGGCCGTGGCATCGGCGGCGGCATCCAGGATCCAGGCTTCGTTCAGCTCAATTTCATAGTTGGGATGATTCTTGGAAGTTACGATGTGGATGATCCCGTTTTTTCCTTGCGTCGCCGTCACGTATCCGACGGTGAGAACTTCCGGCAGGCGCTTCATCAGCCAGGTTTTGCCGTCGTCGCTGCTGAGCGCCACATAGGCGCCGTCGGTGTGCACATGCTTGCTGTGATTCGGATTGTAATCGGCCACGAAGAAAAGTTTTCCGGATGCCAGTCGAATCACGCTGGGCCGCTCGCCGCTATCAAGCGGATCGAATGGAGTTTTCACGACGTCGTAGGTCTTGCCTCCATCGGCGCTGATGGCGAGCGGCATGCGGCCATCGATATCGGAGTTTTTCCCGCCAAAGCCGAGCAGGTTACCTTCGTTGCTGAGCACTAGCGTGGTGTGGCGGCCGGCGGTTCGTCCGCCGGTGTCAAACCAGGTTTTTCCGTCGTCGTGCGTGGCCCAAATCGCGGACATCGCGCCTTTTCCCGTGGCGTCGGTGGGCAGATAGATCGTTCCATCCGCGGCGCGCACTATGCTGTTGATCGGCTGCGAAATGTAGCGTCCCACCGGCCCCACGAGATTTGGAAATTGAACCGCCGACCAAGTGACGCCGTTGTCGAGCGACGTGGTGTACGCAAACGGATAGGCTCCAATTAAATGCGGCTGGCCCCAGAAGAACCACACGCGGCCGTGATCGTTCCAGATCACCGGCGCGGCATTGGCGGCGTCCGCGAAATAGGGCCATGGCTCGGGCATGTCCCAATCTTCGCTGCCGCGGCGGCGGCGCATGATCAAGATTGTTTGGTCGGGATCGTCCTCATCGACAGGCGCGTTGTAATACGCGGCCAACATGTCGCCGTTGGGAAGTTCCTGCACGGCGCTGTTGTGATACTGCACGCCGAGGCCGCGCGCCAGACCGAGCCGCCAGCCAACCTCCGGCATGGAGCGTCCCTGCAAATCGGGAAACAGAACGTGCGTGAGGAAATAGGGCTTTGCGGGATCGGGGCCGTCCTCTAAATCGTCTGCAGTCTGCTTCACGGCGGTCTGGAAGATGAAGATATGTTCGGGCAAAGGCTGCGTCGCAGGTACCGGTGCTTGCACAACGCGAAAGCCGATATTCCCTCCGCCGCGCGGAACGAAATCGGCAGCCATGCTTGCGCGATTGGCCGAGCGCGCAAAGTAGGGAGCGAGCGCAGGCAGCGTCTCCCCTAATTTATTCTCACGAGAGTCCAATCCGCCGCCGCGAACCACGCGCGCATAACCCGCGACGGGCCCGACCGGATCAACTTGCGCATCCGGGTGATATGGCCCATACCAATCCTCGACCCACTCGGCTACGCCGGTGTTCACGTTGCGCACGCCCCAGGCGTTGGCCTCCTCCGGTTTGGGCTGCGTATCGCCGGAAGGAAAGGGCGTTGTCGATCCCGCGCGCGCAACATATTCCCACTCGGCTTCGGTGGGCAGGCGATACGGTTGGCCTTCTTTCTTGCTGAGCCACGCGCAGAATGCCCGCGCCTGGACCCAACTGACGCCGGAGACATACGGAGCGTAGGCAGGATTCGGCTGGTATTGCGGATCGAACTGCTGGTATTGCGCGATCGTAACTTCGGATGCGCCAATGGAAAATTCGTGCGTGATGGCGACGCGATGCGCGGGAGCTTCATCGAAATCGCCTTGTGCTGGACGATCGGACATCACGCCGGGAATGCCCGCGGTCAGCGATTTCGGCAGCGGCGCGGCGTCCGCGCCCATCATGAACGAGCCGGCAGGAATGCGCTCCATCTGCATGCCGATGGAATTCGCCCATTCGAGATCGGGGCCGCTGGCCTGTGGCGTCGCGGCGGAAAGAGCGCAGCCCACCGCGAGAAGAGCTGCGCACAAGATCGTCCAAGCGTTTGCGTTGGTCATTATTTTGGCTGGCGCGCTTTTCATGATCATCTTCGCTGGAGACAAATCGTGTCGCTCAGAAGTTTGCGAGCGTACCACCTTTCGCCGCGGCCAGGGGATTTCGAGAGTTTTGGAAAAGCGCGAGGCCGTAAGTCGTTGAAAACTGGTGAAGGCCGGAAAGGGCCTATATATACCCCGGGTATGTTTTGCTTAAGAGCATAGAAACAAAAGACTTCCAGGAGAAGAGTGCGGATGAGTGTGAAAAGAAAGGGCATTCAAAATGTTTTTTATGAATGAGTTGCGCACTCTTTTGAAAGAGTGCGGATCGATTTGAAAATAAAAGGGTTGTTGGGGCGCGAAAAGACGATTGAGTGTCACCACACCCGGGGGCGAACTGAAACGCGAGGCGCACGGGAGGAAAAGCGGCGGACCATTCGAATTGGTTGGCGGCGAACACGTACGAGAATATCAGAAGCACGAATTGTTGTCAACAAATAAATAAGTATTCGAAACGACATCAATGGAGTGGATGGAGCGGAGTTTTTCGAAGGCGGCGAGCGGGAATTGCGCAGCAACGGAGAGCGAGGCCAGCGGAAAGATCAGCGCGGCCGACGGATTGAGCGACCATCGCAGGTGGCCCATATTCCAATCTGAATGCCGGAACGCTTTATCACCCCGCATTTCCGTTTTGACAATTGAAATGTCTCGGGCCACCGGGCCAAAATCGGGCCGCCCTAACTTCAATAGAGGAACACACTTCCGATTGACAGCAACGACGCGAAGGACATAGATTGCGCGCCGCGCGGCCGAAAAAGAGAGCGGCTGCGGCTTGGATGGCGACGGAAACTGCGCCCAAAACGGCGAGAAGTGACGGGCTGGGCCGGTCGGAGGTACGTTTCCTTATACTCGATTTGATTTCACATTATGGTCCGCAATTTCTATTGACATTAAACTGTTTTATTTGCTAGTTTGCGCGTCCGGGGTGTTCCCACAGGGTCGTGACGCTGGGACCTTGCTTCTCACTGACTGAAACGCGCGCGATCGCTCACGGGGACAGGTTGAGAAAATCGGAGGAGGCATGATGAAACGGTTAGCCGTGTTGCTTACCCTTTTGATCGGCGCAGCGGGCTTGGCGCATGCGCAGGAGTCTCGCGCGTCTTTGGCGGGGCGTGTGTTGGACCAGCAAGGCGGGGCGATGGCAAACGTGACGGTGACGGTGACGAATATGGGCACCGGGGCGCACACGGATACCAAAACCGGAGGCGACGGTTTTTATACGGTCCCGTTCTTGGAGCCCGGAACTTACGAAATCAGCGCCGAAGCGTCCGGCTTTGAGAAGTACGATCACACCGGCATCAACTTGGTGACCCAACAGAACGCCACGGAGAACATCACTCTCCAGGTGGGCGGCACTTCGCAAACGATCCAGGTGACGGCGGATTCCGCGCTGATCGATACGCAAACCGCCAGCGTAGGACAGGTGCTGACGACCAGCGAAGTGGAGGATTTGCCAAGCAACGGTCGATCTCCGATCGGCCTGGTGCGGGATGAATACGGCGTGATACCGAAGGAAAAGCACTCCTTGACCGAAGCGCGCCCCTTCGATAACTCGGGCAGCAGCGACTTCGCGTCGGGCGGCGGTAATTCGCAATCGAATGAAGTGCTGCTGAATGGCGTGCCGAACATGCAGGACAATAGCCGCGTGTCCGGTTTCAGTCCGGAAATGGACGCCGTCAGGGAAATTTCCGTAGACGACTTTCAAGGCAGCGCGGTGTACGGCGACACCTCAAACGGCACCGTGAACATCACCACCAAGAGCGGAACCAACGATTTCCACGGGACTCTTTCGGAATTCAACGAGAGCCCGGTTCCTTCCGCGCGTCTGTTTTTCAACCCCGTCACCACGCACGCGCCGGCCACGCATTGGAACCAATATGGGGGAACCATTGGCGGCCCGGTGCTGATTCCCAAGTTATTCAATGGAAGGAATAAAATATTCTTCTTCTACGCCTACGAAGGCTTCAAGGATTCCCTGCCCACTTCAAAGATTACGACCGTGCCGACGGCGCTCGAGAGGACCGGAGATTTTTCCGCGCTGCTGGCTTTGGGGTCTTCCTATCAACTGTACAACCCTTATTTGGCCACAACGAGCGGCGGGGTGGTGACGCGAACGGCGATTCCTCATAACATTCTGACCGCTACGAACGCCGATGCCGACACCTACGGACCGGCGGGCTCGGTGACAGGCGCCGGATTGCCCCTCGATGCGGTCGCTTTGAAGGTGCTGCAATTGTATCCCCTGCCAAACTACTCAGCGACTACCGCGGCGGACGGAGCGAACAATTATTTCTCGAACGATCCCAGCACGGACGACTATTACTCGAACGAGGGGCGTCTGGACATCAACATCAGCCAGAACAATCTGGCGTTCTTCGAGATACATCAGAGCCACGTGGTGAGCGCGAGCGGCAACCTGTTCAACAACATTGCCACAGGATCGTCAAGCCTTACGGGATACTGGGGCGGAACGTTCGACGATGTGCAGACGTTTTCGCCCACGCTTTCTCTTGATGTGCGCTTCGGCGTCGACCGCAGCCTTCTGAGCAGCGCTCTGCCAAGCACCGGATTCAATCCCAGCACCGAATTGGGCATGGCCGCGAACGTCGCCGGCAGCGCGAATTACTTGGACCTGCCTATATTCAACGTGAATGGATTCCAGACCCTCGGCGCCAAGGGCGGCACGATCACCGGATTCACTAACCTCCAGTTTTTTTCCGAGCTGACCAAGGTCTGGGGCCGGCACACGATCGAGATCGGCCCAGATATTCGCGTGAACAAATATGCCGGCATCAGTCCGGGTGACGCCACAGGAAGCTACAGTTTCAATGGAACTTCCGGCGCCAATTCCTGGGTGAGCGCAACCTCCAGCGGGAATGGTCCGACATTCGGATCGGGACTCGCCGAACTTCTTCTGGGGCTTCCTGACGGCGCGGCCACCAACGAGTACGACATCAACGCGCCGACAGTGAACCAGAATTGGTATTTCGGCGGCTACGCGCAGGACAATTGGCACATCAAACAGAACTTGACGCTAACGCTGGGACTGCGCGCCGAACATGAAACGCCGCCCGCCGAGGCCCGCAATCGCCAGATTATCGGGTTTAATTCCACCGCGACGAATGAGGTGACCAATCCGGCAGAGGCGGCCTACGCGACCGTTTACGCGGAGTACGGCCCGACCGGGACGATACAGGTGAATCCGCTGCTCCCTGCGCCATCGAGCTTTCTGCCGACCGGGGGAGTGATCTTCGCTAGCCCGTCGGCCAGGAACGGATATCAAACACAGACGGCTTACTGGAGTCCGCGTATCGGTGTGGCATGGTCGCCGGGCATGTTCCACGGCAAAACCGTCGTCCGTGCCGGCTTCGGCATCTTCTACAATCCGTTCAACGCCTATTACTCAAACACGGACATCAACATGGGCTTTGGCTACCAGGAAGCCAATGCCGTGGTGCCGACGACCAATGGCTATCTGACTCCGGCCGCCACGATAGACAACCCGTTCCCCTCGACCAACCCGCTTTTAGAGCCCACCGGAAACGGATTGGGAATCAATACTGCCTTGAACTCGGCCATCCAGTTTTACGATCCGAATGTCAAAGCGGCACACAGCGACCGCTGGAGCTTGGACATCGAAGAGCAACTGGGCAAGAACACGATGTTCGACCTCGGGTATGTTGGCGCACGCCAAATCAATCTTTCGATCAACAACAGCCTCAGCGCGCTGCCATATCAGGATTTGATCCAGTACCCCAGTGGCACCAACGTTCCCGGGGCGACGACGACCGCGTGTGGAGCGGTCGAGACCGTAAACGCTTGTCTTACCTCCGCGCTGACCAGGACCATTGCGCTGAGCCCCTACAAAGGGATCGCTAACAACGGAACGCCGTATACCAACTCGACCACTGTTGGAGCGTTGCTCGGCGCGTACTCGGAGTTTTCCAGCGTCAGCGAGCAATTGGACCCGATCGGCTATGCGAACTACGACATGCTCGCGGCTCGCATAACCCAGCGCCTCTCGGATGGTCTGCAATTCAACGCAAACTTTGAATGGTCACGCCAACTCGAGGCCAGTACACAATTAAATGCCGGCGGACCGCTGTGGTACGGAGAGACGAGTTCCGACTTTCCGATCCATTTCGATATTACCGGAGCTTACGCTTTCCCGTTCGGTCGAGGGCGCAGGTTCGGTGGCGGCATCAACAAAGGTCTGGATGCTCTCGTTGGCGGCTGGTCGATCAGTTGCATCTATACCTGGGAATCCGGCGCGATGGACAGTTGGGGCAACGTGATCCAGATCGCGGGCCAGCCGCTCGAGCAGGATCCTGGGAACCCCGCGGCCGCATTCAATACTGCGGCCTTCGACAAAGTGACGGCAGACCAACCCAACGGCAGCGACTACCGCACGTTCCCGTCGTTGTTCTTGCGCGAGCAAAATACCAACAACGCCGATTTGTCCGCATTCAAGAGCTTCACTTTTGGCGAGCGCGTAAACCTCCAGCTGCGCCTGGATGCCTTCAACGCGCTCAACCGCGTGCAATTCGGCAGCCCGAATGTCACCCCAACTTCATCGGCATTCGGCACCATCACCAGCCAGGCCAATACGCCCAGGGTCATCCAGATTGGCGGGCGAATCGCGTTCTAGCCGGCACAGAAAAAACCAATCGGCCTCCGCCGATTAGTTACCACGGCCGCCCGGCGTTTCGACGTCGGGCGGCCTTTTTCTTCAGGCACGCGTTCGGCCGTTCGCCCCGCTCGCCGGTGGCGGCCTGCATGCCTGCTGGGAGCCGGTAGCTGGCGTTGACTCCGAACGGGTCGGCGGTTTTCACAGGCAGGTTCCACGTTTCGCTTGACAGCGCATCGCAAATCCAGTTCAATGGTCCTTCACTTGTAACTCAGTTGCAACTGGAGTCGCAACGAGGGAGGAGGTTGGATGACAGCCGGCGCATTAATTGCGAACGAGTCGCAACTAGGTAGGTCGAAAAGCGATACGGCCATCACCAGGCCTTCCCTGATGAAAGAGCTCATGGCGCGCGGCGTGCGCATCACCACACAGCGGCGCTTGCTCGTCGGAATTATTCAAGATGCGTCGCGCCATCTGGACGCAGCCGCGCTGCTGCGCGCCGCGAAGGAGCGCGATCCGGGCATCGACCGCGCCACGATATATCGAACCATTGCGCTTTTGAAGTCTCGCGGCTTGATCGATGAGCTCGATTTGATGCACATCGAAGGCGAAAAACATTATTACGAGGCGAAGACCAGCCGTGATCACTGCCACATGGCTTGCTTCCGCTGCGGCACGATCGTCGAGTACGCGAGCTCGGCGTTCGAGGGCCTGAAGCAAGAGATGGCCAAACAAAGCGGTTTCACGATCCGCGTGGTGCGCCTGGAAGTGGGCGGCTTGTGCAAGAAGTGCCGCAAGGCAGCGGCGTCAGCGAAAAGCGCCGGATGACGCTTCGCGCCAAGTAAGCCCGGCGAAGCGGTCGTCGGTCCAGTTACCCAGGGCGATGAACAAGTTCAGCGGGGTTTACTTACCGGCTTATGCGACGACGTCGCAACTAGCTGCGCGCACTAGCAAACTAGAGCATTGGGGGAAAACGAGAACGTGACTGGTCCTAGACTATTCCATTCGTCTCCGAACGCGCTTCGATCAGGGTACGCAACGATCCGGGCGGGGCTGCGCCTTCTGCTTCTTATCTCGGCGCTGATTTCGTGCCTCTCGATCGCCGCGTGGGCCGGCGTCGGAGGTGAAATCTCCGGCACCGTGAGGGATTCCAGCGGCGCGGTGATCCCGAAAGTGACGATCACCGCGACGAACACCGGTACTGGATTTGCGCAAAGCGCCGCGACCGACGACAAAGGTTTCTATTCATTCCCGAGTCTCCCCATCGGCCGCTACGACCTCGAGTTCAAAGCCACTGGGTTTGGCCCGTACCGCCGCACGGGAGTGGCGATCGACGCGAACACTGCGCTCGTCGTCGATGCGGTTCTCAGCGTCGGCGCGAGGAGCGAAGCGGTCACCGTCACCGATAGCCAGGTCCACGTCGAAACTTCCAGCACGCAGATGGGCGAGGTGATCACCGGCGCCCAAATGACCGGCGTGCCGCTCAATGGCCGCAGCTTCACCGATCTGCTCGCCCTTCAACCCGGCGTGGCCCCGTCCACGTCCATCACTTCCGACACGGTTCAAGACGTCGGCGCGAGTGCGCTTTCTCCATCCGGTGATTTGAACCCGGGCACGATTTCGATCAATGGGCAGCGTGAATTTGCCAACGCCTTCATCGTGAACGGAAGCGACGTGGAAGAAGACGTGAACATGGGCACCGCCATCGTTCCCACTCTCGACTCCATTGCCGAGTTTAGGATTCTCACCAGCAATTTCGACGCCGAGTACGGAGAATTCACCGGCGGCCAGATCAACGTGGTCACAAAGTCCGGCACGAACCAGCTCCACGGAGACGCATTCGAGTTTTTGCGAAATACCGATCTCGACGCGCGCAACTTCTTTTCCCCCTCGCGCGGCGCGTTCGACCAAAATCAATTCGGTGGCACCCTGGGCGGGCCGATCCGCAAGAATAAGATTTTCTTCTTCGCGGATTACCAAGGCACTCGATCGACGCAGGGAATAGACACGGGCCAGATTCCCGTGCCTTCCGTGCAGGACCAGACGGGCAACCTCTCCGATCTGGCAAGCGAACTCGTGACCGCGGATGCGAACGGAAACACCGTCCCCACCACGGTGAGCGGAACATACTGGGCCAGCCTGCTTTCCGGCAAGCTGGGATACACCGTGGCGGCCGGCGAACCTTACTACACGCCCGGATGCACGAGTTCCGCGGCGTGCGTCTTTCCCGGCGCCGTGATTCCCAAGGACGCGTGGTCCGCGCCCGCCATCAACCTTCTGACATATATTCCCACGCCGAATAATGCCGACGGCACATTCTCCACTTCGGCGTACAACGAAATCTTGAGAGACGACAAGGGTGCCTATCGCCTGGACGCCGATACACGCTGGGGCTTGATGTCCGCATACTATTCCGTCGACGACTGGTCGCAGAACAATCCGTACCCCGTCGCGCAAGGCGGCGCAAACGTCCCGGGTTTTAACGCGCTCTATACCGGCCGCTCGCAATTGATCGATCTGGGCGACACCAAGACGCTCGGCGCGACGTCCGTGAACGAATTTCACTTCAGCTTTATGCGCGACGCGAACGATCTCGGCAAACCGGTCGGCGGAGTCGGCGTGAGCCTGGCATCGCAAGGATTCGTGGTGGGCCAGGGTACTTCGGGAATCGTGCCGCTATCGCCGGCAACCGAAGGCGTCGAAAGCGTTGGCTTCAACAGCTTCACGATCGGAACGAACACCAACGAGCTGAAGCAGGTCAACAACACGTTTCAATGGCTCGACAATTTTTCCAAGGTGCTGGGAACCCACACGCTCAAATTCGGCGCCGATTTTCACTACGATCAAGTCAACGTCAACCCCATCGCTCAGTTCAACGGCAGCTTTTTGTTCTTTGGCACCGAAACCGGCTCCGACTTCGTGGATTTTCTGCTTGGAATTCCGAGCCAATACAATCAGAGCCAGTTGCAGCCTTTTTACGGGCGCAATAAATATGTCGGCCTTTACGCTCAAGATAGCTGGCGCGTCAAGCGCAGCCTGACGCTGAATTACGGGCTGCGATGGGATCGCATCGAGCCCTGGTATGAGAAGTACAACCAGATCGCGACGTTCGTGCCGGGCGAGCAATCCGTGGTTTTCCCCGGCGCCCCGGCCGGCATCCTTTATCCAGGCGATCCGGGAGTGTCCCGGACTTTGGCGCCGCCCGGCAATCTCGATTTTGCTCCGCGCGTCGGCCTGGCGTACTCGCCGCGCGCTTCCGGAGACGGAGGCGTGCTCGCCAAACTTCTTGGCGGACCCGGAAAGACCAGCATCCGCGCCAGTTACGGAATGTTTTACAGCGCCATCGAGGCGCTCACGATCGGCGTGATGAGCGCCAATGCGCCCTACGGAACCACCTACACGAGTCCGGCCCCGCCGCTGTTTGCCACGCCGTTCGTCACCGCGGCAACCGGCCAGAATCTCGGTCAATATTTCCCGGTTACGCTCGCGCCGCTCGACACATCCGCGAGTCTCCCTGACGCCGACGTGAATTGGGCGCAGTTCGAGCCCGTCACCGGGCTTCCGAACTATCCCACCACCAATCGAATTCCGTACACCGAGGAATACATGCTCTCACTCGAACGCGGATTCGGAGAAAACACCGTACTCAGCGTGAATTACGTCGGCACCGAAGGCCATCGACTCCTTGTCCTCGAGGAAGCGAATCCGGGCGACCCCGCGCTTTGCGTCTACCTGAGCAATCCCGCGAACCTCGCGTCGGGACAAACCCCATGCGGCCCGTTCGGCGAAGACAGCACTTACGTCACGAATACCGGCCAGGTCTATAACGGCACGCGCGGACCACTCGGATCGAACTTTGGCAGCGATGCCAATCAGGCCACCATCGGCAATTCAGACTACAACGCGTTGCAAGTCACGCTGCGCCACAGCGGCAGACGCCTGAATGTGCTGGCCGGATACACCTTCAGCAAATCCCAGGACGACGCTTCAAACGTCGGCGAAGAAGTGAATCCGCTCGATCCTGGACTCAGCAGAGGTCTGTCCGCCTTCGATGTGAAACACAATTTTGTCGTGAGTTACAGTTATCAGATCCCGTTCGAGCGCCTGTTTCGCGCCACGAATCGCTGGACGCAGGGCTGGGAACTCTCCGGCATCACCCACTTCAGCAGCGGCCTCCCCGTGACGCTCGTCAACTATGGCGACAATTCCGTGCTGGGAGCCGAACCGAATGGCATCAATAACTACGGTGTAGACGAGCCGAACTACTCGGGCGCGCCCCTCGACCTCAATGACAACCCTCGCAACGGACAGTCCTACTTCAACTCCGCTACATTCAGCGAAAATTCTCTGGGCACGCCAGGCAACGCGCCGCGGCGCTTTTTCTACGGACCGGGAATGGACAACTACGACATGGCCCTGCTCAAGAACCTGCGTCTGACCGAATCCAAGTCCCTGCAGTTTCGCGTGGAAGGCTTTAACGTCTTCAACCATGCTCAGTTTTTCGGACCGCAGGCCGTTGACGGAAATATCGGAAGCTCAACGTTCGGCCAAGTAATCAGCGCGGCCCCGCCGCGCCTTCTCCAGGTGGCCGCGAAATTCCTGTTCTAACCGCCAGAACCGCCGCAACACTCTGATGGCATGGGCATAAGAACCGCTGGCGACGCCTGTCGGGTGCAGATTCTGGACCCACGAGGTGGTCAGACTTGGTCCGGCGCTAGCTGTCAGACCGCATCTCCCTGAATCGGAAAACGCTCGTGTTTACACGACAAACAACTCCCCAAGGAAGTTTTTACACAATGTGTAAACAAATGGTGACACCGGAGGAGCCGGGGGGAACCGGGTTGACGAGGAACCTCTCGTCCATTTATCGACAAAACACTGTACATAAAATGATTTGCCCAGTGGGCCGGCCCCCTGAATCTTCTACATTAGCGTTCTAACGACTTGATAAACAAATAATTCTGCTATAGTATATAGGTGTCATTTCCGTTCACTTGTGGAATCCGAATTGCACTATGCGTTCAGGTAACTCATCGGGTCTCATATTTCTACGACCGGCGTTCTTGGGCACTGCGCGTCTGTCGGGCAAAACAAGGGCCGATCCGCGGTCACGCCGCAGCACCGCCACCACGCGCCAGTTCGATCGTTGTAGTGAAGTCCGGCGCCTTCCGAGTACCTAGTGTAGGCATCGGGGAACCTACTATGGCAACTCACCCGTCCGTCCGTCTTCTCCTCCTCAGCAAGGACGTAGGGCTTATGGAGGCCATCGCGCGCGCGCTCGGAAGTGAATTCGAGTCGCGCAACAGCAACGACATGGGCATCGCCAAGCCGGACGATTGGCGCAAGTGGTGCGAAGTGGCGCTTCTCGACTTGCGCGCCTCCGGCACCGGCGGAGACCAAGCGCTCGGCATCCGCTTCATGGACCAAATTCGGGAGTCCGTTTCCAAGCCCCCGATGATCGTCTTCTGCGACGAAGAAGATCGCTCCCTGATGGTTCGGGCCATGGAACGCGGCGCGTACGATACCGTGGCCAATCCCCCCAACATGGTCGAGCTCCGCTTGATTCTCCAGCGGGCCGCCAAGATGCACCGCGCCGAAGAAGAGCTCGAAAGCCTTCGTGTGCGCGCCCAGGACGGCGCGCGGATGGACGACCTCCTTGGGACTTCCGCTCCCATGCAGGAGCTATTTGCGCTGTCGCAGAAAATTGCCAGCTGCGACGTGAGCGTTCTGATCACCGGCGAAACCGGCACAGGCAAAGAGCTGCTGGCCCGGGCGATCCATCGAACCAGCTCGAGAGCGGCAAAACCGCTCGTGGCGTTCTCCTGCGCCAATCTTCCCGAAACCCTCATCGAAGACGAGCTCTTCGGCCATGAAAAAGGCGCGTTCACCGGCGCGTTGACGAGCCGCCGTGGCCGCCTGGAAATGGCCGAACGTGGAACGCTTTTCCTCGACGAAATTGGCGACCTGAATTTGTCTCTGCAGCCGAAGCTGTTGCGCGTTCTGCAGGAGCGCAGCTTCGAGCGCCTCGGCAGCAGCGCCACCACAACCGTGAATATACGCGTGATCAGTGCGTCAAACCGGAATCTCACCGAACTCGTTCAACAGGGCAGATTCCGCGAGGACTTGTATTACCGCATCAACGTCGCTCAGATGCATATCCCCCCGCTGCGGGAACGCCACGAAGATATTCCGCTTCTCGCAAATCATTTCCTTCAGGTTGCGGCGCGCCAATTCAACAGGACAGCGACCGCTTTTTCGCCGCCCGCTCTGCGCAGCCTCGAGGAGTACGGCTGGCCAGGCAATGTGCGCGAACTCGAGAACGCCGTGAAGCGCGCCGTCGTCCTGGTCGATGGCCAGACCGTTGAGCTTTGGCACCTGCCCGCCACGATTTTGCCCGCGAGCGAGGGTCCCGCGCTTGCGCGCTCCTACGAAGAAGAGGTCCGCCACTTCAAGCGGCGATTGATCCTTCGCACTCTCCGCGAATGCCGCTGGCAAAAAGCCGAAACTGCGCGCGCGCTGGGCATCGCGCGCGGCTATTTGCATCGCCTGATCAATCAGCTCGATATCCGGCAGAAGGAATCGGAGTCACGCGCGCAAGACGCTTCAGCAGAACCGACACACTCCAAGAAATCGGCCTGAGCCGCGGCCGTTGATTCGATGCACCGGGAACTCGATGCACCACGGCCTGAGAGTCGGCCACTGGTGACGAAGCTAAAATCGAAATCATGAGCGAATCGAATCTCTCGAGTCACGCGCGCGCAGAATCCGAAGCGTTCCCTCTCTCCCCGGGCCCAGCCGTGTCCGACCCGCGAACTGCCGCTTCCGCTCCGTCGGCGGCCGGGGAAATTCTGCGCAAGATCTTCTCCTTTCCCGCCATGCTGGCAAGTTTGCTGGTCGGCGGAACATTCATCGTCGAGCGGCGCTTCGTTGTCGATCCCGACCTGTGGTGGCACATCAAAGTCGGCGACGCCATCCTAACCACTCATCGCTGGCCGGTGGCGGACCCGTTTTCATTTACGGTCTCCGGTCAACCGTGGCTCGCCTACGAATGGTTGGGCGAAGTTGTGCTGGCGTGGGCGTGGCGTCACGCCGGCTATCGCGGACTGGACGCGCTCTTGATCGTTCTGGGCACGGCCATCGTTCTCGCGCTGTATGCGTTCGCCACGCTCCGCTCCGGAAATTCCAAAGCGGGCTTCGTGGCCTCAGCCGCCGTCTTCATGCTCGCGGCAGCTTCGTTCTCGCTGCGTCCTCAGATGCTCGGCTATCTTTTCCTGATTCTCACGCTGATCGCACTCGAGCGTTTCCGCCAGGGCAAACCGCGCGCCATGTGGTTTCTGCCAATCCTCATGCTGATCTGGGTCAACGCGCACGGATCGTGGATCATCGGTCTCGGCACGATCCTCGTCTACTGGATATCCGGCATCGCGCCGTTTCGAGTTGGCGATCTCGAAGCGCACTCCTGGACGCCCGCCCAGCGGCGCAGCATCTCCCTCGTGTTTCTCGGTTGCCTCCTAGCGCTTCCCTTTACGCCCTACGGCGTGCGCTTGGCCGCCTCGCCTGTCGAATTCGCGTTCTCGCTTCCGCTCAACGTTTCGCAAATCCAGGAGTGGCGGCCGATGGCCTTCGATCTGTCGGGAGGAAAATGGTTTCTTGCCCTTCTCGTCGGGTTCATCCTGTTACAAGTCACGATGCAATTCGCGTGGCGCCTTGAGGAATTCGTTCTATTTCTTGGCGGCATGGCTATGGCTTGTCTTCACATGCGATTCCTTCTGCTCTTCGTGCCGTTTTCGGCGCCCATATTCGCCGTGATTCTCTCGCGCTGGGCGCCCGCCTACGTGCGCCGCAAGGATAAATTCGCTCTGAACGCCGTACTCATGGCCATCGTCGCCGCCATCGTGATTGGCTATTTCCCGTCGACCGCACAGCTCCAGGCCAAAGTCGCCGAGCAGTTTCCCGTGGCCGCCGTTCAGTATCTCGAGCATCACTCCGTTCCCGAACCGATGTTCAATAGCTACGGCTTCGGCGGTTACCTCGTCTGGACGCGCGCGCCGCAGCACAAAGTGTTCATCGACGGCCGCGCCGACGTCTACGAGCGCGGCGGCGTGTTTGCGGATTATCTTCACATCGCGAACGCTGAACCCGGGGCATTGACCCTCCTGCGCAACTACCAAATTCAATCCTGTCTCGTCGAGCCCGACCGCGCCCTCGAAACTCTTCTCTCCGCATCCCCAGATTGGCAGCGCGTCTATTCCGACGAACAAAGCGTGCTTTTCGTCAGGTCATCGGTGACCATTCCCTCGCGATCGATCGCAGCGAATTCTCCTCTTAAATAACAATTCTCCGCCAGTTGAGGGGCGATTAAGTATCTGATAGTCATACAAGCCACGCGGAATGTGTCACCAATTCGCGCGCCGACTGCTGTTGAGCGCGCTCAGGACGTGACACTTCCGAGGTCCGGATTCCTGCCTGTGACCATGTGTCCCGCGCCGATTAACGCGCAACTTGCGTGTCTTCAATGCTCTCGGCCCATTCCCGAATCGGTTCCGACATTGGTGCCCCACATGCCTTGTACTTCGCGGGGATACAAGGTGGCATCCATCTCCGCGCCGCCGCACTCGACGACTAAGTAAAAAAAGAGGGAACCATGAAGAATCTTTTGAAACGTCTGTGGTTTGAAACAGAAGGTCAGGACCTCACCGAATACGCTCTGGTTGTGCCTTTGGTCTCTCTAGCCGCCACAGCCTCGTTGACCGCTCTCGCGAACGGCATCAACGACGCGTTTTCGAAAGCGGTCACCGATATGACCTTGGGTTCCTGAGACCACCGGACCGGTTCATCCAGACGTGATGAAGACAGAGGTTGCTGGCCGCCTCGGAGGGCGCCAAACTTTCTAGCGGCCAGTGACCCGCTGTCCTCACCTACAGGCTCCGCAAAAGACGTTAGCACCGTAGCTTCGCAATCGCACGGCTTCTAAGCGCGAAATGTCCCAGAACGCGAAGGATTCCGATGAACGCGCAGCAAACAGTTTGGGTGTCCGCACTCGCGCTCACATTTCTTGCCGCCTGGACGGATTGGCGCACGCGACTGATTCCGAATTGGCTGACGATTTCCGGAATCATTCTCGGAATCGCACTACATTTCGGCACGGGTGGTTGGCGCGGAGTGGCGTCGTCCGTCGAAGGAATGCTGCTCGCCCTCGGCTTATTGCTTCCGCTCGTCGTGATGCGCGCGCTCGGCGCGGGCGATTGGAAACTCATGGGCGCCGCGGGAGCCCTCCTCGGACCCGGCATGCTGATTTTCGTTCTGCTCGCCAGTATTTTCGTCTCGGGCATGATGGCCGCCGCCCGCATGGTCACCGCAGGGCGAATTCGAGACACCATTCGCAACATTGTCGCATTGATCCGCGGCTTCGCTTTGCTCGGCCTTCATCCGAATCCCGAGATCTCGCTCGATAATCCGCAGCTCATGAAGCTGCCTTTCGGAGTTGCCGCCGCGGCCGGAACGCTGATTTGTTTCCTGATCGCGAGGTGGGGCCGATGAATCCATTGCGCGAGAGGCCACGATCATGAATCGCAATCGCTTGCTCGTCGGTCTCGTCGCGGCCGTCGTGCTCGCGCTGCTGCTGAGCACATTCGTGTATCGCGAATTTAAGCGCATCTCGTCCGTTTCCGCGTCCGGTCCGATGCGCACAATCGTCGTGGCCGCCGAACCGCTTGATCTCGGTACGCGTCTCGATGCCTCGATGCTGCGCACGATTCCATGGCCCGAGGACGCGCCCGTCGCCGGCATGTTCACGAAAATCCAGGATTGCGTGGACCGCGCGCTGATCACTCCCGTCGCGGAAAACGAACCGATCCTGGCGCGCAAACTTGCTTCCACCGAATCCGGCGCGGGTTTGCCGGCCACCATCCCGCCGGGAATGCGCGGCCTGTCAGTGGCCGTGAACAACGTGATTGGCGTCGCGGGTTTCGTCACGCCTGGAACTAAAGTCGACGTCCTGGTCACCGGCACGATGATCGGCGCAAACGGCGCTACAGGTCCCACGATTACGCGAACCATTCTCGAAAACGTAAGAGTTTTGGCCGCCGGCCAGAAAATTCAGCAGGATAGCGACGGGAAACCTGAAACCGTTCCGGTGATCACTCTTCTGGTGTCTCCGGAACACGCCGCGATTCTCGCGATGGCCAGCTCGCAGGGAAAAATTCAGCTCACGCTTCGCAACACCGTCGACACCAAGGTCGTGAATCCCGCGCCTGTTTCTCAAGTTTCCCTTTTTGCGGACGCCGATCCTCCCGCTCCCACCAGACATTCGCGCAAAACGCGGCGAGTCGATCCGCCTCCGGCCGCGCCCTACACCGTCGAAGTAATCAACGGCTCGAAACACGAAATCAAGAGCTTCCCAAATGAGTAGCACACAGCGCCAGGACGACATTTCGGTGCCGCGCAAATTCGCGCTCGTCGTCCACGCCTGCGCCGTCGCATTCCTCATCCTCATCTGCGCAGGAGCAGCCGCTCGCCCGCGCGCGCCGCGCGCCCAGGCCGCGTCGGTTCCCGGTACAGCGCAGTCGAGTCTGGCGCCCGCCTCCGGGGCGCCTCCGCCTGCGCCGAGTGGAGCCATCGAGACCGCAACCGCAGTTGGTTCGCCCTTGCACCTGCTCGTGGGCCAATCGCTGATTATCACCTCGCCCGCGCGGATCAAGCGCGTCTCCCTCGCCGATCCGTCTCTCGCCGAAGCGGAAGTCATCAGCCCGTACGAAGTCATGCTCGACGGTAAGGCGCCCGGCAGCGTCTCGCTTGTGATGTGGGACGAATTCGATCGCAGCCGCCAGTTCGACGTGTCCGTGGACATCGACATCGCAAGCCTGCGCCAGGAACTTCGCGACGCTTTCCCCGGCGAGTCCATCGAGATCGAAGCCGCGAAAGACGCCGTGATCGTCTCGGGAAAAATTTCCAGCGAAGCGGTCGAAGAACAAATTCTGGAAGTCGTGAAGGCCAGCGTAGACAAAGTCATAAGCTTGATGCAGGTTCCCACGCCCGAAACTGGCGAAATTCTGCTCCAAGTGAAGTTCGCGGAAGTCGATCGCACCGCGCTCAAGCAGCTCGGAATCAATATTCTCAGCCTGCCGGGCGCGAAGAACGTCGGCACTATCTCCACCCAGCAATTTTCACCGGCGATGATTCAAGGTCAGGTGGGAACGCTGGGCAACGGCACGTCCACCACGACCACATCCACAACCGGAAACACGACCACCACGACCGGCAGCGCCGGCTCATTCGGACTGAGCGATCTTCTCAATCTCTTCATCTATCGCCAGGACATCAATCTGGCCGCCACGATTCAAGCTCTACAAGCGAACAATGTCCTCCAGATTCTGGCAGAACCGAATTTGTTGACCGAGTCCGGCAAGGACGCGAGCTTCCTGGCCGGCGGAGAATTTCCATTCCCCGTGGTGCAAAACGCGGGCGGCAGCTCTTTCCCCACAATCACCATTCAATTCAAGGAATTCGGCATGCGCCTGAATTTCACTCCGACGATCACACCCGATGGATTGATTCACCTGAAAGTCACGCCCGAAGTGAGTGCTTTGGACTTCTCGAATGCCCTGACCATCGACGGTTTCAATATCCCGGCGCTTTCCACGCGGCGCGTGGAATCGGAAATGGAATTGCGCGACGGTCAAAGTTTCGCTATCGCCGGCTTGATGGATAACCGCGTCACGCAGGAGTTCTCGAAGATTCCGGGCATCGGCGATGTTCCGATCCTCGGCGATCTCTTCAAGAGCAAATCCGTGCAGAAGTCGGACGACGAATTGCTGATCGTGGTGACGCCGAGAATCGTGCACCCCCTGGCGGGTGGAAATCCGCCGCCGGGCCCCGTGTTCCCGGAACCGTTCCTTCCGCCTGCGAAGCCGAGTAACGCGGCGTTGCCTGATGCGCCTGTACCGCACTCTGATGCTCCCGCTCCGCACTAGGAGGATGAACTTGCTCTCGTTCTTGAATATGCGGCCGCCGGCTAAATCGACAAGGATGGTGGACCCATGTTGACGGCGGGAATTGCCAGCGGCGATAAATCCGGTTCGGCACAACTCCTCGCCGGCTTGCAACAGACCGGCATGGTGAGTTCAGTGAAGGAGTGGGCCATCCCCGCCGAACAGCTTCCCGACGCCGGCGAAGCCGTCCCCGACATTGTCCTTCTCGATCTCGGCCGCGAGCCGGAGCCTTATTTTGCATTCGGCGCACATCTTCGGCGGATTCAGCCCACCACGCGCCTGGTCGCCTGCTCAGCTGGGCCCGCGCCGAATCAACAACTTCTGCTCGAAGCCATGCGCAGCGGCGTGCAGGACTTTGTATCCAAGCCCGTGTCCGCCGAAGCGTTGCGCGAAATCTTGATTCGCCTTCAATTGGATGGACAACCGCTCGATCGGCGCGGCGGCGAAAAGCTGATCGTGGTGATGGGCTCGAAAGGCGGCGTGGGCGCGACCACCGTCGCCGTCAATCTCGGCGTCGATCTCTGCGCCGTGGCGCAAAAACACACCGTGCTTCTCGATCTCGCGCGCCCGCTCGGCAACGCTCACCTGCTTCTCGATCTAAAGCCGCGCTTCGGCATACGCGACGCCTTCGAGAATCTCGATCGCCTCGACACGCACCTCCTCGGCGGTCTGCTAACCCATCACCAATCCAAGCTCGAGCTTTTGGCCGGGGTGCTGCACCCGGAAGACTGGCACAGCATTCCCGTCGCGTCCGTCCTTCGCGTGGTCAACGTCGCGCAAGCGGGCTTTGACCTCGCCGTCTTGGATATGGGGCCGCAATTCTCGCCGGCATGGAACGTCGTGTTGCAGTCCGCACGAACAATCCTGATCGTAGTGGAGGCCAACGTCCCATCGCTGTGGAACCTCGAGCGCCGCATCCAGGCCCTCGCGGCTTCCGGAATTGAGCCCGAGAGAATCCGCATCATCCTGAACCGCTGGCACAAGGGTGACGAAGAAACTCTGAAGTCCGTCGAGAACGAGATCAAGTTGCCGGTCTTTGCGTGTTTGCCCAACGATTTCGACGGAGCCAGCACGGCCACCAATCATGGAACGCCGCTCAACGGAAGCCATAGCAGCGTATTGGGCGCGCGTTACCGCGAGCTGGCGTCGCGTCTGGTCGGTCTTGAATCGGCCGCGGCCCCCAAGCGAAACACTCTGGGCGGCATTTTCGCGTTCGGAGCCAAGAGGTAATCCACGATGTCCACATCTCCACTTTCTACGCCACGCATCGACTTCAACGCGGTGAAAACCGCGATTCACCGCAAGCTGATCCAGAAATTGAATTTGGATCGTCTCAGCGAAATCAGGCGCGATGATGTGCGGCGCGAAATGACTCAGATCCTCGAAAATCTCGTGGTGGGCGAATCGATGCCCATGACGTTTGAAGAGCGCGAGCGCCTGTCTTCGGAAGTTCTCGACGAAGTGTTCGGTCTCGGCCCACTTGAGCCGCTTCTGAACGATCCCACGGTCTCCGACATTCTAGTGAACACCTACAAGCGCGTTTACGTCGAGCGGCGCGGAATTCTCGAGGAAACGCCCGTGCAGTTTCGCGACGACGCCCATCTGATGACCATCATCGACCGCATCGTTTCTGCGATCGGCCGGCGCGTGGACGAATCTTCGCCGATGGTGGATGCGCGGCTCGCAGATGGCTCGCGCGTCAACGCCATCATTCCGCCGCTGGCCGTCGATGGACCGTGCCTTTCGATCCGGCGATTCGGTCGCGATCGCCTCATGGCCGAAGATCTTGTCCTCAACAACTCACTGACGGCGCCGATGCTCGAGATGTTGTCGGGCTGTGTCACCGCGCGCCTCAATGTTCTGATTTCCGGCGGCACCGGCGCCGGGAAAACCACATTTCTCAACGTGTTGTCGTCCTACATCTCCGGCCGCGAGCGCATCGTGACCATCGAAGACGCCGCGGAGCTCCAGCTTCATCAAGAGCACGTGGTGCGCTTGGAAACGCGTTCGCCGAATATCGAAGGCAAGGGCGCCGTGCTGCAGCGCGAACTGGTGATCAATTCTCTGCGCATGCGCCCCGATCGCATCATCGTCGGCGAAGTGCGCGGCGAAGAAGCGCTCGACATGTTGCAGGCTATGAATACGGGACACGACGGCTCGCTCACCACCATTCACGCCAATTCTCCACGCGACGCGCTGGCGCGCCTTGAAACCATGATCGCCATGGCCAGCTTCAATATTCCGGACATCGCGATACGCAGACAGATCGCGTCCGCACTCGACGTCGTGATTCAGGTCAGCCGGCTGAGCGATGGCACGCGCAAGGTCATCAATATTTCGGAAGTCACCGGCATCGAAGGCGACGTGGTCACCATGCAGGACATTTTCGTCTTCCGCAAGCGCGGCATTCGCGACAACGGAGATGTGATCGGCGAATTCATGCCTTCGGGTGTTCGCCCTCGTTTTGCGGAGCGCTTGGCGGTGGCCGGCATTCATCTACCCGTGTCCATGTTCACGTTTGCGCCGCCGGGCGCGGAGTGATTGTGATCAGTGCACTCACAGCGTTCGCGGTCGTGTCGAAGTTGGCGCTTCAACGGCCGCTCGCCGCATCGTCCGAAAGGAGTGCGTCATGGCGCTTCTCGTCGCCATCATTACATTCTTGATCGCCACCGCAGTTTTTCTCGCCGTCTGGATCTCGGTCGGAAGAAACTCGCGGCACGAAGTGATTCGCCAGCGGATGGAGGCAGTCCGCAAGGCCGAAGAGCGCGGCCCGATCAACGAGGATTTGGCGCTGGTTCGCGACGAAATGTACAGCAGTGTTCCCCTGTTGCATCGCGTATTGATGCGCGTCTCCTGGAGCAGCCGGCTCCGCGATTTCATCGCGCAAGCCGGGATGTCAACCAAGCCCGCGAAAATTCTCCTCTGGAGCGGCGTGCTCGGCCTGGGCGCGTACGTCATCGCCTCTCTGTTTTTCCACATGAATTTTTTTGGTGTCGTCGTCGGCTTCTTCGCTGCCGCGATTCCGATCGGTATCGTCGCGCTCAAGCGCCGCAAGCGGCTGCGGCAATTCGAGGAAATGTTCCCCGAAGCGCTGGACCTGCTGAGCCGCGCGGTGCGCGCAGGTCACGCGTTCACCACGGGCCTTGAAATGATCGCGAAGGAATCGCCAGAGTTGCTCGCCGGCGAGTTCCGCAAAACATTCGAGGAGCGCAATTTCGGACTTCCGATGCGCGACGCTCTGATCAATATGACCGACCGCGTTCCGCTGGTCGACGTGCGTTTTTTCGTAACGGCCCTGCTGGTACAAAAAGAGACCGGCGGAAATCTGGCGGAAATTCTCGATGATCTCGCGCGCTTGATCCGCGATCGCTTCCGCATTCATCGCGAGGTGCAGGTGAAATCCGCCCAGGGGCGCTTGACGGCGATGATTCTGATCGCCATGCCGCTCGCGATGCTCGTCGGATTGGAAATCGTCAACCCGGTATACGTGAACGTGCTCTTCACCGATCCGTGGGGGAAGCTCGCGCTGGGCGCGGCCGCGACGCTTCAGTTTCTGGGCTCGCTTCTTCTTTGGAAGATTGTGCATATCGAAGTTTGAAGTTGGAGCGATGAACATGGCTTGGGTCCTAAGCGTCGCGACGTTCGTCATCACCCTCACGGCGGTGGCGGCCGTGATATACGCGCTGGGCGCGGAGGAATCGGGTATCGCGCGGCGCCTTTCTCGCTTGCGCGACACGCCCATTCTCGTCGAGCGCGTACGCTTCGCGGAAAAACAGAAACAACGCGCGCGCGGCGCCCTGGTTTCACTCGGCCATCTTCTGCCCGCCGCGGGCGAGCGAAAAGCGTTGCGCGCGCAGCTCACCATGATTCGCGCTGGATATCGCAACGCGGACGCTCGGTCGGTAGTTCGGGGCGTCAAAGTTGCGCTCCCAATTTTGTTCCTCGCGATCGTGTTGCTCACCGGAGTGTATCGGTACGCGCCCGTTTTGATTCTGTTGCTCGCCGCGGGCGCGGGCATCGCGCTTCCGGAAACGTGGGTGCAGTGGCGCGGAAAGGTGCGTCGAAAGCGCCTTCGGCTGGCGTTGCCGGACGGCTTGGATTTGCTGGTGATTTGCGTGGAGGTCGGACTGGGCCTCGACCAGGCGCTCTTGCGAGTGGCGCAGGAATTGCGCGTGGTGCATCCGGAATTGAGCGAAGAATTGCAGATCGTGAACCTCGAAATGCGTGTGGGAAAAACGCGCATCGACGCGCTGCGCGAACTCGCGCGCCGCACAAACCTCGACGACATTCGTACGCTGGTCGCCATGCTGATCCAGACGGAGCGTTTCGGAACCAGCATCGCGCAATCGTTGCGCGTGCATTCCGACGAACTGCGCACAAAAAGGCGGCAGCGCGCGGAAGAGCGAAGCGCGAAGACCAGCGTGAAAATGGTCGCGCCGCTGGTTCTGTTCATTTTCCCAGCGCTGATGGTCGTCGTGCTGGGTCCGGCAATCATCGGTTTGGTGCGGCAGCTGCTTCCGGCTTTGAGGTGAAGCAAGAAGAAGTTTCTCGCGCGAGCGATTCGCGCGAGAGGGCCAAAATCAAAACGCAAAGGAGCAAGAAAAATGGATACCGTAACTTTGATTCGGATCGCGGCCGCTGCGGGGGCATTGGTCGTGCTGGGAATCATCATCTACCGCCGCAGCAAAAAGACTACGGACTAACAAGTGGAGTCGAGCGAACTTTGCGCTCGGCAGTCACGTGACCGGCCCAAACAAAACTCGTCGACGGAACGCCCTCTACGTGTACAACAACACGCGAGAGACGTTCGTCGCCACCGAAGCGACACTCGCGGACAGTTATCTCCGCCGGCTTATCGGTTTGCTTGGAAAAACACGCAGCTGGGCGCGCCTCGGGGCCGGCCTGTGGATCAAGCCGTCCCGAGGCGTGCACACCATCGGAATGCTGTTCCCGATCGATCTGATCTTTCTTGGAAAAAACAATGAGGTGGTGGGCGTGGAGGAATACCTGCGCCCGTTCCGGATTTCCAAAGTTTCCTTCAAGGCGTCGAGCGTGCTTGAGCTCCCGCCGCACACTCTGTATCGCTCGAGGACGCAGGTTGGAGACCGCCTCGAAATCGCCACGCTGAATCGCTAGAAGCGAGCGCATTATTGGGATATCACCGTCTCAGACGTGCTGGACATATTTATGACGGCCTGCGGAAGAAACGGAAGATCAAATCCAAACGTGTATTGAATTTCGACACTCACGGCACATCCCGGAGAATTCGATCCAGCGCCGCCGCTGCAGGAAGATGGAGCACTAATCCCCGCGGGCGCGCCAGGCCAGCTCGTGGTAACGACGAGACAGCCGGGCGTGGCTGAGCACGAGTTCGTGTCTACATTGAGGCCAGTGGTCAGAACGCTCCGCACGTAGGTATCAACGCTGCCGCCCGCGCCGGATGTGGCCTGGCACGGCGCGGGCAAAGAATTCGCGCACTGCGCGCCGCGCACGCTGGACCAACGCGTGGCTTCGCGCGCGGCGAAGGAAACGAAGTGATAGGCGTACGCCGCCCGCGCGAAATCGAAGATGCCGAAAATCAAGGGAAAAAGAACGAACACGGTGACCAGCGCGAATTCCACAAGCGCGCTGCCGTGTTCGCGCAGGGTTCGCTCGTGATTTCGGCGCGTCGATTGGATCGGCGCTTGACCCGCAGCCTGCAATTTAGTCTCCGCCCTTTCTTGAAGTCTACTGCGCCGCCCAATACATGGCCTGCCCATTCAGCGTGATGGAAGAAGGGGCGCCGGGCCACGGAAAAAATGGCGTGTAAGTGGCTTGCGTCTGTACCTGAACGTAGTTGATCAGCTGCGTTCCCTTCGATGTACACGAAGAAGGCGGAGTGGCGCAAAGCGTCGTCGAACTGGAGCTCGAGGAGCCGATCTGGCTTTGGGAGGTTCCATCCGAGCACATGCATCCGTAGGTGGCGACATTTGTGCCCCAGGTGGTGACGTCGGAAGCATCGTCCTGTGCCGCGGCGACCATTCCGGCGGTGTCCGCCTGGGTGGCGGAATTTTGATAGCCGTATTGCGCGCCGGCGCGCGCGGCATTTGAAACTTCGATGGCGAGATGAAAAAGCTGGCCGAAATCCACGACGCCGATCAGAAGCAGAAGCAAGAAGGGCAGCATCAGCGTCACTTCGAGCGTGCTGACTCCGCGCACGGGATTCCGGCGGGCGAACCTGGACGCGCGCGCCGACCGCGTCTCGCGGCGGCGCGCTTCGCAAATCTGCGAATCTGTTTTCATAATCATTCCACGAGTACGCCGGCGCCGGTCTGGCTCGATTGAATCGCTACGGCGCGCGCCGACTGCGTTACGGAGTTGATCCCAAGTACCTTTCCAAAAAATGTGGGCTCATCCTGCGTGACGACCACCTCGACGTAATTTGCGTTGCCGCTGTTGGGATCCTGCGGAGATTGCGGCGGATTGTTCACCGCGACCGTCGCGCCGTTCGCAGTGTTGGTGAAGCCGTTGGCCGCGGCGGCGTTCTGACCCGCGGTTTGCAAAGCGTTGCAGGAGCACGAAATCGAATAGGAGAGCTCGCCAGCCGCCGCGATGGCCGCGGCGTCGGCGGCAGTTTGCAACTGCACTTCCTGGTATCGGAAATATCCGAAGTCGATCCCGAGGCCCATGATCGGAAGGAGAACGAGGAGCAGCGCAATCGCCACGAGCACGAGAGCTTGGCCGGCTTCTTTTTTGCGTTTCATCGCCATTTCCTCTTGCGCTCGACTCATCGCGACGGCCCGATTCGCGTCCGAGGCGAATTCATCACCAGTGTTCTCAATCGGTGACACCAGCGCCTGGTTTGAGTGCACTCTTGTGCGCGCACCACTACGCCGTGTCCACATTCGCTTACGCGAAAGAATCCCCATGCGTCTCCAAGTGAGTGCACAAGAGCAACTTATGGCCAGTTGCAGGTGCCGCCGCGCGGGACGGGAGCAAGTAGAGCGCGGCGGATTCATGACGCGCTTGGGAACCCAACATGCGTGAGTGCAATCGGCATGCCCTTTGACGCCGAGATCGCGCTCCGGCAACTGCCCGCGTTGGCTGCTCTGGTGATCCGTCGAGTGAGGATGCCTGTAGTGCTGCCGCTGGCCGTGGTGTGCGTGTTTCTCCTGGCGTATATCCCCTGGGCGGCGTCTCGCGGGAAATTCCACCTTCCAGGCTTCGGCGGGATCGCCATACTTGGTTTCGGGTGCGGTCTTTTGCTGGGCCACTTGTCGGGCGCGCGCGGGATTTCCGGCACGATCGTGGGCGTCGTGCTGGCGACCGTGTTTTTCTTGTTGATGGCGGTGGCGGGCGGGTGTCTGCTGGCGTTGTTCTTCTATCGTCCTCCCGCGGAAGAATAAAGACGACGGGTTGCACGTGCGCCGCCGGAAAACTTGGAAAGCCTCCGGCATTCCGAAGGAGACTCCGACTTCCGGCCTGAGGGCGACGTAGCTGGGGCTTTGGCGGACGCCGCAAGAAAAGGCTGGAGGCCTGAAGGCCTCCGCTACAAAAGAGCGAAGGGCCCTATATACACCCCGGTATGTTTTTGTCAAAGTGCTCAAACTAAAGGACGTACAGCGAAAGAGTGCGGATGAGTGTGAGCGCAAAGGGACTTGATGATGATTGTTTTCAATGAGATGCGCACTCTTTTGGAGGAGTGCGTATGAGGCTGAAAGTAAAGGAGTTGCTGGGGCGAAATGGATGCACAGATTGCACGTCGGGCCGACAAAAGCGGGGGGAGTGGACGCAGGGATCCGGCGGGGGAAAGCGGGGGTGGTGGGCAATTCGAATTGGATGCCGGCGAACATGAAGAAGCATAGCATTTGTGAACGCATATGTCAATTAGTATATTAGTATTCGAATTAATTTCCACAGGGCACTGCCCGGACTCGCCGGTGTCGAAAAATAAGTCCTGGTCGCGGCGCATCTTAAGGGTCGACGGAAAACGGCCGGCGCTCCATAATTGCTGGAATTCGTGTGGAAAAGGAGCGGCAAACGGCCATGGAATACAGACTGCTTGGGCATTCGGGACTGAAAGTATCGGCGCTCAGTTTGGGCACGGGCACGTTCGGCGGCGGAAGCGAATTTTTCCGCGCGTGGGGCCAAACGGACGTGGAGGAAGCCAAGCGGTTGATCGATATCTGCGTGGAAGCCGGCGTCAATCTGTTCGACACGGCCGATATCTACTCTTACGGCCTGTCGGAAGAGATTCTGGGCAAAGCCGTGCAGGGAAAACGGCACGAGCTGCTGATCTCGACGAAAACGACTTTTCGCTTCGGGAAGGGGCCGAACGACGCGGGTTCTTCGCGTTATCACATTTTGAAAGCATGCGAGGCCAGCCTGCGGCGGCTGGGCACGGACTACATTGACATCTATCACATGCACGGATTCGATGAGCTGACGCCGGTCGACGAGACAATCGAGACGCTCGACACGCTGGTGCGTTCGGGGAAGGTGCGCTACATCGCGTGCTCGAATTTTTCCGGCTGGCATTTGATGAAGTCGCTTGGGATCTCGCAGAGATATGGGTGGGCCAGGTACGTGGCGCATCAAGTTTATTACTCGCTGATCGGGCGGGAGTATGAGTGGGAGTTGATGCCGCTGGGGATCGATCAAAAAGTTGGCGCGCTGGTTTGGAGTCCACTGGGGTGGGGCCGCTTGACCGGGAAAATTCGGAGAGGACAACCTCTGCCTGCGCAGAGCCGGCTGCATAAGACGGCCGATATGGGTCCGCAGGTGCCGGAGGATTATTTGCACAAGGTGGTGGATGCGATCGATACGGTCGCGAAAGAAACGGGGAAAAGCGTGCCGCAAATCTCGGTGAATTGGTTGCTGCAGCGGCCGACGGTATCGAGCGTGATTCTGGGCGCGCGCAACGAAGAGCAACTGCGGCAAAATCTGGCGAGCGCCGGGTGGAATTTGACGGCAGAGCAGATCGCGACGCTCGACGCCGCGAGCGAAACCGCGGCGGCGTATCCGTATTGGCACCAGCGGCAGTTCATGGAGCGAATTCCGTTGCCGGTGCCGGGTGCAGCGGCGAAATAATGGCGAGCGGGGACGATCGTGGGAGAATGCCACGGGTTGGCGAGCGCATTTTGTTTTTCCCATATCCTGAATGAGCTTGAATCGCGAAGAAACATTGGAGTAGGCTGCGCTCCGGTCTGCATTGGCAGATGAAGTTCCGGGAGGAAACCATGAGGAAGCGCTCTTCGCGCGGTAAGGCTCACACACCGCGATCCGTTCAATTACTGGTTGGTTCGATGCTTGTGGCGCTCGTGTGCGTCGCCGTGGCCATCGGCGCGCAGACCAATACGCAGCCGCAGGCCGGCGCACAACAATCCGGTTCCAACCAACCGCAGGCGGCGAGCACGCTGCCACCGCCGGTGCAAATGACGGCGGAGCAGGAGCATCAGCGAGAGATGGATTTGCTGCACATCACCGCGCTGCGGCGCGGCGCGGACGGCAGCCCGACCGGGGCGCATCCGGCGAACATGGATGAATCGAAGGCCACTCCGTACACGAGCCTGCCGGATCCGCTGGTATTAAATGACGGAAAGAGAGTGAAGACCGCGAAGGTGTGGTGGACGAAGCGGCGCCCGGAAATCGTGGAATATTTCGATCGGGAAATTTATGGGCGCGTGCCGGCGAACACGCCGAGCGTAAATTGGGAAGTGATCAGCGCGACGAAAGAGATGAACGGCGACGTGCCGGTGATCACCAAGAAACTTGTGGGGCACGTGGACAATTCTTCGTACCCGCTGATCAGCGTGGATATTGAACTCGAGTTATCGACTCCGGCCAATGCGACGGGACCGGTGCCGGTGATGATGGAGTTGAGCTGGAGCCCGGAATTCCTGGCGGCGATGGCGAAGCGTATGCAGGCTGCCGGTGGGACTCCGCCGCCGGCTCCCACGGGTCCCACATGGCAGCAACAGGTGCTGGCCAAAGGATGGGGCTATGCCAGCCTGATTCCGACGAGCGTGCAGGCGGACAACGGCGCGGGGTTGACGGAGGGAATTATTGGGCTTTGCAACAAAGGTCAGCCGCGCAAGCTGGACGATTGGGGCGCGCTGCGCGCGTGGGCGTGGGGAGCGAGCCGCGCTCTCGATTATTTCGAGACCGATAAATCCGTGAACGCGAAGCAGGTGGGCATCGCGGGCCATTCGCGCTATGGCAAGGCCGCGCTGGTGGCGATGGCTTACGAGCCGCGCCTGGCGATCGCTTACATCAGTTCCTCCGGCACAGGTGGCGCCAAGATTTTCAGGCGAAATTTTGGAGAGCTGCTCGAGAATGTGGCCGGCACGGGCGAATTTCACTGGATGGCCGGCAACTTTCTGAAATATGCCGGTCCCTTGACCGCAAACGATTTGCCGGTGGACGCGCACGAGCTGATCGCGTTGTGCGCGCCGCGTCCAGTTTTCATCGGCGGCGGATCCGCGGGCGCAGGAGATGGATGGGCCGACGCTGAAGGCACGTTTCTGGCCGCCGTGGGCGCGGGACCCGTGTACGATTTGCTCGGCAAGAAAGATTTGGGAACCACCGTGTTTCCGCCGGTGGAAACCGCGCTGATCGTGGGCGACATTGGCTTTCGCCAGCACACTGGCGGACACACGCCGGCGCCGAACTGGCCGACATTTATAACGTTCGCGAGCCGCTACTTCACGGCGCCGCCCGCCGCGCCGGCGACGGCTGCGGCGCCGAGCGATTGATCAAGCCGTTTCGCAATCGCGGAAATCGCGGCCGACGTTGCCGGATACGGAAATTATCCGAAAACGCTGGCGACTGTGCGGCCGCGAACAAGATATAATGTTCATGTTGCAAAAAATTTTTGGGTGTTGGGGTTCACCCTAAATCGCCCGAAAGGGCAGATGACTCCTACGCGGGTTCTCTTTTGGAGGATTTCTCTGCGTAGGCTCGCAACTCTCCTCAGCAGGAGAATCCACAGATTAAATTTGGGGGAGGCCGACTCGCCGCGAGCGCGGAGCGCGCGCTCGCCGGCGAGAACGCACATTTATTTCGCGCTGCGAAAGGACAAGGGCAGCATCGGGCGATGACGAAATATCTGATGGTCGGACTGGGCGGATTTCTGGGCGCGATCGCGCGCTTTTGGCTGGGTGGATACGTGGGAAACAAGCTGGGCGCTTTTTTTCCGTACGGAACGTTTGTGATCAATGTGAGCGGGTCGTTCGCGATTGGATTCATCGTCACGGTGCTGGCGGAGAACGCGCATTGGAGCGCGAATTGGCGGTATCTGATTCCGATCGGGTTCATCGGCGCGTACACGACATTTTCCACGTTTGAATATGAAACGCTGCGAAGCATGCAGGAAGGGCAATTCGTCGTGGCGTTTTTGAATGTGATTTTGAGCGTCACGCTGGGATTCGCCGCGGTGTGGCTGGGAGTGGTGGCCGGGAGGGCGCTGGCATGAGAACTGTGGAATCCTATTGCAAGCGTGTATATAAGGACCGCGCAACGCGAACCCGCCGGGGACATCGCCTGGCCGGCGGAAGCGCGGAGCAGGAGCGAGCATGTTGAATTCAGGACGCGCAAAGAAAGTCAGCATCTACGTGGGAGAAGATCATCAGTATCACGGACAGCCGACATACTCGGCGGTGCTCGATTTTCTTTTTTATCGCGGCGTGGCCGGAGCTACGGTCACGCGAGGCTTCGCGGGTTTCGGCGCCGATCATCATTTGCACACGACGCGCATTCTGCGGCTGACCGAAAATCTTCCCGTCAAGCTTGAGTTCACAGAGACGCCGGAAAAGGTCGAAGAGCTTCTGCCGAAACTTTCCGAAATGGCCGGCACGGGGCTGATCGAGGTCGAAGACACCATAGTGGTAAAGCCCGCGCAAGTTTCCGCGGGGGCCGCGGCCGGCGTGGCGCATCAATCTTTGAAAAGCCAGGGCCGCGCCAAATTGATGCGAATTTATCTAGGCGAGAGCGATCGCTGGCACGATAAGCCGCTTTACAAAGCGCTGGTGGAATGCATGCGCGCGAATAACATCGCAGGAGTCACCGTGTACGAGGGGATTATGGGCTACGGCGCGAACCGCAGACTGCACGAGCGCAAGACACTGAATTTGTCGCACGATCGGCCGATTATGCTCTCAGTGGTGGAAACGGAAGAAAAGCTGCGCGCGTTTCTGCCGCTGCTCGACGAAATGTTTCAGCAGGGGCTCGTGGTGCTGTCGGACGTGGAGATCGTGAAGTACACGCACGATTATTTTTCGGACGAACGGCGCGCGGAGGGACGATCGTGAAGCTCGAAGGCAAGGCCAAGATGCTGCGGATCCATTTCGGCGAGAACGACAAGTGGGAGGGCAAACCGCTGTATACGGCGATCGTGGAGAAATGCCGCGAGCTGGACCTTGCGGGCGCGACGGTGTTGCGCGGCGTCGAAGGATATGGCGCAAGCACGCTGATACGGCGGCCGCACCTATTTTCGTTTTCGTCGGATTTGCCGATCATGGTGAGCGTGATCGATACGGACGAGAAAATCCAGAAGCTGATTCCGCTGCTCGATGCGATGGTCGGCGAAGGATTGGTCGCGATCTCCGACGTTGAGGTTGTGCGATACGTTCACGAATGAGCGGCCGAGTCGCCGAGCGTCAGCGCCGGCGCGGCCAATCCTGAAAATCTCGCGTCAAAAATATCTGCCGGTGGCGCGGCGCTCGTAGGCGATGGCTTCGAGGAGTTTTTCGGGCGACGGCAATTCGCTCTGCGGGATCGTCAATTTCGGCTGTATTTTCGCGGCGATTTGCGCGGCCATTTGGTAGCGCACGTAGGGCTCGAGCTGATTGCGCCGATTTAAGAACGCCTCGATGAGCGCGAATTCTTCCGCGCCGAGGCGCTCGGATCCATACGTAATATTCGCCACTACCGGCGCCGCCTGCCAGACGGGGCGCGCCTTCTCCAGGGAATTTTCGCGCACGACGATCGTGCCGGCGACGAAATCGCCCAGGCGCTTGTTCTGTTTGCTCAGAAGCATGCTCACGACGCCCGTCGCGTATAGGGTCGGAAGCTGATCGACGATTCGGAGCAAATTGCGCGCAACCGACTCCGCCGGCGTGATGGGGCGACCAGAATCCTTGATGACGCGAATCCCCACGCTGCGTTTGCCCGGCGTCTGACCGTTCCAGATGGCCTCAAAGATTGCGAAGTATCCGTAAAAAAGCACAAATGCGAACACAATGAGGATGGCGGCGAGCCAAATCGTGGATGGTTCGCGCGTGCGCAAAAGGCTGATGAAGATCAATGCGCCGGCGAGGCCGACGATCACCGCCGCCGCGGTTTGAATCAGCGTGTCGATGGCAATCGCCAGAAACCGGCTGCCGATTCCGGCAATCTCGAATTCCAGCGGCGTTTGCTCCGGCGTTTCAATGGTAAGCTTTTCGGCGAAATCGCCGGGCGTCGGGGCGGGAGCGATTGGTGGCTGCGACATGATCTCTACGCGCTGGATCGAGAAACGAAAGCCATATTGGTCGCGTCTGGAAGAACTGGTCAATCGCTCCAAAGGACGCGGCGTCCGAGCGTTCGAGCATCGCGAGCTGCAGGAGCTGGGACTATTATATCGTCAGGCGGCGTCCGATCTGGCGACGGCGCGCGAAGATGTAACCAGCCGGCCGCTGGCCACTTATCTGAATCAGCTTTTGGGCCGCGCGCACAATCTGATTTACATGGGACGGCGGCCCGGAATGAGCGGCCTGGTGCGTTTCTACACGCAGACGTACCCACGTATATTTCGCGAAACATTTCCGCTTACGCTGCTCGCGTTTGCCATCACCGCATTCACGGCGATCGCCGGGTGCGCCATCACGCTGCACGATCCGGCCTTCGCGCATCGCGTGCTCGGTCCGGAAATGATGGATACGATCGCGCAGCGCAAGATGTGGACCGAATCGATCGTTACGGTCAAGCCGGTTGCGGCCTCGGCGATTCTCACCAATAACATCATCGTGGCGTTCAGCATGTTTGCGTCGGGCATCACGGCCGGCATCTGGACGATTTGGCTGCTGACGGTGAACGGGCTGCTGCTCGGCGTGGTCGGCGCGGCCACCTGGCAAGCGGGAATGGCGCTGCAACTATGGACGTTCGTCGCGCCGCACGGAGTGCTGGAGCTGCCGGCTATTTTCATTGCCGGCGGATCGGGTTTTGAAATTGCGCGCGGAATGTTGTTTCCGGGATTGCTGCCGCGGCGCGAATCGCTGGCGCGCGCGGGCGGTCGCGCGGCCCAGCTACTGCTCGGCACGGTGCCGATGCTTCTGGTGGCGGGCGCCATCGAGGGATTCATTTCGCCGTCGGCGATTCCCGCGCGCCTGAAATTTCTACTCGCGGCGGTGTTGTTCACCGCGCTGGTCACCTACTTGAGCCGCGCGCGCCGATCGCCGGAACCGCAAGAGCAGCTCGCGCCGCGCTGAGCGCGGCGTCACAGCATGCTGCGCTCTTTGATTTCGAGATATTGATTCACGAGCGCACTCGCCAGCATTCCCGGCATCAATTCGCGCGCCAGCACGCCGCGTTCCCGCAAACCGCGCAGCAGCAAATCGCGCCGCTCGGAAATCTCGAGAGCCGCCACGTGGCGATACATCTGCTCTTTTGAATCCGGCGTGGTGAGCGCGACTTTCGCCAAATCCGGCTGGCCCATTGCCGCGAACACCACCAAGTGCCGCGGCGCCATTTGCATGGCGAATTCGATCACTTCGGGAATCGTCGGCGTTTCCGCGAAATCCGTGATCCAGACAATCAGGCCGCGGCGCTTTTGCGCCTGAAGCAGCGCGCGCACCGCTCGGCCGTGGTCGGCTTCGCTCGGCTCGGCGTGAACGCGCGCCAGAGATTCGACGATGGCGCGCAGTTGGTGTTGACCGCGCCCGGCATTCAGCTGCTGCTGCACGCGGCGGCCGTAGGCCACCAATCCGACGCGATCTCCGCGGTATAGCGCGACCTGCGCGAGCGAGAGCGCGGCATTCACGGAGTAATCGAGTTTTGAAAAGCGCTGTCCGTGAACCGGCTCCTCGACCTGCGCGCGAAGCAATCGTCCAGCGTCGAGCACCAGCCAAATGGCCTGGCTTCGCTCGATCTGAAAAACGCGGGTGATCAGATGATTTCGCCGCGCCGTCGCGGTCCAGGAAATATCGCGCAGCTCGTCGCCTTCGCGATATTCGCGCAGGCCGTCGAACTCGCGACCGGTGCCACGCTGGCGGCGCCGCCGCTTTTCGAGTTCCACCTGGCGGCTGCGAATCAGAAGCAGCGTATGGCGCTTGGCCTGTTCGAGATTCGGGAGAACGCAAACCGTTTGCGCCGTTGCGGCCACGGCCCAGCGCTCGGCGAAGCGCAGTCCGCTCTGGTAGCGGACAAAGGTGCGGCCCAATCGCGCATCGCCGCGCTCGGCCGGAAGAATCGGATAGGCCGCGCTCGCGGAGGCGTGTGCTCGGATCTTGAGTTCGATCGACGGCGGGTCGAGACGCAGTGCTAGAGGCGTTTCGTCGACAACGCGCGCGCGAAATCCGCGCTTCCCTGCATTTTGAAGTTCGATGCTCACCTCGGCCGGAACTCCGAGAGCGGGCCGCGTGCGCCAAATGCGGCGAACTTCGACCTGATCGGGGCGCGGCAGTCGCCCTAAGTCCCAAATCCACACCGCGAGGGCCAATGCATCCCACAGAAGCATTGCCTCGATGCACTGGTGAAACCACCACGCCGGACCGAGCCAAACCAATCCGAGCAGAAGCATGACAAAGAAGCGCGGTGCAAATCCGAACGAGAAGCGTCCGACGGGGCCGGCGCGCGCAACTGCTGGGGGCGGCGTCAGCGGCAGCGCTTCGGTCACTTCGGAACCTCGATCGTCGCGAGGATTTCAGCGACCACCTGATCGGACGTGAGCCCTTCAAGCTCCGCTTCCGGCTTCAACAAAACACGGTGGCGCAAGACCGGCAGGGCCGCGGCCTTGATATCGTCGGGGATCAGAAAATCTCGGCCCTCCGCGCCGGCCAGTGCGCGCGCCACGAAGAGAAGCCCGATTGCCGCGCGAGGACTTGCGCCGAGCGAAAGCGCTGGCCAATCACGTGTCCTTCGGACCAAAGTCACAATGTAAGAATGCAGAGTCGGTTCGACGCGAATGTTTTCGAGCTCCTTGCGCGCGGCGGAAAGCAACCCTGCCTCGAGAGGCACAAGCGGAATGCGATCCAAATGCGCCGGATCGAATCCCTGCTCGAAACGCACGAGAATCTCCGCTTCTTCCGGCGCGGACGGATAGTCGATGCGAATTTTCAGAAGAAAGCGATCGAGCTGCGCTTCGGGCAGCGGATAGGTGCCCTCAAATTCCACCGGATTCTGCGTGGCGAAAACGGCAAAATTGTCCGTTAGCGGATGGCGGGTTCCGTCGATGGTCACCTGGCGCTCTTCCATGGCTTCCAGCAGCGCCGCTTGCGTGCGTGGAGGCGTGCGATTGATTTCGTCGACGAGCAGCAAATCGGTGAAGATCGGTCCGCGATGCAGAGTGAAGGCACCGGTGGCGGCGTGAAAGATGTTCGTGCCCATCACGTCGGCGGGCATCAGATCGGCTGTGCATTGAACGCGCTGAAAACCGAGGCCGCAAATTCTCGCGAGCGTTTTCACGGCGAGCGTTTTCGCGAGTCCCGGCACACCTTCCAGAAGCGCGTGCCCGCCGCAGAGGACCACCAGCAAAAGCTGGTCCACCACAGCCTGCTGCCCGATGATCACTTTCGAAATTTCCGTGCGCACGTGCGTCGACAAGCGTGAGACGTGTTCCACGATTAGGATTTCTCCTGTGGTCCGGGCTTTTTCAAGCCCAACTGCTGCTCATAGTGCTCCAACTCCTTGATCAACGCGAGCGCCTCTGCGGGAGAAACCTTCTCCGCGCGGGTCGCGGCCGCGACACGGTGCAGCGCCTCGGGCAGGCCCGCCAACTGCTTCCCGAGACGAGTGCGGATCGCGTTTTCGAGCGTGGCGTCATCGGTTGTCAGCGGCAATCGCAACTGCCGCGTGAGCAACGTGCGAAATCGCTGATACACGATGCCCACCACCGCGGGTTCTGCTTTCGCGCGCTCGTAGAGTCCGCCAAGCGTGTCCACGAATTCGAGCGGAGAAAGGCGCGAGACACTTGCGGGAATCGCCGTCGGGCCGCTGCGCCGGCTGAACGTAAACAGCACTCCCACGCCAAGCAAGCCGAGTTGCAAAACTCCCCAGGCCACCGGCGTACCCTGCATGTAGCTCCACAGCGAACTGCGCTCGCCATGAAAATATTCGTCCCAATAAATTTGCGCCGGCGCTGCGCTTGAAGAATCGGCGCCGGAGACGTTCATGGCGTCGAGAAACAGATTCATATTCCCCGCTTCGGTAATTCCGGCATTCGTCAGTGGCGTGGGTCCCGCCCACCACAGAATTCGGCCCGCGCCCACGCGCCAGCACACGATTACGTCGGCATCGTCGTCGCTGTAAAGAGGCGTCTCGGTGGGCCGGGCTTCGCCCCACACGGCCTCCGGCCTGAGCGTGACGTTCGGCGCGCCGCGAGTGAGCGCGCTCGGAAGATCGGCGGCGTAAGTCTCGGACCCCATCCCTCCTCCATAATCGGCGATATGCGCGTCGTCAAAAAATTCTTCAACTTGCCGGCCGGTGAAGAGCACCTGGCCGCCGGCCTCAACGAAACCCAGCAGCGCGCGCTTCTCGGCCGCGCTCGGCGAGTCGCTTGGATCGGCGAGAATCAGTATCGATCCCGTGGAATCCTGCGGCAGCTCGAGAGGCGAGCGTTCCCATCGCTCCACGCTGTAATGAAGCTGTTGAAGCAGCAAGTAGGCCGCGAGCGCGCCGCCGGGCGAAGAATAATAGGTGGAAGGAATCGCCTCGCCTTGGCTTTCGCCCGTCGGCGATTCAAACGCAATCGCAGCCATCAGCAGCAAAAGAGCCGCGCCGGCGGCGAGGAGCATCTTGCGATCGGCGGAATCTAAGGCAGCTGGCATCCGAGCCCCTCGATTTGCCGCATGGAGTCCAGGAAATCTTCGCGGCTCGCCGGCCGGCGTCCGTACCAAACCTGCTCGAGGCGCGCGGTGAGCGCCGCAAGCGCGGCACGCGGCTTTTCGAGTGACGCAGCGGTTTCGGGTTGCGGCTGCGAAAGCAAGCGCACATATTCACGCGGCGTTCGTGCGCGGTCCGGCTCGATCAGCTCGACCGCCTCGAGATACGAAATTCCCGCCCAGTATGCGGAATGAACCGCTTCGCGAAAATCGCCGCGTTCGGATGCCTCGCGCGCGGCGCGAATCCACTCTTGCCAAGATCGCGCGATCGCCACCGACTGCGGCGCATCCAATTCGTCGTATCGCGCGCGGCGCATCCAAAAGCGAACAAGCGCCGCGCCAAGCCACACGACGACAACGACAAGCAGCAGCTCGAAAAATATTTTCGCGCTTGTCGCGTGGCGCCCGATGTGGCCGATAAACCATTCCACAATGCGCTCCAGCCACTCCTGAAGCCGCTGTTGAAACATTTCCCGCGCGCTCGCCGTGCCCACCCCCCTGAATTCACGCCGCGCCAAAATCTCGCTCAACGCGGCGCCCGCATTCGCACCGCTGTTGGAATTTGCCGCGGTGTAGCTTTCAACCTGCCGCGCTTCTGCGTCGAGCCACTCGCTGGCGTCTTGGAGGTGCGCTGCGCTGTGCGCAGGATCCTGCTCGGCCTTTTTGAGCAATGCAGCGAGCGGCGCGGTTGAAATTTCATAATTGCCGTCGGTTGTCTTCACATTCCACTCATCGGGCAGACTTGTGCGCAAACGAGTGATCTCGCCCGGGGTCGACGAGTTTTGCGCGCTCGCGCTTTGGAGGCGGCGAAGTTCCGCGGCGAATGAAGTAGCGTCAAGCGGGCTGGCGGCCGCGCTGGAGGCAGCAGAAGAGGAAACTTGCGTGCGCGCGCCGATCGCCGGCGCAAAAAACACAAGAAGAAGGATCAGACACGCGGTCCGCCGGCAGATCGTCGATTTCGTCGGCAACCGAAACTCCTCGAGGCTCTGCTTCAAGACAATATCTACGAAAGCATCCGCGGCACCACACTCGCCTGCGGCACCACGCCGGCGACAGGGTTCATCATCATTTGAAGATCGAACCCTTCTTTCCGCACGCGCATGTCGTAATAGAAAAGCGACATGGCAATGGTCACGAAAGGGATGGCCAGGGACTCGGCGATAAAGCTTCCCACTTGCGTGAACATCGTGAACATGCGCACTAAATCAGGATTGCTCTTCGTCAATACTGTTCCGATCAGGAAAGGCGCTCCCAGCAAGGCAATCGCTCCGTACAACAAGAAACCATAAAGAAGAAAAATCAAAAATACACGGCCCGCATTCTCTTTCGTCAGCGCGAAACTCCGGCTGAGCGCGTCGCCCGGCCCGATATTTTCCAGCACGGCTGCCTGCACGCCGACGGCAAGGCGCAGCGCGATGTAAATTCCCGGAATAATCAGCAGGATGCAGCCGCCGAATACAGCAAGACCGCTCAGCACGGCCACACCGAATATGGTGCCCAGTTCACCCCACACGCGGCGAAAAGCTTCGCCAAGCGTGGTCGTGCGGCCAAGGTACAAATCGGAAACTGCGATTACCGTCGCGCCCTGCGACCACATGCTGGCGAGAACGCTGGCGATCAGCACGGCGAAGAAAAACACGACCGCGTAAGCGATGCCCGTCGCGGAAAATGAGGGCATCTGGCCGGGTACGTTGGGGTCGGGAGGGGTGAAGACTCCTCTCGCCGGCGCGAACACAATCTGGGCCAACTGAATCAGCAAGACGAACACGCGAGGAATGGCCGAGATGCCGACGAACAAAAGGAAATGCCCGCGGTAAAGTGTGAACGTGCGGTCCAGGAGTTCCCCAAGAGAGAGAGGTCGCAGGTCGAGCGTGGTCATCCGGGCCTCCGATCAAAGGGAACGCCGTAGGTAACTGGTGCGGCACTTTATCAAAGCTCAGACGAAGAATCCAAGCCACGTTTAGAAATGTTGTAGAAATGTTGTGAAATCGCGCTCCGGCCGAAAGCACTCACCGCCCGAGCCATCCTCCGTCCACCACCAGAACGTGCCCATCCACGTAGTTGCTCGCCGCCGACGCGAGAAAAACCACAGCTCCCGCCAGGTCTTCGGGTTTGCCCCAGCGGCCGGCCGGTATTCTTTGCAGAATCTGAACCGAGCGCACTGGATCGCTTCGCAACGCCGCCGTGTTGTCCGTCTGCATGTAGCCCGGCGCGATGGCATTCACGTTGATGCCCTTCGCGGCCCATTCATTCGCGAGCGCTTTGGTTAACTGCGCCACGCCGCCCTTTGCCGCGGCGTATGCCGGGACGTAGAGTCCGCCCTGGAACGACAACAGTGAAGCGATGTTGATGATTTTGCCCGAGCCTTGCCGCAGCATGTGGCGCCCGGCGTTTTGGCTCAGCCGGAAAACAGCGCTCAAATTTGCCGCCAGAACATCGCCCCAATCCGAATCGGAGAAATCCGCGGCCGGCGCGCGCCGGATTGTGCCGGCGTTGTTCACGAGAATGTCGATCGACCCGAAGGCTGCGACGGTTTCTTCGATCAATTTGTGGCACACATCGATCGAGCGCACGTCGCCGACCAGCGCAGCCTGTTTCACGCCGGTCTTGCGGATGGCTTCCAATGTTGCCGACGGCTTTTCGGCCGAGCCATGCACGGCGACATTCGCACCCGCTTCCGCCAGCGCGATCGCCATGCCCGCGCCCAATCCGCGCGACGATCCGGTCACCAGCGCATTTTTGCCTCGCAGATTAAATGCTTCGAGAATCGCCACGTGCCCTTCTTTCCGCGTGTCGCGATCCGCGGCACCGCGCCGCGATCGGATCAGATCAGATCAAATCCGAAATCTTCAGCGCATCCATATCCGTGTAAACCTGATTCTCTCCGCCCATTCCCCAGCAGAAAGTGTAGTTTCTGGTTCCCACGCCCGCGTGCACCGACCACCCCGGCGAAATAACCGCCTGCTTGTTGGCCACAACGATCACTCTGATTTCGTCGGACGGGCCCATCAGATGCAGCACCCGATCCTCCGGCTGAAGATTGAAATAAAGATAGACTTCCGAGCGCCGCATGTGCGTGTGAGGCGGCATGGTGTTCCAATCGCTGCCGGAGGCGAGTTGCGTGAAGCCCATCACCAACTGACAACTTTTGATTCCCTCCAAATGAATCAACTTCGTGATCCCTCTTTGGTTGCAGGTTTCCGGAGCGCCGAGCAGCACCGGCGCCACCTTCGATGATTCGATGGAAGCAGTCGGAAACACCGCGTGCGCGGGATAACTCAACAAATAGAATTCCGCCGGCTTGCTCGCGGATTTGCTCGTGAACAAGACCTTCTCATTTCCGCGGCCGACATAAAGACAATCGAGATTGCCCAACGGAAATTCGCGATCGTTGACGACGACCGCGCCATCGCCGCCGATATTCAACACGCCAAGCTCGCGCCGCTCCGTGAAATACGACGCGCGGAGTTCGGGGTCAGCACCCAGCTTCAACGGATCCGCAAGCGGCACGGCGGATCCAATGACGGTGCGATCGAGATCGACGTAAACCGCGTCGATGCGCCCCGGATGAAATAGTTCGTCGATCAGGAAAGTCTCGCGCAATTCGCTCGTGGTCATCCGCGGATAGCGTTGCTTATCTGCAAGCTGAAGGATTTTCATAAATTCCCGATTGCCCCCAATTTAATCTTGGTCTCGCTCGTGCTGTCCGCCGCGCGCAGGCGCCACTCAGTGCGCGAGGCGATAAATCTCGGAGCCGGCGAGCAGGAACGCTCCCACGCCGTAAACGTAGCTCGAAGTTTCCGTGAACGGACCCGGCGCACCGCCAACCGGCTGAATCGATCCCAGGCGTCCATCTTCATAGACGTGCGCGAGCAGTCCTGCCCAGGCCTTTTCGACCACCGGTTCGTACACTCTGCGGTCAAGAATTCCCTGATTCACGCCCCACGCGAAGGCGTATGCGAAAAACGCCGATGCCGAATTCTCCGGCAACGAATAAGCTTCCTCATCGAGCAATCCCGTCCGCCACAAACCATCGTTGCCCTGCAGCGGCGCCACGGCCGCGGCCATATCCCTAAATTGCTGCACATACTTCGCGCGCGTCGGATAATTTTCCGGCATGAATTGGAGCACGCGCACCAGCCCGCCCATCACCCAACCATTCCCCCGAGCCCAGAACAACTTGTTCCCATTGGCTTCGCGCTTATCGAGGTAGCTGGCATCGCGAGAGAAAAGGTGCTGCTGCGGATCGTAGAGTTCATGGGATGTTATCCACCACTCGTGATCCATAAAATCGAGATAGTGAACGTCGCCGGTCGCCCCATAAAGCCGCGCCAGCACCGGCGGCGCCATGAAAAGCGCGTCGCACCACCACCACAGCGCCTTATCGGTTGGATCGGGCGTCTTCATGAGATCGTCCATTCGCTGCTGGGTCGGCGCGATCATCTTCGGATCGCGAAGCTTCCGATACAACTCCAGGTACGTCTGCCCAATCGCTTCATCGTCTGCGTTTGTTAGGCGCGGGCCAAGTTGCCAATCGAATTTCTCCGCCATGGACTGCATGGCCTTCCGATATTTGTCGCCTTCCACCTCCGGCGGCACCGCCATGAATCCGGCGTAGAGCGCGGCATAGGTCCAATCCTGATTGAAGTGAGGTTGCGCGCGATCCAGTTGCCAATCGGCCACTTTCCGCATGGCCTTCAGCACGTCGTCGCGATCGAGCCGCGCAGAAAGTTCGGTGGCAATCGGCGTGGTTTCGGCCAGCGAGTCGCCGGCGTCGCTCGCACGATCCTCCGCCGTCCTCGCCTGCTGCGATCGCGCGTTCACGGAAAATATACACGCAAGCGCGAGACCCAGCGGAATCGTCGCGAACACGTTAGAAAAGCATCTCGGACGGGAACCAGGGGCGCCTTGCGGCAACAGGGAGTGCGGCATATCACCTTTCGGCTCGTCACTTCCGAGCGCAGCGCTGCTATCCTCTCAGTTTCCGTTCTTTCCGCGCTCCAAATCCTACCGAGCCACACGGCGAATGTCGAGCCGAGCGCGAGCACGCAACCGGAGAACTCCATCGGGAGAAGGCAGTGTGGCGAGGTTACAAACTGAAGGGCGTTGGCAGGAGAACCTACGCGGTTCGCGCCGGGCGTTCTGCAACTCGCCCCGTGCCGCTTTTCCGCCGAACTTCGCGAAAAAGAAACAGGTTCGACCGCAGCGCGACGCCCGGATTCAAATAATTCGTATTTGGAATGGCGATTCCGTTCAAAAGAAAATCGGCGAGCAACCGCACGGCGGTCTGCCCCTGCAAATAAGGATCCTGATAAATCGAAGCCTGGATCGCCTTGCGCCGGAAGTACGGAACCATCTCGGGAAAGAGATCGGTTGTGATCAGTTGCACTTGGCCCGCGCGCTTGTACGCGCTCAACGCGCGGCACACCGGCAAGCAGTTCACCGTGCTGACGTAGATGCCGCTCAATTCCGGGTGATCGTTGAGCAATTTGCAGGTTTTGCGATAGCTCTCGTCCGCGGATTCATGCGCCTCCAAAACCGCGGCGATTTTTCCGCCCGGGCATTCCTTGCGAAAATCGGCGCAAAACGCTTCGGTCTTAAGCCTGTGCTCCTCGGCGGTGAGCATGCCGGTGATCAGCGCGACCTCTGAGTCAGGCCCCGCGAACTTGGCCATGAGCTCCGCGGCCAGGCGCCCGCTGAGCTGCGGATCGACGCATACCACGCCCGAACGCCGGCTCTCCGGCGCGTCGGTCACAATGCAAACCACGCGCACATTTTTCTTCTCCGCGCGGTCGATCGAGGCCCTAATCGACTTCGGATTCCCCGGCGTCACAACCAAAGCATTCACGCCGCGGTCAAGTAGCTCAATCACCCGCTCCTTCTCCCCAGCACCCAAGCTCGGCACCGGCATATAGATGATCTCGACTCCGAGGCCGCGCAATCGCCGCGCCTCCTCGAAAATTCCCGCGCGCATCTGATCGTAGAAAAAATGAATTTCTTCAGGGATGCAGATCCCGATGCGCAGGCTGGCGCGCCCGATCGAAAGCACGCGCGCCGCGGGGTGCGGCGTGTAAGCGATCTGCTTGGCGATGCGCAGAATTTTCTTCCGCGTGCCTTCGCTGATGCCGGCGCGCCCATGCAAGGCGCGATCCACGGTGCCCGTGGACACCTTGGCGAGTTCCGCGATCTTGTGAACGCCCGTGCGTTTCATTCGCGTACCGGCCGCATCGCGGCCCAGTGTGCTATCGCGTTGCCACGGTCAGCGTCGCATCCGTTAAATCCACGGAATTTCCGCCGACCATGATCTTGAACGTTCCCGGCTCGACCACCCGATGCATGTCGCGGTTCAAAAACGACAGCTCGTCAAATCCGAGTTTAAAAGTCACCGTCTGCGTTTGGCCCGGATCGAGCGTGATCCTGCGGAACCCGCGCAATTCCTTCACGGGCCGCGTGACCGAGCTCACCTCATCGCGGATATAAAGCTGCACGATTTCGTCCCCACGAACTTTTCCGGTGTTGGTCACGTCCACGGACACCATCGTCTCGCCCTCAGGCCCAATCGTATCCGGAGCGAGCCGCACATTCGCATACGCAAATGTCGTGTAGCTCAGCCCAAAGCCAAACGGATAGAGCGGCAGCACAGTCGATCCGAGATATTCGCGCTTGGCGGACGGCTTTTGGTAGTAGTAGTCCGGCAGTTGCCCCACGTTGCGCGGAACGGTGATCGGCAATTTTCCGCCGGGGTTGTAATCTCCGAACAGCACGTCCGCAACGGCCGTGCCGCCCGCCTGACCCAAATACCAGCCGTCCAGAATCGCGGGAACATTCTCGGCAATGTAGTTGATCGAATTCGGCCGCCCGTGTTGCAACACCACGACCACCGGCTTTCCCAGCGCCAGCATGGCTTTCACCAAATCATCCTGATTGCCGAGCAAATCGAGATTATCGCGATCGCCTGGATGGTCCGGAGCCCAAGCCTCGCGCGAAGTCTGTTCGTTGCCTCCAAGCGCGAGTATTACAATATCCGCCTTCTGCGCGACTTTCACGGCCGCTTGGATGCGCTGCGCATTCAGCACCGGGTCGCCCAGCACCACTCTGTCCGCATTCCAATCCGGCGGCGTCTCCGTAATTTTCACGCCCTCCGAGTACACCACCTCCGCGTTCGATCCAACCTTGTTCTTGATTCCTTGCAAAACGCTGACGCCCGGCCCCGTCGTGTCGCTATAGCCGCCCAAATGCACATCGGCGGCATTGGGACCAATCACCGCGATCCGCTTGTACTTCGTCACATCGAGCGGCAACAAATTATTTTCGTTCTTCAGCAGAATGATGGCTTCGTGCGCCGCGCGCAGCGCAAGCGCCTGATGCTCCGGATCATTCGTAATCTTTTCCGCGTACGCGGGATCTACATAGGGATTGTCGAATAGCCCAGTGAGAAACTTCATGCGCAAAACCCGCGCCACCGCCCGATCCACCATCGCTTCTGAAACCAGCCCCTGATGAACCTGATCGACCAAAGTGTTGTACGCGTCCCCGGACGGCAACTCGATATCCACGCCGGCTTCGAGCGCCATTTTCGCCGCCTCGGCATTCGTGGAAACAACGTGGTGCAAATTCTTCAGATCCGTAATCCCGAAATAATCGGAGACCACAACTCCCTGAAATCCCCATTCGTCTCGCAGAATGCCGGTGAGCAATTCCGTGTTGCTGTGCGAGGGAATTCCATCGATCTCGTTGTACGAAGCCATGATCGCGCCTACATGCGCCTCTTCAACCGCGGCTTGGAACGGCTTCAGGAAATATTCTCGAATCACGCGCTCGGAATAATTTCCTGGCGCGACGTTCGTGCCTCCCTCCGGCTGCCCATGCACCGCGAAGTGTTTGGCTGTCGCAAACACGTGCGACGCATCGAGCGCCGGTCCCGGGCCCTGGAATCCTTCGATCGCGGCGACTCCGATGCGCGTGACCAGATAAGGATCCTCGCCATAGGTCTCTTCCGTGCGGCCCCAGCGCGGATCGCGCGCAAGATCGAGCACCGGCGTCAGGCACTGCGTCGCGCCGCGCGCGCGCACCTCCGCCGCCGTCGCCGAAAAGATGCTCCCGACAAGTTGCGTGTCCCACGTAGAAGCCAGAGCGATCGCCTGCGGATATTCCGTGCTTCCCGGTGCCACGTAGCCGTGCAAACATTCTTCATGAAAGATGACGGGGATTCCCAGCCGTGTGTTGTCTTTGATCCACTTCTGCATGGTGTTTGTAAATTCGGCCGTCTCGCGCGGACCGCGGCCTTCGCTCGGACGCGTCATCTCGCCGAGTCCGTTTTTCAGCAGCACCGCAGCGCGCTCGGGAAGAAAGTTTCCTTTGGCGTCCACGAAAAGTACGCTTTGGTCCTTCATAAACGACTGGTTTTGCCAAATGCCTTCGAGTTGCGCCACTTTTTCCTCGAGAGTCATGCGCGAAAGCAGATCGGCCACGCGCTGCTCCACCGGCGACGTGCGGTCAAGATAGGCTGGCGCGCCCTGCGACGTCGCACTCGGAAGAGGCGCACTGGCTGCCGCCGCAGCACTCTGCGCCGATGCGCTTGGACACAACACAAGCGACCAGGCCAGGAACATTAAAAGGAAGTTCGTCGAGACGAGAACAAATATTCCAAACCGGCGCCGCATACATCCTCCTACGAATCAAACGCTCCGCTGGCGAGCGAACCCGCCGTACTATAGGCTCCGTGCACGTACACGTAAAGGGGTTTGATTATTGAGCGCGAGGGTGGTATGAGAAGCGCCGCAACACCTCTTCTCAGGCTCGGAGTGAATTCTTGAAACGCCTTCTCCAGATAACATTTCTGGGAGTCCTGCTTCTCGCCTGCGTAGTTCAGCGCCTGCACGCCGAGACAGGCGAAGACGCCTGGCTCCGCTACGCCCCGCTCGCCCCAACCGACGCCGCGAAATACGACTCGCTACCCGCCACAGTGACCGTGCTCGGCGATTCCCCACTGCTCGCCACGGCGCAAACCGAATTGATTCGAGGAGTAAAGGGAATGCTCGGAAGAACTCTCCGCGCCGAAAATGGCGGGCCCACCGAAAACGCTTTCGTTCTCGGAACGATCGCCGATATTCGCGCCGCCGCTCCCGTGCTCGCGCTCAACGCCAAACTCACCGGCGACGGCTTCCTGCTCACCATCGGCCGCGTCCACGGATTTGCCTGCACGATCATCGCCGGCGCGGACGAGCGCGGCGTCCTCTACGGCGTGTTCGCTTTCCTCAGCAAAATCGCGCAGAACGAAAATGTTTCGGCGCTCAACGATCTTCAGCAGCCCGCCGTCCCCCTGCGTTGGGTCAACGAATGGGACAATCTCAATGGCACGATCGAGCACGGTTTCGGCGGCCGCTCGATTTTTTTCGACAATGGCGCAGTCCAAACCGATCTCACGCGCGTTGACGAATACGCGCGCCTGCTCGCTTCGGTCGGCATCAACGGCTGCGCCGTCAACAACGTCAACGCAAACCCGCTCGTCTTGCACGACGATTTCCTTCCGCAACTCGCGCGCATCGCGGACGTATTCCGCCGCTGGGGTGTGCAGCTTGCGATCTCCGTCGACGTGAGCAGCCCCAAAGTTGTCGGCGGTCTGGATACCTTCGACCCGCTCGATCCGAAGGTCGCCGAATTTTGGCGCGCAAAAACCGATCAGATCTACAAACTCATTCCCGACTTCGGCGGCTTCGTCGTAAAAGCGGATTCCGAGGGCCGCCCCGGCCCCTCCGCATACGGGCGCACTCCCGCGGACGCCGCCAACGTGATCGCCCGCGCGCTCAAACCGCACGGCGGCGTCCTGTTCTATCGCGCGTTCGTTTACGATCATCACCTCGATTGGACCAACCTGAAAAACGATCGCGCCCGCGCCGCTTACGATATTTTCCATCCGCTCGACGGCCAGTTCGACGACAACGTGATCGTCCAAATCAAGAACGGCCCCATCGATTTCCAGGTGCGCGAGCCAGTTTCCCCGCTGTTCGGCGGATTGAAGACGACGAACGAAGCGATCGAGCTCCAAATCGTTCAGGAATATACCGGCCAAGAACGCCACCTGTGTTTTCTGGTTCCGATGTGGAAGGAAGTGCTGGATTTCGATCTGCGTGCCGACGGAGCGGAAGCCACGCTGGTCAAAGCTTTGGTGTCTGGAAAAGTATTTGGCCAACCTACGGGCGGATTCGTCGGCGTCTCGAATGTCGGTCTCGATCCAACGTGGGATGGTTATGTTCTTGCGATGGCGAATTTATACGGATTTGGCCGCCTGGCCTGGAACCCGAATCTCAGCGCGAACGCAATCGCCGACGAATGGACGCGTCTCACATTCGGCAACGATCCGCTCGTTGTGCGCACGATCGCCGCAATGCAACTCGGTTCCTGGCGCGTCTACGAAGGCTATACCGGACCGCTCGGCCTCGGTACGCTCACGAACATTCTCGGCGCCCATTATGGGCCCGCGCCCGAATCCGCGGAGAACAACGGCTGGGGCCAGTGGCTTCGCGCGGATCACCAAGGCATCGGTATGGATCGCACCATGGCTACCGGCACGGGCTTCATCGGCCAATATTCGCTCGCGGTCCAAAAAAAGTATGAACCCCTCGCCGATTGCCCGGATAACCTGCTCCTGTTTTTTCACCACGTGCCGTACACGTACGTGTTGCACTCGGGGAAAACGGTGATCCAGCACGTTTACGATTCGCATTACGACGGCGCCTCAGCCGCCGCGGCGTTCGTCTCGCAATGGAAGACGCTCACTGGCCGCGTCGACGACGATCGCTACGCGGCCGTGCTCGCCCGCCTCGAATACCAGGCCGGCCACGCCATTGTTTGGCGCGATGCGATTAGCAATTGGTTCCTCGCGAAGTCGGGAATACCCGACGCGCGCGGACGCGTCGGCCATTATCCCAATCGGATCGAAGCGGAATCGATGCAGCTCGATGGCTACGTCCCATTCGACGTCACGCCGCCCGAAGCGGCTTCCGGAGGAAGAGCGGTGGAGTGCGCCGCGCCAGCCAAGACGTGCGTCGCGGAATTTCGCTTCAGTGGCACTCCCGGCTGGTACGAATTGGACGTTGAATATTTCGATCAAGCCAACGGCGCATCTAAATTCCGCGTCTCAGTGAACCATCAGACCGTGGACACATGGCTCGCGGACGAGCATCTGCCCGCGCTCAAGCCCAACGCGGATTCTTCCACGCGGCGCCGCATTCCCGGCCTCGCGCTTCGTCCCGGCGACGAAATTCGGATCGAAGGCACTCCCGACGGCCAGGAACTCGCGCCGCTGGATTACGTCGAGATTTTTCCTCGAGAGCCATAGCCACTCGCGCGATCGAGTACTTGCTGAGGCGTACCTCAGAATTCCGCGTGGTACCCCCCGACAACTTGTCCCAATACGGAACTCGCGTGAAATACCACAACGCGTATTTCGAAGCCTCTGCGAGCTATGGAAAACCGGAAGGCGCGGTCTCGAGCGACGCCCCGCGTTCCGACCATGGCTCGAGCGTGTTCCTTAGCGTCAATAGAGCACAATAATTCGAAGTGTGGCAGGACTCAAATTCATAAGTTCCACAACTTGGCCGAACTGGCTTCGTTTGTTCAACATATCTGCCACTTCGCCGTTGCGCGTTTTAAGAACGCGCCCGCTCCCGTCAGGCGCAGTGCGTCCTTCCATCATCGGACGTGGGAAGCAATCGCGCCAATCCAAGATCATCGCCCGGTTGGGCGTCCGTCTGCATATTGGTCAGGCGGCTTTGGGGCAGCCCGCTGGAGCCAACGGCGCGATCTGCGCCGCCGATAGGGTCAGAGGGGATCCCGGCGGCCCCGACGAGCACCAAGCCCTGATGCGTGCGCGACACGCCAGCCAATATGGAAAATGGGAGGGGTGTTAAGCCAATGCTGATTGGCTCCTCTACGCGCACCTTGCTCCGGGCATGAACCCAGCCCGCGGCGTTCGATTGAAGAGTATCCGGTCCGTGACTGGAAATTTGCTCCATCGGGTGCGCTCCACCGGTTTTTCGCACCAGATGATTACGGAATGCCGGGATAGGCAGCGGGTAACCTTCTGAGGCCCGTTCCGGGAAATATATGCTTGACAACCGCTGAAATGCGAATATAGTTCGCAACACGAATTTAAGGGTGTGCCGTCAGCTCCAAACTCGCGCTCGTGCACGTACACGTAAAGGGTTTTTATTGTTGTGCGCAGAAAAAGTTTTGACGGCGATGCAACAAAGTTTTTCGGCCCTGCGGTGAATTTTTTTGAACGCGATTTACGGCGCCCGAACGGGCCCCAGGATTTAGTTCTCGTGGCGAATTAAATGCGGCGACTTGATTTCACCAACACGCAAGTGGCATCGAGCGAAACCGCTCGCGATATCAATCGCGGCGTCGTGCTCAATTTGGTTCGCCGGCGCCAGCCGATTTCCCGCGCCGAGATCGCGCGCATCACCGGATTGCAGCGCAGCACTGTGTCACTGATCACCGAGCAGCTCATCCAGGAACGTTGGGTCGTTTACGGCCCCACTGGACGTCTGCCGCGCGGAAGGCGGCCCACGTTCCTGCGATTGAATGATCAGCGGGCAATCGTCATCGTGGACCTTCGCCCGGCCACCACCACCCTGGCCTTGGCCGACGTCAATGGCCGTTTTCTGTCGCGCGAGACGCTGCCGACCGCGCCCGATCCGCGCGCTATGGCCGCAAATCTCTCGAGCAGGATTGTTCGTTTGGCGAAGGCGCACCCCGGTGTGGTCTTCGAGGGCATCGGGATCAGCTTGCCAGGCCGATTCGACGAAGCCACGCAACGCGTCGTTTTTGCTCCGAACTTGAAGTGGCGAGCTTTCGATTTCAAGGGCGCGATCGAAAGCGCCACCGGAATGAGCGTCGAACTCGAAAACGCCGCCAATGCGTGCGTTCTTGCGGAGGCCTGGTTTGGCCAGGCCGAAAGCGTCCGCGACCTCGTGGTGGTCACGATCTCTGAAGGCGTCGGCACAGGCGTCTTTACGAACGGACAGTTGGCGCGCGGCCTAAATGGGATGTCGGGCGAATTCGGCCACGTGCCGCTTGATCCCAATGGTCCGCTTTGCACCTGCGGCGGCCGAGGCTGCTGGGAAGTCTACGCATCTCAGCGCGCCGCCGTACGCTATTACCACGAATCGAGCACGGCATCCGCGTCCGCGGACTTCAGCTTTCAGGATTTGCTTGCGCTGGCGGAAGGCGGCGATGCCTTCGCGCTCAAGGCCCTCGATACCATGGCGCGCGCGATCGGTCGCGGCATGCGCATGATCGTTGCGGGATTGGCGCCGGAAGAGATTGTGGTCGTCGGCGAATTCACGCGCCTGTGGAGGCGCCTCGGCCCGGTGATCGAAAAGGAAGTCGCTGCGGCCGTTCTGGTTGGAAAGCCGCCGCGCGTCAGACCCGCTTCCGATCCCAGTATGGCCCGTCTGCGCGGCACCGTCGCCTTGGTCCTCAAGAAGAATTTTGGCTCAGCGGCGCGCGGCGAATCGGAGCAGGAAGCACAGCAGCGAGAAGGCGCCCCGAACGCGCAAGGCAGCGGCTTCAGCCGGACCAAGAACGCGCGCGCGCGCTCCCGCGCATCGGGGCGGCAACGGAATTCCGGGGACCACGGGGTTAGGCAGGCGAGTTTAGTCAGATGATTCGGTAAAAATAAAAGGGGGCGGCAAATGTCGAAGTACACTCTGTCGTGTAGGGCGACTGCAATCCAGAACGTAAAGGAACGACGGGCCATTGGCTACGCATTAGTTTTGCTGCTTGCGTGCATCTGTATGATTCCCAGCGCCGCACGCGCGCAAGTTCTCTATGGCGACCTCACCGGTAACGTAACCGACCAAACCGGCGCGGTGGTGCCCAATGCCACAGTCGAGGCGTTGAACGACGGCACCGGCGACGTCAGCACCAAAAAGACCGACGACCACGGCGTTTTTGAGTTCACCGACCTTGTGCCGGGCACCTACAAGCTCACGGTCACGGCCACAGGATTGGGCACTTCGGTTCAGGATGGCCTCGTCGTCAGGACCAACAACACGCTCCGCGCGGACACCGTGCTCGCCGTAGCCGGCAAGATCGAGACCGTCACTGTCGCCGCCACAGCTCCCGTGTTACAGACCGATCGCGCCGACATTCACACGGACTTGAATTCAGCCGAAATTGGCACCCTACCGTTACCCTCCTCAGAGGGACGCAATTTCCAAAGCCTGTACAAGATTGTCCCCGGTTTCGAAACGCCGCAGGAACCGAATTCGGCCGCGGGCAATCCGCAGCGCTCCATGACTGCATTCGTCAACGGCGTCAGCGCCCAGACCAATACGACCAGGGTCGACGGTCAGGCTGACGTGTACGAATGGCTCCCGGCGAACTTGGCGTACGTTCCGCCTCCCGATTCGATCGAGACCGTAAACATCGTCACCAATTCCTTTGACGCCGAGCAGGGCATGGCGGGTGGCGCGGCCATTAACGTCACCATCAAGTCCGGCACCAACCAGTTCCACGGTGGCGGCTTCTTCAGCCACAACGATCAGCACATGACGGCTCTGAACTACTTCACCCAGCCTAATGAATACGGCTCCAACTGCGTAGTGTCGGTTTCGATCAATAAGTGCGGCCCCCTCCGCAAGACCATCAACAACCAGTACTCCGGAAACGTCGGCGGCCCGATCATCAAGAACAAGTTGTTCTTCTTCGGCGATTACGAACGCAACACCCAGCGCCAAAACGCGTTCGTGAACCAGCTCATTCCGGACTCCAGCATGTACGCCCTCTCGACCGTCGGCGGCGTTCAGGGCATCCAATTGCCAACCAGTTATCTCAGCGGGTCCACCACCGTTCCCGTGGCGATCTATAACCCCATGACCGGAGCCGCCAACGGAACGGGCCGCACCCAGTTCGCCAACAATTTCATTCCGCTCACGCAAATCAGTCCCGCAGCGCTCAGCTACCTCAATGTCCTCAAAGGGGCGGCGACTCCGTTTGCGCTGTTTAATCCAGCCTTGTCCTACAATTACGTCAACAACGCCGACGGCGACTACACTGTCGACGACATAGATTCCAAGTTCACCTACCTCCCAACCAGCAAATCCACGATCTTCGGCCGCTATAGCATTTCTCTCGCCGACATCCTTGACCCGCCCGCTCTCGGCGTGGCTGGCGGAAACGCCACCAATGGCGGCCAGCAGGGAAATTCGCTGTCCAGGATTCAGGTTCTCGGTCTCGGCGGCACCTACGCCTTCACCCCGTCCTTCATCATGGACGGGAACTTCGGATATACGCGGCAAAAACTCGGCGCGTTGAACCTCGACAACGTCGCGGGCGATAACTTCGGCATTGCGGAAGGCATTCCCGGCGCAAACGGCGGCACGTTGCTTCAAGCCGGATATCCGGCCTTCACCCTTTCGGGTTTTGCCAACATGGGCGACCCGAACACTGCCAACCCGTTTCTCTTCCGCGACAATGAATACACCGGCGACGTCAACTTCAGTTGGCAGAAGAGCACCCACGCGATTCGCTTCGGTTACGAACAGATCCACTGGGGCCTCAATCACTTCCAGCCCGAGGGCGGCAACATCCAAACAGGGCGCGGCGGCTTCGGTTTCAATGGAAACATGACCTCTAATGGGACGTCCGCGGGCATCACTGACTACAACTCCTTTGCGGATTTCCTCCTCGGCTTGCCGGACCAGACCGGCAAAGCGAGCGACACGCTGATCCCCAACACCGAGCGCGAATCCACGTATTCCTGGTACGGTCAGGATACTTGGCAAGCGACCCAGAAACTGACCGTCAGTTACGGTGCGCGCGTGGAGTGGTACCCCTTCATGACGGAGGCCCCGTATGAGGGCCATCAGGAAGGCATTCCCGTCTTCAACCCCGCAACCGGCCAGGTCATCATCGGCGGCAACGGCAGCGTTCCGCTCCGCGACGGCGTGAAGACGCCCGCGCAGATCGTTCCTCGCATCGGTCTTGCCTATCGCTTGACTCCAAAGACGGTGGTCCGGGCGGGCTTCGGCATCAGCGTTGACCCCTCGAACTTCCGGAACCTGCGCGACGCCTATCCATCCGACGCTCTTGTACAAGGCAACGCGCCTACAACGTATAATCCCGCCGGACTTATGGGGATTCCCGCATCAGGGTCGGGCATCACCTGCACCGGCGTGACGAATACCAGCACGTGCAGCTATGGACCGTATAACGGAACGCTCGCCCTGCCGCTCGGCGTACCGTCGCTGCCGACTTTCAACATCACTTCGGGCTCGATTCCACTTCCCAACGCGAACACCACGACCGTTCCGCTGGACTACCGCCGTGGTTACATTGAGTCCTACAACTTGACCGTGCAACGCGATCTGGGAGCCGGCTTCAATTTTCAAATCGCCTATGTACGTACTCTCGGGATTCGCGAGCAGGCCTATTACAACCTAAATTGGTCCAATCCAGGCGCGGGCCAAGATGGCCAGATGAACCTGGCATTCCCAACCCAATTGACGTCCGCTGGACTCACCATCAATTCACAATGCGGCTGCGGAAGCAGCAACTATAACGCTATGCAGACGGAGTTGACCCGCAAGCTCGGACACGGCGGATTTATCGGCGTCAACTACACCTGGTCGCATACCATCGACGAGGTAAACAACGCCAACACCAACTACGCCGATTCCGGGTTCTTCTTCACCGCACCGGCCTACTTTTACCGCAACCGGGCGACCTCGGGATACGATCAAACCAACAACCTCGAAATCTACGGCGCCGAGCCAAGCCCATTCGGCAAAGACGGCGAATGGATGCAGCACGGCTTCGGCGGCAAGATCTTGGGCGGCTGGCTGTTAAGCGAGGTTCTCACCAAGGCCAGCGGCTTCCCCTTCACCGTGTCCGGGAACGCAAACTCCTTGAACTCTACGGGTAACTCGCAAACCGCCAACATGCTCTCGAACATCCAGTTCTACAACAATCCCGGTCCGCCGCCTGGCGTGACCTGCACCAACTCGAACCCGGCTTGCACGTACTTTAACCCGGCCGACTTCTACTCTGTGGTCGCATGCAATGCGGCGGGCGCGGTCGCTGGAAACTGCGGCGCAGTGTTCGGCGATACGGGCCGTGACGAATTCCGCGGACCGGGCCTCTTCAACCTGGATATGAGCCTCGGCCGTGAGTTCCCGATTCATGAGCAAATAAAACTGTTTATTGAAATACAGGCCGTCAGCCTCACCAATACGCCACACTTCGCCAACCCGTCATCTACCACCGCTCTCACGGTGGGCAACCCCGGCAGTTTCGGGCAGATCACGGGCACGTTGGCCTCGAGCGGAAGCAATACGTCGTCCATAAGCTCGGGCGCTCGCGCGGTGTTTGCTACTGCGAGGTTCTCGTTCTAATTTTGACGTAACTAGACAACCAACCACTGGGGTGCTCCTCCGAACGCGGAGGGGCACCCCAGTTTTCTTTTCCGCAGTTTTTTTTGAAGTAATCCCTGCCGGATCGAATCAGCGATTGTATTTCGGAGTGAGGCCCCGCAGCCGCTTCCACACCGCGTCGCACTTCTGCAGCGTCGCCGGCTCAAGCGCCGGCCCCGCCGATGCGGCAAGGTTCTGCTCTAGCTGTTCCACGCGCGAAGCGCCGAGCAGAATCGAATCCACCTGCGGTTGAGCCAGCAGCCAGCGAAGCGCCAGCTCTACGAGCGTGATGCCCGCTTCCCTCGCCACTGTTTCCAGCTCCGCCACTGCCGCGAAGAAATCCGCGTGCCAGTAGCGATCCAAATACATCTGATTCTTATCGAATCGCGTGCCGGCCATCGGCCCCGCCGCGGTGCGCTGCTTTCCGGTCAAGAGGCCGCCCGCCAGCGGATTGTATGGAATCACGCCCACCTCGAAACTTTTGCAAAATGGCAAAAATTCCTCTTCGATTCCCCGCGCGAGCAGGTTGTAGAGCGGCTGGGAAATGTGCGGAGCGGAAAAACCGTGATCTTTGCAAATGCAGTGAATCTCGGCGACTTGCCACGCCGCGTAATTCGACACGCCCACGTAGCGCACTTTGCCTTCGCGGACGATCTCGTCCATCGCCGCGATCGTCTCTTCGATCGAAACGCCGTAATCCGGTTGGTGGAGATAATAAATGTCCACGTAGTTGGTCGCGAGCCGCTCCAAGCTCGCTTCGATCGCCTTGCGAATGGCGGCGCGCGACAATCCGCTCTCGTCGGCCGCTTCGCCCATCTTGCCGCGCACTTTCGTCGCGATCACCGCTTGCTCTCGGCGCCCCCGCAGCGCGTTCCCCAGAATTGTTTCCGATGCCCCGTGATTGTAAACGTTCGCCGTGTCGAAAAAATTCACGCCAAAATCCAGGCACGCGTCCACCATGCTCCGCGCCGCGCTCTCGTTGGTTTGCGCGCCAAACGTCATCGTGCCCAGCGCCACGCGCGAAACGCTCAAATCCGTGTGCGGCAATGATCGCTTTTCCATTTTTAGCCGCGTCCCATTGCGTGTCCGTGATGCCTTTGGCAATCACTGGCGGTTGGAAGAGGGCCCGCACCGTTGTCACTGCCGATCGATTCGCGGCCCGTCGTCTAACGGCGCGGTCGCATCGCCTGATCCAAATCGTGCGCAATCTGGCTTGACGCTTCCAGCAGCGCTTGCACCATTTTTTCCGCGCCCGCGCCCTGCGGCACTCGAGACTTTGGCATCGAAAGACTGATCGCCGCGATGGCCCCGTGCGGCTCGATCACCAGCGGCGCTCCAAAACAACATCCATCGGGAGTGCTTTCCTCCGCGTCAAACGCATGCCCCAGCCTGCGAATCTGCTCGAAATTTTCGCGTAAGGCCAATTCGTCGGTAATCGTGTTGGGCGTGAACCGCGGAAATCCGTAGCTCCGCAAGAGCTTGTTGCGCATCTCGTCGTTCTGCAGCGCGGTGATCGATTTACCCATCGAACTTGCATGCGGCGGAATGATCTTCCCCACCGTGTTGGCCATGCGGATCAGCTGCGGGCTCTCGAAGACTTCCACCACTTCGATGTGATTCGTGAACAACACCGCCAAACTGACCGTCTCTTGAAACTCCATGTTCAGCCGCTTCATCGCGCCCCGCGCCACGCGCACCAGCGAATTCGCGATTCGTGACGGCACCGTGGCGCGGTTCTCGGGCAGAATCAAGTATTGTCCGTCGCCGGCTTGCGTCACGTAGTCCAGCGCTTCAAGTGTGCGCAGCAAGCGAAACGCCGAGCTCTTGGTGGTGTTGATTCGCGCGGCGACTTCGTTCAGGCCGAGCGGACCGGTCGTGCGCGTCAGCAGCTCAATGATCTCCAGCGCCCTGCCAACGCCGCGCGAAAAATAACGCCGCCCCTCTCTATTCTCACCGGCGGCCGGCCCTTGGTTTCGTGGACTGCGTCGTTTTCTGCGAGTCGCGGTAGCCATGCGTCAGTCGTCGTCCTCGGAGTCGGTAGCGGGCAGCTTCGGAGCCACGGGAGTATACCGCTATCAATGCAAAATGGAAATCTGAAACGGAATTCGCGAATATGAAACGGGAACCCGCCGAAATAGGCGGGCGAAGCATCTCGAGGCGGGCGGAAACGCCTCACACAGACACAAGAGCCTATTACACAGTAACTTAGAGAAGTTTAGAGCTTTCGATTCTCGCTCGTCGACAGCGTTTCTTTATATCGTCACGCGGCCGCTTTGCGCCTTATTATCGCCGTTCGCAGTTGCGCTCGCGAGTCCGTCGCGTCGGCCTTTCAAATTGTGATAGAACCTTGTTGGAATCGAGCATGAATTCGCACCACGCGCTTAGCGACGAATCGACCAAATTGACCACGCGAGCCCCTTCTCGCAGAGCCGTGTTGGCGTGGCTGGGCGCGGCCGGCGCCACCGCTATCCTCGGCGCGCGAAACGCTAGCGCCTCAAATTTCAGTGGCGTACATTCGGCGTTCGTGCCCGGAATTTCGAGCGATCATTCCTCCGGTGCGCGCGAAATCTCCGCCGGCCAAACCGCCGAACCTCAATCCCAGTACGTTCTCGATCCCGCGGACTTCCGTTACTACGTCGAGTTTTTCAACGCCATGTTGCCGGAAAATGTCGTCACGTATATCCCGGATGCGGCTGCCTGGGACTGGATGCAATCCAATATTCCATTCTTCGCGTGTCCGGACGGCGATGTCGAGCAAACTTATTACTATCGTTGGTGGGCCTACCGGAAACATATCGAAAAAACTCCCGTCGGCTTCATCATCACTGAGTTTCTGAAACCCGTGAAGCACGCCGGTGAATACAACGCGCTGAGCTGCGCCTTCGGCCATCATGTCGCGGAAGGACGCTGGCTGCACGATTCGCAGTACATCGACCAGCACATCAATTTCTGGCTGCGCGGCGGCCCGAATGGCGGAATCCACCCAAAGCTGCATCAATTCAGCGGCTGGACCTCTGCCGCCGTCTACGATCGCTGGCTTGTGAATGGCGACCGGAATTTCTTGCTTTCGCAACTCGACGCGCTAATTCTCGATTACAAAACTTGGGAACAGGAGCGATTGCTTCCGAGCGGTCTGTTCTGGCAATTCGATGTCGCCGATGGAATGGAAGAATCCATCAGCGGCGGCCGCAAGATTCACAACGCGCGCCCTTCGATCAATAGCTACATGTTCGGCAATGCCAAAGCCATCGCCGCGATCGCCTCGCTTGCCGAAAAGCCCGACGTTGCGCACCAGTACGAAGCCAAGGCGGTGCGCTTGCGCCAACTCGTGTGCGAACATCTGTGGAGCTCTCGCGACCGATTCTTCGAGGCGCTCCTCGAATCCGGAAAACTCGCGAACGTCCGCGAAGAAATCGGTTTCTCGCCCTGGCTCTTCGGTCTCCCTCCCGCGGGCTTCGGATACGAAGCCGCGTGGAAATCATTGATGGACGCGCAAGCCTTCTTTGCGCCGTACGGCCCGACAACTGCCGAGCAGCGCAATCCGGGATTTCGTATCGCGTTTGATGGCGACGATTGCCAGTGGAATGGTCCGAGCTGGCCGTTCTCGACAACCATCACGCTAAAGGCGCTCGGCAACTTCCTGAACACCGCACCGGCTAGCAATCTCCATCCGGCGATTTCGCCGCAAGATTATTTCAGAACCTTTCTGATCTACACGCGCAGCCATCGCTTGCGCCTTGACGACGGCCGCGTGATTCCCTGGATTGACGAAAATCTCGATCCCTTCACCGGCAATTGGCTCGCTCGTGAGCGCAAAATAAAAGAGGGCGTTTTTTACGGCCGCGGCGACCACTACAATCATTCCGCCTACGCCGATCTCGTGATTACTGATCTCGTGGGATTGCGCCCACGCGCGGATGCGACGGTGGAGGTTCATCCGCTCTTGCCCGCAAACACTTGGGATTGGTTTTGTCTCGATCGCGTTCCGTATCACGGCCGTTTGCTGACCATCGTGTGGGACGAGACCGGCAAGAAATTCGGCAAGGGCCAGGGTCTTTCCGTATTCGCCGACGGCAACCTGATCGCGCACGCAACGCAGCTCGGTCGCGTCACTGGTTTGTTGCCGTCCGCGTGACCAGCGCGTCGCCGGTTGCGTCTTGAGTTTCGGCGTCGCAGTCGGAAAAGATACGCCGTGGGAATTTCGATGATGCGCGCGCCCCAAATGAAAACAACCGACGAACTCGAAACGCTTCCCGCGCGCCAAGCGTCCGCCGCCGTTGTAATTGCCGACGATCTCACCGGCGCGTGCGACACGGGCGTGCAGTTCGCGCTCCGCGGCCTCAACAGCATCGTTGAACTCGCCTCGAGCGACCCGCCTCTCGAAGCCGAAATCCGCATCGCCAACTCGCGCTCGCGCCACCAATCGCCTGAAGCCGCTGCCGAAGAAGTCGAGCGTCTCACGCGGCCCATGGCGCCGGCAGCGAACGCGATACTCTTCAAGAAAATTGATTCCACGCTGCGCGGCAACATCGTTTCCGAATCGCGAGCAATGATGCGCGCCGCCGCCCTTGACTTTGCCGTGCTCGCGCCGGCACTTCCTGCACAAGGCCGCAGCGTCGCTCGCGGCGTGCTTCACATTCGCGATTGCACCGGCTCCTTAGCCATCGATGTGCGCGAGCTGCTCTCGCAGCAAGGTCTCGATAAAATCGCGCTGCTTTCTGCCGGCGTCGCGGCACGCCCAGGGAAAATCGCACAGGACATACTTCAGCTTCGTGCGACCGGCACGGAATTCATTATTTGCGATTCCGAAACCGAGCAGGATCTTGAGCGCATCGCGCAAGCCCTGCATGAATTGCCGACGCGGCCGCTTTGGGTCGGCTCCGCCGGTCTCGCGAAATACGCGGCGCAAATTCTTGCCATTGCTCGCGACTCCAGCGGTTCGCCTCACGTCACGAGTCCCGGAAAGATCGGAACTCCCGCTGCGCGAAACTCCGATGGTCATCGAGCGCCCGTCCTCTTTTGCGTGGGCTCGGATCATCCCGTCACACTGCTTCAAGTGAAACGCCTTGAAGAAAGCGGACAGGCCAGCGCACTCGATGCGAAGACGGCTACGCCCAGCGATGTGAGGAAGATCATCCAGCAGATGCGCCACGCGTTGCTGCTGCTCTACGACGCGTCGGCGGCCGACCGTGCGCGAATCCGTCTGCTGATTGCCGAAGCGCACCGCAGCGGAATCTCCGCGGCTTTCCTCAGCGGTGGCAGCACGGCCGAACTTGTGTGCGACGCGATCGGCGCCACAGCGATCCAGCTTCAGGATGAAGTGTCGCCCGGCATTCCGCGCGGCATTCTTCGCGGCGGATTGCTCGACCGATTGGCGGTAGCCACAAAAGCGGGCGGCTTCGGCGATGAAATGGCTCTGGTGAATGCGGCGAAAATTCTCTGTGCCATCGCGCCGGACGCAGCGTAGCGGGAGCGAAGCATGACGGAAGAGAAAAAACAATCGATCGCTGTCACCATCGGCGATCCGGCCGGCGTCGGCGCCGAAATCACTCTCAAAGCGCTCGCCGATCCTGAAATCGCGTCGCTCGCAAACTGGATTGTCGTCGGCGACGCCTGGGTGCTTGATCGCACCGGTCAAACCTGCGGAATCAAACCGCAAGAATTGCACGCGCGCATCTTGGATCTCAAAGAGCTGCACGAAAAATCGGGCCTGCGCTTCGGACACCTCAGCGCCGCCTGCGCCGCGGCGGCCGTCCGCTATGTGCGCAAGGCCACCGAGATGTGCCTCGCGGGAGAAGCGGATGCCATGGTCACTGCGCCGCTGAACAAAGAAGCGGTCACACTCTCCGGCCGATCATTTTCCGGGCACACCGAATACATCGCCGAACTGTGCCGCTGCACGGAGTCCTGGATGCTTCTCGCCAACCAGCGTCTCGCCGTCGTGCACGTCTCGACGCACGTTCCGCTGCGCAAAGCCATTCAGCTGGATACGCCGCGCATCGTGCGCACGATCAAAGCGGGTCACGAAGCCATGCGTTTGCTCGGATTCGCGCAACCCCGCATCGCTGTGTGCGGACTTAATCCTCACGCCGGCGAACACGGCCTTTTCGGCACCGAAGATGAACAAATCATTGCGCCCGCGATTCACCAGGCGCGCGAGTCTGGAATTCCCTGCGACGGTCCCGCCGCGCCCGACACGATTTTTCTGCAAGCTTCGCGCGGCGCCTACGATCTGGTCGTCGCGATGTATCACGATCAAGGACACATTCCGATGAAGCTGATCGATTTTGAAGAGACCGTGAATATTTCCGTCGGCATCCCCATCATCCGAACTTCCGTCGATCACGGCACGGCCTTCGACATCGCCGGACAAAACAAAGCCGACGCGCGCAACATGAAAGCCGCCATGCGCATGGCCGCGAAAATGGCGGAGAACCGCGCGCGCACGCGATGCGCCACGCCGCCGCCATCTCCCATTACGCCACCGACGTCTCCCGGCGGCTCGCCACAGTCTCCCAGCGGATCGGCACAATCTCCCAGCAGCTCGGCGCAATCCGCAAGCGGTTCCACGCCATCCATCACATGAGCAGCGCCGCGTCGATCAGCGCGGCGTGGATTAATCCCGCCGTGATCGGTTTGTACCTCGTCGTGTTGCTCGCGCTCGGTCTGTACTTCTCGCGGCGGCAAACCACGACGGAGAGTTACTTCGTCGCGCGGCGCTCGATTCCCGGATGGGCGATGGGCATTTCGCTGCTCGCCACGATTATCACCAGCCTCACGTTCGTCTCGTATCCGGGATCGGCATTCGCAGGCGATTGGTCGCTGATGATGCCGGGCGCGATGATTCTCCTTATCCCGTTGCTCGCGGGATTTGTGATCGTGCCGTTTTATCGCCACGCGGTGAGGATGAGCGCGTTCGAGTATTTCGGAAGCCGCTTCGGCAAACCGGTGCGCGTTTACGCGGCGCTGATGTTCGGCGTCGGACATCTCGCCAAGATGGGATTCGTTTTTTATCTGCTCGCGCTCACCGTGAACAGCATCACGGGTTGGCGCGTCGAATCGCTTCTGCTGCTGGCCGGCGTGGTCGCCGTGTTGTACGCCTTGGTCGGCGGGCTTGAAGCCGTAATCTGGGCCGACGTGCTGCAAGCCATTCTGCTGGCGTGCGGCGGGCTGGTTGCTGTCGGCTACCTACTTTTTCTGCCGCCGGGCGGGCCAGCGCACGCGCTCAGCGTCGCGTGGGACGCGCACAAGATAAGCCTTGGCAGCGCGTCGCTCTCGTTGCGCTCACCGACGATGCTGGTGCTGCTGCTCTACGGCACGTCGTACTACCTCCAGAAATACACCGCCGATCAATCGGTGGTGCAGCGCTATCTTTCCGCCAAGACCGATCGCGCCGCGCTGCGCGGCATTCTGCTCGGCGCGGCGCTGTGCATTCCAGTGTGGGCGCTGTTCATGCTGATCGGATCGTTGCTGTGGTCGTACTTCCAGATCACCGGCGAGCACTTGCCCGCGTACGTGACGAAGGGCGACCAGATTTTCCCGTACTTCTTCTCGACGCATTTGCCTCCGGGCGTTGCCGGACTTTTTCTCGCGGCGCTGTTCGGCGCGGCGATGGCCATGCTGGCGTCGGATTTAAATTGTCTTTCCATGATCATCGTCGAAGACGGGTACCGCCTCCTGCGGCCGGCGAGCGGCGACCCGGCCCAACTGCGCGTCGGGCGCGTCGCGGTGCTCGGCGTGGGCGCCGCCGCGCTGGCGGTGGCGTGGACGCTGATCCACAGCCACGGCACGGCGCTCACGCTCTACTACGGCGTGATGTCCGTCGTCGCAGGAGGGCTTGCGGGCCTGTTCCTGCTGGCGTTCCTCAGCACGAGAGCGACGGCGCGCGCGGCACAACTCGGAATCGCCGCGAACCTGGTCTTCACGCTCTGGGCGACGCTGACGGAGAGCGCGAGCGTCGCGGCGCGACTGCATCTGCCGCGCTTCACGTGGCACGAATACATGATCGGCGTCGTGGGCAACGTCGTGCTGCTCGCCGTGGGCTACGCGACGGCGATCATCGCTCCGGCGCGGGCCGAAGCGCGCAGCGGGCTCACGCTGTGGACGTGGCTCGCGGCGCGAAAACGCGAGCCGCTTGAGTCGCCGGCGATCGTCGCAAAACCCGCAGCCTAAGAATTTTGGCACTCACAAATGCGGCGTCGGCGGCTTCAGCACGGCCCAGGACGGAATGCCGGTGCGCACCATGTGCCGCCGATAAACCTTGTCCTTGTTGGTGACGTAGAGCCACTGCATGTCCGGGCCGCCGAAGGCGATACTCGCAAGCCAGCCGTCTGACGGCTTGTTCAGAATCAACTCGACGCGGCCGGGCTGATCGCAAATCTGCACGCCGAGCTTCGTGGTGACGTAGAGAAATCCCAGCGTATCGACGGTCATGCCGTCGCCATCGCTTTGCGAATCGTCGTCGGGCGTTTCGAGGCGATAAAACGGTTCGGCATTCGTGAGCGAGCCATCCGCCTCGATCTGGAACGACCAAACCCATTTATTGCGCGTGTCCGAAACCATCAGCAGGGACTCGTCGGGCGAGGTGCGCACGCCATTCGGGAAATTGATTCCCGAGGTGTCCGTGCCGGAGTAGACGACGCGCTTGTTTCCTTTGGCGTCGATGAACCACACGTTGTGTTTATTGGAATCGGTGAAATAGGCGGTGTTGTTCGCGAGCACGGCGAGATCGTTCGGATCGTCGATCTCTTCGGCGAGCACGGTTTCCGTGCCATCGGGCGCGATGGTGACGATGCGATGGCGCGCCGGCTCGCAGAGATACATGCGGCCATCGGGGCCGAAGACCATGCCGGTTGCGCCTTCGCCGTCCTCGCGCCACATGCTGACTTTGCCGTCGAGATCGATTTTGTAAATATGATTGTTGGGGCGATCCGTGAAATAAACGTTGCCGAGCTTATCGACCGCGGCGCCATCGGTGAATTTGTATCCATCGCCGACGAGTTGCCATCCACTGGCGGGATCGATGAAAGCCGCAGGAGCCTCAGCGCCCATGGCGGGCGCGGGAGTGGCGATCGGCTTCGGATAATCCTTCCACAACCAGCGCAACGCATCGGGCAGGATTGCGCCACCTTGCGCGCCGCTATGGCCGCCCGTGCCCACGACGAACGTGCTTTCATAACCCGCGTATTGCAGCGCGGTGAAAATCTGCTGATTGCCGAGGTACCAACTGCCGGCGTAGATGTTTTGGTCAGCGCTGCCATCCTGCAGAAAAACGCGCAGCGGCTTGGGCTCGGTCTTGCGGATCAGCGTGGCGAGCGCGTCGCCGCCGCGCAGATTGGTGAAGCTGCCGATAAAGCTCATCACGCGATGAAATTGATCGGGTCGATTCCATGCGGCATTGAACGCGGCGATTCCGCCGGAGCTTGAGCCGGCAATGGCGCGGTCGTTCGGATCCGTCGAGATGTTATAGAGCTTCGCGAGTTCCGGCAGAATTTCCTCGCTCAGGAAACGTGCGTAGCGGTCGCCGAGCGCGTCGTACTCGTAACTGCGATTGAAACGATTCTGCTGAACTTCTGGCGACAGCGCCGTGAGCACGCCGGGATTGATGAACACGCCGATGGTCACCGGCATATCGCCCTTGGCGATCAGATTGTCGAAAACGATGGGCACGCGCCAGCCGCCGGTCTCGCCGACCATTCCGCCGCCATCCTGAAAAACCATCAGGCAAGCCGGCTTTGTCGCTGTGTATTGCGCGGGAACGTAGATCCAGTAGTCGCGCGTGGTGCCGGGATAAATTTGGCTGGTGCTCCAAGTATATTTCGTCACCACGCCCTGCGGCACGTTGGGTTGGCGCTGCGAATCCGGACCAAGCGTATACGGCCCCGGAACCGGCGTTGGGGGCGTGACGTTCGGCGGCGCGGAGGCCGTCGCGGCCGGCGCCGTAGTGCTTTGCGCGCGCGCGGTAACGCAAGCAGTCGATGCGACGGCGAGAAGCGTGAGTAGGAGCGCGATTCTAAGTTTTGTCATTGGAGTTGTGGTTTCACCCGGCGCCATAATACTCCACGAGGATGGAGGCCTGAAGGCCTCCGCTACGAAAGCCACCGCCGCGGCGACGATCGAAAAAACCGATACATGGAGGGCGGGTACCCCCCTCCCCCCCGGGTGTTTTTTGGAAGTGCTGATTCTGAACGACTTTAAGTCCTTTGCGCCAGAACTGGTGATTCTAAAAGGTTTAAAATGCGATTTTTCAGAAGTATTGATTCTAGAAGGGTTGGGGGCGAAAAAACGGATGATGTGTTCGGCGTACATTCAGAAGCTTAGCACGAACTGTACTTGTGTGTCAATGTAAATTAATGAGCTATTCGAATAGGAGGGGTGGAAAAGGCCCGCCCGCAGTCAGAGCGGTTTTGTCGCGGTGACGTCGTATTCAAACAATTCTTTCTTCGACGTTCGTTTTCGGACAACGGTGTAGTTTGCATCCACGAATCCGGCATGCTCGAACAGGCATGTGAATATCTGCTCCACCGGCAACAAGACGTCGTAGAATTTCGAGTTGCCCACGATGTAGTGCACAGTTCCGCCGGGCTTCACAACCTCGAACAATTCTCGAACGTGAACCGCCATGTCGCAGAAATACTTGTGGACATAACGGGAAAGCAGCCCGCTCGACTTGGAAATTCGGGCCAGGATTGACCCGAATTCTGAGAACGGGATTCCTGATTCAGGTGCTTGCCACGCATTGAGGTTGCTTGTCGCGCAACCCCAGGTCCCTCCGATTGCTTTCCAGTCGAGTTCGCCGGCTTGGCGCGCATCGTACAGATAACCGAGCCAGTACATATAGGGACGAAGTTCGCGTATATAGCTCATTCTGTTTGGGTACGGCGGTGAGGTGATGACACAATCAAAGCTCGCTCGCGCAAAAGTGTCGGTCAAGCTCCGTGCGTCACAGGGCAAACAGTTCGGCTTGGTCTGGATGTGTGTCTGAGCGGCCTGAAGTATGCTGTTTGTGGTCTCGAGCCATTTATCCGCGACTGTTTCGGTCGCGTCGGTCAAAATTTGCAGCACCATCTGGGTTTGCGGCTTCTTAAAAGACATCGACTGATGCCCGAAACTCACATTCGCTAGCTCGATCACCACTCGGCAAAAGGAAACTTTGAGCAGTGTCGTGGCCTGCGGGCCTAGCTGCGTTGCTTGATCTTCGATCATCGACCTGATCTTGCCTAGTCGTTCCAGAATCGGGCCGTCCCACCACTTTTCGATGTTAAACAGTGGAGGGTACCAAGAGGCCGTTTTCCCGTTTCGGTTTCGCAGCGCCACCGTGATCTGTTCTGCGCCGTTCTTGGCGGCCTCGATTTCCTGTCTGGAGTAGTTGGCAGTCTTTGCGGAGGCCAGCCACAGCAAGAACGGATTGATGTCGGCCGTGTCACAGTCCACGCCTTCCTCTGCGCATACAAGCGCGGTTGTGCCCGTTCCGCAGAACGGATCAAGGACGCGAGCATCGGTCGGCAGGGACCTTACGAGATCAAGGATTAGATGTATAGAGAACGCGGGCGTCAGTCGCAGCCATCCGTATCGGGTGTACTTCGTGTTGCCCCGGTGAGTGAGGTGATCGAGACGTTGGACTGCGGTTGAGGCTCTACTTGCCATCGGGTTTCAATAGTGCTGTCAGCACCTTTTCAATCTCGCCTTTGAAGCGCGCGGAGTTGCGCTCAAAGAACGCCGCGAGATCGTAGCCGAGAACGTCTCGGCAAAAGGCATATGTGCTCTCGACCGTGCTTCCTGCTTTCGTTCCCGTCAACAACAGCCAACGAGCCTCGGTGTAGCGCATTGCGACGTCCCCGTCTATCTGGGTCGAGAGTAACACGACAACCGGCATATAGCCTTCAACGTAGGCGCTGGCGGCGTTGGCAAGGTCGGCGTTCTGACGTTTGGAGTCCTTGCTCTTGTATCCCTGACGAACTTCGAACACGGCGCCCATCTTGGGAGCGCTCGCGGCCGCTGGATCAACGAGAACCCTTTTCAGTCCACTGTTGATCCAGTTTTGGACTCGTCGCTTTGCGTTCACGTCCGCAATATCGCGGACCTCAATCCTGCCGTCAAGTGACAGCTTTCTGGTTCCCACGCCTGTTTTTGGGACTTCGTAGACCCACGCTGCTTGTTCTGCTGACAGTCCAAGCGTGTGTTGCAACACCTTGTTGAAAATCCACTGTGCTCCGATTCCGACTTGCCTGTAAATCGAGGTCATACCTCCCGCCGCCTTGTGAGCGGCGTACATCATCGGTGAATCCATGCCGATCCAGCTGTAGAACGGATCAGACCCGTACAATTGACGAAATTGCTCTAGCGTCATTCCGCCACCGGCTCTTCCTTGGCCGAACATCGGTTTGTATTTCGCGCATACACGGAGAGCTCCGGCCAATGTCTCAAAGTATTCTTCGTCATGACTCAGTTGGGACGCGGGCTGAGTGCGTTTTCGTGCCACCCCGCGACTTTATCACTCCGATACTTCTAAACGCAAAACAGTCGGATTGATCAACTCTTGCGTTAGCAATCCTCTGGCCAAACGCGACCGATGGAACTGCGCCCACTTAGTGGGTCGAGAACTTCACGGAGGAACGTCGAAATGGGAATCCGGCCGTTGCACGTCCCGGCGTGGGAGTTCCCGGATACGCTGATGCGGGTCGACGCAAAAAGAAATCATCTTCGCAGTGGAGGAATCGCCGGAGGGCGGGTACGAGGCGCGCGCGCTGGGATGTGCCATTTTCACGCAGGCGGAGAGCCTTGAGGAATTGAGGAAGATGGTGCGGGACGCGGTGAGTTGCCACTTCGATGGCGGGGAAAAGCCTTCGGTGATTCGTTTGCATTCGAGATAAGCCAAGCTGAAAACAAGATGCCAGCCTGAACGGCTGGCACTACATAGGCAAAGATCAGCGGCCCACGTTCGCCCGTTCGGAGCGAGTGCGGGGGCGTCCGGGAAAAGCAAAGTCAAAAACCGCACCCTTAAAGACAAAGGGTGCGGCACCCACAGAAAGTTACACAGGCTACTGCGAGCGGCACCCTGGCAGGAGTGCCTGTGCTACCAAAGCGAAGGAGGCTGATTTTTGGGAATCAGCCTCCTTATGGGCCCCTCGACTGTGCTCGGAACTGCGCTGGGCGTAGCTGCGGCGGCTATTTATGTATGTAGATGCCGATGTCGAAGGTGCTGTGGTCCCAATCGGCTTTGTGATCGCGGCACCATTGGCGGTCGGTGTCCATGCGGGCGACGTCGTGCTGGACCTGGGGACTGTCGTTGCCGTGGCGGGCGGCGTCGTGGTCAATGCGGGCCTTGTCGTTCTGGAGACGCTGATGACAAGCGTTACTGTAGTCGGGTTCCGCGTTGATTGGAGTTCCGACAGCTAATGCCAATCCGCCGGCGAGCGCGGTGGTGAAGAGAATTCGGCTTAAAAGCTTGGTGCTTTTCATCGTGAGATCCTCCTGGGGCACAACGGCCTCAAAAATGGAAGACTGCTTCGTACGATTGATTTGATTCAGACGCGAGGCGAAGAGTTACGGAGAAGCGCGATGCGGAAATGGAGACCCTCCCTTGCGGACTGCGGCGAACCGCGAAAGCAGATCACTCCCTCCTACGGCGGGCAGGCACCGTCGTTCGCCCGGGGCGACCGGGTTCCCGCCTTCGCCAAGGCTGCGGCGGGCAGGCGGGAAGACAGCGTGAAGGAACGAGGCGACGCAGAAAGGCGTATGCGACAGGCATGCAGGCAGGATGCCTGCGGTACGAAAAAACAGAGGAGGCTGATCCGACAGGACCAGCCTCCTTTCTCGCAACGGGCTGAAACCAGCGCCCGTGCTCCGCGGATTCAATTAGTGGCCTGGACGGAAATAGATGCCGACGTCAAAGCGGGTGTGATCCCAATCGGAGTGATGGTCGCGGCACCATTGACGATCCTGATCCATGCGGTCAACGGCATGGGCAACCTGTGGACTGTGTTCGCCGTGGCGCGCGGCTTCGTGGTCGATGCGGGCGCGATCGTTTTCGAGGCGCTGATGACAGGCGTTGCTATAGTCGGGTTCCGCGTTGATCGGCGCTCCTACGGCTAATGCCAGACCGCCGGCCAATGCAGTCGTGAGAATCACTCGGCTGCAAAGTTTGGTGATGTTCATAATTTCCTCCCGGGCCGTAGCGGCCGCGTAGTTGTGTGGTTCATTGTTACGACTAATTGGATTCCATTGCTGTGCCTTTCGGGACGTAAGGGGGCATTTGTTGTTCCAAAGCGCCATTGGGCTAAGTAGCTATGGGACAGGAAGATAGGGGCGATATAGGGGATGGCGGGTACGGAAAAATCTGCCGGGGAGTGTGGATTTTTTGCGGGCGGAAAAAAGGCGGGCGGAGGGTCGCCGCGGCGACCCCCGTCCCTACAACTGCAAACGTCAACGGAAAAATGCGGGCGCGAATCCCTAGAGAACGACCAGGCCGTGGCCATCGACGTCAGGCAGGGCGGGGCGCATGCGATCCTCGGGCACGGGGACGTGCTCGGGGACGTGATATTTGGCCTCGTCGCCATTCGAGAAATCGAGATAGAGCTTGCGACGCAGGAACCATTCGGGGAAATGGCCCAGGCGCAAGAGCGGATACTTCATTTCGCGGCCGAAAAGTTTGCGGCCGAGCATGTAGTAGTAGAGCGGAATGCCGAGGCTGAACTTCCAGCGCAGCGACGGATCGCGATGATAGAAATCGAGATTGTAGCGCCAGCAGGTGAAGAAAAATTCCCACTGCAGGTCGGTGAGCTCGACGAGCTTGGCGCCGGCTTTTTTCTCGAGGCGCGTTTCCTCGAGCGGGACGAAGAGCGTGGGGATCACGCACCACTTTGAGCCTTTGAGCGCGTAGAGCAGATCAAGCGATTCGCGCGTGTCCTGGCGCGTCTCGCCGGGCAAGCCGAGAATGAACGTGCAGAAGGGGAACCAATTGTGCTTGTTCAGCGTGTTCATGCCCTTCATCACGACTTCGGGCCACTGCTGCGAGCGATACGGATAGGCCTTGCCCTTCATGTGCTGATCGAAGAGGCGCGTGGAGCCGGTCTCAAGGCCGATGAAGAGATTGGCGTAGCGTTTATCCGGATGCGTGGAATCGGCGTGCTTATTCACGCTGTAGCCGACGGCGACTTCGGAAAGTTCGGCGATCACTTCAGGCTCGATGACGGCGGGCGCGATAGTGCCGTGCGTGAGCATGATGTATTTCACGCCGGGCACGCCGGCGACGGAATCGAGCAGGCGCTTGAGCGCGGGAACGTTGGTTTTGAATTTCGGGCCCTGCTCGTAGAGGAAAATATCCTCGGTGGTGAGCAGGATGGTGTCCGCGCCTTCGGCGACTTGCACGCGGACGTTGTCCAGGATGTGCGCGAGCGGAATGCTTTTGCCTTTGCGCAGCGCGACGCTGCAGAACTGGCAACCGCGTCCGCAGCCGCGCGTGATTTCCACGGCGCCGAACGTGGAGCGATGGTGAATGCGCGGAATTTTATCGAGCGACGGGCTTTTGCCGGTGAGGCTGCGCGGAATTTCCTCGCCGCGATAGGCGGATTCAAACAGCGGGCCGACCAGATCTTCGGCTTCGCCGTGCACGAGGCAATCGACTTGCCAGGCGTCCTGAAGATTTTTCTTTTCGATTTGCCACGCGCCGGGGCCGCCGACGATGAGTTTTAGGTGCGGCTTGTGGCGGCGCAGCACGGGATGCTCGATCAAGCGGCGGAACTCCATGGCGTTGATGGGCTCGATGGTGCTGCCATAGAGATAGGCGTAGACGTCGGTGGCGAAGGTGATGCCGAGCGGATTGTGCGCGTGCACGCCGACGACGCGCGTATCGTCACCGATGAACTGCTCAAACTGATCGGGGTAGCAGACGACCACATCGTCGGCGGTGAAGTTGCCGTTGAGCAGCAGCGATTCGACGACGCGCAGGCCGTGCGGAACGTATTTAGCGCGGCCGTCGGGCGCGACTTCGTTCTTTACGGACCAATTGGTGCCGATATATTTCGCGTAACGCGCCGGCAAAGTCGCCAGCAACATTTGGCGCCAGGTGCTTCGGAGATATTCGTTGGATTCGGAATCGCACGCAGTCAGTACGATTGGTTTACCACTCATGCGCTTGGCGCTCCAACTGTACTTAGTTTTGGACTCGGTATGGCAACCGAGGTCCCTACAGCCACAGCAAACCCTAAAGAAACTAAGATGCTCGACAGGCCCGGAAAGGATCAATGAACACACCCTCCGCCGGTCGGCGGGAGGTGCCCGGGGCCCCCTACTGAGTCGCACAGTTTAGTACCTCTAGGCCCTTTTGGGAAGGCGTGGGTGACGTAAGAGTTTCCGTGCCGGGGCGGGGCGTGAGTACGCCGGGAGCGCAGTTAAGTCCTGCAAAAGCAATGGCCGGGAGAGGCGCGGCGGCGGCCAGGCTTGGGGCGCGATGGTGCGCAGCCGCGGCATTGCCCGATTTGGGGCATGGGGCGGAGGCGCGACGCGTGAGCGCGCGGGGGCTGTTGTGCGGCTCGCGGCTCTGCCGTACACTGCGAACGATCCGCGGATAGCGCGCGAGGTGAGAATGAAATTCTTGATTGGAATCTTGGTGGGCGTGATTCTGACGGGGGCCGCGATTATTTCGTACCTCGTTTTCGGCTTCGCGCCGGTGGCCGTGGCGGACAAGCCGTTGCCGTTTGAGCGCTCGATCTGCGACCGCGCGGTGGACGCGCACATTGCGAGGCAACCGCAGGCTGAGTCTCCCCTGGTGGTGAACGAGGCCAACCTCGTCTCGGGAGCGTATCTCTACGGAATGGATTGCGCGGGTTGCCACGGGCTGCCGGGCAAGCCGAAGGGCGCGATGCCGTCGGCGATGTACCCTCCGCCGCCGCAATTTTTCGGCGGGCATGGCGAACACGGCGGCGACCCAATCGGCGAAATCTACTGGAAGGTGGATAACGGGATTCGGCTCACGGGGATGCCATCGTTCAAGGGGATTTTGTCGGAGACCGAGCTGTGGCAGGTGAGCGAAGTGGTCGCGAACGCGAATGCGCTGCCGGATGCGGCGAAATCGGCGCTGGCGAGCGCGGATTCGGATACCTCGAAGTAAACCATGTTAGAGATTGAAGTCAACAGCTCGGAAACAGCATGAGCGCGACGAGCGGCGCTCCGAAAGCGCGACGCTTGGCGCTCGTTGTGCTGCTGGCCGCGATCGCACCGCCTGCGCTTTTCGTACAGAGTTCAACTTCCGCACAAAGTTCGATCCCGGCGCGCGATCCTGCGCAGCCGATCGATCAGGAATATACGCGGAAGATCCTCGCTTACACCACAGAGCCGTATTTCTCGTCTCCGCTCGTCGATTATTTGCCGGCGTCCGCAACCGTGCCGACGCCGGCGGCGGTGTTGGGAGACGTGGCCGGCGCTCCGGGAATCCTGCCATACAGCGCGGACGTGAATCGCTATATGCGCATGCTCGAAAAGGCGAGCCCACGCGTGAAGGTTGTCTCAATTGGGCACAGTGAAGAAGGACGCGAGATGATCGCGGTGGCCATCAGCTCGGAACAGAATCTGGCGCATCTCGAAGAAAACCGCGCGCGCCTTGCGCAGCTCGGCGATCCGCGCGTGACGATTGCGGGGCACGTCACGTTGATGGGCGACGCCGCGGCGGATCGCCTGGTGAGCGCATCCGTGCCGGTCTACTACATCACCGGCTCACTGCATTCGAGCGAGACCGGCGCGCCGACAGCGCTGATGGAATTGGGGTATCGGCTGGCGGTCGACGAGAGCCCTTACGTCCGCGATATTCGCGAGCACATGATCACGCTGATCACGCCGGTGGTGGAAGTCGATGGGCGCGACCGCATGGTGGATGTTTACCGCTGGCATCTGGCGCATCCGGGACAACTTTCGCCGCCGGCAATTTATTGGGGCAAGTATGTGGAACATGACAACAATCGCGACGGGATGACGCTGACGCTCAAGGTGACGCAGAACGTGCTGGCCACGTATCTCGGCTGGCAAGCGCAGGTGCTGCACGATCTGCACGAGTCGTATCCGTATCTTTACGACGACACAGCAGGCGACGGACCGTTCAACGCGTGGGTGGATCCCATCTTGACGAACGAATGGGAACTTCTCGGCTGGCGCAATGTGGCGGACATGACGGCGTTCGGCATGCCCGGCGTTTACACGCACGGCGACCTGGACACTTGGTCGCCTGCGTACATGATGTTTCTGGCGGCCACGCACAACGGAATCAGCCGGCTCTATGAAACATTCGGCAACGATGGCGCGGACACGATCGAGCGTACGCTTTTACCTGCGGACACCAATCGCACCTGGTACCGCCAGGATCCGCCGCTCGCGAAAACGCTGTGGTCGCAGCGCGACAACAACAATTACGAAGAGACGGCGCTTCTGACCACACTGCATTATTTTGAGGAAAATCGCGCGCTGTTTTTGAAGAACTACTACCTGAAATCGAAGCGCTCGGTTGAAAAGCCCACGCTCGAGGGGCCAGCCGCGTACGTTTTTCCGGCCGACGACCCGCGGCCCGGTTCCCAGGCGCGGCTGCTGCAGATTCTGATGCGGCAAGGCTGCGAAATTTCGCGCGCGCGTGGAGCGTTCAGCGTCTCGCTCGCCGCGCCGGCGCAATCCGCGGCGTCGGGCGCGGCCGTGTCTGGCGGCGCGGCGAGCTCGCCGAGTGGCGCGGCGCCGAGCGCGACACCTGCGCCCGACGCCGCCACGCGCGAATTTCCCGCCGGCAGCTACATCGTGCGCATGGATCAGCCTTATTCGCGCGTCGCCGATGCGTTGCTCGACTATCAATATTGGAGCCCGACCGATCCGCGCCGCGATCCCTCGGACGACACCGGCTGGACGCTCGGCGAACTGTTCGACGTGGAGGTCGTGCGCGTTGCCGATCCGAAAATTCTGGACGCGCCGATGGATCGCGCAACCGAAATCCGCCCGCCCGCAGGCGCGAGCGGGGCGGGCACAATCTTTCTGATCGAAGACAACGCGGACCCGGCACTCGCGTCACTGCGCTACCGTCTGCGCGACGCTTCCATTGACGCGGCCGAAGAACCCTTCGATGTTGCGGGGCGCACGTTCCACCGCGGCTCGTTCATCATTCGCGGCGGCGCTTCCGCGCAGGACGTTTCTGCCGCGCTCGCCGATCTTGGACTTCAAGCCACGGCCGTACTAACGCCGCCCGACGTCAAGACGCATCCGGTGCGCGCGGCGCGCATCGCCGTGATGCATACCTGGCAGCGCACCATGACCGAGGGCTGGTGGCGGCTCGCGCTCGACACGCTGGGCATTCCGTACGACTACATCAGCACGCAGACCGCGGCCGCTGACGATAATTTGAATGCGAAGTACGACGTGATCCTGTTCCCCCCGGCCGACACGGGTGGCGACGCGATGTCCATCGTGCGCGGCATGCCCGGCGACTGGGGCAATCCATTGCCGTGGAAAGCGACGCCCGAAACGCCTAATCTCGGCGTGCCGGATTCGACCGACGACATGCGCCCCGGCCTGGGCTGGGCGGGCGTCGCGCACCTCGAGCAATTCGTCGAGCGCGGCGGCGTGCTGGTGACGGCGGAGGACACATCGAATTTCGCCACCGCGCTCGGACTTGCGCGCGGCGTTTCCGTGACGCCGCCCGATAAGTTGCGCTTGATAGGCAGCGTGGTGCGCACGCTGAAGGTAGATGAAGCGAGCCCGATCGCGTACGGATACGACGACGCGCTTTCCGCTTATTCGTCGAATGGCCCAATCTTCGCGATCAGCGATCTTGCGGGCGGCGCTGCGCCGGATGAATCTGCCGCTGGCGAGCGCGCCACCGGCCGCGGCGGCGCTTCTTCCGGAGATTCCGACTTCGATCCCGGCCGGCAATCCGCGGCGGCGACGGCGGCGCCGAAGCTCAATCCCTGGGAAGCGCCGCCGGTTACGCCCGATGACGCGCGCAACAATCCTGACCTGATCCCGCTCGCCGAGCGGCCGCGCGTAGTGTTCCGCTACGGCGATGAAGACGAATTGCTCGTCTCGGGCTTGCTCGATCACGGCGACGAAATCGCCGAACATGCCAGCGTGATCGACGTGCCAGAAGGGCAAGGCCACATCGTGCTGTTTTCCACAAATCCCATTTATCGCGGCGAAACTGTGGGCAGCTATTCGCTGGTGCTCAACACAATCCTGAATTTCGACAGCCTGAACGCAGGCCGTACATCTCCCGAGAAATAACGCGTACTTTCGTAAACGACGCTCCCGCGAGAATTACAACATTCACCTGATTGGCCGCCTCGAGGGCAATTTGTACCATGCATGGCAGAACATGAATGCTCACGGACCCGGGCATTCGGTTCTCCGCTACGAGATGCGCCCTTCCCCCCGAGGGGGCGGTTCGCGAAAAGTACGAGGATGCGCGAACGGCCCCTCCACCCCACGCCTCCCTCAATGTGTTGAGAGCGAATTGAAAATCGTTTTCGATCTCGGCTCGAGAACATTGCAGAGCATCCCCGCTTAGCGCGCCAATGACACAGCGGACCACGCGCGCAGAATTTCGGCAACGCTCCAGGCTTGCGCGAAACAGCCGCGTGGAGAAAATGGCGCGTCGCCATCGCAGATTTCGGCCACACTGCCGAGGCCGTAGGAGCTGATGTGCCGCGCGATCGGATTGAGGAGTGTCGCCGCGGCGGCCGGATCACGATGCACCCGCAAATGCGCGAGCACGAACGGGCCAAGCAGCCACGGCCAGGCCGTGCCCTGGTGATAGGCGGCGTCGCGCTCGATCTGCGCACCGACGTAGCGGCCGCGGTAGCCCGGCTCGGACGGACCGAGTGAGCGCAGCGCGAAACCTGCCAGCAATTCGCTTTCGCACACGTTCACCACGGCGCGCTGTTTGGCGAGCGAAAGCGCGCAGACCGGGAGCGATACGGCGATAACCTGATTCGGCCGTAGCGTTGCGTCGTTTCCCGCCGGACCATCCAGCACGTCGAAACAATATCCGCGCTCGGCATTCCAGAAGCGCGCAAATCCCGCGCGCGCCTTGTGCGCGAGCGCCTCGTAGGTTTTTTGATCGCGTTTCAAGGCGCGAGCGAATCCGGCCAAGGTCATTAGCGCGTTCAGCCACAGCGCGTTCACTTCGATGGGTTTGCCGATGCGCGGCGTGACCACCCAATCGCCGATTTTCGCGTCCATCCAAGTGAGTTGCACGCCGGGCACGCCCGCGGCCAGCAGGCCATCGGCGGGATCGATACGAATTCCGAAGCGCGTGCCGCGAACGTGCGCGGCCACGATCTCTTCGAGGATCGGAAACAGTTGGCGCAAGGCGCCGAGGTCGTGCGTCGCGGCGAAGGTTTGCCGCGCGGCCTCGAAATACCAGAGCGCGGCATCCACGGTGTTGTATTCGGGCGGCGATCCGGCATCGGGAAACGTATTCGGCAACATGCCGCCATCGACGTAACGCGCGTACGCGCGCAATGTGGCCCAGGCGATCTCCGGCCGGCCGGTGGTAAGAGCGAGGCCGGAAAGCGCGATCATGGTGTCGCGGCCCCAATCCGCAAACCACGGATAACCCGCGATCGCCGTGCACGGACCCGATTCGCCGGCCGATGGGCGCGCGACAAGAAATGCGTCCGCCGCGAGGACGAACTGCCGGACCCAGGCCGGCGTTGGCTCCGGCGCGGACGCTCGCGCCGCGTGCGCGCGTTCTGCGGCGGACGTTCGCACGACCGCCGCAGCGCGCGTGGCGGTCTGGGCCGCCACGCGCTGCGCCGTGGTCCACGCAGAAATTAGCGAGCGTTCGCGCGCGCGCTGTTCTTCGAGAGCGCTCGCGGCATCGAGAGACGCATCCGGATCGGTGGATGCAACGAACGCGAGCGAGCCGCCAGGCTCAACCGTCGCGCGGAACGATCCGGCCAGCAGGTGATCCTCGGAATCTTCCATGCCGCGCTCGCGTTCAAGCGCGAGATCGAAATTGAAATACCAATCGTTCTCCGGCTGCGCGGGCGCGTCGGTCAGCAGAAAGAACGGCGTTGCTCCGTCGAACGCAATGACTCGCAATCCGCGCGCGACCCGCTCGACGCGCATTTGCCAATCGCCGGCGTGAGTGATCGCGTGGTGGTCGCGATAATTCACGAACACGTTGAGGGTAAGTTCGATCGCCTGGCTCGCGCCGCGCAGATTGTAGAGCACGCAGGTGGTGTTTGCGCCTTGCCGCATCCAGATGCGTTTTTCCAGTCGAATGCCGTCGCCGAACGCGAACGTCCACACCGGAATCGTGCCATCGAGATGAAATCTTTCGATGTCGGCCCAGCCCTGCGGGGCGACGGTGCCATCGTGCCAGCGATTCGTGGACAGCGGAAAATCCTGGCCTGCCACGCGCGCGGCTTCGCCGATCTTTGCGACAAGAAGCGTTCGGCCGACGGGCGGCTTGAGCGCGGCGACCAACAGGCCGTGATAGCGGCGCGTCAACACGCCGGAAACGGTGCCCGCGGCGTAACCGCCGATGCCGTTGGTGACCAGCCACTCACGCGCGCAGGCCGCGGCGAGATCGCCGGTGATTTCACGGCCCAAATCCACCGCGGGTTTCGACGAATCGAGGCGAGCGTCCATGGCGAGGAGTGCGCGGCGCGCTAGCGGGCGGTGCGTTCGAGGACTTTGGCCCAGTGCGAAAGATGATTGAGCGAGGTGACGTGCGTGCGTTCGAGTTGCAGCGGCGTGATCGAGACCGCGCCGTCATAAACCGCGGCGTAATCGCTCGCCGGGTCCATCCCTTCCGGAGAGAGCTGCTCGCTCAGCCAGAAATAATGCCGGCCGCGCGGATCGACGCCACCCTGCAAGACATTGCGCGTGACTTTGCGCGATTGGCGCGTGAAACGCACGCTGCCATTCCATTCCAGCGGCACATTCACGTTCAACAGCACGTCGTCGGGCAATCCTTCGCGAAGCACAAGCTCGGCAAGCGAGCGCGCGAACCGCGCGGCTTCCTCAAAACGAAAGCCATCGCCGCGATGCGCCACCGAAACAGCGATTGCAGGAATTCGATTGATGGAAGCTTCCATCGCCGCGCCGACCGTGCCGGAATAAAAAATGTTTTCGCCCATGTTGCCGCCGCGATTCACGCCGGAAATCACCAGGTCCGGTCGCTCGGGCAGCAGCTTGTGCAGCGCCAGCACCATGGCATCGGCCGGCGTGCCTTCGACGGCCCACTCGCGCTCGGCCACTTTTTCCCAGAAGATCGGCTGGCGCAGCGTCAGCGATTGCGCCGCCGCGCTGCGTTCCATATGCGGCGCGACGACGCTGACGGTGCCGAGGCCCTCGAGCGCGGCGACCAGCGCGCGCAGGCCTTCAGCGTGAATTCCGTCGTCATTGGTGACCAAAATATTCGGCACGGAACCCTCTTACGGACACTTCCATCATCGCCGTCGGCGCGAGTCCCGTCAACTTTGCGTGTTGCGCGTTCGGAATCGCGCGAAGCGAATGATTGATTGGGGCAGGCGACGAGCGGAAGACCACAGGCCGGAGCTGACGTCACGGCAAAAATAACAGCAAAATAATGGTCGGGACGACTGGATTCGAACCAGCGGCCTCACCCACCCCAAGGGTGCGCGCTACCGGGCTGCGCTACGTCCCGACCGGTCCTCGCGGCGCGCAGAGTACGCACCTCGCAGGCGATTCCGAGCGTATCACTCGCCTTCGAGAAGCGTCAAGAAGGCGCGCAGAGCGTCGCGCAAATCCAGCAAAGCTTTGCGATTGAGAGCGGTCAGCGATTCGGGCTCGGCGGCGTGGCCATTTTCACCATTTGCGCCTGCTCCATTTTGTTCGCGCAAGTGGCGGCGCGCGCCCGCGATCGTGAAACCTTCGTCGTAGAGCAAACGCTTGATCGCGAGGACGGTGTCGATATCTTGCCGGCGATACAGGCGGTGGCCTTTGGGGCTTTTCACCGGCTGGAGCATCGGAAATTCGGTTTCCCAGTAGCGCAGAACGAAGGCTTTGGTGGCCGTGAGCCGGCTGACCTCGCCAATGCGGAAAAAATTCTTGGCGGGAATTGGTAAATCGGATTGGCCGTTTGCGCCGATCATTTTGACCCTATCCTATGCCGATTTCGGCGGGTGTCAACGCTGCGAGGCACGTGGCCGGCGCGGCCTGTGGATCGCGCTAACGCCGCTCCTTGACGCGCTGCAGGAAGCGAATCGGCGTGCCCAGAAAATCGAAACTCTCGCGTAGGCGATTCTCGAGAAAACGCTCGAAGCTGAAGTGCAGGCGCTTCGCCTGATTGGTGAAAATCACAAAGACCGGCGGCGCGGTGGAGGCTTGCGTGATGTAGTAGATTTTCACTCGGCGCGCCGACGGAGTGGTGCCGCGATCGAGATCGGTTTCCTTAAGCCAGCGATTCAGCTCGCCGGTGGAAATGCGGCGGCGGCGCGCTTCGGCGACGCGGTCCATCAACTCGAAGATTGGCGCGACGCGCTGCCCGGTGAGCGCGGAGAGAAAAACTACCGGAGCGTAGTCGAGAAATTTAAAGCGCTCGCGCACCAGCGCTTCGTATTCGGTCGCCAGAATTTCGGGACTGAACGCGGGCGCGGGCGGCTTGACCGCGGCGCGCGCGTAACTCGATTTGCGCGCGGATTTATTTCGCGCCGCTTTTTTTTCGGGCGTGGCTTTCACTTCGGCCGCTTTGGCGCGCGCGGCTTCCACGGCAAGGTCCCATTTGTTCAGCACCAGGATCACAGAGCGGCCGGACTGCTGCGCGTAACCCGCGATCGTGAGATCGCCCGCAGTGACGCCGATGCTGGCGTCCGCGACGAGCAGCGCGATATCGGCTTGCTCGAGATGCCGCCGCGCCATCATCACCGACATTTTTTCCGCCACCATGCGCGTTTTGCTTTTGCGGCGGATGCCGGCCGTGTCCACGAAGTGATAGCGATGGCCGCTGCGATCGACCACGGCGTCGACCGCGTCGCGCGTGGTGCCGGGCTCGGGCGAAACGATCGAGCGATCCGTGCCGGTGAGCTGGTTCAGCAGCGTCGATTTGCCGACGTTGGGCCGGCCGATGATCGCGACCTGGATGTCTTCGTGCGCCGCGGCTTCGGCCGGCGCGTCGGAAAAATCGCGCGTGATGTAGTCGAGCAGAGCGTCGAGACCCGTGCCATGTTCGGCGGAGACGCCGAAGACGTCCGGGCTGAGCGCGAAAAACGGCGCCGTGAGAGATTCCTGCGACAGCGTGTCCACTTTGTTCGCGGCGATCACCAGCGGCTTGCCGGTAGAGCGCGCGAGACGCGCAAGCTCGGCGTCCAGCGGCAGAAGACCCGCGCGCGCATCCACCACCAGCACAAGGACCGTGGCGCTGTCGATGGCCACCTTCGCCTGGCGCATCACTTCGCGCGGGATCGCGGCCGTCTCATCCGGCACAAGGCCGCCGGTGTCGACGACCTCGAACGAGCGGCCTTGCCAATTCGCCGTGCCGTGGATGCGGTCGCGCGTGATGCCCGGCTCGTCGGTGACGATCGAGCGGCGCGTGCCGGTGAGGCGGTTGAACAGGCGCGATTTGCCAACGTTCGGCCGACCGAGAATTACGACGCTAGGTAACGATTGGCTCATGGGAGTCTTACACTGTACCCCACCCGGGCATTCGGCGCACCGACGCCGGCCCGAGGACGGCGTGGCGTGCGAGCCGGCCCCCCGGGGAGCCTGGCCGGCGCGATGCGTGAAATTTTCCTCCGCGGGGTGCGTATATAAGATGGTGGAAGCCACTAGACCCACAGGCGCCCCGGCCGCAGTGGCGGAGCCGACCGAGATTATCGCGAGGGCGCGGCGCGGCGATAGCGAAGCCTGGGGCGAGGTTTATCGCCACTACGCGCCGGCGATTTTCCGTTTTTGCCGGCGCGCCCTGCCCACACGCGAGGACGCCGAAGATGCCACCATGGAGATTTTCTTGAAGCTGCGCGACAAACTCGGACAATACGATGCGGAGCGGTCGTTTTCGGCTTGGCTGTATCGCGTGGCCGCGAATCATTGTTGGGATCAACTGCGCCGCCGCAAATTGCGCCAGGACCGCGAAACCGGCGACGTCGACGTGATGCCGCTCGAGCATCCCGATCCGGGCCAGTTCGAACAGTTGATCACCGAGCGCAGCGGCGAGCAAGTTCGTAAGGCGCTCAAGACGTTGCCCGCGCGGGCGCGCATGGCGCTGGTGCTGCGCTATTACGCCGAAATGGATTACCACGAGATCGCCGATACGCTCGGCGTGCAGCGATCGTTTGTGGGCGTGGTGCTGCTGCGAGCGCGCCATCAATTGCGCGAAGCGATGCAAGGCGCTTCACACAGCGAAATTTCCCGAGGAAACTCATGATCGAGCCAATCAAACATTTCGACGAGATGACGTGTTTGCTGTATCTCGAAGGCGAACTCGACGCGGCGCGCGCGCAAGAATTGCGCGCGCACGCCGCCACCTGCGAATCCTGCGGCGCGATGCTGCGCGCGCTCGGCCAGGAATCGCTGGTGCTAACGCGCGCGTTCACCGAGATCGACGAAATGCTGCCGGCGCGTCTCGCAGAGTTCGATCGGCCTTCGCCGGCGCGCTGGGCGTGGCCGCTCTCGTTTGGCCTGGGCGCCGCGGCGGCTTATACATTGTGGGCGGGCTTGATCGCGCCGTTGTGGGAAAACATCTCTCAGGCAGGTTTTGGCGGAACCAATGTGCTCGCGGCGCTGGTATTCAACGGCGCCTTCTGGAAAGGGTGGAATTCAATGATCGATACCGTGCAGACAGGAACGCTCGTAGCGCTGGGAGTTTTCGCGTTTTCTCTTGTGCCGCTGCGATTGCGCCGCGGCGCCGTCGTGGCCGCGATGATCGGCGTGATCGCGCTGATCGCCGGCATGCCGGCGCCGGCGGGAGCCACCGAGATTCACCGGAAGGCTCAGGACTACACGCTCGAAAAGGATCAGGTGATTCACGACGACTTGATCGTCAGCGGAGAACGCGTGGAAATCGACGGCACGGTGGACGGCGATTTGATCGTTTTCGCGCAGAGCGTCACGGTAAATGGCCATGTGACCGGCGACATCATCGGCTTCGCTCAATATCTGCGCGTGGAAGGCACGGTGGACGACAACATTCGCGGCGCCATGAACACGCTCACACTGGATGGCTCGGTCGGCAAAAATGTCAGCATCGTCGCGCAGAGCGTGGATCTCGGTACGGACTCGAAAATCGGCGGCAGCCTCACGTGCGCTGCGGGCGATGCGTTGTTCGATGGCCACTTGGGACGCGGCATTCTCGCGGTGGTCGATAAGCACACCGAAATCGAAGGCTCCGTCGGCGGCGAAACGAAACTGCTCGGCGACCATCTCTCGATCGGCTCGACGGCCGTGCTCAATGGCCCGGTCAATTTCGCGGGAGCGGAGCCGCCCGACGTCGCAGACGGGGCGCACTTGCTGAGTCCTGTGCACTTTGAACAACGCCGCAGGGAGCACCGCCAGGCTTCCGGGCTCACATTCTTGCATGCGGTTCTTCGCTATGGCGCGGCGCTGTTGGTTGGATTGTTGCTGATGTCGATTTTGCCGGGCTTTTTTGACGCCGGGGTCCGCGCGGCTCGCCGCTGGCCCGTGTCGCTGGGCATCGGCGCGTTGACGACCATCATCTGGATCTTTCTCGTGGTTGCTGGGATCGTGCTTGCGGTGCTTGGCGTCGGCGCAGGGCTCGCGGCGGCGGTGCTCTATTTCCCAATCGCTTATTCGGCGCAGATTTTCGTCGCCGCGTGGCTCGGCGAAACGATCATGCCGGCCGCTACTCCCGGCAACGGTTCACAATTCGGCCGCTTCGCGCTGGGCCTGTTGATCATCGACGCGGTCAGGCTGGTGCCGTTTCTAGGAGGACTGGTGGGCCTCGCGGTCGTGATGTGGGGTATCGGAGCGATCCTGCTCGCGATTCACGATCAATCGCGCCGGCCGGTGGTTCCCGCCGTCGCCGCGGCCTGATGGCCGACGAGGCGCGGCACGTTGCTGCGCCGTCAGTTCAATACGATCTTGGAAGCCAGCAACGCCGGCGTGCCGCCATTGGGAAAGAGTTGGCCGCGCACGGAAACGCTGCCGTTGAGAGGAATCGTGGTGAACACGTTTGCGTTCCCCGCGTACTCTGTGCCGCCCGTGGTTGAAACCGTCACGACGATCTGCGACGTGCCCGCCGCGCCGAATAACGACGGCAAGTCACCGATGGTCATGTTCGGATATGCGATGGGACCTGTGACCGTGGCCGTGATGCGCGAGCCGCGCAGTAGAACACGATCCGCATTGATGGAGGTTCCGGCGGAGGTCGAATTCCGGCGCACGGAAACTTCCTGGCCCACCATCAGGTCCGAAGGTATCGCGAAAAGCTGACCGGTCGTATCCACTCCCATATCGTCAGGCGCAAACGTGGTTGTGATCGCGGGCACGTTCCAATGCACGGTGGCGACGTTGCCGATGCTGAGATTCAGCACGGGCGACGATTCAATCAGCACCACGTAGCTGAACTCCTGCGCGGGAATATTGATCGACGTGATCACGCCCTCGACTTCGATGTCGCTGGAATCGGCGTCCTTGAACCAAAGGTTTTCCGCGACCAGCGTGCCGCTAGGCTCTACGAAAAGATCGGCCGAGAGAATTTGATTGTCCGCGAGACACGCGAACGAGGGAGTCGCGCACGCGGTCGTGGGGAAATCGTGGTACAATGTACTTGAGTTCACCGTAGCCACCACCGAGCTCATCGAATTCCCGAGCGTGATCGTGGAATTCGCCGTGCTCTCGGCCTGAATCTCGCCGACGAAATCCTCGATCGTGTCCACCGGCAGGCCCGGCGACGACGGCGCAACCACGGAGACACTCGAGCCTGCGCTGAAATCCGCCGCGAGCGCGCTCGAAAAAAGATTTGCCAGGTTCAGATCGACCAGCACAGCCTGCGGCGAACTCGTGCTTGCGGCGAACGCGCTCGGAAACGCCAGCGTGGTGGTCTGGTTCGTCGCCGCGGGCGAAACGGTGCACACCGAACCCGCCGTGCAAGCGATTCCCCCGGCAGTGATCGTGGCGCCCGTATTGTTTTCAAACGTCAGCGTCGGATTTAGATACGTGAGAACCAGCGAAGTGTAGCTCGCAGGATTGACGTAGGTCGTCGAAAGCGAAATTGTCTCAGTCTGCAATCGGGTGATTTCAGCCGTCGCCGGACCCGTTAGCAACGAAACATCGCCCGGCTCGAGCTTCGCGCTCGCAAGCGTCACTTCAAACGACATCGGCGTCACGCCCGCGGGCGGCGAATCGGTCATCAGCAAAGCGACCGGCGCTCCGGACGGCGGGCCCACGGTTCCGAACATGCCGCTCGAATGGCCGCTGCAACCCACGAGAGCGGCGCTGAGCCCGAGAATCAACAACCAATGAATTCGTAATTTTCGCATTTCGCCCTGTCCATCAAACTAGCACAATGGACCGCCCGCAAAATCTCCGAGTGAGGCGAGGTTGAGCAAAGAGTTCTCCCTGTACCTACGGACGGGATGAATAAGAAACAGCGGGAAATACAGGCGGGCGGCGCCCGCGAGACGATCGGCGCCGCCCGCCAATAGAAGATTGCCAGGAAAGGCTATTCGGCTTGACCCGTGGCGCGCAGCAGAATCTGCGTTCCGCTTTCCAAACGAACGTTGCGAGTTGACGAAACGATCAGCGAGCCTTCCGTGTTGCTCGCCACCGTAGTGGCGAGTTGCAGACCCTGGAGGCCGAAGACTCCTTGGCTTTCCGACGTCAGCCGACCCGCCGCATCAAAGCCGCCCACGTCCGCAGTTGTGCGCGTCGCGCCGCCCACCGTCGATCCGACGGTCCCACCCGCATCTCCAGCAACGCCGCCGACGGCGCCCGTAGCATTTCCCGCCATGCTTGCCGCGCCACCCACCGCGCCGCTCGTTGCATGCCCTACCCCTCCAACCAATCCGCCACCAGAGTGCGCCGCGGCACTTGCACCGCCGCCCATATTCGGCGCGGACATCATGTCCGCATCTTCGCCTACGGACGATTGCGCAGCGGCCTCGCTTTCGGCCAGCGCTTGAATTCCGACGCGAAGCGGTATCGCCTCGCCGTCACGCAGGACCGCGCGGTCGAAGGCGATGCCCATCGTTGATTGCGAATCTTGCTTCGATCGCGCCTGCACTTGCGTCACGTGACCTTCAATCAGCGTGCCCTTCGCCAGCACAACGCGGCCGTCCTGCTTCACGTCTTCGGTTGTGCGCGCTTCGACTTTGTCGCCCGGCTTGCATCTTTTCGCGTCGAGCGAGTTCGTCAGCCGGGAATGAAACGTCGTGCCGCTCTCGAGATTGTTTTGTCCGGCGCTGGCTTGCGCGGAAGCCGAGCCCGACGCTTGCGTGCTCGTCGCAGTGTTCACGCTCGAGCGGCCTACGCTCGTGGAAGAATTCGTATCCGACTGCGCGCCCGCCTGTGCGCTGCCAGACACTTGGGCCGACGCATTCGCGGCGAGAAATATTCCTGCCATCAGCAATAGATGAATTTTTCGCATGCTATGAAAACCTCCCTGTTCGATTTAGATGCCTCCGGCGCGAATGCCCGCGTATCGGCAAAACTGCGGAAATGCGTACTTCCTCGGGACTTCTTAGTATCGATTCGCAATTGGCATTCCAAAAACTTAAGTTATTGATTTAGGATGCCTTAGGAGCTTCCTTGAGTGGAACTGGGCCGCAGCCGGGCGGGGTAAAAAGTGACGTCCTGGTAAAAACTGCTCGCAGAATTCAGTTCGTGACGATCCCGAGACCCCGGCCAACTTCCGCCAGTATTTCCGTCGCCCGCTCGAGATCGGCTCGTTTGTGCGTGGCCGTCACTATGGCTCGCAGGCGCGCCTTGCCTTCGGGAACAGTCGGATACCCGACCGCGGAAATGAAAACACCGGCATCGTAAAGCTTCCGCGAAAATTCCTGCGCCTTGGCCGCCTCGCCCACGTGAATCGGCGTGATTGGCGATTGCGTTTTGCCCGTCGAGAAACCCAGCTTGCGCAAGCGCCGCTGAAAAAATTTCGTATTCGACCACAATTTCCGAATCAGACGCTCGCCTTCCGCTGAATCCAGCAGCGTGAACGCCGCCTGGCACGTGGCCACGACCGACGGCGGATGCCCGGTCGAAAATAAAAACGGCCGCGCGCGCTGGCGAAGAAAATCGATCAGGTCGGCCGATCCGCACACGTAGCCGCCCATCGCGCCGACTGCCTTGCTGAGCGTGCCGACCTCGATATCCACGCGGCCGTGGCACCCGAAGTGATCCACCGTCCCGCGTCCATTGCGGCCGAACACGCCGGAAGCATGCGCGTCGTCCACCATCATGATGCAATTGTATTTTTCCGCCAGATCGCACAGCGCGGGCAGCGGCGCGACGTCTCCATCCATCGAGAACACGCCGTCGGTGATCAGCAATTTTCGCCCGGCGCGCGCGGACGTTTCGCGGCAGACGCGCTCGCAGTCGGCAACATCAGTGTGTTTGTAAACCTGAATCGCGGCTTTCGAGAGCCGGCAACCATCGATGATCGAAGCGTGGTTCAGCTCGTCGGAAATGATCAGATCGTCCTTGCCAAGAAGCGCGGCCACCGTCCCCGCGTTGGCCGTGAAGCCCGATTGGAAAACAACGCATGCTGCCGTACCCTTGAAGCGCGCGATCTGCTCTTCCAGCTCCACGTGCAGCCGCATCGTGCCCGCGATCGGCCGCACCGCTCCCGCGCCGACGCCCCAGCGCCGGATCGCGTCAATCGCCGCGCGCCGCAGCGCCTTGTGCGTCGCGAGACCCAGATAATTGTTCGAGCTGAGGTTGATCACTTCCTTGCCGTCGAAATCGGCGAGCGGCAGTTGCTCGCCATCGAGTACGCGCTGCCGCGAATGCAAGCCCTTCGCTTCGATCTCCGCGAGCTGTTCGCGCAAAAAGGAAAGCTGAGGTCGATTTTCGGCACTCATCGAAATGCCTCCCGCTGCGCACGCTGCCGGCGAGCGCCTACAAAATCGTAGCACACGGAGAATGCGCGAAGTGCGCGCCAATGAGTGAGTCAGCTTCCGGTGAGCGCGTTGATCAGGAATTGTTCAATTCACATCAAGCGGGGAAAGCCTCGACGACGCTCACCACCGATTCGGTCGGCACCACACGATTCAGCCGGAACCCCGCTTTGCCCAGCAAATCGCGATACTCTGCCTCAGAGCGTTCCTGTCCGCCCGGCACGACAAGCATGACGATGTCGAACATTTTGCTGGCGTGCGGCGCGTCACCGGCGGGAATCACTGTCTCGACGATCAGCAATCGGCTGGTGGGTTTCATCGCGCGGCGACAATTGCCGAGGATGGTCAGGCACTGTTCCTCGCTCCAATCGTGGATGATGTGCGAAAGCAGATACGCGTCGCCGCCGCCGGGGACGTGCTGGAAGAAACTTCCGGTTTCGATCGCAACGCGGTCGGCCACTCCGCGAGATTCAATCAGCGCCGGCGCATCGCGAACCACATGCGGCATATCGAAGAGCACGCCGCGAGGCGCGCGATGCTGCCCGAGAATCGCGCAGAGAAGATTGCCGGTCGCGCCGCCCACGTCGATGACCGTCGCAAATTCAGAAAAGTCGTAAGCCGCGGCGACGGCAGCGGGTTCTTGTCCGTGAACGCCTACCATGGTCTCGCTGAAAAGCGATGCTTGATCCTGGTTTTTCGCAAACCAGTCAAATATGGGCATGCCAAATGCTTTCTCGAATCCGGTTTTCCCGGTCTGCACTGAATAGAGCAGTTCGTCCGCGGCGCGCATCTGGTGGCCGCCCGCCAATGTCAGGATCGTCGCTCGCGCCGAGCCCGGTGCGTCGCTCTTGAGCGCCTCGCCCAGCGGCGTCAGTGAAAAGCGGTGCGCCGCATCCTCCGTAAATACTCCGATACTCGCGAGCGTCCTCATTAGGCGGTAAAGCGACGGTGCATGTGTTGCGGTTGATTGAGCGAGGTCGTCGGCAGTCCTGGGCCCGCGAGCCAGGTGATCCGCCAGATTCAATTGCGCAGCCACATTCAGAAGGCGCGGAACCCAATGCGCGCTGGCCATCTGGATCAACTGGACATGTGGCGGCACTGCTGGAATTTTTGCTCGAGCGGACTCAGTCACGGCGATTCCTCCAGTGATGCGCCGAATTCTATAGGCGAGATGCGCAGGGTGCAACGGCGGATCGTGCGCGTTCGACCACGCCGCCGCGATGGATGAGCGATCTCCGCAAGCCACGGCGCTCGCCGCGCGCGATGCCGGCGCGCTACAATCGCGGCCGTGCCGCGCACGGCAAGCGCGCATTTTCGGCAAGGGAGAGCGGCGTGAGCGCCAGTCAACGCATTCGTGAAATTCGCGAAGGATTCGCGCCGGCCTTTTGGGTCGCAAACGTCTCCGAATTATTCGAACGCCTGGCCTACTACGGCGTGCAGGCGGTTCTCGCGATTTATTTGCACGAAACGCTGCGCTTCAGCGACGCGCAAACCGGCGACCTGATCGGATATTTCGGCGGGATCGTGTGGTTCCTGCCAATCCTCGGCGGCGCGCTCGCTGATGCTATCGGTTTCCGCCGCGCGCTCTCGCTCGCGTATCTGGTCCTCTCCATCGGCTATTTTCTCCTCGGCTCGCTCGGATCGCCGTGGATGGCCCCCGTGGCCCACGCCATGCCACTCGAACGGCTGGTGCTGCTCGTTCTACTGGTCCCGGCGCTGGGTCCGGCAATCGTGAAGCCATCCGTAGTCGGCACGACGGCGCGCGCGTCGAAAGAAAATGTTCGCTCGATCGGCTATTCGATTTACTACACACTCGTGAACATCGGCGGCGCGCTAGGGCCGCTTGTCGCGTCGGTGGTCCATGAACACTGGGGCATTCCGTCAGTCTTCCGCTTCGCGGCACTGGCTGTTTTTCTGATGGTTTTTCTGGTGGTCTTTTTTTTCAAGGATCCTGAGGCCGCGAGTGAGAGTCGCACGGCGAATCTTGGCGCGGTCTTCCGGAATTTCTGGAGCATCATCAGCAATTTTAGGATTCTCGCGTTCCTGCTGATCTTTTCCGGGTTCTGGATTGCGTTCTGGCAGCAGTACATCGCGCTTCCTCTCTATTTACATTCCTACGTCAATGCCCACGCCAACGTCGAGCGCATTCTGGCCACCGACGCGCTGACCGTGATTTGCTTGCAAGTGCCGATGACGTATTTGACGCGCTGGATTCCGGCGTTTCCGGCGATGGCGCTGGGCGTGCTCATCTCAGGAGCGGCGTGGTTGATCCTCGCATCGCACGCGAGTGTGGCCGCGGCCGTGGCAACTCTAATTGTTGTCGCCATCGGCGAGACCATTCAGGCCGCGCGCTTCTACGAATATATCTCGCGCCTCGCGCCGCCCGGTCAGCAAGGCACGTATATGGGCTTTGCGTTCTTGCCCATCGCCATCGGCTTCGTGATCGCTGGAGCCATGGGCGGACGCCTGGTGCATTATTTCGGTGAGGTCGCGCACCAGCCGCAACGCGTGTGGTGGGTTTTCGCGGCCATTGGCCTGGCTACCACGCTGCTGCTCTGGATTTACAACATCGTCGCGCGCCCTGGTGCGGCAACGGCGACGACCAAATGACAGCGCGCCTCCGTCGAGATAGAATTCCGACCGTGCCAGAACCGGAACGCCCGGCCCGGATTCCCGCACAGGAGAAACGATCATGATGCACATCATGCAATCGCCGAGGTCGCGCGCGCTTATAGCGCTGGTAGTTCTCGCAAGCATTGGCGTGCTGCTGGCAGCGCCGGTGCCGACATCTCAAATCGTCCAGTATCAAAGCGGCGACGAGACCGTGAAAGCTTTTCTTGCGCTGCCCGCTTCCGGAGGCCGCCATCCGGCCATCATCGTGATTCACGAATATTGGGGATTGAACGATTGGATCAAGCAGAACGCGCAAAAATTCGCCAACCAAGGCTACGTCGCGCTGGCCGTCGATCTTTATCGCGGCGGCGTCGCCACCACGCCCGGCGACGCGCAAGAATTGATGCGCGCTTTGCCGAAAGACCGCGCCGTGCGCGATCTCGAGGCCGCGTTCTCTTATCTCGCCGCGCGCCCTGACGTGGACCCGGCCCGGATCGGCTCAGTCGGCTGGTGCATGGGCGGCACGTATTCGTTTCAAGTGGCGATCCACGAGCCCACGCTCGCGGCTTGCGTTGTGAATTACGGCGCCCCGCCGACCGATCCCGCCGACATCGCCGCCATTCACGCGCCGATCCTCGGCAATTTTGGAGCCGAAGATATGGGAATTACGCCGGCCGCCGTTCAGGAATTCCAGCAAGCGGCCCAGGCGGCGCACGTATCGTTCGATCCGAAAGAATACGACGGCGCGGGCCACGCCTTCGAGAATCCAAATAACACAGCGGGATATCGCCCGGAAGCCGCGGCCGACGCCTGGAATCGCATCGATGCCTTTTTTGCCGCGAAGCTCAAGCCGTAGCGACGCCAAAATTTCGATGGGCGCACTCGCCAGAATCGTGGCGTTTGGAATTTCCCTCGCGCTCGTGGCCGCACCTGTGCCTGCGGCGACCGTACGTACGCAAATCGTCTCCTACCCAAGCGGCCAGGAGACTGTTCGCGGCTTTCTTGCGTTGCCAGCCAAACTCGGCCGCCGCCCGGCGATCATCGTCGTTCACGGAGATCACGGACTGAACGATTGGACGAAGGATCAAGCGCGCAAGCTCGCCGCGCGCGGCTACCTCGTGCTCGCCGTGGACCTCTATCGCGGCCAAATCGCGCGCGATACCGAAGACGCGCACGAACTGATGCGCGGCCTGCCGGATGATCGTGCGCTGCGCGATCTCGAAGCTGCATTCACGTATCTTGCCGCGCGGCCAGATGTGCGCAAGACAAGAATCGGCGCGATCGGTTGGAATATGGGCGGCTGGTACACGCTGCAACTCGCGATTCACGAATCAAATCTCGCCGCGTGCGTCGTGAACGACAGCGCGTTGCCCACCGACCGATCCGACATCGCGCGCATTCGTGCGCCGGTATTAGGCAATTTCGGTGCGGACGACCGCGGAATTCCTGCGGCGGCGCTGGGCGCGTTTCAAAGCGCTATGCAGGCCGCCGGCGAATCATCGGATCTGAAAGCGTATCCCGGCGCAAGCGACGGATTCGACGATCCCGCCGACGCCGATCATTACCGTCCCGACGACGCCGCGGACGCCTGGAATCGCACGCTCGCTTTTTTCACAAAAACTCTCGCGCCTTAGTCGATTGCAAATCGAATTACGCGTCGCGGCGGTTCACTGCGGAGTCTTGTCGAGCAACGCGAGCGCATCGCGCGTCGTGATCAACCGCGCGCCTAGAGCGGTGAGTTCCGCAAGCGTGCGACGCCCGTCTTCCGGTTTTAGCGCCTCGATCGCGTCCGTCACGATCGCCACGCGGCGCCCGCGCTCAAGCAATCCCTTCGCCGCGAACTTCACGCAGTATTCCGTGACCACGCCGAATACGACGAATTCCGCATCGGCGTCGGTCAACTCGTTAAGGCGCGCGAGCACCGCGTCCATGTTCGGATTGTCGAAAACATTCAGCGTTTGCTTTTCGAGAATGGCCTGCTGATAGCGGCCTAGATCCGCCGGCAGCGCGGCCGCCGGTCGATTCGGCACCACAAAATAATGTTGCGTCAGCGTCTGCGGCACAATCGCAGCGCCCGGTGTTCCGCGCATGCAATGCGGCGGCCACTCGCGAAGTTCCGGATCCTCGGGCGTGTGCGCGTCGCCGCTCGAGACCAAAAACACGCGCCCTTCGCGCGCCGCGCCGGCCAGCAACTCCATATTCGGCAGAAGTTTTTCCGCGCCCGGCACGTATAGTTTTCCTCCGGGCAAAACAAAATCTGCCTGCGTGTCCACATCCCAGAAGATGAATTTGCGCGAAACCATTTCCTCTATTCGATTGTTTATTTGGGCGCGGAGATTCTTGATTGGGAGCGGAGATTCGCGTCGATCATCCGCGCATCTAGCGCGCGGCGCGCTCCACCCTCCGCCGCACTTCGTCCAGCAATTCCACCAGGCGCTCGCTGTGACGCACAGGATACGCGGGGCACGGCGCCAAACCGCGCACCGCATCTGGCAATCGCGCTACTTGTTCAAGGCAACGCTGCTGCGCCGCCGCGAGTTCAGTCGCCGGCGCGATTAAACGCCCGGCTCGCAACACCGGCTCGAGCAGCGGCTCTGCGCCGGGAACTTTTTCGCCTTCGAGCGCGATCACGTCTTCGGAGAATTTGCCGCGCGCATCGGAGCGCCGGAAGACTTGCTTCTTCCCCGGATACGTGACCTTGGCCGCGCTGAACTTAGCCGCCTCGCGCACCGTGCCGCCGGTTTCGAGCTCTACCAATTTGTAGATCACGCTCAGCGCCGGCGCGTCGATCGAAGTCGCCAGTGCCGTTCCCACGCCGAACGAGTTCAAGCGCGCCCCCGCGGCCAGCACGGCTTCGATGCGATCTTCGTCCAGATCGCCCGATGCGAAGATCTCCACGTCGCTCCAGCCCGCCCCATCGAGCCGCCGGCGAATCCACACGCTTTGCGCCGCGACGTCGCCACTATCGAGACGCACGCCGCGCGGCTTTCGCCCCATCGCGAGAATCGTCTCCAGCGCCGCGTGCACGTCGTAAGTGTCCAGCAGCAGCACCGCGTTTTTCGGAAAGATATCCAGAAACCGCCCGAACGCTTCCTTCTCATCTTCAAAAGCCATGATCCATGAGTGTGCCTGCGTGCCGAATGTCGGAATCCCGAAGCGATAGCCCGCCGCCACGTTCGATGTCCCGCGGCATCCGCCGATGAACGCGGCCCGCGCGGCCAGCACGCCGGCTTCGGGGCCGTGCGCGCGCCGCGTGCCGAATTCCACCACGCGGCACCCTTGCGCCGCAGTCACCACCCGCGCTGCTTTGCTCGCGATCAATGTTTGGAAATGAATCGCGGAAAGAAGATACGTTTCGACAATCTGCGCTTCGGCGATCGGTGCCGTCACGCGAAGAATCGGCTCGTCCGGAAAAATCACCGTGCCTTCGGGAACGGCCCACACGTCGCCGCTGAAACGAAAGTTCGCGAGAAAATCGAAAAAGTCGTCGTCGATCCCGGCAAAAACCGGATGGCGGCGAAGATACCCGATTTGATCGTCCGTGAAATTGATGCGCTCGAGATATGTCAGCGCCTGCGCCAGTCCCGCCGCCACCAGAAAATTCCGCCGCGCCGGCAGCCCGCGTACAAACAATTCAAACGTGGCTCGCGCGTCGAAGCCGGCTTTTCGGTAGCCGGCCGCCATGGTCAGCTCGTAGAGATCGGTCTGCAGGCCCGAGAATTGTGGGTCTTGAGGCGTCGGCGGCCGAAGCAATTGTTTCCTCCACATCCGCATGCGCGGCCGAAAAGAAAACCCTCAGGCGGCAGCTGGTGGTCGCCTGAGGGCCGTCGAAACTTTTGAGCGCCCGGGCGGCGATAACTCCGCGCGGCGCGCAAACGCGAACTGCAATTGCCAGGCCGGTGCCCGAGGTACGACTAGCTCAGAACCGCGTCCTTGAACGCCTTCGCCGCGCGTAGCCGGACAACCGTCTTGGCCTTGATCTTGATAGCCTCACCGGTTTGCGGATTCCGTCCCATGCGCGCCTTCCGATGCGCCTTCACCGCGCGCCCGATATTCGGAATGACGAATTTGCCAGCGCCGCCCTTGCATTCTTTGACGGCCAGCTTGAACAATTCCTCAAAAAAAGTGGTCACGGACTTGCGCGACGTGCCGGTTTTCTCCGCAAGATAACCTACGATCTTGGACTTGCTCAACGGTTTTGCTGCCATTGAATCTCGATCTCCTTTTTTCTTGGTGTGGGGGTGTGTTGCAGGCCCGGTAAACGTGGGGCCTCTGTTCGGCGAGCACTATAGCGGCCTCATTCCTCGAAGGCAAGCAAAAACATTCAAAAAACCCAGATAAAATGCGGCTTCGCGGAGAGTCGTCCTGTAGGACGCGCGCTCGATCGCTTCTTGCTTCCCTGCGCGGCATCTTTAGTTCTTCGACGGCAGGCTCCGCTGTGACTATAATGTTCGCCTGCTCGAACTAATCCGAGAGGATGGCTCCATGCCAAATTGGGAAGCGCTTGAGAAGGGTTTCACCGCACGCCTGCAATTGAAACGCCGGCCCGTGGCCGTCGCGTTTCTGGACTCAGCACCGGCGGGCGTCGAGCCTTTCACCGGAAACTCTCCGGCTGGCTGCAGTTTCTGGCGCCTTGCCGCCGACGGACGCGTGTTCTCAACCGTCGCGGCGGATCACTACAACTGCCCCATCGGCAGTCACACGCACAGTCTCCCGCTGCCCGCGGATCGCGCGAAAGACGCCGAGAAAGTAATGAACATGATGTTTGAGTTGGGATACATCCGCCCCGAAGAAGTCGGTGGCATCCCCACGCTCGCTAAAACGCCCGCGTCGATCGTCTACGCTCCGCTTGGACGCACGCCCGTCACGCCGAGCGTCGTGCTCTTCATCTGCCCCGCATCGTCTGCCATGCTGCTAAACGAGGCGGCCACGCGCGCCGGCTCGGGCGCTTCGCTTCCCGTCCTCGGACGGCCCACCTGCATGGCGCTTCCCGCGGCGCTCCAAAAGGGCACCGTCGCGAGCCTGGGCTGCATCGGAAATCGTGTGTACACGGGAATCGGCGAAAGCGAAATGTACTTTGCGGTGCCGGCTGCGGATCTCGAGCGTGTGGCCGAGGCGCTCGGCGTCATCGCTGACGCGAACACGGCTCTCGCCGAGTACGCGCGCGGAAAATTAGTGCAGCTTTCCGCGAACTGACGAAGAATTATTTCAAGTTGCCCAGGCCTTCGTATAGCGAAGCCACGGCCTTGATCCCGCCGAAATAATTTTCAAGCGCGATGTGCTCGTCCGGCGCATGTGCGTTTTCATCCGGCAGGCCGAATCCCAGCAGAATGCAAGGCACTTTAAACGTGTCGTGCATCTGCGTCACAAACGGAATCGAGCCGCCCTCGCGGATGAACACCGCGCGCTTCCGAAAACCCTTCTCCAGCGCCTCCCGCGCCACCTGAAAATAAGGGTGCGTGTACGCGGCCACCCACGGCTTGCCCATGCTCAGTGTTTCAAATTTGCAGTGAACGGTTTTCGGCAAGAGGCGCCGAATCTGGCGTTCGACAAGCCGCGCGATCTCTTTCGGTTCCTGCCGCGGCACCAAGCGCGTTGAAAATTTTGCGTAGGCTTTCGAGGGGATCACGGTCTTCGCGCCTTCCCCGATGTAACCGCCCCAAATTCCGTTCAATTCCAGCGTCGGCCGGCACCACAGCCGCTCGATGATCGTATAGCCTTTCTCGCCGGATAAGCCGGGCGCCCCAACCGTTTTGCGAAATTCCTTTTCTTTCCAAGGCAAAGCGTTCAGCGCTTTGCGCTCAGCGCGCGAAACCGTCGCCACCCGATCGTAGAATCCGGGGATGGCCACGCGAAAATTCTTGTCGTGCAATTTCGCGAACAGTTCCGTCAGCACCTGCAGCGGATTCGGAATCGCGCCGCCGAACACGCCGGAGTGCACATCCTGCGCCGGCCCGGTCAATTCGATCTGATAATAATTGAGTCCCCTCAACCCATATGTGATCGACGGCACGCCGCGCGCCAGCATCGAAGTGTCCGAAACGATCAGCGCATCCGCGCGCAGCCGCGTCTTATTCGCCTGCACGAAGTCCCACAAATTTTCGCTGCCTACTTCTTCTTCGCCCTCGATTAGCACTTTGATATTGATCGGCAGCTTCCCCGTCACCTGGCGCAGCGCATCGAGCGCGCGGATGTGAATGTGCACTTGCCCCTTATCGTCGGCCGTGCCGCGGCCGAACAAATTGCCGTCGCGCACCGTCGGCTCAAATGGCGGCGAGGTCCACAAATTCAGCGGATCCGCAGGCTGCACGTCGTAGTGGCCGTAGAGCAAAACCGTGGGCTTGCCCGGAGCGTGCAAAGATTCGCCGTAAACCAGCGGATGCATCTTCGTCGCCAGAATCTCCACCGAATCCAGGCCCACGCGCCGAAGACGCTCCGCAACCCACTGCGCCGCCCGCTCAATGTCCGGCTTGTGCTGGCTCTGGGCGCTAACGCTCGGGATGCGCAGCAATTCGTACAGGTCGTTCAAATGCTCTTGGCGCTTGCTTTCGATGTAGTCAAAGAGGCTCATTCGTGCTCCAAAATAAATCGCCCCGATTTATACCACGAATCCCGCGCTACACTTTGCCCGCTATCACGAAGGCGGGATGGCCGGCGCTCTCTCAACGGAGCGCACTGGATCGAGCGTTGCGATCCTAGGAGACCTACCGCCCATCGGGCATCGCGGCGAAACCGCTGTTCGCGGAATCGATCTACACACAGGGAAAGCTCTTGACAACATACCGGCTAGTTGGTATGTACCAACCGGGAGGTCCATTATGCCACCGCAGGCTCTCCACGCCAAGCCCCACAGCGATGCCAAAGTTAGAATCCTCGACTCCGCACTGACCGTGATTCGCACCAAAGGCTATTCCGCCACCACCGTTGACGATATCTGCCAGCGTGCCGGCGTCACCAAAGGCGCGTTCTTCCATTACTTCGCCAGCAAGGAAGAGCTAGCTCTCTCGGCAGCCGGATACTTTGCCTCGATGGCAGACTCCTTGTTCTCCACGGCGCCCTACCGCGCCTTGGCCGACCCCGTAGATCGGCTCTTGGCCTACGTCGAGTTTCGCAAGGCGATCCTGCAGGGTGAATTGCCTGAATTCACCTGCCTGCTCGGCACCATGGTGCAGGAAACCTTCGAGACCCATCCCGCCATCCGCGAAGCCTGCAACAGCTGCCTCAACGAGCACGCCGCAATGGTAGAAGCGGATATCGCCGAAGCCATGCGCGACTACCGCATCGATGCGCAATGGAGCGCCCAAAGCCTTGCTCTCTACACGCAAGCAGTCATTCAGGGCGCGTTCATTCTCGCCAAAGCCAAGAACGGACCAAGCGTCGCTGCCGACTGCTTGGATCACCTGCACCGGTATCTCGAGTTCCTCTTCATTCCACGCAGCGCCAAGGAGTTGCGGCACGCCCGAAGGTAATGCGGCCCCGAGCACGGGCGGCATTGCGCGAAGGGATCGATTGTCCAAATCATCGGAAGGGAGAGAGCCATGCAAAAAATCACACCGTTTCTGTGGTTCGACGGCAATGCCGAGGAAGCCGTGGCCCTTTATGTCTCTATCTTCAAGAACTCGAAGGTTAAGGCTGTCACTCGATATGGAGAAACGGGGCCAGGGCCCAAAGGCGCGGTGATGACCGTGGCGTTCGAGCTCGATGGACAGGATTTTATCGCCCTCAACGGCGGTCCACACTTCACTTTCTCGCCGGCCATATCGTTCGTCGTGAGCTGCGAGACCCAAGACGAATTGGACTATTTCTGGAACAAGCTTTCCGCCGGCGGCAAGGAAGTGCAGTGCGGCTGGCTGACGGACAAATATGGCCTGTCATGGCAAGTGGTTCCCACAATCTTGCCCAAGCTGCTTCAAGACAAAGATCCCGCAAGATCGCAACGAGTCATGAAAGCCGTGCTTAAAATGGTGAAGATCGATATCGACACCTTGAACCGAGCGTACGAAAAAGAATAAACATCGGTGGCGCACACCTCGCGCCGCCTTTCCTGCGTGGCGGAATCGGCGCGCCGCGCTGTTCCCGGGGACAGGTTTCTAGCAGGAACTCCGCGGGGGTTGCGTTGTTGACGCCCAGAGAAGCCTGCCGCAGCATGGAGTTGCATGAGCGCAACCTCCACTTCGGCTGACCGGCGCAGCACGCGGATCTTCATGCGCGTGCGCGTGGTGGCCTCCGGGAAAAACCTCACCGGGCGGCGTTTTCGCACCGCTTGTGAAACCATCGTCATCAACGCGCATGGCGGCCTGGTTTATCTCGATCAGGAAATCGCCATGGATGCCCTCGTGGTGCTCACCAACCCGTTCACGCAAGAGGAGCAGGAGTGCCGCGTCGTTTATCTCGGCGATTCCGTGGACAAGGGCCAGCGCGTCGGCGTTGAATTTCTCTCACCGTCGCCCCATTTCTGGGGCGTGGATTTCGTTCCCCAGGATTGGCCCGCGAAGCCCGATTCCGTGCCGACCCAACCGAACTAAAAACCCAGCGTCAGAAACCTCGTATCAATCCGCGCCGGCGTCGCGCCCGCGTTGCCGTGCGCACCGAGCATTCGCGCGACGCCGCGCGATTGCGGCCCCGCGCGCCCGGCCTGTACACTACCTCGCGGAGGGGTGGCCGAGCGGTTGAAGGCAGCGGTCTTGAAAACCGCCAGGCTCGAAAGGGCCTCGAGGGTTCGAATCCCTCCCCCTCCGCCATCCGGTTCTGCGTTTTCTCTCTCTCGAATTTCGCGCGAAAAGCCAAATTTGGCGCCGATCACTTATTCTGATCGGCGATGGCGAACCGATCCCAGGTATCCGCGCCAGCACTCACAGTTTGCTAAGCGATTTGGTCGCCGCGGTCAGCGACTGGCGATTCCGAAAGAAATCGCTCCACGGATCGGCGCGCCGAGTCCGCTCTGTGAAGTTTCCAATATTGAATGCCGTGGGGAGCAGTGTAGATTTCACGTCCGACCATTCGAGCGGAGTTGAAACCGGAGCCTTCTCGCGCCTGCGCACCGAGTATGGCGCCACAACGGTTTGTCCAAAACCATTCCGAAACGGATCCAAGTAGACGCGCCCGCGCCGCGCTTCGACCGAATGCTCCACAGTCAATTCACTCGGATGCGCAGCCGCCACGCGCGCCACAAACGATTCCGCGAATCTGAGCACCTCGTCCGCATCCGGTCCGCGTCGTATCGGAACCAGCACATGCATGCCGCGGCTACCCGAAGTCTTCGCGTAGCACGTCAATTTCAAAATGTCCAAGCCCTCTTTCACGTGCAACCCTGCGCGAGCGGCCTCCGAGAACTTTCCAGATCCGGGGTCGATGTCCAAGCACACCCAGTCCGGCTTTCGCGGCGCGCTCGCGCGGCTGGCCATTACGTGCACGGCGATGCAGCCCAGGTTAGCCAGCGTGAGTTGCGTAATCAACGAACCGCCCACCACGTAGTCAGTGAACTTGCGCGCCGTCGTTGCGTGCACGATCCGTTTGGTCGGCGTCCCGGCAGGCATGCCTTTTGGTATCTGCTTTTGATAAAAACACTCGCCTCGCATCCCGTCGGGGCAGCGTTCGAGCGTCAGAATGCGATCCTTCACGTACGGCGAGAGCTTTAGAAAGATCGCGTCGTAGTATTCAACCAAATCGAGCTTCGTATAACCCTCAGCAGGCCAAAAAACTTTGTCGGGATTCGACACGGCGATCGGCAATTTAGTGGACGCAGGTCGTTCCGCCTTCGTACTCCGGTTCGCCTTCACGCGCGCACCTCTGGCAAACGCACTTCTTGAGCGAGCTTGTCGTCGCGCAAGCCCAGGAAAACCGGCTGGCGCAGTTTGTTGTCCGCTGTCCATTCCTGGAACGAAATTTGTGCGATGAATCGCGCCGAAACAAATACCGCGTCTTTTTCCCTGGGAGGATCAACAAGCGCGGATTTTGATGTCACGAACGGTTGGAATTTTTTATAGAGCGCAGCAAGCGTCTTCCGATCGAATCCCGTTCCCACTTTGCCCACGTAACGCAGCTTCCCTTTGTCATAAGCTCCCAGCAGCAGAGCGCCAAAATGCTCGCGTTCGCCCTCGGGCTTGGTGTAACCCGCGATCACGAATTCATCTTCCTGATGAACTTTTACCTTCAGCCAGTCGCGCGATCGTGTTTCCTCGTACGGAGAAGAAAAATCCTTTGCTACCAGTCCCTCATATCCCCGGCGCTGAGCAATGCGGAATGCTTTGAGGCCATTCGTCGAAAGCTGATGAGATGGCAACAGCGTTTTGCTCGAGCCGATCGCACTTTCCATCGCAGCGCGCCGTTCAGACAGTGGCTCACCCCGCAAATCCTTGCCATTTTCAAAAAGGCAGTCAAATACGGCGTAAACCGGTTCGCCTTTGCCCTGTTGGAGCAACTGGAATCGCGAAATCTTTTTCTTGTCGAATACCACAACCTCGCCGTCAAGGATAAGTCTGATGGGCTTGAGATTCTTGATGGCCGCTGCGATTCGAGGAAAACTCCCCGTGCGGTCTTTCCCATTCCTCGATAACAACCGCACCTGATCCCGCTCTTTGTACGCAATGATCCTTATGCCGTCGTATTTCTCCTCATAGACCCATCCAGGCTTGTCGAATGGCTCGGAAACGAGCGTGGCCAGCATGGGCTGCACGCGGATTGGAGTCCTGTTTGTCGCCATGCAGCCCCTTCTTTCGCAGGCCGTCGTTACCCTTTTGGGCGAGATTTGCGCCGCCCGTTGCCCGCCGGATCGCCCTTCGCGGCCTTTTCGACATCGTCTCCATCGGCTCGCGCGATCTCCGCGAGAAGTCGTCCGCTCGAAACAGAGCGGGGCATTTCCGCAGTGACGTCCTTAGTGCTCGCATACCGATCACGATGCTTGATCAGCAGCCACGCAGACCGAGAGGGCTTACTTCCAAATCCGCGTGTGCGAACCAGGACCCACGAACCTCGCAATTTTTTTCCGTGCAGCGTGAACTTCAGGTCTCCCTTTTTCAACGCGGCATCCACATCGTCGCTCTCCGGTTCCCAGGTTCCGCGATCCCACAGCATCACCGTTCCGCCTCCGTATTCACCTGCGGGAATCACCCCCTCGAAGTTTGCGTAGTCGATCGGGTGATCTTCCGTCTGCATCGCCAGGCGCTTCACCGCCGGATCGAGCGATGGCCCCTTCGGCACGGCCCAGGAGAGCAGTACCCCGCGCCATTCCAAACGGAAATCGTAATGCAACTGCGTAGCCATGTGCTTCTGCACGACGTAGGCGAGCGTCGCCTTTCCTTTTGTCCCGACATTTCCGGCGCCCGAAGGTTCCGGCGTGACGCTGAAGCGGCGCTTCTTTCGATATTCGCTAAGTTTCATAGAATCCTCGGAGAGCGACCCCTAAATCGGATCGCACATCCTAGCGCATGAGATGCTATTTTGACGACGATGGGAATCGACTTTTGCGGCGTAGAGAATGAATTTCCGTTGTGATACTTTCCAGGCGATTGAGGACCTCATATGTCAGCCTGGGAACAGCAAGCGCGCGCCGTCGGAATATTTAACCGCCACACGGTTGGTGAGGCTATCGAAATCCGGGGAGAAAGTCGATCATGATCAAAAAAGTTAAGAAAGGTTACCAGGTGTTGTCGAGCAAAGGAAAAAATCTCGGCGGTCCATACAAGACGCGCGAAGAAGCAAAAAAGCGCCTTCGCCAAGTCGAATTCTTCAAGCGCCATAAACCGTAGCAACTCGAAGCACTCGCAACACGCATTTGGCCTTCCCGGTCGTTCCGTGTCCCGATTCATCGCAAACATGAGGATTTCTCTGCCAAAATACCCCGGTGAGCATTTATCTCGCGGAGGGCGTGAAGCAACTTGACATACTTCCTCTCTTCTCCCGCTGCCGGGAAATTAAGGCAGCGGAGAGTTCGTGCGACTCCCGTCCGCCGCAACAATTTCGCGAAGCCGCGCGCTTCGTGCAGGAATCCGATCGGTGACCGCAACAACTTCCGCACAGCAAGCGCTTGAATTGGGCCTCGAGCACCTGCGTGCCGGACGCTCGAACGACGCGATCGCCGCGTTTCGCACGGCCATCGCGTTGCAGGAAGTTTTCCCCGAAGCTTACAACTCTCTCGGCACCGCTTTGTACCACGCCCGCGGCCCCGGATACGCCACCGAAGCCATCGCCGCATATCGCCGCGCCATCGACCTGCGCGCCGATTATCCCGAAGCCTTCAATAATCTCGGCAACGTGTTGTGCGAAATCGGTCGCCACGACGATGCCATCGCAGCGTACACGAAGGCGCTCGCGCTGCGCCCCACGTTCGCCAAAGCTCACAGCAATCTCGGGAATCTGTTCAAAGATCGCGGCAAGCTTACCGAAGCGATTGCGTGTTATGCGAAGGCCGTCGAATGCAAACCCGATCACGCGCTGATCGGTAGCAATCTCGTTTACGCGATGCATTTTCATCCAGACTACGATTCCGGCGCGCTCTCAGCCGCGTTGCGCAAATGGAACGAAGTGCACGCAGAGCCGCTAGCCGAATTTATCGAGGCCCACGCGAACGAGCGCTCGCCGGACCGCAAACTGCGCGTCGGTTACGTCTCGCCTGACTTTCGCGCGCACGCCGAAAGCTATTTCGTGCTGCCCCTGCTGCGCAATCACGACCGCGAGCGATTCGAGATCCATTGCTATTCATCCGTGCGCCGGCCCGATGCCATCACCACGGAATTTCGCAACGCCGCCGACGTTTGGCACGATGTGCTCGCGCTCTCGGATGAACAACTGGCGGAGAATATCCGCGCCGACGGCATCGACATCCTGATCGACGTCACGATGCACATGGCCGACAATCGCTTGCTGACATTCGCGCGCAAGCCAGCTCCAATTCAAGTCACATGGCTCGCGTATCCCGGCGGCACGGGCCTTCACGCGATCGATTATCGTTTCACCGACGCGTGGATGGACCCGCTCGGCGAAACCGATCGCCACTACGCCGAGAAATCCATTCGACTTCCCGATTGCTGGGTCGCCTACGATCCGCTCGCGGAAATTCCGCCGCGCCCCATTGAACAGAGCGGGCCGATTCATTTCGGCTCGCTCAACAATCCCTGCAAACTGAATCGCCCGCTCTTGCATTTATGGGGCGAAGTTCTGCGAGCCACGCCCGGCTCCCGATTGATTCTGCAAACCTTCGACGCCGCACAGCGCGAGCAAATCGCAAATTGGTTTGGAGAATGGGCGATCGATCCGTCGCGCCTGGAATTTCTCGAGCGCTGCTCCCGTCGCGACTATTTGCGCCTCTACGATCGCATCGACATTTGCCTCGATCCTTTGCCCTATAACGGCATCACCACAACGTGCGATGCGATTTGGATGGGCGTTCCCGTAGTCACCCTCGTCGGCAAAACTCCGGCGGGTAGAGCCGGCCTCGGTCTGCTTTCGACAATCGGCGTGCCCGAGCTGATCGCGAAGACGCCGGAGCAGTTCATCGCAATTGCCACCGAGTTGGCCGGCGATTACGAGCGCTTGAAGAACTATCGGCGCACGCTGCGCGATCGCATGCGCGCTTCGCCTCTGATGGACGCCCAGCGATTCGCGCGCAACGTCGAGACGTTCTATCGCGAGGCGTGGAAAAAATGGTGCGCCTCGGGGAGTTGATCGCGCGGAGCGGTCCGTCTCGTCTCGATTTGCTCCGCTCGATTTGTCGATATTCGGCGCGAGCGGCGTTCGGGCTATAATCGCCGGACATGCCGCGTCCCCGGAAGCCCGCGCCGCCGAAACTGCAGAGATTTCCAAAGCTGCCCACGCCCGCGAAGCCGCCTGCGTTTGAAGCGCCGCGTTTCATCGCGGTGGAAGGACCGCTGCGCGTGGGCAAGTCTACGCTGGCGCAGATTCTGGCCGATCGCATGCACGCGCGGCGCATTCTCGATTGCGAAGACAATCCCTTCCTCGCCGATTTCTACCGCGAAAAAGGTGGCGCTGCGTTTAGCGCGCAAATGTATTTCTTGATGGAGCGGCAGCGGCGCCTGCGCGACGCGCTGGTCGATGCGCCCGCGGGCCCCGTAGTCGCGGACTATCTGCTCGAGAAGGACAAAATTTTCGCTTACATCAATCTCGACAACGTCGATCTGCAACTCTACGAACGCTACTACTCAATGGTGACCGCCGGATTGCGCGCGCCGGATCTGGTGATTTATCTCCAGGCCACGCCCGAAGTCCTGCAGAAACGCATCGCGCGAAAGCGCGCCCCGTCGGAGGGACGCATCTCGCGCTCCTACATCGAAGAAGTGGTGCGCGCGTACGAGCATTTCTTCTTCCGCTATTCCGCTTCCGATTTGCTCGTCGTGAATACCTCCGAGATCGATTTCGTTGATCGCAACGAGGATTTGCAGCAGCTTCTGCGCCGCTTGCAGGAGCCAGTCAAGGGCACGCAATATTTTCTGCCGCTCGGTCCGGGCTGAGCGCGGAACTTTTCATGGATCAAGTCAACGCACTCGTCATCGGGGGCGGCGTGGTGGGCTGCGCCGTGGCGCGAGAACTCGCGGCTCGGTGGAGCGACGTGTTCCTTGTCGAAAGCGCGCCGCGACTCGGCGCCGGAGCGAGCACGCGAAACAGCGGCGTGATCCATTCCGGCATTTACTACACGCCGGGCTCGCTCAAGGCCAGCCTTTGCGTTCGCGGCAATCGCCTCTCGCACGAATTTTGCGTGGCGCACGGCGTGCCGCATGTTGCCTGCGGCAAACTCGTGGTGGCCTCGAGTGAACACGAAATGCCGGCGCTTGAAGCGCTCGGCGAAACCGGCCGCACGAACGGCGTCGAAGGGCTGCGCCTGATCGATCGCGCGCGAATTCGCGCGATCGAACCGAACATCGAAGCCGTCGCGGCGCTGGAAGTGCCTTCGACCGGCATCCTCAACGCGGAAGAATTGCTCAAAGCGTACGCGCGCCAGGCCACCGAGCGGGGCGCGAGCCTGCTGACCCGCGCGCGGGTCACCGCGCTTGAGCCCGGCTCCGATGCGATTCGCGCGCACATCGCGATCGGCGAAGCGCCCGACCTCACGGAAGAAACCGTCGAAGCGCTTTGCGTCATCAACTGCGCCGGATTGTTCGCCGACGAAGTCGCCGCGCTCATCGGCAATCACCGCTACCGAATTTATCCGGTGCGCGGCGAATACTGCGAAGTGGTGCGCGAAAAAGCCGATCTGGTGCGCGCGCTGGTGTATCCGGTGCCGCATCAGGCCGGCGTCACGCTCGGCATGCATCTCACCAAGACGACCTCGGGCGCGCTGTGGGTCGGGCCGACGGCGGATTACATCGACGACAAAAACGATTACGAGCGCAATCGGCATCCCGTGGAAGAATTCGCCCGCGCCGCGAAACCGTTGCTGCCGGAAATCACGGTGAACGATCTGCGCCTGGCGCACTCGGGAATTCGCGCCAAGCTTTTGCCGCCGGGCGATCCCGGCATGGCCGACTTCGTGATCGCGCCGGACCAGGAAGTGCCGCGCATGATTCAACTGATCGGCATCGAATCGCCGGGCCTCACGTCCGCGCTGGCGATTGCGGAGCGCGTGGCGTCGCTCGCGGCCGAAATTCTTTAGCGCTGCATGGCGAAACAAATTCGACGATCGTCAGGCCGACCCAAATCAATCTGCCGAGCGCGCGCCAGACCCGAACAAACTACAGCAAGTCCCAACTACAGCAGGCTCTGAATGTCCTTATCCATCTCGTCGTAATCTTCGAGACCGATCAGCGTTTTGACTTTCCGGCCGTCACGCGTAAACAGCATGCCGGTCGGGTAGCCTTCGACGCCGCCGAATTTATCGGCGATATCGTCGGTGCCGAGCAGGATGCGGTAATTCATGGTTTCTTTCTGGCCGTTGACGTCGAACTGCGTGCTGGCGACATAGGGCGCGACAATTTTCGCGCCTTCTTCATCCATAGCCACGCCGAGTATCACGAAGCCGCGCGAACCGTATTTCTGCTGGAAGTCGATCAGCCAGGGAGTTTCGATTTTGCATGGCTCGCACCAGGTGGCCCAGAAATCGACCAGAACCACCTTGCCGCGATAATCGGAGAGCGTCACCGGCTTTCCATTGACGTCGACGAGCTGCAAGGTTTGCAGCGCGGCGTCATCGGAACCGATCGGCGCGGAATCGGCGGGCGCGATTTGCTGCTGGGCCGCCTGCGCGTCGTCCGCGGGCCATTTGCGGTTCGCCCAGGCTGTCAGGGTGACGAGCGCGACGACGATCACGAGTACCACGATTGTTTTTCGCATAGCGGGCGCGTCCTTAGCGCACAAATCGATTCAGAAAGCTCAGTTTACCCGATAGCCAGGTCAAGCGATCGAAGAAAATCAGGCCGCCCACGAGGAGCAGCAGCGCGCCGCTCGAGACTTCGACGGCGTGCAGATAGCGGCGAAAGCGCTGGTAGAAACGCAGAAAACTGTTGAGCGCCAGCGCCGTAACCAGAAACGGAATCGCGAGGCCCGCGGAATAAACGGCCAGAAGGAAAATTCCGCGGCCAACCGTTTGGCTGGCGGCGGCCATCGCCAGAACGCTCGCCAAAATCGGACCGATGCACGGCGTCCAGCCGAACGCGAAGGCAAAGCCCAGCAGGAATCCGCTCGCGACTCCGGCGAACGGTCCGGCTGAAGAGGATTGCTCGCCGCTCGAACCAAGCTGGCGGAAATGCACATCGCGATTGAGCCAAATGGCGAGCCGCGGACCGAGTAGAAAGATGATGGAGAGCGCGGCGAACGGAATTCCGCCGATCACGCCGCCGGGACCAATCGTTGCCGTGCCGTGCCGGCCGTACAGGAATGCGCCGCACACCAGAAGCGTGCCGCCGATGGCCAGGCCCGCGCCGATATCGATCTTGCCCAACCAGCCGATCAGGTGCAGACCGAACATCAGAATCAGCACGCCGGCCACCGGACCCAGAACGTCTTTGTTGCGCACCAGAAATTGGCCCACCGCGCTGGCCGAGGCTCCGAAGCCGATGAACACCAGCGAAAACCCGGCGACGAAGGCCACAGCCGACGCGAGCAAACTGCCGCGCGGTTTTTCGCCGCGTTGCAATTGCTCGACGCCGATGCCCGAGAGCATCGAGATGTACCCCGGCACAAGCGGCAGGACGCAGGGCGAGAGGAACGAAATCAGTCCCGCGATCAGCGCCGCAAAAATCGAGACTCGCATGGTGAGAACGTGCTCCCCGAAAATTCTCCGCGGCGAACCACTCGCCACAGCCAGCGCGCCAAAACAAGTCATTCTCGCACAAGAGGGCGGGCGCGCACAGGCGGCGCGAAAGTTGCGTCGCGCCGCGGACGTGCGATATGTGCCGCCCGCATCCTGGCGACATCGGCCTTAATTGGGCTCGCGATGGTCGCTGGAGGGCGGTCTGGCCGTTAACCTTCGAGTTACCCCTCCATCCACCCCCGGTACCAAAAGTGTAAAATGATGTAATCAAAGGGTTTGCAGGGAAAGAGTGCGGATGAATGTGAAAACAGGGCACTTGATAATTAATAGTTTCAATGAGATGCGCACTCTTTTGCAATTGACTGAAAATAGGTGCTTTAGAGGGGCGCTTTTTGACATAAGAGTGCGGATGTTTTTGAAAATCAAGGATTTGTCGGGGCGAGGAAAGCGGTTTCGGGTGCAAACGGATGCGCGCAAATGCTGGGGCGAGGCCGGGAAAAGTCAGGGAGGGCAACCATTCGAATGGATTGCGGGCGAACATGCGGAAGGATAGCAGAATTAAATTATAGTGTCAAGTAATAAATAAGTATTCGAAACAGTTTCCACAAAAGACCTGCGCCACGAATTCGCACGGTCAAGGCGGGCGGAGGGTTAACGGGGATTGCGGCGGGGTGCGAAGACGAAGAGGGATTCTTCGACTGCGTCCCGACCTGTCCGCGCGGCGCGGACAGAAAGGCCGGGCGTCGGGACTTCGCTCAGAATGACGGCATTAGGAAAGTGGCGAGAGACGAGTGGCGTGTCGCGAGAAATGAGGGGGCGTTAGCGGCGATTGCGATCCGAGAGCGCAAAGATGGAGGCCTGAAGGCCTCCGCTACAAATTCGCACGGCCAAGGCGGAGACAATATCCGCCCCTCCAAAGGCATCGACCAACGCGCGGGGCTAGTAGATTTTGTCCTGGCGGCGGAGGTTGCCGAAGGTGCCGATGTTGGCGATTACCAGGGCCACGCGGAACTGATTTTCAGTGCGCAGGGAGCCGAGAGCGAGGCGGGCGTACTCGACGGAGAGGCCGCAGCAGGAACCGTTGTAGCTGAGCTGCACGAGCTCGTCCTGCACTTCATTCAAACGGAAATCGTAGCTATAGCCGACGGAGGCGTTCCAACCGCGGCGATTTAAATCGCCATAGCCGACGAGCATGCGCAACTGATTTTCCGCAGGCTGGAGAAAAGAGCACGTCGTGGAGGTTTCCGCGGGATCGCCGGAACCTCCGGACGACGTGTTGTCTTCGAGGCAGGCGATGGGATCGTTGTGGATGGCGAATTCGGCGAGCGTGGCGGTGAGCAGCTTGTAGGGGTGAGCCTTCACGGTGAGGCCGGTGGTGGTGAAGCGGCCCTGCTGCGGATCGTAATCGGTGCGCAGCTCGGCGTCGAAGGGGCCGCCGGGAGAGACCACGATATCACTGACGACGGGGGAATAGCGGCGCGGCGTATCGGCGAAGGCAAACGGCGTGACCGAATCGAGCGCGGCAAAAACATTGCGCGCGCCGGGAACCAGCGCTCCGCCGAAAGTGGGATCGAAATAATATTTTTCCTCGAGGCGCCAGGTGATGAAATCTTCGGCTTGGGCGTTGCCAACTTTGCGATAGAGCCGCTGCGTGAGGGAATAATCCACTTCGCTTGTGTCCGTGATGGTGTCTTCTTCATCGAAGCGGATGATGTTCTGGAAATCGTCGACGCCATTGACATAGCGATAGGTGACGTCGGGCTCAATGGTGTGCTTCCATTTGGTGTTGCCGGTGGAGAAAACGCGCTCGAACGAGGGCGGACGGAGATTCACGGCGAGTTCGCCGGTGGTCTCGAGGAGTGAGCGGCCGAGGAGAACGTCGTCCGTCTGCTGGGAGCCGTAGCGCATCAGGCGCACGGCGTAGCTGGTGGTGAGGCCGAGCCACGGACCCCAGCGCAGCGGCACGGTGACGCGCGGAGAGAACATATCGCGCTGGACCATGGCCGGCGACGAAAAATTCGGGAAGGTTACGCAGCCCCCGGGGCCCGTCGAAGTGGGCGTGCAGGAATCGCTGCGGCCGGCCGCGCCGCCGAAAGCGTCAAAGCCGAAATAAATCGGCCAGTTCCGCCAGGGCGCGCGATCGACCGAGGAAAAGCGGGCTTCGGGCGCGCTGCGCAGATCGATGGAGGTCTGCGGCTCAAGAGGATAGTTGGTGCTGGGCACGCTGAGAAAATCCTTGTAGTCGTTGGCGGCGACGTTGAAGCTGAAGCCGCCGGAATTATTGGTGACGAAGACGCTGGTGGGGACTTCGGAAACGACGGCCTCGCCGAAGGTGGGCGCGAAAACGAGTTGAAACGTGAGCGAACTCAGGGTGTTGATATCGGTGACCACGTGCCAGCCGTGCGCGAGCTGCGCGTTAAAGGAGATGCTGAGTTTGTGGCCGCCCTGGCCTTCGCGATCGACGACGCCGAAATACGTGGCGGTGAGCGAAACGTCGCCGGCGGGGCGCGCGCGGAATTCGACGTTCTGCTGCCAGCCGCGCAGGCTGAGAAGTTCGGCGGCGGCGGTGAGATCCGACCAATCGTTGGGCGCCCAGTAATAGGCGTCGCCGAACTCGAAGCCTTTGATGGAACTGTTGCCGACGGTGGGAATCAGGAAACCGGACTGGCGATTTTTCACTCCGGCGGGCGCGGTGGCGTAGGGCAAATAAATCAGCGGCACGCGAAACAATCGGAAATTGGCGTTGACCAGGACGACTTTATCATCCACGTGAAGCGTGGCTTGCGCGGCAAAAAATTTCCAGACCGGGCGATCGGGCGCGCACACGGTGATCCAGGCGCGGTGGAGCACGTAGGTGCGCTCGTCAAGGCGATCGACAGTGTCGGCTTGAAACACCAGCGGATTCGGCGTGATCAGAATGTTGTTACTCGGGCGGCGCTCAATGTGCACCGAGCCGTGGACGTTTTCAAAATGGCCGACGGCGGTTTTCAGGTTGTAGGTGCCGCGATCGGATTCGACGTGTTGAGTTTCCTGGTCGAGGACCACGTGGCCAGTGGCGGTGACCACGTAGGTGTCGGAGTTGTACTCGGCGTGATCGGCGTGCAGAACCACGTCGCCGTAATCGATCTCCACGTGACCATCGGCGATGAAAACATTGCCGGATCGGCGCTGCTGGTCGGCCTGGAGCTGCACGACCTGGTCGCCGGTGACCACGCGGACCTGCGACGCCTCAGCGCGCGCGACCGCGGCGCAGAAAACGAGCAGAGCCAACGCCGCCGCGTGCTTGAAAAATTTCGTGGTGCCGCTCATGGCATGTGCGCCGCGCAAAGCAGTTGGTTAGCCTAGCATTCCCCCATGGGGCTGACAACGGAGCCGCTGCGCTCCGCAAGTATTCCGCGTTGCCCGAGAAGATGCCCGCGATTGGGGGTGGGATGTTCAGATCGCGGAGGGTTGTTCGATTGGCGACACGGCGCGCATCGGCGCTGGGCGGCGCGAGGATCGCTGCTAAAATGCACGAGTCTCGTAGAGCGCCCGCAGCGCAAAACGACGATTGATAAGAACCTGTCCGCAATGTGGCGCCCTCAATGAACAGCAGGCGGCGACCTGCTGCTTCTGCGATTTTGGCCTGAGCCCGGCATCCGAGCGATCCGTGCGCGCATCCGCGCCTGCGTCCGTGTCTGCGCCGGCGCGGCGAACCGCGGTCGAAGTGGCGCCGACCGACGGCAATCTGGCCATCGAGCACGATTGGCAGCGGGAAGTTCACTCACGGCTTGCAGCTTACAGAGTTCGTCGCCGCACTTTGCGGCAACCGGAAGGGCAGACGGCGCTGCCATTTGCTTCCGCGCGCACGGCGGAGGCGGAACGAGAGATTGATGCGGACCGCGGGGCCGGCGATGGGCCGGTGGATTGGCTGCCGCCGTCGCCGGCGGTGCAATCGCCGGGAGCGCGTGCCCGCGCGGAGCGCAACGCGAGCGCGAGCAACGGCAACACGCGCGTAGAGATTTCCATTGAGCAGCCGAATCTGGATTGGGACGGCGCTGCGCGGCAGAGCGCGGCGCGGATCGGCGCTCTGGAATCGAGCGGCGCGCAAATGCTGCGCCCCGTGGCTTCGCTGGCGGATCGGCGCATCGCGGCAGTGCTCGACGCAGTGGTGCTGTTGTTTACATTCGGGGGAATTCTGGCGCTGTTCTGCGCGCTGGGCGGGCGATTCACGCTGACACGTATGGACGCGGCGATCGCCGTCGCGACGCTAGGACTTTTTTACGCGCAATACTTCATGCTCTTCACGGTGTTCGGCGGCTCGACGCCGGGGATGATGATGCGCGGGCTGCGCGTGGTGTCCTTCGACGGCGACATGCCCACGCCGCGGCAAATGCTGTGGCGGAGTTTCGGCTACATGATTTCGGCGGGAACCTTCATGCTTGGTTACCTGTGGGCACTGTGGGACGAAGACCACCTGTGCTGGCAGGACCGCATCTCACAAACGTACCTAACGCGGGTATCGCCGGCGGAAAATCCGCTTGGCCAATCTGCACGGAGCGCGTTGCTTTAGAGGACGGCGACTTCTCCGGCGACCCCGCCGGCGGCTTCATCGGCAAACCCCAGCGACTTTCCGCGCCGCGGAGACTTCGCCCGGCGAGCTGCGCCGGAGGCATCCGAAGCGATCGGCAGGCGTGTTATAATACCGGCCTCAGAAAGCGAGCGAACTCATGAGCCGCCTCGGTAAGTCCGTCGTCGTCACCCTTTCGATCATTGTGTTCGGCTACGCCGGCCTGGGTTATCTGCTGGGGAAAAGCGACGACGACAAAACCTATCGCTCGCTGACGGTTTACGGCGAAGTGCTGCAGCACATTCAGGAAGATTACGTGGACGAGCCGAATTTGCCAGTGGTCACGGCGGGCTCGCTGCACGGCTTGCTCGAGTCGCTCGACGCGCAATCGGCATACCTGAGTCCGCGGGAATATTCCGATTATCGCGACCGCACCAAGGGCGGCACGCACGCTTCGACCGGGCTGACGCTTTCCAAGCGCTACGGCTACATCATCGTGGTTTCTGAATTGCCGGGCGGGCCGGGCGAGAAGGCCGGGTTGCGCAGCGGCGATATTCTTGAGGAAGTCGGCGGCTTTGCGACGCGCGATATGTCGGTGCCGCAAGCTTACTTGCTGCTCGATGGCGCGCCGGGCACGACCGTGAAAGTGGACGTGGTGCGGCGTGGCGCGACCGAGCCGCAGCAAATCGAAGTGACACGCGCAGTGACCGACGTGCCGCACCTGACGGCCGACAAAGTCTCCGACGACACAGCCTACGTGCGTCTGCCGACGCTCGACGCGGGCACGGCCGCGGAGCTTTCGGCGAAACTCGTGCAGCTGCAGCATCAGGGCGCGCAGAAACTCGTGCTCGATCTGCGCGATTGCTCGACCGGCCCCGATTCCGAAGGCGTGGCGGCGGCGCAACTGTTTCTTTCGAGCGGAGAGATCGGCTCGCTCGGCGGACAGACCGTCGAGAAGCAAGTTTTCGACGCGGCGCCGGATAAAGTCGTGTGGCACGGGCCGGTCGAAGTGCTGATTTCGGACAGCACGTCGGGCGCGGCCGAAGTGCTCGCCGCCGCGATTGGGGAAAATAAGCGCGGCGATCTGGTCGGCGAGCGGACTTTCGGTTCGGCCTCCGAGCAGAAAGAAATTCCGCTGGACGATGGCGCGGGGCTGATCCTGACCGTGGCGTACTACTACGCGCCGGACGGCAAGGCGATCATCGAGGACGGCGTGCCCGCGACGGTTGAAGTTGCTCCGCCGACGGACCAAAGCGACGAAAACGTGGAGACTCCCGCGCCGCTCGCGGCGGGTCAACTGCCGGCGAAGGACGATGCGGTGTTCAGCAAGGCTCTCGATCTGCTGAAGGCCGGCACGGCGCCCGCGGGATCCGCGGCGCCTCAAAAAGCTTCCTGACGGTTCTTGCTGCACAAGACGGGCGCACATTTTGCTAGGCTGCTGACTCGCCACTCACCACTCCGCATCCCAATCGCATTCGGCGCAACCGAACAGCAGATCCCTCGTCGTCCGCCGCGGCGGACTCCTCGGGATGACAGCGAGGAAACGGCGCGCGACCCAGCGCCGGTCGTTGTCACTTGGGCGATTTATCCGACATCACTTTTATGACCTGGTAGACCGCGGGCGTCGCGCCGATATTTCGGAACGTGCGCTTATCATTCGGCGCGCAATAGAAGAACGAGCCGGCGGAGATGCGCGCGGCGACGCCGTTGATGCGCGCTTCGATCGCGCCGGATTTCACGATGAAGAGTTCATCGCCCGGATCGACGATGTCGGGCATGGTGCTTGCGCCGACGTTGAGCGTGGTGATGTGGCTCTCAAGGCGCGCGAAGGTGAGCGTCGGGGAATCGACGCAGCTCGCGCGCGAACCGGTCGCTGTCGCGACGGCGGGCATGCTGTTGCAGTCAAGCACCGAGGAAGGCAGCATTCCCGCGACGGCTTGTTCGGCGGCCGGTTTATCGGCAACGGTGTGCACCAGGTCGGTGACGAAATTGATCACGTAGTAGGTGGCGGGTGCGGTGCCGTTGTTTTGCGCGTTGTGCACGTCGTGCGAAGCGAAAAAAATCAGCGCGCCGGGGCCGGCGTGATGTGTGACGCCGTTGATCGAGGCGTCCATCTCGCCGTCCTTGACCAGGAGAATTTCTTCCCAAGGATGCTGGTGCGGCGGATGCGACATCTTGCCGGGATTTAGCGTGGAAATGTGAACCTCGAGTTTTTCGAGCGTCGGCGTGGGATTATCAAACACCGCGCGCTGTTCGCCATTCGCGGTGGTGCGCACCGTGAGCGCGTCCCAATCGACAAACGTGGTGCCGAGCACGGCCGATTGCGATGGCGGCGCGTACTTGACGGCGATCGGCGTTGACGGCGCCGCCTGATCTGAGGTCGTCGCAGCAGGCGCCGTCTGCGCCACAGCGCGCGCCGCCAGCGACGCTGCCAACGCGACGAATGCGAGCGATGCGATGAGCAGAAACGATTTCGTGTTCTTCTTCATCATGTCGGAATACTCCACGCGAGGAACCTGCCAAATGGTTTTCCCGGCGCGCGAATTGTAGCATGCAGAGGCAAAGATGGAGGCTTCCCGACAGGGTCGGGACAGGCTCCGGCCTTTAAGATAGAAGCGGATCGAGAGCGACCCCTATATACCCCCCGTACCAAATACGTAAAATGATGATTGCAAAGGGAATGCAGGGAAAGAGTGCGGATGAGTGTGAAAACAGGCACGTTGATATCGTCTTTTTTCAATGAGATGCGCACTCTTTTGAAAGAGTGCGGATTCGATTGAAACGAAAGAGCTTGTTGGGGCGAAAAAAGCGGCTTCGTGTGCATACGGGAGCGCGCGAATGCCGGGGCGAGGCCGGGAAAAGTGAGGCTGGGCAACGATTCGAATGGATTGTGGGCGAACATGCAGAAGCTTAACAGAAGTGCTAATCACTGTCAATTACTATTTAAGTATTCGAAATGATATCCACAGGGGGCGGAAAAAGCTGGCGGGCGTCCCGAGGGGAGCGGGCCAGCCTGAAGGCTGGCGCCACATAAGGCCACTGCCGCGTCGCATGCTCGATGGCGCTTGACGAGAATATGCCCTCAGTGTAATATTACACGCATGGCATGGGAGATCGAAGGCAGCGACGAATTCCAGAAATGGTTTCGCGGCCTGAGGGGCGCCGAGCGGATCTCGGTCGCGCGCAAGGTCGATCTTCTGGAGCAGGTGGGCCCGAGGCTCGGCAGGCCGGATGCGGACCAACTCAAGGGCTCGCGCTATCCGAACATGAAGGAATTGATTGTGCAGCACGCGGGCGACGCCTACCGGATTCCTTTCGCGTTCGATCCCCGGAGAGTGGGAATCCTGCTGCTCGGCGGACGCAAGGCGGATAAGAAGTGGTACAAGACGGCCGTGATTGCCGCGGACAAGATTTATGAACGGTATCTCGAAGAACTGAAAGAAGAGGGATTGATTTAGGAGTGGCAGCTTTTTGGGAAGAACCCTGGGAGGGGACCGTGCGAACGAGTTGGCGTGAGATTAAGAATCAGACGATGACCAAGCGGCAGCAGGCCCGTGCGCATGCGCTGGCCATGCGCGACCTGGCGGAGATGGAGTTGCGCGATCTGCGTGAAGCGTTGCGGGTTACGCAAGTCGCGCTCGCGCGGAAGCTCAAGACCACACAGGCGGCGGTCTCGCGCCTGGAAAAGCGGCCGCACATGCTGATCCACACACTGGGCGACTATGTCGAGGCCCTGGGCGGCAGGATCGAGGTGCACGCGGTGCTGCCGGACCGTACGGTGAGTCTGACGCACTATCTGCAAAAAAAGAAAGCGGCTGTGGGCCCGAGGAGAAAAATTATCGCGCGAAGAGCCAGCCGGAATCGAACCGCTGGGCGCGCCTAGATAACGCCGCGCAATCGAGGGCGGAAGAAACTGCGATAATGGCGGGGTGCGGGCTGTACTTCGAGCGCGCCAGAAAAAAAGAGGGAGAGACGCATGGACGAACAGGACTTTCGGAGGAAAGCGGACGCGGAGTTGGTAACGCTGAAGAAACGGTTGCTCGAGTTGGGGGATGAGCATGGATTTGAGGTTGAGGGGAGCGGGGAGAGGCTCGAGTTGTTGTTTGAGGAGCCGGAGGAAGTGCGGTTTGTGATCAGTCCGAACACGGCGGCGCGGCAGATTTGGATTTCTGCGCTGGATACGAGTTTCAAGCTGGCATGGTCGCAGACGGACGGGGCGTTCAAGCTGGAAAAGACGGATGAGAATTTGAGGGAAGTGATGGGGAGGATTTTGACGCAGCAGTTGGGGAGAGGGATTACCGTTTAAGGCGAACGCCACGGAGAGGTCCCTCCGCTTAGGTCGGGATGACAACGTTGAGGGCAAAGGCAGGGGCGACGGAGAAAAACAAGACCGACGGAGAAGAGCGAAGGTGACAGATGGGGGCCTGAAGGCCTCCGCTACGAAATGCGGAAAGGCAACAGCTGAAAGCGGGCGGAGATGAACTCCGCCGCTACAGATTCAACTGCGAAACAACTGCAAATGCCACGGAGAAAAACAGAATCGACAGAGAGGTCCCTCGTCGCTGCGCTCGCTCGGGATGACCAACCTGGGGGTCAGGACGGTTGGTCAGCTGCGGCGACTGAGGCAGTCGCAGCGGGGAGCGAACGGCGCAGGCGGGCTACTATTTTGGGCTGGCCGATTATTACCATGGTCTCGAAGAGCGGGGGGGCGACGGCTTGGCCGACGATGGAGACGCGGGCGGCGTTGATCAGGAGGCCGGCTTTTATGGATTCGGATTCGGCTAGTTGGCGGAGAGCGGCGTCGCAGGCGTCGTGGTTCCATTCGGGGAGCGCGGCGAGGGCGTCGGCCAGGCGCGCGAGCAGGGCGGGGACGCGCTGATCTTTCCAGAATTTCGCGCAGGCGGCGGGATCGAACTCGAAATCGTCGCTGAAAAACGCGCGGGCCCAGACGGAAAAATTCGGGAGCAGGCGCGTGCGCGGGCGAAGCAAATCCACGGCGCGCGCGAACCATTCGCGGCCGGCGCCGGCGGCCCATTCATCCCGCCAGATTCCAGCACGCCGCAATTCGGCTTCGACGATGGGCAGCAATTCTTCGATGGGCAATTTTTGCAGATACTGCTGATTGAACCATTCAAGCTTGGGGCGATCGAAGACGGCGTTGGTGCGGCTGACGCCCGCGAGTGAAAAACGGGCGAGCAGATCGGCGGTGCGCAGAAATTCGGAATCGTCGCCGGGAGACCAGCCGAGCAGGGCCAGGAAATTGGCGAAGGCTTCGGAGAGAAAACCTTCGTCGCGATAGGAGCCGACGCTGGTGGCGCCGTGGCGCTTCGAGAGACGCGTGCGGTCGGGTCCGAGAATCAGCGGCACGTGAGCGAAGATGGGCACGGCCGCGCCGAGCGCGCGATAGAGCAGCACTTGCTTGGGAGTGTTCGAGAGATGGTCAGCGCCGCGGATCACGTGGGTGATGCGCATATCGACGTCGTCAACGACGGCGGCGAGTTGATAAGTCGGTAAACATTGAGGCTGGCCGGGGCGCGGCGAGCGCAGCAGGACGAAATCTTCGATTTCGTCGTTGGAGACTTCGCGCGGGCCGAAGACGGCGTCGTCGAAATGCGTGGTTTGGCCGAGGGGCACGCGGAAACGCACGGCGGAATTTTCGAGGGATTCGGCGCCGGGCCGCTCGCGGCATGCGCAGCGCACCACGCGGCGCGGGGCGCTTGGCGCGGCAGGATCGCCAGGCTCGGCGGCGTCACCACCGGCATATTTTTCCGGGGGACAATTGCAGTAGTAAGCAGCGCCCGACGCCAGAAGCTTTTCCACGGCGGCGGCGTAAAGGGCGAAGCGCGCCGATTGGTGGATGGGGCCTTCATCCCAATCGAGCTCCAGCCATTTCAGTGCGTCGAGGATGCCGTCGACCAGTTCGGGGCGATTGCGTTCGGCGTCAGTATCCTCGATGCGCAGGATGAAGGCGCCGCCCGTGGAACGCGCAAAAAGCCAGTTAAACAGGGCCGTTCTAGCGCCGCCTACATGCAAATAACCAGTAGGCGACGGAGCGAAACGCACTCGCGTGGCGGATGGGATGCCGGATGATATGGTGGAGGCAGAGGACACGGGCTCGGGTCAATTTGTAGCGCGAGTGAGAAGCAAGTTATTTTAGCCGAAGGGCTGCCGAAAGGCGAGCCGGGCGAGGTCTGTGCCGTTTGAGACAATTTGTGCAAATGTTCTTAGGGGGTACTCCCGTACCCTTGACCCCCAAAAAATGCGGAGATTATAGTCGTGGGATAGTGCAGAAGTATTGACACGGCGAATTGAGCGGGGAGAAGCGCACCCCGCGACTGTCAGCCTCTGCCGAACCACAGTACATGTCGAGCGCACCGCAAACCGGTCCACGGCACCCCGCCCCGTACTCCGGCGGCGTAAGGAAGAGTGCGCTTGGTCTGGCTCCCGCCAGGAAGTGGATTGCCGGTTGAGATGACACACGATCCCATCGTTGCGATAGGGCTGTTCATCACAGGCGCGTTCGCGGCCGGATTGTTCTCCTACATCCACGACATGAAGCGGCAGCAATATTTGCTGTTCTGGGCCGGGGCGTGGGGCTTCGTGGCGCTGCACGATTTAAGCCCGGCGCTTGAGACCTGGATGATCGTGGCGCCCTGGCAAGCGGCGATTAACCAATGGCTGCTGGCGGGCGCGGGGCTGCTGTTTTTCTGCGCGGCGCAACTCTACGCGAAACAGCGGCCGTGGACGCGCACGCTGCTGGCGACTGCGGCGTTGTGCGCGGCGTGGGTGATTGCCTACCAAACAAAAGCCATCGCGATTTCGCCAGTTTACGGAATCGCCGTGATCTTCGTGGCCGTGGGCGTGGTGCTGTGGCGGGAAAGCCGCGAGCAGGACACGATGAGCGACCTGCTGCTTTCGCTGGCCTTCGTGCTGTGGGGCGGCATGCTGGTGGCCACGCACCTGGCCGGGCCGGCAACGCCGGAAGGGCGCGACCTGCGGTTGCTCGAGCTGATTCCGGAACTGTTTGGCGCGGTGCTGATGATCATGGCCGCGTACGAGGAAGAAAAGAGGCGCGTCGAACGGAACATGCTGGCGCTCTCGAATTTGAATCTGGCGACGTCGGGATTCACCGGCGGAGAAATTCAGAAAATGCTGGGGCAGGCGCTGGAGCGAATTCTGAACGTGGCGCGCATTCCGGCCGGCGCATTTTTTCTGCACCACGGCGATCCGAATGGGCCGACTTCGGTGATCGCGACGGGCCTCAGCGAATCGTTCTGCGCGGCGGCGCAAGAGGGCGGGCTCGACGACCGGCTGGTGGAACTGGTTTCGCGATTGGGCGGGCTCGCGGTGTTCCGCGATTTGGGGCGCGACGCTTCCTGGGCGGCGCTCGAGCGCGAGGACGCGTTCCGGCGCTTCCGGCAACTGGCGCTGCAGCATGGCGTGCGCTCGGTGGTGGGCATCAGCTTGCAGACCAAAGCGAATGCGTTCGGGTTGCTACTGCTGAGCACGCCGGACACGCGGCGCTTCACGCCGCCGGAACTGCGGCTATTGCTGGCGCTGGGGCACCAGATCGGGATGGCGGTGGAGAATAGTTATCTGGTGCAGCAAACGGCGCGGCGTACCGATGAGTTGCGCGCGCTGAACGAGATCGGCCGGGCGCTGAGCTCGACACTGGACACGGAAGCGCTGTTTGAAAAAATTTATTCGGAGATGAAGCGCCTGCTGAATGCGGACGACTTTTTCATCGCGATGTACGACGAACCGCGCGGCGCAATTCGCTACGAACTCGAAATCGCAAACGGAGAGCGCTTGCCGAAACGCTCGCGGCCCGCGGGAAACCACGTGGCGGAATACATGCTGCGCACCTGCCAGCCGATATTAATCCGCGAGAATTTCGCCGCGGAGGTGCGCCGACTGGGACTTGTGCCGCTCGGCCCAATGGGTTGCTACTGCGGGGCGCCGCTGGTGCTCTACGGGCGAGCCATCGCGGTGATGGTCGCGCTGAGCTCGGAAGAGCGCGCGTTCGACGCCGATCACCTGGAACTGATGCGCGGCTTGGCCAGCCAGGCAGCGGTGGCCATCGAAAACGCGCGGCTATTCCGTGAAGAGCAATCGAAATCGCGCCACCTGACGCTGTTGAATCAGATCTCGCAGAACATCATCACCACGCTGAATCTGGACGAAGTGCTCGCAAAGATTTCCGGCGAGCTGCAAGACGGCCTGAATTACGACCACATCGGCATCGGCCTGTTGGATTATTCGGCGCGCGAAGTGCAGATATCCGCGGAAGCCGGGCGCCGGCACGGAGCGCTCGGAATGCGCCTGCCGCTCAACGGCAGTCTGGTGGGACAAGTGGCGCGCGCGGGGCAAATGTTGGTGGTGAAGGACGCGGCCGCGCCTGACGCGCCGGGAACCACCGTGCTCGAAGGAACCGTATCGGCCATCGCGCTGCCGCTGGCGTACGCCGACCAACTTCACGGCGTGCTTTACGTCGAATCGAGCGAGCCGTGCGAATTCGACGAAGAAGAGCAGCGCTTCCTGCGCACGCTCGCCGACCTGATCTCCGGCGCGCTGCACAACGCCGTGACGTTCCAGAAGACGAAAGAGCAAGCCATCACGGACGGCCTTACGGGCGTAAAGACGCACCGCTTCTTCATGGAGGCGCTCTCCGCCGAATGGAAGCGCGCTACGCGCGCGGGGCGGCCGTTCTCGCTGCTGCTGCTGGACCTCGATGGATTCAAGATGGTCAATGACAGCCACGGCCACCTGGAAGGCGACCTGGTGCTGCAGCGCGTCGGGAGCATCCTCGAACAGAATTGCCGGCGCTCGGACGTGGTGGCGCGCTACGGCGGAGACGAATTCGTGGTGTTGATGCCGGAAACGAACATTGAACAGGGCCGGCAGCTCTCGACGAAATTGTGCTCGTGGATCGGCACCGATCCGCTGCTGCGCGAAAAGAGCATCACCGCCAGCTTCGGCATCGCCAGCTTCCCACAGCACGGCTCGACGCCGCAGGAACTGATCCAGGTCGCCGACGCTTCGATGTATCTCTCGAAGCATCAGGGCGGCAACACGGTGTCCACTGCGGACTCCTGCAATCCGGACGAAACCCGGCAGTGGAAGCACGACGTGCTCGAAGCCTATCTGGGCGTCACCCTCAAGCGTTTGTTTTCGACCGGCCCGGAAGCTTTCGAGGAGATTTGCCAGCGCCTGGATCATTTTTCGCAATCGCTGGTTGCCGGTGCGCCCAACGGCGCCGAGGCAGCGCCACACCAGAACGGCGATGGAGCGGATGCGGAGGCGCAGGGTCTGGCGGCGCTACCGCCGGCCGTGCTGGATACAGTGACCTCTCTGGCTCTCGCGATCGACGCCAAGGATCACTACACGCAAGGCCACTCCCTGAAAGTGGCCGCCTACGCCGCGCTGCTTTGCGAGGCGCTGGCCATGACCGACGTCGAAACCGAGGAAATCCGTTTGGGCGCGCTGCTGCACGATATCGGCAAAGTCGGAATTCCTGAAAACATTTTGAACAAGAGCGGCCCACTCAACGCCGAAGAGTGGGAAACCATGAAGCAGCACGTTTTGTTTGGGTCCAAGATTCTTGAGCCGCTGCGCGCCATCGCGCGCATCCGCAAGATCGTCGGCCACCATCACGAATATTTCGACGGCTCCGGCTATCCCGACGGCATCACCGGCTCGGAAATACCGCTCGGATCGCGCATCGTGGCCATCGCCGATGCCTACGACACGATCACTTCAGACCGCACGTACAAGAAGGGCCGCGCGCCCGAAGAAGCCATAGCGGAGCTCGAGCGCTGCGCCGGAACACAATTCGACGCCGAGCTTGTGCGCTTGTTTGTCGACCGCTTGCGGAGTATGCCGAATCCTCTCGTGGAAGCCGCGATCCCCGCTGACACTCGCGCCTAGCGCGCACCTACGTTTCATTGTTTTACTCAGGTCTCGGCCCAGTTCTGGCTCACGCGTGCCCGCCCCACTCGCGCAGATTTCCTCGGAATTCTTGTGAAGCGTCGAAAAGAGCGTAGCCGGAGCATTGCCACGGGAGCATAATGTAAGACCTCGCGGCGTTCTGCGGCACGGTGAAGCACGTTTTATGCGTCCAGACCGCCAACGTGCGCCTCACTTAGACGACAGATCTTTGCTTGCGGACAAATCATGAAGGAAATCGGACCAAAGAGGGGTTTTGCGGAGAGCTGCATGATCACGTAGAAAGCATTTCAATTCAAAGGGAGAATAACGGTGAAACAGTCAGAGTCGCTTGGGATTTCACGTCGCCATCTTTTGAAAATGGCAGGCCTTTCCGCTGGAGCCACGCTGCTCGCCAACCCTAGTCACGCCCACACCCGCCCGTCCGCCGATGCAAAGGCCCCTGTCACTGGCGCCGTCTCCAGCGAGCCACAGGCAGCCGCTGGAGACGAAACCATCCGCCCGTTCCACGTCCATGTACCGGAGCCGGAGATCGTCGATCTCCGCCGGCGCGTCGCGGCAACGCGATGGCCTGAGCGGGAACTGGTCAGTGATGCGACGCAAGGCGTGCAGCTCGCGACCACGCAGAAGCTCGCGCACTATTGGGAGACCGATTACGACTGGCGAAAGGTGGAGGCCAGGATGAACGCCCTGCCGATGTTCATAACCAACATCGACGGTTTGGACATTCATTTCATTCATGTGCGTTCGAAGGAATCGAATGCACTTCCGGTGATCATCACGCACGGCTGGCCCGGTTCAATCATCGAGCAAATGAAAGTCATCGCGCCGCTGACGGATCCAACGGCATATGGCGGGAATGCATCGGATGCTTTCGACGTGGTGATCCCTTCACTGCCGGGCTACGGATTTTCAGGCAAGCCGACCGCGACCGGCTGGGACCCCGACCGCATCGCAAGCGCCTGGATCGTACTGATGAAGCGGCTTGGCTACTCGAAGTACGTTGCCCAAGGCGGCGATTGGGGAAATTGTGTCACCGAGCTGTTGGCTCTAAAGACGCCTCCGGGATTGCTCGGAATCCATACCAACATGGCGGCCACTGTTCCAGCCGACATCGACAAGGCGGCGCTTGCCGGGGCGCCGCCGCCGCCCGATCTCTCAGCCGACGAACTGCGCGCTTACAACCAGCTGGCCTTTTTCTATAAGCACGGCCTTGGCTACGCCATCGAAATGGCCAACCGCCCACAGACGCTATACGGAATCGCGGATTCGCCGGTGGGTCTCGCGGCGTGGATCCTGGATCACGATTCCGCCAGTTACGCGCTGATCGCACGCGTCTTCGACGGCCAGACCGAAGGCCTGACGCGAGACGACATCCTCGAAAACGTCTCGCTCTACTGGCTTACGAATACCGCGGTCTCGTCGGCTCGTCTCTATTGGGAATATAAGGGCGGCTTTTTCGACGTCAGGAACGTCACCATCCCGGTCGCCGTGAGCGCCTTCCCAGACGAAATTTACCAAGCCCCGAAGAGCTGGTCAGAGAAAGCCTATCCACATCTGATTTATTACAACCGGCCCCCGGTAGGCGGGCACTTCGCGGCCTGGGAACAGCCGAAGCTGTTTTCTGAAGAGCTCCGAGCGGCGTTCCGAACACTGCGCTAAATCGATGGTTTCCGTCGGTCCTGCGAGCGGCCGCAAACCAACGAGATTAGAAAACGAGCGCGATCAAATCCATTCAAGGAGAAACGCAGATGAGCACGATTGATAAGCCTGAAGAAATCAACCGTAGTCGCCGCAGTCTTTTGGGCACGATGGCCGCGTCGGTTGCCGCCGCCAAGCTCCTCATCGGCGATTCTGCGAAAGCGGAAGCCAGCGACGCAGAACGGACAGGCGTTCCCGCGCGTCCGCCGGCCGGGAACGCATCGTTCGATTCGATCAAGCAGATCAACGCCGGCCTGCTGAACATTGGCTACGCCGAAGCCGGCCCGAGCGATGGTCCGGCGGCCGTGCTGCTGCACGGCTGGCCGTATGACATTTACAGCTTCGTCGACGTCGCGCCGATCCTGGCGTCGAAAGGCTACCGAGTGATCGTCCCGTATCTGCGCGGCTACGGCTCGACGACCTTTCTTTCCGCGGACACCATGCGGAACGCCCAGCAGACTGCCGTGGCCCTCGACATCATCGCTCTGATGGATGCGCTCAAGATCCAGACAGCTACCGTCGCCGGCTTTGACTGGGGCGCGCGCACGGTGGACGTCATGGCAACGCTGTGGCCGGAACGCTGCAAAGCGATCGTTTCCGTCGGCGGCTATCTGATCAGCACCCCGGCGGGCAACCAGACGCCGTGGCCACCCGAGCCCGCGTTCCTGTTTTGGTATCAGTACTATTTCGCTACCCCAGTGGGCAAGGCCGGCTACGCGAAATACCTCGACGAGTTCAATAAGTTCATCTGGCACCAGGCTTCGCCAAAGTGGAATTTCGACGATGCCACGTACGAGCGCACCGCGGCGTCCTTCAACAACCCCGACCACGTTGACATCGTGATGCACGACTATCGCTGGCGGCTTGGCCTGGCCGACGGCGAGCGGAAATATGACGACCTGGAAAAGCGGCTGGCCGCGCTTCCTCCCATCACCGTGCCCACGATCACCATGGAAGGCGACGCCAACGGCGCAATCCACGCGCCCAGCACGGCGTATCGCGATAAATTCTCGGGCAAGTATGAGTATCGCCTCATCACCGGCGGCGTAGGGCATAATCTGCCGCAAGAAGCTCCGAAGGATTTCGCCCAAGCGATCATCGACGTCGATAAATTTTGAGCCGCTCGGCCGATGTCGGCATCAATTAGGACGGGACATTCCATGAAACGACTCCCTCTCTTCGTGCTCGCCGTTGCGACGGCGGCGTGCGTGATCGCATCGGCGGCATCCACGGCGGTGGGCGCCGGTGACGACGCCGCCCCGATCTACGGAATCACAATTCCTCCGGGATATCGCCAGTGGGAATTGATCTCCGTGGCCCACGAAGCCGCGAACTACGACGACATACGCGCCATGCTCGGGAACCCGATTGCGATGACGGCTTTTCGCAACGGGACGCTGCCCTTTCCGGACGGCGCGATCATCGCCAGACTGGCTTGGAAATACGTGCCATCGGCTCAGAACGACAAAGTCTTCGGCCGCGAGCAATCCTTCATTGCCGGGCCCGCCACGAATGTTCAGTTCATGGTCAAGGACTCGAAAAAGTACGCCGCGACGGGCGGCTGGGGCTACGCCGAATTCATCGATGGCAAACCGGCCGGCGAGGCGGTGCACAAAACATGCTTCCCCTGCCACGTGCCCGCGAAAGCGCAGGACTATGTCTTCACTCGCTACGCACCTTGAACTCCGCCCGCGAGTGGGGCAAACCGCAGCCCGAGAGACCCGCTGCATCACTCTAAGGTGAAAGTCGCTAATGCTATCATTCGCGCGTGCAGAGTGAACGTAGCGAGACGCGCGTAAACGGTGCGCCGCCCGCCATGGAGAACAGCGTCGCATCTGCGGCTCTGCCCTCATTGCTTTGGACCGCACTCGGCGGACTCGAGCGAGCCTATATCCTTGAAGGCGCTGGCGGCGACGGCATGCCGTCGCTTGACCTGTGGGCGAACCTTCTTCGCGCCCTCAACGTCGCGGGCACCGATCGCCGGGAGCTGCCGGCGATTGTCCGGCTATCGAAGCGGGCCGTGCGATCAAGGATGTCGGTGGCGGCCAGAAATGGATGGGTCGAAGAATTGAAGCTCGGGCGCGACCCGGCGACCGTGCGGCTCACAGCCCGAGGGTCCGTTGTCGCGACTCGATGGACGCCGCTGCAACACGCCGCGGAAGAACGCTGGCGGGCGGAGGTCGGTGCCGAGCGCACCAGCAAACTCCGCGCCTCCCTCGAACAAATCGCCACCAGGCTGCCGCTGGAACATCCCCATTATCCGGCGAGTTATGGGGCCGCGGACGCGAGTATCACAGGTGGGAACGGACGCGACTGGAAAGCGGTCCCTCGCCAGAACGGAAACAGTGTCTCGGATCTCGCGCTCTCGGCGTTGCTCTCCCAAGCCCTGGTTGCGTTCGCGATGAACTACGAGAAAAAGTCGCCGGTTGCGCTCTCGCTTAGTTTGATGGTGATCAAGCGCATCCCCCTTGAGGGCCGGCCTCTGCAGGGACTTGGCCCCTTCGCTGGCATCTCCGCGTTGGACCGTCACGGCTTCGTGCGTTTGAGCGGCAGCAAAGGCGGCGAGATTATTTACCTGACCCGAAAGGGCGTCGCTGTAAAGGACGCGCATGACGAACGCATACAGGCAGTAGAAACGGAGTGGCGCAAGGCATTCGGCAATGAACCCGTTACCGCGTTGCGTCGGGCTTTGGAAGACGTAGCCGACGCAGCAAGTCACTCCACAAAGGCTCGATAAGTCGCCGAAGTCCCGGCTCGCCTGAACCCTGCAATGCCATCGCATTGATCGCAGTTGGAGTATTCTTCCTGTTGCTCCGCGCATCACGCGGTCGACCAAGCCTGCGCCCGAGGGATCACACATGCTGCGACAATTCCTAATCAATGTGGCATCGATTGTCGGTATCATTTTGATCGCCTTGGGAATCATCGCGCTCATATACTTTGTGTCGCCCATACGATTTATGCTCGCGGCCTTCGTACCGCATAAACCCAATCTGACGACCCCAATTCTCGGCGGCCTCGCGCTCGTCAGCGGTATCGTTCTTGTGTACGTTGCTCGAACATTGAACCAATCGTCGATGAAGTAAACAAAAACGATCGAGAAACAAAGTGCATCGAGCACCCAAAGGAGCACTCGCAATGAAAACTCCACCCGTCGTTTCGCAACAAGAATGGGAGGCTGCGCGCCAGCAGCTCCTCGCGAAAGAGAAGGCCGTGATGCACTCCCGTGACGCGCTGGCCGCCGAACGCCGGCGCATGCCGTGGCTCGCCGTCGAGAAGAAGTACGAGTTCGATGGACCCAAGGGCAAGGTAAGCCTGCTCGACCTGTTCGAGGGCCGCCGTCAGTTGGTCATTTACCGCGCCTTCTTCGAGCCCGGCGTTTTTGGCTGGCCCGAGCACGCCTGCCGCGGCTGTTCCCTGGGCGCCGATCAGGTCTCCCACCTGGCCCATCTGAACGCACGCGACACCACGCTGGCCTACGCCTCGCGCGCGCCGCAGGCGGACATCGCGCGCCTGAAGGCGCGGATGGACTGGGAGATGCCTTGGTACACCATCACCGACAGCTTCGACGTGGACTTCGGCGTGGACCAGTGGCACGGCCACAATGCGTTTATCCGCGAGGGCGACAAAGTGTTCCGCACCTACTTCATCAACGTCCGCGGCGACGAGAACATGGGAACCATCTGGAGCTATCTCGATATGACGGCGCTCGGCCGTCAGGAGACTTGGGAGGATTCGCCAGAGGGTTACCCGCAGACCGCGCCGTACAAGTGGTGGAACTGGCACGACACTTACGCGGTCGAGGCCTCGCCCAACCCAAAATGGGTCGATATCATAACCGACCCTGAAGCAGCCGCTGCTCGAAGGCGCGACGAAGACGCAAAAAAATAACCGAGATTAGCGACTGACTCAGCCTTCGACCTGAGGGCTACGCAAACCGCAGCCCGACAGACTGGCCGCATCAGTCCGAGGTGAAGATCTCTAGTGGTACCATCCGCGCGTGGAGATCGAAAACGCGCATACTCACGGAAGAGCGCCGCCCGCCATCAAACATCGGGCGTGCGTCGGAGCGATTGTGAACGCAACAAAATACGTGCTGCTGGCCTCTCTGTTTCTCTGCTGCGCAAACGCCTTGGCGCAGCCGCCCGATAACGACCCTGCCGCAATCCTCGAATTCGGGGCCGCCCCGAGCGAGAGTCTCACCGGTGGCGGCGCGAGCTTCGGCCCGGATGTCGCTGTTGAATTCACGCCGATAGAAAATTGGCTGGAAATCGAAGCGGGCGTCACGCCGCTTTTCGGCCTCGACTCGACCGAATGGGACACCGATCTTCTGTTCAAGAAGCCCTGGACGTTCTCCAAGAAAGCGGAGTTTATGGCCGGTGTCGGTCCCGAGTGGATTCATGCGACCGAACACGGCACGACCACAGATGCGGCCGGCATTGAAGTGGCCGCTGATTTCATGTTCTGGCCCTCCGGCAGGCACAAATTCGGCTGGTTTCTCGAACCGGCTTACGACTACAGCTTTGGGCCAGGGCACGAGCAGTCGCTCGGCATCAGCGGCGGCCTTCTGATCGGGATCGGAACTCGGCGACACTGATCGCCGCGGGTGGGATGTCGCCTTCCAGCTAGGAGCGGCTCACCCTTTGCTGCGCAAGCCGCAGCCCGACGGACGCGCCACATTACTCCAAGGTGAAGATCGCTAGTGGTATCATCCGCGCGTGCAGAATGAACCTAGCGACACGCGCATAAACGGTGCGCCACCCTCCTTGGGCAGCAGTCGGCCCCCGGACTTCGGGTACGGGGTGCGTTTAAAGCGAACTGGGGCCCCGTGGAAGTGGTCTCTCGCAGTCACGCTAGCCGTCTCGATATTCTATGTTTGGCAATGCGGCTCCGCTTTCGTCAATGGGCGCAATCTTGCCGACACTGCGGTTCGACAGTTTCACGAGGAGCTCAACGAGGGCCGGTATCAAGATATCCTCGGCCAAGCCGACGAAGGTTTCTCCGACGGCGCGACAGACCAAGATCCACTGAAATTCTTTTCGGGTCTTCACGCTAAATTAGGCGACGCCGACGCGGCAACACTGGTGAGCCTCAAGGTCGACATCGGATTCGGCGACTCTTTGTTGGTATGTGAGTACAACACGACGTTCGCTGCCGGGTCGGCCGTCGAGACATTTACATGGAAGAAAACCGGCGGCACGCTCAGACTCTCTGGATACACTGTCGTATCAAACGCGATCCTTTCAAATTGATCAATCGCGGGCTCTCGGGAAACTGAACCGGGAAAACCGATGACAGACGGGACGTTTGCTGATATTTCGCCTGCGATGCCTCATCTCGCCCGCATCCCACTCGCTAGAAGACGGACGACCAAGACTCTGAACATCTCACTCTAAATCATTTCGCTATGCCCCGCACCAATTGTATTCGAATAATAACTTAAAGATAATATTGACATCACATTGCCGCTCGTGCTATCCTTTTGTATGAACCTCGAACGACACGTCCCGACGCCGGAGTCCGCCACAGCCTTGGCGAAGGCGGATCGCCTGCGCAAGATTTTCCCGTTCGAGCCCGACTCAATCGCGCGCATCTCGGAGCACAACCTTACGCGCGTCCGCCCGAGCCTGCCCGCCGCCCGCCTTGCTTGGCCTACCAAATATCATCGCTTGACTGCAACCGAACCGCGCTCACGTGCACAAACGTGTCGCCGTAAACGAATGATTCCAAACCAAATGCAAAAGAGTGCGCATCTTATTGAAAATAAACGATCGCAAACCCATTGCAATCAATCTCTTGCACACTCTTTGTCACTCTTTTCCCCGAAGTCCTGTATTTACGGGCTCTTACGCAAAACATACCCGGGGGTGTACCCCCCTCCCGGCGCGATCTCGCTCCCGCAACACGCACCACAAGCTCACCCCAGCCCGCAGCGACGGCGATGCCCGGCCTGCGGCGGCAGCCTCCATCGATCGTCACGCATCGAATGCGCGCTCGGCGCGGCACCGGCGAAGCGCTTGTCACCTGTGGGGCGATTGCGTAGAATCGCGATTCCTCAACCCGCGACGCCGCGGGCGCCTGACGGAGAGATCGATGCCCCAACGCATTGCCGCCAAGATTACTGGTGTGGCCGCGTATCTTCCTCCGCGCCTGCTGACCAACGCCGATCTGGAAAAAATGGTCCAGACCACCGACGCCTGGATTCGCGAGCGCACCGGAATCCGCGAGCGGCACATGGTCGATCCGGGCGTGGCGACTTCGCACATGGCCACGGAGGCGGCGCGGCGTCTGCTGGAGCAAACCGGCACGCGCGCGGAGGAAATCGACCTGATCATCGTGGCCACGGTGACGCCGGACATGATGTTTCCCGCCACAGCCTGCCTGGTGCAGGACCGCATCGGCGCGACGAAGGCCTGGGGATTCGATCTCTCGGGCGCGTGCTCGGGCTTTCTATACGCGCTGACGGTCGGGGCGCAATTCGTCGGCGCCGGGACGCACCGCAAGGTGGTGGTGATCGGCAGCGACACCATGACTTCGATCCTCGATTTTCAGGATCGCGCCACGTGCGTGCTGTTCGGCGATGCCGCGGGCGCCGTGCTGCTTGAGCCGGCCACGAATGAGAGCGAGGGAATCATAGATTTCGTGCACGATATCGATGGGTCTGGCGGAATGTCGCTCTATATGCCGGGCGGCGGCTCGCTGCATCCGCCCTCGCACGAGACGGTGGATAAGCGCATGCATTACGTTCATCAGGAAGGGCCGCAGGTTTTTAAGTACGCGGTGCGCAAGATGGCCGAAGTGGCTTGCCAGTTGGTGGAACGCAACGGCTACACCGGTGCGGACCTGACGCTGATCGTGCCGCACCAGGCAAATTTGCGAATCATCCGCGCGATGCAGCAGCGATTGGGAGTGGAAGATTCAAAGGTGATGGTGAACATCGACCGCTACGGAAACACCACCGCGGCCACCATTCCGCTGGGATTGCACGACGCGATTGAACAGGGCCGGCTGCACAAGGGAGATTTAGTGCTGCTGGTCGCGGTCGGTGCGGGATATACGACCGGCGGAATTTTGATGCACTGGGCGTACTGAAAATGTGTGCGATTGTCGTCCGCAATGGATGATGCTACGCCGTTGGGCTCGCGCCGGCTGCTTAGAAGCTTTGGGGGGAATTTCTTAGAAGGATTGGGAGCTTGCCACGCAGGCCGCAACGCGCGCCAGGCGGCTATCGAGCATCGCAGTGGCGTAACGCGCGCAAACCGCTTTCTCGCCATTGGCCCAGCCTGAGAGCGGCGGGACGATCCGGCCGAGCGCGTTGACGATGCCGTGATACGAGCGGACCAGCGTGAGGCCGCGGCCGCTGCCGCCCAGGCCCGGTGACAGCTTGTGCAGGCTCAAGACCGCGGAGAAGTCAGGCGCGCCGGATCGATCGGTGGCGAGCTGAGCCGCGGCGCGCGCGCGATCGGAGAGGGGCTGGGTAGCCGCCGTCACCACCAGGGCGCGCCAGTAATACACGCCGAATTGCCCCAGGGCGATGGTGGATAGCGCGAGGATGAGCAGGGCCAGCATCTCTCTTAATCTCTACGTGGATTGTGGCGCGGAAAGCCGCCGGGCTCAATAGAACGGGAGTACCAGCGGTTGGACCTTTCGGTCAGCGGGTGCCGCGCCGACAGGCCCAGCACCCGGTGCCGAAAAGCTCCCTCTCGGGGGGAAGCCTTAGAAAGATTGTGAGCTTGCAACACAGGCCGCAACGCGTGCCAGGCGGCGATCCAACATCACCGTCGCATAACGCGCGCAGACTAGCTTCTCGCCGTTGACCCAGCCGGAGAGCGAAGGGACCATCCGGCCCAGCGCGCTAACGGCGCTGTGATACGAGCGGACCAGCGTGAGTCCGCTGCCTTGGCCGCCCAGGCCCGGCGTGAGCTGGTGCAGGCTGAGCACGGCGGCGAAGTCGGGCGCGCCGGATTTGTCCGTAGCCAATTGGGCTGCGGCGCGCGCGCGATCGGAGAGGGGCTGGGTCGCGGCCGTCACGACCAAGGCGCGCCAGTAGTACACGCCAAATTGGACTAGGGCGATGGTCGATAACACGAGTATAAGCATCGATAGCATTACTCTTCGCTTCGGGATTCATTTTGAGGCGCGCGGCCGCCTGGCTCAATGGGCGGTCCGTACTAGGCGCTTAATCGTCGGTCCTATCGGGGGGCGGGCACCCGAAATGCCTCGCGGTTGCCATCAAATAAGACACTTGTAATCAATCACTTACAGATGGGGGATTGAGGCGCTTTTAGAGGGGTTTTTAGAGCGCGTGCAGCGGGAACCCGGCCCAGGCGTTTAGCAAGCCGAGAACCTCGCGCACGACGTCCAGAGCGTCGCGGGTGCTGCGCCACCAATGCGCGCCATCGTAGGGATCATCTTCGGGATAGCGGACGATCAGGCGCAGCCCCGGGCCGGCGCGGCGATTCCAGATCGCACGCACGCGCCGCGTGTGCGGCTTTGAAGTGACGATGATGGCGGAGGTGAAACCGTCGGCGCGCAGATCGGCGGCGATTTCATCGACTTCGGCTTCGGTGTTTAACGCAGGCTGATCGAGGACGCGGATCGCATCGGGCGGCACATTCATCGCGAGCAAAATTTGCTGATTGTAGAAATCCTCGCCGAGGTAATGGATATTGAGCTTGGCAAGTTCGTCGGCCGGGCTCGTGCCCTGCGAAATCCACACTTCGCTGGCAACGCCCTCGTGATAAATGCGCGCGGCTTCCATGGCGCGTTCCGGAATTCGGCCGCTCAGTATGACGATGGCGTCGGCGGGCGCGAGCGGGTCTTCGATGACGAGCCATTGGCCGACGCGAAGGAAGACAACAGCCGCCACGACGAACAAGAGCGCGAGCGCTGTGAGCACGACCAGAATGCGGCGCTGATTCCGGCGCGGCGGGGGCGGCGCATCCGCGGGTGGCGCGGGATCGGGATACGGCTCGTAGAGTGGAGGCCAGTTGAAGCTCATGCAGTGTGCTCGGCGGCGAATGCTAACGCGGCGGGCGGTTCGGGTCAAATGCGCGATGCAGTATCTTGCGGCGCCGGCACATGAAATCGGGGCAAGCTTGCTGCGGGACACGCGGACGCTTCATACTTGCGTGACCGGGCTGCTCGAAATTCTGGCGAGTGCGTTGGGAGGAGCGAATTGTGCGCGCAGTGATCACAGGCGGTGCGGGATTTCTGGGCTCCCATCTGTGCGATCGATTGCTCGCAGAGGGATGGGACGTGCTGGCGATCGACAATCTGGTGACGGGAACGGCGGGGAATTTGCGGCACATGGAAGGCAACGCGCGTTTCTCGACGATGCAACACGACGTTTCGCGGCACATCACAGTGGAAGGGCCCGTCGATTACGTGCTGCACTTCGCGTCGCCGGCGAGTCCGGTGGATTATTTGAAGCTGCCGATTCAGACGCTCAAAGTCGGGGCACTGGGGACGCACAACACGCTGGGATTGGCGCTGGCGAAGAAGGCCAAATATTTTCTGGCGTCCACTTCAGAATGCTACGGTGACCCGGCGATAACTCCGCAACCGGAAACATACTGGGGCAACGTGAATCCGATCGGGCCGCGCGGCGTTTACGACGAGGCCAAGCGCTATGCCGAGGCCATGGTGATGGCCTATCACCGCTACCACGGCGTGGATACGCACATCGTGCGGATCTTCAACACCTATGGCCCGCGAATGCGATTGAACGACGGGCGCGCGCTGCCGAATTTCGTGTATCAGGCGCTGACCGGGCAACCCATTACCGTCTATGGCGATGGACGGCAAACGCGCAGCTTCTGCTACGTTTCGGATTTGGTCGAAGGAATCTGGCGGCTAATGAATTCCGAGGAGCACGAACCGACGAATATCGGGAATCCGCAGGAAATCACCATTCTGGAATTCGCCGAGCGCATCCGCGCGCTGACCGGCGTGACCACTCCGATCGTATTCAAGCCGCTCCCGCAGGACGACCCGAAGCAGCGCTGCCCGGACATCAGCAAAGCGCGACGTTTGCTTCACTGGGAACCGAAGGTGAACCTCGAAGAAGGACTGCGCGTTACGCTTGAATATTTTCGGATGCAGGTTGAGGCCACAAGTTCAAACTAGACACCGCACGCGGTTCACTTTCGGCTAGCGCGACTGTTTTGGCGCGACCGGTACGTGCAAGCCCGGCCGGCCGAAGGAGTCGTACTCGAAACCCAGATCGCTCATGGTGGCGGGGTCGAGCTGATTTCGCGCGTCGATGACCAGGGGACGAGCCATTTCTTTGTGAATGCGTTTCCAATCAAGTTTTTTGTATTCGGGCCATTCGGTGAGCAGCAGTAGAGCGTCTGCGCCGCGCGCGACGTCGTAGGGATCGGCGCTATAGGCAAGATCGGGAAACTGAGCGCGGGTGCGCTCCATGGCTTCGGGATCGGTGGCGCGCAAGCGGGCGCCTTCGGCGCTTAGGCGACGAATCACTTCGAGCGCGGGCGCGAGGCGGATGTCGTCGGTGAATGGTTTGAAGGCCAGACCGAGCAGGCCGATTTCCTTGCCCTTGATGACCCAAAGGAACTGGTGAACTTTTTCCATCAGCCGGTCGACGCGCTGGCGGTTCACGCGTTCCGCCTCGCGCAAGAGTCCAAAATCCACACCCACTTGCTCGGCCAGATGCAGGAAAGCCTGAATGTCTTTCGGCAGGCAGAAGCCGCCGAAGCCGAGCCCCGCTTTCAAAAATTGCGGGCCGATGCGCGGATCGAGTCCAACGGCGCGCGTGACTTCGTCGACGTTGCCGCCGAGCTTCTCGCATAGATCCGAGAGTACGTTGGCATAGGAAATTTTCAGGCCGAGAAAGGAATTCGAGGCGTGCTTGATCAGCTCCGCGCTGGCGATCGTGGTCACCAAAAACTCCGGCTTCGCGGCCGGCGGGCATTGGCCTGAATGGACCGGGCAGGAGAAGCGACCCTCGAGAATGGGAGAGTAAAGCTCGCGAAGCTGCTCGGTGGAAGCCGCGTCTTCAACACCGATGACGATGCGATCGGGGTGGAAAAAATCCCCGATGGCCGTGCCTTCGCGCAGAAATTCGGGATTCGAGGCCACCCGAAACAACGTGCCACCGTTGCGGCCATAGACGGTGAGAGCGCGCTTCAGATTTTCGCCGGTGTGAGCCGGCACGGTGCTTTTCTCGATGACCAGTTTCGGAGTGCGCGCCTCGCTCGCGATCATGCGCGCCACGCTGTCAATGGCGGACAAATCCGCCTCGCCCGTTTCGCGCGGCGGCGTGCCGACGCAAATGAAAATTACATCCGCCGAGCGCACAGCTTCGGCTGCGTCGGCAGTGAAGCGCAGGCGGCCGGAGCGGCGCGCGGCGGCCAGCATGGGCTCAAGTTTCGGCTCGTAGATTGGCACGCGGCCGGCCGCGAGGACGGCGATTTTTGCGGAGTCGTTGTCAGTGGCGATGACCTCATGGCCGATTTCGGCGAGACATCCGCCGGTCACGAGTCCCACGTATCCACAGCCGATTACCGCGAGCTTCATGCACTCTCCGCTTGTGATGGAATCCAGCGCCACAGCGGCGCTTTGATCGGAATCAACATTTTCGCTTACAACGCGCAACCGGCAAAGAGGAAACTCGAGCTGAGTGACGCAATTTGCATAGAGGTCGCCGCGAAAAGCAATCGTTGGTGCGCGTGAATCGCGGCTACCGCGCCTCAGAAACGTATCGCAGTGATCACCGCAGGTTCGAGCGGAAGGCGCTCCCGCCGGACAACAACCCGCGCAGCCCGAGAAGAAGAAGGCGTGGCTGGCTGATCGCCAAATGCCAGAGGACGCGTCCGGCTTCATCGCGCGAGTATCGGCTGAGAGAGCGTTTGGTCGAAGCGTTCATCAAATCCACCAAGCGGCTGTAGTCGGCCTGCTGGAAGGTATGGATGGTGCGGCGAATCAGCAAGTGCAGATCGAGTTCGCGGCGAAGGGCGCGCAATTCGCGGCTGCGGCCGCCATCAAGGATGGCTTCGGAGACCCCGAGCGCGCCGCGGAAACCGGTGACGATGCCGCCAACGGTGCTGACCTTGACCTGACAGGCGGCGTCACCGACCAGAAAAACGCGGCCGGCTCCGAGGCGCCGCTCGACAGGGACCCAGCCGTCGTAGACGGGAATGCGCGCACCTTGAAACGAGAGCGGCTCGAAGTGTCGCTTGTCCATGAATCGATCGAGGCACTCGCGCGCGTGATGGCCGTCTTCGCCGATCAGGCCGAGCGCGGCCGTTTGGTTCGATTCCGGAATGAGCCAGTAGAAATACGGCGTGTCTCCGGGAACGAACCAGACACGGACGGAATCGGACGGCATGTCGGCTGGCATCTTGACGATGGCTTGAATCAACGGCACGGTGCGCATGCGCGGCCAACCGGCGGCTTGGGCCACGCGGCTCTGAGCGCCGTCCGCGCCAACGACTGTGTCGGCGTCGATTTGCTCGGTCGCCCCGGATCCGGAAACGCCGAGCGTCAACTGAAGGCCCGCACCATTGCCGCGCGGCTTGCCTCGCACGCCGAGGAATCGGCGCCCCATCGAAATCTGGGCGCCGTCGCGTTCGGCCTGGGCAGCGAGGCCGCGAATCAAACGCGCGCGTTCGACAATGAGGTCCGGGCGGTCGAGGGCGACGGTGGCCGCGCGACCATCCGTGAACATTTCAAAGCGGCGGATCTCGTTGACCACGGAAGGCTCGGCGTGCGCGCCGAGCAATTCGCGCATACGATGAGTGACGATCAGCGTGCGCGGCGCGGGATCGAGCTGCTCGGCTTGCTCGAACAACTGAACGCGCACTCCACGGCGCGCGAGCAGCGAGGCAGTGAAGAACCCTGCCGTCGAACCACCCACAATGGCGACGCGCTCACCCGCGGAGGACGGATTTCGCCGCGCTTGATTCTTGCTTAACAGCGGAACCTTCCCGCGCCGCTTTCCTGAGTGGTCATGACCCCGCGGCGCAAACGTAGGGCTGTTGAACTATCGGACTAGGCACCAACGTTGGGTGCCGCACAAACGAAAAAGTCGAATGATAGCGGGCATCGGTTCATAGCCCAGACCCGAGGGGAACCGTATCGCGCATGGAAGTATAGCGAAACAGGGACGCGCAGCAAAATGTGCCGACGCAGGCAGTCGGCCGGAAAGGAGGGAAGCATGCGACGACTTGATCTGTTGGCACCGCGGTCGCGAGCTGTTTGTACACAGGGGCACGCCGATAACGTCCGAAGGCTTCGCGAAAGGTCTAAAATGCACGGGTTTTGCAATGCGCGAAAACAGTCAAATCACTTATTTTGTGTTGGTTAGGCCAGTTCGTTTTGCAAAAATCGTCTTTTCGAGGCTGCGTCCGGCCGGTATCGGTTGGCGCGCACGAATTTTCCTCGGCGCGCCGCCCCTGTGCCAAATAGCCGACAGCTCATGATATGACTGAAAGATCGTGAATGAACAGAGACGCGAGGGCTGGGCCGAGTTCGGCCCGCGGCGGTGGCGTTGCTATTTGATTCTGGCGTCGAGCTGAGGCGTTATCCGATTGCGGCCTCCGTTTGAAACATTTCGCGCCACGTACGCTATCTTACCTTGTGGGCACGTACGAGAAAGGCAGAACAACCTGGGCGATGGCTGGACAATGAAATACGAGATCGTAGGCAGGAGATTCGAGGGCGGACCGCTGATGCGGATAGACACTTATCCGAACGAGCGAATTGCAAGGCGTTACGAAGCGACGGTGCGGACTCACGGCTGGCGCGATACCAAGATTCGACCGCTCGTTCCAAGACGCCTACCGATGAGGAACAACAGCTGCAACCACATCAAGGGAAATTGACAGAGCCCGTGATGTCGGGCGAAACAGGAGCACGGAGATAGTCTAGGTCAGGGTAGATAAAATGCCTTGGCCGCCAGCGACAGGTTCCTCGGCCGTGGTTGGCTTCTCGTCATCTTTGTTGCAGGTGGTAAATCTCGCTGCCGCGTTGGAATGCTTCGGCCTCTCTAGTAGCGTAATGCCTGCTTGGAATCGTTCAACGGAACGTTTTTGACCGAATGCCTCAACGCCCATTGGTTCATGTCATTGACGCAGGCGCAAGAGCGTGGGGACTTGGCACGTCGAATACGATGAGAGTCGCCCCCACCGGGCCCTCGGGGAAAAACGCCCGACGAATTCGCCACTGAGATCGCGGCTAGCGGCGATCTCATTGGATTACAGACAGCCGAAAACTCAACCTCGAGGTGGTACAAAAAAGCCGAGCCGATCACCGCGTCCCACGGGCTAGCTGACCTACCGAAACCGGCGAAACTGAATCTGCGTCTCGGCCGTGAGTTTGGCGATTCAGTCCTTCACTCCCACGTCCGTTAGAATTCCTTTTCGCGCCAGTAGTTCGAAGATAGCCTCGGTCAATAGCATGTTCTATTGGGCGATTTCTTCAATCGTGCCCGTGACCCTGCAGAATTTCTTTCAGAATCATTTCAAGTATGCGATGATCCCTGCCACACACTCTGTTTTGGCGTGCTTGAGGCCGAGTTCGTGTTTGTGGGATTGATGGTTGGACCGACATCGCCGTCTAAGATCAGAATCGACTTAGTGTCGAGGGTCGGATTTTCCGTGGTGTCCAAATCCTCGGAAACACCGTTCGCCTATGCCGATTTGACTCATAGCAAAAGAGCGAGCCGCAGACCGAAACAGATTTCGGTGTTGAGCGAGGCTGGAGAAAGAGAAGTACTTGGGGAATGGCTGGGAGGAGCGCCGGTACTTGGATTTTAGATTTCGCCGCGGACGTCGGGAATGCACTCCAATTCGGTCGGCCGGGAACGTTAAAATGAGATCCCGTCTGAATGCGTAATTTTAATCGGGCAGGCGCTTTATCTAATCTGATCTTCGATGTGGGCAATGGCTAGTCGGTGTCTGGATGCGAGCGGGTTCTGACGTGATGGCCGGTGGAGATGAGCTACCAGATGTAATGAACATGGAGGAATGCTGAGTTGGGAAGGGGCGCCCGTCACAGGCCGGGAGTGCTGCTTTCGCGTGTTCGAGCGAGACTTGAGCTTGGGCATAAGCAAGTGCGAATGATCGTTTGCGGAGCGCTTTGCGGCCTAGTTTTTCTGACGGTGTTCTATTTCGTCTCGCCAACACGGTCTGCCTCTTCGGATGGCCAACCTGTTGGATATCCTTGGGATTGGTCTCATCAGCACCTTGTGTTCAGCAACACATCTGACCCTGCCGTCTGGGCAAAAATCCAAAAGGATCCTCGCCTGCTTCACCAACGGCTGAGACGAAATGTACGTTCGTTACAGCCGTACTACAGCACTACTCGCGGTCCTGGTCCGTTCTCCACCCACTCGGAACCGCGTAACGCAAACGGGGTCAGATCGCCGGCGTTAACCGCAAGGACTAATACCGCTCTGATGCGCTTAGCGGCGGCCCTGGACGTAAGCTTCGCAACGACTGTCCACGCGGCGGAGGCCCAAGAGAATCAACCCGAAACGCTACCGCTGCCAGCGTCACCCGTTCACGGCTTCCAGATTGCGGCAGTTATTTTAGGGTTGTCATTTGTCGTTGCATTTATGAGTCGACGACGTTGGCTGCCGACGTTGATGACGGCTCTTGCGATTTTGCTCGTTTTGATGATTTCTAGTTGCGGAGGAGTCGGTACGGCGACGTCAGAGCTCGGCACGGCTTCGGCCCCGCCGAAAAACAATTCGTCAATCGACGAACTGCATCGGGATTGGGCATTCTCCATGAGTTCGCTCGCGGCTGGCACCGCCACGACCGGAAGCGCGACTACGTTTCCGGCAAAATTCTCATTTAACGTCGATGCCGCTCCAGACTGCATCAACGACTATGTTACTTTTAACAACGATCTTCCGGGCGCTTCGGGCGGGGAGGGATCCGGAACGCCCAATATTATTGCGCTTAATCAACTCTATGCATCACAGGCTGGCGGTAGTCCGGCCGGGTATTGCGGGACAGCTGGGCCGTCGGTGATGTGGTCCTATTTCACCGGCACCGGCAGCGCGCAAACATCAGTTGTCTTATCTGCGCTCGGCGATAAAGTCGCGTTCGTCGAAACCTCCGTCTCGACTGGTGCTGTCCTCCGGATTCTGAGGGGCGTGGCAGGCGAAGGCACCACCATCACATCGCCGATGACACCCACGAATAGCTACGTCAACACAGCGGCAGGCGCATTGGGTAACACGGCCTGGAACACAACCACCTGTCCAAATGGTGAATCTTGCATGATTAGTGTTCCGTTTCACAACGGAAATGAAGATACGAACTCGTCTCCGTTTTACGATTACGCGACCGATACGCTATACGTTGGGGACGAAAGCGGCGTACTCCACAAGTTCTCGGGAGTATTCCAGGGGACGCCCGGCGAGGTCATTACGGGCGGTTGGCCGATCACCGTGGACGCTGGCGCGATTCTCACGAGTCCGGTTTTCGACGGGAGCAGCGGAAATATCTTCGTTGGCGATTCGGCTGGAAAGATCTCGTACGCCCGAGAAACGGGGAGTTCGTCCGGATCGTGCGCTTCTGGAATCCCACCTTGCCTGGGTTCACCAGAGATAGCGCTGTCTGGCTCCATTGTTGATGGGCCCTTGGTTGACAGCACATCGGAACGCGTCTTCTGGTTCGATGGGACAGATACTGTCAACAACGGGGAGGTGGTGCAGACGAATACGGCACTGGGTAGCGTCGTGACGCTCGCGGGAGTCGGCGGGACCAGCACCGGATCGGCGATGTTCGCCGGCGATTTTGACAATACCTATTACAATAGTTTAGCGAATAGCACCTCAGGGTTTCTCTATTTCTGTGGCAAGGATCCAACGCTAGCCGATGCGCCTGCTCTTTGGCGCGTCGGATTCAGCAGCACTGGTGTTATGAATGCAACTGCGGACGGAGGCCCGACAGCCTATCGGACTCTCGTGTACAGTGCCGAGATCTCGGATCCCCCTAATGTTCAGTGCTCTCCGGTAACCGAGTTCTATAATACAAATACTTCCACGGATTGGATATTTCTCAGCGTCGCGAACTTAAACTGGCCGTGCAATGGTCAGACCGGTTGCGTAATGTCTCTTGATCTCACCACAACTTCATGGCCTCCATCAGGTACAGAAGGGAATGGCGACACGGGTATTACAGCTTTCTCAGACGTGAGCACGGGCGGAACGAGCGGAATAATCATCGACAACAACGCTCTGACAACGGTTGGGAATTTTCCACAAGCGTCGAGCATTTATTTCTCGTGGCTGGCTCCAGCTGGGCCCAGTCTAATTGGTGGGGCTGGCTCCGCCTTTCAATGTAACTCGGCAACCTCCGGGGGATGTTTTCAAAAGTTGACACAAAACGGATTGCAGTAAGTGCAACCAAGCGTTCTAAACCACCATCTCCAAGGTCGACACAATCCGGTTTGCCATGAAACGAGGAATATGACTCATCCTAAGCCGGGCAGCGACAAGACGGGACATTCCCGCGGAGACGAAGAAATTGGGCGTAGCGTGAGGAAGAAACCCTACCGCAAACCTGAATTTCGTACTGAGGAAGTCTTTGAAACTACAGCACTCACGTGTGGAAAGATCAGCAGTACCCAGCCACAATGCCATTTCAATCGCAAACTTTCTTAGGCGCGGAATATGCGCGGCCAGCCATTCGCATGTGGAAACGGATGCTCGTTGGCGTCTAATCATTAAATGCCGATTGGTCACCAGACCAATGCTGACAGCGATATCTCTGACCCGGATCGGTTCCCTTCCCTTGCACTCTACCTGTGCAGGCAGACAAGAGGCCCATCTGGGGGCCGCGAATGGCAGGCGGAAATCGCGCACACGCTTGGAAGGAAGTCTGGCGATGGTGGCACGTCGCGGCGCTGGCGCGGCGGCGATTCAACTTCACCGCGCCAAGGCGCGAGAGTGAGCAAGTGCTCGATGCCGATCAATCACCCCAAACTTGAAGCTGCTGACGCCGCGAAGTGCGAACTGGCGGAAAAGGTTCTGCGATCGTCCGGGAGATTGCGGTTGAAAGTCAGGGGTTTTAGCATGCTTCCTTCCGTGTGGCCCGGCGATCTCCTCTTGATTCGTCGCCAGCAGATCGGCGACGTCCTTCCAGGCGATATCGTGCTTTTCGCTCGCGATGGCAGGTTCATCGCCCATCGCGTGGTGATTAGGACGAATGATCATCAAATCGCGCGTTTGGTCACCCGAGGCGATGCGCTTCCGTTGCAGGATTCCGCCATCACAGCCGCCGAGTTGCTTGGAAAAGTCTCTTCCATCCTTCGCGCCGGGAAATGGATCGAACCTTGTACGCAGCTCAGTTTCGGCGCGCGTCTTACGGCGGCGCTGGTTTCTCATTCCGGACGAGTCGCAACGGCCCTCGTCCGCTTGCATGCGATGCGGCAGCGTTCAAGAGGAAAACAAGAGGCTCTGTGCGAGAGCTGAAAACCACGCTCGACATTCAAGAAATCGTCATCGAGGTCGGTGGCCTTCCCGTGCGCTTGCGCGCCGCCAACTCTGCCTTCTTGCGTTCGCTGGAGAAGCGCTATGCGGGGTTCGTGAGCCGGACCGAACATGCGGAGTTCGAGTTCGATATCGATCTGACTCCGCCCGGCCCCATCGGGTCAGATGACGATCTACACGTGCTCCAGCGAGCAGGCCGATGGTCAGCCGTGCGCGGCGACTTTCGCGCCGAATGGAACCCCATCTCGAACAGAGGCAGCATTCGCCACTTCGCCAGCCCGTACTCTGTCGACGCGGTATTGCGCATCGTACACACGCTGGCCCTCTCCCGGCGGGGAGGATTCCTCGTGCACGCGGCCAGCGCCGTGCGGAATGGAGCGGCGTTCTTGTTCGCGGGTGCTTCCGGTGCCGGTAAGACCACTCTCGCAAGGCTGGCGCCAGAAAATGCAGTGCTGCTTTCCGATGAGATCTCCTATGTTCGGAAACGTGAGGTGGGCTATTTTGCTTTCGGGACGCCTTTTACCGGAGAACTAGCAAAAGTGGGTGAGAACATCTGCGCGCCCATCGCCGCGTTGTACATACTGGCGAAAGGCCTCCAGAACCGAGTCGAGCCGGTCGCCCAAGCGGAGGCAGGGCGCGCGCTTCTCACCAATATCCTGTTTTTTGCTGAGGATGCCGAATTGGTTAGGTTAGTGTTTGAGTCCGCGTGTGAATTCGTCGTCCGAGTGCCGGTCTACCGCCTCACCTTCGTGCCTGATGCCAGCGTGTGGGAGTTCATCGCGTGAGCAACAAGCGGTATGTAGCGCGGAGTTCTGAGATCGCGGCGCGCCGTCTGGGCGATGAAATGATGATCATGTCCGGCCGGGATTCGACGTTATTCACGTTGAACGAAGTGGCGACGCTCATTTGGGAAGCCGCGGACGGATCTATGGCGCTGGACGAGATTGTGAAATGTAAGATCTTCCCGGAGTTCGAAGTCGACCTAGCTGAAGCCTTGCGAGATGCAAACGCGCTGGCCGATGGACTTGCCGAGCACGGGATTTTGTTGCTCTCAGACGAACCGTTCGGGCCCTCATCACCGGGGCAGGAGTCGAAATGAGCACCCTGCTGCAAGAGATGAGCGCCAAAGCCCTCCAATTGCAGATTCCGCTCAGTGTGCAGCTGGATTTGACCTACCGCTGCAACGAACAATGCGTTCATTGTTACCTCGACCATGAGGATCACGGCGAGATGACCACGACAGAGATCAAGAAACTTCTAGACGAATTGGCAAGGGCCGGCGTGCTCTTCCTGACCATGAGTGGCGGTGAGATTCTGCTGCGGAAGGATTTTTTTGAAATATTGGAACATGCCCGCGCTTTGCTGTTTTGCGTGAAGCTCAAAACCAATGCAGTTCTGATCCGCGAGCGCCAGGCGGAACGTATCCGCTCACTGGCAGTGCAGTCGGTCCAGATCAGCATTTACTCGCATCGCCCGGAGGTTCACGACTCCATTACGAAGGTTCCGGGTTCTCTCAAGCGATCGTTGGAGGCGATCCGGCTGCTCAAGGCTCACGGTTTGAAAGTGACGATTGCAGACGTGTTGATGCTGCAAAACGTTCAGGATTACCCGGGAGTTAGGGCGCTCGCCGCGGAACTCGGCGTCGTATTTACGATCGACCCCACGATCACGCCGAAGATGGATGGCGATCGTTCAATCTTGAACTTGAATGTCGATCCGACAGCTCTGAGAAAGGTGTTTCAAGATGAATCGCTAGTTGGCAGCGTGGACGAATTCTGTGGTCCACCGAAGGAGCCGGACGAAGATGACTTGAGCGGCCTGCCGTGCAGCGCCGGCCACACCGCGTGTTACGTTTCGCCTTATGGCGATGTCTTTCCCTGCGTCCAATTTCCTCTCCCCAGTGGCAACGTGAGGCACAATTCCTTTCTTGAGATATGGCGCCATTCCGAACAGTTAAAGGAGGTTCGCCGTATCACGCTGCGGGAACTGCCGAGTTGCTCGCAATGCGTTCATGGCGTGAGTTGTACTCGATGTCCAGGATTGGCCTACATGGAAGGGAACATGCGCGGTCCATCTTCGCAAGATTGCGAGAAATCCTTTGTGCGGACGGGGATTCCATCAAAGAATTTGTTATCCAGGACCCGATCAGCCGCAGGCTTGGTACAAATCCAGGTCGTGTCGGTGGCGCCCATTGTGTCGTCTTGTAATCCGGCCGCTGCGGACCAGATAGGGTCGTGAGTTCGGATCGGCACAGGTTGGTGTCTTCACGCGCGCCCAGGACCTTAGGGGAGAAGCCGGCGGCGAGCGATCCGTACGCGACCACGGCGATCCCTTCCCTACTGTTGCTTTGTGCGCGCCCGCAACTCGACGACTCCGCGACCGCGGAATTGCGAACGCTCGCCGAGCGCGGCGTGAATTGGGGCGAGCTGCTTGCGGCGGCGGCCGAGCATGGCGTGGCCCCGTGCGTTTGTCGGCGCCTCGATGACGTGGTTCGTTCCGCCATTCCACACCTCTGGCGTGACTGTTTCCGCGACGCATTCAGATGCAACGTCCACAGAAATCTGTTTCTAACTTCTGAATTGTTCCGCGTGCTCTCGGCGCTCACCGCCCGGGGCGTGCGAGCCACGCCCTATAAAGGGCCTGTGCTCGCGGCCCAGGCGCATGGCGATATCGCGCTGCGACAATTCGCCGACCTCGACTTGATGGTGCCACATTGCGAGATCTTCGAGGCGCATCGGGCATTGACGGGCCGAGGCTATGCCTCGGAGCTTGATGAGAAAGAAATACGGAGATCTGTGAGCGCCGGTGGGCCGGTTCCCGGCCAGTACGCATACTACAGCGAAGCACGCAGTGTGTACGTCGAAATCCATAGCGAAGCGACGCTGCGATACTTCCCACGAAGGCTGGATGTGGAGGCTTTTCTCGGACGCAGACAAACGATTCTGTTGGCAGGTGGCAAAGCGCAGACATTTTGCGCCGAAGATTTGATTATTCTTCTCTCCGTGCACGGCTCCAAACACTTCTGGAATCGGCTTGGTTGGATTGCGGACATTGCCGCACTAGTAGAAACTCCTGGAGGATTTGACTGGGAATCGGTGATCAGACGCGCTCGAAGCCTTGGCGTCGAGCGGATGGTATTTCTTGCCGCCGACCTTAGCCGGGTAGTGCTCGGCGCGCCTCTACCGGAGACAGTCTTATCCCATCTCGATCGCGACCCGGTGGTGCGACAGCTCAGTGGACAAGTCTGTCGCCGACTCTTTGCACTACGACGACCGGAACTCGGAGTTTTGAAGCGTTTCAGTTTTCGCGTTCGCGTGCGCGGACGGACTGGCGACGGTCTGCGCTACGCAATTCGCCTCGCCACTGTTTCGACCGAGTCGGACCGCAAAGAGAACCCCGTAGGGAAGCATTTTGGGAGTCTCTACGCAGTTCTGCGCCCGCTGCGGCTGGCCCGACTATATGGATGGCGCACGAGATAGCCAGCAACTTCTCAAAGCTCCGGTTGCCCCGCGACGACGACTTTCCCGCCGGGATACTTGAACGCCGAAACTACATCCTATCAGCAGGCGGCCTCAACTAAGAGCTGGGTCCGCTGCCCGCTCGATCGAGCCATCTTCCCGTCAAGCCAAGATGTGAGAAGTCGCAACAAGAAGCGCAGCGTCCCGCCGAGCGGCAGCATCAACGAAGGCTGCGAATGGATAGGGAACGCTCCCGAACCCTCGCGATGGCGAGTGCGGACTAGAGAACGGACGGTCGCTTGTTAAGAATCATCTCGGCATCGTCTTCGGTCAGTAGGCCTTTTGCGACGAGCAAATGCACGAGCCTTGCGACGCAGGAACGCGCGTCGTCCGGGCCAGCGGTAGCGGTGGGGGTTCGTCGCGCGGCTGGGACGGGCGTTCGAATCGAATCGCCGGATGGCTGACCTTGGGAAAGGCTGTTCAACCACTTCTTTAGCGCCTCCTTGTGTTCGGCCGCCGCGCCAACGAACGCGATTCCCATTCCAAGGCCGGGATTCGCATAGACGATCTTCCCGGTTAATTCGATCGCCGACTTCTCTTTGCGCAAGCTGACGTGGACCTGGGTTCCCACGGGTAACGGTGCGAGCGTGTCAACGTAGCAGCCGCCCCATCCGAGATCGGATACCCGCGCAGTCAACCGGGCACCCGAACGCGGATCTGCGATTTGCGCGACCGCCGAGATGGCATACCGCGCGAATCGGCGCCGCTCGTCATGCAAGGCCGCTCCTGATCGCAAGCGCGTCGCATTCGGAGTTGGTTTAGGCAGCATATTCTGATTCGTCCTGAATGATGGAGTCGCTTATAGGAACGCGTCCGCGAGCCGCTAGCCTTCGAACTCCGTTTCAATTGCGTGGCGACCGAGTTGGGCTACGCAATAGAGCGCAGCGAGGCGCGCTTCGGTTGTATCACGGACTCAATAATTGCACGACGGGAGGCGCGGAAGAGCAACGAGCGGGTCCCCGATGTTCAATCTGTCAGCAGCCCAAACGGGTGGCAGTGTTCTCGTACGATTTCAACGAACCCGTACACGAAGGCTGTCAGCGTCTACCGAGGCCAAATGTGATTCCAGCGCTGAGCCTGATATGGTTATGGCGGTTGCGGTCGCGGCGCCGACGGCGTTCAAGAACTGCGATAAAGGTATTGCGCCTGAATCACGCGAACGCCGATGCTCGGATCCAATTTGTAACCCACGCCACCGCCTGGGATCTCGAGCCCCGCGGGATTCTTTGTGTAACAGATATTGAGGTCGCTCTGCCGCTGCGCCCAGTGACAGAGTGAATCACACATCCCGCTCTACAGCGAAGGCCCCCCAAGGCGTTCTGTTGTAAGCCGCGCCACACCTGAAAAGTCCTTTCTCTGGCAGATCGAGTACGTACACGATCTCTGCCGGGACAAAAATGCTTGGGGCACCTGCCGAGTATGGTACAGCTACTTCAATAAATGAATTGACGTGGTATCGCTTGCTGCTCCTAAAGCAGAAACCACCTCGCGACATGTCTTCACAGATGACGACGTCGTCATCAAAACCAGGACGACGGATGCACGCGGTGAAATTTACATTCGCGCGAACGTGCTTCCGTTTGTTTCTTGGCTGTACTGCCGGCATCGGGATCTCGGATTCCGCCGGTGGAGCCTGAAACGCGGCCTGCTCTGGCTCATGCTCGGATTCGGGCGAAACCCATTTGTCATCGGCGTCGTCAGCAGCACGAATCCAAGCGGTTGAGCATCCGCAGCGTTCGCAGTGCCGCACGATACCATCGTTGATTGCGAAGACCTGCCGTTCGATGTCCCCGTGTTCGACGATCTCGCGGTTTTTACATCTGCTGCACTCAAGCAAGCAGCGGCGCGCCGCCTTCTCCAATTCAGTCAAAGGCGGGAACTCGACGTCCCAGAAGATGATGTTTGGGTCTAGAAACGCTACACCATAGGTGTAGCTGCGGGATTGAAATCCGATCTTCCCAACGATACGGACCTCTGCCTCTTTATGCATGTCCAGCCGACAAAGAATCATCTCCTGCTCTGGGTATAGCGTATGTCGCGAAACAACTTCCGCCCCGTATCGACTGAGCATGACGGTCCTGGTCTCCTCAGCGAAAACCTTGCCATCCGCGTCGCTTCCCGTCAGCAGAACGCCGACCTCTTTCGGAATTCGGCCACTTCGAGGCACACTCTCTCGAGGCATTCTCACCACCTGCTGATTCGGAATTTCCGTTCTGACCTCCCGGCTGGCCGAAAACGTATATACGTGCCCATGACCATGAAATGATCCAGCCGGGTTTTTGACCACAGAACCTTTCCGACGGTTGCGCAAAACCCGAGAGCCAGAAGCTAACACTTCTCCCCGTCCGTTCCTGAATCATTTTCCTTTCTCGAGGCTCGCTCAGCACCGAAATCTATTTCGGTACAGGGCTCGCCTACAAGGCTTGGGCCGGAGGGCGGCTAGCGAGCCAAGCGTCGAGTACCTTCGCTTCCTCGGCGGAAGAGTCGAGATACGCGATGCCCATGCCAATTGACCCTTAGACGTAGATGACCTTCCCATTGGTGGCGAAGGTCCCTTGGCCTCCGTAGATGACGACTTTTAGAGGAGTGCCGAGCGGAAGCGGATTCAGCGTGTCCACGAAACAGCCGTTGCGGCTCAGTTCGGCGATTCTTACGACCCGACACGTTTGGTTTGTCGTGTCGGTGACTTCCGCCACTGCGACGAATGTGTAGCGGGGTACCGTGCGGGCTCTGCTGTACGACGTGCTCACACCGGACGGCGAAATGGGAGAATTCCCCAACGCTGTGCGTCCCAACGCCGAATCGAGCTTTGCACAGCGTACGGCCCGCTGCAAGAGCCCTGAATCACAGACGGCGCGAAAAAGGAAACAGTTTGCAGGAAGCGGGCGCGACGGCGACGGGTGAGCGGGGCGTCCGCACCGCAGCCGCACAAACCAGTAAAGTCGTGTTCGTCCTGAAGCAAATGGTTTCTCCGTGAAGTCGTTCTTTTCTTCTCCCGGCATCGATAACATCGACGTTCACAGATGCAACCAGCCGAACCTCGGCGAACTCCGCAGATTGCAAGCCGCCCGATCAGATGTGGCCGTTACACCACCCGCAGCCTTGGACGTGGACCTGACCGTCCACCGCGGCGGAAGCTCCCAGTTGGGTTCGTTTGGCAAAAGACAAACGAAGCGTCGAAAGCTTGAGGCGTCCCGCGGTATGGGTGGGCGTGAGGGCCATATTCCTGAAGTCCGGCAAATCCATTCCCTCGATTCCTCTGAGAATCCCCTACTCACTGGTTCTTGCGCGCAATTAAGTGCCGGCCGACGGCTCATACGGGGCGCGCAGTGCAGACCGGTGCTACTAAGACGGGGCCGTGATGGCGCCCACCGCTGGGGCCTTCTCGGCGCTCTTGGCCAATCAATTTCTAGTCTACTCCAGTAAGCAGCCACTCGATCGATTTTCCGAACTCGCGGCTGATCCTCAAGAGAATCTCGGATCCGATCTGAACATTTCCCCGCTCCATCGTTGAAAGGTAGTTCTGGCTGATCCCAATACGCCGAGCAAACTCCTCCTGGGTCAAATCGAAGCCGCGGAGTTCCCGAATACGTCGCCCAACCGTTTTCCATTCCACGGTAACGTTCGATGCTCGAGATTTTGCGCTTGACCTGTTAATCCTTATATAGATATAATATCCTTATAGAGTGGAACGCACTTCGAGTCCGATTCCCCACGAGCCACCCGTAGAACTCGCTGCGGCAGCCGGTTGGGCGAACTCAACGAAGGATACTGGGAGTGACCAATGAATCGCAACACAAAGGCTAAGGACCCTCGGTCCTTGGTGGAAAAAACGCAACGACGTCTCTTGGCTATCCGCAACATCCGGTTTGCGCGGAGAAACTGGGGAATCTCGCCGGAGCAAGTCGCAATGCTTAAATCCGTGACCGAAGAACTCCAATTGTCAGTCGGTGCAGGTGACTTGAGACTTCTTGACGGCAATTGGTATGTGACGCACGCCGGCTTGCTCCGCATAGCACAGCGCAGTCACTGCTCTGGGATGAGAACCACTGTAGACAAGGGGCTGTCAGATCCGGCCTCGTGCCGCTGGGTCTTTAAGGCGACGGTCTACACATCTCCGCGCTCGAAGGGATTTGTGGGTTTCGGTGACGCCGATCCGTCCAATGTCTCCTCGATCGTGCACGGCGCTGAAATGCGCGTCGCTGAGACCCGCGCCGTTAACCGCGCCCTGCGCAAGGCGTACGGCATCGGGCTCTGTTCGGTCGAGGAACTTGGCTGGGTCCCCAGGTCGATTTCGCCCGAACGGCCAGTTCAGCCGGCCACTTCCTCGAACGGAAATAATGGCCACCACAGCAGCCAACCTCGACTCCGCGATCGCCTCTGCATGTTGATTCGTCAGCACAAGCTCGATGCTGGACTCGTGAAAGCCTATGCCGCCGATTACTGTCGAACCACAGTCCTCCGAGATGCCAACCGAGATCAGGTCGAAGATTTTATCAACAAGCTTGCTGAGTCAGCTGCCAAGGATCGCGAGGCGCTGATCGCTCAACTCAACAGCTATTCCAAGCGAACGGAAGTCAGCTCATGAGGCGCCACATCCCAGGTTTGTATTGCGACCCGCCCAGCCACAAAGAGTCCATAGACGGCGTTTTTCTGGTTCGCGTCGATCGCGTCCTCTATCGTTGGCATCCGGAGCGACCGTTCTATGCTTTGCGACTCGCAATCCTCGAACCGCACGAACATCAAGGCCGTTCACTGACTGGGCGTCTCTACTGCACCGAAAAAGCTCTCTGGAAACTCCGCTGGTTCCTGCGCGATTTCGGCTATGACCCGGGTCCTACGGGCAGCGATGAAGTCGATGAAAAGGCGCTCCTTGGCCTGCGTGGAATCGTGCGGATTTCCTATACCACCCTGAACGGCCGCACTTACCTCAATCTCGGCGGGTTCGCGCCAGCATGCGAGTGGGAAGAAGTCTCCGTGTCAGGGAGGATCAGGCAGGGGGCGTCCCATGACCTTTAGCTATACGCAGATTTCGCAGTACCTGCGCTGCCCACGGAGCTATCGCTTTCGGTATCTGGACGGCTGGAAGGAGACCGAGTCTCGAGCGTTGCTGTGCTTCGGCCGCTGCTTTGAGAAGGCTCTCGCGGGGATCTTCGAGGGTGACGACCCGGGAGCAGTGCTGTTCAAGGAGTGGGGAGCTTATCGCGAAACTACGATCGAGTTCTCGCGCGGCGACAGCTGGGAGCACATGCTTCGGCAAGGGATTGGTTTGCTCGAGCGGTTTGCCCAAGATGATCGGATTCGCGTTCCCGAACCGCAAGGCAACCTGCAGAAGAAACTCGTTCGCACGCTCCCCAACGGCCACGAATTCGTGGCCTATGTCGATGCGATCGGCACCTTGGACGGCAAGCGGCGTTTGCTCGAATGGAAAACCACCAGTGCTCGTTATCCAGAGCAGCCCGAAGGGCTGACCTCGCTTGACCTCCAGTTGGTCTGCTACTCCTGGGTCACGGGCATCTCCGATGTAGCGATTGTGGCTTTTGTCAGGAAGCGCGTCCCGGAGATTCAGTATCTGCTGGCATCGATCACCGAAGAACAGCGCAGGGAGTTTGGCAAGTTAGTGGAAGCGACCGTCGGTCAAATCGAGACTGCCCAATTTCCTCCTCGACCTGGAATTCGTTTCCCGCAGAACGGCTGCGTCAGTTGTGCCCACCTCGGTCTGTGCCTCGGGAACGAACCATTGGTTGAGGCCAAACTCATTCGTCAACCGGGAGCGAGCGACCTTGATTGGCTTAACGGGCTTGACGACTAACGGACGAGTTCTGGTGCGTCCGAAGCTCAATCGTCGGCGCGCGGTGTTCGTGCTCTCGAAGATCGATGAGATCTTGGCCTGGGAGAAGGCAACTGACCGCGAACGGGACTCGAAGTTTGTAGAATTGGGTCGGTACCTCTGCGAAGTTCGGACGGGGCAGTACTGGAGGGTAGACAACGTACGTTCGTTCGACGAGTTCCTGGAGAGGAAGTTCCCGGAATCAAGACGCAAGGCTTACTACCTCATGGCCATCCACGAGCACCTGACTCCGGTCCGCAAGCGGGAACTCGAGCTGATCGGTTGGACTAAAGCAAGGGAATTGGCGAAGGTGGCGCGGCGGGATCGGCAGAAGTTCGATTGTGCACCCTGGGTGCAGAAGGCCAGTACGATGCCGCGAGAGGAATTTAAGCGCGCCGTCGATCATTACCTGACCGGCAAAGAGACCGAGCCGTGGGAGATCCTGTATTTCAAGGCTTACAAGAGCCAACTTCCTGTGATCGAGCAGGCGCTCGAAACAGCGGCTCTGATGCTGGGGAGCGACAAGTCGCGCGGCTACTGTCTCGAGATGATCTGCGCGGATTTTCTGGCGGGGGCGAGCTTGGAGACGGACAAACAGGATGTTCTTCTGTCGGCTCTCACTCGGCTGGTACTCGGCCTTCCTACGCGGCAGCGAGAGCAACTCTTCGAGAACGTTCAGGTCGTCCATTGACTGATATCCGATCCAAACGGCCACGCTTGAAGCTGAGCGCTGAAGCGTATCGTGAGCTTTGCCGTAGAGTCCTGGAGAGAGATGGCTGGAGGTGCCAATCGTGCGGCTCGATCGAGGGACTTCAGGTCCATCATATTCAGCCGCGGAGTCGTCTGGGTGACGACACGGCCGAGAATCTGATCGCTCTTTGCGTCGCGTGTCACCAGAAAGCTCATCGACAACTCGCCTGACTAAAAGTTGTGGATCGAACCGACTCAAACTAAGCTCCGGCATCTTAGACGACGATCTTAGCGTCGCTGTAGCATTCTCAAATCGTTCGCCGTCATCGCACTGGAGGAGATTCCTCACAACGCGCGCCGAATTGGTGGCATCGTGGCGCGAAACCTGACGCCGGCGCATGTGGCGTCCGCCCGGACGATGACGGCTGCTCCCCCGCACCGCAGTCCTGACAGCAATGGGTTCAAAGTCATCAACAATTGCTCCCCGTCGAATATCCGTCTCGCGATCTCCTTTTTGAGCGGTCGCGCGCCCAGTCGCTCTTGGTGCTGCAGCGCTGGCGCGAAACGATGAAGGTTACGCCACAGATGGCGAAGCCTCCCTCCAAGCAAGTTCTCGCGGTCGTTTCTCCGTTCATCGACAAGCGTCACGGCACAGAGCGCCATGTCGCCGAATGGACTTCGCGTTTGACCGAAGATTATGACGTTCACGTCTACAGTCAGCGCGCCGAGGATCTGGATCTCACGAAGTTGACTTGGCATTGCGTTCCAGAAATTTCCGGACCGCACATCGGAAGTTTTGTGTGGTGGCTCGCGGCGAATCACATCTGGCGGTGGTGGGACCGCACGTTTCGCGCGATCCGGCGCGACCTCATTTTCACGCCAGGAACCAATTGTCTCGACGCTGATGCCATTTCGATTCATTTCGTTTTCGCGGAATTCGTTCGCCAGATGCGGCCAGAGCTCACCCTCAGGCGAAATGCTGTTCGTTCCTGGCCGCGCCTTGTGCACCGGCGGATCTACTACCGCCCTGTAGTTGCGCTTCAACGACACCTGTACACGCGTGCGCAATTGATTCTGATTGCGCGCGAGACGGTCCGCGACTTGGACCGCTTCTACGGCCCGCGCGACGATCTGCCCCTTGTGTACATGGGAATTGATGACGCGGTCCCCAATCCCGGGAAGCGCTTGGCGCAGCGCGATGCGGCGCGAAAGAAATCCGCACTTCTGACAGCCAATTCGCTTTTCTTTTGGTAGGAAACGGGTGGCTGAAAAATTTACTCACGCTCCTCGAAGCCTTGTGTCTGCTCGCCGATCTGCCGGTCGCGCCATAAGTTGCGGGCAGCGATGAAACGCGCCCGTACGACGCCTCGATCGAACGGTTGAAGCTTGCCGAGTGCAGCCGCTTGCCGCACAAATGCGCGCCGTCTGCGAAGATTCCGAACTCCGCGCGCGCCTGTGCGAACGAGCAACCCAGACTACGAAGCAATACGCTTGGGATGAAAACGGACGGCAAATCCATGAAATGTTCCTCCGTATTTTGCGCGAAAGAACCAAATCCGCGCGGTGACGTCGTCTGGCACATCCGGACGCAGCGCGATAAACCGAGATGCGTTGAAGTGGCGGTTATTACCCTCGTCTAGGAATCGCCGAAATCTAATCGAGCCTTACTTTACTGCTTATTCGGAATTAGGGCGAAGTGTCCCGAGTCTAGCGGGGTCGAATTAGCTTGAGAGACCGGTGCGATGGCGCCGGACGTCTGCGAGGAAGTGCTGGCGGTCTCACGCGTCAGATACAACATGAACGGCGTCACCTCGAAGGGCATCCTTTCCTGCTCGGCGACGGTGCCGACCGGCTTGCTCTTCAGCAGTTCGAGCGAATCATCCCAGGGATTCATCTTCACGCGGCCACCGAGCGGCAACGCCACAATTAGATTCGCAGGCGCCGCAGCCGGCGGAGCCGATGTCGGTTGCGTCGAAGAAGCAGTCGCCTCGATCGTCATGCTCACCGGAACACGATCGCCCAAGTGCGGGCTGATCAGGTTGGGAATTTCCTTGGAGCGCTGATCAAGAGCCTGAATGAAGAGGTTGGCTGTGGCCAGTTGGTCTTTGTACGGAGAGTTGCGGAGTAACTTGGCAGCCTCTACGTCCGCGGCTTGATCCTCTTCCGGGGTGCGCGCGAATCCGAAGTGGCGGAAGACGTCCTTGTCGTCGAACAGAATGTTATCGAAGAAAGCGTATTGCGAATTGATACGGTAGCCGAGCACGACACTGGCCAGCTCGTGCGCGAGCATCGTTGCAAGGCTCGCCTCATCTGGCAAAACGTCGATCAGGCCGCGGCTCAAAACGATGGTGTGACCGATGGTGAACGATTCCAGCGTCGAGGTGAGCAGCACGCGGCAGCGTATTTCGGGCTCGATGTCTAGTTTGTTCGTCACTTCGAGATTATTGACGACGGTTTCGAGGACCTTGTCGACGTCGCCTGGGGGCGCGAGAAGCCCCATGCGCTCGAGGCGGTCCGTGACGTTGTCTTCCGCCTGGCGGTCCCAAGAGCGCTGCGCCTGCACGGGCGAGAGGTCGTTGGCATTCTGCGTTTGGTCGTCGATTGAGGTCGGCGCTTCCACCAGAACTTTGCTCAGCTCCTCTTCCTCGCGGGCCTGACCGAGGTTGTAGCCCCACAGCCGGGTCTGCCCTTTGAACTGCAGCCTCTTCCCCAGGGCGTACCGCAGGTCGGATTCTTCGCTGTAGATAAACGCGGGCAACCACAGGTTCGGGCCGGCGTTCACGCGCCAGCTATCGAAGTGGAAATAGAACCCGCTGGCAGTGTTGCCAGTGTAGCCGCCGTTGAAACGCACCACGTGGTAATCCTGATCCTCGACCCAAATGCGACCCGTGAAACGCCCTTTGCCGGCATTTGGCAGCGGCGTGACGTCGAACACCAGGCAGCGAACCTCGCCCAGGAATTCGCGACGCACATAGTCCATTTTGTAGTGCTCGCGGTCGAAAGCGGTGTCGTCAATATAGATCATCTGCAAGAAGCCGCGTGGCAAGAAATCCATTTGCAAGGTGAAGACCGAGCCCAGACCGGCCATAAACCGGTGGCCCTTGCTTCCGCTGCCGCTAAGGGGCTCAAGCTCCACGCCTTTCGCAAGTTCGGCGCGGCTCAAGAAATACCTGTCGCCGGCCGGTACGGTAGTACCGAGATCCTTGTCCGAGCGAAGCTCCTGGATGTAGGTTTCCACCAGCGGCGAGTACTGCTTGAGAGTGGTGATCTCCGCGTGCTCTTGCGCGAAAATGCGGTCTTCCACCTGATTCAACGTGTCCGGCTGATCAGCCGCCCGTAATGGGACCACGCTCAATGCCAATACAACGAAAATCACTCGCAGGGTACGCATTTCAAATCCTCCAAAAACCTAGTATGCAATCTCGAATGCCACGTGGGCGGAGGGAGATTCCACAGGATGACCATTGCACACCGCAACGCATCGCGCGTCAGCCTCGGGCAGGGGCCGCGACCGCGCCGCTACGAGATACTGGCCAAAGAATGTCTTCCCGGCGTCCCTTTTCCGGGAGAGAACCGACGGGGCGAACCCCATATCCAGCTTTGATGCTATCCGCCCGGGTAACGTTGCGATCCTGTCCCTATCGTATTGAGCGCCAATAACGCTGGGTCTGTCGACTAGCCGATTCTCCACACTGCACTTCGGGCGGCGTCAAGTCTGCCTCGCACAACGCTAGCGTAACGGGCCAGGGTTACCATTTTGCTTGCTAACTTACGTTAAAAACATGAACTTGATGGCCTCGAAATGCAAGTCCGATTCCCAGCGAGTTTCGAGGGCCTGGCGCCGCGAGGAACCGCCGAAGCTTCCCCGTCCTACCCACGTCGGGAATCTCAAGGCCCGACGCAACTGATTTTGTTTCTCGTCCATGAGGTCTGCGACTCCAAGGCATTCTCGCCGCGTCCAACCCTGCGTGAATATCGATAAGGATCGACATCCAACGGCTCGTTTGGTGAAATCCAAATCGGAAATCCAAGTTAGATCCGCCCTGATGGAGCCATGAGGGGACTTGGGCGCCATCCTGGCGGAGCAAGAGTAGCCTCTTGCGCATCCGTTGCAAGCGATCGAGCCGGTTCAAAGTCCTGTCGATCGCACAGCTGACGTGGGTCTCGTAACGCAACCGGGGATGTGGGGCCTCTTGACCCGGAATGATGGCGACGGACGATTTGCATTCAGGCGTTCGCCGACCTTCTGCCTCCAAATCCGCATATTGTCTTGTGAGACGTTCGATTTCACAAGCGATGAACACGACCTTCGATTCACTCATTTCAGCGACCGCTTTTGGCAATAACGAGCCGCCGGAAGCCTGCTGATTTCGTTTGGGCCTGCTCTTGCGGCAAACTCGTTGTGTCGATGGCAGGCAAACCGTACGATCTGTTGGCCAGACCTCCAAATCCGGCATTCTGGTTGGCATCATTGGGCCGTCCTTCGCACCTGCCGCAATGCGATTTTTCTGAAGGCAGCTCACGCGCTATTGTAATATTCTCGAATCGCTCGGCGTCGCAGTGCTGAGGGGAGATTCTTCACAACGTGTGCGGAATTGGCGGCATCGCGGCGCGAAACTTGACGCCGGAACACGTAGACTCCGCCCGGGCGATGACCGCCGCGCTCCTGCACCGGGGTCCCGATAGCAACGGAATCGAAGTCGTCGACAACTGCGTTCTTGGGAACGCGCGTCTTGCGATTCTCGACCTTAGCGAGCGCGGCCGCCAACCTATGCCGGACGCCGACCGCAGTTGTTGGATCACCTACAACGGAGAGTGTTACAATGCGGCCGAGCTCCGCGAATGGTTGGTTTCCCGCGGCCATGTGTTTCGCTCCGCCACCGACACCGAAGTCGTTCTTCATCTCTACGCCGAACTCGGCGACGCGTGCGTTGAAAAACTGCGCGGAATGTTTGCGTTCGCCATATGGGATAGCCGCCAGCGCCGCTTGCTACTCGCGCGAGATCGCCTCGGCATCAAGCCGCTGTATTACTCAGTGACGCCAGATCGCATCATGTTCGGCTCTGAAATCAAAACGTTGCTCGCTTCTGGTTTGCTGCCGCGCCGCATCGATGCGCACGCAGTGCGCATCTTTTTGCAGCTCGGACACATTCCTCCGCCGTATGCGGCAATCGAAAGCGTTCGGCCGCTCGCGCCTGGGCATATTGCAACGTGGAAAGACCGTGTGTTTGAAACGCGGCGCTATTGGGATTTGCAACCGTGCGCGAAAACGAATGGCGCGGTGCCGACAAGCGATTCGATATCGGAAACCTTAAGCAACGCATTGACCCAGGCTATGCGTTGCCATTTGATCTCGGATGTTCCCGTTGCGCTTTTCTTGAGCGGCGGAGTGGATTCCGCGGCGCTCGGCGTTCTGGCGCAGCGCGCCGGCACGGGACGGCTGACGGCACTGACCATTGGATTTGAAGAGAAAGCCTTCGATGAATCCGAGTCCAGTAGGCGTACAGCGGATATTTTGAAAATCCCACACAACGTCTTGACACTTTCGGCGCGCGAGGTGCTCGACGGGCTGGATCACGCGATTTGGGCCATGGATGCGCCCACCGTCGATGGGCTGAACGCTTACTGGATTTGCCGCACCGCGAAACGCGCCGGCTTCAAAGTGGCGCTGACGGGGCAGGGCGGCGACGAACTGTTCGGCGGCTACGATTCGATCGAATGGTTCGAACGATTTACGCGCACGGCAAATCGGCTGCGCTGGCTGCCACGACCCGTGGCCGACGCTCTATTCGATTACGCAGCGCTGCCGTTTCGATGGCGCAAGCTTTCGTATCTGGCGGGCGCGGACGAGCCCTTCATCGCGGCGGAGTTGGCGGTGAGGCTTCTATTTCTAGATAGCGACCTCGCGCGCCTGGTGGATCCGGAATTGGCTCGGTCCGGTGGAGGCGCGGCCACGCGCCGTGGCGAAACGGAGGCGCGCCGCCACATTAGCGAGTGGGCGTCGCGCGCCGCACCGTGCGGAGTGATGGAACGGATCGCTTATCTCGACGTGCACGCGCATCTGGAGCCGCGCCTGCTCCGCGATGGAGACGCGATGAGCATGGCGCACAGCCTTGAAGTGCGCCCCGTATTCTTAGACCACGAGTTGATGGAATACACGTTTTCGCTGCCGGCGTCGCTGCGCATGCAAAAGAAAAAATTACTGCTCGACGCGATGCGCCGCTTGATGCCGCCGGCAGCGTATGAGGAAATTATCGGGCGGCCCAAACGCGGATTCGTGCTTCCATACAGCCGCTGGCTTTCCTCGGAATTGCGCCCGATCGTCGAAGCGGCCTTCGCGCCCGACCGGTTGCGCGCCGCAGGAGTGCTCGATCCGCGCGCGGTTGGCCAGGTATGGCGGCGATTTCTGGCGCATCCCGCGCGGATGGGATGGTCGCGCGTTTGGTCGCTGTTTGTGCTGCAGCGATGGTGCGAATCAATGAAGGTTACGCGCTGAATGGCCACGCGCGCGTCCAAACCGATCCTCGCCGTTGTTTCTCCATTCATTGACAAGCGTCACGGCACAGAACGCCGTATCGCGGAATGGACCGCGCGTCTAACGGAAGATTACGACGTGCACGTCTACAGCCAGCGCGTCGAAGACTTGGATCTCGCGCATTTGACGTGGCACCGGATTCCGAAAATTCCCGGTCCGCACATCGTGAATTTCACGTGGTGGCTCGCAGCCAATCATGCCTGGCGATGGTGGGATCGGTCGTTTCGCGGAATTCGCCACGACCTTGTGTTCACTCCGGGGACCAACTGCCTGGACGCGGATGCGATTTCGATTCACATCGTGTTCGCCGAGTTCGTCCGGCAAGTGCGGCCGGAGCTTGCCTTGGCCCGAAATCCGGTGCGTTCCTGGCCGCGCCTCTTGCATCGATGGATTTTTTACCGGCTTACGATCGCGTTGGAACGCCACTTGTATACCGGGCCACGCGCGCAACTGATCTTGATCGCGCGCAAGACGGCCGCAGACCTGGACCGTTTCTATGGCGCGCATGACGAACTGCCCGTCGTCTACATGGGGCTCGATCACGCGGTATTCGATCCGCAGCGACGGTTGGCGCGGCGGGAGGCGACGCGAAGGGAGCTGGGAATTCCGGCCGATCAGTTCGTTTTTCTTCTGGTTGGAAATGATTGGCGCAAGAAAGGATTGTTCACGCTGCTCGAGGCATTGCCGTCGCTGTCCGATCTGCCGGTAGCCTTGTACGTCGCGGGCAACGATGAAACGCGGCCATACGATGCGCCGATCGAGCGGTTGAAGCTTGCGGGACGCGTGCGCTTTCTGCCTTCGCGCGGCGACGTGGCGTATTACTACGCCGCGGCGGATGCCTACGTCGGCCCGTCGCTTGAGGATACCTTTGCGCAGCCGCCAATGGAGGCTATGGCTTGCGGCCTGCCTGTGATCACAACCTCGACGAACGGTACGGCTGAGATTATGACGGACAGTGTGGATGGTTTGATCCTACAAGATCCTAATGATGTGTCTACGATCGCGTCGTACATGCGCTCGCTGTACGAGGATTCCGATCTGCGCGCGCGGTTGGGCGAGCGCGCGGCCGAAACAGCGAGACGATATGCCTGGGACGACAACGGCAGACAACTCCGCGAAATATTCTCAGAAATATTGCGCAGAAAAAAAGCTGCGCCGTGACGCCTCACGACGCAGCTTGGTAAGTCATGTCGCGCTCGCGATAGATAGAAACCCATCCCGAGCCGGAAGCGAGAGGAACGACGCGATCAGGCGCTCTGATGACGGCCCTGAGCGATGCCCTTTCGCAGAACCACGATTCCCAATAGCGCCAGGCCGATCAGCAACAGATCACCTGAGCCCGGTTCCGGTGTGGGGGCTGGATCGGTGAATGTGCCGCCAGACGCGACGGCACCCTCATCGACCGTGCCGGTTCCCGAGACCACTGCGAACAACCCCGGGACGCCACTATCAAGCGCAAAGAGCCATGTTCCATCCGACTCTTCGGCCGTGGCCCAACCATCGTATCCTGCGCATCCGTTCAGCGCTTGGTCGACTAGCGCAGACGGTGCGGTTGCTGTACAGGTGGCGGAGTCCGCGAAGTAGCTAGAGGGTTGGAGACCCCCGGTGAGAACCGCGTCGGAGAAGTTAAACGTGAGTCCTTCCCATTCCACCGTAGCCGAGATGGAATTGGGGCAACCCACGGAATCGCAATCGATCACACCCGAAGTTGGCGCTTGGCCAACCGTCGTCGTGAAGTCGAAGTTAGACGTTGAGTCCGCGCGAACGGTGGTCACCGCCATCGCGACGAACAGTACTACGACTGCAACCAACAAAGACTTCCGCATCTTGCAAAACCTCCTGGCCGCTGCCGGCGCGAGGCAGATATCCTAAGGCTTCCCGTCCGTAATGTGCACGATGATTGCCATTATCAACGCGCTGCAAACAATAGGCATACCAGCCCCGCAAATTATATTGGAAGGAAAGCGACTTGCACAATATAGCAACGCGTTCCAAATTTTTTCCCATCGCGGGAACGCGGCATCAGAATGAAGTAATGGTACTTAGTAATGGTACTTGGTCGTGCTCAAATGCCACTTTTAGGTCCCCGCTTCGCAACAACTTGCCGGCAAAGGTGCGCGTGTTCGTCCAACATTCGTTCCAATTTGAAGGCGCGTAAGGCGCGCTCGCGAGCCTTGAAACCAAGCGTCTCGATCAACTCTGGATGAGCGATCACGGCGGACATGCGTTCCGCCAAGGCTTCGGCGTTACCGGGCGGGAACAGGATTCCGGCGTCCGATACGACTTCGCTGAGGCCGCCGATATCGGAGGCGATGACGAGGCGGCCTCTCATCATTTGCTCGATCGCGGAAAGACCCGCCGTTTCTTCCCACACCGAGGGCATGATGATGACGTCGATTTTCTGGAGCAACGACGATAGAGCTTCGCCGCTGAGAAACCCGGTGAGATGAATGCGTGAGCTGAGGTCTAGCTGACCAATTTGACTTTCCAGACGGGGGCGATCTGTGCCGTCGCCGATCAACCAGAGGGCGAAATCGTGCCCTTGCTTGTGCAACTCTCCTGCAGCATCCAGCAAGACGCCGACCCCTTTTTCCGGGACCAGTCTTCCCAAATAGCCGAAGCAGACTTTCGCTAGATCGCGGGAATTCGGCGCGCCGCCCGCTTGGCCCGCCAGACTTTCCTCGATGCCGTAATAGATCACCTGGGAACGGGGCAGATCATGCCGCCTGAGAACGTGGCCGGTGATCGCGACATTTTCCACCTGCCGACAAAGGAAGTTTCGCATTTTCGTCGCGATCAAACGGAGCAGACTTTTGGACGTGGAAGACAGCTCGGAACGCTGACAGCGCAAGCATTCGGAGATTTGTCCGGCCTGAAAGTACCCGCGGCAGACAGCGCGGTCCGGTTCGTGCAAAAGGGCGCCGTTTAGGCAAATCGCCTGGTAACCATGATGCTCAACAATGGTCGGGGTTCGCAGCAGCCAGGAAATCACCAATGGCAGCAAAGCGGGGCCCGCGAGATGCAGGACATCGGCTCCTCGAATGAGGCCGACCAACTGCGAAAGGGCGGGATTTCTGACGATCGGAAACGCCAGGGAAGAATCGTCGAAACCGTTGGCGGGTGTGTTGGTGACGACGATCGGGTCAAACTCGGGCAGACCATCGGCACCGGGGAATGTCATAAATCCCCGGCCCAACAATTCAATTTGAGTTTGGACTCCGCCTAGAAGCGGCAGAAAATCGTGAGTGTAAATCACGAGTTTCAGTTTTCGACGAGTTCGCTTGGTCGATTTTTCCTCCGCCATGGCGAATGACTCATCTTACGCTAGTTCCGGAGAACACCGACGCTTGGTTCGCACTTACGCCGCGTCTCGACTGGAATTCGATCTCAAATGACCAGATCAGCGAAGCGATTCAGTGCGCGGACTGGCGCTCGTACGGGGCGCGTTCGAGCCATCCTATTGCAATCAGCCCTGCCAACGCGATCGCCGCAGCGAGGCCCATCGCCAGATCGCTACCAAGGCGGCTCAAAACCAACGCCAAAAGTCCGAAGATCACACCCAGACCGTAGAGCAAAAGGACTGCCCCCCGTTGGCGGAATCCGAGGTTCGAAAGGCGGTGCGCGGTATGGTCTTTGCCGGGCGTGCTGAATGGCAGCAATCCCCGGCGCGAACGGGAGATCGATACCAGCGTTGTGTCAAAAACCGGGACGCCCAAAATCAGCACGGGCGCAAGCCAATATGCGTGTGCGGGTCCTTCGGGGCGCAGCTTCAGCGCCAGGGTGGCCATCAAGAAGCCCAGGAACATCGCGCCGCCGTCACCCATGAAGATTTTCGCGGGGCTGAAATTCCAGCGCAGGAATCCAATCGCGGCTCCCATCACAGCGGCGGCCATGGTGCCGACCAGCCATTGGCCGCTGTGGAGCGCGAAGATCGCGAAAAAAAAAGAAGCGGTGGCCGCGACGCCGGCGCACAGGCCGTCCATGTGATCGAGGATGCTGAACGCGGCGGTGATGCCGACGACCCAGAGGAGCGTCAACGCCGTGTCGCACCACCACCCGGCGCGGCCCGGCCAGACCACGGAAAAAACGTAAGCGCGAATTCCGGAAGCGAGCAGGATCACGGCGGAGGCCGGCATAGCGAGAAACAGTTTAATTTGGTGATGCAACAAGCCTCGATCGTCGAGAAAACCCACGGCGGCGACGAGCGTGGCTCCAGCAAAAATGCCAACCACTTGAGACAACGCGGCGCCGTGGATCGCGAAGAGGATCGCGAGCGTCACGCCGGAATAGATTGCGAGACCGCCGAGCAACGGTATCGGGACCGCGTGGACTTTGCGAGGGCCGGGGCGGTCCACCATGCCGACATGCAGCGCGAAATGGCGCACCGGAATCGTCAGGGCGAGCGACGCGCACAAGGCTACGATGAATGCGAGAACGGCAGCGAACAACAAGTGCCTCTCAGGACGCCCGACCGAGGGCGTCTTTTTCAAAACGAGGGTCCGCCGCGGGGATCGCGGGGACCTTCAGCGCTCGGTCAGCATGCGTTTCAAAATCGACTGGACCTGAGCGCGATCCTTCGTTTTGTAATACCAGTCAATCGTCCGGCGCAAGCCTTCGCGGAAGGTAACCTCGGGCTCCCATCCCAGCAACTGTTTGGCGCGGGAATTATCGGCCACGCGATTGAGCGGGCCGGTGGGCATGTCGCGGAGAAACTTAATTTCCGCTTTTTGGCCGGTGAATTCGAGCACCATATTTACGGCGTCGATCACGCGCACGCGTTCCATGGTGCCAAGATTCACGGGCGTGCCGTCGTCGATTTTTTCGCCGGCGAGAATCGTGCCGGAGACGATATCGTCAATGTAGGTCCAGTTGCGAATCTGCGTGCCGTCGCCCCAAACCTCGAACGGATTCTGGCCAACGAAGGCGCGCGCGATCATGGCGATCACGGCGTGATTTTCCACGCCGCGCGGGCCGTAAACAGTGAAGTAACGGCAGGAGGCGGCCTTCAGGCCGTGTTCTTTGGCGTAGGCTTGGAGGGTGAATTCGCCCATCAGCTTGGCCCAACCGTAAGTATTATCCGCGTCGTTCGGACCCTTGGTGAGATCCTCGGTGAGATAAAGCATTTTCGTGGCATCGGCTTGGAGAAAATTCGGATAGACACAACCCGAAGAAGCAAAAACAACTTTGCGCACCTTGGCCCGGAGCGCTTCGGAAAAAATCAGACCATCGAGAAAAAAATTGGAAGCGGGGCCGGCCTGATGCAAATCGACGTAGCCGCGCCCACCGTGATCGGCGGCGAGATGAAAAACCGTGTCTACGCCGGAGACAGCGCCGCGGGCGATACCCGGCTCGCGCAGATCAGCGCGAAGAAATTCTAGCTTGCCGCTCGAGATGTGTCCCTTGATGTTGTCGAGGTGGCCGCTGGTGAGATCGTCGACGGCGCGTATCGTCGCTCCACGGGCGATGAGCTGATCGGCGAGAGTTGAGCCGATGAATGAGGCGCCGCCCGTGATGAGCACTTTCTTGCCGGACCAAAAAGTTTCGCTGGGCTTCATTTTTTGGGCGTCGCGCAGGGCGGGGGCCGGCGCGCTAAATTTCCTCCACGATTTTCACAAAGGCGTCAATTTGCTTCGCCTTATCATAGCTTATTGCGATCTCTCTCGCGCGCGCGGACATTTCGGACAAGAGCGAGGGATCGCGCAGTACGCTGCGGACGGCTTCGGCCACTGCTTCGGGATTGTCGGGATCGGCCACGAAACCGCAACGGGCGCGGCCAACGATGCGCGCGGCATCAGCGTCGAGCGGAGCGACGGCCAGAATCGGCCGCCCGGCGGCAAGGAGCGGGTAGAGCTTTGACGGCACGACAACTCCTTCGAGTCCTCGGTTGACGGTGACGATGTGCATATCGCCGGAGGCGAGCACGTTGGGAATGTCGCGCGCGGGGAAATATGGCATGAATCGCACCGCGGGACAGCCGTCGGCTTCGGCTTCGATCTCGGGCTTCTGCGCGCCTTCGCCAATGAACACCAGTCCAACCCCTTCCGGCGCCAAAAGTCGCGCGGCGCGAACCAGGCTGCGCCAGGCGCCGTAGAAACCGAGATTTCCTGCGTGCACGAGAACGAAGCGGAAATCGCCGCGAATTTGGCGAGCCACGGGATTGTCGGGCGACGGCAGCGAATCGGGCAAGGGCGCGCCGTCGCGAACGATCGCAATGCGCGCGAGGTCCACGCCTTTCGCCAGAATGCGATCGCGCATGTCTTCTCCTAGCACGATCACGCGCGTCGCACTGCGCAGAGCTTTTCTGTGCATGCGCTCCCATCGCTTGATGAATCGGCTGGGCCGCACGATGTTTCCGCCGATGGCCATGTCGGGATACAAATCGCGAATGTTGTAGATGAAAGGACGGCCAGTAATGCGCGCTACATGAGAGGCGGCGATTCCCATCACGGGCGGATCGGTCATCGAGAGGACGACGTCAGAGCGAATGGCGAGCGCGCGGGGAATGGCGAGCGCGAGATATGTCAGATAATTGCTGACGCGGCGGCGCATCTGGAAGCGCGGAAAGGCGGTCGAGCCGACGCGCTCGATAGCCAGATTACCGCGGACTTCGCGCCGCCACAGATAGTAGGGATGGCGTTCGGTGGGATCGTATGACGGCCGGCCACAGACAACGGTCACCCGATTGCGGCGCGCCAGCGGCCTGAGGAATTCGAGTGCGAGTTTGGCCGTCGCGGATGTGTCCGGCGGAAAGTATTCGTTCAGAACCAGGATGTGCACGCAGTCATCCTGAAATCGAGATTGCGCGATTCGCGTTTGGCGCGAGGCGCGCCGTGCCGCCGATTCGGCGATGGAGACGAGTTCACTTCCGCGCCTGCGCGCTCGCGCTGCCGGCCGCGCTCGGAGAATCGGCGGCGCCGGCCGGTTTTCGCACGAGCACGTTGCCGAGCACGAGCGCGTCCATGTTCGTGCGCAGAAAACAATCGATGGCTTCTTCCGGGCGGCAGACGATGGGTTCATTGTCGTTGAACGATGTGTTCAGCACGACAGGCACGCCGGTGATCTTGGCGAATTCGGAAATTAAGCGCCAATAGCGCGGGTTGACATGGCGGCTGACAGTTTGCAAGCGTCCAGTGCCGTCGACGTGCGTGGGCGCGGGGATCACGTCGCGTTTTTCGGGGCGAACGGCGTAGGCCAGCGTCATGAAAGGCGAGGGATAGGACTTCTCAAAATATTCGGACGTGGATTCCTCCAGGATCGATGGGGCAAACGGCCGAAATATTTCGCGATGCTTGATGCGGCGATTCAAGATGTCTTTCATTTCGGGGCGACGCGGGTCGGCGACGATGCTGCGATTGCCGAGCGCGCGAGGTCCCCATTCGGCGCGGCCTTGGAACCAGCCGAGAACTCTGCCGGCTGCGATTTCTTGCGCCGCGGCGCGCGCGAGTGCTTCCTCGGGGAGTTCGGAGATCTCAAGGTTGGATTCGGAGAGGCGACTGGATGCGATCGCGGCGCTCAACTGCTGGGGCGAAAATTCGGGGCCCCAATAGGAATGCTCCATCACGAAATCGCGCGGCCGGCCAAGAAGTTGGTGATGCACAAAGTAGGCCGCGCCGACTGCAAGTCCCGCATCGCCGGCGGCCGGCTGGACGAATACGCGCTCGAAGGGCGTGCGATCGAAAATGCGGCCGTTGGCGATGCAATTGAAAGCAACGCCGCCTGCAAGGCACAGAGACTTTTGCCCGGTGCGCGCATGCAATGCGTTGAGCATTTCAAAGAGGACTTCTTCGAGACGCGCCTGCAGGGAAGAGGCGGCGTCGCGGTGGCTTTGCTCGAGCGGTGCCTGGGGATCGCGTAGCGGCCCGAGGCGCTCGGCCATGTAGTCGGAAAACATCGGGCCGATTTCGGGCGTCTTGTCCGCGCTACTCCAGCTCATCTCCGGACCCGTGCGCTGATGAGTGAAGTATTCGAGATTCAGGCGAAATCCGACTCCACCTGTTGTGCGCACGATGCGTCGAAATTCGTCGAGATACGCAGGCTGGCCATAGGCGGCCAGGCCCATGATTTTGTATTCGTCGCCGAACTTGCGGAAGCCTAGATATTGCGTCACGGCACTGTAGTAAATTCCAAGCGAATGCGGGAACGCAACCGAGCCGCCGAGGCTCATGCGGTTTCCTTGGCCCGAGCCCCACATGGTGCTGGCGAAATCGCCCAGACCGTCGGCGGAGAGCAACGCGGCCTGTTCAAATGGCGATACGAAAAACGCGCTGGCTAAATGAGCCTGGTGATGCTCGACGCGATGATATTGCGCGCGGATTTCAGCGGGATCGCAATCGAAGGCCGCGGCGAGGGCCTGCGGTATGCCGACGAAGCGGGCAAGCACGCGTGCGCGTTCGCGAGCAAAACGCGGCATGCGCATGGCGAACCAGAGTTTGGTTCCGAGGCGCGCCCAGGGATTGCGCGGAACGGCGATGTGATCGACGTCCTGGAGGCGGATGCCGCCGGCTTCTAGACAATAGCGAATCGCGGCCACGGGAAAACCCGCCGCGTACTTCACGCGATTGAAACGCTCTTCTTCAACGGCAGCCACCAACCGCCCATCGACCACCAGCGCAGCCGATGCGTTTCCGTGATAAGCGTTGATGCCAAAAATATTCACGCCGCGATTTTGATGCTCCTCTGGCTCTCGACTTTGATTACAAACAATCGCGAAACGGGGCGCGCGCTAAGCAGTCCGAGCTCCGCTCACTGTCGCGGAATACAGTGCTTCCATCCGATCGAGCGGTTCATCCCAAGCTAGATCGCGCTCAACGGCCGCACATCCGGCGCGCAGCCGAAGACGAAGATCGTTATCATCGAGCATTCGCGCCAGGGCCTTTCCGAACGCAGCGCCATCGAACGGAACCACCAAGCCGGCGCGATCTTTCACCAGCGGCGCGATCCCGCAGGTATCGGTCACCAGCACGGGTGTTCCGCAGGCCACAGACTCTCCGGCCGTGTTGCCAAAATTCTCGTTATGCGAGGGCAACACAAAGACATCCGCATCACGATACGCCGCCCACTTGGCTTCGCCGTATAGCGCGCCGGGAAACAGAACCGCGCCTTGCAACCCGAGCCGTGCCGCATACGTTTCAAGAGTCCGACGATAGTGGTCTTCTTCGTACGGTCCGGCGACGACCAGAACTCCAGGGCTGCCGTGCCCATCTTGCTTGCGCCATTGAGCAAACGCTTCGAGCGCCATCTCGGGGCATTTCTTTTTTACCACCCGACCCAGAAACAATACCAGTTTCGCATCCGCCGCGACGTCCCATTGCGCGCGAAAAGCGCCTGCGGCTGGGGCCACCGCGGGTCTGTCGACTCCATTACGACGCAACGCAATCTTGGCGGGCGGGATGCCTCCGGCGACGAGTTCCTCGCGCTCCTGCTCGGAAGTCGCCACGAGGTATTGCGCATGGCGCAGGATGCGATCGCCTACGAGCCAACGATAGAGCCATTTGAGCGGAACGTTGCGAACGATCGGACGGAACATTCCGATCGGCTCAAAGATGTACGGCACGCGCCGGCCGTCACAAACGTGCGCGGCGACGGGCCCCAGCCAGTCGTACATACCGTAAATATGCACGACATCGAATGAGGAGATGTTCTGCCGGCACCAACGCAGCGCCCCAGGGTTGCAAGTGATCGCGCGATAGCGGCCCATCACGCGCAAATAGTTCGCTTCGACGCCATTTTCTTCGGCGCTCCATCCCCATTCGTTGCATACGGCGTGGATCCGGCGCGCGGCTTCGCGGTCGAGGCCCAAATCGGCCGTCAGAACGATGACTTTGTGGCCGCGAGCCGCGAGCCCCAGCGCAAGCGAATGTATGGTCGCCGGCTGTCCCCCCCTATCGACGAACGGAAGATAGGATTGAGTGACTTTTAGAATGCGCATGGAAATCCGAAGCCGATCTCGTGGCCACTCGTCAGGAGAGAACGAGGCGCCGCCTATCTGCATTATAGCCTCGCCGTTCATGGGCTGCATTACGCTGGCCAAAAAACGCCCGTCGGCGATTTTGGTGTTTGTCCGGCCTGGTCGAACGCATAAAATGCGAATTTGAGATCGTTAGCCCTCCAGCCCACGCGGGGCCGCTCGAGGAACATCGCGGCGAAGATCATTCCAGTTACAAAATGAGCTTTGACTCGCGAGGTCGGGAAATGGCGTTCCGATTGAAGGCCTTCGCGGCCGTAATTGTCGTGAGTATTCTTGCGGTGTATTTCCTGCCCGTCGTCCTTCACCATGACGTGTATGACTTCGATGCCGCCCAGCATATTTCATGGTTGTTCGGATATTCTCACTCAAGCCTATTTCCCAATTGCGGGTCGCGTAATTACTTCGTCAATAATTTTGACCCACCCGGATTCCTCTCGCTGTACGCCGGGCTATCCCGGATCACTGACCTCAAAATCACTTCGGAGTTGCTGTGCTTTCCTTTTGCGATCCTAGCCCTCATCGGCGCCCATTGGCTGGGGCGCGCGGTCACAGACGAAAATGTAATCGGGGGAATAACCCGGGCCGCAATTTTCTTGTTCGGCGGTCTTGCCGGCGTCGAATATAACTACATGAGTGCGATCGCAGGCGGGCTGTAGCGATCGTTTGCATTTCCGATCCTCGTATTTTGGAGGTGTCGGCGTGGTTGGACGGAGGCCTTTGCTCACCGCGGCAATGTTTCTGGCAACTACGCTTTTCCGCCCGCCAGCCTTCTTAGTGCTCAGTTTATTTCAAGCTTTGGCTTTGGCGCTGGACAACTTGCGTCACCGAATCCCGGCCAAAGAAACGCTATGGATTGTACCAAGAGGCATCGTTTGCGTCCTGCTGCTGTCGCGGGAGCAATCCGCCGCGCACGGCCCGACACTCACTCTCTCGGAAATGCTTCGCATGCCGAACTTCTACGCAGGCGGCGTGTTCTATACCCAAAAATCGTATTCACACACAAGCTTTGCTACGTGATCAATACATTCCCGATGGGCGTTAGGGAAACTCTTGTGTGGATCGTCGGAGTCATTGCCTGTGCTTGGATTTTTCGCCGCACGATCTGAGCGGAAGCCCGGCTGATGGTCCCATCGGGCTTCTTGCTCTACGGACTGTCGTACGCGTTGCGATCCCGCCTGTACGATCCCGGACGCTGTCCGTATTTCGGTCTGCTGTTATTCCATCTGGTGTTCATTCCGCCAGTGTGCGTCGGCATATGGATCAAGATTCGAGAACCGATTGCCGCGTCAAAAAGCGCGCTCCGGTTTTCAGAGATGCGTAGCGATCCGAAGACGTTAATCGCGATCGGGGTTTTCGCGGTCGTCGCGGCCACGGGCCTGGCGGTCCATCGCTATGACGTCAAGGGAGGCGGCACGACGGGCGATGTCCCCGATTCCGTCTACCGATACCTCAATACTTTGCCGATGAACACTTGTGCTGCGGGGCGTCCGACCGATGTGAACTTCGTTCCGCTGACGTCGCGTAGATGCGTGCCGTTGGCCTTGGACGCGCTCAATGTCAGGCTGAGCGACTTCCGAGGGCAGATATTCAATCAGCTCGGAGATATTCTTGGCCTGGTGTATGCCGGAAATGTGAGCAGAATCCGGGCGGGCGCGCGGCCAACTGAAGTGGAGAATATTTCTTGTGAATCCGGATCGACATACGAGCGCCTACCTTGCTAGCGTCAGGACCACGTACGCGACGATCACGAAGCTGCGGCAAAAGGCGTTAGCTGCTCCCCTGCTGTTGCTTCACCCGTCGAGCACGGCATTTCTCTCGAGGAACGGGCCGATATCGGTAGTGGGCCTGGACCGCCTAGAGGACGACCCGGAAGTGGTCAACAGTCGCCGAACGCCGTTACACCCCCTAGCAACGAAGATCTTGAAGCTTTCTTCTGGGCTTCACCGCCGACATGGAGTCTATCGGCGCGCGAAGGACGCGACCGTACCGTGGCTCGGTTCAGATCGCTGGTTTTTCGTAGTGGCCACCGACTGCGGCAATTCAGCAAAGTAGGGCAAGCGAAACAATATTCCCACGAGGATCCAAAGATATGCGTTCATCACGAAATTCTGGTAGGGACCAATGGCCATGTACGTCATAACGATCAGCAGAATAAACGCATACCAAAAAATGCCAAACGCTACTGGAAAGTAGGCGGTGTAACGCAATTTGCTTGCGATGCGCCAAACGGTTACAAGCAGCGCGCAAACCCAACCCAGCCAAAGAATGGGCCCCAAGATGCCCATCTCTACGATCAGAGTGCCAACGCCACTTTCGACGTCGTAATGCTGCGGGGCGTGCAGCACTTCGGCGACATACTCACCGCCTAGAGAATCTGTTCCGGTCCCATAACCGACCAGCCAGTCAGGGTGCTGGAACGCCAGTTTCAGGTTGATCCACGGGTATTCAAGAACGCGATAGTGAAGCTCCGAGCCCGAACCCGTCGGAGACATGGTTTCCGAAAAGAAGGCCCAGTTCGCTCCGGCGATTTTTGGCGAGAGCTGAACCAGCAGAATCAGACCCGCTCCGGCCGCCACAAATACCCAGCGGAGAGCCCTAGTCAGTCGGCGCCCTTGACCCAAGCGCCAAGGCGCACCCCACAGAAGAGCCGCGGTCATGATCAACGCGCTGGCGGCCACGAAAATAATCGTTCCACGCGAACCGCAGAGCAACGCGGCGACACTGACGGCAGCGATGGTAAGAACGGCGTAAAAGGCGCCTCGGCGCCGTGCCAGAAGCATGTAACAAACCGTGGCCATCGCCAGAATCCAGCTGACAATCAAGTAGGAACCGAAGCGCCCTCCGCTGACGAACACGCCGGTGGGAACCCGGATCAACTGGTGGGTGACCGGCGACATTCGCTTGAGGCTCCCCAACTCCACGAGCTCAGGCGCCAAGTTCACCGGATTCAGAAAGTTGATGTTGACCGTCGATTGGATCACGCCGACGGTGGAGATCGCGAAGCCGAAAACAGCGTTAAAGAGCAGAAATCGGCGCAGATCTTCCGGAGTTTGCATCAAGGCGTAGGAAACAAACATAAGCGGCACGTAGTAGAAGTAGAGCTTCATGCCGAGGGCCCCGAAGAGAAGGCTCGGCGATGACAAATTGAATACTTGGATCAATGCCAACCAGAAAAACAGGACCAAAGGCAACCAAAACGGAGGCCGGAAAGTTTCGAACTGACGGCGCCGCCTGGCAATCAAGCATGAAATGTATATAACGCCGACCAGAAAATCCTTGGCAAAGTAAATCGCCATGTTGTTGCCGAGGAACTTGCGCGGCAGGTCCTCCAGCAATAACCAGCCGAGGAACAAATAGAATCCCGCGCGCCAGTCGCTCAGAATGTACACGGTGATGCCGAGCACGCCGCACGCCAGCCCCGCTCGGACGAGCATGCTATCGTCACCCGCCGAGATCCAGACACATAACTCCCAGGTGACAGCCAGAATGCCCAAGCCCACGAGAAAACCCCAGATTTTCCTGGGGCTGCCAAGCGCGCGTACGGATGCGTTCATCCTGTCCCCTTTAGAATCGAATTCCCCTTTGTTGGATTATGTCTCAGACGAACAAACGAAAGAAGCGCAAACTCGGCCTTTGGTGATACTGGCATCGCATTGAAGCGAGCGGCGGCGGCGCGTATCATATATTGGATTTGACGTCAGGATTGAAGTCTGTGTGGGGGCGCAATGTGGGTGGGGGTTTTCCCGGAGATTTCAAAAATTGGCGGTGTCCAACAATTCAGCAGGCACGCAGGCGCAATCCTCGTCAACCGTGCTCGGGAACGAAACGTGGCATGCGAATTGATTGGATGGAACGACCCTCGCGGGAAAGGTTCCTTCACGGTAGGCGCGCAGCAGTATGAATTCACCGGATGTGATCGTAACAAAATAGTACTATTCCTCAAACTGCTCTGGCTGGCGCCGCGCATCGAGATCCTGTTTTTCAGCCATCTCAATCTCTCTCCGATCGGCTATCTTCTTAACTTCGTGCGCCCAGGCTTGCGGTACTGCGTCGTGGGCCACGGTGTAGAGGCTTGGGAACCGTTGCCTGCGTACCGCCGCCTGGGAGTGCAGCACGCCGAGAGAGTGCTCGCGGTGAGCGCGTACACCAAGAACGCGATGGTTAAATTATATAAGCTCGATCCGCAACGGGTTTATGTGATTTTTAACGCGCTCGACCCGAGCTTCACTCAAGTTACGCGCGATCCAATCTCGGTCCCGGATCTTCCGTCAGGCCGCATGATTCTAACTGTGGCCAGGTTGAACTCTGCCGAGCCCGGCAAGGGAATGGATGCGGTGATCAAAGTGCTTGCCCAGGTGATGAAGGCCGTGCCGGATGTTTTCTATGTCGTCGTCGGAGAGGGCGACCTGCGACCCCGCCTTGAGGAGCTGGCTCGAGAGCACTCCGTCGAGGATCGTGTGATTTTTACCGGCGAGGTGCAATTCGACCGGCTCAGGGGCTACTATGCGAGAACCGATGTGTTTGCCATGCCCAGCCGGCAGGAGGGATTTGGAATCGTGTTTGCCGAGGCCGGGCTCTTCGGCAAGCCTGCGATTGCGGGCGACCAAGGCGGCGCGCCGGAAGTTGTGCAGGACGGTGTGACTGGGTTTTCAGTCGACCCGGACGACCTCGAAGCGCTGACGAGCCTCCTTATTAAGCTTTTGCAGGACGAGCCGCTGCGCGCAAGAATGGGAGCCGCGGGGCGACGACGCGTCCAAGAGAACTTTACGTTCGAGCCTTTTCAGGCGAGACTGACGCGAATTCTCGATACGATGGCCGGCGACGCATCGTAGCGCCGCACCCATGGCTCGTTCATGAGCGTTTCCAAATTCAAGACATTTCGCAACGTCATGTACACCAGCCTTGCCAAAGGCGCCTCGCTGGTGTGCCTCGCCGTGACCGCTTCAGTCGTGGCCAGGAACATCAGCGCCTCCGATTATGGAGTCGTTGGTTTTGCCGCGATCATCATTGGATTCCTAACGCATTTTAGCGACGTGGGCGTCGGCAGCGCCGCTATTCGCCGGCCCACACTCGATGACCGTAGCCTGCAAACCGCGTTTACTCTGAAACTGATCCTGAGTTCTGGCGCATTCGTTGCGGCGTACTTGATCGCACCGTTCGCGCACTACTTTTTCAACCATCCGGCAACCGGCAACGTGATTCGCATTTTGGCCATAGACTTTCTGGTGACCACGATCGGATTCATGTCTCTGGTGCAGTTGACGAGAGAGCAGAATTACCGGGCGTTGATGATGCCGTGGGTCGTGGGCGCGGCCGCGCGAACCGCCCTCTCTGTGACGCTGATTTACTACGGGTGGAGCTATTGGGCGGTGGTCGTCGCCGATGTTGGCGCGAATCTAACCGGCGCGACTGCCCTTCAGCTCGCGAGAAAAACGCACATGCGATTGCAGTTCGATTGGACCATCGCCCGGGAATATTTGCGTTTCGGGCTGCCGCTGCTTGGTAGCGGCGTGGTGATCTTTCTGCTGATGAATATGGATAATTTCCTGGTGGGGTCCAGGATGGGAAGCACGAAGTTGGGCTACTATTCGCTGGCGTTCACTTGGGGCAGCTTCATTTGCGGACTTCTTTCCGACACCGTGAACACGGTGATGTTCCCGGCATTTTCCGCGATTCAAAATGACGCCGTCGCGATGCGCCGATGGTATTTGAAGACCGTGGACATGGTGGCATTTGTCGCAGTGGTCGCCAACACGGCGTTGCTGGCCAACGCGCATTTCTTCCTGGTGACTTTCCTGGGCAAAGGCACGGGCAAATGGCTGCCGGCGGCAACAGCGCTGAAGATACTTTGCTTTTACGGAATCTTGCGGGTGATCACGGAACCGATCGGCAACTGTATTATGGCCCGAGGGCGAACCAAATTGCTGTTGCATGCCAACACGTTAGCCGGAGCAGTTGAATTGCTGCTGATTTTGCTGGCATTGCGATCGGGGCGAATTGAGCGGGTTGCCGCTGCTGTGCTCTTCGCGTATGCATGCGCGGGAGCCGTTTTGTTGCCCTTCCTGCGACGCGAATTTTCGATTGGAATTGGGGCCATTGTGGCCCAAGTGTGGCCGGTGGCGCCAGCGCTGGCGGTCGGCTGCGTTGTCACAACTTTTCTGCCCGCATCATTCGGAACAACCTTTGCTACGCTCGCGTGCAGAGGATTGTTCACCGCTTCGGTGGTTTCCTTGACACATGGATTTTGCACCCGATTCCGCTTCTTCCAGGAAGCGAGTGGCATGATTTCGGAAACTCTCGTTCGCGTAAGAGTGTAGATTCAAAGGATTATCTTTCAACGAGACGGAGTCTAAGTCCGGAACTTAGATCAGGAATGTTCAACATGCAGCCATGCAAGCTTTGTGGAAAACTTTCACGACTTCTCAATGCAGAACATTGCGGTTACCAGAGGCCTCAGCGATTCGCGATCTACGAGTGTCCTTACTGCGACCTGCAGTTTGCTGATCCGTCGCATTTTCGCCCTGTGATTTACGAGCACATCTACAGAAACTCCGCTGTGCTTCCCGGATATGCCCGGTACCACGGCTACGCATGCGCGATCGCGCGAGAACCCGATCCGCTAGCTTGGCTCGCGCGCCAGGAGTGCGTTTACTGGTTTGTACGCAACGTCGTTCTGGAACGGCGTCTCGGTTCCGACGACCCGGTTTACGAACTAGGTAGCGGATTAGGATATTTGACGTTCGCCCTTCGGCACGCGGGCATCAACGCCACCGGCCTAGACCTTTCGGAAGCAGCGATTTCGGCCGCGATCAAGCATTTCGGCCCCTGTTACCGCGTCGAATCTGCCGACGGAGTTTCGAGCATCGAATCCGGCACAGCCGCGGCCGTGATCTTGACGGAGCTCATTGAACACGTTGAGAAACCTGAAGCACTCCTTGCCGACACTCGCCGCATACTGCGACCCGGCGGCTTTGCGCTAGTCACGACGCCGAACAAATCCATGTTCCCGATCGGGGCTTATTGGAAGACCGAGAATCCTCCGGTTCACAGTTGGTGGTTTTCGGAGACGTCGATACGGAATATGGCCGCGCGCCAAAATCTGGAGATTGAATTCTTCGATTTTACTGAGTTCAATTCATTCAAGGTTGGCAGAATCGAGCCTTCCAATGCTGCGGTCGTGCACAGGAGCCAACCGTCCTTGGACGAGAATGGCACAGCGTTGTGCTGTGTTGGGCCAGCTTCCGCGACCCTAAGCGACCGTTTCCGGGCGATGCGAAAGCGGCTCGCTTGCGATATCACCGGCGACCCGAGGCTTGCGATAACTCGATCGGCAGCTTCGGCAGTTGCGCAACGGGCAGATTCCATCGGCGCAATCCTTACGCGCCCGCTGGGCTGATTGAATCCCGGTCGCGGCCAACGATGGCGCTGTTAGACCAGCGACAACACTTATGAACAGATCCATCTCCATCGTCATTCCAACACGGAACCGCTCGGCGATACTCGCGCGATGCTTGGCGGCGCTGCCCGCTGGCGCGCACGGACTCAACGCTCCGGAAGTGATTGTCGTGGACGATTGCTCGGCAGACGCGACGCTGCAGATCGTAGAAGAATTCGCCAGCGCGAGCGGCTGGTCAGCCCAGTGTTTGCGGCAAGAGCGTCCACGAGGCGCAAACGCCGCGCGAAATCGAGGTATGCACATCGCGCGAGGCGAAATCATCGTGATGATCGATGACGATGCCATCGTCACGGAGGGCTGGCTGGAGAAGCTGCTCAACAACCTGTCGCACGAGACTCCGGTAGTTTCGGGCGCAATCCGTCTGACGATTGAAGGTCCGCTCCTTGGGAAACACCGCGGGGAGGTGAGCCCGTATCTTTCCGAGGTGCTCGCTCCGCCGATTGGAGTGGACGGCGTAGTTGTTCCCGTGGCGTGCAACATGGCAGCGTGCCGCTGGGTTTTCGACGCGACGAGCTTTGACGAAGGGATCAGACCGCCTGCGGAAGAAGACGATTGGCTAAGGCGCGCGGGAGTCACCGCGCGATTCGTCCCCGAGGCTTTGGTGTGGCATTACAAGACTCCCGAGGAGATCGGCTTGAAGCGGATGCTGCGCCTGGCCTGGTTCCGCGGGAGCGAAGGAGGCTGGTGGATCAGGAATTGTGGGAACACTGCTTCTCGACAACGGTGGCCGCTAGTAATGCGCTCGCTGAGCACATGTGCCCGGGCGTTTGTTCACGCGATTTTTCAGGGCTGCTGGGGCGGCGTGGTGGTGGGCTTGAGTGAGCTATCAAAGGCGCTCGCGATCGTGGGCTTGATCAATCGCGGCGCGCGAGTGGCGGGAAGCTGGCGGTGACGCCACATGCTAAGCTCGAGAAATATGGCGTGGCGCTCCTTGCGACGCGCCTTGGCAAGCTGGGCGCCGATCCGTGCGGGGGATCGGAAGTCGTGTTGTGGGAGGACGCCTCAATCTTGAGGAAAGCTGGAATCCCAGTGAGAGTGTACGCGCGCGCGGCTTTTGATGGCGCGCCTGTCCGTGTTCTTCCACTGCGGACCAAGTTGCGCCTCGTCACGTCGATCGAATACGGAGCGAGGTTGCTTCACCACGAACGCAAGGCATTGATCGTTGCATACAATGAACCGACCCTCGCGGGTATGGCTCCCGATCGCGTCATTGCACGTTTTGATTGGAACACTCCCCTGCCACGCTATTGGAACTGGCCGCTATGGCGTTCACGATTCGGACGGGCGCGATATCTATTTCCAAGTGAGAACGAGAGGCGATTGTTGCTTGATCTACATCATGGAATACCGGAACGTTGCTTGGTGGTGGTGCCAAACGCCGTGGATCTTGCGCTTTTTCGCCCGGCCGATCGCGGATTCGAGAGTCGGCAGATGGAAACGTTGCGAGTCGGTTTTGCTGGACAGTGGGAGCCCGGCAAAGGAATCTACGATCTGCTTGCAGCGTGGCAGTCAGTAAAGTCCGCTGCTCCGCATGCCGAATTGTGTTTGGCGGGAGGCGCACAACTCTGGAAAACCGTGGACGAAAGACCGGGTTCCGTTGAATGCACGCTGAAGATACGGGAAACAGAGCGGAGTGGCGGCTTGTCCACGGTGGACTCCATGCCGCGCAATCAAATGCCGGCTTTTTGGAACTCCTTGAACATTGCCGTTCTGCCTTCACATTATGAGGCGTTTGGGTTGGTGGCGCTTGAGGCCATGGCTTGCGGCATTCCCGTGGTCGCGACGGCGGTGGGCGGACTGAAGGAAATTGTTCAGGACGGCGAAAGCGGCTTGCTCGTCCCGGTGGGGGACGTCGCCGCGCTCGCGCAGGCTCTCATCACATTGCTCACGAACGAACCATTGAGGCGACGCCTGGCGCAGGGAGCCCTTCGCCGCGCTACGCTGTTTTCTCTCGAACGCAGATCGCGCTTGCTGATGCAGCTGTTTCTCGAGCAAAGGTAGAAACTCTCGGGGAACGGGAGTAACCAAGGAAATCCCTGTGACAATCTTGAGATCGCGATGCGTTGAGTAGGGGTGGCGAATAAGTTGCGTTGCACACAGAAGCTGCATACGATGCGCGAATCTTAAGTCCATATCGAAGAGTCCGGTCCATTGATTCACTCGGCTGTGCAAACTCGCGATGCGTATGCCTGCGTTTTGCCATTCGCGTTCTTTGATCTCGTACATTGAACTGTTGGCAAGCTATAGGTATCTGGTGGAAGAATAAGCATGGCACGAGCGCGCGAATAGTTCGGGCGTCTTGTGTTGCACACCCCTGCGCCGATTCGCTCGCTGCGCAAAATCCCGGCGCAAGGCAGTTTGATCCACTATTTGCGTCGCCGGATTCTTCCTACAAATGAAAGATTGTTTGCGCGGATAGAGGTGGGCCCCGCGCCAGGCATTTCCCCCAAAGTCGGCCCGCGCGCCGGCGATTACTACGTGCGCGGCCGGGCCGAGGTTGCCACGCAGAGCGTATTGGCCGAACGGCAGCGGCCCTGAATGGTCTTTTACGACGTTCGCGCCAATACTGGGTTTTTCTCGTTATTGGCGCCCCGGTTGGTCGGTCCGACCGGCAAGGTATTTATTTTGAGCAGGATGCCGAATTGGTGGCACACGTGCGTCGGAATTTTGAACTGAGCGACTTCAGAAACATTACCCTCGTCGAGGCGGGGGCTGGTCTGCAAACGCTGTCGTAAGTTGTGCCCTCGCGACGCGTCGTCGATCGAGCACGTTACCGGTGCGTTCGTTGCGGGCGAAAATCCCGTCATCGGCACGAACGTTCGGTGTTTCGCTCTCGACGATTTCATTCGCTCTGCTTCCCCCCGCCGACGCTATGAAGTGCGACATCGGAGGCGCCGAACTCGAGGTGCTTGGCGGAGCCAAAGTACTTTTGGAAAGACACCATCCGTGGATCATTTGCGAAACGCACTCGGAAAACAATGATCGGGTGGCACGCAAATTTTTCGGCCCATTGGGATCCGACACCGAATTGTTAGACGTCAATCACATCTTGGCTGAGCCGAAAGCGGGCTGCGTACTGACAAGAAACGCTCACTGCGTTCTACGTTGTGGGACGGCAGGATGCGCTGCACGGTGCGCGTCGCAACCGTACTCCGGCCTATCACGGGCTCGACAGATAACTGGCGGGTCCGAAGGATCTCCACAGACCGCGTTCCAGCCGCCGCACGGTTTTTTCCGGCTCATAGGTCGCCACATAGTTTGGCGGGGGCCCATACACCGGATTGGTGCGCGGCTGCTTATTGCGGCAGCACTTAAGACCTAGGAAGTGGGACTCGAGTCCAAACACCGAATAGCCAGCCTTCCGGAGAAATTCATGCGTGGGGGCCGGAAAGTCGCCGAACTCCTCGAAGACGATGTGATCGATGCGGCGCTCGCGCAGCATTTGTTCCATTCCCATCAGAGCATCAAGTTCGAATCCTTCCAGATCGAGCTTAACCACGCTGATCCTTTCTCCGCTTCGAAACACTTCATCCAGCGAGACGAGATTCACCTCGAGCCTCGATCCCGGCTCTGCGATGGGGGTGGTTTCGATACGAGCCCTGCCGCCGTTCCATCCGGAGGACTCGGGAACGTGCAGCGTCGCAGTACCCGTTCGCGCACCCAACGCCGCGTGGTGTAGGACAAACGGACCGCACTGTCCGCGGTCTTCCCACACCCTGACATTTTTTTGCAGCTCGCAAAATGCTCGAGGATCTGGTTCGAAACTGTGGATTTTACCCTTGGACCCGAGACGCGCCGCGAAGATGCTCGTCGAGTACCCGATGTTCGCGCCGCCGTCGACCACGATGTCGCCTGGCTGTGACAATCGCCAAAGTGCCTCAGTAACCGCCACTTCACAGATCGCACGTGAATAGATCGCCCATCCAAGTACTTCGTTGGGATTTACGGCAATCGGATAACCCCACGGCAGCCTTACTCTCGTGAGTTCTGATTTTCTCGGGAGAGCCTCAATCCACACCCTTCGCCCAATCTGCTGTGGTCGAAACACATACTCGGGCTTTGTTACCCGACCGAAGGCCCGAAGCGTCAACAATTCCGCCTCCGCCGAAGATCCAGAACGACACGCATTATACCCCGCGGCATTTTATAGGTAGCGTCATAATTACCCAGCATTCCCGAAACCAGCATTCGGATTTCGCTTCCAGCGCCATCAGGCTGTCGTTTGAGACTAACTTGGAAACGATAACAAGTGATCGGCACACACCGAGATCACTTCCGCCGGCCGCGCGGGCCCCGCCACTGCACCTGATGTTGTTCCAATTGCGGCGCGCAGGAATCTTCGACAGTGAGGAGGCAACTCGCACTTCGAAAGCGAAGCGATCTTCGCACACGGGCGTCCTTTGCATCAACCGTGCGAGAAACGACCTGAGGCGAGTGGGCGTTCACCCAGATACTGTCCGCCAACCGCACGATAAAGGGCAGAGCGTCGGCCGCCTTGCGTCCAACGTGGGAGACTACAACTATCAACTTTCCCAAGGGCGACAGCAAGTCGAGGTCCGAAAGTTGGGAACCTTGCCAGAAGACGCCGTCTGCGTGAGGTCGGAACCGTCGCAGGCCGGCTTTTTCAATCGCGGCCCGAATACCGGCGCGCATCGAGTGCCGCATCTCAAAGGAATTCGGCGGCGCATCACGAAATCCGCGCCTCGCCTGGCGGACAATACTGGAGGTACCAAACGCGTTCGAAAGTTGGACTAAACAGAGGCTTTCCGGTTTCAGCACCCGGGAGAATTCCCTCAAGAAGCGGACCTCCTTTACTCTGTCGACATGCTGCAAGACGCTGAATCAATACAACACATCGACAGACTTGGGGCGCAGTGGCGATCCTCCCGCCTCCCCGCGCACATAACTGATCTCCACGCCCCATCGATGGGGAGACCCGGCCGGCGGCCATCAAGGAATCGATGCGCACATCCATACCGATGGAAATCGTTTCGGCGTGGGCCGCGGCGATGCTCCAACGTCCCCAGCCGCATCCAACGTCGAGAACGATTTGGCCGGATGCCCGGGGGAAGCGGGTATCGAGGGACCGAGTACTGTTTCAGCTTGCCCCTTGCCCGCGCGTACAGTTTCACATTTGTGTTCACAAGCCAATCGTCGACGAAGGCGTCAACGGAGCTTTCGTGGTGCGCGTCGCGCCGGATGGGTTTCATATCTCTAGGGACGGCTTCGCGTTGAGGCGGCGGTGAAAATGGCCGCCTCTTCGACGGTGAAAGCATGCCGTTGGTCACGAACCAACATCACTTTTGGCTCGAACGTTGCTGCTATCAGATGGTCACGCGAGAACCCGCGACAGCCGTTCCCAAAGCAAATCGATCCCAGACCTCTCCTATTTTCTGTTTCGTTCTAAGTGATCTTGCAATTCACTTATCATTTTTGTTCAGTTGAAGTGCTGGGGCGTCTGCGCTCAGCAACCCGCGTTCTCATCCCGATTGGCCGGTCGTTAACGCCGAACAGATTCGGTGTTAAGTTGCACCGGCTTCTTGCGGCGAACCAAGGGTTCGGGATTTTTGCTCACCCGGATCGGTGTGGATCGCCCATTCGCCCTTCATAGATTGGGATTCTTCCAAATAGCGGTGCCCGCGCCAGATTGGTTGTGCCGAGCATGGTACAAGTGTACGATGCGCGGGACAAAATGTTAAATCGAAAGCCCGCGCCAAGAGTTGGCGGTACCTCGTCGGAGCGGAGACAGCGAGGGAAAGACTCGTGGCCTATTCGACATCAAGATCTATTCCATCGCTCGACGGATTGAGGACGATCTCCGTTGCTTTGGTGATCGTCAGCCACTCCCTCGGGTACATTCGCGGCGAGCCGAACAGTTTCCCCTTTCTCCAAATCGTACATTTGGGCCAATCGGGAGTGGACGTTTTCTTTGTCATCAGCGGATTCCTGATCACAGGCCTCCTGCTCAAGGATGGCGACGAGAAAACCGGATACCGCCTAAAGAGATTTTATCTGCGGCGATTTTTTCGCATCTTTCCGCCGTTTTATTTGTTTCTCCTTATTGTGTGGATTCTCTCGAAGGCCGGCTTGCAGACGCTCGGTTATCACGGATTCATCACCGCAGCTACATACACATATAACTACCTGCCCCACGGTCCTAGTTGGCTGCTGGCACACACATGGTCGCTGAGTCTAGAGGAGCAGTTCTACATCGTTTGGGCGCCGTGCCTGGTTTTCCTCGGCAGGAAGAAAGGCATAGCGCTGGCGGTCGGCGCCGTGCTGCTGTCGCCTGGCATACGCTTCGTGACTTACGTGCTCGCGCCGGCGCTTCGCGGAAATGAAGACATGATGCTCCACACGCGCCTGGACACGATCATGTTCGGGTGCGCGATGGCGCTGCTCTCGAAGGACGCCAGGTTCGAGCGCTGGGTGGAGAGAATCGTGCGCCCGCCCTTGGTGCTTTTCTCGATTTTCTACATTGTGGTCCTCGCTCCCTGTCTTTCCACGCGCTTCGCTGCGCGTTACGACTGGACGATCGGCTATGGCCTCGAGGGATTTTTGATTTCCGTTGTGATTCTGTACGCGGTTAGAAGGCCATTTTCGGGATTTGGAAAGTTCCTGAACTGGCGGCTCATGCGGCACATCGGCGTGATTTCATACGGAATTTATTTGTGGCAGCAGATGTTCACGGGGCCGAATGCATTCTGGGCTCCGTTGAACTTGGGGGCGATTCTGGCGTGCGCGGAGTTGTCGTACGGGTTGGTCGAGCGTCCGTCGTTCCGGTTGCGCGACGTATTGGAAAAACGATTCCTTCCGCGACCAGCGTCTCCCGTTCGCAATTAGAGAGCAACAGCGGTGCAGGCGAGTCGCGCGCTGTTCGAGCCGGAGGGTCTATTTTCTGGCGTCAACGTAAAGACTTTCGGAGGCGCGCAGCAGTTGATCCAGACAAAGTTCGGGCATCAGCGATGTTGCGTATGCCTGCCGCACAACTTCCGAGAATCCGTAACGATGAAGAAGAAAGGTGAGCGTTTCAAAGTCGTATGCGAACTTATGGTCATGACCTTGTCGGAATATTAAATTCATTAGTTCCATTCGAGTGTTGTACTTAAAGTTGTAGTAGGAGTCCGTATGCTCCGGGTCTAAAGGCCGGATTCGGTCGAGTTCCTCCCACCCCCCCTTGCAGTAAGCTCGCAAATACTTCTCCGCGTCAGGCAGAATCAGCCGGAGCACACCACCTATCTTCAGAACGCGGTGACACTCCGAAAGGAAGTAAGGCACCTCCTCGGTGTAGTCGATATGTTCAAAAAAATGCTCGCAGAATATCCCTCTGACAGATGCATCAGGAAATGGCAAGCTTTTGCGGCAATCATAGAGACAGTCAATCAGCGGGCCTTTCCACGCGTCCACGTTTACCCATCCGCTTTTGGCTTGAGCTCCAGGGCCGATGTTTACGAGCATATTGTCTGATTTTCGGTAGCGTCTCGCGACGCCACCGCTCTTCAACCGCAGCCACGTCAACGGAAGTTCTGTCCGTAGGTTCACGTAAGCATGCATCGGGAGAAAACGGAGAATGAATTTCCTTAACCACCGACCTCGTCGTGCGTCCCGGCCGTAGTCGGGGTAAATTTCAATGTCCAATATTTTCTTCATGCGATATAACACCGAGACAAAGCACCTCGATACCCGCTGCCGTCCTTGTGCGCTAATGCACATCGTGGACGCGGCCACGAAATTACCATGAGACCGCCGACCAGAACACAGTGATTACGGCAGTGGGCTGGGCCAAAAGCTGCGGCGCCCGCTCGTTTGGCCTTCGCCTTACAGCAATAGGCGCGTATTGCGGTTGACCTGACGTGACACGCAGGTTACGCTTTTGAGAGAACGAGAAGATCAAAACGAAATTTCTCGAAAACACGTGGCTCGGTTACGAATCTAGGGCGGCGGATTAATTTTAAGAAAATCTTATGACCGATAAAGCGAATGAAGCATCAAGGACCTCCTGTCAAAGCAACGCTCCATGGGACCCCAATCGCATTCCCGAGCAACGGCCTTGGGCTTTAAAGTGGCACATCCCACGTTTCCTCTCGAGACTGCTGCCGCTATTTGTGATCCGCAGTGTGCGCGAGATTAAGGGGCGGGCCCTGCGCCGCGACTTCCCGCGTCACATCGAGTTCGCGCAGTCGCCTGAAGATCGCCAGGCAAGCGCCTCGATGTCCATCGTTGTAGCGATTCATGACGCGCCGAGGGTTACTCGCCGCTGCTTACTCAGCCTCGAAAAATATGCCGCGGAATCCGAAATCATACTGGTCGACGACGGCTCCAAACGCCGTGAGACTTTGGACCTGATTCAGCGCTTCACCGTCCGCGATGAATGGAGAGTTGTTCGTCACGAGAAACCATTTGGGCATAGTGAAGCCTGTCGGGCGGGGGCGAGCTTGGCTACGCGTCCATATCTTTGCCTTCTGAATTCTGACACTGTGGTTACGCCTTGGTGCTGGCGGCGAGTCAAAGAAGTGTTCGAGCAGGATCAGAACATCGGCATCGCTGGCCCTTCCACGTGCATTGCGGCAACTTCTCAGGTTTTGAGCCTGGCGGAGAATCTTGGCGCGTATTGGAACGAGAGCCAAATATGCGTATTCGCAAATCGATTATTGACACAGTTTCAGGAACCCGTGGTAGTCGATTTGAAATGGGTTTCGGGTTTCGCCTTATTCATAAGACGCAACTTGTGGGATGAACTCGGCGGCTTTGACCCCGAACTTCCGGATTATGGCAACGAATTTGAACTATGCAGTCGTGTATTGGAAGCGGGTCGTCGCGTGGTGTGGATCCGCGATTCTTATATTCATCACTTCGGCGGAGAAAGCTACGGGGCCAAATTTGGCGAAGAAGGCATCCGTGCGAAGGTTCAAGCCGCCGACGCGTACATTAAGCAAAAAAAACGTTCGTCGACCCCGTGAAGCCGATGGGTTCGATGCAATCGGTTTCCGAGACTTCGGGCACGCTGGAGTTTGAACGATGGTGACGATAGAGCGCTGGCGTGAAGCGCAATCGACCGAACCCGGATTCTTCGCCGGCATGGCGATCGGTCCGACGGATACGCTCGATGTGCTTTATCACAACGCGGCCAAGGCCCGACACCTATCGCGGCTTCTGAAGGAAACGCCGAGAGTCAGTGTCGAAATCGGGCCGGGGCCCTGGGGCCTGGGTATCAGTGGGTTCCTACGAGACATACCAATTCGCTTGTGCGTAGAACCCGACCCGCGTCTTGAGTTGGATCCACGGGCGCCTTTCACTCCGTTCATCAACGAATGGCGCCGACCCGTGCAGTACGTCGTGGGTATCGGAGAAAATATTCCGCTGGCTGATAAGTGTTCAGACCTTGTGATTTGCTGCAACGTGATCGACCACGCGTTCAGACCGGACAAGATTCTCGGTGAGATCGCGCGGATTCTGAAACCAGGAGGACTGTTTTTTTTTGACGTCGACACGTTTTCCGTGCTTGGCCTCTTGAAGTGGTATACGTGGACCAAGCGTCGCCGAAAGCATGACCTCCTCGTGATTGCACACACGTACCGGATGTTTGAGCCGGATGTATCGCGCAGGTTGAAGGCCGCCGGTTTCACAGTTCTGTATCGGAGGGGACACAATCTTCTCAGCCTTTGTGTAGGTCACTTTCGGACTTCTACCTTTTTTCTAAAGAAAGCGGATTGAATTTTCGACGGGCTGCGACTTCGTTGACCTCCATGGGTGCTTACGAGGCGAATATCGAAGGTCGATATTTCATCGACTCGCGTCACTCGATGGGACGACATTAAAAGTTAACCATCGACCTTTTCGCCTACCGCCCAAAGCACTCGGCCGAATGGGAGAGAAAGTCCACTCCACACATGCCCTAACACATTGGCCCCAAGAAACTTTCCATGCTCTCGTAGCGCCGCAATGCGCCGGCGAAGGCTGGCTAAGCGAACCGCCCTCCACTGCGCCCGAATGCCCTCATCGATCCCCGCACATTGCAAAACATGGAAGCCCGTTTGTTCCAGCGCAGTCCGTAATTCGATGCGCGTGTACTCACGGTGGTGCCCAAAATAGATGCTCTGGTCTTTGGACACCTCGAAAAAATAGTCGAACGTGTCATTCACAGATCGACCGCGCAGCAGTGAGAGACGGTTATAAATCGATGCATGGTTGGGCGTCGTGATGATGACGCAGCCGCGCGCCGTAAGAACGCGCCGTACTTCGTGCAGCACGCGCTTCGGCGAGTACGGATGGTGCTCGATCACGTCCATGTAGGTTACGCAGTCGAAGCTCTCATCGGCGAAGGGCAAACGTTCCCTCCCAATATCGCCCACGCGATAATCGACGCCATATTCCCGAAGTATTCGTTCGCAGTCCGGCGCAAACTCGGCGTAATCCAAGCCCGCTGCTTCGATGCCTAATCGCGATGCGTAAAGTGGGAGGGATCCGATTTGCGTACCAATGTCCAGCAGCCGCGGCCTCGATCCAGGCGAAGAACGCGCAAGAATGAACCGCAGAGCTCGCAACTTGGTCTCTGCGTAAACAATCGACATCCGCACCCATTCCGCCGACTTTTCGCCCTGACCCTCGACCTTGCTGTAGCGCTCGGCCAGAAGCTCCAGAACATCTGCGAAATCATCCAGATTCGGTTTGGGTTTGCTCATCGCGCTGCTACGATGCGAGTGGCGTCGACCGTACCGGCAGCCTGCACCGGTCGCAATCCAATCTTTGCACGGCCGAGTTTCTCGATCAGATCGGCACGCTCCCTGGGAATGGCCACGATATTCTCCATCGCGCGGGTGCGCTTGTCCCAGACACCGTGCGTCAAGTAAGCCCATCCAGTCAGGCGCTGCAGCAGCATCGCCGTCGATTTTCCGTCGCGCGCAAGACACACTTCATTCGCCTCCAACCACATCACTGGACGCGTTTTTGCGATCACCGCCTGCGCCCCTTCCAGAACGCGGTACTCCGCGCCTTCCACATCCATCTTAAGCAGGTCGATGCGTTCGATTCCCGCCGCCGACGCCCAACTGTCCAGGGTACAGATCTGGGCCGAAACCCGCTCGCGCTTGCCATCTTCATTGAACAGCGCTCCCCAGCCGGATTCGCTCTTGATCGGACTGCGATAGAAATCGATTTCGCCCGTGCGATCGCCCACAGCAGAATTATGGGCAGCGACCCGCGGGTAACCGCGGGAATTCGCCGACAGCCTTGCGAAGTTATCCGGATCGGGCTCGAACGAGTGAACCATTCCGCGTTCAGCGACCAGCGCGGCGGCGATGATCGAGAAATAGCCAATTTGCGCCCCGACATCTACAAACGTCATGCCCGCATCTAGCAACTGCTTGAGAAGCGCCACCAATTCCAATTCATAGCAGCCCGCCCACATCCATCGCCCGACACGATCGTTCAATGAAACGCTGACGCGCGCGCCCGCAACCGGGTGACAATCCGCATCGGGCGTGAATCGGCTGGCCACGCCTCCCATCCAGATCATCAATCTTCCTTTCCCGCGAAACTGCACGGTCGCCAAGGCTCTCCCCACTCCATTGACGACATTTCGCGAAAACGAAGAACTCTTCTGCGGATTCAAGCGTTGCACCTGTCTGAGACAGCGACCGGCGGCTTCATCGCCTCGGGAGTATCCACTGGAAATTGTCTTTGCCGCCTTGAAACTGGATGTGATTGTACATCAGCCATCGGGCCTGCTCGCGGCGTTATGAAACTGGCCGCTCCGACTCCCGTCGGGTGATCAGCGCATCAATCCGCCAAGACTTCTAAGAAGCGCTCCGCAATCCGATCCCACGAAAAATATTTCTGCTGAGCGCGCACATTTCGTTCATGCAGTTCCGTCCAGCGCTGGGAATCGGTCAGAACTCGGATTAAGTTTCGCGACAGCGACTTCGCATCGCGCCAAGTCGACCATTCGACGCCTATCTCAGCGATCGGCCCGCTGCGCTCCCCGATTCCGTACCCGACAATCGGAAGCCCACTGCAAATGCCGGCCATCGCGGCCCCACGCTGCAGCACGACGGCGCCGCGAACAAACAGGAGGGCATCACCGCGGCAAAACTCACGCGCAATCTCCTCCGCCGGTAAGACGCCGCGCACGTCCAGGACGGCCGAACAACCCTGAAACGCGTCCGCCAGATCCTCGCGCACATCGTTCGACCCGCGGCCTAAAACAACAAAACGCAAATTCGGAATCGCCTTGCTCGCGTCGTGCGCGACGCTCGCGATGTCCGCAACTTCGATATGGACAGCGGGACGGCTAGCGAAGCTAAATACGATCACTCTTTTTTCTTGGTCCAGGGAGCTGGGCTGGAATCGGCGCTCGCTGCACACCGGGATATTTGCCCCGATCGGGATGAATGCCGATCGATCCTGAATTTTCGAAGCAACGCGATCCGCGCGGACCGGCTTCAACCAGGCAATCGTGTCGAGCGGATTTGTGAAAACATTCCGATCGCATCCGCGATGAAGCCCGCGCAGAACCGACATCTGGCACGCGTTGCGAACGCGCTCTCGCAAGCGCGTGCCTCCGAAACCAGTGCCTTCGTGAAACACGACGGCGCAACGCGCGCCGCGCCGTCGCAGAATGGCGGCGGCAGCCAGCACGCCGAAAGGAAAGCCGCGGCGCGACCAACTAAGCGCCGTGTATTGCAGCAAGACCCATTGCCCCTGCCAATCGGCGCTGTCTCGCCAAAGGCGCTGCAGAGCACGGAACCATCCGTCGTTGTTCCACGCGAGGTGCAGCCGCGTGAGCGTGACGCCACGCCGCGCGAGTGCGTGGCCCAGAAATTTGCAATAGTCATCGACGCCGTCGGCTGTGGTATCGAGCCGTCCCATAAGCGCAATCATGGAATGGTCAAGGCCGCGGGGCAGCAAATTCTGATTCTCACGCCGGGCAACGGCCTCTCGCGTTGATTCCGTTATATTCGATCCAGGTTCTTATCTCGACCAGCCCGGCTTCCTCAAACCACCGGCGCACGTCTTCGACTCGTTGTGGCTGATCGTACTTCGGGGAAATCATATCCAGTGCGCTCAAGATTTTCACCTGCTTCAATTCAGCGTCGGTGTAGTTCAATCGTGGCGCGTGGGAGATCGGCCCGATAGGAATTATTCTGGCGACCGTGGGCCCAATTTTGGGAATGTGATGCAGCGCCTTTTTCACTTCAAAGGCCGGAGGGATCGTCCAGCTCAGCAACTTGTAGATCGTTAGGGTTTTCATGTGTTTCGCAAACGGCCGGGCCCAATATTTCAGCGGAGGAATCCCCTTTTGCAACTCGTAGCAATCGACGATGATTTCGCCGCCAGGCCGTACAAGCGGAACCAAGCTCATAAAGGCTTTCTTGACGTCCGGGCAATGCTGCAGTACGCCTAGGCAAAATACGCGATCGAACGACCTCCGGCGCACGGGAATTTCGTAGATGCTCGCCTGAAACAAATGGAGATTCGGTTCGCTTCCGTGATTCGCATAGTTCGCATCCACGGCATCGCTGAGGTCGAACGAATAGACATCCGCTCCGGTCTCCAGCGCGAGCTGCGTGAAGCGGCCCGCTCCGCTTCCGACTTCGAGGATTTTTTCACCCTCCAGCCGGGCCGGCCACTTGGTCGCGGCGACAAAACGGTCGCGGCTAAAATTATTCTTCATGACCTTATCGATTTGAAGCCGCTGGAAACGCTGCCACTGAAATCCAAAAGAAGACGCATAATTTTCCGCCGGCACAAATCGCGGCACGCTGCGAAGAATCGGAAAGCGCTTGGCGCACCCGGAGCATTGCAGTTGACCTCCCACAATATTTCCGGTCGACGCATCCTCTTGGACAACTTCTGCTACGGAGAGCGCGCATTGGCACGACGGACAGTTCAGAAGATCGAGCGCCCTTCGCTGCATCTATTTTTCCACCACGAACGGGCCGATCCCGAGCGCATCTTGATTGAGCGCGCCGGCGACGCCTCTTTCGGCGAACCGCTGATGACTGTAGGCCTCAATCAGGACGCGGATGCCTTTATGCGTGGACGTGTCCATTCGTTGTAGGAACGCGCTCGCCGCGGTCCGGGCGCCCTCTTCGGCGGCAGTCAACGCCGGGCCGCCTTTTGATTCACCGATGCCTCCGGCGCAGCGCCAACGCCAAGCGCCATGCGCACAATCCCTCCGCGCCCGGCCAAATGCGGCAGCGCGCGCCAGCAATCGAGTACGATGCGCGGCGCATCGCGGCACTCCCATCGTTCTGCCGTGATGCGCGCGAACTCCGGCCAAGGCGTGGCCACCACCACGACCGCTGATTCCGCGATGCATTCTTCGGCCGTAGCCGCCAGACGCGCGCCCGGCCCGAGCGCCGACGCGGAATTTCGCGCACCTTGCGGATCGAAGACGACGAGCGGCACACCGCGCGCGATAAGTTCCTGAGCGAGAAGCAGGCCGACCGCCTCCTCCACAACATCGGTGTTCGGCTTATACGTTAATCCGAGCACGCCGGCCGTTTGCCCCGGCGCCAGGCTCTCGACCACGCGATCCGCGAGCCACGAGATTTGCGCGCGATTGAATCGGTGCGTGGCCTGCGCAAGGTCCGCCGACGCGCCGACTTCGGTTGCCAGGGCGGCGAGCGCCAGATTGTCCCGCGGAAAACACGGTCCGCCGTAGCTCACCGCGCCCTTCAAATATTTTCCGCCGATGCGCGTGTCGAGACCCAGGGCGCGCGTGACCACATCCACGTCCGCTTCCGGCAGACGCTCGCAGATACGCGCCAGCATGTTGGCGAAAGTGATCTTCGTAGTGACGAAGGTATTCACCGAAAGCTTGGCGATTTCCGCGTTCACGAAATTCATGCGCACAACCGCGGGCCGATTTTCGCAAACGCGGTCATAGAGCGCCTCGAGGCGTTCACCGGTGGCCGGATCGGATTCGCCGATGAGCAGAAAATCCGGATTCAGAAAATCATGAATCACGCTGCCGAGCGCGATAAATTCGGGACCGTAACACAATCCGAAATCGCGGCCCGCACGCTTCCCGCTCGCGCGCTCCAGAGTTTCCCTGATCGGACCGCCGGTCATTCCGGGCATCACCGTGCTCGTGATCACCACCAGATGCGGTTCGCGCTTCCGCGCAATCACATCGCCGATGGCTTCGCAAACTGGCAACACGTAACGCAAAGAAAAGCTGCCGGAAGGTTCCGAAGGCGTGGCCACAACGATGAACGTGGTGTCCGTCGAAGCCACGGCCTCGGCCACGTCCGAAGTGGCCGTGAGCCGGCTGCCCGCCACGCGAATCGTTTCCGCAAGCTCCGGTTCAAACACGGGCGCCCGTCCGTCGCGGATCGCTTCGACCTTCGCCGCATCCGCATCCACGCCAACAACAGTCAATCCCTTGGCCGCCAAAGCCGCCGCCATCGGCGCGCCCAGCTTGCCGAGCCCCACGACCGAAATGCTCTTCGTTTCCGTCATCGTTTATCCCGCGGCGCATTGGGCGCGCGGCGCCCGCGAACATAATGCCGAAGCGTCTTTTCGATGCCGCGCAACCGCCCGCCGAACGGCCTGCGCCAGGCCCTGGCCCACGGATCGTCCCAGCCGCGCGGCTCAGCCAGCGGCACCAGGAACGGCGATGGAAACGCCGAGCGTGCGGCCACCAGCATTGTGCGTACTTTTTTCTGCTTCCGCGTGCCGTAAAATTCAGGATGATCCGGCAATCGCGCGGGGCGCCCCACCGTGGAAAAACCCGCGCGATAAAGCATCTTCACCAGGCACGCCTCCGATGGATAGAAAACGGCCGGAGTCAGCCCCTGATCTTCCGCCGCCGAATTCTCTTCGCGCAGATGCAGCACGGGTAATTTTGCCGGCACGCACATGCTATCGATGATCAGAATGTGCTTCGTGAGCGCGTAAAGATTGCGGATCGCGCGGAACGGATTCTCGAGGTGATAGAGCAATCCAAGGCCCAGCACCAGATCGTACGCACCCGCTTCGCGGAGCGAATCAGCCTCGGCGTCGGCGACTTGCACGCGAAGTCCGGGCACGCGCACGCGCGCCTCAGCCGCATTTTCGGCGCGGCCCTCGATGGCGCTCGTCTCAAATCCCAGTTCGACAAGCAGCGCGGAGAAATATCCGAAGCCGCAACCCACGTCCATGGCCGTCTTCAATCCGAGCTCTTTCTGCCACACGGGCAGCAGCTCCGCCAGCCGATCTCGCCGAGCCTGGTTGAAACGAACCGTGTTGGGCGAATCGAATACGGTCTTCTGCGACAAAACGATTCTCCTGGCCCCGGCTAAAATCCGCTCGCCCCGTCACGCCACATCATCATCAGTTAGACCACGTCGGCGATGGTGCTCTCCATCACGTGGTAATACATCAATCCGCCCAGCACCACGAGGATAACCGCACCCGTTGACGCGGCCGCGAGCACGCCAGGCGGCTGGCCGCGCCCCGTGAGCGACCAGCGAAAACCCTCCACGACGCCCGCCATTGGATTTAGCCCGTAGAGCAAGCGCCAGCGCTGCGGCACGATCGAACTGGAATAGGCGATCGGCGAAGCGAACAGCCAGAACTGCACCAGAAACGGGACAACGTAGCGAACGTCCCGATACAACGCGTTCAACGCCGAAAGCCACAGCCCGGCGCCCAGCGCCGTGAGCACAGCCAGCAACAGGAATGCCGGCAGCCACACCAGATCGCGCGTCGGAACGATGCGAAACCACACCATCAACACAATGAACATCACGAACGAAATCGCTAAATCCACCAGCGGCGAGAGGATCGACGATATCGGCAGAATCACGCGCGGAAAATAAATCTTGGTGATCACCCGCTGCTGGTCAACCACGATGGCCGTGGCATTCTGCATGGACGTCGCGAAGTAGGTCCACGGTAGCAGCCCGCAATAATAGAAAATCTGAGGAGGTAATCCCTCCGTGCTCATTTTCGCCAGCTTGCCGAAGAATAGACTGAACACCATCATCGTCAGCAGCGGCTGAAGCACGGCCCACGCGGCGCCGATCGCGGTCTGCTTGTAGCGCACCTTCAGATCGCGCCAGACGAAGAAATAGAGCAGCTCGCGGTAGTCCCAGATTTCGCGCAGGTCGAGCGCGAACCATCCGGCACGCGGCGCAATGCGCGTCACCGGAGGCGGAACGGTGTGATGCGCAACAATTTGTTCGGAACATCCGCTCATTGTTGGCGGGGCACAAGCACTCGATTCACGCTCCATTGAAACACGAAACCGAAGTTTCAGAGTATCGAAAGTCCCGCCGCCTCTCCCCACGGGAGCCGGCGCTCACGGGAATAGCAGGCAAATGCCATTATGTTCACATGCACCAGGCATTCTTGCGTGCGGCGTGTGTCGAACCGGGTGAATGATCGGTCGTTCCGACCCGATCACTCCTCGGCGGGTCCTGACCAGTGTCCGGCGAGCAAGCGAATGAGTCTAATTTGCGCCTTGAGCCAGCTCACGAGGCGTGCCTACAAACTCTCGCCTCTTCTCCAAATATGCGATCACCCGCGCGATAATTTCCGCAAGCGGCGTCCGCGGCCGGAACCCCGTCAGCCGCTCGAGTTTCACGAGCGACGGTACCCGCCGGAACATGTCCTCGAAGCCGGGCTCGTAGGCTTGGTCGTATGGAACGCGCACGATCGGCGAAGCGCTGCCCGTCTGTTCCTTCACCAGGTGAGCCAGTTCCTCGATCGTGATCTCGTGGTCGTTTCCAATGTTCACTACTTCTCCCACCGCGGCGTCGGTCGCGGCCAGGCGCAGCATGGATTCCACAGTGTCGCGCACGTCGCAGAAGCAGCGAGACTGTTTCCCCGATCCATAAACGGTGATCGGCGCGCCGTCGAGCGCTTGGCGCACGAAATTGGGCATCACCATGCCGTAGCGGCCGCTCTGCCGCGGGCCCACGGTGTTGAATAATCGCAGCACAATCACCGGCTGGTCTTTCTCCTTCCAATACGCGAGCGCCAGAAATTCGTCGAGAGCCTTCGAGGCCGCATAGCTCCATCGCCCCTTGGTCGTCGCTCCCATCACCAGGTCGGCGTCTTCCGTGAACGGCACCTGAGTGCTCTTGCCGTACACCTCGGACGTCGAAGCACAGATCACCAGCTTTCGTTTCTTGGCAGCCGCTTCCAGCACATTCTGCGTTCCGTTGACGTTGGTCTCGATCGTACGCACCGGGCTTTCGACGATCAGCCGAACGCCGACGGCGGCCGCCAGGTGAAAGATCACGTCGGCTTCGTCCACCAACTCCGCGAGCAAGGGCCGGTTTTCGAGTCCATCGAGGTAGTAGTGCATTCGATCCTGAACTTTCAGGTGCCGGATATTCTCCATGCCTCCGGTGGAAAGATTGTCCAGGATCAGGACTTCGTCTCCCCGATCGAGCAGCCGCTCAGCAAGGTGAGAGCCGATGAACCCCGCGCCCCCGGTGATTAGGTAACGCACTCTAATTCCTCCCGTCGAAAACCAGTTGACAGCAACTTATAAGCCAACCGCACGAGACTGATCAGAATCAGTCGAATCCTCTTCCCGGTCTTTCCTCGATTCGCCGGAGGGATAGGGATAGTACCGATACGAGTAGTAATAATTGGGCGCGTTCGAATCTACAGCGTTCAACACCGCGCCGAGAATCCGACTGTTCACCGATACCAGAAGATCGCGCGCGCGTGTGAAGGCCTCCTTCGGCGTCTCATGGCTGCGCGCCACGATGAGTACGCCGTCCACCAAAACCGACAGGATCACCGCGTCGGTGGCCGCCATGATCGGCGGCGAATCGATAACCACGAATTTGTACCGCTTGCGCAATTCTTGAATCAGTTCGGCCAAGCGGCGCGAAGATAGGAGATCGGCGGGGTTAGGCGGAATCGGGCCAGTGGGAATCGCCGCCAAATTGCTAATTGCCGGGTGAGGCACGGTGATCAAATCTAGCGAAGAGACTCCTGCCAAATATGAGCTAAGCCCCGCGTGCTTTCCATCCACTAAGCTGAGGGCTCGGTTGATCCCCGGCTTTCGCAAATCCGCATCCACGAGCAATGTCCGATCACCCAGTTGCGCCAGCGTCACAGCCAGATTGACGGCGCACGTAGTCTTGCCCTCGCGCGGCAGGGAGCTGGTCATTAGGATGACCTGAGGAGGGTGTTCTGCTTGCGACAATAGAAGAGAAGTTCGAAGGGAGCGGAAGGCCTCCGACATGTGCGATTGGGGCAGATTGTGAGAAACCAACTCGACACGACACTCCTTCGCGCCATTTGATCCGGACCCAAGCAGGCGGGACATTCGGCGGTTCCCGTCCCCATTGCCGGCAGCAAACGCAGGGACGACTGCCAGGGAAGGCAACCCCACAAGCATTTCGATGTCGTCCGGTAACTTTATAGTGTTGTCCATATACTCGCGGGCGAATGCCAAACCTATTCCTCCCACCAGACCTACCAGCAGGCCCAGCAGGATATTGCGGGCCTTCTGCGGTCGTGATGGCTCCGAGGGCACCAAGGCGGGGTCCACCACGCGAATATTCGAAGAACGCAAACCCGCCTGGATTCCGGCTTCCTTCAGTTTCTGCAACATGCCGTCGTACAGATCTTTGTCCGTATCCGCCTCGCGCTTCAGGATGCTGTACTGGACCAGTTTTTCGGCAGCAGAATTGGCTTCAGTCTTTTGAGCGTCCAGGGCCTGCTGCAAGAGCATCTCGCGTTGGCTGGCACCGCGATACTCGGCCTCCACTTGGTTCGCAATGTTCTGTTTCTCGCGGCCAATCATGTCGTCGAGCTGTTTGATTTGTGCCTGCAATCGGATCACTTTGGGAAACTTCGGTCCATATTGCGCGAGTGCATCGGCGTAGTCGGCATTGAGCTGGCCCTCTTGTTTGAGAAGGTCCTGGATAACCGGACTTTCGCGCACGGCAGGAATGGCGTCGTAGTTGCCCGCCTGGGCCAATTGATAGACAGCTTCCTTGCTGATACGGTCACTTTCGGCGTCGGTCAGCTCCTTTTCGATTTCCCCCAATTTCTCGGTGCTGATGTCCTGATTCTGGTCAACGGTCCAGATTTGGTTTTCGCGCTCATAAGCCAGGGTGGCGTTTTCGGAGTTTTCCACCTTGACCTTCATTTCATCGAGCTGGCCAGCAAGCCAGTTGGAAGCCTGCGTCGTAGCCTCGAATTTACTTCGGAAGTTTTGCTCAATGAAATTGCTGATCTGTGCATTTACCACTCGCGCAGCCAATTGCGGGTCGTGGGCCGCAAATGTAACGTCCAGCAGTTGGCTATTCGGCACACGCGTAACGCTCAAATTACTCAAAAACACGCTGAGAGCGGCGGGACGCGGCTGATTGGCGCCCCCGGACGATGCATCGACCGCCGGCTTGTCCGATTGGCCTCCGAACTCCGGATCGTTTTGCAGGCCGACCGATCGAATGGTCTCGAGAGCAACGGTCTCACTCATGAGGATTTTGGACTGGGTTTCAATGTAATCGTCCATGTCGTCGGAGTCTTCGTATTCGGCGCCAGCCCCGTTGCCCGTGAAATTCGTCAGGTTCGTATTCTCGCGGTCAATCTCGATTCGCGCCGTCGCTTCGTAGACAGGCTGCATCCTTACCGTGGTGACGGTCACGATTGTGACCGCCGTCAGGACAAACGACAGAATCAGCCACTTGTGCTTTCGTAGAATCAGAACGTAGTCGCCTAGACGCGGCTGGCGCGGCAAGACGTCCAGCGGCGAAACGGGCGCGCGAGATGAAACCGCCTCGATCGCGCCGACGCCCCGCCCCCGCGGAGCTAGCGGCCGACTGATTCCATCCATGATCGCTTCACCGCCTCTTTCCGCTGGGTCTCGCTCGTCGTTCAAACACCGATTACATTTCTGGCTGCGATCGGCCTGAAATTCGCTGCGCGCCTGCGCAAATTCTATATGCCTGCCAGGCGATATAAGGCCACACCTGACCCCAGAGATACCATGATGTCGCCCGTCTTGTGCCACGCACGCTTGCTCGCGCTGTCTGGAACAAACAAGATGTCGTTTGGAAGCAACGCCACGTCCGGGCCTTTCAAGTCCAGAACCTTTTTCAGATCCACCGGCAGTTGCTCTTTCTGACCCGTGACCGCGTTGTTCCGCAGGATCACCGCCTGGGTCGAGCGCGCCGTCGAGGTCGTCCCCCCGGCTAGCGCCAGCAACTTGAGCGCGGTGACTTCTTGGTGATCGTTCGCCATCACGAATCCCCCGGGACGCGCCACGGCCCCGACCACGTATATGATCCCCGCGCGCGGCACGCTGACGACGTCTCCGCCCTGAACGGGAATGTTGAATCTCGAATCGCCTGTGTTCAGCAAATCGTCCAGATTGATCGTAAACGTCTGCGGTGCGGCCGCCTCGGCTCCGCCGCCGTTGTTGGAATCCGCCGGTGCCGCCGCGGGGCTGCCGTTGCGCGTCACCAGCACCACGTTTCCCGCGTCGTCTGCAATGCCGCCCGCCGATGACAACACCTCAAGCAGCGTCGTCGACCGCACCGCCTCGATCACCATCGGGTTCTTCACCGCTCCGATCACCGTGATCGGCTCACCATGCTCTTCCTTCACGTTCACGCTGACCTGCGGATTGGTCACCAGTCCGTTCGTCTGCAGAAGCTCCGCCAGCTTGTCCTGCAATTGAAACGCGGTCAGCCCCTTCACGCGAATTTTCGTCGGAATCAACGGCAGGGCGATGTAGCCCGATTGATTCACGCGTATCTCGCGCGACAGCTCCGGCACTTCGAACACTTCGATGTCCAGCAGATCCCCGCTGCCGATCACGTAATCGCCGGGGCGCACCGCTGCGGATCGCGCAAGCTCGGTGATGCGGGCGTTGGTGTCGTCCGCCGTTTGAAGCTTGGGGACCCCTTCCGCGAATTGGGTGGTGGGCTGCGCTGTCTGTTGCGATCTGCCCGATGGTGCGGCAACCGATAGAGCCAAAAGGACAAGCGCGATCAGGCCCGATCGTCTATCAAATGAGGACACACACTCGGAAAGCATCGGATAATTCCCCCGTACAAGTTCAACAGTATACAGCCAGTTGGATGCACAAAGTGCGCATTTCGAGGTTCGCAACCCCCTCCTACTCCGAACCTTCAAACCTGGACGTCCCTGCCCAATGGAACTGTTCTGGTCGGCGGAGGATTTGATGGCGACAGTGATGTTTCATGGCGACCATTCTCAACCGTTGCTACAACCTTTTGGATAACCATAAAGTCATTGCACATCAAAATGAAGAGTGGCGAGAATTCCGCCAAGTGTAACCCCACGATTGCCGAGACGCCATTACTCAGTCTGTTGATTACGGACGCGATTTTCGAGTTGTCAAAACAAAAGGGAATTCTGACCGGCGCGGAAGTGAATGTGCGAATTGCTGAGCTAAAGAGCGAGACATAGCTTGGGTCTTGCTGGCTTGAGTAGCTCAACAGCGTCAAATCGTACCAATAGACCCGCGAACCCAACCGATGTCGTTCGTATAACGCCAGTAATCCACGAACGGGGCGGGGCCATTCGATGTGCCCATTCCGTGTTCCGGCTGGGCTAATGCTATCGACGGCGGCGTGCAGCCCGAGCAATTGCGCTAAAAGCACACAGACCTTCGAAACCGCTCGGTCCATACATTGAATCGCATCGGCGCGTCACGGATAATGCCTCAGCCAAACCTCGCGCGCGCCGTGGACGCTGATCGCGCTGAGCGAATGGGTTGAATGGGCGGCGCAGCGCGGCGACCCAGCGCACGAAGCGCAAGGGCCGATTTCGGACGCGCGGGACGCTTCCGAGGGCGGCCTCCGCGAATTATACGCATGGACGCGAAGACCGGGGCTTATCGGGCGGTGGCGATGGGGAGAATGATGAACGCGACGAAAATTCTGCTGACGGGCGGCGCGGGATTCATCGGCTCCCACGTGGCTGAGGCGCTTTTGCAGCGCGGCGCGCAACTCACGATCGTGGACGCGTTGGACGATTTTTATTCGCCGCAACGGAAGCGCGCGAATCTGGACGAAGTGCGGCGGCGGGGCGATTTTCGATTTGAAGAGGCGGATATCTGCGATGTGGATCGCATGCGCGCGATTTTTGCGGCGACGCAACCCGATGCGGTGATTCATCTGGCGGCGCGAGCGGGAGTGCGTCCTTCGATCGAGCAGCCGCAGCTTTATGAGCGCGTGAACGTCAGGGGCACGCTCAATCTTCTGGAGTGGTGCCGCGAATTTTGCGTGCCGCGGTTCGTTTTCGGTTCGTCGAGCTCGGTGTATGGCGCGGATAGCCCAGTGCCATTTTCGGAGGACAGGGTTACGCTGCGGCCGATTTCGCCCTACGCGGCGACGAAACTCAGCGGGGAATTGCTCGCATATACCTACGCGCACGTTTGGGGATTGCAAGTGGTGTGCCTGCGGCTTTTTACGGTGTACGGACCGCGGCAGCGGCCCGATCTTGCGATTCACAGATTCACGGCGTTGATGGAGAGCGGTGAGGCGCTGCCGATTTTCGGCGATGGCTCTTCTGCGCGGGACTATACATACGTGGACGATATTGTGGCGGGAGTTTTGGCGGCGCTGGATTACAAATTCGCCGCGCGCGGCGGCGCGGCGAGCGCGGCGTTCGAGATTTTCAATTTGGGGAATTCTAGTCCGGTGCGATTGGACGAATTGGTGGCGGCGATTGAAAAAGCCACGGGGCGCACGGCGGAGCGGCGCGCGCTGCCCATGCAGGTGGGCGATGTGCCGATCACCTGGGCGGATATTTCGCGCGCGGAGCGCATGCTGGCGTACAAACCGCAGGTGCCGCTCGCGGAGGGATTGAAACGATTTGTGGAATGGTTGCGCACCGCGAACGCGGTCCGCGAATCCTAGGCGGCGTCGGTCATTTGCGGTCGAGACTATCTCTCCCCGGAACGAACCCTCGCACGTTTTGATTTAAGAACACGTCGAGATATGCTGGCCGCGCGCGGAGATGGAACTTCGCAGTTTGACAGTAAGTGCCTACCCTCCCGCGGGTGTCAGACTCGTCTGCACTCTTTACTCTTTTCCTGCAAACCATTTTTTCCTCATTTTATGCGTTTGCTACCGTAGATAGATGGGGCATATCCCGGAAGTTGACCTCCGGCTGCGCTCGAAGATCGCGCCCTCGGCCCGCTCGCCGCTCACGACCAGCCCTCGCGCCAGAACATTGAATCGCATCGGCGCGTCACGGATAATGCCTCAGCCAAATAGCGAGCACGGGCACTTCATGAGCGATCAAACGAAATCAACACCGGGGATTGACCCGACCCCGCCGGACACCGACATCGAAATCTCGGTGGTGATGCCGTGTCTCAACGAGGAAAAGACCATCGGCGCTTGCGTCTCCGAAGCTCTCGAGACGCTCGCGCGCGCGGGCCTGCGCGGCGAAGTGGTCGTCGCCGATAACGGCAGCACGGATCGCTCGATCGAAATCGCCCGCAACCTCGGCGCGCGCATCGTTCCCGTCGAGAAAAAGGGATACGGCAACGCGCTGCTCGGCGGCTTCTCCGCGGCCCGCGGCGTTTTCGTGATCATGGGAGACGCCGACCAAAGTTACGACTTCACGCACATCCCCGCGTTCGTCGCGAAGTTGCGCGAAGGCAACGATCTGGTGATGGGCAATAGATTTCGAGGCGGAATCGCACTCGGCGCCATGCCCGCGTCGCATCGCTATCTCGGCACTCCGGTGCTGACGGCGATTGCGCGCCTGTTCTTCGGCAGTCCATGCGGCGATATCTACTGCGGACTGCGCGGATTCCGCCGCGATGCCATCCTGCGTCTCGGTTTGCGCACCACGGGCATGGAATTCGCAACCGAGATGGTCGTCAAATCCGCCATGTTTTGCCTGCGCATCGCCGAAGTCCCCACAACCCTGCGCCCCGATGGGCGCGATCGCCCGCCGCACCTGCGCACTTGGCGCGACGGCTGGCGCGGCCTTCGCTTCTTATTGCTCTACAGCCCGCGCTGGCTTTTTCTTTATCCCGGAATTGGGCTGATGCTTGCCGGCACCGCCGCCGGACTGTGGCTGATTCCCGGTCCGCGTACCGTCGGCGGCGTCACCTTCGACGTGCACACTTTACTTTTCGCGGGCCTCGCGGTTCTCCTGGGCTTCCAGTCGGTCACCTTCGCGTTCTTAACAAAACTTTTCGCGATCACCGAAGGCTTGGCGCCCGAGGATCCGCGCCTGAATCGCCTCTTTCGCTACATCACTCTCGAAGTCGGCCTCGCCGCCGGCGCTCTGCTGATGGTGATTGGTTTCGCCGCCTGGGCTGCCGTGCTGAGAACTTGGGGAGCGCACCACTTCAGCAATCTGGATATTGACGCCACCATGCGCGTCACCATTCCCGGAGCCGTGCTCATCGCCCTGGGCTTCCAGACATTTCTTTCCAGCCTGTTCTTGAGCGTATTGGGAATGGCGCGGCGCTAAAATGCATCGCGATGCTCGAAATCTATTTGCTCTTCCGCAGCAACGTGGCGAAATGCAATCTCCCACCGAAGACCAGCGACGCCGGAGCCGGATAAAGCGGCAGATCGCCATCGGTTCGCACTTCCGAAAGCCCCAGACGATCGAACAGATCGCGCCATTTCGCCCGCGAAAGATACGCATACGGCAACACCACGCCGTGCGGCCGGTTTCCGACCCAGTCCATGAAACGCAGTCGCAGATGATCCCAGCGCGTCTCGGCCAAATGATCCTTTATCAAAATGAATTCCCGGCTGACGCGGCATGCGTCTTCCAGAATCGCGAACGGATCGTTCGTGTGGTGCAGTACGTCCACGAAAAGACATCCATCGAAAGAGCCGTCTGGAAACGGAAGATGCCGGCCATCGAACGCGTGGCACTCGATCGGACAACCTTCGCGCGGAAGCACCTCCACACCCGTCACGCGCAATCCCGGAACAGATTGCTGAAGCAGCGCGCCGAGCGCGCCATCGCCGCAGCCCACGTCCAACAACCGGCAATCGCGCGGCAGAAACGCGCCGAGTCGCTCGGCCAACACCGTGACGCGGCGCGGAGATACCAGGCGCCCGTGCAGCTTCCCGATTCCGGCCACCGCTCGGCCCGGGCGCTGCGCGAGATCCTCACCGCTCATCGCCGCTCGCCGTGCGACGGCACGGGCAGCGGCCCGAGCGGCGCGGTTGCGGATGTGGCGAGCGTGGCGAGCAGCAAGAAAATCAAAGCATTCGCCGGGATGTGAAAATTGAAATCCGAAAAGCTATGCACCAGCAATCCCACGCACGCCGTGAGCGCCCCAATATGCAGCGCCAGATCCGGCGTCGCTCGGCTTGCGCCCAGCGACTTCGCGCCTCCCCAGAAGAGCAGCACCAAAAACCACGCTCCCAGTAATCCTCCGGCGATGCCCGCGTTGGCGAGCAACTCGACGTAGTCGTCATGGGAATGATCCACAATCAATCCGTCGTACAGCGTTTCATAACGCGGAAAAACCTGCTCCAGCGTTCCGAAGCCGGTGCCGAACAGGGGATGGTCCCGAAAAATTCTCCACGAATCGCGGGTCATTTCCACGCGGCGCGCCTGCGTCACTTCAAGGGAGCGATACTGCGCGAAGCGTTCGAGCGCCTGGCCCACACCGATCCACGCGACCATCGCCGCCGCCAGAAACAAAACCAACGCGCCCGCCGCCAGCGTCGTCCATTCCTTCCGCCGCATGGCGATCAGCACGATGAGCACCACGATTTCACAAAAAAGAGCGATAATCCCACCGCGCGAGGCCGCCAGGAACAACGCCCCGATCGGGAGCAGCGCGAAAATCGCGAGCAACGGGAGCAGGTCGCGCCGTTCGCCGCGAAGCACCAGCATCGCCAGGCCCGGTGGCACCACCAGCTCAACGAAGCCAGCAAAGTGATTGCGATTCACATACGGGCCGAAAGGAACCCCGCCGAGCTTCAATTCCCGGAACCAGTACATCTTCCCGTTGAACGTGAAGTGCTGCGCGATGCCGAACAGTGATACGAAGAAGCCGAGAGCGGCCAGAAACCAGACGAAGTCCCGCCAGTCCTGGACCGTGCGGAACGATTGCACCGCCAGGAAAACCACCACGAGCAGAGCCGAACCTTTGAGCAATTCGATGCGCGTCGCAAACTCATACGCACTCAAGCCCGCCACGCTTTGCAGCACCGCAAGAATCCACAGCCCCGCGAGCGGCCACAGCAACACATTCCCGCGCAGCTCAATTGGATCCGAGCTTAGAACCACGACGCACCAACAGACCAGCAGAAGGCCTGCCCCAATTTCCAGCACCGCTTCCGACCACGCTTCGGTCGTGCCCTGAGCGATCACGGCGAACGCGACGAGCGCGCAAACGCCCACGCGAATCCCTTTCATGGCGTGGCTCCCGACGGCGTGGCCGCAGGTACCAACGACACATCGTCGACCCAAGCTGTGCCTTCAACCTTTGTCAACACCGCGCTCGCGGGTCGCCGCAGGCACACGATCAGCACGTGCGTATCTGGGCCAGTCTCGAAATCGAGCGTGATCGGAGTCCAAGGATCGATGCCCGCGACGCCCTGTGTCACGAAAATCGGATCGTACGGATGGAGGGGATCGGATATCTCGAAGTGCACGCTGCCATCGGTGACGAGACCTTGCGCTCGCATGTAAGCAGAAAAGTGGTAGCGAGTACTCGGCTCGGCAGGCACGTACTCATAAAAGCCATTGAAATCCACATTCGTAGAACCATCGAACGCAAGCTTGAGGTCGTGGGAGCCGGAGTGGGGCTCGCTCGCGTCAAGCCTCGCATCCGCTCCCGCCTGCGGCGTATATCTCCAGCCGAAGCCGCCATCCGCAATCGCGGTCTCGAAACCGCCATCGGTAACGCGCGACACGCCATCTAATCCGGGTGGCGCTCCGCTGGCCGCAAGAGCCTGCTGCCACACCCGCCACGCCTGCGGCACCTCGTCCTGCTTAATCAACAAATCGACAAGTGGGAACGCCTGCGTAAGCTCCACGGGATCTTGGCGCTCTTTGATCCGCTGCCAAACGGCGAGTGAGGCGCCCGGCTGGTTCTGGGCAACCAGGAAGGTTAGGGCTCGCTCGCGTGCCTCCGGAGTGTCCGGCAGGACCCGATCGAGCAGCACGTGCACGTCCTGCGAGTTGCGCCATGTGCGGGACACGGCCAAATCCAGCCATTGTGGTTCGACCAAGAGACCACGATGAATTTCGTCGTACGCCTGATCGTCTCTGCCTTGGCCCAAGAGAAAATTGCCATAACGCCAGGCGGCTTCGGCAGAGATTGGATGGTCCCGCTCAGCCGCCTGGTACGCGGATTCGGCTAATGCTGCGTCGCCAGCCTCGTCGTAAGTACTAGCGAGATCGAGCCAATAATAGGGAGATTCCGGAACGAGCGCGATTGCACGCCGGTAGTACGATATCGCGAGCGGCAGATTTTCATTCTCAAAATCAAGCTGCCGGTACCGCCCGAGTGCATACCAGTGCTCGGCGTTTGAAGGCTCAAGTTCGGCGGCACGCTGCCAATCTTGCGGGTCTGCGGAATTTGCCCAATGCGTCGCGAGCGCATGCTTGCCGCCCTCCCAACACAAGGCCGCAGCGACCAAGACGACCGCGATAACAAACAGCCATCGCGCGGCAGGATTGGCTAGACGCAACCGCATCGGCTGCTACTCTGCACCACATTCCTCCCGTGACGCAATGATGTCAGCGGATACGGTCGCTTCCCGCGCGACACGAGCATTTCACTCGGGCCACGAATGTTGACCGAAAAGCAGCGGCCTAGCTTTTGCCCTTGCCACTCGCGGTGTTCTTGACCTTCGTATCGATTCCGAGGCCCATAGCCTGCAATGCGTCCAGATCCTGTTGCGCCTGCGTTCCCCACGTTCCGCCCGGATCGAGCGCAACCGCCTTTTGGAACGCTTCGACCGTGCCGGGCTGGAGGATGGGGACGATTTTGTCGCCGTCCTGTTTTGAGCCCATGGTGTTCATCAAACATTGGCCCAGCAGGAACCATGTTTGCGCGTTCTTGGGATCGATCGCCAAAGACTTCTGGAAAGGATCGACGGCGTCCTTCATTTTTCCCGCGTTATAGAGCGTCGCGCCCGCGTTGCGCCAGGCGGCCGCGGCGTTCGTCGGGTCGACTTCGGCGGATTTGGCGTACGCGGCCATGGCATCGTCAATTTTGCCGGTCGCCGCAAGGGCGTTCCCAAGATTGTTGTAGTAGCCGGCGTTGGTGGGCTCGAGGGCGATGGCCTGCTGATAATAAATGACCGCTTGATCGGGCTTGCCTTCCAGATCGTAGGCGGCGGCAATGCGCGAAAGCACGATATGGCGGTTCGGGTCGTTGTCTTTCATGCCCTGCATGGCCAATTGGAAATCCTGAATCGCGGTGTCGCAGGCCTGTGTGATCTGCGATTGCAGCGCGCTTTGATCGCCGGTGCCCTTCGCCAGCTGCGCGTGCAGTGTCTCTGCTTGCGTCGCGGCCGTGACGCCGGCGTCGAAGTTGGCCTTCAGGTTTTGAAATGCCTTCTCCTGCGCGGCCTGCTCTTCGGCGGCTTTCTTCGCCGCGTCCGAGATGGTGATCTTGATGTCCAGTGATTGTTCGCCGCCACCGGAGATCTTCACGCCGGTCTTGAAAACGATTTGGCCTTTGTCCTTTACGTCGATGTCGTAGTTGCCGGCGCTCATTCCGGGCGTGTGGTAATGGCCCTTGTCATCGGCATTGACAGTGAACGAACGTCCGTTGTCCTCGCTGGTGAATACCAGTTGGACGTTCGGGTACGGCTTGCCGTTTACGTCGAACACCGTGCCGGACATGTTATTGTCGCCTTGCGCCACGGCCCCGGCACCCAACCAGGCAGCCACCGGCCCCACAAACATCGCGAGCGCCACCGCCATCCACAGAATCTTTTTGATTCTCATGTTCGCGCCCTCTCCTCCGAAACAGCGTTCCGCCCGTCCCAGCGGGTTCTCCGAAGCCGGCACATTATCGCTCAATTCGCACGCGATAGGGGATAGGGTCGGCTTCGCCCGCCTCCGCAAACGCCCGCAGGCGCAGGCGGCAACTATCGCATGCCCCGCACGCCGCGTCTTCATACTGATAGCACGACCAGGTTAAGCCCAATGGCGCGCCAAGCTCGATCCCGCGGCGCACGATTTCGTTCTTGCGCATGGCGATCACCGGCGTCTCGATCTTGATTTGCGTTTCCGGCCGCGTCCCGACGCGCGCGAGTTCCTCGAACACCCGGTAATATTCCGGCCGACAGTCCGGATAGCCCGAGCTATCCTCCGCCACAGCGCCGACGAAAATTGAACTCGCGCCGATTACTTCCGCCCAGCTCACAGCGACCGAAAGAAAATGCGCGTTGCGAAAGGGAACGTAAGTCACCGGAATTCCCTCGGCCGAAACCGGCGCCGAAGCATCGGCTTCCGGAACGGCGACGCTTGCGTCGGTCAGCGCCGAGCCACCGATCTGCGCAAAGTGCTCGAAGTGCACCGCCAGCCTCTCGGTCACGCCGTAGAAATCGGCGATGGCATCGAATGCCTGGCGCTCGCGGCGCTCGGTAAGCTGGCCATAACTTGCGTGAAGCAGCGCGAGACCGTGCGTCTCGCGAGCGATGGCCGCGGTGACGCAAGAATCCATGCCTCCGCTTAAAAGCACGACCGCTTTTTGCTCGCCGCTCATTTTAGCTTTTCCGTCTCCGCGTGCTTGTGCCGTCGCTCGATTCGCTAAACTCCGCGCGTCGCGGGATCCCAAATGAACTTGTGCAATTGCAAGCCGAGCCGCACCGGCAGCCCGTCCGCCAAAATCCAATCGGCAAGCTCGCGCGCATCCAGTCCAGGCCAAGTGCCCGCCGGATCGGCGTGTACCGGCGAAAATAGTACCTGTCGCACGCGGCCGCTCAAATTGTGCTGCCGCGTGAAATCGCGCGCGAATTCGTAATCGCGCCGGCTGGCGACTACGAATTTCACTTCGTCCTTTGGGCCAAGCGCATCCAGATTCGCCTCGCGGAATGTTCCGAACTCGCCGGAATCCGGGCACTTCACGTCCATAATCTTCACCACGTCGCGCGGCAGTAAATCGATCGGCCGCTCGCCGCTGGTTTCCGCGAGCACCGTGTAGCCCGCGGCCACCAATCGCTCCGCCAGCACCACGACTTCCGGCTGTAGCAAGGGCTCGCCACCCGTCAGTTCGACCAGTGGAATTTCAGGCGATCCGTTTGCGCCGCCGGCATCTTGAGGATGCGCGAGAACGCGAACACGTTCCAGAATTTCTTCCACGCTCTGCCGCTCGCCGCCGTAGAACGCATACGCCGTGTCGCACCACGCGCAGCGCAGATTGCAGCCCGTCAGGCGCACGAAGATGCACGGCAAGCCCACGAAGGTGCTCTCGCCTTGAATCGAGCGGAAAATTTCGCTGACCACCACGTTCATTGCCCTCGCGCGCGCTTCTTGCGCCGGTCGTACGCACGCACCAGCGCGATCGCCGCCAAAAATCCAACTACCCCCATCACCAGCGGAAAAGGGTGCAGCGGAATCCCCGCGTATCGAAATACGAAAACGTACGCGGCGCCCGCCAAAATTGCCGGAATAAACACGAGAAGGTAAGCGCGATTCATGGCGGCGAGCAACTACGGCCAATAAGTGGCCGCGGTTGTGTCGGTCTCCCAAACCGTAATGCTCGAGATGCGCGCGCCGGAGCCCAGATCGCGCACCTGCCCGGCGGTCTCGTCGTAAAAATACTTGGCGATATTTTCCGCTGAAGGGTTGATGACGTCGAAGGGCGCCTGATCGTTCAGGAATTTATGATCCACTCCGGCGATAATTTCGCGGAGCGCGCGCTTTATGCCCGTGAAATCGGCGAGTAGACCGATCGAATCGAGTTCCGCGCCTTCCAGGGTTACGCGCACCTTGTAATTATGCCCATGCGGATTCTCGCACTTGCCCTTGTAGCCGCGCAGCGCGTGGCCCGCGGAGAAAGTTTCGTCGACGCTCACTTGAAACATTCGCTTTCCTCGAATCCTTGCGTTGCCGGTTCGGCGGCCTGGCTTCCCTCGAAGCGCTGCGGCGGAACTGCCTGGCCGCCGGGCCCGCGCTTCAAGCCGGCTGCCTCACGAATCGCTTCGCATGAATCGTTCCACTTCTGCGATGTCCCGCGTAACGGCGTAATCCGGCAGCGATTCTAAGAAAAGTCTACCATAGTGCATTCGCTGGATGCGGTTATCGAGGATCGACAATACGCCGCGATCGCTGCGCGAGCGAATCAATCGTCCGAAACCCTGCTTTAGCGCCAGCACCGCTTCCGGAACCTGATACTCCGCGAACGCGTTGCGTCCATCCTCCTCGAGCGCGCGAACGCGCGCGGCGACAATCGGATCGGAAGGCACGGCAAACGGCAGGCGATCGACGATGACGCACGAAAGCTGCGCGCCGGGAACGTCCACGCCCTGCCAAAAACTCGAGGTCGCAAACAACACCGCGCTGGGCGTCATGCGAAAGCGCTCGAGCAGCGTCGAGCGCGGCGCCGTGCCTTGAACGAGAAGCGGAAACTCGACTTTATTTCGCACCCGGGCACAAACGTCGTTCATCTGGCTGTAGCTGGTGAAAAGACAAAACGCGCGCCCTTGCGAGATTTCAAGCAAACGCGCGATTTCTTCGGCGGCCGCCTTCGGAAACGCCGCGTTGCGCACATCGGGCAAGCGCTCGGGCACATAGAGCAGCGCCTGCTCGCGAAAATCGAATTCCGGCGGCAAGACGCGCTCGACCGATCCGGCCGGAATTCCGAGCCGCTGCTTCAGGAAATCGAAACGCCCGCCGACGGCGAGCGTGGCGGATGTGAGCACGATCGTATCGAACGGCTCGAAGAGGCGCTCGCGCAGGATTCCGCTTACGTCGATTGGCGTGGCGGCCAGGAAAATGCCTTTGTTGCGCCGCTCATACCAATAAACAAAGTTGCGCTCTTCGGATTCCAGCAGAAACACAAGCTCGTTGCGCAACTCTGCCGCGCGCCGCGCGATTTGAAGAATCGGCTCGGGCTTCTCGCGCAACGCGGCGATTTCCGATTCGAGCGCTTTCGCCGCGGCCAGAAATTCGTCGTACGCTTCGCGATTCTGTTCGAGAAACGCCGCGCGCTGTTTGGGATCGAAAGCGAACCGTCCTTCGCGCTGGGGAAACGTCTCGAAGAAACTGCGTCCCTTCTCTCGCATTCGCGCCACGCGACGCGGCAGCGTGGCCCCTTCGGTCTGCGCCAGGCGCAGGGCCAGATCGGCGTCGCGCGCCAATTCCTCGAAGCGATAGTTTGATACTTCGCGGCCAAAATATTCGCTGGCTACGTCTTCGATCTCGTGCGCTTCGTCGAAAATCACCGCGGCGTATTCCGGCAGGATGCTGCCGAAATCGTCGCCGCGCAGCGCGAGATCGGCGAAAAAAAGATGATGGTTGACGATGATCAGATCCGCTTCCGCTGCGCGCTGGTGCATGGCCGTGACGAAGCAGCGCTTGAACTCCGCGCACTTCTGTCCCGTGCAGGCGTCGCGGCGCGCGTCGAGTCTCGTCCACATGCTCGCATCGTCCGGCAAAAACGTGAGCTCGGCGCGGTCGCCGGTCTCCGTCACTTTTTCCCAATCGCGCATCTGCGCGAACCAATCCACTTCATCTAAGCCCTTTAGCACGGGCTGATCGGCCATGTCGTACAACTTTTGCCGGCATAGAAAATTCCCGCGCCCTTTCATCACGGCGACTTTCAGCTCCGGCGCGAAATGTTTCTGCAGGAACGGAACGTCTTTGGTGAACAACTGCTCTTGCAGAGATTTTGTCGCGGTAGAAACCACTACGCGCCGCCCGCTGCGAATCGCGGGAAGCAAATACGCGAGCGTTTTCCCGGTGCCCGTTCCCGCTTCCACCAGTGCGTGGCGCTTGTTTTGAAACGCTTCTTCGACAATTTCCGCCATTTCCAGTTGCGAGCGGCGATGCTCGTAGCCCGCGCCCAGGCAACGCTCAAGCAATCCGCTCGGCCCGAAAATATCCGCGATCGTGGGAGGCTTCTCCTCCTCTTCAGCCTTCGGGATCTTGCGGAAAGTGGGCATAGTCAAACCACGCCGAGCGATACGCGCAGGTTAGATTATGTACCTTAACATACCCGGTAAGAGGCGCAGCGGCGTCAGCCCCATGCAGAGGCCGCAGTTCGAGCGTTTGCTATACTGCCGCGCATGGCCGCAAAGCCCGCCAAGAAGCTTTTCCTGATCGACGCGATGGGCTACGTCTTCCGCGCGTTCTTCGCGCCGATGGACCGGCTGCGCAACGCGGCCGGGCTGCCGACGAAAGTTCCTTATCTTTTTTCCACGATGCTGCGCCGCTTGATCAAAGAGTACGAGCCGGACTACATCGGCGTGGCCTTTGACGTCGCCGGGCCGACGTTTCGCGACAAACTTTTCGCCGAATATAAAGCGCAGCGCCCCGCAATGCCCGAAGATCTCGCCGTGCAATTGCCTTACGTGCGAAAAGTTTGCGAAGCCATGCGCCTGGCCGTGCTCGAAGCTCCAGGCTACGAAGCCGACGACATCATCGGCGCGCTCGCGCATCAAGCCGAGAAACGCATACTCGACGTCACCATCGTCACCAGCGACAAAGACATGATGCAACTTGTCGGCGGACGTGTGCGCGTGCTGCGCCCCGGATCGGGCGCGGCCAAGCCGGACGTCGTCGTTGATGAAGCGAAAGTGGAAGAATTGATGGGCGTACCGCCCGAAAAAGTTGTCGACGTGATGGCGCTAATGGGCGATTCGATCGACAACATTCCCGGCGCCAAGGGCATCGGCGAAAAAGGCGCGCGCGAAATTATTCGCCGATTCGGTTCGGCGGAAGCCGCGCTCGACGCCGCCGCCAAAGTTGAAAACAAACGCTACCGCGAAGCGCTCCAAAATGGCCGAGAACAAGTGATGCTCTCGAAGCAACTCGCGCAAATCGCGACCGACGCGCCCGTGGAACTCTCGCTCGAGCGAGCTCGACGCGCCGCGAGCCCGATGCCAACGCCTTGCGCGAGCTTTACACCGAACTGGGCTTCACGTCACTGCTCAAGGAATTGCCCGCGTCGGTGACCTCCGCGTCAGCCACGCTCGACAGCGAGCGCCTGGATTCGACTGGCGCGATCGGAAATTTTCTCGCAGGCGTGCCGAAAGAAAATGAAATCGCGGTGTGGCTCGAGCTCGCGCCCGGGGAACGCGATGCCGAAGGCTTCGGCACGCGCATCGCCGCCGTGGAGCTTTCGCCCGCTCCGGGCGTATCGCGCGCCACATGGTGGGATGAAGCCGGCGAAGTGCGCCGCGCGTTCGCGCCTTTCCTCGCCGATTCCGCGCGCCCGAAAATCGTGCACGATCCGAAACTCATCGAGCTGCTCGCCGGACCCGTGTCCGGAATCCGCCACGCGACCATGCTCTATTCCTATCTGCTGCGCCCCACCACGGCGAAACACGATCTGGCCGACGTGGTCCTGCGCCATCGCAACGTCACGCTGCCGGGCGCGCCGGGCGAACGTGCCGATCAATTGCAGCTCTTGGCGCCGATGCTCGCCGACGAAGTCGAGCGCGCCGGCCTCACCGAACTCTACCGAACGATCGATTTGCCGCTGGCTCCGGTGCTCGCCACGATGGAGCGAATCGGCATTCACGTCGATCCGCGAGCTCTCGAAGCCATGTCCACGGAAATGGAGCGCGAGATTCGCGCGCTCGAAAGCAAAATCTGGGAATTAGCCGGCTCCGAGTTCAACGTCAATTCGCCCATGCAGCTCGCCGAAATTCTTTTCGACAAAATGAATCTTCAGCCCGCGGCGCGCCGCGGCCGTGCGAAAGCCCGCTCGACCGCCGCGGAAATTCTGGAAGAGCTGGCGCTGCTGCACGAGCTGCCGCGCCTGGTGCTCGATTATCGCGAACTCGCGAAATTGAAATCCACCTACGCCGACACGCTGCCGAAATTGGTCGATCCGGCCACGGGCCGCGTGCACACCAGCTTCAACCAAACCGGCACGGCCACCGGCCGGCTCAGCTCCTCCGATCCCAATCTGCAAAACATCCCGGTGCGCACCGAGCTGGGCCGGCAGATTCGCGCCGCATTCACCGCCGAGCCGGGGTGGACGCTGCTCTCCGCCGATTATTCGCAAATCGAGTTGCGCATCCTGGCGCATTGCTCCGCGGATCCGGTGCTGAGCGAAGCCTTCCGCTCCGGGCAAGACATTCATTCGCGCACGGCTGAAGAAGTCTTTGGCGTCGGACCGATGGCGCAAACCGCCGAACATCGCCGCGCCGCCAAAATCATCAACTTCGGCATCATCTATGGACTCTCGGCCTTTGGCCTCGCGCAACAACTCGGCATCGGCCAAAAAGAAGCGGCGCAATTCATCGCCGCATATTTCGCGCGCTATAGCGGCGTGAAAAATTATCTGGATGGTCTGCTCGCGGGAACGCGGCGTACCGGCGTCTCGCGCACGATCTTCGGCCGAACCCGGCCGATTCCGGAAATCTCTTCCGCGCAGCCTAACATGCGAAGTTTCGCCGAGCGTACGGCGATGAACACTCCGCTGCAAGGCACGGCCGCCGACCTGATCAAGATCGCCATGATCCGCATTCATCGCGAACTCGCTGAAGGCGGATTCCGCGCGCGCATGATTTTGCAAGTTCACGACGAACTGCTGTTTGAATCGCCCGGTGACGAACTCGACCGGCTGCGTCCGCTGGTGAAAAATGCGATGGAGCAAGCGCATCCGCTCTCGGTGCCGCTCCTCGTGGATCTGAAAGCCGGAGCGAATTGGCGCGACATGAGCTAACGCCGAAACACGGAGGGGAAAATGGCGCATCAGCACGGCGAAGGTTTTCTGAAACTCACGGCCGACGCGAAAGAGCGCGTCAAGGAGTGGGACGTCCCGGAAGTGAAGCGCCGCATGGACGCGGGCGAAAAATTCATGCTGGTCGACGTGCGTGAGGACAACGAATGGGAGCGCGGCCACATTCCCGGCGCCGTGCACATGGGCCGCGGCATCATCGAACGGGACATCGAGGCGGCCGTGCCGGATCGCGCTGCGACGCTCGTGCTCTACTGCGGCGGAGGATTTCGCTCAGCCCTCGCCGCCGACAATCTTCAAAAAATGGGCTACATCAACGTGATTTCCATGGATGGCGGCTGGCGCGGTTGGAACGAGGCGGGTTTCCCAATCAAGAAACCTTAAGGAGCCCTGGGCCGCGCCGAGCGCCATGCCTGCCTTGGGTGGACCGCGGGGAAGAAAACAATGGCTGGGGCGGGAGGACTCGAACCTCCACCATCCGCATTAACAGTGCGGTGTCCTACCGATTGGACCACGCCCCAGTAGACAGACGCAAGATTTTGCCACAAAGCAAGTTAGTGCACAAAGACCATCGAGCGACGCGTCTGCGCTGCATCACCGAACGACAGCGAAATCGAAAATTCCAGTGGCGCCGTTGCGCCTGAATCGCACTTGAAGTACGTTGGCGGTCGAAACGAATCGCATTGCGGACGCGCCGTGACGGGAGGGCCAGTGAAAATTAGCCGCAGGGAATTTATCCAAACTTCCGCGGTCGCCAGCGTAGCCGGCTCGATGCTGAACGCCGGCACAACCTCGATTCTGCGTGACACTGACTCGCTCGACGCGTTTGCCATCGCGCGGCGGCATGAATTGGTCAGCACGCCACCCACGCCGAATTTTTTTGAAGGCATGCTGCTTGGAAACGGCGACGTTGGCGTGTGCGCCGTGGTTCGGCCGGACGCGCTGGGTCTGCACGTCGGAAAAAGCGATTGCTGGGATATTCGGGTCAGCGAAGACATTGAAAAATACGTTCTGACGTTCAAGGAACTGCTCGACCTGTGGGCGCGCGCCGGCGAAGAGGCCAAGAAGCAGGGCCGGCCCGACATGCTGCATCTCGAAACCAGTATCGATTTCTTTCGCGAGTACACACAAAAGGTCGTCTCATCCTATCGCAAGCCCTGGCCGCGCCCGTGGCCCTGCGGAACGGTCTGGATTCATTGGGACCCACGCTGGGTGCAGCCGCTGCGGCAGACCTTGGATCCGTCGAGCGGTCTCTACGCGCTGCAGCTTGCCGTGAATGACGCTTCGGGCGCGTCGCGCAAGGTAAACGTTTCGTGTTTCGTGGATTGGACGACGGGATTGGTCTCCGTGACTACGGACGCTCCCGCGCCGTTTTCCGCGGTCAATTACGTTCCCGATCTCGACAACACGACCAGCGCCCCGTTCGGCTTTACGGAATCCGACGTTACACCTGCCACGCTGCCGCGTCCCGAGATTGAGGCGCGCACAGCCGACGGCTTCGCGGAATTTTCTTGCTTCCAATATTTTCCCGCCATCGGCCCGACTCCGGAATTGCCCTCTCCACCGCGCTCGGATCGCGACCGCAATTTTTCGCTGTGCGGACGAGTGTCCGGCTCGTGGTCCGTCGAGGGTCTGAAAGAAAATCAAGATCGTCTCGCGCAGTCCAGCGCCACACCGCCCGGCACGCTGGGCCTGCGCGAACCGCCGGGAGTTCACCTGATCGCCAGCGGACCGCAGGGTTTTCGCCTGGACCTGAAGGTCGTGACGCCGCGCGACATTTTGCTCGAACGCCTCGAACGCGAGGCAGCCGCGTCGAGCGAGCCTCGCCCGCCCGTCACCATCACTCAGGATTACGCGTACTCCGGCGAAGATTTGGAAACGCTGGCTCAAGCGCGCACGGAAGTGGAACGACTTTCCGCATTCGCCGCCGCCGGAATCCGCCAAGGCAGCGAAACACACTGGAAGGAATTCTGGTCGCGTTCCGCCGTTCAATTTGAAGACAAAGATCTCGAACGCATCTGGTATCTCAATCAATATTTTCTCGCGTGCTGCCTGCGTCCGGGCAGCACCGCGCCGGGCCTTTTCGGAAATTGGTCCACCGGCGGCATCGGAACGGCGTGGCACGGCGACTACCACATGGATTACAACTGCCAGCAGGTTTTCTGGGGAGTTTTTTCGAGCAACCACGTCGAGCAGCACGCTCCCTATTTCGAGCTATGCCAAAACATGATGGCCATGTCCGAGAAATACGCCAAGGAGAAATTCGATTTGCCCGGCGCGTATTTCCCGCATTCGGTTTTTCCCGTGCCCAGCCAGATCAATCCGTACCCCGTTCCACCATGGGGCTACCAGATCAGCGAAACTCCGTGGTCGCTGCAAAGTTTGTGGTGGCAGTATCTCTACACGCAGGACGTTGAATACTTGCGTAGCGCGTATCCCATGCTGCGCTCCGGTGCGCGATTTCTGGCCGCGTACGTTCAGAAAGGGAACGACGCCAAATATCACATCATCCCCACGGTGTCTTCCGAGAACTGGGGCTTCACCGTCGACTACCGCCTGAACAAAGATTGCATTCTCGATCTCGCGCTCACGCAATTTCTCCTGAAGGCCGTGATCGAAGCGTCGAAGGTTCTCGATACCGACGAGACCGAGCGCGCGCAGTGGCGGGAAATTGCCGACAATCTCGCGCCCTATCCGAAAATCACTGGCCCGTACGGCGAGGTGTGGCTGGACGTGGTGGATGCACCCGCGGAGTGGATTTACAACATTCCGATCACGCTGGCTCCGGTTTTCCCGGGCGAGCAAGTTGGCCTCGGCCTACACGAAGAGCAACTCGAAATCGCTCGCCGATCTGCGCGCGCCGCGCGCCTGGAAGGCGGCAACGATGTTGTGTACCAGCCCTGGATTCGCGCCCGCCTGGGCATGCTCGATCTCGATTGGTTCAAAAGTCAGGTGGCCTATTGCCTTTTGCCCGATGGAATCGCCAACGACCGCGTGCGCCAATCCGGCGGGCGCTATAGCGATTCCACCGATTTCGATTTCATGATGCGCATGGGAGTCTGGACGGAGAATTTCGCGCTTCCCGGCGTGCTCAACGAATGCATGTTGCAAAGTTATTCGGGCACGCTGCGTCTTTTCCCCAACGTGCAAAATCTCGGCCCCGCTCGCTTTGAAAATCTTCGCGCCGCCGGCGCCTTCCTGGTCAGCGCCGCATTCGATGGCCGCGAGATCACGCAGATTTCTCTGCTCAGCGAAAAAGGCAAGCCCGTCCGCCTCGTCAAGCCCTGGCCCGGCCCGCTGCGAATCAAGAAAGCGCGCGACGCTTCCACAATCTCATTCACCGCGGCCGGCGACACAATTGTTTTCCCGACCGAACCCGGCGAGCGCTATCTCATCGAGCGCGCCTGAGCGCCGCACTGAGCCGCGCTACGGATAGGCACCTAGGTAAACTTCGCTGGTTGACATCGGACTTTCCGTAAGCTATTTTGCGCTAGGCCTTGCGGCAAATAGCGTCAGATAAAATTCCGCGCGGCGATTCGAGATCGAGAGGCCGCTTTGACCAAATCGTTGAGCGGAGAAATTCGCGGACGACGCGTGCGCAGACCGCCCGCAGCAAGGGCTCCGCTGTTTATGGCGGCAATTGCTGCGTGCAGCCTCGCTCTTCTGGCGGCGCAAGTTCCCAACCGTGCCGCTCCCGCGCCGTCGCAAACAGCAGCGCCTCCATCCGTTATCAGCGTCGAAACGAATCTTGTGCTGGTGCGCGTCGTCGTGCGCGATGCTCAGGGCAACGCGGTCACGGGCCTTCGCCAATCAGATTTCCAACTCTACGACAACGGCAAGCCGCAAACGATCGCGTATTTTTCCGCCGAGAACGCTTCGAACGGCGCAACTCAGCCCGCGACTGCCGGAACATCAGCCACGACGCCCACGGGCGCGCAGCCCGCGAGCGCGAGCGCGCCCGCGCCGACTTCGAGGCAGCGTGCCACGGGGCTTTTCTTCGACGATTACCACATGCAATTTGAGGATTTGGCGCAGACGCGCCAGGCGGCGCAAGGATTCATCGGCAAGGCGTTGAGCGCCGGCGATCGGATCGGAATCTTCACGGCTTCTGGGAAGGTGACCCTCGACTTCACGACCGACGCCGACAAACTTCAGAAGGCACTCTCCCAAATTCGCATTGAGTCGCGACCCGCGGACAACGGGTGCCCCGCCCTGCCGCTTTACGTTGCCCAGGGCGTCATGGACAACGACCCGGACGCCGTAACGCTCGCGAGATCAATGGCTACTCCATGCGTCTGTCCCCCAGGACCGAATGGCAGCCCGCCCAGCAACTGCTCGCAGACTGCGGTAGACAACGTCGCTCAGTCCGCCGCGCAAGCGATCGTGGCACAAAGCGATGGGTATGCCCAAGAAACGCTCGCGGCCCTGCAGAAGCTGGTCCGGTACATTGGCGAACTTCCCGGCGAACACAGGATCGGGATGGTGTCGGATGGTTTCAGAGATCGGGCGCACCCCGATCGCTTGAATCAAATCATCGATGCCGCCATCCGAAACAACGTCACCATCAGCGCGCTCGATGCTCATGGTCTGGCTGCGGATTCCACCTTCGATGTGGCCAGCGAGTCAGCCGGATCACCATTCCAGAGCAAAGTCGAAAGGGCGGGCGTCAACGCTGACGCGGAAGTGATGCAGGACACAGCCGGGGGCACCGGTGGCGTTTTCGTACGCAACACGAACGACTACAAGAGCGGATTCGACCGCATCGGCGCTGTCGCGGAAGCGTCCTACGTGCTCGGTTTCGCGCCGAACGAACTCGCATTCGACGGCCGCTATCACAAATTGAAAATCATCGTGACCACGCATTCCAACTGGACGGTGCAAGCGCGCCCCGGCTATTTCGCCACACCGCCGCAGCCGGAATCCCCGGCGAGTGCTGCGATGCAGACTGCAATGCAGGAAGCAGCCGGCTTCAAAGCGATCCAGGCCACAACCGATCCGGCCCAGCAAATTCAGCTCAGCCAGGATTTCCTCGCGCAACACCCCGCGAGTCGGTTCGCCGAACCCGTGTCAAATCTTCTGGTAGCGGCGTGCTACGCGAAACAAGATTGGAACGATTTCTACGCAGCGTCAGCCAGCGCGCTTGCAAAATATCCCGACGATGTGGACGTTTTGGTCTTGACCGGCTGGGTGAGCGCGCACTTGTACGATCCAAACAGCCCCGCAGCCGCCGCCAAGCTGAACGAAGCTGAGACCGATTTGAACCGCGCCATCGAGATCATTCCCACTCTTTCCAACGCCGCCGGGCTCACCGACGAGCAGTTTGCCGCGCACAAGTCATCCGAAATATTATTGGCGCATCGCGGCCTCGGCCTGATTGATTTTCTCCGGCGAGACTACCTGCACTCCGTCCAGGAATTCCAGCAGGCGATTCAAGGCGAGGTATCACCCGATCCCTCCGATCTGCGCGAGTTGGGCATCGGGCTGCAGCAACTCGATCGCTACGACGAAGCGGGCGACGCATTCAAGAAATGTGCCCAGATTCCCGGCGGCTTGCAGGGCCCTTGCAAGCAGCTCGCTCATCAAGTGGGGGGCGCCAAGGCCAAAGCTCGCCAGACGCTCTGGTCTCCGCCGGACGTCGATGCGCGGCTGCCGCTGGTTTCTAAGGCCGAGGCCTGCTCGCTTCCCGACGTCCTGACCCACGCCGGCGAACGCGCTCAGGAACTCGTCGATAACTTCCCGAAGTTCACCGCGCGCGAGAAAATTCAATACGACGAACTGGATGCCTATGCAGCGGACATGGGCCCGGACGGAGGCGCGTCCTACGATTACTCGCTGAAAGTGGACGAATCCGCCGACTTCGATTACGTCGTGAGCCTCAAGCAGATGCCCGGCGCGTTTTTGTTCGACGAAAATCTCCGGCTCACTCCCGATGCCAAGCCTCTCACCGGCAATCCGCCCGTTCAGGGCCTCACTTCTCTCGCGCTGATTTTCCATCCGTACTATCAAGGCGACTACGAGATGCGCTGCGAGGGCCTGGCCGATTGGAATGGAACCCCCGCATGGGTGATCCATTTCGCCCAGCGCAAAGACAAACCCAGTCGCACGCGGGGATACGTCACACCGCAGACTGTCTTCCCGGAACAATTAAAAGGCCGCGCGTGGATTGCAAAGGACTCCTACCAGGTTCTGCACATCGACACCAATTTGCTCGAGCCTGTCCTGCTCCGCCAGGATCAAACCGTCGACAGCGATGCTGTCTCGGTTGACTACGGGCCCGTGGAATTCCGCGGCCAGAACGTGCAACTCTGGCTGCCGCAAAGCGCCGAGACCTTCACGGAAGTTGCCAGGAAGCGCGTGGTCACCAAGGACACTTTTTCCGATTTCGCCTTGTTCTCCGTCGAGATTAAACTAAAGCCGCCCCAGCCTTAGCGGGCGACCGCTGTGTCGAATGCCTTGAACATGGAGTCTCACGGCCAGCCCTTGCGGAAATCTTCCGCGGCAAGAGCTGCGCTGTTTATGGCGGCGATTGCCGCGTGCAGCCTCGCGCTGCTGGCCGCGCAAGCGCCGAATAGTTCCTCTCCCGCGGCGTCGCAGGCGGCTGCGCCTCCGTCCGTCATCAGCGTTCAATCGAATCTCGTGCTCGTGCGCGTCGTCGTGCGCGATGCCCATGGCAATGCCGTGAGCGGCCTCGCCCAAAATGATTTCCAACTTTTCGATAACGGCAAGCCGCAAGCCATCGCTTATTTTTCCGCCGAGAACGCCGCGAACGGCGCGGTTCAACCCGCGCCAGCGGAAACTCCGGCCGCCGCGCCGACCGGCGCGCAGCCTGCTACCGCACCCGCGCCGGGTTCCAGTCAGCACTACACCGCGCTTTTCTTCGACGATTACCATCTGCAGTTTGCGGAATTGGCTCGTACGCGCGACGCCGCGCAGAGATTTCTGGTAAAGGCGCTAGGCGCCGGCGACAGCGTCGGCATCTTCACGCCGTCCGGGCGAGCGGAGATCGACTTCACCACCGACGCCGACAAACTTCAAAAGGCGCTCGCACAACTTCGCATCGCGGCGAACTCTGCGGGGGGAGAGTGTCCGAACCTGACCGCTTACCATGCGCAACTCTTCCTGGACGACGATCCAGTGGCCGTGCAGGACGCGATCAACATGACCGCGCAATGCGTTTGCGGCGGACCGCCAAGCAGTTGCCCACCGGGCACAAATCTGCCGATCATCGCCCAAATGACCGCGCGAAATGTTTTGGCTCTAAGCGACGTGTACGCCGAAAACACGCTTGGCGCTCTGCAGAATCTGGTCCGGCGCATGGGGCAACTTCCCGGGGAACACGGCATCGCGCTGATCTCGGATGGTTTTGAGAACCGCGCTCACCAGGATCGCTTGAATCAAATCATCGACGGTGCGATTCACAACAACGTCGTGATCAGCGCCATGGCTGGCTACGGATTGAAAGCGTATGTTCCCGGCGGCGACGCCAGCCAATCAGCGATGGGAGCATCGGATCCCGCGCTTGATAAAGCCGGTGACGATTCAGCCGCGGCGGTGGTCGCGGGGGCCGCCGAGGGCACGGGAGGCGTGTTCATCCGCGATACCAACGATTTCGATGGCGGATTCGAGCGCATCGGCGGCGTCGCGGAAGCGTCCTACGTGCTCGGCTTCGCGCCGCCGAACCTGAAATATGACGGCAGCTTTCATAAAATAAAGGCAAGTGTGATCGCGCATCCTAACTTCACGATCCAAGCGCGTCTCGGCTACTTCGCGACGCAGCCCGCGCAACCCGCGCTCAGCCCGGAGATGCAGGAAGAAGCGAGCTTCAAGGCGATTCTGGACGCCACAGATCCCGACGCGCAAATTCGGCTCGCCAAGGACTTTCTCGCCACGCATCCCGACAGCCGGTTCGCAGGTCCGGTATCGAATCGCCTGGTCGAAACCTACTACTCGAAGCAGGATTGGCTCGATTTCTACGCCGCCGCCGCGACGTCGCTCGCGAAAAATCCCGACGACGTGGACATTTTGGTTCTGACCGGCTGGGTGATCGCGCATCTCTATGACCCGAACGACTCCGGCGCGAACGCCGAGTACGACCAAGCCGAGAATTATTTGAAGCACGCGATCGAAATCATTCCCTCGCTGCCCAAGCCGCCGGGTCTTAGTGACGTGCAATTTTCCGCCTACAAGACGACCGAGATGATGCGCGCGCACAGCGGCCTCGGTCTCGTCGAATTTCGCCGGCGCGACTTTACGGATTCCGTCGCCGAACTGCAGCAAGCCAATTTGGGTGTTACATCCCCTGATCCCACCGACCTCTGGGCGCTGGGAATCGGATTGCAGCAACTCAAGCGTTACGCCGATGCTTCCGACGCCTTCGAGAAGTGCGGCGAGTCGCCCGGCAGCCTGCACGATCCCTGCATGCAACTCGCGCGCCAAGCCGAAAAAGCCGAGGACAACAACTCGATGTGGTCGCCGCCGAACGTGGATGCGCCACTGAAATCGATTTCCACGACGCAGACCTGCTCGCTTACCGACGTTCTCTCGCAGGCCGGTGAGCGCGCGCAGGAACTCGTCGACAATCTTCAGAGGTTCGCCGCGAAAGAGACCATTCAATTGCAACAGCTGAATTCCATGGGGATGTTGGTTGGAAGCCAAATCGCCAACTACGATTACCTCGTGACCTTCGAGCAAGCGCCCAACGCCTTCGTGGTTGACGAATCTCGCCAGGTGTCCGCTGGCGGAAGGGGTCTCGCCGGCGGCCCGCGAGATAACGGCCTTACGGCGCTCGCTCTGATTTTCCACCCCTACTATCAAGGCGATTACGATATGCGCTGCGAAGGCGCGGCCGATTGGAATGGAACTCCCGCTTGGGTGATCCATTTCGTCCAGCGCAAGGACAAGCCCGGCCGGACGCAAGGCATCGACACACCGCAGCGACAGATTTCCTTGAAACTGAAAGGAATCGCTTGGATCGCTCAGGACTCCTTCCAGGTGTTGCACATTGAGACCAACCTGGCGGAGCCGGTCGCGATGCTCGGCCTCACCAACATGGCCACGTCGATCACTTACGCGCCCGTGGACTTCCACAATCAGAACGTGCAGCTCTGGCTGCCGCAAAGCGCCGAAACCTTCACCGAAATGATGAACGGCCGCGCCGTCGTCAAGCACACCTTCACAGATTTCGTCTTATTTTCCGTGCAGAGCAATCAGACCATTGAAAAACCGCAGCAACCTCAACGTTGAGCCGTTTGTTTCGCGCGACGCGGTCGCGCTAAACCGGCAATTCTGCTGCAACCTTAACGCCGCCTAGCGCGTCCCAATTATTGAGGAGCTGCTCGAATATTTGAATTCAATTCGAGGCTCCCGCCCACAGGAACTCTGCAGGCCTGCTCTGTTCTCCCGCGGGGAAACTACCTTGATCGTAGGAGGAAATAGATTTATGCGTATTCGAGCTCAACATTTTTTAGCAGGATTTGCCGTCATCTTAATGAGCCTGCCGCTTTGGGCTCAAACATTCTCAACCGACCTAACGGTCGAACAACCCGAAACCGTCGCCGGGAAAGAACTCCAGCCCGGCGCTTACGAACTCAGAGTGAAGAACGACGCGACTCAATTGACGGTCGAGAAGGACGGCGTGGTCGTCGCCGAAGTTCCCTGTCACTGGATCCAGCTCCCGAACAGATCTGAGTTCACGGAAGTGACGGCCAACGCAAACCACCAGATCACGGAGATCGACTTCAGCGGAAAAACGGAGGCGATCCAAATCCCCTGACGCCATGCACGCAGCAACCTGAGGAGTGGGGCGGATCTCGATCCGCCCCTTTCATCACCAGAGCACCATGCTTCGTGCTCCGACTAAAATAAAAATCTAACTCGCGAACCCGAGCGCGCGCCGATTCTAGCGCGCGTATTTCACCGAGCAGCCGTATGGCCGTGTGGTCGGCACGGAAACCGGCTTGCCGGCCATCGCCTCGGCCAGCGCCTGCGAAACGTAATTCGTGGCGCCCGCGATGTCCGACGCATCGGTCGTCGGCCGGTCGTCGATCGCGCCGTCATAGATCAGCACGCCTTCCGGGTTGATCACGAACATGTGCGGCGTAGTCTTCGCGTCGTAGAGACGGCCCAATTGGCCATCCGGATCAAGCAGAGCCGCCGTCGGCGCGGCGTGCATCTCGCGCATGTAATCGTTCTCCTGCGCCGCGGTCACGTAGCCTTGCTCTCCCGGCGCCGATGAAATCACCGTAAACCAAATCACGCCGCGAGCCGTCCATTCCCTCTGCAAATTTTCCATGTTGCCGCTCTCGTAGTGCTTCTGCGTGTAGGGGCAGCCGTTGTTGTGCCATTCAAGCACCACATATTTCCCGCGATAGTCGGCCAGATGATGCGTCTGCCCGTTGCTGTCGGTGGCCGTGAAATCCGGCGCTGCTTGGCCCACGCGCGCAGCGAACGCCGCCGCTGCTGCAAGCAAAATCATCGCCGCCGTTATCGTGCCGATCTTTTTCGCGTTCATGCGTCTCTCCTTACTGGCTCGGATGCGCTGAGCCTGCACATTCGATGTCACGGTTCGCAGCAAAATCTCGGTGGCCTCCTGTCGCGGCGGCCTACTGCGTCACGGGCGCGTCCACGCTGTAGGCCCCGCGCCCTGGCAGGACCACCACTCCGCGCAAGCGTGCAATCGGTTTCATCAATTGGTCCGATTTCCGCAAATGAATCTCGAGTCCCGCCGCTGTGCCGCGCACCTCCTGAGCGGCCGAGTTTTCGATCACGTCGGCATCCATCGGAAAAAATTCCGCTTGCGGCGCGGCCTTGCCGATGCGCAGCGACAATACGAATTCATTTCCGGCCGACCGCGCGCGCGCCTGCCACGCCGCCGGAGCGGGCTCCGGCAATCGCTGTCTTGTCTGCACGAACAGCGCGTGTACCGGGGCATTCGACGCCGCGGCGGAGCCGCTCGCGTGCGCCGCAACCGGCAGCACGAGTTGCACGCTGGCTTTCCCCGGCACGCAAATTTCGCGGCACACGAGATAGCGCACCGCGCCGCCCAGCGTCACCGAACCATGCGCCGGCAATTCGGCCGGAACCGCAATCGGCGCGAGGAGCACCACGCCATTCGCGTAGCCGTAATCCACAATCGAAGGCGCCTCGATGCGCTGCGGATACGGCCACAAAAAATCCCCGGCGTGAAATCCTGGCGGCAAGTTCCACCGAATTTTCGGCGGCTCGCCGGAATCTCCCGGATTCATCCAATAGATATGCCAACCACGCGGCAATTGAAATTGGAGTCCAACCCAAAGTGTTTGTCCCGGCCGCACGGCCGTCTGGTCGGACAAAAGTGAAACGTCCACATGGGGAAGCGCCGGACTCTGCGCGCGAATCGCGCGCGTTCCGCAAATCGCCAACGCCGCAAGCGCGCCCGCGAGCACCGCGCGCCGCCACGCCGCACCGAATTTTTGTTGAGAGAATGGCATCGCCTTACGCTCACTTAGACTATCGCGAAACCCAAACCGTTCCGCCCGATTTTTTGTTCTCCTCTTCTTCGCCGCGGCCCGCGACACGCGACTCGACGGTCTGGAATCGTTCGGCACCGTTCAGGCGCACCTCCGCCTCGTTTGGGTGCCGTGCTTTGGGGTGGTAGGGACTATGGAGTGAGACGAGGCGGAGGATGTGGGAGAAGACAGGCCGGCCCAGCCCTCAATCCCCTAAAGGGATCCTCGGCTTGCCTTCTCCCTACGGTCGAATACATACGCACGCCAAGCGCCAAAACCAATTCGCTGCAAACTCACGAGTTGTCGGCCGGGCGGCGGGTAAAAAAACCATGCACCGGCAAAATCTTCCGACCGTCGCGCTGCGAGTCGCGTGCGAAGTACTAGGACGCGCCCTGTGGAAAATTCTTGCCGCCATTCCTCGCCCGCGGACCGCGTCTTGACCGGGTGCGAGCGGCTTGTTAACGTCAAAGGTTATGCTGGGCTCATTCTACCCACTGTGCGGCGGACTCGCTGAGCCGGTCCGCGCGGAGCGCGTTGCTTCACCGGCCCGCGCGGGGCGCGTTGCTTCAATGGGTGTCCCCGAATGGGCCTAACCCGCATCGTCATCCGCGGCGCGCGGCAGCACAACTTGAAAAATCTGAGCCTGGAGATCCCGCGTAACGCCCTTACCGTGATCACCGGCCTCTCGGGTTCCGGCAAATCGTCGCTGGCATTCGACACCATTTACGCTGAAGGCCAGCGGCGCTACGTCGAATCGCTCTCGGCTTACGCGCGGCAATTTCTCGATCAGATGGAGCGGCCCGAAGTGGATTCGATCGAAGGCCTTTCTCCTTCGATCGCCATCGAGCAGAAAACCACCACGCGCTCGCCGCGCTCCACGGTGGGCACGATCACCGAAATTTCCGATTTCCTGCGCGTGGTGTATAGCTCGATCGGCGTGCCACACTGCCCGAATTGCGGCAAGCCCATCGCGCGCCAATCCGCCGAGCAGATCGTGCAATCCATTTTGCGCGGCGAGCTTGCCAAGCCCGGCGATCGCGTGATGATCCTCGCGCCCCTGGCCCGCGGCCGCAAAGGCGAATACAAACAGGAACTCGAAAAATTGGCGCGCGACGGTTTTCTGCGCGCGCGCATCGATGGGCAGCTCTATCCGCTCGACGACGCGCCGAAACTCGATAAGCGCAAGAACCACACCATCGAAGTGGTCGTCGATCGCCTGCTCGTCAAGCCCGGAATTGCCAGCCGCCTCGAACAATCTCTCGCGACCGCGCTCAAACTCGCGAAGGGCCTCGTCACCGTCGCGGTAGTCGGAGGAGCCGAGGAACTTTACTCGGAAAAATTGGCCTGCCGCGATTGCGGCATTTCGGTTCCGCAGCTCGAGCCGCGCTCGTTCAGTTTCAATTCGCCTTACGGCGCGTGCGCGGTCTGCAATGGCCTTGGCTCGCGCTACGATTTCGATCCCGCAAAAGTGATCGTGGATTGGGCGCGGCCGCTTTTCGAGGGAGGCCTGGGGCCTGGATCGAATTCGGCCAACGTGCGGCGCACTCTGGAGCTTGCGGCCCACGCGCATGGGTTCGATCTCTCGACGCCCTTCGAGAAATTTCCGCGCCGTGTGCAGAATTTGATCTTTTACGGCTATCCGCCGTCGAATGGAAAAGATTCGGCTGCGGACGCGCCGCCCGAGCGCCGCCGCTCCAAAACAAGGCCCGCGCCGGGATTCCGCTTTCCCGGAATTTTCACGATGCTCGAACGAAATCTGGAAGATTCGCGCTCGGACAATTATCGCGAATGGCTCACGCAGTACATGTCACCGTCGCCGTGCGTTGCGTGCGGACAGAAACGTTTGCGACCCGAGAGTCTCGCCGTGAAAGTCGCTGGCCATTCCATCGCGGACTTCACCATGCTGCCGATCAGTCAGGCTCGGCCGGCGGTGGATCGCATTTTGAAATCGCTCGCGCCGCGGCAACTTCAAATCGCCGGGCGCGCGCTTGAGGAAGTTTCCGAGCGTCTCGATTTTCTTCTCGCCGTGGGCCTCGGTTATCTGAGTCTCGATCGCTCGGCAGCCACACTTTCCGGCGGCGAATCGCAGCGCATTCGCCTGGCGACACAAATCGGTTCGCGTTTGCGCGGCGTGCTCTACGTGCTGGATGAACCTTCGATCGGTCTGCACGCGCGCGACAACGATCGCTTGCTCGGCTCGCTCGGAAAATTGCGCGATCTGGGCAACACCGTGCTCGTGGTCGAGCACGACGAGGAAACCATTCGCCGCGCCGATTTCGTTGTGGACCTCGGCCCCGGCGCGGGCAACGCCGGCGGCTATTTGGTCGCCACCGGGAAGCCGGCGGAAATTGCTGCAAGCGAATCTTCGCTTACGGGCCGTTATCTTTCCGGCTCCTCGACGATTCCGGTGCCCGAGCATCGCCGCTCGCCCAATGGAAAAATGCTCGCGGTTCTCGGCTGCACCGAAAACAATTTGAAAAATATCGATCTGCGCCTGCCGCTCGGCTTGCTCACGGTGATCACCGGCGTTTCGGGTTCCGGAAAATCTACGCTGGTGAACGAAATTCTTTATCACGCGCTGGCGCAGCGGCTTTATCGCTCCACGCAACGCGCCGGCGCATTCCGCGAACTCACCGGCGCGGAAAATATCGACAAGGTGATCGAAATCGATCAGGCCCCGATCGGCCGCACGCCGCGCTCGAATCCCGCCACTTACACCGGCGTGCTCACGCCGATCCGCGAACTTTACGCGATGCTGCCGGAATCGCGCGAGCGCGGATACGCGCCGGGGCGCTTCAGCTTCAACGTGAAGGGCGGGCGCTGCGAGGCCTGCCAGGGCGATGGGCAGCGCCGCATCGAAATGAATTTTCTGCCTGACGTTTTCGTCACCTGCGAAGTTTGCCGCGGGCGCCGCTATAACGCCGAAACGCTCGCGGTGCGCTACAAAGGCCTTTCGATTTCCGATCTGCTCGATCTTTCGATCGAAGAAGCGCTGCCGGTGCTCGAAAATTTCCCGCAAATTCACCAGAAACTAAAAACGCTGGTGGATGTTGGCCTGGGCTACGTCCAGTTGGGCCAATCCGCCACCACGCTTTCCGGCGGCGAAGCGCAACGCATGAAGCTGGCGCGCGAATTGTCTCGCCGGCAAACCGGCCGCACGCTCTACATCTTGGATGAACCCACCACCGGCCTGCACTTCGACGACGTGAAAAAGCTGCTTGACGTTCTGAATCGGCTGGTGAACGTTGGCAACACCGTGCTGATCATCGAGCACCACCTTGACGTGATCAAGCAGGCCGATTGGGTGATCGATCTTGGCCCCGAAGGCGGCGAAGACGGCGGCCGCATCGTGGCGCAAGGCACGCCGGAGCAAATCGCGCGCAATAAAAAATCGTACACGGGACAAGTGCTGACGCGTGTGCTGCCGCTGGTCTCCGCAAACGGCCACTGACCGCGGCGCGCCACATGCGTAGTCGATCCTCGAAGACCACTGCGCCGGCCGAAGTGCGTTACAAGAATGACCGGCCGACGTGCTGCGCCCACGTGGCGAATGCCAGCCATGGGGCTGTTCCGCCGATGGGAAGGGCCAGATGGTGCATCAGGATCAAGAATGTTCCGCCCCAGAGAGTTGCCCGTTGAATCGTGTGCGTGGACCAGAGGTCGTACACCACCAGCATCAGCAGCAATGCGTCAGAGAGCAGCATTCCCGCGACGAGATTGTGGTGAAGTATGGGCCAGCGATCAAATGCAGCATTCGTTAGCCCGATTGTGGCGATCAGAATCAGCCGCTTGTGCACCGCTGGACGCGACCGCGCGCGGTATGCAAATAGGATGAGCGGCGCAAACAGCACCATATTCAGCATGGGCACAGCGTAGAAAGTCCTGGGATCGAGACCGGCAACCGGACTATGGCCCCTCGCAAGCCCGTCCGTGGCCGCCAGAATTCCGAGAAGGACCATGGCGCACGCCAGTACAAAACCCCCGATGCCCAGGATGCGATGCAGGTCCACGCGGCCTGCGGAAACCAGCGACGTCTGAGCGACGAGCAGAAGAATCCAACATGAAAATACCGCGGCATGGATGTGAATCAGCGCGTCAGGCAGCGGCGCATGAAACACTCCGGCCAGATAATACTGGCGCGCGAATCCGCCGAACACCGCGCCCAAAATCAGCAACGCCATCCCGGTGAAAAATAAATGCTCGAAGCCCCGCTTCGCTCCGGCCTGAGCCGGCCTGGCCGGAAGCGCCTTGGAGTCGCCCCCTAATGTTGCGCCAATCGCCATTCCCCCTCCAAAATTAATCGTCTTGAAAAAGCGCGAGCGGCTGCCGGGCGGCTTGGGATCGAGGCGGGACTGGTGCGTCGCCTCGGCGCGGAGAATAAGTCAGGCCCGCCGGCCGCGTCAAGCACGAGGGCCGAGCGCATTTGACAGCGGCGCGCGAATCTCGGCACACTAGCGATTTCGCGTTCGCTCATCGTCGTCGCTCCGGACTGCGCCGAACGCATTGCTTAGAAGGACCGCGCGGAACGCGCTGCTTCAAAGGATCGTCTTCGACCCGCACATGCGCTACTTGATCACCGGCATCACCGGCTTCGTCGGGCCGCACCTGGCCAATTTGCTGGTCGAAGAGAAGCACGAAGTGCACGGCTTCGTGCGCACCTCGAACGGACGCGAAGATGATATTCGCGACATCGTTCCTGACCGCATATTCGACACGCTCACCTTTCATTTCGGCGATTTGACCGATTACGAATCGCTGACCAACGTGATGCGCGAAGTTTCGTTCGACGGAGTGTTTCATCTGGCCGCGCAGAGCCATCCGCCGACAAGTTTTGCCGATCCGCGCGGCACGTTTCTGACGAACGCGGTGGGCACCGTGAATGTGGCCGAAGCCATTCGCGTGCATCGGCCGGCGTGCCGGCTGATGTTCTGCTCGACCTCCGAGGTTTACGGAGCACCGAAAGAATCGCAGGGTCCGATCGACGAAAACTTTCCGATCGAGCCGGTGAATCCCTACGGCGTGAGCAAAGCCGCCGCGGATCTTTATGTGCGTGAACGCGCTGCGTCCGAAAAGCTGCCGTTTTTCGTGACGCGCGCGTTTTCGCACACCGGGCCGCGGCGCGGGCGGCGATTTTCGATCGCGTCGGACGTGTATCAAATCGTGCGCATCCTGAAAGGTTTTCAGGAGCCGGTGCTGCGCGTGGGCACGCTTTCGAGCAAGCGCGTGGTGATGGATGTGCGCGACGCCTGCCGCGCCTACGCGTTGCTGATGCGGCGCGCGGCCGGCGGCGAGGCATACAACGTCGGCGGCGACGAAGCGTTCACCATGGGCCAGCTTGTGGAGCAACTTCTGGAAATGACCGGCCTGAAGGATCGCGTGAAAATTACCGTGGATCCGAAACTGGTTCGGCCAATCGATATTCCGGTGCAAATCTGCGACACTCGCAAGTGCCGCGAGCTGACCGGCTGGAAGCCCACGATCCCGATCCGCAAAACGCTCGAGGATCTGTTGCAATACTACGATCGGAAGATCGAGAAGTGAGCGGGCACGGGCCGCACTGATGCTCCTCAGAAAATCCGCATGAACTATACCAATCCAGATCCGCTGCTGCCGCCGTCCGCCGAGCCCGCGACGACTCAGCCGAGCGCGGAGCTGCGGACGGAGCCCGGGCTTGAGACGCCGCCTGCCGCGGTTTTCGCGACCAGCACGACGGACGCGAGTGTTCCGGCTGTTCCGCTGCGCGAACTTCCACCGGACCTGCGCGTGCCGTGGGGCTGGCTCGATTTGCTTTGGTTTTTGTTGTTCGGCGTGCTCAGCAGCATGGTGCTGACGTGGGTGGTCGAGCTTGCGGCCATGGCGATATTCCACACTGCCGCGCCGAACATTAGGAACGGCGACGCGCTGAGTCCGATCGTGCTGGTGATCGGGCAGGGACTGTGGTCCGGCGCGGCGCTGTTGTATCTCTACGCCGTGGTGCGCGTGCGCTCCGCGGAGCCATTCTGGCGAACGATCGGATGGCGCGCGCTTCCGAGCTCCGAGCTGGGCCCAGGCGGAGTGGCGCTGCGATTTGCGGCCGGCGGCGCGGTGATGGCCGTGGCGGTTTCCGTGATCGGGCGATACGGCGGACAGAACGGCGAATTGCCGATCGAAAAACTTTTCGACAGCCGCGCCAGCGTGGTGATGCTGATGGCGCTGGGGATTCTGGTGGCGCCGCTGGTCGAAGAGACCGTTTTTCGCGGCTTCCTTTATCCGCTGGTGGCGCGGCAATTCGGCGTGCCGGTGGGCATCGTGGTTACGGGATTGGTGTTCGGGATGATGCACGCGGCGCAATTGTGGGGCGGGTGGACGCAGATTGCGCTGCTGATCATCGTGGGGATCGTGCTGACGTGGGTGCGCGCGCGAACGCGCACAGTGGCCGCGAGTTATCTGGTGCATCTCGGCTACAACAGCCTGCTGTTTCTCGGCTTCGTGGTGGCTACCGGCGGGCTTCGACATTTCACGAGTTAGGCTGGACGGCATGGAAAACCCTGGAGATGAAAGGTACGCGGGGCAAATCTTGCGCCTCGGAACGATATGAAGGTTACGCAGCCGATCGAATGGACCGCGCAAGGCGTGGTGATGGTGGATCAGCGCCGTCTGCCCGGCGAAGTGGTGCGCAACACGTATACCGACTATCGCGACGTGGCCGCGGCGATCACGGACATGGTGATTCGCGGCGCGCCGGCCATCGGCGTGGCCGCGGCGATGGGATTCGCGCTGGGGGTCGAGCGCTCGAAAGCGAGAAGCGTGGAGGAATTGCGCGGCGAAGTGGCGACGATCTCGGAAACTCTGGCGCGCACGCGGCCCACGGCCGTGGATTTGTTCTGGGCGATCGAGCGAATGCAGAAGCGATTCGATACGCTTGCGGCGGCAGGCGATCTGGAAACGCTGAAGCGGGAAATGGTCGCCGAAGCGCGCCTGGTGCACTTGGAAAAGTGGGCCAACGACGAAGCGATCGGAAAATTCGGCGCGGCGCTGCTGCCTGCTGAAGGACAAGTGATGACGCAGTGCAACGCCGGAGCGCTCGCTACCGGCGGGATCGGCACGGCGCTGGGCGTGATTCGCATGGCCGTCGAGGGCGGCCGCAAGATGCACGTGCTGGTGCCGGAGACGCGGCCGTACTTGCAGGGCGCGCGACTGACGGCCTGGGAGTTGGCCGAAGACGGAATTCCGCTGACGCTGATCACCGACAACATGGTCGGCCACTACTTGAAAAAGGGAGATGTCGGAGCCGTCGTTGTCGGCGCGGACCGCATCGCCTCCAACGGTGACACCGCCAACAAGATCGGCACATATCAGATTGCTGTCTTGGCGCGCGAGCACGGCGTGCCGTTTTATGTGGCCGCACCAATTTCCACGCTCGATCTTTCGATTCCCTCGGGCGAACACATTCCCATCGAGCAGCGCGCCGCCGAAGAAGTCACCCACTTTCGCGGCGTGCGCGTCGCGCCCGACGTTGAAGTCGGCAATCCCGCGTTCGACGTGACCCCCGCGCGCCTGATCGCCGCAATCATCACCGAGCGCGGCGTAGCCCGCGCCCCCTACGTCGATTCGCTCCGCAAACTCTCCGCCGGGTGATTGAAATTTCGAGATTCGGCAGGCAGCCCTCCCCCCCTCCCTGTTTTTTGGAAGTGTTGATTCTAGAGGGGTTCTGGCCTTTTTTCACGTAAGTGTTGATTCCAGAAGGCTTGAAATCGTTTGTTATGAATGCGATCAAAAAGTTGCGCGATTTCCTGGAAGTGTTGATTCTAAAGAGGCTTAGCTGCCTTGTAAGTCCTTCATAATCAACAGATCTGGGAACGTCGCCTAGTTGCAACGCGTTGTCGCAACTGGCGGCAGTAGGGACACCGTCTGGTGGGGCTTCTCCGCCCGCGGTCGGTCCGCCCAACGGAAAAGAAGGCGCCGCTGCTTCAGGGCGAGATCCGGCGCGCGAGACTGTGCGGCTGCGATTCATGGTTTAGGATAGCACAGTGGTATTGTGCGCGTCAATGTTACTGATCGTGTATTCGAGGAGAAAGGTTGTGGAAATTATTTCGAATGGCGGGTTCGCGAAAACAGACCGTTGCGAAGCGCGAACTGGCCCGCGCGCCGTACGTCGATTCGCTACGCAAGCTCTCCGCCGGGTGATAGAAACACTGGGCTTATCTTCGTGCGATAATGCCAACCGAAATGGATTTGAAAACAGCGAACATCGTTTCCAGCGATCTCGTAGATTTCCTGAAATGTTGCTATAGATTTCTCAATGATGTGTGGCCTCACGCGAACCGAGAGCTCCTACCTGACCAGGGTTTCGAGGAAGCCTTTCGAGCGACTTGTGTCTCCCGATTACCGGAATGGAGAATATCGCTGGCACGAGAGATGCAACTCGGCGACGATCTACTGACCGCGTCAGGGACAAATCACGAGATTGATCTGGTTGGGCAGCACGACGAAGCGTCGGCAATCGTGGAGCTCAAACATTGGGAATCCGGGCTGCCGACGAAAAACGAGGTCATCGTCTTCTTCGCAAAGATTCTCGACTACGTCGCAGCAAACCCGAGGCTGATGTTGAAGGATATTTGTCCTGTTTTCATTTCCGTATCAGGATTCGAGGAAAGCGGGCTTGCTGCATGCCTCGGCCTAGGAATACACCCGGTCGGGCCCGGACTAAGGCCTCTTCCGATCCTCGTCGATTCGGCGCAAAGAATGGGAGCCGAAACTCGATTGGGAATGACAGTCGGTGAACGACTTGAGGGCCAGCTTGATGATTTCTGGGCGACAGTCCATCGACTGAGCACGGCTCTGGACGCAACTTGGCTGAGTAGTCGCTGCGGATATCTCTCTGATAACGCGATCCTGGTACAAGCGGCGTGTTGTATGGATTCGAAGGCGCTGAGTCAAGATCTGAGAGAAGCAAATGCCGAGTGTCTGCGCCTTCTGAGGGAATTCAAATCGACCAAGGCCGAACTAAAACAGTGAATATCTCCAGCTACAATGTGACGGATGTTGGTTATCACTACATCGGAATCAGGGTTCTTGCGAGCTTGCCGAAAGATTCCACTAGGGAAGCCCAATTTAGCACTGTATCCCGAAACGTCCTGAAATATGCGAGCGACAAAGCGTTACGACTTATGCTTTCCGCTCCAAGGGGAGACTTCCAGTCGGTGGGGGAAAAGGTTTGTCAGGAACTCGTCCACCTTGGCCTCGCCAAGGCATCGCACGGCAAAGGCTACTCTCTGACAGAAGCGGGCGAGGAAGCCCTTCAATTATTGAATTCGGGTAGGCATCTTGAGCTTCGGCACAAAATGATCGAGCTTCATTTCAAGACCTACGACAACCTCCGCGAGGTGTTCGCGAAGCAATTAGATGGAGCGTGCATCTGGAATCCAGTCGTGGACGCGAAGAAGTACACGCAGAAGGACTATATCGAGCGTTTAGTCAAACCGACGGTCGGTTCCGAAGCAGCCGTCGTTGCCGCCGAGGCCCTGCAAAGCGGGAACGCCGAGACTCCGAAGAAGACGGAAAACCTCCTGCGGGACCTCATTTTGCGGAGTCTGTTTCCTGGCAGCCGAATCAGTGTTCCGCTCTTTCGTTCGATGTGCGACCGCTTACTGAGTCTACGCTTGCTAAATATCATGAAAGCCACAGTAGAGGATTGCGAATTCGCCAAGAGCTATTCGCCTTGTCGCTCCGACGCGCCGACGGTCGGCTGGTATACGATGATCGCCGTCAATCTGGCAAACGGCGAGCCATACAGTGTTTATCTATCTGAACCAAACATGAAGGATGCCCGGATGCAACAAACGCTCCTCGCCGCCATCGAGGATTCCTTCTCGAAGCAGGTCCCACAGGCAGGCTATTACGATTTGCCCCAGGTTCGCGACGTCGTCTGCGAAAAATTGATGGTACCGGAGGCGGCGTTTGACGAGGGTATTAACGAGCTTTTGGACCTTCAACCCTCGCCTGTTACGGTTGGCCTGACTTATGAGGGGATTTCTGGGCGGCGAAAGCCGTTAGTGAGAAATCGGGGCGCAATCCAAGTCTTCAACCTGATAAGGAGGGTCTGATGCCGCTTTCCATTCCACGTCCGGGCCAAGTTAAGGTCTCGTCCCGATACGAGCCACTCGGGCTGCGGGACTTGCCTTTTCCGACGGATCCGGTGATCAATCCATACAACGATGATCCGCGCAAGAATGGGGGCATCTATGCAGAGTCAGCCGCCAAGGAAGCAATTGAAAAGTTCGAACGATTGCTGATTTCTCCGGAGGATTTTCTAAATAGAGCCCGCTTAGCGTATCTGTGGGCGAAGGGCGACCGCGAAACGGGCCGCGGGGTAGGAAAGACAGCGCTTCTTCGCTATTTTCGGCATAGGATCAATCACGATTGGGGTGCAACAGAGTTCGGCGGAAATTTTTCTGCATGTGTGCTGTACGTTTCATTTCCCGCACAGGTCGACCGTCGTTATATGGAACAACTTGCGCTGTCAGCGCTGGTTGATTCCTGCAGGAGTGGCGTTCTAAAAGCTTCGCGCGCCGCGCTTCGCTTCCAAAAGCTTGAACCAGAGGTACGCCAATCGATCCTGGTGAGTCCCGATGGTACGGAGGATTTTGAAAACTTGCTTCGCGATTCGGTGTTGGAGTCGAACGGCATAAACCCTTCCCAAGTCGACGATGCCATCACCGAAAAGCTCATCGCCTCAGGAGTCGAACCTCGCAGCGCCGTGCCCTTGGCGCAAGGAAAATTCGAGGACTACCTTCGCTCCTTTCGACGAGATGGCTCCCTTGAGCCTTTCTATGTTCCGCGCGATACGCAGATCCTTGATTACTCAAGATCTCTATTATTCAATGACTTGGTCAATTATCTAAGAGCGGCCGACTTCGCTGGCGGGTATCTCTTTATCGATGACATTGAGAACTTGGTTGATCAGATGACCCGCAAACACCGAATCGAGTTCGCCAAGGAGTTCGCGCTCTGCACGGTGCGCCCCGGTTATGCGAATTCTGCATACAACTTTTTATCCTGCGTATTGACCACCCATCAGCAGGCGTCAGTGGGGTTGGCCCAAGCGTGGGGCGATGCAGGCCTTTCTGCGATCGCCCGGCTCGATCCGTCGTCGCCAAATTCCGTGGAATTGACTTTCCCGAGCAAGGACCAGGCCCGTCAGATCATTATCGCGCATCTGGATTATTACCGGATCAATTCGAGCGAGAGGGGAACGATTGCTCCGTTTTCGGAAGGCGGGATTGAGGCCTTGCTTGAGGATCGCGAAACGGTTCACCCGCGCATGCTACTCTCGCGCGCTGCCAATGTCGTTCTGCATGCAGTGAATACGGGGATAACAACAATTGACGCGGCTTGCGTCGCGGCTGCCGCTTCTGCAGCTGCAAATTCCGTCACAACCCCCGATGTTACCGACGGTATCGACGGGGCTCTTTAGGCGAGGGGTTGGCAATCGGCCGAGAATTTAGCGGTTAAGTTTGTCTTGAAATTGCTTTAAGGCACCCTTCGACAGACGACGCTTTGCGCGAGTATCCGAGCGCCTGTCTGCGAGAGGAACCCTGATCTTGGTTTTGCTTTCGGCGATGCGAAAATTGTCGCGCGCGTTGCGAACCTTATCGCGGGAGACGGCGATTTTGGGTTGGTCCTTCTTGGGTTTGCCGCCGGTGGATTTCATGGGTTCCTCTGGGGGGATTATAGCGCGGGTAATTTTTCGCGGATGCGAAAAACGGGCAGAAAGAAAAAGCAGAGCCTCACCCGCGTTCGCCAATTGCGGGCGACCGGGTTCGGGGTGACAACGTTGAAGGCAAACCGAGAGCAACAGCACAGAGAGGTCCCTCGTCGCTGCGCTCGCTCGGGATGACCAAAAAAGAGAGGCAATTTCGATGCGACTTATTCGATTGACTTAATCGCAGAACCTGCTAGACTCAGTCGGTTGCCTGTAAGAAGTTGTTAGCCTGCCTGCTGGACAGGAGGCCCGCTCTTTGACAATTTGGTCGAATGATATGTGCCAGAACCCGTTCGGTTCACACTTGGATTGCCGGAAGGTAAGCCAAGCTATTTGAGGAAATCGAGCGACAATTAAAGAGTTCGCAGGAAGATGTCTGGCCCCGAAGCGATTCGGGGTTTTTCATTTTTCGGCAAAGGATACAAACGAGAGTTTGATCCTGGCTCAGAGCGAACGCTGGCGGCGTGCTTAACACATGCAAGTCGAGTGCGCAGCTTTCTGTAGCAATACAGGAAGTGGGCGCACGGCGCACGGGTGAGTAACACGTGGGCAATCTGCCCTTAGATGGGGAATAACCCCGCGAAAGCGGGGCTAATACCGCATGACATTCCGGGGACCTCGGTTCACCGGACTCAAAGGCCGCAAGGCCGTCGAAGGAGGAGCCCGCGCCCGATTAGCTAGTTGGCGAGGTAACGGCTCACCAAGGCTATGATCGGTAGCCGGTCTGAGAGGATGGCCGGCCACACTGGAACTGAGACACGGTCCAGACTCCTACGGGAGGCAGCAGTGGGGAATCTTGCGCAATGGGCGAAAGCCTGACGCAGCGACGCCGCGTGGGGGATGAAGCTTCTCGGAGTGTAAACCCCTTTCGACCCGGACGAATGTCCCGCAAGGGATTGACGGTACGGGTAGAAGAAGCCCCGGCTAACTACGTGCCAGCAGCCGCGGTAAGACGTAGGGGGCCAGCGTTGCTCGGAATTACTGGGCGTAAAGGGTTCGTAGGCGGTGCGGCAAGTCGGGAGTGAAATCTCTGGGCTTAACTCAGAGGCTGCTTCCGAAACTGCCGTGCTCGAGTGCGGGAGAGGCGAGTGGAATTGCAGGTGTAGCGGTGAAATGCGTAGATATCTGCAGGAACACCCGTGGCGAAGGCGGCTCGCTGGACCGCAACTGACGCTGAGGAACGAAAGCTAGGGGAGCAAACAGGATTAGATACCCTGGTAGTCCTAGCCCTAAACCATCAGGACTTGGGGTGGCTCGCGTAGGCGGGTCGTCCCGTAGCTAACGCGTTAAGTCCTGCGCCTGGGGAGTACGGTCGCAAGACTGAAACTCAAAGGAATTGACGGGGGCCCGCACAAGCGGTGGAACATGTGGTTCAATTCGACGCAACGCGAAGAACCTTACCTGGGCTCGAAATGCTCGTGACCATCGTGAGAAATCTAGACTTCCCGCAAGGGACACGAGTAGAGGTGCTGCATGGCTGTCGTCAGCTCGTGCCGTGAGGTGTTGGGTTAAGTCCCGCAACGAGCGCAACCCTTACTCGTAGTTGCCACCCGCAAGGGGGAACTCTACGTGGACTGCTCCGGATAACGGAGAGGAAGGTGGGGATGACGTCAAGTCAGCACGGCCTTTATGTCCAGGGCTACACACGTGTTACAATGCACGGCACAAACTGTTGCGAACCCGCGAGGGGGAGCTAATCGGAAAAAACCGTGCTCAGTTCGGATTGCAGTCTGCAACTCGACTGCATGAAGCTGGAATCGCTAGTAATGGCGTATCAGATCGACGCCGTGAATACGTTCCCGGGCCTTGTACACACCGCCCGTCACATCACGAAAGTGGGCTGTACTAGAAGTCGCCGTGCTAACCGCAAGGAGGCAGGCGCCCAAGGTATGGCTCATGATTGGGGTGAAGTCGTAACAAGGTAGCCGTAGGAGAACCTGCGGCTGGATCACCTCCTTTCTAAATAAAGTGGCAGTGGAACCTGTGCAGGTGTGCAGGGGAAGCTGTCCAAAGTCCCCGAATCGCTCTCACGAGCGGCTAGGGGGTCTTGGTTCTCACGGACCGAGACGTTGCTTGACTCTTCAAAGCCTTACGGGTTCTGACAGATATCATTCAAAGCCGAAGCAATGCGCTCCGCGCAGTCCGGCACCAAATTGAAAAAAGAGCTGGCCAAAATACTTAGGCCCGCCGGATTTATCCGGCGGGCCTTTTTGTTTTTGTGGGCGATGCTGGAATTCCGTCAGGCCGAGCGCGAGGTCTCTTTTTTCTTTGCGGGTTTCTCCGCCGCGGGCGACGCGCCGTTTGATCCGTTCGAGGCTTCTGCCGCCGGCGGAGTTCCCGGCTTCAGCAGCTTCATCAGTCCGAGCGCGGCGTGGGAAAGGCGCGAGCCGCGGCGCGATACGATGTAGAGATGGCGCGGCAACTTCATTTGCTTGACGCGCACTTCGGCCAGACGGCCGCGATCGATGTCCCATTCGACGCACATGCGCGGCACGATGGCCACGCCCATGCCCATCTCGACGAAGCGCTTGATCGATTCGATCGTGGGCAGCTCGAAATCCATGTGCAGCGGAACATTGTGGCGCGCGAACATTTGCATCACGCCGCTGCGGTAGGGCGAATCGACGATGTGCGCGACGAAAGTTTCCGAAGCGAGCTCCGACAAATCCACTTCTTTTTTCTTCGCCAGGCGATGATTCGGCGGCACGACCAGCGTTAGCTCGTCGCGCAGGATTTCGACGGCCTGGAGCTTCGGGTCCTGCGGCACGTAGGAGACGGCGCCGAGATCGAGACGATAGTTGAGAATCTCGCGCGGAATGTCGCGCGAAAAAACGCGCTGCACGGCGATGCGCACGCCGGGATAGGCTTGATGGAATCGGGCGAGAAACGGCAGCAGGGCGTGGATCGCGCTTTCGTTGGCGCCGAGCGAAAGCTGGCCGATGTCGAGGCCCTTCAAACCTTCGAGGCCCTTCACCAATTCGTCGCGCAGATTCAGCAGGCGCTCGGCGTAGTCTTTGAGCAGCTCGCCGGCATCGGTGAGCTTGATCTGGCGCGCGCCGCGGACCACCAGCGGCTGGCCCAGCGAATCCTCAAGCTTGCGGACGGCGATGCTGACGGCAGGCTGGGTGCGATAGAGCTTTTCAGCCGCGCGGGAGAAGCTGCGCTCCTGAGCGACGGCCAGAAACACTTGTAATTGAGAGAGATCCATGAAGTTTCCTCGAAAAGATGCTTTTGACCCCCATTTGTCTTATAATCTAGGCTTATAGGGATTACAAGTAATATAAATTGGACTTGGTGTCTGGCCGCCCTCAGACTACACACCTCGACCGGGTACACGGCGCCCTTGGGCGCTCGCGACACACCAAAATGGACCACATTCAAATCTTCGACACCACGCTGCGCGACGGAGAACAATCGCCCGGCTTTTCGATGACCGTGCCGGAGAAGCTGCGCCTGGCGCGTCAACTGGCGGATTTGGGCGTGGATGTGATCGAGGGCGGGTTTCCGATCGCTTCGCGTGGGGATCTTGACGCGGTACGGACGATCGCGTCGGAGATCACGACCTGCCGCGTAGCGGCGCTGGCGCGAGCGCGCCGGGAGGACGTGGACGCGGCGCTTGAGGCGCTGGCTCCGGCGCGGCATGCGCGCCTGCACATTTTCCTCGCCACCTCCGATCTGCATTTGCATCACAAGCTGCGCCTTTCGCGCGAGCAGGCGCTTGAAGCCATCTCCACGATGGTGTCCTACGGCCGGAAACATTGCGAGGAAGTGGAATTTTCCGCCGAAGACGCGAGCCGCAGCGATTTGGAATTTCTGGCGCAAACGGTAGAAGCGGCCATCCGCGCCGGCGCGACGGTGATCAATCTGCCGGACACGGTTGGCTACGCTGTTCCCGAAGAATACGCCGCAATGTTCACGAGCGTGCGCGAACGCTTGGGCGATCCCGCTGGAATCACCTGGAGCGCGCATTGCCACAACGATTTGGGATTGGGCGTGGCGAATTCACTGGCGGCGGTTCGCGCGGGCGTGCGTCAGGTGGAATGCACGATCAATGGAATCGGCGAGCGAGCCGGCAATGCGTCGCTGGAAGAAATCGCCGCGGCGCTGGCCGTGCGCTCGGTAAGCTTCGGCGTAAAAACGAATCTGAACCTTGAGAAACTCTACGCCACCAGCCGCATGTTGAGCGAAGTCACGGGCGTTTCCGTGCCTCCAAACAAAGCCGTGGTCGGCGCGAATGCGTTTGCCCACGAGGCCGGGATTCATCAGGACGGCATTCTGAAAAATCCGCTCACGTATGAAATTCTTTCGCCGGAAGCGGTGGGCGTGCCCTCGCGGCAACTTGTGGTGGGCAAACATTCCGGACGCAATGCGCTGCGCGCCAATCTGAAAGAATTCGGCTATGAGCCGACCGATGAAGAGCTGGCCGAATGCTATCGCCGCGTCAATGCGCTGGCCGATGAATCCAAACACGTAAAGCAGCGCGACTTGCTGGCCATCGCGCACGAAGTGATTCGCAAGCGAATTTTCACCACGCTGCCCGACGACGCGCGCGCGGCTTCCTAGGCCGCGGCGACCGACACTCCGAACCCGCACATGACCGCGCAAACCATCAGCGCAAGCCCAAGCGCGGCCCTCAGCGCGAAACCGAAAGCCTCTGTGCGACCCAAGAAAATCGTGCTCTTGCCGGGCGACGGCATCGGCCCGGAAGTGACGCGCGTGGCCGCCGACGTCTTGCGAACTTGCGCTTCCGAGAGCGGACTAAATTTCGATTTCACCGAGCTGCCCTTCGGCGGCGCCGGAATCGAAGCCGACGGCGAGCCGCTGCCTGCCACCACGCTCGCGGCTTGCCTTGAAGCCGACGCGATCATGCTGGGCGCGGTCGGCGGACCGCGCTGGGACACGCGGCCCTCTGGCAAGCGGCCCGAGTCAGGACTTCTCGCGCTGCGCAAGGGCCTGGGGCTTTACATCAATCTGCGGCCGATTCGGCTGCGCGCGGCGCTGGCCGGAATTTCGCCGCTGCGGCCGGAGCGAGCGCGCTCGATCGATATCGAAATCGTGCGCGAACTCGCGGGCGGAATTTATTTCGGCGAGCACGGCCACGAGACCGTCGACGGTGTGGAGCGCGCCTGGGACGTGGAGACCTACACCACACCCGAGATCGAACGCGTGGCGCAATACGCATTTGCGCGCGCCGAAGCGCGCACGCGGCGGCTGGCCTCGGTGGACAAGGCCAACGTGCTCACAAGCTCGGCGTTGTGGCGGCGCACGGTGACGCGTTTGGCGGCGCGGCACCCGGACGTAAAGCTCGAGCACCTTTACGTGGACAACGCGGCCATGCAATTGGTGCTGGCGCCATCGCAATTCGACGTGATCGTGACCTCGAATATGTTCGGCGATATTCTGAGCGACGGCGCGGCGGCACTGGTCGGCTCGATCGGCCTGATCCCGTCAATGAGCCTGGGCTCGGGCCCCTCGCTCTACGAGCCCATTCACGGTTCAGCGCCCACGCTGGCGGGTAAAGACGTGGCCGACCCGATTGGCTCAATCCTTTCGGCGGCGATGCTGCTCGGGGAAAGCCTGGGCCTTACGAACGAGGCCGCCGCGATTGAATCGGCGCTCGACCGCGTCCTTGAACGGGGATTCCGCACCGCGGACATTGCCGAGCCCTCCGGCCAACTGGTCGGCTGCGTTCGATTCGGTGAACTCTTGAACGCCGAGCTTGGCGCGACCTTGAAACAGCAGTCCGCGGCCCGCAAGGCCGACGCCTAAAGGCGCGGCCAGACGCCAGACGGGGGCCCCGGGGACTTGTTCGCCATGTCTTCGCCTTAGGCCCCTTGCCTACGCTGCGTGAGAGTGCTAATTTCGTTCCTTCCCGTGAACTCGTATAATTTTCTGCTCGTGCGGCTTGGGACTCAGATTTGAGTCAATCCGACACACAATCCGGGCATTCTGAACGGTCCAACGGCCGGGGGCCCCGCGCCTCGGGCGCTGCGTCTGCAGGCCCGCCGGAGACGGCGCCCTCGCCAACCTACTGGCGCGTCGAGGGCAGCCTGCTGGACCTGAACTCGCTCCGCGCGATCACCTATCTCGCGTGGAACGCGCAGAGTTTTGCCCAGCGCTGGGCGCGCCACGCGGCCACGCTGCTATTGAGCTTGCTGCGTCCGCTGCTCTACGCTGTGAATCGCGTTTTCGCCACACGCGTGGTGCACACGCTTCTGGCTGGAATCAGCCGCGATCGACTGGATCTGCTCGGCGAAGAATATTTTGAATACGTGCTGAAGCCGCTCTTGCGTCCCGCCGGCGTGGCGCAACTCCAGAAAATTATCGAGCAGCATGGCGATGTAGTGCTCGTCAGCCAGGCGCTTGACCACATCATGCGGCCGCTTGCGCAACATCTCGGCGTTGACCGAATCATCTCGAATCGCTTGGAATTTCGCGACGGCGTCGCGACCGGCCGATTGCTCGATCCGATTGTTTTGCCGCGCGGGCCGTCGGCGATTTTCGGCGGCCGAAAACCCGACGGGCGATGGGACGCCGAGCGCGTGGCCCGAGGGTTGCGCACGAAGTCAACTTCCACCGGATTGATCGGCGCCGAACAAATGCGCGACGCCATCCGGCCAGCGGCGCGGCCCGCGCCTGCGAATCATCTGCCGGTCGTGATGTTTGGCCCGAAGACGCGCGTCGAGCCGCTCTCCGTGCGCCGTGCGCTGGCCGGCAAACACGTTCTGCTCATCGGCGTCACGGGCTTCATCGGCAAAGTGTGGCTCGAGCACCTGCTGATCAATCTGCCGGAAATCGGCAAGATTTCGCTGCTGGTGCGCCGGCAACGCAGCACAACGGCCGAGCGGCGCTTCGAGAAAATCGCCGAGGAATCTCCGGTTTTCGAGCCGCTCGAAGAGAAACTGGGCGCGAACTTTGCGGAATTTCTGCGCGAGCACGTCGAGGTCGTCGAGGGCGACGTCGGGAAACCCGGCCTGGGCTTGGCGCCCGAAGTGCGCGAGCGTCTCGCGCGCACGCTGGACGTGGTGGTGAATAGTTCGGGGCTCACGGATTTCAATCCCGATCTGCGCGAAGCGCTCGCGAGCAACGTCGAGGCCGTGGCCAACGTGATCGAGTTTGTGCGCGAATCGGGTCACGCCGCGTTGATGCATCTTTCCACGTGTTACGCCGTGGGCGGGCGCGATGGCCGCGTCAGCGAAGAATTGACGCCCAATTACACGCCGGTGGGCGTGGAGGATTTCAACGCCGAGCAGGAATGGCAGCAGCTCCGCGAGTTGGTGCGCAACGCGGAAGCGCGCTCGGAAAGCCCGGAGCTGCGCGGCGCGCTCGAGCGCCAGGTGCTGGGCCGGCGGCGCCAGACTGCGCTGCCTCCGGGCGCGGAACTCGAAACGCAAATTCGCAAAAACCGCACGCGCTGGCTGCGCAATCGCCTGACGCGCGCCGGCACGCGGCGCGCGCGGCATCTGGGCTGGCCCAACACCTACACGTTCACAAAGAGCCTGGCCGAATCGCTGATCGTGCGGCGCGGCGCAGGCCTGCCGATTGCAGTCGTGCGGCCATCGATCGTCGAGACCTCGACCGCGGAGCCTTTCTCCGGCTGGAACGAAGGGATCAATACGTCGGCGCCGCTCTCTTATCTGCTCGGAACATATTTTCGCCAGTTGCCGACCAACGCGCGCAAGTGCCTGGACATCATTCCCGTCGACATGGTGTGCCACGGTATGACGCTGATCGCCGCGGCTCTGGTGCTGCGCCGCAACGCGCCGCTTTATCAACTGGCCACGTCCGCCGCCAACCCGTGCGATATGGGTCGCTCGATCGAACTCACCGGCCTTGCACACCGTAAGCATTACCGCGCGCAGCAGGGACTGGAACACTGGATGCGTCTGCGATTTGAAACCATCCCGGTTTCCAAGAATCGCTATCAGAAACTTTCCGTGCCGGCACAGAAGGCTGTGGTGAAAGGCATCAATCGCGCGGCCTCGGCGCTGCAATTCAAGAAGCCGCCGCTGGCCCGCCAGGAGCGCGACCTCGCGCGCGTGGAAAAGCTGATCGAATTGTACGAGCCGTTCATCCTGCACAACGAGCAGGTATTCGAGTGCGATAACGTCGAATTGCTTTCGGCCGAGCTGCCGGAATCCGAGCGCGCTGTGTTTGGTTACGAGCCGCGTTCGATCGACTGGTGGGAATATTGGATTCAGATTCACATTCCCGCTCTGCGAAAGTGGGTTTATCCGCTGATCGAAGGCCGCGCGCCCGAGCCGACGCCGCGGCGCCAGTTCCGATTGGGCGGTGAGCCCGATTCCGGCGCCGACTCGTCCGCGCCGCTTAGCGGTCCCGGCCCCGCGGGATCCGCTCCCGTTTCCAACGCCACATGGCCCTCTTCCTGACCGGCTCGACCGGCTACATCGGCGGGCACATCGCGGCGCGCCTGCTCGAGCGGCACGACGAGCGCTTGAACGTGCTGGTGCGCGCGAAAGATTCGCCGGATGCATCCGGCAAGCTTTGGCGCGCGCTGCAATTGCATATGGAGCGCGACGCGTTCGCCGAAGCGCTTGCCACGCGCATCGCTATTTTTCGCGGCGATTTGACCGACGCGCACTTCGGCCTGGACGACGCCGATTATCGCCGGCTTACGGACACCACCGATTCCGTGATCCACTGCGCGGCTTCGCTCAATCGCAAATCCGAGAAAACCTGCCTGAACGTAAATCTTCGCGGCACGCTCGAAGTCATCCAGCTTGCGCGGCGCGCGGCCGCGGGCCACGGGCTGCGGCGCTTCAGCGAAATCAGTACCGTGGCCGTGTGCGGCGAGCGCAATCGCGAAATCGTCACCGAGGACGCCTCAATCGATTGGAATCGTTCGGACTACGATCCCTACGCGCGCACCAAAAAATTCTGCGAGCACATGGTGCGCGAATTGTTGCCCGATGTTCCGCGCACGGTTTTTCGGCCCAGCATCGTGCTGGGAGATAGCCGCAGGCCTGAGACCACGCAGTTCGACATGGTGCGCGCGTTCGTTTTTCTGGCGCGATTGCCGGTGCTGCCGTTTCGCCCCGACGACCGCATCGATATCGTTCCGGTGGATTACGTGGCCGATTCCGTCGTCGCGCTGCACCAGAAGCCGCGGCCCGAGCACGAGATTTATCATCTTTCTTCCGGCACTGGCTCCGAAACGTTCCGCCAATTGACGAGCACGCTTTCGCGCGCCGCGGGAAAAATGCCGCCGGTCTATTGGCCTGGCCTTGAATCGCCGGCGAACGGACTGATCACGCGCCTCGCTCGATCGCGAAGCGGAATCGGCCGCGGCGCGTCGTTGCTGAAAGTTTTTTGGCCGTATCTCACGTGGAACACGGTATTCGACAACACGCGCGTGGTCGCGGAAATGGGTCGCGCCCCCGCTCCGTTTTCAACCTACTGCCATCCATTGTTTCGCTTTAGTGTGGAGCACCGTTTCTCGTATCCTTACCGCGATTGGTCCGGGCCCTGGCCGGCCGCGCAGATCGCGCCGGCGCATTCGATTGGTGGAGGTGGCCGCCCATGATGGATTTCGTTCTCGAGGTGTGGGTCAGCGAGATCATCGAGCGGGCGCGGCTTGGCTGGATGCTCGGCGCGGGCCGGCCGTGGCAGCCGGGCGAGCCGCTTAAATTGCTTTTTGCGGGCTACAACGGCACGCGCAACACCGGCTCTGATTTGCGCGTTCACGAAATCCTGCGCCAGGTGCGCCAGGTGCTGGGCGCCGAGCGCCTGGAACTCGCCGTGATGACGCAGAACTTCGAGCTTTCACGCGGATATTTCGGCGACGCGCGACAAGTTCATCTGCCCGATATTTTCCCGCCGTTTCTTCGCCGCGAAGTGCCGCGACATCACGGCGTGGTGGCGTGCGAAGGCTCGATGTTCAAGAGCAAATTCGCGAGCGCGCTCACGACCATGATGATCGGTTCGCTTGGAATCGCCGCTGCGCAGAACAAACTTTCGGTCGGCTACGGCGGCGATGCCGGCGAGATGGACCCCATGCTCGAGAAAATGGTGCGCCGGTATTGCAGCCGCTCGCTGGTGATTCCGCGCAGCGAAGAATCGCAGGCGATATTGAGCGAGCTCGGCGTGCCCACTGAACTGGGCACCGATACCGCATGGACCTTCGAGCCGCACGGCCCGGAATATGGACGAAAAGTGTTGATCGACGCCGGATGGGACGGCCGCAAACCCGTGCTGGCCGTGTGCCCGATCAATCCATTCTGGTGGCCGGTGACACCCTCGATCCCGAAGTGGCTCGCGCGAACGCTATTCGGGGCGTACAAAGAGAGCCACTACCGCACGATCTATTTTCACAAATCGGGCGCAGATGTGGATCGCGCCTACAAGCGCTATCTCGACGAGCTGGCCATTGCCGTGAATGCGTTCCGCTCGCGCCAGGACGTTTTCACCATTTTGGTGGCCATGGAAAGTCTCGACGAGCGCGCCTGCCACGCGATCGCGCCGCAGGTTCCGGCGCCGATTTTCGCGGCGGATCATTACGATATGTTCCAGCTCGTGAGCATCGTGCGCTGCGCGCGCTGGATGGTTTCCTCGCGCTATCACGGCATCGTCAGCTCGATGCCGGCAGGCGTGGTCTCCGTCGGCGTCACGATGGACGAACGCATCCGCAACATGATGCGCGAGCGCGGCCACAATCATCTAATGCTTACGGTGGACGATCCGCAGCTCCACGAAAAACTTATCGAGGCCATGGAGACGATGGTGCGCGACGAAGATTCCATCCGGGAGGCCATTCGCGTGACCGTGGTGCGCAATCTAAAAGTGATGGCGCGCATGGGCGTCTTCCTGGAGCGCCAGGTGCATACGCGCTATCCGGAATTTCCCGTGCGCACCGGCGTGCATCATTGGGAAGAATATTTGCCGCCGCTTTCTCCCGGGCTGCGCGCGCTCATCGACGCCTACGAACCCGCGGCATCGGCAACGACAAACGCGATCGGTGCGACGTCAAGCGCGGCAACGAGTTCGACAAGCGCGGCGACAGGAACGCGGTGACCTTCCTGGAACGCATATTCGAGAATTTGCGCCGCGCTGCCGGCCAACCGGTGCTCCGGGAAGCGCGTGCCGAAGGCGTGGTCTCCGTCACTGGCGCCGAGCTTTTGGCATTGACCGCCGAGGCGCGCGCGTATCTTCGCGCGGCGGGGCTTTCGCGCGGAGACCGCTGCGCGATCGTCGCGCCGAACAGCATTCGCTGGGTGGCGCTCGATCTCGCGCTGATGGCTGAAGGCATCGTGACCGTGCCGCTCTACGCGCGGCAGGCGCCGGCGGAGTTGGCAGCCATGCTCCGCGACGCGCAGCCCACGCTGATTTTCGCGGGCGATGCGGCGCTCGGCGACGGCCTGGCGGCTGCGTGGCCGCAAGCGCCGCGGCGCATTTTGTTCGACGAAATTTTCGCGCGTCCCGCGCCATCCGATTCGGCGCCAGCTTCGGCCGACACGCCGTCGCTTGCGCCTCTCGCACCCAGCGACATCGTCACGATCATCTACACGTCGGGCACGTCGGGCGAAGCCAAGGGCGTGCAATTGAATTGCCGCAATCTCGATCACATGCTCAGCTGCACCGGCGCGCGCCTCGATTTGTTGATGGGCCCGTCGCGGCGCGCCGATCGCGTGTTTCACTATTTGCCGTTTTGCTTCGCCGGCTCGTGGATTCTTCTGCTTTCGTGTTTGTCGCGGCCCAGCGTTCTGACGCTTTCCACAGATCTCGCGCGTCTGGCCGACGACATTCCCAAGGCCGAGCCCGATTATTTCCTGAACGTTCCGACGCTGCTCGAGCGCATGCGCACCGGAATCGAAGACAATCTGAAAAAACGCGGCGGGATGATTCTGCGCACTTATCAAGGCGCAAAACAAGAATGGTTCGCGCGCACCGCCGGCGGCGGCACGCGAGGCGGCGCTTTTCGCCTGGCGCTCGCGCGCCTGGTGATCTTTCCTGCGATCCGCAAACGGCTGGGATCGAATCTGCGCGCGCTGATTTGCGGTTCGGCGCCGCTGGCCTCTGAAACGCAGCGATTTTTTGAAATGCTGGGCATACCCGTTTTGCAGGTCTACGGCCTCACGGAAACGACCGCCATTTGCACGATGGACGATCCGCGCCGCGTCGAACCGGGCGCTGTCGGCCCCGCCGTCCCTGGCGTTGAAATGAAAATCGGCCCGAACCAGGAAATTCTGGTGCGCGGCCCGAATATTTTTCCTGGATATTGGAATCGGCCGGAGGAAACCGCCAAGGTTCTGCGCGAAGGCTGGTTCCACAGCGGAGATCAGGGCGAAGTCAACGAAGCCGGCAACTGGCGGATCGTCGGACGAATCAAGAACCTGATCATTTTGAATTCCGGCCACAATATCGCGCCCGAGCCAATCGAAGAAGACTTGCGGCTTTCGGTTCCCGGCGCCGCACAAGTCGTTTTGGTCGGCAACGGGCGCGGCTATCTTTCCGCGATCATCGCTGGGCCCATCGAGCGGCGATTGGCGGAAGCGGAAGTCGAGCGCATCAATGGCGGGCTGCCGCACTACAAGCAGATTCGCGCGCTGCACATCGAGCCGGCGGCTTTCACGATCGAATCCGGACTGCTGACCGCAAATGGAAAACTCAAACGCGACGCGATCTCCGCGCAATTCCGCGCGGAAATTGAAGCCATGTATCAAAAGAAAGCCGAAACCGCGGCCGTATGAGCGATGCGCGAGATTAGGGATTCACACGAAATCCATGCATGATTTCAAAGGCAAAACGCTTTCCTGGAAACTCTCCGGTGGCATCGTTGAAGTCGAGCTGCACTACGCTCCCTGCAACGAGATCGGCACGGCGATGCTCGAGGAACTCGAGCGCCTGGTGCATGCGCTGCCGGAACTCGAATCGCATGCGGCGGCGCTGATCATTTACAGCAGCCGCAAAGAAGGATTTTCCGCCGGCGGCGATTTACGCGAGCTGTATCGCCTGTCGGTTGCAACCGAAGGCCAAGCGCGTGCGGAAAGCATGCGCGCGTTCATCCTGCGCGTCCACCACGTCGCGAATTCGATCGACGCGTCGCCCCTCACGACGATTGCGGCCGTCCACGGCATCTGCTTCGGCGGCGGCTTCGAGCTGGCTCTGACGTGCGACCTCATCGTCGCCGACAAGATGGCGCGGTTCGCGTTTCCGGAGTTGCGCCTCGGAATCATTCCGGGCTTCGGCGGTATCCCGCGGCTGCGGCGCGACGTCGGAAACGCAGTCGTTCGCGATCTGCTCTTCACCGGCCGCAGCATCAACGCGGCGAAGGCGCAGTCCGTCGGCCTCGTAAGCCAAGTGGCCGCCGAAGGCGAAGCCCTGCGTCTCGCGCGCACCACCGCGGCGCAAGTGCTGAAATACGACCGGCACACCAGCGCGGTCTGCAAGAAATTTGCGAAACCAATTCCGCTCGAGGAATTGCGGCGCGAAACGGAGATTTTTTGCGAATTGTTCGGCCGGCCAGCAGTGATGGAAGCCTTGCGTAAGTTCGTCGAAAGCACCGACGCGCATCCCTATCTGCCGTAAGAGACGGGCGCAGAAAGCTGCGATAAGATTGGGCGCCCAGAAATTAAGATGAGATCGGATGCACAATGAGAACACTCGACCAGACCACCGGTGAAATTCTCGATCTCGCCGCGACGCATTTCAAAGTGCCGCGCGAGCAGCTTTCGCCGAACGACGATTTTTATCGCAAACTCAAAATTGACAGCCTTCAGGCGCTCGAATTGCTCTCGCGCCTCGAAAGCCACTTCGGCATCGAGTTGCCGGATTACGAAGTGCAAGGCGTCAGCGATTTCCGCACACTCGCTGATCGCATTCAGGCCCGGCTGTAAACGTTGAGTCCGATGCGGCGAGTTAGCTTGATTGAATCCGATACGAACAGTTCATATCAAATCGAATAGGGAGGAAACATCATGGTTCGCAAAGCCTCAGCAGTCTGGAAGGGATCGCTCAAGGAAGGCAAGGGAACGATTTCCACCGAAAGCGGCGCGCTATCGAACACGCCGTACTCATTTGCCACGCGCTTTGAAGGCGTCCGCGGCACGAATCCCGAAGAGCTCATCGGCGCCGCTCACGCCGGATGTTTTACGATGGCGCTTTCGGCGCAGCTCGGCGAAGCCGGAATCACGGCGGAAAGCCTCGAAACTTCCGCCGCCGTCACGCTCGAAAAAATCGAAGCCGGCTGGACGGTCACCAAGATTCACCTCGACGTCGTCGCGCGCATTCCCGGCGCGAGCCAAGCCGCGTTCGATAAAGCCGCCGCGAACGCCAAAGCCGGCTGCCCCATCTCGCGCCTGCTGAAGGCCGAGATCACCATGACGGCCAAGCTCAACGCCTGATCGCAGCGCGACGCGAGGCGGGAAAAACTAAATTTCCGATTGCCGATGCTGGACCTGAAACAATATTCCTGCCTGGGCGAAGCCCTGCGCGCCGCGCTCGATCGCTGGCCCGAAGAAGTGTGCCTGATCGAAGCCGATCGCGATCGCGAACGCGCGCGGCTCACCTACGCGCAATTCAAACAGATCGCGCTGCCGCTCGCCGCCGGCCTCGAACAGGCCGGCTTCGCCGCCGGCGATCGCGCCGCGATCATCATGACCAACCAATCGAAGTGGCTCATTTCGGCCTACGCCATTTTTTATTGCGGCGGAGTGCTCGTGCCGCTCGATTACAAACTCACTCCAGAAGAGCATCTGCAACTCTTGGCGCATTCCAAGGCCAGCGTGCTCGTTGTCGAATATCCGCTGTGGCGCGCGATCGCCGAATCAAAATCGTTCGGCGCGCGCGCGTTGCCGCTCGTCCTCGTCACGGAAGCGCCGCCGAACGCCGAGCTTTTCGGTGCGCGCCGCTGGGAAGAGTGCGTGGGCGCAGGCGAACCCGAATTTCGCCCGCGCGCACGCAAAGACCCGGCCTCAATCGTCTACTCGTCCGGCACCGGCGGACGGCCCAAGGGTTGCGTGATGACGCACGAGAACTATCTGGAGCAGTGCATGGCGCTCACGGCGCTGTTTCCCTTCTGGTCGGGCGTGCGCTATCTCTCGATTCTGCCGACGAATCACGCGATCGATTTCATGGTCGGCTTCATTGGCCCGTTCACCTGCGGCGCCTGCGTGGTGCATTTGCGCACGCTGCGCCCCGAATACGTGCGCGACGCATTCGTGCGCTACAAGATCACCTACATGACGCTGGTGCCGCTCGTTCTGAAGAATCTGGAAAAAGGCCTGCGCGCGCGTTTCGCTGAGCTATCGAAAGCGAAACGCCTGATGCTGAACACTCTGATACGCGCGAATCGCGGGTTGACGCGGAGCCAGCCCAACGTCGAGATCAGCCGGCGCCTGCTCAAGCAAGTGCACGAATCGTTCGGCGGCGAATTGCGCGCGCTGTTCGTCGGTGGCGCTTTCACCGAGCCGGCGACGCTGCAATTCTTCTACGATCTCGGAATTCCCGTGGCCAACGCCTACGGCCTGACGGAAGCTGGCACGGCTGTAACCGTGAACGACTTCAAGCCTTTTCGCGCGGACACCGTCGGCCGCGCGTTGCCCGGCATGGAAGTGCGCATTGCGAATCCCGACGCCGAAGGCGTCGGCGAAGTCGCGGTCCGCAGCAAAACCGTGATGTCGCATTATCTGGACGATCCCGAGCTCACCGCCGAAACGATCGTCGATGGCTGGTTGATGACCGGAGACCTGGGGCAGCTCGATGACGCAGGCCACTTGCAACTCGTCGGCCGCAAGAAGAACATGATCGTCACGGCGGAAGGCAAAAACATTTATCCCGAGGACATCGAAAACGTCTTCGAGGGCCTGGCAGTGAAGGAGTTCTCCGTGTTCGCCGCGAATTATTTGTGGCCCAAGCACACCATGGCCGACGAAGAACTCGTGATCGTGATTCGCCTCGAACCGGACCGAGAGATGGACGACGCTCTGCGCGCCGATATCGCCGCGCGTAATCAGCGCTTGCGCAATTACAAGCGCATCGCCGGGTACCTGATCCACGACCGCGACTTTCCAAGGACGGCGTCACTCAAAATCAAGCGCACGGTTCTCGCCGAAGAGATCGGCCGAACTCACGCGCGATCCGAAGTGGTTGCGGTATGAACGCAGCGAAACAGAAATTCTTCGCCATCGTGAATCCCGCCGCCGGCGGCGGCCGCTCGCGCAAACACGCTCCCGCAGCGCTTGAAAAACTGCGCTCCGAAGGTCTTGAAATCGAAGAGCACCACACTTCGCGCCCCGGCCACGCCACCGGACTTGCGCGCGCGGCCTACTCCGCGGGCTGGCGCAATTTCATCGCCGTCGGCGGAGACGGCACCGCGTATGAAATCGTGAATGGATTGCTCCCGGACGCAATCGGCGGCGAGCGCCCCGCGCTCGGCTTTCTGCCGGTCGGAACGGGCAACTCCTTCCTGCGCGATTTTTTTCACGGCGGAGCGAGTCAATCTGCCCGCGCAATCGTCGAGGGGCGCCGACGTCCCTGCGACGTAGTGATGCTCGAACACGAAGGCGGCGCGACCTATTCCATCAATATCGTCAGCGTGGGCTTCGCCGCCAACGTCGCCGCGCTCGCCAATCGCCGCTTCAAGCGCCTGGGCGCTTTCGGATACGTGCTCGGCGTCCTCTCATGCCTCGCCACGCTCGACCGCCGCGCGTTTCCGATGCGTGCGGACGGCGACGCCGACGCCGATCACCGGCGCTGCCTGTTTCTCTCCTTCAGCAACAGCAAATTCACCGGCGGCAAAATGATGATCGCGCCCGACGCGAAAACCGACGACGGTTTGCTTGAATACGTGCGCTGGGGCCCCATCAGCCGCCTGGGTTTGATTTGGAATCTCCCGACCCTGTTTGACGGCACGCACATCAAGCATCCGCTGGCGTCGCGCCGCGCGGTCCAGCGCATCGAATTCGAGGCGGGCGCGCCGGTCGACGTGATGGTCGATGGCGAAGTGCTCACCACGCGATGCAAGAGCATCACCGTTTTGCCCGCCGCGCTGGACGTGATGGCGTGACGTCCTCCGGCCCGCCGATCTCCAGCGCACCATGGCCACCGCCTTTCCCTTGCCCCGTGCAGCGCCCAAAACGCGGTTTCTTCACCAACCTGCGCAGCTTCTATCACTGGATCGTGTGCGGCGCTTATTTCTTCGTGTTTTGTCTGTGGATCATCACCAAGGCGCTGTTTGTAAATCCGCGCAAACATGACCGCACTCAGCGAAAGTTTACGCAGCACTTGATGCGGCTGGCCGGCGCGAAAATCGAAACGCTCCGAGCGCCGGGTTTCGATCCCTCACGCACCAGTTTTTTCATCGTGAACCACGTAAATTTGTTCGATCCATTCGTGCTGTACTGCGCGGTCCCGCAATTCATTCGTGGGCTTGAGCTCGAATCGCACTTCGAGATTCCGGCGTATGGCTGGATGATGAAGCGCTTCGGCAATGTGCCCGTTCCGGCCACGCATCGCCCGGCGGATTTGAAACGCATGTGGCGGCTAACAAGAGAGGCGCTGGACTCGGGCGTCAGCCTGGTGGTTTTCCCCGAGGGCCAGCGCACGCTCACCGGCCGCGTCGGATTGTTCAAGAACGGCGTCTTCCGTATGGCGCTACAAACCGGCACGCCGATCGTGCCGGTCAGCGTGGTCGGTTCGTTTGAATTCAATAATAAGTTGGGATGGGGAATGCGGCCCGGGCCGGTCGTGGTTTACCTGCACGATACGATCGAAACCGCGAATCTCGACAAGGAAAAAGATCTCGGAGCGCTGCGCGACAGCGTGCGCGAGATCGTGGCACGCCCGATCGACGAATACTATTCGCGAATGTCCTGAGCTGTGCCGCGGTTACATACTGAGGCGAATTCCGGGGATCGTGCGGCCCGCTCGCGTCTCTTGCCAGGTGTACACGATGCGATGAATCACAGTGAGCGTCGCCACCACCGCGATCACCCACAGCACCGGCGCCATGCGATTGAAAAATCCTCCCATCATCAGCAGCACCATGCGCTCAGGCCGCTCCATAAAGCCCACTTTGCACGTCGGTATCAGCGATTCGGCGCGTGCGCGCGCGTAACTCACCATCACCGATCCGGCCGTGGCCACCGCGGCCAGCACCACATATTTCGAGCGCCCGTTCACCGCGTAATAAACGAGCAAGCCCATGTATAGCGACATGTCCGCGTAGCGATCGAGCGTCGAATCGAAAAACGCCCCGAACGCCGTGACCCGATTCTCGCGGCGCGCCACCTGGCCATCGAGCATGTCAAGAAACGCGGCGAACAGAATCACGCCGGCCGCCGAGCGAAACTTGCCCAGCGCAAATAGCGTCGCCGCGCCAAAATTGACGACCAGTGCGAGGAACGTCAGAAAATTCGGATTAATGCCCGTGGCGGCGACGGCATTCACAATTTTCGTCAGCAGCCAGCCGCAAACCACACCGATCCATCGCGTATAACTGAAACGCGGGCTTTCAGTATTCGTAGCCATGAAGTTGTGTGACTCCGGAATCCACCCACAGAAATGATACGACAGGGCGCAGCGCGCCTCAAGCCGGCCCGATGCGTGGCCGGACGCGCTACCTCCGAGGATGCCGCCGCTACATCAACTCTTCGATCAGTGACTGGAACACCGCCGGATCGACGCCGAGCGGCTGATGAACCAGCGGGCCGCGCGCGAATGCGGGCTCGCTGTCTTCGTAGGTGGGCTGCTGATCGGCGTAGAGCAGGCCGAGCGGAATGCGATCTCCCCATTCAAACGATTTCTCAAACGCGGCGCGCATGTCACCCGTGTGATAACCGACTTCATCCTCGAGCTTGTACACGCGCTTCTTGAACCACGGGTATGTATTGAGCTTGTTGTACGTGACGCACGGGCTAAAAACATCGATCAACGCGAAGCCCTTGTGCTGGATTCCGCCGGCGATCAAATCGGCCATGTGGTTCGGCTCGCCGGAGAACGCGCGCGCCACGTACGTGGCGCCGGATACCAGCGCCAGCGCGAGCGGATTGATCGGAAATTCGACGTTGCCGCGCGGCGTGGATTTCGTGCGCATCTCCTTGGTCGTCGTGGGAGAAGCTTGCCCCGTCGTCAGTCCGTAAATCTGATTGTTCATGACCACGTAGGTCATATCGAGATTGCGGCGCATGGCGTGGATGAAGTGGCCGATGCCGATTCCGTAGCCATCGCCGTCGCCGCCCGTAATCACCACCTTGAGCGACGTGTTCGCCAAGTGAATGCCCGATGCCACAGCCACCGAGCGCCCATGCAGCGAATGCACGCCATACGAATGGATAAACCCCGGCAGGTTCGATGAGCAGCCGATCCCGGATACCACGACCAGATCCTTTGGCGCGACGCCCGCTTTCGACGCGGCCATCTTCACCGCCTTCAGCACGGCGAAATCCCCGCACCCGGGACACCAATCCGGATCCACGGGTCCTGCGAAAGTTTCAATCGGCAGTTCTATGATCGTGGCCATGTGATTTCTCCTAGAATTCGATTCACGCGAGCGCCTGCCAGGAATGCGTGGAACCTGTTTCTACGCCGACCTGCAACTCGCCGCGCTTTTCACCCGAATCGCGGTTCACGATCTCAACGCGCCAAATTTCTTCCCCCGCGCCGTTGCCCGAAGCTTTCTCCAGGCGCCCGGGCCGCAAGTCCTCGTTCAGGTGAACGCGCACATAGTGATAAGCGATTTCGCGCGCTTCGGCCGGCGTGACGTCAAGCGAGCGCTCCCGCCCTTCCAGAATCGCGCGCACATGATCGACGACTTGCAGCGGCTCAAACGGTTCGCCGTCGTATTTCAAATACTGATCGCTCACCGAGAAACCGGTTTCGGCGCGCAAGTGGCGCGCAAATTGACCTGTGTAGTTAGCTTCCACGCAAATGGTTCGCTTCGTGCGGCTCAGAATTTCTTTGGCCTCGCGAGCGTGGAACGGCAGCAGATACTTGAAGTTCAATTGGTTTGCGCGAATTCCAGCTGCGGCAAGCAGCCCGATTGCCTCATGCACCACGCCGTGCGTGGAGCCCCAGGTAATCAGCGTAACTTCGGCATCGGCCGGGCCTTCAAGCTTCGGCGCCGGCAATTCCTTCAGCAATAGATCCACTTTCTTCATGCGCTTTTCCGAAATTTTCCGTCGCAGCGCCGAATTCGTAAAAACGTCGCTGATCAGCACGCCCTCTTCGTCGTGGTCGTCCGTCGGCGCAACGTGAATGGTGTTGGCCGTGCCGGGCAGCGCCCGCGGAGAAACGCCCGACTTCGTGAAAGCGTAGCGCTTGAATCGGCCCTTCGAGTTGTCCCACGAAGTGACCAGCGCGCCGCGATCAATCGGAACATCGGCCGGCATCTCCGAAGGCTCGATCGTTTCGGGATGCTCCGATACCAATAAGTCCGAGATAAGCATCACCGGCAGCTGATATTTATCGGCCAAGTTGAACGCTTCCACCGTGCTCGCGTAGCAATCGGCCACGTCGCGCGGCGCGATAATCACGCGCGGAAAATCACCTTGCGAGGCGCCATACACCTGATTCAGGTCGGCCTGCTCGGTCTTCGTCGGAATGCCGGTCGAAGGTCCGCCGCGCTGCACTTCCACGATCACCACCGGCGCTTCGATCATTCCCGCCATGCCGATCGCTTCGGTCATCAGCGCAAAACCGCCGCCTGATGTCGCGCACATCGAGCGCACGCCCGCGTAACCAGCGCCGATCGCCATGTTCGCAACCGCAAGCTCGTCTTCGCACTGTTTCACCACGATGCCGCAGCGCTCGGCATGCGTCGCCATCCAATGCAAAATCGCGGAAGCCGGCGTCATCGGATACGCCGAATAGAATCGGCATCCCGCAGCCGCGGCGGCAATCGCAAAGGCCTCATTGCCGGTCAAGAACGGCCGGCGCTTGCGCGTGAAATTCCACTTGTGCGCCAGCGGCTTGAAATGTTCTTTCGCGTAATCGTAGCCCGCGCGCGCCAAATTCACATTCTGGTCCACCACCGGCTTGCCCTTATGACCGAACGTGTCATTCAGCACTTCCGCGATCACGTCGAATTCGAGATTCCCCAGAAACAGCAGCGCTCCCAGCGCCACGGTGTTCTGCATCACCGGCTGCATCGGACCGAATGGTTTCGTGAGCGCGCCAATGGGCAACGCGGCTTGCGTCACTCCCTCGCGCAGCGGAATGTTGCACTTGAGCTTGTCGGAATTGAATAGCACGACGCCGCCGGCATCCACTTCGGGCGCGTGGCGTTCGATCGAGTCCTGATTGAGCGCGATCAGCACGTTCAGGTTGTCGCCGTGCGAGCGCACTTTTTCCTGCCCCATGCGCACGCGCAGCCAGATGTGCCCGCCGCGGATCACGGATTGATAGCTGTTGTAGGCGTAGACGTACAGGCCCAGACGCGCAGCCGTTTTCGCGAGTGTGTCGCCCGCTTTGTCGAGTCCATCTCCTGCCGCGCCGCCGATGCCGATCTGAAAGTCGCTCATGGCAACACCCCTCCCCGGAAGACGAATTTCTCTGTCCTACGCGCCAAGCTCCGTTAGGCCGAAAGAATTTCGCCCGGCGTAAACTCGGCAATCAGCTCATCGAGCGCCTGATGCTGGGCCTCGGTCAACGCGCCGAACGCGATGCCCGTGCCCGTGCCGCCCGAAAATCGTACGATCCCGTCGAGCTCCGCATCGTGCCGCGCATGAAACGTCACATGCACGGGCGCGCCCATCGGCAGTTGTTCGGCCATCAGAAACATCCCGTGGCCGTTGAAATTGCCGATAGCCAAAGCACACCGCTTATTCGATTCGCTTGTGCGAAGCTCTACAGGACAACGGAAGATCGTACGAGGCAAACGACTAAGACTGGGTCCCTCCACCGGGGTATCCTCCTTTGCCACGATCGAGCCTTGGGCCTAGGAAATCCGTGGGGGCGCCGCCTCAACATGGAAGCGAACGTCCAGACGGGCGGAGTCTAGCACCGTAGGCGGCAGGATTACCACTCGAAAACCTGGAAGGCAGCGCTTCAGCGGCGTTAGGCGGAATCGAGGCGCGGGCTGGAGCGCCAGCGCGCCTCTTCGATGGGCCCAACGATGAACACGTAGCAGAGGCAGCCGAAAACGGCGATGATTGCGGTCGCCGTGAACGGCCAGAAAAATCGCCCCGTGCGATCGAGCAAATAGCCAGTGAGCGCGCCGGCCACGATTCCCGCCATGTTGCCGATGAAATTCTGAAAACCCGTCCACTTGCCCGCGGCCTGCGGCCCGGCAAGCGCCTGCGTGATCGCCCAGGTATTTGACGCAGACACGCCGTACGCCGCTCCCGCGAGCAGCCAAAGCAGCATCGCAATGTGCATCCGGGGCGCAGCGACGCCGACCACCAGAAAAATTGCCGACAGAATCATGCCCGCCGACATGAATCCCTTGCGCACCAAAGTCGGTCCGCTGCCTGCCGCGATCCAGCGGTCCGAAAGCCACCCGCAAATTGTCGCGAATACCGAGCTCATCACGTAAACGAGCGCGCCGATCACCACCATCGTTCCGGTCGGCAGATGTCGTTCCCGCGTCAAATAGTAAGGCAGCCAGATAATCAGAAAATACGACACATAGTTCACACAGAAAAGTCCCGCGGCCGAGCCCCACAGCGAGCGTTGTTCCAAAATCTCCGCGATGCCTGGACCCACATGCCTGCCGACCGCGCCGCCCAAACTCGGCCCGCGCGGCATAAACACAATCCACGCGGGAATCCACAGCAAGCTCGCCAATCCCAAAACGACGAAAAACGGCCGCCACCCGAATTTCGCGATCACTTCGCCGCCGGCCAAAAGACCAAGCGCCGGACCCAGAGACACTCCGGCGGCAATCAAGGAGTTGGCAAAACCTCGGTGGCGCTCATGAAGATGGTTCGCAAATATTTTTGAGTACGATGGGTACGCGACCGATTCGCCCACGCCCAGCAACAGCCGCACCGCAAACAATGCCGCGAGGCCATGCACCAGTCCGGTCATCGCAGTTGCCGTGGACCACACCAAAAATCCGCCCGCCATCACCCAGTTCACGTTGAATCGATCCACTAGCCAGCCGGAAATCAATTGGCATGCCGCGTAGGTCCAGAAGAATGCTGAGAGCAAAATCCCAAGTTGCGAATGCGAAATCTTCAATTCGTCCTGAATCATTGACGCGGCAATCGAAAGATTGCCGCGATCGATGTAATTGATGAGCACCGAGATCATCAGCAACACGACCACCGCGACCATCCCGCGCGCGATCTTGCTGTCGTCCGCTGGCGTGCTGTTGGTCATATGGTTTTCTCGCTGAATTTCGCCGAGGAATATTACTGTGGCAAAATCACGAACACGCGAACCGCCCCGCCCGATCCACCTTCAAGCTTAATTGGCGCGGCGATCACGAACGCTCCCGATTCTGGCAGCCCGCTCATGTCCGCAAGATTTTCGAGAATAAAAATATTCTGTCCTAGGACGATGTGATGCACGATGTGATCCGTCGAAGGACCGTAATCCACGGCCAGCGTATCGAGCCCGATGCCGCTCACGCCCCGGCTGACCAGCAGCTTCGCCGCATCCGCCGAATAGCCCGGAAAATGCATCGTGCCGCTCGCATCCACGTTTCGATAACGCGCTTCATCCGGCCAGCGCTTCGCCCACCCGGTATTCAGCAACACAATCGCTCCCGCCGGAATCGTTCCGTGCGCGGCCTCCCAGCGCTCGACGCTCGAAGCGGGTAATTGATAATCGGGATTTTTCGTTACGTCGGCCGTCGCGTCGATCACCACCGCCGGACCCATCAGATGATTCACGGGAATCTGATCGAGCGTTTCTTTCCCCTCCGCGAAGTGCGCCGGTGCGTCCATGTGCGTTCCGTAGTGCTCGTACAACGTGAACGTGCGCGCAAAGTGACCGTCCTTCGCAATCGTCGCATTCACCGTTGCCTCGAACGTCGCCGGCGATCCCGGCCACGACGGCAGCCCCGCTGCAATCGCATACGTCAGATCGACGACGCGCGTCTGGCCCGAAGCGATTCCGCTGAGCCACGAATCGTTCATCATCTGTGGCGTAGGCCGGCTTGCAGCCGACGGTGATTGCTTCGCGATCGCCGCGGCTCCGCACGCTAGCGCAACGCACACGAGAACGATCTTGATTCGACTTAGACTCCGATGCACGGTCCGCCTCCTGGCGACAACGTTTCGCCCACGCGTCTAGTAGCTGGCTTGAAACATACCGTCGGCCTTCGGAAACATGTAATCCTGCGAAGTCCATTTTACGAAGCGCGCCGGCGGAACGCTCATGCAGCCAATTCCCACGACCATGATTCCCGTATCCTTTCCCGCCTGAGTCGACATATTCGGAAACCAAGTCTTCCCATCGACCGATTCCAACACGGTCACTTGGTCCGCATCCCAGCACATCGTCAGCGTCGCCGGATATCCCAGATCCGGGCTGACGGTATTTTCGGGAAGGTCTCCGTTTAGCCCGCTCCCCGGAGAAGCGATGATCACCGGCTGAGTCACCGCCGAACCATCCACCTTGAGTGCATTTTTTGTCGTGACCGACGCAAGATAGGATTTTGTGCGATCCGCAATCTTGATATGTGCGTCGTTCTTCTCGCTCATGCTGTCTGGTTCTTCGGTCGTCGTCGTAGTCGTAGCCGGGGTCGCCGCCGTGGTCTGCGGATTCGCTGCGTTCGCGGTCATTCGCCCCACCCAAACCGAGCCGGCGCCAAGAATGAAGCATGCGACTCCGGTCATGAACAAAACTCGAACGTGCGCTTTCATGGTGTTGTTCTCCTTATGGGTTTCCGACGAGCGGCGCCATTCTATAGGACCGCAAGAATTGAAGGAAATAGCGTTGTTCTTCCTCGGGCGCTGGCGCTCCCGGCAAATCGCTTCGTATCCGTCTAGCCTCGCACCGCGCGTTGCGCGCAGCGCTTAACGCAAGAACGCCGAGGCGCACCATAAAATCGGCGCTTGGCCGTGCAAATCCCCTGTTTTGCGCGCGCGAGTTAAATAGTAATTGAGATCGTTTTTCTTGTTGGTGCCTTCGCAGACGTCGCTGATATCGCCATCTGCGTCAATCTTGCTCACCAGGCCAAGCCATCCTTTTCGTGCCGCGGGCGCATAAATTTTCTTGTTGAGCCATCCGTTTTTCACGCCGGTGATCATCGCGAAGGTGAACATCCCGCTGCAGGAGGTTTCATCCCAGGCCTCCGGATGATCGAGCAATTGCTTCCACAATCCATCGGCGCCCTGATATTTCAGCAGCGCGGCCATCATCTTAAGATAGCCCGCCATGATTTTGGGGCGCAGCGGATGATTCGCCGGCATCGAGCTCAGCAATTCCGCCATTCCCGCGGCCACCCAGCCATCGCCTCGGCCCCAGAAAAATGGCACGTCCGGCGCGTGATAAAAAAGTCCGTTGGGTTGCTGCAGCTTATCGAGATAAGCGCTCATCTCGAGCGCCGCGCGATCGAGATATTTCGCATCGTGCGTGGCGCGATACGCCTGCACCTCGACGAGCGTGATCATGTACATATCGTCGATCCAAAAGCGCGATTGACTGCTTAGCCCGTCCGGCGTTGGATTCTCCCATTGTGTATCGGCGAAATGCTTGCCGAGATCCAAATACCGCGGGTCTCGCGTCTCGATATAAAGTTCAAACGGAACGGCGCCGAATACCGTGGAGTCCACATTAACCGGATCGGGAATCATCGCGGCGTCGGTGGAAAACAGCGGCGCGAACCGCTCGGTCAAGCTCGACGTCATATCTTTATTTCCCGTGAGTTGCGCAAAGGTGAGCGCGCCATACCAGGTGACAACTTCCGGGTATGTAATTTTACCCGCGGCCATCACGCCGCCTAGTTTCGCGTGCGGAGTGGCAATGAATCGCTCGGCGACGCGCGTGCCGATTTCCCGCGGCGAAGCTCCCGCGGGCCAGTTCTCGAAACTTTTGATTTTCGTCACGCCCGCTGCGGCAGATACACCAGAGCCCGCCGCAAGAAGCGCGACCAATGCGATCCAAACTCTTTTCATGGCCATCCCCCGAGCCGGTCTGACGCGGCGCGCGAATCATAACGTGATCTCGCCAATGGAAGCCATTCGCGCGGCTTCCTCTACCTCGATCATTTAGTCGGCGGAGCTGATTGTAAACCACTCGATTGAATGGTGGGCCTGGGTGGACTTGAACCACCGACCTCACCCTTATCAGGGGTGCGCTCTAGCCACCTGAGCTACAGGCCCATCGTCTTGCGAATTGCGCGTGCCGCCGATTTTAGCATCAGCCCGGCGCGCCTGCCTAGCGAAGCGCGACGCGGGTGTGTTTCGAGCGCGAACTGCGCAGCGCATCTCGCCGCGGGCTCTACGCCAATGCAATCAAGTCGATTTCGACGCGGGCGTCGCGCGGCAAACGCGCCACTTGGACCGTCGCGCGGGCCGGCGGCCGCTCTCCAAAATAGCGCGCGTAGACCTCGTTCATTTTGGCGAAATCATTCAGATCCGCCAAGTACACCGTGGTCTTCACCGTGCGGTGGAGCGACGAGCCGGCTGCCTCGACGACGGCTTTCAAATTTTCGAGCACGCGCTCGGTTTGAACAGCGACATCGCCCTGCACCAGTTGTTGCGTGCTCGGATCGAGCGCAACTTGTCCCGAGGCAAAAACAAAGCCATTGGCCTTGATGCCCTGAGAATATGGACCGATGGCTTTCGGTGCGCCTTCAGTCGCCACAGCTTCGATCACGATGACCTCCGTTTGTCGCGAGCGCTCTCATTAGCGCTGCCACGAATGTTGTTGCGCGTCGCGTCGGTGCGATTGCAAATCTTGCGAACGATGTTTGCGCGCGGCGGCTCAGCGCCCGCGCGGTGCAACCGTCGCGGAAGCACCCGCCTGATGCGCCGCCAAAAATGCCGCCGGTATTCCCGGCTGGTTGAGCCATGTGCGGAAAAATTCCGCGAAGCTCTGGTGCGTTTCGGCCTCCACCGCCGAACGCAATTCGTTGGCGCCGACTTCTTTGCCGGCCATGTCGTGAACCACGCGATGCATCGCGCGGCGCATCGGATCGGTTCCAGCGCGCTCCTCAAGCGCGACGAAAAACAGCGCGGCCTTGTAGCCGCTGGCGACGCGTTGCTCGTGCGGATATCCCGTCGCCGGCTCAAGCAACGGGCGGTCCGCCGCGCGCTGCCGCGCGTTCTGGTAACGCCGCACCAAATCCGCGACCGCGGCGTCGCGCTCGGACTCACCGCCGCGCGCGCGCGCCGCCAGTGTGACGGCATAAAGGCCGGCGCCGCGTCCCATTAGAATCTGCGCGGCGGGATTGGGGCGCACGATCCAGCCGAACCATGAGCGCGCCAGTTCGTATTCGGCGAGTTCGAGAACCGGCTCGCTCGAAAGCCCTGCCGCGAAGGCACGCGAATCGAGCAGGACGCCACCGGGAAATGACGCGCCGCCCGGATCGTCGCTCGCGCCGAATTCCGCCGGAATGGATTCCTGGGTTTCGACGACGCGAAGCGTCGCATCTACTTTGCCCGGGCCGCGGCCGAAAAACTTTTCGTATGCGCCGCGCGCAATCGCGAGCCGCGAGGCCAGTGGCTGCGCAGCGTCTGCGTCCAACGTCGCGAGCGTCCAAAAAACTACGCTGCGTCCGGATGCGTCAATCTGCTTCTCCTGATACTGGCCGGCCACCACAAACGGATACGGATCGCCGCGCGCGATGCGAAACACACGATCGGCTTCCTGTTTCGGATGCCGATTGCCGACCTCGGCGCCCGAAGCCGCAACGAGATCATCCGCAGGAGCCAAAACGCGCAGAATCGTGTTGTGCGCATCGGGATTGCCCTTCGAGAAAACTCCGGGTGGCACCTGCCAAAGAGGAAACGCCGAGTGATCGGCCACGTGAAAACTTTCCGTGGCCAAACCCATCGTGCCGCGTCCACCGGCGGCCGGCGCGAGATCATATTCCAAAACGACGCTGTGCATTCGGCTCGGTGCGCCATCCGGCCACGCGGGATCGAAAGGAACGCGATACAACTGCGCCGCGGCGGCCGGTAGCAAAACGGGCTCGGCGTCTTCGCCGTCGACGGTGGCGCGCAGATTACTTAGACCGAACGTCGATCCGGAGGGCATTTCGATAATCAGCGAATCAAGCGGGCGATTGCCGACGTTTGCCAAGCGGTCGCTGACGAGAACATGCAGCACCGGCGGATCGGAAGGCTGCGAACGAACTTGAATTTCGCGCGCATCCAGATGGAACCCGGCGCCGAGCGGCACGGCGCAACTCGTCAAGCCCGCCGCAGCGGGCATCACGAGCAAAAAACAAAGAAGACGGCGCGAGCGGCGCAAAGTTCTGGCGTTCATCAGTGCCTGCGGCGAGAGTTCCTGACGAATTGGGCCGTGGCGCGGTGATGGTAATCGAGAATCTTCTGGGCTTCGGGGTCGGTTGTGCCCTTGTCCAGCAGCTCCGTGATTTGCGCTTGCGTGTATCCGGCATCGCGCAACTGGGCAATCATGTCGCCGGAGAGCGACGGCTCTCCGGCGGCGCGGCGGCGCGCGACGTCGAGGATGATGGAGTCAGGAATGTTCGCGAGATGCATGGCGAGGACCTGGCCCGACCACACGCCGAGCTCGCCCATGCGCGCGAGCTGGAGAACCATGTCCGGGCTTTCACCGGCGCCGAGCAATTGCGCGATTGAATCGCCGTCGGAAAATGGCTGGCCCGATTTCCGGGCGAGTTGAATCAACTCGAGGCAGGCTGAATCGGAGAGACCGGCCTGCTTCACTTCGGCGAGTTGCAGCACTTCGTATTGAGTTGGGTTCAGCGGACGGAGTTGGTCGGCATTTGAGAAAGGAATCGTGGCCTGATCGATCGGCGCTTCCTCTTCGGCCGGCTGGGAGCGCTTGCATCCACCGAGGACGGAGGCTGCGGCGAGCGCGCATGCGAAAGTCGCAGCGAGGAGCCGACCACGAGCCGGAGACCGAAAGAGCGCGAAGAACATAGAGTCATTCTAACTGCTCAAACTTTGTAGACGCGTTCGACGTCGTAAACGCCGGAGATTTTTTTGATCTCGGCCAGGATGCCTTCGAGCTGCTTGTTGTCAACAATTTCGAGCGTGGCTTCGACGCGAGCATTCAATTGATCTGGGCGGCTTTCGAGCGCTTTGATGTTCGAGCCGGCGCCGCTGATCACGCTGGTGATATCGGCGAGCAAGCCGGAGCGATCGAGCGCGCGGATCAAAATTGTGACCGGGAATTGCGATTCGGCTTCGCCGGCCCATTGGACGGCGATACGGCGTTCGGATTGGTAAAGCAGATTCTGAACGTTGGGACAGCGCGTGGAGTGCACGGCGACGCCGCGGCCGCGCGTGACGTAGCCGACGATTTCATCGCCGGGAATCGGGCTGCAACACTTGGCGCGAAAAACCATCAAGTCGTCCTGTCCACGCACGAGTACGACGGGTTCCTGGCCTTCGACAGCGCGTTTCGGTCCCGCGGGCACGGGCTTTTCAGCGCCGCGCTCCGGCGGCGCGCCTTCGGGTAGCGAGGCGCCGGCGGCTTTGGTGAGGATTTGGCGCGCGGAATACCTTCCGTAGCCGAGGCCGGCGAGAAGATCGTCAAGCCGGGAGCAGCCGTGTTCGGAGGCGACGCGCAACAAATCTTCTTCGGGAATTTTCTTGAGGCTCACACCGAGATGGCGGGCTTCGCGCTCGAGCAGGCGACGGCCGACTTCGGTGGCTTGATGCCGCTCGTTGAGATTGATCCACTGGCGAATCTTGCTGCGCGCGCGGGAGGTGCGCACGAAATTGAGCCAATCGCGGCTGGGCGCGTGGCCTTTTTGGGTCATGACTTCGACGACGTCGCCATTGGAAAGGCGATGGCGCAGCGGAACGATCTGACCGTTCACTTTCGCGCCGACGCAGGTGTGACCGACTTCGGTGTGCACGGCGTAAGCGAAATCGACGGGCGTGGCGCCGCGCGGCAGGGCGAGGACGCGTCCTTTGGGCGTGAAGGTGTAGACCTCTTCGGGATAGAGATCGACCTTGAGCGTGGAAAGAAATTCGGAGGGCTCCTCCATCTCGCGGGCCCATTCGATCAATTGGCGCATCCAGACGATGCGCTGGTCGTCGGCGTCGGCGATCTGGCGGCCGTCCTTGTACTTCCAGTGCGCGGCGACGCCCTGCTCGGCGATGCGATGCATTTCCTGCGTGCGGATTTGGACCTCGAAGGCCTGGCCCGCGTGGATCACGGTGGTGTGCAGCGACTGATAAAGATTGGGGCGCGGCATGGCGATGTAGTCTTTGAATCGGCCGGGCACGGGGCGCCACATCTGGTGAATCACGCCGAGCGCCGCGTAGCAATTGCGCACGGAATCAGTGATCACGCGCACGGCCAGCAGGTCGTAAATCTGGTCGAGGCTGCGCTGCTGGCGCTGAGCTTTCTGGCGAATCGAATAGAGGCGCTTGATGCGGCCTTCGACTTCGGCGGGAATGCTGTTTTCAACCAGACGCTTGCCGATGGCGTCTTGCGTCTCGGCGAGGAAACGCTCGAACGGCTTGCTGCGCGCTTCGAGAGTTTTCTTGAGCTCGAGAAACGCGGTGGGCTCGAGATAACTGAAGGCGAGATCTTCGAGTTCGCCGCGCATCAAGCCCATGCCCAGGCGGTGGGCGATGGGGGCGTAGAGGTCGAGAGTTTCGCGCGCGATATATTCCTGCCGCTCGGGCGGAAGATAACTGAGCGTGCGCATGTTGTGGAGCCGATCGGCCATCTTGACGACGACCACGCGGATATCGACGACCATGGCGAGCAACATCTTGCGCAGATTTTCGGCCTGACGGGCTTCAGGTGCGATTTGGCCGAGGCGTCCGATTTTGGTTACGCCTTCGACGAGGCGAGCGGTGTCTTCGCCGAAACGCTCGGTGATCTCGCTGATGGGAACGCGCGTGTCCTCGACGACGTCGTGGAGCAGGGCCGCGCAGAGAGTGGTGGTGTCGAGCTTCATATCGGCGAGGATATGCGCGACCTCAAGCGGATGCGAAAGGTAGGGTGCGCCGGATTTGCGCATTTGGCCTTTGTGCTGTTCGGCGGCGAATTCGTAGGCGCGGCGCAATTGTTCGGTGTCGTCGGAGGGACGGTTTTGGCGCACCTTGGCCAGAAGCTCGGCGAAGCGAGCTTGCAGTGCCCAATCGGCACGGGTTCCGCCGCTGGCAACCGGGCCGGGCACTCCGCGAGGCTGTTCAAGCGACGACATAGGGTCCTATTGTAGCTCCGAAGGGCGCGGGCGCCGCAGAGGAGTTGCTTGGGGTATATATACCCCCGGTATGAAATACGTAAAATGATGTAAATAAGGGACTTCCAGCGAAAGAGTGCGGATGAGTGTGAAAATAAATGTGTTGATATTGAGTTGTATCAATGAGATGCGCACTCATTTGCAATCGACTGAAAATAAATGGGTTGGAGGGGCTATTTTGTGCAGAAGAATGCAAATTGTGCGATGGGAAAAGGCGGGGTGGGGCGAATCCGGAGGCGGCGGGATCGCGGGGTGCGCTTAGGCGAGACGTTACGCTGGACGGCGCGGGCGTGTGTTCGTGGGTCATGCGGAAGGATAACACAGTTATGGCGCGGATGTCAATGATAACGTGTGGGTTATTCGAATAGGCTGTGGAAATTCATTCGAATTGCGGAGGACGGGCCGCGAATTTAGAAAAACGCGGCGGGAGAAATCTGGAATCGCTTGCTCAATTTGGAGATATGGGATTTGTTGAGGTCGCGTTTCTTGTGGAGGATTTCGGATACGATGCTTTCGGAGCCGAAGATCGGGACGAGGTCTTTTTGACGGAGATCGTTGGCGGACATCAATGCGCGGAGGATTTCGATCGGGGGAGCTTCGGGAATGGCGTAACGCTCTTCTTCATACGCTTCGATCAGTGTGATCAAGACTTCGGCATATTTCACTTCTTCAGGCGTTGGACGTTCCTTGCCGGCCAGCTTGTCCAAGACGGAAAGGAATTGGTCATGTTGGTGCTCGGATTTGATCGGCGTGGGGGAGCCGACTTCGAGCGCGTATTTTTCGGGCACTGCAATCATGATTTTAGCCACTCCTGCTGGTCGTATGCAGCGTGACTCAGAATGTGCCGGATGTAAAGGCTGCGCGGTGAGAGGCGAGAGGATCGCGGCGCATTAGATAGTCGACGTGGACGAGATTGACTTTGATTTGGTCTCCATAGTGGTAACGGGGCTGGGCGGCCAATTCACACATTTTGACGAGGCTGCCGGGGAGATGGCCGCTCATGCGCAGAATGTCGTCGCGAAAACCGGAGAGATCAAATCGGTCCAAGGCGAAACGGCGGATGGATCGCTCGAGCAATTCGCGGGCGAACGCCGGAGACAGAGGACCGATTGCGATGTGGTATTGCTCGGCGAAGTAAATGCTCCACGCGTGGCCGATATCCTCGCGATCACAGCCTGGGGCGAGCAAATAGACGGGGGTGTGGCATCTCCAGATGATCTGCTTCAGGAAACGCGCCATGGGTTGCGTGGCGGGCGGCATGTGATCCAGGAAAATCGCGTAGCGGCTCTTCGCGGCGGCGAGATAGAAGAGAGCTTTGAGCTGTCCGCTCGACCGATCCCGAAACCAAGAGTCGGCCGATGTTTCGCGACCGCTTCGGTCTTCGGGTACTTTCTTGTGCACGCACGGATCCCCGGCGGCGTAGAAACGCCGCAGAAGTTCCTCGGCCAACTGGCGGACGCTCGCCGCACCGCTCCAATAAATGCATCCCTGGCGCTCTCTCTCCGGGACTTCCGAGATGGCCTTTTTCACGAGAGCGGTCTTTCCGGCGTCCGCGGGACCCCAGATCAGGAAACTTTCTCTCGCGCGGACGGCAGCGCGGACACGGCGAAGTTCACTATTTCTGCCGATCAGATCCGGGAGAGCTGCGCGCGTTTCTGTTTTCATGTTCGCTTGCGTGACGCGATCAGAAATCGCGGCGACCGCGTGCGCGGTGTCCGCTGCGATCGTGCGCGTTACGGATGCATGTGTACGCCGAGCGACTCGAGATCGGAGCGAATGGCATCGATTTCCGCGCCGGTGAGGGCGTGGCCATCCTGATACGCGGCGGCCTGGGCGCGGTAGCTATCAGCATAGGATTCAAAATGCGCGCGCAGGTGCTGTAAGACGGCCAGCGCCGACTTGCGCAGCAATCCCGCGTAGGTTTGGACCGCGACGGCCAGCGATGAAGCGAGATCCCGCATCAGCTTACGCCGCAGCATTTCCCGCGCGACTCGTTTGCCGAGGAGCGTGAGACTCGCCGGTTTGCGCAATCGCAAGTTCGCGATCGTCACGGGAGCGTCAAAAACCGGCAATTCCCGAACGAGGGATGCGAATTCCTCGCGGCTCGGCTTGTCGGGAATTTCCAGCGCTTCGGCGGACGCATCGAGCTCTCGCCACAAGCTTTCCGCCAGCGACTCCATCTGTTTGCGCATGCGCTGGACGCGGGATTGAATTGCACGGACGATCGCACCGCGCGCAACCGCGCCAGGAGAGGCGAGCGAGTCCTTCGCTCCGCGCCACAATTCGATGAGTTCGGCTGCGGCCGCTTCGATTGGCTCTTGAATCTGCGAAGGCATGCTTTCGGTTTCCTGATCGACAGCTCGCGCCATGGCTTCAATTGCGCCGTGCGCTGCGCGAAGGCGCGACTCCGCCGCGCGAAGTTTTTCCACGGGCGGGATCGCCGCGCCTGAACCAGGACCGAGACGCGCGGCAAGAGAAGACGCGACGGCATCGCGCAGCGCTCCGACTTTTCGTTTCAAGGATGCAGCGCGCAATTCCTGGCTGCGTTCATAGAGCGGCAGAATCTCGGCGCGAAACCAAACATCGAGCATTTCGCGATGAGAAGGGAGCGCGCTGACGGGGTGCGCGGCTAGCTCCGCGTGACACTCTGTGGACAACTGTTCGGAGATATAGGCGACCATGCGCGCGCGATCCGCGTCGCTCAGCAAGTCCGCCTTGCTGAGCAGCACCGCGGCGGGAATTGCCGCTTGCTGAAGCGCGTCGATGGTGTGGATGTCACCGGGCGTCAGACTCGAGCCCGCGTCGATCAATACAACTCCAAGATCGCACTTGGGCAAATAGGCCAGAGTTTCGGCAGCGCCGCTTGTGGCCAGGGAACCGAGGCCCGGCGTATCGACGAAGCTCACGCCATTCTGGAGGCGCGCCGCGGGGAGTTCGACGACGATCCGGCTGACGTGGCGCTGGTTGCCGGGATTTCCCTGCTCGGTGGCGAATTCCGGCAGTCGGGCGATATCGAGCGACCGCGAGGGCCGCTCGGCAAAACGCACCGTGAGAGAGGCGCGCGGGCCATAAACGATTCGCGTGGGCACGGCGGTGACCGGCGTGACGCCCACGGGGAGAATCGCGGTGTCGAGGATGGCATTGAGCAGGGAAGACTTTCCGGAACTCACGCGACCGAAAACGGCTACCTCGAAAGTCTGGTCCTCCGCGCGGTCGAGGATATTCGAGATGGCTTGGCGATACTCGACCATGCCGCGAGCGGAAACTATTCGTTCAATCTTGCGCAGGAGGGTGGATTCATCGCTGGTTTTCTCGAGGCGTTCGAGGCGCTCTTTTAGATCTTCGCCGAGGCCGGCGCCGACGTATCGATCCAACTTGGACACGAGCCCCAACAATTCTCCGGCGATGCCGTTTAATTCGGCCGCGAGCGGCTCGGGGAGCTCGCCGTAGCCGCGCATGTATTGGGGAAAGAGCTCCTCGGCCGCGATGGCGATGAAGGTTAAGTTCACGTGGATGGCGTGAACCGGCGAGATGACCGGCGCGGGCTTCTCAATGCGCTGACCATCGAGCACGCGGAGCAACTGCGCGCGAATCCGGGCGATGTAGCCTTCGATGGTTCTTCGCTCGGCCAGGGGAATCTCGGACCGATACTTCGGGAACGCGGCCTTCGACGCGCTCTGGTTCAAGACGGCTTCGACATCCGTGAGTTGCTTATCGATGTGCTGACACGTCACCGTCAGACGGCGCTTCTGCGATAGATTTAGTTCGGGGGGATTGCGCGGTTCGGAACTCATGCAATTTTCGCCGGCGAACGCGGATCTTCAGCAATCGCGCGCGGACAGAGAACGAGGCGGAAGAAGGGGAATTGAGAGAAAAATGGAGAAGCGAGCGAGCGCAAAAGCAGAAAACCCCTCACCACGAAAAAACCCTCGTAGGAGTTATCTGCCCAGTAGGGCGGTTACGGTGAACTCCAACACCTTTGGGGAATCTTTGTCGATCAAGTGCGGAATGTCAACTTGTAATGCAGCTGCAAGTGAAGCGAGGGAGGCTCCGCGTTTAGCGGGGTTTTGAAAGCCTGGGAGACTTTACGTGGAGTGCGATGAGCGATGGCGGCAGCACGTCAGTGTTGGGATTGGCCGGGTTTTTCGGGGATGGCGGGGTCATCGAGGATTTGGACGGCGGTGGCGGGGCCGAAGTCGGACCAGTCCCAGAGGACCCAGGCGACTTTTTTGTCGGGAGTGACTTCGACGAGCTGGGGGCCTTTTCCGTCGCCGCCGCGGGAGCAGATGATGGTGTTGCCATTCGCGAGGCGCGTGGCGCTTTGCGTGTTGATGTAGCGGAAGGGCTCGGGGAGATCGGTGGGGCGGAGTTCCCAGACGGTTTCTTTCTGGGGATTTACTTCGCGCGTGAGAATATCGTGCTCGTCGGTGATCAGGGTGTCGCCATTTTTGAGGCGCAGGGCGGCCCAGGGGCTTTTGATTTCGTATTTCCAGATTTCCTTGAAATGCTTATCGTATTCGACGACCTGGTTCATCTCGAGAAAAGAACAGAGGTAGGTGCCCTGCGCGGTATATCGCACGCGGCGGAACTGTGCGTGGATGGTTTTTGTATCGGTCGCGCTGGGAGCGGGAAGATCGTGTTGAACTTCGATTTTGTTGGTTTTGATATTGACGACCAAAAGTTTGGGCGGGAGGCCATTGAGGACAAAGAGAACTTTGTTCAGGCCGATGGGCTGGCAGGTGTGGATTTCGGTGCCGGCGGGAGCGTCATAACGCCAGACGACTTGCTTCGCGGGCGTGACCTCGGCGACGTATTGCATGCGGGTGAAGAGAATGTTGCCGTTCGAGAGCATCCAGACGTCGTCGTATTCATTGCCTGTGCCGGCGGAATAGGTCCAAATGATTTTGCCGCCGTTGACGAGGAAAATTTTGTTGTAGCCTTCGCCGACGTAAAGCATGGGGTGCTGCGCCGCGCCGTTGCCGGGCAAGCCGGGCGGGATGGGTTGATCCCACGAGCGGGGGGCGACGGCGATTTCGGCGGGGCCGAGGGCCGGAACGTCGGAGGCGGTGAAGCGGGCGAGTTGAGCCATCAGCGGGGACGGCTTGGATTTGGGCGCGCGCTGGCCGAAAGTTTCGAGAGACACGGCGAGCATCGCGAGGGCGGCGGGAATCGCCAGTATCGCTAGTTTTCTGTAACGCACGCGGAATCTCCTTTGTGAACAGCAATCTTCTTTTTCAGGATTGGGGGGCCGCGGACGTCATTTCGGGACGCGAATGGAAAGCGACCGGCCGGAATATGTGATCGTTCGGTCGGGATTCGTCGTGACGTCTACGCCGACGCCGCGATTGGCAGTCACAAAGACGACGTTGAAGGTCCGCTGCTGCAGCATACCTGGGAAACTTCCTTTTCGCGCGCCGATGGTCAGCGTGTGACTTGCTTCGTTCCAGGTGAACAGGATTGTCGCGTAAATGCCTTTCTCGTAATGGTATGTGTCACCCTCATCTTCGTATAAATTGAACGAGCCGTTCGCGCCGCGATAAATACGAAGCTCGATTGGGTTGGCAGGCTTCTCGCCGACGTATTGAAGCAATGGGCCCATGGGAATGATTGAACCTGCGCGAACGTACAGTGGCATGGTTTTCAAAGGCGCCGCTGCGTCGATATGACGGCCGTGGCCTTCGGACTTACCAGTCCAGAAATCGTACCAGGCCAGTTTACCGGGCAAGTAGACCCTCCGCGAGGTTGCGCCTTGAGCGGTAACCGGGTTGACCATGATTGCCGGGCCAAACAGATATTGGTCGCCGATGTTGAGGACTTCTTTGTCGCCGGCAAAGTCCATGATCAAAGGGCGCATGATGGTGCTGCCAGCGCTGGTTACCTGCCACGCAACTGAATACGTGTAGGGCATGAGGCGATAGCGCAGATTGTCGTAGGTTCGCCAGATCGCTTGTGTCGCATCATCGAAGCGCCAATATTCCTTACCCGGGCCGGTACCGCCGTCGGGAGCGCTGCCATGAACACGGAACATCGGGCAAAACGAACCAAACTCGAACCAGCGCGCGAAGATTTCCGCGTAGCTCGGATCCGAGGGATTCGCGTCGACGAAGAATCCGCCGATGTCGGTATTCCAGTAAGGGATGCCGCTGACCGAGAAGTTGAGTCCTGCGGGAATTTGATCTCGTAAGACCTGCCAGGTGCCGCGGATGTCTCCCGACCAGGTGATGGCTGAATTGCGTTGTTGGCCGGCGTAGGCTGACCGGGTGAGGATTACAACGCGTTGCTGGCCGGTCTGAGCGCGCTGCCCCTGATAGATGCCGGTCGAGTGCATCAAGGGGTAAGCATTGAAGACCCGTGCACCGGGGCCGGCAGACGTTCGGAAGGCGCGGAACTCGCCCCACTTTCCGGAGAGTTCCGGCTCGGGCGCATCGAGCCACCAGCCGTCGAAACCTTTCGAGAAGATTTCGGAAGATATCTGCTTCCAATAGATCTCGCGACCTGCGGAAGAGAAAGGGTCGTACCATTTGCCCTGGCCTGGCGGGAAGACATACGGAATTACCGGGTCAAACATTGCACCGGCTTGTTCCAGCTGCCGAAAGTTGGATGTGCCGAGGTCGAACTTCGGCCACACCGAAATCAGAATGTGGTAGTGCATGTCGTGGAGTTGTGCGGTCATCGCGGCTGGATCGGGATAACGGGCGGGGTCAAACTGATGAGACCCCCAGGTGTTGTCGGGCCAATAGCGCCAATCCTGAATGATTCCGTCGATCGGCACGTTGAGCTGGCGATATTGGCGCGCCACGCCGAGAACTTCGTCTTGGGTGCGATAGCGTTCCTTACTTTGCCAAAAACCAAAAAGCCATTCGGGCATCAACGGAGCTTCGCCCGTGAGTGCGCGGTAGTGACGGATCGAGGCTTCCGGCGTGGGACCGAAGATGAAGTAGTAATCGATGGCGTCGCCCACTTCGGATGTCCAGCGGATGACGTCAGGCTGCGCTGGGACGCCGACATCGATGTCCGTAACTGCCGGATTATCCCAGAGCAGGCTATACCCTTTGCTGGAAAGGATTACGGGAACTCCGACCTCTCGATTTTCCTGCAAGAGGCGAACTGCGTGGCCGCGGTAGTTCCAGATTCCCTGTTGGTGCTGACCCAATCCATAGATGGCCTCATCGGGCGAGAGCACAAATGACTGGCGGACGAGCGTGCCCGCAACGCCGGCTTCGATTGCGGGCGAAATGTCTCTGCCGGCGGCGCTCTCGGTGAGGATGGGATGATTCATGCGATCCAGGAACTCGACAGCGCCGGTCTTCCGATCCACTCGCGCCTTTATGAATTGAGTCTCGACGATGACAGCGTCGGGCGTTTCACGCATATCCCACTTCGTGCCGGGGTCGGGCTTTGCGACGACCGAATAACTCTGGAGTTGTGGAAGCTGATTACCCGCGGCATAGGTTACGCGGATTACGGCGTCGGACATCACCTGTAACCGCAGCAAACCTGGCTGCATCGTGAGTGATACGCCATCGGCTTGTTTGCTTACGGCTGTGACCGGCGTGGCCCGCAGGGGAGTGCCGGCAATTGCAGCGGTTAGGATCAATAGGCATGCGAATGCGCGCAAAGTCATTCGTGATTCCTTCTCATTCGATACGAAGACCGTGAATTCGGCACAGGCCACGGTAATGCGGCGCGCCTACGACCGCGGACTCGCGCTCAGGATCGATGACGATACCATTGGCCTCAAGCTTTGTGATGCTACACCCACCTGCCTGCAGGAAGGTATTGACTCGCGTGCTCAGGTAAACGTATACCCGTAGCGCATGCTGCCGGGCAATCGATTGCGCAAACTGAAAGGGAGTAACCTGTGATCAAAGCGATGGTTGGATTGGGACTTGCCGTGTTGATTTTCGGTGGTGCGGCGCTCAGTGCGCAAAGTGGCAGCCAGTCCGGCGCGGGGGCGAGTGCAGCGGCGAGCGGCGGGCAACTGTCTGTGGATGCAACGGCGCGCGTGTCGGATGTTAGTCCGACGCTGTATGGGTTGATGACGGAGGAGATCAATTACTCGTACGATGGCGGGCTTTATGCGGAGATGGTGAACAATCGCGCGCTGAGCAGCCGGTGGCCGCGATTTGAGCACTGGACGCTCGTAACACACGGCGATGCGCAGGCGAGCATCGACGCCGATGATTCGGGGCCGAGCGCGGCGCTCGGGAGGAGCATGAAGCTGACGATTGCGGATGCCTCCGCGGGGAATGAAGCGGGTGTTGCGAATTCCGGTTATTGGGGGATGGCGGTGCGTCCGGAGACGACCTACAGCGGATCGTTTTATGCCAAGGCTCAGGGCGTGGGCGCGGCGCATGCGCGCTTGATTTCGGATACGACTGGCGCGGTGCTGGCGACGGCTACGATCCCGGTGACGGATGGCGACTGGCAGCGCTACGCGTACACGATGAAGAGCGGAAATGCGGGCGCAAGCTTGACGAACCATCTGGAGATTACGTTCTCGCAGCCGGGCACGATATCTTTGCAATTGGTTTCGCTGTTTCCGCCGACGTTCAACAATCGTGCGAATGGAAATCGCCCGGACCTGATGGAATTGCTCGCGGCGATGCATCCGCATTTTTTACGATTGCCGGGAGGGAATTATCTGGAAGGCGACACGATCGCGGAGCGATTCGACTGGAAGAAAACCATCGGGCCATTGGTGGATCGACCGACGCATCGGAGTCCGTGGAATTATATTTCGAGCGACGGAATGGGCTTGCTGGAATATCTGGAGTGGTGCGAGGACCTGAAGATCGAGCCGGTGCTGGCGGTGTATGCGGGCTATTCGCTGCGCGGCGAACATGTGACGCCGGGGGCGGATCTCGATCCGTACGTGCGGGACGCGCTCGACGAGATCGAGTACGTGACCGGCGGCACGGATACGAAATGGGGCGCGGAGCGCGCGAAGGACGGGCATCCGGCGGCCTTTCCGCTGCACTACATCGAGATCGGCAATGAAGATTGGTTCGATAAATCGGGCAGCTACGATGCGCGCTTCGCGCAATTCGCCACGGCCATTCGCGCGAAGTATCCGAAGTACAAGTTGATCGCGACCACGCCGGTGAAGACGGTGGCGCCGGACGTGGTGGACGACCATTACTACGAAACGCCGGACCAGATGTTCGCGCTGGTGCACAAGTACGACAGTGTGGACCGCACGAGCGGGCCGAAGGTTTTCGTGGGCGAATGGGCCACGCGCACCGGATCTCCGACGCCGGATTTTGGCGCGGCGCTGGGCGACGCCGCGTGGATGACGAGTCTCGAGCGCAATAGCGATCTGATCGTGATGGCCAGCTACGCGCCGCTATTCACCAACGTAAATCCGGGCGGAATGCAGTGGGCCACGGACTTGATTGGCTACAATGCGTTAAGCTCGTATGGCTCGCCGAGCTATTACGCGCAGGCACTCTTTGCGGGGCACATTGGCGACCACACGGTGCAATCCGCGGGAAGCAACCTGAATCCGCGCTTTTTCTGGTCGGCGACGGTATCGACGTCGCATAAGATTTTGCACCTCAAGCTGGTGAACGCTTCGGACATATCGCAACTGCTGACGATCGATCTGAAAGGCGCCGTGCCGGGCCAGGCGACGATGTACACGCTGCATGGCGCGACACGCTGGGCCACGAACACGATCGAGCATCCGAACGCAATTCACCCCATCACGTCGAAGGTGGTGGTCACCGCAAGTCCGTGGAAGTATGGCGTGCCGGGAAACACCATTGAAGTGATCGACATTCCGCTGCGCTGAGAGTTACGGACGCGGACACGAGCCGTAACAGGAAGCGGCGCCTCTCGCGTGAGAGGCGCCGCTTGAAAAGACCCTCGAAGAATTGGTGATGAATCGCGCGCGGTCAGATGTTAGCCGGGATTTGCGGTTGCCGCCGCTTCGGCCTTCTGTTCCTTGATTTCCTTAACCTTATCGACCAGATCGTCAGCCTGCTTTTCAAGGGCGGCGCGCTCATCGTCACTCGTGACCATGTCGGCCTTGCGACGCAGCAGAAGATTGAGATAGGCCATGGCGTCATCGTAATCGGGTTGGAGCTCGATGGCTTTGTTGAGCTTCGCGATGCCATCGTCGACCATGGGGCCGTAGTCCTGGGCGTATTGGTCACGAACAGCGGGCGGCAGCGGATCCGCATCGTGGATTTGTTTTCTGGGATTTTCCGAATTGTACTTCGCGCGAATTTCGGCGTTCGCGTGATAGGCGAGGGTCCAATCGATCACGCCGACCCAGTAATAGGGTTGCGGATCGTCCGGCTTAATGTCGATGTGCTTCTCCTGGTAGCTTTCCGCTTCCTTAAGTTTATCCGCATTGAATGGACTGGCCGCCATCTGGAACGTCATGGAGCCGATACCGTCAATGGCCGTGAGATTGGCCGGGTCAATCTGCAGAACGTCCTGAAACTCGGCGATGGCCTGCTGCCCCATTCGGAGATTGTCGTCAGACGGCGCGCCTGGAATGTACTGAGTGGCGTAGGCCGTAGCGAGATAAAGCCTGGCGTTGAGCAGGCTGGGATCGAGGTCCTTGGCTTCCTTGAAATCCTCGACGGCCTGATCGTATTGCTGGTTGCGGTAGGCTGCGACGCCTTTGTTCAAGAGGTCGCGCGCTTTCAGTTTGTCGCAACCTCCCGCGCCAACCAGAGCCGCCGCGGCGGCCAGCATCAGCCAGGCGGCAGACATATTCTTTCGAGAGCACACACGGCTTGCGACTGGAGTCATAGTTCGAGGTTCCATTCGTGCGAAGGTTTTGTGCATCTCCCCGAGACGGGTCATTAGAATTTCCGTCGATTTTCGCCGCGCAGCACTCCCAGCTTCCGACGGGGGCGGCGCCGATCCAAACGCAACCAACTACTGGCCAGCCAGGATCTTGGCCGTAATCAAGCCTACCGAGTCGATGCCGGATGCTTTCATGATGTCAATGGCCCGGGCGACGTCGGCAAAGTGGACAGAGTCGTCCGCTTTGACGAAGGCCACTTTTTCGGCGCGCAATTTGAAGATGTCCGTCAAACGCGGACCGAGCGCATCCCAATCGGTGGGCGGATCCTGGTTGATTTCGACTTTTCCGTCGGCCAGCACCGAGACCACGATCGTGGTGTTGGCAGTCGGTTGGTCCTGCTGATTCGGCGGCGGGGGCTGGGGCACGAGCGCGTCCAGCCCGTGCTCATTCAGCGGCGTGATGACCATGAAAATGATCAGCAGCACCAGCAAAATATCGATCAGCGGCACGATGTTCATCGAAGCCATCGGCCCGCCCTTTTTTCCTCCTACTTCCATTCCCATGGCAGTTCAGCTCCTGGCGGATTGCATCCGCCGAAACAAACTATGTTCGTGCGTTAATCCGATGGAGGCGGTGGTGGCGCCTCTTCCTGCGGTTGCGAGCGCGAGGTCAAAAGACCGATATGATCCACGCCGGCGGAGCGCACGGCGTCCACGACGGCAACCACGTCGCCGTAATGGGCGCGCGCATCGCTTCGCACGAAAACCGTTTTATCGGTCCGACTCGAGAGCTTGTCCTCAACTTTGGTGGTGAGATCTCCGAGCGAGATCTTGTCGGTTCCGAGGTACACATCGCCACTCTGGGAGACGGCGACGATGATCGCGTCGTCCTTATCGGCATCGGGCATATCGGTGGCGTTCTGCACGGTGGCCATGTTCACTGCTTCGCCGTGCGTGAGCATGGGCGTGATCACCATAAAGATGATCAGCAGCACGAGCATGACGTCGGCCATGGGCACGACGTTCGGCGCGGCCATCACCGCGCCGGCTTGGGGTTTGTACGCCATGGGCCTACTTCTTTCCGGCGCGACGCGTGATGAAGTAGTTGACCAACTCCATCGAGGAGTTGTCCATCTCGACGTCGAAAGCCTCGACCTTGTTCACGAAATAGTTGTACGCCCAGACGGCGGGCACGGCAACCAGCAAGCCGAGCGCGGTGGTGACCAGGGCTTCGGAAATACCGCCGGCGACGGCGGAGAGGCCGGAAGCTTTGGAGCTCTCGATGCCCTTGAAGGCGTTGATGATGCCGACCACGGTGCCGAACAGTCCGACGAAGGGCGCCGTGGAGCCGATGGTCGCGAGACCCGAGAGGCCGCGCTTCATTTCGGCGTGCACGATGGCCACCGAGCGCTCGAGACCGCGCTTTGCGGCTTCGATCAATTCGGCGTCGGACACCTGCGCGGAGGCGGTCTGGAATTCGGAAAGGCCCGTGGCCACAACCTTGGCAATGTGGCTCTTCTTGTTGCGCTCGGCGATGGAGATGGCTTCGTCGAGCTTGCCCTCTCGCAGCGCGCCCGCCACTTGCTGCACGAAGATGCGCGACTGCTTGCGCGCCGCGCTGTACATCAAGACGCGGTCAATCATCACGCCGAGCGACCAGGCCGACATGATGAACAGGATGAAGACGACGACCCTGGCGAGGTCGCTCATGGTGCCCCACATGCTCCGCAAGTCCCAATTGCCGGCCTGCAGGACCCATGTGTTCATTGCCATTACCGCTGCATTTGCAAGCATAGACGTTGCTCCTTTTCTTTCAAAGACTATCGGCTGCGGCTAGCCAAACAGAGATCCGGCCGCGCCCTAAATCGATAAATTCGCAAAGCCGCGGCGCCGTCGACTGCCGCGTCCCCTAATTCCCCATCGTAAACGTGACGGTGATGGTCGTGTCTACTTCGACAGGATCGCCGTTCAACTCGGTGGGTTGATAGCGCCACTGACGGACGGCATCAAGCGCCGCCTGAATCAGCAGAGGGTGCCCCGAAATTACGGACAACTGCTCGACGCGCCCTTCCTTCGAGATGATCGCATGCAGCACAACGTTGCCTTGGATGCGCGCCTGCCGTGCCAGCGGAGGATACACGGGCATCGGCTCGCTGACCAGTTTCGCCTGCATGACGTTGCCGCCCAAGCGAACGGACTTAGGTGTCTGCTTGGGAGGAGGCGGCGCGGCCGGGCCGGTATCACCCAGGATGCCACCCATTACGCCGCCATCGGATCCGCCTTCGACGCCGCCTGGCACGCCGCCGGCCACGCCGCCCATGGCAACATCCGGCGGCATTTCCTGTTCCTTAACCATAGTGACCTGCTTAGGAATCGCGCGCGGCGCCGTCAATTCGCCGTTGTGCAGCAACCGCACCATAGGCTTTACAATTTTGACCTCGGCGGCAGGGGGAGGAGGAGGGGGCGGAGGAGGGGGCGGAGGCGGCGCGGTGAGCATCATCGCCAGCGACTCCTTGGGAAGCGCCTGGGTGTAGATCAGAGGGATCAGGACGAGTATCCCGATGAGAAACACCTGGAAGAGCAAGGACACGAATACGGTCCAAGGCTTCCTGGTGGCCCTGTTGCCTGTCGATTCGATCATATCGTCAAACATATCGCACGCTCCTCCCGAACGGCTTCGGCGCCTGCAACGCCTAAGCCCTGCGGGCCTTGTTACCGGCTGCGGTTCCGGCGACCGCCACTCCCTGGTCCCTCCAGTGGTTCCAAGCCACCACCAGGGGTGCGGCAATTCCAAAACTCGAATATGTGCCCACCAAAATGCCGACGACCAGCGCGAAAGAAAAGCTGCGCAGCACCTGCCCGCCCATCAGGAACAGCACGAGCACGGTGAGAAACGTAAGACCACTGGTCAGGATGGTTCGCGAGAGCGTCTGATTGATGGAGCGATTCACGATCGCCGTGAACGGCTCTCGCCGCATCAGCCGCAAATTTTCCCGGATACGATCGAAGATCACGATCGTATCGTTCATCGAATAACCCACCAGGGTCAGTAAAGCCGCAATGACCGTCAGCGAAATCTCAAAGTGCAGAAGCGAAAACAGCCCCAGCGTGATCAAGACGTCGTGAAAGACCGCCAGAACAGCCGCAGCACCGTACACCCACTCGAAGCGGAACGCAATATATACCAACATGCCCGCCAAAGCATAGAGGGTAACCAAGATCGCCTGCCTGCGGAGCTCGGCTCCCACTTTGGGACCAACGATCTCGGTGTGAATGACGGCAAAGTCACCTGGATAGTAACCATCGTTCAGGGCGGACACGACGGCGGGAGTGGCGCCGGCGCTCGCAAGTTGTCCCAGGTCGGTGACTAATCCGTGCAGATCGTGATCGCGATAATCGGTCAATTGTTTGGCCAATTGCGTGTATCTGTCGCCGGCAGCCGTTCCGAGATTCAGAGGATCTTTGCGCGTCAAATAGTCAGCCAGCTCCGTTGGACCCGTGGCATTGAAATCGCTCTTTCCCGGTTCGCCCGCGCCGTATATACCATGGAGGGCATTCAGAACGGCGGTCTTGCCGAAGTCCAGAGCTTGCTGGCCTTCCCCTGCTTCATTGAGGCCAATCTCGACCTCATTCGAACTTGTGGCCCAGGTTTCCCGCATTGGCTCGATTTCGCTGTCGCCCAGGCCCTGTTGGGCCAAACCCTGATGGATCTTGTCGATCGGCGGCGCGCCGGCAAAGAGCACGTCAACGAGCGTTCCGCCTTTGAAATCGATACCGTACTGGAGACTTCCCTTGTGAATCCAGGAGGCTCCGCCGATGATCAACAGACTCAAGGAAAGGGCGACGAAGTACTTCGTCTTGCCCATCCAGTCGAGATCTACCTGCTTAAAGAATTCCATATCTTCTGTCGCATCCCATTAGACACCGATTACGGTGATTTAGTTCCCGCGTCGCCTTGCCTTCGGCGGGCGGCCCACTGCAAAACCTTAGATACTCAACTCCCCGTTACGGGGCATCTTCGCGAGGTGCCAATCAAAAATCACGCGCGAAACGTAAACCGACGTAAACAGATTGGCCGCCAAGCCAACCACGAGCGTGACGGCAAAACCGCGCACGGGTCCGGAGCCGAAAACTCCCAGGAACAACGCCGAAACCATGGTGGTGACGTGGGTATCGATGATCGTCAGGAAGGCGCGCTTGAATCCGATATCCACGGCCGAAACCGGCGCCTTCGACGCGCGCAGCTCTTCACGGATGCGCTCGAAAATCAGGACGTTCGAATCGACGCCCATGCCGATGGTCAGAATCACGCCGGCGATTCCGGGCAGCGTGAGCACAGCGCCGAAGTACGCAAGCGCCGCGAGCAGAATCAAAAGGTTGAACAACAACGCGACGACCGCGTTGACGCCGGACAATCTGTAATAGACCACCATGAATACCAGCACCACCAGGAGGCTTACGATCGAAGCCTGCACGCCGTGGCGAATCGAGTCCGCGCCCAGGGAGGGGCCGACAGTGCTCTCGTCCAGATACACAATCGAGGCCGGCAGTGCTCCGGCGCGCAGCACCAACGCCAAATCGTTGGCGGATTGCTCGCCGAACTGGCCTCTGATCACGCCGGAATCGTCAATGCGACCATCGATCACCGGCGCGGACTGAACCTTGTGATCGAGCACGATAGCCATGGGCCGGCCAATGTTGGCCTCGGTGAACGGTCCAAACCGCCGGGCAGCGTCCGTGGAAAGCGTGAAGGAGACTTCGTAATATCCGGGATTGTCAGTGCTCGGCACGGCCGTGGCGTTACGAATGTCGCGTCCGGTGATAATTGAGTCGCGATCGAGCAAGTACCAGACTTGTCCGGCCTGCTCCGCATCCGTACTGCCCGAACTACCCGGAACGAGTTCGGTTCCAGGCGGCAGCACGCCACCATGCGCGGCGAGCGCTTCCACTTCGGACGGATAGGGATTCGGATCTTCGACGCGGCGGAGCTCGAGTTGCCCGCCCGCCTGGATGACGGCCTTGGCACGCGTCGGATCGCTCTCACCGGGCAGTTCGACGAGAATCTCATTTTCGCCGCGGCCGTAGGCTTCCACGACGGGTTCGGTCAAGCCGAGCTGATCAATGCGGCGTCCGATGGTCTCGACCGACTGCGTCATGGTCTGTTCGTCGATGGCGGCAATTGCGGAGGGCTTGATTGTCAGAAGATAGCCGTTCGATTCGCCGGGGGCGGGCGCGACATCCCAATCGGGAAAATTTTCGGTGACGAGGTCGCGGAAAGGGCTCGATTGATCGGGCGAAACATTGTGGACCAGGATTTGCGTGTCGCTTTGCTTGACAGGCTGATCGGTGTGAATCGATTTTTCGCGGAGTTGCGTGGTGAGGTGATCGAGAATCTGATCGGTGGTAAGACTCACGGCTTCCTGCACCTGCACTTGCAGGATCAAATGCGTGCCGCCCTGCAGATCAAGCCCGAGTTTGATGCGCTGCGCGAAATTCTCCTTGATGGCCGTCCACGAAGTTGGCGAATTCGGAATGCCAATCAGGCCGAAAATACACGCCAGCATCACGAGCAGGATGAACAGGGCCTTCCATCTGAGGTTCGAAGTCATGGGTGGCTGGGATGCCTCGCGACCGAACGTCCGGGGCCGATCACTCCTCTTTTTTCTCTTCCCCCGGTTGCACGCCGGCGATGGCCGACCGCGCGACCTTAACCTTCACATTGTCGGCGATGCGAAGTTGAATCGCGTCGTCTTCGAGGCCCACGATCGTTCCGTAGAGGCCGCCATTGGTGACGACCTTATCGCCGTTCTTGAGGGCGCTCAACATTTGCTGGGTTTTCTTCTGGCGGCGTTGTGCGGGGAGAATCAAAAGGACATAAAAAATAACCATGATCACGAGCAGCGGAGCAAACGCAATCAAGCCGCTGGCCGATTGGCCCGCGGGAAGGAGCCAGTGGTGCGCCGTCGGAATCGCTATTGCCATTTGCGAGGTCATAGAAATGCCTTGTGAAATTCGCGCGTCCTTACGTACCGGGAGTCTGTGCGGGCCATCCGGCCAGTGCGCCGGATGCCGCTCGATTCAGGAATGGCCCGCTCCGAGTCGGGTCTGAAGCTCAGAGGAGAATCCTGAGAGGTTCCCAAACGCGATAGCGTTGCGGATTTGACTCATGATGTCAAGAAAAAAGTGGACGTTGTGGTGGCTGCCCAAAATCGGACCGAGCATTTCTCCCGACATGTACAGATGTCGCAAATACGCGCGCGAATAACGCGCGCAAACTGCGCACGCGCAGGCTTCGTCCAATGGGCGTGCATCGTCGGCGAAGCAGGCGTTGCGAATCGCGAGGCGCCCGCCGCTCGTGAACAAGCAACCGTTGCGCGCGTTGCGTGTGGGCAGAACGCAATCCATCATATCCACGCCGCAGCGCACGAAATCCGGAAGCTGCTCGGGCAAACCGACGCCCATCAGATAGCGCGGCCGCTCCGGCGGAAGCAGCGCGGTGGCTTCGGCGGTCATTTCGCGGCTCATCTCTTGCGGCTCGCCAACCGCGAGGCCGCCGACGGCGTATCCGGGAAAATCTAGGTCGACAAGCTGGCGCGCGCTCGCGCGGCGCAGATCGGCGAACGTTCCGCCTTGCACGATGCCGAAAAGCTGCTGGCCGGGATTCGTCGGGCTTGCGTGCGCGCGCGCGTAATCGCGACAGCGCCGCGCCCATTCCGTCGTGCGCGCCAGAGCTTGTTCGGCGCGGGCGCGATCGGCGGGATATTCGATGCATTCGTCGAGCACCATGGCGATATCGGAACCGAGCGCCTGCTGCACTTCGATCGACTTCTCGGGCGTGAGCATGTGTTCGGAGCCATCGAGATGCGAGCGGAAGCGCACGCCTTCGTCCGAGACCTTGCGGAGTTTCGCGAGGCTGAAGACTTGATAGCCGCCGGAATCGGTGAGGATCGCGCCCGGCCAGGACATGAAACGGTGCAGCCCGCCCATGCGCGCAATCAGCTCGTGACCGGGACGCAGATAAAGATGATAGGTGTTGGCCAGCAGGATGCCCACGCCCAGTTCTTCGAGCGTCTGCTGCGTCAGGCCCTTCACCGTCGCCGCGGTGCCGACGGGCATGAACGCCGGCGTGTCAATCGTGCCGTGCGGCGTGGTCAGCCGGCCGAGGCGCGCGCCGCTGGGATCGGTCTTCAACACCTCGAAGCGAAATTCCATGCAATGGAGTTTATCAGAGTGCCGGCAGGCTCTAAGCGGAGCGCGGAGTCGAAGGAACTTGTTCGCAAAATCGCGGGCCGCGCAGGATCGTGCGCATCGCCGGCGAAAGAAATTTAAGTGAGCAACGCGATCGCGCCCACTTTCACCGCGACGTAAAACATCCAAAGCACGAGGACCGTGCCGAAGGCCTTGCCAAAAGAAAGTTTTTTCGGGTTGATCACGCTGAATCCCAGCCCGATCAAAGCGATGTTCCAGATTGCAAAGATATCAATGGAAGTGAGTAGCGCGGCGAGCCATTTCGGTGCATCGCTCGCGAGGAACGCGCCCGGATTCGAGGCTACCAGGTTTTGCAAATCTACCGAGGCAGGATCCTTCAAAAATATAACTAAGACGCCAAGCAGTCCGTTGATCACCCACGGCAAACCCGCATAGGCGGCGATTCCCAGCGACGTCTTGAAAGTGGTCTTGGTTCCGCCCGTCATCGTGAAGGCGCCGAGGAGCACGCCGGAAACTACGAGCACGCTCAGAAAAGGCAAGACTGCGCCCTCGATGTAACCAAATGCCGGCGCAATTTTTTCCTGCTTTTCGATCAACGACTCGCGGGCCTCCGGGGTCATCTGCTCCATGCGCGAGTTGTTCGCGGCCTGCTTTTCAAAAAAACTCGGCCAACCACCGCGATAGGTAAACGCGGCAACGACCGCCATGAAAATCAGGCATCCGAGAATGATGGGAAGAATCCAATCGGGCCGGCGGACAATAGACTCAAACGTCGGCTTGGGATTGACGATCGCGCCGACGAGACGTCCGATCGAGCCGATCTCCGCCGGGGCTTCTGGCACGGGAATGCTGGTGGGGCTGGACATGGGAGGACTCCTCCGTATGGCGAGTCGGCGGGGATTCTAGCCCCTATCGAGAGGCGTTGCCAATAAGTTTCGCTTTTTCTCGCGCCGCACCGGATGGTCTTGCTTGCCGCACAGTTCAGGACGGAAGCGCGGGCACGGCGGCGACGAGCGCCTGAGTATAAGGATGAGCCGGGTGCTCGAGAATCTGCTCGGCAGAGCCCGTTTCCACAACGCGGCCGCCTTGCATCACGGCGATGCGCGCCGCAAGCTGCGCAACAACCGGCAGGCTGTGGGACACGATCAGATAAGTGAGCGCGTAAGTGCGCTGCAATTGCGCGAGCAACGCCAGAATCTGCGCGCCGACGGAAACGTCCAGCGCCGAGACCGGCTCGTCAGCCACCACGAGTTTCGGCCGCAGCACCAGCGCGCGCGCAATTCCGATGCGCTGCCGCTGTCCGCCGGAAAATTCGTGCGGGTAGCGCGCGAGCGCTTCGGCGCCCAGGCCCACGGCTTCGAGCGCTTCAACAACGCGCGCGCGGCGCGCGGCGCGGCCCAATTGCGCCTGATGAATCGCGAGAGGTTCGCCGACCTGCGCTTCGACCGAAAGCCGCGGATCGAGCGACGCGTACGGATCCTGAAAAACCATTTGCATCTCGCGGCGCAGCGCGCGCAGGCGAGTGCCGCGCGCGGCGAGGAAATCTTCGCCATCGAACTGGATCGCGCCGGCGTCCGGCTCTTCGAGGCGCATGAGCAATCGCGCGAGTGTGGTTTTCCCGCTGCCGGATTCGCCGACAATCGCGAGGGTTTCGCCGGCAGCGAGCTCCAGGCTGACGCCGTCAACCGCGACGATTCGCCGCGCAGCGCGAGAAAATCCGCCGGCGGGCGCGACGAACGTTTTGCGCAGATCGCGCGCCTGAAGCAACGGAGCGCCGGGCGCGGCGCTCACCGCGGCTTCTCCGCGATCAGGAACAGCGTGGTCTGCACGAATTCGAGCCCGCCCGATTCGTTGCGCCGCGGACGAAAACCTGCGGCATCGCCGGCCAACGTCGCTTCCATCAATGCTTCCACTTCGCCGTAAACGTTGCTTTCTTTTTCGTGGCCGCCCACGCGCATCCATTCCTCGAAAGCGCGCACGTTCTCGCAGCGCTCTTCGGCGATCACACGCAATCCGGTTGTGGCGAACAGACCGCGCAATTTGATGGCAGTCAGCGTGGAGGCGTGCGAGGGATCGCGCGCTCGCTCGATCGCGTCGTGGCGCTTGGCGTCGCCGCCCAGTGGAACAACAAGGTCCGCCAATCCCACGCGGCCACCGGGCTTGGTCACGCGCAACATCTCGGCCAGGGCGCGATCGGGCTGCTGAAAATGGTGGAAGCAGTAACCGCAGATCACGGCGTCCAGCGCCGCGTCGCGAAACGGCAGGGCGTAAACACTGCCATGCAGGAATGCCGTGTTCCGCCGTCCCGCGCGCTTGGCGCCCGCGCGCGCTTGCTCGAGCATCGCGGCGGTGAAATCAAGGCCCCAGGTTTTCCGCGTGCGCGCCGCGAGAGGGAGCGTGAACGTGCCCGGTCCGCAAGCCACATCGAGCGCGAACGCTTCTTCGGCCGCCACCCATCCTGCCAGGAGCATGCGCGTGAGCCGCTCGCCTTCGCCCGCGCGGCGCGCCTCCACGAATTTTGAGAACTCTTCGGCGGTGCGCGTGAAGCGCTCGCGGATCAGTTCGAGATGCTCTTTTTCGTGTCGCGTCACGAAGCGGCCTCCTCCACAAGGATGCAACGCGCAAAATGATCAGGTCCGGCGCGCCGAAGCTGCGGCACCGCTTGCTCGCACTCCGCGCGAACGTACGGACAGCGCGGCGCAAACGCGCAGCCCGCCGGCAACGCGTCAAGACGCGGTACGGCGCCGGGAATCGGCTCAAGCCGCTCGCGTTTCAATCTCGGCGAGGCGCGCAGCAGCCCTTCAGTATAAGGATGACGCGGCCGCGCCAGAATTTCATCCACTGGCCCCACCTCAACCACGCGGCCAGCGTAGAGCACGGCGATGCGCTGCGCCACTCGCGCGACCACGGCAAGATCGTGCGTTATGAACAGCAACGTGAGACCCAGTTCCGTCCGCAGCGTAGCCAGTAATTCAAGGATTTGCTCCTGCACCGTAACGTCGAGCGCGGTGGTCGGCTCGTCGGCAATCAGCAGGCGCGGCCCGCTGGCCACGGCCATGGCGATCATCACGCGCTGCCGCAATCCGCCCGAGAGCTGATGGGGAAATTGCCGTGCGCGCATTTCGGGATCGGGAATGCGCGCGCGCTCGAACGCTTCGAGAACGCGCCGCTCCACTTCTGGCCGCGGACATGCTGCTCCGCCGCCCACGCGCACGGCCTCCGCCACCTGCGCGCCGACGCGCATCACGGGATTGAGCGAGGTCATCGGCTCCTGAAAAATCATGGCCAGCGATCGGCCTCGCAGCTCGGCGCGCCCGGCCGAGTCGAGCGCTAGCAATTCGCGCCGTCCATCGAGATCGCCGTTGCTTCCCGCCAACCACGCTTGTCCCATCACGCGCGCGCCGCGCGGCAGAAGACCCATCAGCGCGAGCGACAACATGGTCTTCCCGCTGCCGGATTCGCCCACCAGGCCCAGCGTCTCTCCGGCGACGAGCGCAAGACTTACGTCGTTCACCGGACGCACCCAACCGCCCGGCGTCGGCAATTCCACCGTCAGACGTCGCAGATCGAGCAGTGTTGGCACGCCTACATCATAAGTCGGTTTTCGGATTGTGGGACATTGCGCGATAAGGGTATGGGAAAACGCCACAGCGACAGATAGAACCGGCTATGTCACGTGCGTCGCGCTACGTTGCGCCGGAACCAGACGAGCCACGCTACCGCGGCCGCATTGAACACGAACTTGCCGATCCAATCGATGCGCAATGCTCCGCCGATTTTGTAATCGACAAACCCTCCGAGCACGCAGGCGACCACTGCGCCGAACACCAGCGCAAAACGGTGCGCGTCGTTCCAGTCAACGCTGAAGGTCCATCGCCGCACAAGGAAAAAAGTAAGAGCAACCCATGCAATTCCACTTGCCAGAACGAATCCAACCGGCGCACCGGGAAGTGAACCAACGCCCCATCCGAGCTCGACGAACACGGCCCACGCCGCGCCGAGCGCGAAGATGGCTGCTCCCACTGCCCACGGAGGCGGTGCGGAGCGCGAAGCGGAATCGCCGCCTTGCGGACGCCCTGAGGGCAACGCGTATGCGGCAAGGATGAGCAGCAGGATCGAGCCAAGTCCGATGAGCAGGCAGAGAGCCGAAGGACTGTAAGGCTGCATGTGGAAAATCTTGACGCGAGCCCGCTGAGTCCATCCGTACCACGCCATGCAGGCGCCCAGTAAGAAAGCCATGCTCACGAAAACGAGACCACGCGCGCGCAACCATAACTCCTCGCGCCTGTCTTGGAAAATCAATTCGACGAGTTGCACGGGAACCAGGACAACCCAAACGCTTTCATAACCTAGCGCCCACAAGAAATAGACCCAGTTCACACCCCAGACACGGCCGTATCCGTGTTGGCCGAGGCTGACCAGTGGCGAAATGGAGGTCTGCTGGATCACCCACTCCTCGGCCACGGCCAGGGCCAGTCCTAACAGCAACATGCTTTGCCAGCCCTTGCGCCATCGCCGCACGCACTCGCGGATCAGCAAAGCGCCGCAGCCCCACGTGAGGATCTCGGGGATCAGAACCAAGATCACACTAAGGCGAGTGGATCCAAAGAGCACTTCGGCGATAACCGGCGCGAGCAACAACAGGGCGACGATCGGACCGATGCGCCGCCACCGGGATGTTTCTCGCCCCGGAACGGCTATGAGTGAGGAGTGTTCGCGATTTGGCATGGCTCGGCTTTCTGGTAGAATAATCTTGCTGCAAAGTATCTTACATCTAAGATAGATATATGCCAAACAAGAAATCGCGCTCGGCAACCCCGGCCTCGTCCCCGCCTCATCAGGAGCTGATGGGCCGGGAACTCAGCAATGCCGTGGTTTTTTTCCACGAAGCGATTGCTTCCCACCTGGGAATCAGCGCGGCGGAGTGGAAGTGTCTCGGGCTCTTGGATCAGCACGGGCCTTTGACGGCAAGCCGTCTGGCCGAATTATCCGGATTTACCACCGGCGCCATCACCGGTGTGGTCGATCGCCTGGAGCACGCCGGCTACGCGCGGCGTGAGCCACATCCCAGCGATCGGCGCAGCGTGATCGTGCAACCGCGGCACATGCGCGAGATCAAGGAACGAATTGCGCCGATCTTTCAGTCATTGGGACGCGCGATGGCTGGAGCAGCAAGCCACTACAATTCGGCGGAGTTGACCGCGATTGCGAAGTTCTTCCGCGAAACCACCGAGATAATGCGCACGGAGACCGCAAAGCTTAAGCATCAGAAGCAACATCGAACGCTTGGAGCTTGATGGCAACAGCATGGCGGGAATTCAAGGCAAAGGCGCCGGAGCGCGCAGACAGTCTCATCCGAGACGCGAGTTCGGATCCTTCTTTTTCTTCCTGCGCTGCGATTCCGCCGCTTCCTGCTTTTCGTACTCGATCATTTCTTCCTCGGTCATTTGATAATCTTCGCGCTTCGCAAACATGTTCGTGGCGCGGGGCGCGTTGCGAGAGCCGGCCTTCTCGCGCTCGACGCGCCCCAGTGTGCGCGCCGCGCCGAACCTCTCGAAATCGGGACGCACGTTGCGAATGGGGGCTTCGATAGACGAGGTTTCGAGAAGCAGGTCGCTGACTTTCTCGAGAAAATCGTGAAGGTGAAAAGGCTTGAGCGCGTACGGCACGTGCTCGCGCTCCAGCACGGGCTGAGCGACTGCGCCGGCCAGCTCCGGCACCAGAAACAGCACGCGGGCGCGCTTGTGCCCGTTTTCCAGGGGCGCGGCCTGCGCCAGCTCCTTGAGCGTCGTGAACAGAGGCCCTTCGAGGCCGGTCAAAGAAACGTTAGCAATCACCAGGGACCAATCGCCTCCCGCAAGCTCGGGCAGCGCCTGGCTGGCAACCGGAACAATTCCCACGCGCCAACCTTCCGCGCCAAGCAGCTCGCGCAAGGAGGCCTGGCTCGAGCGATCATCGTCAACGATCAGGATGCCGACGCTGGGCATGAAGGGCCTTTCTGCAAGCGAACGTCGAGTATAGCGCTCACAAGGCAAGGGCTTGCGGACGTCTGTGCCGGGCCGGGGCCTATAGGTCAATGGGGTGGGTCAACAGTATGCAGCAGCGCTTATCAGGGCGGTGGGCGACAGCGGGGCCCGGTCGCGGAGAGAGTGCGGCTTATCTTACGGAGAATAAAAAGCGAAAACTACTTGACAAGACGAAAGAAAAGCGAATAATGGTCCCACGGCGAGGTTGGTTATGGCCACTGCTCCCACGGCTCACACGACGCAGGCAAGCCCTCGGGCTTTCCGGCGTGGTGCGGGCCAACCCACTCCCTCCTTATTCCCCATCGTCCCCAGCCACGGGGACACAGACAGTCAGGCCAACCGCGATTCCAGCGGAACACTCGAATTGCCGGCTCCAAACGCCGGCATTGCCCGCCTCGCCGCTTCCTCCCCTTTGAGTGCCGCCAAGCGCGGCACGGAATATTTTCTGTTGCCCGTGAAATCGATTTTGAATCGCTGCGATTCCGAGCGCGTGCCCTTCGGCTGGACCGTGAATCCGTATCGCGGATGCGAATTCGGCTGCGTTTACTGCTATGCGCGGTACACGCACGAATATATGGAGCTGGACAGCGCCGATTTCGAGCGCAAGATTTACGTCAAGGAACACGCGGGTTGGCTGGCCGGGCGCGATCTGGCCGAAGAGGACGTCTCCGGCGAGCACATCTGCATCGGCAGCGCCACCGATCCCTATCAGCCGGCCGAGGGTGAGTTCCACAACACGCGCGCGATTCTGGAGCGCATGGCGCGGCGCGAGGGCTTGAGCGTTTCGATCACCACGAAATCCGATCGCGTCACAACGGATATCGATCTGCTGCGTGAGATCGCCGCGCGCTCATCGATCTCGATCAATCTGAGCATCACGACGCTGCGGCCGCGACTTGCGCGTTTGCTCGAGCCGCGCGCGCCGCGCCCCGATTTGCGATTGGCCGCCGTGCGCAAACTTCGCGATGCGGGATTGTCCGCGGGAGTGCTGGCGATGCCGGTGCTGCCCGGATTGACCGACCGAGAAGGCGATCTCGATGCGCTGGCGCGCGCCGCAGCCGAAGCCGGCGCGCAATGGTTTGCGGCGAACGCCGTTTTTCTGATGCCGTCCGCGCAGAAACAGTTCTTCCCGTTTCTCGAAAAGCGCTGGCCCAAACTCGCGCGCCGCTATCGCGCGTGGTACGCGCACAATGCCTACGCGCCGGAAGAATATCGCACGCAACTTTCGGCGCGAGTCGCCGCGATTCGGCGAAAATATGGATTCGTCTCGCGCCCCGACCGCGCCGAACGCGCTCCGGCGGAGCGGAGGCTTTTCTAACGCGTCGCGGCGCTTTGAAATTCCCGCCGAAGATTCGCTCGGTGCGCTTACGGGAGAATAATGCGCGAAGTTTCGGCCCGCGCCGGCGCGGCGCGAGGGAATTGCGCGCGAAGAAATTCGAGGTAGCCCCGCGTCTTCGGTCTGCCGTTTGACCGGCTGCGGCCCACGCGCGTGAGGAACACCAGCAGTTTGAAAATGTCGGTATCTCTCGACGCCGGCGCTCCGGCGCGACGCTCCGGCTGCTTCCACTCTTCGAGAAATTTCATCAGCGTGCCGTATAGGGCTTGCGCGATCGGCGCCACGGGCGGCTTCTCGTAGTACAAGCCCGCGCCGAGCGTTCGGTAGGTTTCAGCCAGCGCCGCAAGCGCGGCCAGCGCATCCGCGTCCACCAATTCGCGATGCTCGTCCGCCGCCCCGAGCAGCGCGCCCACAAAAACCGACAGCAGCGGGCGCTGGTTCTCGATCAAATCCGCGGAAATCGCGACGTCCGGGAACGGCGCGTCGGCTTCAGTGAGCGGAGCGCGGTGCTCGTCTTCGCGACGGTGCGCCGTGATCAGATAAGTACAATCGGACGGGCAGTCGAGCGTGACTTCGCGCTCCCGGCCGCAGCAAACCGCGCAGATCTTTTCTCCCTTCGCGGGACAAAATCTCTCGCGGCGCCGCTTCTTGCAAATCGGACACGGATCGGATGCGGCCATGAGCGGGCTCCCTGACCAATTTGTGCAATTGGCGAGCAATGCGCGAGCGAAGCAGCGCCACGCGCCGCCGATCGGCGAGCGGAGACGAACCGAGGCCCGGGCCTTACTCCTGCCCGGGCCTCGAAACCAATCGCGCCGCGGTTCGGACGGCGACCTTAATTGGACGGCGGTGGCGTCGCCTGCGCCGGCGGAGCTGCCAGTGGCGCAGGTACCGGTGACGGCGCGTACTTATTGAGCACCTCAAGCAGTTGATGCGCCTCCGGCGTGGGCGCAATGTCTCCGGCGCGTACGATGTGAATGGCGGAGAGTTTCTTGCCGTAGATTTCTTCGTTGGCGTCTTCGTCCTGACGCAGCGTCGAGCCCACTAGGGCCACGCCCGCGAACAAGCCACGCGCGCGCGAGTAAGAAAGAATCTCAGCGCGCATATACGCGTCGCTATCGGCTTCGGCATTGCGGCCCACGGGACCCGCAGCCGCGGAAGCATCCGCGCCAATCTTCACCTTGCTGGTGAGAATCGATTCGGCGCCTGACCCGGGCATGATCAGGAGCACCAAGTCTGTCGCCTGCACGCCGATTTGCGCGCCGAAGCTGCCGCCTTCAACGCGCATCATCGTCGGCGCGCTCCACGGCCCGGTGAAATTTTCGCCGGACCGGCAGGTCATAGCTCCACGACCATAGAGGCCTCCGCCCATGAAGGCAGCCTTGATCACCGAGGGAATCACGGCGATACAAACGGCCTTGTCGAGGATTTTCTGCGGGATGCTATCCGGCATGGTGATGACGTCGCTCATCACTTCGCCGCACATCCTCAGGCGGTCGGAGCTCTTGGTATCGTCGTCCGGTCGCGCGTAACTGGCAAGCGGCGCGCCCAGAAGGCCCAGCGAAATCACGATCGAAAATAATTTCTTCATGCGGAATTCTCCTTTGGACCGATCCTCTGCGCGGCAGGACTTCATGATAGGTCTTCACACAACTCCTTGCAACGCGCCGCGGCGCCCGCGCGCCCGCGCCAATCGGCGGCTGCCATGGCGTTGGCATATAATCGCGCTGTCGATATGTTGGACTCCGCAAATTTCAAAATGCCGCCGCGTACTTTCGGCCGCGCGAAACGGCCGATTGGCGGCGCACTCCTTATGATGTTGGCAGCGGCGTTCGGCGTTGCCGCGCAGTCCCGCCCGCCGCACGGTCACCCCGAGCACACCACGCCTGCTGCGGCAGGCGCCGGCCGCGCCGCCGCGCGCGCCGACGTCCAGCGATTCGCCGCGCGCGCCGAAGCGCAACTCGCCGCGCGTGGCGCCGACACCGGATCGTGGGGCTTGCTCGTCGCCGACGCCGACACCGGGGCTGTGCTCTACGAATCGGGCGCCGATCGATATTTCGCGCCCGCGTCGAACACCAAGCTCTTCACCACCGCGCTGGCGCTCGCAACGCTCGGCCCCGAATTCCGCATCCGCACCACGATCGAAACGCGCGGCGCGCTTTCGCCCGAGGGCCGCCTCGCCGGCGACCTGGTTCTCATGGGACGCGGCGATCCCAATCTCTCGAATCGCAAGTTTCCTTTCGACAAGGAAGTTGAGCGCGACGGTCCGCCGGAAAAAGTCTTGGCCGATCTAGCCGATCAGGTCGTGGCGCGCGGCGTGCGCCAGATTTCCGGAGACGTGGTCGCCGACGACACTTATTTTTCCTATCAGCGCTTTCCCGCTGGCTGGACTGTCGACGATATTCAGTGGAATTCCGGCGCCGCGGTCGACGCCATCGCCGTCAACGACAATACTCTCGCTCTCGAATTGCGTCCTGCCGCGCGCGAGGGCGACGCCGCTTCGTTCGACGCCGAGCCTTGGGCCGGCTTTTACACCATCGACAACCAGATCTCGACTGGCGCGCACGGCTCGCCCGTAAAGTTGCGCGTCACGCGCGAGCCCGGCTCGCGAACGATTCATCTCTCGGGCTCAATCCCCATCGGCGCCGCGCCCCGCGCGCTGACCATCGCGATCGAAGAGCCCGCGGAATACGCCGCGGCGCTGCTCACGCAATTGCTCGAAACGCGCGGCGTGAAAATTTTCGGTCAGCCGCGTGCGCAGCATGCCGAACCTCCCGCCGAAACGCTGCCCGCGCGCGACTTCGGCACGCCGCCGCCCGCGCCCGGTGCGCCCGACGCGGCAAATGCACCAAGCGCACCGATTCCTCCCGATGCGCAAGCGCCGGACGCACAAGCCCCGCAAGCCGCGCCTAATGCAGCGAGCGCTCCGGCCGCGCCAAGCGCCGCGCCCGAGGTAACCGCTACTGCCGCTCCGTCCACCGTGCTGGCCGAACACGTTTCGTTGCCGCTCGCCGAAGACGTGCGCCTCGTGAATAAGATCAGCGAAAATCTGCACGCCGAATTGCTCCTCCGCGTGGCGGCGCGAGAAACAACCGGCGCGACGTCGATGGAAGACGCACTGCCCTTCGCCGAATCGTGGCGCGACGCCGCCGGTCTGCCCGCAGGCGGCGCACTGCTCACCGACGGCTCGGGCCTTTCGCGCGAGGATCTGGTGACGCCGCGCGCCGTCGTCGCGCTTCTCGAATACGCGTCAAAACAATCCTGGGGCGATCTATTCCGCTCGACGCTGCCCGTCGCGGGCGAAGACGGAACGTTGAGCAATCGCATGAAGGCCACGTCCGCTGACGGCCGCATCCAAGCCAAGACCGGCACGCTCGAGCACGTCAATGCGCTTTCGGGTTACGCCACATCGGTCGGCGGCGCGCATCTGGTTTTTTCTTTCTTGAGCGACGATCACGCCATGCCCGGACACGACGCCGAGGCCGTGCTCGACTCGATCGCGGTCGCCATGGTCGAAGAAATCAAACCTTCGCCAAGTGTGTCGCCCCGCGCGAAGACCGCCGCGCCGAAAAACACTCCGAAGGAGAATCAGCGCTAGTTGAAGCGCGCCCTCGCTCGCGCTCTTCTGAAACTTCCATGTCTCGCACGGCACAAGACGTCCTCGAACTCGATCGCCTGCGCGACCTCGTGCGCGGCGAGACCACCTGCGCGCTCGGACGCCGTGCCGTCGACGCCCTCAAGTTCTCAACCGATCGCGCTCATCTCGAATCCCAATTCGATCTGATCGCCGAAGCCGTCTCCTATCTGCGCACCGGCAGCGATCTCGGCTTCGGCGCTTTGCCCGATCCCGAATCGTGGCTCGCGAAGGCCGAAGCCGTCGGCGAAATCCTCACACCGCTCGAATTGCTCGACGCCGCTTCGCTCGTGGAGACAACTGAATCGCTGCGCCAAACTTTTCGCGGCGATGTGCCGGAATTTCCGCTGCTGGCCGCGCGCGCCGCGGCGCTGGCCGATTCGCGCGCACTCGCTCGCGAAATCCGCCGCGTGATTCTGCCCGACGGCGCGATCGCCGACGACGCTTCGCCCGCTCTGAAGCGCGCCCGCACCGCGCTCGGCCGCACGCGCGCCTCCATCGAAAAAGCGCTCGAGCGCATCTTGCGCGAGCGCGGTTTGCCGCCCGGCGAAGATTACGTCACGCGCCGCAACGATCGCTTCGTTCTCCCCGTGCGCGCCGCGGAACGTCGCGCCGTTCCCGGCGTGGTGCACGCGTCGAGCGCCACGGGCCAAACTCTATTCGTCGAACCTTTCGAGACCGTCGAGTTGAACAATCGCCTCGTCGAACTCTCCGAAGAAGAAGCCGCGGAAATCGCGCGCCTGCTGGCCGAACTCACCGAGCGCGTGCAGACCGCGCTCGGTCCATTGCGCGCGGCCGCCGCCGCTGTCGCCGAATTCGATTCGATTTTCGCTCGCGCGCGATTCAGTCGCCGCCTCGATTGCGCGCGCCCGATTTTTTCGGCAGCGCCCCCGGCCGCGGCCCGCCTCGCGCTGCGCGCCGCCCGCCATCCCGTACTCGACGACGCGCTTCGCCGCCAGGGCCGCGCGGCCGTGCCGATCACGCTCGAACTCGGCGGAGCGGAGACCGTGCTCGTCATCAGCGGCCCCAACACCGGCGGCAAAACCGTCGCGCTCAAAACCGTCGGTCTGGCCGCCTTCGCGGCGCAATGCGCAATTCCCGTGGCTGCCGAATCGGCTGAGCTTCCCATCTTCGATCGCATCCTTGCCGACATCGGCGACGAGCAATCCATCGCCGCCGATCTTTCCACGTTTTCCGCGCACATGCTGAATCTTCGCGCCATGCTCGAAATCGCCGGGCCCGCTTCTCTCGTGCTGGCCGACGAAATGGGCACCGGCACGGCGCCCGAAGAAGGCGCGGCGCTCGCCGTCGCTCTCCTGGATGCCTTTCGCGCCCGCGGCGCTCTCACTCTCGCAACCACGCACCACGATCGCCTGAAATCCTACGCCGCCGCTACGCCCGGCGTGCTGAACGCGTCGGTGGAATTTGATGCGGTCGCGCTGCGCCCTACATATCGCCTGCGCGTCGGCGTCCCCGGCGGTTCAAGCGGCATTGACATCGCCGAGCGCCTCGGCCTGCCGCACGAAGTAATCGAGCGCGCCCGCGCATTGCTCGAGCCCGCCGCGCGCGAAGCCGCGCAACTGATCGCCTACTTGCATCGCGTGCGCGACGATCTCGAGCAAGCGCAGCGCGACGCCGCTCTCCAGGCTCGCGAACTCGACGCCGAGCGCCGGCAACTTCGCACCGAATGGATCGAGCGCCAGCGCCACCGCATCTCCGAACTCGAACGCGAATTCGCCGAGACCATGAAACTGCACGAGCAGCAAATCGCGCAAGCCATCGAAGGCGTAAAAGATCGCGAGCTGCGCGCTCAGATCGAAAAGCAAACGCGCAAAAAACTTTCGGGACTGCACGCTGACGCAAAAGCGGCCGCCGACGCCGCCGTGGTCCAGCAACTGTCCGCTTCGCAAGCCGATCTCGGCACCGGCGCGCCGCAAGACGCGAACGCCCCGCCCCGCGCCGAGCAACTTGTCCCCGGCGCGCGCGTCCGCGTGCGCGGCTGGCCCGCTCCGGCCACGCTGAGCCGCGTCGATAATTCCAGCGCCGAAGTCGAAGCCGGCTCGCTGCGAATGAAAATCGCGCTCGACGACATCGTCGCGATCCTTCCCGCCGCAGCGCCCGCGCCGTCGCGGTTGCAGGGCCGCACCGGAGTGACGGTGCGCGCGAAACTGGAACCGGAAGACGAGGACGCCGAAGGCGCGCCCGTCGACGAAATCAATCTCATCGGTTGCACCGTCGACGAAGCCACGCGCCGCGTGGACAAATTCATCGATCAAGCCACAATCGCCGGCAAGCCGCGCGTGCGCCTGATCCATGGTCACGGCACTGGGGCCCTGCGCCGCGGCCTCGCCGACTTCCTCTCCACGCATCCGTTGGTCGAACGCATCTCCGCCGAGGCGGCGGAGCGCGGGGGAGACGCCATCACGGTCGTTGAGCTGAAAAATTGAAAGCGGGCTAAACTGGAATCGTCCCATGGCTGAAGCAGGCTCATTCGCCGACAAGATCAAGCAGCAAGCGGACATCGTCCGCGTGGTGGGCGAATACGTGCGCCTGAAAAAATCCGGCCAGAATTTCACCAGCCTGTGCCCCTTCCATTCCGAAAAAACGCCTTCGTTCGCGGTGCATCCCGTGAAGCAGATCTACCATTGCTTCGGCTGCGGCGTGGGCGGCGACGTTTTTCAGTTCGTGATGGAGATGGAAAAATGCGGCTTCCCGGATGCGGTGCGCACGGTAGCGGAAAAATGCGGCATCGCCGTGCCGCGGCCGCGCGAGCGCAGTCCCGAAGAGCGGCAGGAAAATCAGCAGCGCACCGCGCTCGTCGAAATCCATCGCGAAGCACAAACGTTTTTCTCGCGCCAACTCGAAACTACGCTCGAAGGCAAAGCCGCGCGCGCCTATCTCGAAGATCGCGGCCTGGACGCTCAGGCCATCGCGCGCTTCGGCCTGGGCTATGCGCCCTCCGGCGGCGACGCGCTGCTGCGCGTCCTTCGCGCGAAGTATCCCGAAAAATTACTCTCGCTTTCCGGTCTCGCGAGCGGCGATTCCTCCGGCCGCCTCTACGACCGCTTTCGCCGCCGCATTATTTTCCCGATCGCCAACGAATCGGGAAAAGTGATCGCCTTCGGCGGCCGCGCTCTTGGCGACGACCCGCCGAAATATCTGAATTCCCCCGAAACGCCGATCTACTCGAAAAGCGCCGTGCTCTATCATCTCGATCGCGCCAAAGAAGGACTTCGCCAGCGCGATTTCGCCATCCTGGTCGAAGGTTATATGGACACCATCGCCGTCGCGCGCGCCGGAATCGCGAATGTCATGGCCAGTTGCGGCACCAGCCTCACCGAACCGCAGGCGCGTCTGCTCGGCCGCTTCACGCATCGCGTCGTCGTCAACTACGATCCCGATTCCGCCGGTCAAGCCGCCACCGAGCGCTCGCTCACGCTTTTGCTCGAACAAGGTTTTGAAGTGCGCGTGCTGCAATTGCCCGGCGGCAAAGATCCCGACGCCTTTCTGCGCGCGCAAGGCGCTGCCGCTTACACCAAACTTCTCGAAGCCGCGCCGCCCTATCTCGACTATCTGATCGCGCGCGCACGCCAAATGGATCTCACCACAGCCGAAGGAAAATTGCGCGCCGTGAACTTCCTTCTGCCCTACGTGCAGCGCAGCCCCAATCGTCTGCTGCGCTCGGAATGGGCCGGCCAAATCGCGCAGCAGTTGCGCGTCGAAGAACCCGTCCTGCGTGAATCCTTGAAACGCGCCGCAGCCGAGCGCCGCGACAAAGTCCAAACGCATCCAGAACTTGTGGCTCGCCCGGGCAAACCCGTCGAACGCCGGCTCATCCAGCTGCTCTTCGAGTCCGAAGGCTTTCGCCGCCAACTCGCACAAGCCATTCGCTCCGAAGATTTGCACCGCGGCCTTGAAACCGAGCACATCCTCGAAGCGCTGCTCGAGTCGATCCTCGGTTCCAATGCCTCGGATGCGCGACCGGATGCTGTCGTGCTGGGCGCAGCGCTCGAAGAACGCGATCGCCGCCTGCTGTTCCAGATCGCTTTCGAGACCGGCGGCGATTTCACCTGGGAAGAAGCCGAAAGTTGCCTCGGCACGCTGCGCCGTCTGCGCTTTGAAACCGAACTCGCGGCGATCCAGGCGGAAATCGAAGTCCAGATGAAATCGAAATCCGCCGAAAGCGCCGAAGCGCTGCGCCGCTTGCTCGAGCGCAAACAAGCGCTCGGCCGGCGTCGGTCCGACGCCGCGCACTGAACCGGGCCTCGCCCGTCCGGCCAGGAATTTGTTGGACACAGGGTGTTGACGAACGCGCATTTCCGCGTGTAACGTCACGGAGTTTCACGCGGAACAGTCCTTGGGTAACGCGCATCTAATCCTTTGGGCGGCGTTCCCCCGATGGGCAATCGGGATGATTCAGAATCGGGCTGAGAGCACGAGACTCACGGCAATCCCACAAGCGGATTCATTCGTTCGATGCCTTTTCCCTGGCGCGGTTGCTGGTCTCCGGGCACATCCCGGTTCGCCTGCCGACCTGCGCGGAGCGCGTTGCTTTAACTGATCGACGGAGGGCCCCGTGCCGGTGGCCATCGAAGAGAAATATGATCAGGTACGCCAGCTCATTCTCCTGGGCAAAGAGCGCGGCTACCTTCTCTACGACGAAGTAAACGACACCCTTCCGGCCGAAGTCCATTCTTCCGAAGAAATTGACGATCTTCTCTCTACCTTCGAGCGCTACGGAATTGACGTTTATGAAGACGCAGCCGCGGCCAAGGCCGCGCGCTCGCTCGCCGAACCCGTCGACGCCCCCGAGCCCGAAGCCAAAGCGGAAACCGCCGAGGAGAGCGAACTCGACCTAACACCCGGCACGGGCGAGAAAACCAACGACCCCGTGCGCACCTACTTGCGCGAGATGGGCACGGTACCGCTGCTCACGCGCGAGGGCGAAGTCACCATCGCCAAGCGCATCGAGCGCGGCCAAAATCTCGTCCTCAAAACCATCACGCGCTCGCCCATCGTCCTCAAGGAGCTACTTTCGATCGGCGAGGATCTCCGCAAAGGCACGCGCTCGATCAAAGAGATCGTGCAGTTCGACGACGAAGAGCTGACCGAAGAAAAAATCGAAAACAAAACCAAGAAGATTCTGAAAGTGCTCGAGCGCATCGGCAATTTCTACCTCGAGGCCCTGAAGCAAGCCGCCAAACTCGAACGCACGCCAAAATTGAAAAAACGCGCTTACCTACATGCGCGCTACGCCGTGGCGCGCACGCGAATCGAAATGTCCGATCTCGCGCGTTCCATCGAATTCCATCCGCTGGAGCGCAAGCGACTGATCAACGGCATCCGCTACACCGTCGAGCGGCTGCAATCGCTCGAACGCGAAACTTCGAGGCTCGAACGCCGCGCCGATGCCTCGAAAGGCGACGTCGCGGCCGAAGCTCGCAAGGAACTGCGCGCGCGCCGCACGGAATTGCGCGAGATCGAAATCACCAGCGAGGTCGGCCTCACCGAACTCAAGCGCACGCTGCAAGTGATCCTGCGCGGCGAAGCTGAAGCCGAGCAGGCCAAAACCGAATTGACCGAGGCCAACCTGCGCTTGGTCGTTTCCATCGCCAAGAAATACACCAATCGCGGCCTGCAGTTCCTCGATCTGATTCAGGAAGGCAACATCGGCCTGATGAAGGCCGTCGATAAGTTCGAGTGGCGCCGCGGCTACAAATTTTCCACCTACGCCACCTGGTGGATTCGCCAGGCCATCACCCGCGCCATCGCCGATCAGGCCCGCACTATCCGCATTCCCGTGCACATGATCGAAACCATCAACAAGCTGATCCGCACCAGCCGTCAACTCGTGCAGGAATTGGGGCGCGAACCTACTTCCGAAGAAATCGCCAAGCGCATGGAAATCGCGGTTGCCAAGGTGCGCAAGATCTTGAAAATCGCGCAGGAGCCCATCTCACTCGAAACGCCCATCGGCGAAGAAGAAGATTCGCATCTCGGAGACTTCATCGAGGATAAGGCCGTCGTCTCGCCCTCCGACGCCGTCATCAATTTGAATTTGAAAGAGCAAACCAATTCGGTGCTGAAGACGCTCACGCCGCGCGAAGAAAAAGTCATCAAGATGCGTTTTGGACTCGACGACGGTTCCGAACACACGCTCGAAGAGGTCGGTCAATCCTTCGCCGTCACGCGCGAGCGCATCCGCCAGATCGAAGCCAAGGCTTTGCGCAAGCTGCGCCATCCCTCGCGCTCCCACAAACTGCGCGCGTTCCTCGAAGGCACTTCGCGCGAGTACCTCTAGCGCGCCCGCGCCTTACGCGAGTCCCATCCTCAGAGCTGTGGCCAACACCAACGTGATCAGAAACAGCGCGTGAAAATAAAGATGAAGCAGGTTGGGCCGCGGATTGTCGCCCCGCGGCGGCAAAATGTTTCGCGTGCCCGCATACATATCCGCGTAGAGTTTCTTGGTTTTCTCATCGGCGCCACGGAAGTACGGAATCCACCACGCCGCGATTGCGCTGATCACGGTCACCGCGCAATAGATCACCCAGTAGTCCAAAACGAATGCCGGCTTCGGTCTGTTCCAACTAGTAGAGAGCGAATCCAACCGCCAGACCGGGAAAAAGACAGTTGATGACCGTCCCGATCAGCATCTTGTTTCTTCCCAGCGCCGCCTGAACTTGGCGTCCATGCGACCAGCCGGGAATATTCACCCAATCGTGCAACGCCACCACTAGAAACTGCAGCGAGATCAGGGCCGTGAAGAAAATGACGAGCATATCGCTCCCGCCGAATGATGGCAGAGTTGTCCAAGGACGCGGCTCTTTTTCCGGCAGGAATTTTTCAAGGCGCCGCTGCCGGCAAATTCACCGACGTCGCATACCGGTAGACCATCTCCGCGCCGCGGTCCGCCCCGATCGCCACCAGAATCACGAGCACCACCAAACCCGCCAGAAACCATTTCTGCGCCGCGCCAGAAATTCGCGGCTTGAGCAGCGCCACGATGCAAAGCCAGCCCGCGATCGTCGTCGCAAACAACATCAGCGTCTCGTGAACGCTCATCACGCCGCGCGCTCTGCCGAATGGAGGAACCGACATCTCCGCCCGCCAGCCCGTCAGCACCGCGAGCACCGCCGCCAGCGTTCCGAGATAAAGCGTCCGCGCCGCGGTGCGATGCCAATCCTCGCTCGCGCGCGCCACGGCCACAATTTCAAACACCAGCGCGCCAACCCACAACGCAATCGGGAAATGCACGAACACCGGATGGAGATTCAACATCGAATGAAGCCCGGGAAACAAATCGCGCATGAACCCCTCCGCGAAGACGCCCTAGTCCGACGGCGCCATTCTCGCTTCCCAATGGGCGCGGGAGCAAATTTTGTAGCGCGCTGCGATCAGTCCGCCGGCGGCGGCACAGGAACCGAACGCACCGCGGATTCCACCGAGCCCGTGCGCAGCGCCGCGATCACCGCCACGCCGTACAACAATCCCAGTAGCACAAACGCATCCGCAAGGCTCCTGTGCTCGGCAAACCAACCCAGCAGGAAACTCATGATCATTTGCAACATCGTGGCGATCACAGAAAACGCCGAAAGCGTTCGCCCCATCAAGCGCTGCGGCACAATCCCCATCAGCGAGGATTGCGTCAACACTCCGCCGAGCGCGCGACACGCTCCGAACAGCGCGTTCATCGCCACAGCCAGCGCGAGCCAGCGCACGAACGGAAACAGTGGGTGCCCGATCGCCAATATCGCGAGCGCCCCAACCAGCACTCGCACGGGACGCCGCCGCGCCAACCACGCCGCCGCGAGGCCCCCAGCCACAGCTCCGACGGCCCAGCCCGCCTCGATGTATCCGTATCCGCGCGGCCCCGCCGACAAAACGTCCCGCGCCAGCGCCACCACCAGCACGTTCGCGCTGATCACGCCCGCCATCATGCACGCGTACGTCAGCCCCAGCGCCAGCACGCGCGGCTGCTCCCCGAGATATCGCAGCCCTTCGCCGATCTCGCGCGCGAATCTCCGCCGCGAAAACATCGACCCCGCCCCCGGCAACGTCTCGCGCCCCGTCGCCTCCAACACCGATTCCACCGGCGTCGCGCCCGTTGGCACCGCCGGCGAAAAAATGTGGTGCGGCAAGAACCGCCCGCTCCGCACCGCCACCAGACACATCGCCGCCGTGAAATAAGTGAAGCCGTCGATCGCCAGGATTCCGCCCAATCCCGCGCGCTCGTAAACAAATCCCACCACCGCCCCCGACGCGATCATCCCGCCCTGCACCGCGATCAATATCGCCGAGTTCGCGCCCACCAGTTGCGCCGCCGGAATCAGCTCCTGCAGCAATGAATTCGTCGTCGACCAATAAATCGCGAAGCCTATCCCCAGCAGCAGTTCCATCAAGTAGATGCCCGAAAGCTCGAGCCTTCCCGAAATCGCCAGCGCCGCCACGCCCAGCACGATCACCGACCGCGCCACGTCCAGCGTGATCGCCAGATATCGCCGGTCCACGCGATCGATCAGCACTCCGCCGAACGGCGGCACAAACAATCCCGGCAGCGTCACCAGGATCACCATCCAACTCACGCTTACTGTGGAATGTGTGCGGCTCAGGATGTACCAAGTCACGCCGGCATAGTTCATCCCCGTGCCGAACAGCGAGATGAACATGCCCGCGAACAGCCAGCGAAAGCCCGGCAAGCCCGCCAGCGTCTTCCAGTCCAATCCCCCGTGCCTGGTCGTCGTCATGGACGCAGTCGTTCCCCTAATTCTGACAAACGCCGCGCCACTTGGTAAGCAAAAAACTCTCGCCCGCAGCCTTGCGCGTTACGCGCGCCACGCCGCCACGTGACTCTCGTCCGCACACTCCGCAAGCAGCTCGCCGATCGTGCGATCGAGCAACGGATGCCGCACTCCGCCCGCAATCTCCGCCAGCGGCACCAACACAAATCGCCGAGCCGCCATCCCCGGATGCGGAATCGCCAGGCCAGCCTCGCGCACCACGCTCGAGCCATACAACAAGATATCGATATCGATCGTGCGCGGCCCGCGCGGCACCGTGCGCTCGCGCCCAAGCGACCGCTCGATCCCCAGCAGCGCCGCAAGCAGAGCCTGGGGCGCGAGCGCCGTTTCCGCTTCCACTACCATGTTCAGGAAATCGCCCGATCCCGGCGAATCCACCGGCTCGGTCTCATAAATCGCCGAGCGCCGCAGCACGCGAATCCCCGCCGCGCCCAGCGCGTCAATGGCGCGCTCGATAAAGCCCGCGCGATCGCCAAGATTCGATCCCAAAGAAAGATAGATTATTTGTGCCGCGGACATTTCCGGAAAGTTACCTGACCTGGTCATTCCGAGGCACGCCTCGTGCCGAGGAATCTCTCTGTTTCCGTTGATTCGGGTGCCGCACCCTTCGCTTCTAAGGGTGCGGGTTTCGTGCCCATCAAAATCAGAACAAATGCTGCTGATCGCGCGGCGCAGGCAATCCAAAATGCTTATACGCCAGCGCCGTAGCCACGCGCCCGCGCTGCGTCCGATCGAGCAGCCCAAGCTGCATCAGATACGGCTCGTAAATTTCCTCGATCGCATCTTCTTCTTCGCTCAGCGAAGCCGCGATCGTGTTCAACCCCACCGGCCCCCCCGCATATTTCTGAATGATCGTAAGCATCAGATTGCGATCCGTTTCATCGAGACCATGCTCGTCCACGCCCAGCATATGCAGCGCCTCGCGCGCCGCGTCGCCCGTCACGCGACCCCCCGCGCGCACTTGCGCAAAATCGCGCGCCCGCCGCAGCAACCGATTCGCCACGCGCGGCGTGCCGCGGCTGCGCCGCGCGATCTCCTCCGCGCCGTCGTCGTCCACCGCGATATTCAAAATCTTCGCCGAGCGCCGCACGATCTCCAGCAAATCCGCCGGCGTGTAAAAATCCAGGCGATGCACGATCCCGAATCGCGAGCGCAGCGGCGCCGTCACCAGCCCCGCGCGCGTCGTCGCTCCGATCAGCGTGAAGCGGTTCAATTGAAACGGATGAATCCGCGCCCCCGCGCCCGCGCCGATAATCAAATCGATCCGGTAATCCTCCATCGCGGGATACAGAATTTCTTCCACCGCGGGCATCAGCCGGTGAATTTCGTCCAGAAAGAAAACCTCGCGCTGATCGAGCGACGTCAGTATCGCCGTCAAATCGCCCTTGCGCTCGAGCATCGGACCCGAGCTCGTCTGCATCCCCACGCCCAATTCATTCGCCAGAATTTGCGCCAGCGTGGTTTTGCCCAGTCCCGGCGGCCCGAACAGCAGCACGTGATCCAGCGCCTCGTTCCGCGACCTCGCCGCCTCCACCGCAATCGCCAGATTTTCCTTCAGCCGCGTCTGCCCGATGAAATCCGCAAACTTCTGCGGCCGCACGCTCGCCTCAACCCGCGCGTCCTCGTCAAACGCCTGCCCCGAAAGAATCCTCTGTCCCGGCTTTTCCATTTTCTCTTCTACGATCCGTTCCTCATGTAGCGGAGACCTTTAGGTCTCCATCTTCTCCGGCGCCTTCTAAGTAGCACAGCCACTCCTGGCTGTGTGCCTTTCCTCGCCACTCGCAACTCGCCACTACCTGTTGGTCATCCCGAGCGAGCGCAGCGACGAGGGACCTCTCCGTCGCTTTTGTCTTTCTCCGTCGCCTTTGCCTTTAATGTTGTCATCCCGCCCCCCCGCGCCGTCGCTGACCGCAGCCTTTCGCGGTCATCCCGAGCGCAGCCGAGGGACCTCTCCGTCGCCTTTGCTTTTCCCCACTCGCCACTCGCCACTATCTCCTCTGCGACCCTCCGCGTTCTCTGCGCCTCTGCGTTATCCTCCCGCTCCGTCGCGCCCCTATCCCTTCCTCCCCGGCGCGCTCAACACCTGCAACGCCCCCCTCAGCAACGCCTCAAAATTCCCCGCGCCTCCATCACGACCCGCGCGTTCCACCGCCGCCTCGGCCGCGCGAGAATCATATCCGAGGTTCAGCAGCGCCGAAACCACGTCGCCCGAAATCCCGCCGCGCCCCGCCGCCGGCTGCGCATCCTTCTCCGCCGACCCCAGCTTATCCCTCAGCTCGACCACCATGCGCTCCGCCGTCTTTTTCCCCACGCCCGGAATCCGCGTCAACCGCGCAATGTCCCCCTCGCGAATCGCCGGCCCCAATTCGTCCGCGCTCATCCCCGAAAGAATTTTCAACGCCAGCGTCGGCCCCACTCCCGACGCCGAAAGCAGCATCTCGAACAAATGCTTCTCCCGCGCCGTCAGAAATCCATACAGCGCCAGCGAGTCCTCCCGCACATGCGTGTGCACCAGCAGCACAATTTCTTCCCTCAACCCGCCCACCGCGTAAAACGTCGATAACGGAATGTTCACAAGATATCCCACGCCCCCAACCTCCACGATCAGTTGGTTAGGCCTCTTGTCCACCAGCATTCCGCGTAGTTGCGCGATCATATTTGTGTTTGCGAGCGCGAGACAATCAACGCGAGCGATTATTGAACGCCAGTGGGTGCGAGTCAACGACGGGACGACCGCGTTTCGCTTGCTCCGCCCGGTTTTGCCTGTTAGGTTTTTGTATTCGTGTTTGGCGGCCGAACGAGCCCGATCATCGCAGGAGGCCCTATGACCGACACCTCGCTCACAAGCGAATTCGATGAGGAGATGCTGCGCATCTATCAAAGGGCGCTCTCGGAGGCGAACTACAAGGCAAATCGTTTTTTGCAGATGCTGACTGAGCATCGCGGGTTGGAAACGGCAAGAATATTGCTACATTCGCCGTACGTGTCAGAGGGTTACACCGCCCTGTGGCAACGCCACCGGTTAGACTTGACCGTAGAAGCGGTCATACATGACAACCCAAGGTGGCATCCCTTGTTTACGCCAGAAGAGCTGGCCACCTGCACGAAAAGGCTCACTGAGTACAAATACCTTGGATAGCGGCAAGAAGATTTCCGGAGCACTGCTCGCCTTATCGCTTCTGGCGGGCGCGCAGGCCTTCGGGCAGAGTCCCGCGCCCGGCACCTCGAGCTCGCCTTCGCAATCGCCCCAAGCAAATCCCCAGAGTCGCCCGCACACCGATCAATCGGTCGTTGTATCTGTGAAGGAGACTCCAGAGGAGTCGGAGGAAGGGAAGCTTAACGATGCGTATCAACCTATATACGCAATGGAAGAACAGCACGACTGCACCGCGGCCATCGACAAGTATCAGTCTATGATCCTGCTGGCGGAGCAGGCCAAGTTTGACGTTCCGCGAAATAAGTTTCTCTATCTCTCATACAGAGGAATTGGGGACTGTGACTTAACCGCAGGCCGCTTTGCAGAAGCCGAAGAGAAATTTCAAAAGATATTGGCGTACATACCCGTATGGCCCGGCACCGATGATTCCGATTATCCCATCGACTTTGTGTCCATCGGCGAGGCACGGATGGGCCAACAGAATTGGAGCGGTGCCGCGGAATCTTTGGAGAAGGCCGTTGCGATTTTCGACCAGCAGATCGACAGCGCGCTTCATTCCGAGTCCGATTTCATGCGCACAATGCAGGCCAACCACCTTCGCATGTCAGAGGACCAGGCTCTGAATCTGTTGGCCGTCGTGTATTTTCGCGAGCAGCGCCCCGCGGACGCTCTCCCACTTCTGGACCGAGCCTATAATCAGGGTGTAAAGGACGGCGCACCCGCGTCGATAATGAGCGTGATCGTGAAGAACGGAGTGGCGGCCTCGATCGCGGCCGGCAACGCTACCGCAATCGCGACGTGGGCCGCGCGGGTAGTGGCTCCGCAATAACCTCTCGCTGAAGGATTTCGTTCGGCGGTCGACCGCGCCCTCAAACTATCGGTCCGCCATTCTTTTACCGCCGCCGGAAAGGCATGGGTATTTTCTACCCATTCTATTCGAATGGTCAACAGATATATGTTGACGCAGTAGTATTGTACGTGCTATCGTAGGGCGTGAATTGCAAACGCACACCCTCGCCGTCGAGCGCAAAGCCTCGCCTCCGCAGCCCGCACCGCCCAGCAGGGAGCGGAGCCTGTCTGCCGACAGGCAGGCTTGCCTCCGCCCGCCTTTCCCCTCCCCACAAATCACACTCTTCAGCACAAAAGTGCCCCTCCAACCCATTCATTTTCAATCGATTGCAAATGAGTGCGCATCTCGTTGAAAATACGTTATATCAAAATGCCTGTTTTCACACTCATCCGCACTCTTTCCCTGCAAACCCTTTGGTTACATCATTTTACACTTTTGGTGCCGGGTGTGGATGGAGGGGTGCCCCTCCCGCCAAATTCGTTGCGTCCGAGCCAGGGACGGGCGTAGCATGCGCGCTTCCGACATCCCCTCGGAAATCCCAACTTTCGCGACGAGGTGATTGATATGAGCGCCGCACCCTCCATGTTTGGTGATAGCCATTCGGCCGAGACCGCGACGACTGTGAGCGATTACATTCAGCCGACCTTGGGACACGGTCTGCGTATTTGGTGGGCCTTCTATTGGCGCAACACCGTTATCTCCGCGATTTTGGTTGCCGCGCTCATCTTGGCGGCAAAACCGCTCCTCGCAAGCGGCGCGATCACTCGGGCCGGGTTCAATTCTCTGATCCTATTCGGTCAGTGGATCATCACCTACGCCGTGGCCATTCCGGTTTTTCATTTCATTCTCAGAAAAAGATTTCGGGATTTCCGCATCGCATTGGTGGTTCCCGGCGGCGCCCCTTCCGCACAAGTGCTCGCGCCAACGCTCCCCCGCACGCTGCGCATCTGGTGGACCTACAGTTGGCGCACGGTTATCTATCGCCTGATTCTCGGATTCGTCGCCAGCCTTCCGCTGGGATTGCTCATCGGCACGCTCGCCGGCATTTTTCCGCGGCTCGCGCCGACCTTCAGCTTCTTGGCAGGGAGCATCATCGAAGGCGCGGTCGGCCTCTTCGTGATTTATTCCAACATCCTCGACGAGGATTTTTCCGATTTCCGAGTGAATCTTATGCCCAGGCGCATTTCGGCGGCTGTGCCGGTTCCCGCGGCGGAAGGCGGCGCGGCTAATATTGTTGGACTGTGAAGTGAGCGATATCGAAACCGAGAAACGCGCCGGCAAAAACGTCGGAGGGATTGTGGGCCTGAATCGGCAACCGCGTGAAACTCACCAACCCCGCCAAGCCGTACGCCACCCACTTATATTTCGGGTAGCGGTTGGCGAAAACCGTGGCGATCGAGAAAGCGTCAATGCAATGCCCGCACGGAAAGCTGCCGATGCCCCCGAAGGGATGCCCGTGTTCTTGAAACCAGGTATCCGCGAAATTTCCGCCCATGGCCACCTGATCGGGTTGCACGCGCCGCGTGATGTCTTTCATCACCACCGTCAGAATCGTGGAATCGAGCGCCGCTTCGCCCGCCAGCAGCACCGTATGCTGGGCGTACGAATCGCGCCGCAAAAGGCCGATGCCGTAAAACGCCACGGGAAAAGCGAACATGGCCGAGGCCGTGTGCGAATCCCTGAAGATCGAATCGAATTCGCCGAAAGATTGCGTGCGCTGGAAATATCGCCCGCTCGGATTGTCCGCTCCCGCCACCAGCCCCGCCGTGATCCCGGTAAAGATCAGCAGCGGCACCAGGTGGTGCCCGTGCGCCACGGACACTGGGAACGTCCAAATGTCCTTCTGGTCGTGCAGGAAATTCGGCGTGAGTTTGAGCCAGGAAACCGGCCGATCTGGCGATGCGGCGTCAGCCGGCGCGCCGGTCCGCCCGGAGGGCGTTGCTTCAACCGTCGGCGCTTCGGTTTGCCCGGTTTGCGACGCTGCAGCGCCGTTCGTCGATGGCGTATCGGCTGCAGCGGGCGGCGCCGCGTCCTGCGCGCGCAGTGGAATCGCGATCAGCAGAGAAAGCGCGAGAATGCCGGGAGCAACAGTGAATTTCGCAACCTTAGGATTCATGGCGAGCTTGACGGAATGCGATTCGACACCGCGATTATACATAAGCACACCGCACAGGGTACGATTTCAATATGGCAAGCGTGTTCACGCACACATCGTCTCGAGTTCTCGCGGGCGTCATTGCGTCTTGCGCGCTTCTCGTATGCCTGGCCGCAGCAGCGCCGCAAGAATTCGCCTCGCGAGACGCGCTTTGGATCGTCGTGCATGATGACTGCGTTCCCGGCCAGTTGCAGCGGCACGATCCCACACCGTGCGCGCGCGTCGATCTCGATAGCGGAGTCGAAAAAGGATTCGCGATCTTGAAAGACATTCGCGGCGGCGAACAATTTCTCCTGATTCCCACCGCGCGCATCGCCGGAATCGAAAGCCCCGAAATTCTCGCGCCCGATGCGCCGAATTATTTTGCCGACGCTTGGGATGCGCGCCCCTATCTCTACCAGGCGCTGGGCCGCACCGTGCCGCGCGACGACATCGCTCTCGCGATTAATTCCGTCGCCGGCCGCTCGCAGGACCAACTGCACATCCACGTCGATTGCGTCCGCCCCGATGTGCAGCAGACTCTGCGGAACGATGCCGCCGCAATTGGCAACACTTGGGCGCCGCTCGTTGTCGGGCCCTATGGACATCACTATTGGGCCATGTGGCTGCCCGGGGACGAACTCGGCGCGAACAATCCGTTTCGCTTGCTGGCTCAGGGAGTGCCCGGCGCCGCAGCCGACATGGGCGATCGTACGCTGGTTGTGATCGGATCGTCGCGCGCCAATGGAGCCGCGGGATTCGTGATTCTCGAAGATCAAGTGGATCGCGCAGGTCACGACATCGCGAACGGCGAGGAACTTTTGGATCATGCCTGCCGCATCGCTGCCGACGCGCCCGCTGCTCCGCTGAAAAATTGACGCGCTGCGGCGCCGTTGAAGTTAGAAGAATTCCAGCGCGTCGCCGACGCGCAGCGTCTTGCCGCACTCCGCTACGGCGACGCGCGTGTTCGTCGTGAAGCGATAAAAGTGGTCGAAGCGCCCGGCGTGCGACCACGCCGGCAGATTTGCGCGGCGCTGCGCAACGAAACGCTGCTGAAAGCCGACGAGATCCTCGCCCGTGAGCGGATTGCGCGGCGGAACGGGGCAGCGGGCGCACGGATTGCTGCCCTCGAATTCGACTTCGCCGATGCGGAATCGCACGATGCTGGTTTTTTCCGGGCCGAAGAGTTGGTCTTCCCAGAATGCGGGAACGCCATCGAGTTCAAGCGTGGTGCGAAAACGCCGGCGCGCTTCCGCCAGCGCGATCCCAGGAAACCATTCGCATACCGCGGCGAGAGATGCGGTGGAGACGATCGTAGGACCGTTGGCTTCGGTATCGTCCGGGTAGCCGCCCAGCGAATAACGAACCAGAATTCGCTGCTGGAAATATTCGCTAAACCACTCGGCCGCCGCATCGTGGCCGTCAGGAAAGGGAAACGTCGCGCTGGGCATCGCGATACGCGGCGCGTCGAAACCCACTCCCGGATTTGCGACGGAACTCGCGCTCGAACTCGCGGCGGGAACTGCTCCGCGCTGCGCCGGCACATTGAGCGTAACGCTGCTAAGGTCCGGCGCGTACGATGCGCGGATCAGATGGATCGCAGCCGTGCGCTTGCCGTTCACCCAGCGGCCCTCGGCGGAATAGAGCGCCCAAGCGCGGTCGTGCTCAAGGCCGCCGGACGGGCCGATGCGCGCTTCGGAAACCGAGACAGGGTCGAGCGATTTGATGGGGTGAAGATCGATGCGCGCGAGACGCGGGACGCCGGAACTCATCGTGCCACAAGTTTAGCAAGCGAGTTTACAAAGAACGAGCGGCGGCGCGAGCGCTGCGGTTCTCGCGTCTCTGGAACCAGAAAAGAAGCAGCGCGATGGGAACAAGCGCAATCAGGAAGAACACGAATCCGCCACGGTGGTGAAGATTTCCGGTGAGGAAACCGGGATTTACATAAATCGCGAGCACCGAGAGCGTCGCAATGCGCAAGCCGTTCTTGAATACCGCAAGCGGGATTACGGCGAGGCACAGGATCACTCGCCGCCAGGAACTCTTCAGGAACAGATAACTCGCGACCACGGTGGTAATCATAAGCGCGAGCGTGGAGCGTATGCCGCTGCACTCCTCGGCCACGCGGATCGCGATTCCGGGCAGCTCGAAAATAAATCCCGGGAGGCGATGATAGGGAACGCCCGCGATCGTGAAAAACATCGCCGCCATGTCCGAGCTGCCGACCTGGAGGAGGTAGATTATTTTCGAGAGAAGCGGTTCGGGAATCGGAACCATGAAGAGAAGAAAGAAAAGCGAGAACGACGCGGTCAAAAATGCGCGCGAGCCGAAGAATAGCGCGAAGGCCCCGATCCAAACGAGCACGATTGCGAAGACCAGAAGCGAGAGCGGATTCGTCGAACTGAGATGCCACACATCGAGACGCGCCGCTCCGACCAGGAGAATACCTGGAACGAGGAAAGCAGCGCCCAAAATCCAATCGAAGGAAACTTCCGCAAAAATCGCTTTTCGCTGCTCGAAAATTAAATACACGGTTACCAGCGGAATCAGCGGGATTTGTGAAAACGTGTCGTTGTCGAGCACCAGGTGAAACAGCGGACCGAGCGCACTCCACGCGAGCGCAAACGGCAGGGCGCACACCAACAGGAAACCGAGCACGACGAAACTCGACACCTTCGCGCTCGAGGCGGGGGCTGCCGAGATCTCGATACGTTGATTCGAGACACCCATGGAGAGCTTTCAAGCGAATGTACCACGGAACAAGAAAGCCCTGCTGCGGTTCGGCCTTCCTTGTTTCTACCAAACGAGCGAAGAGTCCGCCCGCCCCGGGTGCGGTCTGCGCCTTATGCCTTCCTGGCAAGAAGACGCTTGCGGCCCACAATCACGAGCGCCGACATGCCTGCGCCGAGCTGGAGCAAGCTGCTTGGCTCGGGAACTGGGGCGGGGGTCGTTCGACCCGTCCTTATATCTGCCGCTGTCGCTGCAGCTGTGGTCGGTCTTATAGCCGCAAGACTGCGCCCGCACCAGTGGGCTTGAAAACAACAAGCTGGCGCCCAGGATAAGCGTCGGAATCGCAAACTTGCCGAGAAGCGACTTTAGCGCGAGGGCCGCAGCGCGAAATGTATTAGCTGTTCGATTCATTTCAGATCTCCGGTTTTTGGTCCCCTCAGTGTTGGGACTGGAAACAGCGCCATTAGGCCAGGAATCGTGCATGCCATCCCTATGGGTAGAGAGCAATTTTGAGACCTCCGAGACGGGCTATGCTGCTTGCGTGGTTGATTTAATTATGTTCTTTTTTAACAACAACTTAAGAAACGGAGGCGACGCCCTCGGAGGCGTACTAGTGGTCCTGTGCGCGGGCAGAAAAGAAGAAAAAGCTTTCACTCGAGCGGAGGGAAAAACCTTGCCATGAAGTGGCTAGGCGCGAATTTTCCCAGAACGTTCCGCGTCTCAACTGGATTCGTCAGACGCCCGAAATGAGATCTACGGCGTCGATCACGCCGATGACGGCGGCATCGATCGGGGAATTCGGGCGGCCCACGGCCGTCATCGCGGAGAAACCTTCGGTCGAAAGCAGGACGCGCTCGCCTACTCCGGCGCCGACGGCGTCGAGCGCCAACACGGGCTCGCCACGATCGCTGCCATCGAGATTGAGCGGCTGGACGACGAGTATTTTTCGGCCCTCGTGCGAAGGAACTTTCTGCGAGGCAACGACGTCGCCAATGACGCACGCGATCAACATGATTCAGCTCGCTCGCGCGGACCGCGCGGGAATATTCACTTCATCGACGATGGCGACGATGGTGGCTTCGGTGGGGACTTCTTCGGGAAGAAAAGGAAAGCTGGCCTCTTTGCCGCGACACCAGTAAACACGTTCGCCGGTTCCGGCGCCAACCGCATCGAGCGCAACGATCGCTTTGCCCGTGTCGCCGCCCTCGCGATCGATGGGCTGCACGACGAGGAGTTTCTTGCCGTCGAGTGACGCGTTCTTCATCGTCGCGACGACCGTGCCCACGACGCGCCCTAAAATCATGGCGTCACTTTCTTCGCGCGGCGGCGACGCCGGCTTCGTGGTGTGCGTCGAGATCGACAGTGTCGACAATGCCGACCACAGCGGCGTCTACCGGGCGATCTTTGCATTCGGCGGCATTGCGCGCGGAGCTGCCGGTAACGATCAGCACGGTTTCGCGGAATCCTGCATCGACGGTGTCGACGGCAACGATGTAGCCGGATTCATCGGCGCCATCGGGCGAGATCGGTTTCACTACCAGGAGTGTTTTGCCTTCAAGGCGCGGATCTTTGCGGGTGGATACTACGGTGCCGACGATGCGCCCAAGAATCATTCTTGAAGATCACGAGAAGCAAGACGCGAAACACTTGCGGCCATTGACGTTTACAGCGCCGCGAAGCGCAGCCGGTTAGCGAGCCGAAGCGGCGACGGCCGATTTGCCGATGGGCAGCACGTCCTCAAGCGATTGATGGGGCCGCGGGATTACGTGAACCGCGATCAATTCGCCCACGCGGCGAGCCGCGGCAGCGCCAGCATCGGTGGCAGCCTTGACGGCGGCGACGTCGCCGCGCACCAGCGCCGTGACATAACCAGAGCCGATTTTTTCCCAGCCCACCAGCGTCACCTTGGCCGCTTTCACCATGGCGTCAGACGCTTCGATCATCGCCACGAAGCCGCGCGTTTCGATCATGCCAAGTGCTTCGCCCATTCGATTTCCTCCGAGGACAACACGCGCCCAACTGCGCACGCTCGTCCTTCAGCGCTTCGGATCTTCGCGATCGCCGCCGCGCAAAAGCGAACCTTGGCGGAAAAGCGCGGGCTCAGGTTCGTCGGCAACGACGAGAACATCTGAATCGTCCGGCTCCGGCACGGTGACGCCGTAGCGAGGCCGCGCCGCGAGCAATTTTTCCACATCGCCGCTAGAAAGCAAGGATTGTTTGCCGAGCAGCGCGGCCACCAGCGAAACGTGCGCGTAGTGCTCGACGAGTTCCATGCGATGAAACGCGCTGAGAAGATCGGTGCCGTAGGTGACCACGCCGTGATTGGACATCAAGATCGCGTCGTAGTGCGGCACCAACGGTTCAAGCGCCGCCGCAAGTTCAGGCGTGCCCGGCGTACCGTAGCGTGCGAGAGGCACGGTGCCGAGCGCGACCACCATTTCGCACAAGATCGCTTTATTCAGCGGTTCGGCAGCCGCGGCGAAACCCGTGGCCACAACCGGATGAGCGTGCACCACGGCGTTAACTTCGGGGCGCAAGCGGTAAATCAGCAAGTGCATGGCGAGTTCGGACGAGGGCGAGTGGCTTCCGGAGATCTTGCGGCCATCCAGATCGGTTACGACCAGATGCGTTGGCGACATCCAGCCCTTCGAGCATCCGGCGGGCGAAGTGAGGACGCGGTCACCGCTCAGACGCACGGAGATATTGCCTTCGGTCGAGACGATGTAGCCGTGCTCGAGAAGCCAATGGCCGACCACACAAATCTCGCGGCGATGGCGCGCCAGACTTTTTTTGTGGCCCGGTGAAATGAGGTCACAGTTCATCGGTCAAATCACGCACGGTGCGCGCCGCCTGCGCGGACGCGAAACCGGCCTCCCCGCGTATCCAAACCACTGCGGAAGCAATGTGTTTAAACGAGTTAGACGAAAAAATCCAGCACGAATTGCGGGCCGGGCTGTGGGAATGGGATTTTCAGGTTTGGGCGGGATTTGCGCGATTGCAACTGGTTTGCGTTCAACCAGATGCCATGCGCGCGAGCCAATCGCGCATAACCGCCGCGCGAGGCGAATTCCTACGATCTGCGCGCGGACTATCAAGCGTAAATCCCGCGAAGTTTGAGGGCCGAGGCCACCCGATCGATCGCCAAAATGTACGCGGCGATACGATTGCTCGTGCTGTGGAGTTCGGCGTAGCGCACCACAGCGTCAAAACTGTGCTCCATGACGTCCTGCAAACGCTCGTTGACCTCGCGTTCGCGCCAGAAATATCCCTGGCGGTCCTGCACCCACTCGAAATAACTGACGGTGACACCGCCGGCGTTGGCGAGAATGTCTGGAATTACGAAAATTCCCTTGCTGTCCACCACTTCGTCGGCCATGGCCGTGCACGGGCCGTTGGCACCTTCGCAGAGAATGCGCGTTTGCAGGCGATGCGCGTTCTCGCTGGTGATTTGATTTTCCACCGCGGCGGGAACGAGAATTTCGCACGGCTGAAACAGAATCTGCTGCGCGGAAACGCGCGTGCCACCCTGCGGGAAATCCGGCAAGGGCCGGCCCTGCACACTGACCCAATCGATCACGCCGGGAAGATCGAATCCGTTTTCGTTGTACAGGCCGCCGTGCACATCGGCCACGCCGACGATTTTGTATCCGGCTTGATGCAAAAGCAGCGCCGCGGAGGATCCCACGTTGCCGAAGCCCTGCACGATCACGCGCGCGCCATCGCGCGGAATGCCTAATTTTTTTATGGCCGCATCGCACACGATGCGAATGCCGCGTCCGGTGGCTTCATGCCGGCCGAGCGAGCCTCCGAGCTCGATGGGCTTGCCGGTGACTACGCCAGTAACGGTGTGACGCGAGTGCATCGAGTAGGTGTCCATGACCCAGGCCATGGTCTGCTCGTTTGTGCCTAAGTCGGGCGCGGGAACGTCGCGCTCGGGGCCGATCCAATCGGCAAGTTCGGCGGTGTAGCGCCGCGTGATGCGTTCCATTTCGCCCTGCGAGAGCTTGTTGGGATCGCAAATCACGCCGCCCTTGGCGCCGCCAAAAGGAATGTTCACGACCGCGCATTTCCAGGTCATCCAACTGGCGAGAGCGCGCACTTCATCGAGCGTGACGTCGGGCGCGAAACGTATGCCGCCCTTGCACGGTCCGCGCACGATCGAATGATGCACGCGGAAGCCGGTGAAAACCTCGAGGTGGCCGCTATCGAGCATCACCGGGATGTACACGGTGATTTCCTTGTTGGGATAGCGCATGTAGCGATACAGGCCTTCGGCGAGATTCAAGCGCCGCGCAGCGATTTCAAATCGCGCTTCGGCCGATTCGTAGACGTTGAATTCGTTGTGCGCGATCAGTGTGGCCATGACGTTTTCCGGGGAGAAACTGTGCCTTTCGATCCCGGTGGCAATCGCATGCTCCGCAGCCCCCGACGAATCGGCCGGGCGGGGCACAGGTTCGTTGGGCGGGGAAGTGAGGTGCGGGCCGACCCAGTATACAACTCATTTCTGGAGGCGCAAGGCGACCCGATTCACGGCCGTGTCCTAAGCCACAAAACGAGGTGCGCAATACCCGCCTCCACGAACGAGACTGGGGGCGCCGGAGACACCCGGCGTGAGACGTTCGCTCGATCGGCCACGTAGGCTCGCGCGATTGCGGAGAGCATGCCGAGAGGTCCGCCTTATGTGTGGTCGATTTAATTAGTAGCCGGCCCACGCAGGAGGCTGTCCTGCGCCGCCGTACGGTACCAAGCCATCGAGGCTGTAGATCGGATCGCGCTGATTCGTGAACCACGCCAAGCTTGACTGCACATCCCTCGCGTGCACCCAGTTGTCCCATTCATCGGGTTGGATCCTGCTGCTCGTTTCCTGGAAGGCGCCGCTGCCGCCGCGGTCGCAAAACACCACATCGTTCTTTCGCAATTTTTCGGAATGATCGGAATCCGCCGCTTGAATTTGGCCTTGAAACACTTCTACGCGCAGGTGGCCACGTGTTAAGTCCGTTCGGAACTCGCTTTTTCCGCGTGTCGCCAGGCTGACGCCGGATACATTCAGCGCGTACTGCTCGTGCCGCCGCGAGACCACGTGAATCGTGGCGGTGCCCACATCCAGCTTGAAATGGTTGATGTAGGCACCGCGCGGGGCAAGCTCCAGTTGCGCGAACTCAATGCAGGAGATTTCGCCGAGGCGGATCGTGGAACCGTCTTCAAACTGTACCTCGACAAAACTGTGCTTCGCCGTCGCCAGGGAAACGCCTTCCTCGATCGGCGTGTCCAGAGTGGCGAGAGTCCACTTCGTCGATCCTGGAGCTCGCGTGATCACCGTGCCCTCGACCAAACTCAGGCTGACCACTCGCGCGCGAGATGCACCTGCAGGCGATCTCGGTTTTCGAGCGTCGTCCGTGTTGGCGAAAACCGAAGGAGCAAACAGGAAGATGACAAGTACGAAGACGCCGAGCGGAATTGATCTGCGCCGCCGCATGTAACTTCCCCCTTGCGGCACTGATATTAACCACGCTTCTGCGCATGGTATGCGTCCTGCGCCCTGGACACAAGGAATTCGCTGTACCGAAAGCGGCACCGAGAGGCTAGTTGCGCGCGGGAACGCGGCGAACGAACTCTTCGATCAGCAAGCGCGCGAGGCGGTCCGAACTGTGGCGCACGACGGCGTGCTCTTCGAGCAGGTCGGCGACGACGCAGCGGACACCCAAGCGCTGCAACTGAGGAAGGTCCACGCGCACAGGCTCGGCATTTTCCGAGCGGTAGCGGCGGGAGATCGTACTGGAAATTGGTGTGTTGTTGACCACCACCCAGTCGATCAACTTTCGGCGCGTTTGGCGTTGCAGGACGCGAAGATGATCGGCGAGAGAGAAATCAGGGGTCTCGCCTGGCTGGGTCATCAGATTTGCGATGTAGACGCGCGTGGCGCCGGAATTCTCGATGGCCTCGGCGACGCCCTCGACCAGAAGATTCGGCAAAACACTTGAATAGAGCGAGCCTGGGCCCAGCAAGATCAGATCGGCCTGAGCGATCGCAGCGAGCACTTCGGGAAGAGGACGCACGCGGCGGGGAGAAAGCTCGAGTCTGCGGATTTTCTTGCGGCTGTGAACGATACGCGTTTCTCCGGAGACGATCGAGCCATCGGCCATTACGGCGCGCAGCGAAACATTTTCGATGGTGGCCGGGAAAATCCGGCCGCGTGTGGCAAGGACTTCACCGCTCACGCGCACGGCCTCGGCGAAATCGCCGGTGACGTCACTGAGCGCGGTAAGGAAAAGATTGCCAAAGCTGTGGCCGCGCAGGCCGCGCCCCGCACGAAAGCGATATTGAAACAGGCGGGCGAGGAGCGCTTCGTCTTCCGACAACGCTACCAGACAGTTGCGGATATCGCCCGGCGGAAGAATGCGATATTCGCGGCGCAAGCGGCCCGAGCTGCCGCCATCGTCGGTGACGGTGACGACGGCGGTGAGATGGGCGATGGGAAAGCGAGCGATCTCCTGCGGGCGCCGGGCCACGTGGCGCTTCAAGCCGCGCAGCAACATCGAAAGGCCGGTGCCGCCGCCGATGGCCACCACGCGCACACCAAATTTGCGGCGATGTTTTTCGTCCGGCGTCAAAGCAATGCGCTCCGCGCAGGAAGGGCGTTGGGGAAAACGAGCGACAGAGAAACGCGGGTGCGACTAACTGCCGGAGCCATCTCGTTCGGGATAGAGCAGCTCGGTGAAGCGCGGGTCTTCTTGAAGGAAAGCGAAATCTTCGTCGTTGCGCGCGTGATAGCGATTTTCAGGGCGCAGTTGAATCGCGACTTTGAGATTTTCCATAGCGGATTCCGCTTCGCCCGTGAGGCAATCGAGCGCGGCCATGGCGTAGAAAACGTAGTCGGCTTTAGGAGCGAGTTTCTTGGCGCGCAGCAAGTGCTCGCGCGCTTCGTCCCAACGGCCCAGGTTCATCATAGCCACGCCGCCTTGATAATGTTCCTCGGGTGTGCGTGGCGCGGTGGCCGGAACGCGGCTGAGGCGTTGGTCGGCGATGCGCAAGTGCATTTGCGCGCGATCGGCCAATTCCTTGCTGGGACCGGCAATAACCTTATCGAGAAGCTGCTTGGCCTTTAGAAATTTCTGCTGCTGCAAGGCGCCTACAGCCTCTTCGTAAGTTTTCAGTTGTGCTTCGACGCGCGGATCCACGATGGCGCGATAGGCCTCCGCATGGGCTGCGATTGGCTGTACCGCCTTCGTTTTCTGGGACTTAGCTCTGCCAGCGGAACCGGGTCGAGAGCGCGAGCCGCGTCGGCGGCCCGTCTTGCTCGCTTTCGGCATAACGCGCGGATATTAGCAAAGGCCAGGAATAGAAGCAACTGCCTGGCTTATCGCTAATAGTTATGACACTGAATACGATGTTTCGAATAGCTGCGCAGAAATTGTGGCCGAAGTCTACCTGGACGCCATCGGCTTTCTCGGCACGCGCCGTCCGCTTCGAGATTGGACTGCCCGAACCGCTATGCTATAAGTGGAAGGCCGGCCCAGCCCGGAAAACCTGTGCCTTTCATCAATTTTCCTGCGCGCGAGATCAACTGCAAGCTCGTCTACTACGGCCCAGGCCTAGGCGGCAAGACCGCCAATTTGCAATGGATCTACGATCACACCGGAACGGGGCAAAAAGGAAAGATGATTTCGCTTGCGACGGAGACGGACCGCACGCTGTTCTTCGATTTTCTGCCGCTCGATCTGGGCACGATCCGCGGATTCAAGGCGCGGCTGCATCTGTACACCGTTCCCGGACAGGTTTTTTACGAGGCTAGCCGGAAACTGATCCTGAAGGGCGCCGACGGCGTGGTGTTCGTGGCCGATTCGCAGGAAGAACGGCTGGATGCGAATCTGGAGACTCTGGAAAATTTGCGCGAGCATTTGAAGGAACACAAGCTCGAATTCGATAAGATCCCGTACGTGCTGCAATTGAACAAGCGCGACCTTCCGGGCGCAATGCCCGTCGAGGAATTGACGAAACAACTGCAGACCAAGGGCGAGCCGGTCGTGGAAGGCGTGGCGGTTACGGGGCAAGGCGTGTTCGAGACGCTGCGCGAAGTGGCCAAGCTGGTGCTGACTGACCTGAAAAATAGCGCCTGAAAATCCTCTCGATTTCCTGCGGGCATCCCCTCTGAGTGCTGGTGCGAATGTGGCTCCAAGTGCGTCACAGATGGAACTTGACACCGGCCGAAGCGCGCGTGCTGCAGCTGAAATTGCGGGCGCGCGAGGTGCTGGAAGACCGGCTTCCGCGAGTTCGCGAAGCGGCCGGAACCGACGTCGCCCTTGAATTGCCGGAGCGGCGCTGGGCCACATTGAAACACATTTATAGAAGTGTTTTCGGGATCGAAACCTCGCTTCGAAATTTTCGTTTGCAATATATTGCCAGCCGTATAATCGAATTTAACGCACGCGTCGGGCATGCCGGGTTTTTAGATAAAAGGCTGCCGAACCGCCAACTAAAGAGCAAAACCGTTCATGGAATCGCCGTCACCAATTTTGCCGGAAGTGCCCCGAGACTTGCACTTGGGGAAAATTCAGAATGAACTTGAGAGCCTCGAGCGCCGCGACTGGTGGTTGTGGAGCCTGGCGGTGGTCGTGATGCTGCTGCTGACGATGGCTGTGGTATCGATGAGCTTCCCCGCGCTGATCAAGGTGGATGATCCGTTTTTCCGCTACAGCCTGGCCCGCGCCGTGAGGGGCCTGGTGGGCCTGGTGCTGATCTTCAATGGCTACACGATCTATCAGCAATGGACGATCAAGCGCTTGCGGCGGCAATTCTCAACGCAACTCAGCAAGATGGGCCGTTTGGAAGACAGCGCCGCGGAGCTGCATCGCCTGGCCACGGTCGACGGGCTGACGGGACTTTACAATCGCCGCTACGCGGAGCAGCGTCTGGCGGCGGAGACGGCGCGCTCGCGGCGCTACGGTCACCCGCTGCTGGTGCTGGCGCTGGACCTGAACGATTTCAAGCAGATCAACGACACACACGGCCATGGCGCCGGCGACCTGGTGCTCCGCCAATTCGCCGAGCGATTGAACGGCGCAGTGCGCATTTCCGATGTTGCCGCGCGCATGGGCGGCGATGAATTCCTGGCCATTCTGCCGGAGTGCCAGGCCCACCAAATCGAGGCAATCTTGAAGCGGCTGCGGCCGCTCGAAATCGAGTACGAAGGAAAGAAGATTCCCGTAAACTTTTCCTCTGGCTGGGTGGTCTACGAAACCGGAGAGTCGATCGAACAGTTCCTGGATCGCGCCGACAGAACGCTCTACGTCGATAAGCGCAGCAGCAAGTTGCCCGCTCCCGAAATCTCCACGGTAGCCTAAATCGATTCCCCACCTAACTGCTGCGACACGGCGAGTGTCGCAACACGACATAGTGATTCAGAAATGCCACGCTATGGACCGGCAACCAGGGAAGGCTGGTCTTCGCGTTCGGCTTGGCCGGCGACGGCGGGCAAAAAAATGCGAAACGTGCTGCCGTGGCCCGGCTCGCTGTGCACCTGGAGCGTGCCGCCATGCTGCTTGACGATGCCGTAGACCGTGGCGAGTCCTAGACCGGTGCCTTTGCCGCGCTCTTTGGTGGTGAAAAACGGCTCGAAGATGCGCTCGCGAGTGGCGGCGTCCATGCCGATTCCGCTGTCGGAGACCACCAGTTCAGCGAAGCGGCCGGACGCGAGCGACGGATCGAGACGGCAATCGTCGTCGGAAAAAGAGACGTTGCGCGTCTGGATCCGCAAACGGCCGCCGCGAGGCATGGCATCGCGCGCATTGAGGAATAGATTCATCAGCACCTGCGCGATCTGTGTGGCGTCGGCGCGGATGTTGGAAAGTGCGGGATCGAAATCCGTTTCCAGCTCGATATTCTTGCGCATCACCTTCTCGAGCAAGCTGAGCGTCTCCGCCGCGGCCTGATTGAGGTTCATATTGCGCGGCTCGAGAATCTGGCTGCGCGCGAAGGCCATCAACTGGCGCGTGAGCCCCGTGGCGCGACCGCACTGCGCGCGAATTTTCTCGAAGTAGCCGACCAGCTGACCGTCGGCCAGCTCCTGGCCGAGTTCGGCCCAGCCCTGCACAGCGCTGATTACGTTGTTGAAATCGTGGGCGATGCCACCGGCCAGTCGGCCGATGGCCTCGAATTTCTGGATCTGCTGGACGCGCTGCTCGAGCGCGCGCCACTCGGTGACGTCCTCGACGATCACCTCGATGCCGTTGCGTCCGGCGTCGCCGCCGGCGCTGCGTCCGCTGACGCGCACGCGGACGAGCGACCCGTCCTTGCGTTTCCACTCCAGCTCGGCGCCGGAAACGTGCCCTTCACGCAAGAATTGTTCGATGAGGTGCGCGCGGTCCTGGGGGTTCTTGTAAAGCGAGTCGGCCAGATTTCTCGCGCTCAAATCCTCGAACGAGGAGTAGCCGAGCATGCGAATCAGCGTCGGATTGGCGTAGAGCAGCTGGCCTTCCAGGGTGGAATGGAAGATTCCGTAGCTCGCGTTTTCAATAAAGTCGCGAAAACGCGCTTCTGAAACGTGTAGCTCTTCGGCGGCGGTCTGGCGCTCGGTGATGTCCTGCGCCACGACCAGAAACGCGCTGCGACCCGCCATCTCGATGCGGTGGCTGTGCACCTCGACGTCGATGACCTGGCCGTTTTTCAGGCGATGCCGGCGGGCGCCGGAGAAAAAATCCTGGTCCGGCTGCGCTTCCGGGCCCGGGATTTCCTGTTCGGAGCGAATGTCGGTGACGCACATGGACAGCAACTCGTGGCGCGTGTAGCCGTAATGCGCGACGGCTGCGTTGTTGACCTGAAGGAACCGCAGCGTCTGCCGATCGAACACCCACATGGGAAGAGGATTGCTCTCGAACAGAAAACGGAAATTCGATTCGCTGGATTGCTGCGCGGCGATCATGAAAGATCGCGTGTTGCGCAAGGCCTTCTCTTCGAGCGCCCGCGCGATGGCCATGGGCAAGCGCCCCAGGTGGTCCTTCGAGACGTAGTCGGTGACGCCGCGACTGATGCACTCTACGGCCAGATCTTCGCGAAGCGCGCCCGCGACCAGAACGAACGGAATGTCGAGATTCATTTGTTGGACGACGGCCAGCGCCTCGAGGCCGGTCCAATTCGGCATGCGGTAATCGGCCAGAATGACGGCATATTCCTTATGCTTGTTCGCCAGTCGAGAGATCAATTCTTCGCGTGTGGCCACAATGTCCGCTTCGGCGCGGAAGCCCGCCTTGCGCAGCTCGCGGACGCTGCGGTCCGCGTCGATACGGTCGTGCTCGATGATGAGCACGCGCAGCTTCTGGCTCATGTCCCATTGCGTGGGAGAAAGAAGCGGCGGCGGCGATTGGATGAGCTGCGACATTATGAAAATCGCGGACTGCGTGGCGAGCACGGGCACAGACACAATTCCCATGTCACGCGACGTGACGGGTTTCGCTTCCTGGAAGGGGGATTTCTGAATCCATTGTGACGCCGGTCGGAAGAAAGTCAATGGATGCGGATCGGCGCGGTTCAGTTTTGCCAACACAGCGTTTCGATTGGGATCAGGTTCAATTTGGCACGCCGAGCGCGGCACCGCACGTCCGGCGATTTAGTCGCGGTGATCCATCGGAACGTAGGGGCGTTGATCGTGGCCCATGTAAATCTGGCGGGGGCGCGCGATCTTCTGCTCGGGATCGAGCAGCATTTCCTCCCACTGCGCGAGCCAGCCGCTGGTGCGCGGGATCGCGAACAGCACCGGGAACATCGAAGAGGGGAATCCCATGGACTGATAAATTAGCCCGGTGTAGAAATCCACGTTGGGATAGAGACGCCGGGTGATGAAGTAATCGTCCTCCAGCGCGATGCGCTCGCATTCGAGCGCGATGTCCAGCAGGGCGTTGCGGCCCATCACCTCGAAGACCTGGTCGGCGATGCCTTTGATGATGCGGGCGCGCGGATCGTAATTCTTGTAGATGCGATGGCCGAAGCCCATGAGTTTCTTTTCGCCGGACTTCACGCGCTTGATGTAATCGGGAACGTTGCGGATCGAGCCGATTTCCAGAAGCATGTGCAGCACTTCTTCGTTGGCGCCGCCATGCAGCGGGCCGTAGAGCGCCGCAGTGGCCGCGGCGGCGGCCGAAAACGGATCGACGTGCGAACTGCCGACGCAGCGCATGGCGTTGGCCGAACAATTCTGTTCGTGATCGGCGTGCAGGATAAAGAGAACGTCGAGGGCATGTTCGAGCGTTGGATTCGGGCGATATTTTTGTTCGGTGGTCTTGAAAAGCATGTTCAGGAAATTTCCGGCGTAACTCAAATCGCTGTCCGGATAGGCGTAGGGCATGCCCAAACTGTGCCGGTAGGAAAAAGCCGCGAGCGTGGGCATCTTGCCGATCAAGCGCCAAGTCTGCTTGCGGCGCGATTCCTGATTAAAAATGTCGCGCGCGTCCGGATAAAAGGTGGACAGCGCCGCGATGGTCGAGATCAACATGCCCATTGGGTGGGCGTCGTAATGGAAGCCTTCCAGGAATTTCTTGATGCTCTCGTGAATGAACGTGTGGTGGTTGATGTGGTAGGACCACTCGTCCAGTTGCGCGCGATTGGGCAGCTCGCCATAGAGAATCAGATAGGCGGTTTCGAGATAGCTGCTCTTTTCGGCTAATTCTTCAATCGGGTAGCCGCGGTAACGCAGGATGCCCTTGTCGCCGTCGATGAAGGTGATGCGGCTCTTGCACAGCGCGGTGTTGGTGAAAGCCGGGTCGTAGCTCATCAATCCGAAATCGTCCGGTTCGACCTTCATGGGGCGCAGATCAAGCGCCCGAATCGTCTCGGAGGAAATGGGCAGCTCGAACGTCTTGCCGGTGCGATTATCCGTGACGCTGAGCGTATCGCGGCGGGCGTCGGTCTGCTCCTTGCCTTTCGGGGTCACGCGCACCGCCGGTTGGGTCGGGTTCATGTCTAGCCTTCTTCCGCGGACTCAAGACTGACTTTGTAATGTACACCAAGTCGAGCGCCCTTAGGGAGTCAGATGCGGCCAAGCCGCACCCGATTTGTACACGCTGTGCAAATTTCGAGAGCCTGTCCGTCCGTACAGGCTCGCCGCGTGTGTCGAGGGATGGCGGGATGCGAGTTTCGCTCGCGTCTCAGGCGTCGAGCTTGAAGCGGTTTTCGCCCAGCCGATAGAGACGCCGCCAAACCAGGCGATTCATCGACACGACGATCAAGGCCATCAGCATGGTCGCCGCAAGCAACACGTCCATCCGCCCCGCATCCGTGGCGCTGCTGATGATCGAGCCGAGGCCCGTGGTTTCAAGCGTTGCGCCGCGAAAGTGGAAATATTCCGCGATGATGCTGGCGTTCCATGCGCCGCCGGAGGCCGTGATCAAGCCGGTCACAAGATACGGGAAAATGGCCGGTAGAATCAGAAGGCGCCAGCGGTTCCATGATCCGAAGCGGAAAACTCGGGCAACCTCGCGCAAATCAGAGGGGATGGCGATGGCGCCGGCGATCACGTTGAAGAGGATGTACCACTGCGTGCCGAGAAGCATCAGAACGATCGCCGCGACGCCCATGCCTCCACCGAAACGCAGCAGCGCCAGCAGGATTACGGGAAACAGCGCGGTGGCCGGCACTGAGGCGGCAATCTGCACCAGCGGCTGCGCGATGCGCGCGAGGCGCGGGCTAAGACCAATCGCCACGCCCAGTGGAACCGTCCAGAGCGCGCCCAGTAGCAGTGATCCTTGCACACGCAGGAACGTGTACGCCGCGCCGCGAAGCAGCAGGCGGATTTCCGACGAGCCCAATTGCACGATGAGCTTGTAGCCATGCAGAGCGAGCCACGCGGTTACGGCGAAGGCCGCCGCGTAGACCACTGCGCCACGCCCGCGTTGCCACAAACCGCGACGCGCAGATAACTGCGCCGACGCGGCGTCGAGCGATTCCCCCGCAGGCCGCGCGAGCGACAACATCAGCCGCTCTCCCGCAGGCGCCACGGCCCGGCGATATAGCGCGGCGACAAGCTCCGATCGGCGCAGCAGCGTGAGCACGGCCGAACGCGAGACGTTGGCTGCGCCCACAGATTCCATTTTAAATTTATCGGCCCAAGCGATTACCGGCCGCCAAACGAGCTGATCGAGCAGGACAATCACTCCGATCATCGCTGCAAGACCCCAGGCAATGGCCTTTGTATCTCCAGCGCTCGAAGCGCGCTGAAGATACGAACCCAAACCGGGCAGGCGAAAATCGCGATTGTTCAATTGGAACATCTCGCAAGCCATCAGGAAAAACCAGCCACCGGCCACCGACATCATCGAATTCCAAACCAGGCCGATGGCCGAATATGGAAGTTCAAGTTCGATGAACCGCTGCCACGGGCTGAAACGATAGACGCGTGCGGCTTCCTTGAGCTCGGTGGGGATGGCCCGCAGCGAGGCGTACATGCTGAATGCAATGTTCCAGACTTGCCCGGTAAAAATCAGCAGGATCGAGCCTAACTCGAGCCCTGCTTGGCGCGACGGAAACAGCGCGACCATCGCCAGCATCACCGCCGGCAGAAAACTGAGCACCGGGATGGATTGCAGAACATCGAGCAGCGGAATCAGAATCCGCTCGGCCGCGGCCGAGCGCGCCGCCGCGTATCCATAGGCGATGGCGAAGATCAGGCTGAGCACGTACGCGATCGCGATCCGCAACAGCGAATCGAACGCGTAACCCGGCAGTGCCGAAGGCCGCATGGAAATGCGCGCTTCGGAAGCCGCGGGCTGTGTCCACGCGTGGCCGGTGCGCCAAAGACCATAAATGGCCAGGCCCATCGCGGCGAAAACGACTGCGTCCACGAGGCGCGATTCCACGCGGCCCTCTGCGAAAAAACGGCGGAAGATGCGGGGCTCGGGCTGCGCGCTTGTGGGAGCCGAGATGGACACGCGACTATTCCTCGCGATTCCTGGTCATTCCTGATCCAGTGCTGAGGGCTCAGTGAGAACCAGGCGGCCGCGGTCGGCGTCGTAGTCGAAGATTTCCGCGTAGCGTCCCCACTGAATTGCCGTTTCAAATTGGCTGTTGGCCACTTCGGGCGTGAATTGCTCTTCGAGGAGGTCGCGGAAAAAATCGTCGGGCAGCGTGTGATCGGCCTTGGCGCGAAGAGCTTCTTCGATTTGGCGCAGCAGCAGCACGCGCTCGAGCGCCGCATCGCGAAACAATTCTTTCCTTTGCAGAATGCTGCCCGCGGCGAAGGCTTTGCCCGTCTGCGTGATCTGGCCGTCACCCTGATCGACGGTGAGGAATCCGAACAGCTCGGCGGTCTCTACGATGGGCAGCAGCTCATCCACGTCGAGCGAGAGCGCCGAGGCGAGCGCATGCAAATCCTCGCGGCCGCCGCGATCGGCCAGGAGTTCGAGAAGCGCGCCCATTCCACCCGGCCGCGTGTGCGGCAGCAAGGGGTAGCGCGCAACAGCCCGAGGCGCAGCAGGCACGGCGGATGCCGGCGGCGGCGCGAAATCGGCGGTGGGCTGCGTGAGAACCTGATAGATGCGATCGACCAGATCGAGAAACGCCGCATCCTTGCGCTTTCGCGGCTGAGGCAGCGCGACCTCGAAATCCGCGCGAATGTGCGCCGGATGATTGCCCAGAACGAGGATGCGGTCGGCCAGGACCACGGCTTCTTCGATGTTGTGCGTCACCAGAAAAATCGAACGTGTGGGTATCTTGCGTTCGAGCCACAGCTCAAGCAATTCGCCGCGCAGCGTTTCGGCGGTGAGCACGTCGAGCGAGGAGAACGGCTCGTCCATGAAAAGCACTTCCGGCTGGATCACCAGCGCGCGCGCGAATCCCACGCGCTGTTTCATTCCACCGGATAATTCCTTGGGGTAGGCTGTCTCGAAACCGTCGAGGCCCACCGCGTCCAAAATCCGCACGGCGCGCTCGCGGCGCTCTGCCGCGGCGACGCCGCGCGCTTCAAGCGGCGCTTCAACGTTGTCGAGCACCGTCAGCCACGGGAACAGCGCGAAACTCTGGAACACGATGCCGACATTCGGCACCTGGCTATCGAGCGGGCGGCCGTGCCACAGGACTCCGCCAGCCGACGGAGCGCACAGACCTGCGAGCATGCGCAGCAGCGTCGATTTGCCGGAGCCGGACGGTCCGAGAAGGGCCACAATCTGGCCGGGAAAGATGTCGAGATTGGAGGGGGCAATGATTTCGACGCGGCCGCCGTCGGGCTGCGGATAAAATTTTTCGATGCCACGTGCGCAAATGATGGGCGCGTCGTCGGGACGCGCGCCGGCGGATTCGGCGGCCGGCGCGGCGGGATTTACGATCGGCTCGGGCACACGCGCATTATGACGGAACTCCGTTGCGCCGAATACATCTTCGTAGCTTCAGATGCGGAGGTATATGCGCTTGCGGTCGAGCGGCCACATCAGCACGAGCCACAGCAGAACGTAGAAAATCGCGAAGGCCAGCGAGGCGTTCTTCGGGCTGGCGTGCGGGGCGAACAGCCTTTCGTAAAACCAGTTGTACCAGGTTTGAAAATCGCCGTCGGAATCGTGAAATCCCCACGTGATGGCCACCTCGACCAAAAGCATCGAGAGGAAATAAACGGCGATGGCGTTTCTGCCGAAGACCAGAAAAGGCGCCGCCCAGCGGCGATAGCCTTTCAGATCCACGAACCAATAGCAGGCCGCCAAAAGCAGCATCGCGAATCCGCCGGTAAAAATCACAAACGTACTCGTCCATAAATTTTTGTTGATGGGGAAAAAGGGATGCATTAAGCGACCGACAATGAGCAACACGGCGCCCACCATCGCCAACCACGCGGCCTTCCGCGCACCGCTGCGCGACGAACGCATCCATTCGCCCGTGAGAATGCCGAGCAGCGTGGTGGCAATCGCGGGCAGCGTGCTGAGCAGCCCCTCAGGATCCCACGTGACCGATTGGTCCCACAGATGGCCCCCCATAATTTTTCGATCGAGATACGCGCCCAGATTTCCTTCCGGATCGAGTCGCCCGATTCCGTAGCCGGGCACGGGCACGAATTTCAGCGCAGCCCAATATCCGACGAGCAGCGCGACAGCGCAGCCCGCGATCAGTATCCAATTGCTGGTCGCGCGCTTCGAGCCGTCCGGCTGCGCTTCCACGCGCCAAGTGGCTAGATACACGAACCCCGCGGCGAGGTAGCAAACGCCGATGCGCTGAAGCACACCCATGATGCGCAGCGTGTGCCAGGAAAATTCGGGGAACGCGTTCAGAAAAAGCCCGATCGCGAACAAAATCACGCTGCGCGTGAAAACGTGCCAGGCCAATCGGCCGCGACCACAGCCGCGATTGAGGCGCGCGGCGAAGGAAAACGTCATGGCCACGCCGACGATGAAAAGAAAAAACGGAAAAATCAAATCGGTGGGAGTCCAGCCATTCCATTCAGCGTGTTCGAGCGGCCAGTAGATGTGCGCCCAGGAACCTGGATTGTTTACCAGAATCATGGCCGCGATGGTCGCGCCGCGGAGCACATCGAGCGAAACGAGTCGCCCGCCGCCCGCTCCCGCGCCGGCATTCGCAGAATGCAATGCGGGAGATGCAGCCGCTTCCACAGCCGCCATGGCCGCCTCCGCTTGGAAATTTTCTTGGGGTGATGCTACAGCGAGACGGCTCCCGCTGCAATTGCTTGCAGGGGAGCCGTCACATCTCCACGTTGGCGGAGAGCGGAGAGAGGGAAGAAATTAATTTTACTGTGCAGGCGTGGCGCGCACCGTCAGATTGTGCCCGCCGGCCGCGAGCGAACTCGCCGTGCCCAGAACCTGCGGCAGCCACCACACGTGCCGCTCCCAGGAATGCCGGCTGTACATCATGTAGTGTCCGAGATAGTCGAACGCCACCGGCGTGATCTGCGTGACAACGTACAGCGATGAGTTGCCCGCAAACGGTTTCAGGAACGGATTCAATTCCTGGCCTTGACCGGATGAAATCTCACGACGCGTGGTCCACGCATCGAAGCTGGCCGCTGTGCTTTGCACGATCGAAAGTCCCAACCACAAACGCTTGTCGCGCCGCGTTTCAAATCTGGGGTTGACCACGCTCCACAGCATGGCATTCACCCTGTGGATTCCGCCTGGCGCGACTGGCAGTGTCGCCGCCGCAGGGACCTGCGACACGATGCCGGGCTCGTTCGGAACAGGAGCAGCCGGCAGCGCGGAGGAGCTTTCGGCAGGCGCAGCCGCGGGAGTCTCCGGCGCGGGTGCCGGCGAAGCAGCGGCGCTCGAAGAATCCGCCTTCGCGCTCACCGGCTCGTTGGCAAGAGAATTGGAATCGCCAGGCGCGACCGTACTCGATATGCTTGCGGGCTCTTCGATCTGCGAAACATCGATCGAAAGTGCCGGATGAATTTGTGGGTGAAGAACCAGTACCGCTAGGGCCAACCACATGGCGAACACCTCAGTACGGCCCGGGATCAATCTTGCTTTGCGGAATCCCGGCTGCGTGAATCGAATGTAGCGGCCATACCGAGCTGTACCAATGGGCATCCGGTCCCATTGAACCCACCCGATGGTCCTGGAACTTTAGTTAAGTTATTTAGGATTAGAGACTTATGGATGGCAATCCGGGGCGTTGAACTGGCCGAAATGCCAGCCTAAGGCCCCGCAGGCGCCTCGCCGGGCCAATCAACGATCAGATATTTCCCGTCAGGCTCGCGTTCGAGCGTCGGCGCGTAGAGGCCCACGAGCTCCCGCCGCCACCACGCGCCGGTCGCGCGCTTCGTCGCCATGTCTGTAAACCAGTATTGCCACAACACGGCGCGGACCTGAAGCGGTTGCTGGTTCGGAAACGGGTTGTTCGCGAAAAGGGCCAGCACATCGGGCGAGCCGGCGAGAAGGCGCTCCTCGGTGTTCAACACGAACGGATACTGGCGCCAAACTCCCAGCGACGCGAACCACAAATTCCAATCGAAACGCGGCTGATAGGGCGCGTAAATTCCTGGCGCGCGCGTAACGTCCTGCGGCTTGTGACGAAAATCGTAGGGGATCCACGTCTTGCCGTCGAGAGAGCCTTGAAACTCGATCTCGTAACGATCGGGCGTCATCACTGCGAATAAACCGAACTGGTTGGCTATGCGAAATGGTTCGAGCCATCGCGCCGGTACCAGCGGAATTGGCACTCCGGGCCACACCATGATGATTAGCAGCGTGGCCGTGACGTAAAAATCCCACGTCAGGAAAATTCCACTCACCGACAGTCGCAATCCATTGAGCGCCGATTGCCACTCGGACTCGCGTTTTGGCGCGACGAAGGCGGGAGAAACCGGAGCTGCGGGACCGGATTCAAGCGGCGAAGCGGCGGCGTATCGAGCCGGCCAAAAGCGATCGAGGAAGCGATCATCCAGCAGCAAAATTCCAAGAGAGAGCACGATGTAATTCAGGAAAGCGTAATTCGCCGTCAGGATGATCGAAATCTGCATCGGTGTGATTATGAAAAACAAAACGATGCGCAGTGTCCTGGGCTCGACGCGGATTCGACTGGGTAGCAACTTCAGAAGTGTCCCGGGAATGAACATCAGGAAGCACAGCACCAATTCGACCGCAAGGATGTAGACCACCGTCGCGGCGTGGAACCAATGGGGGAGATGCTGCACGTACCAGCCGATCCAGGTCGGCAGCGGACCATTTTGATAATACTGATCCATCGCCGTAAGGCCGCGCCATTGCGGATCGTGGCTCAGGATTTTCGCGATCCCGGATTCAAAATAAATCCGGAAATTCAACCAGACCAAAAGAAACCAACTCGCGCGGGATGGCGTATGCAGCCGCCCCAGGCCCGGCCGCAAACCCGGCGGCGCAAAAAACAAGCACAAGAAACCGGCTTCCATCAGCATGCCGTCGGATTGATAGCTCGAAAAATCCTGCGCCGCGCTGATGAAGGAAATGAACGCGACGAGGCACACGAACGTCGTCATGCGCGGCCACAGATTCAGCGTAAGCAGCACCGACGCGGCGATTCCTATCCAGCACACGGCCATCAGCGCGCGATCGCTTGAAGAAATCCAATACAACGTTGGTGCAAACCAGAAGCGCAATCCGCCGAAATACTGCGCGACGTTCGGCAAATAGTCGCTCGCGGGCAAAATGCCGTCGGGCCCGATCAGGCCGCGAATCTGAAAGAGCAGCGAGAAAAATGCGGAGAAGAAAATCAGTCCGAGGGCGCGCAGAAAAAGCCAACGTGCCTTCAAGAAGCCCGGCTTCCACTCCGGGTCTGAAGCGAAGAGCCAGCGGGGAATTTCGTATATGGCCGGCATCGAGCGCGCATTATACCGGCGCGCGGCGCCGCCGCCTACACAACTCAGAATTTCAACGCTGTGATGCGGCTCCGGCGGCTTGCGACGCGGGCTTCGGCGATGCTGGCTTGGCTTTCACGATCAATTGCGGATTCTTCGGCAGGCTGAGCAAGTTGGCCATCAATCGGTAGCTGCCCGGCACACCTTCCGGCACTTGCCGATAGAGCGCAAAGGCCAGATAAACGTAGGCGCCGCGGCCGTACCGCGCAAACAGGAATCCGCCTTTCTGCGGCGCTTGGCCGGCGTCGTGCATCTCGAAAGGCGCGTCGTAATGCGCGTCCCATTCGTCCATGAAGCCGTGGCCGCGCTCTTCATACCAGCCCTTGAAATCGTCGGCGGTGATTTGATTCGGCCACGAAAGCGCCGGATCCTTCGGACTCAGAATCTGCACCGCGCTTTCTTCGTCCACCACGATCTGCGAGCCCAGCGTGAATGGATACGGGCCGAAGCTCGCTCGATACTGGCCGCCGGCTTGATACTGCACCACGATCACGCCGCCGTTTTTCACGTAGTCGAGCAGTCGAGCGCTGTTCGTGGCCAATTCCGGCCGTACCGAGTACGCTCGCTCTCCGATCACGATGACGTCATATTTCTTCAGATCGGACGTCGCGATATCTTCGGCGCTCAAAAAGTGCGCGTGCACTCCCAGGTCTTCGAGTGCGCCCGGCACATCGTCTCCCGTGCCTTCGATGTATCCGACGTTGACGCCGCTCGCCATCTTCACGTTCACACCGGTCGTACGGTACTCCGCCGGCGAGTAGAGGTTGTACGGCCGCAATCCCGGATATCCCGTGGTCACAAATCCGGCTTTGTAATCCTTGCCGTCGTAGTTCGCCACGGCCGTCACCGTGTATTGCTTCTCCGCGAGGCCGGCCGGCACGATGCGAAATTCCACGCTTTGCGTTTCGCCCTCAATAGTCGTCGCAAACGGAGCGCTGGCGGGCGTGGCGCGCCAACCCTCGGGCAATTCGAGCTTCACTGTGCCTTGCGCCGCGCCTTTCACCTCACTCTTCAGCGTCGCGGTCAGCGTGAATTGTTTTTGTCCCAGTGGCACGATGCCCGCGCTCGGCGAGATCGCAATGGAAATCGCCGGCGTGACCATCAGCGGGTTTTTCACGGCGCCGAGACCTGTTTGCCGCGAAGTTGTATCGACGAGCTGCCCAACGCGCACCGTTGCGCCGTCGTAAGTAAACTCGGCCCACGCCGCAAGTGGATACGGCGCGAACGGCAAATTCCGATAGCGCGGGTCGATCAGATCGTAGTAGGGCTGCTCGATGATCGGCCGCGTGAAGTAAGGAACCGTCGGCGCGGCGTCGGCCGGAACGCTCACGCTGAATCGCTGGTCCACGACCGTTGCGCCGGCGAGCGGCCCGCCCTGCGTTTTGCCATCAACCTCGAATTTCCAGTCTTCACTTTGCGGGTTTTCGAGCCACACGCGCTTGAGTTCGATCGATTCCGAGCCTTGATTTGCGGCGTGCACGCGAACATAAAAATTCTGGCCGGGGATCGCGAATTGAAATGACGCTGCGGGTCCGAATCCTCCGCCTTCGCCAAACGGCCCGCCGGGCCCGCCTCCGGAACCCGCGGGCGGCGGAGCGACGGTGGCATCGAACGCGAATCCGAGCGCGAGTGCGAGTGCGTCGTTGAACTGCGCCTGTTTGATTTGCAGTTCGTGCAGCACGTCGTATTTCGATTCGCCGGAAAGATTGCTCGCGTTCACTTGATCGATCAGCGCCGTTGTGGCTTTCAAGCCTTCGGCCAGCGTTGGCGCGATTTTTTCCGGGTGATCGGCCGAAAACTGGCTCATGGCCAGCTCGACCTGCGCGTTGATCGCGACGAGCGCCTGCCGCAGGAATGTCGCGTCGCCATCCTTCACGAGATCCGCGATGCCCGCGAGCGAAACGTCGATGCCGTCGAAAAAGTTTTGCTCCTGGTCAGCGCTCTGCACGCTCGAGCCGAAACGGTGATACGGCGTTGAAACCGGGCCGGCTTCCTGGATGATCGGTCCGCCGTACTGCGATTTCTGCAAGCCCCATCCTTCGCGCGAGATTTGGGAGTACGACGCGCCAAGCAGCGGATCGTACGTGCCTTCGGGCACGCGAAGATTGATTGCGGGCAGGCCTTCGATCCACGTGTTATTCACGTAATCCTGAAATCGCGCGGGCGCCCACTGCCCGTTCGCGGAATCGAAAATCCCTTGCGGACGAATGGCGTTGGCGGGGACGCGCGCGTAAACCTTGAGCGGGGCCCATGGCCGGAGACCTTCTTTGATCTGCTCGGGAAATGCATTCGGATCGGCCGCGGCTTTGAAAACTTCTTGCGCCACTTCGCCTGAGACTTGATGATGCCCGTGACCATCCGTCGGTCCGCCGACGAAGACCGAAGTCACCACGAGAGGACGCGTCATGCGCACCACGCGCACCGCATCGCTTAGCACACGCTCGTGCGTCCACTTCTCAAGCGCTTCTTCTTTCGTTTTTGAGAAGCCGTAGTCGATCACCGTGCCCCAATACTGATTCGCGCCGTAGTAGCGATCCGCCGCGAGCAGTTCCATCGTGCGGTCGAGGCCCAGCGCGTCCCAATATTCATCGTTCATCACGTTCTGGCCGCCTTCGCCGCGATTCAGCGTCATTAAGATGACGCGCGCGCCCTGACCGCGCGATTCGTACGTCAGCATGCCGCCGTCTTCGTCGTCCGGGTGCGCCACGATTTGAATCAGGCTCGCGCGCGTGTGCAGTTTAAGTAGCATCTGCCAGAGGCCAGCGGCACCGCGGTCGATTTGCAGGGCCTGTGCATCGGGTTCGGGAACGATCGCAACTTGCGCGGGGGACGGCGTCTGCGCAACGACGCGCAACCCCACGAGCGCGAGTGCGATGGCCAGCAACGCGGGGAAAATTGGGCGAAACAGCGCGCGCAGAAATTCAGTTTCTTTTCGGGGCCTCGATGCCGTCATGAAGCGTGTCCTCGATGCGTGGGAGCGATTTTTGCGGTGCGATGTGGCCAAGACAGATATACCACAACCCCGCCCAGGGCAGCCGCGAGCGGGATTGAGAGGTTGCTTGCGGCACATGCCGGCAATCATCGCGCCGCGGATTGCCCGAAGCTGCGGCGCGCTGGTACAGTGAAGTAGAGATGAAGATTGGCATCACATGCTATCCCACGTACGGTGGATCGGGCGTTGTAGCCACGGAATTGGGCCTTGAGCTCGCCGCGCGCGGCCACGAAATACATTTCATCAGCTACGCGCCGCCCATCCGCATGGGTCCGGCGGGCGGGCAGGTTTACTTCCATGAGGTTGAGGCCACGAATTATCCGCTCTTCCAACATCCGCCGTACACTTTGGCGCTCGCGGTGAAGATGCTGGAAGTGGCGGAATCCGCGGAACTCGATCTGCTTCACGTGCACTACGCCATTCCGCATTCGGTGAGCGCGCTGCTTGCGCGGTCGATGGCCGGCGCGCGGCGCTTGCCGTTTATCACCACGCTGCATGGCACGGACATCACTCTCGTCGGCAACGACCGCAGCTATTTGCCGATCACGAAATTTTCGATCGAGCAAAGCGACGGCGTGACCGCGATCTCGAATTATCTGAAAGCGCAGACGCTTCTCGAATTCAACATCAAGCGCCCCATCGATGTGATTCCGAATTTCGTGAATTGCGATCTTTATCAGCGCTCGGACGACATGGAACTGCGCGCCACGTGGGCGCCCGATGGCGAACCGATCCTGATGCACTTGTCGAATTTCCGGCCGGTGAAGCGCGTGACGGACGCTGTGGACATTTTCGCGCTGGTGCGCGAGAAAATTCCCGCCAAGCTCGTGCTCATCGGCGATGGGCCGGAGCGCGCCTCGGCGGAATGGCTGGTGCGGCAAAAGTGTTTGGGGCGCGACGTTCTGTTTCTCGGCAAGCAGGATCGCGTGCAGGAAAAATTGGGGCTCGCGGATTTATTTCTGCTGCCGTCGGATCTGGAATCGTTTGGTCTGGCGGCGCTTGAAGCCATGGCGTGCGAAGTGCCCGTGATCGCGACGAATGTCGGCGGCCTGCCGGAAGTCGTCGAAAATGGCGTGGACGGTTATCTGGTGGCGCCGCGCGACGTCGCGGCCGCGGCCAAATTTGCGCTGCAAATTTTGACCAGCCCCGACCGCGGCCGCGCGATGGGCCAGCTCGCGCGTATCAACGCACAGAAAAAATATTGCTCGAACGACATCATTCCGATTTACGAAGCCTACTACCAAAAAGTTCTCGACGCTGTCCCCGCCGCGAAAGTTTGAGTCAATGCGGCGGCGCCCGCTTAGGCATTCCTTGGCCCGCCAACTTCGGCTAAGATTCGGAACCGGCACATGAAAAAAATCCTGGCAGCCAACCGCAGCGAAATCGCGATTCGCATCCTGCGCGCCGCCGATGAACTCGGTCTGCGCACGGTTGCGATTTATTCCCAGGAAGATCGGCTGAGCTTGCATCGGTTCAAGGCCGATGAAGCGTATCTGATCGGCGAGGGAAAAGGTCCGGTCGAAGCGTATCTCGATATCGACGGCATCGTTGCGCTCGCGCTTGAAAAAAACGTGGACGCGATTCATCCCGGTTACGGGTTTCTCTCCGAAAATCCCGCGTTCGCGCGCGCTTGCCAGAAAGCCGGCATCACTTTCATCGGACCGACGCCGGAACTTCTCGAAATGCTCGGCGACAAAACCTCGGCGCGCCGTCTGGCCGAGTCTGTCGGCGTGCCGGTGCTGCCGGGGAGCGAGGCGCCCGTCAATTCGCCGGAAGAAGCGCGGCGCACCGCGGCGAAACTCGGCTATCCCGTGATGCTCAAGGCCGCCATGGGCGGGGGCGGACGCGGCATGCGCATCGTGCGCGAGGCCGGCGAACTCGACGCGCTTCTCGAAGAAGCGCAAGGCGAGGCCCTCGGCGCGTTCGGCGACGCGTCCGTCTTCATCGAGAAATATTTGGCGCGCGCGCGGCACATCGAAGTGCAAATCCTCGGCGACGATCACGGCAAGGTGCTGCATCTCTGGGAGCGCGATTGTTCGGTGCAGCGCCGGCATCAGAAAGTGATCGAGGTGGCGCCGGCGGCGAATCTCGATCCATCCATTCGCCGCGAATTGTGTGCCGCGGCCGTGCGTCTGATGAAAGGCGCGGGTTACCGCAACGCGGGCACGGTCGAATTCTTGCTCGATGCGGATTCGGGGCGCTGGTATTTCATCGAGGTGAATCCGCGCATTCAGGTTGAGCACACCGTGACCGAGGTTGTGACGGGAATCGATATTGTGCGCTCGCAGATTCTGGTGGCGCAGGGGCATCATCTGCACCAGGCGCCGCTCGGATTGCCGCAGCAGGACGCTGTTCCGCTGTACGGTTCGGCATTGCAGTGCCGCGTTACGACCGAAGATCCCGAAAACAATTTCGCGCCGGATTACGGCAAGCTCACGACGTATCGCTCTCCCGCAGGCTTCGGCATTCGTCTGGACGGCGGCACGGCTTATGCCGGTGCGGCGCTTTCGCCTTATTACGATTCGCTGCTGGTGAAGGTCACCGCGTGGGGCATCACGCTGCCCGAGGCGTGCCAGCGCATGGATCGCGCGCTGCGTGAATTTCGCATTCGCGGCGTGAAGACGAATATCCCGTTCCTTGAAAACGTGGTTCACCATCCGACGTTTCAGTCCGGCGGCGTCACCACGCGGTTTCTCGACGAGTCGCCGGAATTGTTTCGCATGCCGCGCCGCGCGGATCGCGCGACGAAACTGCTCGCGTATCTCGGCGACGTGATCCTGAACGGCAATCCGGAAGTAAAGGGCAAAACCGCTCCGGGCGTTTTTGAGATAGCGCCGATTCCGCATTTCCCTGCGGCAGCGCCACCGCCGGGCTCGCGGCAGCTTTTGCTTTCGCTCGGCCCGAAACGCTTCGCGGAATGGGCGCGCAACGAAAAACGTTTGCTATTCACGGACACAACGTTCCGCGACGCGCACCAATCGCTTCTCGCGACGCGTGTTCGCACGCGCGATCTTCTGGCCACGGCGCCGGCGGTCGCGCACAGGCTCTCGAACTTGTTCAGTCTCGAGATGTGGGGCGGCGCGACGTTCGATACGGCGCTGCGATTTCTGCACGAAGATCCCTGGCAACGACTGCGCGAACTGCGCGCGAGCGTTCCGAATATTTGCTTGCAGATGCTTCTGCGCGGCGCAAACGCCGTCGGGTACACGTCGTATCCAGACAACGTGGTCGCCGCGTTCGTGCACGAAGCGCACCGGCAAGGGATCGACATTTTTCGCATCTTCGATTCGCTGAACTCGATCGAGAACATGCGCGTGGCCATGGACGCGGCGCTCGAGATCGGCGCGGTGTGCGAGCCGGCGATCTGCTACACCGGCGATATTCTCGATGCGAGCCGGCCGAAATATTCGCTCAGCTACTACGTGAAGATGGCGAAGGAGCTGGAAAAACTCGGCGCGCATTTTTTGGCGATCAAGGATATGGCCGGTCTGTGCAAACCCTACGCGGCCTTCCAGCTCGTGAAGGCGCTGCGCGAAGAAATCGGCATTCCGGTCCATTTTCACACGCACGATTCGAGCGGCCTGGCAGGCGCTTCGGTTCTGATGGCTGCAGACGCGGGCGTGGACGTGGCGGACGCCGCGGTCGCGGCGATGAGCGGCGGCACGAGCCAGCCTAATCTGAATTCGCTGGTGGAATCGCTGCGGCACACCCCGCGCGAAGCCGGATTGGACATCGAGGCGCTGAACGAGTGCTCGGATTATTGGGAAGTGGTGCGACGCTACTACGCGCCGTTCGACACGGGGCCGACGACAGGATCGGCGCGCATTTATCAGCACGAGATTCCCGGCGGGCAATACACCAATTTGCGCGAACAGGCTGAGTCGATGGGGCTGGGGCATCGCTGGCACGAAGTGGAGCGCGCGTACGCCGAAGTGAATCAACTGTTCGGCGACATCGTGAAGGTCACGCCGTCGAGCAAAGTGGTGGGCGACATGGCAATGTTTTTGGTGGCCAACGAAATGCAACCGGCGGACATTCTGCGATTGGACGCGAAGCACAATCTGGCGCTGCCGAATTCCGTGGTCGAGATGTTCGCCGGAAGCCTGGGAACGCCGCCGGGAGGCTGGCCGAAAAAAATTCAGCGCATCATCCTGCGCGGCGAAGAGCCGCATAAGGGGCGCCCGGGAGCAAGCTCGCCGCCGGTTGATCTTGCGGCGACGCAGAGCGCGCTTGAAAAACGCGAAGAGCGCAGCGTGCACCTCGACGAGCTGCTGACATCGTTGCTCTACCCCGAAGTGTTTGCGCAGTACGACAAATTCCGGCGAACTTATTCCGATGTGAGCGTGCTGCCGACGCCGGCATTTTTTTACGGCCTAAAGCCGGGCGACGAAATCACCGCGGAAATCGAATCCGGCAAGTCGCTGATCATCAAATTTCTGGCCGTGGGCGATTCGCGGCCCGACGGGACGCGGCTGCTCTTTTTTGAGCTGAACGGGCAGCCGCGCGAAGTGACGGTGCGCGATCGCGCGTTGCGCGTGGAGGCGCGCACGCATCCCAAAGCCGATCCGGCGGACACGGGGCAGGTGGCGGCGCCGACCGCGGGATTGATATCCGGTATCGCGGTGCAGGCCAATCAACTGGTGGCGCGCGGCGCGAAATTGATGACGCTCGAAGCGATGAAAATGCAATCCAACATTTATGCGCCGATCGCGGGGCGCATCGCGAAAATTTTGGTCTCGACCGGATCACAGGTCGAGGCGAAAGACCTGCTGCTAACGATCGTTCCCTGACTTTGTGTGCGCTGAACTTGCGGCGCTCGCTTGGCCGGCTTCGAGCGTGAAGGCGCCCCGCAGTTCGATCTGTTCATCCGAACTTCCTACGAGCACTTGGAATTCGCCGGGATCGGCGCGCCAGGATTTCCCGGCGACGTCGTAATAGGAAAGCGAGCGCTTCGTGAGGCTCACGGTGACGCGGCGCGTTTCCTTCGGTTGCAAATCGACTTTTGCGAATCCTTCTAGCTGCTTCGGCGGGCGCGGGACGCTGGCGTGCTTATCGCCGACGTAAACTTCCGCGACTTCGGCGCCTTCGCGTGTGCCGGTATTGGTGACGTCAAAGGAAACGTCGCAATGGCCGTCGGTTGAGCTCGATGGCGTGATGACAAGATGCGAGAAGGAAAAAGTGGTGTAGGAAAGACCGAAGCCGAAGGGGAAAAGCGGCTTCCGGCCGGCGTGATCGTAACCGCGATAGCCGGAGAAAACTCCTTCGCTGTAAGCGACGCTGGTTGTGCCCTCGGCGGGATAGTAGCTGTCATGTACGGGGCTTTCATCCCAGCTGCGATCGAAGGTGACCGGCAAGCGGCCGGAGGGATCGACGTCGCCAAAGAGGATTTCGGCCAGCGCCGTGCCGCCTTCCTGGCCGGGATACCAGGCTTCAATGAGCGCGGGAACACGATCGAGCCACGCGCGCATATCGACGCCTCCGCCGGAGGTGAGGACGACGATCGTGTTCTTATTGGCCGCGGCCATGGCTTGGATCAGCTCGTCTTGCCCGGGCGGCAGACCAAAGGTGCGATCGGAGCCTTCGCTTTCACTTTCGGGATCGAAACCCGCGGCGACGACGACCACATCGGCGCTGGCCGCAAGTTGCTTGGCGGCGGGGTCGACGTAACTATCGTGCGCCACGATGCCCATGCGGAACTCGCCGCCGAGCCAGCCGGAGCGGCCGCGCTGCTCGAGGACGATTTTGTGCGGCGCGGCGGTTAGGTCGAGCGTGGCGTAATTGAGTCTGGCGGTTGAGAGTTTCCAGTGATCGAGCACGAGCGTGTCGTCGACGAAAAGTCGGTAGAAACCCCCACCTTCGCCAGTCGATTGGACGACAACATCGTGAGCGCCGGCAGCGACGGGCGTGAAATAACCGGACCAGCGCGCGGAGAGTGTGTGCTCGGCGGGCTGCATGTTCGATCCCATGCCGAAATTGACGTGCGCATCGACGCGCGTGACGACGGCGGCGCCCGTCAGATCGCTGCTCGCGAAATATTCGGCGTTCAGGCCAGACTGGGCGCCGTCCGCAGCGGTCGAGAACTGAGTGGCGGCGGCCAATTCGGAGACGGTTGGGACGCCGCGCGCGGAAAATACTTTTACGTTGGGGCCGAGATAATTGCCGATGCCTTCAAGGAAGCTGATGGCGTGGAATGGTTCGACGCGTGCGCTGCCTCCGCCGACCGGAACGGCCGGATAGTAATCGGGGCCGATGACGGCGACGGAGTGGATGGCCGATTTGTTGAGCGGCAGAACGGCGCCATCGTTTTTCAGAAGCACCATGGACTCGCGCGCGCCCTGCAGGGCGACTTCGCGACCCTGCTGGTTGTAGCGCGGGATCGAAAGATCGAGTTGGTCGCGATCGAGCCAGCCAAAACGCACGGCATCGCGCAAGATGCGGCGCACTTTGTCGTCGATGGTGGCTTGGGAGACGAGGCCTTGTTGAATGGCAGGCTCGAGCGTCTGGCGATTCATGAATTTTCCGGAGGGCATTTCCAGATCGAGACCGGCATTGGCCGCGGCCACACCGTCGTAGGTGGCATCCCAATCGGACATGAGCACGCCCTGGAATCCCCACTCTTTTTTCAGGATGTCGGTATCGAGGATCGAGTTCTGCGTCATGTGCTGGCCGTTGGTGAGATTGTAGGAAGCCATCACGGCGCCAACGTGCGCTTCCTTCACGGCAGCTTCAAAGACCGGCAAATACAGCTCGCGGAGAGTGCGTTCGTCGATCAGATCATTTGTGTTGTGGCGATCGAATTCGGAATTATTGCCCATGAAATGTTTGATGGTGGAGCTGACGCCCTGGCTCTGCATGCCGTCGATATAACCGACGGCGATGCGGGAGGCGAGGAAGGGATCTTCGCCGAGATACTCGAAGTTCCGGCCGTTCATCGGGGCGCGATAAATATTTACGCCCGGGCCGAGCACAAAGTGGACGCCCTTGGCGCGAGCGTCGCGGCCGATCTGAGTGCCGACGCGCACGGCGAGATCGGGATCCCAGGTGGCGGCGAGCGCGACGCCGCCGGCCATAGTCGTGGCAGGCCCGTAGTTGCGGACGCCGATCGGGCCATCGGCCATTTTGAGGCGCGGCACGCCGAGACGAGGAACGCCGCGAATGAAAAAGCCGTCGACGCCGCTGATGAGATCTATTTTTTCATCGAGCGTCATTTTGGAGAGGATCGAATCGACGCGCGATTCGATATCCGCCGGCGTGCGCGCTACGTTCTGCGCGAGGGCGGCAACCGCGACGGTAAAGATTGCAACGATGATCCAGAATTGCCCGCGGATGGATTTCATTCTTGAGGCCTTTCGACTGCGGATGATCTGCCCAGAGCGGTCCGGGCGAACGGACAGCATAACTCCGAATCGTGGCGGAGGAGGCGTAATTCGACGGCGATGCGCGGCCGCGAGGTTGCCGTAACGTAATGAAAACAAAATGTCGGGTGACCGGTGGGCGGGTACACCCCGGTATGTTTTGCGTAAGAGTGGCAAACACAGGACTTCCAGGAAAAGAGTGACCGAGGAGTGTGGAATCGCCTGAAGAATAACGATTTGTTGACAGACTTGGAAGCGATGAGATTGACTCGTGCAGCGGCGCGAAAAAGTGGGCGGAGGCGAGCTTCGAGCCTACGTGAACCGAAAGTCGGCGAGGGCGATTATTCGAATGGGCCGGCGCGAACATTTAGTAGGATAGCACAAAATAAATATAACGTTAAGTACTAACTGAGTATTCGAAACAATATTTACAGCACGCGAGAAGTTCGCGCTTATGTGTGGCTTGCAAGAGCACCGATGCTCGGGATTCGAATCAACCTAATGATCGGAGGGGGAATCGGAGCCGGGGATGGCGGGGGACGGCTTGCCGAGAGCGTCGGGCGTGAAGAGGTCGGTGCTTAGGCCGGTGTTGAAGTGGGCTTCGTCGACGGTGAGGACGGTGTGGGTGCCATCGGCGACGGAAGTGACTTCGATGCGGCGGAAACCGGAGATGCCGGACTCTTTTTTCAACTGAGTGGCGTGCAGAGTGCGGACTTCGCGGCCGTCCTGATCGTACATTTCGGCGTTGACGATGCAGGGGACATCCTGGAGAACCCAGTAATAAATGAATTTATATTGCGAGCGGTCCGGGGAGACGGGAGTGGCTTCGATCTTGAAAGTTTTGCGGCCGTCGATGAGCTCGTTGTCGCTGAGCAGCCGATAGGTGAAATTCTCCAGCGGGTCTTCGGCGATGTCTTCGTAGGTGAAGTCGCTGCCAACGAACCGCTCGGAGCGTTCTTGCGGGGCGACGCTGCGCACGCGATCGGTTGCGGGTATGTACATCCATTGCTGGTCGTTCGCGCCGCGCTGATTCACGGAGAGCAGCACGACGCCGCGAATTTCTTTGGGATCGGTGAAGCGAACAAGAGTCTTGCTATCGCCGAGGGAGCCGATGCGCAGGAGGACAAATCGCTTGCGCAGCATTTGCCCCTGCTTGTCGTAAACGTCGAGCGAGGCTTTGAGCGTCATATCGCGGCTGGTGTTCTGCTGATAGACGCTTTTCATGATCTTCGCGGCGTCGAGTGCATCGGGCGGATTGGGAGCGGCGGGAGGCGCGAAGAAAAGCGCAGCGAAGACGCCCGCGGACAACAAGATCAAGCGTCGCGGATCAGACTTTCTTCGCGTGCACGAAATTGCTGCGGATTTATTCACCGCCGATGGCCTCAATCACTTGCATGCGAACAGCGTTGCGCGCGGGCCACCATCCAGCGATGAGAGACGCGACGATGACCACGGGCAATGTCAACAAGATGAGACTCCAAGGAAAATAAAACGGAATCGCGTAGCCGACCAGGATGACGGACTGGGTGTGGGCCATGAAGAGCGTGTCAAGCACGCCGGCGAGAGTGCCGACGATCACTCCGATAATCGAAATCGCGACGGCTTCGAGCAGAACGATTTTGCGGACCTGCGAACGGAGCGCGCCGATGGCGCGAACGATTCCGATTTCGCGGCGGCGCTCGGCCACGGAAATGATCAGCGTGTTCACGATGCCGATCATGGCCACGAGAACGGCGACGACGAGTTGCATATAGTCGAGGGAGAAGAATTGATCGACGAGTCCGGAGACCCAATGCTTAAATTCGACATTGGTGTAAACGAATGCCTGCATGTTTCCCGAGGTGAGCTGCTCGATGGACTGCTTCACGGCGGCGGGATCGGCGCCGGGCTTGAGATCGACATCAATGAAATCGACGGCGGAGTCGTTCCAATGTTTCTTGTAGAGATCGCGGTCCATGAAAATCGTGCCCTTTTCGGAGCGGTAATCGTCGACGACTCCGACAATGGGCAAGACGAGCGGGCCGGTGGGAGTGCTGAGGCCCAGGCGGTCGCCCACGGCGAGGCCCCAGCGGGTATTGAAATTGCGAGAAGTGAGCACGCCTCGGCCGCTGGTTAGCGCAGCGCCGACGGTTTTCTGATTGGCGCCGTCAATAGCGCCGTGCGCGCGAATGAGGAAATCGTTCATTCCGATCGCGACCAGCGCAGCGGAATCGCCGCGAAACGGTATGGACGTGAAGCGCACGTCTTCCGCGCGCTTGACTCCGGGGATTTGGGCGATGTGCAGGCCGAGATCCTCGGTGAAATGGTAAGTGGATGTGCGCAGGGTCGCGGACGTGGTGACGAACAGATCCGCGTTGATCATCTGATTCATCCAGCGATCCATGACGTGGCGAATGCTTTGGATATAGGCGGTGGTGGCGAAGACAAACATGAGGCCGACCATCAGGGCGCCGACGGTCGCCGAGCTGCGGCGCGGCGCATGGATCAGAGAGTCGACGGCGAGCGCGCCTTCGGAGCCTCCGGCCCAATCCATCAGCGGGCGCAAGGCGCGCGCGAGACCGCGAACCATGATGGGCAAGAGGGCCGTGAGACCCAAGAGCATCAGCGCGGCGTAGAAGAACGGCAAGGTCATGCCGACGTGCGGCGGAAACAATCGAATCAGAAGCAGGCTGCTGGCGGCGAGGGTCAAGCCCACGGCGATGCGCACCCATCCGAGCACATGCTCTTGACCGCGCGTCTCTACATTGTGCAACGCGAGAATGGGATCGAGATGCGAGGCGGCGCGAGCGGGAAACCACGCTCCGAGGAGTGAAACCACTACGCCGAGGGCCATGGCGACAAGCGCCGCGCGGGTGTCCCAATGCACGCGCGCGGGCGAGGAAACGACGCCGTAGATTGCACCAGTGACGTCGCCCATGATTTTCGCGGCTCCGGCAGCCAAGGCGTAGCCGCCGGCGATTCCGACGGCGGAACCGAGCACGCCCATCAGGAACGCTTCGTAGAGAAACATGCGGTTGACGTTGTGGCCTTCGACGCCGATGGCGCGCAGGACGCCGATCTCTTTCCAGCGCTGATTCACGGCGATGGTGAAGGAATTGAAGATGATGTACACGCCGACGAGCAGGGCGATGAAACTGGTGATCTGCATGCCGATGCGCAAGGCGCCCACGGCGTTATCCAGATCCGCGCTGCGCGCTTCCGGCCGGTCGACTTGAAATCCATCGGGCAATTGCGCGCGCAGGCGCTGCTGCACGGTGGCGACGGGAACATCGGGGGAATTCATCAGGTCGATGCGATCGAATTTGTGGCCGCGGCCGAACACGACTTGCGCGGAGTAGACGTCCATCACGGCGATATTTCCGCCGAAGATCGCGCCGACGCCGATGGGCTTGAAAATTCCTTCTACCGTGAAATCTTTCCGGCCGTCGGCGGTGAGCAGAGGAAGAGTGTCTCCGATTTTGAGGGCGTGGCGCTCGGCGAAGGTGCGGGAGAGCAAGATGGAGGCGGGCTGCGCGAGATAGGTGAGCGGGTCGACGATTTCGGTGGCGGAGCGATCGAATTCGTAGTCGCGCAACTGCGAATCGCCGGTGGTGTCCACACCGAGCACGAGGAGGTTGCCTTCGCCGGGAAATAACGTGCGGGTATCGACTTCGATCACGGGCTCGGCGATCTGGACGCCGGGCGTGGCGCGGACGGTATCGAGAACTTGCTCGGGGAAACCGGATTCACCGGCGGTGACTTGCAAGGTGGATTTGCCGGCGACTTTTTCGACGGTCTGCGACAGCGATTCGAGCAGAGCAGTGTTGGCGGTGCGGATGGCGAAAAAGACCGAGACGCCGAGAGCGATGCCCAGCGTGGTGAGAATTACGCGAATGCGATGCGCGCGCCACTGGCGCCGGGTGATCAGCCACAGCGCGAGGAGCATTAGGCGGCCCCGGAGCCGCGGCGAGTGGAGCGTTCGGATTTGACGATTTGGCCGTCGCGCAGAGTGAGAATGCGATCGCAGTAGCTGGCGGCCTCGTCATTGTGCGTGACCAGCAGAAGAGTGCTGTTGTATTCGCGATGCAATTCATCGAGCAGGCAGAGGATTTCTTCGCCGGTGGCGGAATCGAGATTGCCGGTGGGCTCGTCGCCGAGCAGAAGCGGGGGATGAAAGATCAGCGCGCGGGCGATGGCGACTCGCTGGCGCTCGCCGCCGGAGAGTTCGTCGGGACGATGATCGATCCGATCTTTGAGGCCGACGCGTTCGAGCATGGCGAGGGCGCGGGAGTCGGTTTCGCGCTTGCGCACACCTTGCAGACGAAGCGGCAGGGCGACATTTTCAAGCGCGGTGAGCGTGAGCAGGAGATTGAACGTCTGGAAGATCATGCCGATTTTTTCGCGGCGCAGGCGCGTGCGGGCGTCGTCACTGAGGTCGGATAGTTCGACGCCGGCCACTTTCACAGAGCCAGAAGTGGGCGCGTCAAGCCCACAAATTAAATTCAGCAGGCTCGATTTACCGGATCCGGAGGGGCCCATCACCGCGACGCGCTCGCCCGGCGCGACGGAGAGATCGAGATTGCGAAGCGCGTGCACGGCCGCGCCGTTGCCGTAGACTTTCGAGACGTTCACCAATTCGATGACGCTCGGGCATGGCGTCTCGTTTGACGGCGGGGTCAGCATAGGAAGCGTTTTTTCGGCAGAAACCATGGAAGTCTACCTGAGAATGCACGTGCTGCATAGTTCGCGCGGAGTGTGTTAGTTTCGTTCGGTCGAGACCGGGGAAAACTGACGCGCGGAAATCATGAGCCTTCGCTCACAAATCAGAATGAGATGAGATCTGATTCCCACCTATTGTCCTTTGCGGCGGCGTACGCGTCTATACAACGTTTACCCGATGGTTCGAATCGAGACACTCCGCGTAATCGATTGTTTCGATGCCGCGCCGGCGCCGACGGTTGTCAGCGCGCGGGCACGCAAGCGTAAATTATGGCGCGGGGCACGCATCCGTGGGGCGATCCGCCGTGGACGATTGATTTTCGCGCGGCGGAGGATTCGATTCCGTCGGCGATTCCTTCAGAAATCGATGTCGCGATTGTGGGCGGTGGCTTCACCGGGCTTGCGGCGGCCGCGTGGTTGCCGCGTATCGCGCCTGAGCACACTGTAGTGCTGCTCGAAGCGGAATCCATTGGCGCGGGAGCGAGCGGGCGAACCGGCGGCATGGCGCTTTCGGAAGCAGCGTCGGGCGATTTGCCGGGACTCGGCGACGTGCTTGCGGGATTCAGCGAGATTTTGCGGGCGCTCGGAATTGATTGCGATCTTGATCTCCGCGGCGCATGGGAAATTGGGCGTTCGGGCGGCTCGGGGGATTCACCGATCGCGTGGTCGGATTCGGGGAAGCTGCGCGTGGTGGGCGAAGTCGCCGGCGGCACGATCGATCCGGGCAAGCTTGTCAGCGGCGTGGCGCGCGCGGCTCAGGACGCGGGCGCGATGATATTTGAGAACGCGCGAGTGGATGAGATCGCGTTTGAAAATCCGGTGCGGCTGACGGTCGCGGGGCGCGAGATTCGCGCCGGGCGGATTTTGATTGCGACGAACGCGATGTCACTCGAACTGAGCGCTCTCGCGGATAGCACGACGCCGAAGCTCACGCTGGCGCTTGCGACCGAGCCGCTTTCCGAACAGCAAATCGAAGCGATCGGGCTCGGCGCGCGAAAACCTTTTTATACTGTCGATTTCCCTTATCTGTGGGGGCGCATGCTGCGCAACAACGCCGCGATCTTTGGATGCGGATTGGTGGAAGTGGATGATTGGCAGGGCTTGTATGGCTTGTCGGTCGAGAAGGGGAAAACGAAAACGCTTCTCGATCGTTTGGAAACGCGCGTTCGGAATTTGCATCCGGCGCTTCGCGACGTGGCGATCGCTCATCGCTGGGGCGGACCGATTCTGCTGACCGAAAATTGGCAGCCGATTTTCGAGCGGCATCCGCTCAGCGAGCGCGCGATCGTGTTGGGCGGTTACTGCGGACACGGCGTGGCGCTTTCCACGTATCTCGGCGCGTGGGCGGCGGAAGTCTTATTAGGGCGCCGCGAATTGCCGCGGTGGAATTCCAGCGATCAATGAAAATCGTGCGACTGGGCGTCCACGCGCGTGATGGAGAGCGGCCAGACCGATTCGGCCTTCACCGAAATCGCGCCCTCTTGATTTTGCAACTGGCCTTCGATGACCAGAAATTGCTGCTCGACGACCACTAAGCGATTTTCACGGAAGACTTGCGGCGTGAGGATGGCGTTGGCGATGCCGGTTTCGTCTTCGAGGCTCAAAAACACAAAGCCTTTCGCCGTGCCGGGGCGTTGACGCGCGATCACAGCTCCGGCGATGCGCACTCGGACGCCATCGGCAAGATCGCGAAGCTCGCACGCCGCGCGAATGCCCTGCGCTTTGATTTGCGCGCGGCGGTAGGCCATGGGATGAGGGCCGACGGTGAGGCCCGTGCCACGATAATCGGCGATCAATCTTTCATCCGAAGTCATGGGCGATAAGGGCGAGGCTGCCGCAGCGGAGGAAATTGCCGGAGAAATTGCGGGAGAAATCGAGGGGAAAACAATCGAATCACTTTCTTTTTCCGGCTCTCGCGTTTCTTCCAACGTTTCGAGCAACGGGCCGGCACGGCGCGCGGCGCGTTCGACTTGCCACAAGGCGTCGCGGCGATGAAACGCTGTGTGGCCGGCGATGAAATTCAGAGCGCCGACTTCCGCCAGCGCCGTGAGTTCGGATTTCGATATCGCAGGGACGCGCAGCTTCAAATCGTCGATGGTTGTGAATGCGCGAATCACGCGCTGGCAGGCGATTTCGGCGCCCACGGCGGCAGACAAGCCTTTAACGTATCGCAGGCCGAGGCGCACGGCAAAATTCTCTCGATCGCACTCGAGTGTGCAGTTCCAATCCGAGCAAGTCACATCGACCGGTTTGACGCGCAGGCCGTGGCGCTGCGCATCTTTTACAAGAACCGCGGGACTGTAAAAGCCCATCGGCTGGTTATTGAGCAGCGCGGCCGTAAATGCCGCGAGATAATGACACTTCAAATAAGCGCTGGCGTAGGCGAGCAACGCGAAACTCGCGGCGTGCGATTCGGGAAAGCCATAGAGCGCGAAGGACACGATGGATTGCACGATGGCGTCCTGTGTTTCGCTCGAGATTCCATTGCGCGTCATTCCCGCGCGCAACTTTTCCTCGATGGATTTCATGCGCAGCTCCGAGCGCTTGAAGCCCATGGCGCGGCGCAATTCTTCGGCTTCGCCGCCCGTGAATCCGGCGGCGATCATGGCCATGCGCAACAACTGCTCTTGAAACAGAGGCACTCCCAGCGTGCGAGCGAGCACAGCTTCCAGCGATGGATGTAGGCAATCCGGCGGCTCGCGGCCCTGCCGGCGCTTCAAATATGGATTCACCATCTTGCCGACGATCGGACCGGGGCGGATGATGGCCACCTGCACGACGATGTCGTAAAAACATTTCGGGCGCAGGCGCGGCAAACAAGACATCTGCGCGCGGCTTTCGATCTGAAACATGCCGACGGTGTCCGCCTTTTGCAGCGTGTCGTAAACCGCGGGATCGTCGGCCGGCAGGTGCGCCAAATCCACTTCCTCGCCGTAATCGTTGCGAATTATTTTTATGGAATCTTCCAGCACGGACATCATGCCCAAGCCGAGCAGGTCCACTTTCACGATGCCCATGTCGGCGCAATCTTCTTTGTCCCATTGCACCACGACGCGCCCGGGCATCGTGGCCGGTTCGAGCGGCACGACCGAATCGAGCTGGCCCTGGCAGACCACCATTCCGCCGGAGTGCTGCCCGAGATGACGCGGCAGATCCTGAATCATTCGCCAGAGATCGAAAAATTTGCGAACTTGCGGATGCCGAAGATCAAAACCCGCCTCGCGAAACTGCCGATCGGGGGTTTCGTCGGCATCTTTATATCCCCAGGCTCCCACCACTTTCGTCAGGCGCTCCAGCGTGTCGGACTCGAACGAGAGAACTTTGCCGATTTCGCGCGCCGCCGAGCGGCTGCGGTAGGTGATGACGTTGGCGGTCATCGCCGCGCCCAATTTTCCGTAGCGCTCGTAGACGTATTGAATGACGCGCTCGCGCTGATCTCCACTGGGAAGATCGAGATCGATATCGGGCCATTCGCCGCGCTCTTCGGAGAGAAATCGCTCGAAGAGCAAATCCATTTTGACGGGATCGACGGCGGTGATCCCCAGCGCGTAGCAGACCGCGCTATTGGCGGCCGAGCCGCGCCCCTGCACCAGAATGTTTTTCTCGCGGCAAAAACGAACGATGTCCCAAACGATCAGGAAATAACCGGCGAGCTCGAGTTTTTCGATCAAAGCCAGCTCGCGTTCCATCTGCCGCCGCGCTTTTTCGTCGTCAGGACCATAGCGCAGCAGCAATCCGTCGCGTGTGCGTTCGCGAAGAAACTGCATTTCCGACGCGCCATCCGGAACCGGATATTTTGGGAATTGATATCCCAGGTCTTTCAAAGTGAATTCGAGGCGAGAGGAAAGAGTTTCGGTATTGGCGATGGCTTGGGGAATGTCTCGAAACAATCGGGCCATCTCCGCGGGCGCTTTCAAATGGCGCTCGGCGTTGCGGGAAAGAAGGCGTCCGGCGGCGGCGAGAGTGCGGTGATGACGCAGAGAGGTGAAAACGTCCAGCACTTCTCTTTCGTGCGGCAGCGCGTGGCAAACGCCGTTCGTGGCCAGAAGAGGCAGACGCGCGGTTTGCGCGATTTCGATAGCCGCCTGGTTGCGCGCCTCTTCTTCGCGGGAAAAGTGGCGCTGCAATTCGACATAGACATTTTCGCGGCCGAAAAGTTCCGCGAGTCGCGCCACGCAGGCGAGTCCGCCCGCGATTCCTTCTTGTTTAAGCGCGTGCGCCAGCGGCCCTTCTTCGCCGCCTGTGAGGCAAATCAGGCCGGAGGAATTTTCGAGAAACTCTTCTTCATCTACGTGGCCTTCGTTTTTTCGCGCGCGCAGTTTCATGCGCGTAATCAGGCGGCAAATGTTTTGGTATCCCGCGCGCGAAGCCACCAGCAGCGGATAACGCCAGCCGCTTGCCGCAGAGACCTCCGCGCCGATATGCGCCCGCAGAGAAAGTTTTGTCGCGGCCAGATAAAATCGGGGCGCGCCATACATGCCGTCGCGATCGAGCAGCGCCATGGCTCCCATTTCATGCTTGGCGCATTCCGCGGCCAGCGCTTCGGGCAGCGAGGCCCCTTCGAGAAAACTGAAGGCGGAACGCGCGTGCAATTCGACGTACTTCAATCGTAGACTCCGCGCACAAACCAGCTTCGGCGCAGGCCGTCGAAATAAATGCGGTACATTCCATTGCGCGGAGGCGTTTCGGAGCGCGCGGCTGAATTTCGTCCGCGCACATCGTCAGCAGAAACACAATCACAGCGAATCTCGATGTCCCATTCGTCGTGCTGCCAAACATTTTCCGCCCACCAATTTCCCGATGTGCGCCACGGACCGGAGGCGGCGATCACTTCGGCGCGCACGCCGCAAAACACAATGCGCACGGGACACTCCTCGCGCAATTCGACCTTGGCCGCGAAGGGCGGCCGAAAAACACGAAACGCCGTCACGGGGTCTTGCGCCGGGACACTTTTTCTGTTTCGAGCAAGGCCCGCTTCTTTTGCAAAAGTTGCGAACCGGTCCATCCGGAATTCACCTTGAAGATGCGTATCCATCAGCTCGGGCGAGCCGACATTGGCTTCGCCCACCAGATTTGCGAGACGCGCGATCATCAACTCCCACTTTTCGGGATCGGGAAAACCGGCAAGAAATAATCCGCCTTGTGTCGAGCGCGGCCCGGCGGGATCGACGGCAATCACGGCTTTGCAAATCGCGGCCGGCGGCGGATCCGCTTGCAGCTTCAAGCGCAGCAATCGCAAAAGCATTTTGGAATCGCGCATTGGCACTGGCAGCGTCACGGTTTTTTCGTAAATGGCCGCGTTTGGTTTTTGGCGCGAGTCTTCTTCCAGGGACCGGATGTTTTTTTCGGGGGAGCGTTCGAGATCGAATCGCAGGCGAATCACTTGCACGGCGAGCGAACGCGCATTCAAGCGGGCGCAAAGTTGATCGAGTAGCCGGCCGAGAATAAACGCCAGCGGCTCGAGTTCCTCCACGGCGTCATCGAGTTCCATTTCCTCCTCGAAAGTTGCGGCCGGCTCGGCAAGGATCAACGCGCGCGCATTTTCACCTCGAGCCAACGCATGGAGGCGCACACCTTCCTGCCCCAATCGTTCCGACAAATCGAGAACGGGCAACGCAGCCAGCGCCGCGCAGGTGCGCACTCCCCAGCGTTCCAATATTTCGCGAAGTTCCGCGGACGGCGAAAGCGCCGCGACCGGCAAACAGCCCAAGCGCTTCGCTTCCTGGCTCGCGGGAATCAATGTAATTCCCGAAAAACTGCGCGCGGCGATGATGGAAGATTCAATCTCGGACGCGATCGCGACGTTCGCCGCAAGACCCAGACCGCGGGCGCGCACGGCCAATTGCTCCGCGATATTTTCCTTGGAACTGTAAAGAACTTGCAGACCCGCGAGATCGAGAACGATGGTATCCGGCGCAACGTCTTCAAGGCGCGGCGAAAAGGACCATCCGAGATCGAGCAAGGCCGCGTGCGCGGATTTTTCCTGCGCGCGCGATTGCGCGCAGGAACGATGACGAATTTCCATGACGGAGAACTGCTCCACTTGAGACTTCGCCATGCCGAGCTCAATTCCCGCGCGCAAGGCGGCTTCGCTGGCGGCCACAACGATCTCGAGGGGAGCAGCGCCTTCGATGAGAACCAGGGCGCGGCCGTGAAGATGCGGCTCGGCGCGCACCACGGCTTGCAGCATGAAGTCGGGAACGTGAATGGCGGCAAAAGCCATAAAAACGCGATCGGGAAAGAAACCTGCCCAATCCTCACCTCACGACCGGACTGCGCGGAACGCATTGCTTCAATGGACTGTGCGGAGCGCATTGCTTCACCGGGCTGTGCGGAGCACATTGCTTCAATGGGCCGCGGAGCGCATCGCGGCTGAAGTAACTCCAGAGGGCCCGGGTTTTAAACGTTGACGCCTTGCTGTCCGCGATTACCGGGGCGGCGACATTGCCGCCATATGCGTCCGTGACGGATTGCACGCGAGAACGGATTCGTTCCGCGTGGATTTCAAATCCATCAAACAAACATGTCCACGAATGCTGAAAAAAACGGGGATCGCAAATTTCCGGCACGGTGATCCGGCAGGTTGGCTCGGCTTCGAGACGCAGAACCAGCGAGGCGCACGTTTTTGCCTGGGACTCCCGATTCAGAAGAATCAGAATCGTGGGCGTGTTTTCCACCGCGCGCCGCAGACGAAACCAGACATGCAGCGGCACATTGCGGATGGTTTTCCAAAAAATATCGCTCAGATCGAGGGCGATCAGGCTGAAGCCGCCGCCCTGCAAAAGCAAATCCGTGGCGCGCAGGGCGTGGTCCAGATTCCGGCAACGCACCCACAACAGCTTTTTCAATTCCACGCCGGCGGCTTGCGCCGAATGCGGATCGAAGGCATCGCATCCATCCACAAGAGCGCAGACCTCGCCGGTATTTGTCCGGGACGCCAAGGCCGAAAGCAGCAAACTCGTGCGGCCGGAGCAGAACGGGCCATAAATTTCCGTGAGCCCTCCGCGCGGCAAACCGCTGGTCAGAAAGTCGATTTCGGCGATGCCCGCGGAAACCGTCTGAAAAAGCTGGCGATCGCGAACCGCAAAAGGCGCAGCGACGCGACCGGCCAGAGCCGCTTCGAGTTTCGATCGCAAGGCGGAAAGGTTTTGAGGCACGGAAATAGCGGCGGCGCGGAGAAAGCGGAGTGTCTATAATTTTCGCTTTTTGTTCGCCTTGGCAGATTTTGGAAGAAGCTGCCGGGATTGTCAAGCAGCGCCGAACCCTGCTGGAACGGCAGAAAAAAAGCGCTTGACATATTCTCATATGGACATATAATGACGCACATGGCTCGCGCAGCAACTACCTCCGATGCGTTCAACGCGGTCGCCGAGCCTCGCCGGCGGGAGATATTGAACTATCTCGTGCTGCGGGAGCGGCCGGTCGGGGAAATTGTGGCGGCGCTGGGGATGGAGCAGCCCTCGGTGTCAAAACACCTGCGGGTGCTGCTCGACGTTGGCCTGGTGAACGTGCGCCGGGACGGCCGCAAAAGGATGTATCGAGTGAACGCCGAGGCGATCCAACCGTTGCACGAATGGACCAGCACGTTCGAGCGGTACTGGCGGCATCAGTTGAATCGTGTGAAGGAGCGGGCGGAAGGGAAACGCGGCGAGCGAGAGTAGTGCGACGAGCAGGACCGGATTTGATCCGAGCTGCACGACAAATTCTTAATTCTAGGAGGAACGATGAATTCGACAGCACCGAAGCTAGAGAGAACGATCGAAGATATGACCTTGAACATCACGCAGGAAATCCACGTGAAGGCGCCGCTGGATGTGACTTTCGCGGCGCTGCTCGAGCAGCTCGGCCCCGAAAACAGCACTCCCGAGGGGAAGGCGTTGCCGTTCAAGCTGGAGGCGCGGCCCGGCGGACGGTGGTATCGCGATCTTGGCGGCGAGGACGGCCACTTCTGGGCCAACGTGCAGGCGATCAAGCGGCCGACGCTGCTTGAATTCAGCGGGCCGCTGTTCATGTCGTCTCCGGTGATCTCGAATGTGCAGTATCGGCTGAGCGAGGAGAATGGCGGGACGCTGATTACATTTCGTCACACGGCGTTCGGGCTGATTCAAGACGAGCATCGAACGGGGCTGGGCAAGGGATGGACGCATTTCAATGAGGAGACTCGTAAGCGGGCCGAGGCGGCGCGCGCACGGTGAATCTCGGCGCGCTGTAGCCAGGAATTAGGAATTTGAACGGCAAAACTTCTCCGCACGGAAAGGAACACGCATGAGAATTGTCGATTCTCTCTTGATGGAGATTGATCAGGAAGCACAGACGACGAAACGGGTGCTGGATCGAATCCCCGAGGACAACCTCACGTGGAAGCCGCACCCGAAATCGTACTCGCTGGGACAATTGGGCCTGCACATTGCGTCTCTGCAGGGCCGCGTGGCAGCGGCGGCCGCGCAGGACACGTTTGAAGCTCCGAGCTTCTCGCAGGCGGAGCCGAAGAGCCGGCAGGAAATCCTGGACGCTTTCGCGAAAAGCCTGGCGAGCGCGAAGGAAACGCTGAACAAGATGGACGACGCTCGCCTGATGTCCATGTGGAGCTTGACGAAAAACGGAAAAGTGTTGATGACCATCCCGCGCATCGGATTCGTGCGCTCAATCCTGATGAATCATAACTACCACCATCGCGGGCAGCTTTCGGTCTATCTGCGGATGCTGGACGTTCCGGTGCCTTCGATTTACGGCCCCAGCGCGGACGAGAAACCGTTCGGCTAATTTCGCCACAATCGAGCGATTGCGGGGAGCATTCAATAGACGATCGAACGCTCCTGCTTCATCGAACTGCTTGAGGAATCGGAGTTTGGCTCCCCGGGCTAGATTCGAACTAGCAACCCTTCGGTTAACAGCCGAATGCTCTACCATTGAGCTACCGGGGAATCCTGGGGATCCGCGAAAGAAGGGTTTTCGGCGACTCAAGCGCGGAGTGTAGCGGACGAAAAACCGGAAGTAAAGACGGCCGGCGAGCGGGCGCGCAGCCGGGACGGGCTACTGCACGCGTTGGATCTGGTTCTCGTTGCCAACCAGCGACTCGAAGATGGCCAGCACGTGGCGCCGGTAGGTGATCATGCGGTCGAAGACGTCGCGCAGGTCCGGCTCGCGCTCGGCCTCGCGATGCCATTTTGCCAGGATGGTTGGCGGGACCTCGATATCGCGGCGCAACTCGTCGGCGGAGTGGCCGCGCAGGAATAGACCGTAGAAGAAGGCCGCTTCGCGCTGCGGAAAGGCGAAATCCGCCTCTTCGGAAAGGATCACGGTCGCGGGCGTCATCATCGTCAGCATGAAGTTGGCAGTTTACCGAAAGTTTCCGGGCCGTCAAGCGAATTGCAGGCGCGGCGGCTGCACCCAGTAATAGAACTACCGAGCGTTAACCGGGACGGCGGGCCATCCTGGCAAACTCGCGCAGGCTCGAGACATTGGGACCATAAGCTCCAATGCGTCCGGCATCTACGGGCAGGCCGAGACGTTCGGCGAGTTCGACGTCAATCCCGGCGTCGTCAAGCTCAGATAGACTGAAGCCGATGGCCGGAAGAATGTGGTTGGCCTCACTCGGGCAGATCGGCCGGGGCGGACGGCGGCGCCGCCCGGGAGTCCGGGCAATCTCGAAATATGCTTCCCAATCCCGCTTATCCACATCAACAACTCCCGTCTGCTCGCTTGACCGGAGCGCCTGAAGTATCTCAGATGCTCTAGCCCCTCGAAAGGTCACACAAAGCCACGGTCCACGTCAGAGATTGTCGTATACGCCCAAAGGTGGTGGGCGTCTACGGTGAACTCGCCGTTGTTTCGATCCTGTTTCAAAATCGTCACCGCCCGGCTCCGAAGGGTGAATCATGCGGGCAGCACATGCCGCAGTTGGTCTCCAGGGTGCCAATTTGGCGGAGGCTTTAGGCTCACGCGTTTCCATACCATTCCGCCCTCGATCCATTTTTGCCGCCAATGCGCATATGTGAATCCTAGGACGGGTGGCACACCCTTCCGTGAGGGTGCGCATTTTCGATCTCCACGCGGGAATGGATTCACTGGCAACCTTCAGCTCGGAGTAACATCGCGCGTCCGTCGGGCTGCGGTCTGCGCAGCCCGGGGTGGCCCATCCTTTGTCCGCCGCGGCGGACAAAGGGTGGGTCCGTGGGTTTGCCGTCATGCCCTGGAATCTCAAGCGCCACTACGGCAACCAAGACCTGCATTTCCTCACCTACACCTGCTACCGGCGCTTGCCGCTGCTTGCCTCGGCGCGCGCCAGAAACGTGTTCGTTGAGATTCTTGAAGAAGTGCGCGACCGTTACGGGTTTCTCCTCGTCGGATACGTCGTGATGCCCAACCACGTTCATCTGCTAATCAGCGAACCGGCGAAAGGGACGCCTTCCACCGTGATGCAAGTGCTGAAGCAAAGAGTCTCGCGCCGCCTGCGCGCGAGGAACAGGCGCGCGCCGCAAACGCAACTCCAGCTCGCATTCGTCGAAGGCGAACTCGCGCCGCGGCAATTCTGGCAGCGCAGATTTCACGACTTCAACGTGTGGAGTCACAAGAAAAAAATCGAGAAGCTCGAATACATGCACATGAATCCGGTGAAGAACAAGCTGGTGGGTCATCCAAAGGATTGGCCGTGGAGCAGCTGGTCGTATTACGCGAAGGGCGTGGAAGGACTCGTCCGGATCGACGAGAGTCCGTAGAAGCGACCCCGGAAATCGAAAGCCCCACCCTTTGTCCGCCGCGGCGGACAAGGAATGGGCCACCCCGGGCTGCACACACCGCGGCCCGACGGACGTCCGACGTTACTCCACAGTGAAGGTCGCTAGTGGTATCATCCGCGCGTGACGGCTGAAAACTACAGACGCAGACAAAGGGTGCGCCACCCGCGATCCGTTGCTGAACAGCGGACGACCTAGCAATCCTCAAACGTGGAATCGGTACGCCTATGCGCTAAACAATCCGCTCAACATCATCGATCCAACAGGACTCTACGACCTGGTGAACAACTGCGCCTCAGACGACAAGAAATGCAACAAGCAGTTCAATCAGCACGCGAAGGACTTGAAGAATGGGCTGTCCAACTTACAGAAGCAAGTGGACAAGATGAAGAACGGCGCTGCAAAAGATAGGCTCGAAGCATCACTGACGGCGCTAGGAACCCAAGGCGACAACAACGGAGTGAACGTCACGTTTGGCGCACTGAGCGGGGATGCAGCCGCCCAAACCGATTTCAGCGCCAGTCAAAGTGGCATGCTTGGAGCTACTATCACTTTCGATCCGAGCAAGATAAGCAGCCAGGGCGAGTATGCGATAGACGCGGCTCACGAGGGTACGCACGTCGAGGATTTCCTAACACAGGCTGTCAACGACTACATCACTCTCGGATCCTTGCCAAGCCTTAGCCCTTTCTCCACCGAATATCGCGGATACCAGACTTCAATCTTCGCTGCGTCCGCGCTTGGAGCGACCTCGTTTTCTCGGAGTTACGACGGAACGAACTACGTTCTTTGGAACGGAAGTTGGGCGCAAGTGGATAAGAACATCACCAATTTCGTTACGAGATTCCATGACCAAAACGGACAACCGACTCATCCAGAGACGACGCCACACAATCCCTGGCCGAACTGATGGGCATAGGAGCAAATCTGATGAAAGGCAATTTTCTTTGGCGAGCAGTCGGGGCGGCGAGTCTTCTACTTTTGGAAAGCTTGGCGATAGGCGCACAGCAAGTGCGCGTGGCCCTACCTATGGTTACTTCGGCCCAAGTGCCTCTGTACCCTCCGACAGCACGCCTCGCAAATGTTGAAGGGGTAGTGCACCTTAAGGCCACGACGGATGGCCACCACGTAGTCTCCATACAAGTTGAGGACGGCCATAAGCTCTTAGCTGATTTTGCTGAGGAGAACCTCCGAACGTGGCAGTTCTCGCCCCACACGCCAACCACGTTCACCGTGACCTACACCTACAAACTTGTGACGGACCTAGAACCATCCCAAAATAATCCGCGCGTGATACTCAACCTCCCCTCGGCAGTTGAAGTGGAAGCCCTACGCTGGCCCGGTACAGTGGATATGCCAGCAGGAAAGAAGTGAAGCCTGCGCGCGCTGCCGTGTCTGCACTAGCGTGCCCGATATTTTTTCTCTTGTTCTGTTCAGCAACCGCCGTCGCACAACAGGGTAATCAGACTGCTTGCGCGCTTTCGTCATACACGAATGGCCAGACTGTCACGCTCCAAGGAAGCGTTGTGGATGGTCCGCACGACATGCTGCTCAACATTCCGGGATGTCGGGATGCAGTTGTGCTCGTGTACGGAGAAGCTGGCGAGGAATCTCCGAATTTTAAGGAGCATCCCGACGCGAATCTCAAGCGTTTTCAAAAGTACACAAGCGCAGTCTACAAAGGAACGAAAGAGCGCCCTTGCGAGGCATGCCCTATGTACCAGGTTCAGGCAGCCCTAACCGGAAAACTGGAGGTTGCCACAGTCCCGGCTGGAACCACCGAAGACTCGTTAGGCCTTCTCCATGATGTGTCGGGCAAGGTCGTCGGCAAATGGGGAGGATGGGGCCATCCCCTTCCCTTCGCCGGATATCGGCTCGTGATTTTTCCGTTGCCAACGTAAAGGCCCGAAAGCTCCCAAAGCCGGAGCCTGACAAACAGTAGGGGAGGGTTAGACCGCCGCGTGAAACCGTGCTGGCGGCGTCTTGCTTGACCCAGGAGCGTGCGGAGGGAGTCGGGTACCCGCCAATGGAAGCAGCTCAAGAACACGTGTTCCGTGGGTCATGCAGCGATCCGTGTGTGTTTTTTCCTTTAGATGCTTTCGAGGGTGTAGGCGAAAACTCGCGTCTGGGGTTCGCGAGGAAAAATGTAGCACCACATCAGGGCAGTGCGTGGTCTAACTCCGCGAGCGCACTAGGGATAGACGGAGCGTTGCTGGAAAATCGTGGCGGATCACGTTATACCGGCAAAGAACGGGACACAGAATCCAATCTGGACAACTTCGGCGCACGGGCGGGTGGCGCACCCTCTGTTTGCTTCTGTAGTTTTTTAGTCCTCACGCGAGGATGACACCACTAGCGATCTTCACCTTGGAGTAACATCGCGCGTCCATCGGGCTGCGGTCTGCGCAGCCCGGGGTGGCCCATCCTTTGTCCGCCGCGGCGGACAAAGGGTGGGTCCGTGGGTTCGCCTTCATGCCCTGGAATCTCAAACGCTACTACGGCAATCAAGACCTGCATTTCCTCACCTACACGTGCTACCGGCGGTTGCCGTTGCTTGCCTCCGCGCGTGCCAGAAACGTGTTCATAAAAATTCTCGGGGAAGTGCGCGACCGCTACGGATTTCTCCTCGTCGGATACGTCGTGATGCCCAACCACGTTCACCTGCTAATCAGCGAACCGGCGAAAGGAACGCCTTCCACCGTGATGCAAGTGCTGAAGCAAAGAGTTTCGCGCCGCCTGCGCGCGAGGAAGAAGCGCGCGCCGGAAACGCAGCTGCCGTTCGCATTCGTCGAAGGCGAACTCGTGCCGCGCCAATTCTGGCAGCGCAGATTTCACGACTTCAACGTGTGGAGTCACAAGAAAAAAATCGAGAAGCTCGAATACATGCACATGAATCCGGTGAAGAACAAGCTGGTGGGTCATCCAAAGGATTGGCCGTGGAGCAGCTGGTCGTATTACGCGAAGGGCGTGGAAGGACTCGTCCGGATCGACGAGGGCCCGTAGAAGCGACCCCGAAATCGAAATCCCCACCCTTTGTCCGCCGCGGCGGACAAAGAATGGGCCACCCCGGGCTGCGCAAACCGCATCCCGACTGACACGCGATGTTACTCGAAGGTGAAGGTCGCTAATGGTATCATTCGCGCGTGGAGATCGAAAATGCACATGCTCACGGAAGGGCGCGCCACCCGCCCGTCAGGGCTGGTAACGCGATGAAGTACGCCGCGTCAAGGCCCAACGTTGAAGGGGGGACAGGACTCATCGCCCCTAACAATTCTAGACCGTTCAACAATATCAAGAACGGAAGTGCTGTGGAGAGCGCGGCCGAGACGGCCGCCGGATATATCGACGGTGCCCTGTTTCAGGCAGACATCCAGGAAGGGGAGACGGCAACCAGCGGAGGGTGCCATTGAACGCACCTGCGAACAATCCGCATCCAGGCACTGTCCGTCGGAGGCTTCGGGACCTGCTGCTCTACTGCCTGATTGGTATTCTACTAGTCGTCGTTGGCGGGGTTTACGCAGTCCACCAAGGCAGGCTGGGTCGAACGTCCGGACTGCCGCTCAAGTGGCTCGGGTTCGGGATCATGAGCGCCCTGGTTTTCGGCAATGCGATACGCCACTCCGAACCCTTTTGGAGATCGCGCAGATTCTGGGGCCCGTTGGTGCTGTTTTCGATTCTCCACTTCGGCCTGGGATTCGTGGTCCTACTGCGGTTGAGACAGGTCGGGCTAATCGAGTTTTTCTTCGCCACCCTGATCGAGAATGCACTACTGAATGCATATCTCGGCCGCTTCTTGAATCAAAAGGATTGAATCCTCTCGACCGCGAATGGAAGGCCGCGAAAACCGGGGACGGAACCCGGGGACAGACGGGACGTTTTCTGGTATTTTATCGGGTGATGGCTCGCTTGGCTCGTATCGTAGTCGCCAATGTCCCGCACCATGTAACGCAGCGCGGTAACGCGCGGCAACTCCTTCTCGCTTCCGATGGCGAACGCTCGGTTTACCTGGAGCTGTTACGCCAGTACGTTCAACTCCACGACTTATCGCTGCTGGGCTACTGCCTGATGTCCAACCACATGCATTTAGTGGTCGTTCCGCGCAAGACCCAAGCCCTCGCGTTGGCCTTGAAACAAACCCATGGGCGCTATGCTTCGTATTGGAACGCGTCTCACAAGTCCAGCGGACATGTCTGGCAGGATCATCGGGGACAGACGGGACGTTTTCTCAATGTTTCGCCCGTCGCGGGTCGTCTCGCCCGTATCGCAATCGTTACAAGACGGAGGACCAAGACTCTGGAAATCTCACGCAAAATCATTCCGCTATGCCCTCACACCCATCGCATTCGAATTATAACTCATAGATAATATTGACATTGCGTTGCCCTTCGTGCTACCATCACGCATGAGCCTCGAACCACACCTCCCAACCGCTCGCCCGCTCAAGATTTTTCCGTTCGAGCCCAGCTCAACCGTGCGAATCTTGGCGGTCAAGTCCGCGCACGCACGGCGGAGCCTCCCTGTCGCCCGCCCGGCCTGGTCTACAAAATATCATCGATTGATCGCGACCGAACCGCGCTTACCCGCACAATTGTGTCGCCGTAAACGAATGATTCCAAACCAAATGCAAAGGAGTGCGCATCTTATTGAAAATAAACGCTCGCAAACCCATTGCGCTCAATCTCTTGCGCACTCTTTCTCACTCTTTTCCTGCAAGCCCTGTGCTTGCCGCGCTTACGCGAAACATACCCGGGGGTGTACCCCCCTCCCGCCGCGATCTCGCTCTCGCAATACGCATCACGAGCTCATCTCAGCCCGCGGCGGCGTCTGCTGTTATACTTTACGGGCAACGAACCTTCCTGGAATTGCTCCTATGACGAAACGAGTGATCGTCGCGCATTATCACGAACTGTGGCTGAAGGGGGGAAATCGCCAATTTTTCCTCTCGAAGCTGGTTGCGGCGGTGCGCTCGACGCTCGAGGGGCTGGAGCTTGTGCGCGTGACGCGGCCCGCGGACCGGCTGGTGATCGAATTGGGGGAAGGGCCATCGCTCGATGAGGCGCGGGCGCGTCTCGAGCGCGTTTTCGGCGTGGCTTATTACGCCGTGGCGCGGCCGGTGGATCGGGGCGGCGAGCGACCGATGGAAGATATTTGCCGCGCGGCGTGGGAGGAAATTGCGTCCGAGCGATTTTCGACTTTCGCCGTGCGCGCCAAGCGCAGCGACAAATCGTTCCCGCACAGCGTGACCGAAATCGAAACGATCGTGGGTCGATATTTGCTCGACCGGCTGCGGGCAGCGGGGCATGAAGTTCGCGTGCAGTTGCGCGATCCGGAGCTGACCTGCCGCATCGAGATTCCGCCGGGACCGGCGCTGGTTTACGCGCGAAAAATTCCGGGGCCGGGCGGTCTGCCGGCGAACACGGCGGGGCGCATGGCGTGCCTGCTTTCGGGCGGTTTCGATTCCGCGGTGGCCGCGTACAAAATGATGAAGCGCGGGGCGCACTTGAGCTTCGTGCATTTCTGGGGCGGCGGCGCGCGGGCGGGAGAAAGCTCGGTGCACGTGGCGCGCGAACTGGTGCGGCGCCTGGTGCCGTATCAATTTACGGCGAAACTGCATCTGGTGCCGTTTGAGGCGATCCAGCGCGAAATCGTGGGTCAGGCGCCGGAAACGTATCGCGTGCTGCTCTATCGCCGGATGATGCTGCGCATCGCGGAACGTCTGGCGCTCGCGGATCGCGCGCAAGGCATCGTCGCGGGAGATAGCCTGGGACAAGTGGCCTCGCAAACGCTGCACAACATGGTGGCCGTGGGCGACGCGGTGCGCATGCCGGTGTTTCGTCCTTTGGCGGGAGACGACAAGCAGGAGATTCTGGCGATCGCGCGGAAGATCGGAACCTACGAAATTTCCGCGGAGCCATTTCACGATTGCTGTCCGCTGTTTCTGCCGCGCACTCCGGCGCTGCACGCGCTCGCGGAAGAACTCGATCAGGCCGAAGCGCGCCTGGATGTGCCTGCACTGGTGGCGCGCGGCGTCGAGTCGGCGACACGCGAACGCTACCGCTATTCGGGCGGGCGCGTTGAGCAGATCGAAGAGGTGCGATCCGGAAACGCCGCGGAGCGGGCCGAAGCTCACCGCGCCTCGGCCCATTAGAGCAATGTGCTCCGCGCGGTTGGTTGAAGGCGTGCGCTCCGCGTGGTTGATTAAAGCAGTGCGTTACACGCAGCTGATTGAAGCAATGCGCCCCGAGCAGGTCGGCGCCGATCCGATGAGAAGACTATTCTTACCAGTCGCGCCCGCCGCCTCGGTCGCCCCCGCCGCCTCGGCCACCACCGCCGCCGCGCCCGCCGCCTCCGCCACCGCGGCCACCACCTCCGCCTCCGCCAAATCCGCCGCGCCCACCACCGCCGCCCCCGGGGCGCCCGCCGCCTCCACCGCCATCTCGCGGCGGACGCGCTTCGTTAACCACGATGCTTCTTCCCTTGAGCTGCTGCCCGTTCAGCGCCTGGACGGCGCGCAGGGCCTCTTCATCGTTTTGAATTTCTACGAAGCCGAAGCCACGAGGTTGGCCCGTGAAGCGGTCGCGGATCAGCATGACGCTGGAAGGAGTTACTCCGGTTTGCGTGAACCATTCAGTGATTTCTTCTTCAGTGGCCTGAAACGGAAGATTCCCGATATAGAGTTTCTTCACTAGAACGTTCCCCCCATTTGCCAAGAAGGTGCCTGGAATGCGCCGAAGAGCCAGGCCGCACTGGTATGAAGACTTGTTGCTCCGCGGGAACCCTCGCCGCCTCAGCGATGGCGGGCATCTTCTCCCTAAATGGGAATCGCGTCAACCAAAGAATATTACTTCAACGGAAAGTATGCAGAACCTAAGGACTTAGCGGGGCGGGGCCGTAGCTGATCTGGTATTGCCGCGATAAGTACGTGCTGGGGCGACGAGTTCAGGTGCGGTAGCTTGCGTTGATCTCGATGTATCGGGTGGTGAAGTCGCAGGTCCAGGCGCAGGCTCGGCCGCGGCCCTTCTTCAGATCGACGCCTATGTCGACCTGATTAGCCAGCAGGCGCTGGTGAGCGTCTGCTTCATCAAACGGCAGCGGGCGCGACGCGCCTCCGCCGCGTGGCTGGCCGTACATTCGGACTCCGCCGAACCAGATTTCGACGCGATCGGGATCGAGCTTCGCGCCCGAACGTCCCGCGGCGGCCAGGATACGGCCCCAATTGGGATCGGAGCCCGCCACGGCGGTTTTGACGAGCGGCGAATGCGCGATGGTCGTGGCGACGAGATACGCGTCGCGATCGGAAGCCGCGCCGCGGACTTCGATTTTGACAAGGTGGCTCGCGCCTTCGCCATCGGCGACGATGGCGAGAGCGAGTTCGCGGCAAACAGTTTCAAGCGCCGCGACAAAATTTCGATAATTGCTTCCTTTCGCCGCGCGAACGACGGGCGCCCCCGAAGCCCCGCTTGCGAATACCAGAACTGTGTCGTTGGTCGAGGTATCGCCGTCGACCGTTATCACATTGAACGTGCGCGCAGTAACCTCCCGCAGCGCGCGCTGCAAGATGCCCGCTGGAACGGCCGCGTCCGTGATCACAAACGCGAGCATGGTGGCCATCTGCGGATGAATCATGCCCGAGCCTTTGGCGCAGCCGAGCACGCGCACGGTGCGTCCGCCGATGCGGAAACTCGCGGCGGCGCATTTGAGGCGCGTGTCCGTGGTCAAGATGGATTTCGCAAGCGCTTCGTAGGAAGCCGCATCGCGCGCCAGTTGCGGCAGCAAACGCGGCAGCGCGCCGACGATGCGGTCCACCGGCAGCGGCACGCCGATCACTCCGGTCGAACAGATGAGCACTTGTTCGGGCCGGCATCCGAGCAAGCGCGCTGCGGCGACGGCGGTCGCGCGCGAAGCTTCCATGCCGTCGGGTCCGGTGGCGCAATTCGCGTTTCCCGAATTCACGACCACGGCGCGCATGCGTGATGCGGCGCGGCGCACGTGCGCTTGCGACAGCACGACGGGCGCGGCCTTGATGCGATTGGTGGTGAAAACGCCGGCAGCAGTGCAAGGCGCGTCAGCCACGATCCAGCCGAGATCGAGGCGATCGCTTTTCTTGATGCCGCAGTGCATACCCGCGAAGCGGAAACCGCGCGGCAAAATGCGTGCGGTCAATTTCACGCTCACGCCGAAGCCTCAAATGCGTCGAGACGTTTTTTGGCCGCGGCCACAGCCTCGCGCACTCGTTCGGGAGAAGTTCCACCGTGAACCGCGCGGGCAGCGAGGGCCGCCTCGGGCGTGAGCGCAGCGTACAGATCGGCCTCGAATAACGGCGAAAATTTCTTGAGTTGTTCGAACGGAAGTGCGGCCCAGGAACCGCCGGCGCGTTCGGCTTCGCGCACGATTTTTCCGACGATTTCGTGCGCCTGGCGAAACGGCACGCCCCGGCGAACCAAATAGTCGGCGGCTTCGGTTGAAACCAGAGCAGGATCGGCGGCGGCTTGACGCAATCGCGCTTCGTGAAAACGCGAAGCGGCTGTCGCGCCAGCGGCGATTTCAAGAATGGCGACAGTCTGATCGTGGGCCGCGAACAGTGGTTCTTTATCTTCCTGCAAATCGCGCTGGTAGCTCGATGGCAATCCCTTTAGCGTGACGAGCAGGCTCGAGAGCGCCGCTTGAATGCGACCAGTCTTGCCGCGCAGCAATTCCCAAGCGTCCGGGTTTTTCTTTTGCGGCATCAGGCTGCTGCCGGTCGAAAATTCGTCGGACAGCAGGAGAAAACCGAACTCTTGCGAGGCGAAGAGCACGAAATCTTCGGCGAGGCGCGAAATGTGCGTGGCCGTGACGGCCAGCGCATAGAGATAATCGAGCGCGAAATCGCGATCGCTTGCGGCGTCCAGGCTGTTCGCCGTGGGACGCGAAAAACCCAATTCCTGCGCCAGCGCCTCGCGGTTGATGGCCAGAGCGCAGCCGGCCAGCGCGCCCGAGCCCATCGGGCAAGCGTCAGCCGAGGCGCGCGCGGCTTTCACGCGGTCGGCGTCGCGGAAAAAAGCCTCCGCGTGCGCGAGCAAAAAATGGGAAAGCAGAATCGGCTGCGCGTGTTGCAGGTGCGTCATGCCCGGCATGGGCACATCGAGATTTCGCGAGGCCTGCTCGACGAGCGCGCGGATCAGTCCTGCCAGCCGCGCGAGAGTGTGCCGGCAAGCGTCGCGGACAAAGAGACGAAAATCCGTGACCACGAGTTCGTTGCGGCTGCGGCCGGTGTGCAATTTGTAGCCGAGCGCGCCCACGCGCTCGACGAGCGCCTGCTCGACGAAGGAATGCACGTCCTCGGCGGGCGAAGCATCAAGCCACGAGGGTTCGCTTGCCGCGCGAGTGCCGATGGCTTCAAGAGCCTGGATCGTGCGGTGCACGTCGTCGCGAGTCAGCACGCCCACGGCTTCGAGCGCGCGCGCCCAGGCACGATCCACGGCGAGTTCGTACGGCAAAAGCCGGCGATCGAAGGAAAATGAGCGCTGAAACTCGTAGAAGACTTTATCCGGCGGGCGTTCAAACCGGCCGCCCCACAACTTATTACCGGAACCGGAGTCGTCGCCGGCGCTCACGGAATCTCCTTCCGCGCAGCGAGTGTGACCGGCAGCGCGAAAAGATTGATGAAGCCTTCGGCGTCCTTCGGGTTGTAGTGGTCCATGCTGAAGCTGGCCAAATCGGTTTGATAAAGCGAATAGGGCGAGGTGCGGCGCGTGATCGTGAGATTGCCTTTGTGGAGCTTGAGGCCGACGGCGCCGGTGACGCGCTCCTGCGCCTTCGAGAAGAAGGAATCCATGGCCTCGCGCAGCGCGGTGAACCACAGGCCGTAATAAACCATGTCGGCGTAGCGCAACGAAAGCATCTGGGAATAATGCGCGGTCTCGCGATCGAGACACAGCGCCTCGAGTTCGCGATGCGCGGCAACAAGAAGCGTGCCTCCGGGCGTTTCATAAGCGCCGCGCGATTTCATGCCGACCAAACGATTCTCAACGAGATCGATGCGGCCAATTCCGTGTTCGGCGGCAACGCGATTGAGCTCGGTGAGCAGCGCAAGCGGCGCCAAACGCTTTCCGTTCACGGAAACCGGCGTGCCGGCCTCGAATCCGATTTCAATTTCGGCCGCAGTGGCGGGCGCTTTTTCCGGCGGAGCGATCCATTGCCACATGGCTTCGTCCGGGGCGTTCGCGGGATCTTCAAGAACGCCGCCTTCGTGCGACAAGTGCCAGATATTGCGATCGCGGCTGTAAATATTGGCCTTGGATTGCTCGACGGGCACGCCGTGCGCGCTGGCGTAAGCGATGGCGTCCTCCCGCGAAGCGATTTTCCATTCGCGCCAAGGCGCGAGGATCTGCAATTTTGGTCCGAGCGCCTTGTACGTCAATTCAAAACGCACCTGATCGTTGCCCTTGCCCGTGCAGCCGTGGGCCACGGCATCGGCGCCCTCAGCAAGTGCCACTTCCACTTGGCGCTTGGCGATCACGGGTCGCGCGAAAGAAGTGCCGAGCAAATATTTGTGTTCGTAAACGGCGCCGGCGCGAAGCGTCGGCCAAATATATTCGGTGATGAACTCCTCGCGCAGATCTTCGATGGTGGCTTTCGACGCGCCGGTCGCCAGCGCTTTTTTTCGGGCCGCTTCGAGATCTTCCTGCTGGCCGACGTCGCCAATCATGGCGATGACTTCGCAGCCGTACGTCTCCTTCAGCCACGGGATAATGATCGAAGTGTCGAGCCCGCCTGAATAGGCGAGCACCGCTTTCTTTGGCACGGGGGAATTCCTTTCAACCCAGAAGCTTCAAGAGGATGGCTTTCTGCACATGCAGGCGGTTTTCCGCTTGATCGAAGACAATCGAGCGCGGCCCATCCATTACGGCGTCGGTGACTTCCGCGCCGCGATGCGCCGGCAAGCAATGCAGGAACACGGCGTCCGGCGCGGCGAGCGACATCAATTCATCGTTCACTTGATAGGGCGCGAATTTCGCGGCCCGCTCGTCGGTTTCGGATTCCTGGCCCATGCTGGTCCAGACGTCGGTGTAGACCGCTTGCGCGCCCGCAACAGCTTCTTGCGGCGAGCGGAACAATTCGATTTTGCCGCGCGTTTCTTTGGCCGTGCGCCGCGCTTCGGCGACGATCTGCGGATCGGGCGCGTAGCCCGCAGGCGAGGCCACGCGCAGATGCGCGCCGACGCGCGCCCCTGCGAGCAGCAGCGAATGGCACATGTTGTTGCCGTCGCCGATGAACGCGAGCTTCAAGCCGCGCAGGGCGCCAAAGCGCTCTTCGAGCGTGAAGAAATCCGAAAGCGCCTGGCATGGATGGAAGCGGTCGGAAAGCGCGTTGACGACCGGGATCGAAGCGTACTCGGCGAGAACTTCGAGCGTTTTTTGCTCGAAGACTCGCGCGACGATTCCCTGGACCCAGCGAGATAAATTGCGCGCCACGTCGGGGATCGATTCGCGCGCGCCAAGGCGCGCATTCGAGTGATCCAAGAAAATAGCCGAGCCGCCCAGGCTTTGGATGCCGACTTCAAACGTCACGCGCGTGCGCAGCGAAGGCTTCTCGAAGATCATCGCCAGAAACCGGCCACCCAAAGCGCCGCGATAGCGTTCCGGCTGCGCCTTGACGTCAGCAGCGAGCTGAAGCAACTCGCGCACCTGCGCGGGGCCCCATTCGGTGCCGGTGAGCAGATCGTTGGCCGCTTCGACTGTGGGAGCGAGTGCGTTCATCGCGCGATCACCTGGCGGCCGCCATTTCGAGCGCAGCGGCTTCGCCGCCGGTTGGCGTCGCGACTTCCTGCGGACGCGCGGTCTCGGCAAGCACGGATTCGAGCACAGCCAATCCCTGCTCCGCTTGCCGCGCCGTGAGGATGAACGGCGGGAGAAAGCGAAGCACGTGATCGTGCGTGCAATTGATGAGCAAGCCTCGGCGCATGGCTTCCGCGACGTAAGGACCGCCTTCCACTCGCAGGTCCAGGCCGAGGATCAATCCTTCGCCGCGAAACTCGCGAATGAAATCAAATTTGGCCGCCAATTGCGCGAAGCCCTTGCGAAGCTGCGCGCCGCGTGCTCGGACGTTCTCGAGCAAATCTTCTTCTTCAACCGTGGCCAGGAATTCAAGGCCAACGGCGCAGATCAGCGGCCCGCCGCCGAAGGTCGAGCCATGCAGACCCGGCGAAAACGCGGACGCGAATTCTTCGCGCGCCAAAAACGATCCGAGCGGCAAACCGCCGCCAAGGGATTTCGCCACCACAACGATGTCCGGCAATCCCGGCAAGCGCTGGTAAGCGAAATGGCGACCGGTGCGGCCCAAGCCGCACTGAATTTCGTCGGCGATCAGTGCGGCGCCGTAACGCGTGGCCAATTGGCGCGATTTCTGCCAGAAGGCGGGACTGATCGGATAAATTCCGCCCTCACCCTGAATCGGCTCGATGACGATGGCGCAGACGGAGTCGTCGAATTTCGATTCAAGATCGGCGACGTCGTTGAAACGCACGAATTCCGCGCCGGGCACCAGCGGAGCGAACGGATCGCGATACTTTGCGCCGTAAGTGATCGAAAGCGCGCCGAACGTGCGTCCGTGGAAGGAATTTTCAAGCGCCAGGAATCGCGTTTTCTTGCCGCCGGATTTCGCATGCGCCGCAAGACGCGCCAGTTTCAGCGCGCCTTCAACCGCTTCGGTGCCGCTGTTGGTGAAAAACGCGCGGTCCATACCGGACCATTCCGCGAGCTTGCGCGCCAGCGGACCCTGATACGGGTTGTGAAACAGATTTGAGACGTGAATCGCGCGCGCCGATTCCCGCCGAATCACGCGAACGATGCGCGGATGCGCGTAGCCCAGCGCATTGACCGCGATGCCGCCGAGAAAATCGAGATACGCGCGGCCCTTTTGATCGTAGACATAGCAGCCACGCCCGCGCACGAAGACCTGCGCAGGGCGCTTGTAGGTATTCATCAGGTGGCGGGCTTCGTCGCGCAGAGCCTGCGCCATTTTTCCGGTTGCAGGCCTGGCCGCAGGCGATGGTTTCCGCCGCGCGTGTTTCGACTTCGCTTTCACCGCATCACCGCTGCCGCGGTCGCCGGAAATGTGGGCAGCACGCGCGTGCCCGGACCCTTTTCGCCATTGGCCGCGGAAAGCAGGCCGCGCTGATGTGTCCCGCCGACGATGCGCACCTGGCCCACGCCGCCGGAAAGCGCGCGCTTGCAGGCTTCGAGTTTCAGGATCATTCCGCCGGAAACCTTTTGATGGCGTATCAAATCCTCGGCTTCTTCGCAGGAAAGCACCTTGACCACTTTCGGACCATCGAGCACGCCCGCGACGTCAGTGAGATAGATCAGCCGGTCGGCGTGAATAAATTCGGCGCAGGCTGCGGCCATGTGATCGGCGTTGATGTTATAAAGTTCGCCGTCAACGCCAAGGCCGAGCGGCGGCGCGACCGGCACAAGGCCGGACTTCCACAGCGATTCCAAAAATTCCAGGTTCACGCCGGTTAGGTAACCGACGTAGCCCAGTCCGCCCGAGACTTCGTTGTGAACCATCGGCTCAGCCAGGAAGCATGCGGAATCGGACGCGCAGATTCCAACCGCCGGCTGACCCGCCGCCGAGATCGCGCCCGAGAGGCGCTTATTCAGCAGACCGGCGAATACCATGACCGCGGCGTCGCGCGTTTCGCGATCCGTCACGCGGAGTCCGTTGATGAAATTGCTCTCCATGCCCATGCGCTTGAGCGTCGCGGTGAAAATCTTTCCGCCGCCATGGATCACGAGCAGCTCGTGCCCTTGCTGCGATAGCTGCGCCACTTGGCGAGCCAACGACTCGACGGTCTTTGGATCATCCAGAAGAGCGCCGGCGAATTTGACGACCATTCTCATCGGAGTCCCATTGCCTCCTCAATTCCCAGCATTCCGTTCATGTTCTGCACGGCCTGGCCCGCCGCGCCCTTGCCCAAATTATCCAGGCACGAAACCACGGCCAGCCGTTCGCCCGAAGGATCGAGCGCGAAACCGATATCGCAGAAATTCGTGTGCGCCACGTGCTGCAACTCCGGCAGGCGCCCCGCCGGCCAGATCCGAACCATCGGCCGGCCCGCGTAGAACTTGCGGTATAAGCCTTCGATTTCTTCGCCGCTCTTCGGCTTGTCGAGCCACACGTAGAGCGTCGAGAGAATTCCGCGCACGAGTGGCAGCAGGTGCGTCGAAAAAATAATTTCCTGCGGATCGAGGCCCGTGTGGTCCGTCACTTCCGGCGTGTGGCGATGTGAGAACAAGCCATAGGCGCGGAAATTCTCGTCCACTTCGGCGAACTGCAGTTCGCGCTTCGGTTCTTTACCCGCGCCCGTCGCGCCGGATTTGCAATCGCAAACCACGCCGCGGCCTTGCGCGATCCATCCGGATTCGACGAGCGGCTTCAATCCCAGGATCACCGACGTCGGATAGCAACCAGGATTGGCCACGAGCTGCGCCTTCGGCAATTTATCGGCATAGAGCTCGGGCAAGCCGTAGACGGCTTGCTCGGTCCAGCGGCGCGGAGGCTCCGGCAATTTGTACCACTGCGCAAATTTCTCGGGCTCGCGGAAGCGGAACGCTCCCGAAAGATCCACGACGCGCAAGCCGGCGTCGAGCAGCGCAGGCGCGAGCTCGACCGAAGCCTCATGCGGTGTGGAAAGAAACGCGACCGTCGCTCCGCTTGCGGCGATGGCGTCCACCGAAAGCGTGCGGCAGGGCGCCTCGGCCACGCCGCGCAGTTGCGGATACAATTCGGAAATGCAGCGCACCCCCGGCGCGGAACTCTCGCGGAGGTAAAACGTGGGCGTCGGGATTTGTGGGTGCCGCAGAAGAAGCCGGGCCAATTCGAAACCTGCGTAGCCCGTAGCTCCGACGACGGCGACCCGTGTGGGTTCCGTCACCGGATCATCTCCTCCATGCGCTTCTGCAATGTGGCGCGGGCCTGACGCGATGCCGCGATCACCAGCACCGTATCGTCGCCGGCGATCGTGCCGGCGACTTCTTTCATTCGCGCGGCGTCGAGTGCGGCGGCTAGCGGCTGTGCACCGGACGGCGGCGTCTTCAAAACCAGCAAATTATCCGAGGGGCGCAGATCGAGCAGAAATTCGCGCAGGGCGCGCTCGAGCGGCGGCAGCGGCGAAGCGTCGTTGCCTGGGTCCGTCAGAGGTTTGTAGCCGGAGGTGGTTTTCACCAACTTCAGTTCGGCCATGTCGCGCGATAGCGTTGCCTGTGTGACGCGCACCTTCACGTGCGCGAGGCGACGGCGCAATTCGTGCTGGCTCGAAATCGGCGCATTCGAGACGAGCTTCAGTATCTGCCCTTGCCGAAACCGTTTCTGGACCCTTGCAGCCATTGTCGACGTGGACTCCGTGACCACCCATGCCAAGATTATGCAACTACATGCATAATTATGCGGTTAGAGAGAGAGACTGTCAATAAATAATTTATGTTTTCCACAGCCGCGACGTTGTGCCCGGTTTCGATTGACGCATCCGCCGCCGCGCGCCTATGATTTTCGCGCGCCGTGAAAAATAAATGTCGATGAGTGGGTTCAGTTCGCCGCGGAGCGTGGCGCTCAGTCGTATGGCTGCGCTGGCGTTACTCGCGACGTTCACCGTGGCCGGATGCAATCGAAACCATCCGCCACCGATCGCGCAAACTGCAGGTCCGACCACACCGACTTCCACAGGCATCCCGCCGCTCACTGAACAGAAACTTGATCCACTCACCGCGAGCGACGTCGAGTTGTATCTGAACGTGATGCGCGCCGCCGCCGCCCGCGTGCAAAATCCCACTGCGGACGACAAAGCCACCCTCGCCCAGGCGCGGGAAATAATCGCTGCTGCCGCCGCGGGACACGTGCCGAGTTCGTCGGACGCGCGAACACTGGAACGTGCATCAGAGATCGGCACGCAGATGGATCAAATCGTGTCCGAAGAGCAGCACATTGATCCCGACACGTATCTCGGCATCGCCCTCGCCGTCGAGGCCGTGGTGCCGGATCCACAGCTTGTGGCCGGCGAGAAAAAATCGAGCGAGGCTTCCGCTCCGCCGCGCACTCCGCTTGAGCGGCGCATCGCGGAAGCCGGCGCCGCCAACCGAAGTTTTCTCGCTCCGTATCGGGACGAGATCGAGCGCCTCCTGATCATCGTCCGCAACCCAGAGAATTTGCCGAAGAGTTGAGCGGCCTGCCGGCTCAAATGGCTGTGGCGTACTTGGCGAATCACGCATTCGCGTCTCCGGTTGAGCCGCCACAAACCCCGATGCTATCCTGAACATTCGGCGACATTTCCGCATCCCGTCGCTCCGATCAGAATCTAATGGGGATGGCATTTCAGGTGTGCTGTAATTGTTTTTTCTTTGCGCCGTCACATCAGCAAGCCGTCTCAGAAACGGGGATGAAATAGGTTGGCGTGATGCTGAAAACTAGGAATTATCGAGAACTTACCGCGCTGGTTCGGCGCGTTGAATTGGCGACCCGCGCCCTTCGGCGCGGAGCGATTTTGCCGCTCGCGCTCGCGGGCCTCGCTATCCTCGCGGGATCGGCCTACGCGCAAGATTCTCCTGCTCCGCAGCCAGCCGAGTTGCACCTGACACTTCAAGGCGCCGTCGCGCTGGCGCTGCGGCAAAATCCGCAAGTGCAAATTGCCGCGCTCAATCTGGCCGAGAGCGTGCAAAACAAAAACGTGGCGCGCTCGGCGCTATTGCCGCAGGCCAAGCTCGAGGCTTCGGACTCCGTGATCCGCGCAAACCTGGAAGCTGAATTCGGCGAGCCGTTCGCGGGCCTGCCGGAACATCTCGGCCCATTTCAAGTTTTCGCGGCGGGGCCGCAATTTTCGATGTCCGTGCTGGACCTTTCGCTGTGGCGGCGGTGGCAGGCCGCGGGCGAAGACGTTCGCGCGAGCGATGCGGACCGCCAATCGGTGCGCGAACAAATCACGCTGCTGGTTGTCTCACAATATTTGGGCTGCCTGCGTGCCGCGGCCGACGTGCGCGCCGCGCAATCGCGCGCCGATCTGGCGAAAGCGCTTTACGATCAAGCGAACGATTTGCAGCAGCACGGCGCGGGGACCGGAATCGATACGCTGCGCGCCAACGTCGAGCTGCAAAACGAAACGCAGGTGCTGCTCGTGGCGCAAACCACCGAGCGGACCTCGCTCTACGGCCTCGCGCAATTGCTGAACGTGGACCCGAGCCAGACGATTGAGCTCGACGACGCGCTCAGTTTCTTTGAAACGCCCGAGGCCAACATCGAGCAGAGCCTCGAAGCGGCCTACGCCGCGCGTCCCGAGATGCGCGCGCTCGAAGCCCAAGAGCGTGCCGCGGCGGATGAGAAGCGCGCGGCGAGCGAATCGCGCTGGCCCTCGATGCGCGTCGTCGGCAATTGGGACTACGAAGGCCTCTCGAGCGCGACCGGCATCCCGACTTACAACTACGCCGTCGTGTTTGACGTGCCGCTTTTTACCGGCGGTCGCATCCACGCCGAAGACGTTTTGGGCGATTTGGAATTGAAAAAAATTGCGCAGCGACGCCAGGATCTCGAAAATCAAATCGCGCTCGACGTCAAAACCGCCGCGGCCGAGCTGGCCTCGGCCCGCAACGAAGTCGACGTGGCGAACCAGGGCGTTTCGCTGGCACAGCAAGAAGTACAGCAGGCGCGCGATCGCTTCTCGGCGGGCGTGGCCAACAACATCGAGGTGATCCAGGCGCAGGACGCCCTCGCGCGCGCCAGCGACAATCAAATTGCCGCGCTCTACAGCTACAACCAAGCGCGCGCGGATCTGGCCCGCTCGACCGGACAAATGGAGTCGCTCTATGCCAAGTGAAAACGATACACGAAGCACGGAAACACTCGAACTCGAATCGAGACCAGCCACAGCCAGCCTTGCAGCCGGCAGCGGCGGCGCGGAGCCATCCGCTCCCGCTTCCGCGCTCACACCCGCGCGCAAGCGGATTCTGGCCGCGGCCGGCGTAGTGGCGCTCATGATCGTGCTGGCAATGTATTTTTATTTTCGCAATCGCGTTTCAACCGACGACGCTGAAGTCGACGCGCACGTCACCCCGATCGCCTCGAAAATTTACGGCAACATTTCCGAAATACTCGTGCTGGACAATCAGCAGGTGAAAGCTGGTCAAGTCCTCGTGCGCATTGACCCGCGCGACAGTCAAGCCAAGGTGGACCAAGCCCGCGCGGCGTTGGCGCTGGCCGAAAGCCAAGCGAACGGCGCATCGACGGAAGTTCCGCTGACGCAGGCGACGTCAACCAGCGACGTCAGTGCCGCCGAAGCTGAGGCCGCCAGCTCGCAAGCGGCCTATCAGGAAGCCACTTCGTCCGACGTGGCCTACGCGCAGGCCAACGTCGCAAAGAGCCAAGCAGCGTATGACAAGACGCAAGCCGATCTCGCGCGCATGAAACCGCTAGCGGATAAAGCGGAAATTTCGCAGCAGGATTACGACGGCTACGTGGAAGCGGCGAGCGTGGCCGCGGGCCAGCTTCAGGCCGATAAAGAAAAACTCGCACAGGCGGAGAAGAAAGAGCAAATCGCCGACGCCAATCTTCACGCGGCCACCGCGCACCTGGCCGAAGCGCGCGCCGGTTCCAAGATGGTGACCGTCCGCGCCTCGGATGCGGCCGCGGCCCGCGCGCGCGTGGCAGAGGCCCAAGCCGATCTGGACGCCGCCGAACTCGAACTGAGCTACACGAACATTCTGGCGCCGGTCGACGGCGTGGTGACGCACAAATCGGTCGAAGTTGGCCAGATCGTCGAGCCGGGCCAGGGCTTGCTGGTGATCGTGCCGCTGAACGACGTGTGGGTGACGGCCGACTACAAGGAAACGCAACTGGCCGACGTTCACGCGGGCCAAAAAGCCGAAATTCACGTGGACATGTACGACGAAACTTTTACGGGGCACGTGGATTCGATCGCAGGCGCAACGGGCGCGCGCCTTTCGCTTCTGCCGCCTGAAAACGCCACGGGCAACTTTGTCAAAGTCGTGCAGCGCATTCCGGTGAAGATCCTGCTCGATCCGATTCCGCCGGAAAAAGCCATTCTCCGGCCTGGGATGAATGTGGACGTCACGATTCTGACTCAGTAGGAGAGGCGCGCCCCGCCGCCGGGAACTTTCAGCCTGGGCACTATCAATAACGATGAGCGACATGCCTTCATTCACGCAGCGTGACGGCGAGATCAACCCGTGGTTGATCGCCGTGACCGTCATGCTGGCCACGTTCATGGAAGTGCTGGACACCAGCGTGGCCAACATCGCGCTGCCGCACATCGCCGGCAGCCTTTCGGCCAGCGTGGACGAAAGCACCTGGGTGGTCACCAGTTATTTGGTCTCAAACGCCATCGTGCTGCCGCTCTCGGGATGGTTCTCGCGTTTGTTCGGACGAAAAAACTTCTACATGTTCTGCGTCGGCCTGTTTACCATCAGCTCGTTCCTGTGCGGTCTCGCGCCCACGCTGCCGCTTCTCGTCACCTTCCGCGTGCTGCAAGGCATCGGCGGCGGCGCGCTGCAGCCGGTGTCGCAGGCGATTCTGGTCGAGAGCTTTTCAAAGGCCAAGCAAGGCGCCGCAATGGCGGTCTATGCGATGGGAGTGGTCTTCGCACCGGCCGTTGGTCCGACGCTTGGCGGATGGATCACGGACAATTTCAGTTGGCGCTGGATTTTCTTCATCAACATTCCGGTCGGAGTGGTTTCGCTGCTGATGACGCAGTTCCTGATCTCCGATCCGCCGTACCTGAAGCGAGAAAATCTGCGCACGCTGAAGATCGACTACATGGGCATCGGCCTATTGGGCCTGGGCCTCGGCGCGCTGCAGATCCTGCTCGATAAGGGCGAGCGCGACGATTGGTTCAGCTCGCACTTCATGGTGGCCTGCGCCGTGATCGCCGTGGTGTGTCTGGTGAGCATGGTGATTTGGGAGTTGCGCTCGAAAGCGCCGGTCGTGGACTTCGGACTTCTCCGCGAGCGGAATTTCGCGCTGGCCACGCTCACGATGTTCGTTCTGGGTTTGGTGCTTTACGGCACGACCGTGCTCTTACCCGAAATGTTGCAGACGCTTCTCGGCTACACGGCTTTAGCCAGCGGCATGGTTCTTTCGCCCGGCGCGCTGGTGTTGATCGCGATTTTGCCGTTCGTAGGCTGGCTGCTTGGAAGGGTTGAAGCGCGGTGGCTAGTGACGTTCGGCGCGGCCATCCTCGCCGTTTCGCTGCTCTACATGTCGCATTTCGATCTCGATCTCGATTTCCATACGGCACTGATGGCGCGAATTTATCAGAGCTGCGGCATGGCTTTCTTGTTCGTGCCGGTCAACGTCATGGCGTTCTATTTCATCCCCAAGGAAAAAACCAGCAACGCCACCGGCATCATCAACCTAGCGCGCAACATCGGCGGAAGCGTCGGCATCTCCATGGTGACCACGCAGATCGAGCGCGGCTCACAAGTGCACGAGGCTTATCTCGTCGGCCACGCCACGCCGCTCTCGGATCTTTACCGCTCCATGCTCTCCGGCACGGCGCAGAATTTGATCGCGCACGGATCGAGCATCGCCCAGGCGGCGGCTCAGGCGCAGGCGTTGCTCTACGGAATGATCGAGCGGCAAGCGACCATGCTGGCCTACGTGGACGATTTCAGGACTTTGGCCCTTATATCGCTGGCCATCGTGCCCTGCATGTTCTTGTTGAAAAAGATGCGGCCGCATAAAGCCGGATCTGCATCCATGCATTAGAATGGAGATAGGAGAAGCGGACCATGTCAGCCCACAACGAGCAGGGCAAGAGCGATCCCGAGGCGCCCTTGGTGCGCAAGGCGCTCGAAGGCGATTCCGAGGCGCTCAATAAGCTCTTCGCCCGCAACACGCGCGCCCTGTACCAAATTGCGCTGCGCGTTCTTGGCAATCGCGAAGATGCCGAAGACGCGGTGCAAGAAGGATTGCTGGCCGCATATCGCAACTTGCCGCGCTTCGAGGGCCGCGCGAAATTTTCGACATGGCTCACGCGCATCGTGATCAACGCCGCTCGCATGCGCCTGCGCAGCCTGAAGGCGCGCCCCGCCGTCTCGCTCGACGAATCGCTCAGCGCGGAGGAGCAGCCGGCCGCCGAGCGCTTCGCCGATCCGGGCCCGAATCCAGAGCAGGTCTATGCCGGAGTCGAATTGGCCGGCCGCGTCGAGGAGAATCTCGAAAAGCTTTCTCCGGCGCTCAGTGAGTCGTTCCGCATGCGCAAGATCCAGGAATTGAGCACGGAAGAAACCGCCAAAGCGCTCGGCGTTACGCCGAACGCTCTGAAGGCGCGCATCTGGCGCGCCCGGCGGGCCTTGGCCACGGGACTTGAAGCCGGCCTGCGCGGCGCCTTCGCTGGCCCCGATGCTGGCCAGGAAGCCTAACGCACGTACCGCGCTTCGATGAAATTGCCGCTCCGTAGTTCGCGTGGGCGTCGACTGCGATCAAGATTTTGGATCGCTGCGGTTTTGTTCCTCGCGGCGCAGTTGCTGTTGCCCGGAGTCACGGCCCGCGCGCAAGCCCCCGTTGGCCAAGCCGCGTCTCCCGCCGCATCCAGCGCCGCCCCAGCTACCTCGCCGAACGAAGCGCCCGAAACGTATCAGCCGCCGGCCGCCACGGCCGACGAAGCGATCGCCTACAGCCGCGCGCAGCATCATCTGTATTTCGTTGATTTCGCGTACGGCCTGCTGCTCTTGATTGTGATCCTGGAATTCCGAGTTGCGCCGCTCTATCGCGATTTGGCCGAGCGCGCGGCGCCCCTCCACCATTTTTGGCAAGCCCTTCTTTACGCACCGTTGCTGCTGCTTACGATCGACATCGCGAGTTTGCCGATTTCCATCTGGCAGCAATGCATCGAGCGGCGGTTTCACCAATCGATCGAAGGCTGGGCCCCGTGGTTTCTCGATTGGCTGAAAGCCGAAGGGCTCAGCATGATCCTCGCCATTTTCCTGGTGTGGATTCTGTACGCCACTCTTCGCCGAAGCCCAAAACGCTGGTGGTTCTACTTCTGGCTGGCTTCGATCCCGATTCTGATTTTTCTGCTTTTCATCAGCCCGTTCGTGATCGAACCGCGTTTCTTCGATTTCAAGCCGCTCGCGAAAACGCAGCCGGCGCTCGCGGCTGAAATCGAGCAGCTCGTGCGCCACGGCGGTCTGGATATTCCGCAAGACCGCATCTACGAAATGACCGCCAGCGCGAAAGTGAACTCTGTCAACGCCTACGTCTCCGGCATCGGCGCGTCCGAGCGCGTCGTCGTGTGGGACACTACGATTGCGCGCATGACGCCGCCGGAAATTCTCTTCGTGGTCGGCCACGAAATGGGACACTACGTTCTCCATCATATTCCAAAGGGCATCGCGTTTTCGTCCGTCGTGCTGCTGATTTTTTTCTTCTTGGGCGATCGCTTTCTGCGCTCGCTGCTGGCCTGGCGCGGCGGCAAGTGTTCCATTCGCGCGCCCGACGACTTGGCTTCGCTCCCGATTTTGTTCCTGCTCCTTTCCATCTTCGGTTTTCTGTTCACGCCGATCGATAACGCCGTCAGCCGGTATTTCGAGCATCAAGCCGATCAATTCGGCCTCGAAGTGATCCACGGAATCGTGCCGGACGCGCCTGAAGTTGCCGCGCGCGCCTTCGAGATTCTGGGCGAAGTGGATCTTGAAGAGCCTCATCCGTCATGGATCGATAAAATTTGGTTTGAAGACCATCCCTCGGTCGACGAGCGGATTCGATTTGCGCGCACTTATGATCCGTGGTCGAAAGGCGAGCCGCCGAGGTTCGTGAAGTGAGCGATGCGTCGTGCGCGCGCAAAACCCGCGCACGACCGCGTGCCGAGCGTCGTGGTAAAAGGCATACTCAATCACCATGACGCGCATCGAGACGCAAGTGCACGTCGCCCTCTCGCCTCGCCGGCTTTTCGCCTATTTTATTCCGCAACGAATCGGCTACTGGTACGGCCCGAACACACAAACGGAGTTTGAGGTGTCCGACGGCGCGGCGGAATTCGCCGTCGCGCAAAAGGTGCGCATCTCCGGGCGCATCGGCCGCAGGCAGGTATCGCATACGGCCGTGGTCACGGAGTGCCGGTGGGGAGAGACGCTTGAGTGGCGCTTCGAGGACCGCTCTGGCCTTCGCGGCACCGAGCGCTGGGATTTCGAGCCCGTCGAAATCGGCGGAACGCCCGGAACTCTCCTGCGCATGCGCAGCGATTACGAATTTACCGGATTTGTGGCGCGCGCGGTGAACTGGATCCTAACGCGCCACGCCGTCGCGCGGAGAAATCGCGATTTCCTCAAGCGATTGAAGCGGCTCGCTGAGCCCGACAAATAAGATAATAGATTCAGCGCGCCTCTTTCCCATCCCACTGCACGCTGTGGTCGGACGTGACGGCCAGCATTTCCGGCGGCGAATCGATCCGAAAATAAGACCACGGCCCAGGAATCCACGGGTAGCGTTCGATCACGCTTTCGTCGATCTCAATTCCCAATCCCGGCGCGCGCGGCACAATCAAATCGCCTGCGGCGATTTCAAGCGGCTGCTTCAAAATCTCTTCGGCCAGCGGAAACGGATACATTCCGGCGCGCGTCTCCGTCGAATAGCACGGATATTCGAGCCACTCGACCACGCTCTCCGGCCAGCAAATTCCCAATTGAGCTGCCGCCAGAACCTCGAGCGCCGTGCCCCAGCTGTGAAATGCAAACTTCAGCCCTTCGGCGGCAATCGCCGCGAAAATCCGCCGCGCCATCGCGAAACCGCCCTGGCAGCACACATCCATCTGCACGTAATCGACGCATCGCGTGCAAATCAGATCGAGAAAGCGCTCCTCGTTCGGCTCGTGTTCGCCGCTCGCCAGCGGCAAAATTCCCGCTTGCTTGAGCTTGCGATAGGCCGCGTGATCGTCGGGCGGCAAGGGCTCTTCAAGCCACGCCGCCTTTTCGCTCCCCATTTCCCGGGCGAGCCGCTCGATCGTCGCGTAGTCGTAGCTGAGGTCGCCCATGCGCCACCACGCGTGCGCATCCACCATCAGCGCAAAATTCGGCCCGACGGCGCGGCGCATGAGCTGCACTGTCTCAACGTCCTTCTCCGGGCCGAGCGCCGGCCTCATCTTGTATCCGCGGAAACCCATCGCTTGCACGGCCGCGGCTTCCTCGGCGTATTTCTCAGGTGGCATGTACATTCCGGCGCTGCCGTACAGCCGAATACGATCGCGCACGCGTCCGCCGATCATTTCGGAAAGTGGCACGCCCTGCGCACGCGCTAGCAAATCGTAAAGTGCGACCTCCACTGCGCAATAAACCTTGGCCAATTCCAAATTCCGGCCACGCCCCGCCACAAACTCAGCGCGGAGAGCGTCGAGATCGGAAATCTCCCGGCCCTCAAGAAACGGCGCGATCGTGGTTTGAATCGCGAGATGCGCCTTCTCGCTCGCGGGTCCCGGCGCGTAGCCCACCAGATCCCGCGCCGCGTCCACGCGAATCAGCATGGCGTCGCGCTTCAGAATCGTCCGTTCGCCTCCATAGAACGGAAGCCGCACCGGCTCCGGCATGCGGTACGAAAGCAAGAAAGAACGAACGCTCGATAATTTCATGCGATCCGATCCGCGGGGCACAGAAGCGCCATCCCAACTCCGCCCAATTATATCCGTCCCATCGCGCGGCGCCACAGTTGACAAAGCCCGCGTGAGTATTCTGGATGCAAGGCTCCGCTTTTTCTTTGCATTTCGCTTGCAAGCGCCGACAATTAGGATCGGGATTAGAGAATGCGACTGATCGTTTGGAGATGTCCGCGCGGCTTCCCGGAGGAATGAATGGCCAGCGAGCCCTCGACTCCAACACCATCCGCAGCTCCGCCGACCGGATGGGAGAGCATCTTTCTTGGAGGCGACGGCTTGCGCGCCGGCTGGCGGCTCGCGATTTTTCTACTGATCTTCTTCCCGCTTGTGACGCTGGCATTTCTCGCCGCGACGCTAGTGGGACTGCCGCTGCCCATATCTAGATCCGTAGTGACGCCCGCGACGGTGCTGACGCAAGAAATATGCTCGCTCTTCGCAACGATCGTCGCCTCAATCGTGATGTCGCGCATCGAGCGCCGCCCGTTTGATTCCTACGGCCTGGCGGTTCGCTCGGCGTTTGGCGGACAATTCTGGCGCGGTGCCGTCTGGGGACTCGTGATGATGACCGTCGTAATCCTTCTAATCGCCGGCGCGGGTGGATTCTCATTCGGCGGGATCGCGCTCCACGGCGAAAAGCTCCTCTGGGAAACATTGGCTTGGGCCACGGGATTCTGCACCGTCGGCCTGTGGGAGGAATTTTTCTTTCGGGGCTACACGCTCGCGACGCTCGCCGAAGGCATCGGCTTTTGGCCGGCCGCCTCGGTGCTCTCCGCGGTGTTCGGAGCCGTGCACCTGACCAACGGCGGAGAGGGGTGGGTCGGAGTGCCGGAGATTTTCCTGATCTCGATGCTCTTCTGCCTGACGCTGCGCCGAACCGGAAGTTTGTGGTTCGCAGTGGGCCTGCACGCTGCGTGGGACTTCGGCCAGACGTTCCTCTTCTCGGCCCCCGACAGCGGAACCGTCGCGCCCGGAACCCTGCTTCACTCGACGTTCCACGGCCCCGCCTGGCTCACCGGTGGAGCGGTCGGCCCGGAGGGGAGCGTGACCGGTGTCCTCGTGGTGGTGCTGGCGATGCTTCTGTTCGCGCGGGTCTATCCGGCGCGTTCTGAGCAATAAGGCGCCGCCGGCAATGGGCTATCCTGGATTCGCTACTCGACCACCACCCGAAGAAATTTCTTTTTCCCTGCGCGCAGTAAGAATCCGCCCGGCCGCGATACGTCCATTTCTCGCTTGATGTCGCTCACGCGCGCGCCGTCCACTTCCACGCCGCCCTGCTTCATCAGCCGCTCGGCTTCGCTGCGCGACGCCGCCAAACCAAGCTGCACCAGCAGCGCCGAAAGTTTTTGCGGCGAGCCCGGCCGAATCTTGCGCACCGGCGCCTCCGCCGGCGCCTGGCGATCGCGGAACACGCGTTGAAATTCTTCCGCGGCGTGTTTCGCGGCATCAGGCCCGTGGAAATTGGCGACGATCTGCTCCGCGAGTCCCATCTTCGCGTCCATCGGGTGCAGCGCGCCCGCCTCGACTCCCGCGCGCAATGCGGCGATTTCCGCCGTCGGCCGCTCGCTCAACAATTCAAAGTAGGACCACATCAGCACGTCCGAGATCGACATCAACTTGCCGAACATCGTGCCCGCCGGCTCCGTGATGCCCACGTAATTCCCCAGGCTCTTGGACATCTTCCTTTGCCCGTCGAGCCCGACCAAGATCGGCATGGTCATCACCACTTGTGAAGGCTGGCCGTATTCGCGCTGAATTTCGCGGTGCACCAGCAAATTGAATTTCTGCTCCGTCGCGCCGAGCTCCACATCCGATTTCAGCGCCACGGAATCATATGCCGTCAGCAGCGGATAAAGCAGCTCATGCACCGAAATCGGAAGGTTGGCTTCCAGGCGATTATGAAAATCCTCGCGCTCCAGCATCCGCGCCAGGCGATAGTGCGCGCACAGCCGAATCAAATCCTCGCCGGTCATTTTTCCAAGCCATTCGCTGTTGTAGCGAACTTCGGTTTTCTCCGGATCGAGAATCTTCGCCACTTGCGCGAGGTACGTTTTCGCGTTGGCGTCCACCTGCTCGCGCGTCAGCGGCGGCCGCGTTTCGGATTGCCCGGTGGGATCGCCGATCATCGCGCTGAAATCGCCGATCAGGAAAATTGCCGTGTGCCCAAGCTCCTGAAAGTGGCGCAGCTTGCGCAACACCACGGTATGGCCCAGATGCAGGTCCGGTGCCGTGGGATCGACGCCAAGCTTGACCCGCAACGGTTTGCCCGTTTGCGCCGATTGCGCCAGCTTCGCTTGCAGCTCTTCCTCGCGGATGATTTCCGCGGCGCCGCGGCGCAAACGCCCGAGCTGTTCTTCGACGGGAAGAAAGTTTTTAGCAGATGTCATCGCTTGGCCTGCGGCGCCTCCGCCGCGTCGAGCGCCACCACTCGCCGCGCGACCACACGATAGCGCCCCGAGAGAACCAGCCGCACGGCTTCGGTGTAAATGCGATGCTCCTCGGCCAGAATGCGAGCTGCCAGCGTGTCCGGCGTATCGTCATCGCGCACCGGCACGATGGCCTGCGCGACGATCGGCCCTGCGTCCAGATTCTCGTCCACGAAATGCACGGTGCAGCCGGAAAATTTCACGCCGTACTCAAGCGCCTGACGCTGCGCCTCGAGTCCAGGAAAGGCCGGCAGTAGCGATGGGTGGATATTCAGGATGCGATTGGAAAACGCGGCCACAAAATAAGGCGAAAGCAAGCGCATGAATCCGGCGAGGCAAACCAGATTCACGCGCCCATCATCGAGCGCAGCGACCACCATGCGATCGTAGGCCTCTCGCTCGAGACCCTTCGACGGAATCACGCGCACAGGAATCCCGCGCGCCTGCGCCCGCGCCACTCCTTCGGCGCCCTCGCGATTGCTGATCACGATCGAAATTTCCGCATCGGGAATGCGGCCCGCGGCAACGCTGTCCGCCAAGGCGTCAAAATTCGAGCCGCGGCCCGATAGCAACACTCCAATGCGCTTGGTCATAGCCGGATAAAGTTAGCACAAGGTTGGCGCAACCCCTCGGCGCATTTGAATCGCGCGCGGGCGCCGAATTCGAGAACGGCGGATCAGACCTGCAACTGTCCCGTGTATACCACCTGCGGCTTGCGCGTATCGCCGCTGCGCACCACGCCGATGCGATGAAATGTTTCTCGGCGCCGTTTCAGTTCCGCCTCGACGCTCCGGAGGCTGCGCTCCGGCACGATCAGAATCATGCCCAATCCTAGATTGAACGTTTGCAGCATCTCTTCGCGATTCAAATTTCCCAACGCAGCCAAATATTTAAAGATCGGCAACACGGGCCAGGAGCCAAGCTCCACAACCGCTTGCACCCCGCGCGGCAACGCGCGCGGAAGATTGCCCGGAATTCCGCCGCCGGTAATGTGCGCCATTCCGGAAAGCCAATCCTGCGCCACAATGCGCTTCATCATCGGCCAATAGCAGCGATGCGGTATCAGCAGCTCCGCACCGATCTTGTTTCCAATTTCGGCCACGTACGCGTCCGGCGTGAGCTCCGCAACCTCAAAAATAAGCTTTCGCGCGAGCGAGTAGCCGTTGGTATGCAATCCGCTCGAAGGCAATCCGAGCAGAATATCGCCCGCCTTGGGAAGTTTCGCGCGGCGCAAGCGGCTGCGCTCGACCACGCCGACGATGAATCCCGCCAAATCGTATTCCCCCGGCGCGTACATTCCCGGCATTTCCGCCGTCTCGCCGCCCACCAGCGAGCAGCCCGTTTTGTGGCACGCGCGACTGATCCCTTCAAGCACTTGCTCGACAACGTCGGGATCCATGCGCCCCAGTGCCAGATAGTCCAGAAAGAAGAGCGGCTGTGCGCCCTGCGTCAGGATGTCGTTCACGCAGTGATAGACGAGGTCGGCGCCGACAGTTTGATGCACGCCCATGGCGCAGGCGATCTTGATTTTCGTTCCCACTCCGTCCGCGCTTGAAACCAGCACCGGCTCGCGCCAGCGCTTGGTGTCCAGCGCAAACAGCGCGCCGAACGCGCCGACGCCGCCCAGCACGCCGCGGCGCGATGTACGCGACGCGAGGCGCCGGATGCGCCGCTTGGCTTCATCCGCGGCCGAAATACTTACGCCTGCATCGGCATAGCGCATGCAGAATTTTCCTCTATTCCGAAGGGGCTTGATCGCGATCTAAAAAATTCTAAAACGTGCGGAACATGCGCTTCCAGCGAATCTCACTCGGATGAATGGCAGCGCTGAGGTACGTCTCGAACCGCTCGCTCAGGTGCCCGGGTTCCCAGGCTTCTTCCGGCGCGTCGATGGACATATATATAAGAACTGGCGTTCCTATGATATTCTCCCGGGGAACGAATCCCCAGTAGCGGCTGTCGAAGGAATTTTCTCGATTGTCGCCCAGCATGAAATAGTTCCCCGCGGGCACTTTGTATGGTCCGCTGTTGTCCATCGGATTCGGTGGATCGGGGCGATACGGCTCGGACAATGCTTGGCCGTTTACGAATACTACGCCTTGCTTGATTTCGACCGTGTCGCCGGGCAATCCGATGGTGCGTTTTATCAGATCGGGCGTTCCGCCATCCTCGGTGAACGGTGCTCGGAATGCGATGATTTGTTGCCGTTTCGGTTCGCGCCACAGCGGCACTTGCCAGCGCGTGAATGGGATGCCCGCGTCGTAACCGATCCGGCTCAAGATCAAATGATCCCCGATCAACACAGTGTCTTCCATCGAGCCGCTCGGAATCACCCGTGCCTGCACCAGCGTGCCTTCGACGAAAAGAAATACAAGAATTACCCAGAACCAGGAAACGACTTCGCGCCAGACTTTCCCGCTGAGCATTTTCCCGTTCGGCGTTTTCCCGCCACGCTGGGTGTGCGCGCGCTCCTGCCTTACGTTTTCCGGCGCTCCGCCGCCTTCAAGCGTCACGATGCGCCGCCGTTTCCAGTTGCACGAGCTCCGTCGGGTAACTTCCCGTGTAGCACGATGTGCAGAATTTTTCGTCGCGGTCTCCCACGGCGTCGCGCAACGATTCAAGCGAAAGATATCCCACCGAATCCGCGCCCAAAAAGCGGCGAATTTCTTCGATGGTTCTCTGCTCGGAAGTCATCGGGCGCGGCAGGGCGGCCAGATCCGCATCGCTCATAATCGGCCGAATGCGCGAAGGCCCGGCGGCGATCAACTCCTCGCGCGTGGGCGTGTCGATCCCGTAATAACACGGAGAAATAATCGGCGGGCAACTGATGCGCACGTGCACCTCCGTCGCGCCCGCTTCGCGCACCATGCGCACGATCTTCCGGCTGGTCGTGCCGCGCACCAGCGAATCGTCTACCAGCACCACGCGTTTGCCTTGCAGCAGTTCGCGCACGGGATTCAGTTTCAGCTTCACGCCGAAATCGCGAATTTCCTGCACCGGTTCGATGAACGTGCGGCCGATGTAATGGTTGCGAATCAGGCCCATGCCGTACGGCACGCCGGATTCAAGCGCGTACCCGATTGCCGCCGGCGTGCCCGAATCCGGCACGGGCACGACGATATCGGCGTCGGCCGGATGTTCGCGCGCAAGCAAGCGGCCGAGATTTTCGCGGCTGCGGTACACCGGCCGCCCGAAGACCACGCTATCCGGCCGCGAAAAATAAACATGCTCGAAAATGCAATATTGATGCGGCTTTTCCGGCGCGAACGACAGCGATTCAAGCCCCGCGCGCGATATGCGCACCATTTCGCCCGGCTCAACGTCGCGCAGATACGTTCCGCCAACCAAATCGAACGCCGCCGTCTCCGAGGCCACAAGCCACGCGTCGCCGAGCCGCCCCAGCGCCAGCGGCCGAAAACCGCGCGGATCGCGAATGGCCCACAACTCATCGCGCGTCAGCACCACGAGCGAGAACGCGCCTTCCACCTGCAGCAGCGCGTCCGTCAGCGCGCCCGACAAATTTCGCGCCGCGCTTCGCGCCACCATGTGCACGATCACTTCGGTGTCGCTGGTCGTCTGGAAGATCGAGCCGCGATGCTCGAGCCGCCGCCGGCATTCCAGCGCGTTCGTCAAGTTGCCGTTGTGCCCCACCGCGAGGGGGCCTTTATTGCAATCGATTACGATGGGCTGCGCGTTCGCAAGCGATGTGTCGCCCGCCGTCGAGTAGCGCGTGTGCCCGATCGCCAGTGAACCCTTGAGCCCGGCCAAAACATCCGGCTGGAAAACGTCTTGAACCAAACCCATTTGCCGGTGCGCGTGCAGCCGCTGGCCATCGCTGGAAACGATTCCGGCCGATTCCTGACCGCGATGCTGCAACGCGTAGAGCGAAAGGTAAGCCAGCTTGGCCGCCTCGGGATGTCCGTACACCCCGCAGACGGCGCAATGGTCGTGGAAATGATCGTCGTCGACGTGAAAGGCCATTTTGTGTTCGTCTTCCGCCGCGCGTGCTCTTTACGTCCCGTGCGTTTCAGATTCCATCAGTTGCTTCAGCGCGCCGCCCCACGCCTCGCGCACCGATTCCATCGCCGCGTTCACCACAACTGCTTCACCGCACGCCACGCGAAATGCACCGCGCTCAACGCGCCCAATTTCGTCGGCCCGCACGCCATATTGTGAGGCAAGTGCGCGCAGCCGGGCAACTCGCGCCGCATCGCACGAAACGATCGCGCGCGCGCCACGCTCGCCAAAGCAGGCGTGCTCGGCTGGTTCCGCCGCTTCGATGCGCGCATCCACGGAAAATTCGTCGCTTGCCGTGCAGCATTCCGCCAGCGCGATCGCCAATCCTCCGTCGCTCACGTCGTGCGCCGATGCAATCGCCTGTTCCCGCGCCGCCGCTTCGAGCAATCGAACGAGGCGCTTCTCCGCCGCCAAATCCACCGACGGCGGAATTCCTCCGACGATGCCGCGGATCGTCTTGGCGTATTCGGAAGACGAAAAACTAGCCGCGTCACCGGCCGCCGGGGCCGCATTATCATCGAGCCCGTCCAGCAAAATCACGACGTCTCCCTCAGCCCGGAACGCCATGCCCAGCGCGTGCGCCGCATCTTCCAACACACCAAGCACACCGAGCACCGGCGTGGGATCGATCGATCGCCCCAGCGTGTCGTTGTAAAAGCTCACGTTCCCGCCGGTGATCGGAATTTCCAGCGCCGCGCACGCTTCCGCGATTCCGTCCACGGCTTCGCTGAATTGCCACATCACTTCGGGCTTTTCCGGATTGCCGAAATTCAGGCAGTTCGTCGCAGCCCACGGACGCGCCCCCGCACACGCCACGTTGCGCGCCGCTTCGGCCACCGCCGCTTTCGCTCCCATGCGCGGGTCCAGACGCGACCATCGCCCGTTTCCATCCACCGACAATGCCAGCCCGCGCCGCGTAGGTTTCACGCGCAACACCGCGGCGTCTCCCGCACCCGGACCTTCCAGCGTGTTCGTGCGCACCATGTAGTCGTACTGCTCGAAGATCCAGCGCTTCGACGCAACGCTCGGCGACGCAAGCACGCGCAGAAAATTTGGCGTTAAGTCCGCCCCCGCCGCCGTCAACGGCACTTCAACACGCGCAGCCGGTCGCGCCGGCGCCGCAATAGGACGCTGGTAAACCGGCGCCTCGTCCGCCAACGCCTGCGCTGGAATTTCCGCAACAACATTTCTGCGATGCAGCACGCGCAACAATCCATCGCCGGTGACGCGCCCGATCTCCACCGCATCCAATCCCCACTTCGTAAAAACCGCCAGCACTTCGTTTTCGCGCCCGCGCTCGGCCACCAGCAGCATGCGCTCCTGCGATTCGCTTAGCAGCATGTCGTAAGCGCTCATTCCGATTTCGCGCTGCGGCACAAGATCCAGATTCATCTCGATACCCACGCCGCCACGCGAAGCCATCTCGCACGACGAACTCGTCAGTCCCGCCGCGCCCATGTCCTGAATCGCCACGATCGCGCCGGTCTGCATCGCCTCAAGACATGCTTCCAGCAGCAATTTTTCGAGAAATGGATCTCCCACCTGCACGTTCGGACGTTTTTCCTGGCTCGCCTCGTTAAATTCCGCCGAGGCCAGTAGCGAAGCTCCGTGAATCCCGTCGCGCCCCGTCTTTGCGCCCACATACAACACCGGATTGCCTTCGCCGCTCGCTCGCGCAAAAAATAAATCTTCTTTTTTCGCGATACCCAGCGCCAAAACATTGACCAGCGGATTGCCCGAGTAGCCCGCCTCGAACGCAACTTCGCCGCCGACTGTCGGCACGCCGAAACAATTTCCGTAAAACGCGATGCCGCGCACCACGCCGTCCAGCAACCGCCGGTTGCGCGCCGCCGTAGCCGCGTCCGTGCCGGCCTCAACCGCGATCGGCCCAAACCGCAGCGAATCGAGCACCGCGATCGGCCGCGCGCCCATCGTGAAAATGTCGCGCAAAATTCCGCCCACGCCCGTCGCCGCGCCCTGAAACGGCTCGACGTAGCTCGGATGATTGTGTGATTCCAATTTGAATGTGGCCACGAGCCCGTCGCCGATGTCCACCACTCCGGCGTTCTCGCCCGGCCCTTGTACCACCTGCGGCGCGCGCGTCGGCAAGCGCCGCAAATGCGCGCGGCTGGACTTATACGAGCAGTGCTCGCTCCACATCACGCTAAAAACGCCCAGCTCGGTAAGATTTGGTTCGCGGCCGAGAATTTTGAGGACGCGCGCGTATTCATCGGCGGTCAAGCCGTGTTCGGCCGCCAATTCAATCGTGGCCCTGACTTCGGTTTCGAGCATCCCTGTCTTTCAACGAACCGTGTTAAGAATTCCGCGTCCGGCAGTTTTAATCGGGAACCTCGCGCGCTTACGCCGACACGGCTCCCGCGCGCGCCAGCGACGCGATGGTCGACCGCAACACCACCGCGCCGTCCGCCGATCCCAAAATTTCTTCCGCCGCGCGCTCCGGATGCGGCATCAATCCCATAACGTTGCGCTCGCGGCTGCAAATTCCTGCGATGTTCTGTAGCGAGCCGTTCGGATTGGCCTCCGCCGTAATGCGCCCATCAGGCGTGCAGTAGCGAAATACGATCTGCGCGTTGCGTTCAAGTTCAGCGAGTGTCTCCGGATCGCAAAAATAACTTCCTTCCGCGTGCGCGATCGGCATGCGCAGCGCTCGCCCCATCTCGGCGGCGGCCGTGAACGGCGTATCTGTGGTTTCGACGCGAACGTGAACCTGCTTGCACACAAATCGCAGACCTGTGTTGCGCATCAGCACTCCCGGAAGCAATCCCGCTTCGCACAAAATCTGAAATCCATTGCAAATGCCCAGCACCAATCCGCCGCGCCGCGCGAATTTCTCGATCGCGCCCATCACCGGCGAAAATCGCGCGATCGCGCCGGTGCGCAAATAATCGCCGTAAGAAAACCCGCCGGGAAGAATCACGGCGTCACACCCTTCGAGATTTTCAGATTGATGCCACAGGAATCGAACGTTCTGGCCGAGGACCGTGCCGAGAGCGTACCAAGCGTCGTGATCGCAGTTTGATCCAGGAAACACTACGACGCCGAATTGCATTTCGATTGCGCCCTCCGGATAAATTCATTGTAGCACAGCCGCACCGGCGGAGAATTTTGCTTTCTATCTCGTCAGCGGCGCGAAGATTTGCGCGCGGATTTTCGCGAAGATTTTTTCGGCGACGCACGGCGCCGCCGCGAGGCTTTGCTTCGCGACGCGCTCTTTTTCTTCGGCCGCTTCGCGCCAGCCGACGCCGCGGCCGCCTGCTCTCTGCGCCGCGCCGTAGCCCAGCCAAGTTTAGTCACTTGCCGTCCTCGCGCGATGCCCAGCGCGTTCGGCGGCACGTTCTCCGTGATGATCGATCCCGCGGCCACATACGCCCCGTCCCCGATGCGCACCGGCGCCACCAGCGCGGAATCGCTGCCGATGAACACGCGCCGCCCGATGATCGTGGCGTTCTTGCGCACGCCGTCGTAATTGCAGGTGATCGTGCCCGCTCCGATGTTCGTTTCGCGCCCCACTCGAGCATCGCCCAAATACGTCAGGTGCATGGCCTTCGCGCCCGGTTCGAGCGTGCTTTTTTTTACTTCCACGTAGTTGCCCACGTGCGCGTTTTCTTCCAGGCGCGCTCCATCGCGCAAGTGCGCGAACGGACCGACGCTCGATCCGCGCCCCAAATGGCTTGTGCGAACCACCGAATGCGGCTTCACGATCACGCGATCTTCGAGCACCGCGTCGATCAGCACGCTTCCCGTTCCAATCTTGCACTCAGCGCCGATCCGCGTGCGCCCCAGCAGTTGCACGCACGGTTCGATCACCGTGTCCGCTCCCACCGTGACTTCCGGATCGATCAGCACCGTCTCCGGCAGCCGGATCGTCACGCCGGACTCCATCACGGCGTCGCGCTTGCGCGCGCGAAAAATGCTGTCCGCCGCCGCCAAATCCGCGCGCGTGTTGCAGCCCAGAATTTCGTTCGCGTCCGCGGCCATCACGGCCTGCACCGTTTGTCCGCGCGAACGCAACAGCGCGATGGCATCGGTCAGATAGAGTTCGCGATGCGCGTTTGTCGGCTTCAGCTGCGCAAGGCAAGGCCATAGCGGTTCGAGCGCGAAGCAGTACGTGCTTGAATTGATTTCACGGATTCCGCGCTGTTCTTCATTCACCGCCGAATCTTCCACGATAGCGGCCACGCTGCCATCGTCGTTGCGAACCACGCGCCCATAGCCCGCCGGATTCGCAACCTCGGCGGAGAGAATCGTCGCCGCTGCGCCCGATTGTAGGTGCGCGCGCACCAGCGCCGAAAGCGTCTCGGCCCGCAGCAATGGCGCATCCCCCGGCACAACCAAAACGTGGCGCGCGCTCCCAATCGCCTTGCGCGCAACGAGCAGCGCATGCCCGGTACCGCGCTGCGGCTCTTGTAAAACCGTGCGCACGCCCAGCGGTTCCACCGCCGCGCGGACTTCATCGGCCTGATATCCCACCACCGCAACGATCTCGCGCGACCGAAGCGGCAAACACGCGTGCACCACATGATCCACCAGCGTCCTGCCGCCAACCTCGTGCAGAACTTTTGCGCGCGCGGATTTCAGTCGCGTGCCTTTGCCCGCAGCGAGCACAACGATCACGATGTCCGATCGAGACATTGGAGAACGATTCTCCGATGTTAAGGTGCGTTTGACAATCCGGAGGAGCAGTTTCGGCGGTCAATCCGCCATCTTTACGAGGTTGGAGCTTCAGCCCGTGAAACAGCCAAGGTCCTCGATTGCGAGTGGAATGAAATTACGGGGTTGCGCCCGGTGCGGCGATCGGGGCCGGCGTCGCTTCAAATGTTTCGGCTGCTTCCGCTTCGCTCGACGCCGGGTCGGTGGTTTCCGTCCAAAGCGAGGTATCGGCCAGAAGCCGGCTCACCAATTGCGTGTGCGAAGCGTGTCCCGCTTTATGCGCTTCGACCCGCGCCAATAGCGGCCTCCCGACCAGCGCGAGATCGCCGATCAGATCGAGCGCCTTGTGTCGCACGAATTCGTTCGGGAAGCGCAGCGGCCCATTCAGGATGCCGCTATCATCCAGCACGATGGCGTTCTCGAGCGAGCCGCCGCGAATCAGTCCCATGGCCCGCAGCCCGTCGAAGTCCCGCGTGAAGCCGAACGTGCGCGCCGGCGCGAGCATCTTGCTGAATGTTTCACGCGTCACGTTCAGCGCAATCTCCTGTTGCCCAACATCCGGGTGCGCATAGTCCACCAAACAGTGCACGCTGAAGTGATCCGACGGATACACTCCGATGCGGCGATCGCCTTCGGCGACCTCAAACGGCTTCACCACTTTCAGATAGCGGCGCCGTTTGCGCAGGCTGCGGATTCCAGCCTCTTCGAGCATTTCAATGAACGGTTGAGAGGATCCGTCCAGAATCGGCAGCTCGAGCGCGTCCACTTCGGCGTAGACGTTGTCCACGCCACAGGAATAGAGCGCCGCCAGCAGGTGCTCAGTAGTCGAAAGCAGCACGCCTTTCTTCATCAGGCTCGTCGCGTAGCTCACGCGAGCCACGTTCCGCGCCTGCGCTTCGATCTCGAAACCGTCCAGGTCCACGCGCCGAAATACGATCCCCGTGTCGGCCGGTGCCGGCACCAATCGCAACCGGCTCTTCACCGCCGTGTGCAATCCGACGCCGTGCATCTCAACCTGTCGCCCAATGGTAGTCTGCCAATGCATAAGCGTCTGCCCTATAATAGTGCAGCTCAAAGGCCGTTGCGATACAATATTAGTCCTTTGCAATCAATGAATTAAATCATGTTTCCGGACTGGGTGTGGTAATTGTACAACAACAACACTGTTCCAATGTGGTTCCGATCGGAGTGTCCTCGCCTCCACTATCTCGATCGGCGGTGGGTCAGTTTGAGAGAAGGCCGGTAATCGACCGCCTGAGCCGGCAGCGCTTATCATCACTGAGCCAAGGTCGATCGGCTCGTACGGGAAGGTCAGCGAAAGAATGGCTCGTGACCACCTGCGCGGAGAACTACTCGTACCTCAGCGCGATCATGGGATCGACGCGGGTCGCGCGCCGAGCGGGGATGTAGGCGGCTAGAGTTGCGACTGTAAATAGAAGGAATGCCACAGCGGTGAAGGTGGCTGGGTCGGCAGCGTGGATGCCGAACAGGAGATTCGAGAGGAAACGGCCGAGTCCAAGCGAGATGGGAATGCCGACCGCTAATCCTATGAGCACCAGGCGCGTGGACTCGGTGAGGATTAGACGCATGACGTTGACAGGCGAGGCTCCGAGAGTGACGCGGATTCCGATCTCATGCGTCCGGCGGGAAACGGAGTACGAGATGACTCCGAAAATTCCGGCAGCTGCAAGAACCAGAGCCATCACGGCGAACGAGCCGAGCAGCCATGTACGAAATCGCGGCTGCTCCACGGAAGTATCGATGAGGTCAGACATGGGAACGACGCCCGTGACGGGCAAGTCTTTATCTACCGCGTGCACTTCCTGGCGAATGGTGGCGGCGACACTACCCACGTTGAGTTCGCTGCGCACCACCACTTCTCCTCCCCAGAACGGCATTTGACTGAATGGAACGTACATCATGGGGCCGGGATCCTGGCCGATGGACACATCGCGAACGTCTCGCACGATGCCAACAATCTGGCGCGGAACGCCGGGATTGGGCGGAAAGCTAAAGACCAGCTGTTTGCCGATGGGATCCTCGTTCGCGAAGAAGCGCTGCGCGAACGCTTCACTGATGATGGTCACGCGCGGGGCGGACGCCACGTCCTGCTCGTTGAATGCGCGGCCGCGAAGCAGCGCTATTCCCATCACATGGAAATATCCTGGGCTGATCGAGACGAAATCCGCGCTTTCGGGAGTGCCTTTCGCCAACGCCGCATGGTCCATGATCTCGAAAGGGAGACTCGCGGCGCCTTGCTTGTTCAGCGGGAGAGGCACGGCGATGGCGCTGTCGTTCATTCCCGGCTGCGATTGCAAGCGGCGAAGTAGTTCATCGGAGAACGCGGTCCACTGCTCGGGCTTCGAGTACTGAAATCGCGGCAGCTGGATGTCCGCTTTCACCACCTGCGCGATGTTGAAGCCGGGGTTCACCGAGGTGAGCGCAGCGAAGCTGCGAAGCAGAACGCCGGCAGCCACCAGCAGCACCATGGCCAGCGCGACTTCGCTGGCGGCCAGGACGCTGCGGGCGAAGCGGCGAGCGCCAGATTCGCTCGAGTGCGTGGCGCCTTCCTTCAGTGTGCCTTGCACGTTGGTCCTCACGGCAAAAAAAGCAGGCGCGAGTCCGAAGAGCATCCCCGCCAGGAGCGCAAGCGTCAGCGCGAAGAACAAAACAGCGCCGTCGACGCGAACAGCATTGATTTGAGGAAGATTTTCAGGAAGCAATGAGCTGAACGCGTGCACGCCCCAATAAGCAAGCAGGACTCCCCCCGCGCCTCCGAGCAAACCGAGGACCGCGCTTTCGGTCAGGAGTTGGCGCACCACGCGAGCGCGTCCTGCGCCAAGCGCGATGCGCAGAGCGATTTCCTTGCCGCGCGAGGTGGCCCGAGCCAGCAGAAGGTTTGAGATATTCGCGCAAGCCATCAGCAGCACGAGGCCGACGGCTCCGAAAAGCACCAGAAGCGCGGTCCTTACGTCGCCCACAATCACGCGCTGAAGCGGCTCGAGTCGAATGACCCATCCGGAATTTTCAGCGGGGAATTTCATGGCCAAGTGCGCGGCGACCACGTCCATTTCAGACTGCGCTTGCGCGACGGAAACGCCGGGGTTCAGACGTCCGATGATCGGGAGCCAGCGCAGATCCTGACGCGGGATCCACGGCCCGAAGAGCGGGTCCTGCGCGACGGGAATCCAGAATTGGATTCGCGCTGGCGAGAAGATCACGCTGGCTTCATCAGGAATCACGCCGACGACCGTGTACGCACGATGATCGAGGCTCACCGAGGAGCCGATCACGTTCGGATCCGCGGCGAAGCGCTCGCGCCAAACTCTTTCACTGAGGATCACCACGGGCGGAGCGCCTTGTTTGTTGTCTTCGCTCGTGAACGTGCGGCCGACAACCGGCTTCGTACCCAGCAGCGCGAAAAGTTCCGGCGTGACGTCGCCGGTATCGACGACGGCCGGTTCTCCGCGGCCGGTAAGCGTGAGCTCGTGCGTTGCGAAGGCGGCGAGTTCGCTGAAGGCCCGGTTTTGCGCGCGAATCTCCGTGAAATTGTCGTACGATGCGCCCGCCGCTGTGATCCCGTCTTGCGGTTTCGCTTCGGACAAGAAGACCAACTGGCCGGGATGCGGGAACGGCAGTGGTTTCAAAAGCACGGCGTAGACCACGCTGAAAATCGCGGTGTTCGCGCCGATTCCGAGCGCGAGCGTCACGATGGCGACGGCCGTGAATCCCGGCGATTTGCGTAGCGCGCGCAGCGCGAAACGCACATCCTGCAGCAAGCTTTCGATGAGCGGAAGTCCGCGCTGATCGCGGCACGCCTCTTTTGTTTGCTCCAGGCCGCCCAGTTTGAGCAGTGCAGCCCGGCGCGCGGCATCGGGCGACATCCCGGATTTCAGGTTGTCCTGTATGTGCATTTCCAGGTGGCCGTCGATTTCGTCCGCCAGGTCACGGTCGCGTCGCTTCTTTCCGAATAGCCCACCCAGTCGAAAGAACCACCCGCGCATCGCACCCATCAGATTTCCTCGCCCGGATTCAAAAATCGCCCGAGGATCTCGGTAGCCTGCTGCCAGTCGAGCGACTCCCGCTTCAGTTGTTTGCGCCCCGCTCGCGTAAGCCGGTAATACTTCGCCTTGCGATTGCTCTCCGACAATCCCCACTGGGAAGCGATCCAGCCCTCCTGTTCGAGTTTCATCAGCGCCGGATACAGCGTGCCATAATTCACCGACAAGAGATTTCCGCTGGTTTGCTCTATGCGGCGTGCGATGCCGTATCCGTGCAGCGAGCCCATGGTCTCGAGTGTCTTCAAGACCATCAACGCAAGTGTGCCTTGCTGGACGTCAGCTTTGTTGGTCGTCATGGCTACCCCGAAATCCTATGGGGAAACATTCGGAGATTGCCACGACTCATATTGGAAAGCAATAGAAGAGACCCGGACGACGACTCGACGGCCATCGCGCGCCGCGAGGCCACTCCCAGAAGACTGGTCATTCGTACCGCAGAGCGACCATCGGGTCGGTGCGCATCGCGCGGCGGGCGGGAATGTAGCATGCCGCGAGCGCGACCATCACAAGGATGATCGCCACTCCCACGAACGTGAGCGGATCGTGGGCGCTGACGCCGAAAATCATTTTTGTCATCAGCCGCGTAAGCGCGAGCGCCGCGGCAATGCCGATCGCGACGCCTACGAGCGCCAGTTTCGTGCCTTGCGCGAGGACAAGTCGTAAGACGTCCGCGGGATGCGCTCCGAGCGCCAAACGTATGCCGATTTCGTGAACGCGCTGGCCAACGATGTAGGAGATCACGCCGTAAATGCCGATCGCTGAAAGAAGCAGCGCGAGCCCGGCGAAAACGCCCAGCAAAATCATCGCAAAGCGGCGCGAAGCGATGGAATCGGAGATGACTTCGTCCAGCGGCTGCGTACCATACATCACCGCCTGACCGTTGAATTCTTGAAGCGCGTGGCGGAGTCCTCCGACCGCGGAGAGCGGCGAGCCATCGGTGCGCACCACGGCTCCGACGCCGCGCGCCAGAAGCGGCATAAATTGATCAGGGACCTGCGACATAGGGAAATAGAACTGCGCCAGCACGGGCGAATGGCTGCCTTCGTCCAAGCCCCATTGCTTAACGTGGCCTACCACGCCGACGACTTGCGGCGCGGTGCCGATGATCTCAAGATTCACCCGTTTGCCGATGGGATCGTCATTGCCGAAAGCGAGGCGGGCGAACTCCTTGTCGATGACGATCACGGGTGGCGAGTGTTGATTGTCATCGACCGTTAGAAACCGTCCGCGGAGCAGGGGAATTCCCATCGCCGTCAGATAGTCCGGCTGAACAGAATAGAAGAGAGCCGTCTTCATATCGGTGTCGCTGGTGGGTTTAGGCTGACCTTCGAGCCAAAAGCCGACGTCCGAATCGCCTTGCATCGGCGTGGAACCTACCTCGAGCGATACGGACTGCACGCCGGGTACGGCAGCGAGGCAATCGTGCAGCCCAAGAAACACTGCGCGAATCTGATCCGGCGTCCCGCCCAAGGGTTGGGAGGAACCGATGTTGAATTCCAGCGCATTGTGCGGATTAAAGCCCGGGCTTACTCCCGAGAGCACGGCCAGGCTGCGAATCATCAGGCCGGCGCCGACCAGTAGCACGAGCGCAAGGGCCACTTCGATCACAACGAAAGTGTTTTGGGTGCGATGGCGCAACCCGCTGCCACCCCGGCCGCCTTCCTTCAGGGTTTCGTGCAAGTCGCGATGGGCCGTCTTGAGCGCGGGAACGAGCCCAAAGACAATTCCCACAAGAATCGATATGCCGAGCGTGAAAAGCAGCACGAACACATCAAGATGAATTTCGTTGGCGCGCGGCAGGGCATCCGGCAGCACGCGAAGCGCCGCGCGAGTGCCCCACGCCGCGAGCGTCAACCCGAGCGCTCCGCCGATAAGCGAAAGCAACACGCTTTCGGTGAGCAGTTGACGCACAACGCGCGCCTGATTGGCGCCCAGCGCGGCGCGAATGGCGAATTCGCGCGCGCGGCCCGTGGCGCGGACAAGAAGCAAGTTGGCCACGTTGGCGCAGGCGATCAGCAGCACGAATCCCACGGCAGCCAGAAGCACGAGAAGAAACGGGCGAATGTTGCCGACGACATCCTCTCGGAGCGTGACCATCGTGACGCCGCTACCCTTGTCCGCGTTAGGGAATGCAATCGCGAGGTTGTTCGCGACCGAATCCATATCGGCTTGGGCCTGCGCCAAAGTGACGCCCGGCGCGAGCCGCCCGACGGCATCCATTCCCATGCCGGTGCGGCGATCGCGAAAAAGCGGCCCGTTCCATTGGCCAATGGGCGCGAAGACGTCCGTGTTCGTACGGAAATTGCCGCTGTGATAATGAAAGTCATTGGGCACGACTCCGATGATCGTATAATCCGTGCCGTTTAACGTGAGAGTTCTGCCGATGGCACCGGGTGCGCCGCCAAATTTCCGCTGCCAGATTCCATCGCTGATCATCACCACAGGCGCAGCGCCGAGCTGATCCTCCGGAGGCAAAAACGAGCGGCCGATAAGGGGCTTCACGCCGAGAACGGAGAAGAAGTTCGCCGAAACCATTTCCATCTTCACGCGCTCGGGTTCGCCCATTCCGGTCATGTTGGAATCATCGCTGCGGAACGCTGCCATGCCGGCAAACGTGCGATTCTCACGCACCCAATCGAGGAAATTTGGATACGAGATGGAGGAGTGTGTGAACGTTCGCGTGTGCGAATAGAGCGCGACGAGGCGATCAGGCTGCTCGTACGGAAGCGGGTTAAGCAGGACGCCATTGACCACCGAAAACAGAGCCGTATTGGCCCCGATCCCCAGAGCCAGCGTGAGGATCGCGATAACCGTGAAGCCCGGCGACTTCACCAGAATGCGGATTGCGTAGCGGATGTCCTGCAGGAGCGGCGTCATCACCTTGCGTCGGCGAAAATTTTATATCCACGCCAGATCGTTTTACAGTCCGGGCGGCTGAATAAGAGTACGCACGCCGGCAGGTAAAAGTTCATCGGCATGAGGACGTCGTCAATCAAATGTCGTCCGGGCTTAAGATATGACGCCTCGTTCGCGCGACTCGCAACCTGCGCACTCCTTCGCGAGCCCTCCGGTTGTGTGCCCTCATCCCGTTGCGTAGAATAAGCTCTGCTGCTCGAAGCTAATGGCCTCTCGCTTTAATATCCTCTCGAACGAGCCGCACGCTCTGATATTTCAATCGCACGAGCAGAAGAAAGGATAGAGACCGCCATGACCGCGACTGCCACAAACGTGATGCAACCCGAATATTTCACCGTCTACCGCAGCTTGAGGCTGGCCCGAGACGCCCAGGGTGTGTTGGTTGCCGAGTTCCACACCAACGGCAAGCCACTGACTTTCACGGCGCCGGATCATACCGATTTCGTTGACGCCTTTTACCGCATCGCGCAGGACCGTGCGAACAAGGTCGTGATTTTCACGGGAACCGGCGGGGAGTTCATCCCGGGCATCGACTTTGCCTCATTTGGTAACGTTGCCGACCCTGGCGTCTGGAGTCAAGTCCACGACGAGGGCGTTCAGATTCTCGAGAATCTGGCGAATATTCGCGTGCCTGTGATCGCGGCCATCGAAGGCCGCGCGTACGTGCATTCCGAGTACGCCCTGCTGGCCAACGTGATTGTGGCGGGCGAAGGCGCGACCTTTAACGATCTGCCGCACTTCGCCGGCGGCATTGTGCCGGGTGATGGAATCTTTACCGCATGGAGTTACCGGGCCGGGGCGGGCAGGGCCGAAGCGTTTCTGCTGAACCCGAAGCCATTGACCGCGCGCACAGCGTACGAATGGGGAGTGGTTGCCGAAGTTGTGCCCAACGGTAAAGCGCTTAGCCGGGCACGGGAATTCGCTGAGTTGTATCTGAAAGCTCCGGAAGCGACCCGGCGCAATACGCGCGTGCATTTCATCCAACCGTTGAAGGAGCGTATTGTGCGGGAAGTTGGCTACGGCCTTTCGCTCGAAGGCGCCTCGGCAGCAGATCTCGTCAAATCAATGCGCGCCGAGCATTGAACCAGCGGCGGTATCGCCGCGCGTCTCGATCCGTCAAGTCACGCTGCACCTCTGAGAAAGGGAAAGTCATATGGACACCCTGGAAGGCGCTTCTCCGGCTCAGCTGCCTAAGAAGCCGGGCCCGGAGGAATTCGATCTGGTGATCCTGGGCGGCGGCACGGGATCGACTATTGCTGCGTGGACGTTTGCCGGCGAGGGGAAGCGTGTGGCGTTGATCGACCGCAAATATATCGGCGGATCCTGCCCGAACATCGCCTGCCTGCCCAGCAAGAACATTATTCACAGCGCCAGGGTCGCATCGTACGTTCGCAGAAGCGAAGAGTTCGGCATCCCCAGGAAAGATTTCGCGGTGGATATGACCGTAGTGCGAGGCCGTAAACGCAGGATGGTGTCGGCTTTGAACGATCTGTATCTCGACAATTATAAAAAGACCGGAGCGGAATTCATTCTCGGCACTGGACACTTTATCGGCCCTCGAACTGTGGAGGTCACGCTGCCTGATGGAACAACGCGCCAACTCCGCGGAACCAACGTGATCATCAGCACCGGCACGCGCGCGGCGCTCGATCCAATTTCCGGCCTTCCCGACGCGCGGCCACTCACGCACGTGGAAGCACTCGAACTCGATGAGGTCCCCGAACATCTGCTGGTGATCGGGGGCGGCTATGTTGGTCTCGAACTATCCCAGGCCATGCGCCGATTTGGCAGCAATGTCACGGTGATCGAGCGCAACGCACAATTGGTTTATCGAGAAGACCAAGACGTGACGCAAGCTCTTGGCGAACTGTTCCGTGACGAGGGCATCGACATTCTTCTGAATGCTGAGCTCAAGCGCGTATCGGGTAAATCGGGCGAGTCGGTAAGAATTGTTGTGGAGCAAAACGGAGCGGAGAAAACCATCGAAGGCAGCCATGTGCTGGTCGCGTCGGGCCGCGCTCCAAACACGGAGCGGCTGGGGCTGGACCTGGCAGGTGTCGAACTGACAAATCGGGGATACCTGAAAGTCAACGAGCGGCTTCAAACCACGGCGCCCGGGGTGTGGGCCATCGGCGAGGTGGCGGGCAGCCCGCAGTTTACGCACATCAGCATTGACGATTTTCGCGTGGTCCACGACAACCTGAATGGCGGTAAGCGCGTGACCACAGGCCGGCAAGTTCCTTTCTGCCTTTTCACCGATCCGGAACTCGCCCGCGTTGGCCTGAGCGAGAAAGAAGCCAAAGCGCGAGGTATCGCCTACCGCTTGTTCAAAATCCCGATGGAAAACGTGCTCCGCGCCCGTACGCTTTCTGAAACGTGTGGATTTCTAAAGGCGCTGGTGGCCACGGATAGCGATCGCATCCTGGGCTTCACGGCCTTTGCTGTCGAGGCAGGCGAGACCATGTCCTCAGTTCAGGTTGCCATCATCGCAGGGCTGCCTTTTACCGCTCTGCGCGATGCGGTCCTCACTCACCCGACGCTCGCGGAGGGTATTGGCGCGCTGTTCTCGTCCGAACCTTCGGCGCAAAACCAGTCCATGCAATTGGCCAGTGCCGGGTGAACAAACATATCCAGCGCTGTAGTGCGATGTATCGGCCATTTGCGGCGATGGTTATCCCGCCCTGCACGCGGTAATTTCCGGCACGAAAACAGAAACGGGAGTTGCGAATGACGACAAACTTGGCGACGGCACTCATTACAGGAGGAACAAGCGGTATCGGCCGAGCGACTGCCAAAAAACTGGCGAAGCTTGGCATTCACGTCATCGTCGTAGGCCGAAACGTGAAACGCGGCGATGAGACGCTGGCCGAAATCCGTGCGACCGGAGGTAAAGCGGATTATATTTCGTCCGATCTTCGAGACGCGTCGAGTGTGCGCGAAGCGGCGAGAAGAGCGATTGAGCTCGGAAACGGCCACGTCGATATTCTGATCAACAATGCGGGAATCTTCCCGTTCGGGCCAACGAATAAAACGACGGAGGAAGAGTTTGACAGGGTGTATTCGCTCAACGTCAAGGCGCCCTACTTCCTGGTCGCGGAACTAGCTCCCCTGATGGCGAAAAGAGGCACTGGGGCAATCGTCAACGTATCCACGATGGTTGCCGATTACGGAGTGTCCGGCATGAGTCTCTATGGCTCGAGCAAGGCAGCTATTAATCTGCTGACCAAATCGTGGGCGGCTGAATATGGCCACAGCGGTGTCCGCGTCAATACGGTAAGCCCTGGACCCACGCGCACGGAAGGCACCGACGCTATGGGCGAGAGCCTAGAGCAACTGGCCGCGCAGGCGCCGGCGGGTCGCCCGGCCACCGCGGACGAAATTGCCGAGGCCATTGTCTTCCTGGCGACCGATCGCTCTAGTTTTATTTACGGCGCGAAACTCGCGGTCGACGGTGGACGCACCGCGATTTGATCCGCACGCGGTGATTGCATAGGTCCTGCTAGGGCGGCTAGTGCGAAGTAATCTCCACGCTTGGCATCGACTCTGGACGGATTAAGGGGTAACCGGAAGCTATTCCGAATCAGAAGACCCGTTGTGGCAAGTTGCGCGCTCTCAGTCCGCTTGCCTGTGTTAGTCGGATTACCAGACAAGTGGTGCATGGAAGTCCTGACCCAGGATGTGACGCCTCGTTCGCGCGGTTCCCAAACTGCCCCTACCTCGCGACACCGCCGGTTGTACGCCCTCTGCCCGTTGCGTAGAATAAGCTCTGCTACCGTAACCTTATGGCTTCTCCCTTTAACATCCTCTCGAACTCGCCCGACTCCGGCATGCCGGTGACGCCGGACTCGCATCCGCGTCCGCCTTGGCTCCGCGTGCGATTTTTCGGCGGCTCGAATTATCAGGAATTGAAGCGCATCTTGCGCACGCTCGATCTGCACACTGTCTGCGAAAGCGCGCGCTGCCCCAACATGGGCGAATGCTGGGAGCACCGCACAGCGACGTTCATGATTCTCGGCAATATCTGCACGCGCGCCTGCGGTTTCTGCGCGGTTCCTTCGGGCCGGCCGATCGGTCCGCCCGATGAAGATGAGCCCGAGCGCGTGGCGCGCGCCGTCGAGCGCATGGGCTTGCGCTACGCGGTGGTGACTTCAGTGAATCGCGACGATCAACCCGATGGCGGCGCCGCGATTTTCGCCGCGACGATCCACGCGATTCGTGAGCGCGTTTCGGGCTGCAAGGTCGAAGTTCTAATTCCGGATTTTCGCGGCGTTTGGTCCGCGCTCGAAACTGTGCTCGAGGCGCGGCCCGATGTGCTCAATCACAATGTGGAAACCGTGCCGCGTCTCTATTCGCAAGTCCGCAAGGCCGCGGTTTACGAGCGCTCGCTCGAATTGTTGCTGCGCGCAAAACAATTTGCCCCGCGCACCCCGACCAAAACCGGAATGATGCTCGGCCTCGGCGAGCGCCGCGAAGAAGTGCGCGCCGCGATGGAAGACCTGGTCCGCCAGGGCACCGACATCCTGACCCTCGGCCAATATTTGCAGCCCACGCCGGAGCATCTGCCCGTGATTCGCTTCGTGCATCCCGATGAATTTGCCGAATACAAACAGTGGGGCGAGCGCATCGGTTTCCGCCACGTCGAATCCGGACCGTTGGTGCGCTCTTCGTACCACGCTCACGAACAAGAAGCCTCCGCCCACTAGGACGCGAGCCGCGCGCATGCGACCACTCCCGATGCGACGACTGAAAACATCTTTATGCCTCGCGGCCCTCGCGCTCGCGCCGATCGCATGCATTTTCGCGGCGCCGCCTCCGCCGCCACGCGTTGAGTTGCTGATTTCCGCGGCCGCCAGCCTGAAGGATGCGCTTGGGGAAGTGGACGATCTCTATCAAAAGCAGCATCCGGACGTTTCCATCTCGCTCAATCTCGGCGGCTCGGGCACACTCGAAATGCAAATCGAGCAAGGCGCGCCGGCGGACGCTTTCATTTCCGCCGCGCCCGAGGAGATGGACGCGCTCGAATCAAAAGGTTTGCTGCGCGCGGACACGCGCGTGGATCTGCTCACGAACCGTCTCGTGCTCATCGTCCCCAAAGATAATCGCGGCGTCGGCGAAATCAGGAACTTTCAGGATTTGTTGCGCGCCGATGTCCGCACTGTTGCGTTGGGTGATCCGCGCAGCGTCCCGGCCGGAATGTACGCGCAGCAAACGCTCACCACGCTGGGCATTTACGACGCCGTGCGCCGCAAGGCCGTTTTCGGAAGCGATGTGCGCCAAGTGCTGGCTTACGTCGAAACGGGCAGCGCCGATGCCGGAATTGTTTACGCTACGGACGCCGCGATTTCGCAGCGCGTGCGCATTGCCGCCGAAGCCCCGCCCGGCGCCGCGCCACAAATTGTGTATCCTGCAGCCGCGATGAAATCTTCAGCGCATCCGACCGAAGCGGAGAATTATCTTCACTTCCTCGAGAGCGACGTGGCCCGCGCCATTTTCCTCCGTTACGGTTTTCGCACCGCCGCTCCCTGACGCACCCGGACTCGATGGCGTTCGATCTCGCTCCCGTCTGGATTTCACTCAAGACTTCGCTGGCGGCGACGGCCGTGGCGCTCGTGCTCGGCGTCGGCGCGGCTGAATGGCGCGAACGAAAGCGCCGCGCGTTCGGTGACTTGCTCGACGCGCTGTGTCTTCTGCCGTTGATTCTTCCACCCACGGTGGTCGGATTTTTTCTCCTCCTGCTGTTCGGCCGAAACGGCCCGCTTGGCCGCCTGCTGCTGCATTTCGGTGCGGTCGTGGTTTTTTCCTGGCCCGCGACAGTGATCGCCGCCGCCGTGGTTTCATTTCCGCTGGTTTACATTACGGCGCGGGGAGCCTTCGCGCAGCTCGAGCCCGGTCTTGCCGACGCCGCGCGCACGCTGGGCGCTTCTGAGTGGCGCGTGTTTCGCCGCGTAACGCTGCCGCTCGCCGCGCCCGGCATTTTCGCCGGTACAACACTTGCCTTCGCGCGAGCGCTCGGCGAATTCGGCGCCACGCTAATGCTCGCGGGCGATATTCCCGGGCGCACGGAAACTTTGCCGCTCGCGATTTATTTCGACATCGCTGCGGGACAAATGCGCGAGGCCTTCGGCGATGTGATGATTGTGCTGATCGTTTCGCTCGCCGTGCTTCTCGCGCTCGGCGTCTGGGCGCGCGCCGCTCGGCGCCGCCGCATTCCGGAGAGATAAAAAATATCGTGGAACTTGACGTCCAGATCGAAAAGAAATTGCCCAGCGGATTTTCACTCGAAGTCGCTTTCCGCGCTTCGGGCGCGCCGCTCGGCATACTGGGCCCTTCAGGCGCCGGAAAAAGTTTAACACTGCGCACGATCGCGGGGCTCGAGCGCCCCGATCGCGGCCGCATCGTGCTCGATGGACGCGTCTTGTTCGATTCCGCCGCCGGCGTCGATTGTCCCAGCCGCGATCGGCGTGTCGGACTTCTTTTCCAGAATTACGCGCTATTTCCGCATCTCACCGTCGCCGAAAATATCGGCTTCGGAATTTCCGATCTGCCGAAAGATGAGCGCGATCGCCGCATCGCGCGTCAGATTGCCGCGCTGCACCTTGCGGGACTCGAAGCCCGCTCTCCCGCGGCGCTTTCCGGCGGCCAGCAGCAGCGCGTGGCGCTTGCTCGCGCGCTCGCGCCCGAGCCCGAAGCGCTGCTGCTCGACGAACCGTTTTCCGCGCTCGATACGCATCTGCGCGGCGAGATCGAACGCGAATTGCGCGAAGCGCTCGCGAAATACCGCGGCGTCGCCCTGTTCGTCAGCCACAATCTCGAGGAAGCCTATCGCTTCTGTGGCGAACTCGTGGTGCTGGCGAACGGAAAAATCGCCGCCGCCGGACCGAAGGAAGATTTGTTTCGCCGCCCGCCAAATTTCGAGGTCGCGCGGCTCACCGGTTGCAAGAATTTCTCGCGCGCCGGCGCCACGCCCGACGGCGCAATCGAGGCTCTCGACTGGGGCTGCCGCCTGCGCGTCGCGCAATCCGTGCCGAGCACGCTCGGACACATCGCGATTCGCGCGCACCATGTGCGCGTTCACGCCGCGGATGCGCAGGTTCGCGGGGCGAGCGGCGGCGCTGGCGAGAACACCTTTCCGTGCTGGCTCGCCGCGGCGACCGAAGCGCCGTTTCGCGTCACGCTCTACTTGCGATTGCACGCGCGGGCTTCCGCGAGCACGGATTTCCAACTACAAGCCGAAATCTCAAAAGACGTCTGGGAAACATTCAAAAACGAACCGCAACCGTGGCAGGTCGATCTTTCCGCCGAGAGGCTTTTTCTTTTGCCGAACTAGATGTTCTTTCGCCGGACGCGAGCGACAGCGCAAAAAAATCGAGCGCCAACAATACAGAAAAATTCCAGCCGGGCTACGAGCTTACGGGCCGGAGTCCGTCGAGCTTGGGCTCGAAGTCGAACTCGACACCGAGAGTTGAATCGTCGTGGCCTGGCAACCGGCCGGCGCGCCCACGCACAGATCACGCAAATAAATTTCCGGCCCAGATGACGTCGTCGCCGTGCCGGCCACCAAGTTTGTCGCCAGCGACGAAAACACAATGTAGCGCCCGCTCGCGCTAATCGAAGGCGAATCGCTCGCGCCATTCTCGAACGAGCCATCCGGCGCGGCGGTAATCAGCGTGGTCGTCGGCGTGCAGCTCGACGCCGCCGGCGCGCCCGTACAGGTATCGCGCACAAAAATATCGCCCAACCCGCTCGCTCCCGCCGCCACCAAATTGTCCGCGTAGGAAACGAACGTGACGTAGCGCCCATCCGCACTCATCGACGGCGATTCGCTCTCGCCATCCGCCGCCGAAACTCCATCCGCCGCGACGGAAATCAGCGTCGTCGTCTGCGTGCACCCCGACGGCGCGCCCGTGCACGTATCGCGCACATACACGTTGTCCGTGCCCGTGCTCGCGTTGGTCGTCGGATCCGGCACCGGCCCGACGAACGCCACGTATCGCGCGTCCGTGCTGATCGCGGGCGAAAGCGACGTCGCCGCCGAAGAAGCCTCGGCTTGCGCCAGCGCTTCCGCGCGCGCGTTGCCTCCTCCGCCACCGGAGACCGAAAGCGGCCAGGTATTTGAGCTGCCGCCGCCCGTGGCCGGCGATCCCGTCGGCGGGTTGAAAACCGTGATCCGCGCGGTTTGCGATGTCGCGATGAAAGAGGCCGGTACGGCCACATCCACTTCGGTGGAACTCACAAACGTCGTGGCGGTTGTCGTCGCCATGCAGGTGGGAGTGTTTTGGGTCTCGGTGACTTCGCTGCCGTTCCAATAAACCATCGATCCGGTGGTCTGTAAGGCGCAGTTCGTTGCAGGCTGCAGAAACCCCGTGCCAAACACTTTCAACGTGAAGGCGGGGCCGCCCGCCGTTTCGGTGGCCGGCGAAACCGAAGTGATCACCGGCAGCGGCGCGCTCGCGGCCTGCACCACGAACTGAATCACGTTCGACGTGGCGATGATGTTTTCTCCCTGATCCGGGTCCGACATCGCCGTTCCCGGCGTGTACACCAGAACGCTCGCCGACCCGGCCGTCGCCAGATCGCTCGCGTTGATCTGCGCCAGCAGAATGTTCCCGCTGATATAAGTCGTCACGCGCGGGGTGTTATTCCATTCGACCACGGAGTTGCTCAGGAAGGTGCCGCCCTCCACCGTCAGCGTGAACGCCGAGCCGCCCACGTTCCCGCCCGCCGGCGACAAAAACGAAATCGTGGTGGAGTTTTGCGGCGTTCCCAGCGTGGTATTGAAGTCGTTGCAGCCGCCCACCAGCGCGACCGACGCCACTCCGAGCAGCAATATCCACCGACGCAACATTCGCAACCTTTCGTTTCGCGCGCGGGCCGTACCGACAGCCCGCCTGAACAAGCTTCCGGCCACTAAGCTTAGCAAACCTGCGAGTCACTACAGGTGGGCATTCCCAACCAAGCCGACCGGCTTAGATACCACCGCCCCCAGCCCAAGTCAACCCGCGCACCGATTCCCCCCGCCAGCTCAGCGCCCTTCGTAGCAGAGGCCTTCAGGCCTCCATCTTCACCCCGCGCCCGCTCCGCCGTTCGCTGGCGAGCCACAACCCACCAGCCGCTGTCCTACAGATGCCCACCTCTCCGCGCGTGTTGCCCTCGAACGCCAGCGCGCGCCTGGGTGTTTCTTGATAACGCCGCTCCAGGGAAGAATCGAAAAATCCGATGCATGGCGTACCTGCATCCCCCCTACCCCCCGGGTGTTTTTCAGAAGTGTTGATTCTGCTCGACTTTAAGTCCTTTGCGCCAGAAGTATTGATTCCAGAAGGTTTAAAATGGCGTTTTTCAGAACTGGTGATTCTAAAAGAGTTGGGGCGCAAAAAGTGCGAAAACAGCTGAATTTGAGCGGGGGAAATAGGGCGCGCGGAAGGTGGAAAGGATCGGGAAATCCGGCGCGGGCGGGCGAACAGCGAATGTCGTTCGAGGATCATGCGCGATGATAGCACGAGCGCCAACGTAATGTCAATATTATCTATAAGTTAATTCGAATAGAATGGGTGAAAAATACCCATGTTTTTCGTGGCGCGCGCGGCTAGGGTCAGGGTGGGGTGACCTGCCCATTCGTTAGACGACGATCCGATATCTGCCCGGCGAAACGAATTTGACGATGCCAATGTCCCGAAGAACTTGGAGTTGTTGACGGATTTTCGGTCGGACGTTTCTGTTTTGGGGATGCAGTCGACGGAGGTCGTCCTCGAAGCGATATGCGTCGTCCAAATTGAATTCGGATTTGCCAATTTGCCGCACGACCTTGAGCACATCGAGTGCCCATCCCCTGACAGACACGGGAAGGGCCGCTAAGGGTCTGACGGCTGCGTATCTGTGGCGTACATCGGCCTGAGCACACTCAATGCCATTTTGAACGATTCGAAGCTTGCCCTCTGGGGCAATCGCATCCAGTCGGATGTTGCAGCCGATCCATCCCGCGCGGCGGGCGGAAGGCGCCAGCGGCTTCCGCTTTTCGACGGCCGCTGGCGAGAAAAAGAACGAAGGGACCAAAAGCAGATTGAGGACAGACCAATTGAGCGTGTAATTCAGGATGAGCAAGTTTGGCGTTCGATCTTCCATGATTGCTGTCATCATCGCGTGGTAGCCCGCGTCCACGATCCGGCTTTCGTTCCAGGCCTTGCTGCTCTTCAGTTGATAAAAGGCGCTACAGCCGGGACAGCTGAAATCGAAAGCCTTGGTGTTATTCGAGGCTCGTTCTAAAACGGGAGAGGTGCATGATGCGCAGTATAATTGCTGCGATCCCCATAGTTCCGTGACCATGCGGGCTGCCTGGGAGCGGCTGCGGTAGCTCTCTGCGCACGCGTGGTCCATCTGGAGGTTCATCGCCGCTTAATGGCCTCTGCCACTTTAATCCTTCGTTGCGGCGAGGAAACGTTTTTCGGTGTCGGCCGGCATCGCGCCAAAACTATCAACTGGGTATGGGACCGCGTCAACATGATCGCGAAGAATGTGATCGCCTTGTTCATCCCAATCCAAAAGGAATACGCGCGATTGGGAATCGTTCGAGTACACAGCGACGACTACCCCGCCACGAACTTCTATGAGGATGTTTGCATGTTTCATCAGAGCCTCCGAAATATTTTGTTTGCCCGACATCAAGAAAAAAGCGCCAGCCTGAAGGCTGGCGCTACACGTGCAACAGCATAAGTCGCCTTCAGCCGTGGCGCTGCAGCGGCGCGCGCGGCGGGTTCCAGAGACGCTGCGGTTGTGGTTGGTCTCGCCACTCCATGGTAAATGAGCCCGAGTATGGGAATTCCGCGGGCTGATTGCATAGTCCTTTCCGTACTGGATTCATCCAAATGTACCAAGCGACGCGCTCCATGCCATCGCCGCGGCGCAGGATGTGATCGTAGGACTTGAACTGCCACAGTTGTGCTCCTGTTCGCTTACGAAATTCATATCCGGTGCGTTGCTTGAAAGATTTCACGAAATTGAGCAGGCGGCTCGAATCCGACGCGCCCGCCACGAGGATATGGAGGTGGTCGGGCATGGCGCAGGAGGCGTGGACGGAGAAGGAATAGCTGAGGGCTGATGATTTGAGTTGCTCCAGAATTGGAAGAACGTTCTCGCTCCGGGCTAACAGCGGCGCGCGCTTGTGGCAGCAGATCGTGACGAAATATTCCCGGATTCCCGTGTAGTTCGGGGCTGGCAGTCGGATGTTCTTACGATTCAGGTTTTTCGGCATTTTGGTCTGCACGCGTAGCGCCAGCCTTCAGGCTGGCAAGGGTTTAGGATATTCGATTCAATGCCAGAAAAGGCCAGAGAAAGGCTGCCAGCCTGAAGGCTGGCGCTACAAAATCCGCATCAACGCTACATGCGCGATTCTAGTACAGACCTAGGCAAACGGGGGGTTATCCGTTAGAATCGGTGATTGTGTTTCGGGTGCGGGCTGGGCATGTCGCCCGCTGGAAAAAACTTAGCTGGTCCCGCCTAGGTGGGCTTGCCGGCAGGAAAGTTTGCTATGAATATCACCATTGAAAAAATGCAGCAGGGGCAAGTGCGGAAGGACCTTCCGGAGTTCCGGCCGGGCGACACCATTCGGGTGCACGTGCGCCTGAAGGAAGGCGACGAAGAAAAAGAGCGCATCCAGCCGTTCGAGGGCGTGGTGATCAAGAAGCGCGGCGTGCAGACCGGCTCGAGCTTCACGGTGCGGCGCGTGAGCTTCGGCATCGGGATCGAGCGCATCTTTCCGGCGCATTCGCCGGCGATCAGCGCGATTGAGGTGCTCAGCCAGGGCAAGGTGCGACGCTCGAAGCTTTACTACCTGCGCGGCCTGAAGGGCAAAGCGGCGCGCATCGAGCGCGTCGAGGTCGAGCGGGCCGCGAAGCCGGAGAAGGTCGCAAGCGAATAGGGCAGTGGCGAGTGGGTAGTGGCGAGCGGCGAGTTTCCGCCGCAGCGCGCCTTCGGCGCACCCTACAAAAGCACGGCACCCCGGGGGGAGACAAGCTCCGGCCCTACAAGTGCAAGGGGGCCTGGTGGCGCGGCGGCAGAGAGATCCCTCGTCGCTTCGCTCCTCGGGATGACCAGGTTGGAGGCGCGCGGGCGAGGGGCGGTAGAAGAATTCCTCAGTCCAGCAGGCCTCGGCGCAAGCATCGCGTATTCTTCGGAATGAGAAGCCACGCGGCTTCGCCACAAACAATTCAGGCGTGCTAAAATTCGCGGGGATGGGGCGGCTTTGCTCTTCTCGCTACGAACGCGAAGCGCGGCAGCGCGGCTGGCTGCGCATCGCGGGGCTTGACGAAGTGGGGCGCGGCTCGCTGTTCGGGCCGGTGGTGGCCGCGGTGGTGGTGCTGAATCCGCGCCGGCGGATTGTGGGTCTGGACGATTCCAAAAAACTTACTGCGGAGCGCCGCGAAATTCTGGCGGAGCGCATCCGCGAACACGCGCTGGTGTGGGCCGTAGCGCAGGCCGACGCGCAGCGCATCGACGCGTGGAACATCTACCAAGCCAGCCGCCAGGCGATGACCGAAGCGCTGGGCCAACTGCCCGTGCCGCCGGATTATTTGCTGATCGACGCGATGCGACTGGACGTGCTGGTGGAGCAGCGCTCGCTGATCAAGGGCGACGCGCGATCGGTGTCGATCGCGGCGGCGTCAATACTGGCGAAGGTGGCGCGCGATCGCATGATGCAAGAGTGGGATTCGGTCTATCCGAATTACGGATTGAGACACAACAAAGGCTACGCGACGCCGGATCATCTGGAGGCGCTGCGCGTGTTTGGGCCCACGCCACATCATCGCTTTTCCTTCGCTCCGGTGCGCGAATCGTGCTGCTGGGCATCGGGCGCGACGCAGGAATTCCTCCCGCTCGGTCACGCGCCGGGCACGCCCGCAGTGTGACCTTAATGCTGGTAACTTCCGCGCACAGGTTGGCGCGGGGCGCGTTGACTTGGCTTTTCGGCGCGTGCTAGCGTGAAACTGCTCCGCAAGCGTGGGCGCGCTATAGCATTTAATACTGGCCGTTCCTGCCGAGGATCGCACCGGACTGCGCAAACGCGGCTGCGTGAGGCTTCGAGGCGTTCCGGTTCGCCGAGGTTCCGCCGTGAGCGAAGCCGGACCGCGCGGAACGCATGGCTTTAAACGGCCGCGCGGAGCGTATTGCTGGAACCGCGCGCGGGAAGCGCGTCGGGTGAACGGATAGAGCGTCGTCGATGGCCTACAACAAAACCAAGTTGATCGAAGCCGCGCAGAAATACCTGCAACAGGGGAAGGTTGCGCAGGCTATCGGCGAGTATCAGCATATCCTGAAGCAAGAACCGCGGGATCAGGTGATCCTGATGACCGTGGGCGATTTGCTGGTGCGCCAGGGCGAGACGTTTCAGGCGCTGGAATATTTCGAGCGCCTGGCGCAGATTTTCATCAACGACGGATTCACCACCAAAGCCATCGCCATTTACAAGAAAGTAGCCAAGCTCGCGCCCGAAGAAACCCGGCCTCTCGAGCGGCTGGCGGAGCTTTACGTGCAGCAAGGCGTGATGAGCGAAGCGCGGCCACTCTATCTGCAAATGGCCGAAGCGCATTTGAAAGCGGGGCGGCAGCAGCAGGGAGCGATGCTGCTGAAGCGTTTGCTGGAGGCCGAGCCGGACAATCTGCGCGTGCAAATTCGGATGGCCGAGCTGTGCGTGGCGATGGGTCAGACGGGCGAGGCGGTGGAAGCATACCGCGGCGCGGGGCAACGATTGCATGAGCAGGGCGACCACGCGGAGGCGCTGCGCCTGGTGGGACGGGCACTTGAACTCGAGCCAAAGGACGCGGCGACGCTGCTGCTGAAGGCGCGCGTGTTCATTTCTTCGGGCAAGCGCACCGAAGGCGTTGCGCTGCTGGCGATGTTTCCCGGAATCGAAGATGGCGGCCCGGGAGCGGATCTTTTGATCGCGGAATATCTGGCGGGCGGCACGTATGAACCGGCGATCGAGTTGTCGGAAAAAATCTTCTCGCGCAACCCGAAACATCATCGCCCGGCGCATACCGTGGCGGACGCGCTGCTGGAGGCTGGCGAGCTTGAACCGGCGCTGAAACTGCTGGGCCGCATCCGCGCGGCGATGACCGAGAACGACCACGAAGGTTTGGAGCGCTCGCTGGACCGCGCGTCGGAAAAAATGCCGGATCGCTTCGAGCCGCTCGAATGGCTTATCGAGTTGTTCGGACGCAACAACGATTCATTCCGCATGCCGGACGTGCTGGCGCGCCTGGCGCGCGCGGCGGAACAGGCGGGTGATCTGGAGCGCGCTCGCGTGGCCTACGAACAGTTGCTGGACCGCAATCCGGAAGATGAAGCCACGCGGCGGCGCTATGTGCAATTACGCGCGAAGTTGGGCCTGGAACCGATGGCCGACGTGCAACCATTCGTGAAAATGGCTCCGGCCGAAGCCGCGCCCGCTGCCGCGCCGCCGTCCGCGGAGCCTGCGCTGGACGATGAAACGCAGCGCTTCGTGGCGCAGGCGCTCACCGACGTCGATCTGTTTTCGAGCTACGGGCTGACGCACAAAGCAATCGAGCTGCTCGAAGAAGTCCGGCAGCGCGCGCACGCGCACGCGCCGGTGCTCGAGCGGCTGCTCGATTTGAACCTGGGCGCCGGGGAAGAGCGGCGCACAGCGGATCTGGCCGCGGAACTCGAACAATTGTGGCTCGGCCGCGGCGACCGCGGACGCGCGGAGCGCTACACGGAATTGCGCCGACGTTTCGAGCGCGCTGCGGACGCGAGCGGGGATACGCAACCGAAGGAAACTGCCGGGCCTGCCGCGCCGGCGGAATTTTCCGTGCCGGTGATTGAAGCGCAAGCCGAGAACGTTGCTACGGAACCGCAACACGCGGAATTCGAGGTGCGTCCGGCGGCCGCGGAAACCGACGAAGGAATTGAAGAACTCGAGGACGTGGCCGTCCACGAAGTGGACCTCTCGGAGGAGTGGGCCGCGCTTTCGCAGCAGATCGAAGCGCCGGTGGAGACGGAGCCGGTGGCGCCGGTCGAACCGGCGGAGGAAGAATTGCCCGCCCTCGCGGCCGAGGACGCCGCTGCGGTGCCCGTGGGCTTGGCGGCGAGTTCGGCTCCGGAGCACGCGACTCTGGAACCTGCCGCCAACATGGAATATGAATTCGAGCTCGAGGCTGCTACCGAGGCGGAGGAGGAGCTTTCCTCCGAGCGGCTGCTTGCGGATTTGGCGACGGGCTTCGACGACATCGCGGCGCTGCTGGTGGGAGATGAGCAGCCCGCGCAGGCTTCCTCAGTTCCACATGCGGCGCGTGTGCCAGAGCCGACTCCGGTTGCGGCGAACGCCGCGGCGACGCATATTCCCGCGGCGGTTGTGCCGCCGGCGCCGATGCCTGTTGCGCCGATTGCCGCGGCAGAATCCCAACCTGTTTCGACGGCCGGCGAGCCGGCAGGCATGTCCGTTGCGGCCACCGATCATTTGCACCAGGTGTTTGAAGAATTTCGCGCCGAGTTGGGCGAGATCGACACGGCGGAAGAAGACATCGAGACGCATTACAATCTCGGCGTGGCCTATCGCGAAATGGGTTTGCTGGAAGAGGCCATCAGCGAATTCCAGAAAGTGGCCAAGGTCAGCGATCGCGACCAGGCGTTCCGTTACGCGTTGCAATGTTGTACTCTGCTTGGGCTGTCGTTCATGGAGAAGGGGCAGCCCGCGATCGCCGCCATGTGGTACCAACGCGCTTTGAAAATCCCCGACCTCGATCACGAAACGCAGCTCGCGCTGCATTACGATCTGGGCGTGGCCCAGGATCTTGCGGGCGATCCGGTGGGCGCGCAAAAGAGTTTCGCCGAAGTGTACGCCACGAATATCGACTACCGGGACGTCGCTGAGCGCCTCGCCGCTTTCGATAAGGCGCGATGAGCGCGCGGGGATGAACCGACTGCTCCGAGTCCTTTTGAGCCTGGATTTTCTTCTGCTCGGCGTCTTGCTGGTTATGCTTCCCTGGCTCGGTTTGTGGGAACACAATTATTTCCTCAGTCGATTTCCCGAGATGATTCCCTACGTTTTGCACCCTTCGGTCCGCGGAGCGGTTTCAGGATTGGGGGCGCTCGATATATTCATGGCGGCGGAGATGCTGCGCAACGATCCGGTGCGGGTCGCCACGCGAAATTAATCACTTCGAGGCCGGTCTGCGCGGAGGGCATTGCTTGAAATGCCTGCGCGGGGCGCATCGATCAAACCGATGGCGCGCCCGGGAAGTGGCGTCTACACTCGAGCGACGCGCGAGTGGCTGTGACGGCGTGAAATCGCAACATGATCGGGAACGCGACGACTCCCATACTTTGCTACGTGACGGACCGGCAGAGTCTGCCGGGCGCTACGGCGTCTGGCGACGGGGATTCCAACGCAGCGCTTATTTCTTCGATTGAACGCGCCGCATCCGCGGGCGCGGATTGGATCCAAGTGCGCGAGAAGGATCTTGAGGCGCGCCCGCTTGAGGCGCTGGTTCGCCGTGCGGTTGAGGCGATCGGCGGACGCGCGCGCATTCTGGTGAACGATCGGTTGGACGTCGCGCTTGCAGCCGGCGCGGACGGTGCGCACTTCGGCGAAACGTCGTTGCCAGTTGCGCGGGTGGCCGCGTGGCGCGCCGCAGTGGGTCGAAACAAATTCGCGATCGGCGTCTCTTGCCATTCTGCCGAAGCCGTGCGCGCAGCCGAGCGCGCGGGCGCGGATTACGTTTTCTTCGGGCCCGTGTTCGCAACGCCTTCCAAATCTTCATTCGGTCTGCCGCAAGGGCTCGAGCGCCTGGCAGCGGCATGCCACGGCGCGCGGGTTCCGGTGCTGGCCATCGGCGGAATCACGGAATTTAACGCCGCGGATTGCTTCGCGGCCGGCGCCGCCGGAATCGCCGCGATTCGCATGTTTCAGCAGGAAGGGAATCTCGCGGAGATCGTTGCCGAGCTGCACGCAATGCGCGCTGCGGGGATGGAGAAAAATATCAGAGGGGAAAATTCGCGCTAGCGTTGGCTCGCGCGGAGAAAATCGCGAAGGGCACCGCTAAGATCCCAGCCAACGGCCGATCGGCCGCCAATCTTCCACGTGATCGCAAACTACTTTGATCGTCGCCGTGATCGGAATCGCCAAGATCAATCCGATCGCGCCCCACAACCAGCCCCAGAATAGCAGCGCGACGGTGACGGCCAGGGCGCTCAACTGCACGCGCCGGCCGACCATCGCGGGCACGAGCAAATTCAACGCGATGATGTGGAACGTCAAGAGCGCCCCGGCAATCCACAGGAACGGACCGACGCTCTGCCACTGCGCCATGCCGATCAGAAACGGCGGAAGCCAAGCGAGCACCGCGCCGAGATACGGAATCATGTTCAGCAGGCCCGAAACCACGCCGCCAAGGAAGGGATAATCCAGATGCATCATCCAGAAAAATAATCCACTGGCGAACATCAGGATCAAACCGACCAGCGCGTTTCCGACCATGTAGCCACGCAACATCGCGCTGACCTGACCGAGCGCTTCTTCAACGCTGGGCTGTTCTTCTTCGGGAAACAATTGCAGCGTCGAGCGCCAAATCCGGCGCTTGGCCGCGAGCATGAAGAAAATCAGGAAGGGAAGGAACGTGACGAGCAGCAGGATCGAGTAGATCGAACCGACGCCGCGCAGAAATACCTCGCGAAGCAACTGTAGTTCTTCACCGCGAATGGTGGGGCGGTTGCGATCGTCCACTCCGGGCCCGACGGCGCCGACCTGCTTTTCGACGGCGGCTAGATTGTTGTCGAGCGTGACCGTTTCCCGGCGAAGCACCTGACTGTAACGCGGCCAATCCTCGGCGAAGGCGCTGGCGTGTGAGGAGATCAAGTAGCCGAACCACACGAGAAGCGCGATGGCCGCAAGCAGAACGAGCAAGGAACCGATTGCGCGCGGAATGCGCATGCGCTCGAGCGCCCCGACCAACGGATCGAGAAAGTAAGCGGCCAAAATGGCCAGCAACAGCGTCATCACCACGCTTGAAGCCACGTAGAGGCACGCGAAGACGATCGCGACGGCGATGATCCGCTGCGTCGCATTCGGGCGCGCCGTGAATCGAATATTGTCGACGAGCATGGCTGAATTCACATTACCATGAGGCTAGAATCGGCCGCGTACAGCAACGCCGGTATGTTGCCAAAAAACGAAACTTCGCTGTTGCCTGCAACACCCTCCCCCGCCGAGCTCGGTTTCCCAGGGGACACAAGCGCGCTTGCCCCTCGCGCGAACCCGCGCTAGGGTAGGCAGTGACTCCCATGAGTGGGCTCGCCGCACTCCTTCCTAGCCTGCCGCTCGGGCGCTTGAATGTGCGCTCGGCGCTGGACATTTTGATCATTGCGGTTTTGATCTACTACCTGCTGAAATTGTTGCGCGGCACGCGCGGTCTGCAAATGGCGGTGGCGTTGCTTTTGCTGTTCCTGCTCGATGAAGGCGCGCGCTGGGCGCGTCTGGGCATGGTGGAATGGCTGCTGACGACGCTGCTCCCGTATTTTGCGATCGCCATGATCGTATTATTCCAGCCGGAAATTCGCAGGGCGCTGGCACGATTCGGCCGCCAGTTCTCGTTCGGCCACTTACTGGGGCAGCGCACCGGATCGCCGTACGACGATCTGGTTCTCGCTGCGGGCCATTTCTCGCAGAATCGAATCGGCGCGCTGGTGGTGATCGAACGAGACGTCAGCCTGAGCACGTACATCGAAAGCGGAATCGCGCTCGACGCCAATCTGAGCTACGACCTGCTGATTGCGATCTTTCGTCCCGGCTCGCCGATGCACGACGGCGCGGTGATCCTGCAGCGTGACCGCATTTGTGCCGCGGCGTGCTTTCTGCCGCTCTCGCTGAACCCGGCTCTCTCAAATCAGCTCGGCACGCGCCACCGCGCCGCGATCGGCATCACGGAGGAAAGCGATGCCATTGCCGTGGTGGTCTCGGAAGAGACCGGCGCGATTTCCATAGCCACGGGCGGGGGGATCGAACTCGATGTGACTGCCGATCAACTGCAGGAGCGTTTGATTTCGCTGACGGGCCGCCGCAGACAGACGCTGGCAGGAGCGGGCGCGCCGACGGCGGCGCTGAGGAAATAAATTATGCGCTGGCTGCGCACATACATCTTCCCCAACTGGTGGCTGAAACTCGCGGCCCTGGCGATTTCCTGCGTGCTGTGGACCACGTACACGGACGAGCCCATCTCCGAGGTGGGGTTTGCGCTGCCGCTCGAATTCGTAAACATTCCGCCGACGCTTGAAATCTCGAGCGACGTTCCCACGACGATTCACGTGCGCGTGCGCGGCCGCTCGGCTTTAGTCCGGCGCTTGACGACCAGCGACTTGAGCGTGAGCGTGGATCTGAGCAACGCGAAGCCCGGTGACCTCGGCGTACACCTCGATCCGCAAATGGTGGAGGTTCCATTCGGGGCAACGGTGGCGCGTATCTCGCCGTCGGACTTTCAAATTGTGATCTCGCCGCGACGCGCTCCGCCGCCGGCGCATGGCGATTAGTCGCGCCGTGGTACACTTCGCCGACTGAGCCTCATGACCCGAATGGGCCGTCCATCCTTTTGAAGCAGCGTGCTCCGCGCGGACCGGCGCAATGCCAAAAGAACTTTTCGGAACCGATGGAATTCGCGGCGTACCCGGCACTCCCCCGCTCGATGACGACACGCTGTATCGCGTCGGGCGGGCGCTGGGCCATTTTCTGCTGCAGCGCGAAACGAAGCCGCGCGTGCTCGTGGGCATGGACACGCGCGAATCGGGCCCGCACATCGCGCAAGAAATCGCCGCGGGCCTCGCCGAAGATGGCATCGCCGCCACTTCGGCCGGCGTGCTGACCACACCCGGCGTCGCGCACCTGGTTCGCGCCAAGGGATTTTCCGCAGGAGTGGTGATCTCCGCTTCGCACAATCCCTATCACGACAACGGCGTGAAACTAATCGCCGCGACGGGAATGAAATTCCCCGACGAAGTGGAAGCACGCCTCGGGCAGGAGATTCTGAGCGCGATCGGGCCGCGAACCGCGCAACGCGCGGAAATGCATTCGGAACCGTCGTTGGGGCGCGAGTATCTGGATTTTTTGCGATCGCGCGCAATTCCCGGCGCGAATCTCGAGGGAATGAAAATCGCGCTCGACTGCGCGAATGGCGCAGCATCGACGCTTGGTCCGGAATTATTCCGCTCCCTCGGAGCCGAGGTGACCGCGATCCACGACAAGCCGAATGGGCGCAACATCAATGCGGATTGCGGCTCGCTGCATCCGAATGCGTTGCGCAAGGCCGTGCTGGAAACGGGCGCCGCGCTGGGCGCGGCCTTTGACGGCGACGCCGACCGCGCCGTGTTCGTGAGCTCGACCGGACGCGTCGTCGATGGAGACGGCGTGCTGCTGGCCGCGGCGCGCTATCTGAAATCCGCCGGGCAGCTGAAATGCGCGCGCGTAGTGGGAACGATCATGGCGAATCTGGGCCTGGAGCGCGCTCTGGCGGCAGACGGCCTAAAGCTCGCCCGCGTGCCGGTCGGCGACCGCTACGTTCTGGAAGAAATGCTGCGCGGCGGATGCAATTTGGGCGGCGAGCAATCGGGTCACGTGATCTTCCTCGACGATGCTACAACCGGCGACGGGTTGCTGACCGCGCTCAAGATGGCTTGCCTTGTCTCGCTGCGCGGGCCGCTCGACGATCTGATGCGCGGGCTCAAGATTTTTCCTCAGACCATCGTTAACGTGAAGGTGATCTCGAAACCGCCGCTCGATTCGCTGCCGGCGTTCGCGCGCGTATTTGCCGAGGCCACGCGGGCGCTGGGAGACGCAGGCCGCGTGGTGGTGCGGTATTCGGGCACTGAGCCGAAAGTGCGGGTAATGGTGGAAGCCGAGCGCGAAAAGGACGTCGCGCGGTGGGCCAAGGCGCTGGCGGCGGCGATCCATTCGGCGATCGGGGCGTAGGCGAAGTTGTCCCGGGGGAGCCCATTTTGAGAATTCTCCCAAAGTTTGTAGGCGCGGGCTTCTGGTTTGTGAGAAAGCATAGGGCTATTCGCGCCGGCGGTAGCACACGCCGGCGCCGCTATGTGGCTAACCTACTAGAATAAAATGAGTTACGAGGTATTTCGAACGCGACCTGCGGCTGGCATGGCACTTGCACTAGTAATGGGCAAGAGTTCGGTTTTTTTCCCGGGGTGGCTGTAGGGGTGGTGGTTAATGTCCCGCTACGGCGGGACGGGGTGAGTGCAAGTAAGAAAGAGGGGCCCGGGGTGGGGCCCCTTTTCCTTTTCTAAGCGCTTCCAGCCGACACCCCGAGCGTCTCGGATGTCGCGAACGACGTCATCCTTCTCCGGCATGCTGCGTTTCTAGAAGACCCCCGAGGATCTCTTCGGCGCTGGGCAGTTGGCTCGCCTCGCCGCCTACCCACTGCATCGAAAGCTGGCCGTAGCGGTCGGCTAGGAACACTCCGACCGGGCCAGGGCCGCCCGCGTTTGCCGCCTTCTTCCCAAAATAATGGACACTGGAATTGCCGGTGGGATCGGCGGTGAGCACGAGAGGCGCGGGGAGAGAGCTGCCCGGCAGAGGCAAGTGCGACAAGACCACCAGGACGGCTGCATCGCGCTCAGGAAAATCCGCGGCGCGACGCGCGAGGCGCTCGAGGAACCCCGCGCAGGTGACGCACTCTGAATGCAGAAACACGATGGCGAGATTTCGTTTTTGCCGGAAGTCCCAGGCCTGGACCGGCGTGCCATCCGGGGCGCGCGCGGCGAGCGGAGGAATTAATTGCCCGACGCGAAGCACGGGTTCGATCGCCGGCGCGGTCATGACTATCAGGAACTTTTTGGAATGCGGCGCGCGCTACGCCCCCGGCGCACGCCGATCTCCGTTGCGGATGTTTCCGCGATCGCGGCCAGTTGCGGCCCCTAGCTGCAGCCCGATGTTCCGCCGCAATTTTCGCACTTGTAGCAAGCGCCGTTGGGGGTCATGAGCATGCCGCATTCCGAACACGTGGGCGCGCCGTCGTAACCGGCCGTCGGGCGCGATGCTGTTGCGGCGGAGGCGCGCGCGGTGGCCGGATCTTCGGATGCTGCGGCTTCAGCGGCGGGCGCCGCCGTTTGCGCCGCGGCTTCGGCGACGACGCCGTTATGCGTCAGATAATCGGCGGAGATAAAACGTCCGCCGAGCCAGCGCGCGATGTAATCGAGCAGTGATTTCGCGTACGGAATATCCGGATGGCCGGTATAGCCGGACGGCTCGAAGCGCGTGTTGATGAGTTTGTCGACCAGCGATTTAAGCGGCACGCCGTATTGCAAACCGATCGAAACCGAAAGCGCGAAGCCATCGAGGATGCCGGAGAGCGTCGAGCCCTCTTTGGCCATCTTGATGAAAATTTCGCCCGGCGCGCCATCGGCGTACATGCCAACGGTGATGTAGCCCTCGTGGCCGCCGATGTTAAATTTGTGCGTGATGGATTGGCGCTCGCTCGGGAGTTTTTTCCTGCGAGCGCGCTCGAAAAGTTCACGCTGCTCGGCCACGGCGGATTCGATTTCGTCCGCTCGCGCGGCCGCGGCGGCTTCTTTTTCCTTGCGGCCGGCTTTCTCGCTGGAGGATTCGCTGGAGGCCGAAAGCGGCTGGCTGCCTTTCGAGTTGTCGCGATAGATGGCCACGGCCTTGATACCCAGCTTCCAGGCTTCGATGTAGGCCTGCATAATGTCTTCGATCGTCGATTCCTCGGGCATGTTGATGGTCTTGCTGATCGCGCCCGAAAGGAACGGCTGCGCCGCCGCCATCATGCGCAGATGGCCGCGCCAGGCGATCGATCGGCCGCCCTCGGCCGCAAGCGAGCAATCGAACACCGGCAAATGCTCGGGCTTGAGTCCGGGCGCGCCTTCGATGGTTCCGGCTTTATCGATGTGCGAAACGATCGACGAAGTTTCTTCCGGCGAGTATTGAAGACGCATCAACGCCAGCGGCACGGTGTTGTTGACGATCTTGATCATGCCGCCGCCGACCAGCTTTTTGTATTTCACCAGCGCGAGATCGGGCTCGATTCCGGTGGTATCGCAATCCATCATGAAGCCGATGGTGCCGGTGGGTGCGAGCACGGTGACCTGCGAATTGCGAAAGCCGTGCTGCTCGCCCAACGCTGCGGCGGAATCCCAGGCATCCTGCGCCGCAGATAACAAAGATGGCTGCACGTTCTCCGGAGCAATGGCGCTGATTGCGGCGCGATGCATGGAGACGACGTCGAGCATCGGCTCGCGGTTCGGCGCGTAGCCAGAGAACGGTCCAAGGCGCTCGGCGATGCGCGCCGATTGCGCGTAGGCTTCGCCGCACATCAGTGCGGTGACGGCGCCGGCAACGTCGCGGCCGCCATCGGAATCGTAGGGCAGCGCCATGGACATCAACAGCGCTCCAAGATTCGCGTAGCCCAAGCCCAGCGGCCGGAAGGCGTGCGAATTCTGCGCGATCTTCGGCGTGGGATAACTGGCGTTGTCTACCAGAATCTCCTGCGCGGTGATGGTGACGTCCACCGCGTGGCGGAAACCATCCGCATCGAACGCGCCGCCCGGCCCCAAATATTTCATGAGGTTCAATGACGCGAGGTTGCACGCCGTGTCGTCCAGGAACATGTACTCCGAGCACGGGTTCGAGGCGTTGATGCGCGCGGTGGTTTTGCAGGTGTGCCAGCGATTCACGGTGGTGTCGTACTGCATGCCGGGATCGCCGCAATGCCAGGCGGAATCGGACATGCGCTCGAGCAGTTCGCGCGCGCGGAATTTTTCGACGGGCGTGCCGTCGGTGACGTTACGCGTCCACCAATCGCGGTCTTCTTCCACCGCGCGCATGAATTCGTCCGTGACGCGCACGGAATGATTGGCGTTCTGGAAAAACACGGAGCCGTAGGCTTCGCCGTCGATCGAGCTGTCATAGCCGTTGCCGATCAAGACGTGCGCCTTGCGCTCCTCCCTCATTTTGCAATCGACGAATTCGACGATGTCCGGATGATCCACGTTGAGGATCACCATCTTGGCCGCGCGCCGCGTTTTGCCGCCGCTCTTGATCACGCCGGCAAAGGCGTCGAAGCCCTTCATGAAGCTGACGGGTCCGGAAGCGATCCCGCCGCCCGACAGAGTTTCGCGGCTGCCGCGCAACGACGAAAAATTCGTGCCCGTGCCCGATCCCCACTTGAAGAGCATGCCCTCGGTCTTCGCCAGGTTCATGATGGATTCCATATCGTCCTGGACGGAATTGATGAAGCAGGCCGAGCACTGCGGCTTGGCCTGCACGCCGACGTTGAACCACACGGGCGAATTGAAGCTGACTTTCTGCTCGACGAGTAAATGGGTGAGCTCGTCGCGAAACGCGTCGCGCGATTCGGCCGAGGCGAAATAGCCGCCGGCCTCGCCCCAACCCACAATGGTGTTCACCACGCGGCCGATCAGTTGCTTAATGGAATTTTCGCGCGCGGGTGTGTTGATCTTGCCGCTGAAATATTTGGAGGCCACGATGTTGGTGGCGGTCTGCGACCAGCTTTTCGGAACCTCGACGTCTTCCTGGCGGAAAATCACCTGGCCCTTTTCGTTGCCGATCTGCGCGGTGCGCTTCTCCCATTCGACTTTGTCGAACGGCGAAATTTTTCCGTCGGTGTACCAGCGCCGAAAATCCAGACCGATCTTCGGCTGTACGTCGTCCGAGGTGTTCACAACATCGGGACGAGCAACGGGAATGTGCACTGCTTTATCGTTCAAAATCATTTTGGAATGAGCCATGTTTTCCGCCTCCGCGCAGGCCGGCGGGCTCGTCGGTGTGCGAACCCGTCTATTGTACTCCTAATTGCGTATTAGGAGTTCGCGGTGCCTGATTCTCAGGCAGGCGCCGCTGGATTCGAAAAATCGTCCCAAGGTACCCAAATGCGTCCGAAGACGACGCAACTCCTACGCAGCGGTTGCACGCGATTTTCATGACGCGCACTGCCGCTTCGAAAGCGCCTCGCCGGCCTGAAGCATCGGGCTGGCGACGGGGAGGGAAAGGGAAGCCCCCTCGTTGTTTGGGCGAAACCCGGTCGATTACGTTTCGGTTCGGCCAGCGGTTCCCGGGGTGAAAAGGAGTCGCGCCGTCCCGAATACGATTCTCCGAATCTGAGGGCGCAATCTACAGAGATCGCGAAAAGCTGTCAAGTGGGTTTTGCAAAAAAATACAAAATATTCGGGTGTCGGTGTCCAAAGTGTCTAGATGTTGTGGTGTCGTTGCGGAACAGCCCAATCCATCGAAGCGTACCAAAACGAGCGTTTTCACTCGTAGCGCAACGCTTCCACCGGATCCAAACGCGCGGCGCGCGCCGCGGGCCACACGCCAAATATCAGACCAACCGAGATCGACGCCGCTAGGCCGATCGCAATGGCCCACGCCGGAATCACGGCCTTCATCAAGGTGGTCCAACGAATCACGGGCACGATGATTCCGCCGGTGATCGCAACGGCGAGAACGCCGCCGGTGCCCGTCAACGCCACGGCTTCGAATAAAAATTGCCGCACGATGTCGCGGCGGCGCGCGCCGATGGCTTTGCGCACGCCGATTTCGCGGGTGCGCTCGGTGACGCTGACGAGCATGATATTCATCACGCCAACGCCTCCGATCAGCAAACCGATCGAGCTCAATACCACCATAGCCAGCGCGACCATGCCGATGATCTGATGGAATTGCTCGACGGATTCTTCGGCGGTTTGAATGGAGAAATTATCGGGCTGGTTGTATGGCACGCGGCGCCGGCGGCGTAACGTCTCGCGCGTCTCGTCGACGGCTTGATCCAGCATTCCCGTGAGGCCTTGCACGCGCATGCTGATTTCGTTGGCGGCCGGATAGATTTCCATAAACGTGTCGAGCGGGATCAGCACGCGGCGGTCTTCATCATTTGCGCCGAAATTTCCCTTGGGTCTTTCGAGCACGCCGACCACGCGGAACGTTGAGCCGTCGATGCGTACTTCCTTGTCCACGGCGGGCAAAGTGCCAAACAAAGCCTTCGCGACATCGTGGCCGAGCACGGTGACTTTCTCACGATGCTCGTTTTCGGTATCGGTGAAGTACCGCCCTTCCTGCATCGCGGCGTTGGCGTAGACCTCGGGGTAGTTGGCGAACGTGCCGCGGAAATCCACGGCGTCCACTTCGTTAGTTTGGTAGAACACGTTGTGCGACACCTGCCAAAAGCCGATCCACGCGGTGACCGCTTTCACGTGCGGATTCTGCGCAATTGCTTCGGCATCTTCCACGGTGAGCGGCTTGCGCTCGAGTTGCTCCTTGGTGGGACGCGTGACGGTAGGCCCCGAATTGAGCCGGGAGATGTACGCAGAATCGCCGCCGAAACTGGTGATGTTGTCCACCACGCTCTGGTTGAAGCCGGCGATCAGCGCGCCTACCAGCATGAGCACGGATACGCCGATGATCACCCCTAAGATCGTGAGGAAGCTGCGCAGCTTGTGCGACCGCAGCGTGTCGAACGCCAGCACCAGATTTTCCTTAACGTCCTGCGCCATTGGCGGTATTCCCTCGTAGCCTACGGTCGACTTCCGTTGCTCTCGCTAGCCGTTTATTCCGCGCGCAAGGCCACAATCGGATCCAGGCGCGACGCGCGCACTGCCGGATAAATCCCGAAGAACAATCCCACGGTGGTGGACATGGCAAGGGCCGTCGCGATTACGCTCCAGGGAGTCGAAATCGGCATCGATGTTGTCGCGCGAACGAGCGCCGCAATCCCCAACGCCAGCGCGAGGCCCATCACGCCGCCGACCGCCGAGAGCGTTGCCGATTCCAAAAGGAATTGCAGGATGATGTGACGCCGGCGCGCTCCGAGCGCTTTGCGAATACCGATTTCGCGCGTGCGCTCGGTGACGCTGGCGAGCATGATGTTCATGATCACGATGCCGCCGATCACCAGGAACACTGAGGTGAGCCACACGGCGATGGCGAAAATATTGCCCGTGATTTCCTGCCAAAGATTCATGATCGAACTGGGCATGATGATTCCAAAATCGTCCGGGGCGTCATACGGAACGTGGCGAGCCGCGCGCAAAATCATGCGCACCTCGTCCGCCGCGGCGTCCATTTGATCTCCGCTGTTGGCTTCGACGAACATCGTGATCGAGCCGGTCGGCGTGTGCCACTGCTTTTCATACGTGCGAAACGGCACCATCACGAAATTATCCAGCGAGATTCCCAGCACGCTGCCGATGGTCGCCGCCACGCCCACCACTTGGTAGCTCTCGGATTCCACGCGGATCGTTTTGCCCAACGGATCCTCGTTCGGAAAAAGTTTCGCGGCCACGTCGGCGCCCAGCACGCAGACCGATGCGTGGTGCGCATCATCCGAAGGCGTGATGCCGCGGCCCAAGGCCACGCCGATGCTGCGAATGTCCCCGTAGTTTGCGGTCGCGCCGATCAGATCCGCATTTTCATTCAGCACGTTTCCGTAACGTGCGTCGTGCGTGGAATCTTCCACGGCCGCGATCTGCGAGGCCAGTTGCATGCGGTCTTTCAGTAAATCGAGATCGCTCGCGGCCACGTATGGCCGGCTCTGTGCTTTGAACCATTCTTGCGCGTTGGTGATGATGCCGAAGCGGGCCACCACAAAGCTGTTCGCGCCGAGATTGGCGATCTTGCTCGCAACGTACAGATTCAGCCCGTTCACAATCGACATCACGGCCACCAGCGTGGTGACGGCCAAAATAATTCCCAGCAGCGTGAGGAAACTCCGCAGCTTGTGCACGCGCAGCGTGTCGAGGGCGAGAAGCAGAGTCTCGCCGACGGCCACGCCCGTGCCTCCGGATTTGCCGCGCTTCCAGAACATCTTCTTCGGATCCTCGGCCGTTAGTACGTCACCCGGCGCTTTAAGTTACGCTTTTGAGGCGCTCGCAGTTCCCACACTATCGCCCACGCGAGCGCACCCCTTAGAATACCTTTGCAACTCACTCGGCGCGAAAAGAATCAAATTGCGAGCGACGCCCGAACGATCGAAAAACGATCGGGGCGCCCTGCGCCAAGACCACAATGAGACACTTGCTCGCAACGCTCCTCGTCGCGACCATCGCTGCGGCCGCGCTCGCCGCAAAGCCTCCGCAAAGCGCTCCGGGCCAAGATCAGCCGCCTTCGCCCGCTGAAGTTCAGATGTTGTCTCAGCGCGTGATTGCGAATCAGCATCGCAATGACCAGCTTCTCGATCAATACGAGCGCATCGAGCACGACTGGATCCGAAAAGCCGGCACGAATCCGCCTGTGACACAGGAAACGCTCAACCGCGTTCTTCCGACCGGTACCGGCATCATGCGCCTGCCGCTGGCCGCGCCGGGAAAGCCGGCCGACCCGACGGCGTATCGCGCGCAACTGGAGTATCTGGCGAACGTGCTGACCATGGTGGCAAACCCCGACGCGACCGAACAGCAAACGCTGGCCCGTTACAGCCGGCGCCAGAAGGATCGCGCCGACTTGGTCACAAACGTAGGCAACGCGTTTCATTTCTCATGGCTCGGGCGCGAGATGCGCGACGGCCACCCGGTGATCAAATTGCAAATGGACCCGAATCCCGACTTTCATGCGACGACGCCCACCGCCCAGGTGCTGCAGCATCTGCGCGCCGTCGTTTGGATAGACGAATCGACGGCGCAAGTGGTGCACCTGGAGGCCGCGATCACGAGCGACGTCTGGTTCGGCGCAGGCATCATCGCAAAGCTATATCGCGGCGGCCGGTTCGTCATGGATCAAGCCGAGGTGGCTCCTGGGGTCTGGGAGCCGGTCCGCTACCAATACGATTTCGACGGCCGAAAATTCATCTTCCCATACGCCGATCACGAAATCACCGAATTCAGCCAGTACCGCCGTGTGGGGTCGCCTGCCGAGGAATTGCAGGCCGTCCGTAATGAGTTGAACACCTCGGCTACCGACCCGCCACGCCCCTGAACCCCGCAGGCTTATAATGGGGGTCAAAGAGGTAATAAGGCCATGAAACCCTCTCTCTTTACCGTTGTAGTTCTTCTTGTGCTGGCAGAAGCCTTGACGACGCGCCCGGTAAGCTTACGTGCCCAGGCGTCAACTTCGACTTCGACCTCGACTTCGACTCAGACACAGACGCCCAATCCTCCGCCGGCGCCGCAGAAGAAGGTCTGGACGAACGACGACGTGGACCAACTGCGCGACCAGGGCGCGGGCGGCATTTCCGTGATCGGCAACACCCCCGCAGCTCCCGCAGCGACCACGGATCAGAAGACTGCCGCGAAGCCGGGGACCACGGCAGCCAAACTGCCCAATGAAAAAGACCCGGAATGGTACCGGAAGCAACTTGCCCCGCTCTACGCTGCACTCGACCGGATCAACGATGAAATGGCTTCAGCGCAATCGGCCATCGACGGCGACAGCCGAGGCGATTCCGGGGTATCCATGGGCGCACGCGCTCCGGCCGGAACGCCGCAGGAACAAGTGGCGGCGCTGCAGAAGCAAGCGGCGGACACCCAGGCGAAAATCGACGCGCTACTCGACATGGCACGCCACAACGACATTCCGCCCGGTGATCTGCGGTAATCGTCTTCGGCGAATCTGGCCCGCTTCGGCTCGCGCTAGTGCGCGGCCGCAGCCTGTTCCTTCTCGACATGCTGTACTCTTCGACGGTAGTGACATTCCCGACGTAGGAAAGAAAATTTTCGGCTGGCGCATATTCGAGCCCGCGTAGGATGGTTTGCAAGCGGCGACTCCATGGGCGTGCGCACACGAATCCGAAGAGTTTTCATCCTGAGCATTGTCGTGCTGCTTCTGTGTGCCATCGCTTGGCGGCACCGCAAAGCTGTGGCGAGCCCCGCGCCGGAATCTGCTGCTGCAACGCAGGCCGGCACGCGTTCCGGTTCGATGGAATTTGGCGGCCTTACGCGCACCTATCTGCTTCACATTCCGCCCGGCTACGACGGCACGACGCCGATGCCGCTTGTGTTTGTATTGCATGGCGCCACGCAAAGCACACAAAGCGTCGAAAGCATGTCCGGCATGAGCGCCAAGGCCGACCAGCAACATTTCCTTGCGATCTATCCGAGCGGCACCGGCCGCATCAGCGATATACCCACGTGGAACGCCGGAAACTGCTGCGGCTACGCGATCGAGAACCACGTTGACGACATCGGCTTCCTTCGCGCGCTGCTCGCGGAACTTGAGCGCGATTACAGCATCGACCGCAAGCGCATCTACTTCACCGGAATCTCCAACGGCGCGATGATGTCGTATCGCGTAGCCTGCGAAATGTCGGACCAGGTCGCGGCTATTTCTCCGGTGGAAGGCGCTCAGAACGTCGATTGCCGGCCCGCGGCGCGCGTCTCGGTGTTGACCTTTCACGGCACTGACGACCACCTGGTCCCTTTTGACGGCGGGAGCACGCCCTTTCAGATCGGCGGAAAACGCACCGACAACTCGGTGGCCTACGCCGTGGATTTTTGGATCAAGCGCGACGCCTGTCCATCACCGCCTACGCACGAAGAAGTGGCTGAAGCTCAGGTCGACAAATATTCGGGGTGCAAAGACGGCACGGCTGTGGAGCTTTACGCCATCCAAGGCGGACACCACATGTGGCCGGGCCACCCGCTTAGCGGCAACAGCGTTCCGGCCACCGATCTGATCTGGTCCTTCTTCGCCGCCCACCCCAAGCCCTGAATTTTCTGGCCACAGCAGGCGTGCGCGGAAATTGTGGCGAGTTAATCGGGCTTCGACTTTCTCGTCCGCCACGATCCCCCGCGCTTATTTCGCGATGACCTTGGGGCTGCACACGGCCACCACCTGAACCTGTACTTAGCAGTGCTGTCCGCGCTGTACTGAATCTGTCCCTGACGCCAGTCGAAACCGATCTCCTCTGAAGCCTATCGTGCGTGTGTCGGGCGCCCCATCTTCATGCGGGGCCTCGCTCGAGCCGACATGCGTCGGTGAATCGGGGGAAGCGATGCGGGGAACATCACATAATCGATTAATTCGATGCAGGATTCTGGGGGCTTTGTCGTGTCTAGTGCTGGGCACGTCGCTCCTGACGGTAGCTGCATCAGCGAAGCAATTCCGATCATCCGCATCGCCCGTATCGCTCAGCCCTGTTTCCGTGAGTTTCCCATCGCAAACGACGGACACGACGAGCGCTCCCGTGGCCGTAACGCTGACGAACATCACAACCGGACAAGTCAGCGTCACAAGCGCGCGCTCGTCCTCGCTTGAGTTCTCCTATTCGGGCCCCGCGCTGCCCGTAGTGCTCAGCGAAGGCCAAAGCCTGAGCGGCTTCGTGACCTTCACGCCCGCGGCCGCGCGCGAATACGCCGCCCAACTGACCTTCACATTCAGCTCGGGAACACCAGGCTCAACTGGCTCAAGCTCCCGGGCGACGATCGAACTTTCCGCAACCGGCGTGAAACAAGCCGCTTCGACTCCGCCGCCCACGCCGCCGACAATCACATCGAATCCCGGCAATCAAGCGGTGACCGCTGGGCAGACGGCGGCATTCTCCGTCAGCGCCACGGGGACGGCGCCGCTGAGCTACCAATGGAAGATGAACGGAGCAGCGATCAGCGGCGCAACCTCGGCTTCGTACACTGTTGCAGCCACATCCACCGCGAACTCCGGAGAAACATTCAGCGTCGCCGTCAGCAATAAGGCCGGCACCGCGAACAGCTCAAGCGCCACGCTCACCGTCAATGCGCCAGCCACAGCCCCGGCAATTACTTCGAATCCGGCCAATCAGACCGTGACCGCGGGGCAGACCGCGGCGTTCTCTGTCACCGCCACTGGGACCGCCCCGCTGAGCTACCAGTGGAAAATGAACGGCACGGCGATCAGCGGTGCGACGTCGGCTTCCTACACAACCGCGGCCACCACCACCGCGAATTCGGGAGAAACATTCAGCGCTTCCGTCACCAACTCGGCCGGCACCGCTTCGAGCTCGAGCGCCACGCTCACCGTTAATGCGCCGACGATAGCGCCGGCAATTACTTTGAATCCAGCCAATCAAACCGTGATCGCCGGGCAGACTGCGGCGTTCTCTGTCGCCGCCACGGGCACCGCTCCGTTGAGCTATCAGTGGAAAATGAACGGCACGGCCATCGGTGGCGCGACGTCGGCTTCGTACACAACCGCGGCCACGACCGCTGCGAATTCCGGAGAAACATTCAGTGCTACCGTCACCAACTCGGCCGGCACCGCATCCAGCTCGAGCGCCACGCTCACCGTTAATCCTCCCGCGACCATGCTGCTGAACTCCAACCCCACGAGCTTGAATTTCGGGAGCGTGGCCATGGGAGCGAGCGCGAGCCTTCCAGTCACGCTGTCCAATTCCGGAAATTCCAACGTCGATGTGACCAACGTCAGCATTTCGGGCGCCGGTTTCACTCCCAGCGGCGTCTCCACAGGACAGATTTTGGCGCCGGGCAGCACGACGATGAATGTAACCTTCACTCCGGCCGAGGCTGCGAGCGCGACCGGCACCGTTACGATCACCAGCAACGCCACGAATTCGCCGACCACGATTTCTCTGTCCGCTAGCGGAACGCAACCCACCACGTATTCGGTCTCATTGACTTGGTCGCCCAGCACCTCGTCGGTGGCGGGCTACAACGTGTACCGCGGAACTTCGCCGGGCGGCGAATCGCTGACGAGCCCCATTAACGGCGCGTCGCTCGTGGGCGGTGAAAGCTATTCGGACATGAACGTCGTCGCGGGCACGACGTACTACTACGTAGTGACCGCCGTGAATGCGAGCGGCGTGCAAAGCGCGGACTCGCCCGAGGCTTCCGCAGACGTACCGTAAAAAGGCCCGTGCGCGCAGCCGAGCTTAATGCTAACGCGCCGATGTCTCGCCGGATTTCAGAATGCGCGCGTCGCTGGGCGTCCACGACTCGAGCAATCCTGACGCGCGCGCGGTGCGAACATCACGCAGAGCGTTTAGCGCGCGGCGACAATTCTCCAGCTCGTCAAACTCAAAGAACGCCTCGTCTCTAAACCGCCGGAAGCCGTAACCCGCCGCTTGAAACACCGCGCGGTGTCCGAACCAAACAACGACCGTCGTCCCCAAGAGAAAAAGCCGGCGCAGCGCGCCGATCGCGCGATCGATAACGCGATGGCGCTTGGCCGCCAATCGCGCGAGCATCGACGCCTGATATTTCAGGTGCGTCGCTTCATCTTCGAGAATCCTGCGGCAGATATTCTTCAGCGTGGGCGAGCCCGTCGCGTCACGCAGCGCGCGGTAGTACGGCATGGCGATAATTTCCGCGGTCACCAGCACCGCGAGCGAGAGTTCGAGCCCCGCCAATCCGCGAAGTTTGCGAAAAATCGAATCCACCCAATGCCTGCCTACGATCGGAATCCCGTGCGATTGCATGAACGCTTCGAGGTAGCGGCTGTGCTGCTGCTCTTCCTTGATGAAGAGATCGAGCGCGCCGACGAAAAACGGATCGCTCACTTCGCTCCCGTATTTCTTCCCGCGATCGAGCAGACGCTGCCCCTTCGATCCTTCTCCAAGCTGAAACTGCTGGATGGATCTCGTGATCGCAGCGATTTCTTTGGCCGTCAGTTGAGCGGCGGCCAGTGGAGACACATAGAGCGCTGTCATGCTGCGCAGGGAAAATCGCGCAATCCACTTCTTGGACTCGGCACACGGGTCGTGCAGTCGTGTCATCATGCGTCTTGGAATGCACCTGGCGTTCCAAACGATCGCGCTGGCGCTGCGGCGCAAATCCTCGGATTGCGCCAACAGAATCAGGCGTTTAGCGAATTCGGGGCGCTCGCCCAGCGGAAACCAAAATTCCTCTTCGGGTAAGTCCATGTCCTCGGTGACACGCGCGAGTCAAATTGAACGCAGCGCCTGACGCGCTCTCGCCGCCAGTGTAAGATCGGCGGCGCAGCGATAATCTGGCGGGCATAAGCAGCGCCCGAGCCCCACGATGCCGGCGTGACTGCCAGGAGCGCATTGCGTCGAAAGACCGACGAGAGTGCAAGAGAGGATGCGAAGCTTGAGATCCCACCACACGATGTTGCTTGCCGCAGCGCTTCTGACTTTCGGGGCGCATGCAGACGCGGTAGGCAGCCCGAACTCGCCGCAGGCTCCGCCCACGAACAACGCGAGCCGCCTTGACACCGCGGCATCCCAGGGCGACGCCAACACCGTCGCATCGCTGCTGGCGCAGGGCGTCGATGCCAACGCTAAGGACAACAACGGCGCGACGCCGCTGATGTTCGCGGCAGGTCATGGCTCCGCAGACGTTGTGAAACTTCTGCTCGATCACGGCGCGGAGATCAACGCGAAGGACAAGAAGGGCTACACGGCGCTGATGTACGACGGCATCAGCGGCACGCTCGACATCGCGAAACTTTTGCTCGACCGCGGAGCGGATGTGGCCGCCAAGGACAACGATGGCCTGACGGCTTTCATGTGCGCCGCGGCGAGCGGGCACGACGACATCGCCGCGCTGCTGCTCACCCGCGGCGCCGACGTGAATGCCAGGACGAACCACGGCTTCACCGCGCTGATGTATGCAGCCGAGTATGGGCGCACGAACGTCGTCACGTTTCTCGTCGCGCATGGCGCCGATCCCAACGCCAAAGCCGACGATGGCACGACGCCGCTGGCGGAGGCGCTCGAAGCAGACAGCGTGGCGTCGGCCACACTTCTGCTCGATCACGGCGCCGACGCCAATTCCCGCGACAAAGATGGCTGGACGCCGCTGATGTTCGCCGCGCTCTATGTCGGAACGCCGGATGTAGCCACACTCCTGATCGATCACCACGCCGACGTCAACGCGAAGAACCGCAAAGGCGAATCGGTGCTCACGATCGCGCTCAACGCGGGCCGCGACGACATGGCTGCCGTTCTCCGCCAAAGCGGCGCGAAATAGCCCTCGCGTTCTACCGTCGTTGATGTCTCCCCGCAATTTCGGGGCGCGGCGCGCGCGGACGCGGCCGCGAGATTACTTTGAAGCGCGGAATTCGAAAGAGGAAAAACTGAAGAGCGACTGGCCCATTTTTGCCCGCCGCGGCGGGGAAAAATGGGCCAGTCAAGAGCTTCATCGCGCTTTTATGAGTGCGCCAGCGCCAGACTATTCGATAACGTGAAACGTATACATCTTCCCGCCGCTAGCCATGTTCGAGGAGCTCGTGGCGCCCGGCGGCAAGAAACCGTATTCGTCGGTCTTAACGTCGGGGCCCAGCAAAATCTCATACGTGTGCGGCGCGATTTTCGTGCCTGTGAAATCGACTGTGTCGCGCTGCGCTCCGCCGGAGGAATGGATTACGCCGCCGGTCACAGAGCGGAACTCGCGCCCATCATTGGTGACGTGCAAACGCAGCAGTTGATACTCCGTGATGTCCACGCCATCCTGCATGTAAATTAAGAAATCGAGCGGAGTATTCAGGGAGATTTTTGCGGTCTTGCCTGCGATGTGTCCGTTGACGTCGCCCTTTACCACGCCGTCAGTGCCCAACGACTTCAGAAAACCGCCGGTCTTGAAATTGACGATTTCCGGCAACATCTCGACCCAGTGGCCGTCCTTGTCCTTGTAATAGACGCCTACTTCGTCGACCGGAGGAGCCGGCGCGGCGGCCGGCCCAGGCGCAGTGACAGGAGCGGGCGGCGCCAATGTGCCCGACTGCTTGGCGATCATGGTGTTGATGACTCTCTCCGACACGCGCGCATTTTTGAGCGCAATCAACGCGTCGGGAGTCACCGTGTAGTTGCCCGGTTGGCTCGCGATCATCGAAACGATCACATCGTCGCCGAGGCCGGCCCTGACCATCTTGATGATTGCGTCGTTATCGAGCGCTGCCTGGGCCAGCGCAACTCCAGCCATCAAGACCAGCGCAATTGCAATCCAGCGCTTTTTCGTTCGCATTTGCTCCATCCTTGCCGCCCGTCGCGGCGGGCTCCCGATTCCGGGGACTTTCGCGCGTATCGGTCCGATAGATTCTGGGTCGGAACTTCCGATTCGGACATCCTGAACCGGCATCCTACCCTTCTCCCGCATTCGACACAATGAATTTGGCAGCGCAGCCGCGGCAACGAGAGTTCCGGGCGCGTCGTAATCTCCGAGCTCTTGGCTCGCCGTTTGTTCCACCGATCGGAGGACAAAACTAGTTCCTCGAACGCCGATCCGCGTGCAATTATGGTTCGCATACATCGCACCGCAAGGAGCGCGCCGTGCATTCGGTGCTTCAGGATCTCCGCTATTCCCTGCGCCAACTCCTCAAGAATCCGGGATTCGCGCTCACGGCAGTCGTCTCGCTTGCGCTTGGCATAGGCGCGACCACCGCGGTGTTCAGCGTAATCTACGCCGCGTTGATAAATCCTTATCCCTTTCGCGCAGCGGACCGGATCGTGCGGCTGACGTTGCAGAGCAAGGCGGGCACGAGGGATTGGTTCAATCCGAATGGTCCGCAGATCGAGGAACTTCGGCAGCTGCCCTTTATCGAGAGCGTGCTGGCCATGGATTACCACGCCATGACTTTGACCGGCCACGACCTCCCAGAGGGTGTCGATGTAATCGGTCTTATCTCGAACGGCTTCGTCGATCTGGGTGTGCCGCCACTGCTGGGGCGCGGGCTCTTGCCCGCCGACGCAATCGATGGCCAGGAACCGCAACCGGTGGTCCTCCTGTCCTACAAGTTTTGGCAAAATCATTTTTTCTCCAACCCCGCCGTTATCGGACAAACGCTGCAACTCGATTACAAGAGCTACAAGATCGTAGGTGTTGCGGCGCCGCGGTTCGCCTGGTACAGCGCGGACGTCTACGTTCCGCTGAAACTGACGCAAGATCCAGGGCCGACGTACATCGTCGATCTTTACCTGAAGCCGGGCGTCACGCACGCGATGGCGGACGCAGCGCTGCAACCGCTGCTGGACCAGTTTGCGAAAGAAATGCCGAAGCGTTTTCCCGAGGAATTCAGGGTGCGCGTGGAGGGGCTGAACGAATGGGTCGTCAGGGGCATCAGCGGGACGTTGTATCTGCTGCTGGGCGCGGTGGCACTGCTGCTGGCGGTGGGGTGCGCGAACGTTTCGATTTTGCTGCTGGCGCGCGGCGCAGCGCGGCGGCATGAGTTGGCTGTGCGGGCCGCCGTCGGGGCGGACCGCCGCCGCATTGTGCGTCAACTTCTCACGGAGTCGCTGCTGCTCGCCGCGATCGGCGCGGCAATCGGCGTCTTGGCGTCTTATGGAATCCTGAACGCGATTCGCGCGGTGCTGCCGCGGTATGCCTTCGCTCCCGAGGTCGTGATCCGCATCAATCTTCCTGTGCTTTACTTCAGCGTCGGCGTGGCGCTGGCAACGGGAATTGTGTTCGGCTTGTGGCCTGCGCTGCAACTCTCGCGCACCGAAGTTGGCCAGGTGATGCAGTCGAATGTTCATCGCGTGGCGGGAAGCGTGCGCGGGCGCAGGACACACAATTTGCTGATCGCCGGACAGATCGCGCTCACGTTGCTACTGCTCGACGGCGCCGGCTCGGCCATGGCGGGCTTCGTGAAACTGATGCACAAGCCGCTGGGCTATGACCCGCACAATGTGATGTCCGTGGGAATTCCGCTGCACGACAATTCGTACACAACGTGGTCCGCGCGCGCGGAATATTTCCAGCAACTGCAAGCGAAGGTGGGGGAGACGCCTGGCGTCACGATGACGGCGATTTCATCCAACGCCACTCCGCCGAGCAACGGATGGGATGGACCGTTTGAGATTCTGGGTATTCCCGAGGCGGAACAGCAGTTGGGATCGCTCAATCTTGTGAGTCCAGCATACTTCGCGATATTGCGCATTCCTCTGCTGGAAGGCCGTGTGTGGAACGACTCGGAGAATCGGATGGGCGCTCACGTAGCGGTGATCAATCGAACGCTGGCCCAGCGATGTTTTCCGAATGGCGACGCGGTCGGCCACTCCGTAAAGTTGCCGAACATCGAGGACCGTCCGCCGATGGTTTTGTCGGCGCCCAACATTGCGGATTCGTGGTTGGTGATCGTGGGCGTTGTGCAAGATGCCCGGAACGACGGGCTGCGCAACCCCATCAAGCCCGCCGTCTATGTGCCGTACACGCTGAACATGCCGCAAGGAACCGAGATTCTGGTGAAATCTCAGGCGCCGCCGCTGTCGTTGTTGCACGCCGTGAGGGAGCAGTTGGCCGCGGTGAATCCGGAGCAGCAAACCTACAGCACCGACGAGGATCTCGAGTCATGGGTTTCCGATCAGCCGGAGTGGCAACAAGAACACCTGGCCGCTTGGGTCTTTGGCGCGTTTTCGTTGCTGGCGCTGGCGCTGGCCGCGGTCGGACTTTACAGCGTGGTGTCCTACACCGTAACGCAGCGCACAAACGAGTTTGGGATTCGCATGGCGCTGGGCGCTCAGCGCGGCCATGTGCTGCGCATCGTTTTTTCTTCGACTTTCGCCAGTGTGGGCAGCGGGATTCTGGCGGGGCTGGCGCTCACGCTGGCGATGAACAAGCTTCTTGCGAACTGGGCCGAGGGCAATGCGCGCGATCCCATCATTCTCCTCGCCGGAGCGCTTCTGCTGAGCGGGGTCGCTGGAATCGCCTGCGCAATCCCCGCGCGCCACGCTTCCAAAATCGATCCCATGACGGCGCTGCGTTGCGAGTGAACGCACGAGACTGCCCGGCGGGTCGGGCAGGCGAGCGTGTGTTGGCTCAGGTAGCGCGGCCTGCGAACTCCATCTTTTTCTTCAGGCGTGAATATTTCGGCGAGCGGACCACGCTCACGACGCGGCTTCGTCGGATAGAACGCCGGCCAATCGCACGATTTCGTTTTCGCCCGGCGCGAGCGGCAGCACGATTTTTCGCCGTTCGATCGCGGAGCGGCACATGGCCATCAGAATCTCGAATCCTTTGAATGCGCTTTCGCCGTTGCACCGATGCACGCGCTCGGGATCGTCAAGCCACAGCGCCATATCGCGAATATAGGGCGGCTGATCGTGCTGCGCGTCCCATTTGCCGGGCCCCGAAATCGGACCGCCGGAATCGCGCGTCACCGCGCGCCATCCGCCGCCGATCAGCGCTTCGGCAAAGCCCTCCGTGCCCTGCGCGCCGATGCGCACCTTGTGCCAGAAATATTCAACCTCCGGCACGTCCTGCGCGAGATTGCCGATCTCCAGGATGCCGCGCACGCCGTTCGCAAACTGCACTTCGCCCAGCACAAAATCCGGAGATGGATGCGAGTCCGCAAATTTCTCCGTGCCCGCAGCCTGGCCGAACGCCCATTCCGCTTCCGCTTCGCCGTTGAAGTACCGGACGTAATCCATCACGTGCGTGCCCATCTGCAGCAGCCAACCGAGCGTGGTGCCGTAAACGGTTTGCACGCGGCCAATCGCGCCGCTGCGAATGATCTCGCGCACTTTTTGAAAATGCTCGCCGTATTTGATCTGGTGGCTGACCACAGTTTTCACGCCGGCCGCGCGGCACAGCTCGGTGATCTCGAGCGCTTCGTTGAACGACGTGGCCATGGGTTTCTCGTAGGCGATCATCTTCACGCCGCCCTCGAGGCCCGTGCGAATCATGCCCAGGCGCACCGCCGACGGCGTGCAGAAACAAAAAATGTCGGGCTTGGTGCGGCGCAGCATTTCGGCGGGATCAAAAAATGTTGGCGGGTTGCCGGCCAGCTCGGCGGCCGCGACCAAGCGCGTCGGATCGCGTCCGGAAATGCCCACGACCTCGAAGCACTCGTCGCGATGGAATGCATCGGCGTGCACGCGGCCGCGCTTGCCGGTTCCGTGGATCGCGACCGAATATTTTCGCGCGCCGGGCGTCACAAGCGTCTCAGCGTGTCGGGACGGCGCGCGCCCCGGCGCTTGCGCACCACGCGAGCGTCTCCCGGCAGACGGCGTCGATTTCTTCGCGCGTGAGTTCGGGATACATCGGCAGCGAGAGCACGCCGGCCGCGGATTTCTCCGTCACCGTTTGCGGATGCACGCGTACCGGCCGGCCCCACGGAAATCCTTCCTGCTGATGAATCGCGATCGGGTAATGCGTAAGCGCGGTGATGCCGTGCGCGGCCAGATGCGCCTGCAAGCCGTCGCGGTCGTCGCATTCGACCACGTAGAGATGATAGACGTGCTCGTAACCTGCCGGCGTAACCGGCAGACGCAGCGGCGAACCCGCGAACGCCGCGTCGTAGATGCGCGCGATCGCCCGGCGCTTGGCGCTCCATTCATTTACCTTGCGCAGCTTCACGCGCAGCACCGCGGCGTGCAAATCGTCCAGGCGGCTGTTGTAGCCGATGCTGTGGTGCGAGCGCTTGAGCGATCCGTGGTTGCGCAGCTTGCGAATCTTCGCGGCCATTTCCGCGTTGTTCGTGGCCACCGCCCCGCCGTCGCCGAAGCATCCCAGATTTTTCTGGATGATGAAGCTCAGGCAAACCGCGTCGCTATGCTCGCCGATCGCGAAAGTGTCGCCGCGCGCTCCGATCCCTTGCGCGCAATCCTCGATCACCGAAAGCCCGTGCGCCTTGGCGATTTTCGCGATGGCCGGCATGTCCGCCGGAAGCCCGTAGAGATGCACCGGCACGATCGCGCGCGTTTTCGGCGTGATCGCGGCCTGGAGTTTTCTCACGTCGATGTTGTGCGTCTTGCTTTCGGAATCGATCAGCACCGGCGTCGCGCCCGCCAGCCAAATGGCCTCGGCCGTGGCGAAAAATGTGTTCGCGGTCGTGATGATCTCGTCGCCCGGCCCAAGGCCCATCGCGACGAACGCGAGCAACAGCGCGTCCGTGCCCGAATTCAGGCCCACAGTTTCTTGCAGGTTCATGTAGCGTGCGAGTTCGCTCTCAAATTCGGCAAGTTGCGGCCCCAGGACGTAGCTGCCGCTTTCGAGCACGTCGTGAATGGCGCGGTCGATCTCCTCCTTCAGATCGTGATATTGCCTGACGTGCCCGTAGAATCCGACCTTCACATCCGCCATGCCTCATCCTCCACCGAACCGCGCCGGAATTAGTTGTTACTGCGTCGGCGCGGGCGCCGGCGCCGCTACTGAGGCCGGCTTTGCAAATTTGCTGTCGTCCACCGCCACGTTGTACTGGATTTTGCTGAGGTGCAGCGTGAGGGCGGAGCTAAGCGTTGCCGTGCGGATCGTGAACGGCACTTTCAACCCGTTGCCGGCGTCGCGATAGTCGCTGAAGTCGGCCTGGATCGGATTATTGCCGAGCGGGCTGGGCGCGAAGAACATGTAGCGCAGCAAGAGGCCGCTATCGACGTCGAACAACAGACGCTCCCTCGGGCCGCCGCCCGCGGGAATGCCCATCACCACGTAAACCTTGTGGTCGCCCACCTCATCCGTTCCCGCCACGCGCAGTTGCGAAAAGTTTGTGCGGATGTTCAGCAGCCAGGTCATATCCGCTGCGCGTTTCATTTCCACCAGTTGCGTTCCGGCCAGATCGTGGACCTGTCCACTCGTGGTCTGTCCCCAGTAATCGGTGCCGTCGGTGGCCGTCGTCATGGTGCCGCTCGGACCCACGAGCGATACGCAGCGCTTGTTCGGCGCTTCCTGGATGATCTTAACGTTCAGGTTTGGCCCCGGCTGTTCCCCTTCAAGCATGCCGGTTCCCTCAGCCTCGACGCTCGTCAATTTCGCAAATGCGTCCGCGCCGCCGATGGCTTGCGTATATTTGTCGATAATCTGATCGACCGTCGGCACCGCGGGTTGGTTTCCCGGCGCCATTCCGCCAGGTCCCGCGCCGGGAGCGCCTTGCGCGCCACCCGCCGGCGGACCTCCGGTTCCCATTCCTCCGCCCGGACCGTGATCCATCGGCGGCATGGAAGGCGTCATCGCCATTTGGCCTTCCTCCGGAATCGGCGCAGTGCCGACCGGATGCGCGGCGCCGCGATGGCAGGTGTAACAGGTGACTTCGACGCGGCCATTGAAATTCGCTTTATTGATATCGAGTTCCATTTGAATCATCTTGCGCGCCACGGTTTTGGTCTGCTTGCTGTCGTCTTCAAAATTGGGAACTACGTGGCAAAAAGTGCAGTGCTGACCGAGCGACGTCGAAATAAATTCCATCGTCGATAGCAACTGATCGGCGGGAATGTTGTTGAGCACGGTCACGTTCATGTATGCATCGCCCGCCGTTTTCGCCACGGTCGCGGGCGGCGCAGCTGCGGCCGCCTCAGCTGCTGGCGAGCCGGCGCCTGACGCCGAGCCCGCGACGGGCGGTCCGCCGGGAGGCGGCGTGGCCGGCGCTTGCGACTGCGCTGGCGTCGCGGAAATCCACGGCGAAGCAATCGCTAAGGCCAAGCCCGCTGCCAGCACCATTCCAGCGCAACTGAAAATTCCCGCTCTGCGATTGCGTTGAGATGCGCGTCTCATTTCGCCCCCATCAAGCGAAGCTCTCTTTTTTCCGGTGCAGGCGTGTCGTCCACCATGAAGCGTCACTAGGGTACTACAACCCCGGTACCGGCGAAATCGGGCTTATGGGCTATTCCGGCGCGCGCGTCCGATCGTCATTATCGACGCTGCGGATTGGGCGCAGCATCGCGGGGACGACGGCCCCGAGAAATCGGGAACGTAGCGAGCAGTCCAATCCGCGCCAACAAATCTTCCATCTCCCCCGCCCCCAATCGTAATTACGCTTCCGTCGGCAGCGCCCTTCCCGGCACGGTGCTAGAATTTCAGCTTCGGAGATAACCGTGAATCTGCATAAACTCCGCTGCTCCGCCTGCGCTTGCGCGTTCGCATTCTCGCTCCTGCTTTTCATTCCCAGCATGGCCGCGGCGCAAAGCGCTCCGCCGCAGCCCAGCGCCGCATCCGCGCTGCCCACCCTTTTCATCGTCGGCGATTCGACCGCCAACGTCGCGCCAGTTCCCGCCGACGGCGCGAACCAGCGCGTCGGCTGGGGCGATCCCTTCGCCGCATATTTCGATCCCGCGAAAATTCGCGTTGTGAACGCCGCCAGCGCCGGCCGCAGCAGCCGCACCTTCATGCAGGAAGGAAAATGGAACGCCGTCCTCGACCAATTAAAGCCCGGCGATTTTGTGCTCATCCAGTTCGGCCACAACGATGGTGGATCGCCGACCGACCCGCCCGCGCGCGGTTCGCTTCCCGGCATCGGCGACGACACGCAAGATGTGACGCACGCCGACGGCACAATTGAAACCGTGCACACCTTCGGCTGGTACACACGCAAGTACATCGACGACGCTCGCGCCAAAGGCGCCACGCCGATCGTGCTTTCCGTGACGCCGCGCAACATTTGGACCGGCGGCAAAGTCGAGCCCGGCCTCGGCCAATTCCGCGAGTGGGCCGCGCAGGTCGCGCAACAGGAACACGCCGACTACGTTGACCTCACCGGAATCGTCGTGCGCGAATACGAAAAGCTCGGCCCCGACAAAGTCGCCGCGTTTTTTCCGCTCGATCACACGCACACCGACGCCGACGGCGCGGCGCTAAACGCACGCAGCGTGGTCGCCGGCCTGAAGTCGCTGCCCGACACGCCGCTCACCGCGTTCCTCTCCGCCGCGGGCGCAGCCGTGCCGTCCGTCGACGAAGCGTTGCTCGCTCTTCCGGCGAATCCGAAGCTGCGCACGCTCTGGATCATCGGCGATTCCACCGTGCGTAATGGACAAGGCGATGGCGCGAACGGCCAGTGGGGCTGGGGTGACGAAATCGCGCCCTACTTCAACACCGCGAAGATCAACGTCGTGAATCGCGCGCTCGGCGGGCGCAGCAGCCGCACGTTTTACAATTTTCTGTGGCCCACGGTCCTCGCCATGATCAAGCCCGGCGACTTCGTGATCATGCAATTCGGCCACAACGATTCAAGCCCGCTTGACGACACCGCGCGCGCCCGCGGCACGCTCCCCGGCAACGGCGAAGAAACGCGCGCGATCGCCAATCCCATCACGCGCAAACAAGAAGTGGTCCACACCTTCGGCTGGTACGAGCGCCAGATCATCGAGCAGGCGCGCGCGAAAGGCGCCACGCCGATCGTCGCGTCGCTCATTCCGCGCAAGACGTGGAAAGACGACAAAATTGTTCGCGCGGATTACGCCGATTGGGCGCGCCAAGCCGCGCAGCAGGACGGTGCGCTCTACATCGATCTCAACGCCGTCATCGCCGACCAGTACGATCAACTTGGTCCCGCAAAGGTCGAAGGTTTCTTCGCCGATCCCAACACGCACACAAATCTCACCGGCGCGAAGATGAACGCCGAAGCCGTGATCGAAGGCCTGCAGGGCCTGCCGCACGATCCACTGAAAAAATATCTATCGCCCGCCGGCAAAGCAGTGAAGCCCTGGCATGCGACGCTTTCCTTGGCGACGATGTGAGCACGAAGCACAGGTTCATGTAGCGGAGGCCTTCAGGCCTCCATCCTGGCCTTCCCGCCCGCCGAAGCGCAGTGAGTGAAGGTGCTAAAATCTCTTTGCCGAGCGCGCTGACACTCTTCGCAAATGAATCTTCCTCCCAAAGGCCCGCAAGTCCCGTGGCCCTTCGGCATTTCGCCGATGAATCGCGCCGACCCGCTCGGCCTGCTCGAAGGATGGGCGCGCCAATACGGCAACATCTTCCGCTGGCGCACGCTGCACTTTCTCGTGATCTTCGTCAATCATCCCGATCTCGTCGAAAAAGTTCTGGTCAGCGGAAGCCGCAATTACATGAAGGGCCGCGGCCTGCAAGCCAACCGCGAATTGTTCGGCAACGGCCTACTCACCAGCGAAGGCGATTCCTGGTTGCGCCAGCGCCGCTTGATGCAGCCCGCGTTTCACCGCGAGCGCATCGCCGCCTACGCCGGCACCATGATCGAGCAGGGCCAGCGCCTCGTCGAATCTTGGCGCGACGCCGAAACGCGCGACCTCCACGCCGACCTGATGCGCGCCACGCTCGAAATCGCCGCCACGACACTGTTCGGCACCAGCGTCTCCGATTCCGACGCCGCGCAAATCTCCGCCGCTCTCGGCACGCTCATTCATCTCAACTCAACGCCGCGCCGCCTCTTCCCTTTGCTCCGCGCCCTGCCCACCCGCGCCAATCGCAGCTACACGCGCGCTGTCCGCCAACTCGACAAAGTCGTCTACGCCATCATCTCCCGCCGCCGCGCGCAACTCGCCGAATCCGACATCGACCTCCTCTCCATGCTCCTTAACGCGCGCGATGAAGATGGCGGCCGCATGACCGATCGCCAGCTCCGCGACGAATCCGTCACGCTGCTCCTCGCCGGCCACGAAACCACCGCGCTCGCGCTCTCCTGGGCGCTCTATCTCCTCGCGCAAAATCCCGAAGTCGCCGCGCAATTGCACGCCGAACTCGACGCCACGCTCGCCTCCCACTTGCCCACTCTCGACGACGTTCCGCGCCTCGCCTTCACCGGCAAAGTCGTGAAGGAATCCATGCGCCTCTATCCTCCCGCTTGGGGCGTCGTGCGCATGTGCCCCGCGGAATGCACGCTCGGCGGCTATCGCATCCCGAAGGGCGCCAGCGTAATTCTCAGCCAGTATGTGATGCATCGCGATCCGCGATTTTTCACCGAGCCCGCGCGCTTCGATCCCTCCCGCTGGACCGATTCCTTCGAACGCGATCTTCCGCGCTTCCCCTATTTCCCTTTCGGCGGCGGCCCCAGACTCTGTATCGGCGCCGGATTCGCTTCGATGGAAGCCACGCTCGTCCTCGCAATCCTCGCGCAGCGCTTCCGCTTCCACCTCGACCCCTCCTGCGAAGTCGTTCCCCAACCCTCGATCACGCTGCGCCCGAAGCACGGCGTGCGCCTGCGCCTCGAATCGCGCCACGTGGGAAACTCCTGAACCGATTTCGCGTTGCGGGGGTAACTCAGCGCGGAAAATCTAACTGGCGACTACGATCATTGAATACGTCCGCATCGCCGGCACGGTGAATGTCACTGCGCCGCCCGATTCTTTGAAATTTAAATTTGCAGGATCGTCCGCATCGGGCGAAAAGCACGTCACCGACTTCGTCGCTCCTGGAAATTGCTTCCGCAGCGTCACCGCAAACGGCCCGATCCCGTTTTCGCGATCGAAGTTGATGAAATGCGCGATGGTCTCATTCGTCTTCGCGCGATTCAGCAATTCCATCACGGTCGTAAGCGGCGCTTCCGTGGTGATGGAAACTCCGCCGGGAATCGCGCCCACAATGGTGTTGTAAATTTCGTTGTGATTTTTCGGCAGCACCCACTGCGCCGGCACCATCTGCATGCCTCTCTGCGCGGACGCCGGCGCCGTCACGCCAGGCTCAGGATTTTGGAACCCGGCGGCCGATTTGCCGCTGCGCGCGGCGTCAGGAACAATCTCCGGAATGTAAACGATGCGGCCCTTGCCTTCGCTCCTCGCCGGCAGTAGCGGGTTCGCGCCACGTTCCTCGCGCCACTCGTTGAAGTGAGCCGTGTTGCCGGCCACCACCAGCCGGCCGCCGCCGCGCACGTATTGCATCAGAAGCGCCGCCTGCGCGTCCGACACGCATTCCTGTCCCGCCAGAATCACCGCGGAATATTTCCCGATGCCATCGAGTTGCTCTTCAAATATCAGATCGAAGGGAACCTTGTGCTGAATCAGCACCTGCTCCATCAGCGTCGCCGGCACGTACGCGGCGCTGATGCTATACGCCATGCTCGGCCAATTCCGCAGCACGGCCACGTCCGCCACGTTGTCCGTCCCGGTGAAATACCGGTCGTTGTATTCCCGGAAAAATTCCATCAGCGGCGTGAACACGTTGAAGGCTGCGCCACCGAATGGAGTCGCGGTAAGTCCCGGCTTCTGATAACCGAACGCCATGTGCACGGCCGCGCGCACGTCGTTGTCGAAGGCGTCCTCGCAGCTCGTCCCCAGCCGCCGCGCGATTTTGTACGAGCGAATCTGCGATACCAGCGCGCCCGTGTTCGGATCGATGTGCTCGTCGTATCCCGTGGTGTCGAAAGACATCGCGTCGATGCGCCCCGCGTAATACGGGTGATACACGGCGTTCGTCCAATAGCGATTGAAGCTGTAAACCCCCTTGATGTTGAAATGCACCGCGACTTTCGGATTCACGCTTTTCACATAATCGTAATAGTCGTTGGCATATTTTCCCAGCGTCTCGCAGCGAAACCGCGTCCACTCCTGCAGCACCGGATCGTCGAGCTCCGTCAGGCCCAGCGGCTGATCGTAGGAATCCCATTCATTGACGCGAATCCACGCCACGTTCGCAAGACCAAATCGCCGCCGCGCCGCCTCCGTCGTCGGATAGCGCCGCTCGAGAAACTCCCCAAGCGCCTTAATGCATCGCGCGCAGCGGCACGATTCCGGCTCCGCCTGCAGCATGATGTTGTCGAACGCCAGCTCGTCGGCCTTCAGATCTTCAATCCCGATCTTCAGCACGCGCTTGATGTAATCGCGATAGGCCGGCTCGTTCGGGCACGCGTAATGCCGGTAGGTTTGTATGCCGTAGGGAATCCAGTGGTTCCACTCGTCGCGCTGCTCCCAATTTACGGCTTCGGGAGTCTCGCGGTAAAAAGTCTCCGTAAACATCGTGCCGCCCACATACAAACTCACTTTCATCCCCAACTGATGCATCAGGTCGGCCACAGTTTTGGCCTGCTCGATGTGCGGCCGTTCATACTCCAGCCCAAATCCCTTGTAGAAAAATATTCGCCCCCAAATCACCCCCGCGTCCGCCATGCGCTTTATGTTGTCCGGCTCGACCATCCGCGCATAACGCGCCGGCTCGTCGTCGCCATGATCCCCGCGCCGCAAAAGAAAATCGAGCGGCTCATGCGTAAGCCAGGTCACGTCCTTGGTCTGCTCGATCTTCCGCTGCGCGCTCCTCGCCCAGCGCGTTTGACCCATTGAATCGGCGGACACCTGCGCCATCGCCGTCTCAAACGATTCCGTCAACGCCCCTCCGGCCGCCTCTTTGTCCGCCCCGAGCCACCGCGCGCTCAGCGTTGTTCCTCCCGCCAGCCCCATCCATTCCATAAAACTTCGTCGGTTGATTTTCATGGCTCGCCCACTCTCGCAGCCCTAGTCCGAAATTTCCATCCGTCACGAAGCACGCGTTATATCACGATCTGAATTGACGATGCTGTGTGCCTCGCGCTCCATGGAGCGACGATCGATGGTCTTTGTAGCGGAGGCCTTCAGGCCTCCATCTTCGTTTTCCATGGCGGCATCCATAATTTCGACGGCTCAACAATCGGCCACGCCAAACTGAACGATCCCGAAAATGGATATTCCCTCGAATCGCGGCAGAGTCCTTTCCGCACCGGATTCATCCAGATGTACCAGGCCACATCCTCGTTAGAATCCCGCGACCGTAGAACATGGTCGTAAAATGATTTCTCCCAGAGCGGGCCCCGCGCATTCTTCCGACACGCATACCCCGTACCTTGCTTAAATGTTTTCACGAATCGAATCAGTTCGCTCGCTTCCGACAGCCCCTCGGCCAGGAAGTGCACGTGGTCAGGCATTACGCAGTACGCGTGGACGCCAAAACCGTATCGATTCGAGTATTCGCGCAGGTTCTCGATGATCGTTCCAGCCGTTTCAACGCGCCGGAAGATTTCCCGCCTGCCTCTGCAGCAGGTTGTGATGAAGAACCGCCTTCGGCCAAAATAATCTTCCAGTTCAAGCCGATTTTTCTTGCGCTCAAATTGCGTAAATGTCTCCCGCACAACAGCACGTCAATCCGGGCCAATTTGTGGAGGCCTGAAGGCCTCCATCCTCGCCTCTATCTTTGCTCCCGCCCATTCGAAATAATTTCCACAGCGTTTATCATTGTTCCACCTTCCCACCCCGTTTTCATCGCGGTAAAATGATGCGTGACTCAGCGAATCCCTTCCCGGCGCTTTCGTCGCGCGACCCCTCAGGACGTGCCTGTCACCCTCGCGGTCCATACACATGTTCCCACTCCTCTTTTTTCGACCTCGTCCGAGGAGAATTGCGTCTCTAGCACGCCCGATATATTTTCGAGCCGAGCCCAAAATAAGAGCCCCAAAGATCGCACTCACATGCACCAAAACGCATCTCCAAACCATTTGTTATCAGATTGTTACAAAAGAGTGCGTAATTCACTGAAACAAATCAACATCATCTCCCTGCGTTTTCACACTCATCCGCACTCTTTTCCTGCAACCCTTTTGTTTTCAGATTTTTACGTATTTGGTACGGGGGTATATATACCCAACGCCGAATTTCAGCGTTTTCGGCACTCCGAGCGCCAGTCTCTCGCCACTGCCCCGCAGCCGCCTTGCCGCGCTCGGAGCCATTTGCTAGCTTAGGAGATTCGCCGCCCCACCACGCGACATCATGACCACCGAGACCATCCAAATCACCCTGCCCGACGGCGCCGTCCGCGAGGTTCCGCGCGGAACTTCGTCCGCCGAAGTCGCGCGCCAAATTTCGCCGCGCCTAGCGAAAGAAGCTCTCGTCGCGCGCGCCGACGGCACGCTCATCGATCTCTCTCGCCCGCTCGACGCCAGCGCGCGTCTTGAAATCCTCACTCCGAAGGACGCCGACGCCATCCAAGTGTTGCGCCATTCGGCTGCGCATCTGATGGCCGCGGCGGTGCTCGAACTTTTCCCGGATGTAAAGCTTGGCATCGGCCCGCCAATCGAAAATGGCTTCTTCTACGAATTTCTGCGCGAGCAGCCTTTCGCGCCCGAAGATCTCGAGCTCATCGAAAAGAAAATGCACGAGCTCGCCGCGCAGGATATTCCCAACGAGCGGAAATTTCTCTCCAAGCCGGAAGCGCTCGAGCTCTATCGCAAATGGAACCAGAGCTTCAAATGCGAATTGGTCGAGGAGAAAGCCGCCGAGCCGATGGTCTCGTTCTACGCCACCGGAAAATTCATCGACTTTTGCCGCGGCCCGCACATTCCATCCACCGGCCGCATCAAAGCCTTCAAATTGACCAGCGTCTCCGGCGCCTACTGGAAGGGCCAGGAAGGCAATCCGCAACTCCAGCGCATTTACGCCGTCTGCTTTTACACGCAGGCTGAGCTCGATGAATATCTCAATCGCCTCGAAGAAGCCAAGCGCCGCGATCATCGCCGCCTCGGCGCGGAACTCGATCTTTTTAGCATTCAGGAAGAAGCCGGTCCCGGCCTGATCTTCTGGCATCCCAAGGGCGGTCTGGTGCGCAAGATCATGGAGGATTGGCTGCGCAACGAACTGCTGCGCCGCGGCTACAACCTGGTCTACACGCCGCACATCATGAGGCTCGAACTGTGGAAGACCAGCGGCCACGCGAATTTTTATCGCGAAAATATGTTCGGCCCGATCGAGGTCGAAAAAGACGATTACCAGTTGAAGCCCATGAATTGCCCGGGCCACATCCTGATTTACAAATCGCATCTGCGCAGCTATCGCGATTTGCCGCTGCGCCTGGCCGAGCTCGGCACCGTCTATCGCTACGAGCGTAGCGGCGTGCTGCACGGCCTGCTGCGCGTGCGCGGCTTCACCCAAGACGACGCGCACATATTCTGCATGCCCGAGCAGATCGAATCCGAAATCGAAGCCTGCATCGAATTCGCCTGGGCCACCATGAAAGTTTTCGGCTTCGATAAATACGTCGTTGAGCTTTCCGATTGGGACGCCGCGCATCCGGAAAGTTACGCCGGCACCGCCGAGCAATGGCGGCGCTCAACCGCCGCGCTTGAGACCACGCTTCAGCGCATGAATGTGCCTTACAAACGCATGGAGGGCGAAGCGGCGTTCTACGGCCCGAAGATCGACGTCAAGTTGATCGACGCCATCGGCCGCCCGTGGCAATTGACAACTGTGCAGTTCGATTTCAACTTGCCCGGCCGATTCGGATTGGAATACGTCGGCGAAGACGGCAATCGCCACGAACCACTGATGGTGCATCGTGCTCTGTGGGGCTCTGTCGAGCGCTTCTTCGGCATCTTGATCGAGCATTACGCCGGAGCATTCCCGCTGTGGCTCGCGCCCGTGCAAGTCGAAGTGCTGCCCGTGAGCGGCAAATTTTCAGAGTACGCCAAGAGCGTCGCTGAAGCGCTCGCAGCCGCCGGCATTCGCGTGCATCTCGACGACCGCAACGAAAAGTTGCAAGCCAAAATTCGCGACGCCGAAATGCAGAAGATTCCCTACATGACCATCATCGGCGGAAAAGAAGCCGAAGCCAAAACGGTTTCCGTGCGCCACCACGGCTCCGGCGATCTCGGCCCGCGCCCCCTCGCGCAATTTCTGCTCGATCTGCAAGCCGAAGCCGCGCCGAAATAGCGCGCTGCTCAATCGGTGTCGTATGGTTTTGTTTTCAGTCCGCGGTCACTGCGTGTGCAGGAACAAAAACTTCTGCGGCGCTCTCGCTGCGCTTCCAGTTGCGCCACAGCGCGTAGCCCGAAAGCACGGCGCCCGCAATTTCCGTGAGCCCGATGGCCCACAGCGTCTCGTGCGACACGCCCGCCTTCGCCAGCAGCAGCCACCAGCGGTCGAATCCGCGCCCCATCGGCGCCGCGCCCGGCGAAGTCGCGTAGTGCCACAGCAATCGCGCCTGCAACCACACCGGGTCAAACTTCATCCGGTAGTTGTACGTCCCATCGTAATAGTTTCCGACCGCCGCTTCGAGGAAACTCGTCGCAATGCCGATCGCCTGCACGAACAATCCCGCGACGAACAGCGCGATTGCCGTGGGCCGCACCCAGCGCCCCGTCCGCTCGAGCGCCGGGCCAACCGCCAACCCACCGAGCGCCAGCGCCGGAACCAGATAGCGCGGCCCGTAGCTGTAACCCCCCTCCCATTGCGTGTACATCGCGAAGAACAACATGTAAGTGACCGGCGCGAGCCACGCCACCGTCGCGAGTCCGCGGCTGTGCCGCCACAGCCAACGCCGCCCCGCGATCGCCAGCAACAAAGGCGGCGCGAAAACGAATATCGATTTCCCCGGCGAGAAAAGGTAGCCGAAAAGCCCAGTCGAAAGCGGCGTGTGGAATGTGTTGAGAGCCTTGCCGCCTTCCGCGGCCGGCGGATATCCGAAGTCGAACGGGCTGTCGAACAGATAGATGTTGCGCCAGAGATAAGCCGCGCCGGCAAAACACACGATAGCCGTGAGCACGACGGCGGGAGCGATGGCTCGCTTGCGATCGCGCACGAATAGCGCGATCAAAAACGCCGGCGCGGCGAGAACATGCGTCGGACGCACCCAGATCGCGGCGCCGAGTAACGCTCCGGCTGCGGCCGCTTGGCTGGCGGAGACGGGAACGCCTTCGTCGCCGGCGAACAACGCCACGGCGGCGCCTACGAGAAGTGCGGCCCCTAGTGGCTCGGAAAAAAACCAAGCGGAGTACGAAGCGAGCGGCGTGGCCAAAGCAAGCATGCCCGCCGCGGCAAGCGATCGGTCGATCGAAATGTTGAGGCGCAGAAATATCAGGAGCGCGAGCGTGGCGGCGAGGGCGGAATACGTCGCGCTGCTGCCGGTGAGAAAAAGATCGCTCACGAGATCGCGCGCAACGACGGGCACACCGGGAAGGTGGCGCGCCGCGAATTGGCCCAGCAGATACCAGGGAATCGACGCGACGGCCTGGCCCGGCGGATACGGACTCTGCGGATGACCGAAGCGGTCGAATTTCCCGTAGAACCAATTGGAGGCGACCGCCTGCGGCACCGCCGTCGTGCCGTGATGAACCAGGCTTTCGGCTTGATAGTCGGCGGAGACTTCGTCGATCGTGTGCACGCGGCCGGTTGAAACGATCAGGAAAAGGAAATTTAGAAACAGAAAGAACGAAATCACCAGCGGCCACGGAATTTTTCCGGGCGGCGCGAAACGTACAGGGGATTGAGAGGCCACGCTCATATTATTTTTCTATGCTTCCAAAAATGCGGGTGCAAGCGATTAGAACATATCGCCGTTGGAGCCGGGCGGAAGGAAGCGCGGCGCGCTGCCCAAAAAGACATCGCTTCGGGGCGGAGGGTTGCGACGCCGTGCTATACTGGCCGTCCGCTCCTTGCGCTGTGCGCGCCGGGAGAAGCGTCTGTGGAACGATTCCAATTGTGAACCGCGTTGGGCATAAGCCCGCGCGGGAGGTGGGTTTATCGCTGAACGGAGTTTTCGACCGAACGATCGCATTCGCGTGAATGAGCGCATCTGGGGGCGCGAAATTCGCGTGGTGGACGACGATGGCGGGCAGATGGGCGTGATGCAGCCGCAGGACGCGCTCAAACTGGCTCGCGAGCGGGGCCTGGACCTGGTGGAGATTTCGCCCACAGCCGATCCGCCCGTTTGCAAAATTACGGATTACGGCAAGTACCTATATCAGACGAACAAAAAGGCGCACGAGCAGCGGCGCCACCAGAAGGGGACGCAACTTAAGGAAGTGAAATTCCGGCCCGCGACAGCCGAGCACGATTATCAGGTGCGCAAGAATCAGATCATCAAATTTCTAGGCGAAGGACATCGCGTGAAGGCGATGATCTTTCATCGCGGCCGGGAAATGGCGCACCAGGAAGTCGGCCGGGCCAAGATGAATCGCCTGCTGACGGAAATTTCGGATCACGCGCTGGTGGAAATCGGTCCGCGCATGGAAGCGAACATCTTGATGGCTCTGCTCGCGCCCAAGAAGGGCGCACCCGTGAAGGCGGCGAGTCCGAATTAAAAAAATTTTGAGGATTCTGAAATCATGTCCAAGCAAAGAAAAGTTAAGAAAATCAAACTGAAGACGCATCGCGGCGCCGCCAAGCGATTCAAAGTGACGGCGAGCGGCAAAGTGATGCGCATGCATTCGGGCAAGCGGCACTTGCTGGGCACGCGATCTCCGAACCGCATGCGCCGCCTGAAGAAGCAAACGCTGGTGAGCCCGGCGGACGCCGCCAAGGTTCATCGCATGCTGCCGTACGCCTGAGGGCGCACGCGCGGAAATATTTTCCGCGAAAGTTTCCCTTGCTGGGAACTTTCACGCGACGAGCGCCACGCGCTCGAAAGATTTTTTGCCGCGCCAGGCAGCGCGCATCCCGCCACGACGGGCCTGCCGGCCGGCCGCTCTGATCCGCGCGGAATTATCAGCGCGTGATTCGGGGCGATTCGCAGTCCGGAAATTTCGGGCTGCATTCCTAACACGCCGTGGAGACGCCGCTGGGCGGAGAAATCCGTCCGACGTGTGCTCTCCTCGCAGGAGACGATGAAATGGCACGAGTAAAACGCGGTACCAAGCGGCGCGCGCGCCGCAAGAAATACCTGAAGCGCACCAAAGGATTTTTCCTCACAAAATCGAAACTGTTTCAATCCGCGCAGGAGGCCGCCAATCGCGCCGATCGCTTCGCGTATCGCGATCGACGCAATAAGAAGCGGCAATTCCGCCGGCTGTGGATCCAGCGCATCGGCGCCGGCGCTCGCTTAAACGGCATGTCGTATAGCCAGTTGATGCACGGATTGAAAGCGGCCGGCGTGGTGGTGGACCGCAAAATCCTGGCCGATCTGGCCGTGAAGGATGCGGCGACATTCGCCGAATTCGCGGCGCAAGCCAAGCAGCACGCGCCTGCGCCCGCGAAGCCCAAGAAGAAAGCCTGAAGCGCGCGGGACTCCCGATGGCGCACGAAGACCCGACAACGAAGACGCTTGCCGAACTAGGCGTGTCCGACGCCGCGGGCGTGGCGCACCTGTTCGCGGACGTGAAGCAGCAATTCGCGAGCGAGACGGCGTCGATTGCGGACGCCGCGAATTGGGATCGGTTGCACGTCGCGTGGCTCGGACGGAAATCGAGCGTGCTCACGCGCATCGGCGAGAATTGGCTGAAGCCGGCATCGCCGGAATTGAAGCGAGCGGTCGGCCAGGAACTGAACGCGCTCAAGGCGCACGTCGAGCAGGCGCTTAAAGATGCGCGAGCGCAGATCGACTCGGCGGCAGGGCAAGCGGCGGCCGCGCGCGATCGCGTGGACCTTTCATTGCCGGGTGTGGAACGGCCGGTCGGCTCGCGGCATCCGCTTCGGCAAACGTTTGAAGAGATTGAGCGGATTTTTCTTTCGATCGGCTACACGGTGGTGGAAGGGCCGGAGATTGAGACGCCGTATTACAACTTCGAGGCGCTGAATATTCCCGAGCACCATCCCGCGCGCGACGCGATGGATACGTTCTATATCGCGCCGCCGCCCGGCGCGGGCGAATACGTGCTGCGCACGCACACTTCGCCGGTGCAAATCCGCACCATGGAAAAACAGCCTCCGCCCGTGCGCATCATCGTGCCCGGAAAAGTTTATCGCCGCGACAATCCCGACGCGACACACGGTTACATGTTTCATCAGATCGAAGGCCTGGCTGTGGATTCCGACATCACATTCTGCGACTTCAAGGGTACGGTGGAATATTTCGTCGGTCAGTTCCTAGGGCCAACGATTAAAACAAGATTGCGTCCGAGTTATTTCCCGTTCACCGAACCGTCGGTGGAAGTGGATGCGAGCTGCCATTTGTGCGGCGGCGCGGGATGCCGCGTGTGCAAATTCTCGGGCTGGATCGAGTTATTCGGCGCGGGGATGGTGGATCCAGCGGTTTATGGATTTGTCGGATACGACGCGAAGGGACTGTCGGGTTTCGCGTTTGGCCTCGGCGTCGAACGTCTCGCGATGCTGAAGTACGGTTTGGACGACATGCAGTTATTTTTCCAGAACGACGCGCGTTTTCTGCGCCAGTTCCCATGAAACTCCTTTACGACTGGATGAAGGAATTTGCGCAGCTCACTGCTTCGCCCGAAGAGCTGCGCGCGCGTTTTTCGCTTTCGGGCACGGCGGTCGACGCGATCGAACCGAGCGCGGCGGGGCCTGTGCTGGACGTCGAACTGACGGCGAATCGCGGCGATTGCATGAGCCACCACGGACTCGCGCGCGAGGCGGCGGCGCTTTACAGCGTGCCGCTGCGAACACCGGCGCCGGAGTTGCGCGAAGTTCACGATGGCGCCGCGGCAGCGGTGCGCGTGGAGATCGAATGCCCGGAATTGTGCGGGCGATACACGGCGCGTGTGCTGCGTGGAGTGAAGATCGGTCCTTCGCCGGATTGGCTGCGCGGGCGACTAGAAGCCATCGGACAAACTTCCATCAACAATGTGGTGGACGCGACGAATTACGTGATGTTCGAGCTGGGGAATCCGCTGCACGCGTTCGACGTCGACACATTGGCGGAAAAAAGAATCATCGTGCGGCGCGCGCGCGCCGGCGAAACCATGCGCACGCTGGATGGGCTCGAGCGCAAGTTGTCCGCCGAAATGTGCGTGATCGCCGACGCGCGGCGCGCGGTGGCTATCGGCGGGGTGATGGGCGGAGCGGAAACGCAAATTTCGGCGGGCACACGCAATATTCTTCTTGAATGCGCGTGGTTCGATGCGATCTCAGTGAGGCGCACAGCGAAGCGGCTTGGGCTGCGCACGGAGGCTTCGCAGAGATTCGAGCGCGGAGTGGATCCGGAAACGGCTGAGCTTGCCTCACGGCGGTGCGCGGAATTGATTCAGCAAACCGCGGGGGGCGAAGTGCTTTCAGGCGTGGTAGACATTTATCCGACGAAGCCACGGGCTGTGCAGCTTGAACTTACGCGGCGGGAGTTGCTGCGCATTCTGGGCGCGGATGTGCCGGACCGCGATATCGAACGGATTCTGAAAGCGCTCGGGTCTGAACCCGTGCGTGTGGATACCTCGCGCGGGAGCGCCGGTTCGCTGATGGCGGCTTGGGAGTGCCGCCGGCCATCGTGGCGCGGCGACGTGACGCGAGAAGTGGATTTGATCGAGGAAGTGGCGCGGCAATATGGCCTCGAGCGGTTTCCTGCGCGGCTGCCGGCGGCCAAACTGCCGGCGGCGCGCCAGGCGCACGCGGAAGATGAAGATCAGTTGCGCGGATTGCTGATTGGGCTTGGGTACCGCGAGATCATCACGATTACGCACGTGGACGCGGAGCGCGACGCGATTTTCCGCGCGGCCGATACCACGCCGGTGCGCATCGCGAATCCCATCGCCGAGGATGCTTCGCTGCTGCGCTCGACGGGCGCGGTGAGCATGGCGGCGACCCTTGAATGGAATTTGAACCACGGGCAACGTGATGTGCGGCTGTTTGAAATCGGCCGGCGTTACGCGTGGGACGGCACGGCGCCGGTGGAGACGCGCATTTTGACACTCGGCGCGACGGGCCTGGCGCGGGAGAAAAGCGTTATCGAAGGCGAGCGCGAATTTCGCTTTGAAGATTTGAAGGGCGATCTCGATCGCGCGGGCGAATTGGCCGGAGGTTTCAGCTGGAGCGCGGGTGGGCCAGTGTGGCTTGAAATGCGGGGTGCGGCGACCATTGCGCTCGCCGATGGTGCCGGCACGCTGGGCTGCGCGGGTCAACTCGCGCGGCAGGTGGCCGAGCGATTGAAAATTCGCCAGGATGTTTTTCTGGCGGAGTTGGCGCTCGATCCGCTCTATGCGGCTTACAGCGCGGAGCGCGCGCGGCGGCGCTATCGACCGATTTCGCGATATCCCGCCGTGGAGCGCGATTTTTCGCTTTTGCTGGCCGATGGCACAGCGTTTGGGCGGTTGGCGGACGCGATTCGGGCGCTGGGGATCGCGGAGATTGTGAGCGTGCAGGCGGTCGATTTGTTCCGCGGCAAGGGATTGCCCGAGGGGCATCACTCTTTGCTGATCCGCGTGACATTTCAGAGTTACGACGCGACATTGACGGACGCGCAGATGGCGGAGGCGAGCTCGCGGATTGTGCGGGCGCTGGAATCGGTGGGGGCTAAGTTACGCGTGGCGTAGGATTGCGATTGCGCGAGCGAGGGTTTGTAACCGAGAGCGCAGATTTCCGTAAATATTAGCGTCGCGCAAAGGCTGGAGGCCCGAAGGCCTCCGCTACACAAACCGAAAAGAAACCTGCATGCAAGGCTGCTGGGGTGCCGAATGTTTTGCTTGTTTCCGGGGTGCGGCGGCCGGAGAATGGCGGGGCCCCGCCCGGGAGTGAGTGCCTCGTGTCGCATCGCGTCAAAGTCGAAATCTACGATCAGCAGTACACCATCGCCGGGGAGCTGGATTCGGCGTACGTCGAGAAATTGGCGCGTCTGGTGGATGCGAAGATGCGCGACGTGGCGCGCACGACGGGCACGGTGGACTCGGTGCGCGTGGCGGTGCTGGCGGCGCTCGCGATTGCGGACGAGCTTGAGGCGCTGCGGCAGGGCCGCGAAGGGCAGGACGGCGCGGTTCGGCAGCGCGCGGAGCGGTGTCTGGAGCTGGTGGAACGCGCGCTGCGCCATTCGGCTTAACCACCGTGGCGGGACGGGCACAAACTGCGCAACCCGGCAGGGCGTGGCGACATCTAGTGTAGAATCAAGGTTTACCGCTTCCGTCGGTGAGCGGCTTTCTTTCCTGGGAATTCGATGAAGCATCACGACAATCCGTCGAGGCAACGCGCGCCGCGCGGTGTGATTAAGCAACGCGTGCTGCTGATTGCGGCGTTTGCTGCGCTGGTTTGTTTCCTGGCCGCCGGCGGGCTGTGGCACCACGACGATCCGAACGCCGCGTCGGCTTGCCCGGTCTGCCAGGTCGCGCACATGCCGGTGACCGGGCCTGTGGCGCAACCTTCCTTCGTTGTCTCGCGGCATGTTGTGGCGCTGGCAGGGCAAGCGGAAGCGATCCTGTACGTCTCTCCAGGGCTTTTCCCCACATCTTCACGCGCACCCCCGATCGCGTAGATCCTCGCAGTCGAGCGCCTTCCGGCACAGCGGCCCCCGGTTCGTTTTAGGGGAGCGCGCGGTGCACATCAGCCTTGCAAGAAATTGTGAAGAATCAAAGGAACGTGACTATGAACGCCAAGCGCGTGTGGTTATCGAGTTTCGCGATTGCAGTGGGCGTGTGCTTCGCCGTTCTGGGCGGCGCGCAAACACTGGGAGCGCAGACGCAGGGACCGGTGCGGATCACGCTAGATGAAGCGATTCAAATGGCGCTGGCTCACAATCACAATTTGCTGGCCGACCGTTCGACGATCGACCAGAGCCAGGCGGAGGAGATCACCGCGAACCTGCGGCCCGATCCGGTGCTGCTGGGCGATGCGCAATTTATTCCGATTTTTCAGCCGAACCAATTCAGTTCGACGTATATCGACGACGACGCGCAGTTCGACCTGGGCATCAGCTATTTGTTCGAGCGCGGGAAGAAGCGGCAGCATCGTCTTGCGGCGGCGCAAGATCAAACAGCCGTGACGCGCTCGACGGTAGCTGACAACGAACGCACGATCACGTTCCAGGTGGCGTCGCAATACATCAACGTGCAACTGGCGGAATCGACGCTGGCGCTGGCACAGGCAGATTTGAAAAGTTTTCAGGATACGGTGGACATCAGCGCCGCGCGCTACAAAGCCGGCGACATGAGCGACGACGATTATTTGAAGATCAAACTGCAATTGCTGCAATTCCAAACGGATGTGTCGCAAGCGGAGCTGGCGAAAGTGCAAGGGCTTTCCGATTTGCGGCAGCTGCTGGGATACGAATCGGTTTCCGCGGATTACGACGTGGCTGACGATTTCGATTATCAGCCGCTGAAAGCGAACCTGGAGGATTTGCAGGCGAAGGCGCTCGAGACGCGGCCGGATCTGCGCGAGGCGCAGCAAGGCGTGACGCTGGCGAACGGCGAGTACGCGCTGGCGAAGGCCAATGGGAAACGCGATATCACGGGGCAGATCAATTACACGCATGTGGCCGACGTGAGTTCGGCCTCGTTGTTCGGCAGCATGCAGCTTCCGATTTTCGACCGCAATCAGGGCGAGATCGCGCGCACGCACTTCGCCATCACGCAAGCGCAAGAGATGCAGGATTTGGCGAACGGGCAAGTGCTGACCGACGTGAGAGACGCTTACGAAGCGCTGCAATCGAACGATCAAATTGTGACCATCTATCGTTCGGGCTACCTGGACGACGCGAAACAAGACCGCGACATCAGCGAATACGCTTACCGGCGCGGCGCGGCGAGCCTGCTGGACTTTCTGGATGCGGAGCGCAGCTATCGCGCGACGCAGCTTTCCTATCGCCAGTCGCTGGCGGCGTATCTGGTGGCGCTCGAGCAGCTTCGCGAAGCGGTGGGAACGAGGTCTTTGCCATGAAAACGACGGAGAAGCATACGAGCGGCGGACGGAAGTGGGACGCGGGCGCGGCGATCGCGCTCGGGTTCGCGCTGGGCGCGACGGCGCTTGCATTCGCGCTGGGCGGATGCGGCTCTGGCGAAAATGCGAGCAACATGACTTCTTTTTCCGCCAACGCCACGAAATCGGAGACGCCGGAACTTTTTACAATTCCGCAGGATCAGATGGCGCACGTGCAGGTGGTGACGATCAAGCCGCAGAAGATTGCGCGCACGCTGCGGCTGACGGGCGCGGTGGCCTACAACGCGTTTCACACGACTTCGGTGATCACGCAGGTGGGCGGGCCGGTGAGCCGGATCCTGGTGGTGCCGGGCGATCACGTGCGTGAGGGCCAGCCGCTGCTGATGATCAGCAGTCCGGACTATTCGCTGTTGCGCGCGACGTATTTGAAAGCGCGGGACACGTTTCGCGTGGCGGATCTGAACTACGCGCGGGCGCAGGATCTTTATTCGCACAACGCAATCGCGCAGCGCGATTTGTTGCAGGCGGAGTCCGATCGCACGCAAGCGCAAGCGGACCTGAACGCGGCCGAAGAGGGCCTGAAAATTCTGGGCATCACGAATCCGGCCGATCTGGAGAAGATGAAATCTACGCCGGAGATTCCGCTGCTGGCGCCGATCACGGGAGAAGTGGTGGAGCGGGACGTTTCGCCGGGCCAATTGCTGACGCCGGGGACGACGCAGGCATTCGTGATTTCGGATATGAGCACGGTGTGGATTCTGGCGAACGTTTACGAATCGGATCTGGCGGACGTGAAGGTGGGCGACGCGGTTTCGGTTACCACGGATTCGTATCCCGATATTTTTCGGGGAAGGATCGCGTTTAATTCCACGGCCGTCGATCCGACGACGCGAACGCTGCAAGCGCGGATCGTGGTCGATAACGCGGGCGAGAAGCTGAAAAACAACATGTACTGCGTGGCGACGGTCGCGGCGGGGTCGATCGATAATGCGATCGCCGTGCCGGACGCGGCGGTGCTGCGCGACGACGAGAATCATCCGTTTGTGTACGTGGAGAGCGGGATAAATCAGTTCGGCCGGCGGTCGGTTGAGATCGGAGAAAGCCAGGGCGGGCAGACACAAATAACCAGCGGGCTTTCGGCCGGAGAGAACGTGGTGGGAGACGGCAGCCTGTTCCTGCAATTCGCGAATTCGATTCAACACTAGTTCGGTTCAACACTGGGGCGGCGAGTTTTCATGATTCATCGGATCGTACAGTTTTCGCTGAAAAACCGGTTTGTGGTGATGATGTTCACCGTGCTCATCGCGGTGGCGGGGATCATTTCGTTTCAACGCATGCCGGTGGACGCGTATCCGGACCTTTCGCCGCCGATGGTGGAGATCATCACGCAGTGGCCGGGGCACGCGGCGGAGGAAATCGAGCGGTTGGTGACGCTGCCGACCGAAGTGGAAATGAACGGCGTGCCGAAGATGGTGATCCAGAGGTCGATTTCGCTGTATGGACTTTCGGACATCATTCTGACGTTCGACGAAGATACGGACAATTATTTCGCGCGACAGATCGTGTTTGAGAGGCTGAGCGAGGTCAACTATCCGAGCGGAGTGACGCCGACGCTTGCGCCACTGTCGAGCCCGTCGGGACTGATCTACCGCTACGTGCTTAAGAGCCCGGACCGCACGGCGCAGGAACTGAAGACCTACGAAGACTGGGTGATCGAGCGCGGATTCAAGCAAGTGCCCGGCGTGGCGGACGACTCGGGATTCGGCGGCACGGTGATGCAATACCAGGTGCTGCTCGATCCAGCGAAATTGTACGGGTATCACATCACCGTGCCGCAGGTGATGAATCAACTGGCGGTGAACAACGCGAACACCGGCGGCGGATTTTATTCGCAGGGAGGACAGTTTTATTACGTGCGCGGGCTCGGGCTGCTGAAGGACGAGGCCGACATCGGAAACGTGATCGTGGGGAACGCGAACGGCGTGCCGGTGCGCGTGCGCGACATCGGCGACGTGGTGATCGGTAACGCGCCGCGACTGGGGGAATTCGGATTCAACAAGACCGATGACGCCGTGGAAGGCGTGATCCTGATGCTGACCGGCGAGCAAGCGCAAAACGTGCTGAGGGGCGTGGAGGCGGAGACCAACGAGCTGAACGAGCATGTGCTTCCGCCGGACGTGAAAGTGGTGCCGTACTACGACCGCAGCGATCTGGTGCGGCTGACGACGGACACGGTCGAGGGGAACCTGCTGCGCGGGATGGCGCTGGTCCTGATCGTGCTGATTTTTTTTCTGGTGAGCTGGCGCGCGGCCGTGATTGTGGCGCTGACGATTCCGCTGGCGCTGCTGTTCTCATTTATTTTTCTGCACGCGAGCGGGGTGGCGGCGAATCTGCTTTCGATCGGGGCGATCGATTTCGGGATCATCATCGACGGCACGCTGGTGATGGTCGAAAACATTTACCGCGAGCTGGGGCTGCGCGAAGGAACCGAATACAACCTCTACGACGTGATTTTGCGCGCGGCCAAGGACGTGGATCGGCCGATTTTTTATTCCGTGGCGGTGATCATCGCCGGTTACATCCCGGTTTACGCGCTGACCGGGCCGTCGGGCAAATTGTTTCATCCGATGGCGGACACCATGTCGATCGCGCTGGTGGGGGCGCTGATCCTGACGCTGACGTTCGTGCCGGTGATGTGCTCGGCGTGGTTCCGCAAGGGCGTGCACGAATACCGGAACAAACCATTCGAGTGGATCAAGAAGACGTATGCGGGGCAGCTGGACTGGTGTCTGGACCGGCCGAAGACGACGATGATCGGGGCGACGCTGATTTTCGGCGCGACGCTGCTGCTGGTTCCGTTCATCGGCGGGGAATTCATGCCGCATCTGGACGAGGGCGCGATCTGGGTGCGCGCCACGATGCCGTACACGATTTCCTATGAAGAAGCGGCGAAGTTCAGTCCGCAGGTGCGCGACATTCTGATGCAGTATCCGATGGTGACCGACGTTGGTTCGGAACTGGGGCGGCCGGACGACGGAACGGATTCGACCGGGTTCTTCAACGATGAATTTTACGTGGGCCTGAAACCTTATGGCGATGCCTCGTGGTCAGTGAGCTCGATTCACGACAAGGCTGAATTGACGGCCGATCTGCAGAAGAAGTTCGATGCGTTTCCGGGAGTCATTTTCAACTTCACGCAACCGGCGGAAGACGCGGTGGACGAAGCGTTGACGGGCTTGAAGAGCGCGCTGGCGGTGAAAGTGTACGGCCCGGACTTAAATGTGCTGCAGCAGACCGCGCTCGAGATCAAGCGGCGGCTTCAGGACGTGCCGGGATTCACGGAATTAACCGTGGTGCGCGAGTTGGGGCAGCCGAGTTTATTGATCGACATTGACCGGGACAAAATCGCGCGCTACGGAATCAACGTGGCGGACGTGGAGACCGTGGTGCAAACGGCCGTGGGCGGCCAAGCGGCCACGCAGGTGGTTCAGGGAGAGAAGCTGTTTGACCTGGTGGTGCGCATGAAGCCGCAGTTCCGCGAAGGCGCGCAGGCGATCGGCGACCTGCTCGTCGGCACGCCGTCTGGCCAGCAGATTCCGCTGAGCGAGCTTGCGAACATCCACGAGGCCAGCGGCGCTTCGTTCATTTATCGCGAGAGCAATTCGCGTTACATCGGCGTGCAGTACAGCATCGAGGGGCGGGATTTGGAGGGCGCTGTGAGGGATGGCCAGCGCGCCATCGCGGACGTGACGAAATCGCTGCCGCCCGGCTACACTTTGGCGTGGGGCGGCGAATACAGCGAATTTCTGGAAGCCGAACACCAGATGTTGATCATCGGGCCGCTGGCGCTGCTGCTGATTTTCATGATTCTGTTCGCGCTGTACGGCAACTTCAAATTTCCAGTGACGATCGCGCTGGGCGTGGTGATGACGGAGCCGGTGGGCGCGCTGATCGCGCTCAAATTGACGCACACACCGTTCAGCGTTTCCTCGGCGCTGGGTTTGCTGGCGTTGCTGGGCGTGTCCGTGGAGACGGCCGTGATCCTAGTGTCGTTCATCAACAAACTGCGAATCGAGGGCAAGGATATTCGCACGGCAACGCGCGAGGCTTCGCTGCTGCGGTTGCGCCCGATCATGATGACGGCGCTGGTGGCGTGTTTGGGATTGCTGCCCGCCGCGCTTTCGACCGGCATTGGATCCGATACGCAGAAGCCATTTGCGATCGTGATCGTGGCCGGGCTGCTTTCGCGGCTGTTTCTGGGATTTTTTGTGAACCCGGTGCTGTATGAAATGGTCGCGCGGGACGGCGACGTTCTGCAGGTTTAATTCTCACGATTTGGGGGTTGGGCTCCGGTGGTTGCAACGCCAAGATCGCTCGCGCTTGAGACTACGCGCCGCATCGTGCAGATTCAGACTCTTACGCTCGCATGGATGAGCGTGGAAGCGCTGGCGTCATTGGGCGCGGCATGGATGGGCCGCAGCCCGGCGCTTCTCGGATTCGGCGGCGACAGCGCGGTCGAGCTTCTCTCCGCGGCTGTTGTGCTCTGGCGTTTCCGTCGGCCGTCTCGCGGAGACGGCGCGGAACAGCGAGCGGCAAGAATTGCAGGCGGCTTGCTCTTTTTTCTCGCGGCATTTGTTGCCTTTGTTTCGATACTGGGGCTGCTGGGACGCATCGAAGCCCGGCCCAGCCTCATCGGAATCGCGGTGCTCATCCTCGCGGCAGTGATCATGCCTTGGCTGGCAAAGCAAAAGCGCCAACTTTCAGCGTCCACTGCCAGTGCCGCATTGCGGGCCGATGCTGCCGAGTCCGCGATGTGTGGCTATCTGGCGTTGATTGCGTTGGCGGGACTCCTCGTCCACGCGGTTTGGGGAGTACGTTGGGCAGACCCCGCCGCTGCCTTGGCGCTGCTGCCTCTGATTGTCCGCGAGGGACGGGAGGCAATGAAGGGAAAGCCGTGCTGCCATGAGGTCTGAGGAGCGGGCATGCGTCCGCCCATGCGCTGCGCGGCCTAGCCCGTGGCGCGCTGGGCACCAAACGTCAGGCGGGGCGCGCAACCCCGACGCGATTGCTACCATCTAGTGTAGAATAACATTCGTCTTTTCTGTCGGTGCGGGGCTTTTGTTCCAGCAGATTCGATGATGCGTCGCGACAACTCGATCCGCGGAATTCGACAGCGTGTGCTGCTTGCTGCGGCGTTCGCTGCGCTCGTTTGCTTCCTGGCCGCTGGCGGCTTGTGGCACCACCACGATCCGAACACTGAAGCGGCTTGCCCGATCTGCCAAGTTGCGCACATGCCGATCACGGGGCCGGTGGCGCAGCCCTCGTTGATCATCGTGCGCACCGTTGTGGCGCTTGCGCCGCAAGCTGAAGCGAATCTCTACTCTGCACCGGGGCTTTTTCCAACTTCCTCTCGCGCACCCCCGATAGCCTAGCTCCGAACACTCAAGAAGCGCCTGGCCACGTCGCCGCTCCCGATTTCTAGAGAGGGAGCGCGCGGCCTTCGTCCACGGCCTCCGCAGGAGGCCCAGCGAGGGACCACTTCACTCGAAGATGGCGCCCCATAAGGAGCTAGGATGATTCAGCGATGTGTGACCTACGGAGTGATGTTGACGTGTGTCTTCGTTTTGGGCATGGGCAGTCCGCTTCACGCGCAGTCGGGGAATTACGGATCGGTGCAGGGCGTGGTTACGGATCCCTCCACAGCGGCCGTGGCGGGGGCCACGGTTGAGATTCAAAATCCGGTGAGCGGTTTCGATCGCACGGCCGTTTCGGGTTCAGACGGGCATTTCTCGTTTTCCAACGTGCCTTTGAATCCTTATCACATGACTGTAATGGCGCCGGGGTTTCAATCCTACGTTCAGGACGTGGACGTTCGTTCGGCAGTTCCGGTGAGCGCGAACGTGAGTTTGAAAATCGGTACGGCATCGACCAGCGTGATCGTCTCCACCGAAGCCGGGGATTTGGTGGAAAACGACCCGGTGACGCATACCGACGTGGACCGCGACTTGTTCGACAAGTTGCCGCTGGAGAGCCAATCCTCGTCGGTGAGTTCGCTTGTGACGCTAGCCACGCCGGGAATCGCTGCGGACTCGAACGGGCTGTTTCATGGGCTGGGGGATCATGCGTCGAATTCGTTCTCGATCGACGGCCAGCCGATCAGCGATCAGCAAAGCAAGGTTTTCTCGAATCAGATTCCCGAGGATTCCATTCAGTCGCTGGAGGTGATCGAGGGCGCGCCTCCGGCGCAATACGGCGACAAAACCAGCGTGATTATCGCCGTGACCACGCGGTCTGGGTTGGGCGTGACCCAGCCGCACGGGAGCGTCACGACGTCATACGGAAGTTTTGGCTCGCCGAGCACCGACTTCAATCTTTCGTACGGCGGAAATTCCTGGGGCAATTTTATTTCGGCAAGCGGACTGGACACCGGCCGGTTTCTCGATGGGCCGGAGCTCGTGGTGATGCACGACCACGGCAACGAGGAGAATCTTTTCGACCGGGTGGACTTCAAGCTCGGCTCGAAAGACACGATCAGCGTGAATTTGGGCTATTCGCGTTCGTGGTTCCAGACGCCCAATTCGTATGACGCCGAAGATGCGACGGCGTGGAATGGTCTGGTCGTTCCGGCGACGTGCCCCGAGGGACAAATCGGCAACTGCGGCGGCCTGGGGCCGGCCGGCTTGGCCGTAGGCATCCAGGATCAGCGATCGAAGATCGGAACCTTCAACATCGCACCTTCATGGACGCACATTATCAACACGAACGCCATTTTCACGCTGGGCGTCTTTGTGCGGCGGGATCAATACAATTATTATCCGAGCGCCGATCCTTTCGCAGACCTCACGCCCGATCTGCAACTTCAGACCATTGGTCAGAATCGCAGCCTGACAAATGTCGGCGTGCGCGCGAATTATTCGCACGTGAAAGGCGCCAATAACCTGCAAATTGGAGGGGATTATGAGTCGACGCTTCTCAACGAAGCTGACAGTTTGGGAATCGTCGATCCGACCGCCAACGCCGTTTGTTTGTATGGCGATACCTTACTGGCGGATACCAATCCTTTGCTGACCAACCCGAGCGCGTGCGAAGCATCTGGGCTCGTGGCAAACACGGGGCAGGGAGTGGGGGTGAACGGCGGTGGACTGCCAGCGTTTAACCCGCTGCTTGCGTGCTACGACTTGACGCGGACGGCGGCGTTGCCGGGATCGGACGATTGTCCCAATTCAACGAGCGGTGAGTACACCTACGGTGGAAACGCGGACATCAAAGAGGCGGCCTTATACGTGCAGGACACGCTTACGGAGAGGAATTGGACGTTCAACCTTGGACTGCGCGGCGATCTGTACCGTGGCATATCGAGTGGGCAGCAACTGGAGCCTCGGCTGGGCATCGCGTACCACATCAAGCCGAGCAACACCGTCCTGCAGATTTCCTATGCGCGCACGCTGGAAACGCCGTTTAACGAAAACTTGGTTCTGGCAAGCCTCGGGTGCAATGACGCGGTGATCAGCGCGATCATGGCCTCGACGATAAGTCCGTGCGTGACAACAACGCCGCTCAGTCCGGGCTGGCGCAACGAATTTCACGCCGGTTTGCAGCAGGCATTCGGGCGTTACTTCGTCTTAAACGGCGAGTACATCTGGAAGTACACGCACAAGGCATACGACTTCAGCGTGCTGGGCGATTCGCCGATCACGTTTCCGATCGAGTGGGACCACTCGAAAATCCCGGGGTTTGCGGTGCGCGGCACGGTGCCGAACGTGCACGGCTTCACGGCGTATGTGGTGATGTCGCACGTGGCGGCGCGCTTCTTTGAGCCGCAAGTGAGCGGCATCGGCGCGGCACCGACGGGCAACGAAGTTTTCCGCATCGATCACGACGAAAATTTCAACCAAACGACGCACATCCAATATCAGCCGTGGAAACGCGGGCCGTGGATTGGGTTCAACTGGCGCTATGACAGCGGGCTTGTAGCTGGACCGGTGCCGTGCGCCGGCGGCGAGGATTGCGCGAACGGACCGAATGGCACGGATACTGTGGTGGACGTGTCCGCGCTGTCGCCGGATCAGCAGTTCCAGGCCGGCCTTTACTGCGGGAGCGTGCACGCGACACCCACTACCCCCATAAGTTCGAGCCTTGGCGCTAACCTGTGCCCGGCGTCGGAATACGGCTCGCCGCTGCTCTCGATACCGGCGGCGGGAACGGAGAACGACGACCACAACCCTCCGCGCATCGCGCCGCGGAACTTGTTTGACCTGTCGGTTGGCGACGACAATTTGTTTCACAGGGATCGTTACCAGTGGAGCTTGCGCTTCACGGTGATCAATCTGACGAACAAAGTGGCGCTGTACAACTTCTTATCAACGTTCAGCGGGACGCACTACGTCTCGGCGCGGACGGAGACGGCGGAATTGGGTTTCCACTTCTAAACGCGCGCCGAATTATCTTGATGATTTTCGGTTCCGGCGGGCTCCGAACGGAGCCCGCGCCGTCCGCGGGCGTGTTTTGCCCGGCGGACGGGACGGGCTACAATAGTCGCGGAGTGGGCCTGCGACGCAGGTGACGGCGCGACGATCTTTTGAACCAACACTGAATCTCTGGGTGTCCGAGTCAGACGGCCGTTGCGCATGGCCCGCGGCGGGCCAAAACCCGCCATCGGGCAAGCCTTAAGGCCGGCGCAGGACGCCCACCTTAAACGGGAGGTTCAGGATCTAGCTCCACACGGCGAAGTGGACCCTCTCTTACTGCGATTTCCGCGCGGACGGGGTTGGCGGGCAATCCGCATGTGCAGGCATCGCTGCTTCTTTGGCGCGCATCTTTGTTGTTTAACGCGAAAACTCCTCTGGTCCGGGACTTTCGCTTTGCGAACTAGCCGCTTCCCGAACGCACCCAGGCGGAATTGTCCGCCGGGTTCAGCCTTAATGAAGATATGAAGATCCTATTTATCGGCGACATCGTCGGCTCGCCGGGCCGACAGCTCGTGGCCGACCACCTGGCCGACATCGTGGCGCAGGAGGGCGCGGACCTGGTTATAGCCAACGGCGAGAACGCGGCCGCGGGCTTCGGCATCACGCCGCGGCTGGCCGAGGAGCTGCTCGCGCAAGGCATCGATGTGCTCACCGGCGGCAATCACATTTGGGATCGCAAAGAGTTGCTCGAATACATTCCGGGCGAGCCTCGCTTGCTGCGGCCGGCAAATTTTCCGGAGGGCACGCCGGGCTGGGGCGTCTACGTGGGCACGGCGCGCAACGGCGTGCGCTACGCGGTGATCAATCTGCAAGGGCGCGTGTTCATGGGTTCGATCGACGATCCATTTCGCGCGGCCGACCGCGTGCTGGGCGCGCTGGGCGCGGACGTGAAAGTGATCGTGGTGGATTTTCACGCCGAAACCACGAGCGAGAAGCAGGCGATGGGATGGTATCTCGATGGGCGCGTCTCCGTCGTGCTCGGAACGCACACGCACGTGGCAACGGCCGATGAACGCATTCTGCCCGGCGGGACGGCTTACTTGACCGACGTGGGCATGACCGGTCCGCATGACGGCGTGATCGGGATGGATCGCGCGGCGGTTCTGCGCCGATTTCTTGACGGGATGCCGGCACGATTTGAAGTGGCTACGGGTAACACGCAGATGAATTGCGCTTGGATCGATGTGGATTCTTCGACAGGGCGCGCGATTTCGATCGAGCGGCGCCGCTATCGTGGCGACTCCTGACACCATGACGGATGCCGATCGAGTTCGGACGACACGCAGGCGAGTGTTGGGGCGCGCGCTGTTTTCGTTGCTTACGCCGCTACTGGTGGTGGCCTGTGTACCACGCGCGCGTGCGCAGACTGACGTTCCAATTTTAACGGAATTGCTAGCAGCGCGGCGCGTGCTGCCCGACGTGGGGCCGGGATTGCGTGGCGTGTGCCGCGGGCCGGGCGGAAATTATTTTGTGCTCAACGCTCCCGGCGCCGCAGTCATGATCTACGACGCGGCAGGGAAAAAAATTGGGCAAGTACCGGAACATCCGGTCGGCCAAGCGGCCATCGTCTACGGCGAGAGTTTGGCCGTGGACTCGGCGGGCCGCGTGGCTGTGGCCGATCGCGGCGCTGGCGGAGTGAAGGTGTACGCGACGGATGGATCGCTTCTGACGTTCATTCGCGTGGTGTCGCCGGAATCGGTGGCGTTTCTGGAAGGCAGCGATGCCAGCGAGATCGCCGTGGCCAGTCTTTCCGGCGTGCACTTGGTTACCGTCTTTGATCTTTCGGGGACGCTGGTGCGCGAATTTGGCGACCCAAACGACGTCGTCAACGAACCAGTGCCGGTTCATCAGGCGAGCGCGGGCGTGATTGCGACCGACGCGGCGTCCGACGTTTACTTCGCCTTCGATTATCTTCCCGATGCCGAAGTGCTCAAGTACGACCGCGTGGGCTATGCTTTGGCCGAAATTTCCTCGAACATCCCCGAACTCGGGCCCAAAACTCCCTCAGCGGCGCAGGCCGAAAAGGACGAGATTGCGCGGATAGAAGGCGGCGGATCGGTGGCACTGCACCGGGTGATCACCGGGATGGGGGTCGATCCGGAAAGCCAGGATCTGTGGGTTTCCGCCGGCACGCTGCTGCTGCATTTCGACAAGGAAGGGAATCGAGTGGCTAGTTACCGAACGTATACTCCCGACGGCGGGCGGTTGGAATCGACGACGATTCTGGTCGAAGCCGATCGGTTGTTGCTCGGTACCGATCCGTTCGGTCTGTATGAATTCGCGCGGCCAGACAAGACCGCGCACTGAAAAATTTTTTTCGCTTCGTCGATTTCAAACACGCGCGCGCGCGTATTTCGGTTGAAAACTTTCTTCGCGTGTCAATAACACGCATGGCTTCAGTGGTTTGAGCGTGTGTGGAAAAGCTGTGAAAGACCTGTGTGTCCCCGCCCGGTCTTCGTAGAATTTTCGCTTGTGGCAATTCCCGGCATCGGAGAGAATCCCGGCTCACCGGTTGTACGGCGGAGCGAACAAATCGGCGTTCTGGTTGGATGAATTTTTTTGAGAAGCCGTTTGTTGAGTGATTACCCCCGGGTGCTTCGCGTACGACGGCAATACTGCTTCGGGACTGGCTTGGCGCGGAAGCCGAAGGCTTAATATCCACAGGATTTCCACATCTGTGGAAATAGCCACTCGCCTTGCTCGCCTCTCTTTTGGGGGATTTTCGCCGGCATGACTGCTTGGGACAAGATACTGGAACGCATGGAGAGGCGGGTGAATCCGCACAGCTTCTCCACGTGGTTTCGTCCCACGCGGCAGGAGGGCGCTGAGAACGGTACGATCGTGGTGCGGGTTCCCTCGAAGCTGTTTAAGAAGCGGCTGACGGAAACCTACGGGCAATATCTGCAAGCCGTGCTGGCCGAACTGAATATGGCCGACACGCAAATCGATTTTCTGTGTCCTGCCACCGAGGCCACACCCGCCGTAACCAATCAGCCGGGCACGGCGCCGCGGCAAGCGCGCCTGGATTTTGATTCCGTCGAGCATCAGCTGAATCCGCGCTATTTGTTCGAGACGTTCATCGTGGGAGCCTCAAACCAATTTGCTCACGCCGCGGCGCTGGCCGTGGCGGAGGATCCATCGCGCGCGTACAACCCACTGTTTTTGTACGGCGGAGTGGGGATGGGGAAGACGCACTTGATGCAGGCCGTTGGCCATCTGATCAAGAAACGCAATCCGGCCGTGCGGCTGACGTACATCAGCGCGGAGAAATTCACGAACGAAGTGATCAATTCGCTGCGCTTCGACCGCATGCTGAGTTTTCGCGAGAGGTTCCGCTCGGTGGACGTGCTGTTGGTGGACGATATTCAGTTCATTGCCGGCAAGGAGCGCACGCAGGAGGAATTCTTCCACACCTTTAACGCGCTGTACGAACTGCAGCGGCAGATCGTGGTTTCCTCTGACTGCCTGCCGAAGGAGATTTCGGCAATCGAGGAGCGGTTGCGCTCGCGCTTTGAGTGGGGGCTGATCGCCGACATACAGCCGCCGGATCTTGAAACCAAGATCGCCATTCTGCAGAAACGCGCGGAAGCCGAGCACTTCATGCTGGCCGATGAGGTTGCCGAATACATCGCGCGCTCGATCAAATCGAACGTGCGCGAGCTCGAAGGCGCGCTGACGCGGCTGATGGCTTATACCGCGCTAACGGGCACGGCCGTGAGCCTGGCCATGGCGCAACAGGTGCTGAGCAACATCATCACCACGCAGGAGAAAAAGGTCACGATCGAGCTGATTCAGAAAAAAGTCGGCGAGCAATTCGGTTTGCGCGAGCATGAGCTCAAGATTCGCTCGAACGCCAAGGCCATTGCGTTTCCGCGGCAGGTGGCGATGTATTTGGTGAAGCAGTTGACGACGGCGTCGCTGCCGGAGATTGGCCGGCATTTTGGCGGGAAGCACCACACGACGGTGTTGCACTCCATTCACAAGATCGATGCACTGCGCCGCAACGACAAAGATTTAAACCGCACGATCAACCGCTTGATGGATTCATTCGCGTAAAATTCCGGCTCGAAGTTTCCCCTCTTAAAATTTCTGTCGGCGTCTCTTTCCATGGATTCTGCGTGTGGCCGCAGATGTCGTCGCGGCCGCGGTGCTGCGTATCGCCGCGCGGGCGCTGTTGAAAACCGCTGCGGTTCCTGTGGGCGCTGTGCGCATGCCTGTGCAGCGTTTCGAGGTTGCTCGAGGCGCATCGTTACTGCGGCCGCTTTCTTCCACAGCGTGCACAGGCGCGTTCATACGTGGTGCGCGGCGCAAGTCGTGCTGCTGGCTGCGCCCCGGGAGTTTTCCTCGTTTCCACAGGCACGGCTACTACTACGGTCTTTATCCCTATCATGAAACAGGATAGAGTAGCCGTCTTACGGTTTGTGCCCGCGGTGCGCCCCCGGCGGAGGAAATCCGGATGGAATTCAGCATCAAGAAATTTGACCTGCTCGGCGAATTGAATCTGACGCAAGGGGTGGTCGAACGGAAGACCACCATCCCCATCCTCTCGAATCTCCTTTTTGAAGCGAAAGGCAACCGCCTGACGCTGACGGCGACGGATCTTGAGCTTTCGATCCGATCGAGCTGTGAAGCCAAGGTCAAAACCGAGGGCGCAGGAACCGTTCCAGCGAAGAAACTACTGGAGCTCGTGCGATTACTGCCCGAAGGGGATCTGCGATTCAAGCTGCTCGAAAATCACTGGGTGCAAATCGTCGCCGACCGCAAGACATACAAGATGATCGGCATGGAAAAGGGTAATTTCCCCGCGATACCGGCGTTTCCGCATCCGCTGGCAAAATTGCCGGCGGCGATTCTTGCTTCGCTGATTGCCAGGACGCACTTTGCCATCTCGGCGGAGGAATCGCGCTACACGCTGAATGGAGCGCTGCTGATTCTGAAGCCCGATTCGATTGGAATGGTGGCGACCGACGGTCATCGCCTGGCGCAGGCGGAAACCAAGCACGCGATTGCCGGGCTATCGAGCGAAGTCCGTACGCTGGTGCCGAAAAAAGCGCTGGTTGAAATTCAGCGGCTGGCCGCGGAGGCCCAGGAGAAAGAAGAAATCGAATTTGCGCGCGACGACAGCCATTTATTTTTCAAGGCCGGCGAGCGATTGCTGATCAGCCGCATGCTCACGGGGCAATTCCCGAACTATGAAGCCGTGCTGCCGCGCGAGAACAACAAGAAAATCGTGCTCGAGCGCGGCGAATTGAACGACGCCGTGCGGCGCGTTTCGCAATTGGCCGATCAGCGTTCGCGCGCCGTGAAGTTTTCGATTTCAAAAGAAGGCGTCGAAATTTCGGCGTCGAGCCCGGAATACGGAGAGGCGCGGGAGACGATCGAAAAAGAATATAAGGGCGAGCCGCTTTCAATCGGTTTCAACGCCCAATATCTGCTGGATTTTTTGGCGGCCGCGCCGGACGGGCCGATCAGCCTGGAGTTGAAAGACGAGCAATCGGCGGGGCAATTGCGGCCGCTGGCGGATGAGTCATACGAGTACCGTTACGTGATTATGCCAATGCGAATCTGACGGTTCAGGGACACGAAAAACCACCTTCAGAAACCTCGTTAAGAAGGCCCTCTTGGCGCCGGTCGTAAGCGCCGCAAGCCATTCCAAATAAAAGATTTGACGTGTTTTGCATCAGGAACTGGGCCTTGAGGCGTGGCACGTTCCGAGCTACAATAGAAGTCTGTTTGGAGTAGTTTTGGCTTCCTCTAAAACGGCACGTTGGCCAGGGCCGCGGCACCCTCGATCGGTTGGCTTGTTCGCGCCAGAACAAGCGGGATTCGCGGAGCCTGGAAGAACGTAGTCTTCGCCGCGTCCACTTCCGCGCAAGCGGAATACAGGACGGGATGGAGCGGAAAGAACCCTTCGAGTCCGGGCGAAAAAAATCGCCGGGCCACAGGGTAATCAAGTGTCGGCCACTCGATTTTGCGGCCTACCTTTCCGTGCAATCGCTGTTGAGAGTGCGATGGTTTTCGTCACTGATGTCGATTAGGAGCAGGAACAATTATGGCTGAAAAAGAGGCGGATGCCGGCAAGGCTGCAGGGCACCGTTACGACGCAACTTCGATCAAGGTGCTCGGTGGTCTAGAAGCCGTGCGGCTGCGTCCGGCGATGTATATCGGGTCGACCGGCGAAATGGGTTTGCACCATTTGGCCTGGGAAGTTGTGGACAACGCGGTGGACGAGGCGCTGGCGGGCCACTGCGATGAAATCAACGTCACCGTGCACGATGACAATAGCGTGACCGTGAGCGACAACGGGCGCGGCATTCCAGTCGACATGCACGCGACGGAAAAAAAGCCCGCCGCCGAAGTGGTGATGACCGTGCTGCACGCCGGCGGAAAATTCGATTCGGAGACCTACAAAGTTTCAGGCGGCTTGCACGGCGTTGGCGTGTCCGTGGTGAACGCGCTGGCCGATTGGCTGGAGCTCGAAATTGCGCGCGACGGAGCGGTTTGGGAACAGAAATACGAGCGCGGAAAGCCAGTGAACAAGTTGAAGCAAACCGGGAAGACGCGCAAAACCGGAACGAAAGTGACTTTCCATCCGGATCCGGAAATTTTCACGCAGACCGCTTTCAGTTACGACATTCTGGCGCAGCGCCTGCGCGAACTGGCGTTCCTGAACAAGGGCTTGAAAATCACGCTCACGGACGAACGCAACGATAAATCGACCGAGTTTCGCTTCACCGGCGGCATCGCGGAATTCGTGAAGCACCTGAACAAAGGCAAAACAGTGCTGCACGATTCGCCGATTTATATGGAGGGCAAGCGCGAGCAGGTGGAAATGGAAATCGCGCTGCAGTACAACGACGGCTACGCCGAAAATATTTTCGCGTTCGCGAACACCATCAATACCGTGGACGGCGGCACGCATCTTTCCGGATTCCGCTCGGCGCTGACGCGCACGATCAATTACTACGCCAATCAAACCGGCATGCTCAAGGAACAGAAGGACGAAGTCACGATCACCGGAGACGACGTCCGCGAGGGCCTGGTCGCCGTGGTTTCCGTGAAGCTGCCGCAGCCGCAGTTTGAAGGGCAGACGAAGGGCAAACTGAATAGCGACATCAAGGGTCAGGTGGAGCAACTGGTCAACGAGCGCCTGGGCGAATATTTCGACAAGCACATGACCGTGGCGCGCCGCATCATCGGCAAGTGCATCGACGCCGCGCGCGGCCGCGAAGCAGCGCGCAAAGCACGCGAGTTGACGCGCCGCAAATCGGCGCTCGACTCAAGCGGCCTGCCCGGCAAATTGGCCGACTGCCAGGAACGCGATCCGGCGCGCTGCGAGCTGTTCATCGTGGAGGGCGAATCCGCCGGCGGCTCGGCCAAGCAGGGGCGCGACCGCAAGAATCAGGCGATTCTTCCGCTCAAAGGAAAAATCCTGAACGTTGAAAAAGCGCGCTACGACAAGATGCTGGGCCACGAGGAAATCCGCACGATCATCACGGCTCTGGGCACCGGCATCGGCAAAGACGATTTCGATCCCGCGAAGCTGCGCTATCACAAAATAATTCTGATGACCGACGCAGACGTGGACGGCAGCCACATTCGCACACTACTGCTGACGTTTTTCTTTCGCCACATGCGCGAGTTGATCGAACGCGGCCACATCTACATCGCGCAACCGCCGCTTTACAGATTGCGCCGCGGCAAAATGGACCGTTACATCCGCGATGACCATGACTTCATGGGCGAAATGATGCGCCGCGCGACCGAAGAGCATCGCGTGAAGCCGAAGGAAGGGCCGATGCTGGAAGGAGCGGCGCTCACCACGTTCCTGCTGAACATTCAGGAATACGAGCAGGTGCTGAAGCGCCTCTCGCGCCGCGTGCGCATTGCCGGCATCGCGGACCTGCTGGCCGAAAGCGAACTCGAGAAGAAAGCGGATTTCGAGGACAAGAAGAAACTCGAGAAACTCGATCGAGCGATTGAAAAAGCAAAAATCGACATTCAAACCAAAATCGCCTACGACGAGGAACACAGCCTGTACGAATTGAATCTGACCGGCGGCACGAAGGAACGCCCAATCGCGGGGAAAGTAAGCTGGGCGCTTGCTTCGACGCCGGAATACAAGCGCGTGCGCGCGCTCTATCGACTTGTGGAGCCGGTGGATCATCCGCCGTTTCAGGTCTCGCGCAATGGCGACAAGATCACCAAGGAAAACGCCTCCGACGTTCTGGGGTATGTGCTGGCGGATGCGCAAAAAGAATTCACGATCACGCGGTTCAAGGGCCTGGGCGAAATGAACCCCGAGCAATTGTGGGCCACCACGATGAACGGCGAAAGCCGGACGCTGCTGCAGGTGAAAATGGAGGACGTGGTGGAGGCCGAAAATATTTTCACCACGCTGATGGGCGAGAGCGTGGCCGAGCGCCGGAAATTTATCGAGGACAACGCGCTGGACGTCGTGAACCTGGATATTTAAGAGCGCGCGTGTACTACCAGGTGAGTTGGACAACATTGCCGGGGCTGCGGGGACTCGGTTGCAACGAATTTCGCGCGACTCCGACGGCCAGTCCGGATAACGAGCGTGGCGTAGCGATTCGAATAGCAGGCGACTCCGGGCGCGAAGAGTTCCTGGCCGACCTCGAACGGGCATTCGCCGCGCGCCGCTTCATGAGCGCGTCGGACGCCTTCGACACGGTCAAGGCGTACATCGTAGAGCGCGCCGCGCAGCTCGAGAACGATTAGGGGAGAAGAGATAGATGGCTGACGAAGTTCTTCAGGCGCAGATCGTACCGATCGACATCGAAGCGGAAATGAAGCGGTCGTATCTCGATTACGCCATGAGCGTGATCGTGGCGCGCGCCATCCCGGATGTGCGCGACGGCTTGAAGCCGGTGCAGCGCCGCATTCTGATCGCCATGAACGATCTGGGCCTCGCCTCGAATCGCGGCTTCCGCAAGTGCGCCAAAATCTGCGGAGACACTTCCGGCAACTATCATCCGCACGGTGAAGCGATTATTTATCCCACTCTGGTGCGTCTGGCGCAGGGCTTCAACATGCGCTACATGCTGGTGGATGGTCAGGGAAATTTTGGCTCGGTGGACGGCGATCCGCCGGCGGCCATGCGATACACGGAAGCGCGATTGACGCGAGTTTCCGAAGAACTGCTGGCCGATCTGGAAAAAGAGACCGTCGATTTCGTTCCGAATTTCGATCAGACACGCGAAGAGCCTTCCGTCCTTCCCGCGAAAACTCCGAATCTTCTTGTGAATGGAGCTTCGGGAATCGCCGTGGGCATGGCCACGAATATTCCTCCGCACAATATGCGCGAGGTGGTGGAAGCCACGGTGATGCTGATCGAAGATCCGAACGTGACGTTGAAAGAAATCATGAAGGTGATGCCGGGCCCGGACTTCCCCACAGGCGGTTACATCGCGGGCAAGGACGGCATCCTGGACGCGTACAAGACAGGGCGCGGCACGTTTACGATGCGCGCCAAGGCAGCCATCGAGCAGGGCGCGAAAGACCGCGAAAGCATCGTGATCACCGAAATTCCGTTTCAGGTGAATAAGGCGCGCCTAATCGAGCGCATCGCCGAGCTTGTGCAAACCAAGAAAATCGAAGGCATCTCCGACGTGCGCGATGAATCCGACCGCCAGGGCATGCGCGTGGTGGTCGAAATCAAACGCGGCGAGGAAAGCCAGCTCATCCTGAATCACCTTTTCAAACTCACGCAGATGCAGGAATCGTTTGGCGTGATTCTGCTGAGCATTGTGAAGGGTCAGCCGCGCGAACTGCCGATGATGGACATGCTGCGCCTGTTCATCGAGCACCGCGTGGAAGTCGTTCGCCGGCGAACGCAATTCGATTTGCGCAAGGCCGAAGAGCGCGAGCACATCCTGCTGGGATTCAAGAAAGCGCTCGATCACCTGGACGACATCATTAAGCTGATCCGCAAATCGAAATCGCCGACCGAAGCCAAGGCGGGATTGATCGAGCGCTGGGAATTCTCCGAGCGCCAGGCGCAAGCCATTCTCGATCTCCAGTTGCACCGTCTGACGCAAATGGAGCGCGAAAAGATTCTGCAGGAATTGAAGGAAATTCAGGCGTTGATCGCCGAACTGCGGGCGATTCTGGCGAGCGAAAAGAAACTCAAGGGCGTGATCGTCACCGAGCTGCGCGAGGTGCAGAAACTTTTTGGCGATGAGCGCCGCACGCAGATCGTCGACAAGGTCGAGGAGATCGAACTCGAAGACCTGATCGCGGACACGGACATGGCCATCACCGTGAGCCACGCAGGATATGTGAAGCGCACGCCGGTGGAGCTCTATCGCCACCAATCGCGCGGAGGCAAGGGGCGCATCGGCGCGCGAACGAAGGAAGAGGATTTCGTCGAGCACCTGTTCATCGCTTCGGCGCACAGTTACATTCTGCTGTTCACCTCAAAAGGGCGCGTGTATTGGCTGAAAGTTTACGAAATTCCCGAAGCGGCGGCGGCCACGCGCGGCAAGGCGATCACCAGCCTCGTGAAATTTCAGGAAGACGAGCACATGACCGCGGTGGTGGTGGCGCACAATCTGGAAGAAGAAGGCCGTTACGTCTTTTTCGCCACGCGCAACGGCACAGTGAAGAAAACCACGCTCGCGGAATTCTCGAACCCGCGCTCGAGCGGAATCATCGCCATCAACCTGGAGGCCAAGGACGAATTGATCGGCGCGAAGCTGACCGACGGCAAGCAGATGATTTTCCTCGCGAGCCGCGAGGGGCAAGCCATCGTGTTTCGCGAAACCGACGTGCGCTCGATGGGGCGCGCGGCCGGCGGCGTGAACGGAATGGACCTGGGGAAGAACGATTACTTGGTGAGCATGGAAGCGGTGACGCCGGACCCGGAGATTTTGCGCAAGGAAACCAAGAAGTCCGCCGATAAACTGGACGAGTTGGAGGCGGACGAAATTCGCGACTCACTGACTTCGCTTATGCTGACGGTGGCGGAAAAAGGATTCGGCAAGCGGACGCCGCTGGCGGAATATCGCATCACGTCGCGCGGCGGCAAAGGCGTGATCAATTTGAAATCGACCGAGCGCAACGGGCCGGTGGTGGCGGCGCTGCAGGTGACCGAAGAATCCGACGTGATGATCATCACCTCGGTGGGGAAAGTGATTCGCGTGCACGCGAACGAAATCCGCGAGGCCGGTCGCTCGACGCAGGGCGTGCGGCTGCTGCGCCTTGACGCGGGCGACAAGATCGCCGCGGCCGCAGTGTTACTTGAAGAAGAGGCTGCGGAGAAAGAAAACGGCAAGACCTGAGCGACCGCGACGGAAGATCTGCGCTGTCAAATCCTCGTAAGGCCAGCCGCGCGGAGCGCGCGAGGGGCTGGATCCAGAAATCAGCCGCCTGGCGCCGTTAGGTAGTAACCGGGCCGGGCGCGCACATTCAGATTCGGACGGTTCACCCGAACTTCAATTTCGTGATAGCCATATTGCGCGGTGCCGGAGGGCCGGTAGGCCAAAATGTATTGCCCATGCAGTTCGGCGCCGATCTGATCGATGGCATCTTCGATCGAGTGGTCGCGGAAAGTGGATTGATAGAGTCCGCCGGTGGCGGCGGTCGCGACCTCGAGCGGACGTTCCTTCACGGTGGCCACGGCGTGCGTCACCGCCCAGCTGACTACATTCATCAGGTTTGCGTCGCCGCTGCTGGGGTTCGCGCCAGCTTGTTGCATATCCGGAGTGGGAGCTTCGCCCGGTATTGTCGGGCCGCCGATGATGCCCGGCGGCGTGTCCGACGGCGGGGCGCCGGATTTCGATGCCGAGCGCGTGGTTGCGGAAGTGGAAGAAAGGCCCACGGTGAAGATGGTGATGTCGGCCGCCTGGGCGTCGCGCAGCACTTGGCCGAGCTTGGCTTCGCTTCCCGAGTCTGACGCTTCGCCGAGCAGGATGATGACGCGGCGCCGGGTATCGGGCCTGCCGAGCAGCATGTGCAACGCCGTGGCCAGCGCGTCGTAGAGCTTCACGCCGGAAGTTCCGGGGGCGAGATCTTTTACGGTCTTCTCAATTTGATCGGCATCGCTTGTGAAACCCAACAGATGGTCCACTGTATCGTTGTAACCGAGGACGGCGGCATCGCCCGTGGAGCCGATCACGTCCTGGGTGAATAGAATTCCGGTTTTCTGAATGGCGGGGAACAGGGGCGTGATGCGGGAGCTTGTCTCAAAGACCAGCACGGCCGAGACTGGATCGCCGCCTTGATCGACGGTGATGTCCGTTTGCTCGACCTTGTTGTCGAAGACGCGAAAATTCTTCGCGGTCAGATCCAACACAAGCTCGCCCCGCGAATCTTTCACGGTGACCGGCGTGGTTACTTCTTGCGTCTGCACGACGATCTTCGCGGGAGCCTCCTGCGCGGGAATAGCCGGTGCTTTCGGCTTTGGCGCGGAGGGCGCGGGACTCGCGGGTCCGGAAGTGGATTGTGCAAAGGCCAGCGCGGCCGCAAGCGAGAGGCCGCCGAGCGCAAAGGCGAATTTCGCGAGGTGTCTCATAGGCCCCAAGTCTACCGGATTTGATGCTTTCTGGCGCTCCAACGTTGATCGGCGACGTTGGCCAGTTGCGAGCGCGCGGGTAGAATGGCTGATTGCCCGGCGGGTCAGCGCGCACCGCCATTCGGGAGGATTCATGCCGACCAAACGCCACGGCGCCGTGCCCCAGGCGCCGTTTCGGGATCAAGCCTTTCTTGACAGTGTGCCAGCGCGGCCCGTGCGCATCGTTTCGGAATATCTCGATCCGCTGGCGCGGCTGCGCCGCGAAGGCGTGGGCGACACGATCGTGATTTTTGGTTCCGCGCGGATCCAGCCACGCGAACGCGCACTGCGGGATTTGCAGCGCCTGAAGCGAGTGCGCGCGGGCGGCCGTTCGGCCGAGCATCGCGCGGCGCTGGGCCGGGCGCACGCGGCGCTCAAGATGTCGCGCTACTACGAAGAAGCAAGAGAGCTGGCGCATCGACTGACGACCTGGTCGCTCACGCTGGGCGAACGGCCGCGGCGCTTCGTGATCTGCTCGGGCGGAGGTCCCGGCATCATGGAGGCAGCCAACCGCGGCGCCGCCGAGGCCGGAGGAAAATCCATTGGCCTGAGCATCGAGCTGCCGCATGAGCAGTGGCCCAACGGTTACATCAGTCCCGAGCTCAGCTTCATGTTCCATTATTTTTTCATGCGCAAATTGTGGTTTGCGCAACTGGCGAAGGCGCTGATCGTTTTTCCCGGAGGGTTCGGCACGATGGACGAACTCTGGGAGATGCTCACGCTGATGCAGACAGGAAAGCTCCAGCGGCGCAACATTATTCTGATTTACGGGCGGAGTTATTGGGACAAGGTCCTGAACTGGAAACATATGTTGCGCAGCGGCACCATCAACGAGAAGGAATTTCATCTGCTCGAGTTTGCGGACACAGTAGACCAGGCCTTCGACCGAATCCGCCAGGGCCTTGAGATGTACCACATGACGCCGGATTCGCTGCTGAGCGAGTAGCGCGGCGCCCGGATTTCGGTTGCCCGAAATCGACACGCGCCGCAATTGTGGGTGGCAACCCGAAGCGCGCTCGCACCATCCCTATTTATCAGCGAAGCCCGACCCAGGATTGCACGAGCCCCGGGCCGCTGCCGTAGTCCAGGCAACTGCTGAGGAGGTGCTTCATGTTAGCAAAAAAACTCTTCCGGAAGACTGTATTCGCCGGCGCGCTACTCGCGGGACTTGTGGCGCTTGCCGGTGCAGCAACCACCGCCCGCGCGGACGATTGTTATCACAAGATACAAACGCGGGAATGGAAGCTCCAGCAAGCTATTGAGCGCCATGGGCCCTATAGCTGGGAAGCCCGGCACGAGCGCAACGAGCTAGCCAAGGCACAGATCAGTTGCAACGTGCGTCCGTGGTAGAGCGAAGTCCGAGGTCGCTGCTCTGACGGGGCGCAATTAACAGAAGAGAAAAAGCGGGCCGATCCTCACGGGATCGGCCCGCTTTTGTGTGTGCGCGAGATTTTTCCGGCAAGATGACCGACCAACACAAATCGAGGGAAAATTAGCCGGCGACGGCCGCCAAATCGTCGGCGAAAACGGCCTCAAAGCGGCGCTTTTCCTCTTGATCGTGCACCATCACGACCGGAGTCACATGCAGCGCCTGTTTGCAGCCGCGGCAGGTGGTCAATTCTCCTTGCACGTCCTGCAGGAACCCGTCGGTGAAATGGTAGAGTGCGCGAGCTCGCCGGGCCGGCTTCTCTCCGTGCTGGCCGCACTGAGGGCACATAAATTCGACCACATCCTCTTGCGGATCACGGTTAAGCGCCGCCCAGCCGGTGTAACGAACCCCTACGACCTCTAAATGATTGCGATTCATGACCTTGCAACCCCCTCGCCCCTGACCTGAGGGAACTTTTACAGAACTTAAGATGCTCGGAGGTGGCACGGGGATACCAGAACTTGTATGAAATCTCCGTTAACCGGATAGGTGGCCGAAGTGGGCCGATAGGGTGCCGGCGAATTAAAGCACAGGCTCCTCAGCTTCGCGGGCGATCCAGTCGCGGGAGACGTCGCGCAGGCGAACGATTTCCTGCCAGGAGAGATTCGCTTCGGTGGGGCGGGGTTCGATGGGCGGGCCAACGTGAATCTCGAGGCGCGAGGGGCGCGGCAAATAAGTGTCGTCGCGCAAAAAGTGGCGCGTGCCGCGAAGCGCGATGGGCACGATAGGGCGACCTGCGCGTGCAGCCGCTTGAAACGCGCCCAATTGAAACGGCCGGACGCCCACTTGTGGCGTGAACGTTCCTTCGGGGAAGACGTAGACGGATTCGCCGTGGCGCAGAGATTGTTCGATCTGCTCGGCCTGGCGCAGGCGCGCTTGGGGATCGGCGCGGTCGAACCAGAAGTGGCCGAGCTTGTGAAGGAACGTTCCGATGACGGGCATTTTGCGGACTTCGCCCTTGGAGACGATGTGGAAGTCCGTGCCGAGGCCGGCCATGAGCACAAGCACGTCCATGTAGCTTGCGTGATTGCTCACCAGGACGCACGCGCCGTGAGCGGTGAGATGCTCGCGCCCGGAAACGCGGATCGGGCTGCCCATGAGCAGGAAGCAAGCGCGCAGGCCGCCGACGGCCACGCGCGCCACGAACTTGCGGTTGCGCACAGGAAGTACGATCGCCCATGCGGGAACCATGAGCACGGTGAGCACTAAGTCGGCATACACGCCGTAAAGTTTTTCGGGCACAATCCGCGCGACACGCCAGACGGAGCGCGCGAGACCCTTGAGAGCGAGGCGCGTTACCTGCAGCCACGGCGGGCGCGTCGGCGCGCCGCACGCTCCGGCTTGGTAGAGTTGTTTGGTGCGATCGCGGCGCAATTTTCCGCTCGAAGTTTTCGGAATGCTGTGCGGCGGCACGGTCAGCACGGCATCCGGTGGCACGCCGACGGAGCGTGCGACCTCCGCGGTGATGGCCGCGGCAAGTTTTTCTCGCGCCTCGACCGATCGCTCGCGCGTTTCCGCAACGACCGCCAGGCGTTCGGTGCCGCTCGACGCGTCGGCTGTGCCGAAGGCCACAACGCATCCGCGCCTCACGCCGGCGACGCGCGCGACGGCGTCTTCGATTTCGTGCGGATAGAGATTCCGGCCGGCCTTCACGATGATGTCTTTGGTGCGGCCCGTGATGTAGTACTCGCCATCCACGCGATAGGCGCGATCGCCAGAATTAATCCAGCCGGCAGCGGGCCCAAGCGGAAATAGGCGCGCGGTGGCCTCGGGATTTCGGTAGTAACCGCGCGTGGACGAAGCGCCGCGGAACCAGAGTTGTCCTTCGCACCGCTCTTCGGCTTCGCGGCCCGGTTCCCCGGCGCGCCCACCGTCACCTTCCGCAACGATGCGGACTTCGCAATCCAAAATCGGCTTTCCGACGGATACGAACGAAACACTCGCGCAATCATCTTCAACGCCGCCTTCAGCGGCAGGCGATGCGGCGGGAACTGCGCGGCCATTTTCCGCGAGACTTGCGCGATCGACGCGGTCCACACGCGGTCCGCGCCCCGGCGGCGGGAATGTGACGGCGAGCGAGGCTTCCGCCAAACCGTAGACCGGCGTCAGTGCTTCGCGGCGGAAACCGTATCGCGCGAAACGTTCGGCAAAACGATCGAGCGTTTCGGGCAGCACGGGTTCGGCGCCGTTGAGCGCGGCGCGCCACGAACTCAAGTCCAATCCTTCGAGATCGCGCTCGTGCGTTTTGCGCAGGCATAACTCGTAGGCGAAATTCGGCGCGGCGCTCAGCGTGCCGCGATGGCGATGGATGGCCCAGAGCCAGCGCTCAGGCCGCGTGAGAAATTCGAGCGGCGACATTACGATCAGCGGTATGCCGAAGCACATCGGTCCGAGCCACGCGCCGATCAAACCCATATCGTGATATAGCGGGAGCCAACTGACGCCGACGTCGTCTGGGCGAACGTTGAGAGCTTCGCCGGCGGCGCGGATGTTCGCGAGAAGATTGCTGTGGCTAAGCGTCACGCCTTTGGGATCGCCCGTCGAGCCCGAAGTGTATTGCAGCAGCGCCACGTCGTCGCCGTGACCGAGACCTGGCAGAGGCAGATCGGAGTGGCGCTCTGCGAGAAGACGAGCGGCGGTGACTACGCCATCAAGGGAAGGAACGCGCGGGCGAAGCAGACGAGCCACGCCTGCGGCTTCGCGGAAAGTAACGAGGAGCTTGGCCTGAGCGTTCGAGAGAATCGCGGCTTGGCGCTCGGCGTATTCTTCGATGCGGTCGGCGCGAATGGGTGGATAAATCGGCGCGGGGACGGCACCGGCAAGAAGAGTACCGGCAAAGGCGAAGAAAAATTCGGGAGACGTCGGAAGCATCAGCGAAACGACATCGCCCGGGGAGACTCCGCGATGCGCGAGTTCCACTGCGAAACGGTGCGCGCCTTCGTAGAGGTCGCCGAACGTAAGCGTTGTGCTGGGCGCGCCTGAAGATTCGACGGAGGTGTCGCTCCAAAAAACTAGATGCGCGCGCGCCGAGTCGGCGCGCCCGCGGTGCGCGAGGACTTGTTGCAGGGTTTCAAATGCCGAGGTGTCCGCGGCGATCGTCGAGCCTGTTGGCGCTGGAGTTGATGTGAAGACGGGCGCCGCGCGGTGGGTGCCGAGAGCCGCGGCGAAGTCGGCGGAAACGAGAGCTGCGGCGACGTCAGAGAGCGTCTCCGCCTGCGCCATCACGCTATCTGGCAGGCGCACAGCCAGCGCGCGTTCGAGGCGCACGAGCAGTTCAACGCGCTCGAGGCTGCCGAGACCGAGGTCGCGCTCGAGATGCGATCCGATGTTGGCGGTTTGCTCCGCGCGCGAATTGCCCAGCTCGCCGAGCAAGCCGCGCACGACGTCGAGCAATTGTTCTTGGACGGCGCGCGGATCGAGTTTTGTGGTCGACGTGGCCACAGAGATTCCGACACCCAAGGCTAAGAAAAACGGCGGGGTCAGTCGCAGAGGCTAACACGACGCCTGCGGAGGTTCAACCGCAGCGGCGCGCCGCTGGTTTGTGGAGCGCGGCGCGGATTAACTCGGCCGACGCGCCGGTCGATAGCTGCCCAGCGAACGCGGACGCAGCCGCAGGCGCGGGCCGAGCGGCGGGGGCACATTGTGCAGCGGCGCTCCGCAATTGCTGCACGAATCGGGGCCGGGAGAATTGACGCGCAGCCAGTGGCCGCGGGCCAAGCAATCAGGATTGATGCATTGAACGGTCCAACCCGGAAGGTATTGCACGGCGCGCCTCCAGGCGATCCGCCCGAGCTGGCCACCGCAACCCGGAGCGGGCGAGAACGCCGGTGGGATTGTGGGACTGCGCGCTTGTGGTGTCAAGAAAAAAGCCACCATGGATAGTGGGTTTGTTGCCGCTTCATTGACCGGAGAGCGATCCGGCAGCGCGAGATCGATCCCAACGAACGCTGCGCGGCGCCGCGCGCCCCGCTTGTGAACGACCGGGCCCGGGACTATGCTGTGCCGCGTTCTCCCAAGAACCCACGCAAGAAGGAGGAAGTCGATATGAAACGCCTGGCATGGATCGCGCTGGCTCTGCTGCTGGTTCCCGCGGCGGGCCGCGCGCAGGATGAAAATAACCAGCCGGTAGCCAATCCGGTGAGCACGAACATCAAGCAGCAACTCGCGCGCTACAGCAAAATCATGGTCGCAGCGGCCGACTCCATGCCCGCCGACAAATTCAATTACTCTCCGACGCCGCAACAGATGACGTTCGCCCACCTGACGGCGCACATCGCGACGTCCAACACGTTTCTTTGCTCGAAAATCTCCGGCACTCCGGCGCCCGATTTGAAGCTGGCCGACACGGACCCGAAGGACCAACTGGTGGCGGGCTTAAAAGCTTCGTTCGATTACTGCACGACGGCGCTTGCGGCCGTGGATGATTCCAAGCTCGGCCAGCCGATTATGTTGTTCGGCAATCGCCCGAATACCATCGCAGGCGCGATGATTTCGATCACCAACGATTGGGCCGATCACTACAGCACGCAGGCGGGCTATTTGCGATTAAACGGCATCCTGCCGCCCACCGCGCAACCCGCGCCCGCGAAATAGCGGCGGGCTGCTGGCTCGCGCACTGTCGCGCTATTTGCAGACGCGCGGGGATTGCTGGAAAATACCATTCACAATCGGGCCTCGAGCCTGATTGCTGGGCCCAAACGAAAATGGAATTGCCTGTCGAGCGGAAAGTTTTCGTCAGCTACGTCGAAGAGGACGGGAGCGTCGCGCAGGAATTGGCCCGCGGTCTTGAAGCCGCGGGCTACAGCACGTGGTACTACCAGCGCGATTGTCCTTCGGGCGGTTCCTATTTGGTGGAGATCAGCAAGGCAATCGAGCGCTGCGACGCGTTTTTGCTGCTGATCTCGCCGCACTCCTGCGACGGCCCCGATGAAATCACGGCCGAAGCGGTGCGTGCCTACAAATCGCGCAAGAAAAAAATCCCCGTTCTTTATCAAATGACGCACGACGAATTCGAGGCGCGCCAACGCACCTCCGACCAGATTCGTGAATGGGGACAGATCATGGCCGCGGCGAGCGCGGTCTCGATCGGGGCCGGAGGGGCAGCGGCGGCGTTGCCGCGAATCATTGCAGGCCTGCGTGCGGGCGGCCTGGCGCCGGATATCGAAATCTTGCCGGGTGCGGCTCGCGTGAGCGAAGTCACCGCGAACACCCCAGGCGTGCCGAGCGCTACGACTACTCCGAGCGCCGCGGGCGCGGCGGTTGCTCCGAGCGGACTGCACTTGGCGATTTTGTATAAGAGAAACGCCCAGCCGGACGAAACACTGACGCAGTGGCTCGAGGATCAATTGAACGCTCAGGGCCATCAGGTATTTGTCGATCGGCACACACAAAAGGGCACCGAATGGCTGCTGGAGATCGAGAAGCAGATACGCGCCTCCGACGCCGTGATTCCGTTGATTTCAGCGGCGTCGGCGTCAAGCGAGATGATGGAATGGGAAGTGGAAACGGCGCACGGCGCGGCCGACCAGCAGAAAGGGAAGCCGCGTTTGCTGCCCGTGCGCCTAGCTTATGGAGAGGCGCTCGCGGAACCTCTGGGCGGCATTCTGAACGCGGCGCCGCAGTTTGCGTGGAGGGACGCGCAAGACAACGCGCGTGTGGCGACCGAACTTGCGGCGTCGCTGCGGGGACCCGCGCCGGTGCTCAAAGAACCGGAGCCAGCCGGGGGAGCGGTGCCGCTCGATTCCGAGTATTACATCGAGCGGCCCACGGATGCGGAATTTCGCAAAGCCGTCGACCGGCGAACATGCGTGGTGTTGGTGAAGGGCGCGCGGCAAATGGGAAAGACTTCGCTTCTGGCGCGCGGGCTGCAACAAGCGCGCGCGGCCGGCGCCACCGTGGTGACCACGGATTTTCAGACGCTCAACACCGACGATCTTTCGAGCATCGATAAGTTCTACCGCGCGCTGATGAAGCAGATGATCAAGCGGCTGGGACTGAAAATATCGCTCGATGAGACATGGCGCGCCGGTGATTCCGCGAACGACAATTTCGCGGCGTTTATCGAAACTGTTCTCGAGGGCGTTCCTCATTCGCTGGTGTGGGGCATGGACGAAGTGGACCGCTTGTTCACGAGCGAATTCGCCAGCGAAGTCTTCGGGCTTTTCCGCTCGTGGCACAACGATCGCATGCTCAATCCCGATGGTCCGTGGACGCGGCTCAGCATGGTGATTGTCTACGCGACGGAAGCTTATCTGTTCATCAAGGACATCAACCAATCGCCATTCAACGTCGGCACCAAAATCGAGTTGCGCGATTTCGGAATCGAGGAAGTGGCCGAACTCAATCGGCGCTACGGGATGCCGCTCAAATCCCCCGCGGAGATCCAACGGTTTTTCGCGCTCGTCGGCGGCAGTCCTTATCTTGTGCGGCGCGGTTTGCAGGAGTTGACGGCGCTGGCCGCGGGCTCAGGCGCAGCGGCAAACGGCGGGTCGCTTGAGGCGTTCGAGAGCATAGCGGACCAGGACGAAGGGCCGTTCGGCGACCATCTGCGCAGGATCCTGGTCACCCTGGCGAAAAATCCCGCGTTGACCGTAGCGGTCCGCCAGGTGATCGGAGCGGCGGGGGCCAAGGCATCCATCTCCATGGACGACTTTGTGCGCCTGCGGAGCGCGGGCGTGATGACGGGCGCGTCGTCGAATGAAGTGACGCCGCGCTGCGAGCTGTACCGGAAATTCCTACTGCGTCATTTGACTTAGCGCCGGACGCAAATCTGCCAAGTGGCTCCGGGAAAACCGTGAGACAGCGGCTTGAAAGGAGGGTCCTGTGACCGAAACGACTGGAAGCGAATTCTTTGTCGTGGGAGGTACACTCGGGCGCGACGCCGCGAGCTACGTGCGCCGGCAGGCGGATGAAGAGTTGCTGACGGCGCTGCGCGCGGGCCAATTCTGCTACGTTCTGACGTCGCGCCAGATGGGCAAATCGTCGCTGATGGTGCGCGCGGCAGTGGCATTGCGCGCGCAAGGCGATACGCGCGTGGCGGTGCTCGATCTGACCGCGCTGGGCCAGAATCTGACGCCGGAGCAGTGGTACCGAGGCCTCGCGTCGCGGGCGGCGCAGCAATTTGGGCTGAAAAAGGAAGTGGAGGAATTCTGGGCCGCGCACGCGGAGCTTTCTCCTCTTGAGCGCTGGACGCGCGCGCTGCGGGAGGTCGTGCTCGAGAGGGTGCGCGAGCGAGTCGTTATATTCGTCGACGAAATCGACGCCACGCGCAGCGTGCCATTTGTAACCGACGAGTTTTTTGCGTCGATTCGCGAACTCTACAATCGCCGCGCGGAAGATCCGGAACTTCAGCGACTGACTTTCTGTCTGATTGGCGTGGCCACTCCTTCGGACTTGATTCAGGACGCCCGCACCACGCCGTTCAACGTGGGCGTGCGCATCGACCTGGCTGATTTCACCGAGGCTGAAGCGGAAACGCTTCTGCCCGGGCTCGGGCGGCCGGAAAAAATCGGGCGGCTGCTGCTGCAGCGGATTTTGTACTGGACCGGCGGACATCCGTACATGACGCAGCGACTGTGCCTGGCGGTCGCGGACGATCCGGAGGTCGACAGCGTCGCCGGCGTGGACCGCATCTGCGAGGATCTGTTCCTTTCCGCGCGAGCGCGCGAGCGCGACGACAACCTGCTGTTCGTGCGCGACCGCATCCTGCGCAGCGAGAGCGACCACACCGCGCTGCTGATGCTCTACGATCGCGTTCGCAGGCACGATCGCTTGCGCGACGATCCCGCGCACCCACTGATCTCCATCCTGCGGCTTTCGGGAATCATCCGCGTTCGCGAAGGCTTTTTGTTCGTTCGCAATCGTATTTATTTCCGCGTGTTCGATCGCGAATGGGTGCGCGCGAACCTGCCGCTCGACGAAGTGGCGCGCCAGAAGGCCGCTTATCGGAGCGGCGTGATCCGCGTGGCGCGCGTGGCCGCGCCGGCGTGCCTGGTCCTGCTGGGCCTGACGATTTATGCCGTGCACGAAGCGCGCCGCGCGAAGAACATCGCGACGACGGCGGTAAATCAAGTGCTCGATTCCGACATCGAGCTCTACCAGCAAACCAGCAGCGACTCGGACATGACGGCAAAGCTCGGACCATTCTGGAATCAAAACAACGTTTTCTTTGAGCACATGGCCGGCGAACTCGGAAACGCCGAGCAGGTGAATGTGGCGCAGGCTTTGAGCCACATGATGAGTGGCTACGCAGCCTCTCTGCAAGCTAAGAAGGACGGGAAGGCGGAGGGAACCGCGCTCACCAACTATCAAGCGGGCTTGAAATTCGCGCAGGCAGCCAGAGCGCAAGACGCGAAGAGCAATCGAGTGGACGTGCTCCTGTGGATACTCAACGACGAGCTCGGTGTGTTGTACGAGAACCGAAAGGACGATGCGAACGCGGCCGCCGCCTTCCTCCAAACGCAGCAGGCGGCGAAAGCACTGATCCAACTGCACGACAACGCCGTATCGGAGGACGATCTTGCGACCGCGGACTTGAATATGGGCGTCATCGCGAACGACATGAATCAGCCGCAGCAAGCCATGCAGGACTTTCAGGCCGAACTTGTGGCCGCCCAAAAGGCTGCGGCTGGCGATGCGCAGGACGACGACGATCCGTGGACGGCGTACGATGAGATCGCGCTGTTGTACCAGGATCAAAACGACACCGCGAATGCGACCAAAGCGTTTCAGCAGTGCCTGCAGGCGGCCCAAAACCTGATCAAAGCGCACGACAACGCAAAATCCGAGGACCATCTTGCGACGGTGGAGCAGCAAATCGGCATTCTCGACGACGGCGAGAATCATCTGCCGCAAGCCATGCAGGATTTTCAGGCCGAACTCGCGGCCGCACAGAGTGCGGCGAGCGATGCGCAGTACGACGACGATCCGTGGGCAGCGTACGATGAGATCGCCCTGGTGTACGAAGGCGAAAAGAACTACGCAAAAGCGACCGACGCCTTTCTGCATTGCGAGCAGGCCGCGCAAGACCTGATCCACGCGCATGACAATCCCAAATCCGAAGACCACCTTGCGATCGTGGAGCGTCACATCGCCGGCCTTGCCGACGACGAAAATCAACCGCAGAAGGCCTTGCAGTACGATCGGCAAGCGCTGGCCGCCGCCCTAAAAGCAGCTGACGATCCGCAGTATGACGACAACCTCTGGTTGGCGTACGAGACGCTGGCCAGCGAGCAGGACGGGAAGGGCGCCGATTACACAGGCGCGCGCCAGACCTATCTCGACGAGCTAAAAGTTCTGGAGACAGATCTTGGGAAAGCAACCGGCGACGCTGCGACGACCAAATTGAAAGCGCAAGAAGCGGAGACCTACGGGAATCTGGCCTGGTCGGAGCTTTTGACCAAGCAATATGCGCAAGCGCTGGCTGACGCGCAGACCTCGCTCAAAATGGATTCGACGCAGGATTGGATGGAAGTGAATTTGGCGCACGCGTATTTGTTCACAAACCAGTTGCAACTCGCGGAGAACATTTACTTCGACAAGCCCAACCGTCAAATCGGCGACACCGGCGAGACGCTCGCTCAAACCGCGCTAGGCGATTTCAAACAATTCCGCTCAATGAACATGGTGGCGCCGGGAATGGACAGCGTCGCGCAGACGCTCGAACAGATGCAGAAAGCCGCAGCAGCGCCTGCGAAGTCCGCCGCTCCCCCCGCCACGCCGCCAACTCCCGCGAAGAGCGCTGGAGCGCCCGCGAAATGAGGTCTGGAGGCGGGCCGCAGAATCTAAACACACCCGTCCCCCGTGAAGACGGCGTCGAGAAAAATCACAGGGGCGAGCGGTGTTAGCTTTTCGCGGCGACCGCGGCAACTGCGCGGCGAGAGCGGCGCTTGGGCCGCACGGGCTTGGTGGGCGCATCGCCGACCAGCTCAGCGGTCATCAGCGTGGTGACGAACTTCTTGGTGCCGTGCGCGTCGAAGTCGATGGTGGTGCGTTCGGAATCGGAGTCAGTAATGACGCCGAGGCCGTAGATTTCGTGCTTGATGCACTGTCCTGTAATTAGAACCTGCACAACTACCTCCTTGGTGGCGGCGCCTGCCTGGATGGCACCGAAAGAGCGGCAAGGCTTATCTTGGGAGAAGCGCGCCCGGCTGTCCGCCGGAATCGCTTCCATTCAACTAGAGGCTCGCAGCGTTCCCGGTCTGTAAGCCCTTAGGGTACTTGCTGATATCGAGCACTACCCTTTGGGCGTGCAACGCGGTGAACGGGTAAAATATACACAAGAGAAATAAACGACGAGTAATTGTAGCACGATTGGGTGCTGAAGTCTACGCCGTGAATACCGGTTTGTTGGTCGCGCGCGAAACTATGGCCACGCCGTAATCGGCTGATAATAAACATGATACAGGCATTCCGTCGCGGCCACCCACGAGCGCGTGCGATTTTGCCATGCGTTATCCGGATTGAGACGGGCAGAAGATTTGTTTTCTGCGCTACATCTGTGTAAACGTAGGCACCGAACACGCCGGGAAGAAGATGACTCGCCAATCACTTGCGGAATTTGTGGGCGGTTTTGCCGCTCGCGGCAACGAAATCGCATACGTCCAGCGACAGGGATACCGGCGCGTCCGGTGGACCTACGCGCAGCTTGGGGAGACTGCGGCGCGATTTGCGCGGGAGCTCGAAGAGCGCGGCATCGGCGCGGGCGACCGAGTTTTCCTCTGGGGCCCGAACTCGGCGGAATGGGTGGCGGCGTTCACCGGATGCCTGCTGCGCGGCGCCGTCGCGGTGCCGATGGATTTTTCAGCCGCGCCGGATTTCGCCGCGCGTGTCGCAAGCCAGGTGCAGGCGCGACTTGCGGTGATCTCGAATGAGCGGTCTCTGCCGCCGAGCGCGGCGATGCATGTCCTGGAGCTTGAAAATCTAACGACGCTCCTCGCGCGGCATTCGGGCCAGGCGTATCCCGCGCCGCCTCTCAATCGCGAGGCCATCGCGGAGATCTTGTTTACCTCCGGCACGACGTCGGAGCCGAAGGGCGTGGCGATCTCTCACGGCAATATTCTGGCGAACCTCGAACCGCTGGAAATCCAAATCCTGAAATACAAGAAGTACGAGCGCTATTTCCACCCGCTGCGATTCCTCAACGTCGTGCCCCTGAGTCATGTGTTCGGCCAGTTCATGGGCGTGTTCGTTCCTTCGTCGATCAGCGCCACGGTGGTTTTCGGAGATTCGCTGAATCCGGCCGAAATCCTGCGCACGATCCATGACGAGCGCGTGAGCCTGCTGATCGCCGTGCCGCGGGTGATCGAAAGTCTGGCGACGAAGATCGAGCGCGACATCGAGGCCGGCGGCCAGATCGAAAAATTCCGCCACGAATACGCCGAAGCAGCGAAGGAGCGCTTCATCTGGCACATGTGGCGATTCCGAAAAATTCACCGGCGATTCGGCTGGAAATTCTGGGCGTTTCTTTCGGGCGGAGCCGCGCTGCCCGCCGAAACCGAGGAGTTCTGGAACCGCCTGGGCTTTGCCGTGATTCAAGGCTACGGATTGACGGAGACCACTTCGCTTGTGAGCGTGAATCATCCGTTCAAGATCGGGCGCGGCTCGATCGGGAAAATCTTGGATGGGCGCGAAGTGAAATTGGACGAGAAGGGCGAGATTTTGGTGCGTGGGAAAAGTGTGGCTGCCGGATATTGGGACGCGACCGGTCTGCATCCACTGGCAGATGGCGACGAGGGTTGGTACCACACCGGGGATTTGGGTTCGATGGACGCCGAGGGCAGCCTGTATTTTCGCGGGCGAAGCAAGGACGTGATCGTTACGCCGGCGGGAATGAACGTTTATCCCGCAGATCTGGAGGCCGCGCTGCGCCATCAGCCGGAAGTGGTGGATTGCCTGGTCTTCGGCCTCGAAGATGGCGGAAACGCCGAACCGTTTGCCGTGCTCTTGCTGCGTGCTTCTTCCGCGGATGCCGCGGCCGTCGTCGAACGCGCCAACGCGACTCTCGCGGAATTTCAGCACATCCGCCGATGGTGGGTTTGGCCCGACAACGATTTCCCGCGCACCGGAACTGGCAAGCCGCAGGCGGCCACCATTCGCCGTGCCGCCGAAGCCGCGATCAGCGGCAAGCAGCAACGGGTGAGCGGTCAGGCGACCGAAGCGATTTTGAGTGAGATCGTCGGCCGGGCGCGCACCGCGACCGCGGCTCCGGCGCCAGAACCCGCGAGACCTGACGGCACGGATGCGAAAGCTCTCGGCCTTGATTCGCTGGGCCGCGTGGAATTACTCGGCGCGCTCGAAGATCGCTACCAGGTGGAGCTGGACCAAACGAAATTTGCCGAAGCGCGCACGGTTGGGGACTTACAGAAATTAATCGGCGAAGCAAAGCCGGCGGGAGAGAAACCCCAATTCGTTTATTCACGCTGGCCGCAGCGCTGGCCGATCACCTGGATACGCGCCGCGATTTATTGCATGCTGACCTGGCCCGCCACGCACTTGATGGCGCACCCGCGCGTCTACGGCCGGGAAAATCTGCGCGGCGTGCGCGGGCCGCTGCTGATCGTCGCGAATCACCAGATGGACTACGACGTGGGCTTCGTGCTCGCGGCGCTGACGCCGCGGCTGCGCTACCGCATGGCCACCGCGATGTGGGGCGAGCGGCTGGTGAAGCAGCGGCATCCGCCGAAGGAGTGGTTTTTCTTCAGGCGCTGGCTCTGGCAGATCGGGTACTACCTGATGTACGCGCTCTTCAACGTTTTTCCGCTGCCGAAATCGGCGCTGTTTCGCGATAGCTTTCGATTTGCGGCCAGCCTGGCTGAGCGGGGCTACAGTATCCTGATTTTTCCGGAAGGCGATGAAACGCCGGATGGCACGATGAAGACATTTCGTCCCGGCATCGGTTTACTCGTGAATGATCTGCGTTTGCCGGTGCTGCCGATGCGCGTCGAAGGGCTTTATGCGATTCGCCTGGCCGGCACGCGATGGAACCGGCCGGGCCGCGTGCAGGTTTACGTCGGCAAGCCCATCTATTTCCCGGAACCAGGCGAGCCGCACGAGATTGCGAAGAAAATCGAAGACGCCGTGGCCGCGCTCGGGCCGCGTGACAACAGGGGCGGTCCGCCTGTCAGCACACCCTCCGACCAGAAGAGCGACGCAATGGGCGGCTGAACCGTTTCCGGGTAGTGGGCTGTTTTCATTCTTCTTTTCCGATTCCGGCCAAGACAGCCCCCACGGCTGTTGCAACAATGGCTCCAGTCATCTCCTGGCTGATTCTGTCCTCTAGCGACAAAAGCACAACAAGCGGGACAAGCACTGTAAGTCCTAGATACTGAATAAACCGAATGCCGATCCCTTTGTTCAGCTTTAGTCGATTCCATATTCCACCAACTGCGCCGATCACCGCAAGTATGAGCATTCCAACTTCGACCGTGTTTTTCATTTCATGCCGCCCTTTCTATCTTCTCTTCGGCCTCCAACAGACCAACCAACTCTTCAAGACTCCAAACGTGGTCTGCTAATCCGGCCTCCATCGCTGGCGTAACCCTGAGTGTCTGGTGGATGCGGCAGAAATTGTAGTACGCGAAATAGATTGCGACCATGTGACAGTGATTCTCGAATTTCTTGGAGAAGGCATTCGTCAAGCGCGTGAATCTTCGCATACCCATTCTCAGATTGAGATTCAACCTCTCCGCGTAGCTCGTAGAAATATGCCGTGGGTCCGGGCGTCCCGCAAGGACAGCGGTGCGAATGCCAATACACTCGGCTGGGCTGTAGCGCGTATCTGGCGCAGCATCGTTCCCGTAGACTTTTATGAGCATCGCGTAGTCCACGTCCATTCCAAAAGCACCTTCGACGGCCTCCGCGTAGACACGATGACCGTCAGTCGTGATTTGGATGCGACTGGACACTCGCGATGCTAAATCCTCCATGAACTTATAACCCCATTCCGCACTCCGTCCGCCGCACAGGTATGACAGGACCAATTTCGAATCGGCATCAATCGCGGTCCACGTCCACACGTCCCCGGCTCCCGTTCCTAGCTTTTCTTCTGGAACGTTCTTAGCCTTCGCGTAGCAGAACGACCATGCCTCATCGCACTGCACGCGGCGCGAATGTACGTTACGAACGGCACGATTGTGGTGGTCCGCACAGGTCTTGCCGAAGTCACGAATCAGCTTGATAACGGCATCCTTACAGACTCCGGTTAGCCTTACCGTTGCCCGGATGCTGTTTCCTTCAACCAAGGCATTCACCACTTGCGCTCTTTTGTTTAATGTTAAGCGATTCATAATGCGCACATTGTATCCTTGAGCGCGCAAGCTGTCAAGTAAATAGTGCTGATCCATCCTTTATTATACAGGCTGTGGAAAACTTGGTATTTTACTTTCCTAAATAGGAAAACAAGCATTGACTTTATCCCGATGGAGGCATTAGAGTGTCACTAGCCCGAAAGGAGGCTCTGATATGTCACCAAAGGAAGCGCTGAAAGAAGAACCACAAGTGGTTGCTGAAGCCCAAGAGAGCGAGGGGAGTCGAGAACGATCCACAATCGGCTTTCCATATCTTGACCTTGACGATGCAGTGACGTTCGCCAAGGGCGTACACACTGTCGGCGGTTCATCGTGCCAATGGGATCAACTGGCTGGACATTTCCAGCAAGCGGCGAACGGCGGTGGATTTAGGCTTCGCGCTCTGACAGCAAAAATGTACGGATTGCTAACCTATGATCGCGGAACCGTCACCCTCACACAACTAGGTACGCGCATTTGTGATCCAGACCAAGAAAAAGCTGCCCGAGTCGATTCATTCCTAACCGTTCCGCTTTACAAGGCGCTCTATGAGCAATTCAAGGGCGCAACCCTGCCACCGACTTCTGGACTAGTGGGCGCAATGGTCACTTTGGGAGTTGGTCCAAAGGTAAAAGAAAAAGCACGTCAAGTATTTCAGAGGTCCGCAAAACAAGCCGGGTTCTTTGAGTTTGGCAATTCTCGCCTTGTGGCTCCGAGTATCAAGGCCAGCAGCAGGACAGAGGTTTTGGAGGAACGGGACGAGGAGGAAGAGGAGCCAAAAGAGCCAAAACGAAAGCACGAACAGCCGGAGACAAAACGGCATCCTTTGATCGAGGGACTACTCAAGGAGCTACCCGAACCACAAGCGGAATGGACAACCGAAGATCGCAAGAAGTGGCTGGAAATGGCGTCTACGATCTTCAATGTGATTTACAAAGATTCCGACGACAGCCGAGGATCGCTTAAGGTTGTCGTTGAGAAAAATTCTGCTAAGTAAAACGCTCGCTGGCAGAACGGGCGTTCGAACGCGAGGTCAAAGATGCGAAAAATAATACCGATAGCTCACGGCCACGCACCCACCGTGCCGAGGAGCGAAAACACGAAGCCCCAAGTCATCTAGCCTTTGGCCGGACGAAATGACTTGGGGCGTGGTGGAACAACAACACCGATTTACCGATTAACTCTCACCTTTAGCCCAGCGTGCTTGCGCGGCACGTTGGGCTATTGCTTTTCTTCGCTCAGGAGACAGTTTAGCGGCCCGTGCTTTCCCGCCTTTTATCCCGCCAAGTTTACCCAGTGCGACAGCGGCAGGATTTTTCTTTTTTGGCTTCACTGGAAACAGTATCGGCTTTCGTTCCTCTTTCAGGGGACCGCCAGTGGCTTCCTCAACAATTCGGAGCGCGTTTTGCGCTGTATCTCTCTTGCTTGAACGGCCATGCATGATAGGATTATGCCACAAACGACGATCATCCGCAGGGGGAAACAATGCAAAGAATTGTATCTTGGGTGGCTTTGACAATCGCCTGCATAGCTCTTTGGCTGTCATTACGAACGTCAGGAGCACAGCGATTTGTGATTTACAATGCGGCAAACCTCACGGCGCTGGATACTAAAACAGGGCAAATTTGCGCACTTCTCCCAAAATCAGAACCTTTGGGTGATTTTCCGAATTGTACGACCCTCAAGTGAATCGATTCAAAACAGCCCACTACCCGTTTCCGGCGTTGTTTGACAGGCGGCGAAGCGCGCCGGTATGCTGGGCGGTCCGGGTAAATTCCTCACTCCACAGGAGCCCTTGCACATGCGTTCCCAGCGGCCTCTGGCCGTCGCATTCTATGCAGTCGCGTGGGTCTTCTTGGGCAGCGCTGTGGCGGGACTAGCGGTCCGCTCGAGCGGCACGATGAGCCGTGGATTCGACATGTCTGATCTGGACACGACCTGCAAGCCTTGCGCCGACTTCTATCAGTACGCGACCGGCGGCTGGCGTGCGCACAATCCCATTCCGCCTGCCTATTCGTCTTGGGGGCAGTTCAACCTGCTGGGCGACAGGAACCAGCAAGTTCTGCGCCAGATCCTTGAGCACGCCGCCCAAGACCGGCACGCCGCGCCCGGTTCAATCGAACAGAAAATCGGCGATTTCTACGGAAGCTGCATGGACCAAGCGCGCATCGAGGCCGCCGGAGCCACGCCGCTTCAGCCTGAGCTGGACCGCATCTCCAGGATCGCAAGCGAGCAGGACCTGGAAGCCGAGGCGACGCGGTTGCAAACCATCGGCGTGGACGCGATGTTCGGGTTTGGATCCGAGCCGGATTTTAAAGACAGCACGCGGATGATCGGCGATGCCGAGCAAGGCGGTCTGGGGATGCCCGATCGCGATTATTACTTTCGGCCGGATGATGCGTCCAAGAAATTGCGCGACCAATACGTCGCGCACGTTGCGCGCATGTTTGTTTTGCTCGGCGACGCCCCGGATGCGGCGGCGGCCGAAGCCAAGACCGTGATGACCATCGAAACTCAGCTGGCGGAGGCTTCCTCGACCTCCGTCGAGTTGCGCGATCCCGCGGCGAACTACCATCGCATGACGCCGGCGGAACTGCAGGCTCTGACCGCACATTTCGTTTGGGCAGACTATTTTCGCGAAGTTGGCTTCCCCAATATCGCGGCCATCAATCTCGAACAACCGAAGTTCTTCCAGCGGCTCGACCAGATGTTCCAATCGGTGCCGCTCGCCGACTGGAAGACGTACTTGCGCTGGCAGCTGGTTCGCGGCGCCGCTTCTTTGTTATCTTCAAAATTCGTGAAAGAGAATTTCGATTTTTACGACCGGACGCTCGAAGGCACCACCGAGATTCAGCCGCGTTGGAAACGATGCGTCACCGCAACCGATCACGATTTGGGCGAGGCGCTGGGCCAGAAATACGTCGAAAAGGCGTTTCCGCCGCAGGCCAAAGTTGCGGCGCTACAAATGGTGCACAACCTGATGGCCGCGCTGCGCGCGGACATGGAGACTCTCGCGTGGATGGGGCCGGAGACGCGCAAACAGGCCGAAGCGAAACTCGACGCGATGGCGCTGAAGATCGGCTATCCCGACAAATGGCGCGACTATTCGACCTACGAAGTCACGCGCGGTTCCTACGCCGAAAACGCGTTTCGCGGCGAGACGTTCGAGTTCCGGCGAGAGATGGCGCAGATCGGCAAGCCTGTTGATCGGACCGAATGGGGCATGACGCCGCCGGCCGTCGACGCCTATTACAATCCGACGATGAACGAGATCGTTTTTCCCGCGGGCATATTGCAGCCTCCGTTCTTCGATCCCAAAGCGGACGACGCGCTCAATTACGGTGGCATGGGCGCCGTTATTGGGCACGAAATGACCCATGGTTTCGACGACGAAGGCAGCCAATTCGACGCGCAGGGAAACCTACGTGACTGGTGGACGCCGGAAGATCACAAGAGCTTCGAGGCGCGCGCCGATTGCATCGCCAAGCAATTTGACGCCTACGTTGTACAAGGCGACCTGCACGAAAACGGCAAGCTGGTCGAAGGAGAAAGCATCGCCGACTTGGGAGGCCTGACGATTTCTCATATGGCCTTCGAGACCGCCGAAGCTGGAAAGCCCACGGTTCCGATTGACGGCCTGACGCCCGACCAGCGATTCTATCTGGCATGGGCGCGCATCTGGGCGGAGAATGATCGGCCGGAAGTCGAGCGACTTCAGACCAACACCGATCCACATCCGTTGGCGCGTTTCCGCGTCAACGGACCGATGTCGAACCTTTCGGAATTCGCATCTGCCTATGGATGCCAAGCGGGCGACGTAATGGCGCGCCCCGAAACGGAACGTTGTCGCATCTGGTAGAGCGGCGCCGCGTCGGAGACCGTCAATCGACCATCCACGCAGCGCGGTCCGTGCAGTTCAGGAAGTCCAGGGCTAATGGCTGAATCAAGTCGCGCGATCGAATCATCCAAAAGGTCTTACGAGGGCAGCGGATCCGTGGCACCGGAGAAATCGTGAGAATGAATAGCCGAGTCTCGATTGGAATTTTATTCGCCGCCGCGCTTTTCGCCGGGGCAGGCTGCAGCAAGCAGCAGGGCGCGGGCGGCGGGCTGCAATTACCGCCGACGCTGGTCACGGTGGTCACGGCAAAAGCGGCAACCGTGCCACTGTATCTGGACGAAATCGGCAGAACCGGAGCGTTTGAAACCGTCACTCTGATGCCGCAAGTGGCCGGAAAGATCACCGAGCGCGATTTTGCGGACGGCGCCGATCTGAAAAAAGGCCAGATACTATTCGTGATCGATCCACGGCCTTTCCAGGCGCAACTGGATGCCGCGGTCGCGCAACTGGCGCAGAGCAAAGCCGCGCTCGACCTGGCCGATTCGCAATTCAAAATGTACCAATCGCTGACCGATCCCCGCGCCGTTTCGCAAATGGACTACGTGACGAGAAAGAACGCCGTCGAAGTGGGCCAGGCGCAGGTGCAGGCGGCCGAGGCCGCCGTGGAGAACGCCAAGCTCAGCCTCGATTACTGCACGATCCGCTCGCCGATCGATGGCCGCGCCGGGGCGCGCCTGGTGGACGCGGGCAACATCGTGCAAGCCAACACGACCGCGCTGCTCTCCATCCAGCGGCTCGACCCGATCTACGCCGATTTCACGATCGCCGAACAGGATTTGCCCGGCGTGAGCCAGCAGATGTCCCGCGGTGCGCTCAAGACGCTCGTCCGGCTGCCGTCGGACAGCATAGAAACCGCGCGCGCGGGTGCGCTCACTTTTCTCGATAACGCAGTGCAAAACGCGACGGGCACGATCAACCTGCGCGCCACCATTGCGAATGCGGATCATCATTTTTGGCCCGGCGAGTTTGTGAACGTCAGGCTGGTTCTGGCGACCGAAGCGAATGCCGTGCTGATTCCGAATGAGGCCACGCAGATCAGTCAGAAGGGGCCGTTCGTCTACGTGGTTCACGACGACAACACCGCTGAATTGCGGCCGGTCACGCTCGGCCAGCGGCAGGGCGATGACGTTGTGGTATCCAGCGGCGTTGCGGCCGGTGAGCGCGTCGTGCTCACCGGGCAATTGACAATAGTCCCCGGCGGCAAAGTGATCGTCGCGCCGCCTGGCGCAGCCCCAACATCAGCAGCCGCGGGCGGCGGATAGGTGGAAGGCCACTAGCCTTGAATTTCTCCGAACCATTTATTCGCCGCCCGGTGATGACGGTCGTTCTGACCGCATCGATCATTCTGTTTGGCGTGCTGGCGTATTTAGGCCTGCCGGTGAACGACCTCCCTGCCGTGGACTATCCCGTCATTCAAGTCAGCGTGGGCTATCCGGGCGCTACGCCGGAAACCATGGCCAACAACGTGGCTACACCGCTCGAGCGGCAGTTCATGCAGATTCCCGGCCTTGAACTGGTTACTTCGAGCAGTGGCCAGGGCTTCACCAGTTTCGTCCTGCAATTCGCGCTTTCAAAGAACGTGGACGCAGCCGCGACGGACGTGCAGGCCGCGATCTCGCGGGCGGAATCGGAATTGCCCGTGGACCTGCCAGCGCCCCCGACGTTTACGAAGACGAATCCCAACGACCAGCCGCTGATTTATATCGGACTCGGCAGCGACAGCGTGACCGAAGGGCAACTGTGGGATTACGCCAGCACGCAAGTCGGCGAACGCATCAGCATTTTGCCCGGCGTGAGCCAGATCGCCGTCTACGGCGCGCAATCCGCCATACGCATCAAGGCCGATCCTTCGGCCATGGCGGCGCGCAATCTCACGCTGGACGATTTGGTCGGCGCCGTGCGCGGCGGCACAAGCTACACCGGAGCCGGGCAATTCGACGGCGCGCACCAGACGTTTTTGCTCGAGACGCAGGGCCAGCTGACCGAAGCGAGCCAGTACAACCAGCTGATCGTCGGCCAAGTCAATGGCGCGCCGATTTATCTGAAGGACGTGGCGTCGGCGCAGGAAAGCGTGGTGGACGAGCGCATCAACTTGCATTTTTGGGCGCGCGGCCTGCGCGTGCCTTCCGCGACCGTGGTCGTCGCCGTGTATCGCCGGGCAGGCTCGAACGCGGTGGAAGTCTCCAAGGCTGTACGCGCGCTCCTGCCCGGAGTTCAGGCGCAACTGCCGAGCTCGGTCGAAATCGTGCCCATCTACGATCGCTCGCTGACCATCGTCCACAGCGTTCAGGACGTCGAGAACACGCTGGCCCTGGCATTCGTTCTGGTCGTGCTGGTGATTTTCGCGTTCTTGGGCCGCGTTCGGGACACGCTGATTCCGGCGGTCGCGCTCCCGCTCTCGATTTTGCTGACGTTCGTGGTCATGGAGATTCTGGGCTACAGCCTCGACAATCTTTCGTTGATGGCGCTGACGCTGGCGATCGGATTTCTGGTGGACGACGCCATCGTGTTTTTGGAGAACACCGTGCGGCTGATGGAGACCGGCCTGAGCGCGCTCGACGCTACGATCGCATCCGCCAAGGAAATCAGCTTCACGATCGTGGCCATGACCATTTCGCTCGCCGCTGTGTTCCTTCCGCTGGCGTTCATGTCGGGCCTGGTGGGCCGCATCTTTCGCGAGTTCTCCATCACCATCATCGTTTCGATCTTCGCCAGCGGCCTGGTGTCGCTGACGCTCACGCCGCTGATGTGCTCGCGCCTGCTGGCGGCGCGCGGCGAGGGAGCCAAGAAAACCTGGATGGAGCGCACCAGCGGACGCATCGAACACCGCGTGCTCGATTTCTACGGGCGTACGCTGTGGTTTTTCCTTCGCAATCGCTGGATATCCGCGCTGATCTGGGTGATCTGCCTGGCCGGCACCGTGTATCTGTTCGACGTCGTCCCCAAATCGTTTCTTCCGGTCGGAGACAGCTCGTTTGTCCGCGGCGTGATGATCGCGCAGGAAGGTTCCTCGCCCGACCAAATGCACGCCTATCAGGCACAAGTGGACCACGCGCTGGAGTCGAATCCCGCCGTGCAGATGAGCGTCTCGGTAAGCGGCGCCACCGGATTTCTCGCGTCGAACCAAGGCTTCGTTTTTGCCCTGCTAAAACCCCCGGGCCAGCGTCCGCCGATCGACGTGGTGGCTGGGCAGCTCATGGGGCAGGTGGCAATGAGCGTGCCCGGCGTGATCACCTTCCTCCAGCCGAACCCAGTGCTTGAAATCTCCACCGGCGCAACCGCCAACACGCAGGGGCAATTCGCCTACGCACTTTCGGGATTCGATCAGGACCAGTTGTACGCTGTGGCCGGCCAATTCGAGCAAAAGATGATGCAGTACCCGGGATTTCTATTCGTCAATTCCGATCTGTTCGACCATACGCCAAATTTGCAGGTGGATGTGCTGCGCGAGCAGGCTAAAGAGTATGGTGTTTCCGAGACGCGAATCCTCAACCTGATCCACGAGGCCTACTCGCAAAACTACGTTTACCTGATCAAGAAGCCCACCAACCAATATCAGGTGATCGTGGAAGTCGAGGACAACGGCCGCTCCGACCCGCAGAATCTGCAACTGCTCTACATCAAAAGCGACGACGGGCAGCGCTTGATTCCGCTGAGCGCCGTGACCTCCTGGCACACTTCGCTGGGCCCGCAAGCCGTAAATCACATCGATCAGTTTCCGGCGGTAACTCTATTTTTCAATTTGAAGCCCGGATACACCATCGGCCAAGCCACGCAGTACGTCGAGGATACCGCCAAGCAGACCTTGCCCCCAGGCGTGCGCGGCTCGCTGCAAGGCGAGGCGCTGACGTTTCAGAATACCGTGCGCGACCTGACGATCCTGATGTTCCTGGCCGTGTTCGTGATGTACGTAATTCTGGCGATTCTCTATGAGAATTACTTGCATCCGATCACGGTGCTGTCGTCGCTGCCGGTGGCGCTGGTCGGCGGCTTACTGACGCTGTGGATTTTCAACGCCGAAGCGTCGCTCTACGCCTTCATCGGCATGTTCATGCTCATGGGCATCGTGAAGAAAAACGGAATCCTGATCGTGGACTTCGCGCAGCAGCGCGTGGCGCAGGGCATCGCCGACGATCAGGCGATTCACGAAGCCAGCATGGAACGATTCCGGCCCATCATGATGACCACGCTCGCGGCGCTCATGGGCGTAGCTCCGATCGCGGCGGGCTTCGGCGCCGACGGCGCTTCGCGCCGCCCGCTCGGCCTTGTGGTCGCCGGGGGATTGATCGTTTCCCAGTTCATCACGCTCTACGTGACGCCGGCCATTTATCTGTACCTCGAAGAATTTCAAGAGAAGGTGCTGGACCGCACGAATTTCTTCCGCTCGACCCGCGTTCGTGCTTCGCAACCCGCGCAAGAGCCTGGCCTTGCCGGTGGGCACGGCTCCAATGATTAGGGCCATGAATTCAACTCGGCGATCATCCGCGCGCGCTATTTCCATCGCTTGCGCGTTTGTCTGCCTGAGCGGCTGCAACGTCGGCCCGAAATATCAGAAAGCGCCGGTCGAAACTCCGCCGGCTTACAAGGAAGCGGGAGACTGGAAAGTTGCGCAGCCGCAGGACGCGGCGGCGCGCGGCAAATGGTGGGAAACTTTCGGCGATCCGCAATTGAACGCGCTCGAGGAGCAGGTGAACGTCTCGAACCAGAACATCGCCGCGGCCGCCGCGAATTTTCTTTCCGCGCGCGCCCTGGTGAAGCAGGCGCGAGCGCAATTATTTCCGAGCGCGGCCACGCAACCTTCGATCACCTACACGCACCAACCCTTCGTGGTTGGCGCGCCAAGCAGTTCCGGTAGCGGGGGAACCAGCAGCTCCAGCAATCTTTTCGAGAGCGGTACATTCGCCGAATATGAGTTGCCGTTCGATGCCTCGTGGACTTTGGATCTATGGGGGCGCATCCGGAACGGCGTGAAGGCCAGCGTGTTTGCCTTTCAAGCCTCCGCTGCTGACCTGGAAAGTGTCCGCCTGACGGCGCAAGCGGAAGTCGCCGTGGATTACTTCTCGATCCGCACGCAAGACGCGCAGCAGGCGCTTCTTAACGATACCGTGAAGGCCTACCAGGATTCGTACGACATTGAGAAGGAACGTTTCGACGCCGGCCTCAGCTCGAACGAGGACGTGAAGCAAGCCGAAACGCAACTGGAGACCGTGCAAGCGCAAGCCGCGGACATCGGTATTCTGCGCGCTCAGTACGAACACGCCATCGCGCTGCTGGTGGGCAAGCCGCCCGCCGAATTTTCATTGCCGGCGCAAGTGCTTGAGGCAAGTCCGCCGGCAATTCCCGCCGCAATGCCGTCGGAACTTCTCGAGCGCCGTCCGGACGTCGCCGCGGCCGAGCGCAGCATGGCCCAAGCCAACGCCGAAATCGGCGTGGCCAAGGCCGCGTATTACCCAACGGTGACGCTCAGCGCGGCCGGCGGATTTGAAAGCGTGTCTGCCGCGACTTGGTTCACATGGCCCAGCCGCTTCTGGTCGATCGGTCCCGGGCTCGCCGAAACTCTGTTCGACGCCGGGGCCCGAAGAGGAGCCCTGCAACAGGCGCAGGCTTCCTACGACCAGACGATCGCGGTCTATCGGCAGACGGTGCTCTCGGGTTTCGTGCAGGTCGAAGACAATCTCGCCGCGCTGCGCATTCTCGTCGGCGAATTGCAGAAGGAAGACGCCGCGGTCGATTCAGCGCGCGCGAATCTGGCGCTGGCGACGGACCGCTACAAAGTCGGCGTCGATCCCTATCTCAACGTAATCACCGCGCAGACCACGCTGCTCGGTAACGAACGCACGGCGCTCGATCTTCGCATGGAGCAAATGACCGACAGCGTTCAGCTGATCGAAGCGCTCGGCGGCGGATGGGACGCCTCGCAATTGCCGACTGAACAAGATGTGCGCGCCGGACGCTCTGCCTCGCAGGCTGCCGCGCCTGCCGCCACCCCGGCGGCTCCCGCCAATCAGTAGGTCACGTTTTCACGCAATCCCCATGCGCTCCTGCAACTGTTCGAGCGAAGCTTGCTTGGTCTCGGGGAACAAGAACAGCACCACGAAGAATTGCACCACCATCATCGCGGCAAAAAACACAAATGGGTATGCGCCGGAGCGCTGGGCAACAACGGGGAATCCCAGCGCAAGAAGCGCATTCATTACCCAAAGCGTGCTGCAGCCAAGGCTTTGCCCTTTTCCGCGCACGCGTGTCGGGAAAATCTCGCTGATGTAAACCCAGATCACGGCGCCTTGCGATACGGCGAAAAAAGCGATGTAAGTCACCAGCAGCCACACCAAGAATTGCGCGTGGCGGTGCGTGAAGAATACAGCCGAGACCCCGCCGAGGCATGCGGCCGTGCCGACTGACCCGACGAGCAGAAGGCGCTTGCGGCCGACGCGATCAATCAGTGTCATGGCAAAAAGCGTGGCGAATAAATTCATCGCGCCCACGGCCACCGCCTGCAAGCTGCTGGAGACGCGGCTGAAACCGGCGGCCGCAAAAATGTCGTTCAGGTAATACAGGATCGCGTTGATCCCGCTCAATTGATTGAGGACGCCGATGGCGATGGCCAGGAAGATCGGCGTGCCGTACTTCAATCTTCCGGCAACACGGCGGAAAAGAGGCTCGCTTCGGCTCGCGCGTTCCATCTCGATCGATTCGCGAATTTGTGCCAGCTCCTCGCCAGCGTCGGGCGAGCCCATGAGTTCAAGCACGGCGAGCGCTTCCGCCACGCGGCCCTGGGTAGCGAGCCATCGCGAGCTACGCGGGATGCTGAACAATAGAAGAAAAAACAGCAGGGAAGGTAATGCCGCCACGCCCAATTGCCATCGCCACTCGACACTCCCGAGATGCGCGAGACTGATCAAGTAGTTGGAAAAATAGGCCAGCAGTATTCCAACCACGATGTTGATCTGAAAGGTGCCGACGAGCCGTCCGCGCAAGTGTGCGGGCGCGAGCTCCGCGATATACACGGGGCCCAAGACCGAGGAGCCGCCAATGCCCAGGCCGCCGAGAAATCGCGCAGCTAGAAACGCATGCCAACTCCACGCAAACGCGCACCCCAAAGACGAAACGAGATAAAAGATGGCCATCCATCGAAGCATTTCGCGCGAGCCGTGTCGTTGCCCGAACGAGCCAGCGCCAATCGAGCCAATCACGGTCCCCCAAAGAGCGATGGAAACGGTAAATCCCAATTGCGCGGGTGTGAGGTGATACGCGTGAGCAAGCGCAGAGGTCGTCCCGGAAATCACCGCGGTGTCGAAACCGAAAAGCAGGCCGCCGAGCGCTCCGACGAGCGTGCTCCTGAGAACGTACCGGTTCAGCACCACCGAAGTATGTCCATTAGAAGCTCTGAAATTGAGGATTCGGCGACGCGCACACTTTTAAATCCATGACCTGCGAGTGCTCAAGGCTGAAAAAGCCACTTAAGGTAAAGTTTGTCCGTCCGCCCTTTGGGATTGATGAGTAGAACCGGATCGCTCGACAAGGTGGCCGCAAGATTTCCTTCGGTGAACGTCGAGGGAAAATCCTTTCTCCAAACGAGGTCGAACTGATAGTCCATTTCCCCCATGCTGTCCGCCACAAAGTTCGTGTACCAAAAATTATTGAACAACATCGCGAGAATTCGATTCGTGTGGCTGGGCGCGTCAGTTCGTCTTGCCAGTACGTTCGTCTCGCCAAATGTGATCAAAGGCGCGTCGCGGCTTACCCACACCCAATGTCCTTCGGGGCTGGCGTAGTGTACCCAGCCGTCGATCGCGAAGTAGTCGCGACAACTGCCCGGAATCTGATCGGTGTAGGGGAAAAAGGGCATTCCGGCGTTGCTCGTCTTCGGAGCAGCGTCTGCGACCGGAAGCGGAAACGACGCGAAGATCGCCTCCGGAAGATCCGAAGACAGGCGGAAGAGCTTAAGCTCAACCCGCACGCGGGGTTCATCGCGCCAGATCTCCAGACGACGCGTGACCCAGCCCAGCGACGGCTCGGAAAGCGACTGCGTGTACACCACCGTGTGGGGATTTTCAGTGCGAACCGCCGCGCCGGATTCCGACGCTGCGGTTTCGGTCAGGAATTTCGCGCGAGCAGTCTGTCGCTCTGCGGGATCCGTCATATCGGAGATTTCATGAATTTTCGCCCGGGGCGCGAAGCCCGCGACCGTGACGGCAACGAGATCGCCGAATCCGGAAGCGATCAGAGAGGCCGGCATCCCAGGCCAAGTTATTGCAACCGGCCAGCCTTGATCATTCACTTCAATTTTGGGATTTTCGCTGGCTGCGGCAGTTGTGGCAGTACACGGCTTCGGTGAGAGCAGAAGATGTCTAGTTGAATTCGCGGGAAGCGAATCCACCCAAACCGCGACTGCTTGCCCAGGCAGATTGTCGGCGAACACCATCGAGGAATTCTGGGGTGTAATCTCGCTGGCATTGAGAGGCGCCGTGAAACTCTTGAGGCCGTTTGTGAATTCGAGGGGAGAACAGGAACCGGTCTCCGGGTCCACCGCCGCGAGATCATTTTCCCGCAAAGCGGACACGTTGAATTTCGCCCAACCCGACCACGGCGCCGGAGTCGCGTTGATCTCGAAGAATCCCTCGCCTTTTTCGTCAAATGCAGTGCGCGCTCGTTTCCCCAGCAGCCACTGCGCTTGAGCCATCGGCGCATAAGCAAGCAGGCTTTTTTCCGCGAATTGTCCCAGCGTCGCCAGGGCATAAGGAAAAGCCACGCTTGATCCCGAACCGAATGTGTGCTCGTCGAAAAGCACCAGGTCTCGATTCACGCCGTCCACTTCGCCGAGAAACGAAGCGCTCGAAGGACCGAACACCGGGGAGGCGGCTTCAGCAAGGTAGTTCTTGGCCAATCGCGAGGCGGAAACAGCTTGCGGCGCCGACATCGTGCCGTTGGCCCACCAATCTGGAAACTCGCCCGTGAATTCCGGACTATCCGACCCCGCGATCTTTTCCATTTGCTGCAACGCTGTCGTAACCGTGACAAGACGAATCCGCGGACTCAGCCCAGCACGATTCCACGCCGCGACGAAATCGACAATCGAGGGATACGGCGGATCGTTGTCGATACGCCATTGATTCGTGAACGGCAGCACGAAAACCGGATAGCGGTAGCCGCCCGCCACGTACGGCTGAAGCTGCTGCATCAAGCGCTCATGTTCGGCTTGCAGAGAAGGCGCATCGGTCTTGAAGATTTCTTCCGGCGCGGGCGGCCGGTAAAGCGGATCGGCAGCTGCGGGTAGCGGGCCGTGCCGCCAATTGTGAGGCGCGAAGAAGTGATAGCCCTCGGAGTACGGGACACCCAGCCAAACGAATAGGCGCCGCTGATCCGGCATTTTCCACCAGAAAGCGGATGGAGTTTTTTGAGGGGCGCCACCGAGATCAACGTTTATGCCGGTCCATAAGCGCACGATACCGTGGTTGAGCAGCGAAATCGCGCCAGCGCGAGGCAGGCCGTTTACGTCGTCCTGCATGCCGGATTCGATGCCCAGCCGATTCCAGATATCGTCCGGAACCCAGTGAGTCATTAACCGCCATTCCTGGCTATCCATATACGGCGTGGCGTCAACGGCCAGCGCTGAAACGTCGAGTTGTCCGGCGCGAAACATTGCGACGAATTCGGCGCGACGGCTGGGCGTGGCCGTTTTCCACCAATCTGCAAAGGTGTATTGGGATTCAATTGTCCAGCAGAAGCGCTCCCCCTCGGGTCTTTGCCGTGTCGCCCACGCCGCATCTAAGGCGATGTCGACGTAGTGGCGATGCAATTCGCGCACGACTTCGGGCTGATCGGTGTATCCAAAATCCGTGTGAGCGAAGTGTACGAGCAAGATTTCCTTGATCGGCGATGGATCTTGCGCGAATCCCATCGGAGAGGTCATCGCCGCAAATCCCGCCAGAACGGCGAGCTTGGTGAGCCATCGGGAATGACATCTGCTGGAGGCGCGACGCAGACACGCGTGTTTGTCAGAAGGCATGCAGTCGTCCTTGCACCGTCAATGCGGCGATCGGCATGGAAGGGTCAAGAGATCGCTAATCGAGCGGATCATAGGAACCTCTTCGATCCGTGTCAATGTTTTATTAACTTACTTCGAGGCGTTGCAGAAGTACCGTCGCCGTCGTTTTGCCGAACACTCCGTGGCAAGATTTGGAATTATGCGAACCCGACGCTTCTTCGGAGCTATACTGTGTGCCATTCTGATGAGAGCCGCCTTTTCCAACAAACTAAAAATGCTGGGCGTCGAAGACCTTCGCAATACGAACGAAGGCCGCATGTTGCATTTGATTCGCAATCGCCAGCCCATTTCCCGAATCGAACTGGCTCGCGCGACAGGATTGGGGCCGGGCACCGTCTCGATCGTCGTCAATCGCCTTCTCGCCGCCGGCTTTCTTTCCGAAGGCGAAGCGGCGCCATCCAGCGGCGGCCGGCGCGCAAAATACATTCAGATGAATGCGGAGAAAGCTTACGCCGTCGCGTTAAGCATCGGCGTCCGGCAGACGGCCTACGCAATCAGTGACTTTAACGGTCGAGTGCTCAGTCAGCGCGTGAAACCTACGGAAAAGAACGCGACAACATTTCTCCAGGATCTCGCAAAAGAAATTCACGCTCATCTCGAGACGGTATATCCACATGCAAGGTTCGCCGCCATTGGAGTCGCGATCCCCGGATTGATAAACCATCCGGAGGGGCGCCTAATACTGTCTCCGAAACTGGGTTGGGAAGACGTACCTATCCGGCAAATCCTAGAAAAGAAGCTACATTTGCCGGTCTACGTCGAAAACGACGCGAATGCGGCGGCGCTTGCGGAGCTCTGGTACGGCCCGCTTCCAGCTTCGGGGAACCAAAGCATTTTGTTCGTGCTGGTCGTCGAGGGCATCGGTACTGGCCTGGTGCTTGGCGACGAGTTGTATCTCGGCACGCGCTTCGGGATCGGTGGATTCGGTCACATGCACATGGACCCCCGTGGACCGCGCTGCTCCTGTGGCAATGTGGGCTGTTGGGAGGCCATTGCTTCCGACGAAGCCACGCTCGCCCGATTCCGAAAAGCCAAGCCCGCGCGCAGCCATGAAGTCCGATCCATGCAAGACCTGGTGGGGCTCGCGCAGGTTGGTGATCCGGACGCCCGACGCGAACTGCTCTACACGGCCGAGATGCTCGGCAAAGGCATCCGAGGACTCGCGCAGGGGCTTGCGCCGGAAGCTATCGTCATCGGGGGAGAAATCACCGCGGCGTGGCCGCTCATCGAGCCGCTCCTGAAGGCGGCTATGCACAGCCGCTATTTTATTCCCGGCGTATCGATTCCCGTCATGCGTCCCGCGAGCGTGGAACGACCTACGCTTTTCGGCGCCATCCCGCTGGCCTTGCTGAACGTTCTGCGCGGTACAAGACACACTTAGAGCCGCGACCCGTGGTCCGCTAAATTGGATCGCTTTGTGGCGATAATCTCACGCCATTGATGAAGTTCCGTTTCCGCCGCGGTTTGGCCGTGACGCGAGCGGAGTTATCCGTACGCAGCGGATTCGCCCTTCTGCGAGCCCCTCTCAGACCCGCGGCAAACTAATAATTGAGCCACACGCTTCATCGTTCCACCCGCACATTGCCCACATGTTACATTCCAGTGAAACTTCTATAACGGCGTTAAATAAGTCTTGACAACCTCCAGGATCGGTCCTATTGTGCCCGCCGACGCTGCCAAATGACTGCGACATTGACTTCCGCGCTGGCGCGAGGAATCCACGCATATGAGTCTGATGCCGAAAGAAAATCAGCGAAGGTTTGTCATCTCCATCGGATTGTGGGTTTGTCTGTCCGTTGCGACTTGCTCGATGTGTTGTTCTCAGGAGCTTTTCGCGCAGAACGCGAACCCCGATACAACCATCGTCGGCATAAAGCTCATGAAGTCCCAGCGCGGCGCGCCCGCAACCCACGCGACGATTGACGTGCCGGCGGATTGTCCGCAATGCAGTGTGCTGCACGGACCTTTCTATGAGGGTCAGAACGCGTGGGAGGTGTTCTTTTATCTACGCGTCCCCACATCCGAAAAATCGATTTCGGGCATACGAGTGGACCCCGGCGGCGTTGCCGTTCGCGCCGTGATCGTCGAAAAGGATTCAATTCCGTTTTCGCAGCACGGCAATTTCATAGATTTTGAATTGCCGGTCAATCCGCGCGAGCGATCATCGACTCTCGAACTCCAAACGATGCTCGAATGGCCCGGCCTCACGGTGAGAATCGAGCACGCCTATAAAGATCGCAGAGCCGGCCCGTATGCGAAGGGTCCTTGGCCTGGCACGGAACGCCAAGCGGCCCTGAATCTCGAGTTCGGCCTGCGGGAAGCGATCCGTTTTCTGGGACTCGACCAGGAAGTTTATTCCCAGGGACTTGGAACAATTCACCTGATGGGGTTTGATACGAATTATCCCCTGGGGCACGAGGATTCTCCCCCGCATATTCATATTATTCTTCGCTGGCCGCATTTTGCGGGCTCTCAAGCGCCTCACCTCTATCTGACAAGCGCCGGATTGCTGCGCGGCACCGTTGTTACCGTAGATGGCCTTCCAGACATCGGCAAAACGACGGTGCCGGACGGGACTCCGTTTCCGGCGATGGATTACCTGGGACAAGAAGTTTACCGGACAACCGTCGAACACGACGGCACGTTGCTGATCGAGCGGCCGGGAACGAAGCCAGCGGCATGCCGGTTGAGCCCGGCAGAGAGCGCTTCAAGAATCGGATTCGCCGCGGGTGTGACCGTTCATTGCGACGGCGCCGCCGACGCCCACGTTCGTGCTCTGGACAACACCGAACTTGGTGAATTGCAGGTCTGGGTCAATTCCAATCCCCCAGAAGATTATCGATACAGCCCGGATACGGCGGCATTGATCAGCGCAACTCCGGCTCTTCCGGCATTTGCTCCTGAACGCGAGAAGTAGCCCGAAGTCGGCACACCCGGGGTGTGTCGGCGGAAATTCGAAGAACTCCATAAGGAGGCAACAAATGAAAGCGACAGCGAAGCACTGGTCCACATGGATCGGAGGCCTGTTCTTGGTTGGCCTGATTATGCCGTTGGGCATTGCCAGAGCGCAGAATCGAAGCACGGCGGAGATCGTCGGCACTGTGACGGATCCGGCGGGAGCCACCGTGCCCAACGCGACCGTGACGATTACAAACACCAAGACCGGCGCGAGCGTCGATGTGAAATCCAATCGGGACGGCGATTTCGACGCGCCCTATCTCGACCCAGGCCCGTATTCCGTCCAGTTTCAAGCGTCGGGATTTGAGACGCTCTTGCGGCAGGGCATAGATATTCAGCTAGACCAGACCGCGCGCGTCGACGGCCAATTGAAGATCGGAGCCTCGACGCAGACTGTGACGGTTACGGCCAACGCGCCGCTGCTGAACACAGAGGATTCACAAAGAGGAACGAATTTCAACACCGAGATGATTGGAGCGCTGCCCACGGTCGGCCGCGATCCCTCTTACTTTGCGCTCCTGGCACCGGGAACGTCAACGGCGCAGAGCAACGTGCAAGGCGTTGACCCGGGCCGCCGCAGCGTCAACGGCAGTCGATCCTTCGGCATGGTTGCGAGCGTCAATGGGGGCTCGGGCGTCCTCCCGGACAGCGACAATTTCGTGACATTAGTTCCGGCCTTAAGCGCTGTCAGCGAATTCAATGTGCTCGAAGACAACTTCGACGCGGAATACGGAACCGGAACCTCGGTCTTGAATATTATTACGAAGGGCGGTGGGAACGACTTCCACGGTTCGCTCTTTGAATATTTTCAAAACACCGTGCTGAACGCTCGAAATTTCTTTTCCAAGAGCCGGACGCCGCTGCTTTACAACCAACCGGGAGGCACGATCGGCGGACCGATCCTGAAGAACAAGCTTTTCTTCTTCTTCAGTTTTCAAGACACGATAAACCCTTCCACCACCACGTCGATCGACACGGTGCCAACAATGGCCGAGCGAGACGGAAATTTTACGGGTGTTGCGACGATCAAGAATCCATCGACCGGCTTGCCGTACGCAAACGACACGATACCCACGATCGACAAGGTAGCCGCAGCCGTCCTCACTTACTGGCCGTTGCCGTTGCCCGGGACGGGTAACACGAACAATTACATCAACAATGGCCGCCAGGATCTCAAAACTCCAATCTATGACGGCCGCGTGGATTATCACTTCACGACCAACAACGTGCTTACCGGCGCCGGCCACGTCTACCTGCTTACGAACGACCACACCGGTGCGATCCCGCCGCCTGCCTGCTACAACGGCACGGAGCGCTGCGGTATCCAGACGTCTCACAGTCAGCAATGGACTCTCACCGACCATTGGACGCTCAACCCAACGACAATCAATGAGGCTCGCTTTAATTTCACGCGCCAATATTTCTATCAGCTCACTCCCAATGAGAATATGAACTTCCCGTCGACGTTGGGGCTCACAGGAGTTCCGGAGAATTTCTTTCCGCTGTTCAGCATTACCGGGGCAGTTCCAACCTCGATCGGTCCGGGCCAACATTCCGGGGGAGCTCAAAACGTCTATACGGCCGGAGATTCGGTCACGTGGGTGCGCGGAAAACACACACTGAAATTCGGGGGAGAATTGGACAAGTACGATTATGACGTGCTGGCGTCGTTGAGCTCCGGCACGTTTACCTTCAACGGCGACTTCACCGGCCTTGGACTTGCCGACTTCGAGTTGGGGTTGCCATCCGCCTACTCTCTTAGCGCGCAGCCAAACACGATCGGCGCGCGTCGCACCGCGTTCGCGTTTTTCGGCCAAGATGACTATCACATCTCGCGTACCGTTACTGTGAACGTCGGTCTGCGTTATCAAGGTGAAGGTGGCTTCAGCGAACCATTCAACCGCCTTTCCAACTTTGATCCGACGCTCGCCAATCCTGTGACCAACACTCCCGGCGCGATCCTGTATGCCACGCCGAGCGACAATCTCCTTCAGAACAATCATTTCGGACTTTTCGCGCCGCGCATCGGCATCGCGTGGAACCCGAAACCGTCCTGGGTCGCGCGGGCGGCCTATGGCATCTACTACGTGCCGATCAGCGCGCAGCAGAATTTCAGTTCCACGCCTCCCGGATACGCAATCTCGTACTCGCAGGTCGTGGCGAATCCATCGAACCCAATGCCATTCATGGAGCTTGATACGGGAGCGCCGGCATACACCACTCCAACCGCGGCGAATCGCACCCCGGCGATCTCGAACGGACAATCCATCAGCTACTTTCCGCCGACCGCGCACCAACCGTACATGCAGGAATGGCAGCTCGGAATCCAGAAACAGTTCGGCACGGCGTGGGTAGCAGAAGTCGCGTACGTCGGAAGCAAGGGGACCCATCTATTGGATCCGCGAGATTCCAACCAGGTACCGGAGGCCGATTTCGCTCCCGGCGCACTACAATCGTTCCGTCCGTTTCCGCAATACCAGACGATCACCACGTACTTCAACGACGCGTTTTCAAACTACAACGCGCTTCAGTTGTCTCTGACGCGCCGATTCTCCTCAGGTCTTACCGTGCTCGCGAACTACACCTACTCGAAGTCGATGGACAATTGCTCATTGGATCTGACCACGACAAGCGGGTGCGAATACCAAGATGCGGATACCCCGAGAGCAACCTACTCGCCTTCGCAGTTCGATCAGACGCATCGCGTGGTCATCTCGGGCGTTTACGATCTTCCCTTTGGCGTGGGCCGCGCTCACATGACTCAGGGTGGCGTCGCTGACGGGTTCTTGGGCGGGTGGACGATGTCCGAAGCGTTTTCGGCCAATACCGGATTTCCATTCACGGTTCTCGCAGGCGGCACCGCTGTGAATCCGGCGCTCACTGGCAGTGAGTTTGCGAACGTCTCCGGCAATCCAACCCTGGCGAATCCGACGATCGCCGAATGGTTCAATGTGGGCGCATTTTCGAATCCGTATACGCCGTCGTCGACGACCACGCCCGTGTTTGGTGATTCGAGCAAAGATATGGTCCGGGGACCGGGATTTTGGGATTTGGATTTCTCGGTGGCCAAACAATTTCACATTCCAATCGGTTCCGGCGACCGCACGCATTTGCAGTTTCGCGCGGATTTCTTCAATATTTTCAACCACCCGAATTTTGCGCAGCCCAACGCCACGTTTGGCTCGGCAGCCACGGGTACCATCACGGCCTTGGCTTATTCCAACCCCAACAACAATCCCGCTCGGCAAGTCCAGTTCGGACTGGTCCTGAGTTTTTGAGTCCGACGGCCGAACGGAGCCATCCGGACGCGGCGCGACAGAGCGCGCCCGGGCCGGAGCCGGCGATCTGCCCCCCGAATGGCGATCGCCGGACTCCGGCGCTCTCAAGTCGATCGAGCAGCGAAACGAGGAAAGAGCTGGCATGCGACGATGTATCTGGGTTGCAGTTCGTGTCCTGGTGGGCGGTGTTCTAATGCAAGGTGGGATTTTCGGACAGCAGTGCGCCACCCCTTCAACGGGAGCCAGGATCAACCATGCCGGGGCGACGGCAATTTACGCGGATCGAGCCAATGGCTCGGATTCGATCCGTTGTGGCGATCGCGCGCGTCCGTGCATGACCATCACGCAAGCACTTAGCCAAGCTATCGGCCACGACGTCGTCGAGATTATTGTGAACCCGGGCACATATCGCGAGGCGCTTTCCTTGCCCAGCCAATTTGGGGAGGGCAGCTCGAGCACGATTGTGATTGAAGCCGCCCAAACCGGAACCGCGATCGTCGATGGCGCGGATCAGTGGTCGGGCTGGGTGCCCAACGGCGACCGCACATATTCCCTGCCGTGGCCATACTCCTGGGGATACGCGGCGCAGCCGTTTACGCCCGCGGGCGGGCCTGCGCTGAAATGTCTGGGGCTGCGCCGCGAGATGGTGTTCATAAATGGCATCCAACTCGTGCAGGTTCTGCAAGGCCCGCTGACACAGGCTGGAACTTTCTTTGTTGTTGACGCGCAGAGCGATCCAAATCCCGGAGACCTTTGCCCAACACTCACCGGGAAATCTCGCGTGATTTCGGTCTTCCCGCCTCCCGGCACCGACATGTCCGCTGCCGACGTGGAAATCGCAGTGCGCAGCAACCTGTTTACGACCTCTCCGGCTGGCGCGCAAAACCTGGAGTTAAAGGGTCTGGTTTTTCAGCATGACAACAACGGCGCCAACATTTCCGGCTTCGCCGCGATCCACATTTCCGGCGACGACGCGAACAGTCGGGGCGCCAACATCCTGCTGGATGCTGTGACGGCTCGTTTTAACAACTGGCAGGGACTTGATCTCTCCGCGAATTTCAACGCCACAGTTCGGAACTCTACGTTCAGTTGGAACGGTGAAAACGGCGTAGAGATTTATCGCCCGCTGAATTTACTTTTCACCGGCAACGCTGTGACCTACAACAACTGGAGAGGCGCTCAGGGCGGCCTCGAAGGCTGGGATGCCGACGGGATGAAAGTCGTCAAGGCGCATTTGATGGAAGTGGACAACTCTTCTTTCGGCCACAACCTTGCCGGTGGTCTTTGGTTTGACACCGACAATGCAAAGCTCTGCATGACCGGCGACTCATTCAACGAAAACGCGACGAATGGACTATTTTTCGAGGCCACCCAGGGCCCCGCGTTTGTTTATCGGAGCGTCTTCTACAAGAATATGGGCCACGGGTTGCAAGCCGCCAATTCCACCGGCATCACGGTTCGTCAAAGCACCGTCTTTGACAACGGCGGCGACGCGCTCTTCGTCGGTGGCAGCCCGACCGCCCGCGAAACTTCCAACTGGCAGACGCCGGGCCTTGAGTACCATCTTGTGACCCAAAACTGGGTGCTCGATGGCGTCAATATTGCCGCGGGACCTGACACTGCCTCCGGCTCGAGTCTGATTGGGACCTCCTTGAGTACGATTAGCCCGTTCACAACTACGCTGCTCTCCAACCACAACGATTGGTACGCCCCGAACAATTCTGCGCTCTTCAACGTGCCGGGGCTGGCGGACCGCAGTCTCGGCGGCTGGCGCAGTCACACCGGGCAGGACGTGAATTCGACCGAGGCTCCTGTGACCTCGGAAGCGCTGCCGCATGCCGCAAAGTGTATCGGCCTCGATTGTGGCCGGAGAAGCGGTTCGGCTCGAAAGTCGGCCCGGCCATGATCTTCTCCGAAAAAAGGGCGCTGGCAATCGATCTGGGAGGAACGCACGCGAACTGCGCGATCGTGGAAGACAAGACGATCATCGCACAAGAAACTCTGCACGCTGACCCAGAACAGGGCCTCCGCATACTTCTTCCCCGCCTGGAGAGCACGTTGAAAACTCTGCTGCGGACTACGGGGATTTCCACGCGCGATTGCGTTGGACTCGCTTTCGGGTTTTGCGGTTTGGTGGACTTCAGGTCCGGCCGGTTGCTTTCGACGAATCTGAAGTACGACGACGCGCCCTCGATCGACATTTTAGCCTGGAGCGATCAAGCTTTCGGTTTGCCGCTTCGCATCGAGAACGACGCTCGAATGGCGCTGCTTGGCGAGTGGTATGCTGGCGCTGCCCAAGGATTCTCCGACATCGTAACAATGACGTTAGGAACCGGCATTGGCGGCGCCGCCATGATCTCTGGACGCTTGCTGCGCGGCAAGCATTCGCAGGCCGGCTGTTTGGGCGGACACATTCCCGTGCAGATTCAGGGCCGGCCCTGCACCTGCGGAAATCTCGGTTGCGCTGAAGCCGAAGCGGCCGGCTGGTCGCTCCCTGAAATTATTAGAGAATGGCCCGGATTCAATCAGAGTGCGCTCTCCAAGAACGGACATATGGATTTCGAAGTGCTTTTCAGCGCAGCAGCCGCGGGCGACCGCGTTGCCCAGGAAGTGCAAACACGGTGTCTTCAGGTTTGGGCGGCTGACGCCGTCGGCTTGATTCATTCGTTCGACCCCGAAATACTGATCATCGGCGGCGGGGTCATGAATAGCGCCGAGATTGTCGTGCCCTTCGTGCAGCAGCACGTCTCGCGCCACGCATGGACGCCTTGGGGCAAAGTGGAGGTCCGGCCGGCGAAGCTCGGAACAAGCGCGGGACTTCTCGGAGCGATACCTCTGCTGTCGGAACCGCGTTGACGTCGCGCCGGTCAAATTACGATAAGCGTCCGTTCGTGCAGGCATCGGCGGATGAACGGGAATGCGCGGCCGGATGGACCGAGATCGCCGCGCGTTTGCAAGCGGTCATTGGCGCGTCGCGTCGCGTGGTTTGCGTCGAGTGTTATCCAGGAGTTTTTCTAGAGGACATCGAGTGCGCGCTCAAGGCGGCTCTCCGTCCGGCGATTATTATTCGCGCTGAAAACTCACTCAAGGCATCTTCTGAAATCGAGCGCTTGACCCAGCCATTTCTAGACCACGACGATCCCGTCTTTGGGCGCTTGACCTCTCTCAATCTTCCTGATTTCTTCGATGCCTCCAAACTTTCGAGCGCCCGGACCGCCATCGAACACGCGCCCGGCACGGTACTTATTCTTGGCACAGGAGCTGCATTCGTCGCGCCACAGCACGATCTGCTGATTTATGCGGACTTAGGTCGCTGGGAGATCGAGCTTCGGCAGCGTCGCGGCGAAATCGGGAATTGGGGCGTCGCGAACATCTCCGAATCCCCGGCCGCGAAATACAAAAGAGGATTCTTCGTCGATTGGCGTGTCGCGGATCGCTGGAAAAAAGGATTGCTCGACAAGCTCGATTTCCTGTTGGACACGAGTGAACGCCAAACGCCCCGGATGATTTCCGGCGAGGCGTTTCGTTCGGCTCTCGCGCTCGCGGCCCGACGCCCCTTTCGAGTCGTGCCCTATTTCGACCCCGGTCCTTGGGGTGGCCACTGGATGGAAGAGGTTTGCGATTTGCCCCGCAACGTGCCCAACTACGCCTGGTGTTTCGATTGCGTCCCGGAAGAAAATAGTCTGCTGCTTGGTTTCGGTTCCCACCGCGTCGCGATTCCTGCGATCGATCTGGTGTTCCGGCATCCGCGCGAACTTCTAGGCGACTCCGTCTACGCTCGCTTCGGCGCCGAATTTCCCATACGCTTCGATTTCCTTGACACCATGGGTGGCGGAAATCTTTCCCTTCAGGTGCATCCCACGACGCGATACATTAGGGAACACTTCGGTATTTCCTACACCCAGGATGAAAGCTATTACCTCCTTGACGCTGCAGATGACGGAGCGGTCTTCCTTGGATTAAAACAGGGGATCTCGCGCTACGAAATGGTGCACGATCTTCGTTCCGCCCAAGCCGGCGACTTTGCTTTCCCGGCGGACAAATATGTCAACCGTTGGCCCGCCAAGAAGCACGATCACTTCTTGATTCCCGCCGGAACGATTCACTGCTCCGGTCGAAATAGCATGGTGCTGGAGATCAGCGCCACTCCCTACATTTTCACATTTAAGCTGTGGGACTGGGGCCGCCCGGGGCTCGATGGCAAGCCACGGCCGATTCATCTGGATCACGGAATCGCGAACATCGATTGGAGCCGAACAACTGACTGGGTCCGCGAGAATCTGATTCATCGCGTCGAGCCTCTCGCCAGCGGCCCCGGCTGGCGCGAAGAACGCACCGGCTTGCATGAATTGGAATTCATCGAAACCCGTCGCCACTGGTTCCGCGAAAAAGTGCCCCACGACACAGCCGGCGGCGTTAACGTCCTCAATCTGGTGCAGGGCGAGGAAGTGATCGTTGAAAGCCCTGGCGCAGCGTTCGAACCCTTCATACTTCATTATGCCGAAACAATGATCGTTCCCGCCGCCGTCGGCCATTTCACAATTCGTCCGCACGGCGAGGCGCAGGGCACCGAATGCGCCACGATAAAAGCCTACGTTCGCTAGCGAAGGTTTCGGTGTTTCCCCTGTAAACCATGATTATCCGCGCGGAAGTGCGGTGCCAAGCATCGTGGCCATTACGACTTCAGGTTTCTACACGCTGCGCGCCAAATTGTGCGCCGACCCAGGGCTGCTATACTATCGAAGCGTACGAACGAATTTATTCTGCAACGCTAGGCCCGTAGCTCAGTTGGTTAGAGCGCTACCTTGACACGGTAGAGGTCTGGGGTTCGAGTCCCCACGGGCCTACCACACTTGTGAGACTCGGCGTGCAAGATCAGAAAACGTCCGGTCTGTCCCCGGTTCCCCGGTTTGGAACATATCTCGTCAAGGCTGCCCGATTTCTATACTTTAAGTTGTTTAGCATCGAATGGCCGAAGCTCCTCGGGATGGCTCCGGACGTACGTAAGTACACGCTGGCGTTTTTGTACTCCCCTTGTGCCTTCTGCGTCCAAAGGGCAAAGATCCGGCCGGATTCTGCCAACGCGCTCAAAAATCGTCGCCCAGCGGCGCTTGATCGCCGGTACGCCCACAAATAGAGACTTGGCCATCGCCGTATCATCCGCACCTTCCAAGGCCAGCTCCAGCAGTTCTTGTTCTCCCTGCGTGAAGCCAAATTGCGGAGTGCGATGCATGAAGAGCATGGCCCCGATTGAGGTAGGGTAGGCGTGAATACTCTCCTGGGTTACTTCGAGGAGCATTCGCCCGGAGTTCCACTTGGTCTTCGGGTTTTGACGTCGAAAATCTTCGAATCGATCCACCACGCGAAATTCGTCGAGGACGCGCTCGCGCAGTGATGCGTCAATTTCATCCACGAACTCCATAAAGATCCTCGAAAAGCGGTAGCCTGCGACGAGATCCGCGAAGGCAGCGCCCAAGAGAGCAATCACCTCAGCCACCTGGGATGGTATGAGAGACGCCTTCCAACTGTTTTGCATCACCGCGTGCTGCAGGTCGCCCCGTGTGTTCGCATCGCGAACCTCGGTGTGCGTTGCAATCACGGAATTGCCGGTTGCAACGCTTTCGACGATCCTGGCATTTAAACCGGGGCGTGGATTGTGGATTTCTGCCTCGGCAAAGCTCTTTTTAACAAACGACCCGAACCCGAAGCCTACGATCTCGGTGCGGCCGTTGGCGTGCATTTCGGCAACGGCGGTCCTCGTCGCGTGGGCCATTTGCAGGATTTGCAGCCATGCCTTGAGAGCGCGGGTGTGTCCGACGATCTCGGCGCCGTTCTTGGCGGGATGCAACTTCAGGCATTCCGGGAGGTCGTTAGGTCGAGTCTTTCGCCAGGAAAAGGACGCTTCCATATATTGCCCCGAAAATATCCTAAAAGGTTATTGCTGGCAAGGGACTTGCCGTCTACAACTGCCGATGGGCGGTCGTCGCGCGCGATGAAGGAATGAAAATAGGAGGGTTTATGTGCCGCAGGACGGGTTCCACGTTTGGGACGCTGATTTTGGCAATCGCGAGCCTTTTTCAGCTTTCGGGGTGCGGGAGCAATGGAACCATTACCCCACTGCCCAACATTGTTGCGCCGGGATAAACCGGCATGTTGTTAGGAATGAAAGAGTGCTACGGAGTAATGATCAGCATAGACACTCAGAAACGCGGGGGTGTGATGATGTGCGGATTTTTGGCAAAAACAGGACTTGTGATCTCTGGAATTGCGAGTCTCGTGTTCCTCGCAGGATGTGGGGGCGGCTCGTCCCAGTCAGTGAACAATCAGTTCGCTAATCCCGCCCCTCAGGCCCTTAATCCGACTCCAACGATCACCACAATCTCGCCGAACACCACCGTCGTCGGTGGAGGGGCGTTCACTCTTACGATCAATGGGACTGATTTCGTAGCAGGTTCGATAGTCAACTTCGGCGGATCGGCGATCGCCACTACGTTCGGCGACTCCGCGCTGTTGACTGCGACCATCCCTGCCGCCAGCGTCGCCTCAGTCGGCACGCCGGCCGTGACAGTGACCAACCCCTCGCCCGGCGGCGGCACCTCGGTTGGTATGAGCTTCTCCATCACCAGCACGAGCCCCATACCCACGGTCAATCTTCTCTATCCGAGCTGCGCTCCCGCAGGAGAACAGCTCGTTGATTCAGCAGACAATCAGATGGAGGTGGGTGGCCTAAATTTTGAGACGAATTCAGTCGTGCGCTGGAACGGTGCCGACCGGCCGACGACATTTGTTGATGGTACAGCCCTCACTGCTCAGATTTCGGCGAGTGATATCGCCGCAGCCGGGACAGCCGCAGTCACTGTCCTCAATCCGGCACCCGGCGGCGGTAGCTCGAACTCACTGACCTTCAACACAATGCCAGAAGCTGTTGATCCGCAGTCAATCGCTGTGGACCCCGCCGGAAAATTCGCCTATGTGGCGAATTCAGGCTGCGATGGCGGTGCTGCTGGCTACGTGTCCGTGTACACGATCGACGCTGCCACCGGGGCCCTGGTGTCCATCGGGCCACCGGTGCCCTCTTTATATGAAGGTGCCAGCTCCGTGGCCGTAGATCCTCTTGGCAAGTTCGCCTACGTGGCGGATACCGCGCTGTTTGAAATTGGTGGCGACGTCTCGATGTACACGATCAACGCCGCGACTGGGGCCTTAACGTCCACAGGATCGACGTCGATAGGATTCACAGGAGGTGCAGGATTATTAGCTCCTCTCTCCATAGCCGTGGATCCATCGGGCAAGTTTGCTTATGTGGCGAATGAAGGCGGTTTCGCTCCGACCAGCATCTCGATGTACATCATCAACTCCACGACCGGGGGCCTTGACATCATTGGGTCGATCGCCGCAGGAGGCCGCGCCATTTCAGTGACCGTGGATCCTAAGGGTGGGTTTGCTTATGTGGCGAGCAAAAGCGATCCGCCCGGATCGGTTGGGAATGTATCTGCGTATACGATCGAAGCCAATACTGGGGCCCTAACGTCCATAGGAACAGTTCTGGCAGGAACAGACCCTAACTCGGTGGTTGTGGATCCTACGGGCAAGTTCGCCTACGTGGCGAATTCCAGCTCAAACGACGTCTCGATGTACACGATCAACGCCGCGACTGGGGCCTTAACGTCCATAGGAACAGTTCCTGCAGGATCAGGCCCTAACGCGGTCGTTGTGGATCCTACGGGCAAGTTCGCTTATGTGACGAATTTCAAATCGAGCGACGTCTCGATGTACGCCATCAACGTTACCACCGGGGCCCTGACCCTCAAAGGAACGATAGCCGCCGGGCAGAATCCTAGCTCGATAACCGTCCATCCATCCGGAAAGTTCGCCTATGTAACAAATTCCGTCTCGAACGACATCTCGATTTACGGTATTGATACTGCCACCGGTGCCTTGGCGCTTATCGCAACAGTAGGCACATGAAAAGGCGGATAGGTCACCCATTGAGACGCTTTTGATTTCCGCCGGCGCCGAAAACACTTCTGAAATTCACAGCGACGTGACGAACCGCGTCTCTCGGGCCGGGCCCCGTGCAGTCCGGGGTGGCCCATCTTTTGCGAAGAAGGGTGGTTCCCTGTTTCCTGCCCCTTCTCCCTCGCGTGCGATCGCGCAAGACATCGCAAATCCCCGCACCGTCGAATCCTACATCACAATGTATTCGAATACAGCAAATACGCTTACGTATTAACAGTCTGGTAAGCGCAATGCTATACTAAAACATGAGCTGCGAACAACGCATCTCGCCCCGCGCCTCCGTCTCCCTCCACGCCGCGCCGAATCACGATTCCCCAGAATGTCCAGAAGTATGGGCGGCAAATGGCGCCGGCAGCTTGGAAGGACAGGAAGATAATGGCATCGTTTTCGGCGCGCAATTCAGTGGGGCCTATGCTGTGGCTTCAAACGGCCGGACGACGATGGTGGTTACTCCTGTGGGTGGCGGTTCATCGAACTGGATCATGTATGTCATCTCGTCGTCGCGAATCATCGCGATTCGAATTGACCCCGGAGTGATGCCTAACACGATCGAGATAGTTGAAAAATGACCAAAAGAAGCTACGGGTGATTCAGCGCGCGACATTCGCCATAGTGAAAACCGCAAGATCTTTGCATGGCAAACAGGTTCCGTTAACAGTGTCGGCGTGAGTCCGATGGGCGGCGTTGTTGACTGGACTGAGAGGCATGCCAACTCGCTAGATCCTTTTATAGACATAGCGACGGTGATTCGCCAATTCGATAAGCGTTCCTCCTGAGGACGTGGGAAATAATGATGCAGATTCCGTCAAGAACAGAGCGTCAGAATCTCGTACCGCTCCCCGTACCGTTGAAACCTCGTCTTAGGCGTATTTCCAGGTATTTAGGCGGCCTCGGTCGTTGCGTAAGTTGTTTAGAGTATTGGTTAGTTGGCCTTTGACACGGTAGAGGTCTGGGGTTCGAGTCCCCACGGGCCTACCATTCAATCCGGCTGACTTGTATTCGCCAGGTTCACTGAACTCTAGCGCCGTGGGTTCGAGCGTGAAGTCGAAGGCACGCCGAGCGCATGCTGCCGGCCACAAAAAAATAACGTGCGAGCTTCCGAGGAGTGAGCCAAAATGGCCGCGCCCCTTCCTATGAGAAGGAGCGTTTCTCGGCCCAAGCGATTAACTTGACCGGGATCTTTTTTGTACCACGTGAAGCGAGCGACAATTTTAATTCCGACTGGAGTCATTAATGACAAAAGGCTCGAAGGTGCGATTCCCAGAGTCGTTTGGAGTATTTAGCCCGACCGGACACGTGGTGATGGCTTTCGCAAACGATGCCGACGCCGAGCGGGCGCGGCAATTGCTGATCGCCGGAGGATTCGCCGCGGACGACGTTACGCATTACAAGAACGCTGATGTGATGGCGGAGCTGGTTAAAAGCGAGGAGCATTCCGCGAGCCCTATGCAGATCGGTCAGGAAGCCGCCAAGGTCGATGAATATTTCGTGCTTGCGAGACAAGGCTGCGGATTTCTTGTTCTCCATGCCCCGAAGGATGAAGACGCCGCACGCGCCATCGCTATCGTAAAGCCTGTAGGTTTAAAGTTCGCGGAAAAATATAACCGGTTCACCTTGGAAGAACTCGCGTAGCTTTTGATCTTGGCACAGCCCTTGTGCCCTCGTTCGTCCCCGCGGATCTGAAATCAAGCGCTCGAAGTCATTGCGCATGATTCGCGCGCTCATTATGGAAACCACAAATCACGGCCTGAGACGCGAACTGCGGCTGCGCGATCTCGTCCCGATGCAGGTTGCCCTGATCGTCTGGCTCGGTTGGGCTGGATTTGCCGCGAAGCAAGGTTCGTCCGAAATTGCGCTGTGGCTGCTCGCAATTTTTCTGTTCTATTTGCCGCTCGCGGCCATCGTGATGAAGTTGAGCCGCGCCATGCCCGTCGAAGGCGGCGCATATCAGTGGATCAAGGAAGGACTCTCGCCGTTTGCGGGATACATGGCCGCCTGGAATCTCACGATTTACGTGATTGCTGCTTTTGCGACCATCGGTTCGTTCCTCGCAAACGGCTTCTTCTACGCGGCTGGACCGAACGATTCTTGGATGTTGACCAGCACGCTGTTCGCGCTGACCTTAACCGCCATCGCTTGTGTGATCGCCTACGTTTTTAATGTGCGCGGATTGCGCCTCGCCAAATGGTGGAGCAATGCCGGAGCGCTCCTGACGTTCGCGACGTTCCTGGCGTTGCTCTGTGTCTTGATAAAGGCGTGGGCCACAGCGGCGCCCTCCGCGCGCAGTTCTTTTTCCATAGCTTGGCCGGCCTTCTCCGTCCTCACGCTCGCCGTCTTCGCCAAAATGGCCGTCGGAGCGCTCTCTGGCTTCGACAGCTCCGCGGTTTTCTCCGAAGAATGCCGCAAGCCCGAAAACGACGTCGCGCGTTCCGTGCTCATCGCCGCACCGTTGATCGCCTTGATGTACATTCTGGGAACCAGCGCCGTCTTGTCCTATATCGCTCCCGCCAAAGTAGACGTGTCCGCCGCTCTGCCCCAGGTGATGCAGGCCGGCTTCGGCGTCACCGGATTCGGCAGAGCGCTCACCGTGCTCGTGGCCGGCGCTTTCGACATTTCCTTTCTGGCCAGTATGGTCATCTGTGTCGGAATGGTTGCGCGCTTGCCCATGGTTGCCGGATGGGACGGCCTCTTGCCGCGCTGGTGGAGCACGCTGCATCCGAAATTTCGCACGCCATCGCGCGCGATCGGCGCGGTGACCATCACCCTGATGTTTCTGGGACTACTCAGTTTGCTCGGCGCGGGAAATCAGGAGGCTGTTCAGGTCGGCGCGTCCGTGGATGTTGGATCGCTTTGCATCACGTATCTGCTGCTGTTCGGCGTGGTCCTATTCGGTTTTCGATCGCGCGGTTGGCACCCAGGCCAGGGCGTCCGGCTCGGGGCGCTCTCTGGTTTCGCGGTCGCTTTGATCTCGTTGATTTTTAATATTGTGCCTGTCGGTGATGTAGCCAGCCGCGCGCTCTTCGCGATCAAAGTGATCGCGTCGATCTGCGCCACGAATGCCGTCGGCGCGTACCTCTACTGGCGCGGCACGCGGCTCGGCCGAGATCCTGCGACCAACTTGAGAAGCTGACACCGCCATTTGCGGGACGCCTATCGGCCCTAACGGCCGATAGGCGTGTTCGTTGCCTCGTTAATTCGATTCAGACCTTCGGCGCGGACTCTGCCGCGGGCGTCGCAGATCCAAACGGGCCGCAGCGCCCGCGCATCCCTTGGCGGAACTTCTCGCGCTCCTCGGGAGTCATCTGTTCCCAGCGCTCGGCCATGCGGCGCCGCCAGCGCGAGCCCGGCCGGCCGCGGAGTCCGCCGAACAGAATCTTGCTCAAGATCAGCACGCCCAACGCTTGCCAGAACGTAATCAAGTGCCAGCCAAACAGCGCCGGTGTCAGCCAGTTCCACAGGCGCATGGTCACATAGCTGAGCACGGTTCCGACCACCACCACGATCGCTACGATTTTCAATCCTCTCAAAATCCATCGGCCTCTCATTTTTTCCTCCTCAAGCTTTCATGAACTCGTCGTAAACAGCCTGCAGTCGCTCGCGCAGTTGCAGCACCGCGTAATGTTTCCTCAAATGCAGCGTGTTCACGCTCAAGCCGGTTTCGGCCGCAAGCTCTTTGAAGCTGCGCCCTTCGACTTCGTGCGCGATGAACACTTCGCGCTGCTCTGGCGGCAATTCATCCACGGCGGCCTCGAATTCTTCGAGCAGCACGTTCCGCGCGTAGACTGCTTCCGGTCCGGCGTCCGGCGATGGCAGCAGATCCTCGAACGAAAACGGTTCGCCATCCTCGGCGAATGCGACCGGATCGCTCGCAAACGCCACAGGTTTTTTCTTCCGGAACAAATCCGTAATCCGATTCCGCGCCACGCGAAACAGCCACGCACTCACTTGCTCGAGCGGCTGCATCAACCGGTAGGCCTCCACCAGTTCGTAGAAGACCTCCTGCAGAATGTCGTCGGCGTCAGCGGCGTCGGCCACGCGCCTGCGAATGAAATTGCGCAGCCGCGCCCGTTCGCGCTCGACCGTCTCGGTGATCCGCTGATCTTGTTCGGCGGTCAACGCCACGCTCAGTGCTGCCTGCTCCATATGCCTCTGTAGACGAATGAGCGGCCCGAATATTTCAAGCGCCGCTAAATCTACGCCTATCAATTAGATGAAAGGAGTGATGAAACGCTACAAGGGAAGCGCGCCGCGCGGAGACCTCAAGCGCGCCTTACCAACTAAGATCGGTTTCAACCGGCTCGTCGTAATCCACGCCTTCGACTTCAAAGCCAAACAGGCGCCGAAACTCGCGCTGAAAGCCCGCGAAATCCGTGAGCGCGCGGAGATTTTCCGTGGTGATCTGCGGCCACAGCGACATAATTTCCGCCTGCACCTCGGGCCGCAGCTCGCGATCGTCCAATCGAATTCGCCCCGCCGCATCGAGCGGCGCGGGCGTGTCGGTGGCGATGAAGTTGGCGAACAGCCGCTCCATCTGCTCAAGCGGCCCTTCCTCCGAATCGCGACGCGCGAGCGCCGGCGGCAACAAGCTGAGATACAGCGGCACGACGGGAATCGCCGCCGATGCCTGCGTGACGACAGCCTTGTTCACCGAAATTTGCGCTTGCCCGCCGCACCGCGCGCGCAGCAGCGCGTCCAGCGAGTGCGCGGTGTTTTCCAAATCTTTCTTTGCCAGGCCGATGGTGCCGTCGCGATAAATCGGCCAGGTCAATTCCGGCCCGATGTACGAATAGGCGATCGTCCTCGCGCCGTCGGCCAGCAATTTTTCTTCGAGCAGCATCTCGATCCAGCGCCGCCAATCGTCCCCGCCCATCACGGCGATGGTGTCTGCGATTTCCGCGTCGCTTGCGGGAGCCAGCGTCACCGGCGTGACTTTTTCTGAATCGAGCTCGACGGTTTTATTCGTGAACGGCAGCCCGGTCGGCTTGAGCGCCGACGAATGCGTCACGCCCGTATCCGGATTGGTGCGCTTCGGCGAAGCCAGGCTGTAAATCACCAGATCAAGCGGCTCCATCTGCTTGCGCACGATCTCCGCCGCCGCGCGCTTCGCTTCCACGCCAAAGGCGTCGCCATTCAGGCTCGCGGCGAAAATATTCGCGGCCCCGGCGAGCGCGTGGAACGCCACAGTGTTGTAATGTCCCGCCGTTCCGGTCTTATCGCCTTCGGGTGCGCGCTCGAAAAACACGCCGAGCGTTCTCGCTTCGTAGCCGAACGCCGCCACGATGCGCGACGCCAATCCGTACCCGGTCGACGCCCCGATCACCAACACGTTCCGCGGCGGACGCGCCGCGGGTTTCGTGCGCTCGCGCACCGCCTCCGCCCATCGCTCCACGTTGCGCCGGCACCCTTCCGGGTGAGCGTTCACGCAAATAAAGCCGCGCGAGCGGCGCTTGACGATTTGTACGGGCATCAGAAGCCGGAAATTTTATTGATTTGGTGCGCCAGATCGATGTCGTTCGGCGTGATGCCGCCGGCGCTGTGGGTCACCAGTTCAATCTTCACGCGGTTCCAGGAGTTCGACCAATCCGGATGATGATTCATGGATTCCGCAGCCATCGCAACCCGCGTCATGAATCCGAATGCCTCCGAAAAATCCTTAAACTCAAATGCGCGGCGCAGTGTGCCGTCGACAATCGTCCAACCTGCCAATCCCTTAAGCGCCGTGGCCAATCCTTTTTCGCTGAGTTTCTTCGCTTCCATTCCGGGGTCCTCCCTGCGTGTGCGCGGATTCCGTTCGCGGATGATGCATTATTCCATTCCCGCGCTCGGTCGGCAACCGCGCGCGCGCGTGGAAAACAACCAGCGTGCCGCAGTGGAACGCCGCCGCGGCCCGCTCAGCGCTTCGCCCAGAACCGCGCAACCGCCGCGTAGTCCGGATCGTCACTCGACGTCCGCCGCACCGCGCCGTAAGTGTCGCGCGCCGCGGCTCCGGCCGGCAGTGTAATCTTAAGTTCGCCCGCAAGATCCATCGCCAGCGCGACGTCCTTGTACATCAGCCGCAGCGGAAAACTAGCCTTGTAATCGCCCGACAACATCACCGGCGCCTTCACGTCGAGCACCGGTGCGCGCCCCATGCTCGATTGCATCACTTCCACCAGCCGCTCGCCCGGAAGGCCCGCGGCCTTCACGATCGCCAGCGCCTCCGCCAGCGCCTCCACTTCCAGCGCCAATATCAGATTCATCGCCAGCTTGATCGTTTGCCCCGCGCCATTCGGCCCCAACAGAAACCATTTCTTGCCCATCGCTCCGAGCAACGGCTCCACGCGCGCGAGCGTCGCCGCAGCGCCGCCCACCATGAACACCAACTCGCCTTTTTCCGCGCCCCACGTTCCGCCCGTCACCGGCGCATCCAGATACTCCACGCCACGCTCGGCGCAGGCCGCCGCGCTCCGCCGTGCGAGATCCGGCGAGACTGTGCTCGAATCCACCAGCACGCTTCCTTTGCGCAATCCCGCCAGCGCCCCGTCCGCGCCCCACAGCACCGCTTCCACCGCCGGCGGATCGCTCACGATCATGAACAGCACGTCCGCGCCCGCAGCGGTTTCGCGTGGCGTCGCGGCCAGCGTCGCTCCCGCCGCCACCACGTCCTCGGCCCGCGCGCGCGTGCGATTCCACACCGTCAGCGCATACCCCGCCTTCAAAAGATTCAGCGCCATCGGGCGCCCCATCAGTCCCAAGCCGATAAATCCCACAGTTGGTTTCACGGATCGCTCCTCGCAAACGGCAGCGTCCGATTTTAGCCGAGCCTCGGCCGGAACACGACGACAATTGGAATCCCGCAGCAATCTGCGGCGTTGGAGGACTTACGCGAGGATTTAGATTTGTTGCGGACTGCGCTTCAGAACTGCCGCGCGGGAATTGGCCTGCTCGGACTCCGCGTCGTCCGGCGCGGCTGAATGCTCCATTGCCTTCACAGGCTCGGGCGCAAACGAGCGATCCACCGACAGTATGCAAGGATAGGGAATTTCCCAGCGATACGTTTTAACCTGCCCCTTTAGTTCCGAGCAGTCTTCCAGAAAAATGGACTTCCCCGAATCAGCCGCCAGCTTGCCCGTGGCCGCCAGCAGCACGTCGCCGGCCCTATACTCGACCTCCACACGCTGGCCGAGCAATTTGCCATATTGCGCCATGCCAGCAGTGTGAGCCGCGATTTGGAACGGCTCAATAGTACGATAGGGCCAGGTCGCCTCACTGGTCCTTCGGTACTAAGCTGCGCTTATTCAGACGCTTGCGCGCTCCATTCCGCTAACGCCCGAGCGCATGAAATTTCCAGATGAGCCGCGCGCCTCGCTCACGAAAATTAATGGTGCCCCGAGCCATGGCTAGCCGCCGGCGCCGCCCCGCCGTGGCCGGTTGGTTCCGGCTCCGGCTGCGCCGTCTGCAAATCCGCCACCCGCATCAGCACCAGCGGCGAGATCACGCCGAACGCGATGATCGCGTACACAATCGCCAGCGCCCACCCCAGCAGTCCCGTCGAAATCCGCGCAAAGCGATACACCACCGTGGCCGCCGCCAATCCCGCAAACGCCGCCACGTACCGCCCGCCGTCCGAGACCTCAAGACGCGTGTGGCAATGCGGACATTCCATTCCGTAGGAATGCGACAAGACGAGGCCCATCGGAACTTTCGACATGCAATGCGGACACTTGCTGGCCATGGCGTCTCCTCGAGTTTTTCTGCCTCAGTCGATCTGCGAAAATTCCACGCGCCGCGAAAGCGGATCGATACGCTCCGCGCGCACGCGAATGCGATCCCCCAACCGCCACACGCGCGTGCGCCGCCCGCCGGGCCGCCCGCAGGTGATCGTGCGATCGGATTCGCGATAAAGACAACGCTCGCCCGTCGTCGCTTCCAGGCGATTTATGGGCACCAAACCTTCGACGAACATCTCGACCAGCTCCACGAAGAATCCGAACTTCTGCACGGAAACGATCAACGCGTCGAACTCTTCGCCCAGATGCTGCTCCATGAATTGCGCCGTCTTCCAACTCTTCAGCTCGCGCTCAGCGGCTTCGGCGCGCCGTTCGAGCTCGGAAGTTTCCCTCGCGATCGCATCGAGTTCGCCCGGCGAATACGGCCCGCCCACCGCGCGCGCGCCAGTGGCTCCCTGCCGCAGCGCCCACTTCAAAATGCGATGCACGATCAAATCCGGATAGCGGCGTATCGGCGAAGTGAAATGCGTGTACTGATCGAACGCCAGCGCGAAGTGCCCCAGCGAATCCGGCGAATAGCGCGCTTGCTTCAGCGAGCGCAGCATCAAGTAAGAAAGGATGCGCTCCTCGGGCTTGCCCGCGATGCGCGCCGTCAGCAACTGGTAATGCTGCGGCCGAATGTCGATGTCCTGCGAGCTGGGCAGCGTCACCGTCATCGGCTTTTCCCGGCCGCCGCCGTCCCGGCCATGCCGCCGCTTGCCGCGCTCGCCGCGATGCGCGGGCGCGGCGCCATGCCGCACCGTAATTTGCTTTTCCGTCAGCCCTTCGACGCCCAGCGAATAGCCGAACGCGTGGGCCAACTCCTCGAATTCGAGCACGCGTTTCGGATCGGGCTTTTCGTGCACGCGATGCAGCGACCCCACGCCCAATTTATCGAGGTAGCGCGCCACGGCTTGATTGGCCGCCAACATGAACTCCTCAATAATGCGATGCGCGATGTTGCGCTCGCTGCGCGCGATGCCGATCATTTGCCCCGCGTCGTTGAATTCGATCACCGCCTCGGGCAAATCGAAATCGATCGAGCCCATGCGCACGCGCCGCGCGTTCAGAATCATCGCCAGGTCGCGCATGTGCTGGAAATGCAGCTTCATGTGCGCATAACGCTCCGACGCGTCCGGATCGCCCTCAAGCACCGCGTGCACCAGCGTATACGTCATGCGATCGGCCGAGCGAATCAGTCCCGGCGCGATGCGCGTCGAAAAAATCTCACCTTGCGCGCCGATTTCCATCACCACGCTCATCACCAGGCGTTCTTCGTGCGGGCGCAGCGAGCAAATATTGTTCGACAAATCCTCAGGCAGCATGGGCACAGCGCGATCCGGAAAATACACCGAAGTTCCGCGCAGCCGCGCCTCCGCATCCAGCAGCGAATCGCGCCGCACGTAGTGCGCCACGTCGGCGATGTGCACCTGCAATTCCCAACGCCCGTTCTCGAGCGGCCGCACGTACACGGCGTCGTCGAAATCCCGCGCCGTCTCGCCGTCGATCGTCACGATCGGCAACTCGCGGAAATCTTCGCGCCCCGCGCGCTCCGCTTCTCCCACCGGTTGCGCTACCGCGCGCGCTTCCTCCAGAACTTCTTCAGGAAATTGGTGCGGCAGGTGATGCTTCCGAATCATGATCTCGGTATCGACGCCCATTTCGCCCGGCCGCCCCAGAATTTCAATCACGCGGCCCGCGGCCGCCACGCCGCCTTGCGGAAATCGCGTCAGCTCCACGTTCACCACCGCGCCGTCGAGTTCCGGCAAGCGCACGCCGCGCCGCGGCGGCTGCGGCCCAAGTTTCGCGCGCAAATCCGCCGTCAGTTCCGCACCCGGCGGAATCACAATCTCCTGCTGCAATCGCGATTCGTATGGCGCGACGCTGTTTCCGCTCGCGCCGTAGCGGAAAATTCCCACGATCGTCGCGTGCGCGCGATCCACCACGCGCACAATCGAGCCTTCCTGCCGCGCGCCGCCCGCCCGATTTCGCCCGCGATCGATGCGCGCCAGCACGCGATCGCCGTGCATCGCATCCCCCATCCGTCCCGCGCCGATAAATAGGTCGCCTTCCATCCCCGGCACGGGTTTTGATGGAACCACGAATCCATATCCATCGCGGTGCGCCACAAGCCGCCCCTCGATGACATTGGAGAGATTGACGTGACCGGACTGCCCGCCCTGCGCGGGACGCACTGCTTCGCCGGACTGCGCGGAGCGCATCGATTGGTTAGGAGTTTTTCGTGCGGCTGAAGTTTGACCAGACGGCGCGCCGCGCTGCGCTCGATCGTGTCCGTCTGATTTATCTTTCTTGTCTTGCTTCGATCCGTGCTCGTCCGCCAGCTTGTACCGCCCGTTGCGGATCTCCACGAGTTCGCCGCGCCGCGCAAGCCGCGGAATAATCTTCCCCAATGCTCGCCGCCCCGCGTGGCGAATTCCCATCGCCGCGGCGATCTCGCGCAAGCTCAGCGCCTTATGCGCCGTAGCCATAAAAGCCAAAACCTGCTGATCGTTCACTGCCGGAGCATCTGCCATAGGTCCATTCATTCTACGTGGTTTTCGACCATCACGCGGTTCTCGACACCACAGGTGGTTTGGTCACTTCAGAAAAGCAAAATGCTTCGTCATCCGGCCGCAATCGTCACCGCGCTATCTCGCGCGTCACCCCTACCGAGTGGCAGCGCTCTCTCAAACGCGCACCGCGTCCTCTTCCGGTTCCGGCGCGCCTGTGCACGACGTCGGCGAACCGGGCCAGTCGTCTCCGCGGTATTTGCCCAGAACACGGCCGACGAACAGAATCAGAGGAAAAATGATCCGCTGAATAGCTCGTGGCGGCGAAGCAATCGACTGCGTGTGCCGATGCCGCCCGGCCACGTGCGCGATGTAGAAGATTGACGGCCTACCGGTCGGGCTGGCGTTGAGAACCGCGAACACCGCTTGTAGGTACCGATCCAAATCATCCGCCGGAACTGCCCGTCCGCTCAACTCCAGCACATCGTCCCCCGCGTTCCACCAAGCGTGAACGATCCCCGCCGGAAACACCGCGGATCCTCCGGCTGGCACACGAATCGTCTCTTTTCCCAGTCGGGCTCCAAGCGATCCCGCTTTCACCGTGCCTTCCTCACTTTGATGGAAATGCACGTGAGCCGGCGGACCGCTCGTTCCTGGCGGCAACGAGCCGTCCATGATCAAAACTGTTTGCCCATCGGCGTCACGCTCTCGCCGCATTCGCAGAATTTCTCCCGTGTGCCGCAGTTCTAAATTCAGGAAGCCGTCCATCGATTGATCCTCGTGACGCGAATTCTATCATTGAGGCCCAATCTGGCAGCCACAAGCCAGCGTCGCGATTATCGTCGAACCCGGCGAAACGCCCCGGGGTCCATACCCCGCAACTTTTTTCCAGGAGCCGGGTTTGACCAGTCAGGTCACACACCGACTCCCAACCCACTCCGAAGGGCTGGGACGTGTTCCAACGCGAACACAAAGAAGAGGCGGCTCGACCCCGGGGCCGCCTTTTTCCTTTCTCCTTCTTGGGTTTTTCCGCGTCAGCTCCACCAGCCTCTTGTCCAGCTAGCTCCGGTCGCGCATCGCCTGGCTTAGTGTAGCGGAGGCCTTTAGGCCTCCATCTTGCCTTTGCGCCGGAAACGCCGCCGGCCCCAACGCATCCGCTTCAATCTGCAGCGCCGACCTAACACGCATCCGCTCGAGCCAAAATCGCGGCTCATTCCATAACCAGCCCCGTAGGGGCGACACAGTCTTTTCGAACGGCTCAAACGACCACCCTGCGAATTCTATTCGAATACTATACTCATACAATACTCTTGACCCGTATTGACTCTTATGCTATAAGGTGGTATGAAGACGCAACAACTCCTCGAAACGCCCCTCCCTCCTCGCGTCCACGTACCGTCGCGCGTAACCATCCTCGCCAATCCCTGCGCTCATCTGCATCCAACCCGCTCTGCAGCCCCTTTGTTTTCAATCTCTTGCAAAAGAGTGCGCAACTCATTCAAAACAAAACACATTACATCCCTTTGTTTTCACACTCATCCGCACTCTTTTCCTGCATCCCCTTTGTTTGCAATACTTACGCAAAACATACCGGGGGTGTATAGGGGGCCGGGACTTTTCGGGGCTTAGATCGCGCCAGAACCGGCGGCGGGCTGCTGCTGCGTCATGCAATGAATGGTGCCGAGGCCCAGAACAAGATCGCGGCACGGAATGCCGATAATCTCGCGATCGGGGAAAAGCGAGGCCAGCGTGGCCAAAGCCACGCGATCATTCGCGTCGCTGAACGTAGGGACCAGCACCACGCGATTCGCGATATAAAAATTCGCGTAGCTCGCGGGCAAGCGTTGCCCGGCAAAAAATACCGCTTCCGGCATAGGCAGCGTCTCGATGCGCAGCGCGCGCCCCGATTCGTCTTTCATGGCTTTGAGCAACGCGAGATTTTCCTGCAGCGACGCGTAATTCGCTTCGGTGGGATCGCGCTCGACCACCGTGACCACGGTCGACGCATCAACAAAGCGCGCGAGGTCGTCCACGTGGCCGTGCGTGTCGTCGCCCGCGATTCCATTGCGCAGCCACAGCACGTGCGTCGCGCCGAGAAAATCGCGCAGCACGCTTTCGATTTCCTCGCGCGCCATCCCCGGATTGCGCGCCTGCACCGGACTCAGCAAACACTCTTCGGTCGTCAGCAGCGTTCCGCGCCCATTCACTTCGATGCTGCCGCCTTCAAGCACCACGCGCCGCGGTTTCGCATCCGGCGCCCACACCGCCTCCGGCTGCCACAGCGGCAAGTCGAGGCGCCGGTTCAATCGCGTCACAACTGCGGCGTCCTTCTGAAAATCGTCATACTTGGCCCACGCATTGAATTTCCAATGCGTGATCGCGATTTCGCCGGCGTCGTTCTTCACGAATATCGGCCCGGAATCGCGCGTCCAGCCGCGATTCGTGGGCACGCTCGAAAATTCCACGGCCGCGAGATCGGCGCCCGATTTCACAAGCACGCGCCGCGCCGCAATCTCCGCCTCTTTTCCTTCCACCAGAATGCGCACGCGCTCCACGCGCGCCAGGTGCCGCACGATTTCCGCGTACACCCACGGAATCGGCGCGAATTTGCCAGGCCAATCCGTCCGCTCGTGCGGCCAACCGAGCCACGTGGCTTCGTGCGGCTCCCATTCGGCGGGCATGCGATAACCCAGAGAATGTGGCGTTGCGCGTGGAGTTTTGGAAGGCGTCATTGGGTCACGGCGAGTCGAAAGGTTGGCAATTCAGGAGCGGGCCAGGCCCGCGGCCGCGCGGTCGCACTACGGCAAACTCTCGCCGAGCCAGCGTTCCAGGATCGGCTGATACGCGTCAATCCGCCGGTCGCGGAAAAACGGCCAATTGCGCCGCGTTTCTTCGCTCTTCGCGGGATCGCACTCCACCACGAGGATCGCTTCGTCGTCCGCCGGCGCCTCGGCCAGAACTTGCCCAAACGGATCGACCACAAACGAGTGGCCCCAAAATTCCAAGCCCGCCTCGGGCGGCCCCTCGAATCCCACGCGATTCACCACCGCGACGTACACGCCGTTGGCAATCGCGTGCGCGCGCTGAATGGTGCGCCAGGCATCGAGTTGCGCCGCGCCGAACTCGGCTTTTTCCGACGGGTGCCAGCCAATGCTCGTGGGATAAAAAAGAATTTGCGCGCCCGACAAACTCATCAACCGCGCGCCCTCGGGATACCACTGGTCCCAGCAAATCTGCACGCCGACGCGGCCGTAGCGCGTCGGAAAACTCGGAAATCCCAAATCGCCCGGGGTGAAATAAAATTTCTCGAAATAGAGCGGATCTTCCGGAATGTGCATCTTGCGGTAGCGGCCCACGAGCGTGCCGTCGGCATCGATGATCGCGGCGGAATTGTGATAGACGCCCGCGCCGCGCCGCTCGAAAACCGAAACGACCAGCACGACGTTTCGCTCGCGCGCCACCGCAGCAAGCCGCTCGGTGGTCGGGCCCGGAATCGATTCGGCCAGCGCAAAGAGGTCGGCGTTTTCCTCGCGGCAGAAATACGGCGAACGAAACAGTTCCGGCAGACACACGATCTGCGCGCCGCGCGACGCCGCCTCGCGAATTTTCGCGACCGCGCGCGCCAGATTTTCTTCCGCGTCCGGCCCCGAACGCATCTGCACAAGGCCGACGGTGAATTTATCGGACATCAAATTTTTCCGACGCTAAATTTATCGAGCATCGCCGCTCATCTTATCATGCTGTGCGCCGCGCTGTGCCGGGGCGCGCCAGGACGCGGCGCCTCACTGCACGCGGCGGCTTTCATGTTTTGGCGCAGAATGCGGAAAAATATCGCCGGAAAGTGGTGCCCAAGGAGGGATTCGAACCCCCACGTCCTTGCGAACGCTAGAACCTGAATCTAGTGCGTCTGCCAGTTCCGCCACTTGGGCACAATGCGCGGCAAAGCGAAGCAAGTTCATTCTGCCCACGCCCCGCGCGCTTGTCAACGCAGCGGCGGGAAGACCTGCAAGGCAGGGCGCTCCACGCAGGCGGTTGCCGTAAGATATCGGCATGAGCAATACGCGCTCCTATTTTCGAGACAAAGTCGCGCTGATCACGGGCGCCTCTTCCGGCATTGGGGAAGAGTTGGCGTGGCAGTTGGCGCAAGCGGGCGCGAAGATCACGCTGGCCGCGCGGCGGAAGGATCGCCTGGAAAAACTTGCGCAAAGAATCGCGGCGCTAGGAACTTCCGATACGCTCGCGGTCGAGTGCGACGTGGCGCGCGACGGCGACCTCGAGCGAGCCGTTGAGGCCACGGTCGGCAAATGGGGACGGCTGGACGTTGCGATCGCCAATGCGGGCTTTGGCGTGGTGGGCGCGCTCAAAAGCCTTTCGATCGAGGATTACCGGCGGCAATTTGAAACCAATGTCTTCGGCGTGCTGCGCACGATCTATGCGGCACGGCCGGAAATCGAAAAGGCCAAGGGAAACCTGGTGATCATCTCGAGCGTGGCCGGCTGGTTCTCGACTCCGAACGGCTCGCCATACTCCATGAGCAAATTTGCGCTTCGCTCGCTCGCCAACGCCATCACTCCGGAGCTGCGGCCTCTCGGAGTGAAGGTCACACTGATCAGCCCGGGTTTCGTCGTGAGCGATATCCAGCGCGTCGATAAATACGGAAAGTTTCATCCCGAGGCGAAGAGTAATGTACCGGCTTGGCTTCAGATGAGCACTCCGCGTGCGGCGCGCCAGATTCTGAGCGCCGTGGCGCGAGGCAAGCGGGAGCGCATCATCACTTTGCACGGCAAGATATTTGTGGCCATGGAAAGGTTTCTGCCGTGGTTGAATCGCGCCCTTATGCAATCGGTGGCCCGGAGACGCAACCGTTAGCGTTGCCGCCGAACCCGGCAAAGGGCCTGCTTTCTGGCTGATAGGAGCCGCGGCTGCCCTTGGAGCGCCAGGATTATCTCCGCGTCATTACTCGCGCCCTCCGGGTGTATACTCCGCGCATAGTTAGAAACTAAGGCAGAGCGGCGCTGCGTCCCCACCCCCGGCGCTTTGAACAAGCGCCCGATCTGCCGGGAGGAAACCATGGACAATGTGCAATGGACCCCGTTGTTCTGCTTGTTTGTGGCTTGGGGTGTGGTAACCGCGGCGCTGTTGGTCCTCTCTCTTTACCGCTGGGGCCTTTCCGTGAGGGAAGACGACCAGCTCTTTCTGGCACCGGGCGAAGAGCACGTCGCGGCAGATCAGCAAGTGATGTTCCAGAAGATTGCGAAGACCAGGGCGCCTATCGTTACGCTTGCTGTGCTCTCAGGCGTGCTGTTTCTTGCAAGCCTGGGCCTGTGGCTCTATCAGGGATTTAAGAGCTTCTAGGGCGGCGGTTCGCTGCGCCTTCTGGCGCGGAGAGCTATTGCGGACCGGGCGCGGGATTCGCGGTTGGCGGCGGGGCGGGCGCGGCGACCTGGCTGGGCGGCTTCTGCGGAGTGTTTGAAACGACCGAAGTGTGGTCGAGCGCGATCAGCCAATCGTCACCCTGTTTTTCAAAGACCAGCGTGGTGTGTCCGCGAATGTCGTCCTGGTTCCCGTCGATGGTGGCGAAATATTCCCACTGATAAGTGGCCCAGGCGCTCGCTCCTTGGACCTTGATGAACGTGTTGGTGCGATCGAGCTGACCGCCTTGGATTCGCGCGCGCATCGCCTGGTACGCGGTGACGTAGGCCGTCCATCCAGAAACCGGCGGCTCAAACGCTCCACTGACCACGATCACATCGGGCGAATAATATTTTTGCATCTGATCGACCATGCCGAGCTGCCAGTAGCCGAGCATCTCGGAAATGTCTTCGTCGATTCGCTTGTCGTCGGGCAGAGGAGCCGGCGCGGGGGCGGTGGTATCGGTCGGAGTAGATTTCTGTTTCTTTTGCTTCTGCGCCGCCGCTGGCAGAACGCCCAGCGCGATGGCGAGCGGCAGCAAAAATACGATGTTCCAAAATCCCTTCATGTGTTTCCCCCGATGTGGTTCCGCGAAACTCCGCAGAGTGAAGATAGCACCGATATCGAGGGGCGCGCCGCGCGGAGCAATGCTGCGTGACCAAAGGGCAACCGATCATCATCTTGCACCCCGCTTACACACCGCGCGGTTTCAAGAACGCGCGATGCGGAAGCCGTAATCGGCGTATTCAAATTCGGGAGGGATGCTCGAGCGCGCGGCCACGCGCGAAATTTTGATCTGGTGGCGCCAGGAGCCGCCGCGTGACGCGCGACGCGTCCCGCCGGACGGGCCTTGCGGATTGCGCTCCGTCGAATGGGTGTAGTACGCGGCGTCGTACCAATCCGCGCACCATTCGTGCACGTTGTCGCCGATGTCATAAAGGCCGAAGGCGTTTGGCGCGTACTGCGCAACGCGCTCAGGGCCATTCTTCCAGCGCGCGGCGTAGTCGGTCTGAGATTCCGGCGGCGCGTCGCCCCACGTATAGAGTTTGCCTTCGGCGCCGCCGCGCGCCGCGCGCTCCCATTCGGCTTCGGTGGGCAAACGATAGTTGTGGCCGGTCTCGTGGCTGAGCCAACGGCAATAGGCTTCGGCGTCAAACCACGACGGCGAAACCACAGGCTGTTGCGGATCGCTGAAGTTGGGATCGTCCCAATCGCGCGTGGCGGGATGGCCCGTCGCAGCGAGGAAACGGGCGTATTCGGCGCGCGTCACTTGTGTCGTGGCGAACTCGAACGCATCCACCCAAATGCGATGCACGGGTTTTTCGTCGTCGCGGCCTTCGGCGCAGCCCATTTGGAACCAGCCTTCGGGGATGCGCACGAACGCGGGATCGAGATCAGAGGACATGGGCGCGATCAGGGCGAGGCGATACTCTGACGGAACGGCCATTCGTGTTGCCAGCGAGCGCGCGCCAAATAAATCAGCACGCCAAGCGCGATCATCGCGAGGCCTCCCACGACGAAAATTTTGCCTGTGGCCAAAAATAAGGCCGCCCAGCCGATGACCGCGGCCACGGCGGGAACCGGGTAGAGCCACATTTTGAACGGAAATCGCGCGGCCGGCCAGCGGCGATGCAATCGCATTAAGCCGACGGCTTGTCCGATGAACTGCACGAGCAAGCGCATGGCGAGGATGGCCTTGATCACATCGGAAAGGCGAAACAAAACGCTGAAAATCAGCGACACGCCTCCGAGAAATAGCAACGAAACGTATGGGAATTTTTTCTTGGGATGCAGGCGCGCGAAGATCGGGAGGAAATTGCCGTCGAGCGCGGCGGCGTAGGGAACGCGCGAATAGCTCAACAGGCCGGAAAACAGCGACGAAAACGCGGTCCAAAGAATCAGCACGGTCGCCACTTGCGCCGCGCGCGAACCGTAGAGGCGCTCGATAAAGGTACTCACGATGAAGTGCGAGTTCGCGACTTCGCGCCACGGAAGCACGCCGAAAATCGCGGTTTGCATCGCGAGGTACAGGACGGTGATGCCCACGATGGAAATGAAAATTCCGCGCGGAATGTTGCGCTGGGGATCTCGGATCTCTCCGCCGATTTGGCAAATATTGTAGTAGCCCAAATAGCTGTACACGGTGTTGACCGTGGCCGCGCCGAGTCCGGCGAAGAACACCACATTCAGATTCCAAGCGCCGGGCGGATAGGTGAACGCGAGGTGCGCGTGAAAATGCGTGGCGCCGCCCCAGATGAGCCAGATCAAAGTGCCCACCGCGCCCGCGCACAGAAACAGCGATATCCGCCCAATGGACGTGATGCGGCGATAGAGCAAGACAACCAGCAGCGCCACAATTCCGGCGGACACGGCCTTCTGACCGTAGCGACCGAGCGGCACGAGATACGTGAAATACTGCGAGAATCCGATGGCGCCCGAAGCCAGCACCAGCGGCGCTTGAATCACCGTCTGCCAGATAAACAGAAACGACATCAAACGGCCCCAGCGGCCGGGGCCATACGCTTCGCGCAGAAAAACATACGTGCCGCCAGCTTCCGGCATCGCGGCGCCCAATTCGGCGGGAACGAAACCATCGAGAAGCGCCATGGCCGCGCCGACAACCCAAGCGAGCAAACATTGCGGACCGCCCATGGCCTGCGCCACAAGCGGAGTAACGATGAAGGGACCGATGCCCACCATATCGATCATGTTGAGCGCGACGGCTTCTTTCAGTCCGAGGCCACGCACGAGCGATCCGGTTTTGGCGGGAGTGTTCACGGCGGCGGAAAAACGTTTCAAAGCATAGCAGATGGCTTGCGCGGCGCAATAAGACCAGCGATTCGCGCGGCGGCGGGCGAGCGGTTTACAATCGTGTGCGTTGTCTTCGTTGTGTTCGAGGATGCGCGTCTAATGGGCCTGCTTCGAGGCAAGCGCTTGCGCACGTATTTGATGTGTCTTGCGGCGTGCTTGGCTTTGACGCTCGGCATTGCGCCGCAGACGCGCGCGGCACCCTTGAATTTGCCGCCGGAAGCGACTGACGGATTGAAATTACTTTACAGCGGGCAAAGCGACGCGGCGCGGGCGCTTTTTTCGCGCCTCGAACAGCAGGAGCCGAACGACCCATTGCCATATCTGCTTGAGGCCGACGCGCGCTGGTGGGAAATCTACTGCCAATCCTGCGAAATCAAATGGGGATTCATCGACGCGTGGCGCCGTCCCAGGATTTCCGACGATGATCCGTATCTCGCGTTGTCGACGAAGGCCATCAATCTTGCCGAGGCCTCGATCGCGCAGCACGACACCGCGGAAATGGAACTCTACGCCGGGACGGGATATCTGCTTCGGGCGCGGCTGCTCGGGCTGCGCGACGATCGCAGCGGCACGGCGCGCGCGGGAATCGCGGCGAGACAACATCTGTTGCGCTGCATCGCGCTAGATCCTCAAATGACGGACGCCTACACCGGCCTGGGCCTTTACAACTATTACGTGGACACGCTTTCGGCCATGGCACGCGTGCTGCGATTTTTCATGGGGATTCCGGGAGGAGACAAGCAGGAAGGCATCCGCCAATTGAAGATCGCGATGAACGACGGGCCGCTGACGGGAGTCGAGGCGCGATTTTATCTGGCCAAAAACTTGCGCACTTACGATTTCGATTACGCGCAGGCTTTGGACGTGCTGACGCCGCTGGTGAAGGAATATCCGACGAATCCAACATTCGCTTTGCTGATGGGAAATCTCGAAAGCGAACTCGGCCACAACGAATCCGCCGCCGATTATTATCGCGCGGCGAGGCAAGTCCCGCCCTCAGATGCGGCGTGCGCTGCGCGCGTAGCGAAACTCGCGCACGACGCCACGGCCGCGCTCCCCGCGGCGCAACACTAACAACTTGTTTCGGGCGCTAAAGCCCCTTTTCCACGCGGTCGGATACGTGGGAACTAAAGCTCCCACCTCCTAAAGAACGCGCGCGGCGCGCGTCGCGGCGTTAGCTCTCGGAGCGCAATTCCTGCAGTAGGCGGCGGTCTTCGGCGTTGAGCGCGGCGCCGGCCAACAAATCGGGGCGATTTCGCAGCGTTTTGCGGAGCGCCATTTTGCGTCGCCACGCGCGGATTTCTTCGTGGTTTCCGCCGACGAGCACGTCGGGCACGTTCCAGCCGCGAAATTCGGGAGGGCGCGTGTAGTGCGGGCAATCGAGGAAGCCGGACGCGTTTGGCCGGGGCGCTGACGCGGGCACATCGCGGAGCGCGCCGACAGCCGACTCGAGGCCATGCGAGCCCGCGACGGAATCAGGCTCGCTGAACGATTCGTGAATTGCGGAGGCTTCGTTGCCGAGCGCGCCGGGCAGAAGTCGCGTGACGGCGTCGAGCACGAGCGCAGCGGCCAATTCTCCGCCGGAGAGCACGAAATCGCCGATCGAAATTTCATCGGTGGCGAGATGATCGGCCACGCGCTCATCCACGCCTTCGTAGCGGCCGCAAATTAACACGAGGCGGCGGGCGCGCGACCAACTACGCGCCATTTCTTGACGAAACATTCGCCCCGAAGCGGAGAGCAACACGATCACGTCGCCTTTTCGCCGCAATTCATCCGGCTCGGAAGCATTCGGCGCGAGCGATTCCACGGCTTCAAAAATCGGCTCGGGCTTTAGCACCATTCCTTCGCCGCCGCCAAACGGCCGATCGTCCACGGTGTTGTGGCGATCGTGGGTGAATGCGCGCAGGTCGTGCACGGAAATATCCGCGAGGCCGGCCTCGCGCGCGCGGCGCACGATGCCGTAATCGAGCGGTCCGCGGAAAAATTCCGGGAAAATCGTGATGATATCGAATCGCACGGGCAATCAGTGTAACGCAATCGGAAGCGCGAACATCAACGCGGCGATTTATTGCGACTCGCGGAGACCTTCGGGGAGCGAGACTACGATGCGGCGCGCGGCGAGATCAATCTCGGTGCAAAAGACCGCGGCGAATGGGATCAGCAACTCGCCCGCAGCGGTTTCGACGGCTAGCAACGGCGTGCCGGATGATCGCGCGCCCGACTGCTCGACATCGCGCACGCGGCCGAGCGGCGCGGCGGCGCCGGCTTCAATCACGTCGCAACCGATCAAGTCGGTAACGAAATATTGGCCCGCGCCCAACGTCACGCGCTCGGCCAGCGGCACCTGAATTTCCAGGCCGCGCAGGTGCTCGGCGTCGTCCATCGAATGGGAGCCTTCGAGAAGAAAAATTGCCTGGCCGTTGTGCAGGCGGCAGGAAAGCGAGGCGACAGGCCGTGGCGCGGTCCGCCCGTCAGCGAGCCACACGCGCTTGAGATCGGGCAGGCGCTCGGGAAAATCAGTCAAGATTTCGGCGGCAACTTCGCCGCGAAGCCCGTGCGGACGCACGATGCGCGCGAGAGTCACGCCCTCGAATGATTCGGCAGCCACTACTCGAGGATTTCGAGCGTCAGCCGCTTGCGGATTTTCATGCCGGCGGCGCCCAGAATCGTGCGGATGGATTTGGCCGTGCGGCCTTGGCGGCCGATCACTTTGCCGAGATCGGTCGGATCGACGCGCAGCTCGAGGACGGTCACCTGTTCGCCTTCAACCGCTCGCACTTGCACTTGATCGGGATGATCCACGAGAGCCTTCGCAATCGCCTCAACGAGATCTTTCACCTGGGCCTCCCTCGCGTGGCGGTATCAGCAGGAGATATCGCGCGCAGAAGTCCCGCAGCTTGCGGGACGAGCTCGAATTGCTCAATTGCCAGTTGGACGCTTCAGGCGATCTTTTGGTTGTGCAAGAAGCTGCGCACGGTGTGGCTCGGCTGGGCGCCAAGGCCCATCCAGTACTGGATGCGCTCGACTTCGAGTTTGATCTCCGCGGGATTCTTCAGCGGATCGTAGGTGCCCACGATCTCGACAAAACGGCCGTTGCGCGGCCGCCGCTTGTCGATCACCACAACGCGATAAAACGGCTTCTTGGTCTTTCCGATTCTTGCCAGACGTATAGCCAGCACGCGATGTTCCTCCGAAACCCTGTAAGTATAGCGTAAATTGCGCGTTTCCCGAAGCGCTATCCGGAGGCGTGTCGATGCACGCTTCCGCCATCCGATTCGGGATTCTGCCCTAATCAATGGCCGGGCGTGGCGCCGGCCTTCACCAATTCGACGTCGAGTGTGATGGCGACTGCGTCTCCGATTGCCGTTGAGTTAGAGTTCATGCCGAAATCCTTGCGACTGATCGTGGCCATCGCTCCCGCACTGAGGCGTTGCCCAACTTGGTTGGTCACGGGCGTGGGGCCCCGCACGTCGAAAGTCACTTCTTTGGTGACCCCGTGCAGGGTCAGATTGCCAGTCATCTTCGCAGTGCCGTCGCCGGTCTTCCAAATCTTCGTGGATTGGAAGGTCATGGTCGGGTAGGCAGCGACATTGAAGAAATTCGCGCCCTTCAGGTCGTTATCGCGCATCGAGATGCCGGTGTCGATGGAGCTCACGTCGATCGCGGCGGTGACGCTGGACTTCGAGAGATCGTCATCATCGATCGTCGCAGAGCCGCTGACGATTGTAAAATTTCCCGTAACGTCTGAAATTCCGAGGTGGGTTACGGAGAATTGCGCGCTCGAATGCGCCGGATCGATGTTCCATTGGGATGTGGCGGCCATCGATGGCGATGCCAGCGTAGCTATCAAGCCGAGCGCAGCGAGACATCTCTTCATGCAGCGTCTCTCCGAAAAATGGCGGTCAAAAACTGGATGTCGCGCAACGCGGATTGGATGCGCCGCGCGCTCTTAGGGGTTCGCTCGCGCGCGGCGGCAACTGCCGCGTATTTCCGTTCGCAGAGACTGCACAACGATTTGACGCGGAGCTAAGCGCCGGGCTTCGCTCCGCCGCCGCTCATCCCGCGCAGGCGGCCTTTAGCGGCCAACGCGCCGTATTGCTTCACCATCTGCCGCATCTGCAGATATTGCTTCACGACCTGATTGACTTCCTGCACGCTGGTGCCGCTGCCGCGCGCGATGCGTTTGCGGCGCTTGCCGTCGAGCAGGGCGTGATCGGCGCGTTCGGACGCCGTCATCGAATTGATGACGGCCTCGACGCGCTTCAAGCGCGATTCGTCGATCTGCGTGTCTTTCGGAAGATTTGCGAGAGGGCCGACTTTGGGCAGCATTCCGAGCACTTGTTCGAGCGGTCCCATCTTGCGAACCTGGCGCAATTGATCGCGGAAATCTTCGAGCGTGAATTCGCTGCGGCGGAGCTTGCGCTCCATTTCGGCGGCTTGCTTTTCGTCGACGGAGTGCTCGACGCGCTCGATCAGTGAAAGCACGTCGCCCATGCCCAGGACGCGCGAAACGATGCGGTCGGGATAAAACGCGTCGAGCGCGTCGTATTTTTCGCCCGTGCCTACGAATTTCACCGCCGCGCCCGTGACCTTGCCGATCGAGAGCGCCGCACCGCCGCGCGCATCGCCATCGAGTTTCGTGAGCACCACGCCCGTGAGGCCAAGCCGGCGATGGAATTCTCCCGCGGAGCGCACAGCGTCCTGGCCGGTCATGGCATCGGCGACGAAAAGGATTTCCGACGGGGTCAGCTCGCGTTTGAGATTGCTCAGCTCGACCATCAGGTCTTCGTCGATGTGCAATCGCCCGGCTGTATCGATCAGGATCACGTCGGACGCGGACAACTTCGCTTCGCGAATCGCGCCGCGCACGATTTCGAGCGGCTTATCGGTTCCTGCGCCGGGCCAGATGGGCGCGCCAACGGCTTTCGCCACTTGCGCCAATTGCTCGCGCGCTGCGGGGCGATACACGTCGGTTGAAACCACCATCGGACGGTGACCGTGCCCGGCCAGCCATTTGGCGAGTTTTCCTGTGGTGGTGGTTTTGCCCGAGCCCTGCAGGCCGACCATCATCCACACCGACGGCGGGCGCGAGGCGAAGAGCGGCTTCGCGTGCTTGCCGAGCAGGGTGAGCAGTTCGTCGCGAACGATTTTGATGACGTGCTGGTCTGGCGAAAGTTGCAGCAGCACTTCCGCGCCGAGAGATTTTTCGCGGATGTGCGCGAGGAGTTCGTCGGCCACGCCGACGTTGACGTCGCCTTCGAGCAGCGCTTCGCGGATGCCGGTGAGCGCTTGATCGAGGTGCTCTTCGCTCAGCTTGCCTTGACCGCGCAGATTCTTGAAGACGCGCTGGAGCTTGTCGGTGAGGTTGTCGAACATTTTGGTCGGAATTTATTGTAGCAGGCCGACGCCGAACCGCAGAAACGTGGTGTGATCGACAGCAAAGCCGCATCGAAACGATTGGCGCGAATTTCGCATCATAATTGCAGGTATGGATGCGCTTAAGGCCCGCACCCAGCGGCGAGGCTACACTTTTTGACGGAGGAGTTTCGCCATGACCCGTGCAAAACGAATTCTCGGATTAATCTTTCTGGCCTCGACGATCACGGCTCCAGTTTTGACTACCACGGGCTGCGCCGCGCGCGTGGGCTACAGCGTCTACGACCCCTACTACGGCGACTATCATTATTGGAACAACGGCGAAGACGTGTATTACCGCGGCTGGCTTTCTACCAACAATCGGGCGTATGTGCCATACAACAAACTGAAACCAGACGATCAGAAGGCGTATTGGAACTACCGCCATGCTCAGCCGGATCATGGGAATGGTCATCCGGACAAGAATCAGCACTAGATTCAATTGATCGGTTCGAGCGGCTCGGTGTCGCGGTACCGGAACTTGCCGCGACGCGCGCCGGCTGCCTCCGAGCGAGGCCCGATTCCTCGCTGATCGAAATATTCGACAAGGCCATCCGTCTTAAATAGAAGAGCTGCGCGCGGGCGCTTAAGTTGACCGCCCGAGCGTGGTCGCATAGACTGATGGTTTTGATTTGGTCCGCCGAGGCGGACCGAGGGGGCCTTCTTGCCGAAACGCACCTTTCAACCCAAAGTGCGCCGCCGTCACAAAACGCACGGATTTCGTACGCGCATGAAAACGGTCGGTGGACGCAAGGTGCTGGCGGCGCGCCGCAAGAAGGGACGCCATAAACTTACGCCCATCTGAGCAAGGCGCTTCGGCCGGCGGCGGACTCGGTTTTCCCCGGGACGCGCGCCTGCTGCGCCGCTCGGATTTTGAGGCCGTGTATCGCGGCGGCCAGAGGCGTTCCAGTCCGCAGTTCGCAATTTTCTATCGCGCGAATAGTCTCTCGCGCAGCCGTTTCGGCATCAGCGTGAAAAAAGCGCTGGGGAGCGCGGTGGTACGCAACCGCATACGGCGCCGCATTCGCGAAATTCTGCGGCGCAATCGATCGGAGTATCCGACGGGATGGGACATCGTGATTCATCCGCGACGCTCGGTGGCCGAAGCGCCGTTCACGCCGCTCGAAGCGGAGTTGCGGAATCTGGTGCAGGGCGTGCTGCGGAGCCCGCTGCGGAATCCGCCGCCGGCGCGGCCCCGCGCGACGCCGCACTAGCTCGCCCGGATTGGAAGGCGCGAATTTTGCTGGGCGTGATCGGCGCGTATCAGGGCGTGCTCTCGCCGCTGATGGTTTCGCCCTGTAAATTTCATCCTACTTGTTCGCGCTACGCCGCGGAAGCCATCCGCGTGCACGGAGCGCGCCGCGGCGCGTGGCTGGCGTTGCGCCGGCTCGGGCGCTGCCATCCATTTGGGCCCGGCGGCTTCGATCCCGTTCCCGAGCGCCTGGACGAAACTGAATCGCATCGCGTCTCGCGCGCGAGTGGGGCGCGGTCGTGAAGGAAACCTCAGACCAGACTCGCGTAGTGCTGGCCGCAGCGCTTTCGCTGATCGTCATTCTCGCCTCGTCGTATCTCTATAAAGCGCCACCGCAGCCTCCGCCCGGTCAGCAAGCGCCCGCGAGCGCGACCACAACCGCCGCGCCGCAGACGCAGACATCCAATACTCCGGTGGTCAACGCGGCGCCCGCCGTCGTCGCGGTGCGGGCCGCGGCGAGCGAACACAGCGTGGTCGTCGAAAGCCCGCTCTATCGCGTGGAGATTTGGAATCGCGGCGGGGTGGTTCGAAGCTGGCAACTTCGCAAATACACCAACGACGCCCAACCCCCGCAACCCCTCGATTTGGTTCACACCGATATCGCCCGGCAAGAAGACGCGTGGCCATTCTCGGTCGCGTTGAGCGATCCGCAACTCGAAGCCGCGGCCAATTCCGGATTTTACGAAATCAATGTTGCCGGCGCCGCAGCTCCCGGCGTGATCGAGGCGCCGGCCGAACTTGAGATGGTGTGGAGCGACGGCCATCTCGAAGTGACCAAGCATCTGAAATTCGGCAACGATTACATCGTCGAGGCCGACGTCACCGTGCGCAAGGATGGACAGCCGCTGCCTGCCGGCCTCGCCTGGCGCGGCGGCTTCGGCGACCCCACCGTGCACGGCTATCGGCGCGGTGTGCAAGGCGTGCAAGTTTTCTACAGCCAGGCCACCAAGCTCACGGCGCTCGCCGCGAAGAATTTGGGCCAGCCGAAACAACCTACCGTGCGCACGACATTGACTGGCCCGTTCGAGTTCGCCGGCATCGAAGACCAATATTTTGCCGCGGCGTTCTTGTCGCCGGAGAGCTCCGCGGGCGCTGTCACGCCGGACCTGACGCTGACCGATTGGGCCTCGAGTCAGGAAATCCAGGATGGCGACAAGGTTACAACTCAACTGACCCCGGAAATGGCGGCGGGTACGACCGGGAACGGTCCGCTCTCCGTGCGAATTTACGTAGGTCCCAAGAGTCTCGACGCGCTCAAAGCCATTCGGCCGCCGCTCAACGACATCTTGAATTTTGGATGGTTCACGGTTCTTTCCGAACCGCTGTTCTATGCGCTGCGCTGGGTGCACGACTATGTGCCGGACTGGGGCTGGGCGATCGTGGTGCTCACGATCTTCATCAACATGTTGCTGTATCCGCTGAAGGCCAAGGGCATGCGCTCGGCGCAGAAAATGCAGCGCGTTTCGCCTGAGATCAAAGCCATCCAGGAAAAATACAAGAAGTTCGGCATGCGCGATCCGCGCAAGCAGAAGATGAACGAAGAAATGATGGCGCTGTATTCACGCGAGGGAATCAATCCGCTGGGTTCCTGCTGGCCGATGCTGATTCAATTTCCCATCTGGTTCGCGTTCTACCGCATGCTGGCGTACACCATCGATTTGCGACATGCCCCGTGGATGCTTTGGCATTTTTATTTGCTGCACGACCTCTCCGCGCCCGACCCGCACTACATTTTGCCGGCGCTCTACGGCGTCACCGCGTACCTGATGCAGAAGATGACGCCCACGCCGCAGGTGGACCCGGCGCAGCAGCGCATGATGGCGTTGATGCCCGTGATGTTCGCGGTCTTCTTTATTTTTTATCCGAGCGGTCTCGCGTTATATATTGTGACCAGCAACCTTGTGGGAATGGCGCAGCAGTATTACTTGAACCGCACCATGCCGCCGCCCCCGAAAGCCGGACGGGGACGCGGCCCCAAGAAGAACTAGGAAACGTTCAAGAAACTTCGATCGCCGATGCCCCAGCCAAAATCACAACCGGCCGCTTCGCCACTGGTCCGCGAAGGGCACATTGATCGCGAGCAAGTCTCGGCGGCTCTCGCTCGGTGTCTTGATGCATTGCTGCCCAAGGCGCGCCTCGATGTCTCGTACAAAATTCGCCAGGAGCCTGACGCCGCGAGCGCCCCGGGCTACGAGCACCCGGAAGTGAGCGTCGATTTCAGCGGCGCGGATCAGGAACTTTTGCTCGAGCACAATGCCGAGTTGCTGAAGTCGCTTGAATATATCGCATTGCGATGGATTCGCCTCGATCCCCAGCTTTTTGACCGCGTGCGCTTCGATTCGGGCGGCTATCGCGGCATGCGCATCGAGGAGCTGCGCCTTTCGGCGCAGGTGGCCGCCGAACGCGTGCGCGAAACCAAGGCGCCGTTCCGCTTCAATCCGATGTCCGCGCGCGAACGCCGCATCGTGCATTTGGCGCTGCAAGAGGAAGCCGGAGTGCGCACAGCGAGCGAAGGCGACGGCGAAGAGCGCCAGGTTGTCGTCTATCCGGCCGCGGCCCGCTGAACGTATCTACACCGAAGTTCGGCGCGCGCCGCGAATCCCGTAAAATTTAGAAATGCAGCCGGCGTCATTTTTCCGGCTGCGCCCAATCCGCAGACACCGCGTGCCCCGATCGATCGAAGGTCACTTCCATTGTGAAGTTCGCGGCACCCGGGCGGATCGTCGCATTCGCCGGACCCTCGGTGATGCGCAGAAATTGCAGATCGGAAATGTCGAGCACGCGCTGGCCATCGTGCTCGCTCCAGCGGAACCACGGAAATCGCGCAAACCATAAGTAGACTTGCACCGGGCGCAGGTCGTCCGCGTCGCGGATCGTTCGGCTGCTCGCTGTGTCCGCGTAATAGACTGCTGCCGGCGTCGCCGCGTGGCGCAAATCCATCGGCAGGCGATATACCCCATCGGGCGTGCGCACCAAACCTTCCCACGTTGCGACCGAAGGCGGCGACGGCAGCGCGCCAAGACTCTCGACACGCAGATGCCGCGCCTCCGCAAATGATTCGGTGCGCGCAAGCGCCGCATGATGTGCAAATCCCGCGAGCGCGATGTATGCCGCAACCAGCAGGACTCCCACGCGGCACCAGGTCGAGCGCCGCACCCTAAATCCCCAGCCTTCAATCGCCGCCATGCCGACCGCCAGCGCCACGAGGCCGCTTGCCAGACCCACCACCCAGCGACCGAAAGGATAGCCGGCGGCTGAAGCCAGGGCGTAAATTCCGAACGCGGCGGCGGTGCACGCAATCCATATGCAGACCGCGCGCAGCTTCTGACGAGCGGGCCTCCGCAGGGACCAAGCCACGAGTTGCGGCACGAGCGCGAGCGCGACCAGCGTGAAATCCAGGATGAACATCCAGTCCCACGCCACGCGCGTGTAGCGCACCGGACTCCAAACCATCGTTCCGAACGATGTGATGACATCGAGAAAAATGTGGCTCGCAAGTCCGACCGCGTAGATCACGAACAGGCGGGGCCACGATGGCGATTCCCAATCTCGCCAGCGCACGAGAATTCGCGTCAGAAGCGCCAACAAAATCGCCCACACCGGCAACATCACGAGTGAATGCGTGATGTTGCGGTGCCACTCCATGATCGCGAAAGGATTGTGCGCGAGCGGGCCGGCGAACGTATCGATATCGGGAAAGATCGCGCCGAGCGTGGTCGCCACGATAGCGACGCGCGCCCCGCGATCGCTTCGCGCGGACTGCCCGTTCACCGCTGGTTCGTCGCGCCCCGCGAAAAATGCTTTCCCGATCAGCGCTCCGACGATTCCGTGTGTGATTGTGTCCATGAGGCGGGATTGAAAAATGTTAGATGCGCGCAGACATGCTGAGGCTACCGCAGGCGTGCGTCACGATTGCAAAACATGAAGGTCTAAGAGGATTTCGCCGTGCCGCGACCGCGCACGGATCGAATCGGAATGGTGATCGGCCCCGCGGCCTCGGACGCAGCCAGCATGTGGCATTTGCCGTCAAAGATTCCGCCCGCCTCAATCACGAGGCACGGGGAGTGAATTTCGCCGGTGACTACGCCCTTGGCAAGAATCTCGACTCGGCCCTTCGCGAAAATCACGCCATCGAAATGGCCGGAAATCGCGATGTGATTTCCTTCGATTTGGCCTTCCACACGCGCGCCTTCGCCTAGGATGAGGCTGTGGTTCGAGAGGATGTTGCCCTTGACGGAAGCGTCGAGGCGAAATGTTCCGGGCAGTTCTAACGTGCCCTCGAGATGGACGCCCTTGTCGAGAAAGCCGGTCCAATCGCCCGACACTTCGCCGGAGTCTCGCTTAGAAAATGGCCAGCTCACGATTCACCTCGACAAGATTGCGCTCAGCGCGTTGCTCCGTTCAAAGAGTCCCATTTTGCACCGCGTCGCAGCCCGTCGGCAAGACGCGCGATGCGCGGCCGCGCCAAAGATTAAACTACTACATCCATAGTTATTTCATGAGCTTCTCATAAATTCCCGAGAGCTGCGTGTCTTCGTAATACTCGATCCGCAGTTGTCCTGGAAACTTGTTGCTGGGCGGCCGTAGTGTGACCCGAGTGCCCAAATGGCGCTGCAATTCCTCGATGGCCGCTCGCACGTTCGGATCGGCGGCCGGAGCTTCCTCCGTGCGTTCGATTTTGCGAGCGCGCCGCGAGCCGATTCGCTCGATCTGGCGCACAGTCAGACCGCCGCGCGAGGCTCGCGCCGCCAGAGCAGCGCGCACCTTCGGATCTGCCACGCCGAGCAGCGCGCGACCGTGGCCAGCAGAAATCTTGCCGTCCTCGATCGCTTCAAGAACGGACTTTTCAAGCTTCAGCAGGCGCAGGGAATTCGCGACCGTCGCCCGATCCTTGCCGGTGCGCACAGCCACGTCTTCCTGGGTCAGGTGAAACTCCGTCATTAGCCGCTCAAATGCCCGCGCCTGCTCGATCGGATTTAAGTCTTCGCGCTGAATGTTTTCGACGAGTGTGATTTCGAGCGCGAGTTCTTCCGGCACGTCGCGCAAAATGCTCGGCACTCGGCGCAGGCCGGCGCGCTGCGCTGCGCGCCACCGTCGCTCTCCGGCGATTAGTTGAAAGCGCGAGCCAATCGCGCGGAGCACGAGCGGCTGAATGATTCCGTTAGTGGAGATCGAGCGAGCCAGCTCTTCCAGTGCTTCCTCACGGAAGCGCGTGCGCGGCTGATACGGACTCGGCTCGATCAGATCGATATCCACCATCTGCGCGCCGGACGGGCCAGCCGGCGCGAGCGCCGGCGCCGCTGCGGCCGCGGCCACTGCCGCGGGTGTGGCGGACGCGCCTACCGGCTCCGGCTCACGAATGAGAGCTCCCAGCCCCTTGCCCAAGGCGTTTCTGGGCATTTGCGAGTACCTCCTTGGCGAGTTGAATGTATGCTTCAGCGCCCTTACTACTCATGTCGTAGAAGATGATTGGCTTGCCATGACTGGGTGCCTCGGCTAGGCGCACGTTCCTTGGAATTACGGTCTCGAATACCTGCGTGCCGAAGAAGCTGCGCAGGTCTGATGCGACCTGTCGCGAAAGCGTCGTGCGGTCATCGTACATCGTCGGCAAGAACCCCTCGATTGCGAGCTGCGGGTTCAGCGTCTTGCGAATGCGCATCAGAGAATCCAGGAGTTCCGAAACGCCCTCGAGCGCGTAGTATTCGCACTGGATCGGCACCAGCACCGAATCGCTGGCCACGAGGCAGTTCAATGTCAGCAGGTCGAGCGCCGGCGGGCAGTCGACAATAATGAAGTCATAGCTGGCCTTCAGCGGATCCGTAATGTTCTTGAGGCGGAATTCTCTGTATTCGGCCGAGACGAGCTCAATCGCGGCCCCGACCAGATTCTTCTCCGATGGCAGCAAATCGAGGTGATCCACCTGTGTCTTTACGATGATTCGGTCAACGGGCTCGCCAAGTATCATGGCGTGATACAGGCTTCTGCGCGATGGGTCCTTCGGAAACCCTATTCCGGCGGTGGTATTACTTTGGGGATCGGAATCGACGAGGAGAACGTGCTGATCGGAGACGGCAAGAGAGGCGGCCAGATTGATGGCAGTAGTTGTTTTGCCGACGCCGCCCTTCTGATTGGCGATGGCGATTACTTTGCCCAATTTCCCCCCTGTCCTTGAGCAGGGACTGTATCAGGTAGAAATCGAGCCCGCAAGATGTTTCACGTGCAACACTCTGAAATTGCGTCTCCCTGGACAAATGAGATAGCAATCAGCCCCCTCAGGAATGTTCCACGTGGAACATTCCGTCCATCGCCGTTGACTCAGGCGAGCCAACGAGTAGTTGTCTCTGCCGACTCAGTGGTATGCGCTCGGGGACCCTCCAGCGCCACCCAGGCCTCGTTTGAACACGCGTGCCCTCTTCGTCTCCCAACCAAAGGATCAGCTTCCCGGAGGGCTTTAGCGTCTCGTGTGCCCACCGCATGAGGAACGGATAGTGGCCTAATGCCCGGCTCGTGATGAAGTCGAGACTCCCGGCCTCCGGGCGCCAATCTTCAAATCGCATCGCGATAATCTCGACATGGCCCACCTCCAACGTTCGCACGACCTCCGCCAGAAACACTGCCTTCTTTTTGTTCGATTCGACCAAAAAAAGCTCCAGGTCTTGGCACATGACCTTGATTGCCAGGCCCGGAAACCCTCCACCTGAACCAATGTCGGCCAGCCGACCGCGTTCGAGCCGCACAAAACGCGTGCAAAACAGGCTCTCGCCGAAGTGCCGGGCAACGATCTCCTCGGGATCGGACAGCGTCGTTAATCCAACCTTCTCATTCCAAAGGAGTAGCACGTCGAGATAGCGGCGAATCGAATCGATCTGCTGCGCCGAGGGCGTCACGCCGAACGGGCGCAGCGCTGAAACGATCGTTCCCGACGACAGCTCAATGTTATGTCTTTTAGCCATTATTAATTATAACTAATATCTATAAGCTTATGATTGCGCGACATCGCTTGCACCAGCAGCCGCGCTGCGCAGCGCCTTCGCACCCGAAAGTCCGGAAATTAAATCCACCACAAGATGCGCGAGTATCGCGGGCAGCAGACTGAGCGTCCAGACGCGCGTGAACGCAAACAACGCTCCGAGAATAAACGTAGTCGCAAGTCCCTGGCGCCCTTGATACGCATGCGCCGCCGCAAAGATCGCGGAAGAAACAAGAATCGCGATCGTCACGGATCCCTTCGCGGCCGATAGAATGACTGCGTACACGAATCCCCTGTAAATCAATTCCTCGCACACCGCGACAGTACACGCCAGGGCGACGAAAACCAGCGAATCAGTTATATTTTGCGGCAAAATTTTTTCGCGAAACTGCACCAGGCGCGACTCAGGATCCGGCGTCATGCGGCGAAGTTGTCTGAGTCCCTGCCACTGAAAAATCGCGAGCAACGCCGTTGTGCCCACTGCGACGGCAATCGTTCGGTCGGGACGTCCGACGATCAGGCCGAGCTGTGAAGCCGTAAGGCCGCGCACCGCGGCGCGCCAAAAAATCACGCCGACGGCGATCCATTGAAATGCAATGGTGGAAGCGTACAGCGCGACGCGTTCACGCGAGCCGAGACTTGGTCTCGTGAGCAGTTGACGTATGCGCACGGCGCCACGCCACGGCACCGCGATGGCCAGCACCAGCAGTATCGCGACGAAATCCCACGGGATGCCGAGAAGGCGCATGAGGTAAGAGTCTAGGCAGCAACGGCCGTTCCGAGCAAGCATGCGATGCGACGTCGCGCGGCGTTGGCGCACGGGCGCCCGCGCACTGGCGACCGTTGACACGGCTCTCCGCGGCGTTTATCGTGACACGGCAATGAAGATTCTGGTTTTAGGCAGCGGCGGCCGCGAGCACGCGCTGGTGTGGAAGTTGCGCCAATCGCCTTCGGTCGATTCCGTTTGGTGCGCGCCAGGCAACGGCGGAATTTCGGCGGAAGTCGAATGTCTGCCCGCGCGATTGGACGATGCCGATTCACTCGTGTCGCTCGCGCAGAGTCTGGGCGCGGACATGACTGTGGTTGGCCCGGAAGTTCCGCTGGTAAACGGCGTGGCCGACGCGTTCGCCGCGCGGGGATTGCGATTGGTTGGACCGTCGAGGCGCGGCGCCGAACTTGAAGGCAGCAAAGTTTTCGCAAAAGAATTCATGGCGCGCCACGGCATTGCGACGGCGCGGAACATCGGCGTCTTCGACTCGGCGCCGCAGGCAATCGCGGCCCTGGGCACGGAATGGCCGGTGGTGATTAAAGCTGACGGTCTGTGCGCCGGAAAAGGCGTGCTCGTCGCCGGCGATCGAGCTGAGGCCGCCGCGTTCATCGAGCGCGCACTGGACAAGCGCGAATTCGGCGACAGCGGCGCACAAGTTTTGATCGAAGAATCGCTGCGCGGCCCCGAACTTTCCTACATCATTATGACCGACGGGAGAAATTTCATTCCCCTTGCGCCGACGCGCGATCACAAGCGCGTGTTCGATCAGGATCGCGGCCCGAACACAGGCGGAATGGGCGCGTATTCGGCCGATGGACTGCTGTGGCCCGAGCTCGAGGCCCAGATACAAAAAGACATCGTGCGTCCCACGCTCGACGGTCTGGCAAAGGAGAATCGCCCCTACCGCGGCTTTCTATATTTCGGACTGATGCTCACGTCCAGCGGCCCGAGGTTATTGGAATTCAATTGTCGCCTCGGCGATCCGGAGACGCAGCCGATTCTTATGCGCATGGATTTCGACCTGGCCGCTGCATTTCAGGCGCTCCTCGCCGGAGAATTGGATCGATTCGATGCGGTCTGGAAGCCGGGAGCGAGCGCGTGCATCGTCATGGCATCGGGCGGTTATCCCGGAGCATTTGAGTCTGGGAAGCGGATCGAGGGATTGGCAGAGGCGGAAGCGATCAGCAGCGCGAAGGTCTTTCACGCGGGAACGAAAAGGGAAGGCTCACAATACTACACAAGTAGCGGTCGGGTCCTGGGCGTCACCGCCGCGGGCAAGGACCTTCCATCCGCGCTCGGTACCGCTTACTCAGCCGTGCGGCACATTCATTTCGACGGGGCTCATTATCGTCGCGATATCGGCACGTCCGCCCCAATTCGCGCCGCGAATGCGACCTCGAAACGCGTCGCTGTGGCGGATGGCTAAGCCGGGAATTTGTAAGACATTAGCGAATCTCGAAAGTTCAAGGAGGAAAGTTGGCCACAGAGAATCCCGGCAAGTCGGGGGCATCGCCGCTGGTGGGAATCATCATGGGGTCGGACACGGACCTGCCCGTGATGAACGAGTCGGCGAAGATGCTCGACAAATTCGGCATCCCATACGAAGTCGAGGTGATCTCCGCGCATCGCTCTCCGGCGAAAACGCACGAATACGCTAAGACCGCGATTTCGCGCGGTCTCAAAGTGGTGATCGTGGCGGCCGGAGGCGCTGCTCATTTGGCCGGCGTTGTTGCTGCGCTGACGACTCTGCCGGTGATCGCCGTGCCCATGGCGACCACGGTGCTCTCGGGAATTGATTCGCTGCTCTCCACCGTGCAGATGCCCGCCGGCGTTCCCGTAGCGGCGATGGCCATCGATAAGCCCGGCGCGATTAACGCGGCAATCTACGCCGCGGAGATCCTGTCAGTTTCGGATCCGTCTACGGCGCGTCGCCTGATCGAATACAAAGAGGAGCTCGCGCGCTCGGTCGAGGAGAAAAGCGCCCGCGTGCGATTGCAGTACGGAAAAAAACCCAGCTGAGAATTGTCGGCCGAGTCGCGCGGCAAATTGCGCCCGCTCGCTCGAAGCATCAGTGCTTGTAGAGCGAAGGCGCGTCCGGCTCGCTCTTCTGGCCTGGCGGTGGTGGCGGCGCGGGCACGGGGCTGCCTGCGATCCACACGACGTCCTTTTCGTCCGTAATTTCTACCAGCGCCACGCGAGCCGCAGGCCGCGTCACCACAGGTAACGCCGCGCGCAGAAAATCAGCGTCATCGGCAGCAGCGGACTTCGGGCTTACTCCGTTCAGAAGCTGCGAAGTCGCCTGGGTTAACTGCGGCGAGGCATCGCTGATGCGCTGGAGATCCGGGTCATCCCGCCTGAGCCGATCAAGCAGCGTAGGTTCAAGTTTGGGCGGATAGCGCACCTCGAGCAAAGTCCGCGGCTGGCCCTTCTCCGGCGGATAGAGTTGCGTGTAATCCGGCCGCGAAACGCTAGTCATCCAGTAGTCGTTGCCCAGCAATTGCTGCTTAATGTTGTAACTCACGAGCCACGCTTCAAAGCCGTAGCCATCCACGTAATCGACCACGACGAGCTCGACCAGCGGTTCGTCCGCGCCGAGATCGATCTTGTGGTGAAAGCCCTCGGCTTGCGCGCGAATGCGCTCGAGCAACGCGATGCCGAGCATTTCGATGTCGTTGGCTTCGTTTCCCGCGGCGATCACGGAATCCGGGCCCGGCGCTTCGTGACCGATCGCGCTCAGGTCCTGCGCGAAACGGTCGGGCGGACCGCCCGATCCTGGCTCGATCCATTCCACGGCGCCCAGCAGAATGCCGAGTCGTCCGGTGCCGAGGGCGAAAATCTCCGGCGGACGCGACCCGGGTTCGACCGGCTCGTCGGCCGTGGCGATCAGAATGGTATCTTTGGCCGCGCAAATTTCCACGCGACCCGCGGCGAAATTCGCGACCACATCGCGCGCCGGAGGTTGCTGCTGCTGCGCTGAAATTTGCGGCGCGGCTAACTGCGCGGCGGCCAGCGCGATCGCAAGCCAGAACGCCGAAAATGCGCCGCGCCGAAGCATCGCTAGCGGCGAATAGCGGCACCAATCGCTGCCGCAGCTTGCTTGCGTGCGATCGCCTGCAACGCAGTGATGGCGGCAACGCTCACAACGTCGCTCGCGCTGCAACCGCGCGACAAATCATTCGCCGGACGATCCAAGCCCTGCAAAATCGGTCCAATCGCCGTGGCGCCGCCGAGTCGTTCGACGAGCTTGTAACCGATATTGCCCGCATCAAGATCGGGAAAGATCAAAACGTTGGCGCGCCCCGCGACCGGCGATCCCGGCGCTTTGCCTGCCGCAACATCGGGCACCAGCGCCGCGTCGGCTTGCAGTTCGCCGTCGCAAAGCAGATCCGGCGCGCGCTCGCACAGCACGCGCAGCGCTTCTCGAACTCGCTCGACGCGCGCATGGTTCGCCGAACCCTTGGTCGAAAATGAAAGCAGCGCAACGCGTGGTTCAGTTTCAAGAAACACGCGGGCGTTTTCCGCCGTGGCGCGCGCGATTTCCGCAAGCTCCGCTGGCTTCGGATCGGGCACCACGGCGCAATCTGCAAAAAGCAACGTTTCGGTCGGCCGCCCACCGCGCTCCGGCACGAGCATCAGAAAAAAACTGGAGACCAAACGCGCATCCGGCGCAAGACCGATCGCGTGCAACGCGGCGCGCACGGTTTCCGCCGTCGTGTTCACCGCGCCGCCGACTGAACCGTCGGCGTCGCCAGCGGCCACCGCCAGCGCGGCGAAATAAAGCGGCTTTCGCGCCATTTGCCGCGCTTCGTCGAGCGAAATTCCGCGCGTGCGCCTGCGTTCGTAATAGATTTGCGCGTATCGCCCCAGATGCGCGCTCGCGTCCGGATCGATCAGGGTGATGCCTTCGAGCGAAATCCCTGAAACCGCGGCCAGCGCTTCGATCTGCTCGGGCCGTCCCAGCAGCGCGGGCCGCGCAAATCCCTCCGCGACGATTATCCCCGCCGCTTCGATAATGCGCGGGTCCTCGCCTTCGACGAGCACGATGCGCTGCGGGTTAGCGCGAGCCCGTTTTTTGATTTGATCGAGTAGTTCCATTTTCGCATCGCGCTCCGCGCAAATTTGTGAAGCATTGCGCTCCGCGCAGGCCCGCTCGGGCGAAAATACCACACTTTGCCTTCGCAGACTTAGCGGCGCGCGCTCCGCCGCGCGACGCCCGAAGCTGCGGGGCCGCGCTCGATCGCTTTCGCGCAATGGATGCCGGCAATCGCTGGCCGAGCCCACTCGCTTTGAGTACAATCAATTGCTGGATTTGCGAGATTCGAGCGAGGAGTTCAATGGGATTGTTTGGCGGATTGCGAAAGCCGGCTTCGGTCAAGCACAACGGCAAGCGCGTGAGCGAAATTGTAGAAGCCAACCATCGCGCGCATCTGGGTGAACCCGGTGGCGAGCGCGCGGACCTTTCCGGTGCTCAGCTTTCGCGCGTGGATTTCGGCGGCGCAGATTTGACGGACGCGATTCTGAAGGGTGCGCGCCTCGATGGCGCAAATTTTCGCCGAGCCAAATTGACCCGCGCCGATTTTTCCGGCGCCAATCTGCGCGGCGCCGATTTGCGCAGCACGGATATGACCGAATGCGTTCTGCCCGGCGCCGATTTGACCGGCGCGCAAGTCAGCGGCGTCGAACTATTTCGCTGCGACCTCACCAACGCGATTTTTCACAAAGCCAATCTGCGCAACACGAATTTCCGCGCTTCCAATATCCAGGGCGCGCAATTCGCCGGCGCCGATATGGGCGTCACCATCTTGCGCGAAACCGATCTCACTGGCGTCGATCTTTCCGGCGTGGATCTAACCACCACGCTGATGCCGAAAAAGCCCGGTCCGCCCGATCCCGCCAATAAATAGCGCGAAGCGCGGCGCCCTTTCGCGCCGATCAGAATTCCATCAGTGTTGAAGAAATAATGCGAAGAGGCGCACGCATGCGCGCGCGAATTACTTTCCCGCGGCTTCGGCCACGGCAGGCTCGCCGCTGGCGCGTGTGCGGCGGCGTGTTTCTATTCCCAGCCGCTTTATTTTCTGGTTGAGCGTCGATAGCGGAATCTGGAAATGTTCGGCCGCCTCGGTCTGGTTCCAGCCGGTGCGCTCGAGCATGTCGGTCACAATCCGCCGCTCGACCTCCTCCATGATCTGGAACAACGAGGCCTTTGAGCTGTCGGCGCCGGTGCGCGCACCGGGCTCGCCCGGCAGCGGCGGCACAAATTCCGTCAGTTGCAATCGCAGCCCGCGCACAATCTCGCGCGTGCGCACATTTTCCGGCAGCAGTTCCGGCGGAATCGCATCTTGCGTTGAAAGCACCACGGCGCGCTCGACAACGTTTTCAAGTTCGCGCACGTTGCCCGGCCAATCGTAATCCATCATCAATTTCATCGCCGCGTGCGTGAACGTCTGCGGCGAGCGTCCGTTTTCTTCGGAAAAGCGCCGCAGGCAATGCGCCACGAGCAATGGAATGTCTTCCTTGCGTTCGCGCAGCGGCGTCAACTGTAGTGCGATCACGTTCAAGCGATGAAACAAATCCTCGCGGAAGCGCCCTTCGCGCACCAGATTCACCAAATCCACATTTGACGCCGCCAGGATGCGCACGTCCACCTTGATCGTTTCGGTCCCGCCCAGGCGCATGAACTCGCGCTCCTGAATCACGCGCAGAAGTTTGGCCTGTGTCTCGGGGCCAATGGTCGAAATCTCGTCGAAGAAAATTGTTCCCTGATCGGCCACCTCGAATAGTCCCTTTTTCGAGGCCACCGCGCTGGTGAACGCGCCCTTCACGTGCCCGAACAATTGCGATTCGAGCAGATCCACGGGAATGGAACCGGTATTGATGGGGACAAAAGCCTTATCGGCGCGCGGCGATGCCGAGTGAATCGCCTTCGCGATCAATTCCTTGCCCGTGCCGCTTTCGCCCGAGATCAGCACCGTCGAACGCGACGCCGCCACCTGGCTCACGAGATCGAGCAGAGAAAGCATCTTTTCGCTTTTGCCGATAATGTTCGGAAAGTTGTAGCGCTGTTTCAGTGCGCGCTTCAGCTGCACGTTTTCTTCGCGCAGTTGCCGTCCCTCAACAGCCTGCGCCACCTGCGCCAGCAATTCGTCGTTGGACCACGGCTTGGTGATGTAATCCTGCGCGCCGTTCTTGAACGCCGCGCGCGCCATCTCGATCGATCCATACGCCGTGATCAGCACGATGGCCAGCAGCGGATCGCGGCGGCGAATTTCCTGCAGCAATTCGAGCCCGTTGCGATCGGGCAAGCTCACGTCGAGCAAGACGAGATCGACCGGCCGCTCCTCCAGCACGCGTCAATCCGGCCGCGGCCGTTTCCGCCGACGTCACCGCGTAGCCTTCCGAACTCAGCAACAGTTCGAGGCCTTCGCGTATTTCCGCTTCGTCGTCCACTACGAGAATGGAACCTTTAGGCATGAACGGTTTTCCGCGCCGTCGGAAATTCCAGATGGAACGAGGTGCCTTTGCCGGGGGTCGAACGCACCTCGATTTTCCCCGCATGTTCTTTGATGATCCCGTAGCTCACGGAGAGGCCCAGCCCCGTTCCGCGTCCGGACGATTTCGTGGTGAAGAAAGGATCGAAAATGCGCTGCAAGTTTTCCCGCGTGATCCCCAGGCCGGTATCGGTGATTTCCACTTCCACGCTGCCGTTATGCGACGCCGTGCGCACCTCCACCATTCCGCCGGAGGGCATGGCGTCGCGCGCGTTCATGAAAAGATTCAAGAAAACCTGCTGCAGCCGGTTGTTCGAGCCCAGCACGCTCGGCAGATCGCCCTGCAGATTGCGGATCACCTGCACGCGCGCCGTGCGGAACGGATGTGTCACCAGAGAAAGTGTGTCCTCGACTACGTTGTTCAGATTGACTTCGGAAAATTCCGTCGGCGCCGTGCGCGAGAAATTCAGCAGGTTGTTGGCGATTTCGCTTGCGCGGAAAGTTTGCTTAACGATTTTCTCGATCAACCCCTGCCGCGGATCCTCCGTCGGCAATTGCTTCGCCAGCATCTGAACGTAATTCGAGATCACCGCCAGTGGCGTATTCACCTCGTGCGCCACGCCGGCGGCCAAAAGGCCCAGCGACGTGAGTTTTTCGGTTTGCACCAACTGCTGCTCCAGTCGCACACGCTGCGTGATGTCGTCCATCAGGATCAGCCGGCCGATGCGCTCGCCCGGTTTGCCCACCAGCGGCGCGATCGAAACGTTGATCACCAGCGTGCGCCCCGCGCGATTGTGCAGGTGAAATTTGTAGAGGCTCGAAACGCGGCCGTCTCCGGCACGCGCCTCGATTTCCGCCACCAGATCGCTCGGCAACACCTCTTCGAGTTTCCGCCCGACCGCTTCTTCACGCGGCGCGCCGATCATTTGCTCGAGCTGCGGATTCCACGATTCGATGCGACCCTCGAGGTCCACGGCCAGCACGCCGACATTCAGCGATTCGACGATGTTCTCGGAGAAATCCTTCAGCCGCTCGATCTGCACCGCCTTCTGCTCGAGCGAGGAATAAAGCTGCGCATTGTCGAGCGCGATCGCCACATATCCGGCGATGGTGTACAAAAGCTCGATGTCTTCGCTCGAAAGGTAGTCGCCGTCCACGGTTTTTCCGAGGCCCAGCACGCCCACGGTGTGGTCGCGAATGCGGCAAGGAATGAAATAGTTCAGGTCCAGCGCGTCGAGAGTCTGCCGGATGGACGCATCGGTTTCGCGCGCGGCGCGTGGCGTTTCGTAGAACAGGCACCCCCGCGCGAACGGCATACGCTCGTCGTCAAGAAAGCGCAGATCGAGCGGCTCCGCAGCGCTGATTCCCATGGACCGCGCCAGTTGGTAGCGCCCCTCGCCGCCCGGCGTTTCCAGAAACACCGCCAATCGATCCACCAGCAGCGTTTGCGAAATCCGGTCCATCACCGAGGCCAGCATGGGTTCGAGGTGAACTTCATTCGTCAGCGTGCGCCCGAACTCAATCAGCGTGCGCCGGTAATCCAGGCGATCACGGTAGAAGAAACGGTCCAACCGCGCCTGAATCCAATCGCGAAACGGCTGGAACAGAAACGCCGCAAACACGATGGCGATCACTTCGCCCACCAGACCCGAAGGCCACGCGGTGTGAAACAGCGCTCCCATCGAGGCCACAAGCGCGATGTAGACCGCCACCACTCCGCCGGTCGCCGCCGTGTAAGCCAGCCCGCGCCGGAAAATCACGTCCACGTCCATCAACCGGTAACGGATGATGGCGTAGCCGAAGCACAGCGGAATTAGCGCCAAGGAAAGCGCTGATAGGTTCATCCACGGCTGCGGCGCGATCCCCGCGAAATACGGAATGATATAAAGCCCCAGGAAGGGCAGCGTGCCGGCCAGCGTTCCGCCGGTGACCCATTTCAATTGCTGTCGCAGCAAGCCCGAAGGCGTGCGCCGATACGTTCGCAGGAAAATGCCGGCCGCGATCAGGAAGCACAAACCCAGGTAGCCGAGCTCCAATTGATCGAGAGTCAGCCGCGCTTCAAGCGAAGGCACGAAACCCATCGTCTGCGTGGCCACGAAGATGTGCACCACCAGCAAAAATGCGGCCACGCCGTAAATTGCAGTAAGCAGCGTCCTGTGACGCGCCGGGGAAACGCGCCGCTCCGGAAAAACCATCGCGAAATGCACCAGCAGCGCCGGCTGCAACAGGCGCGCCACGATGCTCGCCCAATAAATTTCCCAATCGAACGTGCTGAGCTTGCCGGTGTATTGGAACGTGTACAGGATGAAGGACACCAGGCAGAAAACGTAGAAGTGCACCGCTCGCGCCGCGCTCCATCTGCGCCAGAAAATAAAGAGCCCGATGAATAGATACAGCACTCCGACGACGCGAAGATAATTCTCGATTGAAGCGGGCCGTGCCGCGGGCACAGTGACCAATTGCGCGTCGAACGTTCCGTCGTTCCGCTCGATGCGGTAGCTCACTTGCGTCCACACGCCCAGGCGCCACAGTCGCTGAGTCACCTGCACCGCTCGCTGGATCGGGATTCCGTCGATCGAAACCAGCCGGTCGTCCGGCCGAATCCCGGCATTGTCCGCCGGAGAGCCTGGACTCACGTGCCAGGCCACCACGCCACGCGCGCTGTCGAGCCAGGAAACTCCGTCGTCGGGTATGGCCGCGCTGGAACGCTGCTGGAAATTGATCGCGAAGAAAGTGATGGCCGCGAGCGTTGTGGCGGCAAGCACCACAGCCCCAAACCGTGCGCGGAGGCTATTCGACATCGTCGAAAAGTGCCTTACTGGCCTGGTTGCGGCCCTGCTGTGATTTGGTCCTGGACTGGCACCCGGTCCCGCTCGAGTTTCTACCGATCAAGATACCCATAGGGCGATGCCTAGAGAACGTCAAAGGCGCCTAATTCGAAGTATACACCGAGCCACCCTTCGTTCCGATGTAGCAACTCAGATACCACAAACTATGAATTCCAATCAGCACGTAAGTATAGGAACACTAAGACATTAGACTGAATTCGCACGGGCACATGAGGTGAGGCTTCTGTTTATAGAAGGCGTGATTCCAATTTCGGTAAGTCGTTTACCTTCAGAACTCGAAGCTCAATCCACCCCGGAAGGACCGTACCACTGGCATCAGCAAAACTTGGCCGTCCTGGTTCGTGACGGGGATGTAGCCCTGGGCGAGCAAGTTGCCGAAATCCGCCACCGCCTCCCAATGACGATTCATCAGAAATCCCGGCAACGGCTGGCGGATCGAAAGGCTGAGGTTGGGGTCCATCTGGTAGGTCACATCGCCGGATTCGTCGACCGAAGTCAGCGTATTTCCGATAATCCATTTGTAACTTGCCGCCACCTGCGTTCCCAGGCGCGGCACTTTGCTCGAGACGCGCGCGCCCAGGCATTGGCGGTAACGCTCGACGAACTCTTGCCGCAAATCGTCGCTCGATCCGGATGCGCCACCGTTTGGCGCCAGCGCGCCGCCCAAGGCGTACACTGCCGCGATGTCCAAGTCGTCGAAGACCTTGATGTGATAAACGCCGCGGGCGCCCCATGCGCTCAGGCGACCGCCGTCGTAGACGAACGCGTTCGAGAAAGGATCCTGCACGGCGTCGGCGACGGGCGCCGAGCCAATTCCGAACACCGCCTGATGCGGATCGTTGTCGTGGAATACGGCGGCCTCGACACTCGAGCGATTGCCCAGACGCCTCGCCAGTCGCAGCTCCGCATGCAAGTTCTCGTCGAGAACCGATCGGCCGTCATTGAACAGCACGACCGGCAAACTGTCCATTGCGTCGAGCACCGAGCGAAGCGCGTCCGCATCGAAAGGATCGCTCGCGGGAGAATCGGTCGAGAGCAACGCGGTGAGTGTATAGACGTCCGAGAGCTTCGCATCGACTTCCGCGCTCGGCAGGATGGACGAGTGACGCGAGCCAGCCAGACCCTCAGAGACGTATTCCGCGCCTACCGTTGCGTGAATGTTGTTTCCGAAGTTGAGTCGTTCAGAATGAGCCAGGCGCATCCCGTAGAAGCTCACGCCGTCCGAACCGGGCGCCGATTCTCGAATCACCAGCGTCGTCACCGGGCCCGTGTCGATATTGCCCGAGGGCAGCCAGATCGTGGCCAAACCTCCGGCCGTACTGCCGTCGTAATTCATTTGGCCGGCCACCAGCAGTTTCCCACCGGGACCCAGCGGAACTTCGTAGGAGACGCCCGTACCCGGCGCGTTGCCCTCATTCGACGGTGATCCGGGGTGCATCGAGCCGCTGGTCATGTCGACCAATATTTCGGAGGAGTGCCCTCGGCGACCAGATTCTGGGCCGACAACCACGAGTGGAGCGTCCTGCCACTGGAGAACGGGGCGCGTCGCGGACGAAGTCCGCAGCACCCACTTCCAATCGTCGGAATCCGTGGGCACGGCGGGAGCGCGGCGCAAGCTATCCAATGTATCGAAGACCGTGCCGAGCTCGATTTTTACCAGCGTTGTCAGATTTGGGGTGATGCGCACATGGCGCTCAAGCGCCGGCAGGAAGCCCACCAGTGATACGCGCACCGAGTACAGGCCCGGCCGCATCTCTGCGCTTGAAAAAAAGCCGCGTTGGTTGGTTAGAAGTTGCGCGACGCCCTGATCGCCTGCATCCTCGGCGGCAATCCACACCGTTGCGCCCAACTGGGGAATTCCCGAAGGGTCCAGCACGATCCCGGTCAGGCGCCCCTCGCCGGTGCGAGCCTGCGCCGGAACTCCGCACAGGCAAAGCACTACCACCGCGATCAGCGATCCCAGGGCCCGGTGGATTCGAGCCTGCACGTCCCGTTTACCTCCCGGGTGTCAACTGTGCCGCGGCCGTTGCCGCTGGCGGCGTGACCGTAAAATCCGCTGTGCGCGTGACGCTCTGCTTGCTGATCCCGTCGGTCGCCTGGATCTCCAGGTGGTACACGCCGGGCGATAGCGCGCTCAATCCCATCACGTCCTGCACGGTTATCTGCGTGCCGTTCTGGTGGAGGTCCGCGCCGGTCTTCACCACGTTTGACACGGACTGGCCATTCTTGGTGAGGCTGAGCGAGATCGTGGCGTTGTTCTTATGCGTTTTGTCGTCCACTTTGAAATTGTAGAGTTGCAGATACACGCCAAGCGGTTGGTCGGAAGTGAACGATTGATTGAGCTTGGGCCGAACCTTGGTGTCGCCGATCACGAATTGGCCTGTGCCGATCTGATTCGAGGCTACCGGGGCCATCTGGTCCGCCAGAATTAGAGTACTCGCGCCCAGCGTCTCATCGTCATACGCCGGCACCGCCAAGCGCGCGTTGACCACGCCCACGTTGTTGCTGTTCACGTCCTTGATCACGATATCCAGGCGATACAAGCCCGGGGTCAGCGGTACGGCCTTGGAGTAAATCGAATCGCCGTTCAGCGATTGCTCGAGAAGCGAGTCCACGAAGTCGCGGCGGATCACGTCCTCGAACGTTTGCACCGGCCGGTCCGTGAGCGTGGTGATGCGCGCGAACAGGTTGAGCGTCGCTGTGTGCACGCCGTCTTTTTCCTGGAAGCTCAGTTGCCGGTTCGGAATCTCCACGGTGATGGGCACCAGAACGGTGTCGTTCGTGATGCGCATAAAATCGAAGCGATAATCGAACTTGATTTCGTTGCGCACGATGCGCGAGGTGACCACTTCCTCGAGGTCCGTGAATTTCACCGGCGGCGGCGCCATCACGTTCGCAAAGCGCTCGATTCGCGTGAATTCTTCGTCGCTCTCGGGTTCCGCGCCGATCGGCAACGGCGCCGTCGAACCGTCTGTGCGCGTGAAGCGGTCGGCTTTGCTCGACAAACCTTCCTCTTCGAGTTCGCTCAACCCTGCGTCAGGCACGTGGGCCAGCGCGTCTTTCTCGCCGGGATCGGAGGTCAGGTGGTATTCGCCGGTCATCGTGGTATCCACGAATTCCAGCATCACGTTTTCCCCGATGCCGTCCATGTGCCGGTAAGTCCACTGCTCGAACGGATACGTCGAGGTCGTGCCGCCGCCTTCTTCCTCGGGCCGGTCGTAGGTGCCGCCGGTCGGGTGCGATTCGATTTCGTCGGGGGCTCCCCAGATGATGTAGATCCTGCCGCGATCGGTCTTCCATCCGGGAATTCCCGAAGCGTAGTGCTCGTTTGCATAGGCGATTCGGCGGTAGTGCTCCTCTTTGAATTCATTCTCCGGCGTGTCCGGTGTCGGATCGCGCCGCAGCCAGAATTGCTCGATAAATTGCTCGCGCTCCTCGTTGGTCTGCAGGCGCAGGAACGTGGACCGCTCGTCGGCGGTGATGATGTAGACCACGTCCTCGTTCAGCCACTGTCTATAAGGAGTCGGAAGTTCTTTCTCCAGCTTGTGCAGACTTTGCTGCTGTTGCTGTTGAAGCTCGGTGGGCTGCTGCTTGTTGTCTTTATCGCTCGGCTGACTTGAAGTATTGTCTTGAGAGTCCGTATTTTGCGCGTGAGAAGTAGGAAGTATAAAGAGTAATCCGCCGGACAGGATCAGAATTGGGAGTGCAAAACGACGTAATCGGCCCATAGTCACACCTCTATCCCGTTTTCAAACGGACGGGCTGGATTTTAGCCCCCTAAGATGGGATGCGTCAATCAACAAGTTTCCTGTTAACAGCTTCTTAAACAAGTTTTCAACAGGGGAAGACCGGCTCCAATTTGGCTCGGAAACCCACGCCTGGAAGTGGCACATCCCCTTGGATACAGACTCCCCGCGGGGTCAAAAGGTTGCTTCAGACTCCCGTTCTGTTTCACCCCCGGCACCCTGTGAATCCTTCGTTGATTCCATCCGGATCTGCTCCCCGAAAATCCCGATACGCGGCCAAGGCGCGCTTTCCTTCCCCGTCGAAACGCAATAGAATGTGTGATGCTTGGGGCTGCCCTCTACCTGTTGCAGCGCCCGCGTCCACTAAGCCGGAAAGATCTTGCGGTGTAGGACCAGGGCCGATCGCGTGGTTGCGTCCCACGTCCGAAACGCGGTCTCCGAGCAGGAAATCCCTCGGCCCGACGAAACAATTTAGGGCTCAGGCGCGTAGTAGGGGTGCGAGACATTTTGCCGGGTCGGGACGTCTATCTCAGACAGGCGTCCGCCGAAGACGTCGGAGAAACGAGCATCTGCGTATCATGAAAAAGTGGCAAAAGATCGGGATCGGGGTCGGCGCCGTCCTGCTGGCCGCCATCGTAGTAGCAATTAGCGTTCAGCAGGCCAACAAGAACGTCGTTACCGTGCAGACATCCGTAGTGGCGCACGAGGATCTTGATTCCATCGTCACCGCGTCCGGAGATATCTCCGCGCTCAATTACACCAACGTCCTCGGTCAAGGCACGGGCCTGATCACCGACATCCTGGTCAAAGAAGGCGACCACGTCAAAAAGGGTCAAATGCTGGTGAAAGTGGACGCCATCCAGCCGCGGGCCGACGTCGATGCGGGCGAGGCCGGCATCCAAGCCGCACAATCTGCCGTGGCCGCGGCCGCTGCGAGCGACCAGGCTGCGCAAGACAACGTGCAACAGAGCACGGCCGCCTACAAGAAGGCCGCGGCCGACGAAGAGCGCGGCAAGCAACTTTTCCAGCAAGGCCTGATCGCCAAGCAGGATTTCGACACCACCCAATCGGCTTACGACACGGCGGTGGCGGCTCTGGCCTCGAGCAAAGCGCAAGCGCAACAGGTGCGCGCGCAGCTTCAGGAAGCGAAGTATACGCTGGCGCAATCGCAGGACGTTCTGACGCACACCCGCGACGTGCTGAATAAGACGACGTACCTCGCGCCGATCGACGGCGTGGTGACCTATATCGCCGTGCGAGTCGGCGAAGGCGTTGTCCCCGGCATCCAGAACTCCACCGGCAGCTTCCTGATGACCATCTCGGATATGTCCGTGGTCACAAGCGAAGTGATGGTCGACGAGACCGACATCATTAACGTGCGTCCGGGGCAAGCCGCGAAAGTGACCATTGACGCGATTCCCGACAAGATTTTTCCCGGCCACGTAACGCAAGTGGGCACGCAAGCCGTGCTGCGCACATCGGGGTTGACGAGCACGCAATCGACGACGAGCAATCAGGAAGCGAAAGATTTCAAAGTCGTCGTCACGCTCGACAATCCTCCGCCCGGTCTGCGGCCCGGACTTTCGGCCACCGCCAAAATCACCACGGCGGAGAAGAAAGACATTCTGGCGATTCCGATTCAAGCGTTGGCCATCCGCACGCAGAAAGATCTGCAAGACGCCGAAAAGAAAGCCGGGGCGAGCGACCAGGAAGTCGCGCTCGCGGCCAGCGCGCCACCGGCCGACGGCGGAGATCCGACGATAACGGATCCGGCGAAGCGCGAGATCCAGGGCGTTTTCGTGGTGCGCAACAAGAAAGCGGTTTTTGTGCCGGTGCAGACCGGAATTTCCGGCGTTAGCGACATCGAAGTGCTCTCCGGACTCGACGCCGGCGATCAGATCATCACCGGCAGTTACAAAGCTCTGCGCACTCTCAAACCCGACTCGCCGATCAAGGTGGACAACTCCGCGCCGAAGGTTGTGGCCGATTCGGACCAAAGTTGATGCCGGCCGAGACCGCGGCATCGGATTCGTTTCGTCAGGACCTGATCGATCTTCGCGTGGCGATTCGCACGGAAGATCTGACGAAGGTCTACGAGATGGGCTCGGAGCAAGTCTACGCGCTGCGCGGCGTGAATATCGAAATCAAGCGCGGCGAATACGTGGCGATCATGGGTCCTTCGGGCTCGGGCAAATCCACGCTGATGAATTTGATCGGCTGCCTCGACACACCGACGTCGGGAAAATACTGGCTCGGGGGGCGCTTGGTGAGCGATCTCGACGAAGACGAGTTGGCTTACATCCGCAACAAGGAAATCGGATTCGTCTTTCAAATGTTCAATTTGCTGCCGCGCGCTTCCGCGCTGCATAACGTCGAATTGCCGCTGGTGTACAACGGGACGCCCGCGGCGGAGCGCACCGAGCGCGCCAAGCGCGCACTGGAAGCCGTGGACCTGGGCACGCGCATGAGCCACAAGCCAAGCGAACTTTCCGGCGGGCAGCGCCAGCGCGTGGCCATCGCACGGGCGCTGGTGAATAATCCGGCGATCATTCTGGCCGACGAACCGACCGGAAATCTCGACACGCAAACCGGCGAAGAGATTATGGCGGTGTTCGCGAAACTGCACGAGCAGGGCAACACCGTGATTCTTGTGACGCACGAAGGCGATATCGCTCTGCACGCTCACCGCGTGATTCGCATTCGCGACGGCCGCGTGGAATCCGACGAACCCACCCGATAAGTTTGCTTTAGAGATCTCCTTTTGCGGCGCCTTGAGCGTCGTGCAGAAGCACGGCCCGAAGAAAACCGCCGTTCGCGGCGTGCTATAACTCCCTTGACGAATTTCGCTGCGAATTCCATGTTTGCGAAGCGCACAAATTGGCCGCTTGAACCGAATCTTTTGGCGCGCGCGCTTGATGCGCATCGACGCAGCGGCAAGCCGCTGATCGATTTGACGGCGTCGAATCCGACGACGTACGGCTTCGCGTATCCCGAGCGCGAAATTCTGGATGCGCTGCGCAACCCGCGCGCGCTTGAATACCACCCCGAAAGCAAAGGACTGCTTTCCGCGCGTGCGGCCGTCGCGGAGTATTACCGCGATCGGCGCGGCTTCGCGCAGAACGCGGGGCACGTCGATCCCGAGCGGATCGTGCTGACTTCCGGAACGAGCGAAGCTTACACGCACGTGTTTCGGCTGCTGTGCGAAGCGGGCGACGAAATTCTGGTGCCGGCGCCGAGGTATCCGCTGCTCGAATTTCTGGCCGACCTCGCGGACGTTCGCTTGGTGCCGTATCGCTTGTTCTACGACCACGGCTGGCAAATGGATCTCGCTGGTCTGCGCGCAGCGATTGCGCCGCGATCGCGAGCGGTCGTGGTGGTGCATCCGAACAATCCCACCGGCTCGTTCGTGAAGCCGCGCGAAGCCGCGGAACTTGCCGAGATTTGCGCCGCGCGCGAAATGGCCATCGTGGCGGATGAAGTGTTTCTCGATTATGGCGACGCGCCCAACGCCAGCGCTTCCTTCGCGTTCGCTTCGAGCGCACTGACGTTCACGCTGAGCGGGCTTTCCAAAATTTCGGCGCTGCCGCAGATGAAGCTCGCGTGGATCGTGACGAGCGGGCCGGAGCTGGCGGCGCGCACGGCGGTCGAACGGCTCGACGTGATCGCGGACACATATCTTTCGCCGAGCACGCCGATCCAACTTGCCGCGCCGGAATTTTTGGCGCTGCGCGGCGCGATGCAATCGCAATTGCAGGAACGCATCGCGGCGAATCTCGGGTTCCTCGACGCCGCGCTCGCGGGATGCGACGCGGCGACGCGCCTCGAACGTGAAGGCGGATGGTACGCCGTGCTGCGCGTGCCGAGAGCGACGCGCTCGGCGCACGTTGCGTTGGATGAATCGCTCGCGGTGTCGCTGCTCGAACGGTCTTCGGTTCTGGTTCATCCCGGCACCTTCTACAATTTCGCGTCCGACGGTTTTCTGGTGCTCAGCCTGATTGCGCCGACGGTCGCGTTTGAGCAGGGCGTGCGCCTGCTGAAAGACTCGTTGAACGGTTTGTGAGCGGCTCCAACCGGTCCGCCTCGGTGACTCTGAGATACCCCCCCCACCCCCCGGGTATGTTTTGCGTAAGACATGGTAACTAAAAGACTTCCAGGAAAAGAGTGACAAAGAGTGCGCAAGAGATTGAAGACAATAGACTTGCGCGTGTTTATCTTCAACAACATACACACTGTTTTGTAGTGACTTGAAAATAAAAGGGTTGTGAAGGCACTCTTGTTGAGATGAATGCGACTCGATCGGATTGTATCGATGATATTTGGTAGGGCGAGCAGGACGGGCGGAGGGAAATTGTGCTCCTACGGCCGGAACGCCCGGTCGTGCGGGGCGCGCGGAGGGCAGGTTCCGCGGCTCGCCAGCGAACGGCGGAGTAAGCGAGGTTGTGTATTCGCGAGTCATGCAAAAGCATAGCACATTTATGGCGTACGTGTCAATAATAACGTGTGGGTTATTCGAATAGGTTGTGGAAATTCATTCGAAATGAGACAAGCTGGAGAGGCAATCCCGAAGGACGAAACTACCCATCCTCTTGCGTTCCGCGAAGGACGGGCGGCCCGCGTGTAGGGCGCTGTGCCACCCGGCCCGATCGAGTTGGGACTCGCAGGGCCGCTCGTCGAGCGATTTTTCCCGTCGTCGGGTCGGTTGCTTATCCGATAACCTGAGCGATTGGGTTTATGCTAAAATGACGCGATGCCGACGGTCCTTAGATTTGATGGACTGCGGGTGGTGATCTATCCAAACGATCATCGGCCGGCGCATGTCCATGTGATCGGGCCTGGGCGAGAAGCGGTGTTCCGCTTGAACCGCCGGGATGGAGCAGTGGAGATTCGCGAGAACTGGCGATTTTCAAGGCGAGAAGTTGCGCGCATCCAAAGAGTTTTGACGGAGCATGTGGAATATCTCTGCCGGGCATGGGAGGAAATTCATGGCGGTGCATGACAATTTTGAAATGGCGAATCAACGGGCCAGGGAAATGCAGGAGGGCCTTCCGAGAGCGGTCTCGGCGCGTTACGACCGCAAGAGCGGGCGCATTGTGATCCATCTGAGCTCGAGGCTGATCCTGAGTTTTTCGCCGCGCGACGCGCAGGGTTTGGAACACGCCACGCCGTCTGCGCTCGAGGAGATTGAAATCACTCCTTCGGGCTTTGGAATCCATTTCCCGAAGTTGGACGCCGACCTGCACGTGCTGGGATTGCTGGAGGGATTTCTTGGCTCGAAGAAGTGGATGGCCGCCAGACTTGGTCAAATCGGCGGGCAATCCAGGAGCAGGGCGAAGCGAGCGGCTTCCAGATCGAATGGGAAATTGGGAGGAAGGCCGAAGAAGGCGGCTCGGCGTTAGCGAGTGGGTTGATCGGCGCGTTTCGCTGGCGCTAGCGATAGATTTCGCGGCGATGTCCTACGCGGAGGATGAGGACCACGAGGCGATGGTCTTCGATCTTGCAGATTAGGCGGAAGTGGGCCACGCGATATTTCCAGAGTTCGCCGAGGCGCGAGCCGCGCAGGGCTTCGCCGATGCTGCGGGTATCGTCGAGCTTGGATACGCGCTCGTGGAGGAATTTCAGGATGCGCTTGGCTTGAGGGGCGTCGAGTTTGGCGAGTTCGCGGTCGGCGGCGGGGGGAAATTCAACGTCAATCACGCAAGTCAACGGCGTATGCCATGGCGTTTCATGACGATTTTCAGAGGGATGGTTTGTTCTTCGCCGCTGCGGATGCGTTCGAGGGCGCCTTCGGCGAGGTGCATATCTTCGAGGTCCGCCAGGTGTTCGAGGATGGCTTCGCGGACGTAGTAGGTTTTGGTGCGGCCGGTGCGGCGGGCGAGTTTCTCTAGGCGTTTTTCAATGGATGGTGGAAGTCGAATGGCCAGCATGAGTACCTCGCTATACAGCGCTATACAAGTATAGCACGTGATGGTCTGCCGTGGATGAGCCGTGGTTGCGAGCATGCGGGGTGGCGCGTCGGGGAACAAGGCGGGCGGAATCTGTCGAGTCGCCATTCGCGCTGCAAGTGAAAGATGGAGGCCTGAAGGCCTCCGCTACAAAAGCAAGATCACGGCGTTGCTCGGCGAACGAACTACTTGGCGGGCAAGTGGACGGTCAGGGGAGCGAGGGTGGGGGCGGAGGCGATTTGGGCGCCGTCGCAGAGGACGTGGAGGCCGGGGCCGTGGTGATAGCGCGAGCCGGTTTTGTCGTAGAACACGGTTAGGAGATGACCGTGGTAGGGGAGGGCGTCTAGGGCGAAATAGGGCCACTGGCTGGCGGAAACGAGCGGATGGATTACGAACGTATTGCCGTCGGCGGGGCGCAGGCCGAGCAGGCCGGTGACGACTAGATCGGCGAAGCCGGAGTGGTTGTAATATCGGCCGCGATTGGGCGGGGGCTGGTGGCGGGCTTCGAGAAGATCGCGGGCAATCCATTCGCCGGTGTCGGCGTCGAGGTCTTCGTCGATCCACGGGATTTTCTGGCCGTTGGGCAGCGCGATGTGTTGCGAGCGAACGTAAGCGGCGAGGAGATTTCGATAATCCTGCGGGCCGATTATGGATTGCGAAGGGCCGTTCAGAAGATTGGCGAGCGCGACGAGAGTTTGCGTGGTGGCGAAGGGCCACGAGGGGCCGTTCCATAGATCTTCGTGCTGAACCTTGAAGCGGAAGCGCGGGCTGCGGCGCTCGGCGGTGGTCGGTCCGTAGGCGCCGGCGAAACCTTGCGGATCGTTGAGCTGCTTCCAGGCGATGTCGCGGTCAGGGCTGGGGAGATCGAAATACCAGGGAACATAACCGATCAGCTCGCGCACGCCGACCAAACTGGCGCCGGGGTCGCGCGGCAAGGTTTCGTAAAAATCGTCTTTCGGATTCCAGAGTCGCTGATCGACGAGGGCGCGAAGCAGGGCGGCTTTCGTGGCGTACTGATGTGAGATGGCCGTGTTGCCATTGAGAGCGGCGATTTTGGAGATGGCGACGGCGTCGCCGTACATATAACTGTTGATCGTGGGGCGATAGCCGCTGCCGCCGATGCTATCTTCCATACCGTCGCGATCGTCGATCTGCCAGAAAAGGCCGCTGGGATCCTGATGCGTGCCGACCCACTCGGCGTAATTGCCGATCAGTGCGGTGAGCAGGCTGGTGACGAGAGTTTTGTCGCCGTGCGCGAGATAGACGGAGTAGGCGGCGTCGGCCGCGGCGAAACTATAGCGGCGCGGCTCGCCATCGGGCGAAAACCAAAAGTGGAGATATTGATCGGCGTAGGCGGGATCGCGCAGCCAGCGGGCTTCGCGGAGGTGGTCTTCGGCGGCGCAATCGATTGAGTCGAATTTGCCGGCCCAGGGAACGTCGTCAAGAAATTCGGTGATGATGTAGCCGTCGGGCGTGCGGCGAATGTGTTTTTGAAACGAGTACCAGCGAAAATAGTAGATCTGTTCGAGATCTTTGTCGGGAACATCGAGCCAGGGAATATTCTGGGCGAACCAGGGCCAGACGTCGGGCGGTTGATCCTTCATGAACTCGCGCTCCTGCTGCGCGAATTCGGTGAAGTAGTGGTGGAAAGATTCGGGCTGCAGAAGCGGCGCGGGCGGTTTGCTCTGGGCGGCGAGCGGCGCGGGTGTACACCACGCGCAGACGCAAAATAAAACCAGCGCGAGGGGCACGCGAGGACCGCGAACTTTCATAAATTGCACTCTAGCCGTCAAAACCGAGCGACGGGCCATTTCGAGTGGCGAGGCCGATCTGCTCGAGGTGCGCGTTGCGACCGTTGTACCACAGCATCCATCTCCCGTGGGAAAACACGGCATAGGGCTTGTAGCAGGCGTCAGCGTCAGGGCAGGCGCCGACGCGACCGGCTTATGGATTCGGGACTGTGAAGAGGCGGTCGTAATCGCGCCAGTGGGCGTTCATGATGTCGATCTTGCGCGTGATCTGCGCCGATATGTTTGGGCCGAGGCGCATGATGGATTCTTCGCCGGGCGTGGGGGCGAGATCGAGGATTGGTTCGCTGGTGCTGGCGAGCAGTAGGTTGAGGTTCACCATGGTGTCGATTTCTTTGCGCGCGGTTTCCATCAGGTCGGTGCGATCCCAACTGGATTGCGTGCCGAGAACCGGATTGGGCTCGGGTTTCGCGCCCAAACTTTTTACGCGATCGAGTTGGGCTTGATAGGCGACCATGTTGTCGGCGGACTGCAGGAGATAGATGACGGCTTGCAGGCGCTTGGCCGTGAGATCCCACTGCGCGCGAGAGGCGTCGTCTTTTGCGGCGGCGGAAATGGCGTTGACGAGAGTTACGGCGCGGCGAATGCGTGGGACGGTCAATTCGATGGTGCGCTGGAAGAGGAGTTTGGCGCCCCAGCCCTCGTACTCGCGCATGGCTTGGATATCGACCAGGTCGGCGGCTTGCTCGTCGCCTTTGGCCTGGAAAATAAACTGGGCGTAATCTTTTTTCTCTGCGGCGGTCAGCTCTTCGGGATACGGAACCATGGGGCGCGTGATCCAGCGGTTGAGCACGTCGCCGAAGCGCAGCATTCCGCCGAAGTCGAGGATTTCCAAATTGTGCTCGGCGTTATTGAGCGCGCTCCAGACTTCCATCAAATTGTCGGCTTGGTCCTCGCCGACTTCGGTGACGGCGAAGGCGCGGAGTGTCGCGACGCGGTCGGCGAGCGTGCGCATCGGAGCCGAACGCGTGAATTTCAGAAAGCGATAGTTAAAGTCGACGGACGCGTCGTCACCGAAATTAATCATGAAACGTGCAGGAGCTGCTCCCGCGCCTCCACCACTCGTTCCGGCTCCAGCACTCATGCCGGCGGCGCCACCGCCTGCGGGCTCGATCGACGGCACGACGATGCCGACTACGGGATAAAACGCCGCGCCTCCTCCTCCACCGATTGTGGCGACGCCTTGGAACGGGCGGCCATCGGGGCCTTCGCGGCCTTGAACTGCGAGGCCGCGCGGCAGCTCGCGGATAATGTCGCGGAGCACGTCGGGCGAAAAAGTGGGGATCATCCACTGGCGCGCGGCGATCGGAGTGAGATTGATTTCGATATCGTGGCCGGCATCCTTGGCGGCTTGTTGAGCGTTGATCAGGAAGCCGGAGACTCGATCGGCCATGGGGCGATCTTTATAATTGCTGTTGCCGTTGATGCCGGGATAAAGCGACGGAGACCAATCGAAGCCGGAGCCGGCGTCGGTGGTGACCCAATTGAATTGTTCGACCTCGGGGCAGGCTTTGAGCAGGAGCTGTATGGAATCGCGGTACATGCGCAGCGTATCGGGCTCGTCGACGCTGGGCGCGAAGTAGGCTTTGCGCGAGCGGTTGGGCTGGTCGATGCGCGGGCCGCGCAGTTGAGGATACGCGGTGAAAAAAGCTTCGGGCATCACGGCGGGTTCATTCGCGTTCCACACGGCTTTCAGGCCAAGCTTCGCGAGGATTGCGCAGCGCTTTTCCAATATCGCTTGGACGCGCGCGGCGTACTTCATGTCCACGTAGGGCTGGACGTCCTTGGGCGGGAAAATTATCAGCAGGCCGGCGTGGTGCACGAACCACATGGGATACGGATCGGTTGCATCCATTTCCCAGGTGGCGAGAGGAAGTCCTTCGGTGACCAGCGCGTCGGTCGCGCCGAGTTCCTTGGCGAGGGTTGCTTTGCGCTCGAACTGCACGAGATCGGCGGCATCGCGGCGGGCGGTGTCGTCCGCGGCGGCGGCTGGCTGAGCTGACGCCTGCGCATGCAAAAGCGCGGGAAGCAAACCCGTCATCAGCGCGAGAAGAATCAGTAACGAGGATATTTTTTTCAAGAAGATCCCTTTTCGTCGAGCATTAGAGTGTTCGGTCATAGGGATGTGTATTGTACTCGTGAACTGGCGATCCAGGCCCCTTGGCGGTAGGAACCGTCGCCGTGGGTGGCATGACGATCAGCTGCTGCTTCGAGAATCAGGCGGATGTTACCAACTCGCGCCGCTGCGGCGAAGGAAGCGGCGGACGTAGACGCCGAGAAGGAACAGGCACAGTGCGACGGCGGTGGGGAGGAGCACTAGGAGCGGAACGTTCGGATAAATCGTGGCCTCGAGATAATGGACCAGGAACGGTTGCGTGTACGGTGTGATCCCGGCGCGGCGTTCGCACCATTGTTCGGCGAGCGTGAGCGGGCAGGGAACGGGCGCGATCTCGATAAAAATGGAATAGAAGAGCGAAAGGATGTGCGCCCAGCGGAGGACGGGGCGTCCGCGCGTGAAGAGCCAGCCGAAGACGACCCACGCGCACCACGCGAGGTGCAACGTGAGAACGGCGATGGCGAGCGCGTGATAGAAATTCATCGGGTGAGATTATCGCACTCCACGCGTGAGGCGCGCGTTTCGACCGCGCTCGCTCATATCCCACAAATGTTTCACGCGAGGGGATACACTGGCGCGAGAGATACACTGGCGATTGCGCGCGCGGCGACCGCACGGCGAACGAAACAACGGAGGATTACGATGAAGATTACGAAGGTGCTGATCTATGTGGCAGCGCTCTCGGTGCCGATCGGGATTGCTATGGCGGCAGGCACTCCGCCGGATGTGAAGGAGGGGCTGTGGTCGATCCATACCGAGACGACCGACAATCCGGGGAACGTGAAGAGCGAGTCCTCGTCAACGATCTGCCGGAATCACGCTTACGACCAATACTCGAATTCCCTAGCGAAAAACGTGAAGGGTTGCAGCCCGGCCAACGATAGCTACGAGGGTGGCAAATACACGATGGACATGAAGTGCACGGTTGGAGGCACCACGATCGAGAGCAAGGGAACGGTCACCTACACCGGCGATACGGCGACGCATTCCGAGAGCCATAGCACCTACACTCCTGCAATGTCCGGCATAACCGACACGACGATGATCCAGGACCAGAAATATATCGGCGCTTGCCCGGCGGGCATGCAGCCCGGGGATCTGAAGTCCGCGAATGGAAACGTAGTCCATTTGTGGAAACACTGAGGAAGCGCTGATTAGAGCAATGCGCTCCGCGCGGGCCAGCGAAAACTTCGCGTGAAGCCGAAACATACCGAAGTTCAGTGAGCGATGACAACGGAGTGCGAACCCCACACGTAAACACGACTTGTGGGGCATCCTTGTGGCGAACCGAATGCGTTCGTCAACTTCCGCTTGCGCCGATAGAGTGCTCGGCTATGATGGATTTTCATTTCATCTAAGCGCGCTCGAGGCGACGGGATTTTCTTGGCCACAGAATCCAGTTCGGGTAAACCAATGCGCCCCGCGCAGACCGGCAGCGCCGTACTTGCCGGGCGCGGGCGGCTGATCACCACTCTGGGAATCGGATTTGGAATCGCGGTGGCCATCGGCAATACGATTGGCGCGGGAATCGTGCGCGCGCCCGGCGAGATCGCCGGCTTTCTGCCTTCGACGTGGCTGTACTTTGCGGCGTGGGCCACCGGCGGAGTCTATATGACGCTGGGGGCGCTGCAGTTCGCCGAGCTGGGCGCGCTATTGCCGAAGAGCGGCGGGCAATACAATTTCGCGCGGGCCGCGCTGGGCGATTACGCGGGATTCATCGTCGGCTGGAGCGATTGGATTTCGACGGCCGGGAGCTTTGCCGCCGTGGCCATCGTTTTCGGGGAATACACCAGCGATTTGGTGCCGGCGGCGCATGGCCACGTACGGGCGCTGGCCGCGGGCGTGATTCTGCTTTTTGCGCTGCTGCAATGGAAAAGCATGCATGTGGGCAGCGGCGTTCAAGACCTGACGTCGATCGTAAAGGCCGCGCTGTTTCTGGCGGTGGTGGTGGTTTGTTTCTCGCGCCACGCGACGCCGGTGACGGCCGTGGCCTCGCGCGCCGCGGTGCCGGTGGGATGGCCGCTGTTTGTGGCGTTCATTCTTGCGCTGCAGGCGGTGATCTACACCTACGACGGCTGGTACGGGGTGGTGTACTTCGGCGGTGAAGTGCACAATCCGGGGCGCGATATTCCGCGCGCGATTTTCGGCACGGTGTTTTCCGTGCTCGCGATTTATTTCCTGGTGAACGCAGCGGTGGTGCATCTGGTTTCGGTGCGGGAATTTGCCGGCAGCGATTTTGCGATGGGGATTGCCGCGCGACGCGTGCTGGGCGCCGCGGGCAACAACTTCGTCCGCGTCGTGGTCGTGGTGGGTCTGCTGAGCAGCGTGAACGCGATGGAGCTGGCGACCTCTCGAGCGCTCTATGCCATGAGCCGCGACGCGCTTTTCTTTCCGCTGTTTGCGCGCGTAAATCGCGGCGGAATTCCGGCGCCCTCGCTCTGGCTTTCAACCGCGGTGGGCCTGTGCTTCGCGATGTTCAGCTTCGAGCGTGTGGCGGCGATTCTGGCGTCGTTTTTTGTGGCCGATTACGCGCTGTCGTTCGTGTCGCTATTTGTGCTGCGGCGGCGCATGCCGGATGCGGAGCGTCCGCATCGCGCGTGGGGATATCCGTGGACCACGTCGATCGCGCTGGCGGCTTCGGTGGTGTTTTTAGTGGGAGCGCTCGCGAGCGATCGGCAGAACACGCCGCTGGACTTTTGTCGTGCTCGCGGCGAGCTATCCGGTGTATCGCGCGCTGAAATGGGAGTCGCGGCGCGCGGCAGAGCGCGGCGCGCTGCTGTGATGCTTTGCGCTGAGACGAATCTGAATCCGCTACCGAGAAAACCGTACCGAATATTAGTATAGTCGCTGTACTCATGCCGCTTTCCAAAGGCACTCAACTCGGTCCCTATGAAATCCTCGGCGCGATTGGCGCGGGCGGGATGGGAGAAGTGTATCGCGCGCGCGACGCGCGGCTGGGGCGCGACGTTGCGGTGAAAGTGCTGCCGGAAACATTCGCGCGCGACGCCGAGAAGCTCTCTCGCTTTCAGCGCGAAGCGAAGATGCTGGCTTCGCTGAATCATCCAAACATCGCTGCTATTTATGGCTTCGAGGATTCCGGCAACGTGCATGCGTTGGTGATGGAGCTGGTGGAAGGGCCAACGCTTGCGGATCGCATCGCGCGTGGTGCGATTCCGATTGATGAGGCGCTGCCGATCGCGAAGCAAATTGCGGAAGGCGTGGAGTACGCGCACGAGCGCGGGATTATTCACCGCGATCTAAAGCCGGCGAACATCAAGATCGGAAACAACGACGCGGTGAAGATTCTCGATTTCGGGTTGGCGAAAGCGCTGGATGTGGATGCTTCGCAAGGCGACATGTCGAATTCGCCGACGATCACGCACATGGCGACGCAGGCGGGAATAATTTTGGGCACGGCGGCGTATATGTCGCCGGAGCAGGCCAAGGGCAAGGTGGTCGATCGGCGCACGGACATTTGGGCGTTCGGCTGCGTGTTTTACGAGATGCTGACGGCGAAGATGGCCTTCGGCGGCGAATCGATCACGGAGACGCTGGCGGCGGTGATACGGGAGGAGCCGGATTGGTCGTTGCTGCCGGCGAATACGCCGTCCGCGATTCGCAATCTTCTCGCGCGATGCTTGAAAAAAGACGCGCGGCAGCGGCTGCAGTCGATTGGCGACGCGCGCATCGCGATTGATGAAATTCTCTCGGGCGCGCCGGGTGATTCGCAAGTGTCCGCTGCCACTGCCGCAGGCGTTTGGGCGCCGCTCTGGCGTCGCGCGTTACCCTGGGTTGTTGCGGCCGTCGCCGTGCTGGCAGCCATTGCTCTCGCGTTCTTCCAGCCAGCCTCTCCCGGACCGCCGTTGCGAAAATTCGAGATCAACGTGGAGAAGTTGGCGGCGGGCTGGGTTTCACATCCCCAGATTTCTCCAGACGGCCGGAAGATCGCGTACGTGGCTGCGAATGAGCTATTCGTCCGCGAACTCGACCAATTGGGCGAGCGCAAACTGTACTCCCTCACACCCACTTCTCTGGGGACTCCTATCTTCTGGTCGCCCGACAGCGAATCAGTCGGCTTCGCGGATCAAGGAACACTCTGGCGGATCCCCGTTGCCGGTGGCTCTCCGACGGGAATTTGCACCTTGTCAGGGCCGATTCTGGGCGCCGCATGGGGCGCGGACAATCAAATCTTTTTTTCCGCATGGCGGGGCGACATGCATGAGGTTTCCGCGCAAGGCGGGGATACGACAGATTTGGGACTTCTCAACCGAAGCACAGAAGTGGACTTCCATGAATTGGACCTACTCCAGGGCGATCTCGATTTGATTTATCCGGTGCATCACATCACGGGGGCTAGGAGCATCGAAGTTCTTACGAACGGCAGGCGCAAAACAGTGTTCGAGCAGAGCGGTTGGGATCCCTCTACTCCTGTCTACTCTCCCCCCGGAGAAATACTCTTCGAGAACGGAAACTCGCAGAGTGACACAACCGAAGGGATATGGGCGGTTCCCTTCTCGATGGCAAAACTCGAAGTTACGGGCCAGCCTTTCCTGGTAACGGGAATGGGCACGTCTCCGAGTGTCTCGTCCGACGGAACGTTGATTTATGAGTTGCCCGCTTCGGCGAGACAGAGTCAGATGGTTTGGGTAGGCCGCGATGGAAAGATTCAAGGTGTGATCGGACAGCCCCAGCCGGGGCTCGCGAGTCCGGCTCTCTCTCCGGACGGAAAGCGAATCGCCGTTGCCGCCCCGGAAGACAACGGCGATGAGAACTTTTGGGTCTACGACGTAACTCGCGGAGTGGGAACGCAACTGTTTGCTTCTTCTCAGGGCGGGGACTACTACACCCCCAGCTGGACGTCTGACGGAAATCACATTGTCTTTGGCGTGGTCCAAGGCATTACGGAGACAATCTCGCTCACAGCCGCCGACGGTTCTGGCGAAACGCACGAGCTGCTGCAAGGCGCCTCGCCGCAGGTATCCGCGCGCGGCGATTACCTCGCATACACGATGGAGGAAAAAGCAGGAACTGGCATCGCGGCAGGTTCGCGAGAGGTGTGCTATGTATCGATCGGCGGCGGACAAGTGCCGGCGCCGACGGGAAAGCCAGTCTGCTTCCCGAACACTTCCGGACACGAATTCGACCTTCGCATTTCGCCGGACGAGCGGTACGCAGCCTACACCGAAGGGAATGCAGGACAGTCCCAAATCTACATTACTCAATTTCCTAGTGGCCAAGGGCGCTGGCAGGTGTCGGCGGATGGCGGCGGCGCTCCAGTTTGGAGCCCCCGCGGCGACGAATTGTATTTCATCGCGGACAACAACCTGATGGCCGTGAAGGTCACGACACAGCCGTCTCTGCATCTCGGTACACCGGTCGAACTCTTCTCCCTCGAAAGCGAGCACTTGGCGGCTCCGCAGGGCTTCGGCGATTCCGTGTACGACATCTCTCGCGATGGCCAGCGCTTTTTGATGGTGCAACAAATAGGAGAAGAGCCGCCGCGAACCATCGTCGTGGACCAGAATTGGTTCACCGAATTTGCGAACCCAAGAAAGAAATAGTTCGTGGAGCATGCGCACAATCTCGTGATTATTCGCCGCATGGCAGTGGAATGACACTTTCGGCCGGAACAAGACTCGGTCCATACGAAATCGTCGGCGCGATTGGCGCGGGCGGGATGGGCGAGGTGTATCGCGCGCGCGACGCGCGGCTGGGGCGCGACGTGGCGATCAAGGTGCTGCCGGAAACATTCGCGCGGGATGCCGAGAAGCTTTCCCGCTTTCAGCGCGAAGCGAAGATGCTGGCATCGCTGAATCATCCAAACATCGCTGCTATTTATGGCTTCGAGGATTCCGGCAACGTGCATGCGTTGGTGATGGAGCTGGTGGAAGGGCCAACGCTTGCGGGTCGCATCGCGCGTGGTGCGATTCCGATTGATGAGGCGCTGCCGATCGCGAAGCAAATTGCGGAAGGCGTGGAGTACGCGCACGAGCGCGGGATTATTCACCGCGATCTAAAGCCGGCGAACATCAAGATCGGAAACAACGACGCGGTGAAGATTCTCGATTTCGGGTTGGCGAAGGCGCTCGATGCGGATGCGTCGCAAGGCGACATCTCGAGCTCGCCGACGATCACGCACATGGCGACGCAGGCGGGAATAATTTTGGGCACGGCGGCGTATATGTCGCCGGAGCAGGCCAAAGGGAAGGCGGTCGATCGGCGGACGGACATTTGGGCGTTCGGCTGCGTGTTTTACGAGATGCTGACGGGGAAGATGGCGTTCAGCGGCGAATCGATCACCGAGACGCTGGCGGCGGTGATACGCGAGGAGCCGGATTGGTCGCTGCTGCCGGCGAATACGCCGCCCGCGATTCGCAGTCTTCTCGCGCGATGTTTGAAAAAAGATCCGCGGCAGCGGTTGCAATCGATCGGCGATGCGCGCATCGCGATCGAGGAAGTTTTGTCTGGCGCGCCGGCGCAGACGGAATCCGCTTCGCCGGTCGCGGAGCGCACGACGCGCGGGAATGTGATTGCGTGGTCGGCCGCGATTCTTTTTGCAGTTGTCGCGGCGGGACTTGGAATTTGGATCGCGACGCGGCCTCACGCTGAAGAACAGCCTCAGGTGCTGGCGTATATTCCTCCGCCGGTGGATACGAGTTACCGCGACCTCGGTTACGACCTGGGACTCGTGGTGGTCTCGCCGGACGGAAAGCAACTGGCGTTTACCGCCGAAGACAAGAGCGGCGTTACGAAACTCTGGGTGCGCCCCTTGGGCTCGAGCGAAGCCAAGCCGATTGCGGGCACGGACGGCGCGGCTGGGCCTTTTTGGTCGCCGGACAGCCAATCCGTTGCGTTCTTCGCCGGCAACAAACTGGAAACGGTGGAACTCGACGACGGCAATACTCAGGTTCTGGCCGATTCGCAGTGCGATTTGCGCGGCGCGTGGAGTAAGACCGGAACGATTTTGTTCACACCGGACTGCACCAGCTCGCTTAACGAGATCTCCGCTTCTGGTGGAAGTCCACATCCGGTCGGGAAACTCGACGACGGCGAAATGCGAGAGGTACTTCCGACCTTTCTTCCGGGCGGCAGGGATTTCCTCTACGTATCGTTCAGCAAGGATTATTCGTCGTCCATCTGGGCCGGCTCGCTCGATTCCAGCGCGAAAAAACTTGTGGTTAAGGATGCGGAATTTCCCGAATACTCCTCCGGATATCTTCTGTACGTTAGTGGCGACACACACCTGCTCGCACAGCAATTCGATCCTGCGAGCGACACGCTGACGGGCAAGCCCATCCCTCTGGCGGAGTCACACGGGTTCTCAGTCTCCGAGAATGGCGTGCTGGCCTACCAAGGCGGCACGACAGATTCGCGGCCGGAATGGTTCGATCACAACGGCAACTCTGTGAGCGCGATTGGTGATATCGGGGGATACGAGGGCGCCAAGATTTCCCCCGACGGCACGCGCGTGCTCCTAAACGTTTTTGATCCGCAATCGAACGCGGACGATCTGTGGTCGTTCCCTGCATCGGGCGGCGTCGGGACGCGTCTTACGTTCGGCCCAGGTGCGAAGCTTTTCTCGGTTTGGTCGCCCGACGGGAAGTACGTCGCCTATGCGTGCGGTCCGCGCGGCGCTCGAGCGATTTGCCGCAAGCCGGCGGACGGATCGGGCGCCGAGGAGACAGTGTCCACGTTCCCCGCCGCGGATTTCACAGCTCCGAACGCTGTGGACTGGTCTCCGGACGGGCGCTACATTTCCTTTAACGGGCTCAACCGGCGCACAGCGCTCCATGAGACTTGGGCTGTCCCCGTGTCTAGCGATCAAAAGGCGTTTCAGCCGGCGCCCGTAACAGTATCTCAGTACAGCGGCACCTTCTCTCCCGACGGTCACTGGCTCGCATATTTCTCCTACGAATCAGGCGGCCTGCCGCAGGTTTACGTGGTGCAGTTTCCGGGGCCCGGGGCCAAGTATCAAATCTCTCAAAATGGCGGATGGTCGCCGCGATGGGATAAGAAGGGTCATCTCTATTTTCTGACCATGGGCGATCGGCTGACGGAAGCCGATCTCGCGATGAGCGACAAATCCATTGAAGTGAAAGCGCTCCAGCCGCTTTTCGACGTGGACGTGCCGGGCTATACGGCGCCGTTTTTCGACGTGGCGGCCGATGGGAGCCGATTCGTGGTGATCACTTCGGCTGATCCAACGGCTTCGCGCTCGATTACCGTGCTGCTGAACTGGCAGGCGGCGCTGAAAGGCCACTAGCAATGCACAAGGTGGCTGGCATCGGAGGATTCTTTTTCGCGCCCGCGATCCGAAGGCGCTGGCGGCGTGGTATCGCGATCATCTTGGCGTGGAGCCGGTGCCGGATAATTACGACGACTCTCCGTGGCAACAGCAGGCTGGGCCGACGGCGTTTGCGCCGTTTCCGGACGATACGGAATATTTTGGCGTTGCCGGGAAGCAGTGGATGATCAATTTTCGCGTCGCGAATTTGGACGCGATAGTCGCGCAGCTTCACTCGGCCGGCGTGGCCGTGGAGATAGATCCCGAACAATATCCGAACGGGCGCTTCGCGCGCCTCAAAGATCCGGAAGGAAACTCCATCGAGCTGTGGGAGCCGAAGGGGCGCGACGGCGGTAGCTAGAGGCACCCCCACCCCCGGTACCCAACTCATAAAAGATAGCAGTTAAAGGACTTCCAGGAAATGTGTGGGGGAGCAACTCATAATTGCCTGAAACTAAATGCGTTACGTCTTTCGCGGAACATCTGAAGAATAAATCTAATCCGACCTGCAACTCGCACGCCGCGGCGGGCAAGCTCAGAGCTCGCATTCCCGAAAATGCACTCGGGGCGCGAACAACGCAAGTGCTTAGGTGGGTGCTAGAAATACAGCGGCGGGGATGCGTGATTCGCTTACGCACAGCAGTATAGCACCATTCTAACTGCGCGTCAATGATTATGTGTTGGTTATTCGAAAACGTCCCGTCTGTCGCCGGTTTCTATCACAAGTGAACATGCGCTGTCTCATAGCGGTAGAGTTCGCAAGGTCATCTCGATTACGCTTTGCAATTTATCGCGGCTGGCTCCGCCTGCTGCCTGGACTGCCATTCCGTAGATCATCGCTGCCAGGTAGCGAGCAAGATCTGCTGGATCTGTATCGGCCGGAAGGTCACGTTCTGATTTCGCGCGCTGGAAGCGCCGGCGCAACGCAGCCTCACCCGCCGCGCGGCACGCGATTAGTTCCTGCCGGATGGAATCGCCCGCGGCGCCGCTGGCAAGCGCACCTTGCACCATGAGGCAGCCGCCCGGATTGCGCGGCGCGGTGTTCAAATCGGCGGCGCCCTGCAACAATCGTTCAACGACCGCGCGGGCGGTCGGCTCCTTCAATGCTTCTTGGGTATAGGACGCCGGCCCGTTCAAGTAACGATCTAGCGCCCTGCGAAACAGCGCTTTCTTGTCACCGAAGGCGGCGTAGAGGCTCGGGCGGTTGACGTGCACAGCTTTGGTCAGGTCCGACAGAGACGTGCCCTCATATCCCTTCCGCCAGAACACCTGCAACGCACGGTCCAGGGCTTTGTCGATATCGAAGGAGCGGGGACGTCCTGTGCGTCCTGAGGATTTGTTATGTTTCATACCCACCTTGGATGCTCCTTCCTTACCGGCCGATACACAATTGTTGCAACCATTCACCCGCTAGGACATCTATACTGTGCGGTACAGAACTATCACGCGACCGGAAATCAAGGAGGGAAAGGATCATGAGCAAACTGGAAGGAAAAATAGCCGTCATCACGGGAGGCAATAGCGGAATCGGTCTGGCCACGGCGCAACGCTTCGTTGCCGAGGGCGCGTATGTGTTTATCACCGGCCGTCGTCAAAACGAACTCGACGCGGCGGTGAAACAGATCGGCAAAAACGTTACGGCCGTGCAGGGCGACGTTTCCAATCTCGCCGATCTTGACCGGTTATACGACACCGTAAAGCGGGAGAAGGGGCATATCGACATTCTATTCGCCAATGCCGGCACTGGGGAATTTGGCCCCCTGGGCACAATCACTGAAGAGCATTTCGACAAGACGTTCAATGCCAACGTCAAGGGTCTACTGTTCTCCGTGCAAAAGGCGCTTCCGCTGCTAAAGGATGGAAGCTCGATCATTCTGAATGCGTCGATCGTTTCCGTGACAGGACCGCCCGCGCTCAGTGTATACAGCGCATCCAAAGCGGCGGTGCGGTCCTTCGCGCGCACCTTCACCTCGGATCTCAAGGACCGCAAGATCCGCGTGAACGCTGTGAGTCCTGGCGTGATTCCTTCTCCGGGCTACCGCAATTCCCTGGGCCTGACTGACGAACAAATCAAGCAATACGCAGACAGCGCCGTGGTCAACATACCCCTCGGTCGCACGGGGACCTTGGACGAAGTCGCCAAAGTTGTTTCTTTCCTTGCTTCCGATGAAAGCAGCTACGTCACGGGCATCGAACTCTTCGTCGACGGCGGCATGGCCCAAATCTGATTGGTTTGGCCGCTGGCGTGCGTTCCGATGGCGATCTAAAGGGACATTCAGCTCGGTGAAGAACCAACTGAAGAACGCAATCGCAGGACAGCCAGCGATATCCGAAGATTGTTCGCCGGGAAAACGGGGACAGACGGGACAGTTGTTAAATTTTTTTGGCGCTGGCTCACTTGGTCCGTATGCTGGTCGCGAATGTCTCGCACCGCCAATCGCTATTCTATGCGCGCGTTCCCAGAAAGACGGAGAACGTCGCGTCTGTCCCCGATTGTCGTCCTCGATTGTCGGATTTGAAAGATGCTGCGTTTTCTGATGTTTCTTCATCTTCTGCGTCTACTACGGATGCCGGGCGTTGTATGAGGCGATGCCGTTGACCAAGACTCCGGCAGCGGCCGCGATGTCGTCATTCATTCGCGTGCGGTAGCCTCCGAAATCACCGTCTGGAACTCGGGTCAAGGCTTGGTAAGCGAACCTTAGTCTTTCGAGAGACGCGTACAACATGAAGTTGGTTCGCGGCGCCGGTGGTGGCGGAGCATCGAAGTTGGGGGATGGTAGCGGAACCGCCGCACCGGAATCGTCGTGGATATGTGCTGCCGCTTGTTTGGCGTCCTCCAGCGCTTGGTCGATCTCTGCAGTCGCTTTCTGGACGTAATCGCTTTGGTTCGCGGCGTTCCGCAAATCGTCGGCGGCATTCGTCAGAGCGCCGCGAACGATGTTAAGGGAATCGGCACTCACATAGACGGCCTGCGGTGGGCTGCTGGGGGGTGCGGCGGGACCGATATTCTGCTGAGCCTGGGGGATTGGAGGAAGTGACAAACGTCTTTGACGGCATTCGAGAGCGTCACGGTCGTGGTGCCGTAAACGGCGGTGCCGCCGCGCTCGAAAACGGTGAATTTATAGTTGCCGGACCAGCCCCATGCTTGGAGCATGAAATCGGATTTTTGGGCGTCGATCGTCATCGTGGTGCTCGGGCACTTGGAGACCAGATTTTTCACGATGTCAGGGAGGGCGACAGTCGAATTTGGAGCAAGATATAATCGGAATGTTTTTGTCTGCCCCTGCGCCACTGGTGCGCCCATCAACCATAGTGCGAACGCGGCCAATAGAATTTTCTTCATCGCCGAACCCTCCATCGGACAAGTTCCCCGCTAAATTCTATATCTGGTGTGACGCATTTCCGGCCTGCAACGTTGCCGCCCCGGGGCAGGTCAGGGGCAGACGGGACATTTTCCGGTTTTCGTGAGCCATGCAGGAGACCAGAATCGCGCCGGAAAATAAAAAGGGCTCCGATTCGGTTTAGGAATCGGAGCCCTTGGAATTAATCCTGGCGGCGACCTACGTTCCCACACAGTTACCCGTGCAGTATCATCGGCCCTGCGGGGCTTAACTTCCGTGTTCGGGATGGGAACGGGTGTGACCCCCGCGGTATGGCCACCAGAAAATTGATGAGCCTGCAAAATATGAGCAGGCTCGAATCTCGAGAGCGCTGCTTCGGAGGAAATCCAAAGCCATCGAGCTTCGCAACTGAATTAGCTGGCATTGCCGCAAATCCGCACAATTTGTGAAGATCATTCGTGTGAATGATTTTTGTGAATGAGTAGAACAATTTGAGAAAGACGCTTTGTTGCCCAAACTTGCCCAACTCTTTTGTGATTGCGGCGTCTGAAAGCGACGTCGCAATGCGACGAGTTGGGAAAGTTTTATGGTCAAGCCGAACGGCCGATTAGTACGGGTCAGCTTCGCGCATTGCTGCGCTTCCACCTCCCGCCTATCAAGGTCGTAGTCTTCGACCGGCCTTCTTATGCCGCCGCAGCGGGATTGGGAGACCTTATCTTGAGGCGAGCTTCTTGCTTAGATGCATTCAGCAATTATCTCTTCCGGACTTCGCTACCGAGCGATGCCCCTGGCGGGACAGCTCGTACACAAGAGGTCCGTCCATCCCGGTCCTCTCGTACTAGGGACAGCTCCTCTCAAGTCTCCTGCGCCCACACCAGATAGGGACCGAACTGTCTCGCGACGTTCTGAACCCAGCTCACGTACCGCTTTAATAGGCGAACAGCCTAACCCTTGGGACCTTCTACAGCCCCAGGATGCGATGAGCCGACATCGAGGTGCCAAACCTAAGCGTCGATGTGAACTCTTGGCTTAGATCAGCCTGTTATCCCCGGCGTACCTTTTATCCGTTGAGCGATGGCCCTTCCACGCGGGACCACCGGATCACTAGACCCAGCTTTCGCTTCTGCTCGACCTGTGTGTCTCGCAGTTAACCCGGCTTATGCTCTTGCACTCCACGGCGGGTTTCCAATCCGCCTGAGCCGAGCTTTGGGCGCCTCCGTTACATTTTGGGAGGCGACCGCCCCAGTCAAACTACCCGTCTGGCCATGTCCCCCGACCCGTCTAGGGTCGTAGGTTAGAGCGACAGAACAATCAGGGTGGTATTTCACTGATGCCTCCACCTCCAGCCGAAACCGAGGTTCACAGGCTCCCACCTATGCTACGCAGATCGTCCCGTTACTCATGGCCAGAGTGCAGTAAAGGTGCACGGGGTCTTTCCGTCTAGGTGCGGGCATCCGGCGTCTTCACCGGAACCACAAATTCGCCGAGTCACTCGCCAAGACAGTCGCTCTATCGTTACACCATTCGTGCAGGTCGGAACTTACCCGACAAGGAATTTCGCTACCTTAGGACCGTTATAGTTACGGCCGCCGTTCACCGGGGCTTCAGTTCAGGCCTTCGTTCCCTTGCGGGAGCTGAGCCCTTGCTTTAACCTTCCGGCACCGGGCAGGTGTCACCCCCTATACGTCGTATTCGACTTAGCAGAGAGCTGTGTTTTTGTTAAACAGTCGCAGAGCGCGTTTCGCTGCGGCCGCCTCGGGCTATAAACCCTACCGCGGCACCCCTTCTCCCGAAGTTACGGGGTTAATGTGCCTAGTTCCTGAGCGAGTGTTCTCTCGAGCGCCTGTGGATATTGTCCTTGTCTACCTGTGTCGGTTTGTGGTACGGGCACCTGCTGGACTCCTTAGAGGTTTTTCCAGGCAGCGTGAAATCGAGGACTTTGCGGCCGTGTGGCCTCGGGACTTGTCTCACCGTTGAATGACCGCGTGGATTTTCCTGCGCGATCCGGCTTACACAGAGCCATCGGGACATCCATCACCCGACTCCTGTATCCTTCTGCGTCACCCCATCGTGATAACGTTCACCAGGTGGGGCAGGAATGTTGACCTGCTATCCATCAGCTACGCCTTTCGGCCTCGCCTTAGGACCCGCCTAACCCTGAGCGGATTAACCTTCCTCAGGAAACCGTAGACTTTCGGCGACACGAGTTCTCATCGTGTTTATCGCTACTTATGCCGGCAGGGTCTCTTCCGTGGCGTTCAGTAGTCCTCTCGGTCTACCTTCAAACTCCACAGAATGCTCCCCTACCAAAGTGCGATGGCTTGCGCCACCGCACATTCCGCAGCTTCGGTCGTATGCTTTAGCCCCGTTGGATTGTCGGTGCATGATCGCTTGACCAGTGAGCTGTTACGCTTTCTTTAAAGGATGGCTGCTTCTAAGCCAACCTCCTGGCTGTCCGAGCGATCACACTTCCTTTCCCACTTAGCCTACAGTTAGGGACCTTAGCTGGCGGTCTGGGTTCTTTCCCTCTCGACCACGAAGCTTATCCCTCGTAGTCTCACTCCCGTGCTGTTGTCCGCGGCATTCGCAGTTTGATTGGATTCGGTAACCTTGGTTGGTCCCTAGTCCATTCAGTGCTCTACCACCGCGGCAAATCACACGAGGCTGCCCCTAAAGGCATTTCGGGGAGAACGAGCTATCACGGAATTTGATTAGCCTTTCACCCCTACCCTCAGTTCATCGGAGCGATTTTCAACTCACACCCGTTCGGCCCTCCAGCAGCGTTTAAGCCGCCTTCAGCCTGACCAAGGGTAGATCATCCCGCTTCGCGTCTATTCCCACAGACTATTCGCCCTATTCGGACTCGCTTTCGCTACGGCTCGCTTACGCTTAACCTCGCCTGTGAGAATAACTAGCCGGCTCATTAAGCAAGAGGCACGCCGTTAGGCTTGAATCCCGCCGAAGCGGGAGATGGCCCTTCGACTGCTTGTAGGCATACGGTTTCAGGTTCTATTTCACTCCCCTCGCAGGGGTGCTTTTCACCTTTCCCTCACGGTACTAGTTCACTATCGGTCGCCAGAGAGTATTTAGCCTTGGAGAGTGGTCTCCCCAGTTTCCCACGGGATTACACGTGTCCCGTGGTACTCAGGATACCGCTTCGAGTCCGGTAAGCTTTCGGTTACGTGGCTATCACACTCTGTGGCCCCGCTTTCCAGCAGGTTCACCTAGCCTCCGGATTGGTAACTCTACTTATGCGGTCCTACAACCCCGCCGTGCATGCACGACGGTTTGGGCTGTTCCGATTTCGCTCGCCGCTACTATCGGAATCTCTGTGATTTATTTTCCTCCAGGTACTGAGATGGTTCACTTCCCTGGGTTGGCTCGAACCCGCCTATGTATTCAGCGGGCCGTATCCCGAGTTCATCGAGAGGGGTTTCCCCATTCGGATATCCCCGGATCAAAGCCTGCTTGCGACTCCCCGGGGCTTTTCGCAGCTAGCCACGTCCTTCATCGCCTTCTGGCGCCTAGGCATCCACCGTACGCCCTTAGTAGCTTGACCATAAAACTTACCCCACACGTCCCGATTCATACCTGATCACTCAGTGAGATTCGGAACCCTGGTAAACGTGGTCAGGAAGGTCTTGCAGCCCTCCTATACGTTCTTCAGGGTGCCATGTCTGCGGGCCGCAGCTGAAATGCAGCTGAGGACACAAACACGCTGTCGCGTCGAGCAAGCTCGCCTTTCCACAATTCGCTCTACTCGAACAAATTTGCGGCTGACACGCCACGGCCACGCCTTCGTGCGAAGGCGCAATCGCGTGTGCCAAGCCAGCTATTCAGTTGTCAAAGAACGTATGCTCCACGCCTGGCGGAGCTTTTGCTTCTTGCTGCTTAACAAGCGGTGCCTCGCGGCAGGCTTTAGACAACAAAAAACCCGGCGTCGAGCGCCGGGCCAAGCCGTCCCTATACTCCGTAGGAACGGATTCGCGCGATGCTCGACTAATTGTCTATCCGGTATTCGTAACCGACCTCACTCCGAGCCTTACGCAGGACCCGAAAGCCTGAAGGTTATGACCCTGATCGAGACCCGTTTGGCCGAGACTCAGCGGCCAACTAAGGAGTATAGCAGCAATCTTGTATGCGTCAAGTGTCGAATCGCAAGGTTTTTTCGGCGAGCTGCGAAAAATCCTCACGTTTTCCTCAGGGACATTTTCGGGCGCGGAAGGCGAATCATCCGGCTTGACAAGGTTCGGCTTTTCCGGCAAAACAATCGGAGCGCTGGTCCCAGGGGTGGGAGCCGGGCTCGGTAGGATTCAATATTCCGAAAATGCGCATTGTGATTTTGCGTTTCCCGTATCGGGGAACGCGGGGTAGTGTTTTTGGAGGGAAATTGCATTTCAGGGGGAAAATGTGAGCCTAGATAAACTCAAGGTCATTTTTAGGGGTGTCTTCGTAATCGGCGGCGCTCTGGTTCTGGCGTGCGCTTTGTCCACAAATGCGGGGGCGCAATCGTCCACCAGCGGCACCATAATTGGCACGGTGACGGATCCATCGGGCGCCGCAGTGCCAGGTGCAGCGATCGTCGTGCTGGACACCGACACCGGTATTGCGCACAACTTCGAGACCAATAGCGATGGGTTCTATTCGGCGACTTCGCTGCAGCCGGGCCATTACACGGTCACGGTCACGAAAGACGGTTTTGCGGTGTACACACACACGGACATCGTGGTGCAAGTGGGCGGGCGGCTGACGGTAGATGCAGCTCTTCCGCTGGTTTCGACCCAGGCGAGCATCACGGTAACCGGGGAAACGCCCCTGATCGAAACGCAAAAAACGGCATTAGCGCAGACCGTAAGCGAAAACCTCGTCGACGGGCTGCCCATCAACGGGCGGCGGTGGGAGGATTTCGTGCTCCTCACCCCGGGGGTCACGACCGACGGCACCAGTGGACTCTCTAGCTTTCGCGGGATTTCCGCTCTGTATAACGGGAACATGGTGGACGGCGCGAACAACACGCAGGCGTTCTTCTCCGAAGCGCGCGGCCGCACCATCATTGTTGCGTATGTGTACAGCGCCGATTCGATTCAGGAATTTCAGGTCAACAACAGCAACTACAGCGCGGAATACGGGCAAGCGGCCGGCGGCGTGGTGAACGCGGTAACGAAATCCGGCACCAACGATGTGCACGGCGATGTTTTCTACAACTTGCGCTATCCGAGCCTGAACGCGCTGGATCCGGCCGCGACAGAGGGATTGGTCGCAAATCACCTGGCGCCGACGCAGACCGTTCACCAGCAGCAACAATTCGGCGGGAGCATCGGCACGCCGATCAAGAAGGACAAACTGTTTTTCTTCGGCACTTACGACGGCTTCCGGAAGGTCAATCCGATTCTTTACTTCACAACCTTTGCGTCGCCGATTAGCAGCCTGGTGTGTCCCACGCAGGTCACCACCACGCAGTGCAGCGAAGCGCAGAGTTTCATCACCGGCGATCTTCAGGGCGCTTTTCCCCGGGACTTGAAACAGAACATCGGATTCGGCAAGCTCGATTATCAGCTCACTCCGGCCAACCACCTGAGCGCGGTCCTCAACATCCAGGACTGGGATGAACCCGATGGATACAACACCTCCGCCACGGCGTCGAATGCCGGCGTAACCGTGAACGGTTTCGGCGCGACGCATGAGCGGTTCTTCATCGGCAACTGGACATCCACATTCGGCGGCAACAAGGTCAATGATGTGCGCTTCCAGTGGGGCCAGGATTATGAATACGATAGTACGAACGGTCCCGGCCCGTTCACGTCTATATCCAGCCTCACAACCTACGGAGAAACCAGCGCTTTGCCGCGGCCGGCTTTTCCGGACGAGCATCGCTATCAGATGTCCGACGATTTCTCGATCCAGAAGGGCGAGCACAGCGTGAAAGTCGGCGTGGACGTGAACCTCATCCACGAGCTGCTCATCAATCTCTTCCAGGGCGACGGAAGTTACAGCTACAGCAACAGCACCGATCCGGTTCTCCCGGCTTCGGTGGGCGCGGCATGTTTGGCTCCCGCCGCGTCGGCGGTCCAGCAGGAATTCTGCTCCTGGAGCGCTGACGTGTTTGGCGTCAACCTTGGCGATGGCTTGACGGGCCGGCACTACGGCAGCTTCACGCAAGTAGAGGATCCGATTACGCACGACGGAGCGGATGACTTCTACGACAACGATTTTGGGGCCTACGTTGAGGACACTTGGAAGGTGCGCCCCAATTTGACGTTCAATCTGGGCATGCGATACGACATCCAGCACGTCCCAGAGCCGCCGCACCCGAACAACACCGCCAACAATCCGAACGCTACTCCGCTGCAGATACTGGACACTTCTACGCTGAATATCGACAAGGGAAACGTCGCTCCCAGAATCGGCATCGCGTGGCAATTCTCGAAGAACACCGTGCTGCGCATGGGATACGGAATCTTCTACGGCAAGACGTCCAACAGCACGTATTACGCGCTGCGCGTGGAAAACGGGATTTACCAGCAGACGTTCTCGGGCTGCTCACCATCTAGCTCAAATACGGCGCTCAAGAATTGCGCGCCGATTTTCCCGGATGTGTTCTTTACTCCGCCAGGACCTGCGCTCGCGGCGCCGTTTTCTGGCGCACTCACGCCCGCCGCCGTCTGCACCACAACGGCCACGCCCGGGAACGCCCCAACCTGCACCACGCTCGGCGCCGCCACCCTGCCCACTTCTGTTCAGGCGATTCACGGGATGGAACCGGATTTTGTGAATCCGAGAGCAGACGAGGGCGAAGTGACCCTGGAGCATCAATTGCCGGGGAACATTGCCGTCTCGGCTACATATTTGGTGAGCCGCGGCTTGCACCTTCCTGCGAGTTACGATTCCAACATCGCTCCGAGCACCGGCACAATTAGCTACGACGTACTGTCAGGCTCTACGGCCGGAAGTCCGACGACGCTGACCACGACGGTGCCCGTTTACTCCGCGCGCCTGAACCCAACTGCGGGCATCATTCTCAATCAATACAGCGCCGTCGATTCCTGGTACAACGGCCTGGTATTGACGATTCGAAAGCCGTTGAGTCACAGCTTCGAGTTGCTGGCCAATTACACCTACAGCAAGGCGCTGGATGATGGACAGATCACCGGGGGAACCAATTCAGAGGGAAATAGCGGCACGTTCTTCGGAACCGATGATGTGACCGATCCCTATAACCTCAATGCAGATTATTCTTATTCCGATCTCGATCAGCGGCACCGCTTTGTCGCAAGCCTCGCGTGGACTCCCAACTACGCCCATGGCGGCATGTTTGAGCGCCAGTTCCTGAACGGCTGGGCGCTGTCCACGATCGTCACTGCCGCCACCGGCCAACCGTACACCGCCGAACTCGGTGGTTCGACGTTCGCTGGCGTCAACGGACCCGATGGCGGAATGACCGGCGCCGTGGTGAGCACGTTCGCCAGTTCCGGTGGCGGACGGGCCGTGTGGCTGCCGCGCAACTCTTTCAATTTGCCGACGACGACAAACATCGACTTGCGCGTTGAACGAGATTTCACTATTCATGAACGGTTCAAACTCGAGCTTCGCGCCGAAGCGTTCAACCTATTCAACAGCGAGCTGATTCAGGACGTTAACACGGAGGCATTCACATACACCCAGGCGACGACAACCTCAACCACGTGCGGGACGGGAACACATCCGGGCGTGGTGGGCTGCTTCCTGCCGTTTTCGGGCTTCCGGGCTCCAGCCACAACCAGCGGCGCGCTCTACGGCGCGCGACAACTGCAGACTGGTTTCACGTTTGAGTTCTAGCTAACTCAAATCGGAAGCAAATCCGCAAGACAACGGCGTCCCGAGAGGTCGGGACGCCGTTGTTGTTTTTGGGAATGCAGTTTTCGATCGCGTGATTCGACGCGGCACGCAGAAAAGAAAACGGCCGGCCCGATGAAGGGGCCGGCCGAAATCGTTAGCCGCAGCGGCTGGCGGCGACGTTACTGCTGTTTTGACGGATCGGCGGCGGCCGGTTGCGGTGTTGCCGTGTCGTCCTGTGAAGCGGAAACCGCGCCGGCGCCGGGCGTTTGCGCGGATGAGCCAGCGCTTTCGCGAGTCAGATACAACATGAACGGCGTGACCTCGAAGGGCATCTTTTCGCGCTCGGCCACCGTGCCGACCGGCTTGCTCTTCAGCATTTCCAGTGAATCGTCCCACGGATCCATCTTCACGCGGCCGCCGAGCGGCAACGCCACAATTAGATTCGCGGGCGCCGCAGCCGGCGGAGCCGATGTCGGTTCCGTCGAAGAAGCAGTCGCTTGGATCGTCATGCTCACCGGAACACGATCACCCAAGTGCGGGCTGATCAAGTTGGGAATTTCCTTGGAGCGCTGATCGAGAGCCTGAATGAAGAGGTTGGCCGTCGCCAGTTGGTCTTTGTACGGAGAGTTGCGCAGTAACTTGGCGGCCTCTACGTCCGCGGCTTGATCCTCTTCCGGAGTGCGCGCGAATCCGAAGTGGCGGAAGACGTCCTTATCGTCGAACAGAATGTTATCGAAGAAAGCGTATTGCGAATTGATGCGATAGCCGAGCACCACGCTGGCCAGTTCGTGCGCGAGCATCGTTGCAAGGCTCGCTTCATCTGGCAAAACGTCGATCAGGCCGCGGCTCAAAACGATGGTGTGACCGATGGTGAACGATTCCAGCGTCGAGGTGAGCAGCACGCGGCAGCGTATTTCGGGCTCGATGTCCAGGTTGTTGGTCACTTCGAGATTGTTGACAACCGTTTCCAGAACCTTGTCCACGTCGCCTTTTGGCGCCAGAAGACCCATACGCTCGAGGCGGTCCGTGACGTTGTCTTCCGCCTGGTGGTCCCAGGAGCGCTGCGCCTGCACCGGCGAAAGGTCGTTTGCATTCTGCGTTTGGTCGTCGACCGAGGTCGGCGCTTCCACCAGAACTTTGCTCAACTCCTCTTCTTCCCGGGCCTGACCCAGGTTGTAGCCCCACAGCCGCGTCTGCCCTTTGAACTGCAGCGTCTTGCCCACGGCGTAATGCAAGTTGGACTCTTCGCTGTAAATGAACGCGGGCAGCCACAGATTCGGGCCGGCGTTCACGCGCCAGCTGTCGAAGTGGAAATAGAAGCTGCCGGACGAACTGCCGGTGTACCCGCCGTTGAAACGAACCACGTGGTAATCCTGGTCCTCGACCCAGATGCGACCGGTGAAGCGTCCCTTGCCGGCGTGGGGCAACGGCGTCACGTCAAACACCAGGCAGCGAACCTCACCCAGGAATTCGCGGCGCACATAATCCATTTTGTAGTGTTCGCGGTCGAAAGCGGTGTCGTCGAGATAAATCATCTGCAAGAAGCCGCGGGGCAGGAAATCCATCTGCAGGCTAAATACCGAGCCCAAGCCGGACATGATCCGGTGGCCCTTGTTTCCCTCCGAGGTCAAAGGCACGAGATCCACGCCCTTGGCCAGCTCGGCGCGGCCCAGAAAATATTTGTCGCCGGCCGGCACGGTGCCCAGATCCTTGTCCGCGCGAAGCTCCTGGATGTAGGTTTCCACCAGCGGCGAGTACTGCTTGAGGGTGGTGATCTCCGCGTGCTCTTGCGCGAAGATGCGGTCCTCCACCTGATTCAACGTGTCCGGCTGATCAGCCGCGCGCAATGGGATCACGCTCAATGCCAATATCACGAAAATCACTCGCAGGGTACGCATAGCAAATCCTCCAAAAATCTTAGTACGCCATCTCGAATACGATGTGGACCGTGGCGGGAAAATCCACAGCGTGACCATTACTCATCGCGGGCTTGAACTGAATCTGCTCAGCCGCGCGGATTGCGTTTTCATCCAGGCCGTGCCCCAGTCCCCGGATGACACGGTTCACTTGCACGGGGCCGGAAGCCGGAAAAACCACGTCGAGCAACACTTCTCCTTCGATGTTCAATTTGCGCGCTTCGTCCGTGTAGATCGGTTTGGGCTTCGCCAGGATCACGACCGGCGTCACGGCTCCCGCCGTGTCCTCCGTTTTGTGCGTAGGCGCCGCGGCCGCTGCGTTGCCGTCTGAAAAGCCGCTGGTCTGAACCGTGCCATGTGGATGGCCGGAACCCGAAGGTGGGTTTGCGACCCCGTTCCCGAAGCCGGTGCTCGCAACCACGCCTCGTGCGCCATTCGCGCCACCCGTTCCGTTTCCATAGCCAGGTCCGGGGGGGAGCGCGGGCGAGCCGAAACGATTTACGTTCGCGGCCTTGTTGGGATTGCCGGGGCCGGGTACGCCATTCGGGTCCCCGAATCCCCCGGTTTGAACTTTGTCAACGGGCTTGTTAATCGTGGGCACCGCGGCGCTTCCGGTCGAGAGCATGCCGGTCTTGACCGGCTCCCGAGGACGCGCGGGCTGATCGCTCGCATCATCCATCTTGACGGGCGTGAGATTCGCGCTCATGTCCGGCGCGGCCACGGAGCGGACGGTTTTTGGCTTGAGTTGCGGCGCAACGATGCGCGGCGGCGCCATCAATTTGGCCACTTGCGGTTCGGGCGGTGGCGGCTGCTCGACCGGAGGCGGCTGCACGCGCGGTTTGATGACGGGCGGCTTCGGGGGCAGCGGCACATCGGTCTGAGGCTGCGCGACGTTCATCACCTGGTAGACCATCTTCGGAATCATCTGTTGGGGAAACAGCAGCGGAATGGCCACGGCTGTGCCGGCCAACACAATCTGGAGAACCAAACTCAGGCTCATTGCGCCCCATCGTGCCTGACCCTGAGGCAAGAGCGAAAATCGCACCGGTATCGGTTTCTGACTGACGTGCGCCTTCCAAGCGTCCTTGTTTGGGGACGGAGACCGAGATGAAGACGAAGTGGCGAACCCAAGATTGAGAGTCGAATCGATTGGCCCAAGCACTGTTGTGATCCTCTCTTCTTTACTTTGCCGCGTCGCCTACCCAGGTTTCGCGAGACGCGAATCGCCTGGGAAAATGCAGTGTTTTCGACCGGCCGATTCTAGCTACGACGAGCCGGGCTGAGTGGGTTCTGCTCTGTGCAGTACCAGCGTACTGGGACGCCAAGGGGTGCCGAATAGGACTTTTGTACTACTGTCGCCTAAACGCCACCTGAATTGCACATGGGCTGGGAACCCAGAGCCAAACCGGCTGAGGAGGCGAACTAGAGCTTGGCACGGCATGACATGCAGACCCTGTTGCCTGCGTCTTGCGGCAAGCTGACCTCTGTCGGAAGCCTACCACGAATTTTGTTGCCGAACCATCGGGCATCTTCCTAAATAAGAAGCCCCGCGCGCCGCTCTCGGTTCGTTTTCGTCGGAACGGCGCACAGGGTCTAGTTAATAAGCTTTGCGGCTCGCCGGCGCAAATGCGGAGCGCATCGGCGGCGCCGAGCGCGGCCCTCTATCGATCACCGAAACTGTACCCGATCCAAACGGATCCGCCGAGTACAGATGTGCTTCCGAACTGATCGGTGAAGCCTGGCACGTACCGGTAATCGAATTGCGGACGAATGAACACGTGCTCGGTGACGTAAATCTGAACTCCAGCCGCTGCGTGAATCGCGAAATGGTTCGAGTCCCCGATAAGTTCGGTTTCGTTCACGCAAACGGCCGACCCCACGCAGGAACTCTGCGGCAAGTAGAAGCTGGTTTTCGCGCCGCCGGCCCCGCCTTCGATCTTCAGCGACACGCGCTTTTCATTGATCGGCGCGTAGATCGCGTTGAAATCGTAAAATGTTTGCCGGTAGGTCAGCGGACCGTAATTGGCCGATACGGGTTGAAAGACGCCTTCAAATCCAAAGCCGAAGTTCTTGCGAAACATCACGTCTCCGGAACCGCCCATATCAAATGCGTCGAGCGCGGGAGTCGTTTCGCAATCCGCGTCACCGGTGCCCGGGGTGCAGGATCCATACGCGTTCTCAGAATTGGCGTTGTCGATGCCCGCCCCGTTTGTCTTGTCGTGGTTGGTGCCGAAACCGAGGGCCACGTCAAAACTGGGGCCCTGCGCGTGGGAAGCCAGCGGAATCCCGAGGAATATCACTAGAATTGGAAGATAGCGGCTGATTCGTCTCACGTCAGAAATCTCCTTTAGATCAGTTTTGCAGAAAGCATTCGCGGCTCGGTGGTCATTACCAGTATCAAACACCAATCAGTGCAAGAAGTTCTGTTCCCCGGGCCTTTCGCTCGGCGCTGCAATCGCGAAATACATATCGCTTCCGGTTCTACGGCGCCATGGCGCGGGCCAACGAGTTACGCGCCGATGTAGTACTCAGATGGGCGCGAGGCCGCAAAGGTTGGATTCAAATCGGCTTGGATTGGATTCGCAGCGCGAAAAATGATGATCCGTCGGCTCGCACTCCTTCCGCGGCCTCAGCCACGAAATAAAAAGGTCGGGCGGGCTCGACAGGGCCGACCCCGACCCACTCCTCTCCAAACGCGGCCGCGGCGTCTCGGATGGTGAAGTATGGTCTATGATCGGGGGCGCACGGCGATGCCATCGACAGAATGGCGGACGGCGCAATCAATCTTTTGCCAACGGCAGGCTGTCAGTGATGCCAATGACGCAGAAGTTTAGGATGCACTCGCATGAAAGACTTTGCAGGTAAAGTTGCCATCGTAACGGGCACAACGGGCATTGGGCGCGCCATCGCGGAACGCTTAGCGCAAGGCGGCGCCGCAGTGGTGGCCTGCGGCATCGAAGCTGTTGCGAATGAAGAATTATTTCGCCACGCGTCCGATCTCGGTCTAACTCTTGTCGTAGAGACTTGCGATGTGACCGATGCGGATGCGGTGCGTTCGGTCATTGGCAAAACCGTCGCGCGATTTGGCGGATTGGACATTATTGCAAACGCGGCCGCGATCCATCCCTTCGGGAGCGTGGTGGAGACGGACCTCGCGACTTGGAACCGGTGCATGATGGTAAACGTCGGCAGTATCTATCTCTTGGCGCATTTCGGCGTCCCAGAGATGAAGAAGCGCGGCGGCGGATCGATCATCAACCTCGCGTCCGTGCAGGGCTACGCATGCCAACACGGGGTCGCTGCCTACGCCACTTCCAAAGGTGCCGTTCACAGCTTGACGCGCGCGCTCGCCCTGGATCATGTGGCCGACAAAATCCGCGTGAATTCGATCAGTCCCGGCTCGATTCGCACGCCCATGCTCGCGCGCTCAGCGGCCCACTTCTCGCCGGAGATGCCCGTGGAAGAAGTGTTCGCACGCTTCGCCGCGGCGGAACCGATCGGGCGTATCGGTACACCCGAAGAGGTGGCCGAGCTTGCGGCGTTTCTGGCCTCGGATAAAGCCGCGTTCTGCACCGGGGGCGATTACCTCATCGACGGAGGATTGCTCGCCGGGCTCGGCCTGCAATGATCGCAGAGCCGGTATGCGTTGCGCCGGCGGGTGACGTTTGCGGCGAGGGAGTCGTCTGGCACGCCGCGCACCGATCGGTATATTGGACGGACATCAATCGCTTTCTAATCCATCGCTTCACGCCCGCCGACGAATGCGTTCGTACATGGTTTTTCGATGAGCCGGTCACGGCGCTCGCGCTGACGGATCGCGACGACACGCTGGCCGTCGTTCTGGGTTCCGGAGTGATCTTGTGGGAGCCGCTTTCCGATAAGCGAAGTGCACCGATCTTCCAAGTCGAAGGTTGGCCCGGAGTTCGTCTGAATGACGCGCGCTCCGATCCGCGCGGTTCGCTGTGGATGGGATCGATGCGCAACAACGTGAATGCGGACGGATCGTCCAGCGCGGCGGGCGGCCGCGACGGCGTACTTTATCGCCTCGATCCGGACGCGAGCGTGACTCGCTGGTGCAGCGACATCGGAATTTCAAACACTCTGGCGTGGAGCCCGGACAGGCGCCGATTCTACTTTGCGGACACACTCCTGAATGTCGTCTGGGCCTTCGATTACGACGCTTCCTCTGGTTCGATTTCGAACCGTCAATCTTTCCTCGAAGGTTTCGATCGAGGATTGCCCGATGGTTCCAGCGTCGACGCTGATGGTTATCTGTGGAATTGCCGATTTTCTGGCGCGTGCATCGTGCGTGTCGCCCCAACCGGGGAAATTGACCGCGTGATCGAGATGCCGGTGCAAAACATCACGACCTGCACGTTTGGCGGGACCGATGGCCGGACGTTGTACATCACTACGGCTCGCGCCGAAGCGGCGTCCTACGAACGTTTGGCGGGCGGACTGTTTTCGATGCGCACGGAAGTCCCGGGACAATCCGAGAATCGTTTCTTGGTGTCCAGGAACGGCTGAATCGAGAAGCGTCGTTCATGACCGCATCTAGCGCCGCTTGAGCGCCTCGAGTTCTTCGAGCGTTCGCGGCCAGTCCGACCGCAACAGCCGCGACAAACTGCGATCCGCAAGAACTTTTCCGCCGGTTTGGCATCGAGCACAGTAATTCGTTTCGTTGTCCGCATAGCGAATGCGCTGAATTTTTTCTCCGCATCTGGGGCAGGCCTTTCCATATCGGCCGTGAACGGCCATGTCTTTGCGGAACGCGGTTACTTTTTCCGGAAATTCGTCCCGCGCCGCCGCCCGCAGCCGATCGATCCAGACGCCGAGCGTATGGCGCGTCGCGGCGAAAAGCCTTTCCCACTCATCCGCGTCCAGCTTGCGCGTGAGCGCGATCGGCGAAAGTTGCGCCGCGTGCAGAATCTCGTCCGAGTACGCGTTGCCGATACCGCTCACCACGCGGGGATCGGTGAGGGCCCTCTTGAGTGTGCGATTTTCGGCCGTGAGTGCGGCGCGAAACGATGTGAGATCACTTGCAAAGACCTCGATTCCGCCGGGGTCGATCGAACGCAAGCCTTCCTCACCCGCTACCACATACAAAGACGCGCGGCGCTTTGTGCCGGCCTCGGTGAGCACAAGAGAGCCGTTGGGAAAATCGAAAGCCGCCAGATTCTGCCGGCCCGAGAGCTTTGCCCCCGACGGCCGCCAGTGCAACCGGCCGGCAATCATCAAGTGCAGCACCAACCAGAGGTCGCCCTCTACACCGATGGCGATTCGCTTGCCGATTCGCCGCAGTTCGCGCACCGCGCGACCCTCCACATCCGAAATCGGCGGTTGCACGCTTCGCAGAAGAAAAGGGCTTGCGAGTCGCACTCGCTCAATCGGCTGGGCCACAATGCGCGGCTCGAGGGCACTGATGTAGGCGGCGATATCCGGCAGTTCTGGCACGCGTATCAGCTTGCCGGTCGCTCCCGCATCTTTGCAACATCGTTCTTTTGATCGAGGGTAATGTGAAAAGTGTGCGCTACGACAGGATCTCGCTCCCAGCGTTCATTCCGGTGCGCGAAATACGAAGGGATAGAAGCCGCGATGAGTTTCCAAGGTGTTCTGCAATCAGAGAAAACGTTGGTGGACGTGGCCGGGATCGAACCGGCGACCCCCTGCTTGCAAAGCAGGTGCTCTCCCAGCTGAGCTACACGCCCACGCGACTGTTCTTTTATTTTAAGGCATTTTCGGTGTCGCTACATCTTCGATCGACCGGAGTTTCGATCAAGGCAGCGAACCGCGATTTCCAACTGCCCTGCGTGCAGGCAACCCGAGCGCCCCGTTCCAAAATGTCAGTCACGCTCTTCGGTGGGCGGGGAAACAGCGAAGACCAGCGATGCCAGGTACACCAGAATTCCCAGGCCGATCAAAGTCGCGCCGACAAATGCGAAGAGGACAAACGAAAGCGGGTGAAACCACAAGAGGCTCACAATTTCCACCAGCAGGCCTAGGATAATCAATGAGCTAGATACTTGCAGAAACTTTCGGATCCCGATCCCACGGAGCTTCATTGGCCGGGCCTCCACATCTTCAGGTTGCCCACTTCGGATGCGTTGTGAATCGAATCGTGGCAACCGCTCGTGATACACGACACCTGATCCGACGTGAGTGAAGCCATCAGCGCGCTGTGAACGGGATTTTCCTCGAAACTGCGCGCGCCCGCGTGGCAGTGCAAACACTGGAGGTTGCTGTAACCGCCGCTGATCACGATTACCTTGGGCGGCGTACTCACATATTGCATGTAAACGCGCTTCAAACCCTGGAGCTTGTCCTTCACCGGGCCGAAGATCGTGTAGTCAGTGTGGCAGGCATAGCAGGCTTTGTCTGCCGGCACGAGGTGGTTCTGAAAATGTTGCGCAGGGATATAACTGGGATCGTCGATGTACAGACTTTCTCCGTGGGTTTCCATGGCGTGGCAGGAGATGCAGAACTGAGTCTGCTCGGAGCGCTCCATGTGAGCGGACATGCCTGCGTCGATGCACAGCGCCGGCAGAATGCAAAGAGCGACAAAAGCCAGAATCTTGCCCGTAACTCCCACAGTGATCGAAGGACGCACGAGAAACGCAGCGGCCAGCACAATCGTCACTGCAATCAATGCGACGAGGATTTCGGTTGAACCAGTCACGACTTCTCCTGCTTGCGCGCGCACGTGAATCGGCGAGCAGCGGAACGCTGGCCGACGGACGCTGAAAAATTATTACTTCTTGGCCAGAGATCGAATGTAACCGACGAGCCCTTTGATCTGATCGTCTGTCAGTTTGCCTTTGTACGCGGGCATTTTCCCGCCGTTCATGCCGTTGGTGATGCTGTCAGTCAACTGGGCGTCAGTTTGTTTTTGCACGTCAGCGGAGCCCAGATCTTTGGCGCCCAGCGACTTTCCCATCGTGGTATTCCCAGTGCCGTCCGCGCCGTGGCACGCGGCACATTTGGTTTTGAACAGCGTCGGCGCATCCTGCGCGTGCAGCGAGCCGCCGAAAGCCAGCGCCAGCATCGACAAAAGCAAAGCGCTCACCGCCCGTCGAATCAATGAACAAGTCATTTTGCGTGATCCCCTTTCACAACATGCAGAACGTCGCGACGAGCCCCTAGAACATTTCTACTGAGATCCGAACGCGTATAGCAACGAAAACGTGATGTTGCTTCCGTTGAAATTCTGCAGCGGAAGCGGCGCAAGCCCGATCGGACTGGCAACGCCATGATCATCGTATCCGTAGTAATTCCAAGCTGTCTTGTAAGTAACACCTTTGTAGATGTCCACCGCCAGGCTGGCTTGCGGCTTGAGGTAGTTGAAATCGAGCGTTCCGGTCGGCGTAAGCGGGTTGAGAAGCGTCGTCGTGCCGCGCGCGATCGTGCCCGCGTATCCGATCATCGCCGTCACGCGCTTCACGGGCTTCCACATTACGTCGCCGAACGCGTAATGATCCTTGCTCGCATAGTAGGACAGCGTCCCGAGATTTCCGGTCGCCCCCGTGACCCGGCAAGCCGAGGTAAAAACAGTGGAACCCGTGTCGTCAAAGCAGATTTCCGTCTGCGTGTAGATGTCCATATAGTTGTAGCCGAAATCGATCCACAGATTGGCGTTCGCGGAAAGCGTGGTCACAAAGCTGAAGACACGCGCGTGCTCGATGTTATCCACCGTGTAGACATTGTCGCGGTTCTGATTGATATCGATCGCGCCATCGATGCTCGCCCACGGTTTGGGAGTGTAGGTGGCGTGCAGCTTGTAACTCTGCACTTGCCGAGGGCTGATGCGCGTGAAGGAATTGTCGTTGTAGCCGAACATCAACTCGCCGTTCAGCCGCAACGTATCGGTCGGCCGCGCCGCGACGCCCAGCGTCCCCACGCTTTCATGGATCTCGTACACATTCCGCGCGGCGTCGTTCCCGGCTGTGGGAGTCAGCAGCGTGCTCGAACCATACTCGATCGAGCCGTTCGCGTTCAGTACACAACCAGCGGGCAGCGCGCCCGCGACCAAGGTGCAGGAGCCGCGCGCCGCAAGATAATCGTTCGCCGCGGGGCCGCTCGCGGAGCCGGCTGTTCCTCCCGGAAAATAAATACTTCCCGTCCCATACGTCGCGCTGAAGTCGGAGATCGCGCGGGCCATAAACTCGTAGCCGATGTATGCGCTCACACGGGACGCGATGTCGTACTTCAATTCGACCGTGTTCGACTTCGCGTCCTGTCCTAGGAATTGCGAAACGAGTTCGTTAACTACATCGGCCGCTGAAGCCGTAGTGTGCTGCGGGCAATTCGCGCTGTTATAGGGAGCGGCCGGGCACACCGTAGCGAACGTGGACGGCGTGAAAACCGCAATGGGCAGCAACAATCCGGTCTGCCCCGCTACCGGAGGAGGCGTGCCAAACAGATTCGTCTCCGCCGCGGCCCACATCGAAGGAATGCGCCAGTCGTCGAACGAGAATTCGTCGAAGATGTCGAGCTTGTCCGTCAAACGGTAATCGCCCGTCCAGTTTGCGTTCACGGAAATCCGCTTGGCCGCCGTTGGCCCGCCCGCCGTACTCCCGCGTTGCGAGGTTCTGCTCGTCCAGTCGTTGATCGCCTCGCTGAAATCCGTGACGTCGTTGTTTGCGTCGCTGTAACCCGCCGATCCCGCCATCGTAAAATTCTTGAAGTAGGTTGACTGGAAACGGAACCGCTCGGTCGGGAACGACGATCGCGGATTCTGGAATTCGCTGTAGGAGATGTACGCGTTGCACGTCGGCGAAACGGTTGGTGGCGTCGTGGCTGCATTCGTTATCGGCGTAGCGCACGGAGAACTCCCGACCGTATTGAAAACAAGCCCCAGGTCGACCGGCGTGCCATTTGAAAGCTTGTAAGTAAGATTGTTGTCGGCCTCGCTCTCATTGATTTTGGAATAGGTAAGGAACTCGTCGAACGACAGCGTGGTTTTAGCAATCCCCTTGTAGTCCACGCCCATGCGGTAACTATTCGTTTGGTAGAGCAGCAGTTGCGAAAGCAGCGGCTCCGTTCCGCCTTCCACCGTACTGGTTGCGGGTCCTTGATTGGTGTTGCGGGAATATCCCAGCCGGAAGCGGACGCGCGATTGCGGCAGCAGCGTCACATCGTAGTCTTGCATCCAGCGCGTCAAATCAAGCGATTGTGGCGAACTCCCGATGGCTACCGCGGGGTTCGAGCTCGAAGGATTCAGCGGATTCGCGAGCAGATCGTAATTCCAGAAATTCTTGTCGCGCCGGAACATCGCGCGAAATTCGTACCACTTGTTCTTATCAACGCTCAGGCGCGAAACGTCGTTCGGATCGCCGCCATAGCCGAAGCTGCTGAACAACAAATCGTCGAACAGCAAACCCCTGTGGTTTACGGCGTGCATGCTCAGCGTGTAATCGAGCAGCCGCGGTCCTGACCCGAGGTTTTCAAACGTGTCGTAGTTGTCGACGTTCCCGCCGATGATGCTGTCCCGGTAGCCGATTTCAACCGATTGCTGAATCGTGTAGTTATTCGCGGGATTCGGCGCCGGTTCGACCGCAGCCGGGGCCGCGGCCGAGCTCGAGTCCGGCGCCGAACCGGAAGTTTGTGGCGGCGCCGCGCTCGGCGCCGGAGTCTGTGCCTGTGCCGGCGTCTGCGCCTTTGCGCTCGCCACACACACGACCGCAAGACCCAAGATCACAATCCGCATCCAGCTGCGATGTGAGTGCGCAGCCGCTGCGGCGGGGCCGGTCTTCACACCGCGCCGCGCGTCGCCCGTTCCCGAACCTCCGTATGGATTTCCGAACGTCATCGCCGAGCCCTTTACTTAAAGAACGTGGGATCGAAATTCGAGCCATGAATCTGCGAATGGCAAAGCGTGCAGGCCTGATACTGCGCCGCCTGATTGTGGAACGACGGTGCGCCCGGCGCGTTCGCGAATGAAGTCGTGTGGCACGACAGGCAAAGAATGTTCACGTTGCTGACTTTCAGCAGGTGCGCGTTGGGCGAGCCATGCGGCGTGTGGCACGATTCGCAGCCCTCCACTTTCACCACCTCGTGCTCGAACACAAACGGTCCTTCTTTATCCGCATGGCATTTGAAGCAAACAAAATCCTGCGTCGCCGAAGCGCGCACCTGGTGCTCTCCGATCGTGCCGTGGGGATTGTGGCAGTCCGTGCACTGCACGAGTCCTTCGTTCACGCGATGATGAAACGGCATGGCGAACTGCGGCTTCTGTTCCAGATGGCACGAATAGCAAAGCTCCGGCTGGGCTTTCACCAGCAGAAACTCGGGTTGCGTCGAATGGTGAGGCGAATGGCACGAAATGCAGGAGACGTCGTTCTTCGCGTGCAACGAATCGATGGCCGCCATGTGTTCCGAGCCGGATGCATGGCACGTCAGGCAGCGCGCGTTGATATCTTTTGCGGAAGCCTTCTCGAAAAGGAAAAGCTTCGACGTGTCGGTCGGGTCGGCAAGGTGACTCGCCGCCGCACCGTGGCACGCCTCGCACCCTTGATGCGCCGGCCCTCCACGTGTATCGAGCGTGGTCGTCCAGTGCGGACTTTTCTCCCAGCTGGAATATTCGTCCACGTGGCAGACCTTGCAGGGTTCCGACCCCACGTAATCGGAAGCAGTTGTTGCAGGCGTGCTTGGCGAGGCTTTTTCTTGTGCCGCGGGCGCAGGTTTTTCGGCAGCTGCTGGCGTTCCTTGCGGTCGTGCCCCCGCCGCAATCGATAACAGCCCGCAGAGAATCGTCAGGCCAAGTATTTTCAGCTCGCCGGCGCGTGGCATTGAACTCATCCGGTTCTTCGATCCGCGTTCCAAAGGCGCGATCCTTCCCGCGCCGGAGACATCCGCTACAGCGATGTTTTGCCCTTACAAACTGTGTGTCCGCACGAACAATCGATGTCCGGCGTCTTCTCCATCGCTTGGCATTGCGGGCTGCAGTACTTGCCTGACGTCGTCATGCACGAACAGACTGGATGTGCGCACTTCTCGGCCTTCATCGTCGCCATGTTTCTTCTCCTGGATTTCGGATCACACTCGGATGAATCAAGAGCAACATTTTAGAAATCAGGGAAGAACCAAACTGTCCAGAAAGGCACATTTTCCAATTCGGAACCAACAGCGCCCGACGAGCCTCGGGACGGCATTTTGGAGCTCGAAACCACGCACGCGATGCGTCACGAGTCACACGCGCATTATTGATGGGCGGCGTTTTTGGGCGCTGTGACGCATGTCACAAATCGCCATGTTCGGCGTCACAAGCGTTGGGGAGGAGGTGTTAAGCTTCAACGAGGGCTTCAAGCCCTGCTTTATTCTTGATGAGCAACGTCGAGCCATGCACTTCAATCAGATTCTTCTTTTTGAAACTGGCGAACAGCCGAGTCACGGTTTCACGTGACGCTCCGATAATCTCGGCGATCTCCTCGTGCGTCAGCGTGACTGCGGCACGAATCGGTCCATCGTCGTGCGGCTTCGAGTCCGCGAGGTCCAGGATAAATCTCGCCAGCTTTTCCGCCGCGGAGCTGGACAATCCGAGATACTTAACTTCTTGATAGGTCGCGTGATAGATGTGGCAGAGCATTTCCGCCACGCGCAACGCGGCCTCGCCGTGCTCGCGCAAAAACCGCAACAGATCGTCGCGGCGCATGAAATTCGCCTGGATTGGCTCGAGCGCTTCCGCCGTAACCTCGTACGGTTTTCCCGAAATGGACCCGGGCAGTCCCACGATTTCACCCGCTTCGGCGATCCGAAGAATTATGGACTTGCCTTGCGAGGAGCTCGCCGAGAGCTTCACTCTGCCATTGCAGATGATAAATGCGCCGCGCGCCGCCTGACCCTCGACGAACAGCACCGCGCCCTTCGGATACGTTGACGAGGTCGAAATCGCATCAAGCCCCGCCAGCGTTTTCTGTGACAAGTTGCAGAAGAGACGGTCTTTCATCACCGGGCAAGTCAGGCAGTTTTCGATTACCTCGAGGCCGTAAGGGGTCTTCATCTTCGCGCCATTGGCACGCATTATACGCCGCTTCTTCTTGGGGAAAACTCGAATCCGGTATGCCATTGGGTCACCTCCCGGGAAGCCACTTCGTTTCCGTTTTCGCTGCCTTCACTCTTGCTCCCGATGCGTCGATTTGGTTGTGACGCCTTTCACATTGCACGGTGACCTGCGTCACCGCGTGCCACCGGGACGAAGGCGGAGACTGAAAGGGAAGGGGGATACACAATGAGAGACGATGAGCGTGACCTTCTAGATGTTTTGAAGTCGGAGTTGGATTTCCTGGAAAAAGGCGGCTACGGCCGTTCGCCCCGCGCGCCCTGGAAACCCCAATTCGTGTTTGAAGATTCCCCTACCTGCATGAATTACGATTCCAAGGACCATCCAGTTCCTTGCAGTGAGTGCGTCTTGATGCAGCTCGTGCCGGCGGAATTTCGCGCTGCTGAGATTCCGTGCCGTCACATCCCCTTTAACGCGGAGGGGGAGACTCTTGATTCGCTTTATCGCTACGCCGACCAATACGAAACGGAAGAGATTTTCGGCAAATGGCTCCGTGCGACCATCGCGACCCTCGAAGAGGAGCGACGCGCCCACCGCGACAAAGGAAACGAACTACCTGTATCCGATTCCGCCGGGAGCAAGGGGGAGCCTCTTTTCCACAACCTCAATCCCAAGTGCGCCAATCCAGCCTGCCCGACCGTCTTCCATTGGCTCGCCGGGGGCAGGTTCTTCCGCTTTCAGCCCGCGTCTGCTACCCAAGATCCAATGGTCCAAGGTTCGTTCGCGCCCACGGGAAACCACGCCGCGACGCACTACTGGCTGTGTGAGCGCTGTTCGCATGTTTTGACTCTCGTGCACGACGAGAACCAAGGTGTGGTCGTGAAGTTCCTCTGGCCGGAATTTCCCGGTGAAAAATCGCCAACGCAGTTGACAGCGGCGTAACCAAAAATCTTCGCTCAAAAAATTAGTCCGGCCCGGCATCGTGGGCCGGGCCGCAGCGTGTCGGAAGCGCAGACTTCGCAGGAAGCGCGCGACAAACCTAACGCTCGATCGCGACCTTCGTCACCCCATCGCGATGGCCCGCGAAGAGCTCGCAGGCCGCCGTGATTCGATCGGGTTTGAAGCGGTGTGTGATCAACGGCATCTGCTCACGCGCGCCTCGGACGCATTTCCCTCAAGCCGCACTGCTCCTGCGGCCGCACGAAGCTAGCCTCAACCGGATCCGGCGAAGCGCAATGACCGCTGATTTCTTCAATGTGCACGCAGTAAAACACCGGAATGTCGCGATCGAATTGCCCGCGAGTCTGCGCTGCCGCGAATCCGGCTTGCCACCACAAGGTCCTCTTTTCCAGCGCGGCTTGTGCCTGTTGTCTCAGCTTCGAGAATTCCGGCGCATCGGGAAATTCCTGGTAACGCCCTTGGACGACGACGCTGCTCCACGCGTTATGGCTTTTGACTTCATCGGCCTCTACACACACCTGCGGGTTGGCCCGCATCCATTCGACCTTTTGGCCCATCGTGGCGAAGCCGTACAGAGAATTCGATGCGTATGCAAAATAGATCGGTACGATGTACGGCTTATTCTCTCGCGCGCACGCCAGCCGCCCATATCCAAGCCGGGCGAGCAAATCATGGCATTCCTGTCGGCCCATTTCTCTGACCAGCATTTGGCACCTCCACACAGACGAAAATTTCCCTCGCCCTTCCGCTCCATCAACCACGAACCGTGAGCACCGGGCATGTGGCGTGAGCCACCACCTTGTGTGCCGTCGCTCGTTCCAGATGTGTTGCTGCGCCCAGGCGCCCTGCGGCGTCGCGCACTCCCAGCACAATCAGATCGGCGTCGCGTTGTTTCGCCGCCGCCAAAATGCGCGCGGCCGGCTCTCCGTACTCCACCACCGCCTCCGGGCGGCACCAGAGCTCCGCATCTTGGGGCACGATCTCATGGAGCTCATACATCAGGTGCGCGATCGACGTTTGAATTCGCCCCCGATCCGCATCTCCCACGCGCTCATGAATCACATTCAGAAGAATCAGCCGGGCCTCATGTTCCTCCGCGAGAGAAATCGCGTACGGTGCGGCAGCCATTGCCTCGGGGCTGAAGTTTGTCGCAAAGAGCAAGCGATGAAATTTGGCCGCGTTGTGAATGCCCTGGCGCGCCCACGGCCCGATGGTCAAAACCGGAACAGGCGAGCGCCGGAAGATTTCCTCCGCAACTGACCCCATCAGCAGTTTCTGTATTCCCGTGCGCCCATGTGTGCCGAGCACGATTAGGTCGATGTTGAAATCGGCGATGGCCTGCTCGACAGCCGGCCAAACGCCCACTCCGCGCGTCACCGCTACGTCGTGGGGTACATTTTCAATCTGCGCAGCCACCAGCTGTATTTCCGCTTCACCGGCTTCTTCCTGCGCCTCGAGCGCAAGAGCAACCGTCTCGGGCGTGGCGCACCCATATAGGTAGGCATCCGGAGCCAAGACATGCAGCGCATGAATCGTCGCGCCAAATTCGCGCGCCATCGCCACGGCGAACGGCAGCGCCGCCTGCGAAGGTTCCGAGAAGTCCGTGAGAAATAGAATGTTCTTCAGAGTGATTCGGGTGTCGACTCCAACGGTTATCATGTGCCACCTCCTGGCTCACACTGTGCGCCCGGGACCCCGTCCTCGGCCGTGACCCGAATCACGGCGCGTCGTGACGCCAGTCACACCGCCTTTCAGGCCTACATCGACTCCGGCGGCGGGGGGCCCCTCCTCGACAGACTCGTACATGTTTTGCGGTATTGGCCCAGTATGCGGAATCCGGTTAGATGGGGCTGCGATTCTAGGCTTGGGCGGGACTAAAATGGCGGTCTGGACACCGCGCCTTGCGAACTTTTCAGGAAGGCAACTCAGGCGTCCGGCGTTAGTATCTGTGGGCAGACACCGTGGCCCACCCACCGGTCGGCGAACGTTGCAATACTAACTACTTCAGAGTGAGGCTCGTATGGCCCCCAGACTCGCATCGAACGCGTCGAATGTATCCAAGGACGCTCCCCCTGTACCCCTCACAACCTGGCTGCGGGGCGAAAAGCACGAACACGTCGTCCGGTTCTATACGGAGGAAGAAGTCCTAATCGACACGCTGGCTTCCTACGCGGCAATTCCCCTCGAAGCCGGCGACCCACTCGTCATTATCGCCACAAAGCCCCATCGTGACGCGCTCGCGCAGCGATTGCATTCGCGAGGATTTGATCTGACCAACGCCATCAAGCACGGGCGGTACATCGCGCTGGACGCCGCCGAGACCCTGGCGGGATTCATGGTCGGTGAATGGCCCAGCGCCCCGCGCTTTGCGGACCTCATGGGCGCGATCATGAAGCGTGCCCGGGCCGCCGCCCGAAGCGAACAAGCGCGCATTTACGCGTTCGGCGAGATGGTTGCGCTCTTGTGGGAGCAAGGGAAAATCGAAGCCACCATACCCCTCGAAGAGCTTTGGAACGAACTTGCCAAGGCCCACTCCTTCTCTCTCTTCTGCGCCTATCCGATGGGATCCTTCGCTCGAACCGAACACGCAGGGCCGTTTCTGAAGATTTGCGCGGAACACTCCCACGTGGCTTCGGGTCACGGCGAGGCAGCCCTTGCGACGGACGATGATCGGTTGCGCGCCATCGCTCGCTTGGAGCAAAAAACGCACGCGCTCGAGGCCGAAGCCGCGCTCCGCGAAATCGAGGAGCGATTCCAGTTGTTGGTGGAAAGCGTCCAGGACTACGCCATCTTCATGCTCGACACCGAGGGCCGCGTCAGCACCTGGAATATCGGAGCGGAGCGCATCAAAGGCTACGCAGCTTCAGAAATTATCGGCAAGCACTTCTCTTGTTTTTATCCCCAGGAAGATATCGATTCCGGCAAGCCCGCGCGAGATCTCGAGATCGCGGCATCGCTCGGGCGGCTCGAGGAGGAAGGATGGCGCATCCGTAAGGACGGGTCGCGATTCTGGGCCAGTCTCATCATCACCGCGATGCACGACGAAGCCGGGCGACTCTGCGGTTTCGGTAAGATCACCCGCGATGTTACGGAAAGAATGCGGGCGCACGAAGCGCTCAGGGAATCGAATGAGCATTTGGGCGCTGAAATTGCTGAGAGGATCGTAGCCGAACGTAAATTGCACAATTCCGAGCGATCTTTGCGCAATCTCTCCGGCCAGCTTCTCCGTACCCAAGACGAGGAACGCCGGCGCTTCGGTAGGGAGCTTCACGACAGCGTCGGCCAGTGTCTCGCGGTCTTGAAAATGGGCCTGGACTCTTTGAAATCCGATCTGGACCCGAACAGGAAGGACGCCGAGCAGCAACTTGCCGAATGCGTGGGCTTGGCCGAACAAGCCATCCGGGATGTCCGCACCATTTCCTATCTGCTGCATCCTCCGATGCTCGAGGAAATGGGCTTGACCACCGCGATTCCGTGGTTCGTGGACGGTTTTGCAAAGCGCAGCGGCATCCAGACGGCATTCGAGATCGTACCGCCCGATTTCGGACGCTTGCCGCGCGATGTCGAGCTGGCAATTTTCCGCGTGCTTCAGGAGGGTCTGACGAACGTTCACCGGCACTCCGAAAGTCCCACGGCGCACGCTCGGATGTCGATTCAGGACGGAATCGTGACCCTCGAGATTCATGACGACGGAAAGGGAATCCCGCCCAGCATTTTGGAGATGGGCCCCGACGCGCTCGGAAAAATGGGAGTGGGGCTTCGCGGCATGGATGAGCGCATGCGCCAACTGGGCGGCAGCCTCGAGTTGATCTCGAGCGACTCCGGCACGACCGTTCGCGCGACGCTTCCCTACAACGCGTCCCGGTTCGCCGCGGGCGCTACGGACTAGCCTGGCCCAGCCATGCGCACACGATTCAGAGTTCCGCCCCCCCGGCGGCTAACTGGCACCTTGGGCGCGGTCCTCGATGGAGGCTCTTATGGCCGCAAAGATTCTGATTGTTGACGACCACGACGTCGTCCGGCAGGGCGTTCGTTCGATCATCTCGAAAGCGCGGCCGGAATGGGTCATCTGCGGTGAAGCTTCTGACGGAGAGCAAGCCGTCAAGGCCGCCGTGAATCTCAAGCCCGACGTCGTGGTCCTCGATGTCACCATGCCCGTCATGAACGGCCTTGAAGCTGCCTCCCGCATCGTCAAGTCGGTTGGCACTTGCCGAGTGCTCATCCTTACGATGCACGAGTCGGAAAGGCTCTGCGCCGACGTCCAAATCGTGGGCGCCCGTGGCTATGTCCAGAAATCGCAGGCCGGCCGCGATCTGGTTCGCGCCATCGATCGGCTCCTGGCCGGCGGGACCTTCTTCGGCTCCGAGGCCGACGAGAAGCGCGAAGCGCGTGAAAAGAGCGACAAACCAAATCCCGCCGTTTCATCGCGCAGCAGATTGCGTTTCCCGAAGTTCGGTGCGACAAAAATATGGGACGTGCGAATCGCAGCGCTGCCTCACAAATCTTGCATCTCGGCCTAAGGCCAGGAGCGAACACACATGCCTCCCGTATCCATTTTGATCGCTGACGACCATGAACTTGTGCGCAAAGGCATTCGGATGGTACTCACGGCGCGCTCCGGCTGGGAAGTCGTGGCCGAGGCCAGCGACGGCAGGGATGCCGTGAAGAAGGCGCAACAGCTGAAACCCGATGTCGCCATCCTCGACATCAGCATGCCTCTTCTGAATGGTCTCGAGGCCACACGGCAGATTGCCAAAAGCGCGCCGCAGACCAAGGTGCTGATCCTCACCATGCATGAGGCCGATCCCATGATTCAGCAAATCCTGGAGGCCGGTGCGCGAGGCTATCTATTGAAATCCGACGCGAGTCTCGATTTGGTCTCCGCGGTCGAAGCCTTGCTCCGCAACAAAACCTTCTTCACTCCCAAGGTCGGCCAGATTGTTCTTGAAGGCTACCTCAACAAGAGTCCCAAGGGCGCCGGTGAAGACGCCGCAAATGGCGCTTTGCGTCTCACCGCTCGCCAAAGGCAAATCGTGCAACTTTTGGCCGAAGGAAAAAGCAGCAAAGAAGTGGCTGTGGTGCTCGATATCAGTGTCAAGACGGCCGAAACTCACCGCGCCAACATCATGCGCCGCCTGGATTGCCATTCCGTCACGGATCTGGTTCACTACGCGATCCGCAACGGAATCACCCAAGCCTAAGCCGCTGGAAGCGCCGGGCAATTCCGTAATCCCAAGTCCGCGTCACTAAAAAGCAAAGTGAATCGGCGCCGCCCGCCGCGGCGCCAAACCCGCCGGCGCCGCCAAGGCGCTCCGCGTCAGCGCGTATCGCTCCGCGCGCCCTATCGCAAGCGGCGCTTGGCAACCTTGCGCATGCTCCGGACTTTCGCGCGAATCTTTTTGCCCGCTGCCCTGGCTGCCTTCCGCCCTTCGGCAATCCGGATCCGCGCGCTGCGCGCCTTCTTCGCCACGACTCGCTTTTTCTCCTTCACGAAGCGCTTGACCTTCTCCGTTTCAGCTGCGGCTGCGCCCAGCGTCGTGCCAACAGCAGTCGCAACGTCGGTCAACACCCGATCCTCTCGCGTGGACATCTCGTCACCTCAGTAGGACGCCGTCGTCCGGATTTGTCTTCTTGAAGCGTTTCTACGGTTCTGTTCTCTTCGCAACTGAACGCCGTCGCTACATCTTCGCTCATGGACGCCCCAGCACCAGCAAAATCAGCAAAATCAATAGGACCGCGCTCGCGCCCGCGCCGCCGCTCGGATAGTACCTCCAAAACTCGCTGTGCGCCGGCACAGGCAAGTATCCCGCGAGCAGAACCACCAGAGCGATGAGCAGAGCGGCGATGAGCATTCGATTCCCCCGCGGGGCGCCCCCTGGCGCCCCGTCGCACACGCATCAAAACGCCAATTCGTTTCAGGTTCCCGAAGGCCGTCCCCGAAACAGGTGCGCCACCAGCGACACGAGGAACATCACGATGAACACGAAGAACAAGATCTTCGCGATTCCCGCCGCCGCGAACGCGATCCCGCCAAATCCCAAGATCCCCGCCACGATCGCAACGACCAGAAACAGCAGCGCGTAGTACAGCATGTTTCCTCCTTTGGACCGCAGCGTTGACGCCGCGATCCGGCTCTCGCTTCCCCTCACGATCAGTCCTGCTCAGCCACAACCAAACACCATCACGTTCTTCCGGCGCTGTGTGCCTTGCTGCGCTCCTTGCGCGACGCCGGCTTCTCCGCAGCGTTGTCCTCCTGAAGGGCGTTCACAAACTCATCCACTTGCTCTTGGGCCGCCTCTTTGGCAATCCCGTATCGCTCTTGAATTGTTCCCACCAATTGGTCCCGTTGCCCCCGAATCACGTCGAGGTCGCGATCCGTGAGTTGGCCCCATTTCTCGCGCACTTTTCCTTTGTGCTGCTTCCACTTGCCTTCCAATTGATCCCAGTTCATGGAACCCTCCTGAATGATGGCCTCTGGCCGCGGCCCGCCCCAGCCGGACGGCGCCTCGCCGCAAGGATTCATGTTGCCGCTACTTCGGCTTCCATCTGACACCCATTCGCCGGCCTGGGAAATACACTGATTCGCGGAGAAATCGAGACGAAGAAATGTAGATTCAAACTCTGCGGGCGGCCGCCGTCCGGGTAATATGGTGCCGGTCGCGAAGCTCAGGAGGTCGTGTGGTATCCGCGCCCGCTAGTCCGGTTTCATCCTCGTCGCCGCTGCCTCTACAGGTTGAGGCGTTGGTCAAGCGCTTCGGCCAAGTGACCGCCGTCGATGGCATCACGCTCGAACTCCGTGCTGGCGAATGCCTGGGCCTGCTTGGGCCCAACGGCGCCGGCAAAACCACGCTGATCCGCAGCATTGTTGGCCGCGTGATTCCGGACGCGGGCCGGGTCGCGGTCTTTGGTTTTCCGGCGAATTCAGCCGCGGCCCGCGCGGCCCTCGGATGGGTGCCGCAAGAGTTGGCCCTCTATCCGCGGCTCACGTGTAAGGAAAATCTGGAATCTTTCGGCCGATACCACGGGCTGGCCGGTGCCGGCCTGCGCGAAGCCGTCGCATGGTGTCTCGATTGGTCATCGCTCCAAGATCGCGCCGCGGAGCTTGCCAAGAATCTCTCCGGTGGCATGAGGCGCCGGCTGAACATGGCCGCCGGAATTATCCACCGCCCGAAGCTGGTGCTGATGGACGAGCCGACCGTCGGAGTGGACCCGCAATCCCGCAATCGCATCTTTGAAATGATCGAAACGCTCCACAGCGAAGGCACCGCCATCATCTACACCACGCACTATATGGAAGAAGCCGAGCGCCTCTGCGACCGCGTCGCCATAGTCGACCACGGTCGCATCATCGCCCTCGGCACGAACGAAGAACTTGTCGAGAATGCTTTCGCGTCGCGCAGCCAGGTGCTCGCGCGCTTTGCGGGCCCCTCCGATGGAGTCGCTGCCTGGGTCGAGCTGCGCGGCGGGCGTTTGGTCGATTCAACCGCGCAGTTCACCGTTGCGCGTCCCACGGAGATTGCCGGCCTGCTCGACGATGCCGCCACCGCCGGCCTGGATGTGATTGACGTCTCGCTGCACCGGCCGAATCTCGAGTCCGTGTTCTTGCACTTGACGGGAAGGGAGTTGCGCGATTGATCGTCCCGATCATCCGCACCGCCATTGTTTCCCTGCGCCGCGATCGCGCCGCGTTGGCGCTCAGTTTCGTTCTGCCGATCGCCTTCTTCAGCATTTTTGCCGTGATCTTCGGCGGTCGGCGAGACACTGTGCCCAAAATCAACGTCATCGTGGTGGACCAAGATCAGAGTCACGCATCGCAACAATTGGTAAGGGGCCTGGAGCTCGAGGGTTCTCTCGTTGTCAGAACCAGCCCCGCGCCCAGGAAAGGTGTGCAGCAACCCGACTACACCGCGGCAACTGCGGAAGCCGCGGTGAGAGCCGGCGATGTTTCCGTCGCGCTTATCATTCCGTCCGGTTTCGGCGAAAATCCAATTTCCTTTTCTTTCCGCGGCGATCAAGGCCATCCAGCGATCGAGCTGTTAAACGACGCCAGTGACACCGTCGCACCGCAGATGGTCTCAGGCCTTTTGCAAAAAGTCGCAATGACTTCCATGCCCGATGTCATGGCCGAACAGGGCTCAAAGTACGCGGGTCAATGGGTCGGCGGATTCACGCCGGCGCAACAGAAACAGATGGACGCCGGCCTCGAACGCTTGCGTCAGCATGAGACTGCCGCGACCGTCACCGCAGACAACGCCGCAAATGCGTCCAGCAGCAGCGGCGGCATCATCGCGGTCAAGACCCGCGCCGTGGTCGGAGAAAATAAGAACAATCCCATGGTGTCGTTCTACGCCGCCGCGATCGGCGTGATGTTCCTGCTGTTCACGGCGAGTGGATCGTCCGGTTCGCTGCTTGACGAAGCCGAAAGCGGCACCCTGGATCGCGTCCTCAGCTCGCGTGTGACCATGACTTCGCTCTTGGCGGGCAAACTCGCCTTCAACACCATGCTGGCGTTCTCACAACTGGTGATTATGTTTCTCTGGGCCTGGGCCGTCTTCAAACTTGATTTATTCCATCACATCCCCGGTTTCATCGTGATGGGAGTCTGCACCGCTTTCGCGGTCGGTGCTTTCGGAATGTTGCTCGCCAGCATCTGCCGCACGCGCGCCCAATTGGGCGCGCTCTCGACGCTGGTGATTTTGATTATGTCTTCGGTCGGCGGCAGCATGTTTCCGCGCTTTCTTATGCCCGAGGCGGTGCAGAAAGCCGGATTGCTTACCATCAACGCTTGGGCCATCGACGGTTTCACCAAGGTGTTCTGGCGCGACGAGCCGGTCTCGCATCTTTGGCCGCAGGTCTCCGTGCTTCTCGCAACTGGCGTTGTGCTCTTCGCGATCGCCCGCAAAATCGCGCAGCGCTGGGATTACGTCTAGCCGAACGCACGCCGCGCCGCCGATTCCTAACGAGCCGGCTTTTCCTCTTGCACTTCGACAAGAGATGGCGTATACTCCTGTAGAAGTATCAGGGGACATTCTTGCCGGAACGCCCAACCGATCAACGCATCGATCTTCCGCAGGGCACCCTCGACCTGCTCATCCTCCGCACCCTCGCGCTCGGTCCCGAGCACGGCTGGGCCATCTCCGAGCGCATCCACCAGGTCTCGAGCCACGTTCTCCAGATCCAGCAAGGCTCCTTATATCCAGCGCTCCATCGCCTCGAACGCCGCGGCTGGATCAAAGCCCGCTGGGGAGCCTCCGAAAACAATCGCCGCGCGAAATTCTACGAACTCACCAAAACCGGCCGCAAACAGCTCGAAACCGAAAAAAGCGAATGGAAGAAACTGGCGGCCGCCGTGGCCCAAGTATTGGAAACCGCGTAGGAGTCCCATGCTCAACGATCTCTGGATTCGCCTGCGCTCCCTGTTCCGACGCAACGCCGTCGAAACCGAACTCGACGCCGAGCTCCGCTTCCACTTCGATCAGCACGTCCAAAAATTGGTCGCCTCCGGCCTGCCCCTCGCCGAAGCCCGCCTTTCCCCACTCCGCGAAGTGTTGCTGTCCGATGGACCTATCGCTGACGCCATAATTCTCCTTGACACGTAACGCGACTACACTTTATAGAAATAAGAGAATCATGGCGCCGTGAAATGTTTCGTGGCGCGGCGACAACCACATCTCGAAGCCCTGCGGAGGGAATGCTCATGCGCACCCCGTCTGCCGTGATCTTCTGTATTTCTTCAATCTGCGCGCTCCTTCTTGTTGCTTTTTGCTTACCGCTCGTCGCACAGAACGACGACGACGACATCATGATGCGCCTTGGACCGACGCCGCCGAGTCGCCCCTCCATGCAGATTCCCATGGGCGAGGTCAATTTGGAGAACGGGAACGTCCACTTGGCGTTCCCCCTTCTCAGCTACAAGCAACGAAACGGACAGACTGTCAATCTGGGGATGACCTATGACAGCCAGTTCTACTCGATATCTTCGTACCCCACCGGCGAAGGCTACAATTACGTGTGGAACGACGCTACTCCGGACAATTCAACCGCCGGCTGGCGATTTACCGGCAGCCCTGTCGGCATGTTCGGGTCCACTACTAGCGAAGGCTCATCCGTGCAATGCGGCAATGGGTCTTCCCCTTGGTCATACCAATCGTGGCAAAATTTCGTATACATCGACCCGAGCGGGACAGAGCATCAGTTTGGGCTCGGCACCCTTGACAACTCGATGCCAGCCTGCGGTTACGCGAACCAGGTCACGCCCGGTTACGCGCAGGATTCGAGCGGCTACCAGATATCCGTCACCATAAGCGCTACCTCGATGACCGCACAGATTTGGGATAAGCACGGAGCATCCGTGTGTACCAGCAGCGCGGCCAGCTACACCGGGAGTACGCAATACGAGTACGCCTGCTCTGGCAACGTCGAGGATTCCAACGGCAATTTTTATTTTCCAGGCACGAGCAACCTTCAAGACGAACTTGGGCGGCAAATTCCGAATATGCAATGCACCGCCAATTGCTCGAGTTCCTCGCCTACCTACAGTTATGGCGGAGCCACAATTCAGATGGAAACCATCCAGGTAAGCACCAATTTCCCCGCCTGGGTTGGCGGCTTTAACGGCACCACTCAGTTCACAGGCCCGATGATGGTCGTACAAAGCATCACTCTACCCGACGGCAGAAGCTATCAATTCGGCTACGACGGGGGAACGAGTCCAGGAGACTATGGGCAAATGACCAGCATGACGTTGCCCACGGGCGGCGAGGTGGGGTTCACCTACCAAGTCGTCAATCCACCCAACGGGGACGGTTTTTTCGTCGGCGACCTAAAGCTGGCAACGCTTACCGAGCAAGGGGCCACGTGGGGGTTCAACTGGTCAGCGATTTCCTGTCAGGGGGGCGATCCGTCGCTGGGAAATGCCGCACTGACGGTTACGGACCCGGCCGATGAAAGCGGCACCGAGAACCAATCAACCTACGCTTTCACGTATCATTACTGCCCCGCGGACTACTTTATATTGACCCAGTATGTGGCGAACTTCTACGCGGGCTCGTCCTCTGGAACTCTGCTAAGAAGCGCCACGTATGTCGAGGATGACCTCCAAGACGTGGAATCGGTCACGACATCGATAGGAAACGGAATGTCATCCACAAGCAAATACGGGTATACGGGCTACGCGTACCTCCCCGATTTGGTCCAGGTCTACGATTTCAACGGCAACCTCCTTCGGGAAACCGACGTGAGTTACGTCCAAACCAGCACGTACGAGAATCAGCATATCTTAGACCTCCCATCGTCCATCAGTGTGTATCGTGGCAGCGGATCGAGCAGGGGAACTATGATTGCGCAGACGAACTTTTCCTACGACGCTACCTCACTGTCCTCCCAGACCGGCGCGACGAACCACGACGATTCCAACTATTCGGCATCCCAAACCGTGCGAGGAAATCTGACCGGCGTCAGCAGAATGGTCTCGTCGGGAACCTTCATCACTGACCTGACCGGGGTTTTTTGTACCAGCGGGAGTGAGAGAGAATTCACTCTGGAGGGAAGCTGGTATGCCGATGAGGAGATACAAGCCGGAGCAGATCGTCACGCTGCTGCGGCAAGTTGAAGTTGAAATCGCCAACGGAAAGAGCACCCCACAAGCCTGCAAGGAAGCCGAGATCACCGCGCAGACCTACTACCGCTGGCGGAAGGAATACGGCGGCCTGAAGTTGGATCAAGCGAAACGCCTCAAAGAGTTGGAGCGGGAAAACGCCAAGCTGAAACGGTTGGTGGCGGAGCTTTCGTTGGAGAAGCAAATTCTGAAGGATGTGGCAGAGGGAAACTTCTAAGCCCTGAGCGGCGACGTAGCGCGGTGGAGCATGCACGCGAGAGCTACCAAGTATCAGAGCGGCATGCCTGCCGGTTGCTGGGGCAGTGGAGAGGGACACAACGCTACGAGGTGATCCACCGAACGGATGAAGACGCGCTGACGCGAGACATCGTGGCGCTGGCCAGCGAGTACGGGCGCTTCGGCTATCGGAGGATCACGGCGCTGTTGCAAGCACGGGGCTGGTATGTGGGCAAGGATCGGGTGCAGCGGATCTGGCGGCGCGAAGGGCTGAAAGTGCCGCAGGGACAAAGGCCGCGAGGAAGGCTGTGGTTGAACGACGGATCGTGTGTTCGTCTCCGGCCGGAACGAGCCAACCATGTGTGGAGCTACGATTTCGTGAGCGCGATGACCCACGACGGCCGAACACTGCGAATGCTGACGCTGATCGACGAATACACGCGGGAGTGCCTGGCGATCCGCGTGGCGAGAAGGCTGGGGAGATACGAAGTGATCGAAGCGCTGGCGGACGTGATGCTTTACCGGGGAATTCCGGAACATATTCGCTCGGACAACGGCCCGGAGTTCGTGGCCAAGGAGCTGAGGAGTTGGCTGGCGAAGGTGGGAACGGGGACGCTGTACATCGAACCGGGAAGCCCTTGGGAGAATGGCTACTGCGAAAGCTTCAACGGGAAATTGCGCGATGAATGTTTGAACGGAGAGATTTTTTACTCGCTGAAGGAAGCGCAGATCGTGATCGAGAAATGGCGGATGGTGTACAACACGCTGCGTCCGCACTCAGCGCTGGGCTACAGGCCACCGGCGCCGGTGGCCTGTAGCCCCTTGGTGCCGCCAATTCTCGGTTCGCCGTCGACGGCTGTGATGTAGACTCTCTCATTCACCGTGGTACAAAAACTCGGGCTGGTCACAATCCCGCCGGTGCGCTAACGTCGGCGCTCATGGGCGAAGGCGGCTCATTCACGGGCATCAATCTCGACGCTTCGTACAATCCTCGACTCCAGCCGTCCTCGATCCTGGCGTATTCCACGGGCAGCGCGGAACTCAATCTCACTTATTGTTACTATCCGCTGTCCGGCGGCGCGTGCCCTTCCAGTCCCCATACCGGCAACAATGGGAACATCACGCATATCGCAAATGGCGTCACCTCATCGCGATCGGAAACGTTTGCTTATGATCCGCTGAATCGGATCGCGTCTGCCGCTAGCGGAGCTTGGGGCGAGTCCTACCAGATTGACCCCTGGGGCAATTTGACTCAATTCCAGTCCTACGAGAGCCTGCCGTTCGAGGAGTCCTCCGCCTCTATGGCAGCCACCGCCCAGAATCAGATCTCCGGCTACTGCTACGACGCCGCGGGCAATCTGCTTGCGGAGACGAGTTCGCCTTGTCCGCCGACGTCTCCCACGTACACCTACAATGCCGAAAACGAGTTGACCTCCACCGCTGGCGTGAACTACTTTTACGACGGCGATGGCAAGCGCGTCGAGAAGTACATGGCTACCGACCCTCCCTTTTACGAGCTCTATTGGTACGGAACCGGCACCGACGCGCTTGAAGAGACTGACGGAACTGGCAGCACCACCGACAGCGCCTTCCACGAGTACGTCTTCCTGAACGGCTCACGCATCGCCCGCCGCGACGCCTCCTCCTCCGGCGACGTCGAATATTACTTCGCCGACGATCTCGACTCGACCCGCATCCTGACCGATTCGAGCGGCAACACCCTCGAAGATATCGACTACTGTCCCTACGGCAACGAGTGTTACGTCGCCACCGAGACCAGCACCAATAACTACAAATTTACCCACAAGGAATTCGACACCGAATCCAACCTCTACAACTTCGACGCGCGCTTCTACACTTTCTCCGGAGCCCGCTTTATGTCCCCGGACCCATCCGGAATTTCCCAGGCCGATCCAACGGATCCACAGCAGTTGAATCTCTATACGTACGTGCGCAACAACCCAGTCACCCTAACCGATCCGAGCGGACTAAGTCCTGACGGATGCCTCTACACGATTGGACGCGACAGGCAAGCCAGCCCCGCTGACAGTATTACCGATGACGAGGAGCCGTCAGACTGCAGTTCCGACGGCGGCCAAGTACTTACCGGCGGCGACCCACAATGGGCGGCGCAACGGCGTGCGCCTCACGGCTGCGGAGATACGCCATGCCCTCCCCCTCCCCCGTTGTTTGACACATTCGTGTGCGACATGTCGAGCTTCCTTTGCCAAGAGATATACAGAAATTTCCAATCACCGCAATCGCCTGGATTCTTCCGCCAAGTCGCCGCGAAGGTCTGTTCGGCGCTTCCTCAGGGTCGCGCGACGAGTCTGACGGTAAATTTCCCTGGCGGGCTCGGGCTTACTGGCAGCGTTTCGACCGTCGTCAACTATAACAACGGCAACGTAACCTTATCTTGGACTGGAGGCGGACAAGGCGGGGGAGAGGGCGCGTCAGTTTCCTCGGGTTTCATCTACGGTGACCTGGGATCCGACAATAGCGGCTATTCGGGACCTTTTGCTACCGCCTCTGCCTCTGCCGAAGGAGTTGGGGGATTTGCATCGTTTGGAAAAACTGCTCGTGTCTACGGGGCTTCGCTTGCGGGCAACCCGGGAGCGGCGATCGCGGGCACCAAGACAGCAAAGCAGCACAGTATGGGCCGTGCAGGCGCCCTCGCGTTGGCACCGTTTGACCCCGTTCTCTACTATGCGAGACAAGCCGCATGTCCATGATAACTGCACCGGTTGATGCGGTGGTCTTGATCGCGTTGGGCACTGCAATGATAAATATTTCGACCCTGATGCTGTATGTGGTCGTCGGCAAGATAAACCAACGACTCCCGGACCAGCAGCAGATCGGATACGTGGTCTTCCATTTCCCAAAGATGATTAGGATCAACCGAGAGTTCAGACGGCTGTACCCCCACAGCCGCCTCAATGCCGTGCGTATCGCTGCCCTTGCATTTGGCATTCTGTTAATTTTGGTCGCGGCGGTACGCCTGATCCATTTCTGGCAGGCCAACCCCAGCTATTGGCCAGCCCCTTGGCCTTCTCCCTGGTGAGGTTTCCAGGGCAGGGCGCGCGTTTAAGGTTCGATGTCGGGAAACTAGCGCTGCCGACGCCGACTTTGAAAAGTGGTAATTAAAAGGGGACGCGGCCAAACCCGCGGAACGCCCGACCCTAGCCAGCGTCGGACCGCCGAATTTAGCGCGCTGGCACAGTGGAATACCGAAGGGGTGGAGCAATGATAACTTTTCCGTTCGTTCCGGCCGTAATTTTCTGCGTTGGTTTGAGCGCAGTGGGCATCTGCTTGCGGATTCTGTACGTGATGATCGGAAAGATAAACCGAAAACTTTCGACTGACCAACAGGTCACATATGCGTTTATCCCTGTGAAGGCACTCACGCTCGTTCGAGAATATAAACGAACTTATCCTCATGGCCGCCTGGGCATTGCGAGCATCGTTTTTCTGGCGCTTGGCCTTTCGCTAATCGCAATCGGCGCGGTGCAACTCGTCCATTTCTGGCAAGTCAATCCTTGGTACAAGCCGGGTGTTCCGCCCCTGTGGTGAGATTGGGATCATCGGGATCATCGGGGACGATCATCGGGGACAGACGGATCATCGGGGACAGACGGGACGTTTTCTGATATTTCGACCGTCGCGGCTCATCTCGCCCGTACCGCAATCGTTAGAAGACGGAGGACCAAGACCCTGCAAATCTCACACTAAATCATTTCGCTATGCCCCACACCAATTGTATTCGAATAATGACCCATAGGTAATATTGACATCGTATTGTCGTTCGTGCTACCATTGAGTATGAACCTCGAACAACACCTCCCGTCCGCTCACCCGCACACGATTTTCGGTCACGGTCCGATCGTTCCGAGCATTCGGCCCCGGTCCGCGCGCAGCCCATTGCTTTAATCAACTGCGCGGAGCGCATGGCCACAATCGCCCCCGCCTATCGCTCTTCCCAAAACCGCGTTCTAGGCTGGCGTGACGTTCGTTGCTATACTTTGTAGGTTTTAGTGGCTGTTGAAACGCGTACTGGAAACACTGTAAGGAGCAGACATGGCGCAGAAATGCGAAATTTGCGGAAAATCTCCGCAGTATGGAAATGTGATCAGCCACGCCAATAATGCCCGGCGTCGCCGCTGGATTCCCAATCTCAAGCGCGTTCGCGCCGTGGTCTCCGGCGTGCGCAAGCAAGTGCGCGTATGCACATCGTGTCTGCGCGACGGGAAAGTCGTCAAAGCGGCGTAGGCACCGGCCTGCGCGGAGCGCATTGCTTTAATCGGCTGCGCGGAGCGCATTGCTTCAACGAGGCGAGATGCAAAAGCGGCTGATTTCGGCAGCACTGATCGTGGCGACCGTGGCCTGGGCGGGCGGCTGTCGCAAGGGCGAAGCTCCTTCGCCCGACGTGTGGGCCGAAGTGAATGGCACGCAGATTCAGCGCAGCGAGGTCGAGCAGTATTACCGCACGCGGGTCAATCCCGAAGCGCAAATGCCCTCCCACGAAGAAGCGCTCTCGCTCATGCTCAATATCCTCGACGACCTCATCAACAACGAAATTCTGCTCGAGCGCGCCCAGAAACTCGGCCTGTCCGCTTCCGATGGAGATGTCGAGGATAAATTCACCGAATTCAAGAGTCCTTACACCGACGATGAATTTCAACGCCAGTTGCAGGCGCGCGGCGTCACCGTTGACGACCTCAAAAAAGATATTCGCCGCGAGCTCTCCATCCAGAAGCTCATCAACGCCGAAGTCAATTCCAAAGTCACCATCACCGATCAGGACGTCACCGACTTCTATAATGAGAACCGCCAGCAGTTCAACGTTGCGGAAACCCAATACCGCCTCGCGCAAATCGTGGTCACGCCGCACAAGGATCCCGAAGTGCGCAATCGCAAGAACGACGACGCCACCACCGACGCTGAGGCTCGCCGCAAAGTCGCCATGCTCATGCAGCAACTGAAAAGCGGCGCGGATTTTTCGGAATTGGCCATGGATTATTCCGAAGATCCGCAGACTGCCGGCTCCGGCGGCGACCTCGGTTACGTTCCGGAATCCTCGCTGGGCCAAAGCAATCCCGCGCTTAAAAAAGCAGTAATGGCGCTTAAGCCCGGCGAGATCAGTGACGTCATCGTCCTCCCGGATTCCTACCGCATCCTGAAGCTCATCTCCAAGGAAGCGCCCGGCCAGCGCGATCTGAACGATCCATCCGTACAGCAAACCATTCGCGACGCCCTGCGCACGCGCAAAGAGCAATTGCTGCGCACCGCCTATCTCACCGAAGCGCGCGATGAAGCTAAGGTTGAAAATTATCTCGCGCAGCAAGTCATCGAATCCGCCGGCCGCCTTCCCGAAATCACCGCCACGCCCGCTGCGCCGCCCGCCCCTGGCGCGCCTCCGCCCGATTCTCAGCCTCCCTCCGAAGCGCCTCCGCCACAGCAGTAGCTCAGGGAGGGAAAGGCGGTACTGGCCATCTAATCGCTTCTCACAATGGTTCGCCAATGACCTTGCAAGAACTAGTCTCGGATATCAGCGACGCGCTCGTTCAGGTCGATGCGTCTCACGAGAACTTTCGGGCGTTCCAGCCGGGTGTTGGACCGTATGGCGAACCTCAGTTGGTCAAGCGCATCTCATTGCACTTAAACACGCTGCCGAGGTATCGGGGGAGCGTCCGGACAAAGAGAACTTCAGATCTCCTCGTCCCGGGCGAGTGGGCAGTCGAAGTCAAGATCACGCGTCCATTTGGAGACAACGGCAAGGAAGCGGAGAATTGGTCGGTCAATCTTTTACACCCCTATCCCGGAAACGTCAGCACGATCGGCGATTGCTACAAACTGCTGGAGTATTCAGGGTCTGAGCGTCGAGCGGTACTCGTAATCGGATATGAGCATGATCCGGCCAGGATTGATCTCACTCCTCTGGTTGAGTCCTTCCAGGCGATCGCGGGAAACGTTCTCCAAATGAGATTGTCAGAGCGGATCGAAGCCCGCCGTGGAGGACTGATACATCCTACCCACCAATCTTTCAGGGTTTTTGCTTGGGAGGTGTTAGGTCGCGCCGTCCAGTAGTGCCGACTTCCGTCGCGAGGGAGCGAACGACGACGCGCGTCGAGATGTAGACGGCCACGAGCAGCACGGCCGCGCCAAGAATCAGCTCGCCGAAGGCTGCGACCGCGTGCGCGGCAGGAGCTGCGATGCGCTCGATGCGCAGCGTGGCAAAAACAACCGCGACCGATGCAGCCAGCAGAACGCTGAATGCTGCGACCACTGCGAACACGCCGATCGCGATTTTTCGGGGCATTTGCGACATCTGAATCAGCGGTCTCCGCCGCTTCAGTTGATTCGAGCGCGGTGCGCGATGCGAGCTAGTGCAGGCCCGACCAGTCTTCCGATACCAGGATGGAATTGCTCGGGTTCGCCGGATCGTACTTCACGCTTGCTAGTTGACCGGAGAGCAATTGCCCGCGTCCGGCGGCGCGATGTTCAAGACCGGTGATGTCCTGCGCGGTTTCGTACGTGACGCCGGAAATCGAGTAGGTGTACCAGAGAAGTTTTCGGTTGCGCGCCGCGCGGTTGGCGGAATTTTTGTCGGCGCCGCGAAACATCCCGAAGCGAGCGTTCGGCGCGGCGGACGGCGGAACCTCCGCGAGTTCCGTGACGCGTCCTTCGGCGATGCGTCCTATCTGATTCACGTGCGCGCGCCGCCTGCGCTCGATCTCGTCGGCATCGGGGCGGCGGCGAAATTTCGCGTACGACGCGACGGCAATCGCCACCGCGACGGCCGCGCCCGCTGCGGCAAGGAGCCTCCAATCGTCGGTGAGCGCCTTCAATTCATTCCTGTTTGTCCGCGCATCGCGGCTGGCGCTAAGAGTTCGCCGCCTGAACCGAATTGCGCAGCGTGCCGACGCCGCTGACGACGACTTCCACGATGTCGCCCGCGGCCAGCGGACCGACGCCCGAGGGCGTGCCAGTGGCAATGATGTCGCCCGGCTCGAACGTCATCACGCGCGAGATCCAGCGAATTATAACATCAACGGAAAAAATCATGTCCGTGGTCGGCGCGGACTGTTTCTTAACGCCATTGAGGTAAGTCTCAACCGTGGTGTGCTTGAGATCGAGTTCAGTCTCGAGCACGGGACCGAACGGGCAGAACGTGTCAAATCCTTTCGCGCGCGTCCATTGCGGATCCGTGAATTGCAAATCGCGCGCGCTGACGTCGTTCAAGCAGGTGTATCCGGCGATGTACGGGCGAACGTCGTCCGTATCGGACAATTTTCGGCAGCGCCGCGCGATCACCACGCACAGCTCGCCTTCGTAATCGACGCGCTTGGAAATCGCGGGCAGAACGATTGTTTCTCCGGACGCAATAATTGCGGAGGGCGGTTTCAGAAAGATCAGCGGCTCCTTGGGAACTTCGCTGTTGAATTCGGCGGCGTGTTCGAGGTAATTGCGCCCGACGCAAACGATTTTGGTGGGCACCGACGGCGGCAGCAGAGCCACTTCGGAAAGTTTCCACGTGTGGCCGGAAGCCTTGTTCTCGCCAAGCAGGCTGCCGGAGAGTTCGTGAACCGTGTCGCCTTCGACGCGGCCGATGCGCGGCTCGGGATGCACGGTTTCGCCGGAGCGGCCGGCCGCGGCGGCATTGAATTCAAGCAATTGGAATCGGCAAAATTTCATGATGTCCCTTTTAGGCGTTGTGCCGCGGATAGTTTACAGGAACCGCGGAAGGCCTTCCACGCAGCCAGTGGGACGCAGGTTTTGACCGTCGAAACGCCGAGAGCCGACCTCCCCGTCACTGCGGGCTGAGATGAGCTTGTGATGCGTGTTGCGGGAGCGAGATCGCGGCTGGAGGGGGGTACACCCCCGGGTATCTTTTGCGTAAGAGCGGCAAATACAGGGCTTGCGGGAAAAGAGTGAGAAAGAGTGCGCAAGAGATTGAGCGCAATGGGCTTGCGAGCGTTTATTTTCAGCAAGATGCGCACTCTTTTGCATTTGGTTTGGAATCAGCGGTTTACGGCGACGCGTTTGTGCGGGTAAGCACGGTTCGGTTGTGGTCAATCGATGGGATTTTGTAGGCCGAGCAGGGCGGGCGGCAGGCAGGCTCCGACGTGCGGGCGTAAAGTTGTCCGCCAGGATTTGCGCGGCTGAGCCGGGCCCGAACGGAAAAATCTTGCGCGGGAATGCGGATGAGAGGTGCGGTACGAGGCTCATGCAACATGATAGCACGGGCGGCAATGTAATGTCAATATTATCTATAAGTTATTATTCGAATACGGTTGGTGTGGGGCATAGCGAAATGATTTACCGTGAGATTTCCAGAGTCTTGGTCCTCCATCTTCTGTGGCAACGCCGCGGTGGTAAAACACCGGGACGTGCGTTCTGCGCCTTGACAGCGCCTTCGTTCTTATCGAGGGCCACCCTCACGTCAAAGGCTGCGCCACCCGCCGATCTAGGCCTCGGGGCCGCCGCTCGTCCGTGGACTAGGTTCGTCGCTTCTGGCGTACTCATAGGTGCCGTCGCCGTACGCCAGCAGGCATTTCCCGCCGGGGGTAAATAGCTTCCACTCTTCTTCATCGTGATCAGAGGAAGACGAAAATGTAAGTATCCTTATCCCTGACCGGAACTGAATGGAGAGATCTAGCGACGGCTGTATAACGTCGATCGATTCGATGCTGTCAAACGATAAATCTCCCAGCGTTGCCTCAATCGCTTTGCGGTCGTCGTTTGATCCCGCGAAAATCCTGTGTTTGGCCTCGATCCTCCAGTTACACATGTACAGCCACAGGTGCCACTCGCCATGGATGACCCGACCGCCTGCTCTGGGATCCGGGTCTCCAAACTCCATCGTTACGAACGAACCATGACCCAAGCGGACCCCCCAGGGCGCCTTGCCCTTTAGAGTCGATACGATTTCCATAATCTCCGCGTTTGCAGCACTCATGGTTTTCCGTCCTCAGTTCCTGAACATTCCCTTGCCGATTTCCACTATCTCATCAAGGCTAAATCCTTGGTTCGGGATTTCGTCGTGAAGCGCTCGAACCTGGTCCGGGGTCAACGGCTCCCGTCTATCCTGATTGATCCTCCTAACTGCCTCTTTAAATGCCCGGTTCTCTCTCTGCCCACTGCCTCCGCCGCGCGACCCGCCGCTCTGGCCTCCGCTCCCCGTGCCGGAGGAGCACATTATATTTGAAACGGCTGGGGCGATTGCGTGGCCGGCAGCCCCGCCTGCCGCAGCGCCGGCGACCTCTGCCGCCGCGACTCCCGCGGCGGCGCCTGGCGGCCCTCCCGGCGCCCCTGCAGCAGCGCCTGCCGGCGCTAGCAAGGGGCCGAGAACCGATGCCCCGGCGTAGGCTCCGGCAACCGTCGAGAGGGCTGTGACTGCTGCCGTGCACCCCGGGGAAGCGCGGAAGCTCTGTACGTTCTGCACGGGCGGGTGGCAGACCCTATATGGGCGTCTCGCGATTCTCGTGCTCCACGCGCGAATGATACCACTAACGACCTTCACCTTGGAGTAACGTGGCGCGTCTGGCGGACTGCGCCTTGTGCAGCCCGGGGTGCCCATTCTTTGTCCGCCGCAGCGGACAACGGGTGGGGCTTTCGATTTCCGGGATCGCTTCTACGAACTCTCGTCGATCCGGACGAGTCCTTGCTCGCCCTTCGCGTAGTACGACCAACTGCTCCACGGCCAGTCCTTTGCCGGCCCGCGCGGAGCGCGGTGCTTCGAATGTTCCACCAGGTTGTTCTTCACCGGATTCATGTGCACGTATTCGAGCTTTTCGATTATTTTCTTGTGACTCCACAGGTTGAAATCGTGAAATCTGCGCTGCCAGAATTGCCGCGGCATGAGTTCGCCTTCGACGAATGCGAGCTGGAGTTGCGTTTGCGGCGCGCGCCTCTTCCTGGCGCGCAGGCGGCGCGAGACTCTTTGCTTGAGCACTTGCATCACGGTGGAAGGCGTTCCTTTCGCGGGTTCGCCGATCAGGAGATGAACGTGGTTAGGCATCACGACGTATCCGGCGAGAAGAAAACCGTAGCCATCGCGGACTTCCGCGAGAATCTCAACGAACACGTTTCTGGCGCGCGCGGAGGAAAGAAGTGGCAACCGCCGGTAGCACGTGTACGTAAGGAAATGGAGGTCTTGGCTGCCGTAGTAGCATTTGAGATTCCAGGGCATCAAGGGGAGCCCACGGACCCACCCTTTGTCCGCCGCAGCGGACAAAGGATGGGCCACCCCGGGCTGCGCACACCGCAGCCCGACAGACGCCCGATGTTACTCCAGGGTGAAGGTCGCTATTAGTAGAATCTGCGCGTGAGGACTGAAAAACTACAGACGCGGGCAAAGGGTGCGCTACCCCCCACCTCAGGTCAAAGGCTGGACCGCCCACGGGTCGGGTTGGGATCGTTGCGGGAAATCACAACGCCGAAGGAGACAGATCAGCGGGACGGCGCGAGCGAGGATCAGGGATGTCTGCGCCGCGTCGCTACCAGGGGCTGGTGACGCGCGAGGCGGATAATGCCGATCACCCAACCGATTACGGCCAGAAGCCCGTAGGATGTCGCTCCGAGCATGAAGAGTTGCAACGGCCCCATTCGATCTTCGAGGCGCGGAAAAAACACTTCCAACGCCATATACGCGAACGTCAAAATCGTCCAGGCGGCAACGCCGGAAATAAACAGCGCGCGTGGAGATTTCACGAACCGGCAAACCGGAATGGCCATCAGCGCCAGCAACGCGCCGACGGCGGCGCAATTGCGCTCGAGCGCGAAGGATTCAAGTTGCGCGACGCGATTGGCTACGAGCACCCACGCCACCAGCACCGCGGAAAGCGCGAGGCCCGTGAAGATTCCGGTGCGCAGCGTCGCGCCGCGCAGCGAGAAAAATCTCTCTATGCCCGAGAATTGAGTTCGGGTCATCGCCTTCACGCCTCTTTCTTTTTTCCTTGCGGAGCCTAGCTGCCTACGGCGAATTCGCCGGGACTTCTGCGGAAACCGCGGGGCTCAGGGAGCTTTCATTGCCAGCCCGATCGACGGCGGAAACCGAATAGAAGTAATGCTTGTCGGCGGCCACCTGAATATCACGAAACGCCGGGCTGGGCAACAATTCCGGGTTTAATCTCTGGCCTCGTGTGCCCGGTTGTTCACTGCGATAGACGTTGTAACCGGCCAGGTCCGATTCCGGGCTGATGTCCCACGAGAGTTCGATGTCGGCAGGCGCCCCGGCGGTTGCCGGGACGTAAATTGCTTCGAGGCCGCGCGGCGCGGCGGGAGGGAATGTGTCGCGCGGGGTGACGATAGCGGGCGCGGAATCGTCCGATTCAACTTCGTTCGGTCCGTATTGCGCCACACTGCGCACGATATAGACGTAGGTGTGGCCGAACTCAAACTGCGCGTCGTCGAAGGCTGTTTCGGATGCCGGTCCCGCGAGCGCGAGCGGCGAAACGAATTTCATTTTGGCGAGATCGGTTTCGTTCGGCGGGGAATCGGATGCGAGTTCGCCGCGATAAACGCGGTAGCCTGAAATTCCCGAGGCCGCCGCGGGAGCGTCCCAGGCGACTTCGATCGCGTGCTCGGTGACGACAGCACGCAGCGCGACGGGTGGAGCGGGCACGGGATAGATTTGCGTTTCGGCGATGTTGGAATCGGCGGAATCGTGCCGGCGCGAGACGTTCGTGCGCACCATGTACACCATGCTCGCGCCGGCTTCGCGCGCGAGATCATCGGTGTGAAATGGATCGCGAAATTCCAAATGTTCGCCGGAGAGATAGGTATCCACGAGCGCGGCAGGAATTGTGTAGACGAGATGCGTAGTTGTTTTATGGCCCGCTTCTCCCGCAGCGAGCATGCCGCGGTAAATCTCAACCGTGGGAACGCCGTCCAAATTCTCATTTTCGGTCGAACGAGCCGGCAGCGTGAAGGTCAGGATTACGGTGTCGCCTTGCTGCCGCGCGGCGAGATCGGCGACGGGTTGCGGCACGATTGGTTTTGGCGGTTCAGGCTCACCGGGCGCGCCGCAGCCAGCGACGGCGAAAGTTGCGAGCGCGAGGAGCAACGCGATTCCAGTGCGGCCGCCAATGCGTTCGGGAATTTCTGAACCACGGCGCAATTCTGATCTGCGCGGTGCGCGGCGCTTCAAGCCACGCTGTGTGCTGAAGGCGGGAACGAGGCGTTGTGGTATGGAATGGAGAACCGAGGCGCGCATATCCGCTTCGCGAGCCGTCAGAGGATGTACCGGCTGAGGTCCTGGTTCTTGACGATTTCAGCGAGTTGCTTTGAGACGTAGGCGCCGTCGACTTTCACGTTTTTCTTTTTCAATTCGGGCGCCTCGAACGAAATTTCGTCGAGCAGGCGCTCGAGAATGGTGTGCAAGCGTCGCGCGCCGATATTTTCGGTTTGTTCATTTACCTGCACGGCGAAGCGCGCCACGGCGGCGACGGCGTCGTCGGTGAAGCTGAGCTTCACGCCTTCGGTTTCCAGCAGCGCGGTGTACTGCTTGAGCAGCGCGTTTTTGGGCTCGGTGAGGATGCGCACGAAATCCTCTTCGCGCAGCGCGGAAAGCTCGACGCGGATCGGCAAGCGGCCCTGAAGCTCAGGGATCAGATCGGACGGCTTGGTGACGTGGAACGCGCCGGCGGCGATGAACAGAATGTGGTCGGTGCGGATCATTCCGTAGCGCGTGTTCACGGTGGTGCCTTCGACGATGGGCAGGATATCGCGCTGCACGCCTTCGCGAGAGACGTCGGGCCCGTGCCCCGATTCGCGTCCGGCGACTTTGTCGATTTCGTCGATAAAGATGATGCCCATTTGTTCGGCGCGCTCGACGGCCGCACGCGTGACCTGATCCATGTCGATGAGTTTGTTTTCTTCCTCCTGGATCAAGTACTCGAAGGCGTCGGCGACGGTCATCTTGCGTTTCTTTTTCTGCTGCCCGAAGAGGCCGGAGAGCATGTCCTTGACGTTGACGTCCATTTCCTCGACGCCCTGGTTGGTGATGATCTCGAAGGAAGGCATGGCGCGCTCGCGCACTTCGACTTCGACCATGCGCTGATCGAGTTTGCCTTCACGCAACTGCGCGCGCAGTTTTTCGCGCGTGCGATCGGTTGGCTCGCGGCGCAGCGTATCCGAGGGCGCGATTCCCGTGGAGAGCGGCGCGTCCGGTGACGCGGGCGATGGCGCGGGTGACGGCGGCAACAGCAGATCGAGAACACGTTCCTCGGCGGTTTGGTCGGCGCGCTCTGCGACTTCGTCGAGCTTCTCTTCGCGGATCATATCGATCGAGGTCTCGACCAGATCGCGCACCATGGATTCGACGTCGCGGCCCACGTAGCCCACTTCGGTGTATTTCGAGGCTTCGACCTTGATGAAAGGGCAACCGGCGAGGCGCGCGAGACGCCGCGCGATTTCCGTTTTGCCGACGCCGGTTGGTCCGATCATTAAAATATTTTTCGGCAGGATTTCCTCGGCAAGCTCGGCGGGCAATTTCTGGCGGCGCACGCGATTGCGCAGCGCCACGGCCACGGCGCGCTTGGCGGCGGCCTGACCGACGATGTATTTATCGAGCTCGGCGACGATTTCCCGCGGCGTCAGCTCGTCGAAGGACGGCTGCGGCTCGGGTTCCGGTTCGCGCTGCTCACCTGGAAGATAGATCACCATGGGTCGGTTGCCTCAGAGCTCCTCGATCGTGACGTTGCCATTCGTATAGATGCAGATTTCGCTGGCCACGTGCATGGCTTCCTGCGCGATTTCCTTGGCGCCGAGTTTCGTGTGGCGCGCGAGCGCTCGCGCGGCGGAAAGAGCATAAGGGCCGCCGGAGCCGATGGCGCAGAGGCCGTCGTCTGGTTCGATGACGTCGCCATTTCCGGAGAGCAGAAACGTGCCTTTGGAATCGGCCACGATCAGCAGCGCTTCAAGGTGGCGCAGCGCGCGGTCTTTGCGCCACTCCTTGGCGAGCTCGACGGAGGCGCGCTGCAAATTGCCGTGAAATTCCTGGAGCTTGCCCTCGAAGCGCTCGAAAAGTGAAAGCGCGTCGGCCGTGGAACCCGCGAAGCCGGCCAAAACTTTGCCCTCAAACAGCCGGCGGATTTTTTTCGCCGTGTGTTTCATGACGTGCTCGCCCAGAGTCACCTGGCCGTCGCCCGCGAGGACTACTTTATTGTCGCGGCGCACGCAGAGAACAGTGGTTGCGTGCATTGCGAGCGGTGACTGCGCGTTACTTTGGGCCCAAGCCATTCAACTATTATACCGCGATACCGGCTGCTTGAAGCCGCGGACGAAAATGCTCGGTCGATGACTCGCCGCGCGAAGCGAGATTAAGGTACATTCAGAGCTTGCTCGAAGCAGAAGAAAAGGGATAGTCGATTCATCGCGCGCATGCCGAAGTCACGCCGCAATACGGATTTTCTTTCGCTGGATGACACGCTCTTCGGCGCAAAGAAACGCAAGCGGGTGCCGCACGAATTTGTGCTTGACGCGATCGCTCCGCTCGCGCCGCGGACACATCCCATGTTCGGGTGTCTCGCTGTCTATGTGGGGGAAAAGATTGTTCTGATCCTCCGCGACAGGCCCACCTCTACGGAAGACAACGGCGTCTGGTTGGCCACTCACGTGGAAAACCACGAAAGTTTGCGGCGCGATTTCCCGAATATGAGATCGATTCAACTGCTGGGGAAGAAAATCACGGGCTGGCAAGTGCTTCCAGTCGACGCGCAGGATTTCGAGGAGGCGGCGCTGCGCGCGTGCGAGCTGATCCTGGCCGGGGACGCTCGAATCGGGAAAGTGCCGGGTGCGCGGCGGGCCTCCGGATCGAAGGCCAAAAAATCGTCGAAATCCAACCCAAAAGCTTAATCGCCGCTTCGCGCGCGTCTAGACGATTTGGAAACCGAGGCGGTAGGTTTAATTCACTGGAGCGAAGTCACGTTCTAGAACAAGAATGGAACGAAGCGTTGTGTGCGGCGCATGTAAAGCGCGTAAGGCTCGCCCAGGGCCGCGACGAGTGCGGCTTCTTCAACGTGCACGCGATACGCATAGGCAATTCCCATGCAGGCTAGAAGCGCGAGAAGGCCTGCCCAATTGCCGAGCGCCAGGCCCAGTCCGGCGAGAGTGACGAAAGCGCCAGTGTAGGACGGGTGGCGGATATAGCGATACGGTCCGGACTCGATGACGGTGTGTCCGGAGCGAATAGCGACATCGTAGGTAAAGAATCGGCCCAAAATCGACATGGAGTAGAAACGAAAGGCCAATCCCGCAAGCATCAGTGCGATTCCCACGAAGAAGAGCAAATGCCGGTGCCAGAGTATCGTGGCTTTCGGAATGATAAAGGAAAATGCGAAGTCCAATCCGAGGCCGAGCCAAAGCAGAATCATGATCAGCTTGTAGGAGCCTCGGTCGCGACCCTTGGAGCTCTCGCCGGAACGTTTGGTCGCGCCCCCGATGGTTTCCAGGACGATCCACAAGCCGTAGGCTCCCCAGAAAAGAATCGCGTAGAGGGGACCGGCGGAAAACGGCAGGGGACGCAATCGAGAGCCTCCCGTTCAAGAACAAGCGATTGTACTCTGTAAAGCCACTCGACGACGCAATCGGAGCGAGGAATGGGAGGCGCGCAGGGATCTGAGCGGCGCGATGTTCAGTGCGACGGAGCGGGATGCGTTGGCGGCGCCGGCTTCTGGCTTTTCGGTTTGGGTTCCTGGGCGTAGCGGTCGTCGAGGGATTTTTTGGTGAAGAGGTAGGCGTCGAGATTGGTGTTGTACTGGCATCCGGTGTAAGCGGCGGCGTAGATTTCGCGGCCATCCTGCGTCTGCGAAACTTTGCGCGGGGTGTTCACGCCGTCGATGGGGATGTATTCGGAATAGAGCGTGTCTTTCTCGCTGCGCTCGCGGGTGACGGGATTTCGTGTGATCACCTGGTATTGAATCGGCAAGTGCGTGGATGCGTCGAGCGCGAAGCGCATGGTCGTGTCGTTCTTATCGACCAATTCGACCCAGTCGATCTGCTGTAGATAGACGATGTCCGGGCCGGCGTAACGAAAGGTCATGCCGTCTTCGTTGAGGCGAAAGCGCAGGACGTTGTCCATATCCACTCTGATTTGTTCGCGGAAATCGGCGATGGCTTGGGCGGACTGATCGTTGACGCCGCTGCGATCGAGCGACCAGCCCTGGTTGCCCGCGAAAAGATCGACGATGGTGGCTTTTTTGTCCCATTCGGTGCGGTTCTTGTCGGGGAGAATCCAGAAATCCTTGAAGGGCGGATAGCCGGTGACGTCGCCAGAGTGACCGAATTGAGCCAGGCGTCCTTCGCAAACGTAATCGTGCACGGTGAGATAGGCCTGGCCGCCGAGCGCAGCGATTTCCTGCTGCAGCAAGACTTTGGCTTTGGCGGCGCTTTGGTCGGGCATCAGCGCTTCGTCGTTCTGCGCGCGAAGCGGGAGCGGCGCGGCGGCGAGGGCCAGCGCTACGAGAGTTAGGACCGCGAATCGCAAGCTCGTGCGCACAACGTTTCGTATCCGCGCCACATCGTGCGTCCGCACAGCAGCTTTCATCCACGCCGCATTTTTCATCCGCACAACACCGATCCCCCATTTACATTGAGCACTTCGCCGGTGATAAAGGTTGCCAGGTCGGAGGCGAGGAACAGTACGGCGCCGGCGACCTCTTCGGCTTTGGCGACGCGGCGCAGAGGGATCACCGAGGTGGCAAACTTCAAGCCTTCCTTGTTGTCCAGGACAGACTTTGACATGTCGGTATCGACCCAGCCGGGGGCGACGCAATTGACGAGGATGTTGTGGCGCGCGAGTTCGGTGGAAAGAGCTTTCACAAAGCTGATGACGGCGCCTTTGGTGGCGGCGTAGTGGGAATGAAAGGCCTCGCCGCGCTGTCCGGCGGTGGAGCTTAAGCCGATGATGCGGCCGGAGCGCTGCGCGATCATGCGCGCGGAGGCGAAGTGCGTGACGTCGTAGACGCTTTTGAGATTTACGCGCATCATGTCGTCCCATTCGCGCTCGGTCAACTTTTCGATGGGCGCGTCCACGGCGTTCCAGATGCCGGCGTTCGCGACCAGGATGTCCAGGCGGCCGAGGCGCTCGATCGTGTAGCCGACCAGGCGCTTGGCGTCGGCCATGCGGCCCAGATCGGCTTTGAGCGATTCGATGCGCGTGCCGTGCTTGCGCGCTTCCTGCTCGACTTGCGCGGCGGCCTCGCGATTGCGGTTGTAACTGAACACCACGTCGGCGCCGGCTTGCGCGAACATTTTTACGGTTGCGGCGCCGATGCCGCGTGAGCCGCCAGTGACGAGTGCCGCTTTGCCTGCCAAGGAGATCATTCGGTTCCTCTCTGGTGCCTATTTTTTGTGCGCGGGTTTGGCGCGGGTGTCGGGATCGCGCCGCCCTGATGCCTATCGCTTTTTTTCAGCCAGTGCGCTTCGCGCGGCGCGCGGCGGATTCCGAGATCAGCTCGCGGAACAACGCTCGCGAAAGTTCGGCGCCACTGGCTTTGTTCGAGATTCGCTCGGGATGCCATTGCACGCCGACGATCCAGTCGGCTGGGCCGGTGTATTCGACTCCCTCGATCGTGCCGTCGGCGGCATGCGCGGTAACGCGCAGGTCGCGGCCCGGCTCGCGTACGGCTTGGTGATGCGAACTGTTGACGACAAGTTCGGCGGCGGCGCCGGACTGCGCGGGGCGCGCCGATTCAGTTGCTCCGACGCGGTGCGCCAATTCCGCGACGCGGCCGGCTTCAATGCGCGCGGCGTGCTCGGAATCGGGCGCGTCGTCCTCGCGATCGTGGCGGATCGGGCTGGGTTTTTCGTCAGGCAGATCCTGAAACAGGCTGCCGCCCATATAGACATTCAGGAATTGCGTGCCGTAACAGATGGCCAGCACAGGCTTATGCGTGGCGAGCGCGTGGTCGAGAAGAGTTGCGTCCATGCGCTCGCGCGCGGCGTCAGCATCGCTCGTCTCGGGGTGCTTCGGCGCGCCGTAACGGGCGGGGTCCACGTCGGAGGGGCTGCCGGGGAGGACGAAGGCGTCAAGCGTGTTCGCCAGACCTTTTAGCTTTTCTGGCGATTGGTCGAGCGAGAGCAGGACGGGCTCGCCGCCGGCGGCGCGAACGGCGTCGAGATAGGGATCAATCTTCGGGCGCTGGTTCTTGGTCTCTTCGGCGGTGTTGCGCCAGGGGACGCCGACGCGCGGCTTGGTGTGTGGTGGAGTGGCCATGGGAACCGGCAATCGTAGCATCCGCTCGCGGAGGCGGGCAACTCGACGGCCGGTTTAATGGTGGTCAGCTTGAAATCAAACTCTCGGGTTTTATTCAAAGGGTTTTGCGCCACACTGGCTTGATTCCAGAGTAGAGTAACCAGCATCCCAGCGCGATAAAGAATCCCATCGCTATGTTCATCCCCAGCTGCTCGGCTGGATCGCGCGCCTTCATCAGATTGGGCGCCTGACTAAAATGGTTCTTGATTTCAACATAAAGTAACACTAGCCCTACGAGGATTTTCCACCACACTGGCTTTTGAGATTCGCCGGGCATCATCTCTCCTTTACGACCGCGCGTTTGGGCCGCTCCGTACCACAGCGCTTTAACGTGAACTTCCGCGGATCGGCGGCGAGGAAGCGCTGGCGGCGTGGGCGTTGGCCCAGCCGCGGCGGTAGTCTTCGATGAGGTAGAGCGAGCCGGTGGCGAAGACGGCGTCTTCGGGCGCGGCGCGGAGGACCGCGCGCTCGAGAGCGACGGCGGGATCGGGGACGATCTCGACGTTGTGTGCGAAATGGGCTGTCATGGCGGCTAGCACGGACGCGGAGAGCGCGCGGGGCTGGCGCGGCTCGGTGATGATCACGGTGGCGGCGCGCGGGAAGAGTAGGCCGCAGATTTCGTCGACAGGCTTATCGCGCAGCGCGCCGTAAACCAGATGAATTGGAACGCCGGCGAAGTGCTCATCCCAAAAAGCCACGAGTTCTCGCGCGCCCGCGGGATTGTGAGCGCCGTCGAGGTACACGGCGGGGCGATCGCCGATGCGTTCGAGGCGGCCAGGCCAGTGGACTCGCGCGATGCCGCGTGCGATGGCCGCATCGTTGATTAAAGCAGTGCGCTCCGCGCAGACCGGGGGGAATCCGCGCTCGGCGAGGAGGCGCGCTGCGGCGAGCGCGGCGAGGGCGTTGCGCTGCTGGAAGCGGCCGGGGAGCGGCACGGTGATTTCGATTGCGCGGTCTGAGGATTTCTCGATGGCCTCGAAGTGGGTGGCGTGCAGCGAATCGGGCGCGCTTTCGTTCGCGGTTTCGCTGGCGTATGGGGCGCTCAATTGTTTCACGTGAAACGCTTCGTCGATTTCGACGAAGCGCGCGTGCTGGGCTTCGGCGCGGGCGCGAATCACGGCGCGCGCGGATGGATTTTCCGCGGCGCTCACCACCCACGCGCCGGGCTTGATGATGCCGGCTTTTTCGCCGGCGATTTCCTCGATGGAATGACCTAGAAAATTTTCGTGGTCGAACGCGATTTGCGTGATGACGGCGACTTCGGGCTCGATGACGTTGGTCGCATCCAGACGGCCGCCCATGCCGACCTCGAACACAGCGAAATCGACGCGCTCGCGGGCAAATTCATCGAAGGCCATGGCCGTGACGCACTCGAAGAAAGTTGGATGGGCCGCGAGATCGCCGGCTGCGAGCAGTTCTTCGATGGCTTTGCGGATGCGCGCTAGAGCGGCGGCGAAATCGTCGTCGGAAATTTCGCGGCCGGAGATGCGAATGCGCTCGTTGATGCGCGCGAGGTGCGGCGAAGTGTAAAGGCCCGTGCGCATTCCGGCGGAATCGAGGATCGAGGCGAGCATGGTGGCGGTGGAGCCTTTGCCATTCGTGCCGGCGATGAGCGCGGAGGGATAGCGGCGCTCGGGGTGGCCCAGGTGTTCGACGAGAGCGCGAATGTTTTCAAGGCCGAATTTCGTGGCGCTGGCTTGTTGCGGCGAAGCCAGTTCGCGGCCGAGCGAGAGCAGGTAGCGGACGGCTTCATCGTAATTGAGCGAGACGGACATGGGAGCGGGTGTTGGCGGAAAAAGAAAACTCTCGTGCGGCGCTACGCCAGAAAAAAATCGAGCGCCGAGGAGATGTAGGTTTTCAGATCCTTGCGATGCACGACGGCGTCAAGAAATCCATGCTGCAATAAAAATTCGGAGCGCTGGAAACCTTCGGGCAATTTCTGGCGGATGGTTTGCTCGATCACGCGCGCGCCGGCGAAGCCGATCAGGGCGCCGGGCTCGCCGATGTTCAAATCGCCGAGCATGGCGTAGCTGGCGGTGACGCCGCCGGTGGTGGGATCGGTGAGCACGGAAATAAACGGGAGACGCGCTTCGTCCAGACGCGCGAGCGCCGCCGAAACTTTGGCGAGCTGCAGCAGGCTGATGGTGCCTTCCATCATGCGCGCGCCGCCGGAGCAGGAAACGATCACCAAGGGCAGGCGCCGCTCGATGGCCATTTCGATCGCGCGGGTCACTTTCTCTCCGACGACGGCGCCCATGGTACCGGCGATGAAGCCGAACTCCATCGAGCAACACATTACGGGGCGGCCGTTCAGCAGGCCTTCGGCGGTGACGATGGCGTCAGCCATGCCGAGATCGCGCTGCGCCTTGCGCAATCGCGTGGCGTAGGGGCGGGTGTCCGTGAAGTGCAGAGGATCGCTCGATGCGAGCGCGGCGTCGTGCTCGACCCAGTGGCCGTCAAGAAGCAGCTCGAGCCGCTTTTTCGAGCCGACGCGGAAATGGTGCTGACACTTCGGGCAGACGTAAAAATTGGCCTCGAGATCCTTTTTCCAGACGATGGTGCGGCAGCTTGCGCACTTGGTCCACAGGCCTTCGGTCTTCACGGTGCGCTCGTCGGGCGGGACCGGGTGGTCGATCGATTTTTTTTCGCGCTTGAACCAGGCCATTGGAAATTCTCCGCCCTAGTAATCGATGCCGCGCTGAGCCAGCACGCCCTTGGTGTACGGATGCTTGATCTCGCGCATCTCCGTCACCAGGTCCGCGAGCTCGACGAGCTTGGGATGCGCGTTGCGTCCGGTGCAGATCACGTGCACACGTTCGGGCCGCGCGGCGAGCGCGGCGACGACCTTTTCCGGATCGAGCATCTTGTAGCTGATCACGTAGTTGATCTCGTCAAGCACAACCAAATCGTAACGGCCGCTATCGATTTGCGCGCGGCCGAATTCCCAGGCTTGCTCGCAGAGGCGGACATCTTCGGGATCGGTCTGATCCTGCCCGAGCTTGACGAAGCCGCGGCCCATCGGCCGAATCTCGAATTTTCCCTCGCCCAGCATTTCCGCGGCGTCCAGCTCGCCGTAATGCCACGAGCCTTTTATGAACTGGACCATCATCACGCGCAGGCCTTGTCCCACGGCGCGAAATGCGGTGCCGAGAGCGCAGGTGGTCTTGCCCTTGCCCGGGCCGGTGTAAACGATCAGGAGTCCCTTGTCGTCGGGCATGGAGATTTTGTCACAAGACGCCACGCCCTGCGGCGCGGAGACGGAAGGAGGAAGCATAACATGGGCCGGGGCGGAGCCGCACAGCAGCGCGCGATCACAAGACGCCGGTGCGTAGGCCCGTCATTTGCTGGACTGGGCGCCGTACGGGGCGCTACACTTGACGAAACGATTTCGCGTTTCCACAAGTTTTTACAAGGAGAGACTTCGTGTCAATGTCCGAGACCATTTTTTGGAGCGAGCTTGAGCGGCGCACGGCGAAGTACGACTTGTTGTGCCATCCATTTTATAAGGCGTGGAAGGCCGGCGAATTGACGCGCGAGGAATTGCGGGAATATGCGCGCGATTACTATCATCACGTCGCCGCGTTTCCGGAATATCTGGGCGCGCTGGCCGCGCGTTTGCCGGAGGGGGCGCTGCGCACGGCCGTGCTCGAGAATCGAGCCGATGAATTGGGGACGGAAGCGGCGGGCGGGCGCCCGCACCATGCCATTTGGCTTGAATTCGCTCGGGCAATGGGCGCGGATTCCGCGGAGGTCGCTGCAAGCGAGCCGCTGCTTGAAGTGCGCGAGTTGATCGAGAGCTTTGAGAATTTGGCGCGCACGGGGCGTCCTGCCGAAGCGCTCGGAGCGTTCTACGCATACGAATCGCAAGTGCCGCGCGTTGCGGCGGAGAAGGCGAGCGGTCTGCGCGATCGCTATGGCGCCGACGATGCAGCGTGCGAATACTTCACACTGCACGCGACGGCGGACGTGTACCACAGCCGCGTGTGGCGCGAGCAACTCGACCGATTGATTTCGGAAGATCCTGATGTGGCCACGCCGGCGCTGGACGCTGCAGAAAACGCGGCGAAGGCGTTGTGGCGCGCGCTCGACGGGATCGAGGCACGTCGTCAGGCTGTCGCCAGTTAAACATTTTTCAGCAAACCCGCAAAATTGTTCGAGCTGCCTGGGTTCACTTCGGGTACGGGTGTCCCGCGAGAATCGTGAACGCGCGGTAGAGCTGTTCGGCGAGGATGGCGCGCGCGAGTTCGTGCGAGAAGGTGAGCGCGGAAAGAGATAGCTTCATTCCCGCGCGACGCCGCCAAGCTTCCGGAAATCCCTCGGCTGCGCCGCACAGAAATACGAGTTCGCGCACGCCACCATCGCGCGCTTCCCGCAACCATCCCGCAAATTTTTCTGAAGTGAGCGTGCGCCCGGCTGGATCGAGCAACACCACTGTAGAGCTTTCCGAAGGTTCGGCGCGGCGCATCGCGGTCGCGGAAGTTTCGCGCAACTCGATCCAATCCACTTCGGCGTAGCGGCGAATGCGCGCGACGTAATCTTCGAGGAGAGCGCGGATTTCAGGGCGACGCGTCTTGCCGAGCATCACCAGACGAATGCGCATCGCGGTTCTGCCTCTTGTCTCTTTCCTAGTTCAAGCCGTATTTCTTGCGTTTGTCGAGGAGCGTCTTGCGGCTGATACCGAGGATTTCGGCCGTGCGCGTGATTTTGTAGCGCGTGGCTTCGAGCGTGGCGCGGATCGCCTCTTTTTCAAGTTCTTCGAGGGAGTGCAAGCCCGCGCCGAGTTGCGTATCCGCCGCGCGAATGCTTTCGGGAAAATCGCGCGGCTCGAGTGCGTCCGAGGCGGCGAAAACCAGCGCGTGTTCGAGCGCGTTCTTGAGTTCGCGGACGTTGCCGGGCCACGAGTAGGCAAGCAGCATGCGCCGCACGGGCTCGGTGAGGCGCGCGCCGGGCTTGCCGTGCACAGCGGCGAGGCGCTCGAGCAAATGGTCGGTGAGCGGCACGATGTCGCCAGGGCGCTCGCGCAGCGGGGGAACGCGAATCGTCAGCACGCTCAAGCGAAAGAAGAGGTCTTCGCGAAAGCGCCCGGCGGAAACCAGGCGGCTGAGGTCGGCGTTGGTCAGCGCGAGCAGACGCGCGTCGATGGTGAGCGTTTCGGTGCCGCCGAGGCGCTCGAACGATCGCTCGTCGAGAACGCGCAACAGTTTCGATTGCGTGGCCGTCGAAAGCGCGGCGACTTCGTCGAGCGCGATCGTGCCACCGGCGGCCATTTCGAGGCGCCCGCGTTTGCGCTCGACCGCGCCGGTGAAAGCGCCGCGCTCATGACCGAACAGTTCGGATTCCACAAGTTCCTGCGGCATGCTGGCGCAATCGATTTTCAGAAGCGGGGCGTCGCGTCGCGGACTCATCTGATGGATGGCGCGCGCGAGTTGATCTTTGCCGGTGCCGCTCTCGCCGATGATCAGCGCCGTCGTGGCGGTCTGCGCCACCCGGCGTGCAAGCTCCAATACGGCTGCCGAAGCGGGATCGGCCGTCACCCAAACGCTGGCGGCGTCGATCACAAGGAATCCTCGTGTTCGGCGGCCTGCGCGCGAGAGACGCGTGGCGTCATATCTTCGACGTCGGGAATGTCGGTACGGCGAGCGGCGCGCCAGAGGCGCTCAAGATCGTAGAATTTGCGCGCGCGCTCGGTGAAGACGTGCGCGATGACGTGGCCGAAATCGAGCAAAACCCATTCCGCGCCGGATTTGCCTTCGCGATGCGCCAGACGAATTCCGCGGCGCGCGCCGGCTTCGGCGATGGCGTCGCTGATGGCTTCCACCTGACGCGTGCTCAGTCCGCTGCACAATAAAAATGATCCCGTGAATGCGCTGAGATTGGTGAGGTCGAGCAGCGTCATGGCGGCGGCTTTCTTGCTCTGCGCCGCCTCGATGGCCCACTGCAATTCGTGTCGAAGCCCGTCCGTGGTCACCGTTGGTATAGGCCCTGCCGCGTAATGTATTCCTCGACGCGGACCGGCACAAGCCCGCGAATCGATCGGCCGTGCTTGATTCGCCAGCGGACATCCGTGGCGGAGACGGGACTCGAAACGGCGTCGAGCAGAAAAACTGTGGTGCGGCGCAAGGCGAGAATTCCGGCGGCGCGCTTCGCCGGCGCGCTTTGTGCACGCGGCAAAACCGATGCGGGAACCGCGCGGCGCAACGCGTCGCTCGAGAAGCCGGGGCGGCTGGCGACGATGAAATCACACAGGCCGAGCAGAATTTCCGGCGTGCGCCAGGTTTTGATTTGCAGAAACGAGTCGGCGCCCATCAGGAAAAAAAGATGGTCGCCGCGCTCGATTGATTGCTTACGAAATTTCCGGACCGTGTCCACCGAATAAAACACTTCGCGCCCCGCGAGATCCTTGCCCGCTTCCGCGAGCGAGGCCACAAAGTTGTGGTGGCCCGCGCAGGCCAGCGCCACCATGGCGTAGCGATGTGGAAACGGCGCGAGTTCTCTGCCGCGCTTGTGCGGCGGACGGCCGCATGGGATGAAATAAATGCGATCGAGATGAAAGCGCCGCAGCGCGGCGCGCGCCACGGCGATGTGGCCGGAATGCACGGGATCGAACGTGCCGCCGAACAACGCGATGCGCTGACCGCGGGGACCGCGCGCGCTCAATTGTCCTCCGCGCGGGCGGCGGGTTCGGATTCTTCGGGCTCGGAAGGCTCAGGGCGCTCGGCGGCGGGCAAGCGATCGAGCGCGTCGGCCATGGCGTGGACCAGAGCGGGGATGCCTTCGCCGGTGACGGCGGAAATGGCGTGAAATTCGAGCGAGCGCTCCGCGCAGAAATCGCGCAGACGATTGAGACGCGTGCGATCGGTTGTGGCATCGAGTTTGGTGGCGACGACCAGTTTTGTTTTTTCGGCAAGGCCGGCGCTGGCGGCGGCCAGTTCGCCTTCGATGATCTCGAAATCGCGCACGGGATCGGTGATGGACGCGTCGCTGGTGTCGATCAAGTGCGCAACGAGGCGTGTGCGTTCGATGTGACGCAGAAAACGCACGCCTAGCCCCACACCTGTGTGCGCGCCTTCGATCAGGCCGGGCAGATCGGCGACGACGAACGTGCGCGCGCCGCCGCGGGCGGGGTCGCCTTCGGAGACGACGCCGAGATGCGGCTCAAGCGTGGTGAAGGGATAATCGGCGATCTTCGGGCGCGCCGCGGAAATGCGCGAGATCAGCGTGGACTTACCGGCGTTGGGAAAGCCTACAAGGCCGACGTCGGCGAGCAGGCGCAATTCGAGACGCAAGTGCCGCTCTTCGCCCGGTTGGCCTGGCTCGAATTCGCGAGGTGCCTGATGCCAGGGCTTCGCAAAATGTTGATTGCCGCGGCCGCCGTGTCCGCCCTGCGCGACGGTGACGCGCTGGCCGGCGGTGGTGAGGTCGGCGAGCAGATCGCCGGATTGATCGTCGAACACAAGCGTACCTATCGGCACCGTCAGTATCATGTCCTCGCCGGAATGGCCGGTGCAGTTCGAGCCTTCGCCGTGACGTCCACGGTCGGCGCGGAATTCGCGGTTGTAGCGGTAGCGCAACAGCGTGTTGTCATGCGGCGTGGCTTCGAGCACGATGCTTCCGCCCGCGCCGCCGTCGCCGCCGGAGGGTCCGCCGCGCGGCACGAATTTTTCCCGGCGGAAGGCCATGCAGCCGTTTCCGCCGCCGCCGGCCTTCACGTAAATTTTGGCTTCGTCAACAAACATCTGGGTTGCGCGCTCCGCGCGGAGATGCAATCCGCTCTGCCGGCAGATTCGGTTGAATCCTCGAGCAATTAGATTACGCTACCGCACACCTGGTTACGACTCGCCTGCCCGCGCGCGTCAGCTTCGGTGCTCGTCACGCGAAATCGAACTTGCGTGCTTGATTTGGCCCGGGAAGAGTATAATGCCCTCGGCGTCCCCGCCTGCTATGAAGCTCTTTCGTCAATTGGCGGGTCTTTGTGTTTTCGCGCTGGCTGCGGTACCGGCTGTCGCGCAACGTGGCGGCGGCGCGAGCCACGGTGGCGGTGGTGGCGGCCACTTCAGTGCCGGCGGCGGATCGCACCCAAGCAGTGGCGGCGAAAGCCGCTCGTATGGCGGCGGCTCTTCTTCGGTCCACGTCTCTGGTGGTTCGAGCTATTCGGGCGGTCGCAGTGTGGCTTACAGCGGCGCGCGCGGCTCTTCTGAGTCTTACACCTACCCAGGAACAGGAATGCACGTAACAGGCGCCGGCGGCGGAAGCGCTGCCGTATTCACCAGTCACGGCGGAATTCGCTTCAGCGATTTCGGGTTTGAAGAGAGCCCTCGGTTTACGGCCAGCATGCTGCCTTTGAGGCCGGCCACGGCGAATTCGCGCGCGTCGTTTCAGATCGGCGCGGCCAGCGAGCGATCCGAACGCGGTAATCGGGAATGGATGGGTCACACGTCGTTCGATCATGCTGGTCGCGATTATTTCCGATTTCGGCATTCGGGATTTCTTTTCTTTGGCGCGTTCGGAACGCCGTTCTGCGATCCCTTCGGATGGGCGGCTTACGATCAATCTTTCCTGTACAACAACCTGGATAACGGCGCGCTCGGATGCTTCGGACAACAAGGCTACGCCGGCCTCACCTATGGGCCCGACTACGATGATGAGTCTGCGGAGCCGGATTATTCTTCGGACGATGAAGTTGTCGCCGCTTCGCCTGACGACCCGACAGCAACGGCCGACGCGACGCCGCAGCTCACGCTGCTGCAACTTAAAGATGGCTCGATGTACGGCCTGACGGCGTACTGGGTGGAAGGCGGCGAGCTGCACTACGTCACGAACTACGGCGGCGCGAACGCGATTCCTCTCGACCGAATCGATCTCGGAAAAACCGTGACGCTGAACGCCGCGCGCGGCCAGGCGTTTATACTTGAAGCGAAGCCCGCCCCCGATAAAGGCGCACACTAAGAAAAATATTTCGCGGATGTTTGCCGAACGCGGAAGAAAATAAAAATAAAGTTGCAGCTTGGTTCAGGCTTGCGCTGCGGACTCGGCTTGCACCTGCGGCAGCACGCTGATGTAGCGGCCGTCGCGTCCCTTATCCTCGAACAGAACGACTCCGTTGATGGTGGCGAACAGCGTGTCGTCCTTGCCGCGGCGGACGTTGCGGCCGGGCTTGTGGCGCGTGCCGCGCTGGCGAATCAGGATCGTGCCCGCGTGGACCACTTCGCCGCCGAAGCGCTTTACGCCGAGGCGCTGGCCCTGAGAATCGCGTCCATTGACCGAAGAACCGCCGCCTTTTTTGTGTGCCATCAGGAATCCTCTTTTTGAACGGGAAGCTTAAGGCAGCTTGATTTCGCCGACTTCGACGGCCGTGTAGTTCTGCCTGTGCCCGGTGCGAATCTTGTATTGCTTGGTCCTGCGGAATTTCAGCACGATCACTTTTTTCGCGCGGCCCTGCTCGACGATCTTGCCGGTGACGGTGACTTTGCCGAGGGCGTCGCCGGTCATAAGCTTCGGCTCGTCGGTGCGAACCGCGAGGACGTCGTCGAATGTGACCTTGCCGCCGATCTTGCCCGGCAGGGTTTCGACGCGCACGGTTTCGCCCGGCGCGACGCGGTACTGCTTGCTGCCACTGCGAATTACGGCGTACATCTACCCTCCTGCACACTAGTGGGAAAGAACATTATACGGGCGCACTTCACACGGCGTCAACCGAACGATGCGGGACTTATATACTTGACTTCCAAACACTTCTTAGGCATAATTAGTCCATGAGCCGAACAACTATCAGCACCTTCAAACTCTTTGAACTCTATCCAGACTCTGAGGCCGCGCGGAAGTATCTCGAATCCCGCCTTTGGAAGAACGGCGCGACCTGCCCGACTTGCTCCAAAACGGAGCGGGTACACGCGAAGAAAGACGGCTATTACTATTGCAACGCCTGTGAGCTAGTTTTTACCATCCGAACAGCCACGATATTTGAACGTTCCCATGTGCCACTTCACAAATGGGTCTACGCCATGTACTTGCTCATTACGGCCCGTAAGGGAATCAGTTCGATGCAGTTGGCTAAAGAGGTTGGCATAACTCAAAAGAGCGCGTGGTTCGTTCTCCAACGTCTCCGCGAAGCGTGCGCCGATGATGCGACGTTGCTCAAGGGCACAGTCGAAGTTGACGAGGTCTATCTCGGCGGCAAAGAGCAAAACAAACACATGAAACAACGTCTCTACGGCGATCTCGGCGTACCGGAGAAAACAGCCATTATCGGGATGCGAGAAAAAGGCGGACGTGCTCGCGGCGTTGTTGCTGGAAGCGTAGGCGCACGCGGAATAAACACTATTGTCCGCCAAAACGTTGAATCGGGCTCTACACTTCACACAGACGAACTCGCAGCGTATAAGCATCTTCGCGGAGATTACGTCCACAAGAGCGTGAATCACAGCAAAGAGATTTACTCGAAAGATGGTGTCACAACCAACTCCGTAGAGTCGGTATTTGCTGTTATGCGCCGTGGTTTGCACGGCGTTTATCATCATGCCAGCAAGAAACATATCGCCCGATACGTCAACGAATTCACTTGGCGCTTGAATGAAGGCAACGTAAAGCGCCATTCGCTAGACCGTCTCGACAGCTTTGTTGATGCGGTGGCCGGAAAGAGACTGACTCACGCGAGGCTCATATCAAACGCAAACTAAAACGCGCGAAAAAGAAGTACCAGCAAAGGCTCTCGCTGGCGGGTATGACGCTAGTGCAAGTAGTTGATCGTGTGTTGGCTTATAGGCCGAAGAAAGAGAAACGAAAGAAGGTCAAAAGTGCTTAGACTTTTCTTCACGACCACATTGTTAATTGCCGCTCAAACAGCGCCACAAGTGCCACGGAAAGACGTGGTAGAGCGCGGAAGTACACCCCCAAAAATCCAGAGTCAGGCAAACGATAATCAACAGACCGCCGCGCCAAAAGTACCGCTTGTCGAGAATGCACCACAGACTCAAAGCACAGACGTACATGGAGAGGCACAAAATGCCAAGAATGGAAAGGACTCCCTCAACATCCCCGTAATCTCTGTAAACATAAACGGAAACGCTGGCCCCGATTGGTTCTTGTATGTTTTTGACATTTTTCTGGTCATTGTTGGGGGAGTACAAGCCTACTATTTGTGGCGAACTATGAAAGAAATTCATGGGCAAGGAGAGACCATCAAACAACAAACCGCCCACCTCGAAAACACAGCAATTCAAACTCGCAATGCCGCCAACGCCGCGTTGCTCAACGCTCAGGCCGCTATATCGGCGGCGCGTCCTTGGGTCAGTTTCTTCGTTGAAACTGGAAGCGGGATTCACACCTTCAAGGCGGCAAATCTCGGAAACACCCCGGCGGAAATTATCTCTTACGCCAGTAACACCCTGTTTGTTGACCGTATCGAGAATCTCCCCGTCCCGCCTGTTTACGGCAAAGACCAATTTCCCCCACTCGCGCTTCTGACACCCGACCACTATAAAGACGGGGCGAACATTAGTGTCGGAAATTTTAATCTCAGAGGTACGCCCGCGCCCGACCCCGAAAAGAAAATACTGGCTGTCTTTTTCCGCGTTATTTATAGAAACCCCTTGAGTAATTCCGACCCGAACCTCGTTCTTCAACACGAAAGCCGGATGTGCTTTTGGATGGACAAAAACAACGGGCAGTTTGTTCAAGTAGGTGGCCCACAAGAGTACAACAAACACACTTAGTAATCCGATTTGAATGATTTTCTTCCAACGCATAAATCCTCCGCTTAACACACCGCTAAGTCTTTTGTTTTTAAGGGGTTTGGGGATTAGAAGTTAAGTATGTAAGTCCCAACGATGCGTGGCGTCGTCGATCGGTATCCGGTTGGCTCGAGGCGATGAAATGGTCCGGAGCTAGCGGAGGATTTCGATCAGAAGGACCCAGGCGCTGATCGTGGATGCTAGGAATGTAAAGACGCAGCCGGGGATCAGCCAATACATACCGTCGGGATTGCCGCGAATTAGTAGAATCCCGGCGATGCAAAAGGGAACTGTAGCGCACTGGCATAAGAGCGCGCGAGTGGCGAGCCACCACCAGGCACGGCGTCTGGCACCGAGTTGACCCGTTTGAAGAATCACCGTCATCACCCATGACAGGCCTCCGACTGCCAAGATCTCGGACCCCAGCAATTTTTCCGATTGATTTGGCGCCAATCCGAACGTGGATATGAGCAGGACGCCGATCAGTAAAGCGAGGGCTTCCGCGGCACGGCCGGCAACACCCTGGTACTCGATGATCTTTTTTACGTTGATCGAGACGGCCACAAAAATCAGGCCGGCAAGCGCGGCGGAGGCGCCGGCTTCGGCGACAAGAAAATTGGTCCACGCAGCGGTCACGTTCAAATAAGTCTCCCTCTACTCCAAGATTCTAATCATCGAAAATTCGGGAGAGGATGCTTGAGGCTTTGCCGAGCGGAACGCCGCGCTCATTGGAAAAAGAGTGTGCCGGGTTATCGAGTGGCGGGCTCGGCGGCCGGATGCATTCCGTGCTGCGGCACTTCGTGGACGCCGCGCGGGGGCGGCTCGTGGTGAACACGGTAAAAATGATCGAGCGAGCCGGGGCCTTTGCCGATGGCGAATCCATTTTCCATCGCCTTGGTGACGTAAGCCTTGGCGAGCGTCGCGGACTCGGATAGCGAGCGGCCGCAAGCGAGCATGGCGGCAACCGCCGCCGCATACGTGCAGCCGGATCCGTGTGTATTCTGCGTGCGCACGTGTTCACCGCCGAGCGCCACGACGTCCGTGCCGTCGAAGAGCACGTCGACGGGCTTATCCATGTGGCCGCCCTTGACGATTACCGCGCGCGCGCCGCGCTCCACGATTTTTCGCGCCGCAGCTTCCATTGCGGCGACGTCTTTAATTTCAATTCCGGCCAGCAGCTCGGCTTCGGCGATGTTCGGCGTCACGACCGTCGCGCGCCGCAGCAATTCCTCCGCGACATATCTGACGCCTGCCGCATCGAGCAAATCCGCGCCGCCGAGCGAAGGCTTCACTACAGGATCGAGCACCACGTTCGCGCAATTCACGCGATCGAGAAATTCGGCAACCACCATGGCGTTCGCGCGATTGCCCAGCATGCCGATCTTGATGCCGGCGAGTTGCACGTCGTCGGCGAGCGCGTCAAGCTGCGCGCGCAAAGTGGCCGCCGGAGTAATGTGCGTGGATTTCACGCCCTGCGTGGACTGCACGGTGAGCGCCGCGACCACGGCGACGCCGTAGCAATTGTGCGCCGCGAAAGTCTTCAGATCCGCCGCGACGCCCGCGCCGCATGAGGGATCAAAGCCGGCGATGGTCAGCACGATCGGCGGAGCCGAGTGAACGTGATTGGACAACTGCGCAAATCCTCCGCGAAAAAAATCGTCCGCAGAAAGCGGAGCCGGCGTCGCCCGAGCTGCGGAGCGAGCCGGCAAGATGCAATGTACGCGCAGCAATCCGGTGAGCGCAAGGAGATTCTTTGAAGTGAGCGCGCGCGAAGTCGCGCGGCGTGTCTTAAGGGAACAATCCGCGAATCAATGTGGCTTCGGCCACGCGGCCCACGGCGAGAATGTATGCGCCCGCGCGCGAATGCACGTGAAATTTGCGCATGGTCTCTTGCACGCTGGCGAAGGCGCGCTTCATCACGCCTTCGAGTTTCTGATTGACTTCGTTTTCCTGCCAGAAGAATCCCTGCAAATCCTGCGCCCACTCGAAATAACTCATGGTGACGCCGCCGGCGTTCGCCAGAATGTCCGGCAGGACCATGATGCCTTTGCGCGCGAGCACTTCGTCGGCGTGCGGCGTGGTCGGACCATTCGCAGCCTCGGCCACGATGCGCGCCTTGATCAAGTCGGCGTTGTGCAGCGTGATCACATTTTCAAGCGCCGCGGGAACCAGGATGTCGCACTTGAGCGTGAGCAGATCGTCGTTGCTGATGCGCGAAGCCCCGGGCATGCCCACGACGGTGCCGGAGCGTTCCTTATAGCGCAGGGCCTTGAGCGGATCGATTCCCCGCGAGTTGTACACGCCGCCGCGCGAATCGCTCACCGCCACCACTTTGGCTTTTTTCTCCGCGAACAATCGCGCGGCAACCGAACCCGCATTGCCGAATCCCTGAATCGCCACGGTCGCGCCGCGCAGAGGAATTTTCTTAACCTTGCAGGCTTCTTCGACAACCATCAGGCAGCCGCGCGCGGTCGCTTCGCTGCGACCCAGCGATCCGCCGAGCGAAATGGGTTTGCCGGTCACCACGCCCAGCGCGGAATATCCGACGGTCATCGAATACGTGTCCATGATCCAGGCCATGGTCTGCGCGTCGGTGTAAACGTCCGGAGCGGGGATGTCCTGCTCGGGGCCGATCAGCGGCAGAATTTCGGATGTATAGCGCCGCGTCATGCGCTCGAGTTCCGCGCGCGACATCCGCTTCGGATCGCAAATCACGCCGCCCTTGCTTCCGCCGTAGGGAATGTTCACCGTCGCGGACTTCCAGGTCATCCACGCGGCCAGGGCTTTCACTTCGTCGAGCGTAACGTTGGGATGAAATCGGATGCCGCCCTTGCCGGGGCCGCGCGCGATGTTGTGCTGCACGCGATAGCCCGTGAACACTTTGATCTGCGCGTTGTCCATCTTGACCGGGATGGAGACCTCAAGCACGCGCTTGGGTGTGCGCAGAATTTGCCGCAGGCCCGGATCGAGCTTCAAATATTCCGCGGCCATATCGAACTGGATCTGCGAAATGCGGAAGGTGTTCAAATCCTCCCGCGGCGCCATTCGCGGCAGCACCGGTTGGGGCGCGGCTTTGGCCAAAGTGCCCATCAGTGTTTTTCTCCTTCGCTCCCGCACCGCGTGGAGCGCATTGCAATGAACTAACTGGCCGCGCGCCGTTCCGTGTGCAGATAACGTGCGCGGCATTCAGCCGAGCAGAAATGAATTACCCGGCTCTCCTCTTCTCGAGGTCCCGTCGGCGCGGGATGCACTTCGAAGCCGCTGGTGATTTGCTCTGCCGGAAAAGAATTCTCCGGCGAAACGAACGTGCCGCACCAGGGGTCGCGTTCAAGACGAACCACACGCCGCGGCGCTGCCACACGGACGCGTGAAGCGCCGCGCGCCGCGCTAGTTGCCTGATTCGCGCGCGCCTGGAAATGCCTCTTGAGTAACCACGCAATCCACCCGAACGCCACAAGCCACGCGACGAACCGCACCATACGCCCCAGCATTTTCAATTGGAACCGACGCTTTCAGGCGGCGCTTGATCAGTAATTCTACCGCGCGCCCCGGCGCAGCAGGTCCGCTCGTTACGGTCTTCGTTGTTACGCAAGTTACGCAATGGGCGCAGTTTAGTCAGCGCCCCTAAGAGTGTCAACAACGCGTCGCGTATTGCTGGGGGGCTGATGGCCCGTAAAACGTCGTAAAGGGAGGCTACTGGAGGTCCCTGAAATGACGCAACTCACAGCAAACAAGCATGTTAACAGACTATCAGCCAAATGCTTGGTCGTCATTGCTTTTTCAACCATATCAGCGCATGATTTTGCCCGAAGGCGGCCGCTTCATCCAGCTCATGGCGTCCTTCGTAGCTCATTTCGAGGGTGAATCGCGCGGTCCTTTTTTCGGTTCCAGCCTGACGGTTCATCTGAGGGTGCGTTTTCGCGACACAAATTTTGCTGGACGAGATTCGATCCGTCCCAACGAATCGGAGGATATTCAAAATGAGAAAAGTGATGAGCGTGCTGGTTCTCATGACTGTGGTGCTTGCGATCGCGGCCATCGCAGTAAAGGCCGCGGACAGCGCCATGACGTGGACGGGCTGGATCAGCGATAGCAGCTGCGGCGCGAAGGGCGCAAACGCCGGCCACAAGGCGTGCGCCATCGATTGCGTGAAGAACAAGGGCCAGTCCTGGGTTTTCGTGGACGACAAGACCAAGAAGGTTATAGCCATCGACAATCAAAGCATCGTCGACCAGGACGCGGATCTGGGCACCGAAGTAACCGTGACCGGCACGATGACGGCGAGCGGGGCTTTGCACGTGGACAAAATCGCGCCCATCAGTACCGGCGCGATGTAAACCGGATCGTTCCGGAAACATTCGGAACGCGTTACGACGAATTGAAACATGGGCCTGAGCCGCGCGCCCGCAGGCGCGCAGTGCTCCGGCCCATTTTATTTTTGGGGCGAAATTTGTGGCGGATTGGTCTGCTGCAGCAAACCGCCGAGTCAGCCAGCGGCGGGAATGACGTCCGTGCCGACATAAGGCCGCAACACTTCCGGCACGGCGATTGATCCATCTTCCTGTTGATAATTTTCGACCAGCGCGATCCAGGTGCGTCCGACGGCCAGACCCGAGCCGTTCAGCGTGTGCACGAATTCGCTCTTGCCGCCCTTGGGCCGAAAGCGAATGCCCGAACGGCGCGCCTGAAACGCTTCGCAGTTCGAGCACGAAGAAATCTCCATGAACTCGCCGGCGGAGGGCAGCCAGACTTCGATGTCGTAGGTCTTGGCCGCGGCAAAGCCCATGTCACCCGCGCATAGTTGCACGACGCGATAATGCAAGCCGAGTTTTTGCAGCAATCCTTCGGCGTCGGCCACGAGCGATTCGAGTTCCGCGTAGCTCTGGTCCGGCCGCGTGAATTTGAACATCTCCACTTTTTGAAACTGGTGCTGGCGCTTGATGCCGCGCGTATCGCGGCCCGCGGCGCCGGCTTCCGAGCGAAAGCACGCGGTCCACGCGCATAGTTTGATCGGCAGCGCGTCGGCGTCCAGCGTTTCATCGCGACGGTAACTCGTGAGCTCGACTTCTGACGTCGGCGTCAGCCAAAGATCGGTCCCTTCCAAGTGAAACATATCGGCGGCGAATTTCGGCAATTGACCGACGCCGGTGAGCGACGCCGTGTTCACAAGGAACGGCGGCAGAAGTTCTGTGTAGCCGTTGGCCGCGTGCGTATCGAGAAAAAATGAAGCGAGCGCGCGTTCCAGGCGAGCGCCCCAGCCGCGATACACCGCAAAACGCGCGCCGGCGATCTTGGCCGCGCGCGCGAGATCCAGAATTCCGGCGTTCTCGCCAATCTCCCAGTGCGGACGCGGAGCGAACGAAAACTTCGGCGGCGCGCCCCAGCGGCGCACTTCGACGTTGGCGGTGGCGTCGCGCCCGGGAAGAACCGAACTGTGCGTTAAGTTCGGGACGGTCAGCATGAAATCGGCCAAGCGCGCGTCGAGCGCGGAGACTTCTTCGTCGGCGCGCTTGATTTCTTCGGCGACCTGCTTCATCTCCGCCAGTAGCGGCGCTGCGTCTTCCCCGGCCTGTTTGCGGCGCGCGATCTCTTCGCCGGCTTTGTTGCGCGCTGATTTCAGGCGCTCGACCGCGGTAATGCGCTCGCGGCGCTCGCGATCGAGTGCGCGAAAGCCGTCGAAATCGATGCGCGCGCCGCGCCGCGCGGCCATCTCCTCGAATTCGTTCAAGTGCTCGCGGAAATAATGAAGGTCATGCATGGTCAGAAAGAATAACCCAACTCCGCCGGAATGGACGAATCGGAATACGAGTTGCTTCCGTTGCGGAAAACGTTCAGACGTGTTGCAGATGCGTGTCTTGGAAACGGGTCGGATACTTCAGTCCAAACCCGACGAGGCGATCCATACCGATATGCGCGGTCCAGATCAACGCGTAGAGCAGCATCACAGGGCGCGCGCCGAAAATAGCGATGCCGGCGAGAACCAGCGGCCCCGTGTAGGTATGCACCGTGTTGTAGAGCGCCGTCCCGAAACGCACGCTGAACGCGTAGCCCGCGAGCGAAAGATCCGGAACCAGAAACAGCAACGCGAAGCGCAACCATCCGCCTCCGGCGTGCCGGTAAAGAGCCACGCTGAGAACGAGCACGACCGCAGCTTCCACACGCAGTATCAAACCTGGTCTCGTAGGCATGCTTCGATGCTAACACGGCGCCGAATTTTCGCGCGCAGCGTCGCGCGCTGCTCGGCGTTGACACCCGGCCGGGCAGCGAATTACACTGACACTTCAAAATCAGCAGGCGTGGGTGCGGGGAAGGCCGTGAAAATCGGCCACGGTCCCGCCACTGTGAGCGGCTCTCGAGCCGTGAGTCAGGTTACCCGCCCGCGCCCAGTTGGTGCTGACACTCTTCGCGAGAAAGAGTGTGGCCTTGCGCCCCACTCTTTTTGTGGGGCTTTTTGTTGTCGCAAATCTCGATTTCGGAAACGCACATCTTCGGCGCCGATCGGCACGACCGCGGCGCTCGCGGCCGCGTTGCGTTGCGGATCGCGCTCGCGGCGCTCTTCGCGCTCGCAGGGTCGGTTAGAGTGGCGCGGCCCGAAGATGTGCCGCCCACGCACATCGAAGTCACCGACGAGCTTGGCCGCACGATCGAAGTGCCGCAGCCGGTGCGCCGCATCGTGTCGCTCGCGCCGAACTTAACGGAAACCGTTTTTGAGCTCGACGCGGGGGATCGCGTGGTCGGCGACACCAGCGCCGACGATTTTCCCCCCGCCGCGAAAACCATCACGCACGTCGGCGATGTGCTCGCGCCGAGCCTGGAACAAATCGTAGCTTTGCATCCCGATCTGGTGCTGGCGACAAATGATTTGAATCGCCGTGAAACGGTTGAAGCCCTCGCGCGCCTGGGCCTGGCGGTCTACGTCACGCACCCGCTGTCCATCGACGACGTGCTCAACTCGACCGCGCGACTTGCGCGTCTGATCGGCGCGGGAGAGAAAGGCGATGCGGTCCTCGCGGGCATGCATGCGCGCCTCGATGCGCTGGCGCAGCGTCTCGCCGGCGTTCCGCCGCGGCGCGTGCTTTTCGTTGTGTGGACTGAGCCATTGATCTCGATCGGCAAGCACACGTTTCTCGCCGACGCGCTGGCCCACGCCGGCGCGCAGTCGGTGGTGGACATCGCGGAAGGCTGGCCGCAGATCAATTTTGAATACGCGTTTAAGCTTCAGCCGGAATATCTGGTATTTGCGGGATCGCTTGCGGAGGCGAATGCGCCGCCTGTCGAGCAGCTGGCCAAACTTCCCGGATGGAGCGATCTCGATGCCGTGCGCGGCGGAAAAATCGTGATTGTTTCCGACGCGATTGACCGGCCCAGCCCGCGCATGATCGACGCCATCGAACAGCTCGCGCATCTGTTGCATCCCGAATTATTTGCGCCGAGCGCACCGGGCGCATCTTCTGGCAGCTCAGGCATCACGGCATCGGAAAAACCGACGGAGGTCTGCACCGCATGCGCCCGCTGACGATGCGCCGCGTGGTCTGGACCTGCACGCTGCTCGCGGGGATATTGTTCGCCGTATCCGTGATGGCTCTGAAACTCGGCGCCGTGCCGATTTCGGTGACGGACCTCGTCGTGAGTCTCGGCCGCCTGGCCATCGGCCGCACGGATCAATTGCCTCTCGATTATCGCTTGATCGTTTTCGACCTGCGTTTGCCGCGCATCGTGCTGGGCGCGCTGGTCGGCGCGGCGCTTTCCGTCGCCGGCGCGGGATTTCAAGCCTTGCTGCGGAATCCGCTGGCCGATCCTTATGTTCTCGGCGTTTCCAGCGGATCGGCGCTGGGAGCGGTGGTGGCGTTGCAATTTATGCCGCAGCTTGTTCTTGCGCCGCCGCTCGGCGCGTTTGTCGGCGCGGTCGCGACGATCTCGGGCGTCTATTACCTGGGCCGCCGCCAAGGCCAACTCGACAGCACGACGTTGCTGCTCGCCGGCATCATCTCAGCGTCGTTTCTTTCGGCGATCATCATGTTTTTGATGACCACGCTCACCAGCCGCGATGTGCGTGGCATGGCGTTCTGGATGATGGGCGATCTTTCGACGCCGCTGGTTCCGAGCCTGCGTTGGTTTTTCCTGGTTGCGTTGATTGTGGGCATCGGCGCGATCTACACGACTTCGCCGGATCTGAATTTGCTGGTGACCGGCGAGCGCGAGGCCATGCATCTTGGCGTGGACGTTACGCGCGTGAAGCTGGTGGTGTACGTCGCGGCGTCGGGCTTGACGGCGCTCGCCGTTTCCGCCAGCGGCGCGATCGGCTACGTAGGACTCCTTGTGCCGCACGCCATGCGATTCCTGTTCGGCTCCGATTACCGCTTGTTGATTCCAACGTCGGCGCTCGGCGGAGCCATCGCTCTGGTGCTGGCAGACACGCTGGCGCGCACGATCATCGCGCCCTCGGAATTGCCCGTCGGCGCGATGACGGCCATCGCCGGCGCGCCGCTGTTTATTTATTTGCTGCGGAGAAGCATGCAATGAATGCCCCGAGCACCAGTTCCATGCAGACGCAGGAGGCGCGTCCGCCTTCCGACGACACGCCGCGCCTCTCTGTCGAGCAGGCCAGCTACGCCTACTCGCCCACGCGCCGGCAGATTCCGACGTTCACGCTTGGCGCCACCAGTTTTCAAGCGCGCCAGCGGGAATTAGTTGCGATCCTCGGGCCCAACGCGAGCGGCAAATCCACGCTGCTGCAATTGATCGCCGGCTCGCTTGCGCCGCTTTCCGGGCGCGTACTGCTTGACGGAATCGAAATCCGCTCGCTGGACACGCGCACGCGCGCGCAGCGCATCGCGGTGGTCGAGCAGCATGCGCCGCTGGTGTTTCCCGCGCGCGCAGGCGAATTCGTGCTCCAGGGCCGCCACCCATATGGCCGCGCGCTTCATCTCGCCAACGCCGAAGACGTGACCCTGGCGCAGAACGCGCTCGCTCAAGTCGGCGCCGAACATCTGGCGGATCGGCGCATGGATCAACTCTCCGGCGGCGAAAAGCAGCGCATCATTTTGGCGCGCGCTCTCGCGCAGCAGCCGCTGCTGCTCTTGCTCGACGAGCCGACACTGCATCTCGATATCGGCGCGCAGGTGGAGTTGCTGGAGCGGCTGCGCCGGCTCGCCGAAGCCAATCGCTACACCGTGATCGTGGTCACACACGAACTGGCTCTGGCCGCCGAATTCGCCGATCAGGTTGTTCTGCTGCACCGCGGCAAGTGCCTGCGCGTCGGCACCCCCGCGGCGGTTTATCAGCGAGAGTTGCTCGAACAAGTTTTTGAGGCGCCGCTCGAAGTCGAGGCGGGGCCCGCCGGCCGGCCGCGCGTGAGTTTGCGCTCCAGGCCCGCGGATGTTGCCGGAACCGAAGGCGCCGACCGAACGCGAGGCCGAGCGACGTAATCGGCGAGGCACGCGTTCGATTCACCCGGAGCTGTGCGTACGCAGCGATCAGCTGCGCCACCGGCTCCGACCACCGCAACCGCAGACTCCGCGTCCGGGAAGACGGTTTGAAGCCGTCGCCGCCGCGCGACTGTAAGGCGGAGTGCACTGCGCGCGAGCCACTGTCCCGCACCTCGGGGATGGGAAGGCCGCGCGCGTGGTATGCCGCCAAGCCAGGATACCGGCGGAGTCTGCAAGCCGCGAAAGTCGGAAACGATCCCGGCTGCCGGCCAACCTTAAACTCCTGCGCGAGGCAGGAGAAGGGGATGCCATGAGACTCCGAATTTTTCTTCCGTTGTTTTTAGCCGCTACATTTTTTCTGCCTCACGCGCTGTTCGCGCAGGCGACTGCATCTTCTTCGGGCGCTTCGATCCAAGGAACAGTGTTCGATCCCGGCGGACGAATCTTGGCGGGCGCCAAAGTGAATTTGCTTGAATCCATGCTAGCCGTCGCTGAGACCCAGGCAGACGCGCAGGGCCGTTATCGATTTGACGGGCTTCGCGCGGGTGCGTTCACGGTGGTGGCCAATGCACCTGGGTTCAGCGACGTGTCCGCTGAAATCGAATTGAAGGGCGCGGAAACGCAAACGACCGATCTGCATCTGAAGTTGAGCGCGGTCGAGGAAAAAGTTGTGGTGTCGGCCTCGCTCGGCGGCGCGCTTGCTCCGCAGCTCGGCTCCTCGGTCACAGTCGTAAGCCAGCAGGACATCGAGAATCAAGGCGCGCAAAGCGTGTACGAAGCGCTCCGCAATGTGCCGGGCGTTGCACTCGCGCAGTCGGGCGAGCGCGGCGCTGTGGCCAGCGCCTTCATCCGCGGCGGCGATTCCGATTACAACCTGGTGATGATCGACGGGATTCCGATGGACGATTTTGGCGGCGGCTTCAATCTCTCGCCGCTGCCGGTCGATGGAGTGGACGAAGTTGAGGTCACGCGCGGGCCTCAGAGCGCCCTCTATGGTGAAAATGCCGTCGCCGGCGTGATTGACGTGATCAGCGATCCCGGCGAAGGCGCGCCGCATTTCAGATTTCTCAGCGAAGGCGGCAGCAACGAAACGCTGCGCGTTGCCACCAGCGGCGCCGGCTCCGAAGGTGGTTTCAATTGGTCCTACGATCTCTCGCGTTTCAGTGATCGCGGCCCGGTGATTGACGACAATTATCGAAATCAGACTTCGCTCGTGACCCTCGGATATTCGCGCAGCCCGCGCCGCCGCATCGAAGTGCATTTCTTCGGAGATAACGGCGCGGACGCGAGTCCCGGACCGTACGGCTCGGACCCCGATGGACTTTTCCCGGGAATCGCGGCATCCGCCTCCAGCCTGCGGCAAAATCTTTTCGGCTATCAGGTGAATTACACCGAACAGTTCTCAAGCCGCTTTCAGCAAGTCACCACCGTCAGCGCATCCACCGACAATTACACGTCCTTTGCTTCCTATGGCGATGAGCTCACCTACAACATGCATCTGGTGGCGAACACGCAGAGCGAAATAACTATTTCATCGAAGGATATTCTCGTCGCCGGATTTGAATTCGACCACGAGCAATTCCAGGACACCTATAACGACGACGCCGACGGCAACCCCTTTAATTTGCCGCGCGACACGTACGCTTTCTTCGCCGAAGACCGCTGGAATCCGGGTTCTGGGTGGTTTTTCACGGCCGGTCTGCGCGTGGACGACATCCTCACGGGCAACTTGCCGCTCGATCCTGTGATTCCGGCGACGTCCATCACTCAAGTGGACCCGCGGCTCTCGGTTGCCTATATCGCCCGCCAATCGAGCGACGGCTTTTTCGGTGCCACGCGTATTCACGGAAGCTACGGCACCGGGATCAGCCCCCCGAACGGATTCGAGCTCAACGGCACGAACCCGCGGCTCCTGCCGGAGCGAAACATCAGCTTCGACGCCGGTGTTGAACAGCGTCTGATGGGCGGCAAGGCGGTGTTCGACGTGACCTACTTTTACAATCGCTTCAAAGATCAAATCACCTTCGTGGGCGGCACGAATCTCAGCAACTACACCTACGCCAATCTTGCGAACTCGAGCGCCGGTGGAGTGGAGTCAAGCCTGCGCCTCAGGCCGACGCGCTCGATCGAAATGACGCTAAATTACACGTGGCTGAATTCCGAAATCCTGGCGCTCAACGGCTCTCCCGAGCCTCTGGTCCCTTTCGTCGTCGGCGAACCGCTGCTCCGCCGTCCGCGAAACTTGGGCGGCTACGATGTCAGTTGGCGCCACGGCCGCCTCTTGCTGAATTCAAATGCCGTGGTGCATGGAGCGGATCTTGACGTCGAGCCGAACTACGGAACCTACGCGTGCGATATCGATTTGCCGTGCCTGTTCGAAAACAAAGGCTACGTGGACGTCAACGCAGGTTTCTCCTATCAACTGCCTCGCGGCGTGGAAATTTATGGCCGCCTGAATAACCTTCTCGACCAGAAGTACGAAGAGGCGTTCGGTTACCCGGCGCTGCACCTTAATTTTCTCACAGGCATCAAGATCAGCTTTCCGTCCGAGCATGCTCATGAGAGTCCCTGAGCTATAGGCCTTCGCGCACCGCGGGTTCGCGGATGAGGCGGACCCGCGGAGCGCCCCTTGCGGTAGCCCTCGAGCAGGCGTTCAATAGAAGTTGCGCGCGATGCTATAATCACCGTTCCCCATGGTCAAAGTTACCCAAGACGCGCCGCCCATTGCGGCCGAAGTTCTGGCGTCCTACGAGGCGGTGATCGGTCTTGAAGTCCACGTCCAACTGAAGACCGAAACGAAGATTTTCTGCGGCTGCTCCACGCGCTTCGGCGACGCGCCGAATTCGCACACGTGTCCGGTGTGTCTCGGCCTGCCCGGTTCGTTGCCGGTGATGAATCGGCGCGCGCTCGAATTCGCCGTGCGTGCGTCCCTCGCGCTGAATCTCAAGGTTCAGGAATCGTCCCGCTTCGCGCGGAAGAATTATTTTTATCCGGACCTGCCGAAGGGCTATCAGATTTCGATGTACGAGCTGCCGCTCGCCACCGCCGGCTGGCTCGAAGCCGAATCCGAGGGTGCGACCCTGCGAATCGGCATCACGCGTTTGCATCTCGAAGAAGACGCGGCCAAGAATTTGCACGAAGGCTTTCCGGATTCGGCCGAGAAAAGCTACATCGATTACAACCGCTGCGGAATGCCGCTGATCGAAATCGTGTCCGAGCCGGACCTGCGCTCGCCCGCGGCGGCCTATGCCTATCTCACGACGCTCAAGCAAGTTCTGCAGTACGCCGGAGTCAGCGATTGCGACATGGAAAAGGGTTCTCTGCGCTGCGACGCCAACGTCAGCGTGCGCCGGCGCGGCGAAACCAAACTCGGCACCAAGGCCGAAGTGAAAAATCTGAATTCATTCCGGTATCTGCAACGCGCGCTCGAATACGAAATCACCAGGCAAATCGGCGCGCTCGAAGCCGGCGAACGGATCGCGCAGGAAACGCGATTGTGGAACGTCCCGGCCGGACGCACCGAGCCCATGCGCTCGAAGGAATTCGCCCACGATTACCGTTATTTCCCCGATCCAGATTTGCTGCCCGTGCGCGTCTCCGCCGCGCAACTTGCGGAAATCGCGGCGAACATGCCGGAACTCCCGGCCGCGCGCCGCGCGCGCTTCGTCGCTGCGTACGGCATCACGCCGTACGACGCCGGCGTGCTCACCGACACGCGCGAGCTGGCGGATTATTACGAAGAGACCACCCGCGCCGGCGCACCCCCGCGCTTGGCCGCCGCGTGGATTCAGACCGAACTGCTACGCCAACGGAATCAAGCCGCGTCAACCGATACGGCTGGCGCCGAATTCCCCGTTGCGCCCGCCGAACTCGCGGCCCTGCTCAAAATGATCGAAGATGGCAAGATCACCGCGGCCATGGGAAAAAAAATCCTGCCAAAAATGTTTGGCAGCGGCCGCAGCGCCGCGGAAATCGTCGCGGCCGAAGGTTTTGAAAGGATCGACGACTCGTCCGAAATCGAACGGCTTTGCCGGGAAGCGCTCGCCGCCAGTCCCGACAATGCCGCGAAGCTCCGCGCGGGTAACCAGGGAGTCTTCAATTTTTTCGTAGGCCAGGTGATGCGCGCCTCGCGCGGCCAAGCGAATCCACAGGTCGTTCAGGAAACATTGCGGCGCTTGCTCGCGTAAGAGCTTGAAAAGATTTCGAGACCGCAGTCTAGGAAAGAGTGTAGGTCGCGTTCGAGGAGGCTCAAGGTGGTAAAGGTCGGCGATCCCGCTCCCGATTTCAGCGTGCCCTGCGATGACGGCCGCCCGGTTTCGCTCGCGGATCTCCGCGGCCGTTTCGCTGTTTTGTATTTTTATCCGAAGGCCGGCACGTCGGGATGCACGTGCGAAGCAGTTGAATTTCGCGACGCGCAGAAGGAGTTCGAGAAATTGGGCGCGGTTGTGCTCGGTTGCAGCGCCGATCAGGTCGAGGCGCAGGCGCGCTTCAAGAAAAAGGAACGCCTGAACTTCACGCTGCTGTGCGACCCGGATTTTCAGGTGATCGAAAGCTACGGCGCGCGCCGGATGAAAAAATTTCTGGGCAAAAGTTTTCTGGGCATCGTGCGCAGCTCGGTTCTGATCGGCCCCGATGGAAAAATCGCGAAAGTGTGGGAGACGGCGCCCGCCAAAGGTCACGCCGCCGATGTTCTTGAAGCTGTCCGCTCCTTGCAGGCGAAGGCGAGCGCGAGCGCCTGAGGTGTGGTCTTGAGCCGCGAAGTCTCGCGATGCGTTTAGGCCGGCGCGCTCGCGGCCAATTCGCGATAAAACCCAATTAGATCGGTCCCCGCCGGTTTCGTGCCCAATTGACGCAGCATCGTGGTGATTTGTCCCCTGTGGTACGTGCCGTGATTGGCCAGGTGCTGCAGCATCGACCACAGCGGGCCCGAGCTCGCCTTTCCGGCGAACGTGCTGAACTCGATCACGCGATCGAGATCGCCCGCGCGAAGTCCCGCGACATATTCCAAAAGCGCGTTGTCCATTTCTTCCAGCCGCGAGCGTACCGCGGCCCAATCCGGAAAATCCGTTCCCGTCGGCAAGGCCATGGGCGAGCGCCCGTGGAAACGCTCGAGCCACACCCACTCCGCGCCATAAATGTGCGCCAGCGTGTCGCGCACAGAGGAAAAGCTCGAACCCATCGCGCGCGTGAATTGTTCGCTCGTGAGTGCTTCGCACGCGCCCAGGGTCCGCCGATTCGCCCACTGGTTATATTTGAAGAGCAGCGTCATCTGTTGCGCGGGGTCCGGCATAGTTCGCGGCATCGTCGAGAACGTTGCGGAAGACATCGAGATTCTCCTGGGTGTAACGCTCCGCTTACGCGCCGCAAATAGCGGGCGCGCAACTGCAAACTCAGGCTGGCGCCATCGTCGTCGGCCTCGGCGCTTCCACTTCGGCCTCGACGCCGCGCCAACCCACCGATCTCCCCTTCACCGCTCCCATCACCGCGCGGAACAGCACCACGTACATCATCTGCCGGTAGTAGAAGCGTTGCAGTAGCACCGGCCACAGCAGCGACCAATCCTCGCGCTTTTCCAGCGCAAACGCGATCACGCACGTCAGCAGGTCGATCAACATGAAGCCCCCGAAAAATAGCAGCGAGAGCTCCACGTCGGCCGTAGTCCAAAGCGGCGGCAGTTTGGTGAAGTGGAATTGCGCCAGTCCCCAAAAAACCAGCGAGCCGATAAACAGCAGATCGATGATCGGAGAAAACAGCGGCAACAAAAGTTGGAACAGGAAAATATTCGGCAGAGCCACGAAGCCCAGCGTGCCGTAGCGCCAGCGCCCCAGCGTATCGCGATGTTTCCAGAAAGATTGCAGCGTGCCGAACGTCCAACGGAATCTCTGCCTCACCAATTGCCCCGGCGTCTCCGGCGCTTCGGTCCAACCGATCGCGTCTTCGTCGTAAAGAATCGCCCAGCCCGAGCGGCGTATGGCGATGGTCAAATCCGTATCTTCGGCCACGGTATCGGCGGTGAAGCCTCCCGCCGCGCGAATCGCTTCGGTGCGCCATGCGCTCAGCGCTCCCGGAACCACGGGGATGCAATTGAGCAGATCGAATGCGCGCTTTTCGAGGTTCTGGCTCGTCACGTATTCGAGCGCTTGCCAGCGCGTGATCCAGCGATCGCGATTGCCCACTTTCACGTTGCCGGCCACTGCTCCCACGCGCAGATTGGCGAAATGGCGCACGAGGTGGCGCACTGCGTCTGGCTCGATGTGCGTATCGGCGTCGATGGTCACGATCACTTCGCTTGTGGCCTCTGAGAGCGCCCGGCGCAGCGCGGCCGGCTTGCCGCTGTTCGGCTGGTGAATGATGCGCACGCGCGAGTCGGCCAGGAAATTGCGATCGAGCAATTCGCCGGTGAGGTCCGACGAGCCGTCATCGATGACGATCACTTCGAGCGGCGAATAATCGTTCGCCAGCGCCGAACGCACTGTCCCGACAATCACGGATTCTTCGTTGTACGCGGGAATCAGCACGCTCACCGGCGGTGCGTAGCCCGGTTGCTCCGGCGGCGTGGGCCGCAGTTTCTCAATCAACGCCAGCAGGCCGATGATCAGCGCGCGCAAGCTGACCAGGAAAATCCCCAGCACGAATATGAACGCGATGCCGTCGCGCAAATACTCGAACAGCGTGAAAATCAGTCCGTCCGTGCGCGCCACCAGGCGCTCCCTGAAATTCAATTGCGGCATGGCTTCGGCGCGCGTTTCGTCAACCAGTTCCGACACCGGCACCAATTCGTATCCCGCCGCGCGCAGTTGGTCGATGATCGTCGGCAGCGCCGCGATGGTGTGGCTGCGGTCCCCGCCGCCGTCGTGCAGCAACACGATGTTCCCGAGGCCGGCGCGCGTCTGCTCCATCACGCGATCCACGATGGTTTGCGCCGGTGGCGGAGCGATCCCGCCCGCTTCGCCCCAATCGTGCGGATCGATCTGTGCGCCCACAAGCATGTAGCCCATCGAAAGCGGAATCGGCAGCATCTCCACTTCGTCCGCGGTTTCTGGCTGGTGGTCGATGCCGTAAGGCGGACGGAAAAGTTGCGTCTTGATTCCCAGCGTGCTCGCCAGCAGCCGTTCGTTCAAATTCAATTCCAATTTTATCTGCGTAGCCGAAAGGTTCGGCGTGAAAGCCGGGTGCGTGTAGGTGTGATTGCCGATTTCGTGGCCCTCGCTATATTCGCGTTTTAGTAAGTCCAGCGCATTGTTCGCCTCCACGCCAATCACAAAAAACGTTGCCGGCGCGTGCTTTGCTTTCAGAATGTCGAGAATCTTGGGCGTGTTGACGGGATCCGGCCCGTCGTCAAAACTGAGCGCGATTTCTTTCGGCTTCGCGCCGACCTGAAAAATGCGGTAAGGCATCGGAAGCACATCGTAGTGTTCGTCGGTGATCAGGTTCGACGTTGGATCGAAATCGAACGATCGGCTGCCTTGTTGCGGCGTGTTGATCTGGTTCCAGATATCGCCTTCCCCTTCGAGGATCAGGTCGAATCCGTACGGTATGTCGTCCAGACGCGCGCGCGCCGCATCGTCCGGCCGCGTCACATCCCAGATCGTCCACAGCGATCCGTCTTCGGAACCGAGTCTCCACAGTGCCGTGCCCTGGACGCCTAGCCGCTCCGCGGCGCGCAGCTCGTTGTAAGCCGTCACGCCGTCGAGCATCCAGACGTTGTGCACCTGATTGTGCTCGTCGTAATAGGAAAAGTGCGGATTGAGCGCGTCGGAATCGAAGTCGATCGTCGCGTCGGATTCCGAAGAGGTCACCACCGCGCCTTGGTAGGTTTCGATCGTCGCGGGTTGCCTCTTGGCTTTTCCGGTGGGTTCGGTCCAGTCGTACGCGTAGTTGGCCACGCCGGCGACAATTTTCTGCGCGGGCACGAGCTTCAGGATCGCCTGCAAACGATCCACGTACCAATCTTGCGCGGCGATCGGTCCTGACTCCGTATCCTGCGAATACTGGTCGTAATCCATCACGATGATGGCGTCCGACATTTTCGCAATTCCGGCGTAGTCGTAGTCCCAATCCCCCGCCGGCAACGCGACCATCAACTTGAGCCCTGCGCCGTGCAGATCGGCCGAGAGTTCGCCGATGAAATTTGAGAAATCTTTCTGGCTCGCCGGGGGAATCTCCTCAAAATCCGCCACCAGGCCCGGGTCGTTCTGGTCCACAACGTATTGAACCAATTGGTGCACCAGACTTTGCCGCGCGACGGGATTCCGAAGCATGGCGATCGTCCCCGGCACGTCCCACATTGTCCCGTTGGTATCCTGCACCAGCGGCATAATCGGGATTTCGATCCCGGAGCTGTGCATCCACTCCGTCAGTTTCGGATCGGTTTGCTTGTTCAGTTTACCGTCGGCCGTGTCGGTGTACAGCGTGTCCGGGATCAGAACGTCGATATCGCGATAATGTCGCTGCAGCGAGGCTAGACTGGTTGGATCGTACGACACGTAAAACGCTGCGCGCAGCGGATCGTAGCTCGCCGGCGGAGTCGTGGAGCCCAGGGCATTTACGCGGCGCCGCAGCCCGGCGCGCCTTGCCGGCGCCCGCGGCCTGGCTTGCGCGCTCAGAAAGGGCCGGAGCCCGGGCCGTTCGGCGAGTTGCTGCATCTCTCCCGGCAAAGTCATGCGGTGAAGCACGCTCACCGTAAACACCATCAGCACCAGCACCAAGACCAGCGCCGTGACCTCGAGTGCCCACCGGAGCCGCCGCCAGCGGCGCCGTTGTTCGTCGTAAAATATGGGCCTGTGCGTTTCCATCCGAGAATCAAGGCAAGCGGTCCGACCCAGCTCCGCCCGCGTCTCCCTCCAAGCAGCTTTAGCGCGTGATTTTACCCCGACCGGGCAGTTGAGTCATCCCGTCGGGCGCCGACGATTTCCTTCTCGCAGCTTGTCCGGCGGGCAGACGCCATGACTGTCCCAATGGCCCTCATTGCGGCGCCCGGTGTAGTTACCGCGATGTTCATTGGATGCGCGATTGGTCCGTCACGCGCAGTTTCACGCGCGATTTTTTTCGCTCGACAATTTTGTCGCGGCCACCGCTCAAACGCTGTGCATTTCCCCAGGAGAACGCCTGGCCCACACCAGCGCCGCAAGCGCCAGAACCGCGGGGACGCAAGGCAGCACGAAGCGCGGCTCCACAGTGAAGTGCTCGATGGCAATGAAAGCCGTGCGCACGATGATAAAAACTACCAGTAGCGCGACTCCGCGCTGCTTTCGCATCAGATATGCGCCGGCTAGCGCCAGTCCCGCGTAAAAATAATTCAGCATCGTAAACAGCAAGCCGACTGCAAAGTCCATGTCGTACTCACTCCACGGACGGATCGGCGGCCACCACTGGCCCTCGTACGGCAGCATTTCCGTCCGCGGCGTAAACCAAAGCGTCAGTCCGCGGCGGAGGGGCACACTCACATAGGTCCTCAGCGGATCTCGCGCGGTGCGCTCGCGTGCGAGTTCGGCAAATTGTGCGTCCGCCGCGGGAGAGAACACGAAAGAATTCTGATGTTGGTCCACCAGAAGCGTCTCCACACGCGTTCGTTCTTCCGCTGAATCGAAAGCGTAGGAAGGAAAATCCGTAATATTGATCGGCTCGTGCTCTAAGCGGTTCAGCACGTTGTCCACATCCGCGTACGACACCATCCAGGTATGCGTCCATGCATAGAAGCCCACTGGAATGTAGGAACCCGGCATGTCGATGTAACGAGCCGTTAGAAACTGCACCTCGTGAAGCGTAATCCAATTGCGCGCGGCCCATGGCAGAAGCGGCGTCAACAACCCCACCGCGAGCAAGAGTCCGGTGCGCACCAGACGCGCCCAGTCAGAGGGTTTGCACCACCGCACGGCCAGCACCAACGCGGGCGCCGCGAGCATGATCGGCGTCTCGGGCCGCACCAGCGATCCGAGCCCGACAATCACTCCGCCGAAGAACCAAAGGCGCCAGCTCCCCGGTTTGCGCGCCGCGCCGCCTGGCCCGGGTTCGCTCTGATCCGCCCAAACCAGAACCAACAGCGCGGCGGCGCTGAATAATGTCGCCAGCACTTCCGTCAGCGCCGAGGCAGTGTAGTTGGCGACGAACGGACACGTCGCGGCCAGCCACACGGCGGCAATCGCTACGCGCGTTCGCGATCGTTCAGGCGCTAGAGAAGCCGCGAGGATCGAGATCAAAACGCATGTTCCCAGATCCACAAATGCCTGCGCGACCAGAATGGCGCGCTGCGAATTCCCGAAAAAAATGTAGATCACACTGATAAACAACGGATAACCCGGCACGCGCACATCGGTGGGAACCAACGTCTGTCCCTTCAGGTAAGCGTACGCGTGATGCAGCACAATGTTGTGCCCGAGCGCCTCGTACATCACCGTATCGATATCGAACATCGGCAGGTAGAAAACGAAATATAATCGGAGAAGCAATCCGAGTAGCAGCGCGATGGCGAAGTTTCTTCGTGTCGCCGGGTTCCACAGGTCGCGAATGAGGGTCATGAGGGAAGCTGATTTTGCCCGGATTGTACATAAAAAGCGCGGCGCGCGCACGACTCGCGCGTGTCGCTCAGGATTCCATCAGTGCTTGTTCGGCACGCGGGCGAACGATGAGCGCCCCATCACGGCCCAGGTCAGTTCAACGCTGCGGTTTTCTTGGAGCGGGCGAAGAACAAAGCTCCCAGCGCAAATACCGCCGGAAAGCATTCGAGCATGTATCGCGGCTCGGGCGTCTCCACGCGCGTGAAATAAATTGTCCGCACGACGCAGAATAAAACCAGGAATCCGATCGCCCAGCGCCGCGATGATGGCCACTCAGCGCGGCGCGCAAACGCGCAACACACTCCTGCAATCGCCAGCGCGACATAGAATATCCCGATCGCGCCCGCCAGAACGGTCACGCCGAAATCTTCCGGATCCAAACGAAACTGCTCCCGCAGCGGCCACAACCGGCCGGAATAATTCGAGAGCTCGATGCGCGGCGTCAACCACAGCGTGAACACTCGCCCAATCGGAATCTCGAAATAGGTCCGCAATGGATGCCGCGCCGCGCGCTCGCGCGCCAGCGCCCCGAATTGCGCGTCCCATTCCGGTGTGAAATCGCAGCAGTTGTTGTCATATTCATCGTAGAGTTCCTGAACGCGCGCGCGTTCCGCGTCGGAATCGAAGGCCGACGCCGGCAGATCGGAAATATTCAGCGGTTGCTCGCCCAGATTCCACGGCGTCAGGTACACGTCGCGGTAGCGCACCAGCCAGGTTCGCGTCCACGCCATAAATCCCCTCGGCACAAATTCGCCGGGCATTTGCGCGTAGCGAGGCGCCAACGGTTGAAACTCGTGAAGCGTGATCGCGTTGCGCGCGACCCACGGAATCAAAGGCAACACGAGACCCGCGGCGGTCAGCGCGCCCGCGCGCGCGAGCTTCCCCCAATCCGCCACGCGCCGCCACCGCCAAATCAGAAGCAATGCCAACGCAACCAGTAGCAGCGGGGTTTCTGGTCTAACCAGCGTCCCGAATCCAACAGCCAGTCCACCGAGGAACCATCGATTGAGAAGGAACGCGCTGATCCTGCTGCGCGACGAAGGCTCCCCCGCCGCGTCCGCCGCGGACCCCCACGTCAATTGCTCACTTCCCGCGCACGCCGCCGTCAGCGCCACCAGAGCCGCCGCCGTACAAAACGTGGCCAGCACTTCGGTCAAAACCACCGCGCTGTAATTCGCAAGGAACGGGCACACTGCGGCCAGCCACATCGCCGCGAGCGCGGTCCGCTTCCGCCACTCCGCGGGCACAAGCCACGCCGCCAAAATCGCCGCCAGCAAACACGTTCCGACGTCCACGAATGCCTGAATCAGCATCGGGGGCCGCAGCCCGCCTCCGAATAGACGCGAGATCGTGGCTAGGAAAAATGGATATCCCGGCATGCGGATATCCACCGGCGTTGGCGCGCCCTGTCCCAGAACCAGTCCGTAGATTCGGCTGCTGGGCCAGTTTTTCGCCAGTTCCTGATAGATCGGGCCATCGCCCGTAGCGGGGTTGGTCGTGAATGCAAAAAGAATCCGCAGCGCGAGCGCCGTCGCTATCGCCGCAATCCACGCCCAGCGATATGACCACGAAGATTTCACGGGATTCGCGGCATCAGCGCTCGTCAACGTTCTTCAACCGGCTCGGGGTGAATGCTCACGCGAAAAATTTGCGGAAATTTTTCTTTCACGCGGTCTTCAAGCGCCGCCGTGGCGTCGTGAATCTCGGTGATCGGAAGGTTGCCATCCATGGCGCAGTGGCACGCCACCAGAATTTTGTTCTCTACGCGGCGCGCGTGCACCTCGTGGCAGTCCACCAACTCGTGGTATTCGCCGATGAGCGTGTTGATGTACGCTTCGATCGCGCGCGCCAGTTCCTTCATTTCGCCCATGCTCGAATCCGCGGCGGGGATGTGCGTGCCCAGCGGCTCGATGTGCACGATCACCTGCGCCGGGCCGCTTTGGGAAGCGGCGGGCAGGTTGCTGATTTCTTCTTCGAGCTCGCTCGCGTGCCGATGCGCTTCGCGCAGCGTGGATTCCTCATCGACCTCCAGATGCAATTCGATCAGCAGCCGCCCATCGAGCTGGTGAGCGGAAAGTTCGTGGATCGGCAAGCTGCGGCGGTCGGCGATGTCGCGGATGGCGTCGAACAAATGTTCGTTGCGCGCCGCGCGCGGTTCCATGTGCACCATCACGTCGGCGGGAATAATTTCCGCCACGCGCCGCTCCACCGAATCGCTTATTTCATGCACGTGCTCGAACGTGGCCGTGCGCGGCACGCCAATGGTCACGTCCACGAAGTGGCGGTTGCCCGAGCGCCGCACGCGCACGCGCTCGGTTCCCAGCACGCCGTCGATCCGATCAATTTCCGCCGCCAGTCGCTCCTGCAGTCCCGCCGGCGCGGCATCGAGCAGCGCGTCGAGCGTGCGCCGCCCCAGCTGCGATCCCACCCAGATGATCACCGCCGCCACGGCCAGCGCCGCGATGGGGTCCGCGTAGCGCAGCCAGCTAATTCCCGTATAACGCCCCAGCCATACCGCCGACATCCCCAGCATCACCACGAGCGTGCTCCACACGTCGGTTGAAAAATGCAGCGCGTCGGCTTCAAGTGCGTCGCTTCGATATAGCTTCGCAACGCGCGTCAGCATGCGCGAGCGCAGCACGTCCACCACCACGGCCACCCCAAGCCCCGCGATCGCCAGAAGGCTCGGCTCGATTTCCACGTGCTGGAAGAACAGGCGGCGAAACGCTTCGTAGATCACGTACACGGCTGTCAGCAGCAGCAAGCCAGTTTCGACGAACGCCGAAAAATTTTCGACTTTGCCGTGCCCGTAAAGATGGCTCGAATCGGCCGGCAGATCCGAGACGCGCACGGATAGATAGGTGAGAATCGCGGCGATCAGATCAAGGCACGAGTGCAGCGCTTCGGAGAGAACTCCCAAACTGTGCGTCATCACCGACAGCACAATCTTGATCGACACCAGCACCAACGCCGAGCCCACCGAGCCCAGCGCCGCCTTCTGCTTGGCGGAATGCCCCACTACCGTCTGCCGCCGTAAATTGTCGAAAAATTCGTCGGCGCTGCTCATGCGCGTTGATTATACGCTCGGAAGAATCGGTTGAAATGGCTGCGCCCGTCGGCACCGCCATGGGCGGAGGGACGGGCGCAGCAGCTTCCCGAAGATCGATCGCGAACACTCGCCCGCTCCTGGCGGGCGAAGCGCTCAGTCGATCGGCGGTGGAGGCACCAATGGCATGCGTTCGGGCTCGCCGCGCGGCCCGTGCACTTCCACGTCGTCGAAGAGCAGCGAAGGCGCGATCACCGCGCTGGGCACGCCGCCATCGGCGCTGCCAAACGCCGCCAGCGCCGTGCCGCTGAACCCTTCGATCTGGTTCTGCGCAAACGAAAACAGCGCCGGGTCGCTCCCGATTCCCTCGAGATTTCGCAGCGCTTTGATCGTTAGTCCCGTCAGTCGCGCGCCACGCATCAACTCTTCGTGTCCATCGGAGACGTACACGCGATACACCAGCAACGGCATCCGGTCGCCCGTGGCTGCGCCCGACGCCGCAAGTGCGATCAGGTCTGACATATCGTCCTGCTCGCCAATCGCCAGCACCGGATTGTCCATTCGCCGCACTTCGAGGCACCAGCTCTGCCCATCCTGTTTGCAGGCATCCAGAAATTTCTGCTTCAGCTCCGCCGCCGGCGTCCCGTCGCTCGAGGAGAAAAATAAATTGCTCAGCATCGGCCGCGGATCGCCCAGAAATGTAGACCGCCCGTGCCCGTTCGAGTGATCGAAATCCGGACCAGGCCGCCGCGACATCAATAGTTGCCGCAGAATCCCGTCGTCCACCACCGTGACCTTTTGGGCCTTCACACCCTCTTCGTCCACGTCGTACGCGCCGATCAGATCCTGTCCGTTCCACTGTTTCGCGGTCGGGTCGTCCACCAGAGTCACGCTCGCCGGCAGCACGCGCGATCCAGGCCTTCCAGTCCAATCGCCTATGCCGCCCAGCCGCTCCATCATTTCGTCGTACGCGGGCACCATCGAAACCGGCCCGCGCGCCCCGGAAAGCGATGGCCCGAGTACCTGCGCCAGCAGCGAACCCGAAGCTGTGTCATCGAAAAGGATCGGCCCTTCGTAATCCGGCATCGGGGGCGCATCGCGCAGCGCGACAAGTTGCTGCGCAGCCTTCAGCAGCGCGTCGTGCACCGCGTCCGCCGTCGGCAATTCGCCGGCGGTGTTGGCGTAGGTGGCGTAGAAGTTGTGCACGCCCGTGCCGTCGTCGGCTTCGCCCGTCATGCTCGCCTCAATCGCCGCAAGCGATCGGTTTGTGCGCATCACGGTTCCTTCGCTGGTCATCAAGTACGTCGTGGTGAAGATCAGCCGGTAGGTTACGCGTGAGCCGTAAATCTGTGGGAACGCGCGCAGCGCCGCGGACGCGCTCTTAGCCTCCGCTTCCCAGTCGCGCGTGGTCCAATCCGGCTGCTCGAGCGGCTCCACGTCGTTGGTCGTGGGCTCCTGCGAAAAATCCGCGATGGTCGGCGCGTTCGCCAGACGATTCAAAAACGCCTGCTTCTTGGAAAGATCCTCGAGCGCCTCTTTGTAAGCCTGATCGGTGGCCAGCCACAAATCTTCGCGCAGCGAATCGTAATCGTGATCGATGCCCACTTCGCCGGTCGACCCCAGGAAGCCGCTGAATCCTTCGCTGCCGATGAAGTTCGAGCTGTCCACCTGATAATTCCCCACGCGCACGTCCACGCTCATCAAGCGATTGCGTGTCGAAGTGGAAGAAATTAATGCGCCAAACTCCGCCGTAATCGTTCGCTCGTCCACATCGAGCAAGCGGTATTCGATGTAGTAGGGCTTGACCGGCGGTGTTCCATCGGAGATCGAAATGGCCAGGCGCGCGCGCGAGCGCGCCATCTCATCGCGCATGGAATCGAGCGTGTGGTCAACCAGATCTGGCGGCGCTGGCTTCTGCGCCGCCGGTGCCGCGGTCTTTCGCGCTGGAACCGCCTTATGCACCGGCGCCGCGCGCAGCGTCCTTCCGGAAGCGCCCAGAAAAAACAGCGCGCAAACCGCCGCCGTTACTTGGATCGAACGCATCGAGCCTCTCATCGCTGGCCTCCCTTTGCTTCCGGGTCGTGCGCCGGCGGAGGCAAAATCGGCGGGCGGTCCGTGGCCGTTTCTTTCTTTTGCACTTCCAATTCGGAGATCAGGATCGCCGGCGATACCGCGGCCACCGGAATCGAGCCCGATTCCGCGCCGCAATATCCGTTGAAGACCTCCGGCGTGTCGCCGGTGGCCTTGATTTTCGTGAGCGAAGTCAGCGGCGTTCCCACGATGTCCACGCCGCGCACCATCTCGTCCGGCCGGCCGTCCGCGAACACTTTGTAAACCACCAGCGGCGTCACCTGAAATGCCTGTGGTTGGCCGCGCCCCGTCATCGTGAATCCGCCCTCGATGTCGTCGATCAAAAGACCGAAGGGTTTGCCTTGCTTGCGAATCTCGTCGATAAACATCCGGCGCAATTCCACGTTCGACACCGCGTGGCTGCTCTCCACGATCAGGTTGCCTTGCCGCGAAACCGGCTGATAGCCGATCTGCCGCCGTCCGTGTCCGTTCGAGTGCAGAAAACCCAATATCGGCTGGCGCGACATCTCGAAGTTCTTCAGCACGCCGTGATCCACCAGCGTCACTCGTTCGGAAGGAACTCCTTCGTCGTCGAACGGATAATCTCCCAACAGCACGGTCGAGCCGATTCGATGCGTCGTGGGGTCGTCGTAGATGGAAATGAAATCCGGCAGCAGAGGCTGGCCGACCATTTTCGCGAACGTTTGGCCTTCGTTTACATCCTTTTGGCGAAACCCTTCGTCGCGATGGCCGAACACTTCGTGGAAATAAACCGCGGCGGCTCGTCCGGTAAGAAGCGCGGGCCCTTCAAACGGTTCCACCAGTGGCGCCACCACCAGCGCTTCCAGCTCCTTGCGCAGCGCCGCGCACTCGGCCAGCACTGTCGCGTCGCTCGGCGCCTCGGCAGGATCGGTCCAATCGAAATTGTAGTAGCGATCGATGTCCATCCCGTCCGGCGCCTTTCCTTGAATGAACAACTCCAGACGATAACGGATATTTCCGAACTGCAACCGGCTGCCTTCGCTTGAAACTTGGTATTCGTTTTCAGCATCGGCCGTAAACGTCGCGATCGAATTCAAAATCTGCGGCGATTCTCGAAACGTCTTGGTGTACAGCCGCACTTTGGCTTCCCACGGCGTGCGGTCGAATTGCAGCGCAACCTCCGGCCCGTAAGAAACGTGCGCATCTTCGTGCGAAAAATCCGGCGCCGCGCCTTCGGCCGCCTGGGCTTGCACTTCCTTGCTGGTCTCGATCTTGATGAACGATTCGGCGGCGGAGCGGTATTGCTTCTGCGTCTCGGCCCACACCTCGCGCTTCAGCACCGCGGGATCGTTCTCCACAGGCGCCGATCTTCCGTAGCTCGCGGGCTCCGCTGGCGGCGCGTTGCCCACCTGATGCGTGTTGTCCAGCGTGTAGCTCCCTACGCGCACTTGCGCTTCAAGCCACCGGGAAAGATTGTGATCGCTTGAAAGCAGCGCCCCGTTCGATCCCGAAACTTCCATCCGGTCGCTCGAGGTCAGTGTGTAGCGGATGAAATACGCTGGCGGATCGGCCTGGCTCAAAATGGGCATTTCCCGAGCGAGCTCTTCGCTCATCGCCGCAATGGCCGGCGCCGGTGCGGCCTGCGGCGTGGCGGCGCCTTGCAATTTGGCGCTGCGATTCGGGGCCGTTCCGCCGGCAAGCGCTACACCCGGCGAAAGTAGCAATGCGCATAGCGAATAGAGAAGTGCGGATGAAATTGTCTTCAGGCAAAGTTTCAACAAGGGACTCCCTCAACTGACCAGGTTTTGCGAGATGTCATAACAGTTCAGATAACCAGTGTATGCGGCTCGCTCGTCAATCTCAAATTTGTCTGTTCCGCGGTTGCAATCCGGATGCGTTGGGCTCGCGCGCGAACTCATTCAATTGTGCGGCGCGCTCGCTGGAGCGATCGCGCCCGCTGCTCCCGCCGGCGTTGCGGATGATTGCGCTGGCGGGCGGCGTAAACTCGGCGAAAGAAAATCCACGTCTTCGGCCGGAATCTCGACGATGCTCGCGCCTGGCAACATCTTCGCGATGGCGTCGCGGAACCCCGCTACGTTGCCTACAAAAACCACATCCAGGTCCTGCGGGTCGAGATATTTTTGCGCCATCCTTTTCACATCGTCGGCCGTCACCGCGCGAATGCGCTCCTGATACGTGTCCAGATAATCCGCCGGCAATCCGTAGAACGCCGCGCCCAGTACGCGGTCGGCCACGTCCGAAGGTGTTTCCGCATGCAGCGGGAAAACGCCGGCCAGAAAATCCCGGGCCACGCCCAGTTCGTCCGGCGTCACCTCGCCCGACGACATTTTGCGCAGTTCGTCCAACACCAACTGTGTCGCCGGAACAGTTTCGTCGGTCCGCGTAAACGTGGTCACTTGAAAATCCCCGGCCGTCCGGTAGCTCGGGAAGGCCGAGGAAGCGTCGTACGTCAGTCCCTTTTTCAGGCGCACCGCCGTGTTCAGCCGCGCGTTGTAAGAGCCTCCAAAAATTTGATTGGTTACCTGCAACGCAAGATAGTCCGGATTGCCGCGCGCGATTCCGGGCCGCCCAATGCGAATCTGTGTCTGCACCGCGTCGGGCTTGTCCACCAGAAAAACCCGCAAACCCTTCGGGCGAGCCGCGCCGCTTCCCGAATCAGCGGACGTCGCCGCAGGAGCCGCTGCGGCCGCGGTCGGGTTCGTCCACGATCCTAGATATTTTTCCGTCGCCGCGAACGCTTCTTCCGGCGTTATGTCGCCCGCAAACGCCAGAAGCGCGCCCTTCGGAAAGTAGTGTTTGTCGCGGAATGCCACAATATCGTCGCGCGTAAGTCCGCGCACAGTCGCCGGCGTGCCCTCGCCCGGCATTCCATAGGGATTTCCGCCGAATACCACGCGGCGAAACGTCGTCGAGGCCAGATATTCGGTGTCGTCATAAGACATCGAGAGATCGGAGAGCGCCTGCTCCCTGCGCCGCTCGAGTTCGGGCGCGGCGAAGCTCGCGTGCAGCGTTACGTCTGACAACAAGTCCATCGCCTCGTCGAAATCTTTCTTCACCACGCTCGCTTCCACCGTCGTGCAGTCTTCGGAAGCGTCGGCTTCGAGCGTCCCACCCACGAAATCGATGGCGCTGGCGATGTCCTGCGCAGAGCGCTTCTCCGTACCTTCCGTCAGCAAGCTGGCCGTCATATCCGCAACTCCAGGCTTGCCGGTGGGATCGGAGGCCGTGCCCGCGTCGGGCAACAGCAATTCGATGCTCACCGAGGGTTGCGCATGATCGGGATCTGGATCCGAAGCCACGAACACGCGCAAGCCGTTCTCAAATGTTTTTGTGGCGACCTTGGGAAATACAAACGCGTGCGGCGGCGCGAGTGGCGGCATATCCGGCACCAATTGCGCTGTTGGCGCGGGCGCGGCGGGCGCCTGTCCTGCGGCGCTCTGTTGTCCCGCGGTGCTTTGTTGTGCCGCGATTCGCACAGCGCCCAACGCGATCACGCCCGCAAGCGCCATACACACGCCGAGTCTGCGATACAAAATCAATCTCAATCCCAGAATCTCCTCAGTTCCCAGTTTGCGGCGCGCTCGGCACTTCCACTTCCAAGAGCGTCGCGCGTTCCGGCACGAAATATTCTTTCGCCACGCGCTCGATATCTTCCGGGGTCACGCTCAAATACCGCTCGAGATCGGTGTTATACAAACCAGGATCGCGCCCGATCACGGCGTAAGGACCTAGCGCCGAGGCCACTTCCTCGTCGCTTTCGCGGCCAAGTATGAATGCCGCGGTCTGCTGGTTCTTGGCTTTTTCCAGGTCATGCGTATCGAGTGGCGCCGCCTTGATCTGCTCGAGCACGGCTTGCGTCTCTTTTTCTCCCTCGGCGTTCGTGTGCCCCTGATTCATCACCGCGACCACGAAAAACAGGTTCGGGTCCTCGGTGAAATTTCCGCCGCCGTCCACTTCCACGGCGATGCGATCCTCATATACGAGTTTGCGATAGAGCCAACTGCTCTCACCGCTCGCCAAAAGATTGGAAACCAGATCGAGCGCGTACGAATCGGGCGAATATTCCGCCGGCATCTTGTAGCCGTAGACGAACGCAGGAAGCGGCGAATTCGGATAGGTTTTCTCGAGGCGCCGCTCCGCCGTCTGCGGCGGCTCGACCACGGTCACGCGCGGAATCGGCGTCGACGGCTTTGGAATGCCGCCGAAATATTTCTCGGCCATGGCCACCGCGTTGTCCGCGGAAAAATCGCCCACCAGAATCATCGTGCAGTTGTCAGGACGATAGTAGGTGTTGAAGAACTCTTGAACGTCCGGCAGCGTGGCCTTGTCCAGATCCGCCATGCTGCCGATCGTTGTGTGTTTGTAAGGATGTACGGTGAACGCCGCGGCGTAAAGATCTTCGATCACTCGGCCGTAGGGCCGGTTGTCCACGCGCAGACGCCGCTCTTCTTCCACCACTTGGCGCTCGGACTCGAAATGTTCCTCCGTGATCTTCAATCCGCCCATGCGATCCGCTTCAAGCCACATCACGCGCGCGAGCGCGTTGCTCGGAAACGTTTCGTAAAACACCGTAACGTCGTCCTGTGTGAACGCGTCCGATTCGCCCCCCAGCGCTTCGATCACCCGCGTGTGTTGCTCGGGCTCCACGTGCGTGGAGCCTTGAAACATCAGGTGCTCGAACAAATGCGCGAATCCCGTGTGTCCCGGCCGTTCATCCTTTGAACCCACGTGATACCACATCTGCAAGCTGATCACCGGCGCGTTGTGATTCTCGACCATCACCAGGCGCAATCCGTTGTCGAGCGTGCGCGTCACGATCTGCAGTTGCGCGGGCCGCGCCGCAGGCTCTGCCATGGCGGAGGTCGCCGGCGTGGGGGAAGGCGCGGGCGTCTGGCCGCGAGCGGCCGGCGCGCCCGACGACGCAAGAAACAAAAACGCGACAACAATAAGAGGAAGAGCGAGAGATCGATTTTTCACGGATATATTTTCGTCGTCAGCCGGCGGTTCGGCCCCACAGACACAATAGACGCACCGCAACACATTTGGATGCTGCCGCCCCCGAAAAAGCAGCCCGGGCGGACCTTACCGTTCCTTGCGGCGAAATCCCCGGCAAATCTACGCGTGTCCGCCGGAAGTCGCTGGCGTCGCGCGCCCTAGCGGCAATCTGCCGGCCAGCCGCGCAATTCTCAGCAGGCTGTTAACGGGTAGACCGGCACGCACGTTGGCCCGTTAGTCGGCCCGGGCGCAGCTTTGCCGTGCAGCGCGATGGATACCACCACCAGCGGAATCACCACAAGCATCGTCAAGCCGAACGCTTCGCCGAAACCTATATGATGCAGCGGTGGCGGCGGCCCGTTTCCGCCCACATAGTCGACCGATGTACCGGCAATAGCTTCGGCTAATTCATCGGGCGAAGCTTGCGACGCTGCATCCGGATTATGGTCGAGGCGGATCATCGAAAACTGCCCGGCCACCAGGTCCACGCACGCGCCCGTAGTGTTGCAGAAGTGAACCAGCCCCTCGAAGTCGATCACGCTCATCATGTCGTTTTCAAAGAATACGTACACATCGCCGCCGACGACGCCCGCGACTCCGACCGCCGTGTGCACCTCGAACTTCGCATTGGGCCGCGTGAATTTCACTACCTGCGCGCGCACTCGTCCGTAAGTCAGATCGATCTGTGTCTGCTGCTGCGCGGAATTGTGCTGGGTGATCTCCATCGTCGAATCCGCGCCCACGTTCAACACCGAACCGTCGTCCAGACCGACGCGCGCGCGCCCGTCCGGCTCCGTCTTCACCACGTCGCCCCAGTCCACCGGAGTCTTCACTTCCGCTGTCATTTGCTGCGAGCCGCGCGCGATGTCCACCGACGGAATCACGCGCGCAATTTGTCCGGCGTGATCAGCCGCCGGCGCCTGCGCCACTCCCGACGGCGGAAACGCCATCGCCAATGTCAACACTGCGACCACCACCGCCCCCAAGGGCGAACGCGTGTTCATAACGTCTTCTCCCAGGATTTTTTGAGATAACCCCTACGCTTTGTTACCGGACTTGATGTCAAGTGTCAACGCCCCCAAAGAAATGCTGTCCCGTATCGGCCACTCCGATCATATCGGAATCTAGTTTAGGAACGATGAGCCATCGTACGCTGAGCTGCCTCGCTTCGCTCAGCCGGCCTCCTCCCGCGTTGGCCCTCCCTGTCGACAAGATGAGCACACGCCATGCTCGATGCACCAGCGTCTGGCTCCGACAGTCTTATAATTAAAGGTGCCATGCGCTCAATGATCTCAACTCTCGTCGTCGCCGTGATCGCCCTGGGCATCTATTATTACTACCTCAAATCCGCGGCGCCGGCGCCGGGCACTACCGTGGTGCAGAACATTTCGCTCACAGGCGTGCAGATGGACCTGTTGGCGATCGCGCAGGCCGAGCGCACCTACGACGCGCAGAATGGCAGCTACGCTTCTCTCGACGAGCTCACTTCAACCGGCGCACTCACCATGCAGCGCTCCGGCCGCGACGGCTATACCTATTCGGTCGCAACTTCCGGGGCCGGATTTACGGTGACCGCGACTTACACGGCTCCGCCACCTCCTCCGCCTCCGATGGGACAGCCTGCGGCGATTCCTCTGCACTATCCCTCGATGTGGGTCGACCAGACCATGGAAGTTCACACCGGCGATTAGGGATCCGCAAAGGCTCCAAGTTAGGCCATCCGCCGCGCTAAGAAGTACGGACGAAGGCGTGTGTTAAGATACCCGTCGGATGAATCCGGCCCTGAAGCATCTTTCCGAGTTGCAGGCCGTCGACCTGAGCCTGAACCAACTGCGCGCGCGGCTGGCGGAATTTCCTCGCCGATTCGCCGAGGTGGATGCGCGTCTGGAGAGCGCGCGCCATGATCTAGCCACGGCCAAGGAAACCCTGCTCGGGAGCCAAAAAGACCGCAAGAAATTCGAGCTGGACGTCGAGCAGTGGAAAGAAAGCGCGCGAAAGTATCGCGATCAAAGTTTCCAGGTTAAGACCAACGAAGCATTCAAAGCCCTCCAGCACGAAATCCAGAACGCCGAAGCCGAAATGGCTCGCGCCGAAGACCGCTTGCTCGAGCGCATGATGGCCGGCGAAGAATTCGAGCGCCGCGTTCCCGCGGCCGTCCGCGCACTGGCCGAAGCCGAAGCCGCCACTGCTGCCGAGCGGCGCGCGATCGAAGCCGAAAAAGCCGCCGTCGAACGCGAACTCGCCGCGGCGCAAGCGCGCTACGATGAAGCCGCGCAAGGCGTCCCCGAGGATTTACTCGAGGACTACCAGAAAATCGCAATTCGCCGCCACGGAATTGGCCTCGCCGAAGTGCGCCACGAAAGTTGCGGGCAGTGCGGCGTGCGCATTCTTCCGCACGTGGTGCAGGATCTGGGTCGCGCGGGATCAGACGACATTTTCCATTGCGAGACTTGCACGCGCATTCTCTGGCTTGCCGACTCGGCCGGAGCCGCTGCGGCCGCTTCCGCTCCGGGCGCTGGATCGCAAAGCGCGGAGCGCCGTGAAGATTAGTCGCGTCTCGCCAGCCCAAGCCCTTGCTGCCAATTTTTGCTTGGCCGCGACCTGCCTGCTCCGCAATTTTCCCGCATGAAACGGTTCACAAAAAACGCGGGGCGGCTGTTTCACGAGCCGGCCGCGAGCGCGCCCATAGGGCCGGTGCACGTCGCGCAGATTGACGGCGCGGCGCGCGGTAATCCGGGGCCGGCGGCGTACGCCGTGGTGTTGCGCGGACCGGACGGCGCGCGCATCGAATCGTTCGGCAAGTACATCGGTCGCGCGACCAACAACGTGGCCGAATACTTCGGACTGATCGCGGCGCTCGATGCGGCGGCGGCGCGCGAAATTCGCAGACTGCGCGTCGAGAGCGATTCCGAGCTGCTGGTGCGGCAGATGCAGGGCCACTACAAAGTGCGCAGCGCCGATTTGCGGCCGCTGCATGAGCGCGCGCAGAAAGCCGCGAAGACGCTCGAATATTTCGCGCTCGAACACATTCCGCGCGAACGCAACGCCGACGCCGACGCGGTGGCGAATGCGGCGCTCGACAACACCGCGGGGCGAAACGCCGCGCCAGCGCCGATCGCGCGGCCGATTCGCACGCGCGCGCGGTACGCGGGCGGCACGCTGGTGCCGGTGATGCCGCTGGATCTGGTTGAAGGCGACGAAGTGATCGTGACCATCGAGCCGATTCGCCGCACAAAACCCGGCTAGAGCTTGTACTGCGAGCTTTTTGAGGCCCGCCAGGAACTCAGATAAGTTTTCAAAGAGCGTTACGGCTTAAATCAAAACCAAGACCGCAAGAAAAGCTAAGATTTCAAAGCGTATGAGCGATAGAGCGTGTCGCGCTGCGCGGGGGTGTAGCCGGCGTCAAAAATGATGCGGCGAAGCTCGGTTTCGTTGGTGCGGTTGCGCACGCCTGCGGCGAAGACGACATTTTCCTCGATCAGAATACTGCCGATGTCGTCGGCGCCGAACTGCAGTCCGAGCTGGCAGATCTTGATTCCGGGCGTGAGCCAACTGGATTGAATGTGATCGATGTTGTCGAGATAAAGGCGGCTGATGGCCAGAGTCTTCAGATAATCGAACGCAGTGGCTTCGGGCACTTTTTTGCCGAGCGGCGTGTTCTCGGGCGCGAACATCCAGGGGATAAAGGCGGTGAAGCCGCCGGTTTCTTCCTGAATGCGGCGCACGGTTTCAAGATGATTCACGCGATGGCGATATTCTTCGCCGCAGCCGAACATCATGGTGGCGGTGGTGCGCAGGCCGAGCGAGTGGGCGACGCGATGCATATCCACCCATTCATCGACGGTGCATTTGAGGCGCGAGATGCGCGCGCGAATTTCGTTGTCCAGAATTTCGGCGCCGCCGCCGGGAATGGAATCAAGGCCGGCGGCGATCAGGCGCGCGATGGTATCGCGCACGGAAAGGCCGGAGACTTCGGCGATGCAGAGGATTTCGGGCGCGGAAAAACAGTGCAGATGAACGCGCGGAAAACGCTCTTTGAGCGAGCGCAGCAGATTTTCGTAATACTCGATGCGCAGATCGGGATGCAGGCCGCCTTGAAGCAGAATTCCGGTGCCGCCGAGCTCGATCATCTCTTCGATTTTTTTGTAGATGGACTCGAAGGAGAGCAGATAGCCTTCGCGGGAGCCCAGAGGCCGATAGAAGGCGCAGAAGGAGCAATACTCGGTGCAAAAATTCGTGTAGTTGATATTGCGGTCGATCTGGTAGGTGGCCACGCGCGGATCGGTTTTTTTGCGGCGCACTTCCATGGCCGCCATGCCGATGCCGATCAGGTCGTCGGAGCGGAAAAGATCGAGCGCTTCTTGTGACGAAATTCCCATAGGCTGCTTCTTGTCTTCCTTACTGCGAAAATTCCCCTGATATTCTTAGCGCGCGGCGCGCGCGATCGATGCTGGCGCGGCGGCGAATTCGATCGGGCGCTCGTCGGGGATCAATTTCGCAGAGGCGGCCAGGCGATAAAACAGATCGAGGCCGGCGAGATTTTCGTCGTCGAGCGAATAGTCGATATTTTCGCGCAAGTAGGATTCGAGCGCGCGTGGCGGCAAATCGAGTTTGAGCGCGGCGCCTTCGGCGATGTCCTCGAGGTGCGCCAGGCCGTACGCCTTTGAGGCCTCGAAATCGTCCAGAACTGCGCGCGTGACGACGCCGCGGCGCGCGGCCCACACGGCGAGAACGCAGGGACGACCCGTCATCTCGCGCCACTGCTGGGCGACATCGTAGACGAAGAGCATGTCGACACCCGGAACCGGCTGCTCGTCGTCCCGGCCTCCGCAGCAGCCTCCGGCGCCGGGCGTTTTGCTGGCGAGGGCATCCACTTTCATGCGCACGCGCAGAGCGGGATCGCCGATCAAAAGGGCGGCGTCAGCTTCGGCAAGCATGGCTGCGGGATCGGGCGCGGCTTGCACAAATTCAGGATCGATTCCCCAAAGGCCGCGGCACAAAAGGCGAACGAGAGCGATGGAGCTGCGCGAATTGCGATCGAGAGCGAAGCGACGGACGCGGTCGATGGGGCGCTTCGAGACCACCAGGATGCTGCGCACTTCGTTGCGGGCGGCCACGGCCATGCCGGGCAGAATTTCAAGATTGTCGATGCGCTGATATTCGATCGCGGGGATCACGCCGATATCCACGCGGCCTGCGCGCAGGTCATCGGCGCAGCGCGAGGGCACGGCAAAGGAAAGATCGTAGCGGCCTTCGAGCGGGCCGTCGGTGAAACCCCAAACCAGTGGCGCGGTGTTCAGGAACTCGACGACGGAGACGCGAAGTTTGCTCATGGCAGCGACCGTTTCAACTGGCGAACTATATCATAGAAGGTTAGATGCGCCCGACGCATCGTGCGAAGTCCGGGAGATGGTTGCCCGGCGGTGGGCTCGCCTGAGCATTGCCCGATTTTTGGGATAATTTCCGAGGGGCCCCTCCATCCACCCCCGGTATCAAATATGTAAAATGATGTAACCAAAGGATTTGCAGGGAAAGAGTGCGGATGAGTATGAAAACAAGCGTGTTGATATCGTTTTTTTTCAATGAGATGCGCACTCTTTTGGACGAGTGCGTATAAGCCTGAAAGGAAAGGAGTTGCGGGGGCGTTTTTTGCGCGTGAATGCGCACTTGATGCGCAAATGTTGCGCGGGGCGCGGCGCGTTGTCCGCAGGTTCTTTGGCGAAAGTTTCAGTTCGCAGCGCACACCTGAGTTTAGCATATAGAGTAGCAGCACGTCAATGATAATGAATGAGTTATTCGAATAGAATGGGTAGAAAAGTGACGTGGTCTTGGTTCCTCGTTCGCTTCGAACGGCGGCGATGTCTTTCGAAAAGAGAATATTTTGATAGAAGTCCTTTTCAGGGGACACCGCTGCGGATGAAGAACGGAAGAAAGTCCTCGAGAAGTTTCAAAGATGGGTCCGATTTCCTACGAACGATCGCTCCGTACCAGCAAGTGACCAACAGTGACGCCAGCTTTTTGGGATCTTGCGCAGTTGTTCCGCTTTCTATCTGAGCGAGTGAGATCAAGTCGCTTACATGAGCGATCCAGATGTCTGTGCCATGAGCGATACGTTGCGTAAGGGCGACGGGGATTGCCGGTGCCTCCGCAGCGAGGGTCGCCAGAAGTTGGAGCGGGGCCACTTCAACCATCGGCGGTTTTATTGCCAGGAAGCTGCAATGTTTCTTCAGTTGATGGCTCGCGCTATGACCCGTTGAGCGAGAAAGCGATTCACGAAGGGCATCGAACTGGCGATCTACAAGTCTCGATGCGAGGTCTTCTTTGCTCCTGAAGTAATTATAGAAAGTGCCTTTAGGCGCGTTTATCGCAGATGCGATACGGTAAATGCTCGCTTGGACATAGCCGACGTCCTGAAACAGTTTGCCAGCGGAGAGCAGAAGCATTTCGCGCGGATCGTGCTCTCGATGTGAGATCTCGCCCTGACTCGGAGACATAAATTGAATCTGGCAAAAAATCACCCGTCCCCGGCTTGTCGAAAATGACTGAATTTGTTAATTCCTGCCGAAAATCTCAATCTCTTTTTAGGCCCTTCGCTAAACGAGCAGAAAAGCTGATATTCTTCGGCGATAAGGTGACCGGTCGTCTTATGTGTGGAGTTTGCTTTGAATAAAACTCGCACCGGCGAAGAGAATCGGGATTTCACGCACTCGCCTGAAGCTTGGTCCGAGGACCCTTTTACGACTCACATTAAATTGGACCGGAGCTCCTCGGTCCCCTCGCCGTTTCGTACTCCAGGCACTTTTACGGTAACGCGCCTTGAGTCATCAGCTGGACTGCCTGATCGCATCACGAAGGTATCAAGTGTGCCAGCTCTGCTCGTGTCGATCTGTCTCAAATCTTTGCCACTCAATAGCTACCAAGTGTGGGTCGCAGACAAAGTTATACCCACCCCGATCATTCCGTCGTTTCGGAGTAATGTCATTGATTTCGATTCCGAACCAAGCTGCTGGGCGGGTAAGGCGTTCGATTACGTTCACTACACGGTGCCGCGTGTCGAGCTTGATGACATCGCAGCTGATCTTGGCTTCGGCCGTGTACGCAGTTACAGGTTATCGGTTGTCGAAGACGATTTGGTTCTAGCCCAGATCACCAGGAGCATTCTCCCCTTTATCGGGCGCCGCGATGGTCCCTCGCTGCTTGCGCTCGATCAGTTCAGCCTGATTTTGGGAGCGCATCTGCTTCAACGGTACGGTGTACTCCAAAAAATGGGCGAGGTTTCCAAAGGCGGTCTTGCCCCTTGGCAAAAGCGCCGCGCGGCGGAACTACTCCGGGAAAATTTGGATGGTCGGATACGTCTAACGGAAGTTGCGCGCGAGTGCTCGCTCTCCGTGAGTCACTTTGCCCGATCATTCAAAGCGACCTTCGGCACGGCACCTCATAGGTGGTTGATTGGGCGTCGCATCGAGCACGCCAAAGAATTACTTCGGCAGACGACCACGCCGATTGCGGACATAGCAATTCAGTCCGGCTTCGGCGATCAGGCCGCCTTCACGCGCACCTTCCGCCAAGTAATGGGAATCAGCCCGGGACAATGGCGCCGCTACATCGCCGCCAGAGCTATCGAACCTAAGAACCCTGCCTAATCCCTTACGAATCGGCGGAAGGTTGCGCTTACCCTTCAAGCGTCCGGTACGGCTTACTTGCTAGATCTTCATTCGGCGACCCCATACCTGGGCAAGCCCATACGTCCATGTCCCGACAGAAAACAACAAAATCCGCAAAATCCTGCAAGAGCGGAGAGGTTGCGTGCGCCTACCTTGATGCGCGGGTCGATTACACAGAACTTGCATGACTCGTTGAAGCTCAAACTGAAGAGGAGAGTAACCATGACGAACATCAAGAACGTGGTTCTGGTGCACGGTGCATTCGCCGACGGCTCCGGTTGGGAACCCGTCGCTAACATCCTGAAGAATGATGGTTACAAGGTGTCGGTGGCGCAGCCCCCGGAAACCTCCTACGCCGACGACCAAAAGTACACGAAGGCGGCCATCGACGCCATGGACGGGCCAGTGGTTCTGGTGGGCCACAGTTATGGAGGGTCCATCATCACCGAGGCCGGCAATCATCCAAAGGTTGTGGCGCTCGTCTACATTGCCGCATTTGCGCTCGACGAAGGCGAGAGCTGTGCGTCGATCGAACAGGCTCTGCCGCAAGCGTCCAAGGCGTTCACGCCGGACAGCAATAACAACTGGTGGATAGATCAGGAGCATTTCGCGGCCGACTTCGCAGCGGATATTCCGCCGGAGAAGGCGTGGTTCATGGCCATCTCGCAAGTGCCAATCTCCACCGACTCGTTCACCCATCAGGTTAAGTCGCCCGCCTGGAAGAACAAGCCCACCTGGTACATGGTGGCCAGCGAAGACCGGTCGATCAATCCGGATCAGGAGCGCATGATGGCGAAGCGCGCCAAGGCCAAGACGGTCGAAGTGAAGTCGAGCCATGTGGCCTACGTGTCTCATCCGAAGGAAACAGCCAAGCTCATCGAAGAGGCTGCTGCGGCTGCGGCCTCGATGCGTGCCGCCGGCTGAAACCGCCTCACTCGACAGTGGGTCTCCGCCGATCCAGACGACCGCATCGGCGGAGGCCTGGATGAATTTCGTCATCCGAGGAGAACACCATGAACGATTACATCACGGTAGCAGGACATGACGGCGCGTTCGCCGCCTATATAGCAAGACCGAAAACCGTGCCGGCTCCCGCTGTCGTCGTTCTGCAGGAGCTGTTCGGTGTGAACGCCGACATCCGCAAACATTGCGACGAACTGGCGGAACAAGGCTTCCTCGCCGTTGCGCCAGACCTCTTCTGGCGTCAGGAGCCGGGCGTCGACCTCACCGTCACCTCCGAGGCCGACTGGCAACACGGCCTTCGTCTGTACGCAGCTTATGACCGAGACGCCGGCGCCAGGGACGTCAAGGACACCGTCAACGCCGTGCGCAATCTGCCGGAGTGCAACGGGAAGGTCGCGCTCCTCGGCTATTGCCTCGGTGCGCTGATGGTCTTTCTCACAGCCGTGCGTTGCCACGGCGTCGACGCCGCGGTCGCTTATCACGGCGGCGACACCGAAAAATATCTAGGCGAGGTCGATGGGCTTAATGCGCCACTTCTAATGCATCTGGCCGAGGAGGATGAGTTCATTTCCAAGGCCGCGCAAGCTGAGATTAAAGCGGCGCTTGCTAAGAAACCAAACACGACAGTCTACAGCTATCCGGGTCAGAATCATGCGTTCTCTCGGCACAATGGCGCACACTACAATGCCGCCGCGGCAACTCTCGCGAACGGGCGGACAAGCGAATTTCTACGTCAACAGCTGCGGTGACCTTCGATCGCAACCAGGCACGCCCCCACGCTCGCCAACCCGAACTCGGTGATCGATGTCATCCGCGCCGCCGCTCGACAATCGATCGCTTCGAAGCACTGACACCGGTTTCCTGTTACGTCCGCGCCCCAGTTGAAGAGGGCGGTGCCGTCGCGCCTGCGTCCACTTCCTAAGATTTCGTTTTCGGCGGGCGTGGGTTGGGAACGGATCCGTTGAGGCCCGGTGGCGCGAGGAATGGCTTGACATTACTCGCTATTTCCGCAACCATCGAAATATGTCGATCAGTGAGAGCAAGAAGAATACGGAGCGCGTAGCCAGGTATGCGGACATGTTCTCGGCGATGGGGGCAGAGCCGCGGCTGAGGATCATGCAATTGTTGCTCTCGGCGCATCCGGAGGGGCTGGTTGCCGGAGAGATTCAGGCCGAGCTGGAGATTCCGAGCTCGACGCTTTCGCATCACTTGGACAAATTGAAGAACGAGGATCTTGTGCTGGTGCGCCGGGAGAGTACGTTTCTGCACTACACCGCAAACGTCGAAGCGCTGCAGGAGGTTCTGCAATTCCTCTATGCGGAATGTTGCACGCGAAATAAGGCGGTGCGGCCGCAAGACGTGGTTCAGATATGCAAATAGGAGCGAGGCGATGAGCGGCGAAGACTTAAGAGACGCGGTGAAGGAAAGATATGGGCAGGCCGCGCTGCGAGTGAATCGCGGCGGAAGCGCGTGTTGCGGAGCCACCGCGGCTGGCGGTTCGGGCGCGGACCCGATTACTTCCTGTCTTTATGACGCGTCGCAGGCGGATCAAATTCCAGCCGAGGCCATGATGGCTTCGCTGGGGTGCGGGAATCCGACAGCCCTTGCGAAATTGAATCCGGGCGAGGTGGTGCTCGACTTGGGGTCAGGGGGCGGGATCGACGTTCTGCTCTCGGCGAAACGAGTGGGGCCCACCGGTAAGGCGTATGGCCTCGACATGACGGACGAAATGTTGGCGCTGGCTAATGAAAATAAGCGGAAAGCCGGGATCGAGAACGTGGAATTTGTGAAGGGCGAAATCGAGCGCATCCCGCTGCCGGACAATTCCGTGGACGTGGTGATTTCAAACTGCGTGATCAATCTTTCGGCGGACAAGGATCGCGTGCTCCGGGAGACTTTTCGGGTGCTGAAACCGGGCGGCCGCTTGGCTGTCTCCGACGTCGTGACTCGCGGAGAAATCCTGCCGGAAATTCGTAAGAGCGTGCTGTTGTGGGTTGGATGCATCGCGGGAGCGCTCGATGAGTGGGAATACCGGAGCAAACTGGATCGCGCCGGATTTGGAGAGATCGAAATCGAGCCGACGCGCATTTATCGCTTGGAGGACGCGCGGGAATTTCTGGCCGGAGAAGGTTTGGATGTGGATGCTTTGGCGCCGCAGGTGGACGGGAAGTTCATGAGCGCGTTCATCAGGGCCGTCAAACCCGGCAGCTTGGGCGAAAAGACCTGCTGCGGACCCACCTGCTGCAACTAGAGCGAATCGAGAATTCAGCGATGCAAGGGCAATACAACGTTCTGTTTCTATGCACAGGGAATTCGGCGCGCTCGATCATGGCCGAGGCGATCATGAATCGAAAAGGGCGGCCAAATTTCACCGCGTACAGCGCGGGGAGCCACGCGACAGGGCGAGTTCGTCCAGAGGCGCTGCGACAGCTTGAGATTGCGGGCTTGCCTACGGATGGCGCGCGCAGCAAGAATTGGGACGAATTCGCCAAGCCCGGCGCGCCTGAGCTTCATTTTGTTTTCACAGTGTGCGACAACGCGGCCAAGGAAGTTTGCCCGATTTGGCCCGGCCAGCCGATGACGGCTCATTGGGGCGTGGCTGATCCGGCGGCGGTGGCCGGCACACCGGAACAAATCCAAAAGGCATTCCGAGACGCGTTCATGATCCTCGATCGCAGGATCAGTCTGTTTTTGTGTTTGCCACTCTCGAGTCTGGACAAGCTCGCCATCAAGAAAGAAATCGATCGCATCGGACACGAATGAGAGCGTCGCTGGCGCGAAGGGTTGTCGCGGAGTTCATTGGCACCGCGTTCCTCGTGGCCGCCGTTGTTGGATCCGGGATTATGGGAGAGCGGCTGGCGGGCGGAAACGTCGCCTTGGCGCTGCTTGCGAACACGGTGGCCACGGGCGCCGCGCTGGTGGCGCTGATTTTCGCGTTCGGCGGGATCTCCGGCGCGCACTTGAATCCGGTCGTCACGCTGATGGACGCATTCGAGCGTGGGCTGCCTTGGAAGGAGACGCCTTGTTACGCGGTGGTTCAGATCGCGGGCGGGATCAGCGGGGCCATTGTTGCGCACATGATGTTCGGGCTGCCAGTCGTTTCGTATTCGCGTCACACTCGAAGCGGACCCGCGCAAGTCTTTAGTGAGTTTGTGGCGACGTTTGGGCTGATGTCGGTGATTTGGGGTTGTTCGCGGCTGCGATCAAGCGCGGTGCCGTTCGCCGTCGGAGCGTACATCACGGCGGCGTACTGGTTCACGGCGTCAACTTCGTTTGCGAATCCGGCGGTTACGATTGCGCGATGTTTGAGCGACACGTTCGCGGGCATACGGCCCAGAGATGTCGCGCCGTTCGTTGCGGCGCAATTTCTGGGGGGAATTGCGGCGACGTTGCTGTTCCGCTGGCTGGTTCCGGGCCTTCAGGCGCGGGCGAAGGAAATTCTGCTGGCGCATGATTCCGCGCGGAGCGGATAGCGTGTTACGAGAGGTGCGCGGCGCACGCCCAGGCGAAATCTTGCGTGCTGCTGGCGATGGATGTAGGATGCGTTGGCTTAGGGGTTAAGGCAGGAATCGAATAATCGTTTTGCTGGCGAGGTCAGATGCTATGACACTTCGCTGCTTGTGCTGGGCCGCGGTGGCGGCTTTATTGATTCCGTGCGCGGCGCGGGCGCAGGACGCCAGTCCTCCGCCGACGCCAGCGCGCGCTGCGCACACACCGTTCGCGGGCGTTCCGCCGCCGGCCGTGCCAGACGATCCGCTGGAGCTGGTGACGGGCGAGGCGCAGCCGGCGAACGATGCCGAGCAGCGCGCGGACGCAATGAATTTGCTGCGGAACGCGCAGAATCTCTCGAACCTGCGTGCGCACCCGTACGATCTGAACACTATTTTTACTTCGGTTGACGCCACGGGCGCGAGCAGCGAATGGGTGCTCGAGGATATCTCTCCGGCGCGGGACATCTATCGCTGGTCGGCCGAGGGACCTTCCTTTTCGGGAATTTTTCTAAGCAAGGGAGACTTACTATCGAGCAACCGCCCGACGAATGCTGTGCCGTTGCGCCTCGCGCAGGTACGCGATGCGATTTTCTTCGCGTACACCTGGGTGCATCAGCACGCGTCGGTGCGCATGGCGACGGGGACATTGAACGGCGTGGAGCTGCAGTGCGTTCTGGTCGCGCACGATGTGGGCACGCACACGCCGACCGGCGCGCGCAATTGGGACGAATACGAATATTGCGTGGACCCGAACACCGGATTGCTGGCGACCTACTCGCCGGTGCCGGGGATTTACTACCATTACGATTACGCCAGCGCGATCCACTTTCACGACAAGATCATCCCCGACGAATTCACGATTTCGGAAGGCGGGCGAACCGTGGTGGACGCGAGAACTTTGAGCGTGACCGATCCGGTGGGCGCGGATAGCGCGCTATTTAGCGGCGACGGTCTGAAGGCGCTGGGCGTGGGGCCTTCGACGTGGGGCGCGGCGATCTATAGCGTGCTGGCGCCGATGCAGAGTATGGCTCCGCTAAATGTGAATTCGGCGCTATCGCTGCAGATCGTGGTGGTGGCGGGGATCACGGGGAGCGACGGTCAACTGGCAGAATCGGAGATTCTGACGACGACGGCCGCGGGTTTAAACGAGGCGGCGCTGGATCGCGCGAATAAAGTTGCGGCGATGCAATGCGGCTGCGGACCGGGAACGGCGCCGGGCGCGATTGCGCCGTCGCACGAAGTGATTTACGTGATTCACTTCTTCACCAACGCAACGTGACCAGCGCAACATAGGGCGGAGCCGCCGCTTATGCGGGAGGCGCGTGCTGAAGCAGCGCGGCCAAAGGCGGATATCGCGCGGCGAAGAAATAAATTGAATAGGCCGGGAAGAACACGATGGCCGGGACGTTGATCAACGCAATTGCGAAGATCAGAATCGCGAGCGCGAGGCAGCCTGCAATCACGGCCAGCGCGATGGTGGAGACGGTCCAGGAGAGTCCCGCCGCTTTGCCGCCCAGCACGGCGATCACTCCCACGCCACCAACGGGGATAAGCAGCACGAGAACCAAAATCACCGTGGCGATTCCGAGAACGATGCTGGCCGCGATGGCCAGCACAATTTTCATTCCGATGTAGCCGGCGTAGCCGCCCTTCTCCGCTTTAAGCAACAACCATAATCTGCGCCATCCTTCGACGGCGGTGATGTCTTCGAGCGCCATTTGGGGGACGACGAAATCCTTGGTGAACACCTGAATCACAACGAGAGCCACCAGGAGCGCGGCGAAGAGCGAGAACACCACGATGCCGCCGAGCACCAGCGGCAGGACGTGATCGCCCGGGTGCGTGAACCAGCCCATCGACCAGGCACACGCCGCGGGAATGCCGATCAGGATGATGAGCGCCGCGAAAGTCGCCAGCAGGAACCATAGTTGCCAGACAAATAATCGGCGGCCGTGGCTGCGGCGACGCGACCATCCTTCGCGGATGTGGCATTGCTTGGCGACCACGCTATCGAAAAGGATGAAGCGCATTACGCTGCCGATGTAGAGGAAGAGCAGGGTTAGGCCGAGTCCAATCACGGCCAGACCCGCGATCAGTGCGGCAATCGCGGCGAAGTGATTAGCGATTTCTGGAGGCAGGGCCGTGCCGGGAAATGGCTGCGATTTGCCGTGGAGATTTGGGACCGCGGAATTGAAGTTGCATCCGCCGGAACCCAGTTCTCCCGCGAGAAAGCCGACGAGAGCGAGGCGCGCCCATTGGGCGAAGCGGAACGGGTGCAGGAGCTGCTGCTTGGTGTGCTCAAAAGCGGGATTGATGGCATCCGCGGCGGAAATCGGCAAACGGGCACCTCGGGTTGGCGAATGGCTCGCGGCAGAAAAGTACTCCGAAGAGGGGAAGACTTCAATGGCGGTGCGGCGCGGTACTAGGGGTACCAGCGGGTTCGTACCGACGAAAGCGAGAGAACCGTACTATGGGTTTTTTTAGGCGCTTCCCGCAGAATCACAAGTGAAGATGAGAACCCCACGGGAGAGTGGCATGCGGAATATTGGGAAACTTTTGATTGTCGCGGCAAGCGTTCTGATGTTCGTGGCGCCGAGCGCCTTTGCCGATGCCGACAGCACGGTCGTCTTCAACGGAAGCTACGCGTTCGGCAACAATGGAGTCGGCATTCCGCCCTACGGCGGGACACTGAACGGGCAATCGGAAGAATTCTACTGCGTGGATTTCAGCCACGACATCGTGGCATGGGACACCTGGCCCGCGATTGTCACGCCCCTCTCGAATACATCGAATTACAGCCCGACGTATCTCTACACCGGGAATAACGCCACGACCGAGACCATCTACCAGGAATTTGCGTGGCTGATTACTCAGGAGATGAGTGCTCCGAGCAACGACGCGGCTGCCGCGGACCAATGGGCGATCTGGAGTTTGAGCGGCGGGAACGATCCGTACACGGGGCCGACGGACAACGCGACGTTTTTGCTGGGCCAGGCGCTGGACGCGGTGGATAGCGGCTTCACGGGGCAGGGGTGGGAGATCCTGACGCCTGACAACGCGGCGGGCGGCCAGGGTCAGGAATTTATGGTGTACACGCCGGAGCCGTCGGGCTTACTGCTTCTGGGCATGGGGCTGTGCGCGTTGATTTTCGTGAAGCGCCGCGAATGGTTTGGAATGCGCGGATCATTGGCGCGCAGCGATTCGTAATTGTTCTGAACTGATACGCTCGGATTAAATCGGAGGGGCCGGACGCTAATGTCCGGCCCTAATTTTTTGCGCGCGCGACGACCAAGGTTTGGCGCGTTCATCATTCGCGTCTGCTTGCGCAATTAGGAAACGCTGCGGATTTCCGTCCGCGCGGCGCTTCGATAGAATTACAGGCATGACGATAAATCGAAGTGTGGTGGTGTTCGATCTCGGCGGCGTGCTGATCGATTGGAACCCGCGCTATTTGTATCGCCAGCTATTTGGCGGAGACGACGCGGCGATGGAGCATTTTCTCGAGAACGTCTGCACGGCGGAGTGGAACGATCAACAGGATGCGGGACGGACGTTTGCGGAGGCCTGCGCGTCGCTGAAACTCGCTCATCCTGATAAGGCGGAATTGATCGACGCATGGATTGAACGCTATGAAGAGATGTTGGGCGGGGAGATCTCCGGCACGGTTGAAATTCTGGCGGAGCTGCGCGCTCGCGGAGTTCCGGTGTATGCGCTGACCAACTGGTCGTCGGAAACGTATCCGGCGGCGGTCAGGCGGTTCGAGTTTATGAAATGGTTTCGCGGAGTGTTGGTGTCGGGTGACGTGAAGCTGTTGAAGCCCGACGCGCGAATTTTTGAACTTTTTCTTGAGACGTTCGGGATCGATGCAGCGCACGTTGCTTACATCGACGATCGGCGAGCGAATGTGGAGGCGGCGATCGCGCTGGGCATGCACGGGATCGTGTTCACCGATCCGCCGGCGCTTCGTCGCGAGCTCGTGAAGGTTGGTCTGATTCCCGATTGACGCCAGCAATTCCACGCGCGGAGCGGCCGCCCGCGGCCACCTGTTCAGGTAACCTCACGCAGACTTGACAGTTCGACCAACACGCGGGTAGTGTCGCCGCCGTGGAACTGGATGCTTCCCTCTATTGGTTGGGGTTGGCCCTCACGCCGGGTTTGGGCGCGCGGCTGACGGGGCGATTGCTCGCGCATTTCAAGACGCCCGAAATGGTTTTTCGCGCGAGCTTGACGGAGCTCGAAGCGTGCCGCTTGCCGGCGCCGGTGGCGCAATCGCTGCACGGGCAGCGCGCGCTTTCGGCGGCGGAAAAAGAACTGGCGGAGCTGCGGAAAATCGGCGGGCAGCTTCTGCATTGGGACGAACCGGCGTATTCCAAGCTGTTGCGCTCGATCTACGACCCACCGCCCCTGCTTTATTTTCGCGGTGATGCGAGCGTGCTTGACCGGCACGTGATCTCGATCGTCGGGACGCGCCGGCCTACGCCGTACGGAAATCAGGTGGCTGAGCGGCTCGGGCGCGACTTGGCGGAGCGGGGGCTTGTGATCGCAAGCGGCCTTGCGCGGGGGATCGACGCTTCGGCGCATCGCGGCGCGATCGCCGCTTCGCGCGGCGGCGTGATTGGAGTCCTGGGGACGGGGCTCGACATCCAATACCCAAAAGAGAATCGCAAGCTGTATTCCGAAGTCGAACGGCGCGGCGTGATCATCTCGGAGTTTCCGCTGGGCACGCCTCCTGCACCCGAAAATTTCCCGATACGCAATCGCGTGGTTGCCGGCCTGGCGCTGGGAGTGGTGGTGGTGCAGGGCGAGCAATATTCCGGCTCGATCATCACCGCGCGGCTGGGAATGGAATTCGGGCGAGAGATTTACGCGGTGCCGGGCAACGTGACCGAGCCGATGAGCTTCGCGCCGCATCAATTGATTCGCCAGGGCGCGAAACTCGCGGCCGGGTGGGAAGACGTGATCGAGGAGTTGCCGACGCCGGTGCGGACCGAGCTTTTTCCGGTCGACGAGGCGCCGGCGAAAGAGCGCGAGCTACTCGTCGAGCAGGCCATGGGCGATACCGAGCGAAAAATTTATGCGCTGCTCAAGGCCGACGAGAGCGTGCATGTGGATGAACTGGTCGAATCCACGGGCCTGAATTCTTCGGAGGTGCTAGCGGCGCTGTGCGAGATGGAAATGCGCGGCGTGGTGCGGCAATTGCCTGGAAAACAATTTCTCCGCGCGTTGGTGTGAGCGATGCTCGACGCGCGGGCGGCGCCGAGCGATTACATCGAGCGAACGGGCATGCGCACGACGTCGTCCACCTCGAAAATTTCCTTCACCACAAAACCTTCGGCGTATTGCACGCCGATCATCGCGCCGTAGTTGCGGGCGATTAGGTTCATGCGCTGCTCGAGTTGATCGAGCGGCAGGGCGACCCTCTTGGCAAGAGCGGCCTGTGAGCGCTTTTCGCGCGCGGGCGGATCGAATTGCGAGGCGTAAGCCAGAATCGCGCGGCGGCGCTGCTCGTAATATTTCGTGATGTCCACCGCGAAGCTCGGTTTCACGTCAGCGTACGCGGCGGCGTAGATAATCTTGGATGGGCGAAACGCTTCACCTTCGAGCGCGTAATTCTGCAGGCCGGCGATGAAGCAGGCTTGGTAGCCGAGCTCCGAGGCCGTGTAGTGATCTGGATGACGGCCCTCCCAGTAGGGAAGAATTACGGTGTGCGGCTCGAATTCGCGGATGACTTTGGCGATGGCTTCTTTGTACTCGTCGGTGACGCGGAGATGCGCGTCGGGCAGCGCGAGATTTCGGCGCACCGCGACGCGCAGAAATTTCGCGGCGCGCGCGGCTTCGCGCAGGCGCGTGGCGGGCGTGCCGCGAGTGCCGGTTTCGCCTTCGGTGAGATCGAGGATGCCGGTGCGGTAGCCTGCGTCCGCCATTTTCAGCAGCGTGCCGCCGCAGGTGAGCTCGACGTCGTCCGGATGCGGCGCGATGGCCAGTAGATCGAGTTTGATTTTCATTTTCAGCGCGAGGCCGCGAATTGTTGCATACGGATTCTACATTACTCTGGCGGGCTCGAAGTAGAGCGCGCACCCGAGCGTGTCTCGGGGCGGAAGCGCGCGCTTCGAGCGGGCGAATCCGCCGCGTTGAAGAAGTATCTTGACAGGTCGTGTAGACTAATTGTGCCCCTTCCGCATCCTTATTTATTGTGCGAGCGCCCGGTGCCGAGGGCCTCGTGCCCGAATCGGTTCGGAACGCTTCCCATCGTTGCCTGGACTTTTTTGCGTTGAGCAACATCTAATTGGATGAAAGGTCGCGAGCGGGTCCACGCGGTGTGCGGTACTTAGAAGGGCACAGAGCTATCTTCGAGTCGCAATAAGGATTACAACAAGCGCATGGCAAAATCTCTGGTTATCGTCGAATCGCCGGCCAAGGCTAAGACGATCAATAAATATTTGGGGCGCGGTTTCAGCGTCAAGGCTTCCATTGGTCACATCATGGACCTGCCGAAAAAGGACATCGGCATCGTGTTGCCGCCGGACGGCGACAAGCCCGCGAAGAAAAAGACCAAGAAGCGCGCCAGCGCGAAGAAAAAACCGGAAGTGAAGGTGCGTCCGTACAATCCAGCCAAAATATTCGAGCCGACCTACGTGGTGATCCCCGGCAAAGATAAAGTCGTAAACGATTTGAGGAAAGCCGCGTCCACGGCGGACGCGATTTATCTGGCCGCCGACCCCGATCGCGAAGGCGAGGCGATCTGCGCGCATCTGACGGAAGTGCTGACGATGTCGAAGGACGAACTTTTCGACGGATACGTGCCCGCGGTGAACCGCTGGGGTCGAAGAGGCAGACAGACCGCGGCGGAAACGGCAGAAGCGAAAGCGATCGCGCCGCCGGTCGCGGCTGACGTGCCGAAAGACATGCGGAAAAAAATATTCCGCGTGATGTTCAACGAAATTACGCCCAAGGCAATTCATGCGGCGTTCGATGCCGCGGGGCAAGTGGACGAGCGCCTGGTGGACGCGCAACAGGCGCGCCGCGTGCTGGATCGCATTGTGGGATACAAGATTTCTCCGCTCTTGTGGGAAAAGGTGCGGCGCGGACTTTCCGCGGGACGCGTGCAGACGGTGGCGCTGCGGCTGATCGCCGAACGCGAGCTCGAGATCAAGGCGTTCGTTCCCAAGGAATATTGGACGATTCATGCGCGCCTGCAGGCGGCGGAATTGCCGATTTTTCAGGCGAAACTTACCAAGTACAAAGGCGAAGAGATCGAGATCTCTGACGGCGCGCAAGCCGGACGGATATTGGAAGAACTGAAGAAGGCGCAGTGGCGAGTCTCCGAAGTGGTGCAGAAAGAAAAGCGGCGCCACGCTCCGCCGCCGTTTACCACATCCAAATTGCAGCAGGCTGCGTATAACCGTTTGCGCTACACGGCGAAGCGCACCATGGGAATTGCGCAGAAATTGTATGAGGGAGTGGACCTGGGCGATGAAGGCTCGGTCGCCCTGATCACTTATATGCGCACGGATTCGGTGCGCGTGTCGAGTGACGCGCTCGAGCAGGTGCGCGCGCTGATTCCGGCGCAGTATGGCGCGGAATATCTGCCGGAGAGCCCCAACTTTTATAAGAGCAAGAAGGACGCGCAGGATGCGCACGAAGCGATTCGTCCCACGGACGCGGCGCGCACGCCGGATTCGGTGCGGCGCTATTTGGAAGATGAAGCGTTCAAGCTCTACCAATTGATCTGGCAGAGATTCGTGGCCTCGCAAATGGTTCCGGCGGTGTTCGATCAGACCACCATCGATGTGGCGGCGGGAGATTACACTTTCCGCGCGTCGGGATCGGTGGAGAAATTCGCGGGATTCCTGGCGGCCTACCGCTCGGGCGAAGAAGATCTTGAGAAGGGCGACGACGCGGAGGAAGAAGGCAAGCGCCTGCCGCGCGTAAGCGAAAAGGAAATATTGAAGTTGGCCGCCGTGGAGCCTGCTGAAGGAGGCGAGACCACGCCTCCGGTGCGCTCCGAACAACATTTTACGGAGCCTCCTCCGCGCTACACGGAAGCGACTCTGGTGAAAGAGCTGGAAGAAGAGGGCATCGGGCGCCCTTCGACGTATGCGGCGATCATTTCCACGATTGTGGAGCGCGAGTATGTGACCAAAGAGATGGGTCGCTTCACGCCGACGATGCTGGGCGAAAAAGTAATTGCCCTGCTGGTGAAGAGCTTCGAGGACATTTTCGATCCGGGCTTCACGGCGCGAATGGAAGAGGAATTGGACGAAGTGGAAGAAGGAAAGCTGCCGTGGAAGGAAGCGGTCGGAGATTTCTACACGCGCTTTGTGAAGGATTTGGGCGTGGCTCGCGAGGACATGGAGTCTTACAAAAAGGGAATTGCGACGAATGAGCTTTGTCCGAAGTGCGGGAAAGGACATTTGCTCGAGCGCATCAGCCGCAATGGATTTTTCATGGGCTGCGACCGCTATCCGGATTGCGATTACACACGCGACCTTTCGCCCGAGCTGCCCACCGACGGCGAACATCCCACCGAAGCTTGCCCGGAATGCGGCAAGAGCATGGTGATCAAGCGCGGGCGATTCGGAACCTTTCTGGCGTGCAGCGCCTATCCGGAATGCAAGACGACGCGCCGCCTGGTCCAAGGCACGCGAAAAGCGCTCCAGCCTGATCAATTGCTGGAAGAGAATTGTCCCGACTGCGGAAAGCAACTCGTGCGCAAGCACGGCCAGTACGGCGAATTCATCGGCTGCACGGGATATCCGAAGTGCCGCTTCATCCGCTCGAAAACGCTGGGAATTAATTGCCCGAAGTGCGGGGAGGGCGAACTGGTGGAACGCGTGGCGAAAAAAGGACGGCGGCGCGTGTTCTACGGCTGCAACAAATATCCGGCGTGCGATTTCACCAGCCCGCATAAGCCGATCGCGGAGCCGTGCCCGAAATGCGGCGCGCCGTTCATCGTCGAAAAGTTCAGCAAGTATGGCGCAGTGCGCGCGTGCATCAAGGAAGGCTGCGATTGGGAGATGCCGCTGCCCGAGCCGCAACCTGCGGTTGCGCCCGAGGCGATTGTCTCGGCCACGCCTTGAAGCCGGTCTCGAACCGGGCCGCGCAGAACGCGGCGCGCAATGCGTCTCGGATTTTGGCGCGCGGGCCGGCGCGCGCGGCGTGCCTTAGATGAAAGCTGTAATCGCGCGTTACATCGATTACCTGCGCTCGGTCCGCAACGCTTCGCCGAGCACGCTGCGCAATTACCAGACCGACCTGCTCGATTTCGTCGCCTATCTCACGCCACCCGGCGCGGCGCCGCCTCAGCTCGACAAAATCGATCACCGCACGATTCGCGAATTCCTGGGCCATCTGCACGGCCGTGGTTTGCAGAAAAGCACGATGGCGCGAAAGCTGGCTTCGATCCGCTCGCTTTTTAAATATTGCGTGCGCGAGGGCATTTTGGAAAGCAGTCCAGCGCGATTGGTTTCGACGCCGAAGCTGCCGAAGCGCTTGCCCAGGGTTTTGAGCGCGGAGGAGATGAACGGTTTTCTCGATCAAATGGTTGCCGCCGGTGAGGGAGCGCTGGCTGGAAAAGCGTCGCGGCCGGGCGCTTCGCCGCACGAATCGCATCTGCTGGTGAAGCGCGATCTGGCTCTCTTCGAGTTGCTTTACGCTTCAGGCTTGCGCGTGAGCGAGTTGACCGGACTGAACATCGCCGACATGGACCGCAAGGAAAAAATGCTGCGCGTGCTCGGCAAAGGAAATAAGGAGCGCATCGTGCCGTTCGGCAGCAAAGCCGAGCGCGCCATCGCCGCGTATTGGGAAGTGCGCACCGGGATTCTGGAGCACGCGAAGGGACGAACCGATGCGCAAGCCGTGTTTCTGAACTACGCGGGCACGCGCCTCTCGCCGCGTTCGGTGAATCGCATCCTCAAAAAATATGCGGCTCTGGTGAACATCAATTGGAGCCTGCATCCCCACTCACTGCGCCACGCCTTCGCTACGCATCTGCTCGCCGACGGCGCCGATCTGCGCGCCATCCAGGAATTGCTGGGCCACGCATCGCTTTCCACCACGCAAAAATATACTCACGCCACGATCAGCCAGCTGATGGACGTTTACGACAAAGCGCACCCGCGCGCGTGAATTACGGCGTCGAGGATTTGTGGCGTGTGCGAACCTGCGTTTCGGAATTCGACGGAAGAATTGCGGCGTCTTCGTTCGCGGAATCTGCGAATCGCGTCCCGCCGAGGCCGCCGCCCTCGATCGCGAGCGCCGCGCTCGTCCCTCGATCAACGAACCGCGAAGAAATTGCGCCCAGGTGATTCACGGACTGCTGAACGTTCTTCTCGGTCTGGTCCGCGGACTGCTGTTGCTGATGCAAGAGGCGTTGCGCATCGAGATCCGGTTTGGCCTGCGCGTCCGCCACCTGCACGGGATCGGAGGGAGGGGCGGGAGGCATTCCGCTCTGTGCTTGGTTCTTCGCGAGATTATCGACGCCATCGTCCACTTTTTCGTGGAAGTGGTTCGCCATGTCCTGCAAGTCCGAAACGGAGACCGCAACGTGTATGCCCGCGGCGCAATCGCCCTTTTGGCTGCTGCGGACGATGACGTCAACCTTTTGACCCGCGTTTGGCGAAGTGTCGACGCGCGTGAGCACATCGCCGGCGCCCACCGAACAGGTTCCGCCGTCCACCGTATCCTCGTCGAGCGAGATGTCCGCGATGAAGGTGCGCTCCGAAGGATTGAGCGCGTCCGGCAGCACGTCGCCGCTCGGCGCGGACGTGCCTGACGCCGCCTGAGTATTCATCGCGGAGTTTTTTTCGGCGGCGAGCTGTGCCGTGACTTCGGCGGCGATCGCTTGCTTGACCTCGGGACTGAGTGGGGCGCTCCCCGCGGGCGCGCCCGTGCTTCCGGCGTTCGCGTCGCTGCCGGAAACGGACGCGATTGGTTGCGAAACCGGCGGCGCTTGCTGCCGGGATTCGTATGCGCCCTGGAGCTGCTGGGCGATCACGTAATCCGTGAGCCACAGCGAGGCGTCGTCGTAATCGGGATAGGGTGTGAAGTACGACGCGTAATCGCTATACCATGGCCCCCAATTCCAGTTGCACTTGGCGCGCGCATGCCATGGACGAACCGCCCATACGTAGAACGCCGGAGCGTAGGTGTATGCCGGCACGTAATGATAATAGAGCGCCCCGCGGTAGTAGTAGCCGGGATACGCTCGCGCGTAAACGCGACCCCCGGCGACGTAGGTTCTCTCGAGATAAGGTCGTCCATTGCGCACAACGGGATGATCCACGTAACCGTAGTGCGGCCCCATGCTCACCAAGCGCGTGTGATCGGGGCGCTCGGTCACCACGGTGCGACCGCCGCGAGGGCCGAGGCGAATTGTCGAATCTTGTGTGTGAATCGCGCGAATCTGGCCTCGTGAATCGAACCGCGCTTCATCTCCGTCTTTTGTCGTCAATCTTGTTGGCTTGCCCGCGCTGTTGTATTCAGCGCGGTCGCCATTGGGGCGCGTCACGGTTCGCGCGCCTTCTGCGTGATTCTCCGCTGCGTGAGTCTCAGGCGCGTGGCTCTCCGGCGCCTTCACGTCGGGCTCGGCTTTATCCGGAGTTTTTCTCTCGGCCGTCGTCGCGCCGCGGCTCGCTGGAGTCATGGTGCCGCGCCCCGCATCGGTCAGACCGGCGCCCTTGCCCGCACCCGCGTCGCGCCCGCCGGATTTTGTGGCGCTCAGGCCGCCGTCGCTCGTCGCGCCGTGAGGCTCCGCGCCCGCATGCGAAGTGGCGGCAGGCTTGGAAGTGGATACGCTTTTTGAAGTGGCGGTCGTTTTTGGCGGCGGGGAAGCTTTCGAGTTGGAGACGGTTTTCGCACGAGCACCGGGCGTCGACGCGGAACCCGATTTCGATTTAGAAACAGTTTTTGAAGTGCCGGCAGTTTTTGTCGTGGATGCCGGCTTGTGAAAGACGGACTTCCAGGTGGAAGGCGCTTTCGTCGTGGTAGTCGTGGTGGTTTTTGAAGTTGTAGTGCGTCTTGAAGTCGTGGCGGGCCTCGGAGGCGTAGTGCTAGCAGCGGGCTTCGTCGCAACCGGCTGTTTTGTTTTCTGCGCCTGAGCGTGCGCGACGCCCGGCGCCATCGCCAGAATCGCAGCCGCAATACAGAGTCGCGCGAAGTTTCCGATTGGCCCAGTGGATTTCATCGCAGCCCCGCCTTACTGGGCTGTTTCGCAGGAATAACCCGAGGCTTCGTAGCAACGCGAGCGAGAAAAATTCCGCAACAGTCCAGAGCGAGAGTGTACCGCAAGCGCTCGGACTACGTAAGTTTTTATCGGGCGGCGGTGGTAAGAATCATCTGCGAGCGTATTATGCGTCCTTAGGTGAGGCGCGATGACGGAACTCCTTCTACACAAGAGAACAGTCAAGAGCGTTTTCAGCCTCCTTGGCGAACACGAAAATGCCATCACGTACAGCGTAGCCTGGGCACTCTCGCAGTCACCACACCTTCTGGGCAATTTCGTTCACTATGCCTTGGGAATAGCGCCCGATTTGAGCAACGTGGTTATCCGTCTTCAACAGCATGAGAAGCAGGCGGGCATCACAGACATCGAGATTGAGTCACCGGGCAAGTTTTTTCTAATCGTCGAGGCGAAGCGGGGCTGGACTTTGCCGAGCCAGAAACAATTGAAGACGTATGCACAGCGGCCCTCCTTCCGTGCGAGCAAGGGGTTGCCGAGGCGGATTCTGGTGATGAGCGAATGCAGTCGTGAATTCGCCCTCCTCAATCTTGAAACTCGAAAGACATCGGGTGTAGAGATTCACCCAATTTCTTGGAAACAGATGGCTCGGCTCGCAGTCGAGGCGCAGTCCGATTGCTCGCATGCGGAAAGGCGCATTTTGCGGGAACTGCTCACGTATTTGCGGGGGTTGATGACTATGCAAAACATTGATTCCAATTGGGTGTATGTAGTTTCGCTCGGCAGCGGCACGCCTGAAGGCTGGAAAATATCTTTGATCGACATCGTTAAGAAAAGACGACGCTACTTTCACCCGGTAGGGAAAACTTGGCCTAAAGAACCTCCGAACTACGTGGCTTTCCGGTATCACGGAAAGCTTCAGTCCATTCATCACATTGAAGGCTATGACATTTTCCTCAACCCGCACGACAAGTTCGCCGAGATTCCGAACAACGCCGAATGGGGGCCTCATTTCCTTTACAAGCTGGGCCCCGCGTTTTCACCGGCCAGGACAATAAGAACGGGGCCGAGAATACAGAGAAATCGGCGCTCGTGGTGCATGTTGGATACGTTGTTCGTTGCCAAAACCATTTCCGAGGCAGAGGAACTCTCAAACAAGCGCTCGGACCAAGCGGGGTAAGAAAATGCTTCGCGTCTTTGCATACATCATCTCCACAGTTGGCCCGGACTACCGCCTGATAGGTTCGGTACCGTGGGTGAAGGAAGGCAAAGTCTTTTTTGGACCGTGTAAGAAAAACATGCGTCCGGAAGTGGAGGAAGGAGACTACATCATGGGCATCTCTCCTGCCGGGGTGGGCAGGCAACGTCGAGTCCTGCTTTGGATGCGGGTTGACAAGAAAATGACTTTCGCAAGCGCATATCAGCGGGGAGACCGACAGACTTTTTAGACTTGCTCGGCGAAACGCAATTCACGTTCGTCCCAAAAGAGGGGTTGGTCATGTAGACGGTGCCCCCGAAACATACGAGCATATTCGTCGCGCTGCGCATTCGACGGATTGGCGAACGGATATTAAGGGGAGAAGAGATGCCTTTTTTACAGGAGAAAGCCGCTCCTGGGTTGCCGGGAAAGGCGGACCAGTCGTAACCGAGGAGCTAGTCGAACTCCTTCGAGAAGGAGTCACTTGGAGGGGCCACGCGACCGTTCAAAATCCCCTGACCGAGAATCCGAGAGGAAAACATGCGCTGCTAACCGGAATTGCAGCCCGCAGAGTAATTGAATGGGTTTCCGAGCCGACCAAGCGATTGCTTTCTTCACCGTCAAGAACAACATGCTGCCAACGCAAGTGCTCTTGTGAATAGGGGTTTAAGGAATCTTCGGTTCTTAAAACCCCGCCTCATAAGAAGCGCGATCGTCCATTCCGCGACGTTGCGCTTGCCCTGCGGATATTATTTCGAATACTCAATTAATACTTGACATGTGTTTGAATATATGCGACGCTTCTGAATGTTCGCCCGAGATCAATTCGAATCGTCCACTGCCCCGACTTTTCCCCCTGCGTGCACCCCATCCTCATCATCCGTCCGCGTCCATTTTGTCACGCCCCAAGAACCCCTTAATTTTCAGACCCATACACATTCTTTCAAAAGAGTGCGCAACTCATTGAAAATAAACGCGCGCAAGTCTATCCCGCTCAATCAATTGCGCACTCTTTGTCACTCTTTTGCTGCAAGCCCTGTGTTTGCCACTCTTACGCAAAACATACCCGGGGGTGTGTACCCCCCAAATCGTCGCATTGATAAGACAGAGTTTAGCCGTCGTCAAAAAGAGTCATGCGGCTGGGGCGCTGCAGAATTATCGCCGATATACGACGCGCCCGGCGACGATCGTGGCCATGGGGCCGCCGCGGAATTCGCGGCCATCGAAGGGAGTGTTGCGCGATTTGCTGGCGGATTCGGCGGCGCGAAACGTCCAGCGATGCTCGGTCGAAAAAACCGTCAGATCGGCTGGCTCGCCGGCGGAGACTTGGCGACGCATTCCCAGAACATGCGCGGGGCCCACGGTGAAGAGCTCGACCATGCGCCCAAGACCGAGTTTCTTTGCGTGCACGAGCTCGAGCGCGAGACCCAGCGCGGTTTCAAACCCCGTGATGCCGAATGGCGCGCGGTCGAATTCCACTTCTTTCGTGGCCGGCTCGTGCGGGGCGTGGTCGGTGGCGATGGCGTCCACGGTTCCGTCGGCCAATCCTTCGATCAGCGCGTCGCGATCCTCGCGCGATCCGAGCGGCGGATTCATTTTGCGATTGCGTATCGTAGCCGACCTCTTCGTCGATCATCGTGAAATGATGCGGCGTGACTTCGCAGGACACCGCCAAGCGCTTGTGCTTTGCGATGCGCACCATCTCGAGCGACGCGCGCGCCGAAAGATGCGCCATGTGAAAGCGGCAACCGGTGAGTTCGGCGATCTGGATGTCGCGCCCCACGCCGATGGATTCCGCGGCCGCAGGCATGCCGCGCACGCCAGTGCGGATCGACGCCGGCCCTTCGCGCATGGACGGCGCCCGCAGCAAGCGGACTGTCCTCGCAGTGATCGATCACGGGCATGCCGAGCGAGCGGCAATAATCCATCACCTGCCGCAAAAGTTTCGCCGTCGCGATCGGATGCCCGTCGTCGGACACGGCGACTACGCCCGCTTTTTGCATCGCCGCGATTTCCGCAAGCGCCTCGCCTTGGCTGCCCGCCGACGCCGCGCCGATCGGCCACACGCGCGTGTGCGCGGATTGTGCGCGTTCGAGAATCGAGCGCGTCACCGATGCGTTGTCGTTACCGGCCGCGTGTTGGGCATCGGGCAGACGGCCGTAAAGCCGCCGCGCGCCGCGGCGCGCGTACCAGTTTCGATGGTCTCGGAACTTTCGCCGCCGGGCTCGCGCAGATGGCAGTGCAGGTCGATAAATCCCGGCGCCACGATCAGGCCGGCAACGTCAAGCAGTTGCACGTCACCGTTGCGCGCGCCAATCGTTCCGGGCGCTTCGACAGCGACGATGCGGTCGCCATCGAGGAGGATGTCGCGGGGGGCATCGGTCCTGCTGGCCGGATCGAGCAGGTGCCCGGCCTTGATCAGCAACATTTAGATCGAGTCCTTCGCGGGAGATTCTTCGCCGCCGTGGCCGATCAGCAGGAACAGCAGCGCCATGCGCACGGCCAGACCGTTGGTCACTTGTTCGAGCACGCACGATTGCGGCCCATCGGCCACGGCCGGATCGATTTCAAGGCCGCGAATCATCGGCCCCGGATGCAGCACGAGCGCGCCGGGCCGCGCCAGACGCAGGCGATCGGGCGTGAGTTGATAGAGCATCACGTATTCGTCGAGCGGCAGCTTCGGTTCGTGCAGCCGCTCCTGCTGCACGCGCAGCACGTGGACGATGTCCGCGCCGTCGAGCGCTTCTTCCACGCGCGCCACGCGCCGCACCGGCTCGCCGCCGGTGATGCGTTCCATTTCCGGAGGCACCCACATCGGCGGCCCGCAGAGCGTGATGCGGCAACCGAATTTTGAAAGCAGATGAATGTTCGAGCGCGCCACGCGGCTGTGCAAAATGTCGCCGATGATCGAAACGTTCCATCCGTCCAGGCGTCCGAGCCGATCGCGAATCGTCAGCGCGTCGAGCAGCGCTTGCGTGGGATGTTCGTGCGTGCCGTCGCCGGCGTTGAGCACGGGAATTTCAAGGTGCCGCGCGACGAATTCCGCCGCGCCCGACGAGCGGTGGCGCATCACGATGCAATCCGGCTTCATCGCATCCAGCGTGCGCACGGTATCGAGCAGCGATTCGCCCTTTTGCAGGCTCGACGATTCCGCCTGCAACTGCATGGTATCGGCGCCGAGCCGAGCCGCGGCTGTTGAGAAACTGATGCGCGTGCGCGTGGACGCCTCGAAAAACGCGATGCCCACCGTTTTTCCGCGCAGCGTCGCCAATTTTTTCAACGGATGGCGCTGAATTTCCTGGAAGGGTTTGGCTTGGTCCAGAAGAAAAGTGATTTCGTCCGCGTGAAGCGGCTCGATGGCCAGGAAGTCGTTGAACCGAAAAGGCACGATCTCTTCGGGAGCGATCCGCGCTTCGGCGGCAGCAGATGTCTCCGGGTGAATCAAGGAACGCGCTCGACCAGCATCACGCGCTCTTCCTGGTCGATTTCATTCAGGCGCACTTCGATAATTTCCATGTCGCTGGTTTGTACTGTGCGCCCGATAAACGCCGCTTCGATCGGCATCTCGCGGTGGCCGCGATCGATCAGCACGCACAGGCGCACGCGGCTCGGCCGCCCGAGATCAAACAGGCCATTCATTGCGGCGCGGATCGTGCGGCCGGTGTACAGCACGTCGTCCACCAGAATCAAATCTTTGCCGTCGACGGAGAACGGGATTTCGCTTGATTGCAAAACGGGCTGCGCCGCGACCATCGAGAGATCGTCGCGATATAAAGTGATGTCCAGCGTGCCGACGGGCACATCCACGCCGTCAATCGCGCGCATCGCTCGCGCAATGCGTTGCGCGAGCGGCACGCCGCGCCGGCGCACTCCAATCAGCGCCAAATGCGCAGTGCCACCGCTGCGCTCGACAATTTCGTGAGCTACCCGTTGGAGGGTGCGGTCAATCTCCGTCGCAGACATCAACTGCGTCTTCTCGACGACCCGCATTGGTTGCGTATTCTAGCACACTGTCCGTCGCCCCGACAGAGCCGCCGCGAGCGCGCCGTCGCCGGCAACTTGTGGCGTCATGTTACAATTCGCGCAGTGGCTCCGCCGAACGCAGTCGATTTGAGCGTAACGATCGGCGCGTTACGCTTCGAGAATCCCGTCATCGCCGCAAGCGGCACATTTGGCTACGGCGTCGAATTCGCTCACCTCGTCGATCTCAACAAGCTTGGCGGCATCGTGGTCAAAGGGCTCTCGCTCGAGCCGATGGCGGGCGCTCCCGCGCCGCGCGTTTGCGAAGTGCGTGGGGGGATGCTGAATGCCATCGGTCTGCAAAATATCGGCGTGCGCGCGTTCGTCGCCGAAAAACTGCCGCAGCTCCGAGCCTATCGCACACCGATCATCGCCAACGTTTTCGGACGCAGCATCGACGAGTACCTGGGCGTGATCCGCGTGCTCGAAGAGGCCGATGGCGTTGCCGCCTATGAGCTGAACGTTTCCTGCCCCAACGTTTCAAGCGGCGGCATGGAATTCGGCGCCGATGCCCGCTTGGTCGCCCAGCTCGTCGCGGCCGCCCGCCCGGTGGCGCGGCACCCGCTCTGGGTGAAGCTGTCACCTTTAGTTACAGATATCGCGTCTATCGCCCGGGCCGCCGAGGAGTCCGGCGCCGACGCCCTGACGGTCGCCAACACCTACCCAGCGATGGCCGTTGATTCCGAAACGGGCCGCTCGCGTCTCGGGCGGATCAGCGGCGGCCTTTCCGGACCCGCAATCAAGCCCATCACCCTCCGGCAGGTCTATCAGGTTTGCCACGCGGTTCGAGTTCCCGTTATCGGCCTCGGCGGCATCGAATCGCCGGAGCATGTAGTGGAATATATGCTCGTGGGTGCCACTGCGGTACAGGTGGGCACGGCCTCGTTTGCGGACCCCAAGGCCTGCGAGCGCATCATTGAGGGCCTAAGAAAGCTATGTAAATCCAACAAGATACATAGTATCAGCAAGATACGAGGATCACTCTCTGACGTTTCTGATTGAATTTAGGCTTCGCGCCCTGGTATAATTAGTCGTGATGTGTACCATAAGCGAGACACTATGCGCCGCCTCCTGAAGATCGTTCGGGGAGGGATTTTCTGGGCGCTCTTCCTCTTTCTGGCTATCCCTCTTGCGCAGGAACCCGTCGTCGCCCTTGCCCCTCAGCCGAACAAGCCCATCCGTGTTTGGATGGCGAATGCCAGCTGGTACGGCCAGGAATTTCAGGGCCGAACGACCGCCAGCGGCGAGCCTTTCGACATGAACGCCAATACAGCCGCGGAGCCCAATCTGCCCTTCGGCTCGATCGTCCGGCTCAAGAATATGAGAACTGGAAAGTCCCAATTGGTCCGTATCAACGACCGCGGACCGTATGTTGATGGGCGCGATCTTGACGTTTCGTATCAAGTGGCGTGTAATTTGGGAATGGTCGGGCGCGGCGTATCGCGGCTCAGAATCGAACTTCTGGAGGTGCCCCCACGTCACGAATAGACGCTGCCCGTAAGCGCCTGATCCTCGCCCTCGATTTTGATAATCTCGAATCCGCATTCCCTCTCGCCAAGTTGTTAGCCCCGCACGTTGGTATGTTTAAGATAAATACACACTTATTTACAGCCGTCGGCCCGTTTGCGGTCGAGAAACTCGCCGGCCTTGGCCCAGGAGTCTTCCTGGATCTCAAATTCCATGATATTCCCAGCGTAGTCGCGGGTGCGATACGATCAGCCGTGGCATCGCCCGGCGTGCGGCTGGTGAACATGCACGCCCTGGCCGGCACCGAAGCAATGGCCGCGGCCGCCGAGGCCGGCCGCTCGGGCGGGGGCGGCTCGAGCCGGCCTGGCGTGATTGCTGTAACAATTCTAACCAGCCACTCCGCCGCCGGCCTGCGCCGGGTGGGGATCTCAGGCCCAGTCGAACGAGAAGTTCGGCGCCTGGCCGTGTTGGCGCGCCAGGCGGGCCTCGACGGCGTGGTGGCCTCGCCACACGAAGTAAAGGCGATTCGCCGGGCCTGCGGACCGGAATTCCTGATCGTGGTGCCGGGTATACGCCCGGCCGTTGGGCTGGCGCTCGGTGGAGCGAAGAAGGACGACCAGTCGCGCACCGCGACGCCAGGCGCCACGATTCGCGCGGGAGCAGACTACCTCGTCATCGGCCGGCCCATCACAGCTGCGGCGGATCCAGTCGCGGCGGCCAATGCGATCGTCGAAGAAATGGCTGCGGCGTTGCCTTCCTGAACGCTCGGCCTCCGTAGCGGAGCCAGCTCGGCAATTGGGTAACTTAGAGGGCGATTGCAGCGAGGATCGCCGCCGCCACGATCCGAACGTGTTATACTGCAGCTTGCCGATTGCGGCCAAGTTGTTCCGTCCGGAAGTGCGCGCTTGCCGCGGGCAGGGCGCGAAGGAGTTATCTGTATGGAATTCTCTCCATGGCATTTGCTGATCATCGCGGCAGTCGTGATAATCTTGTTTGGCGGGAAAAAGATCCCCGAGGTCATGAAGGGGATGGGCGAGGGAGTCCGCAGCTTTAAGGAAGGGATGCGCGGCGATCCGCCGCCGACGGCCCCGCCTTCGAGCACGACCACCGCGCCGCCGCCGTCTGCGACCGAAGAGAGGAAGTAGCCCGCGGCACAGCATCGAATACTGAGATTTTGCGAATTTCCATCGAGCGGCCTTTGCGGGCCGCTCGATTTTTTTTCGACGCCTCACGCGAGCGTTTTTACCCCGAAGACGAAGCTGGCTCGGCGGACCAGCCCAACTCGCCGAGCAGCTTGCACGCGAGATGGAGAGGCAGTCCCACGACATTGAAATAGCATCCATCCACGCGCTCGACGAAACGGCCCGCGCGGCCCTGAATCGCGTATGCGCCGGCTTTGTCGAATGGCTCTCCGCTCGCGATGGCGCGCGCAATTTCGTCGGCACCAAATTCCGCGAATGTGACGAGAGTGGATTCCACCGCGCTGCGAAATTCACCGCCGGGCAGCCGGATCGCGGCGATGCCGGTGAGCACGCGATGCGTGCGGCCGCTCAGTAAACGCAGCATGCGCGCCGCGTCCGCCGGCGAACTGGGTTTGCCCAGAATCGTCGCGCCGTCGTCGGCGACGACCGTCGTGTCCGCTCCCAGCACGAAAATCCCGCGCTCGTTGGCCGGCAGCGATCCTGCCGCAGCGCGGGCCTTAGCCTCAGCCAAGCGAAGCACCATCGCCTCGGCGGATTCTCCAGGCACGACAGTTTCGTCGACATGCCGCGCAACGACTTCAAATGGGATGCCCGCATCGCGCAGGATTTGCGCGCGCCGCGGCGAAGCCGAAGCCAGAATGAGCGAAGGTTTGCCTTCCATGATGGAGATTAGAGACTCACAGTTTCCTGATACTCGCCGAAAACCTGTCGCATCGCGTCGGAGACTTCTCCGACGGTAGCGAACGCCTCGACCGCCGTTTGAATCGCCGGCAAAAGATTCTCCGCTGTGCGCGCGCGCCGCCCGACTTCTGCGACGGCCAACGCGGCGCGGGCCGAATCGCGGCGCGCGCGAAGGGCGCGAAGCCGTTCGATCTGATCGCGCTCGGTAGTTTCATCGATGCGCAGCAGCGGCACGCGGGGTTGCTCACCTTGTTCGCTCGCGGCGTACTGGTTCACGCCGACCACAATTTCATCGCGCCGCTCGACGGCCTGTTGATATTCATACGCCGATTTTTGGATTTCGCGCTGCACGTAGCCGGTCTCGATGGCGCGCAGCATGCCTCCCAGCGCGTCGATTCTTTCGATCGCCGCGCGGGCGCGCGTTTCGATCTCGTCGGTCAGATGCTCGATCGCGTAGGAGCCGCCGACCGGATCGACAGTCTGCGCCACGCCGGTCTCGTGCGCCAGGATCTGTTGCGTGCGCAGCGCCAGCAGGGCCGCGTTCTCGCTCGGCAGCGCGAGGGCTTCATCGAGCGCATTTGTGTGCAGCGATTGGCAGCCGCCTAGCACGGCCGCGAGCGCCTGAATCGCCACGCGCACCAAATTGTTTTCCGGTTGCTGCGCAGTGAGCGAGCTGCCGGCAGTTTGCGCGTGGAAGCGCAGCATCATTGATCGGGGATCGCGCGCGCCGAATCGTTCGCGCATGATACGCGCCCACAAACGCCGCGCGGCGCGAAACTTCGCGATTTCTTCCAGCAGATCATTGTGCGCGTTGAAGAAGAAAGAAAGCCGCGGCCCGAATTCATCCACGGCGCTGCCGGCGGCAATGGCCGCCTCCACATAAGCGATTCCATCGGCCAGCGTGAAGGCCACTTCCTGCGCGGCGGTCGATCCGGCCTCGCGAATGTGATAACCGGAAATTGAAATTGTGTTCCACGCGGGCAGTTCAGTGCGGCACCATGCGAATAAATCCGTCACAATGCGCATCGCGGGGCGCACGGGATATATGTATGTGCCGCGCGCGATGTATTCCTTCAGAATGTCGTTCTGCACGGTGCCGGAGAGTTTCGTTAAATCCGCGCCCTGCCGTTTCGCAACCGCGACGTATAGCGCCAGAAGAATCGCTGCCGTGGCGTTGATGGTCATCGAAGTGGAAACGCGCTCGAGTGGAATTTGATCGAATAGCGTCAACATGTCTTCGAGCGAATCGATGGCCACGCCGACGCGTCCGACTTCCCCGAGTGCGCGCGGATGATCGGAATCGAGTCCGATCTGCGTCGGCAGATCGAAAGCCACCGAAAGCCCCGTCTGTCCCTGTTCGAGCAGATAGCGATAGCGGCGATTCGATTCCGCGGCGGCGCCGAACCCGGCGTACTGGCGCATGGTCCACAGGCGCCCGCGATACATCGTCGGGTAGATTCCGCGCGTGAACGGAAATTCGCCGGGATAGCCGATCGACTCTTCGTCGTTTTCGTTCGCGCCATCTTCCGGTCCGTAGCATGGCGCGAGCGGGATTCCGCCGAGCGTAGTGAGTCTCGGTTTGCGCGGATCGGAAGCAGCGGATTTGTCGGAGGTCTGTTTCATCGCATTCGTGGAATTCGAGAGCGCAGCGCAACGCCCGCCTTAGCGCACGCGCCGCGCCATGCGAAATGATGAGACGCCGAATCCCGCCATCATCAGCGTGTAGGCCAGGGCCAGCCACGTCGGCCACAGCGGCGGACCGTGCTGCCAATTGCGCAGCACCGAAACCGCGCCCGACAGCGCGAGCAGCAGAAACAGCGTTCCGGTGGTTTCATGGAACACTTGCCGCGTGGCGCGCCACAGCGCCTTCAAGAAACCTCGCACCGCCGCGTAAATCGCCCCAAGACTCACATGCGGATTTTAGTACAGAGCTGCGTGGATGCGAAGAAATTGCGCGCGCCGCGTCTCGTTGTTCTCGTCATTTTCATCAAAAGGGGCAGGGAGGGGACGGATTGGGCACGCGCAGGCCGCTCTGGGGGCTTGTTTGCCGTGCACCCCCATCCTACAATGCAAATAGGGTCGAACTTGGAGGAGGGCACTCCGTGCAACTCGACGATCACTTGAAGCAGCTGTTGCGTGAGCTGGGCCACGCCATCAACGACACGGTCTCGGAATCCGAGCGCATCGTCGCGGCGATCGCCGGTGTGCGCGCCGCCGGTTATGACATCGTGCTCAAGCTTGACGCGACAATCGGCCTTGCCCGCCGCCCGCCTTCGGAAGCCGGCCAGCCCGAGCGCATCACCTCGAACGACCGCACCTTCCTCGAGGCGCTGCACATTCAGGTGGATCAAGAAGTTTTCGAGGAAGAAGGCCAGGCGTCGAAATTCGAGATGACGCCACAGGATCTCCGCTTTCTGAAATCGCTCAAGATTTCACTGGATGAATCGCTCTAAACTCATCGCGCCGCTGCTGGTTGCCGGCCTTGCTTCGGTTGCCTTTTGCGCATCCGCCGCCCGCGCCGCAGCGGTTCGTTCGCCGGCCGCGCAGACCACGCAAGTCGCCACGCTTCCGGCGCCGCACCCGAAACGTGTGAAGTTTCACGGCGGAGTCGTCAATCAGTCTCCGGACTTCATTACCGTGCGCAGTTTGGATCCCAATCACCCGAACGAACTCCGCACGTTCACTTTTTCGCCACAGCTGAAGCCGAAGATGCAAAGAATTCTGGATGCCGGCGGCTATCAGAACGGCGATAAAGTCGTGGTCACCACGCTCGCCGGCTCAAAAATAGCGCTGGACGTTCGCGGCAGGCCCTCGAAGCCCGCCTAAGTCAGCGAGGCTTTCCCCTGATTCGTCCCGCCGCCGTCGCCGGCAGATTTTATCCCGCCGAGCGCGCTCTGCTCGAACAGCAAGTGGATTCGCTGCTTCAGAAAACCGCGCCCCTCGCCGAATTTCAAAACAACGGTCTTCGCGCGGTTCGCGCACCCGCTGAAGTTGCACCGCGTCCGGCCATCGCTTGCCTTGTTCCTCATGCCGGATACATTTATTCCGGGCACGTCGCAGGAGCCGTTTACGCGCAGCTCGATTTGCCCGCACGTTTTATTCTAGTCGGCCCGCGCCATTATCCGCGCGGCGCGCAAATGGCCATTTTGTCCGAGGGCGCGTGGCGCACGCCGCTTGGCGACGCGCAGATCGACGCGCCGCTCGCGGCCGAGTTGCGGGCCGCGAGTCCGGTGCTGCGCGAGGACGCCGTGGCCCACCAAAGCGAGCACGCGCTCGAAGTGCAGTTGCCATTTCTGCAGCGCCGCGCGCGCGATTTTCGTTTCGTTCCCATCGCGCTCGGAAACGTTCGCTACGATGAACTTGAATTGCTCGGGAGCGCCATCGCCAAAGCGGTTGTGCACGCCGCCGAGCCGGTGCTGATTGTCGTCAGCTCCGACATGAATCACCACGAGTCCGACGCCGTCACGCGCGCAAAAGATCGCAAAGCGCTCGACCGCATTCTCGCGCTCGATCCGCAGGGGCTATTCGACGTTGTGCGGCGCGAACAGATCTCGATGTGTGGCGTTGGCCCTGCGGTGAGCGTGCTGATCGCGGCGCGCGATTTGGGCGCGACCGAATCGGACTTGATTCGCTACGCGACTTCCGGTGACGTCAACGGCGAGCGCGAAGAAGTTGTGGGCTATGCCGGCGTCGTCATTCGCTGACGCGAAACGCGCCCAACGCCGCGATTTCTAATTTCTAATGGCGCCCCGCGGCTTGCGCCGGCGCGGTTGCCGCTGGCGCTGTCGCGGGCGCGACCGGTCCAGAAGCTCGCGGTGTCGAGTTCATCGACGCTGAGTTTCCTTGGCCACCGCGAGCCGCGGCGCCGCCGAATTGATCTTGCCCCCCTCCGCCCTGCCCGCCGAACGAGCGGCTGGGCATGGCCATCGGAGCGGGAGCCGAGCGGAACGTGTTCCTGGCGACATCGGAATTTTGTGGCGCGCGGAACGCCCCCGAAGCAGGTGCGTTTACGAACGCGTGCGTGGCCCGATCAAACACCACCGGCTGCGGCCCGCGCCCCGCAAAGCCCGCGCCCGGAGTGGAGGTCCGCGCGAAAGATGGCGACGTTCCGCTCACGAAACCTGTGGGCGGATGCGCGATGACGATCGTCGCGTGCGCGTCGGCAACTGGGGTCGCGTGATTCACCGCGGCCGCGCCCACGGCCGTCGCCGCAGGGCTCACCACAAACGCGCGCTGCAGATTTGCGAGCGGCCTGCCTGTTGCGTCGTTCGGCGCAAGCGGAACCCATCCCACTTGTCCTCCGGATTGCACCCAAGCCACCATCGCCGGCTGCCATTCGGTCATCATGCCGGGCGCCCACACCCAACCGTACATCGGCGACATTTCCCAAGTTCCGAAATGATAGGGCATCCATCCCCACGGTTCATAGCTGATCCACGTCATGCCCAATCCGTCGAACGGTGACCAGAATCCGTCGGCATACGGAATCCAACCCGCGGCCATTCCCCCCGGTTGCCAGCACGTGCCCACACCCGGGCAGTCAAGCCACGAGCCATAGCCATCGAGATCGGCGAGCCCGTACGAGTAAGGCGAATTCAGGTAACCGCGCGAATCGTTCGTCGCAGCGAGAATCGACTGTGTCTGGCCGCTGACCCAACGATCGAAAGCGTCCGCTTCAGAATTTCTCGCGACGCTCACTTCCTGGCTGCCTTCCGCGCGAAATGTGAGCGTCTGGCCTTTCGCCAGCGAATTCGTCCCCGCGCTCGAACTCACCGAAACCGCGCCCGAATACACGCTCACCGAGCTGCCGCCGGTCGTGACATCCACGCGGAACTGCCCCTTGTTGGGGACCGCCACGCTCAGATCCGGCGTGGACGCCTCAAAGGAATCCTGGCTGGCCGGATTGGCATAGAAGCTCGCCGCTCCTTGCGTGACCGTCATTTCGCTCATGCGGCCGCCGTTTTCAAGCGACAGCTTCGTGAATTGCAGCGTGGAATTCGAGGCCAGGTAAGCCACACATCCATTTTCAAATTCGACTTCCGCGAATCCGCTCGCGCTCGCGAGCGTATCGCCTTCCTGAATCGGCATGTTGGCCAGCGCCGGTTGCCAGTAGGACTCGCCCGCATGCGCGATGCTCACAGCGCCGTCAACCAAGCTCAGCCGAACCACGCGTGCGTAGCTCGTCTGATTGTTGGTAATGGACCCAGCGCGCGCGGAAAGCGCACAACTCATCCCTGCGAGCAGCAGCAATATTGTGGGAATCGATCGCTTGCGCACAGCACACCCCCTGCGAAAGGACCACTTCTTCGGGGAGCTCGGATCTCGAAAGTGCCGGCTTCTTCCCGCCGGACCGGCGCACCGCAGCGTCGGGCGCTCTCACCGTTCCCACATCCTGGTCCTGCCCGCGCTCGGTGTCAAGCCTGGGAGGTTCCAGAAACAAGCACGGCCATTTTCAAGGATTCTGGGCGTTCGCTGGGTTTTGGGGAGCTTGCTGGTTCTGTGAACTGGGCGGGCTCAGCGGAAGATTTTCGGCCGCGCGGATGCGTTGCGCCAGCGAGCGCGCCCGCTCCCGCGCCATATTCAGAAACCGAGAATCCGCCGCCAATTGGTCGAGCGCCGGCAGCAGGCAATCGGGCTCCGGCAACGACTCGCGATCCAGGTCGCTTTCAAATTGGAGCAGTGCGTCGTTCACGCCTAGCCGGTCGTATTTCATGCTGTGCTTGATGGCTTGCAAATCCTGCTGCTGCCGGCTCAGCCCCTCGAAAATGTCCAGCAATTGATTGGCGTTCTGGTCCGTCGTGTAGTTGAACGTCGTCTCGTGCACCACCCCGCCGTCCTCGTAGCGAAATGTTTTTTGTCCGAGATTGGCGAGCCGCCGATGTACATCCAATTGCAGCCCCGCGAAATTATTCAGCGCCGCGGCCAACTCGAAGATTCTGGCGCGCAGCGCGGGCCGAATCTCGAGCGGTTCGGGGTCGGCTGGATCGCTGAGCTGCCGGACGTCCCAACTAGCGCCCTGAACCTGACCGACATGAATTTCCACGAACTCCGGCGAACTGCCCGGGAATATTTTCTTGTAAATGACGGTGGCGTCGCCGGCGCGGCCCGGCGCGGCCCACGCGAGGCACAGCACCCCGAGCGAAATACAGATCCGAGCGAGACGCAGAGGCCGGCTGAGAGTCATCGCGAAACTGGGATTGTGGGGCCTAGCCGAGTTATTTGTCGAGGGCTCGCCTGACGCGGCGCGCGCGATGCTGGCGCCGATGACGCCCGTGGCGTTGTGCGCGCATTGCGGCCCGCGAGCTTGCCGCCGCGCGCCAAGCCCGCGGCCATCCGCGATTCGGCTTGTGCCGCCTGGATGTGGCACAGCGCCACGGCCAACGCGTCGGCCGCGTCCGCAGGCTCCGGCGTTTCGGCCAGTCCCAGCAGAGCGCGCACCATCTGCTGCATCTGCTCTTTTCCGGCGTTGCCGTAGCCCGAAACGTGCGCCTTGATCTCGCGCGGCGAATAGCTTCGCACCGGCACGCCCTTTTGCGCCGCGGCCAGCAGCACCACGCCGCGCACTTCCGCCAAACGCAGTGCCGTTTGCCGATTGAGCGCCGTGAAAACGGATTCCACCGCCACGCTATGCGGCGCAAACTCTTCGATCAATTCCGAAACCAGCTGATGAATCCGGCAAAGATGTTCGTGCGCGATCGTCGTGGCCGCCAGGCCCGCGCCGTCACGCTTGCGCTGCGACATCGAAACGCGCGCCGGCCGCAGCGCGCCCAGCCGCACCATGCGGCAGTGCCGGCCGTCGCTTTCAACCACGCCGTAACCCGTCGCGCCCGCAAGCGCGGGGTCCAATCCCAGAACGCGCAGCAGAGTCACGTCCTCGGAGCGCACGACGTCGATATGCGTATTCACGGCAAGAGTGTACGGCCCGGAGAAACACGAGGGGTAGGAATTTTTAATCGCGAGTTGCCGCCGCGGTGACGCGAACTGAAACGCTCAGTTCTCCGCCATCACGGCCTGCATCTCTTTTTCGTCGATATCGAAGTTGGCGAAGACATGCTGCACGTCGTCGTGCTCTTCAAGCGCTTCCACCAGGCGCAGCATCTGTCCCGCTTGTGTGCCGGTCAGCTTCACGTAGTTCTGCGGCACCCAGGCGATCTCTGCGCCTGACGGCGTGATCCCGCCTTTGGTCAACGCCTCGCGTACGGTCTCGAAACTTTCCGGCGGCGAAACCACTTCCCACTCCGTTCCGTCGTCGCGCAAATCCTCGGCCCCCGCGTCGAGCACGATCCCAAGCATTTTGTCTTCGTTCGCTTGATCCTTCGGCACCGTGATGTCGCCCTTGCGCTGGAACATCCAGCCCACGCTTCCGGTTTCCGCCATGTTGCCGCCGTGCTTGCTCATCATGTGGCGCAGGTCGCTGACGATGCGGTTGCGATTGCTGGTGACCACCTGCACGATCATCCCCACGCCGCCGGGACCGTATCCCTCGAAATTCACTTCCTCGAATTGCTCGCCCTCGAGCTGTCCCGTGCCGCGCTGCAGCGCGCGCTCGATATTGTCGTTGGGCATGTTTTCATTCTTGGCCGCCAGTATGGCGGTGCGCAGCCGCGGATTTGAGTCCGCGTCGCCCCCGCCGACGCGCGCCGCAATGGTGATTTCGCGGATCAGCTTGGTGAAGATGCGGCCGCGCTTGGCGTCGGTGGCCGCCTTCTTATGCTTGATGGTTGCCCACTTTGAATGCCCGGACATCGAAGAACTCCTTGCGCCTGCGGTCTATATTATCGGTTTTGCCGGGTCAGTGTAGCATGCGCGCCGCCCCGGCCGTGAGCCGAAAAGCGCTCTGGCCACGCCCGCCTCCCGCCCGATGTTCATTTCGCGCCACGCGGATTCGAGTTTGTAGATTTTCCCCGGCCGTGATGCTAACAATCGTCCTACGGGAACTGATCCGTCATCGGAAACGGATTGGCAATTCGCCGGGCACTTACTGGGCAGACACTCGAGTTCGCTCTCAATTCTATGGCTTCCACTTGCAAAGCGGCGGGATGCAAAAGCGATGTGCCGCCGGCGCTCAAAGAGGAGCAATTCTGCGTTCTGCATTTCACGCTTGAAATCGAACGCTCCTGCGCCGAAATGCGCCGCGAAACCGTGCTGGGCAACGCGGCGCGCGAACGCCAGGTGGAAATCATCAATTTTATCGCCACACACGGCGAATTGCTCGCGCGCGTCACCACCAGCGGCGTGCATCTCACCGACGAATTGAAGGCCCGCGCGCTCAACACCTTCCTCACGCTCATCAATCTCCGCGAAAATCTAGATCGCGCCGCCTTGCGCGCCCCCGTCGGCCGCACCGGCGGCAACTGAACGAACTCCACTCCCGCCGTCCTGATTTATTTATCTAAGTTCCGATGTAGCGCGCGTAAAGTGATCGCGCCACGGCCGGATCGCGCGTGCCCTTGACGATCGCGCGGCCGTCGGCAAACACCGTCATCTGATACGGAGGCACGCGGAATTGCAGCAAGAAGTGGTTTTGCCGAACATCGGACGCCGTCGCCGCAAGACGCGTCTCGAGCGCGGCCAGATCAAGCTGCCTCCGCCGCTCGTGGATCTGCACCGAATCGCGCCCGCACATCGTCAAGTGCGGCTGCGCATGGCCCTCGAGGAATCGCAAATCGTGGCGCACGCACGCGCGGCAATTCTCGCGCCGCGCCACGCGAATCGCTTGCGAGCGGCCCCACCACACGTCGAGCGAAAGCAATCGCCCGCCCGCGCTTTCCGATTCATCTGATTCACCTGGAGCGCGGCTAAGCAGACGAATCGCCGCTGCGGCCTCGAGCGCGGCGATCGCTGTCGCCGCCGATGCCAGCACGCCGGCCGTGTCGCAAGTCGCCTCGGCGCCCGAGCCCGGCGCGAGCGAATCTTCCTCGCCGCCCGATTCCACCAGGCACGCAAGGCACGGCGTTCGTCCCGGATGAATCGTCATGGTCACGCCGTAGCTTGCGACCACCGCCGCGTAAATCCACGGCACGCCAAATTTCGCGCTCGCGTCGTTGATCAGCAAGCGCGTCTCGAAATTGTCCGCGGCGTCAAGAATCAAAGGAAATCCACCCAGCAGCTCCGCGGCATTCGCGGGTTGCAGATCCGCCACCACGCCTTCCACGCGCACACCGGAATTGATTTCGCCCAGCCGCCGTTCGGCCGCAATCGCCTTCGGCAGCGCCTGCCGTGCGTCGGATTCGGTGAACAGCGTTTGCCGCTGCAGGTTTGACGGTTCCACGAAGTCACGATCCACAATCCGCAGCCGGCCAAGTCCCGCGCGCACCAGAAGATTCGCCACGGCCGTGCCCAGCGCCCCGCAGCCAATGAGCACGGCGGAACTCTCGAGCAAGCGCTGCTGCCCGGCTTCGCCGATCCCCTCGAACAGAATCTGCCGTGAATATCGTTCGTAGAGTTTTGGGTCCATACCCGATCTTGAATCTATTAAAGCAATGCGCTCCGCGCAGGCCGACTCGCCTCGTCCATCATAGCGCCGAACGCACGCCAGACAGAATCCGCGGAGGCGTCCTTGCGCGCCTGTGCTACCCTTGCTCCTGTGAATGTTTATGTCGATCGATTGGAATGTCTCGCGACGGCTCGCCGTTTGCCTGGCGCTGCTTTGCCTCGGCTCGGCCGTTTTCGCGGCCGCGCAGTCCGGCTCGCCGGCTGCGGCGCCGCGAGTCGTGGCCGTCCGCATCGTCGCTGAATCCGGCGCCGTTCTCGAAGAGAATCCCGCACGACTGACGCTCCAGCCCGGCCAGCTCTTCTCTTTGGACGCCGAACGCCAAACCCTGCGTGAGCTGTTTCTCACGGGTCGCTATGCCGACTTGCGCGCCGTGCTCACGCCGGTCGCTGGAGGTGTGCGCCTCGATTACGTCGTGCGCCCGAATCTTTTCATCAATCAAGTTCTCGTCACCGGCTTGCGCGAGCCGCCCAGCGAGGGGCTGGCCGAATCCTCGCTTCAGTTGGCGCTCGGCGTTCCTTTTCGCCAGAGCGATCTGGATCCCGCGCTCGCGCGCCTCCGTCAGACGTTGGCGAACGATGGTTTTTACCAAGCGCAGCTCGATCCCGAGCTAACGCCGCTCCCCGACCAAAACGCGATGAACATCACCGTGCGCGTCACGCCCGGACCGCGCGCGCGCCTCGGCGCCATCGCCATCGAAGCGTCTCAGAGAATGTCCTCCGAAGATCTGCGCGCCCACCTCAAATTGAAATCCGGAAAGGAAGTCACCTCCGATCAATTGGAGAAGGCCACCGACCGATTGCGGAACTGGCTCGTCGGACGCGGCTACCTCAGCGCGCGCGTCACGCTCACTCGCGGCGATTACGCCGCGGCATCGAACACCATCCCGCTCGCCGTCGCCGTCACCACCGGCCTCAAAGTAACCGTCCAGGTCGTCGGATGGAAGATATCCAGCCACGATCTGCGCCAGTTGCTGCCGATTTATCAGGAGGGCGCCGTCGATGACGATCTGCTCCAGGAAGGGCGCCGCGACCTGCGCAACGCTCTTGAACGCGATGGCTATTTCGACGCCACCGTAAATTATTCGGTGGCTCAGCCTCCCGGTGCGGTTCCCGCCAATAGGGAAACTCAGCAACCGGCGCCGAACCCCGAAGGCCAGACCACCGCAGTCGACGAAGGTCAGGCCGCCGCAGCCGGTCCGGGGCCAATCGCGGCGCCTGCCACAACTCCCGCCGCCGGCAAAACCGAGAACATCATCTACACCGTGAATCGCGGAGACCGACGCCGCCTCGTCGGCGTCTCGTTCGATGGCAATCTGTATTTCAGCGACGCTCTCTTGCGCAACCGTCTGCACATCGAGCCCGCCACCTTCGCCGTGCGCAGCCGATTCAGTCGCGAGTTGCTCGATCAGGACACCGCTTCGATCCTCGCTCTCTACCAGGCCAACGGATTTCTCGCGGCTCAGGTGGATGCCGAGACCTCGGAAAACTATCACGGCAAGAGCGAAGATATCTTCGTCCAGTTTCACGTTCACGAGGGCGCGCAGACGCGTGTCGGCGAACTGCAGGTGCAAGGCAACCAAGTTCTCTCGACCGCCGAATTGCAAAAAGTCATCGGCTCTTCGGTCGGCCAACCGTATTCCGAATTCAACGTCGCCACGGACCGCGCCAACGTCCTCGCGCTCTATTACGATGAGGGTTTTCCCGACGCCCAATTCACCAGCCGCATCGAGAATCTGCCGTCCGCCGAGTCCGGTGGCACGCCTCGCGTCGATCTCACATACTCGATCGCCGAAGGTACGCAGCAAGAAGTTGCGGGCGTCTATGTGGCCGGTTTCGAGCGCACGCGGCTCGGCGTGATCGAGCGCGAGATCACCATCAAAGCGGGCCAGCCACTTTCCGAAGGCCAGGTTTTTGAGACGCAGCGCCGCCTCTACAATCTGGGAATTTTTTCGAGCGTGCAGGTTGCGCCGCAAAATCCCGCCGGCGACGATCCGAATAAGACCATGGTCGTTCTGGTCCAGGAGGCGAAAAGTCTCACGCTGGCCTACGGCATCGGTTTTGAAGCGCAACGCATCGGCACCGCGAGTTCCGGCCCCACCGGCACCGTACTGGAATTCAGCCCGCGCGTCACCTTTGAGATCGCCAAATTGAATCTAACCGGCCGCGCCGACACGCTGAGTTTCAAGATCCGCGCAAGCACCCTGCAGGGCCGCGCCGTGTTGAGTTACGACCATCCCAACGCATTCGGCAAGGCGCGCTTCAGCCTGCAGGTCACCGCTTACGCCGACAAGACGCGCGACATTCAGACCTTCACTTCGACGCGCGAAGAAGGCTCGTTCCAGCTCACCGACCGCCTTTCGTCATCGAGTAAACTTCTCGGGCGATATTTCTATCGCCGCGTGCTGGCCAGCGACCTCCAGATCGATCCGGAAGAAATTCCCTTGTTCAGCCAGCCGACGCAAGCCTCGGGTTTCGGCTTGGCCTGGGAGCGAGACCGCCGCGACAACCCGGGCGATCCCACACACGGCGAATTCGACAACGCGGACTTGAGCATCGCTACCAAGGCGCTCGATTCGAGCTCCAATTTCATTCGATTTTTCGTGCAGGATTCCACATACACCCCTCTCGGCCGCCACCTGGTCTTCGCCCGCTCCACATCTTTCGGCGTGCAATCTCCCTACGCCGGAAGTGTCGCCGACGATATTCCGCTCCCCGAGCGATTCTTCGCCGGCGGCGGGGGTTCCTTGCAGGGATTCGGTTTGAATCAGGCCGGCCCTCGCGATCCGCTCACGGGATTTCCCGTCGGCGGTCTCGCTCTCCTGGAGTTCAATCAGGATCTGCGCTTCCCCATGCACTTGCCGTGGATCGGCAATCGTCTGGGCGGCGGAATTTTCTACGACGGCGGCAACGTCTTCAGCGATTTCAAGGCCATCACGCTGCGCGCCTCGCCGCCGACTCCGGTCTTCAGCTCAACCAGTCCGACCACTTGCATTGAAAACTGCTCGAACCAACTCGATTATTTTTCTCACACCGTCGGTTTCGAGTTTCGCTACGCCACGCCCGTCGGGCCCATCAGCGTAGATTTGGGCTATCAGCTCAATCCCGCGCAATTCCTTCTGCCCGCGCCAAGCGGCGGCTTGATGCTGCAGCGCCTGCCGGCATTCCAATTCTTCGTGAATTTGGGAGGTGGCTTCTGATGCGGCCCAAAGCGCTCACCGCCGCGCTGCTTTTTGCCGCCGTCTTTGTCGCCGCGCTCGCCGCGCCGCTTCTCCGCGCGCAGCAGATCGTGGATCGCATCGTCGTGCGCATCGAAGACGATATTTTGACGCAGAGCGATCTCGATCAATTGGCCGCTTATCAGAAGCTCGTCACCGGCAGCGCCGATTCCGACGACCGCCTCACGGAAGAGCTGATCGAACAATGGATCGTCAATTCCGAGGCCCAATCTGCGCACTTTCCGGCCGCGCCGGAATCGGAAGTAGCAAGCGACGTCGCCGAAATCGAGAAGAAATTCCCGACGCCCGACGCGTACCGTGCGCGTTTGGCCGAGCTTGGCCTTTCGGCCGACGACGTGCATCAAATGGTGGCGCGGCAGGCGTATCTCGAGCGCTACCTCGATTCAAAATTCCGCGATTCCGTGCAGATCGATCCCAAGCAAATCGACGCGTACTACAACGATCAACTCGTTCCCGCTTTGCAAAAGCAAGGCCAAGCCGCGCCGCCGCTTGGCGATGTGCAGGATCACATCCGTGAGCTGCTGACCCAGCAGCAGATCAATCGCCTCGCCGCCCAATGGATCGACGAATCGAAGGATCGTCTGCGCATCGAAATCGTGCCGCCGCCCGGTCAGGCAGCGGAATCAAGCGGAGCGCCGAGCTCGGCCGGGGCGCCGAAATGACGCGTGCGTTCAAAATGATCAGCATCTACAAGATGATTTGGAGTGCCGCGATAATGTGGAACGCCAAAATAAAGTGGAGCGCCCGATGAAGGCCCGGCAAATCTTCCGCTCTCTTCGCCGCGCGTTCGTTTCCATCGCGGCCTTGGCGATCCTTCTCGCGCTCGTCGCAGGCGTTCTGATCTGGACCGGCGTTGTCGAACAATGGGCCCGCCGCGCCGTCGTTTCAAGACTCGAGAAAAGCACCGGCGGCCGAGCCGAACTGGGCGGCGTGCATATCGAATGGTTTTCGCTGCGCGTCACGCTCGAAAATTTCACGCTCCACGGCACTGAACTCGCCGCCGCCGCGCCGTTGTTCCACGCCGACCGTATCGTCGTCGGCATTCGCGGAGATGCTCTCTGGCGGCGCGCGCTCTCGCTTTCAAGCCTGGAGGTCGAGCATCCCTCGGTTCACCTCCTCGTCGCGGCCGACGGTTCGACGAACGTGCCCTCGCCCGCCGTAAGAAGGCCGCAGACTCCGTGGCGAACGCGCCTGTTCGAATTGGCCATCGGCGCGATTCGCCTCGACGACGGAGAATTTTTCTACAACGACGTACGCCGCCCCATCGATTTCCAGGCCGAACAATTTCACCTCGCCATGGATTACGCCACACCTTCCGGAGCGCCGCTTTACATCGGCGATCTCGAATGGAAACACGCCGAATTTCAGGAGGGGCGCCTCCTGCCGTTTCCTTCCGATCTCGCCGCGCGATTCACGCTCACCGAGCCCGGTTTTCATCTCACGCAACTTGTTCTGCAATTGCCGCACTCCACGCTCGACGCGCAGGCCGATCTGGAAAGTTTCGCAACGCCCGTCCTGAACTTCCGCTATCGCGGCCGCCTCGACCTCCAGGATATTCGCGACATTTTCCACGCGCCCACCGCGCCCACTGGCCTCGTCGATTTCACCGGCCAAGGCCGCTACGCCTCCGCTGGCCCAGCCAGCCACGCCGCGCCGCAATGGGGCGTCAGCGGTCACTACGATGGCGAGCAGATTGCGATCTCTCATTTATGGTTTCACGATCGCGGCATGTCCACGCGCGGCGATTACCAGGCAGGGCCGGGCGGCCTCGACGTTCCCGATCTCGAAATCGCCGCTCTCGGCGGCCACTTCGCCGGTCGCCTGCACATGGACTACGCCGGGCCTCGTTTCCGCGCTGACACCACCGGCGGCGGCGCCGATCTCGCCGAGGTTTTCAAGGCCGTCGAGCACCGCGGATTTCCGCTCGCGCCGCTGCGTTGGTCCGGCAGCGTCGCCGTCACCTCGACCACCACGTGGACCGGCGGCTTTAAAGATGTCGAAGCGCGCGGCGTCGCTCTCTTCGCTCCCCCCGACGCGCCCGCCCCCGGCACGATTCCGACAACCGCGCGCATCGACTTCGACTACTTCGTCACGCCGCAAATCGTGCGCATCGGCCCCAGCCAAATCTCGACGCCCACGAGCACGGTCGATTTCCAAGGCGTCATCGGCAAGTACAATTCCGCGCTCGATCTGAAGTTCGACACCACGCGCCTCGCCGATTGGGACGACTTCATCAATCGCCTGCGCGGTGTGGACTCCGAGCCCGAAGTGATCGGCGGCCAAGTCCATTGGGACGGCACGATCTCCGGCCCGATCGGCTCGCCCACGTTCGCCGGTTCCGTTCGCGCGCAACAAGCTCGCTACGCCTCGCTCGCGTGGGACGAATTCGCCGGCGCGCTCACTTACGGTCCATCCGAATTCACCCTCGCGCACACCGTCGCGCGCCGCGGCAAATCCACCGCGCAATTGGACCTCACGCTCGCGCTCGACGATTGGACGTTCGCTCCCTCCTCCGCATGGACGCTCGACGTCAGCTTATCGGGAGCCGATACCGACGACGTGCAGCAAATCTTCGGCTGGTCGTATCCCGCGCACGGCACGCTCACCGGAGAATTTCACGGCCGTGGTACGCGCGCCGATCCCGAACTCACCGGATTATTTGACGTCACCGATCTTGAAGGTTGGGGCTGGCGCCTCGCTCGCGCGCGCGGCGAACTCGCGCTCAGCCACGGCACGGTGAGCATCTCGAATGCCGAGCTCCGCTTGCCCGCCGCCGCGGGAGCGCCGGCCGCAGCGCCGCCCGGCCTCGTCACCGGCGGATTCTCGTACAACACAAATAATCGCACCGTCTCGTTCGATGTCACCGGCGCCGCGATTCCTCTCGAAACTATTTCGCGCGTGCAATTGTCCAAACTCTCCGTCGGCGGCCAACTGAGTTTTGAGTTGCGCGGCTCTGGCCCGCTCGCCGCGCCCACCGCCGAAGGCTCGCTGCGCGTAGTGAATCTGCAGCTCGGCGGCGACACCGTCGGCAGCTTTGAAGGCCGCCTCACCGGCAATGGGCGCACGATGTCGCTGCAACTCAGTTCCGCCATGTCCACCGGCCATCTCGATGGCCAACTCGAAGTCTCCCTCGGCGGCAACGATCCCGTGCAAGGCCAGATGACCTTCGATCATCTCGATCTCGATCCGTTTCTCATCGCTGCTCTGCATCTCGTCGGCCTCACCGGACACAGTTCGGCCGATGGCCACGCCGCCTTCGCCGGTTTCCTCGCGCAGCCCGATACGTTGTCTGTCGAACTCGCGTTATCGCGCATCGAGTTCCACGTCGAATCCGTCGATCTCGTAAACGCCGGCCCCATCCATCTCAATTACCGCACCGGCGAAGTCCGCATCGGCCAGGCTAATCTCCATGGACCCGACACCGACGTCAGCATCTCCGGCGACGCAAAATTCGGCGCCAACTCAGCTCTCGATCTGCACGTCGTCGGCGCCGTTAATCTCCAGCTTGTCGGCGGCTTCTGGCCGCAACTCGAAGCCGGCGGCCGCGCGCAAGTGAACGCCGATATCGCCGGCACCATTTCCGCCCCGCGCCTTCGCGGAAACATCCGTGTCGCAGACGCATCCGCGAACTACGGCGATTTCCCCTCCGGCCTCAGCCACGTCAACGGCAATTTCATTTTTGACGCCACGCGCCTGGTCCTCGACGGCGTCACCGCGCAAACCGGCGGCGGCACCGCGCAGATCACCGGCGCCATCACCTACGGCGATGGCCCGCTGCGCTTCGATCTCTCCGCGAATTCCGATCAAGTGCGCGTGCGCTACCCCGTCGGCATGAGCTGGCTCGCCGGCGGCACGATTCGCCTCGTCGGCGATTCAAATTCCGCCGTGCTCTCCGGGCACGTCATCGTCAACCGCCTGCTCATGTCCGAAGGCTTCGATCTCGCCTCGCTCGTCAGTTCCTCGAACGAACCCATCGGCGCGCCCACCACCGGTTCGCCCTTCCTGCGCAATCTGCAATTCGATCTTCAAATCGATGGCAGCCCCGACGCTCGCATGCAATGGCCCGGCGCGAGTTTTCAGATCGACGCGAGCCTGCGCGTCCGCGGCACCTGGGACCGCCCCATCCTGCTTGGACACATTCATCTGCTGTCGGGCGAAATGAGTTTCCGCGGCAATCAGTTCAAGCTCACGCGCGGAGAATTAAATTTCTCAAATCCGTTTCGTCTCGATCCCGTGCTCAACGTCGAAGCCACCACCACCATCCAGCAATACGAAGTCACGCTCGATTTCACCGGACCCGCCAGCCGCCTCGCGCTTTCCTATCGCGCCGATCCGCCGCTGCCCTCGAGCGACATCATCTCGCTCCTCGCTCTCGGCCAGACCGGCGAAGAAAGCGGCTTGCGCGGAACCTCCGGCACATCCACGCCCGAGCTCGGCGCCACCACCCTGCTCTCCGAAGCCATCTCCAGCCAGCTCGGCTCGCGCGTCGAGCGCCTCTTCGGCGTCACCAGTTTCCGCGTCGATCCATTTCTCGGCGGTCCCACTTCCATTCAAACCAACGCCGCGCGCGTCACCATCGAGCAGCAGGTCAATCGCAATCTCTCCGTCACCTACGTCACCAACGTCTCCTCCACGCAGGAGCAAGTCATCCAAATCGAATACGACATCAGCCGCACGCTTTCCATCGTCGCCCTCCGCGATGAAAACGGCACCTTCGGCCTCGACTTCATCATCCGCAAGCGTTACAAGTGACCGTGCGGTTCGTGCACGGTCATCCCGAGCGCAGTCGAGGGATCTCTCGGCAGCCGTAGCCGTGCGGTTCGTGCACGGTCATCCCGAGCGCAGTCGAGGGATCTCTCGGCAGCCGTAGCCGTGCGGTCCGTGCGCGGTCATCCCGAGCTCCGTCGAGGGATCTCTCCGCCGCCCTAGCCGCGCGGTCCGTGCACGGTCATCCCGAGCCCCGTCGAGGGATCTCTCGGTAGCCGTAGCCGTGCGGTTCGTGCACGGTCATCCCGAGCTCCGTCGAGGGATCTCTCGGTAGCCGTGACCGTGCGGTTCGTGCACGGTCATCCCGAGTCCGCCGCGGCGGAAGGGATCTCTCCGTCGCCCTAGCCGCGACGAAGCCGCAGTAGCGCCAGCGAAGGCGTCTGGCGCAGGCGGGCCGCTAACGCCCGAGCAACTTACGTACTGAGGAGATCGCCGATGAATCCCTCCGAAGTTTTGCTTCTGGCACTTCTTATCGGTGCCGTCTCTGGCTTGCGCTCCTTCACCGCGCCCGCCACCGTGGCCTGGGGCGCTCATTTAAAGTGGCTCAATCTCCACTACACGCGCCTTGCCTTCATGGGCTCGACCGCCTCCGTCGTGATCTTCACTCTGCTCGCGGTCTTCGAGCTGATCATGGATAAACTCCCCTCAACTCCCAGCCGATTAAAACCGCGCGGCATGTTTGCCCGTATCATTCTCGGCGCCCTTTCCGGCGCGTGCCTTGCCGCCGCGGGAATGCAATCAATCGCGCTCGCCACCGTCTTGGGCGCGGTCGGTGCCGTCGCCGGCGCCTTCGCGGGTTACGCGCTTCGCACAGGTCTCGTCAAAGCGCTCAAGGTTCCCGATTTCGTCATCGCCGTCTTGGGAGATGCGCTGGCGATCGCCGCCGGCCTGCTGATCGCGTCCCGGTTCTAATCGCGTAGTACGGGCCTTGCAGGCCGCGCGAAAGCGAACGGCAATTTTCACTTGAAGGCTATGCTCGTTTAGGCATAAATGGATGGAGCGACAGGCAGGAGACAAGCGAACATGAGCAAGGTGATCGAAGTGGAAGAGAGCAGCGGAAATATTTTCGCCGACATCGGGCTGCCAAACCCTGAAGAACACATCGCTAAGGCGGGCCTCGCCTTTCGCATCGGTGAGGCGATCCGTGCGCGCCGCCTTACTCAAGCTCACGCGGCGCGCATCTTGAAGATCGACCAACCGAAAATATCACGGCTTCTGCGGGGCCACTTCTCTGGTTTCTCCACTGGAAGACTGATGCACTTTTTAACCCTTCTCGGCCGCGATGTCGAAATTGTCGTAAGGACCGCGCCCCGCTCGCGGCGGTCTGGACGCATGCGAGTTGTGAGCGCGGCGTGACCACTCAATCCCATCCTAGGCTGCAAGCCAAAGCCCAACACAATGAAAGCCACCTTGCCACTTCTTCTGATCACTGCAATCGCGAATGAAACAGTTTGGGCCAGTCACGAGCTGCGGTCGACCCAACCCCACGTTGAACCGGAACTCACGATTCCTTCTCTGGATAGGATAACGGCGCCAACGACTAGCGGCGGTAAAGCCACCTCGGAATCGCTTGGCACGTTTAGGGGGCGCGTTTTGCATAAGAAAATGCTGCGCGGTAGAGCCAGGGGGAAATTTGGAATGCTCGACGCCTACGTCGACACGGCTCGCGCAGTCGCCCAGGAATACCCCAACATGGAGGCGTGGCAGCGGCGGATTCACTACGATTGCTTCAAGTGGCAAATTGAATTGACAAGCAGGCGTACCCACGGCTACCGCGATTTCTCTGACGCCTTGCCGGCGATAGCTCAGGCTCTCCGCGTCGATTGAACGGCAGCGCATCCTTAAGCGCGAGATTTGTGAAGGATGTTTTCGGCATAGCCGTCCCATTCGAAATAATTTCCACAGCCATTCGAATAGCCGATGAATAACATTGACATAGAAATTACCATCATGCTATCATAAGGAATGAATCGCAGCCACATACCCTCGCGGCTGAATGTTTCGGCAACCTGCCCCGCCCCACGAAATCGCCCGCGCGAGCATTCCCCGTCTCATCCATGCTCGTCGCGCGGCGCTTCCTTGACTCAAATTCGGCCATTTTTGCCATTTTCGCGTCCCAACTCTTTTAGAATGACCAGTTCTGAAAAACGGCATTTTAACCCCATTAGAATCACCAGTTCTGGCGCAAAGGACTTAAAGTCGTTCAGAATCAACACTTCCAAAAAACACCCGGGGGGAGGGGGGGTACATATTGTCAACTAGCGTGAGCAGCTATAATCGCTCGATGCATCATCTTCCCGAGACACCGGAAACGCTGGCCGAGGCGCGGCGCGAAAAGCGCGAGGAAATGGTCAGTCGGCAACTACGCGGGCGGAAAATTCGGTCCGAGCGGGTGCTGGAGGCGATGCTGGTTGTGCCGCGGCACGAATTTGTGACCGAACAATATTGGGCCCGGGCTTATGACGACGCGCCGCTGCCGATTGGGGAAGGGCAGACAATCTCACAACCGTACATGGTGGCTTCGATGAGTGAGGCGCTCGAACTCATGGGCTGCGAGCGCGTCCTGGAAGTGGGCACGGGGTCTGGTTATCAGGCGGCGGTGCTCGGGCGATTGGCGCGCGAGGTTTACACGATCGAGAGCCGCGCGGGCTTGGCGCTTGCCGCGCGCGAGCGACTGGCGCGGCTCGGCGGCTACGACAACGTTCACGTGCACGCGGGCGATGGCACTTTGGGATTGCCGGACCTTGCGCCGTTTGACGCGATTCTGGTGGCGGCCGCGGCGCCGGAGATTCCGCCACCTCTGATCGAGCAATTGGCCGAGGGCGGCAGGATCATCGTGCCGGTCGGCGGCACAAATGAACAGCAGTTGATGTGTGGGCGGAAAGTCGCCGGGGAATTGCGGTCGGTGGCGCTTTATTATTGCCGATTCGTGCCGCTGGTCGGCGAGTACGGTTGGTGACGGCTCGGCGGCGGCCGCACCGCGGAGCGTAACAGAACGACGCGCGTTAGCTCTTCGCTCGTGCGCGCGCCATCTCGAAAGCCGTACGCAGAACGCGGGAGGCGGTTTCGGTTAGGCCGTACGTCGGCAAATCTTGCCGGCGGACGAAGCGGGCGTCCGTGACGTCGCTGCCGGCGCGCAGCGAGCCGCCGATGGGCTCGCAGAGATAGTCGAGGATCACGAAGTGGTAGCGCGGGCGATCGGCGTTATTGCTGTGATCCGTGGCGCGATCCGGTTTCGATTTCGCGCGCGGCTTGCGCTTCGGCCGCGACTTCAATTGAGATTCGCGCACGGAAGCGGATTTTGGATCGGGCTTCGCGTTCGGGTCTGAATCGGCTGAAGCAGTGCGCTCCGCGCGGTCCGGCCCATCATCCAAGATGATGCGCTCGAACACTTCGATCAGTTCGCCGACGCGCACGATCAAGCCGGTTTCTTCGAGCATCTCGCGCGCGAGCCCGGCGCGAATGGTTTCGCCCAGTTCGAGCGCGCCGCCGGGAATGGACCACTGATTCTTCAGCGGTTCGTGGCCGCGGCGGATCAGAAGAGCGGTGTCGCCGTCAATCACCACGCCGCCCACGCCAACGACGGGGAGGGTTGGGAATTCGCGTCGATTCTTGATTTCGGTTCGTCGCGCGCTTACCATCGGCGGTATATAATACGCCGAAGTGGCTCGGCAGCAGCCCTTCGGAAGGAGATCCTCACCGTGGTTCGATGTCCGAAATGCGGCGCTGAAGTTGATGTCGACGAGGACGAGGTCGAAGAGGGCGAGATCCTGACCTGCCTGGAGTGTGAGACGGATCTCGAAGTCGTCCAGAAGCGGCCCGTCCACGTGAATGTGATTTCCGACGACGATGACGACGACGATGACGACGAGCCGGAGCCCGCAAAAGGCCCCGAAGACGATCTGGAAGCTGACGACGATGACGATGATGAGGACGACGACGAGGAGTGAAACGGAGGCGTCGTCGAAAGCAATCGAGGGCCAGAATCTCCTTGGGATGTAGCCCGGTCAAATCGTTTGAAGCAATGCGCTCCGCGCAGTCCGGGAATATTTTCCGCGCAGGTCTCGTTGTGATACTGCTTTCGATTTGCGCCGCCGCAGTAGCGGTTTCCGCCGCGGGCACTGCGCAGAAAACGCGCCAACCGGATTTCCTGGTTCACGCGACGATATTCAACGATCAAGGTTTCACCGTCGCGAATGCGCGCGTGCGCATGAGCGTGGCCGGCGAGAAGAAGTGGCGCTGGGAAACGGCTTCGGACGACGAAGGCGAATTTGCGCTGCACGTTCCGCAGGGCGCGCACTACACCTTGCGCGTGGATGCCAAAGGCTACCAGGTGCTGACGCAAGACATCGACACCACGCAAGATGACCGCGCGGATTTGTCGCTGCACTTGGTACCAGTCGGAGGAGGCAAATCGTGATGAAGGCGCGCGCGGCTGCGATTTTTATTTGCGTGTTGCTGGCTGCCGGCTGCGCTCTCGCGCAGGACCAGGACCAGGGCAAGGGCAAGAATAAGGGGCCGCAGTTGCGCACCGTCGCCGGGCAGGTGGTGGATAAGGACGAAAACCCCATCGCGGAGGCCATCATTTACCTCGAGAATATGAGCACGAAGAGCGTGCAGAGTCATATCTCGGACGATCAAGGCAACTACAATTACAGCGGCCTTGATCCGAACGTCGATTACCAGATTTACGCCGAACGTGAGGGAATGACTTCCTCGACGCACACCATCTCGAGCTTCGATTCGCGCACGAGCGTGAATCTCGAGCTCAAAGTCGATCGCAAGAAACCTGATAAATAGCGCGGCGCTCGTTACTGCATTTTCAGGAATTGTGGCAGGCTCTCCGCCGCGCCGCCGATCGCGCGCGCCAGGCTGAGCTTGGCCACGTTGTGCGCGAACACGCTGTCGATGTAATCGAGATCCGCGCCGGCCAGCGATTCTTGCGATTGCACCAGCTCGACATTGTCGCTGACGCCGGCGCCCAATCGCAGGCGCGTTTCACCAAGCGTCTCCTCGATCACCTGGCGGTTCTTGTCGGCCAGTTCCACCTGGCTCGCCGCGGCTTCGACGTCGAGATACGCTTCGCGCACTTGGCTCTCGATCTGGTTGTGTTCGTCGTCGAGTTCCGCGCGCCGCTGTTCCAACGCGGCGTCGGCTTCTTCGACGTCGCCGCCGGCGCGGCCGCCTTGCCAGATCGGAACCGTGAGCGTGCCGCTGACGGTGTAAGTGGCGCGGGCATCGCCCGGGTTGGTGCCGATCGCTCCGAAATCCGCGCTCACGGCGAGCGAGGGAAGGCGCTCATCGCGCGCGGCGGACTTGGCAAGCTCCGCTGCGCGGACCTGCGCTTCCGCGGCTTTTAGATCCGGACGATTGTCGAACGCCTGCTTCAACGCATCGTCCACCGTGATCGGCGGCGCGGGGGAATAGGGAACGTCGTCGGTGAGTTCGTACTGATCGGTGGGGGGCAGGCCGGTGAGCCGCGCGAGATTGATCTTTTGCTTCGACAAATCGTTCTGGAGCGAGAGCAGGCGCTGCTGCTCGGTCAACACTTCCACCTGGCTGCGATTGACGTCGACCTGCGCGACTTTTCCGAATTGAAATTGTTGTTGCGTTTGGCCGAAGACGGCGTTGGCGGTTTCGAGTTGCGCTTGCGCGGATTGCACGCGAGCCTGAGCGGCGATCACTTCGAGATATTCGCCGCTGACGGCGAGGACCACGAGATCGCGCGCGTCGTCGGCCGAAAGCTGATCGGCGATTGCGGTCTCTTTGGCCGCGCGATAATTATTCAGATCCGTCATGTTCGCGACGGTCTGCGACAATCGCGCGCGCACGTCCATGTAATTGAACGGACCCACAAGCGTCGGAAACGTGAAGCCGGAAATCGGAACGTTGATGCGAATGCCGAGCGCGGCTAAATTCTCGGTCTCGAACGTCTCGGCGATGTCGCCACTCACGTTCGGCATTAGGGTGCTGCGGGCCACGCGGCTTTGGCCTTCGGCCTGGCGCACGGCTTGGGTTACGCCAACGGCGCCGAGATTGTAAGCGAGCCCGCGCGCAATGGCTTCGCGCAGCGATAGCTTGCCGGAGAACGGCATCTTCGCCGCGCTGCTGGCGCTGCCGGTGTAGGGGCCGGACACTTGCACCGTGGGGTTCAGCGTGTCGACGCTGGTCGTGGTTCCGGGCACGGACTGATCCGCTGTGGCAACTGACCCGGATTGTCCAGTCCGGCCGGACAGCGGAAGCTGAGTGGCCACCGGCTGCGACGTGCCGTTATTCGGGGGCCCGAATTGCGCGCGCGCCCGCGGCGCGAACGCGAGCAGCGCCATCACAAGAAGCGCCGTCAGAATTGCGAGCTGATCGCCGCGAATTGCCCGTTCGTTTCGTTCCGTCATGTCCGTGGGACCTTGCCTTTCTAATGAGTTGTGCTGTTTTCGAGACGCGATACGCGCCAACGATTTCGCAAATAGTTCTTGGTCCGAAATAAGCGCGTCGATTTTAGCATGTTGAAACTGCCGCCTTGGACCCTCCTGCGTTAGGATTTAAGCGTCCAGTGGCGCCGATGCTAAGGGGGCACGATGCGAACAATTCTCCTGCTGTGCGTTTCAAATACGTTCATGACCTTCGCGTGGTACGGGCATTTAAAATATCCGAGCGTGCCTCTGTACAAGGCGATTGTGTTCAGTTGGATGATTGCGCTCGGCGAGTATTGTTTTCAGGTTCCGGCAAATCGCTGGGGCTATGGTGAGTTCACCGCGTACCAACTGAAGATCATCCAGGAAGTGATCACGCTCACCGTGTTCGCGGTATTTGCGTACTTTTATCTGGGCGCCCCGCCGAAGTGGAATTACGTAGCGAGCTTCGTATGCATCCTGGCTGCGGTGGCATTCGCGTTCAAAGGAAGCCTGTAATTTAGGGTACAAATCGCACTTGGCGTGCGGACCGCACCCGGCCATCGGGTGTTCGGCGCGGGACAGCGCGACCCGCAATAACGGCACATACAGCGAATCATGCAGCGCGGACTAGCGAGAGGCGGCGCGAGCGCGAAGTTACGGCCCGCGGCATTTTGGGTTGGTGGGCCAGCGCTCGATCATGCCGCCGATGGAGGAAACGCGCGAGGCGGCGGCTGGCCCACCCGTGAATTGCGATCTATCGTACTACGATATATGCCGCCATGCAACACTTCACAAGTATATCGCATCACGATATAATGAAACTGTGGACTACGCCTCCTGGCTGGGGTGGCCGCCAGCGGTCAACGGAGGCGAAATGAAGCGGGCCCAATAAAGTGTTTGCCGCAGCTTCGCAACAAAACTTCTAAAGAGATGGTTTATGCCCAAGCCGGAATCATTGCCAGAAAGGATCAATCCCGAAATGCGAACGAAATCCGTAATTCTTGCCCTCGCTGTGTCGGCTGTGAGTTGTTTATGTGCATTGCCCGCATTCACGCAGTCATCCACAAATACGGGAAAACTGAAAGTGCACGTTGATCCAAAGCAAGCCTATGTATTCGTAGATGGGGAGGCCAATCGTTTCGGAAATCAAACGATCGAGCTGAGTCCGGGCCAACACACTATCGGAGTTTACAACTATGGTTATGCGCCGAACACTCAAACGGTAAGCGTGGTTGCCGGAAAAACGACCGACCTCAGCGTCGCCCTGAATAGGACCGGCGACAAAGTGAGCGGGCCATTCGGCGACATCGAATTGAAGGGACATCCGCAAGGCGCCGTCTTTCTGAACGGCACTACTCCGGCCTACTTCGTGGGCCATGTCGATGAGTTCGATAACAACTGGTTGTGGCATCAATGGCTGCTGGTAAGGCCGGGCACCTATCAAGTGACGGTAAGGCAGAAGGGGCAAACGATCTGGTCAGGACCGGTGGACGTGAAGGCCGGGCAACGCCAAATTGTGTTTCTCAACCACGACGGCAAGATCGAGTCGCGGAACTTTAAGCGAGGTCTTACGCTAGGGCCGCAGCCGCGCTTCGAAGCAGGGATAGCCAGCACGATGATTCCGGTCGCGCCGCCTTCGGCGGAACTTTCCGCGTCGCAGACCCAAGCGAGCTGCGGGCAATCGGCCACGTTGAACTGGCACGCCACCGATGCGGCGGATACGTCGATAGGCAACATCGGGAACGTACCGGTGAGCGGCGATCAGACGGTGACGCCAAAACAAACGACCACCTACGAACTGCTGGCGAAAGGTCCCGGGGGCGAAGTGGAACGGAGCGCGACGATCGGCGTGAACGCGCAGCCGACGGCCACGATAGCGTTCAGCCAGCCGGAAGTTACCTACCGCAAGATCGGCGATAAAGTCGTGGAGCAGGACGCCGCGACCTTGACCTGGTCGACGGCCGATGGGAGCACGGTCACGATCACGCCGTTGGGCAGCGTCGCGGCCGACGGCAGCATGTCGATTGAAGCGACGCCCACGCAAGCGAGCACGGGTCCCGTCAATCAAGACGTGGCGTATACGCTGCATGTGGCCAACGCCTGCGGCGGAACAACCACCAAAACGGCAACTTTGCACATCGTCGGCTCGATCGAGCCTCCCCCGCCGGTGACGCTGGCGAGTATTTTTTATCCCACAAAATATCCCGAGCGGCGGCATTCGAGCGTAGGCCTGCTGCCCAGCCAGGAGCGGGAGCTCGCGAAAGCTGCACAAACTTTCATGAACAACGACAAATATGACACGCAGAACATGTTGATGGTCGTGGGACACGCCGACGTGCGCGGGTCCGCAAAATTCAATCTGGGGCTGAGCGAAAGGCGAGCGCAGCTCGTGAAAAAATATCTGGTGTCGCAAGGTGTGCCGGCGGACAAGATTGAGATCCGCGCCGACGGCAAAAAGGATCAACTCACGGAAGTTCAAGTGATGGGAATCCAGTCGCGCGACCCGCAGTCACCTCAAAAATGGATGATGGACCACAAGAAGGCAACGTGGCTCGCGTACAACCGCAGGGTCGACATTGTTCTCGAGCCGGCGGGAGATGCATCGGCCGAGGCGTATCCAAACGACGCGCCCGCGGCACGCATACTTTGGGAGCGGCCCACACCAAGCTTGCATGCGGTCGAATCCGCGTCAAAGACGCACAGCAGCGAGACGGCGCAAATGCGCAATTCGGGCTCGGGCAACTGACCCGATGAGCGCAATTTTGGGCGAAATGTTCAAGATCAACAGCATCGCATGAAAGGAGAAAATTGATATGCGACTCTCAATCAAGAGCACCACAATTGCCGCGGCGCTTTTATGGGGCGGGGCGATTCTGCTCGTCGGTCTAATCAATCTCGCGAGGCCGACGTACGGAACGTATTTTCTCACCATGATCGGCTCGGTGTATCCGTTGTTTCATTCGCCGGACAAGATCGTCACTGTGGCGATTGGCGCATTTGACGGACTAATCGACGGAGCGATTGCCGGCTTTCTGTTTGGCTGGCTTTACAACACGCTGCTGGATCTGAGCACCGCGCAAACTTTTCCAGGGCGACACGCTTAGGCTGGAGGAACTGCGCGCCGGTGCGAACGGCGCCGGCGCGCAGTCACATCCCAAGCGAGTGAGACCCGCGGATTCGCGGCGTCGAGGAGGGGGCGCTAGCCGCGATTTTTTGGGTGATGCGCTGGTCTACACTGGCGTCTTAGCTGGGCCGAGACGTTATTTGCCTGTGAATTCCTGGGCGATTTTGCTGAGGGCGTCCCACTGATCGCTGCGGAACGGCGCGGCGGGCAGGCCGGCGGCGTTGTAGAGGTTGCAGCCTTCGGGGTAATTGTCCCACGCGTAGCGAACGGCGACGGGGGCGGTGACTTCGGGGCTGTGCACGACGACGGTGTCGCCGTCGATGGTGGCTTCGGCGTCCACGAATTTCTGATCGGCGCCGGCAATTTGAAACCACTTCAGCGGTCCATCTTTGGCGACCAGGCCGCCGTCCACGTGGGAAAATTTAACGCGGATGGCGTTGGCTTCCACGGTCATTGATTCGTAGACGGGGCCGGAATATTCAATCTCGCGGCCGTAGGTTTTGGCCAGTGCGATGCGAGAGAGGCGGTCGCCGAGCGGTTCTTTATTTTTGGGATGGACGTTGTCGGGATCGCCGATATCAATAGTGACGGCCATCCCCGTGTTCGGCAGCGAGAGAACCGCCGCTTGCGCTTCGCGCACTACGGGATTGTTGCTGACGTTCTTGAGCGCGGCAAGCTGCACAACATAGAACGGGAAATTACCTTCGCCCCAAAGTTTGCGCCAGTCCGTGACCAGCGTATCCATGACGTGCGCATAGAGCGTGACACCGGATTCGCCGCCGACGATGGATTCGCCCTGATACCAAATCACGCCGCGAATCGCGTACGGGATTACAGGATTAATCATGCCGTTGAACAGAACCGTGGGCTCATGCTGGTCCTGGACGGGATCGCGCAAAGGCCCCGGAGCGCCGGGGCGAGCGTTGAGGGTTTGCGGCGCGGGCGGCGCTTGAGCGGTGGTGGCATTTGGATTGTCGCGATAGAACTCCTCGAGCGCGTCGAACTTTTCGAGCATGGGCCTGAGCAAGGGATCGGAAGCGATGGCGTCTCGGCGGATCCACGATTCGGCGGTGCTCGCGCCGTAGGCTTCGGTGACGATTCCGACGGGCGCGTCGAGCACTTTTTGTAAGTCGCGCGCGAATAAATAGCCGACGGCGGAAAAATCGCCGACAGTTTCCGGACTGCACACCAGCCATTGGCCTTCGATCTCGGACTGAGGTTCGTAGTCCTTTGCCGTTTTGCCGGTGAACATGCGAATTTGCGGATAGTTGGCTGCGGCGATCTCCTGATCCTCGTTGAGCAGGCCGGCGTAAGACGCGTGCTGCTTCGAGACGGTGAACGCCATGTTCGATTGCCCGGAAGCAAGCCACACTTCGCCGACCAGAATATCCTTCACGGTGATGGTATTGTCGCCGGCAATGGTCATCTCGAAGGGGCCGCCGGCGGTGAGCTTGGAGAGGCGCACCATCCATTTACCGTCGGCGCCGGCGATCACGGATTTTTTTTGGTTCTCGAAAGTCACGGTGACTTTTTCGCCGGGACCCGCGGTTCCCCAGATGGGTACGCGCATGCCGCTTTGAAGCACCATGTGATCGCTGAAAAGCGCCGCGGGCTTTACCTCGGCGCGCACCGTCTCGAACGGAGTGAAAAACGCAAAATATAAGATGACGCAGCACGATATGAGGACCGGCCGGCTGGGCAGCACGTCGATGAACCTCCGATTCGATTTGGAAACTGCGTGAGCGCGCAACGCGCTAAATATTGTAACCGTTGCTGACGCGAACGGAGCGAGTGAAACGGGACAAAAATGAGGATGACGATGGGCTCTCCGAAACAAGTGTAGACTGTCCAGACCTATGAAACGCCTTCTTGTCACCGGCGCAACAGGCAAAGTGGGATCGCATGCCATCAAGCGGATCCTCGAGTCCGACGATTGGCGGGACGCGCGTGTTCGAGCGCTGTGCCACAACCGGGCGCTTGGTGCGCACGAGCGCCTGGAAATTGTGCGAGGCAGCATCGCCGATCGCGAAGTGGTCCGCGAAGCCATGCAGGGCGTGACTCATGTGCTGCATTGCGCCACTTGCAAGGAGACCCCCGACGAGGTGATCGACGTAACGGTCAAGGGTTTGTTCTGGTTGCTCGAGGAATGCCGCGTTAGCCAAACTTTTGAGCAGTTCATACTGATTGGCGGGGATGGAGCGGTTGGACATTTTTTTTACGCGCACCCGATCCCGGTGACTGAGGAGCAAAAGCACACCGCCTATCCCGGTTGTTACGCGCTATCGAAGGTCCTCGAAGAGGTCATGCTGGAGCAGTATTACGTGCAATACGATCTAACGGGATGTTGCCTGCGTGCTCCATGGATCATGGAGAAGGACGATTTCAAATATTCACTCTCGTTTGGCGAAGACGTTTTCGGCGGGCCGCGCTGGAGGGATTTGGTGGGAGCGGAGCGCGCCGATGCGTATGTGAAAAGCGGCGCGGTGCCGCTGATGCTTGATCCGGATGGAAAGCCCGTGAAGCGCAATTTTGTGCACGTAACCGACCTGGTGGAGGCCATCATCGCGGCCGTCGATAATCCGAAGGCCCGCCAGCAAACGTTCAACATCTGTACGAATGAGCCGGTGGATTACAAAGACGTGGCGGACTATCTGCGCGGGACACGTGGATTGCCGGCGGTTGAGATCAGCACTCTTTATCACTCAACGTGGCTGGACAATACCAAGGCGAAATTTCTGCTGGGCTGGAGACCGCGCTACGAATTGCCGCGACTCATCGAAGAAGCTTGGACCTATCAACGCGTCGCGGGCGACGAGCGCAAGATCTGGTATCCGGGATAGAAAGCAAGAATGGTGCCGGTGGTGGGACTCGAACCCACGACCTAGGGATTATGAGACCCTCGCTCTACCCCTGAGCTACGCCGGCATTTGCGGGACTTCGACATGCATGGTACGGATGCGCTTCCGTGACTGTCAAGCGCGCGAAAGCCGGGCACAGCTCGGATAACACCGCGTAGCGCGGCACGCGGAGTTCGGAAGACGCTCGTCGAGCCAGCGGAGGCTGCGCCGCGGGCGCTCTGTGCCGCAACGGCACAGCTTCGAGGAAGGTGCTGCGTCACGAGATTCCAATCCGTTAGCCCATTAGAACTTCCGTACTATTGTTCGCGATGGTCCGTGTTCTTACCCTGACAGCGGGACATTTCCAGGCAATTGGCCGGTTTGGCGGGCTAGACCCCGCCGGGACGGCCAAAGCCGGGGGTGTTCGCGTACGAAGAAAAAATAGTACTTTAGTACCATTCTGGCACAGTTCGGTGTATAGTCCCTCCGTTGTTGTCTCTCTCGGAGGGCTATATGCCCAAGTACCTCGCAGTAGTCGTAGTAGCAACGTTGTTGGTACTTACGGGAGCCATGGGTGGGGTCGTGACGGCGCATCATGCCGGCACGAGCGCACTCGTTGCTAACATCGGCGGGCCAGTTCCGCCGTTGCCACCGCCGGCCAGGGCGAACGTGCTCACCGCTAACATCGGTGGGCCAGTTCCGCCGCTACCACCACCGGTAAGGGCGAACGTACTCACCGCTAATATCGGTGGGCCAGTTCCGCCACTACCGCCGCCGGCCCGGGGAAGCGTACTCACCGCTAATATCGGTGGGCCGGTTCCGCCTCTACCACCGCCCGCGGTGGTGAGCTGAAGCTGAAAAACTAAGGCCTCGTTGGCCTTAGTTTGTCGGACTCAGCTGCTGAAAGGCATGGTTGCTGAGTCCGGCTGATTACGTGTTATGGGCTGCAAGCGTCCTTATGGATGCTCTCGCACTGGTGTGCGCAATCCGCTCCAAGTCCTTTTTCAAATATTTCACCCTCAATCTGTACATCGTGACAGCGGGTGTTTTCACGATTGTCAGCTACGGCATCCTGAAAACTCACGGCTACAATTCCCACCAATACTTTTATTTCTACTTCTATTCCGACGTACTGTTGTCAATCTTTCTCTTCTTCGTGCTGATGGGTTTGTACACGCACGTTTTCGCTGAACTGGGCCTGGGAAAATACGTTCGAGCAGGAGCGATGCTCATCCTGCTGGCCACCGCGGGAGTCTCGCTGAAGATTGTGGCAGCGTCGCACGGCAAGATGTTGACGCTGTTTGTGGTGGAGCTTTCGCAGAATCTTTATTTCGTGGGTCTGGTGCTCACCTACGTTCTGTGGGGCGCGGTGATGAAGCTTCGCGAGACGCGCACTCGGCTGATTCAGTTCGTGCTTTCGCTCGGCGTCTATTTCAGCGCATTTGCCGCGACGTATGCGCTGTGCAATCTCTATCCACGCATCACACTCTGGCAATACATGCCGCCAATTCTGGGAATTTGCCTGCCCGCCGCGTGGGCCTACACCTATTCGCAAGTCGGCGAGGATGCGCGACTGGCTGTGGCCAGCGTCGCGGCTTCCGGTCCGATTTCGGATCCGATGTCGAACCGATGATGGACTTTCTGATTCTCGTGATCTCGGTAACCGCGCTCTTGCAGTTTTTCGTCTGCTACTGCCACGCGTTGGTTCGCGCATCGCGGGATCTGGAGCTATCGGGACAAGCGCGAGCGGTCACGGGTTTCACCGTGCGGAATGTCAGCGGAGGCGAGTTCGGCCGCGTGCTGCAACTGATGCGCCTGTGCCCGGTGCTGGCCGGCAGCGGTCCGGCGCTGGCTCCAGTTCGCCTCTACTACGCGTTTTTGGGCGGCGTGCGTACTTCGCTGGGATGGACGTCGCGCGGCTTTGCGGATTGGCTCGAGGGCGAACGCGGCGGATGCGCTTACTTTGCGGCCGTGGCGCTGGATCATCGGATTGCTTCGAGCCGCGCGTTGATGAGCGGTCAGATTCCAAAGAGGTAGCTCCGTCATTTTCTCAGGACCGTTTTTTGCGGAAAGATGAAGCGCTTATCCCTCCGCTTGCCTTCCTAAAATTGTGAGTGCAGCGCTCCGGCTGCTACGATACGTACGACCCGATTTGGCGGGCGAGCCGCGGGGTCTATCCGATGCAATCCTCAATTCAATCGCGGATTCTCGATAGCGTTTCGCGGCAGCGGATGGTGCGCGCCGGCGATACGTTGGGCGTTGCCGTTTCCGGCGGCGCCGATTCGGTCGCGCTGTTGCGGATTTTGCTGGAATTGCGCGACCGGCTGGGCATTGGTCTTCTGGTTTTGCATTTCAATCACCAGCTTCGCGGCGCCGACGCGGATGCCGATCAGCGTTTTGTCGAAGAATTGGCGGCGGCACTCGGCGCGGCTTGTGAAGTAAGCGCGCAGGATGTGCGCGGGGTCGCGCGCCAGAAAAGCTGGAATCTCGAAGACGCCGCGCGCAGGCTGCGCTATCAATTTTTCGATCAAGTCGTCGCGCAAGGCCGCGCGACACGTGTGGCTGTTGCGCACACGGCCGACGATCAGGCTGAAACCGTGCTGGCGCATCTGGTGCGCGGCACGGGACTGACCGGACTTGCGGGGATTCATCCCGTCTTTGGGACGATCGTCCGGCCTCTGCTTGAAATTCGCCGGCGTGAATTGCGCGAGTACTTGGTGACCGCAGGGCAACCGTGGCGCGAGGATTCGACGAACGAAGACACCACGCGCCTGCGCGCGCGCATCCGGCATCGGCTGCTGCCGTTTCTCGAAAAAGATTTCGAGCCGCAGATGGTGGCGCAGTTGTGCCGGCTCGCGTCGCTGGCGGCAGACGAAGAAGCGTTCTGGGATTCGTGGGTTGCCGCAGCGTTTCAAAGCAAGACGCAGCGCGAAGCTTCGGGCACGATCTCGATTCGCGCGGCCGACTTGCTCGAGCCAGCCGGTTTTGCGATTCCGGGCGCCGCTCCGGGCGCCGCCCCCGGCGTCGGCGCCGCTTTCGCCTCCGCGGCATTTTCGCGGCGCTTGGTGCGGCGGATTTATCAAGAATTGCGCGGTGATCGCATGGGACTCACGGCACGCCACACCGATCAGGTGCTGCGCCTCGCGAGAAGTTCTCACTCGGATGGCGCGGGCCAGCAAGAGAGATCGCCGAGCGGCGCAGAAACACACCTGCCGGGCGTGCGCGTGGAGCGCAATTTTGACATGGTCCGCTTTTTCGCGGTGCCCGCGGACAGCACCGAGTCGCGGGCCGCGGCCGCATCTCGCGAAGCCTCGCGTTTCGAGTATCCGGTTCAAATTGAAGGCGCGCAATCGGCCGAGGTCGCGGTCCCCGAAATCGGCCGGCGACTCCGGCTCAAATTGATTGACTGGCCGCGAGCCACGGGCGAAACTAGAGTTGGGCAGATTGCACTCGACCGGGATCGGTTGCGCTCTCCGCTGGTGGTGAGGAGCTGGCTTCCGGGTGATACGTTTCGTCCTTCCGGGCGGCGGCATAATCGCAAGTTGAAACGGCTGCTGCTCGAGTCGCGCATTTCACGACGCGATCGCGCAGGCTGGCCGGTGCTTACCAGTGCCGGCGCGATTGTTTGGGCGCGGGGGTTTCCGGTGGCAGCGGAATTCGCCGCGGCGGCAGGGACCGAAGTTGGGGTGGTGATCGAGGAGGAGTTGTTGTGACGCCGAGGGATACGACCGCGATTTCCGCGGCTCGTCTCACGTCTCGGTTCAACCGGATGCGGGTGACCTCTTGCGGGTTGGCGCATCTAAGTATCTAGCAGGCTACGGGCAGGCACGAAGTCGTGGCGTGCGTGTAGATTTGTTTTATATTGGGAAGACGCCCGAAGCAGGGCGCGGGGTTGTCGCGGGCTTGGGCGGACTATAGTTCTCTTCTCCCCGCAGGCGAGGAAAGCCGTGAATAATAGCTCGACGGTGAAGACAATTCTTTTCTGGATGTTCATCATCCTTCTGGGCGTCGTGCTATGGAAGATGGTGTCTGCCAGCGGCCAAACGGCCAAGGACGACGAACCCAGCTACAGCGAATTCATGGCCCAGGTGGATAAGGGCAACGTCAAGGAAGTAACGCTATACCTTTCCCCCAACAGCTACGACGTCGAAGGCGAATGGCGCGATCCCGATAAAAGATTCAAAACCACGATCTTCAAGGAATCCGCGCCGGACTTGACGAAGGAACTCGAAGACAAAGGCGTCCTGATCAACGTCAAGGAGATCAATCGCGCCGACTGGCTCACATTCTTGCTGAACGCTGCGCCGCTGTTTTTGCTGGTTGGAGTTTTGATCTTCATCATGCGGCAGATGCAGGCCGGAGGTAACAAGGCGCTGAGCTTCGGCAAATCGCGCGCGCGCCTGCTGACATCGCAGCAGAAGAAAGCCACGTTCAAAGACGTCGCCGGAATCGAAGAAGCCAAGGAAGAGCTCCAGGAAATTATCGATTTTCTGAAAGACCCGCAGAAATTCCAGAAGCTCGGCGGGCGCATTCCCAAGGGCGTGTTGCTGGTCGGGCCTCCGGGCACGGGCAAGACGTTGCTTGCGCGCGCCATCGCGGGCGAAGCCAACGTGCCGTTCTTTTCGATTTCCGGTTCGGACTTCGTTGAAATGTTCGTGGGCGTGGGCGCGAGCCGCGTGCGCGATCTTTTCGAGCAGGGCAAGAAGAACGCGCCCTGCATCGTGTTCATCGACGAAATTGACGCCGTCGGACGCCATCGCGGCGCGGGCTTGGGCGGCGGCCACGACGAGCGCGAGCAAACGCTGAACGCGTTGCTTGTCGAAATGGACGGCTTCGAGTCCAACGAAGGCGTGATCCTGATCGCCGCAACCAACCGCCCCGATGTGCTGGACCCGGCTCTGCTGCGCCCCGGCCGCTTCGATCGCCGTGTGGTTGTGCCGCGGCCGGACATCAAAGGTCGCGAAGAAATTCTGCGCGTGCACACGCGCAAGGTGCCCATCAGCGAAGACGTGGATCTCTCCGTGATCGCGCGCGGCACTCCCGGATTTTCCGGCGCCGATCTTGCCAACCTGGTGAACGAAGCGGCGTTGTGGGCCGCGCGCCAGAATCGCAAGCTCGTAATGATGGTCGATTTCGAGATGTCCAAGGACAAAGTCCTGATGGGCGTCGAGCGCAGATCGATGATTCTCTCCGACGAGGAGAAGCGCAACACGGCTTATCACGAAGCGGGGCACGCGCTGGTCGCCGCCATGACGCCCACCGCCGATCCGCTGCACAAGGTCACCATCATTCCGCGCGGCATGGCGCTGGGCTTGACCATGCAGCTGCCGATCGACGACAAGCACACCTACACGAAGACCTACCTTGAAGGCACACTCACCGTGCTAATGGGCGGGCGCTTGGCCGAGGAGATTTTCCTGGGCCACATCACCACCGGCGCCGGCAACGACATCGAGCGCGCCACGGAAATCGCGCGGAAGATGGTTTGCGATTGGGGCATGAGCGATCTGGGACCGCTGGCCTTCGGCAAAAAAGAAGAAGCGATTTTCCTGGGCCGCGAGATCAACCAGCATCGCGACTTTTCAGAAGACACTGCGGTGCAAATCGATAAAGAAGTGCACCGCATCGTCATGAGTTGCTACGAGGCGGCGCGCAATATCCTGACGTTGCATCGCGAAACGCTGGAACGTATCGCCGCGGCGCTGCTCGAACGCGAAGTGCTCGACGCCGGCGAGCTGAAGCTGCTGTTGGCAGGCCAGGCGCTGCCCGAGCGCGTGATTCCTCCGCCCCCCGTGCAGCCTCCGCCAGCGGTGCCAGCAGCCGAGCCGCGCCAATCGCCGCGCCCCGAGTTGCGTCCCGCGCCCGGTTTCACCAAGGGCTGACGATCGCGCGTCGCGAGACGCCGTCACGTCTCATCGGCCTCATCGCCAACTGATTCGCACGAGTTCCACGCCCTGCCGGGGAAGTTCAAGCGGCAGCGTCAATGTTCCGCCCTTAACCTTCAGTTCTTGCAGATTTCCAAGTGCCGCCAGTCCACCCGCGCGCTCGAGCGCCGTTTGCTGCTCCGCCGTCGGTGAGGCGGGCGAACCCATGTCGAGCCAGGCGCGATACGCGTTGCTGTGAGTTTCATCCATACGAAATTGTTCGACGCTTACCTGTTTTTTCTGCAACCCATCCACGTGAATTTGTACGCTGGCTGCGGACGCTTTCACGTCGTCATCGTGGTAATTCCAGACCAGCACGTCCACTTCGCTGTCCGCGCGCGTCGCGATGGCGTTCACGTCCGGCGCGCCCGTCACGCCGTTCGCCAAAATATCTTCGACCGGTAATCCGCCGGAGCTTGTGACCGGCAGCCAATTGCCCTTGAGCATTCCCAGCATTCGGAAAACGTTGAGCACGGCTTTATCCACGCCGTTCGTGGCTAAATCGCGATATCCCGCGAAATATGGCTGGCCCTCGAATTCGAGCGCCCAAGTGACCGAACCTTCGAGGTTCACGCCATTTTTCCGCGCGAGCTCATACGTGCGCGCCTCGGCATCCGCCACATAAACTCCGTAGAGCGGCCCGTTGCGATACGCCTCGACGGGATTTGTGGCCAGTGAGCACGCGCCGCATCCCTCCGGATCGCTTTCGCCCAGGATGATCGGCGTGTTGTGGTACTCCGGAAACGAGGCCACGATTTTCATTCCGCGATCCATCGCAGCGAGTTGATTCCGAATGCCCATCTGCACGTGCCCATCGACCATTTTCGGCGCGCCCTTCGGATGAAAACTGATGAAGTCGAGTGGCGCACCAACGCCGCCCGTCGCGGAATTCACGCCCTTGCTGCAATGCGTGAGGAACTGTGTGAGAAACGCCGACGCGCGCTCACCGCCGGGGCCGGTCGAATCAGGGCCGCCGATTTTCGCGTCGGGCAGCACGCTGCGGATCGCGGCCGAGGTCACGTCGTACAAACGGTCGTACTCTTCGGGCGTGCCGTGCCAATATCCGATGTCCGGCTCGTTCCAGACTTCCCACAGCCAACCGCGCGTCGCGTCGGCGCCATAGCGATCGCGCAGATGCGTGGCCCACGCCGTCACCAGCGCGCCCCACTTCGCGTAATCTTTCGGCGGATATGACCAGCCGGTGAAAATGCCGCTAACGCCGGTATTCGGAAACGTGTGCCGGTAGGGCTCGGGATGCGTCGAAAGCGCCTCGGGCATGAAGCCCACTTCCACCAGAGGCTCGACGCCCGTGTCGCGCAGCGCGTCGAAAATTCGATCCGTGATCGTCCAGTTGTAAATGGGATTGCCCGCGGCATCCTCGCTATACGCGTTTGTCGATCCCCACTTGAGCGATGGTGTGCCGTCGCCGCTCGTCAGCAGGTTGTGCAAGCGTATGTGCACGGGCGTTGGGCTCAGCACGGCGAGTTCATGTAGCAATTTTTCGCCGTCCGGCGTGTAGACGTAATTCGGTTCGTCGGCGCCGAAGAAATTCCACGCGGGACGGTATTCGCCGCCGGGATGCGCGGCGTCGACGTCGATCACTACCGGCGGTGTGGCCGATTCACCGGTCGGCGAAGTGTTAGCGGGCGCCGTGGCCTGCGGCGCGGCGGCCTGCTGTGCTCCGTAGATGTGTGGTCCCGCGAGCAAGGCCGCTGCGGCCAACGCCAGCGCCGCGCCGATCAACGTCCGCCGTTCGAATAATTGTGTCATGTCGCCCCCGGCACATCATAAGCCCGCACGGAGCTATTCGGCGCTGCTCTCGATACCTCCACCACGGCGATGTGGCGTAGAATACCGGCATGGCGCAGAAGCCGGCAGTCCCATCCACCATCGAAGTCGATTGCCCGTGCTGCCGGGCGAAGTTGACGATCGATACGCAGCTCGCCGTGGTTCTCGCGCACGAGCTGCCTGCTCGCGCCGCGCCGGGCGTGGATCTGACCGACTCCGCGAATATCCTGGCCGAGCAGGAGCGGCTGCGCGAAGATAAATTCCGCCAGTCCTGCGAAGCGGAAAAAAACAAGGAAGACGTTCTGACGCGCAAATTTGAAGAAGCCCTGAAGCGAGCCAAGGACCAGCCGGTTGAAAAACCCCTCCGCGATTACGATCTCGATTAGCGACGACAAATGCCAATAAAGACGACGGCTCGCCGGCGTTTCCGTCTGCGTCTCGGATCGCGCGCGCTTGTGCTGGGCGAGCGCACGCTGGTGATGGGCGTGCTCAACGTCACGCCCGACAGTTTCTCCGATGGCGGGCTTTATCTCGATTCGCAATCCGCCGTGGCCCACGCGCTCGCGATGGAGCACGCCGGCGCTGATCTGATCGATATCGGCGCCGAATCCACGCGCCCCGGTTCGGTGCCCGTGCGCCCAGCCGAGCAAATCAGGCTTCTGCTGCCGGTGCTCAAAGAATTGCGCGGCCAATTGCGCGTTCCGATTTCCGTCGATACGCAGAGCGCCGAGGTCGCGGAAGCCGCGGCGGATGGCGGCGCACAAATCCTGAATGATGTCTCCGCGCTGCGCGCTGGCCCGGAATTAGCCAAAGTCGCCGCGCGCCATCGCCTCGCGCTGATCCTGATGCACATGCGCGGCACGCCTGCCACGATGCAGCGCGGTCCATTCGCGCGCGACGCCATGCGCGATGTTGTCGGAAGTTTGCGCCGCGCCGTGCGCCAAGCCCGCGCCGCTGGCGTCACAAAAGATCGGATCGTGCTCGACCCAGGCTTCGGCTTTGGCAAGCGGCACGCGCAAAATTTCGAGTTGCTCGCGCGCCTGCCCGAACTCGCTCGTCTCGGATTCCCCATCGCGATCGGGCCTTCGCGCAAAAGCTCAATCGGCTGGGCGCAGACTGGGAAAACCGAAGTGCCTCCGGTCGCCGAGCGTCTCTGGGGCACAGCGGCCGCCGTGACGGCCGCCATCCTGTGCGGCGCGCATATCGTTCGCGTTCACGATGTCGCCGAAATGGCCCAGGTCGCGCGCGTGGCCGACTCGGTGCTCGACGGCATCTAAGCGCACCGGGACTCGTGGGCCGCCGCGGTACACGTCCACGCTACAATGATTGTCCGGCAGCCCAGTGCGCCACAGGAGAGGCTCTTGCGCTTCGCGGCACCACCGCCCGCTCGGTTCGCAACGCGCGTGAAATCGCGAGCCGCCTTCCTGGCGCTGACCATTCTCCCAGCACTCTTGCTTTTCGCAGCCGTCCCCGCGTTCTCGCAGGTAACGCCGCCCGAGCCCGATCCGCTCGCGCGCATTCGAGCGCAGCCTCCCGCGCAGGTTTGCTCCGAAGCCGAACCCACTCTCTGCGCCGAAGCCGCGCCCAAGATCATCGCCAACGCCATGGGCAAAGATTCGACGATTGAGGCGAATCTGCGCATTCTGGCAGGCGGAGAAGGCGGCCACGCCATGGGAGCGGCGGCTCCGCAAAGTGTCGTTGACGACGTGCGCGCGGTCGATTGGGCCGTGGCCGCATTTCGCGCGGCGGGACTCCAGGTGCACACGGAGCCTTCTTCACCGCGCGCACCCGGGTTGGAAAATGTCGTCGCGGAAATCCGCGGCCGCGAAAAACCGGGCGAAGTTGTCATCCTGGCCGCGGCAGTCGGTTCATCTCTTCGCCTCCAAGGCGACCCTGATGGGGTCGCCAATGCCGCTGTGTTGGTCGAAGCTGCGCGCGATATCGCGGCCACCGGCCTTCTGCCCCGACGCACAATTCGCTTCGTTCTTTTCTATGCCGCGGGAACGGACGAATGCGGCGCGTCCGACTACGTTAGCGCGCACGTTGCCGAATTGGACGGCACGATCGCCGCAATCTTCGTGGCGCAGGGCATGGGTCGGGGCACGCGTTATCTCCTAAACGGCCGACAAGACATTGAGCCGCAAGTGAGTGAAGCCCTGAAACCCCTCGAAAAGCTGGCGCCGGCGCCGGACTCCTACTCCGAGTCCGATGCCGACGCCAACTGCACTCTGCAATTCCTTCTACAAGGTGTGCCCACGATTGTTGCGGAACCCCAACAGTGGAACGCGGCTTCCTCGATCACGCTCGACCAACCAGATCTTCAGGAATTGGGGCGCCACGCGGCAATTGCTGGGGTCACCGCGTTCGACGTCGCCGAAGATGTGGCCCCGCTCGGGCCGCGCCTTTCGCGCGCGGAGGCCGAGGCGCTCATGAAGCAAGCCGGACCGCGGTGATCGGACGAGCGCTCGGGTCGATCGCGGTATCCTGGCATGTCATTGCTCCGAGTGAGAGCGCGTAGTACGCTTGCCGCGCGAAACGAAAAAATCAGCGAGCGCGATATTCGATCCGAATGACCGAACTCCAGCCGCCATCCACCGATCAAACTGTCGGAGCCGAAATGCTTCGCGGTTTCTGGTATCCCGCGACGCTGACAGCGCGCGTGCCGAAGCGCGGCCTTCTTGCCGTGCATCTGCTTGGCGAGCCACTGGTGATCGGGCGAGATCCTTCTGGGCGTGCGTTTGCGTTGCGCGATGTTTGTCCGCATCGGGGAATGCCGCTCAGCGCCGGCCGGTTTGAAGGCGACAATGTCGAATGCTGCTATCACGGCTGGCAATTCGAGCCGCACACAGGCCAATGCCGATTGGTTCCTTCGATCACCGAGGATTCAAAGCTCAAGGTCGAGCGCATTTACTGCGGCAGTTTTCCCGCCGCCGAGCACGATGGCTACGTGTGGGTCTATATGCCCGACGAAGCGCTGCGCGGACCGGCCGCGCGCGCCGTCGATCCGCCGCCCGCGCCGAAACTGGAAACGTTCAGCGCGCGCTATCGCATCACGCGTCTCGAAGCCGATCTTCCCAGCAATGTCGATCACGGCATCATCGGCCTGATGGACCCCGCGCACGGCCCGTTCGTTCACCAATCGTGGTGGTGGCGATCGCGGCGCAGCATCCAAACCAAGGAAAAAATGTTCGAGCCGATTCCGCTGGGCTTTCGCATGAGCGCGCACAAGCCTTCGGCCAATAGCGGCGCGTACAAGCTTCTGCGCATTTACAAAGAGCCCATCACCACGACCATCGACTTCATCTTGCCGAATCATCGCCTCGAAGTGATTCACTGCGGCCGCTTCTGGTTTTCAAGCCGCACCACCGTGACGCCGGTCACCGCCGATAAGTGCCGCATCGACTTCTGCGCCGCGTGGAATATTTTTCCGTGGATGCCTTTCGTCGTGCCGATTTTCCGCTCGTTCGCCACGCGATTCATCGGCCAGGATCAGCGCACCATGGAAAAGCAAGTGGTCGGCCTGCGCAGCCATCCCACGCTGATGCTTGTGGACGACGCCGATCGACCCGCGCGCTGGTATTTCCAATTGAAAAAGGCCTATCTCGATTCGCGCCGCACCGGCCGGCCCTTTGAACATCCCATTCCCGGTCCCGTGACGCTCCGCTGGCGCAGCTAACGCCGCGCTATAATAGAAGCATGAGTGCTGCCGCTTTAGGCAAGCCGTCGCCGCCACGTTTCGGCCCAGTCTTGGCCATCGATTACGGCCGCAAACGCTGGGGTCTTGCGCTCTCCGACGCCCTCGGCGTGACCGCGCGCCCGCTGGCCACCTGGATTCGCACGAATCGCCGCCGCGATATCACGCGCCTGCGCGAGCTTGTGCGCCGCCACGGCGTGCGCCGCATCGTCGTCGGCCTGCCGCTGCATCTCGATGGCGCGCCCAGCGAAATGTCCGCCGAAGCCGGTCGCTTTGCGATTCAACTCGGGCGGCAATTGGGCCTGCCCGTCGCGCTGGCCGACGAACGCCTCACCAGTTGGCAAGCCGCGCAGGAGCGTGCGCCGCGCCGCGGCGATGTTGGCCTTGACGCGCGCGCCGCTGCGCTGATCCTCGACGAATACTTGCTTCGCGAGCGCCCCGCCAAGCCCGCGCGCGCAACCGGATCGTCCGATGCATCCAACAATTCGGGCGCATCAAGTTCGGTCGGCAGCTAGAATGCGCCGCGCCTTTTGGACGCTACTGATTCTGGCGATCGTGGCTGCAGGTGCGTGGCTCGCTGCCGCGTGGTACTTGCCCTATCAAGGATTCGCCTCGCCGCCCGGCGTTTATGTGGATATCCCGCACGGCGCATCGCGCCGCACGATCGGCCGGTTGCTCGCCGAGCAAGGCGTGATACGCAGCCGTTTGGCGTTTGAAATTTTGGCGCGCTTCCGCGATCTGCGCCCGCTTGAAGCCGGCGAGTATTACTTCGATCGCGCCGAGACGCAGCGCCAGGTGTTCGACGCGATCGCCAGCGGCCGCGTTTTTGTGATTCCGCTGGTCATTCCGGAGGGCTACAACATGTTCGACATCGCGGACCTGGCCCAGCAAGAGGGCCTTGTGACTCGCGATGAATTTCTCGCCGCCGCGGCCGATCCGGCTCCGATTCTGGATCTCGCCCCGACGGCGCCGAACCTTGAAGGGTTTTTGTTTCCGGCGACGTATGAGTTTCCGCGCCACATCACCGCCGCGGAAATGGTGCAGGCCATGGTGAATAAATTTCGCGAAGAGTGGGACACTCTGCCGCAGCCAAATTCCAGATTTCCCGTGCCCGTCGAGCGCGTGGTGACGCTCGCTTCGCTCGTCGAGCGCGAAACGCCGCTCGACGCCGAGCGGCCGCTCGTCGCGGGCGTCTTCACGAATCGTTTGGTGCGCAACATGCCGCTCGAATGCGATCCCACTGTGGCCTACGCGCTCGCGCTCGCCGGCCGCTCAACGGGACCGCTTGACGACGCCGACTTGCATTTTAAATCGCCGTACAACACGTACCAAGTTGTCGGCCTGCCCCCGGGCCCGATCTCGAATCCCGGCGAAGCTTCGTTGCGCGCAGCTCTCGATCCGCCGCCCACCGATTATCTCTACTTCGTCGCGAACACGCAGGGCGGCCACTTTTTCAGCAAGACACTTGCCGAGCACAATCGCAACGTCGCGCGCTACCGCAAGCTGCGCGCGGCCCAGGAAAGCGCCCCGGCTCAAAACGACCACGCCGCGCAAACTGCGCCGAAGCCGAAGTGAATCTGAAGGTGATGCTCATGAGCGCTTCCAAAATTTCCAAGAAAGACGTGATCCTGGCGATCGCGGCGGAATTGCGCGTCACGCGCTACACGCCCGCCGAGATCGAGCAGATTCGCCGGCAGCTCGCGGCGCGTCTTGGCGCGCCCGGCAAGACTTCCGTCGATTACGTCACTGACGTGCTGGAAGACGCCGGCTTGCGCGTCGCGCGCTCCACGCAGTCAGACACCGACGGCCGGCACGAAGAGGAGTTTCGCGATCTGCTGCGTTTCGCCACGCTCGAAGAAGCCGAGATGTGTCTGGTGCGGCTTGACGAAATGCTGCGAAAATTCCGCGCCGAACACGACCGCGCCGCCGCCGAGCGCGTCCTTGAAGTCGGCCGCCTGGGCCGCCGGCGCGCCGAAATGATCGCGCGCAATCGGAAAGTGGACCGGCAGAAGCGCGCCGACAAGGAAGAAATCCTGCAATGGTTTCGCATCTGGCTCGAAACGCCGGAAACATTTTTCGATTGGCTCGAAATTCGCAAGCAGTCGCCTGATTTCGTCGCGCGCTTTGGCTCGCCTGCGTCCAGGGAGGACGCATGACGCCAGGGGGAAATGGCGCGGAGACGCCGGACCTGGGTTACAAGCTCGAGATTGATCCGCTCGATCTCGGCGCCGGCGCGAAAGGCGTGGGTTTTGAGCTTATCGAGCGCTCCACGCGCGAACCCGTGCGCGGTCCCGACGCTGGGCGCATTTGGGGCGCGTCTCTTTCCGCGATGGCCGCCGGCGAGCCCTGGGCGCTTGATTTCTTCGCGCACGTCGATCGCGTGCGCGATTATTGCGCGCGTCATGAGATCGAATTTCGCCAAGCCGCGTCGCGCTCGCTCGTCATTCCCGCGACCGAGCTTGCGCCGGACGCGTTGGCCGGACTCGTCGAGCGGTTCGCTGCGGAAACTTTCGGCGCGCGCGCCGGAGGATCGCTGCCGGCCGAGGATGTCGCGCTCGAAGGCACGCTTTCAAGCGGCGGCGTTGACGCCTACGCGCCGGTGATCGATTCTTACTTGTTCTGCGCTGTCTGCGATTTCGAGAATGGCTTTTTGACGTTGCTGACGAATCGCCTCTCGAGTGAGGAAGTGATTCGCCGACTGCAGCCGGCGCTCAAGAAACTGCCTTTGAATGTCGACATCGTGCGCGCCGAACCGGCTTGACGCGCGACATGCTTTGTTGACGCTGCCGTACGGCGCTGCTAAATTTTCAAGTTTGCTTACAAGACGATTCGCCGACTAGCGAGCAATCACAAATCAACGTGAAGAACACCATCCTCGATCGATCCTTCCGGACGGCCCGCGCCGCCAGCCTTCTGCTCGTCCTTGCCGCCGCCGGGTGCAGGATTTCTACAAAAACGACCGTTCCTCCATCGCAAATCGCGCGGCCGGCGCTTGACGCCACGAAAGCCGCGCTTCTCGCCGCGTACAACAAGCAGGCCAGCAGCATTCAAAGCCTGAACGCCACGGTGGATTTAATCCCCACCGCCGGTTCCGCCTATAGCGGCGTCATCGAGCAGTATCATGACGTCCATGGATTCATCCTGGCCCAGCGCCCTGCTTCGATTCGCATGATCGGCCAAGCACCCGTTGTCGCCAAGGACGTTTTCGATATGACCAGCGACGGAAAAACGTTCCGCATCTTCATTCCGTCGCAGAATAAATTCCTGGTCGGCTCGGATGCTCTTGTGCGCCCCGGCAAGAAGCCTATCGAAAATCTGCGTCCGCAGCACGTCCTCGACGCGCTGTTCTGGCCGGAAATTCCGGACGGCTCGCCCGTGCTGATCGAACAGTTCGATGTCTCGCCCGATCGCTTCTACATTCTGACGCTGTTGCGCCGCGCCGATGCAGGTCCGGAAATCGCGCGCAAGATTTGGTTTGATCGCGCCGATCTTTCCATCTCGCGCGTTCAGGTGTATGGACCCGAAGGCCGCCTCGATTCCGACATCACGTACTCCGACTGGGCCGCGCCGGACGCCGAGCCTTCCGCTGCGCAAGCTGCTGCGACGCCGCCAGCCACGAATCCGCCCGCCGCGGCGCCCTCATCCCCGGCGTCCACTCCGCAATTTGCGCGCGATATCCACCTTCGTCGCCCCCAGGAGGATTATCAGCTCGAGATTCGCACCACCAAGGTCACGCTCAATTCTCCGATTTCCGCCGATCGTTTTCAGCTCGCGCAACCGGCCGGCTCGCAGCTCGTGAACGTCGACGAAGAGGCCGCCGGCACCCAGAAAGACAACCAGCCCGCCGCCCAGCCCGAGGCCAAGCCATGATGGGCCAGATGGTGTACCGCAACGTCGTGCATCGCCCCGTGCGCACGATCGTCAGCATCCTGGCCGTCGCCGTGCAGGTGACGCTCGTGATCATCGTCGTCGGACTCACTAGCGGCATGATGCAGGACGCCGGCAAGCGCATCGAAGGCATCGGCGCGGATATCATGCTCCAGCCGCCATCGGCGCAAGTTTTCATCGCCTTCAGCGGCGCGCCGATGCCCATCAAGCTCGGCGATAAGCTGCGCGAAATAAAATATATTCAGTCGTACACGCCCGTGCTTTTCTATTTCAATTTGACCGGCGGTGTGGACATTCTCTACGGTATCGATCCCGATAGCTTCCGCGACGTTTCCGGCGGGTTCGTGTTTCTCTCCGGACATGATTTGCAGGGCCCTTACGACATGTTGGCCGACGACGTTCTCGCGCAGTCCAAGCACCTCACCGTCGGCAGCACGTTCCGCATGCTCGATCACGATTTCAACGTCGCGGGGATCGTCGAGCACGGCAAGGGCGCGCGAATATTCGTGCAGCTCTCGACGCTGCAAGACTTGACCGCCTCGCCGGGCAAAACCTCGGTCTTCTTCATCAAGTGCACGCACCCCGACCGCACCGCCGCCGTGATGGACGAGATGCGCGACATTTTTCGCGGCTATCAGATTCGGCCTCTCAAGGATTATCTCTCCCTGATGACGCAGACCAGCTTGCCGGGTCTTGACGCCTTCGTCCGCAGCATGATCGGCCTGGCCGTGGCCATCGGCTTTCTGGTGATTTTTCTCTCCATGTACACCACGGTGATCGAACGCACGCGCGATATCGGAGTTCTGAAGTCCCTCGGAGCGTCCAAAGGCTACATCGTTAAGGCGCTCCTGGGTGAAACGCTGCTGATCTGCGGCGTTGGGATCGTCGCCGGCATTCTCTTGAGCTACCTCACGCGCGCCGCGTTTCTCTCGGCGTTTCCGACGATCACCATTGAAATCTCCATCAGTTGGATCATCCGCGCCGCGGCCATCTCCGTCGCCGCGGGCCTCTTGGGCGCCACCTATCCCTCCTACCTCGCCAGCGGCAAGGACCCAGTCGAAGCGCTGGCCTACGACTGAAGCTTGCGAGTCGCTGGCCCCTGCACGGCGAATCCAGTGTGCCGCGCCGTTAAACATATTTCGCGGCATCCCGTGCCTCGTTGACGGAACCCGCTGCCGATGCTATAAATCCTTGCTTTCACAAAGGCTTGAAATAGCCAGCAGGGTGGCGCTCGCCCTCTGTTTTTCCGACGGAGATCCACAATCGGGGCGCCCGAGCGCCCCTTAAACGAACATGGACGTCGTCCATCAACTGGGCCAGTTGTTTCTAGCGGCCCTGCCCACCGTCGTGATGGTTTTTCTGTTCTACTTTTTCCTGCGCTGGAGCTTTTTCACGCCGATCGCGCGCGTTCTGGCGGAACGCCGCGCGCGCATCGAAGGCGCGCGCCACTCCGCGGAGACGATCCACCGCGAAGCACAGGAAAAACTGCGCGGCTACCGCGCCGCGCTCAAGAATGCCAGCCTGCAATTGTTCACCGAGCAGGAGACCGCGCGCCGTCACGCGGTCGAGCAGCGCGAAGCTGCTGTCCGCGCCGCCCGCGCCGCCGCGCAGGAGCGCGTTCGCGCCGCGAAGCGGCAGCAGGAGCAGGAATTCGCCGCGGCCCGCGCGGCCCTCGAAGCGCCCAGCATCGCTCTGGGCCGCGAAATCGCCAAGACTTTCCTTCCGCCCGATGCCCCAGGACCGGGCCTTGCAGGTCAGCGATGAAACGCCTCTGCGTAAAATTGGCCCGGCGATTTGCCACTGCGCTTCTAGTTATGGCGGTGTTCGCCGCGCCGGCATTCGCGGCGGATGGTGGACCAGCCGAGGCGGCCGATTCCACCGCCGGCCTGATTTTTCGCTGGCTGAATTTCATTCTCGTCTTTGGCGCGCTCGCTTACGTTCTGGCGCGTTGGGGCGGCCCATACTTTCGCGGACGCGGCGCTGAAATCGGCGTGGCCATTCGCGATGCGACGGCGGCCAAGGCCGAAGCCGAGCGCGAGTTGCGCGAAATCGAGGATAAAGTCGCGCACCTCGATCAGGAAATCGCGCGCGTGCGCGCCGATGCCGTTCGGGAAGAGGCTGCGGAAGCGCAGCGCCAGGCCGAATCCGGCCGCCGCGAGATCGAACGCATCGACCGCGCCGCGCTGTTTGAAATCGAATCCGCGGAGCGAGCCGGCCGCCAGCAATTGCGCGCGCGCGCCGCCCAGATGGCCGTGGCCGCGGCCGAAAAGGAATTGCGCGCCAACTTGCCCACGAATGAAGCCGCACGAACCGCGTTGTTCCAATCGTTTCTCGCGCAACTTGGGAGAATGCGGAATTGAAAGCAATGTCTCAGCGGTATGCAGCCGCGCTTGCCGATGTGGCGCTCGAGCGCAATTCCGCGCCGCAGGTTCAGACGGAAATCGCCGCATTTGAGGGCCTCTTCGACGAATCGCCTGCGTTGCGGCAATTGATGGCGAATCCCGCCGTGCCGCGCTCCGGCAAACACGCCGTGATCGAGCGTCTGGCCGAACGCTTGGGTTCCAGCCGCACCGTGCGCAATTTCATGTTGTTGCTCGTGGATCACCGGCGCTCGGCGCTTCTGCCGGAGATCGAGCGAGCCTACGGATCGCTGCTCGACGCTAAGCTCGGCATCACGCGCGCCGACGTCAGAACCGGCGAAGAGATCGATGCCAATGAGCGGGCGGCACTGGTTCGCGCGCTCGAACACATGATCGGCGGTAAGGTTGAAGCGACGTATCGAGTGAACCCGCTGATCATAGGCGGCGCGCGTGTGGTCGTAGGTTCCACGATTTATGATGGTTCAGTGCGGGCGCAGCTCGATCGATTGCGCGCACAGCTGTCTTCCGAATAGGAGCACGCATGCCCCCCATCAAAGCGGATGAAATCACCAAGATTCTGAAGGAACAAATCGCCAACTACGAACAGTCGGTCACCGTCGACGAAGTTGGGTCGGTTCTCTCGGTCGGCGACGGCATCGCGCGCGTCTATGGTCTCGACAAAGTTATGGCCGGCGAGATGCTCAGCTTTCCCCACGACGTCGTCGGCATCGCGCTCAACCTTGAAGAAGACCAGGTCGGCGTCGTGCTCCTCGGCGAATACACCGCGATCGAGGAAGGCGATACCGTCAAGCGCACGCGCACCATCATGTCCGCGCCGGTCGGAGAAGCGCTGGTGGGCCGCGTGGTCAATCCGCTTGGCGTCGCGCTCGACGGGAAAGGCCCGATCCTCGCCGATAAGCGCATCCCCATCGAGCGCATCGCGCCCGGCGTTGTCGATCGCCAGCCCGTGCGCGAGCCGCTGCAAACCGGCATCAAGGCCATCGATTCGATGATCCCCATCGGCCGCGGGCAGCGCGAATTGATCATCGGCGACCGGCAAACCGGCAAGACGGCCATCATTCTGGACACCATCATCAACCAGAAGGGCGGCGATATGATCTGCATCTACTGTGCGATCGGGCAAAAGCGCTCGACCATCGCGCAGGTCGTGAAGCAGCTCACCGACGAGGGCGCGATGGATTACACCATCGTCGTCGCCGTCTCCGCCACCGAGCCTGCCACCATGCAGTACATCGCGCCGTACGCGGCCTGCGCCATGGGCGAATATTTCCGCGATTCCAGCCGCCACGCCGTTTGTTTCTACGACGATCTCTCGAAGCACGCGCAGGCTTATCGCGAAATCTCGCTGCTCTTGCGCCGTCCGCCCGGACGCGAAGCATTTCCCGGCGACGTTTTCTATCTCCACTCGCGCCTGCTCGAGCGCGCCGCAAAACTGAACGACAAACTCGGCGGCGGATCGCTCACCGCCCTGCCCGTGATCGAAACGCAGGCCGGCGACGTTTCCGCCTACATTCCGACCAACGTCATCTCCATCACCGACGGCCAGATTTATCTCGAAGCCGATTTGTTCAACAGCGGCATTCGCCCGGCCATCAACGTCGGCCTTTCCGTCAGCCGCGTCGGCGGCAATGCGCAGATCAAGGCTATGCGCCAGGTCGCGGGCACGCTGCGCTTGGATCTCGCGCAGTATCGCGAGCTCGCCGCGTTCGCGCAGTTCGGCGCCGACCAGCTCGATAAAGCCACCAAGGCGCAACTCGCTCGCGGCCAGCGTTTGGTCGAACTGCTCAAGCAGAATCAGTTTTCGCCGCTGCCCATCGAAAAACAGGTGCTGGTAATTTTCGCCGGCACCGGCGGTTATCTCGACGATATCGAGGTTGCCGATGTCGTGCGCTTCGAGGCCGATCTCATCGCTTTCATGGACGCGAAGTACGGCTCGTTGCTCGCGCAGATCGCTACGAAGAAACAGATCGACGACGCCATGCGCGAATCGCTCAAGAACGCGATCAATGAGTTCAAAGAGCGCTTCAAAGGCGAGAAAGAGAAGGCCAAAGCCAAGTAGTTTTGGCGCGCGCGATCTCTTATGCCTACGCTTCTCGATTTTCGGCGCCGCATCCGCTCCGTGAAAAACACGCAGCAGATCACCCGCGCGATGAAATTCGTCGCCGCAGCGCGGCTGCGTCGCGCGCAGGACAAAGTCATCGCCTTGCGCCCCTACGCCACGGCGATTCGCGACGTGCTGCGTTCGGCCATGTCTCACCTCGCCGATGTCGATGAAGAACACTTGCACCCGCTGCTGCGCCGCCGGCCGGAGCGCAAAGTGCTCGTGCTGGTCACCGCGGGCGAGCGCGGTCTGGCCGGCGGTTTCAACAGTAATATCCTGCGACGCGCGTTTGAATTCATTGCCGAGCAGCGTGACCGCGAAATCCAACTGATCGCGCTGGGAAAAAAGAGCCGCGACGCGCTGCGCAAACGCTACGGCACGCTTATCGGCGAATACGTCGACGTCACCACGCTCGCCGATCGCGCCAAAGCCGCCGAAATCGCCCGCGTCGTGATGTCGCGCTACGATTCCGCGGAGGTCGACTCCGTCTACCTGATCTACAACGAATTCAAAACCATCCTCACGCCCGTCCAGCGCGTTGAAAAATTGCTGCCGCTCGAAGTCGAGGCCGCGCCGGCCGCACCCGATGCCGCGAGCCAAGTCGATTTTCTTTACGAGCAGCCGCCGGATCATATCTTCAGTCTCTTGGTGCCGCGTTACGTTGAGACGCAGATCTACCGCATGCTGGCCGAATCCTCCGCCGCCGAGCACGCCGCGCGTATGACGGCCATGGACGCGGCCACCAGCAACGCTTCCGACGTGATCGATCAGCTCACGCTGTACATGAACAAAGTGCGCCAAGCGGCCATCACCAGAGAGATCATCGAAGTCGTCAGCGGCTCCACAGCGAACGAGTGACGCCCGAGGAGGAGGAGCAAGCAATGGCCCAGGAAACTCAGGATTCAAAGCAGACAAAATTCGTAGGCCGCGTCGTGCAGGTCATCGGCCCGGTCGTGGACGTCGAATTTCCCGAGCATCATCTTCCGGAAATTTACAACGCCGTCCGCATCGTGAGCGAAGGGTTCGACGTCCCCGAGCCGCTCGATATCGTCGCCGAAGTCGAGCAGCATTTAGGCGAAGGCCGCGTGCGCACCGTCGCCATGAAGCCCACCGAGGGCGTCGTGCGCGGCATGAAAACTTACGATCTCGGCGAACCGATTTCCGTGCCGGTGGGCCGCGGCACGCTCGGTCGCGTGATGAACGTTCTCGGCGAGCCCGTGGACAATCTCGGCCCGATCAAGTACGAAAAACTTTATCCCATCCATCGCCCCGCTCCGTCGCTTGAAGATCAATCGACCGAGCTCGAAATGTTCGAGACCGGCATCAAGGTCGTCGATCTGATCGAGCCCTACGTCAAGGGCGGCAAGATCGGTCTCTTCGGCGGCGCCGGCGTCGGCAAAACAGTTTTAATTCAGGAGTTGATTCACAACGTCGCCATGAAGCACGGCGGCGTTTCCGTTTTCGCCGGCGTCGGCGAACGCACGCGCGAGGGCAACGACTTGTGGCTTGAAATGCAGGAATCGAAAGTGGTCGTCGCCGGCGATTCCGAAAAATCGCGCGCCGCGCTGATCTACGGCCAGATGACCGAACCGCCCGGCGCCCGCCTGCGCGTGGCCTTAAGCGGCTTGACCGTCGCCGAATATTTCCGCGATGAAGAAGGCCTCGACGTTCTCCTCTTCATCGACAATATTTTCCGCTTCGTGCAAGCCGGATCCGAAGTTTCCGCGTTGCTCGGCCGCATGCCCTCGGCCGTAGGCTATCAGCCGAATCTGAACACTGAAATTGGCGAGTTGCAGGAGCGCATCACTTCCACTAAGCGCGGCTCGATCACCTCCGTGCAGGCCATCTATGTTCCGGCCGACGACTACACCGATCCCGCGCCCGCCGCCACCTTCGCGCATCTCGACGCCACCACGAACCTCAGCCGCCAAATCGTCGAGCGCGGCATTTATCCCGCCGTCGATCCGCTCGCCAGCTCCTCGCGCATTCTCGATCCGCGCATCGTCGGCGACGATCACTACGCCGTGGCGCGCTCGGTCAAACTCGTCCTGCAGCGCTACAAGGATCTGCAGGACATCATCGCGATTCTCGGAATCGAAGAGCTTTCCGACGAAGACAAAGTGGCCGTCGCTCGCGCGCGCAAAATCGAAAAATTCCTTTCGCAGCCCATGTTTGTTGCCGCGCAATTCACCGGCCTCGAAGGCAAATACGTGAAAATCGCGGACACTATTCGCGGTTTCAAGGAAATCGTCTCGGGCCAGCACGACAACATTCCCGAGCAGGCTTTTTACATGGTTGGCACAATCGAAGAAGCGGTCGCCAAAGCCGAAAAGATGTCGGCAACCGCCTAACCCGGCGAGCGCGCCGAGCACACACAATATAAAACGCGATGCTGCCCGAAGCCATCCAACTCGAAGTTGTCACGCTCGAACGCAGCGTCGTGCGCGCAACCGTCTCCGAAATCCAGGTGCCTGGCCGCGACGGTTTTCTCGGGATTCTCCCCGGCCACACGCCGTTGCTCACTGAACTCGGCATCGGCGCGCTCAGCTATAAGGAAGGCTCCGAAACATTTTTCATCGCCGTGATCGGCGGCCTCGCCGAAGTTTTGCCCGATCGCGTCATCGTCCTCGCCGACGCCGCCGAACGCGCGGAAGAAATTGACGTCCCGCGAGCGCAAGCCGACGCCGATCGTGCCAGGAAACTCCTCGCAAGCCACGGCGACGCGGCAACCAATTGGGACGAAATCCTGCGCGAGCTAGCCAGCGCCGAAGCGCGCCTCGCAGCCGCAGCCGGCGCCACGGCCGCAGCCGGGGCTCCCGTCGGCGTCGAAGCGTAAACCGCTGCATCGCTCGTCTGTCGTCTGCATCCAATCAAAGTGCGGCTCGGCGCGTAACTCATCGGGAGCAACTCTGCTATCCGCCTGGAAATTGCCTCGCCACGGCCTGAAAATAGATGGCAAGAAGATCGCAACTGGAATTGAGAAAGAGAATGGACGAGATCACACTCTACACAACTGCCTGGTGCAGCGATTGCCATCGCGCCAAGCAATTCCTGACCGAACGCGGCGTAGCCTACCGCGAAGTTGACGTCGATGAAGATCCCGACGCCGAAGATTTAATTCTTCGCGTGAACGACGGTCGCCGCAAAGTCCCCACCATCGAACACGCCGGCAAATTTTTCGCCTGCAGCCCCTTCGATCCCTACCTTCTCTCGAGCGAACTCAACATCGCCCTCAATCCCGCGAAGAAGTAACCGGCCAACCTAATCCGCGCGCCATCACCCCGGCAACTTGCATTTTCTCGTCCAGCAGCACCAAGTCCGCGTCGGCGCCGGCCGCCAAAATTCCCTTGCGCGTTTCCATGCCCAGCACGCGAGCCGGATTGAATGTGGCCATGCGCACCGCATCGGACAGCCCCACACCCAAGCTCACCATGTGCCGCACCGCGCGATCGAGCGTAAGCGTGCTGCCCGCCAGTTTGCCTTCCGCGTTTCGGCACACGCCGCCGGTAACCGTCACCTCGAACGTTCCGAGCCGATACTTCCCATCGGGCATTCCGGTCGCCGCCGTGCCGTCGCTCACCAGCACCGTGCGCTCCACACCCTTAGCTGCCAGCAGCACTCGAATCGCGGCGTCGTCCACATGCACGCCGTCCGCGATCAATTCGGCGGTGACCTTGTGCGACGTCAGCACCGCGCCCAGCACGCCGGTCTCCCGATGCGAAAACGGCCGCATGGCGTTGAACACATGCGCGGCGTGCCGCACGCCCGCCGCGATCGCGGCCTCAGCCTCAGCGTAACTCGCGTCCGTATGCCCCATCGCCACGATAAGTCCCCGCCGCCGCGCCTCGCTCACCAGCTTGAGCGCTCCCGGCAATTCCGGCGCCAGCGTCAACATCCGCGCCGTGTCGTGCGCGGCTTCCACAAAACGATCGAGCAGCTCGATCGACGGCGCCGCGATCCACTCCGCCGGATGCACACCGCGCCGCGCCGCGCTAATGAACGGCCCCTCGAAATGCGCGCCCAGAATTTCCGCGCGTGCGCGCCCCGATCCCGTTTCCGACGCCACACGCGTCGCCGCCCGCGCGATCGCCGCCACGCTGCGGCACGTCTCTTCCGGACTCGCCGTCACGGTGGTCGCCACGAACGACGTCGTGCCGAACCGCGCCACCGTCTCCGTCACCGCGTCGAACGCCTCCTCCGTCCCTTCCATCACGTCGTGCCCGCCCGCGCCGTGGATGTGCACGTCCACAAATCCCGGCACCACCGTCCCCGCGCCCGCCGAATATTCTGCCGCGCCGCGCGGCACCTCAATCTCGCCTCTGTGCCCCACCGCCGCAATGCGCGCGCCATCCACCACGATCACCGCGTCGCGAATTTCTTTCAGCGGCGTCAGCGCGCGTTCCGCGTAAATAGCTAAGGGCGGCATCGGATTCCGACCATCCTACTGAAACACTCGCACCCGCGCCAGCCGCCGTCCTCACAAGAGCGGCCGCGGCATTTTGCGCAAAAAAAAGAGGGCCCCCGAAGGGGCCCTCCTGCTTTCTGGCGGAAAAAACTGAGTCAGTTTGCCGTGACTTAGTTTGCGGCCCCGGCTGATGCCGAAGTCTGCGTCGGGCTGGCCTTCGGAACGCTCAGGTAGCCCGTGATTTTGTTCTTGCTGATCTGGTTGACCACCAGTTCGAGCGGGGTGCGCGTGCCGCGCGTGTAGAAGTAAATCGGCTCATCCACGGCGCGGTTGTTTTTCTCAAGACGCATGTCGTCGACATAGAGCGCCAGGCTGAACTGATTGTGCTTCACGTTCGTGCCGCGCAGTTGGATCTGCATGTCTCCAACGGTCTGTTTCTGGCTCGTCGAGGTCAGCGTGAATTCGTAGTAGTCGCGTTCGCCCAACCGGCGCAGTTGATCGAGTTCGTCGTGGTTCTTGGCGATCAATTGCCCGAATTGGTCGGTCGTGCTCGCGAGCGAGGCCTTGGTGCTCGCGAGATCGGTCTTCACGCCGTCCACGTCGCCGCCGAGCGTCTTCACGTCATCGGAGCTGGCCTTGGTTTGCAGTTGCGTGTTCACGTTGTCGATCTGGCTCGTGTAGTCCTTCTTGATCTGTGTTTCCTGGTGGCGCGCTGCTTCAAGTTGGCTCTGCGTCAGTTGCAGCTTGTTCGTCACCACGTTCAGATCGCTCTGCACCTGCGCGTCGGCTTCTTCGGTTTGCGTCAGGCGCTGCGCCAGCGAATCTTCATTCTGCTGAAAGCTCTTGCTCTGCTGCGTCAGGCTCTGCTCCGCGTTGCGCGCCTGCGTTGTCGCGTTCCAGCCTACTCCCAGCGCAATCAGCGATACGGCCGCCAGCGCGGCCACCGCGATACCCACCCAGCGCGGCGTGCCTTCTGTTGGCGTGCCTTCTGTTCCGGAAGTCGGTGTTTCTTCGTGCCCCATTAAGTTGGTCATCGAAATTCTCCTTGTGCACTTGCGTGCGTCCCCTGCACGCATGGAGATATGCACGCCTCGAACCAATCCCTCTCGGCTCGCTCGGGAGGCCCGTAACTCACGGCGGGCAAGCCATTTGCCGGCGAGTTCTAGACTTTGCGCGCCGGCGCGCGCGCCCCGTGATCGAGTAAGGTTTACGCGGTCCAGTATGTTATTTCTGTTAACTCTTTCGTGTCAGTCAAGTCGCCGAGCTCCCCGATTGGCAGATCGCCACGGGTCCGATTTCTTCGGTACGGGCGCGCAAACGCATTGGCGGAAGTAAGAAACTTTAGGAGAGAATTGGTGCGGGCAAATCGGAAGTGCGCGGAGCGGAGCCTCGGCGAATCGCGCGGCAAGCGCCGCGCGACACGAGCAACTGCCTAGGCGACCCTCGATCGCTCGAGCATCGTGGCCATGTGCGGTTCGTCGAAGTAAATCTCCAGCGTATGCTCGGCGGCTTCCAGAACCAGCCTGCAGTTCTCGCAGTGGCTCAGGTGCATGCTCACTTCGTGCGCCACCGTCGGCGTCAGCCGCTCTTCGATGAATTCACACATCAAGCGAATTGTCTCTTTGCAACTCATGGTTCTTTTGGCAGCTCCTGACTTCGTTAGCTCAAACTTGACCCCGACTACTTTTCCCCTGATTGCTGCCGTCTATGTCTCTGCAATGCGAAAGCCATAGTGAAAGTAATTTCCATTCCGGTAAGCCTTTTGTTATCAGAGGGCTAGGAACCTGCCACGCACGGGCCCTGTGGAAATCCTCGGCGGAATCGGGAAATTCTTGCCGGGGTGTCTCTTTTCTTCCGGGGCACAGGTACGGTTCTATGCCGCCCACAGCCCGTTGCCCTCAGCGACCCGACGGTGTGATCACCATGTTCCTGAGCGCCGCGATGCGCTGCTCAAGCGGCGGATGCGTGCTGAACAGCCCGCGAAACATCTGCCCGGGAGCCAGCGGTGCGACGATGAATAGCGACGCCGTCGTGGCCGGCACGTTCATCGGAATCCGCTTGTTGTATGCGCCGAGCTTCTCCAGCGCGCTGACCAGCCCATATTGCTGCCCGACCATGCGCGCGCCCGACGCATCTGCCGCAAATTCGCGCTGCCGCGAAATTCCAAGTTGAATCGCCAGCGCCGCCATCGGAGCCACAATCATCATCATCAGCGCAGACAAGCCGCCGCCTCGATTCCCGCGCCCTCCGCCGAATCCGCCGCCGAAGAACATCTCAAATCGCGCGATGTGCGCGATCCAGGTGATCGCGCCCGCCAGCGTCGCGGCGATCGAAGTCGTCAGAATGTCGTAATTGCGCACATGCGAAAGTTCGTGCGCGATCACGCCTTCCAGCTCATCGTCGTTCATCAATTGCATCAGTCCCTCGGTCACCGCCACCGATGCGTGCTTCGGATTGCGCCCCGTGGCAAATGCGTTGGGCGCCGGTTGCGCGATCACGTAGAGCTTCGGCATCGGCAGATTGGCCTTGGCGCACAGCCGCTCCATCACGGCGTAGAGCCGCGGCATCTGCTCGCGGGTCACGGGCTGCGCATGGCTTGATTTAAGCGCGATCTTGTCCGAGAAAAAATACGCAAAGCCGTTCATGGCTACGGCGAAGATCAAGCCGATGGTCATGCCCTGTCTGCCCGCCAGGGCCCCTCCGCCAAGCACGAGCAGCAGCGTCAGCGCTGTCAGCAGAAATAATGTCTTGATGCCTCTCATGGTCGCCTCAGTCTCTTCCGGACTAGAACCCGGAACAAATTAGTCTAGATGCCGCAACAGTCGCGGTCAAACTGCGCTCCGGCGTGCCTCGAATCCGTTTTCGTCACCGATCGCGCTTGCTCGATTTCGCCTGCACCGGCGCTTCGGTCTGCGTCGGCGAGGAACTCGCCGCCGCAGCCTGCGCGCTCGCCGCGCCGGCGCCCGGAACGCCCACGAACGTCATCTGGTCCGACGCCGGATCGGCATCCACACGCACGTGTTCTCCGGGCAGAATTTTCCCGTCGAGAATTTGCAGCGCCAGCGGATCCTGCACCAGCCGTTGCAGTGTCCGTCGCAACGGCCGCGCCCCGTACGCCGGGTCGTAGCCTTCGCGCAGCAGCCGTTCGCGCGCCCCCGCCGTCAGATCGATTTCCACACCGCGCCCTTCGAGCATCTTGCGGAACTTCGCCAGCTCCAGGTCCACGATTTTTTCCAGTTGCGCATGCCCCAGCGGATTGAACAGAACGATGTCGTCGATGCGGTTCAAAAATTCCGGCCGGAACAATTGTTTCAGCGCTTCCATGGCTTGCTCATGCGCGCGCTTCGGATCCTTCTCCGAAAGCTCGAACAGCGCCGTCGATCCCACGTTGCTGGTCATGATCAAAACCGCGTTGCGGAAATCCACCGTGCGGCCTTTTCCGTCCGTCAACCGGCCGTCTTCCAGGATTTGCAGCAGCACGTTGAACACATCTGGATGCGCCTTCTCGATTTCATCGAATAGCACCACCGCATACGGGTGCCGTCGAATTTTCTCCGTCAATTGCCCGCCCTCATCGTGCCCCACGTAGCCGGGAGGCGCGCCGATCATCCGCGCAACCGAATGCTTTTCCATGTACTCGGACATGTCCAAACGAATCAGCGCCTTCTCGTCGTCGAACAAAAATTCCGCCAGCGCCCGCGCCAATTCTGTTTTGCCCACGCCGGTCGGCCCCATGAAAATGAACGACCCGATGGGCCGCCGCGGATCGGACAACCCGGCGCGGTTGCGGCGAATCGCATTCGAGACGCGCGCCACCGCGTCGTCTTGCCCCACCACGCGCTGCTTCAGGCGCTCTTCCATGTTCACGAGTTTCCGCGCTTCCCCTTCAAGTAGCCTGCCAACGGGAATCCCCGTCCACTTGGCCACGATTTTTGCAATGTCTTCTTCGCCCACTTCTTCGCGCAGAATCGCGCCGTCCTTCTGCACTTCGGCTAGATACGCCTGGGCCTTCGCCAATTGTTTTTCCGTGGCCGCCAATTTGCCGTAACGGATCTCCGCCACTTTCGCCAAATCGCCGGAACGCTCCAGGCGTTGTTCGTCCGCCTTGAGCTGTTCGATCTCGCCCTTCAGCTTGCGGATTTTGCCGATCGCATCCTTCTCCACTTCCCAGCGCGCCTTCCGCGCGTGCGACTCTTCGCGAAGCTTGGCCAATTCCCCTTCGAGCGCCTTCAATCGTTCGCGCGAATGCGAATCGGATTCCCGCAGCAGCGCTTGCCGCTCGATCTCCAGTTGCAGGATGCGCCGCTCGATTTGGTCGATCTCAAGCGGCAGAGAATCCATCTGCATGCGCAGGCTGGCCGCCGCCTCGTCGATCAAGTCAATCGCCTTGTCCGGCAGAAATCGATCGGTGATGTAACGGTGCGATAGCGTAGCCGCCGCCAATATCGCCGCGTCCTGAATGCGCACGCCGTGGTGCAGTTCGTAACGATCCTTAAGTCCGCGCAAAATCGCGATGGTGTCTTCCACTGTCGGTTCCGGAATCAACACCGGCTGAAAGCGTCGCTCGAGTGCGGGATCCTTCTCAATATGTTTTCTGTATTCGTTCAGCGTGGTGGCGCCGATCGCGCGCAGTTCGCCGCGCGCCAGAGCCGGTTTCAGCATGTTGGAAGCGTCCATCGAACCTTCCGCGGCGCCTGCGCCCACCAGCGTGTGCAATTCGTCGATGAACAGAATGATCTGCCCGTTCGATTCCGATATTTCCTTCAGCACGGCCTTCAGGCGATCCTCGAATTCACCGCGATACTTTGCGCCGGCAATCAGCGCCGCCAAATCCAGAGCCACGATTCGCTTCGGCCGCAGCACTTCGGGCACGTCGCCCGAAACAATGCGTTGCGCCAGTCCTTCCACCACCGCGGTTTTGCCCACGCCCGGCTCGCCAATCAGCACCGGATTGTTCTTCGTGCGGCGCGCCAGAATTTGCATCACGCGCCGAATCTCTTCGTCCCGCCCGATCACCGGATCGAGTTTGCGCCGCCGCGCCATATCCGTCAGGTCGCGCGCATATTGTTCGAGCGCGCGGAATGTGCCTTCGGGATTCTGCGATGTCACTCGATGGCTGCCGCGCACGGTCGCCAGCGCCTGCAGCAGCGCCTCGCGCGACGCTCCATTGCGCGCCAGAAGTTCCGCCGCGGGATCCTTCGGTTGCGCCGCGATCGCCAGGAGCAGGTGCTCCGACGAAACGAACTCGTCCTTAAAATGTTCAGCTTCATCGAACGAGCGTTCCAAAACCTTGTTCAACGCCGGCCCCATGTGCTGCTGCGCCACACCGGTCACTTTGGGCAACCGGTCGAGCGCCGCTTCGATCTCACTCTCCAGACCCTCTGGGCGCACCCCCAGCCGTTGCAGCAGCGGCGCGACGATTCCTTCCGGCTGCGCCACCAGCGCGGCGAGCAAGTGCAGCGGTTCGATCTGCTGCTGATCGTGCCGCGCCGCGATCTCCTGCGCTTCCTGCACCGCCTCTTGCGCCTTTACCGTGAGTTTGTCGAATCGAAACATTGCGAACTTCCTTTCTACCGCTGATTAATTTCCTCGTTTGCGTCGGCCTGACTCTCTGGGTGATTAGATGCCGAAGGGCCGGTTACGCATACATCCCGCCGGCCCTTCGCGCTTTCTCCCACCGGACAGCCGGGGCTTTACTTGCCGTTGGTCGTCACGTTCACTTGGATTTGCTTCGGTTTTGCCTCTTCGCGCCTCGGCATTCGCAGCGTCAGCACGCCTTCATTGTACTCCGCGCCGATGGCTTCGGTATTCACCCGCGGCGGCAATGAGAAGCTGCGGCTGAAGGTGCCATACGCACGCTCCACGCGTAGGTAGTTGTCCTCCGATACCGTGCTCTCGAATTTTCGCTCGCCACGGACTGTCAGCGTGTTGTTCTCCACCCGGACGTCCAGATCCTTCTGGTTGACTCCCGGCAGGTCGATCTTCGCCACTAGCTCGTTCTCGGTCTCGTAAATATCCACGGCCGGAATCCAAGCCGCTGGTGCGGATTCGCCCGCCTGATTCCCCAGGCCGGTCTCCGCAAGAAACGCGCGAAACGGGTCAACAGTTGAGATGGTTGTCATGACCTAATCCCTCCGATTAAGGTGTTTTCGTACATCTAATCTTCATAGAAGCATATAATATGCGTGTCATAATGTCAATAGTAGTGCGCCAATCTACGAACTTGTGTAAGTCATTTAGTATGATCATAGTACGTGAATTTTGGCGGCAGACGTGATAGCTACAGGCCCCGCAAATTGCCCTCCGACTGAATTCGAGATATAGTCGCATTTCACCATGCGCCTCGATCAATTTGACTACGATTTGCCCGAGCAATTGATCGCTCAGCGCCCGGCCGAGCCTCGCGATGCGTCGAGAATGCTCCTACTCGACCGTACGACCGGCCGCTTTCAAGATGGAATGTTCCGGGACTTGCCGGACCTGCTTCGCGGCGAGGAGTTGCTCGTCGTCAATAATACTCGCGTGATTCCGGCGCGATTGTTTGGCCGACGCGCCGGCGTGCGCGCGCAAAAGGTCGGAAGATCTCCGCGCACGCGCCGCGAGCATCTGTCCGCGCAAATCGAGATCCTGCTCACACGGCGTGTTAACGACAAGGAGTGGGAAGCGCTCGTACGCCCCGGCCGGAAATTGCCGATAGGCGAAAAGATTTTATTTGGAGACGGCGAACTCGAAGCCGAGGTTCTGGATCGCGGCGAATTCGGACTACGGAGGCTGTGCTTCCGCGGCCCCGGTTCCGTGGAGCAATCGCTCGAACGACTCGGCCACGTTCCGCTTCCGCCCTACATCGCGCGCGGTGACGAACCTTTTGATCGCGAGCGCTATCAGACGATCTTCGCCCGGGAGCCGGGAGCCGTCGCCGCGCCCACTGCCGGCTTGCACTTTACGCCGGACGTTGTCGCGAGATTGCGCGCACGTGGCGTCGAAATCGCCGAGATCACACTCGAAGTCGGCCTCGGAACGTTCCAGCCGATCCACTCCGAAGAAATCGAAGCTCACGTCATGCATTCGGAAACTTACGAAATTTCCGAGGCTGCCGCGCGCGCGATCGAAAATGCAAAACGAGACGCGCGCCCAATCCTCGCCGCCGGCACAACCGTCGTGCGCGCGCTCGAAGACGCGGCTCGCAAATCGGAACCGCGCGATGAGCGCCGCGCCGTGGCGGACAAATTATTTTCTCGCGTGCGCCCCGGCCGCGCGGCAGCGAATCTGTTTTTGTATCCTGGCCAGCAGTTCTTCGTTGTTGACCAGCTGTTGACCAATTTTCATCTTCCGCGATCCACGCTTCTTGTGCTCGTTTCTGCATTTGCTGGCCGCGAACACTTGCTCGCTGCGTATCGGCATGCGGTCGAAGCGAACTATCGCTTTTATAGCTACGGCGACTGCATGCTGATCCGCTAGTGCCGCCTCGTACCGCGCAATTGTGCCACCGGCTTAGGGAGCCGCGACGACCAACACGGCGCGCTCGTGAGCAAATCGGATCTCGAGCACCAGATTGTTATCTCCGTAGAGCACGGAATCTGCAGTCGGCGTATTGTCGCGCGCCTCCCAGTGCGTGGTGGCCTGCGCAACAATCTTGTTTTCGCGCTTCACGGTCAGGTGCCCATCGCTGATTACCAGGACGTAGTCTCCGGCCGGCAGCTTGACCCCTCCGATCAGTACATCATGATCGAACGTTATGTGTTTTGTGGCGGTGTCGGCTGACGCCGCGGCCGTGAATGAGAGCGCCAAAGCCATCACACTGAGAAAGACGAATAGACGCGAACCGAACAGTCGCAAACGTGTTGCACCCATTCTCGCACCCCTTTTTCCCCTCGTTATCGGAAGAGTCCGAACGATCCGATTCTGCGCACGATCCGCCGCGGCACAAGAACCAAAGTGGAGCGTCGCGAGGTGCCATTTGTGGCGCCGCTCGCCGATTGGCCTGCGTTGGATTTTCGTACCGCGCGGCCCTGCGGGCCTGTGCTCGGAAGAACGATCGTCCCCCTCCGAAAGTTCCCGACTCTTGTGCCGTTGGACGCGGAGCGCTCCCATAGGTGAGCAAGGGGACGAGCGTTTATGTCGCCGGCGGCGACTCCGGAAGTGCCGTAGAAACGGCTGGTCGGTTTTATGGCTGGGGCGTTTGCGTGTCGCTTCGCGAAGGCAAGCTTGCCGAGCGCACCGGCGGCGCGACGACCACTAGCACATCGCGCTGGTGCTTGAATCGAATTTCGATCACGTGATATCCATCCGCGTAAAGCACGGAATCGTAGACGGGCATCTCGTCGCGCTCTTCCCAGCGCGCCGCCGCCTGCGCGACGACGCGCTTGCCCTGTTCCACTAACATCTTCCCGCCGTCAATCACCAGTAGGTAGTCTCCGGCCGGAAGCATGGTTTCCCCGACAAGCACATCATGTACGAGCGTGACGTGTTTCACGGTGGTGTTGGCCGAGGCTGTGGCCGCGGCCGAGAATGTCAATGCTATGACACCGAGAAACGCAACGAGATATCGACCGAACAATTGGAACCGTGCAGAACGCATTTTCGCACCCCTTTTGCTGCTATCGTCCGGCGAAGCCGAACGATTCGATTCTGCGCACGATGCGCTGCGGCACAAGAACCAAAATGGAGCAATGCGGCCTGCCATTTGCGGCCTTACTCGCCGATTGGCCTGCTCTCGATTCCCGCGCCGTGCAGCTCAGTGCGCCTGCATTCAGTAGTACGAGTGCGTTCCTCCGAATGTTTCAATTCTTGTTGCGTTGGACGCCGAATATTTCCATAGGTGAGCAAGGGGACGAGCGAGCGGGCGAGCGAAAAGGATGACGGGACGGCGCGCGGTTTGGCAAAACGACGAACCTCCGCGCGCACATCGCGAAGGATCGCGCGGAGTGACAGGGCTTCGATTATAATCAGGCGCTCGCGCGAGAAGTCCGGCTCGGGCGAGCGCGGGGCGCGCGTGTGGCAAGCAATCGCAGGCGCGCGCGACGCGAGCGAGCGGGTGAGAGCGAATGCGTCTTCTGGTACTGAGCGACATTCACGCCAACTCGACCGCGCTCGAAGCCGCGCTGGCCGCGGCGCGCGGACGCTGGGAAGGCGCCGTCTGTTTGGGCGACGTGGTCGGTTACGGGCCCGACCCGAACGAAGTGATCGATCGTCTGGGATCGATCGCGCCGGCGATCATTCGCGGCAATCACGACAAAGCCGCCGCCGGCGATCCGAGCGCCGAGGATCTGAATCCCATGGCGCTGATGGCGGCGCAGTGGACGCGCGAGCAACTTACTTCCGCGAATCTCGAATTCATCGAGCGGCTGCCGGCCGGGCCGCTGCGCGCCGGCGAGCTGACGCTGGTTCACGGCTCGTATCAGGATGAAGACGACTACGTTTTTTCTCCGGCGCAAGCGCTCGGCGGACTTGTGGGTTCGCCGACGAACGTTACTTTTTTCGGCCACACGCACATTCAAGGCGGCTTCTCGTATCGCGATGACGATCTGCAAGTGATCCAGATGCGCGTGCCGGCGGGCACGAGCTTCGCGGCGCTGCGCGTGGAAGCGGGCACGCGCTACCTGCTGAATCCCGGCTCGGTCGGGCAGCCGCGCGACGGCGATCCGCGCGCGGGCTTTGCGATTGCCGATCGCGATCACGGCGTGATCGAATTCTGGCGCGTGCCGTACAATATCGCGGCGGTGCAAGAACGCATGCGCGAGGCGGGATTGCCGGAGCCGCTGATCTCGCGCCTCTCCTTCGGGCGCTGAGGCATCGAATCGAAAGAGAGCGGAACGAGGTTCGCACCATGGCAGAAACTAGAAAGCGCGAAATGCCCGTGGCGTTTTTGATCGGCGCCGTGATTGTGGCTCTGCTGGTCGGCGCGGCGGTTTTGTGGAGCAGACACTCGGCCACCACGCAATCGACCGCGCCGCCGCCGCTGCCGATGGGCGCCGCCGAGCAGGCCTACGCGCCGCAGATCAAATTCACCCGGCCGGCGAACACGCCGATGAGCCGCGCCACGAATTTTCTGAATCAAGAGGTGACGTATGTTTTCGGCACGGTTGAAAACGACGGACCGCGCACCGTGAATCAGATCGAAGTCACGCTCGAGTTTCACGACATCTTTGGCCAGGTGGTGCTGCGCGATCAGCAGCGGCTGTTTCCTGCGACGGCGGGGCCGCTCGGTCCCGGGCAGCAGTACGATTTTCAATTGAGCTACGAGCACCTCCCCGACCAGTGGAACCAGCAGTACCCCACGATGACGATCACGGGCCTCGATTTGAAATAGCGACATCGCAAGTTCATCTCCCAAAAGCGGGCGGAGGCGAGCTCCGCCCCTACAAAACCACGACGCTTCAGATCGCCAGCACGGCGCGGAAACGCACGGTCCCTTCGGCGACGCGCGCGTAGGCCTTCGCCGCGTCGTCCAATTTGTACGTTTCGGCGATCACTTTCACTTTGCCTTTCGCGGCGTAATCGAGCGCCTCGTAAAGATATTCGCGGCCATTTTGCGTGCTGCCGATCACGCGAATGCGTTTGCTGAGAAGCGTGATGGTCGAGAGAGCGAGCGGTTCGGCGCCCGCGCCCATGACGACGAAGCGCCCGTCGGGGCGGATGCCATTGACGCTATCGGCCATGGCGGGAACGGAATTCGTGGTGCTCAGCACGATGTCCGCGCCGCCGGCGTCGAGGAGGCCCTTGCCGTCGCGCACGATTTCATCGGCGCCGAGCTCGCGAATGAATTTATCCTTGTCGGGCGAATGCGAAATGGCGATGGTTTCAAAGCCCGCGGCTTTCGCGTATTGCACGGCCAGGTGGCCGAGCCCGCCGATGCCCAGCACGGCGATGCGTTCGCCCGGCACGGGAGCGGCGAGGCGGAGGCCGGCCCACACGGTGTAACCCGCGCAGAAAATCGGCGCGGCTTGTTCGTAGGAAAGGCCATCGGGAATCAGCGTGGTGGTATCGGCGTACATGGGCATCAATTCCGCGTGGCCGCCCTGCAACTGGATTCCAGTGACCTTCGGATCGACGGAGCAGAAGTTTTGCTTTCCGCGCTGGCACCACTCGCAGCGGCCGCAGGCTGCCTGGATCCATGCGGTGCCCACGCGGTCGCCGACTTTGCGCGAGGTGACGCCCGCGCCGACGGCGATGATTTCGCCGACCGGTTCGTGGCCGAGGATTCGCGGGAACGCGCCCGGTAAGTGGCCGAGCGTTTCGTGCACGTCGCTGAAGCAAATGCCGCTGGCGTGCATCTTCACCAGCACTTGCCCGGCTTCAATCTTCGGATCGGGAACGCTTTGAATCTCCCACGGTCCGCCCTTCGCTGTGACAACGGCTGCTTTCATGGTCGTGTTACCCCCCAGGCATTCGATGTGCGAACCTGTGAGGCGGGCGCAGCGGCGGCGGGCGTTGGTAATTTTGGAGCCGCCCCTATATACACCCCCGTACCAAAATCGTAAAAAGCTGCAAACAAAGGACTTCCAGGAAAAGAGTGCGGATGAGTGTGAAAACAAGTGCGTTGATATCGAATGGTTTCAATGAGATGCGCACTCATTTGCAATCGATTGAAACTAAAGTGGATGGAGAGGCGTTTTTGTGCAGAAGAGTGCGACACGGACGGGGAAAGATGGCGCGGGGCAGGGCGCGTTGTTGGCGCAATCTGGGACGAGGAAGTTTGTTCGCGGCTCATTCCGTACGCTAGCATGAACAATACTAGTGTGTCAACGATATTTTATGAGCTATTCGAATAGATTGGGTGGAAAAGTACCAATTTCATTTCGAACAGAGGAGCGGGAAGGCGGGGCAACCGCGGGAGGGATTCTTCGACTGCAAGGCGACTCGTCCGCGGACGCGGACGGGCGGAAAAAGAGCCGCCTCTCCGCTCAGAATGACGGTTGGGTGGTGGGCGGTGTGGGGAGAAAAGTGCGAAGTAAGAACCGGCGGAGAGGTGCCTCCGCTGCGGTCCCGCGTTCGCCGAGGGCCGGCGACCGGGTTCGGGATGACAACGTTACGGCAAAAGCGGCGAGGGAGAATCCCCACCCTTGCGGGGCGCGCAAGGATGGGGCACCCGGTGTCGAGATAGATTCTAGAAAAGTAGCTTGAGGCCGAACTGAATCTGGCGCGCCGGGTACGTGGTGGTGATGGTGCCGAACGCGGCGGAGGTGGTTTGGGTGTTGGGGATGCCGAAATTTGTGTGATTCATGACGTTGAAGAATTCGGAGCGGAACTGCAGGCGAATGCCTTCGGTGATCTGGAAAGTTTTGTCGAGCGAAAAATCCAATTGCTCGAGGCCGGGAGTGCGGAAATCGTTTCGGCTGATATCGCCGAAGGGAGTGTTGATGGGCGGGATGGTGAAGGTGTAGCCGGCGAAATAAGTTTTGAGCATTTGGGCCGTGGATTGGGAGACGGCGCTGCCGGTGACGTCGGGACGCAGGAAAGGTTCACCGCGATAGTCGTTGGTCAGGCTGGAGACGCTCTCTGTGCTGGTGGGACCGTAGTAAACGTTGAGGGGCGTGCCGGTGTGCGCGGAGTTGATGAAGTTGAGTTCCCATCCGCCGAGGGCGGCGTCTTCGCCGCGATTCATTTTCGAGCCGTATCTGAGGCCGCGGCCGAAAGGAAGCTGATAGACGATCGAGGTGACGTTGTTGAGCTTCACGTCGAAGCTGGAAGGGCCATATTCGGCGGAGAGATCGTGAATGTTTTGCGGATTGGCTTCGACGTAGCCGGCATAGTACTCGAGGGCTTGCTCGGAATCGCCGAGCGCTTTGCCCCAGGTGAACGAATTCAGGAAATATAAGCCGCCGGTGAAGCGGTGTTCGGCGCGAAACGAGAGGCCGTTGTAATTATTGTTGCCGACGGGATCGACCCAGGTGATCGGTCCGTAGGTTGGAATCGGCACGCGGGCGGCGATGGAGAGAGTGCCGCCGACGGCGTTGGGAGCGGCCTGATTGTAATCGGCGAGGATCGGGAGATCCAGGCTGTGATTTCCGTTGTAGTCGACTTCGAGAATGGTATTGGGCGTGATTTCCTGTTGAATTCCGGCGAACCAGGTTTGAATGTACGGCCACGGGCTGTTCGCCGGAATGTAGACCACGTTGGAAACCAGAGGATTGAAGTTCGCGGGGACGTCGATGCCGGTGGTGAAACTATTCTTGGTGATGAGAAAATTGGAGGGCACCGGACCGCCCGCGGGAATCGATTGACTGATTACGCCGAAAAGCGCTTGCGGAGCGTTGATGCCTTCAAGCGCGCTGCCGACGCGGTTGAAATAGTCGTAGCTGATGCCATAGGCCGCGCGGAAAACGGTTTTCGGCAAAAAGCTGTAGGCCAGGCCGATGCGCGGGCCGTAGTTTTTGTAGTCGGGATGAACCAGGGAACGCTGGAAAAGACTTCCGCTGGTGGCGGGGGTCATGGTGTCGTTGGCGGGATTGAAATCGGAGTAGTTGTTGTCGCGCTCGTAGAGCGGCGTGGCGAAGTCCCAGCGCAAGCCGAGATTCAGGGTGAGCTTGGGAGTCACGCGATAGTCGTCTTGAAAGTAGAGGGCCTGGATGTGCTGGCGGAGATTGACGACGTCATCGTTGCCGAGGTTGATGGTGCTGGGGGTGCCGAAGATGAAATCCGCCAAATTGTAAGCCGTGGCATTGCTGGCAATCGTGCAGCCGGTGGCCATGCCCAATTGGCCGCAGGTGGGTTTGCTGAACTGACCGGCGTAGGTGTCTTCGCCGTAGAGCGGGTTGACGTCCAGGATCTCGGTGCGAATGGCCATGAATTCGTAGCCCATTTTCAGAGAGTGGCGGCCGACGATCTTTGAATAGCTGAACTTCGGGCCAAACGAAGTGGGGTTCTGGAACTGGGGATTGCTGGTTTGGCGGCCGAACTGGCTGAGGCCGCTGACCGCTTGGGAGTTGAGGCCGCCGGTGAGATTCGAGCCGGTCGGCAGGCCGGCGATGCCGTAGAGCGCGAGCATGCTTTCTTCGCCGAGAGTGACCGGTGTTTTTCCGGCGGCGATGTGGGAGAGGCCAAAGCGAGCCTCGAAAATGGAGGTCGAGGACAGGGACCAGACATAACCAACCGAGACGTTCTGATCGTCGGCCTTAATGTGGCCGTTGCCGTTGCCGCCCGACGCACCGGGGATATCCGGCTGGAAATATTGAGTGTCCCAACGCTCGCTGAAGCGGAGGAAGCCGGACATGGTGTTGGTGAATTTGCCATCGATCTTCACGTCGTACTTGTCGTCGTCATCGGTGATGAGTAACTGCTCGAGCAAATTGTTGGAGGCTCCGGTGAGGCCGGGGGTGGTCGGGGGGAGTGCGCTCAGAACGGTCGCAGCAAACGGATTCAGAGTGGCGATGGGAATCGTGGTTCCGGCGTTGTAGACCGTGCCAGTCAGATCATCTACGACCGTTACGGGCAAAACGCCGCCGACTTCGGCCGCGGTGGGAATGGAGTCGTAATTATTGTATCTCTGATTTTGCCGGAAGCCTTCGTAGTCGCCGAAGAAGAAAAGTTTGTTTTTGAGGACCGGGCCGCCGACGGTCGCTCCGAACTGGTTTCTCTCGAGCGGGTTTTTGGGGGCCGGACTGAACAGGAAGCCTGTGGCGTTCAGGACGGTGTTGCGCACAAATTCGTAGGTGCTGCCGTGAAACTGATTGGTTCCGGATTTCATGACAGCGTCCACCACGGCGCCGCCGACGCGGCCGTACTCGGCGCTGTAATCGCCGGTGATCACTTTGAATTCGGCGATGGCGTCGGGCGATGGCTGGACGACTTGCGCGGAGTAGCCCTGGTTGCTGGTCGAGTAGGCGTTGTTGTCCTCGCCGTCCAGGAGAAAATTGTTGTAGGTGCTGCGCATGCCGTTTACGTTGAAGGCGCCCTCGCGCGGCGTGCCAGTGGGGCCGAAAGAATCGGCGATCGGAGATTTCACGGCGTTCGTGGAGAGCAGCGCGAGGTCGGCGTAGTTGCGGCCGATGAGCGGGAGCTCGGCGACGGCTGCGGTGCTGATGATTTGGCCGTGGTCGCTCGAATCGGTGTCGAGCGGAACGGCCGCGCCGGTGACCACGACGGTGGCGGAACTTGCGCCAACTTGCAGCGCGATGTCCACGCGCTGCCGAGCGCCGACGTCCAGGCGAAAGTCCGAGGTGAAAATGGAAAAGCCGGTGTGCTCAGCTGAAATCTCGTACTGACCGATGGGGACATTCAGGAAGTCGTAATCTCCCTGGCCGTCGGTGGTGGTCTTGTCCTGAATGTGGGTGCCCTGATTCGTGAGCGTCACGTCGGCGCCGGCGACGGATGCTCCGGTCGCATCGCGAACGGATCCCAGGACCTCGGCGTTTTCGGATTGAGCGCGCGCCGGCAAGCTTGCGACGATCATCGCGAGCGCAACGATCGCGAATCGAATCACGGGGAGGATGTGCGGCCGCGTGGAGTGATTACTGCTGATTGCCTGCGTCACCGGCATTTGAATCTTCATGCGCGCTCTCCATTTGCATTTATTGGGATGGCTTGCTTTTTCAATCAGGCCCGTGGGAAGCGCTACGGAGCGCGTCACGCACTTGGTTGCGACAGGGGCAGGCCCCAATCTGCTTCCACGGTCGGCAACGATGCCTTAGGATTTACACGAGCAATGTGAACGAACCGTGAATGCTGTGGGAATATTCGCCGCAGGCGGAGACATGCGGCGCCGCGGGTTGTTCGGACTCGCAGGAAACGCTCGCCGCCGGCCTGCTCGACCGAACGAATTTTCCGATCTAAGGCGCGGGGAGTGTGATAGAGAGGGGCGTCGAGAGGAGGGGCCATGCGCAAATGGGGGATCGTGATTACGGTGGTTTACGCGCTGATCGTTTTGGGGCTCCTGACGCCGGGCGCGATTTGGGTGATGGGAGGCGACAACGCGACGTGGTCATTGTTGAGGACAAATCTGGAGTTGGTGTACGCAAGCTGGCTTTTCTGGCTCCCTGTGGGGATGGTTGTGTGCGGCGAGGCTGCGCTGCTTTTTTTGCGCGTGGACACGTCGTGGCGGCGGCTGCGGCCGCGAGCGCACATCGCGATTTCGGGCACGGTGGCGGCCGGGCTGACGGCGCTGCTGACGGCGGCGGCGATTTGGTGCGTGGGATTTGTGGTGCGCGGCGACGATTTCGCGAATTCGTTTGTGATCGCGAGCGCCAGGGAGATCGTGTGTTTTGTGGCGGCGCTGTGGGCGCTGTGGGGGATTTTCTTTTACGTTTATCTGCGGGGATCGAGCGATGCGGTGACGCGCGTGATTTCGTGGTTGCTGCGCGGGAGCGTGCTGGAGCTGCTGATCGCGGTGCCGAGCCACATCATCGTGCGGCGCAAGGACGACTGCTCGGCGCCTGTCGCGACGAGTTTTGGAATCGCGACGGGGATCGCGATCATGCTGCTCGCGTTTGGTCCGAGCGTGCTGCTGCTTTACAAGAAACGGATTGATGGGTATTCGCGGCGGGGAGCGGCGTAGGAGCGGCGTTTGCGGAAAATCGCGGAGCCGAGCGGTTCCAAGAACGACTGGCAAACGCAAGAGGGAATCTTCCCGCCTCCGGCGGGCAGGCGACTGCGAGGCGAGCGTGAATGAAAAAACCCCACACGCGACTACTGCGTGTGGGGCACCCAGGCACCAGTTCGGCCGAACAAAAAAAGAAACGGCCGGCAGCGGGGGAGCTGTCGGCCGTTTGCGATTGTCGCTGAGCGTGTTTGCTCAGAGACGAGATTTAGCGATGTCCGCCACCGTGGCCCCCTCCGCCACCGTGACCGCCACCACCGTGGAAGCCGCCTCCGCCACCACCACCGCGTGCATAGCCACCGCCACCACCGCGGGCGTAGCCACCGCCACCACCGCGGGCGTAACCCCCGCCTCCGCCGCGTGCGTAGCCACCGCCGCCGCGTGCGTTGCCGCCAGAGTAACCGCGAGCGTATCCGCCACCTTCGTAGGCACCGTGTGAGCTTCCGCGGGCGATCGGTCCGCCGGGATTAAAGCCGCGTCCACCGTAGGCGCCGCGTCCAGCGTAGCCGTACCCGCCGCGCCCGGCGTAGCCGTACCCGCCGCGACCAACGTAGCCGTAGCCACCGCGGCCGTAGTAGCCGGGGCCTCCGTAGAAGCCGCGACCGTGGAACCACGGACCGGCGCCGATGAAGACGCCTCCGTCGAACCAGCTAGGGCCGTAGAAGCCGTAGGGCGCGCAGTCGTAGGGGTAATAATCATAGTAGCCATAGGCGCACACGGGAGCTGGTCCAACGTAGGCCGGGCCGACTCCAACGCCGACCTCAACTCCTTGTGCGTGCGCGTAAGGTACGAAGAGCAAGCAAGCGCCAAGTAATGTGACGATTTTTAGATATCTCATTTTGGCCCCTTCTGAGATCCCAAAGTCCGGTTCGATCTCGAATTACAGCGTTAATTAATGCAAGGAGCGTGCCAAACCGGAGGCTGATTCGTGATGGCGCGTAAGTGCACCTTTTTCAATCCGATGGGGATTGTGATTGAGGATCAGGGCGTTTGCTAAATGCGGATCGATGGTGCATTTCAAGCGAGGGTGGTGGTTTTCAGCCACCAGCGCGCGGGGATTTCGAGAGCGGCGTTCTTGGTTTTCGCGCGACGCGGGGAGGCGGGCGCGCGCCGTGGCCGCGGCGGATGAGGACGTGTTGGCCGGCGCGCTGCATACCGCGTGGAAGTTGCGCGTCGAGCGGAATGCGAAGAGCGCAAGGAATTCGTCGACGGGCCGCAAGAAACGTAATTCGGCGGCGCGGGACTAGGCTGAATTAATTCACTTCTCTATAATTGGCGCCGATGCAACTTGCAGCTGAGATCGAGCGCGCGCTGGCGGAGCTTGCGAAATGCGGGCCGCTTGAAGTGCACGAGAATGGACGGCGCGTTCCGGGACTGGCGGACGGTCTGCGCTATGAGGTGCGGCCGCAGGGCGCGGCGCCGCTGCTGCATCTGTGGTCGGAATCGCAAAGCGATGCGCCGAGCGACGCGGCAAATGGAGTGCAGAACGACGCGCAGAATCTGGTGCGGCGCGTCGTGGGGATCGCAGAGGAATCGGCGGAGAGCGTGAGCTTTGAAGTGCAGCGCTTCGGGCGCAAGCGTCCCGAGGTGCTTGAGATTCGCGTGGCGGGGCGCGAACGGCCGGCGGGAAAAAATCGGCGCAAATCGTTCGGCGAACGGTGTTTGGCGATCCTGCAAAATCAGTTTGCCGACGACACAGTGGAATCGATGACGACTGCGGCGCGGCTTGAGCATTCGCTCTCCGGGTGTTACGCGCGCGGGATTTTGCGGAGCGGCAGCACGGCCTGGGCCGCGCTCGGCGTATCGGCGGAAGAAAGCGCGCCGACGCTCGATGCGAGCTTGACTGCCGGACTTTTGTGGTTGGCGCAAGCGCGACGCAGGGCTGCAGGGCCACCGGTCGCGGGACTCAGATTGTTTTTGCCGGCGGGCGCGGCTTTGAATGCGGCGGCGCGACGCAGCAAGGCGCTCGATCCGAGCTTGCGGATCGAGCTGTATGAATTGGATGAGAAGCGCGGCATTGTGCGGCGGTTCGAGGGCGCGGGCGGCGGCAATTGGGCTATGCACTTGGTGCCGCGGCGCGAGGCGGAGAGCATTTTGTCCGCAGCCGCCGCAGATATCGCGCCGGTGATGGCGCTCGCGGCAAAAGGAGCGCTCGCGCGGCGAGCGATCCAAGCTTCCGCGGCGGCCGATGCGCGGAGCGTTGTGCTGCGGTTTCGCGGACTCGAGTTCGCGCGGTGGGATGCGAACGGAATCGTTTTCGGTTTGGGCCTGAGGCGCGAGGCGCTGACGGCGCGAACGCGGCCGCAACTTGCGGAGTTGGTCGGGCAGCTCGACGCGCACCGGCACGCGAAGGCGCACGAGACGTCGCATCCGTTGTACCGAGCCCAGCCGGAGCGATGGCTGGAAACTTTAGTGGAGGAAGAACCGACGCGCGTGGATCCGCGTCTAGATCCGCAGAGGATCTATCGGCAAGTTCCGGCGGTGACGGGCGGCGAGCGCGGAGTGCTGGATTTGCTGGGCATCACGCGCGACGGGCGGCTGGCGATTTTGGAATTGAAGGCCGGCGAAGATTTGCAATTGGTGCTGCAGGCGGCGGATTACTGGCTGAGCGTGAACGGTCACCTGGAGCAAGACGATTTTCACCGCTACGGATATTTCGACGGAATCAAACTCAGCGCCCAGCCGCCGCGCATTTTTCTGGTGGCGCCGGCACTGCGATTTCATCCCGCAACGGACACGCTGCTTGGATTTCTGCGCCCGGAGATCGAAGTGACACGCGTGGGCGTGCAAGAGAACTGGCGATCGGGATTGCGCGTCAGCTTGCGGCAGTGAACATTGTCGCGCACGCGACGTAGACCACGGCGATCCGAAATCACTCCTCAAAAGATTGCGCGCCGCTTGAAGATTTGAGCGCAAACGCCGGATATCGCGATTCTCGCGAAGTGGTATAAGGTGCGGAGTGGTCAGAAATATTTCCGGGGGCGCAATGCAAAACGAAGACGGTGTGCGCGAACGCGTGTCGCCACTGGCCATGGGCTCGCAGGAGTTTCGCGCGTTGGGCTACCAACTTGTCGATCGGATCGCCGGCTTCCTCGACTCGCTTCCCGAACGACGGGTAACTCCGGGTGAAGCACCTTCTGATGTTCGACAAGCTCTCGGGGCCGAGCGCTCTTTGCCGCAGCGTGGTACGGACGCAGCGGTGTTGCTCGATCGCGCCGCCGATCTTTTGTTCGAGCACTCCTTATTCAATGGACATCCGCGTTTTTGGGGATACATCACCTCATCCGCCGCGCCGATTGGAGCGTTGGGCGAATTGCTCGCCGCAACGGTGAACCCAAACGTCGGTGCGTGGCCGCTCTCGCCGATGGCGAGCGAAATCGAAGCGCAAACGATACGCTGGGTCGCCGAGATGCTGAACTATCCTGTGGATTGCGGAGGTCTGTTTGTTAGCGGCGGGAACATGGCCAACTTCGTGTGCTTTCTCGCGGCTCGGCAAGCCAAAGCGGGGTGGGACGTGCGCACAGCGGGAATGGGCGGCGCGCGTCTACGCGTCTACTGTTCAAAGGAAACGCACACATGGATTCAAAAGGCCGCGGACATTTCGGGGCTGGGCACGGACGCGATCCGCTGGATCGCGACGGATGGCCAACTGCGGATGGATGTCGCGGCCCTGCGAGAACAGATTTTGAGCGATATGAAATCCGGCGACAGACCATTTTTGGTGGTGGGCACCGCAGGTTCCGTGAGCACGGGCGCGATTGATCCATTGCCGGAACTGGCGGCGATGTGCCGTGAGTTCGATCTTTGGTTCCACGTTGATGGCGCGTACGGCGGCCTGGCCGCGGTTTTGCCGGACGCGCCTGGCGCACTCGCCGGAATGCGTGAGGCCGATTCGGTGGCCGTGGACCCTCATAAGTGGTTATACGCGCCGCTTGAAGCGGGCTGCGCGCTGGTACGTAACTCCGAAAAATTGCGCGACGCGTTCGCCTACCATCCTCCCTACTATCATTTCGGGATGGAAGCGATCAATTACTTCGACCTTGGGCCGCAGAATTCGCGCGGGTTTCGAGCGCTGAAAGTTTGGCTCGCGCTGCAGCAGGTCGGGCGCGACGGTTACGTCCAAATGCTGTCCGACGATATTCGCCTGGCCCGAGAACTCTTCGAGCGAATAGCGCGCTACCCCGCGCTCCAGGCGTTCACCCAATCATTGAGCATCACCACGTTCCGTTATGCGCCGCCAGATCTCGAGCGCGGCGATCAGGTAGTGGAGCGATATTTGGACGAGCTAAATCGAGAGCTGCTGACGCGTTTGCAGAACGGCGGCGAGGCTTATCTCTCGAATGCGGTGATTAATGGAAAATTTGCGCTGCGTGCGTGCATCGTGAATTTTCGCACTTCGCTCGCGGATGTTGAGGCATTGTTGCCACTGGTTGTCCGGATGGGCAAGGATGCCGATTTGGCGCTGCGACCACAAAGCTTTCGGACGCAGGCAGGATGAGCAACGTGCGGCGATCCGCCGATTTGCCACTACGAATACCGAGACAGCATAATTCCGCGGTGGAGAAACTCTGCTCGCAATGCGGTGCGCCAATAACCTGCATGCAGGAGGCTGGGTGCTGGTGCGCTGAGCTTCCAAATATTTTGCCGATTCCCCAGGACCCGGTCCACGGGTGCCTTTGCCGTAGTTGCCTAACGAAGAGAATTGAGGCGGAGTTGCTGTCTCGGAAAGCGTCGCCATAACCGAGTCGGTACGAAAAGATAGGTTGTAAGAACGGACGGCGAGGCAATAAAGATTCTCACGTCAGTTGGAGCTGGATGGTGGGTCGGCAACGAAGGGATTATTTCGAGTGCGGAGGCGAACCAGATCCGCCTTTGATCCAGCGCTGCCAGCTTTTCGGTAACAGCAGCGTCACTGGGTGATTTCCGATCATGAGCAATCGAAGCGCGACCAAGCCAACTACGCAGAGGGCAGTGAGAATGGCCGATCTTGTTGTAAGCACATCGACGGCGATCATAATAAGCGCATGATACCACGGCGTTGAGCGCCCGATGCTTCCGAAGCTAGTGCGCGCTATCGAAAAAAAGAGGCCGTAAAAGAAGAGAAGCAGCCTTGGCTGAGCCAACGCTGCTTCCCGGGGTGTGTCCTAGAAGTGATGTTATAAAGTTAGACGCCGAAGGATTGAAGTTGGTTGCAGGAAATTCCGCATTCTCAGTACCTGGCGCCAGATTTCTGTAAGTTATTGTTTTTCAGCGAATTGCCGGCACCTAATCGATATTCCTCGGGCTAATAAAAGAGATATTTGCGCCATTTCTCGTCTTTGTTGCCGATCAGGCGCATGAGTTGACGCGAAGTGTGGAGCGTGAAAGGCCGCGGCCGGCGCACCAGGCGCAGACCAGCTTCCTCGGGCGTGCGATCGCCTTTGCTGTTGTTGCACTGATAGCAGCAGGCCACCAGATTTTCCCAGGAAGAGTGACCGCCGCGCGAACGCGGCATGATGTGATCGAGCGTCAGCTCGGATGCGGGAAAGGTATGGCCGCAAAACTGGCAGGTATTGCGGTCGCGCAGAAGAATATTTTTGCGCGAAAGTGCGCGCGTCTGTTGCGGGATGTGCCGGTAAGCGATCAAGCGAATCACCGAGGGCACTTTCAGCGTGCGAGCGGCGGAGCGCACTTCGGAGTGATGCAACTCTTCGGCCTGGGCCACGCCCTTGAGCATCAGAACCATGGCGCGGCGCACGGCGGTGACGTTGATGGGCTCGAAGGTGGCGTTCAGAACGAGAACCGGTTCCTGCAGGATGCCGGGCTTGCGTGTGGCGGCGCGGAGGGAATTGCCCGCCAGGCGCGCATCGGGGCCGGGGGTTTCGAGCACTTGGCTCGACCGAGACCTATCACCGACCTGCTCTCCTGTGGCCATATCAATATGCTCGCGGACAACCGCCCAACTGTCAGGTTGAGGCGGCGGTGCCGGTGGGCGCATCGCCCTGCGGCACATTTCGGGACTCCGGGTGGGAGAAAGTAGGAGGGAGCACCCGGGCTACTGTGAGCCCCGCGACACGAACGGCGCCAGCTTTGCGTAAAGCTCTCGAACACGCATCGAGCGTCGCGCCAGTCGTAAATACATCATCTACCAGCAATACGCGGAGCTTGTCAACCTGCGTGCCCTCGCGTGTGGCATAGGCGCCACGCACAGTGCGCCAGCGCTCGCGCGTGGTGAGCTTGAGTTTATCGGGGCGCGGCTTGGTGCGCACGAGCAAATAGGACCGGAACGGAATCCCGAGAAGGCGAGCCAAGGGGCGCGCGATGAGCTCGGCTTGGTTGTAGCCACGCTCTCGGAAACGCGCGGCGTGAAGCGGTACCGGTACCACGACGTCGGCGGCGTAGGCGGCGGGATTCGCGCGGACCAGTTCGGCGAGTTTGTGCGCGAACCAGGCGCCGAGCGGGAGCACCTGCTCGTATTTGAGCATGAGAATGGCGCGCGAAGCGACGGTTCCGTAAGGTGCGAAGCTGTGCGCGAAATCGAAATCGTAAAGTCCGCGGTGGCACATATGGCAAAGCAAGGGAGAGATTTCCGCGGCGAAGTCGGAAAGTATCGGGCGGCCGCAATGTTCGCAAAGATTCCCGGGGAGCGGCCGAAATTGCGCGAGGCACTCGTCGCAAATAGGTATGCGTCGGCCCGATTCAAGCAGTTCGCCACACACGCCGCATGGAGCGGGGAGCAGGATTGCGGCCAGGGCTCCGCCCCAATCACGCAGGCGGGCGAGCGCGGATGCCAAGCTGATTCCCACGATGTCCGGAAGCCTACACTAAGGCCGGATATTCATCAAAGAGGAATTATCGAGAGAACAACCGGCCTTTTGCTGAGCGCAACGCTTAGATGGACGGGCCGAAGCGCATGGCTAAAACCGTCCGAGCGGACCGCTGCCTCGACGCCGCGCTGGCGTTACAGCTGGCCGCGCTCCATTTTTTCCTGGCAGCTGACGCAGTGGCGCGCCCACGGGACGGCGTCCAGGCGCTTTTGCTGCAGCTCCACGCCGCAATTCGTACACGTGCCGTAGGAGCTGTTCTTGATGCGGGTGAGCGCGCCTTCGATCAGGTTGAGCAGGGTGCGGTCGGTGTTGGTCTGCCCGAACAAAAACTCCTTGGTGTAGGAGTTGGCGGCTTTATCCGCCATGTCCACGGTCGGATCGTCGTCGGCCGCGCGGCCTTCTTCTTCGGTGCGTGCGATGGTCTTAATCAACTCCTCGCGCCGCGTAACCAGTTTCTTTTTGTAGTATTCGGTGCGTTTCTTGTCCATTGTCGTTCCGGGCCTATAGCTGCACGGTGAGCCTTAGATGCAGCAATGCAAACGAGAGATTCTAGGCGTCGCTGGTGAGGCTGTCAAGGAAGTGCGCCCAGCAGCGAGTGGCGGCTTGATTGGAAGTTGGGAAATGATCGGGTCGATGCTAGATTGGCGACCGTAAACGCCGAGCGCTAGGCGGAGCCGGCGCCGAGAGGGGGAATACGTGGACCCGTTTGAAAATTTTAAGGCGATGCAGAAGCAGGGATGGGCGCACTTTGCGCCGCTGGAGATGATCACCACGCCCGTGGGAGCGCAACTGGCGAAATTTGCCGGCGTGCGGGCGGGGCAGCAAGTGCTTGACGTGGGCTGTGGCACCGGCGTGGCGGCGATTACGGCGGCGCGCATGGGCGCAATGGTGAGCGCGATCGACCTGACGCCGGAACTTCTGGAGAGGGCGCGCGCCAATTCTAAAATCGCCGCGCTCGAGGTTGACTGGCGGGAGGGGGACGTCGAGCAATTGCCTTATGGTGACGGGGCGTTCGATGTGGTGCTCAGCGAGTTCGGTCACATGTTCGCGCCGAGGCCTGGCGTGGCGCTCGGCGAGATGCTGCGCGTGTTGAAACCGGGCGGGACCATCGCTTTCGCGACGTGGCCTCCAGAACTGCTGGTCGGGAGTATGTTCCGGCTGATCGCGAGCTACATGCCGCCTCCGCCACCGGGCATCTCGCCACCGCCGCAGTGGGGAGACCAAAACATCGTGCGCGAACGGCTGGGAAGCGCGGTAAAGGACATCGCGTTCCAGCGTGAAACGATGCGCGTCCCGGCGCTGAGTCTTCAACATTATCAAGCTCAAATGGAACGAACCGCGGGGCCGCTGGTCAAACTGGTGGAAATGCTTTCGGCGAATGATCCGGCGAAGCTCGCGGCTTTTCGCAGCGAATGCGCCGCGCTTGCCGCGAAATTCTACGACGAGAACATAATTAAGCAGGAATATATGATGACGCGCGCAACGAAGAACTAAGACGGGTCGGGTGGCGCGACGTGCGAGGCAAGCTCGGCGAGGCGGCGCTCGAGGAAGCGGCGTTCCGGTGCTTGCGTGGTGAGTTCGAGCGCGCGTCCGAAGGCGGCGATGGCCTGCTGATTTCGGCCGAGGCGGCGGAGAAGCTCGGCGCGGGCGGAGTGCGCGAAGTGATACTCGGCCAGATCGCCGCGCGCGAAAATGGCGTCAATGAGCGCGAGACCGGCTCCGGGGCCGTCGCGCATGGCCACGGCGGCGGCGCGATTGAGTTCGACGACGGGTGACGGCTCGACGCGCAGGAGCACGTCATACAGCCCCACAATTTCGCGCCAATCCGTGGAAGCCGCGTCGGGCGCTTCCGCGTGCACGGCGGCGATGGCGGCTTGCAGCGTGTAGGGGCCGAAGCGACGCGACACTAAGGATTTCCTCACGAGCGCAAGTCCCTCCTCGATCTGTGCGCGATTCCAAAGGCTGCGATCTTGTTCGCCGAGCAGAATCAATTCGCCTTGCGGCGAAGTGCGTGCGGCGCGGCGCGCGTCGTGCAGGAGCATTAGGGCGAGTAGGCCGACGGCTTCGGGATCGGGAAGTAGTTCGGTCAAGAGACGGCCGAGTCGAATGGCCTCGGCGGAAAGATCGGCGCGCAGGAGCGATTCGCCGGAGGAAGCCGAGTAGCCTTCGTTGAAAACGAGATAGAGAACGTGCAGCACCGCGTCGAGACGATCGGGGAGTTCGGCGAGCGAGGGAACTTGATAGGGGATGCCCGCGTCGCGGATTTTTCCTTTGGCGCGCACGATGCGCTGCGCAAGCGAGGGAACGGGAATCAGGAAAGCACGCGCGATCTGCTCGGTCTCAAGGCCGCAGACTTCGCGGAGCGTCAGCGCGATGCGCGCGTCAGGCGTGAGCGCGGGGTGGCAGCAGGTGAAGATCAAGCGGAGGCGGTCGTCTTCGACGGCGTCGCCATCGCCGGAGTCGGGCGGCGCGGTCACAGCAGCGTCGAGCTGATCGGCGGCCGCAGCAAGCGCGGCGTCAAAGCGCGCGCCCCGGCGCAGGCGATCGATCGCTTTGAAGCGTCCGGTGGAGATGAGCCAGGCGCGAGGATTTTGCGGCACGCCGTTGCGCGGCCAGGAATCGAGCGCGGCGATGAAGGCATCGTGCAGCGCCTCCTCGGCGAGATCGAAATCGCCGAGGAGGCGGATGAGTGTGGCAAGCACGCGGCGGGAATCGGCGCGATATACCGCGTCGATTGGCCCGAAGCGCTCGCGTGGTTCGTTTGCATCGGGCGCGCCGGATGCACCGAACGCGGTCGGATCGATTCCCGCCACGGCGATCAGGGAGCCATCGCCCAGATCGGACGCACTTCGATGGAGCCGAATTTTGCCGAAGGAATGCGCGAGGCCACTTGAATCGCTTCGTTCAGATCCTTGGCCTCGATCAGGTAGTAGCCGCCGAGCTGTTCCTTGGTCTCGGCGAAGGGGCCGTCGGTGGTGGAGACTTTTCCGTTGCGCACGCGCACCGTCGTTGCGGTCGTCACGGATTGGAGCGGGTTGCCGCCAATGAACTGGCCGCTCTTTTGGATCGATTCGGTGAACGCGGTGTACTCGGCGAAAACCGCGCCCATCTGCTCCTTGGTCATCTTGGCGCCCTGGCTTTCGTCTGTGTAGATCAGGCATAGATATTTCACGGTGGCCTCCGGCCAAACTGGATTGAACATCTTATTTCATAAGATAGTCGCTGGGGGAAGGGCGGAATCGACAGGGGACAGAAATATTCTTTTGGAATGCGTTTATCGGGATTTGGGAGGCGGACTGCGGCGGTGCCGGACCAACCGCGGAAAACAATCATCCAGAAGCGCGAGAAAGAGGGACAATCGATACCGTGTTGCGTGCTCAACGTACTCGGATACTGAAATGCGCGCTTGGCCTGTGCGCGCTGGCCGTGCTGTTCGCCGCTTTCTGCGCGGGGCAGACCGGCGCGGCCCCGGCGCCCGCGCAGAGCGACGCTCCGGCTGCTGCGCCTTCGGCTTCGGCGGCCGCCGCGCCGGCCATCGATCCGGCCGCGATGAAGATCTTGCAGCGCGCGGCTGCGACGTATCGGAATCTCAAGAGCTACGAATTTCGCGTCACAGTGCAAACCGTCGAAGACTCAAATATGTCCGAGCGGCGCTTGACGGAAACCGGCGCCGGTCCGGGCAGATATAGAGTTGAGGACGAAGAGCCGCGCGGGACGTTGCGGGTCGCCGATGGGCGAACGGAATGGACGCTCGACCGGGGATCGAACACCTATACGAAAACTCCACTTGCGCCGGACTCGGCTACGGCGATCAGCGGACTTCGATCGCTCGATCAGCACGTAACCGAGGCGAGCATCGCGCGCGAAGATCTTTTCGTGGTAAATGGGAAGGCCGTGCCCGTTTACGTTGCGGCGGTAGCGCGCGACCAGTGGCCCGCGGGCACGATCGCGGGCGCGCAGTTTGCGATGTACCGCATCAACGAGAAAACATTCGTGGTCTATAAGGCTGCGATTTACGACAAGGACGAAAACGCGCAGATCGTCTTGTACTCGGTTGTGAAGTGGAACCAGCCTGAGCCAGCCGCGCTCTTTACATTCACGCCGCCGAAATCGGCGCGCCTCGAAACCGCGGCTGCCGCGCCCGCTCAGCCGGCGCCGGAAGCGGCGACCGATGCGCCCACAACCACATTGATGGGCACGCCCGCGCCGGACTTCACGCTGCAAGATACCAGCGGCAATTCCGTGAGCTTGGCTGCGCTGCGCGGCAAAGTTGTGATTGTGGACTTTTGGGCAAGCTGGTGCCCGCCGTGCCAAGCGCAGATGCCGGAACTTGAAAAGATGCATCGCGAGCTTCGGGATCAAGGCTTGGTCGTGCTGGGCCTGGACGTGGGCGAGAACACCGCAGCGGTCGCAAGGTTTGCCGCCGCGAAAGGCTACACGTTCACTTTGCTGCTGGGTGCGGAGCCGGACATCACGGAAAAATATTTTGTGGACGGTTATCCGACGACGTTCTTAATCGATCGCCAGGGCCGCATTGCATTCCGCACCATGGGAGGCGAGACGCCGGATAAACTGCGGGCGGCGGTGGAAGCGGCGCTGGCGGCGCCATGACGGCGGCTGGAAGTCGGAACGAACGCGGCTGCGATTTCACGCTTTCATCGAAACGGATTTATTTCGCCGGCGTCTTCAAAAGTTCGCGAATGTGAGCGATTTCGGGGGCCATATCCGGTGTGATGATCCCTGCCTTTTGCAGCGCGTCGAAATTCAGGTTGACCTGATTTTCCCAGGTCGATGAATTGGGGTCACTCGGGATCATTTTCTCGCCGCGATGCCCGAGGAAGATGACCTCTGCTTCCGACGTGTGCCCGAGAAAAACCAGAGCCTCCGCACGGGTCAGTTCCATCCCGAGGGCGGAGCTGTCCAGCTTTCTTGCCTCGTCGTTGGAAGCCAGTGATCCCGCGAAGTCACGAATAAACAGCTGGTACAGCGCGAGATACCGATAGGCCAGATTCAATTGCGCGGTCCAGGCAGCGTCATGCTTGGGCTCGTTCTGAACGAAGGCCAGCCATTTCTTTTGCGCATCCACGGCGTCGTTCCAGCGCGCTAAGTCATAGTAGAAGCCGGGCAGTTGCGAGAGAGCGGTCTCGTCATTCGGATTGGCCTTGAGCTTCTGCGTGAGCTGCGCGACCTGTCCCTGCCAGGTTTGCTTATCGACTTCTTCCAGTGTACGCGGCACGCGCAGGCCATTGTCGAAGACCTCTACATTGACGGGGAGCCGCTGGGTCACGCGATCTCCGTTGAAAAATTGGAAGCCGCCAAAGCGCGAAAGGTGAATGCTGATTTTGCTCAGATAGCCGTTGAATTGAACCGTCGCGATCGCTTGCCAACCGCGATCGGAAACCGGCTCGGCGACCAGCGGCGAGATCAACGCGACGACGCTCTCGCGCTGCTGGGCCGTGGCCTCGGGCCGCCAACTGATATCGTCTGGCTCGTCGAGCGGATGGATCAATCCACCGTCACCTTGAAACATGCTCACGCAAAAGCGCATGTAATCCGCCGCGCGAGAAGCGTTGTCCAATTTTAATTGTGATTCCGCGTTCAGCGTTTGGATCTGGCTTCCCGAAGAATCCACCGGAAGCGGCGGTTTCTTCCCCTGCTGCAAGAAGCCGGAGATTCCGTGGGTTCCGTCCGGCAAGACGACTTGCGCTTCGTACAACGTCACATCATCGTAAAAGTCGAGGGGAAGCTTGCGAATGCCCCACACTTGCTCCGCTTTCAGATTTTTGTCGAGGGTCAGCAGGCTCGCGACCGCCGCTTCACGATCCGCATCGGCGAGATACTGCCACGCGCCGGGGATCAGCGGACGCAGAGTCCAATCGGCTTGCCGTGAATTGTGATTGAGCAGCTTGTCGGGAGCAGTCTCGGCCAACAGATCTTTGATTTTCTGCAGGAGTATCGCCGATTGCTCCGACGACAAATGGCCTTGTGCCGCTCCCGGTCCTTCCGGCGGACGCGTGGTCTGAAGCGCGGTCTGAACGATTCCCAATTGCTTTTTGAAATAGACGACGTCTTGATTGAGTCGCGGGTCCGAATAATCGGTTTTCAGCGCGGCCAGGGAAGTGGAAACTCCCCGATCGAGCGCATCGAGAGCCGCCGCAAAATCATTGCGCTGAAACGCAATCTCGAAGAGTTGGATTTGAATCTGGGCTTCCTGAGCGTGGTAACCGGTGTTCCCCGGCTTCAAGAGCAGGGCGTGGCGAATCGCATCTTCGGCGAGGAGATCGTTCGCGGCAGCGTCGTCCGGTTTGTTTTCGGTGGCGCAGGCGGCGCCGACGTTGGTGTAGGCAGCCGAAAGGACGCTGTAACTTTCGCCGACGGGATTCCGTTCGACCAAGCGCTTGGCCGAAGCAGCCATCTGTTGGTATGCGGAGACCGCATCGCTTGTCCTGGAAAGCGCCGTCAACGCGTTGCCCATCCAGAAATGGAGATACGCTTCGTCAGAAAGAGTCCTGGGTTCGTCTTTGGCCACGCGCTCGACGGGCCGGAATTTTTCCTGAGCGTCGGCGTAATATTTGAGAGCTTCGGTTTCTTTCTGGTTCTTCTCTTCTTGATTTCCCTTGACGGACGTGTCCAGCGCCGCGCCCTGGTATGCGAGGACCAATCCCTGGCGTCCGATGGGCCCGGTAGCGAACTCGACGAAGTACATGTTCTCCGGTGCGAGTCGCATGCCTTTCTCCGACCATTCGCGCGCCTTCGCGAACAAGGAGGATGCGTCCTGCAACAGGAGAGCTTTTTGTTTGGAGTCGGATTCGTCGCCGTATTTGGAAGTGAGCACGTTGCCGAGCACAAGATCGACGACGCTGGTATCCAGGATCGCCTGGGTCCAGCTGGGCTGCGCGTCGGTCAATTCCGGCGCTTCGGATTGGGCCTTGGTCAACTCCTCTTGCGATAAATCCCACTCGCCGCTGCTTTGCTGGACCGAACCCAGCCCCAGGTGGCCTTCGAGCAATCCCAAACGCCAATCGAGATTCAACGGATCGCGGCTGCAAAGATCTTCGCTGATCGATAGCGACTGTTCGAGTAATGGCTCGGCCTCGTCAAGCCGCCCAAGACTCATGGTGGCCATGCCCTGCACATACGCGACGTGAGCGAACATTCGCTTCCAGTGGAGATTTTGTGGGTCGCTGGCCATCAATCCCCTGATGAGAGCCGCCGCATCGGCCGAATGCTGCCGCGACTCGGGATCCGGCGTCAGAGTCATGCCCAGGCCCTGCTCGGCCAAAGCGTTCCACGAACGAACTTCGTTCGCGTCCGCGTCGGATGCATTCGTATTCACCGCTCTAATTATGTCGATTGCATCCCGCAGGTGGGTGTGCGCCGCGGAGTACGACCAAATCTGTTCGTCGAGGTCGGCAAGACCGATTCGCGACAACACGTTCACGCGGAGGGCGGCCTGCCTTGATTCGGGCGATTGTGTCGGCATGGCGGACTTGATGGCGTCCTCGTAGCTGGCGCGCGCCGCGTCGAGCTGGCCGATTACTTGCAAACCGTGGCCTCGATCGTAAAGCGCCGCTGCGCGCGCGAGGCGCACATCTCCGGCGACATCCGATCCGCTGATTTTCTCGAGGAGATCGAGTGCTTGCTGCGATTCGGCGAGTCCCTGTTTCAAGTATCCGATGCGGTAATAGGCGTCGGCGGCTTTGGTGAGGAATTGAGCGTGCTGCAATTCAAACTGCGCCAGATCAGACGAAGTCACTTGGTTCGCAACACGCGTGTACGTGCGTTCCACGTCGTCAATATCTTTGATCACCGTCGCTGCGGGAATCCCCGAATCATCGATGCTCGATTCCATTCTGTTGGTCATTTCAAGAGCGGACCCATAACTGGCTTCGCTGCTGGCTTGCGCTTGCACGGCAACCGTTTGCGCCGTGATCGCTTTGGATTCAGCAGCGCGCGCGTTGCGCGTGGCTACGATCGCGCGGTCAAGAGCCACGGCGGCGATCACCAGCAGCACGCCGCAGACGGCCACCACCAGTTGAGTTCTGCGCAGTTTGCTCCGGACTTGCGCTTCGCGCTCGGCGGCGGCTTTCTCACGTTCTTTCGCGGCTTCCGCCTGGATTCGCTGCTCGCGCACCGCGCGGCTGCGCGCTGCTGGATCGCTGAGCAAATCATGCGTCAGTTCCAGCCAGATGACGCCCTCACGCTCCTCGCGATGAAGAATGCGGCGATTGACGAGCAAATCGAAATCGGATTCAGGCAGCCCCAGGCGTTTGGCGTCGTCGAGCGCGGCCCGATCGCGGAAGCCGGTACTGGTGAGCAAGCGGTCTTCGACCCACTCACGCACGCGCGGATCGACGCCCTGGAAGGTGCGCTCGTAAAAATCCTGGATGATCTCTTCGCGCTTCTCGGTGAGCAGATCGGGCGTGATGCGCGCCTTGCCGTGCTCGATGCGGCTGAGATTGAGCGCGTCGCAAACCACGCTCAAGAGCGCGGGCTCCACTTCGCGCTCTTCCAGCGTTCTTGCGGAGCGTTTGCGCCGCGAGGCGGAAACGAAATCCACAATGTCGCGCGCCACTGCAAGGTCTACAAGTTCGCCGCCTCCGCGCAGGATCACGTCGAGCGCCTGCTTGCCGGTCATGCGCTCCAGGCGAAAACGATTCAGCAGCAGGGAAGGCATGCGCTCCCGCCAGGGATCGAGATCCGGCAGGAAATCCTCGCGCAGGGTGATCACGAACTTTATCGCCTGCTTCTTCAGGTCGTACCGGAGCGCGTCATCCGGGTGCGCTTCCAGTCGTTCGCGCACGGCGTCCGGAGGTCGATGCTCGATCACGGACTCCAGTTCCTTTTGGAATTCGGCCACCCGGGCGGTAGATTTTTCGCTGCGATGGCCAAGCGTGAAGACTTCTTCAAACTGATCGAGCACGATCACCGGCGTGAGCAGACGATTGCGTGGCCCCCAGAAATCGAGGTCAGTGCGGTGAAAATATTCCCAGAGCGTTTCGCCCTCGGCCGGCCGCGGCCCCGAAATTTGCGCGCGATCGAGTTCCGCGGCGACCGCCAACGTGATTTGCCGGTCCAGGGGAAGGGCGTCGTCCCCGTGATCGAAGCGCACGCGGAACGGCAGATAGTTGAGCTCCTTCAGTCTTGGAAATAAACCGGCTTGCAGCAGCGACGTTTTGCCAAGGCCAGATTGGCCGTAGAGCACGACCACAGGCGAGCGCTGTACCAGACCGAGCAGTTCTGCGGTCTCGCGTTCCCGGCCGAAAAAGAAATCACGATCGTTCTCTCCGAACGCGCGCAGTCCAGGCCAGGGATTCTGTTTCGTGAGTTCCGACGAAGGTGCCATGGCGGCACTCATGCGACGGGTGGATTGCGCCGGTAGGCTTTTTGTGCGGCGTCAAGTTCCTGGATCAATTCCGGCGGCACTCGGCCATCCACGGCTCTCGCCGCGCTGCGCTCACCGAAAGTTTGCTTGCGGTATTCCATCAGTTCGCTGTTCGGCGTGTTGTCCACCACAACCGGAAACAAAAATCTGCGGTCCGTGCCGTACCAGAAGCCCGCCCTTCCGACGGCCTGCTCGCGTTCCTTGCGGAACCATCGCCCTTCGCCGGAATCGTCCTGGGTGTTGCGCGAGACCACGCCTACAAACGCCGAGCACAAGCGAATGTTGCTCTCGATGACGTCGCGGAAATTGTCGCCGGGCCGCAGACGGCGATCGATCCACACTTCCAAACCCGCCTGGCTAAGCTCGTCGGCCAGCTGGAAAGCGGCTTTTCTATCTTCGCTGGCATAACTGACGAAAATCGATCCGGGCGCCATCACCGACGGCTTCTCGGGATCGATGGTCGTATTCACCACCGGCGCTTCCGTTGCGGGATGCCGCTCAAACCGGCGGCGGTGCAATTCGCGCACAAAATCCGTGGGAGTTCCGTCGGTGTAAAGATGGGAGCGGAGCGGGCTGAAGCGCTCGAGAAATTGCGCGAAGCCCGGCTGCATGCAGCGGGCGTCGGCAATGAATTCCATGAAGTTGCGGGAATCCCACAAGGGCTTCGAGCGGGTCAGCCGCAAGAGAAAGCGCGCCAGCCAATCGGGGAAGTCCACGCCAAGAATCAGCAAATGGCTTTGCTGCAGCTTGGCGATCAATTTCTTCGGACGTCCCTCGCCGGCCATGAAATCGTGCATCTGCTCGAGCATCTGTCCTTCGGTCATCGCGAACGTCGATGAAACCGAAGCGCGGCCAAGAACCTGAAAGACCATGCTGCCCGATTGATCGAGGAGCGCCTCGTCAAAATCGATGTTGCTCGACGAAGGAGGAAAGGAGACGACCGCGGGCTTGCGTTTGCGCACGGACTCGATGGCTTCTTCAAGAAGCGTGTCGAACGTGGTGCTGATGAACAAATGGAACTCGGGAATTTCCGCGAGCAGCCGGAGCGCCTCGGGCAGCGCCGACGGATCAGGAGGTTTCAGCTTGCTGAGAATGCGCAAAATCAGTTGCGGTCTGACGGCCAGCGAATCGCCGTGAAAATCGGCGAAGGCGCAGACCACGTCATTGGTCTCGAAGTTCGGCGGGAGGCGATCGCTCGGAATCTTCAGCTCCGCAGCCAGTTGTTCCGCCACCATGCGGTGAAAGAACTGCTGGGGAGCCATTTCGAGGAGGTCACGGCCCACAATCGGCACGACCTGGCCATCTTCGATAAGCGGCAAAAGGTCGTCCCAAAAATAGGTTTCCGTCGAAATCATCGGCCGACTCTAACAAAACGACCCAACGTTGTCACCGTGGAGCGGGATGATCTCGCGAAGCGACTCTATGAAGCTCGAATCCAAAAAATCGGTCGTGAGGCTGGCGATCGGCGCGAGGTGAAGCTAGAGAATATTGACGGCGCGGGCGGCGAGCAGCACCACGATGGTAAGAGAAATCAGGGATTGGAGCATGGTGCCGAATTTCGCCCAGTGCGTCAGCACTGCCGTGTCAGTGGGAGAGAACGCCGTGCTGGTGTTGAAGGCCAGAAATAGGTAGTCCATAAAATTGGGCGACCAGGGCGGGTTCGCATCGTCCAAATTGAGCATTTGCGGAAACAGAAACGAACTGCCCAGGTGCCGGCCGCGGGATTTGTCGCGCTCGAGCGGCCCGCCGGCGTCGAGCTTCCAATACCACAGCGCGAACACCAGAACGTTTGTGATCCACAGTGCGACCGCCGAAACCAACAGCTTTTTCGGCGACTCGCGATGCGCCGGCAAATCCGCGATCAAGATGACCAGCGAAGCGATCATGGCGGCGGTGATCGCGCCGCTCGCGACAAACGTGAGTATGCGGGTGACGTCGTAGCGGCCGCGACGGTAGGACACTTCTGTCGGGATCAGCAACACGAAAACGATTGCGAGCAACAACCAGCTCGGCCCGACCGAGAGGGATTCCGGCAACGCCAAATACAGGCAGGCGGCGGCCAACATCGCGCCGAAGGCGGGCCAGCGAGGTTCGCGTAAGGTTTGACCGGCCATAGACTTGGAACGAACTGCGCGTGGGGAGTTTAATGCAGTTCGCGTTGCCGCTCAAATTGGCTCTTGCGCCCGGACGGTAATTGCGCAGAATCAACCTGAGGCAACGCGCTCTGCGCGGAGAGACTATGGCCAAGACCAAACCAAAATCCCGGCAACGCCCCGCAAAAACTCCTAGCTGGGGCGACGCGACCCTCGCGATTCACGTCGGCGACGCGAAGCCAGGACGCAATGGCCCTGTCGCGCCGGCGATCGAGCGCACCTCGAACTTCGTCTTCGCCGACACGGCGGAGATGAAGCGCTGGGCGGAAGGGAAATCGAAGGCTTACATCTACACGCGTTACGGCAATCCGACGCTGGCGATCGCCGAAGAAAAACTGGCGGCGCTTGAAGGCGCCGAGGCGGCGATCGTAACGGCCTCGGGCATGGCGGCGATTTCGAGCGCGCTTTTCGCCGTGTTGCAATCCGGCGACGAATTGATCGCCACGCGGCAACTCTACGGCGGCGCGTATCGTTTGTTGCGCGACCTGCTGCCCAGCTTGGGTATCGCCGTGCGCTTCGTCGAACCGAGTCTCGACGGCGTGGACCGCCTGGTGAGCGAGCGCACGCGCGCGCTGTATATTGAGACGCCGACGAATCCGACGCTGGGCCTCGTGGATTTGCGCAAAGCCGCGTCCGTAGGAGAGCGCCACGACATTGTGACGCTGGTGGACAACACTTTCGCCTCGCCCGTGCTGCAAAAACCGATTGCGATGGGATTCGACCTCGTGGTGCACAGCGCGACGAAATATCTCGGCGGCCATTCGGACTTGATCGCCGGAGCGGTGGTCGGCTCGCACAAGTGGATCGCGCGGGTGCGCGAGCGCGTGATCTATCTGGGCGGCTCGATGGACCCGGGCGCGGCGTATCTACTGATCCGCGGCCTCAAGACGCTCGAACTGCGCGTTCGCCGGCAGTGCGCGACGGCGATGGCCGTGGCGCGATTTCTCGAACGGCATCCCAAGGTCGCGCGCGTGCACTATCCTGGGCTCGCGTCGCACGCGAGTCACGAACTCGCGCGGCGGCAAATGTCGGGCTTCGGCGGGATGCTTGCGTTCGACCTTAAGGGAGGATTGAAAGCGGCGCGGCGCTTCTGCGATCGCGCGCGGATTTTCCTTCTGGCGGCGAGCCTCGGCGGCGTCGAATCGCTGATCGTTTTGCCGCAATACACCTCGCATTACAGAATGAGTGCGCAGGAATTGGCCGCGGCCGGCGTGGCGCCCGGCACGGTGCGTGTATCGGTGGGCCTGGAAGATGCGGCTGACCTGATCGCCGACCTCAAGCAAGCCCTGGCTTAGCCGGAGCGCGCTCATCTACCGGCGAGCCGCCGTAGCACACCTCCGCGTCGCTAGTACGTTGTGTACAAAGTGAGTTAACATCCCCACCGTTTTGGATTGACCCATTGCGGGCGGGCCGGTAGCATGCCTCAGGCGACCCTTTTGCCGTGCGGCGCCGTCTAATTATCATGGAAGAGAATCGCCGCCGGGCCGCCAATCGCAATCGCACGACAGAAAAATCTCGCCACGGGTGACGCGTAAAATCGTTTTTGGAGTCGTTAGTCAGAGCGTTTTGGTCAAAACGTTGACGAAAACTTCCAAACTCCGAACCTTGGCCGCGGCCCTCGTTTGTTCTCTCGCGGCTGCGGGCTGTGCAGACACGGCGCGCACCGCGGTCACGGTTCGTCCGCCGAGCATCAACGTAGCCACTGCGCCGAGGGTGGATCAGCTCCCGCTCAATTCCCGCCGCGCGCCAGTGGCCCTCTCTACCGAGGCGCCGAATGGCGATGCTCTTGTGGCTCGCGCGGCGAACGCCGCGTTTGAAGCCGGGCAGCGCGATTACCAGGCCGGCCACCTGGATCAGGCGCGCCAGGAATTCGACCAATCGCTCGAAGTGCTGCTGGGCAGCGGCTACGATTTGAACCAGGAGCCGCAGCTCCAGCGGTTGTACGAGCACATCGTCGAGACCGTGCACGCCGATGAGATGGTGGCCTTCCACGACGGCGACGGTTTTAGCGAGCAAGCCACCGCGCCCGCGCCGCTCGACGAAATGCCGGATCTGGCCGAGGCGCCTCCTCTGCCTGCGGACCCGGCGCTGCGCGGGAACGCCGAAGTCGAGGTCGAGTCGGTGGAGCACGATCTTCCGCTGACCGTGAACGATTACGTTCTGGCCTACCTCAATTTTTTCCAGACGCCTCGCGGCCGCGCCATCGTGGCCACGGGACTGCGCCGCGCCGGGCGCTATCGCGACATGATCTCGCGCGTGCTGCGCGAAGAGGGTTTGCCGCAGGATTTAATTTACCTCGCGCAAAATGAAAGCGCGTTCCAGCCGCAAGCTCTCTCGAGAGAAGGCGCCCGCGGATTGTGGCAATTCATGTCCTCCAGCGGCCGGCTCTACGGTCTGCAGAAAAGTTGGTGGGTGGACGACCGGCAGGACCCGGAAAAAGCTACGCGCGCCGCCGCGGAAGATCTGCGCGGCTTGTATAACGAATTCGGCGATTGGTATCTGGCCATGGCCGCCTACGATTGCGGCCCCGCAAATGTCGAGCGCGCCATCCAGCGCACCGGCTACGCCGATTTCTGGGAACTGTACCGGCGCAACGTTTTGCCCAAGGAAACGCGCAACTACGTGCCCATCATCCTGGCGCTCGCGCTGATCTCGAAAGATCCGGCGCGCTACGGCATCGAAGTGGATCCCGAGCCGGCCATCGAACCCGATAGCGTGAAGCCCGGCCATCCCATCGACCTGCGCCTGGTGGCCGAAACCATCGACGTCGATCTCGATACGCTGCGCACGCTCAATCCGCAGTTACTGCGTTTGATCACGCCGAGCGATCCGAATTTCGTGCTGCATCTACCGGAGGGAACCGCCGAGCGGTTTTACGCCGAGATCGCCGCGATTCCGCCGGATAAGTGGGTGAGCTGGCGCGATCATCGCGTCGAAGCGGATGAAACGCTCTCGAGCATCGCGAAACAATATCGCGTCAGTCCCGCCGCCATCGCCGCCGCGAATGGAATCGATGCCGACGAGACGCTGGCGGTGGGCGCAAAGTTGATCATTCCTGTCGAAGCCAGCGCGCAGCCGGCCATGGGCCGCCGCGTGAGTTATCGAGTGCGGCGCGACGACACCCTGGCCTCGGTCGCCGATGAATTCGACGTAACCACTCTCGAGCTTCGCCATTGGAATCACTTGCGCAGCGATCGCGTAACGCGCGGAATGCGCTTGAGCGTGTATCCCGGCGGCATGACGCCGCCTCCCGCGTCGGCCAGCAAGCCGGCCACGGCGGCGACGGTCGCTGCGGCGATGAATCGCGCAGGCGACGGGGCCGCCGGCTCGACCGCGCCGATCGTCTATCAAGTGAAGCCCGGCGAAACGCTATGGTCTATCGCGCGCGCCTATCGCACGACCGTGGAAGCCCTGCGCGGCGCCAACCGCTTCCTCTTCAGCCGGCCGCTTGAGGCCGGCGACGAGCTGACCATCCTGCGCGCTCAATAGCGGGCCCGCGCGTAGTTATCTCTATATAAATCAGTATGTTAGCGCCGCTTCGTGCGCTCGACGACGTCCTCCGAGCGATTCGCGAATCAGCAAACAGCGTTCCGAGTCTTGACAAATCCATGACCGTACGTTTATACCGGCGTCAGACTTTCGGGTTCGCGCGCGCCACTTTCTCGACCACACTTCGGCTGGAGGACGCCTATGGCTTACGAACGAAACGGCAACGGTGAGGAAAACGAGTTCTCGCAGATCGAAGAGGAAGAGGAAGTCGCCGGCGATCGCGACGACGTCCTTGAAGAAGAAACCGAAGACGAGCTGATCATCGAGGAAAGTCCGGGCATTTCGGCGGTGCCGCCGCCTTCGGCCCCGGCCGCCCCCGCGCGCAAGAAGAAAAAGTCCGCGCGGAAACCGAAACGCAAGAAAGCCGCAAAGCCGAAGCGCCGCGCCAAGCCACGCCCGAAAAAGAAAGCCAAGCGCGCCGCGAAGCCGAAGAAGCGCGCGGCCAAACGGCGCAAGCGGCGCTAGCCGCGCTCACAAGTTTCTGAGGGAATGTTGTACGAGAGAGCCCGGGTATCCCGGGCTCTCTTTGTTTTGTGCGCCGCTCGGCAGGGCGCGCGTCGTTTTTGTTGCGGCGTGCGCGAGCCGGGCACGCGCGGCGCTGGTCGGCATTCAAGACGAAGTTGTCCTCAAATTTCGCTGCCGATGTGCGCCACGCGCCCGACTATAAAATCCTTTGGCGTCCATCCCTCTGCGAAAGCCGGCAGCGGAAATATCTCCGCGTCAGATTCCGGATTGTGCGGCCGCAATACCAGGCGGTCTCCCGCGCGCTCCACGTAGCGCACCAGAATCGCTGCCTGCTTGCGCACCGCGTAAAGATTGCGTCGTCCCTTGCGGTAAGCGTCAAGCGCGGTCCAGTGCCGGTCGATCAGCAACTCAGCGCCGGCGGTGAGTCGCGGCCACATCGCGGCCGCATCGGCTGCGCTCGCTTCGATCGCGATGAAGCGCGTCCAGGCTCGGCGCGCGGGCGGACAATCCTCGCGAAGCCGCTCGAGAAAAAGTCCTGCGTACTTCGCGCGGCCACGCACGTCGGATTCAAGTATCACCGCGGTCGCCGCGGCATCCGCGCCGACCACCGGAATTTGAACTTCGATCGCCGCGGCATCGATCTCCCCGATGGGTTCGGCGATTTCGCGCGCAGCGGCGCGGCGCGCCACTTCGGTCGGGTCCAGTAAATCGTAGATGGTCACGCCCATGGCTTTCAGAACGCGGTCCATGGCCGCGGGCTTCAGGCCGCGCTTGCGATTCAGAAAATTCGAGATGTGCGCCTGCGTGAAGCCGGCGCGGCGCGCAAGCTCGGTGCCGGTCAGTTCGCCGGCCTCGATGCGGCGCGCGACTTCCCGGCGAAGTGCTTCGGATGTGGAGACAAATCCCACCGGGAGAGCTTATGACGTAAAGCTAATACGCGCAATTCGCTTATGGCTTGGAGCGATGGCCCACCGCCGCGGCGAGCGGCGCTCGCGCAACGATCTTGCGGAGCCAATTTGGGCAGGCGCGTTTCCCTTTACCGGTTATGGTCGGCATCGCGCCGCAAATAATCCCTTGCTGGTACTTCCGCGGCACCATAGCATACGCGCCAATGCTCCAGGCGCTCGAACATTTGCGCAGAATGCGCGGCGGCGCGCAGTCCCATCTATTCCGCTGCCGGGACGGCGCCTACTACGTCGTCAAGTTCCAAAACAACCCTCAGCATCTGCGAATTTTGGCGAATGAAATGCTTGCCACTCGTCTTGCCGCGCGCCTCGGCCTGCCCGTTCCGCCGGTTACCGTCGTCGAAGTCTCGCCGGAACTGGTGGAGAATACGGCCGATCTGGTGATGCAGTTCGCCACCGGACGCGTGGCTTGCAAGCCCGGCCGGCAATTCGGCTCGCAGTATCCGGGCCATCCGGCCGAAGTCAGTGTGTACGATTATTTGCCGGACGAGCAGCTCGTCGAGATCGAAGACCTTGAGGTTTTCTGCGGCATGCTGGTGTTCGATAAATGGTCCTGCAACACCAATGGCCGCCAAGCTGTTTTTTTTCGCGAGGCCGGCCGCTCTCGCTATCAGGCCCTGATGATCGATCAGGGCTTCTGCTTCAACGCCGGGGAATGGAATTTTCCGGACGCGCCTCTGCGCGGGCTTTACGCGCGGCAGCGCGTCTACGAGCGCGTCACCGGGCTTGAATCGTTTGAGCCCTGGCTCGGGCGTCTCGAACATCGCATCACGCGCGCGGCGCTCGGCGAAGCCGCCGAGCGTATTCCGCCCGAGTGGTATCAGGACGACGCCGCGGCGCTCGAAGAACTGCTCGAGCGTTTGTATCAGCGCCGCGGCCGCGTGCGGGAGTTGCTGGTTGCAGCTCGGGACTCGAACCGGCAACCGTTTCCAAATTGGAAGTAATTATGGTGCTCGACGAATGTTTCCGAATATGGAACGAAGGGAAATAAATCATGGCCGAAACTGAACTGCAAAGTTGCGCGTACCACATCGTTCGCTACGCGCCGAATTTGGTCCGCGACGAGTGGATCAATATCGGCGTGGTGCTCTTCGATCCCACTTCGGGCCGCGTCGCGCGCCGCCTGGTGGAAGAGCCCGGAGAATTTGCCCGCGTCCGCCGGCTGCACCCCACGGCCGACGAGGATTTTTTGCGAAACCTGGGCGGCGTGTTCGATGCGCCGCGCAACGGCGACCGCGCGAACGGCCTCGCATGGCTCGGCAAACTCGAGGAAACCTTGTCCAACACCATCCAGTTGAGCCCGCGCCGCGGCGTGCTGACCGGCGACTTCGAGGCCGAACTTGATCGCATCTATCGCGAGCAAGTCGAGCCGCCGCGCCCGGGCCGCCCGGACGTGCGCGAGATCCGCACGCGTAGCGATATACGCGCGCGCGCCGCGGATTTTCTGCGCCTCGAGGGATTGCTCGGCCGCATCGAGCGCAGTGTGCGCGTGGCGGACTATACCTATCCCGGCGATCCCTTGAGAATGGATTTCGCGTACCGGCGCAACGGCACGCGCGGCTTCGTGCAGGCGCTGCCGCTGGGCCGCGATCCGGGCCAGGCCAAGGTGCTGGCCTTCACCGCCGATGCCATTCGCACGCACATCGAACACGCGGAATTCACGGCGATCACCGAAGTCGACCCGGCCCGCGAAGACGGCCGCCATAGGTTTGTCGCGACGCTGCTGGAAGAAAAACAGATTTCAGTTGTGCCGCTGGCCCGCCTGCGCGGATGGGCCCACGACCTCGGCCCCCGCCTGCGCGCCAATGGCGGCGCGTGACGCGCGGCGGCGCGGGCTTACGACGAAACTACAGAATTTCTTCGTCCCACTTTTCGAGGCCAGATTTCACGCGGAGCATGAATTGGTGCGCGATCGCGCCATCCACGGCGCGATGATCGTAACTCAGCGTCAGATAAACCATCGAGCGAATCGCGATCGCGTCATTGATCACCACCGCCCGCTTCGCAATTCCGCCGATCGCCAGGATGGCTACGTTCGGCTGGTTGATCACCGCCAAACCCATCAAGCCGCCCACGCTGCCCGGATTCGTGATCGAGAACGTGGAATCCTGAACCTCTTCGGGCTTCAACTTTTTTGTGCGCGCGCGTTCGGCCAGATCGTTCACCGCGCGTTGCAGACCGAGAAAATTCTTTTCGTCCGCGCCCTTGATCACCGGCACGATCAGTCCCGCCTCCAGCGCCACGGCGATGCCCAAATTGATCTCGCGGTGCATCACCAGATTCGCGCCGTCCACCGATGAATTCACAACGGGAAACGCGCGCAGGGCTTCCACAGCGGCGCGCAAGAAAAACGGCATGAAAGTGAGTTTCGTTTCGTGGCGCTTTTCAAACTCATCTTTCACGCGGGCGCGAAGCTGCGCGATCCCCGTCATGTCGGCTTCCTCGATCGAGTACACGTGCGGCGAGGTGCGCTTCGAGGCCACCATGTGCTCGGCGATCTTCTGCCGCATCATGCTCATCGGCGCAACTTCGTAGCGTCCGAAATAAATCCGCTCGCGCGGAACCGCCGTCGCGCCCGCGCTGGACGCTGGCGCCGCCGCGGCTGACGCGCCCGCTGCAGGCCGCGTGCCGCCCGATGAAATCGCCGCGAGGATGTCCTTCTTGCTGATGCGTCCGCCGGCGCCCGTGCCACTGAGCTGCGCAAGGTCCACATTGTTCTCGCGCGCCAAACGCCGCACGAGCGGCGAACTATGAATGCGCCGGCCGTTGCCCGACGTCGACCGAACCGATGGTGCTGCCGCAAGCGGCGTCTGAACCGCGGGCGGCGCTGGCACGGCTGCCGGTGCCGGCTTCGATTCAACTTTGGCTTCCGGCTTCGCGGACGTCGCGGCGGCTTTGCCCTTGCCTCCCGGCAACGCCGCCGGCGCTTCATCGCCCGAAGCGGCAATCGCCGGCGCCGCGGCAGGCGTCGCCTCAGCCGCTCCCGCGCCGTCAATCACGGCCACCACGGTCTGCACCGGCACGGTCTCTCCCGCCTGAACCTTGATCTCCTTCAGCACGCCAGCCGCGGGCGCGGGGATTTCGGCGTCCACTTTGTCCGTCGAAATCTCGAACAAAGGCTCGTCGCGCTCGATCTTGTCGCCGGGCTTCTTCAGCCACTTGGTGACGGTGCCTTCAAAAATGCTTTCGCCCATCTGCGGCATGATCACGTTCACGGCCATGTGCGTCTCCTGTCGACTCGTCCTGATGCTTCGTTCCCTAAGCGAGCGCCAAACGGCGCGCGGCATCCGCGATGCCCGCGGCGTTGGGCAAAAATCGTTCCTCGAGCGGCGGCGACGACGGCACCGGCGCATCGGGCGCGGTCACGCGCACGATGGGACCGTCCAGATCGTCGAACGCTTCGCCGCACACCATCGCGGCAACCTCTCCCGCGATGCCGCCCGTGCGCGTGTCTTCGTGCACCACCAGCAGCCGATTGGTCTTGCGCACCGAGGCCAAAATCGTTTCGCTATCGAGCGGCAGAAGCGTGCGCAGGTCCACCACCTCGGCCTCGATCCCTTCGGCCGCAAGCACCGTGGCGGCCTCGAGAGAAGCATGCAGCATGGCGGCGTAACTCACAATCGTCAAATCATCGCCTTCGCGCCGCACCACGGCCTTGCCCAGCGGCACGGAGTAATCCTCCGCCGGCAAATCTTCCTTAATGCGCCGGTACAAAAATTTGTGCTCGAAAAAAAGCACCGGATTGTTGTCGCGAATCGCCGATTTCAGCAGCCCCTTGGCATCATACGCCGTCGCCGGGCAAACCACTTTCAGTCCCGGCGTGTGCACGAAATACATTTCCGGATTCGCCGAATGAAACGGCCCGCCGTGCACGCCGCCGCCCGAGGGTCCGCGCACCACGATGGGCACCGGCGCGCCCCAGCGATAATGCGACTTGGCCGCGAAATTCGTGAGCTGGTTGAAGCAGCAGGCGATGAAGTCCATGAATTGCATCTCAGCGACGGGCCGCAAGCCGGTGTACGACATTCCGATCGCCGCGCCCACGATGGCCGTCTCGCTGATCGGCGTGTCCACCACGCGCTCCCAACCGTAACGCGCGAGCAATCCCTGCGTCGCGCCGAACGCCCCGCCGTACACGCCGACGTCCTCGCCCAACAGCACAATGGACGCGTCGCGCCCCATCTCTTCATCGAGCGCCTGCCGAATGGCTTCAAGATAAGTGGTCTCGGCCATGGCTAACCGCGCGCCCTGCGAACTTTTGCGGCCTTCGTTATTTTCGCGGCTTTCGCATGCGGCGCTCTTTTGGCCGCCGCGCGTTTCGCGTCAACCGACCTCGGCGCGCCGTGCTCCTCGAACGCGCCGAAATCCGATACCGTCCAGCGCGCCTCGACCTTCGATTTCGGCGGCAGCAATTCGTCCTTGGGCCGCTGCCAATCCGGCGCAATTTCGTGGCATCCCTCGCAATAAACGCCGTCGGCGACCGCATTCACCTCTTCCGCCGACGGCATCGGCGAGGCTTCCGCGAACGCTACATCGTCCGCCAGTTCGCGCTCGATCCGCGCATCGAGCGCGCTCTTCACGCGCTCGGTCAAAACGCCGCTCGACGCCAGCACGCGCTCATAGCGCGCAATCGGATCGCGCGCCTTCCAGTACTCGAGCATTTTCTTCGGCACGTATTCGGCCGGGTCGTGCTGCGCGTGCCCGCGCATGCGCATGGTCTTGGCTTCGATCAGCACCGGTCCATGCCCCGCGCGCGCGCGATCGGCCGCCTGCTTCGCCGCGCGATACACAGCCACGACGTCGTTGCCGTCCACAATCGTGCTCTCGATGCCGTAGGCCCGTGCGCGATCGGCCAAATCGCGCAGCCGCGCCTGCCGCGCGACCGGCGTTGCATATGCCCACTGATTGTTCTCGAGCACCAGCACCAGCGGCGCGCGCTGCACCGCGGCGAAATTCAATCCCTCGTGAAACGCGCCCGTCGAGCTCCCGCCGTCGCCGATCCAGGTCATGGCCACGCGCTTCTGCCCCAACACGCGCGCGCCCATCGCCACGCCGGTCATCACCGGAATCAAATCGCCCAGCATGGAGATCGGCGAGACCACGTGCCGCGCGCCCAGGTCTCCGAAGTGGCTCGCGCTGTCTCGTCCGTGCGTAGGAGAATTCGCGCGCCCCATGTTTTGCGTCAGGATGTCCCGCGGCTTGAACCCGCGCACCAGCAGCGATCCGATATTGCGCACCATCGGCGCAATCCAATCGCCCGGTTCCAGCGCGTAAGCGGAACCAACCGAAGTCGCCTCTTGCCCCAAGCTGCGGTAGAGGCCGCCGACAACTTGATTCTGCCGCACCAAACGCTCGAGCCGTTCCTCAAGCGCGCGGTTCAGCCGCATGAAGTAGCAAAGCTCCAGCTGCTGCTCGCGCGTAAGCGTCAGTTCCATTTGAGTGTGGAGCGCCTCAGACCACAGCCGGCGCGGGAATTTCAATTGAAGATTCGTAATCCAATAGAAGCCGCTCAATCTCCGAAGCCGCAGCCTCCCGCATCTCGAGCCCCAGCGCTTCGCCCAAGTGCTGCGCCATGCGCGGCGCAACCTCCGCCACCCCAACCGCGCGATCGAGCAGCTTCTCGAGCGACGTCGGCCGCCGCCCCGCGAGTCCGCACGGCACGATCAAATCGAAATACCGCAAATCGGTCGCCACGTTGTAAGCCAACCCGTGCGACGTCACCCAGCGGCTGATATGCACGCCGATCGCCCCCAGTTTTTCAAATGTTTCTTCAGCCATTCCGTCGCGCGCGCCCCGCGCCGCCGCCCACACGCCCGTCATGCACTTCACGCGCGTGCTCGACACGCCAAAATCCGCGCTCGTGCGAATCATGGCCTCTTCCAGCTGCCGCACATACCATCCGACGTCGCGCCGGATCTCGCCCAGCTGCACGATCGGATACGCCACCAGTTGCCCCGGCCCGTGATACGTAATGTCGCCGCCTCGATCCGTATCGAAATAGCTCACGCCCATCTGCGCCAGCACGCGCTCCGACGCCAGCAGATTCTGCCGCCGCCCCGCGCGGCCCTGCGTAATCACCTGCGGATGCTCGCACAGCAGCAGCACGTCCGGCACAGCGCCGGCCTTGCGCGCCGCCACCAGCCGCCGCTCGATCTCGCGAGCGGCCCCGTATTCCACCAATCCCAAATTTGCAACCAAACAGGTTTTCATCGAATTCAATTCGAGTCCAGCGGATGCGGGCTCCGGATTCTGCCTACACGTTGATGCTCAGACCGCGCACGGCCGCGAAAGCATCGCCCATCGCCTCCCACACCGTCGGATGCGCGTGCACCGTGAACAACATGTCGTCGATCGTGGCCTCGAGCTGAATCGCCGTCGTGGGCTCGGCCAGAATCTCCGTCGCTTGCGGCCCGATCGCGTGCACACCGAGCACTTCGCCGTTCTCCTCGTCGCTCACCACCTTGATGAATCCTTCATGCTGACCCAAAATCGTCGCCTTGCTGTTGCCCACGAACGGAAATTTCCCGGTTTTCACTTTGTATCCAGCGTCTCGCGCCGCTTTTTCCGTCAGTCCCACCGATCCGATTTGCGGCTCGCAGTAAGTCGCCGCCGGAATGTGCCGGCGCTCAAGGGGCGGCACCTGTTTCCCGGTGATCTTCGCGACGCAGGTGATTCCCTCCATCGACGCCGCGTGCGCCAGTTGCGGCATCCCCGCCACGATGTCTCCGATCGCGTAAAGCCGCGGCTCGGCCGTCTCCATATAAGGACCAACCTGCACGTATCCGCGTTCGAGCTTGGCCTTCGATTTCTCCAGACCCACACCCTCCGTGCGCGGCGCGCGCCCCACCGCGATAAGCACCTTTTCAGCCGCGATGCTCTGCGCCGCCCCATCCTTATCCTTGAACGTCACCGTTGCGCCCTTGGCCGTTTTCTTCAGTCCGTCCACCTTCGCGCCCGTAAAAATCTTGATGCCTCTCCTGCGGAACGCCTTCTCCAGCTCCGGCGAAATCTCCTCGTCCTCCAGCGGCACAATCCGCGGCAACGCCTCGATCAGCGTGACCTCGCTCCCAAACGAATTGAATATCGACGCGAACTCCACGCCCACTGCCCCCGCGCCCACGATCACCAGCGATTTCGGCACCGCCGGCAGCGCAAGAATCTCGCGATTGCTCAGCACGATCTTCCCGTCGAATTCCATCCCCGGCAGCGTGCGCGCCTCCGAACCCGTCGCCACAATAATGTGCGTGGCCTCGATCTCCGTTTTCTCGTCGCCGCTATCGATCGAGACCTTGCCCGGCCCCGCCCAGCGCCCCCAGCCTACGATCTTGTCCACTTTATTCTTGCGAAAAAGAAATTCGATTCCCTTCGCGTGACGATCCACCACGCTCGTCTTTCGCGCCAACACTCCGGCCCAATCGAGCTTGAAGTCCTTGGCCTCGATCCCGAATTCCTTGGCCCTCCGAAAATTATCCAGAATTTCCGCGGTGTGCAGCAGCACCTTGGTGGGAATGCAGCCGACGTGCAGGCACGTTCCGCCCAGAAACGGGTCCTTCTCGATCACAACGGTCTTAAGTCCCCATTCCGAGGCGCGGATCGCGGTCTGATATCCTCCCGGACCGCTTCCGATAATCGCTAAGTCGTATTTGGGCAAGAGCTTCCTCCGCGGCAGGTGAACAGCCGCTATGTGCCGGGCGGGGGCTGTGTTCCGAGATGAGCCCGCGTTCGCTCGAGCGCGGCCCTTCGTGCGCCGACAACCTTCCCACAAATTTTAACAGCCGCCTCCCACCCCCGCAACCGGAGCGTGTTTCAGCGCTTCCCGCCCGCCGCGCCGCCTCACCGCTGCGCGTCGATCAATTCCACCGTCAGCAAAATCGTCCGCCCCACGATTTCCAAACTCTGCTGCGAAACTTTGTCCAACGTGTCGGCGTTCGTGTGGTGATACGCCCCCATCCCGTCGTTTCCCGCGCTCATCGGACCAAACTGCGCATCCACCACGTCCACCGCCGGAATCCCCACGCGGATGAACGAAACATGATCGTCAATGATGCTCACGTCGTACTGAAAAAAATAGCCGCTGTACCCGAGGTCCGTCGCGGCCCGTGCGATAAAATCCTGCAGCGTCCGGCTCGAACCATCCTCCCGCGCCACGTTCAAGTCCTTGTCTCCGATCATGTCCAGCAAAAATAATCCGCGAATCCGCGGCACCAGCCCCTCCGCCGCGAGCTTGTGCGCCAGATGCCGGCTCCCATAAAGACCGTCATCGCCCGTGAACGCCACCACAGCCTCTTCCAGGTCCGTCCACACCAGCCAGATCTGCATGTTGGTCTTCTGATGCGCCAGCGCGTCCGCAAACTCCAGCAGAATCGCCGTGCTCGATCCGCCGTCATTCGCGCCGATAAATCCCGGCTTGAATAGCGTGTCGTAATGTCCCGCCAGAATAAAAATCGGCTGCTTCGGATCGCCGCTCACGTTGAATTTTCCGATGATGTTGTGCACGTTCACCGGACCGCGCGGCGTCCGCGCCACGAAATCGTCCGCCTCGATCTGCGCTCCGTCGCGCTGCAAAACCTGATGAATGATCTCCTCGGTCTTCGCATGTCCCGGCGACCCCGGCCAGCGTTCCCCCAGGCCGGCAATTTCCGCGGTATACGCATACGCCTGCGCCGAATCGAACGCATCGTGCAGCGAGCCAAGCGCCGGCAGTGCGCCCGCCGCCGCGCTTGCCATCACCAGCGCCGCAACCAGCCCCAATCGAACGCATACGCGCAGTCTTCTCATCACCCAGCACGATACAAGAAATCCACATGAAGTCACAACGCCGTAACTCAGCATGTGCGGATTCCGTCTAGAACGCTATAGTCGCCGAGCGCCGCGTCGCGCCCGCATACCGAGAAACACGGAGAGCAAGTTCATGAGAAAAATAACGAAGACCGCCGCATCCATCGCAATTCTGGCCATCGCCTGCGCGTCCGCGATCGCCATCGCGCAGACGCCCGCGTCCCAGCCACCCGCCGCGCAACAACCTCCGGCGCAGCAAGCGCCCCCGCAGGCCTTCCCCGCAACCTATCCGCCCGGTCCAAATCCAAATTCACAATATCGCCTGGGCCCCGATTCCATGCCGCAAGACGACGTTCCCAAAGGCGAAATCCGCGGGCCATACGTCCTGCCCAGCCAAGTCTTCCCCGGCACTCAGCACACCTATTGGATCTACGTCCCCGCGCAGTACGACCCCGCCGTTCCCGTCGCCCTGATGATTTTTCAAGACGGCCAGGCCTTCAAAGATCCCGATGGCGATCTTCGCGCGCAAAACGCGATGGACAATCTGATCTACCGCCACGAAATTCCCGTGATGATCGGCGTGTTCATCGATCCCGGCCGCACGCCCCAGCAGCCCGAGCCCACTCCGCAGGACTGGGGCGATCACTCCACAAATCGCCGGATCGAATACAACACGCCCGACGATAAATACGCCCGCGTGATCACCGAAGAGCTCATGCCCGTGCTCTACAAGGAATACAACATCTCGAAAGACCCGGACATGCACGGCATCGGCGGATCAAGCTCCGGCGCCATCGCCGCTTTCGCCGTCGCCTGGGAGCGCCCCAACGATTTCCGCAAAGTGTTGAGCAACGTCGGCAGCTTTGTGGATATCGAAGGCGGCTACGTCTATCCCGATCGCGTCCTCGCCAGCGACAAAAAGCCCATCCGCGTTTTTCTCTGCGATGGCCGCAACGATAATCGCGGATTCCGCCCCGACGGCAGCTATGATCAGAAGAGGGATTGGTTCTATCAGAATGTGCGCCTGATGAAGGCTCTCACCGCGAAGGGCTACGACGTGAATTACGCCTGGGGCATCAATCTCCACGGCCAAAAATTTGGCGGCGCCATTCTCCCCGATATGATGCGCTGGCTCTGGCGCGACGCTCCCGTCTCGACCGACCCCAATGACATCGTCGAGCGTTCCTTCCGCCAACCCGCCGCCAATAAAAACTAACGATCGACGTCCGCCTTGGCGCCGCTATTGCCTTCGTCTTGAAGGCGGTCATCGCGAGTCCGCAATGGCCAATGGCGGAAGGGACCTCTTCGCCGACTTCGCCCTTACACCCTATCGTGCGTCTTACGTGCTCCCAAATGCCCGCCGATTATGGCGCCCCCCGAAGCTATTCGGTTGCTGTGGGTCGCCCCGCCCATTCAAAGGATGTGCGAAAAGCGTTGCTAACAGTGTGCATTTATTTTCACTGTATACGGTCGATTGAGAGGTAAGTCCTTCAGAATAAGCATTGTGGGAACGGCTGCAAACGTGCCCGTATGCACACCAGCGAGCGCTAATGCGCCATCGCCGTGACTAGGGGAGTTTAAGATTATGCAATCATCTTCGAGCCTCAAGCGCCTGGTCTTCAATCGCTACAGCGCAGGGATTTTGGTGCTGGGCCTGCTTCTTCTGATGCCCGCGTTTTCCCGGGCAGACGACTTCACATACGCGTACACCTACACCAACGGCAATGAAGTGATCTCATGGACCACGGATTCCATTCCCGGGGTGACCACGAACGATTTCATTCCCGTCAGCGACCTGTCAGCAGACAGCGTCACTGGCCGTCCGGGATGCTCGATCACCCAGGTTGAGATTGATGGAGCGACCGGTGGGATCCTCACCGATTACAATTACCCCACATGCAGCATCACCGACACCGCTGGAGATCAGTTTCCCACTGCGGATTTCCTCTCAGCCGGGATGTACACCGCGACATACGAGACCCAAACCGAGACGCTCACGGTGACCGAAACCCCCGAGCCCGCCACCGTCATCCTGATGCTGATCGGAATCGGGTTACTCTTCATCGTGGGAAAGCGAATTTCTCTCGGCCATCAACACGCCGGCTAAACGCGTCGCGCTCTTTTCACCGCCGCACGCATTTCCCAATGCGCCGCGGAGGGAATCTTTCCGCCGCCTACGACTTTCCCGTTGAATCGTCCTCTATAACGGAGGCCTTCAGGCCTCCATCTGCGCCCTTAACGCTGTTCGCTTCCCGTGCCGGCAAACCTTCGTAACGCGTGGGCGCGAGAAAAGAACCCCTCGCGCCGCGCCTTGCCCAGAGGCATTCTTTGCTCGTCCCTGGGAACGCCAATCTCCCGGTTGGCGAAGTCTCGGATCGTAGCGGCGCCATTCTCCGAGACAAGATGCCCCGGCTCTCGCGCGATGCCTCGTCTCGACCGATCCGGACGACATGGCCGAGCGTTGGCGCCGCCAACGCGCGGGCAACAAGAGCTAGATTTTGGCATCGCGAGAGCTTGACTTCTCATTCCTGGCTGGCCTGCAGGACTTTTGTTTCCCATTCCATTCCACAGCTGTGACAGGTCTGAGTTGGAGCCAGCCCGATATCCCAGTCGCGAATCATGACGGCCTTGCAACGCGTGCATCTACGCAGCTTATGCTTCATGAATTCCCGCAAATCGAGCTGCGAGGCAATCGCCTTAGCAACCCTGACGTCACGCACAGCGTAGTGGTAGATAGGGTGACCACCTGAATCCAGCTCACCAACTTTTTCAACTGCACCAGCCTCAGTCCAATTCCGAATCTTGTTTCGGCCCGAATTCACGTCGAATTTAAAAACCTCGTTCGCAATATAGGTCGCGGTGAAATCGAGGCGGCTCACCTTGACGAGTTCCTTGTAGATTTGGGGCGACAGGATTTCAAGGGCCCGACGGGTGCAAAACTTCGAAATCCCTTGCAGTATGGCGTCGATTTCGATGTTAGTCGAATCCGGATTGATCTGCAGTTGCTCAGCAAGAATTTCCTGGCAGATGCGGATCATATCTCTTGGTGAACCAGCGGCGAAAAGTACGACGAGGAAGTGCAGGGAATTTGCGAGCTCCGCGTCCGTTAATTGGCTGAGATCCTCTACCCTCCCCTGACTGAACGCCTCTAGCCGTCGGGAAAGCATTTTATTTAGGTCAGCCTCGCCCCAGGACAGCTCGAACTGCTCGAGCCTATCCGGACGGGCGTACTCCTGATATCTCGCGAGGAGAAGATCCCACAGGAAGAACGTAAAAGCGACTTTACGTATTTGGAGCAATTCCAAGTCTCTAAGCAGCGGCTTAACCAAGTTAAATGACGCTCCCGCATTGTTTCCGGTCTCTGCCGTCTCATCAACCTTGTCGACAAGGACATATATGGACTCGAATCCGACGCTCAGAAGCAGATCGCGCACGGGCTCGAAATGTGCCTTAAGCGACCCCCCGAGGGAGTCATGCTGAACCGGCGCCCCGCCGAGACTCAACTTCGTAAACGGGACACCCTTCGCAGCGAGCGCCGCGGAGAAGAGTGAGTTCAGCGGACCGGACCACTCGCGGAGAAACTGTTTCGCCCCGGCGGAGAGCGTTTTCAGGGAGCTAAGGGCCTCTATGGCCTCCAATCTGGTTATTCGCGACAAGTAGTGGTCGCATAAATGATCTATTTGGTCGCGTTCTGCGTTGCTGAAGGAAGGGCCTTGAAGACCCCTTGCATGAAGCTCCAATAGGAAGCCGAGCAGTCCCTTCTCGATGATATTTCTGAGATGATAATCGACGCTCAGCGTTTCGAGCTCCACTTCACTCAATTTCTCAAATCGATCATACGTTATGACAAAGACGTTAGCTTTTTCCGACTTGTATTCGATCATCCTTCGCTGTGCAGTCTTTCCGCCCCCGCGCGGCGCGAAGATAACCTGTGACTTGGGAGATTTCGGGTCGCCCCAGATCGAGACAAAATAGGGAGGCGGCACGAAATAAGACTGTAGATGTTCCTCTTCGTCCGCATTCGTAAACTGAAACGGATGCTCGGTGAATCCTAGCCTCGTGAGGAATTCCTTCAAACCCATGCACCCTCCAAACCGGCCAAGACGGCCCCAGCGATGATAGATGCCCCGGTAGACCCAGGCAAGCTTACGCCCGGCCGCCGCAAAGCGTCGCCGTAAGGCACGCGCGCGCGGCGCAGCCGTCCCAGCCAGGAGTCGAATCGCGCGTCGGTCGGGCCGCGAGCCCGGGGTCGCGCATCCGCTGCGGCACGCAAACGTTCAGGCAGTTCACATTTCGGGCTCGCCCCCTCCCGCCACCCGTAAGTCGAATGAATTTGAGGCCGCGGCCGCACGGGGAGATCTTGTGACGCTATTGCGGAATAGACTTCGATAGGGACCGCTGACGGCCCGGTCTTGTTAACGGACGGCAGGTATATAATGCCCCGCTATGCGAGAAGACAGACTGCGACGATCACTCAAGACTAGGAAAGGCTTAACAGGTTTAGCGCTGATTTTGGTGAATCTGATCCAGCCGATAAGATGGCTGTTTGAATTAGTCTCCGATGCACAGATCCTGCGGCAATTTTACCCCGCTATCCTTATCGGTCTGCGCCACCTGCGCTCAGTTATTTTTCACCCTCTGTTTTCGCTCGCAACTGTCTTGATTGGCGTTGCCTTGATCCTTTGGAGTATCGAAGAAACCCCTGCAACGCAAAAGGACCGGAGTTCTTTGGCGCTTAGCGAGAAACAAGAGACGCGTGCATCAGAGTCGAGTCGCATATTCGTCAGCAGCACCCTAGCCCCGGTTGATCTGATGAACTTATGCAAAGACAAGACGAGCGTCGATGCGCAAAAGGCGATTCAACCGTACATAGGAAAATGGATGAACACTAGCGGCAGTATAAGCAACATACTTCCGCTCGAATCATTCGGGCAATTCGTTACTTTCCAAATAGGACCAGTCTCTCTGATTTACATGTGCTTCGACAAAACGTGGGCGGAGCATATTTCGATTCTACAAAAGGGGCAGACAATCACTGTTTCGGGAGAAATTGAAGAAATTGATCGCTTTCAGATTTCCCTAAGAAACTGCGAGCTAGCATCCGCGTAGTTCGGCCCGCAGGCGGGCGCCACACCATTTCCCTGGCCCGGGGGTCTTCACCGCGGGGCCGAATGGTGCGTCCGTTGGGCCGCGCAAGGCGCAGCCCGCGGTGGCCCATCCGTTGCCACGCGAAGGGTGGGGAAGTTCGGCCCCCACATCCGCTTCCTCAGACCCACAATTCGAATGAATTTCCACATCTATTCGAACAGAATACCCTATCAATTACCTTGACAGGTGGATTACTACTATAGTATCATTCGGTATGAATCGCGATCACACATCCCGGTCGCTCACCTCTCGTCACGCTCAACGGAACACGTGCCACTCGTCCCTTCAGCACAGCGCCCGCGTTCCCCTGCAGAACGCGCACTCAGACGGAAAAACCGCCCCTCCAAACGGCTTATTTTCAAAGGATTCCGAACCCCTTCAAGAGCGTGCGCATCTTATTGAAACTAAAGGTTTAACGCAGAATTGTAAGCGGCTTGAATTCAATCACTTACGCACTCCTCACGCACACTTTTCCCGGAAGTCTTTTGTTCACATGATTTTACAAACTGGGTACCCGGGGTGGGGTGCCCTTCAATCCGCGGCCTGGCGTCCAGCGTCCGAGAACCACTTTATCGAGGATTCCGGCTCCGCCTCAGCCTTCCTCTTCTTCCACCGGCTCGCCGGCGCGGGCGGCCTTCGCTGCGGCGATCACTTTCTCGGCGGTCTCGGGAGGCATGAAATCGTAATGCGCGAATTCCATCGAATACGTCGCGCGGCCTTGGGTCATCGACGTCAAATCCGTCGCGTACGACAACATCTCCGCCAGCGGCACTTGCGCCTTCACGATCACGCTTGCTCCGCGCGCCTCGCTGCCACTAATTCGCCCGCGTCGCGAGCTCAGATCGCCCATGATGTCTCCGGAATATTGGTCCGGCGCGTACACCTCCACGTTCATCACCGGCTCGAGCAGCGACGGCTTCGCCGATTTCATCGCTTCTTTGAACGCGAGCGAGCCCGCGATCTTGAATGCCATGTCCGACGAATCCACGTCGTGGTACTTCCCGTCGTACAGCACCGCGCGGAAATCCACCACCGGGCATCCGGCCAGATAACCGCGCTCGGCCGCCGCGCGAATCCCTTTCTCCACCGACGGAATGAAATTCCGAGGAATCGCACCGCCAAATACGTCGTCCACGAACTCGAATCCCGATCCGCGCGGCAACGGCTCGATCCGCACGCGACACACACCGAATTGTCCATGCCCGCCGGTTTGCTTCTTGTGTTTGCCTTCGGCATCCGCCTTCGCGCGAATCGTTTCGCGGTAAGGCACCTTCGGCGGCTTCAGCAGCAACTCCACGTGGTAGCGCTTCCGCAGCTTCGCCACCACCACCTCAACGTGCTGCTGCCCCGAACCGGCCAGCAAGAATTCTTTAGTCTGCGGATCGCGCGAAAAACGCAGCGCCAGATCTTCCTCAAGAATCCGATGAATCGCCACGCCGATGCGATCTTCATCCGCGCGCGTCTTGGCCTCGATCGCGAACGTGATCGAAGGCTCGGGAATGTGCGGCGGGGGATAATGAATCGGCGCGCCCTTATCGCCGAGCGTGTCGCCGGTCACCGTATCTTTCAGCTTCGCCACGGCGCCGATATCTCCGGCGTGCAATTCGGTCACGGCCGCGGCCGTTTTGCCCTGCATCACTTGCACGTGTTGCAGCCGCTCGCTCGACCCATGCGTGAAATTGGCCAGCGTCGCATCATTCTTAAGCGTCCCGGAATTCACCTTGAAGTAGCTGATGCGTCCCGCGAAAGGATCGGCCAGCGTCTTGAAGAAAAATAGCGATACCGGCTCCGCGTCCGCGATGCGCCGCTCGATCGGCTGGCCCTTCCCGCCGGTCTCGGTTTTGCCCGTGGCCTGTCCGCGCGCCGCCGGGTCCGGAAAAATCTCCACGATCAAATCGAGCAGCGACTGGCTCCCGATGTTGTGCAGCGCCGAAGTCAGCGCCACCGGCTGGATGCGCTTCGCGATGAACGCCGCCCGCAATCCCTTCGTCAAATCTTCGATCGGAAGCGTGCCCTGCGCGAAAAATTCTTCCATCAGCGCGTCGTCGCCTTCGGCCACCATCTCGACGAGCGCCTCGTGCGCTGCCTTTGCCGCGTCCGCCATGTCGGCCGGTATCTCTTCGATCTTCGCTCGGCCGTCGCCGTCCGCCTGGTACACGTGCGCTTTCATCGAAATCAAATCCACCACGCCGCGAAAACTTCGTTCCTCGCCGATCGGCAATTGCACCGCGACCACGCCCCGGCCAAACACTTGTTGGATCGCGGCGAACGCCCGATCGAAATTCGCGAGCTCCCGATCCATCCAGTTGATCACAAACGCGCGCGGGAGGTCGTACTCCGTTGCGTAATCCCACACTTTTTCCGTCACCACCTGCACGCCGGCCACCGCGTCCACCACGATCAGCGCCGCGTCGGCCGCCACCAGCGACGCGCGCGCTTCATTCACAAACGTGCTGTAGCCCGGCGTATCGAGGAGATTGATTTTGGTTTTTTCGGGTGATCCGTTCGCGGCCCACTCGGCGAATGCCAGGCTGGTTTGAATCGAAATCTTTCGCGCGATCTCTTCTTCGTCCCAGTCGGTGGTCGTGGTCCCTTCGGCGACCTTGCCAAGGCGGTTGGTCATCCCCGCCGTGAACAGCAGCGCCGATACGAGCTGCGTCTTGCCCGTATCGCCATGACCTACAATGCCGACATCACGAAGGAAAGCTGTCTCGTAAGCTTTCATGTGCGCCCCTATCCCGGCCCGGAGAGCGGTCCCCAGGTGCAATGCTCGGAATGGTCCGCTCACGCCGCGGTTCGATGCCCGACGGCCGGGATGCTAGCACTGCCGCCCTACCGGCGCAATGATCTGACCTGTGGATGGCGGGGAGGGCGAGGGGAGGCCGCGATGAGGGCGCCGGTGCGGCGTCGCGCACGCGCAGGAACGTCGTCGCGCGCTGCGGAGTCGTCTCGCGTGCGGGAATCGCGCAATTTCTTGCAGCTTACTCTTCGTCGTGGATGGTTTTGATTCGCACGATCTCGAACTCGCGCATGCCCGCCGGCGTCTGCACGCTCACGTCCTCGCCGACTTTGCGCCCCAGAAACGCTTTGCCGATCGGCGAGGTTGTGGAGATCAAACCCTTGGTGGCGTCGGCTTCTTCCGTGGTCACCAGCTTGTATTCGACCTCGGGTTTTTTCGCTTCGCGCACCCAGACGCGCGAGCCGTACCCCGCGCGGTCTTTGGGAATATTGTTCAGATTGAGCATTCCCAAATCGCCCAGGCGTTTCTTGAGTTGGCCGAGACGCGCGGAAACGTAGCCCTGGCGTTCTTTCGCGTACTTGTATTCGGCGTTCTCGGAAAGATCGCCGTGCGCGCGCGCGACCATAATTTCTTTTGGAAGATCGAAAGCCAGCTCATGTTCGAGCTGCGCGATTTCATCGGCCAGTTTTTTCTTGACGTTGGTGAGTGCGTCCGCCATATCCGTATTCTTTTCAGCCCGATTTCTTGCTGCTCTTTTCCGTGAAGAAGGGACGGCCAGGAAGTGCCCGCCAGTCCCGTGCGGCAGAAGGTGTGATTATAGGGGCACCCCGCGCCGCCCGACAAGAGCATGCCGCAACGCGACGCGGCGCGCGCGGATTAGTCGCAGCGCGATCAATGCACGCGCAGCGTGACGGTCGCGGTCTTCACATTGCCCGCGGCGTCTTCGGCGGTCAACGTGTATGTCGTATCTTTGCGCGGCGCGACGTCCAAGCAGCGGCTGTAGGACGGCCACACCGGGCCCGCCGGGGGATCGAGACGTACCTGCTTGGCATTCGCGACGCCGTAACAAACCTCGGCCGATTCTCCGGCTTCGATCGAAAGAGGAGTGACGTAGAAATTCATGATCTCGAACGTGTCACCGCCCATCGCGTCGACAATGTGTTGATCCTGCGAACGCGTCTGCTGCGCGGCTCGCTCGGCGAAGGCGCGGTTTTCCTGCCAGCGCGAGAAAAAGATCCAGCCGACCACCGCGGCTACGATGACCAGGATCACCGAGGAGTAGAGAAGAGGATTGCGAAAAACGCCCGAAGGTTCTCGATCGGAATCGTATTGCATGAATGCGATTCACCGGATGCGAATCCGGGCCTCCATAGAGTCTATGATACTCGCGTCAGCCGGAGCGGTTCGAAGCATTCACAGACGCGCAAAATTGGCAGTCTGGACGCGGAGAGATCCGGCGGTAAATGCAGCGTCTCCACCAGCGGACCGCGAGCGGCCGAGAACTGCAAAGCGCACCAGGTCGAATGGAGCTCCAGATTGGACAGAGGGCGACATTTGACGAACCAGGTGAGTATCGAGCTAGCGGGAACCTTCGCTATATCGCTCTTTGCAAGCAACTTAGACTCAAAATTCGCCATTTTTTGCTATCACTGGCCGGACGCTCTTGATTTGTGGGAAATGATATGCCACTAAATGGAAGTTTCGCCAAACACGCGGGATTTCACGCTCGGGTCCAGGTCGTCAGTTTTCGATGTAAGCCATTCATTCAGTTGAGGATCTGCGCGACCAAGGCAAATTTGGCTTCAGCCCAAGATTGGAAGCGTTCGTGCTAATCTCATGTCGTAGGGGAGAGTGCGCGTCCCCGTTGGGGGCATCCATGAGTATGTCCGTTCACGGCCCAAGCACCGAGATCCTGACCGACACCGCCCCTCCGGCGAAGCCCGAAGCATTCGTCGCTGGCTCGGATCCGGTGATGCAGTCGTTGGAACGCGTGGCATCTGATGTGGCCAGGACAAACATTCCGGTTCTGCTAACGGGTGAAAGTGGCGTCGGCAAGGAAGCCCACGCACGGCACATTCATAGACTTTCAGGGCGCCCCGCGTCGAGCTTTCGCAAGATCCAGTGCGCGGCTTTGAACGAAGCGCGGTTTTCCGATGTGTTGGCCGAAGCCGGTGCGGGCGCGGATGCAGCAAGCGGCGACACGCTCACGCTTTTTTTTGACGAGGTGAGCGAGCTTGACCCGCTCTGCCAGAAAATGCTGCTCTCGTCCTTGCCGGACGATGAATGGACGCCCGGTCCGGGCTTGATCTCGGCGCGGTTGGTTTCGGCGACGACCAAGAACCTGGAGTCCGAGGTGCAGAACGGGAAGTTTCGCAAGGAACTTTACTATCGGTTAAACGCGGTTTCGTTGCGCGTGCCGCCGCTGCGAGAGCGGAAGACGGATATACCTAAGTTGGCGAACTATTTTCTCGACAAGCAATCGAACTTGCTGCAGCGCCCGCGGCCGGATGTTTCGGTGCGCACGATGAAACGGCTGGCCGATCACGCGTGGCCGGGTAATTTGCGCGAGCTGGAAAACATGGCGAAGAGAATCGTGGTGCTTGGCGACGACGATTTCGCGCTGGCGGACCTGGGCCGGGACGACATCCTACAGGCCGTGCACGGTTTGGAGCCGGAGGGAACCTCACTCAAGGTGGCCGCGCGTGCAGCTTCGCGCGAGGCCGAGCGCAATTTGATCCTGAAAACGCTGGAGCACACGCGATGGAACCGCAAGCTCGCGGCCCAGCAACTGCACATCAGCTACAAGTCGCTGCTCTGCAAAATCAAGCAATTCGAGGAGCGGGGCAAGGCAGGGGTTTGAACGCGCGCCGTATGTGGCACGCAATAAGATTTCTCCGAGCGGCTCGAACCTGAGCCGATAGAGGAGCGAAGGAGCAATCGTCGTGAGAGAGTTTACACCACAAGATTTTCTGGCAATGTTCCGCAGGCGCTGGCCCATCTGTGCATGCACCGCCGCCATTGGTCTAGCGATTGGAATCACTCTGGCGTTGCTATTGCCGAAACGCTATGAGTCCGAGACGAAGGTTTTGGTCGAGCAGCCGAGCGTATCCGCGACGTACGTTCCTGCGGCGGTGAGTGAGGATTGGAACGCCCGGCTGGCCTCGATGCAACAACAGATTCTGAGCCGCACGCGGTTGAGCGACGTGATCCAAAAACTGAACCTATACCCGAACGACAACGGGAGCGTTCCGATGGACCTCCTGGTGGATCGCTTGCAGAAAGCCATCGAAGTAGATCCGATGGAACCGATTCAGGGAGATCCGGACCGCTCGCTACCCGGGTTCGATGTTACTGTCACGTTTAGCGATGCCGCCCACGCGCAGCAGATCTGCCAGGAAATTACCTCTATGTTCATGGAGCAGAACACCCGGCTCCGCGAGGAACACGCCGAGAATACCACGCAATTTCTTTCGCAGCAGCTGCAAGAAGCCAAGGCCAAGCTGGACGACCAGGACGCCAAGCTGGCGGCGTTCAAGCAGAAGAATCTGGGCGCCCTGCCAGATGAAGAGCAACAGAACTTGCAACTCTTGATGGCCTACAACACGCAACTGGAGGCGGTGACGCAAAACGTCGGCCGCTTGCAGCAGGAGAAAGCCTTCGACGAATCGATGCTGACGCAGCAGGTGGCGGCGTGGAAACAGTCGCAGGTAAGCCAGGGTCAGGACCCGGACACTCTGTTGAAGGATAAGCAGGCGGCCGAGGCCAGGCTGACCGCGCTCCAAGCCGAGTACACCGACGAGTATCCGGACGTGGTCAAGGCCAAGGAGGATCTGGCCGCGATCAACCAGAAAATCGCGGCAGCGCAACAGCCGGGTCCCGCGGATCCGAGCGTCGCCGTTAAACCGAGCACGTTAGAACCGCCGCAGATTCAGCAGCTGCGTGCGCAGTTGCAAGAAGCCGCTATCGCCGTGCAAGGCGCGTTGAAACAGGAGCAGACGCTGCAGGGCCAGATCGGCTCGCTGCAAGCGAAGGTGAGGGCGAGTCCCGAGGTCGAGGAACAATTCAAGGATCTGACGCGCGATTATCAAACGGCGTTGGACTTCTACAACGGTCTGCTGAAAGAGCACGACGAATCAGCGGAGGCGACCGATCTAGAGCACGAGCAGGAAGGCCAGCAGTTTGGCGTGCTCGATCCGCCGAATCTGCCGAGCCGGGCGTCGTTCCCCAACCCGATCCTTTTTTCCGCTGGGGGATTTGGCATTGGGTTGGCGTTGGGCTTGGGAGTGATCGCATTCTTCCTGATTCAGGACAGCACCTTGCATAACGACCGGGACGTCGAGACGTTGATGCACGTGCCGGCCATCGTCATGATCCCGCAATACGATCCCGCCGGGCTAAAACGCGGCAGTTTGCTCGGCGGGGCCAAGCGCGGTTCGATTGTGCGTCGCGAGGCCTGAGGGTTCTCATGTACAAAAAGTTTTTCGGGCTCCGGGAAAATCCGTTCAACGTCAACCCCGATCCTCGCTACCTGTTTTTCACGCAGGCCATGGAGGAGGCGATGTCGGCGCTGACGTATGGAATCGACACGCGCAAGGGATTTCTGCTGCTCACCGGCGAGGTGGGAACGGGCAAGACGACTCTGCTGAACCGGCTGCTCGACTGGCTGCGCCAGCGAAACGTTGCGACGGCCTTCGTTTTCAATTCTCATCTGAACGTCAACCAGATGTTCGATTTCATCCTCAACGACTTCGAGATTCCGTGCGAGGAACGCTCTCAAAGCCTTCGGCAGATTCGATTGAACGAGTGGCTGTTGGAGCGATACCGCGACGGCCAGTCCGCCGTGCTGATCGTCGATGAGGCGCAGCACCTTTCTTTTGAGGTGCTCGAAGAAATTCGCATGCTGACGAATCTGGAGACGGCCACGGAGAAACTTTTGCAGATTGTGCTTTCCGGTCAGCCCGAGCTCGAAGAAAAACTAAAGCTTCCTCAATTGCGCCAATTGCGCCAGCGGATCACGATCCGCACGAAGACGCGCCCCCTCACGCTGGACGAGACGCGCGGTTACATCGCCGAGCGGCTGCGCATTGCCGGCGGGGATAGCCGGGAGATTTTCACGGCCGACTCGATCGTGGCGATCCACAAGTACGCCAAGGGCATTCCCAGAGTCACCAACCTGCTCTGCGAGCACACGCTGATCAATGCGTATGTGGATCAGCAGCCGGAGGTTCAACCGTCTCTGGTGGAGGAAGTCGCGCGAGAATTCGAGCTGCAAGAGACGGAGACGGTCATGAGTCCGGCGGCGCAGGAGAGTGCGTCGGCGGAAGATCCGGTGATGGAGCTGCTGATCACGGAGCTAATCGAAAGATTTCGACAAACCGGCAAATCCGGACGGAAGTAAAGCGGAGGAAAAAAGTATGAGCCGCATCCACGATGCGTTGAAGAAGGCGGAAGAAGAGAAGGCGGCGAACGCCGGGAGCGTGGCCACTTCTTCCGAGCCGGAGCGGGCCGGTGAAGTGCCGCACGCCAGGCGGCCGTTATTCGCCGGCGACAGCGGCATGAGCTTGCCCGAAATACTGCGCTTCAACGAACTGAAAGATAAATGCGCTCATCCCGCCTGGAAAATGGATGCAAACGCCAACGTGTTTGTGGACAGCGGCCGATCGTCGCTGGCGGCCGAACAGTTTCGCACGCTTCGGTCGCGGCTCTATCAGATTCGCGAGTCGAAGCGGTTGAAGACAATTTTGGTCACCAGTGCGGTGGCCGGTGAAGGGAAAACATTCGCGGTGAGTAACCTGGCGCAGTCATTGGTCAGGCAGCGCGATCGCCGCGTTTTGATCATTGACGGCGATCTTCGCGCTCCGCGCCAGCACACGACGTTGGGAGCTCCCGCATCGCCCGGCTTGAGCGATTTTCTCGGTGGAGCAGCGGATCTTTTTTCGGCTATTCAATTCGGCCCTGTCGAGAATCTCTGTCTGATTCCCGGGGGGTCATCGAGGTCGGCCCGCGAGCCGAGCGATCTGCTTTCCGGTCCGGAATTCAAGCAACTGCTCGACCTCGTCGCGCCCATCTTCGATTGGATCCTGATCGATTCTCCGCCGGTTGTGCCCGTGGCGGACGCTTCCATGATGGCATCCCATTGCGATGGCGTGTTGGTGGTTGTTAAGGCCAACGGCACCGACGTCCATCTCGCGCAGAAGGCGTGCAATGAATTTCTGGAAAAGAATCTCATCGGCGTGGTTTTGAATCGTGTGGAAGCCATACCTGGATACGAAGATTACGCATACGCTTACGGTGCGGATAGGAACTCGGCGCTCCATCTTACCGAGTGACCGCTGCGGACGTGGCGGCCGGCAGAAGTTCCACGCCGGCGCGCCCAAAACACGGCGGTTCCGATCGCCTCTCTAAAATTTTGACGGACCGAATCGCTCAGCGGGTTCGATTCTTCTCTGCCGCCTGCCAATCCCACAACTTCAGATCGAAGGCGGCGGCTCTCACCGCGACGGCGCCAGCGTAGCCGGATGCCGGAGCGAGTTCCCGAAGAGACCACGCGGAGTATTCTTCTCCGACGATGGCCGCCGGCGCGCCCGGAGCAAATGTGACCTCGAATGACGAGGGCTCGATCGCGAAACCCTCGCCCCGAGCTTTTAGATACGCTTCCTTGCGCGTCCAACAAGTGAAAAAGGCCTCGGCCTGAATGGATGGCGGAAGCGATAGAAAAAGGGGCGCCTCCCGTGGAGAAAAAACTCTCGGCACCATCGAGGGCATGTCCGGCAATGGCCGGATTTTTTCGAGATCGACTCCGACCTCCCCAATTTGCGTAATGGCGTAGAGCGCGCGTCCGCCGGAATGTGAGAGATTGAAATGCACGTGCTCAAGATCCGAGCCGGGCGCGAAGCGCGGTTTACCGTAGCGGCTGGTTGAAAACACCAGCGCGGAGGGCACTCGCGCGACCGCGCGTCCCAGAATGTCCCTCAAGATTCCATGCGCCGCGACGAACGCGTCCCGATGTTCCGGTGAGTAGAATCGTTCGGCGCGATTGTTTTCGTCGGGTGAGAGCGTGGCGGCAAAATGCGCGATGGCCTCGGGATTCGCGGCGAGGCTCGCGCGCCACACGTGCAATTCTCCGCCCTGCGGAAGAATCGCATTCGGGGGCGCGAGCCAGTTGTGATCTGCGGGCATTTAGGCGCGGGCGAGGCTGTTTCAGAATGCCACAAGTTGCGATCAGCGTTGTGGGAAAACGGGAAAATCTTTGGCGCAGTTCCTGCCGAATGAAGCCAGGTCAGCGAATCACGGCGGATGTCGGGCTTCCTGTAATATACGGACGCCCGAGCGCGTTGGAAGACGGCGCGAAGCAATACGCAGGCGAATAGCGTGGAGCCAAGAAATAAGGATAACGTGCGAGAGCCGACGAGCGGCGAATCCGCGATCGGCGCGGCGTTGCGCCTGGTGAAAGAGCGCTACGGGCGAATGGCGGCGATTTCGGCTGCGCTACTGGTGCCGTGCTACTGGCACGCGAGAATCGAGGCCGGCGATTTGGCCAGCCACATCTACAACGCGTGGCTCTCGCAACTAATCGAACGGGGACAAGCGCCCGGACTCTACATCGCGAACCGGTGGGACAACGTGCTGTTTGACGTGGTCCTGATGAAGCTAGCGGGTGTAGTGGGCCTCGGTTGGGCGGAGAAAATCGCCGTGTCGGCGTGCGTGCTGATTTTTTTCTGGGGCGCGTTCGCTTTCATGAGCGCCGCGGCACGGCGTGCTCCCTGGTTCCTCGTGCCGGGTATTGCGATGGTGGCCTATGGATGGACGTTTCATATGGGTTTTATGAATTACTACGTGTCGCTGGGGTTCGCGTTCGCAGGCGCGGCGCTTTTTTGGAGAGGGCGGGAAGTGGATTGGATCGTAGGAATCGCACTCGCAGCACTCGCGTTCGTCGCGCATCCGCTGGGTCTAGTGTGGCTGGTGGGAATCGTCATGTACGTCAAAATAGCGGCGGCGCTGCGAGGAGCCTGGCGTTGGCTGCTGACGGCCGCGGCGTTCGTGGCGATTTTGGGCGCGCGAACATTCGTGATGCATCGCTTCCGGACGGGTCCCACGGAGATGGCGCACTTTTATTTTTACACCGGCGCGGATCAGATCATTCTGTTCAGCCCGCGATATCTGTGGCTTGCGGGCATCGTGTTCGTGCTGAGCCTGGCGACGGTCCTGTTCGGGTTGCTAATCGATCGAAAGACAACCGGGACACGATGGGCGTTTCGCGCGCCGCTTGAGCTGTGGACCGCATCGGTTTTTGCCGCAGCGATTTTGCCGAACGATATCTATTTGCCGCATTACGGAGCGCCCGCCGCTTTGCTGGTACCGCGACTAACATCGACCACCGCCGTACTGGCTTTGAGCATCGTGGCGTGCCTCGAGCCGCGGCGCCGGTATCTGGTTGGGCTTGCGCTTTGCGCGGCCGTTTTTTTCGTGTGGGTGCATCAGGACACCGGAACATTGAGCCGGATGGAATCGCAGGCCTCGCAATTGGTGCGCGGGCTGCCGCGCGGACAGAGGGTGACTGCGTCGATTTGGTTTCCGCTGCGTGAGGCTCATGGTGAAACCCCTGCGAGCGCGATCGACGGAAATTCTTTGGGAATCTCGTACATCGGGCACATCGTGGATCGCGCGTGCATTGATCACTGCTTTTCCTACGAGGATTATGAACCGGCGTCGCGACAATTCCGGATTCGCGCTTTGCCGGAGAACGCGATGGTCACGACGTCGGCGGACGATTCATCGCTGATGGAAACGGGGCGATATGTTGTGCGGCCGGGAGATTTGCCGATGGCGGAAATCTGCCAGTGTGACGCGGCGGATCAGACGAAGCTGTGCTTGCGCGAATTGAAGGCCGGAGAGTTGAACGGCCAGGGATGCTTTCGGCCGCCGAACAGATAGGCGAGCACGTTTGACAACCACGGATGGAATGTCGGTTCGCTTTGCTTCTCGGTTCAGTCCGAGCTTCGCGCCTACTCCAACTCGAACGCTACGTAGATGAATATGCCATCACGTTCAATTTGCAGGACGGTGGGCGTGCCGGCCGGGACTCCGCGGAGACCGGATCGCAAATCGTCCAAAGTCGTAATCGGTTTCCCATTGAGAGCGTGGATCACGTCTCCTTGCTGTAGGTCGGTCTCGATCCCCAGCGAATTTGCCGCGAGGGCCGCGACGATCACGCCGGAAGGGCGGCGCAGATCCGGTAAGCTGGCGGCTAGCTTGCCGTCGATTTCGACGCCGAAGATGCCGAGCCTGGTGACCAGCGATTTGCTGGGGTCGGAGAGATCGACGATCTGGTCGACATCACTGCGATCTTCCTTGACTGGAATCTGAAGCGTCAATTTCTGAGTGCCGCGCAAGACCACGGCTTGCAGCACGGCGTCGCTGGCCTGCGTGGCGATGATCATCTTAGCCAATGGCACGCTGCCAAGAGAACTTCCGTCGAGACTCTCGAGGATATCCGCGATCTGAAGACCGGCTTTGTCCGCGGGACCGCCCGGCTCGACGTCAGACACGATCACACCTTCCTGCTGGCTGAGGCCGAGACCTTGCGCGAGGTCGGAACTGATCTACTGAAGTTCGACGCCGATCACGATGTGGTGGACGTGGCCGTATTGGCGGAGTTGCCCGTAAACGAACTCGACCACAAAGCTGGGGATTGCAAAACCAAGGCCCTGGCTTCCGCCGCTTTCACTCACAATCAGCGTGTTGATTCCAACGATTTTGCCATCCGTATCGATCAGCGGACCGCCGCTGTTGCCCGGATTGATGGGCGCGTCGGTTTGAATGTAAACGGATGGAACGCTGGGATCCACTTGTCTGGCAACCGCGCTGACGACGCCCATGGTGACGGAATTCTCAAAGCCCTCGGGATTGCCGAATGCGAGCACGATTTGGCCTTTTTCGAGCTTGCTGTAGTCGGCGAACGAGAGAGCGGGGAGTCCCGTGGCGTCGATCTTGAGAAGGGCTAAATCGATGGCCGGGTCGACGCCGACGATTTTCGCGTCCATCGGCGGCAATCGATCGGTGAGACCGAGGCTGGCGCCCACCTGCGAGCCAGCCGGCGCGGCCGTGAGAAAAACGCGCACTCGTTGCGCGCCTCTGACCACATGCGCGTTGGTGATGATGTAACCATTCGGATCGACGATCACGCCGGATCCCAGAACGCGGCTTCGGGCCACCACGGCTGTGTCGTTTGCGTTCCCTTCGTTCACGGCTTGAAATCCAGTCACCTGAATTTGAACGACGGACGGGGACACGCGCAACGTAAGAGCGTCGAGTTCGCTGCTGAATTGGGATAGCAAGTCTGTCCGGCTTTTCGCATTCGGCGCTTGCGCGAATAGCGAACCACTGAGCAGCAAGCACAGAAGCGCACCGAGAAAGCAGCGCATCGGTTTGGCGCAAGCCCGGATTCTGGCGGGGTTCATGGTCGATTTTCTCCTTCCTGATTGGACGCGATTGTACCCGGCTTGGGTGCGCATTCTTGGGCGCCGCTCGAAATGTTCCTCGCCGCGGAGAAGACGCAAGGCGGCGGAAATCGGGGGTGCGACAGCTTGCACGACACCAATGCAAAGTGCTCTAGTTTGAGTGAATGGCGGAGAGGAGGGAGTTAAGCCCTCCCGTTCGCGAGGCCCCAATTTGACGAGGGGAAATTTCGCGCTCAGATTGCGTTGATGGCTGGCGGCGCGCCACATGCTGAATCGTAGAATGTTCTTGAGCACGGCAGCCAGGATGTCGGCAGGCCTGGCGGTCTGCCGAGCTGTGCGGGGTTGGGGGCGCACAATCGCGCCTGTTTCGATTCGTCTGCGACACGCGGGCGCTCTCGCATATGTGCCCGCAAACTTCATCGGCCTGGGCTATGAGAAATCTTCGGCCGCTGTGACCGGTCTATTGAGCGTAACCAACGCCAGGTATGTGCAGCTCGTGAGCAATCTGGGCGGTAAAGGCGTTGCGCGAATCGGCGGCATTGTGTCCGATTTCAGCCGGTACGATGCCGAGGGCCAGAGCGTCGCGGAGCCGAAGAATACCGTCATCACGCGGGCAAGCCTCGAGCAGCTGAACGGATTTCTCGAGAAAACGGGCTGGACCGTAATTTGGTGCTTGAACTTCGGACAGGGTTCGCTTACTGAGGCGATCGAGGAAGCGAAAGATGTTGTCGGCGTTTTCGGCTCGCGCCTGGACGCCATCGAGATTGGAAACGAGGTGGATAACTACGGCAAGGGTATAAAGCCCTTGAGAGCGCCCCCGTATACGTATGAGGCGTATCGCACCGAATATGACGCGTGGCACGATGCCATTGCGAAGTCCGTTCCCGGGGTGCGCTTTGCCGCGCCGGATACGGCAACGTCGGTGGAGTGGGTTGAGCGCATGGCTGAGGACGCAAAAGGTGAAGTCCAACTACTCACGACTCACTACTACCGTGGCGGACAGAAGCAAGGATCAGCCGACGAACTGACCTATCCGGACGCGAATCTTAAGACGAAGCTCGAACGCCTGGGCCGCGCATCCGTGGAGGGCGGCATTCCCTGGCGGATGTGTGAGACCAACTCTTTTTCCGGGGGTGGACTACCGGGCGTGAGCGACACCATGCTCGGCGCTCTGTGGACGCTCGATTACATGCTTTTGCTCGCGCAGTATGGCTGCTCCGGCGTGAACATGGAGACCGGCGTAAACCAACTCGGGTTCATCAGCTCGTACTCGCCGATCGAGGATGATGGCGCTGGCATCAACACGGCCGGCGTTCCGTATTACGGCATGCTCGCGTTTGTCGCGGCGGTCGCCGGCTCCCCGGAGATTCTGCTGATCGACTTTGATCCTCAAGGCATCAATCTCACCATCTACGTCTGCGGAGCGGGCGGAAAGCCGCGCACCGTTGTCGTTGTAAACCGGGATAGGTCGCAGGATGCAGAGATTTCCATCGCGGAACTGGGAATGGGCAGGGCGATCGCGCACCGGCTGCTTGCGCCTTCGTCCGACAGCAGGAGCGGAGTCACGTTCGGAGGCGCCTCAGTCAACGCGGACGGAAGATGGACGCCGACGAGCGCCGAACACATTCACGATGCACTTGTGACCGTGCCGCGAATGAGTGCCGTCGTCATCAGGTCGCTCGCAACGGAAGCCCGAAGGGGAAGATAGATGACGAAGTCCTTCTCGATCTGCGGAAAGCGAAAATTGGGAATTCGCGCTGCGGGGCGGGCCCGGACTCAGCACACTTGGATTAGGTCGATCGAAAGTAAGCTGGCCAATTTTTCCAATTTGCTGGCGATGTGGCCGATTCCGACGGCGCAATGGTGCGCGGGGCCCTGGCGATTCCAATCGTTCATGAATTTTCTGGCGCCGCCGGGGAACCGATATCGGCTGTTGGTATTCCCGATTTCAAGAATGGGGCCGGGCTCGGATTGCCCTTGGGCCACGACCAGCTTAAATCCTTTCGCGCGGTCCTCGACCACGGAAAGAAGCGTGACCGGCCCGAATTTCACGGACATCTCGACAGACAATCCCTGTCCGACTTTTCCGTGATAGACGCGCAGCGGGCGAACTTTCGTTTTGCCTTGCGCGATGGCCACATGGCCTGGCCCGTCATGGCCCATCAAAACTTGATCCGTCGAAAAATCGATGGCGTAGTATTCCGTGAAAGAGCCGCCCACGCCAAAACTGTCCATGATTTTCATGGCCAACGCGTTCTTCACCTCGTACTCGCCGGCGACGGGGACGCCTCGCGCGGTCAATAGAGAAGTTCCGAGAATAATGGAGCTCATCGTATCTTCGTTCGCGGCAATTCCGGAGCCCTGGTAGTAGTAGGCCATCGAAGTCAGTTCATTTTTCTCCACCAGACGATCGAGCGCCACCGAGGTTCGGGCCGCGCGCTGCAACTCGCTTTCGGGGCAGTCCTTCTGAATATCAAATTCGCGACGGAACACTTCGATGCGCTGCTCGATTTCCTTGTCGGAGACGTCTTGTCGAAGCCGGCTTAGCTCGTCGACTTCCAGCAACTGCACGTGGCCGCCGAAGGTGATGCACAGTTGCGTGTAGTCGGTCACGATGTCCAGCATGCCGTTGTAATAGTGGCCCATGAGGCCCAGCCGATTGTGGCTGAGCGTCTTGGCCACCTGGGCTGCGGCGACCCACTCCTGCACTTCAGCCCAGCATGCTGGATCGCCGTGGAGAACACCGGTCACCTGGTGGAACGGTACGCCGGCGCGAGCGAGAACGTTGGCGATTTCCGGCACAGGGCAGGCGGAGCAATAGGCTAGCCGCTCGCCGGTCATTTTCGTGCGGTCCTCGAGGCGATTGAATGCTGCGTAATCGATCGCGGCTTCCGGCTGCAGCATCAGCACGATCACCGGAATTTTCGCGTGGCGCAAAATAGGCAAAACCGTCGCCGAGAGCGCGTAGGTCGTCACGTAGAGGAGCACCACGTCGGCATCCGAAGCGCGCAGTTCGTGCGCGACGCGCATGGCCATTTGCGGAGAATCCACCAGGCCAAAATTGATGAGCTCCGCACCGCTGGCGCCGAGCTTCGCCGCAACTTCCTGGGTGTAGCCTTCCAGGCGCTGCTTCAGCCCGGCGAACTGTGGCCAGTACGCATCGAGACCGATAGAAAAAAGTCCGATGCGCAATCGCGACATATCTGAAGGCATGGCTAATGTCCTCCCTGCGAGCGGCGCGATTACTTGAGGCTTCGAGCCAAAGCCGCAGGAGCCCATCGAACGGCTAGAAGTGCCTGAAAATGCGCCCGATCGCGCGTGCGACCGAGGCCAGAGGCCTAAGTCCCTATTGCAATGGTTTCCACTGGGAATATAGTATGCCTCGACCGTAATGCACCAGCCTGCCGAGCGGCTTTCCGGTGATCGCAGCGAACCGTCCGTCGCTTTTCTGTGTCGAACGAGGCGTTTTCCCCCGCGCTCAGCTTCGCGTTTTGCGTCATGGGGGAAGCCCATTCGGCGCGATCCCAAACTGCTGGTCTTTTGCTTGCTCCTGATGGTTCTGACCTTTCCGGCCGGCGCCTTTGCCGCGCAAGAGCAGGATTCTGTAAAGATCGAAGTGGATTGGAATAATGTGACCGGAACGTCAAAAAGCACGCCGACGCTGCAAGTGGTCGTAAATCCTCTTCTCCGCGACGGCTCTCCGATTCACGACGCAGTGTTCGGAAATCTGAAAGATCTAGGCGCCGATTTCGTCCGATACGTTCCTTGGACGCCCTATCCCAGGCTGGCCGTCGCAGAACTTGCGCCGCCGACAAGCGACCACACATCGTGGGATTTCAGCGTGATCGATCCGATGACGCTCGATTTCTTGCAAGCCACTGCGGGGCATCCCGTGATTCTGAATTTCAGCACCGCTCCGGCGTGGCTTTTCAAGGCGGATAAGCCTGTTGAAATTCCGGCGGATCCGAATCAAGTCGATTGGCAATACACGCAAGGAAACGAGCTACAGGATCCAACCGGCCGCCACGTCGCGGACTACTACGCGCGTCTGGTGAACTGGTACACAAACGGAGGTTTCACGGACGAGAACGGCAAATTCCATTCCTCCGGCCATCATTTCGAGATCTCGCACTGGGAAGTTTTAAACGAGCCGGACATCGAACATGGCACAAGCGCCGAGCAATACACGGTGCGCTATGACGCGATCGTCGAAGCGATCCGGGCGCAGAATCCACATATGAAGTTTGTCGGCCTCGCGTTGGCCTATCCGGAATACCATCCGGAGATGTTTGAATATTTCCTGAATCACGCCAATCACAAGCCCGGCATCCCGCTGGATATGATTTCGTATCATTTCTATGCGAAGCCGACCAAAGGTCAGCCCATGGAGGCCTGGCAATATACGTTATTTGACCAGGCCGATCGTTTCATTTCAAACGTCCGCTACATTGAGGCCATTCGCAAGCGATTATCGCCCGAGACGCAGACAACGCTGGACGAAATCGGCACGATCTTGCCGACGGATTGGCATCCGGACACGCCCTACGCGCCGGATCCACCGATACCTGACGCGTATTGGAACGCCTCCGCGTGTCTCTACACGTACGTCTATATCGAGACGGTGAAACTCGGGATTGACGTGATCGGGGAATCGCAGCTGGTCGGATTCCCTTCGCAGTTTCCAAGCGTGACCATGCTCGATTGGGCTACGGGAAAACCCAACGCGCGTTTCACGGTGCTGCGGTTGATTCACGATCATTTCTCCGCTGGTGACACGCTGGTGAGCACCCGATTTCCCGGCAACACAGATATCGATGCCCAGGCATTTGTGCGCGGCGGCTTGCGCAAAATGCTGATTGTGAACAAACGTCAGCGCCAGATGGAAGTGGAATTGCCGGCGGAGTTTGCCGGGGCCGAGGTAACTTCGATCAGCGCCTCTACGGGCGCCGCGGCGAGCACGGCACAATTGACGTCCAACCGCCTCACGCTGGAACCTTTCGCGGTTGCTGTGGTGGAAGCGGGGAAGTAGCCGAGTTCCAAATCAATCGAGGAAGCGCAGTTTTCAAGACAGAAGCCGGGATGCGTCTGCGAGAATCCGGAACACTTCGCGCCCCGCGGAATTCTCAGCGCGCCACGGCCTCACTCCCGAAGATTTCCGCGGACCTCGGCGGCGGTCACGAGTTTGTGATCGACGTAGCTGTAGGGCGGAACGCGCTGGCCGTTCAGCAGCGCGAGGCCGAGCTGAATCAGCCGCGGACCGTAAGTGTGCGCCTCGTGCGAGACCGAGCCGATGAACGGACTGCCGGGCACACTCATAGCCTCGATGGCTTCCGGAATGGACTCCTGTCCTACGATGGCCACGTGCTTTTCGCGCTTTAATTCCTGCACCGCGTGCAGCGCCCCTAAGGCGCTCGTGTCCGTTGCGGCCACGATCAGAATGCGCTGCTCCTTGGGATGGCGATTGAGGAAGTCCAGGACGACTCGGTAGCTTTTTTCGCGAAGCCCGCGGCCATCCAATCGCAGGAAATTCTGATCCTCGATTTCCGTGTACACGGAGCGAACCCCTTCAAACGCCCCGGTGATCCGGCTTTGCACCAAGGGGCCCGCTTCCTCAACGTCCAAACCCAAGACCAACGGCGGTTTACCGTCCCACATTTTTGAGGCGTGCTTCGCGGCGAATGAGCCGGCTTCAAATCCAACGCGATAGTTGTTCACTCCGAAGAAGATGGCGTGAGGATGCGGGATATCCACGGCAATGAAGGGAATCCCCGCGCCGTCAAATCGATCGGCGATAATCGGAGCGCAGTGCTGATCGATTTGGAATTCGATGACCACGTCCACGCGCTGGCAAACGAATTCGTCGGCATTGTGAACTGCCGCGGAACCGCTATAGCGATTGTCCATCACCACCAAATCGACGCCGGTCGCCGCCGCGGCGGACTTGAGGCTGTCGGTGACCGCGTTTGAGAAAGGCAACTCGGCCGATTGGCTTCCAAATCCAAATCTTGCTTTCTTGAGCCGCGCGACCATGCGGTAGAGCCCGTCATCCGACTGCGCCAAATATCCGCGATGCACAAATGTCTTGAGAATGCGATAGACCGTGGTCTTGGAGATGTTCGTTTGCTGATAAATAGATTCCAGCGAAAGCGGTTGTCCCCCCTTCTGCAGAAGGTCCAGAACATCCAGCGCCTTTGAGAGCACTGGAATCAGATACAACCGCTTTAGGCCCGTCTTCCGCAAAACCGGTACCTCACGACAGAGATTTCAGAATCGAGAGCGAGTGTCTCTGGACGCCGGGAATGATCGCGCGCGCTCTCTTCCGCCCCACGCGAGCCGGCGCCGGACGGAGCCATCGTCGATTTTCGGCAACATGGATTCTGGATGGAAGAGGGAACACCAATGCTTTCATCCTTACGCTGTCACCTGGCATCAGGCACATTGACGCAAGCCCAGACATTCGGAGGACCAGCACCGTTATTCGCCACACTCCGCGAAAACATCATCCTGGCGAGCGCTAAAAACCCATTTTATGGGCGAAAAAGCCGGGCCGCCCTTGGTTCCCTGCTTTGCGACGGCGCATTATTGAACATTTGGGGACGGAAATCCAGTATTTCAATAGGCAATCTGCATTACTATTGACAATTGCGCGTTCCCCGAATATTCTTGCGCTTCTCTCGCTGGACAAAATCGGTCCACTCCGCCGATAGCGAGAGCGGCTGCGCCCCTCTTGCCCCTAGCGGCGGGACCGGCCCCTTCTCGAGCGCACGGACCTTGCATTGCGCGCCATCTCGGGTGTTTGCTTGCACCTTGGGAACTCGCCGCCAGCGCCGCGTCGTCAAATTCTTCGCGATCGGTTTGGTCCTGGGAATTGTTCCGGCTGCTCGAAGTTCTCCCGCCAAGGCGAACACAAGCCAGTCGATCGCCGTCCGCCGAGCGCCGCTCGGCACGATTCGGATAACCCTTCTGCGCTGCGAGCAATTGGAGAATCCGCTCGGGATTGAGACGCGTCGCCCGCTTCTGAGCTGGCAGCTGGAAGCCCTCGGCAGCGAACGGAGGGGCCTGCGCCAGACGTCGTACCGTATTCTGGTCGCGTCGTCGGCTTCGCTTCTTGCCAAAGACGTCGGCGATATGTGGGACAGTGGGAAGGCCGCGTCAAATCGCACGATCCAGATCGAATATTTCGGCAAGGAATTGAAATCGAACGGAATCTACTACTGGAAAGTGCGCGTCTGGGACCAAGACGGCGTCGCGTCGGTATGGAGCGACGCCGCCCAATGGCAAATGGGATTGCTCGAACCCGCAGATTGGAAAGCGAAGTGGATCGCGGCCGAGCCCGATAGCGAATCCGCCGCGCCGGCTGCCAAGGACTTAACGAATGCGCCGCCGCCTCGTCCGCTTCCGATCTTCCGGCATGGATTCAATCTCGCCAAGCCCGTGGAAAGAGCCGTGGTGTATGTCAGCGGTTTGGGACAATACGAATTGCGCATGAATGGCACGAAGGTCAGCGAAGATCTCTTGACGCCCGGCTGGACAAATTATCGCAAGGCCGTTCTGTGCAACGTGTACGATGTGACCAGCCTCATCAAATCCGGCGAAAATGCCATCGGCATCATGCTCGGCAACGGCATGTATAACGTGCCGCGCACGCCGGGCCGGTACCAGAAATTTGTGGGAACGTTCGGCCAGCCCAAGCTTATTTTCCAAATGCATGTTCGTTATCTCGACGGGACCGAAGCGGTAATCCTCAGCGACTCCTCGTGGAAAACCGCGCCGGGACCTATTACTTTTTCGTCTGAATACGGTGGAGAAGATTACGACGCGCGATTGGAACAAGCCGGATGGGATGAGCCCGGCTTCAACGATGCCGCGTGGACGCCGGCGGTCGAAGTGAACGGGCCTGGCGGGCGGCTCTCGACGCAGCTCATTCCTCCAATTCGAGTGATGCACGTTTATCCAGTGGTTGCGCAAACCAAACCCGAGCCCGGAATCTTAGTTTTCGATCTGGGGCAGAATTTCTCGGGTTGGCCCGCGATCAAGGTCTCCGGCCATTCCGGCGACAAAGTGAAATTGCTCCCGGGCGAACTATTGGATTCGTCGGGCTTGGTATCGCAGCGAAGTTCCGGTGGCCCGTCGTATTTCGTTTACACGCTCAAAGGTTCGGGCCAAGAAACTTGGCATCCCCGATTCAGTTACTACGGATTTCGTTACGTGCAAGTGGAAGGGGCCACACTCAAACCCGGCGGCGATGACGGCAAACCCGTTTTGCTTTCGCTCGAGGGGCAATTCGTGCACTCTTCGGCGCGCGTTACAGGAGATTTTTCGAGCTCCGATGAGTTGCTCGACCGCATTCACGGACTGATTGACGCCGCGATGCGCAGCAATATGCAGAGCGTAATGACCGACTGTCCGCATCGCGAAAAGCTGGGCTGGCTTGAGGAGACGCAGCTTCTGGGATCGGCGCTGATGTACAACTTTGATCTCTCGCAGTTGTATCGCAAGATTTCGGACGACATCGCGGATACTCAGCTCCCGAATGGGCTCGTGCCAGACACGGCGCCCGAGTATGTCGTTTTCCCGGCGGGCTTCCGCGATTCACCCGAGTGGGGCAGCGCGGCGATTCTGGACCCGTGGCTCGAGTATCGGTTCTATGGAGACCGCCGATTGCTCGCGCAGCGATACGACGTGATGCGGAAGTACGCGGAATATCTCGCGACGCGCGCCGACGATCACATCATTTCGTATGGCTTGGGCGATTGGTACGACGTTGGCCCGGGCCCGCTCGGAGAATCGCAGTTGACGAGCCGCGGCGTAACCGCGACGTCGATTTATTATCTGGACCTCACGGTGCTTCACAAAGTGTCCTTACTGCTGGGCAAAGATGTCGACGCGCAGAAGTATGCGGCGCTCGCGCGTGCCGTGCGCGTCGCGTTCAATGCCAAAATGTTTAACCCGCAAACCAACGAGTACGACACCGGCAGCCAGACGGCCAACGCCATGCCTCTGGCCGCGGGCCTGGTGCCGGACGACCGGCGAGAGGCTGTGCTGGACAATCTTGTGCAGGACATCCGGAATCACGACAATCATGTCACCGCAGGAGACGTCGGTTTTCATTTTGTCGTGCAGGCTCTCGAAGAGGGAGGGCGCTCCGATGTTCTCTATGACATGCTTTCGCGCACCGATTCGCCGAGTTACGGCTATCAATTGGCTCGCGGCGCAACCACGTTGACCGAAGCGTGGGACACCAATCCGACGAAATCCCAGGATCACTTCATGCTGGGTGACGCCGAGGAATGGTTCTACAGCGGCTTGGCGGGTATTGATTTCGATTTGTCGCGACCTCCGGGCGAGCAAATTGAAATACATCCCACGGTGGTTGGAGACATCGCATCGGCACAGGCCGGCTTTGATTCCGCGCTTGGGTTAATCGAGTCCCGCTGGGAATGCCGCGCGCGGCTTCCACTTGAAGTCGGAGGCGAAAAGTATGGCGAGTGCACTCTGGACGTGACAGTTCCTGTGGGTGCGGAAGCTGAAGTTCGCATCCCCTCGCCAACCGCGGCGACGATCACCGAAAGCGGCAAAGCGCTCGACCATGCGATCGGAGTAAAATTAGTCCGATCGGAGAAAGATGCTGTAATCTGCCGGATTGAATCGGGAAAGTATTATTTTGAATGGAAGAAATAGCTCGCGCCGCTTCCTGTATCGTGAGATGCGGGTGGAGAAATAAATTTATGCCGGAAACGCTAACGCTGATTCACACCAGCCCCGTGCTTACGCCCGTGTTTGCCGCGCTCTGCAAGCAGCATCTGCCCGGCGTCGCAACCTTCCACATGGTCGATGAAAGCCTGATTCGTGACACGATCGCGCACCAAAAACTGCGCAAGCTCACGATTCGCCGATTGATTTCGATGATTGAGTCGGCCGAAGCTGCCGGCGCGACTGCCGTGATGGTCACATGCTCGTCCATTGGCCCGGGAGCGGCGTTGGCGCAGAAAGTTTTCGATATTCCGGTGTTTCGCGTGGATGAAGCCATGGCGGAGAAGGCGATCGAAGTGGGTCGACGCATCGGAGTCCTGGCGACGTTGCGCACTACGCTTGAGCCGACGATGGCGCTGCTTGCCGAGAAAGCCGCGGCGGTCGGGCGCCCGGTCGAACTCATCGAAGGTCTCTGCGCGAAAGCATTTGACGCGGTTCTCTCCGGCGACACCGAGACACACGATCGCATCGTGTCCGAAGCGCTGCTGCAGATGGCGCCGGAGGTGGATGTGATTGTGCTGGCGCAAGCGTCCATGGCGCGCGTGCTCGCCAATCTGCCCGCCGGCGCGATTCGTGTTCCCGTGCTGTCTAGTCCGGAGCTCGCCGTGCTTCGAGCGAGAGAGGTGCTGCGCCGCCGGGCGCAAACAAATCGAGAAGGCGCCGCTTGAGGAAAAGGTACATCGTACTTTTTCTGCTTGTCGTGCTTTCGGCCATAACTTTTCTCGACCGGCTTTCGATCGCAGTTTCCGGCCCCCTGATTCAGGATCAACTGCATATTCCTCCGGAGCGCTGGGGTTGGGTGCTCGGCGCGTTCGTGCTGTCGTGCGGGCTATTTGAAATCCCCTCGGGCGCGATGGGTGATCGGCACGGGCAGCGCCGGGAGTTGACGCGCATCGTGGCGTGGTGGTCAGCCTTCATGGCGGCAACGGCCGCGTGTTTTTCCTTCTGGCAGCTTGTGATCGTGCGCTTCCTGTTTGGCGCGGGGGAAGCCGGCGCCTACCCCAACGCCGCCGGAGTCGTGTCGCGATGGTTTCCGACGACCGAGCGCGCGCGTGCGCAAAGTTTTATCTGGGCGGCCAGCCGATTGGGAGGAGTGTTGACGCCACTGCTGGTTGTGCCCTTGCAGACGCGCATCGGCTGGCGATCCGTTTTCGTACTCTTTGGCGTGCTTGGCGTAGCGTGGGCTACGGTGTGGCGACTGTGGTTCCGCGATGTCCCGCGCGAGCAGCCGGGAATCCGCGAAGAAGAGTTAAATGAAATCGCAATGGGCGCGCACACGGGGACGCGAAACGCCATTCCCTGGAAACGATTGCTGGAATCGCGGCAGCTCTGGATGATCAGCGTCGCCTATTTCTGTTACGCGTGGGGAAGCTATTTCTATTTCACCTGGTTTCCAAGCTGGCTGATTCGCAGCGCGCGTTTCTCGGAACGCCAAATGGGGTTCTACGCCGCGCTTCCTTTCGTATGTGGGATCGCCGGAAATCTGGCCGGTGGATTCGTGAGCGATTCGTTCGTCAAACGCTATGGCTTGAAGTTTGGCCGCAGGGTGGTGCTTTCAAGTGCGCTGATCGTCGGATCGGGAATGCTGATGGGAATGTCGCTTGTGAGCGGCAAGACGGCGGTCGTTGTGCTCGCGTGCCTCGGATTCGGCGTGACGGATTTGATGCTGCCGTCCGCGTGGTCGCTGTGCCTCGATATCGGAGGCGAGTTTGCAGGAACCGTGAGCGGTGTGATGAACACCGCAGGGCAATTCGGCGGCGCGCTTTGCACGGTGTTATTCGGATACGGGATCCGAATCACCGGCAGTTACAATAAACCCTTGTGGTTCGTGGCGGCGATGGTGTTTGTTGCCGCAGGAATTTTCGCTCGCGTGGATGCCAGCAAGCCGCTGCTCGCTGAGACCGCGATCTCCGTCAGTTAATTCCGCCGCGCCGGACAAATTCAAAAAAATCCGGCGTGCCGACTTGGCCGCCCTTCAAGACGATTTCGAGGCCATCGAGAGCTGGATCGTTCGCGTGGCCCCGGCACAGCGGCGCGCCCGGTTGGGTGGACGCGACGAATGTCAAGGCGTGAAGGCCAAGTTGCTGCGCGGCCTTACCCGAAGTGTCGCCGCCGGCGATCACCACGCGCCGCGCGGCGCACTCGGTGACCAGCCGCCGCAAGAGCCGCCCCATCTCGATCGCCAGATCATCGCCGTGCGCGGCGAGCGCCGGATCGGCCTGCCCCATCGCGCTATAAAGAATCACGCTGCGGCCCGCAGCGAGAGCTTGCTTCGCCTGATTAAAATGCGCATCGAGTGCGCGCGCGTCATGCGCGCAAACGGACGCCGCGTCGAGCGGAATTCCCACGTAGCCCTGAGACACCGCCGTGCGAATTTGTTTCTCGGTCACAGGCGAGCAACTGCCGGATAGCACCAAGAGTCGATCCACTTTACGAATCGGTTCTGAAGGCATCGCCGGCGGCAGCACACCAGTCTCCCGCCAGTGTGCGACGAACGCGTAGGCCGCGCCCGAGCTGCCAATCACAAATTCTTGCCGTGTGGAGTCCTTTGGCCACAGCAATCGGCCGGTTTTTTCCAAAGACACTTCGTCGAGTCCGTCGAATACAATCGCGCGATATCCTTCGCGCGCTAAGTCGCGCAGCTTTTCGCTTGAGCGCTCGCCGTGCAGCGCAACGATGTCCAACAGACCGATGGAGCGCTTCGTTTGCTTGGCGAGATGCAGGCGCAAATCGCTTTCCGTCATCGGCGTGACGGGGTGGCGCATCATCGTGGGATGGCGATCGATGCGGTAGATTCCATCGCCTCCTTCGGCAAACAGATTTGCGAACATCACGTAACGCCGAAGATGCGGAGCCGCGACTACGATCGGAATCATGGACGCTCGGAAAACGTCCTGGCCGATTTCAAGCGCGCGACCGATGCTGCCCACTTGCGGAGAGCTGTCAAACGTGGAGCACACTTTGTAGAGATTGACGGGCGCGCCGAGCTTTTGCAGAAACGAAAACGCAGCGCCGAGATTTTCCGTCATCCATTGCGGATCTCGGCTCCGGCTTTCTCCCGCGATTCCGATCGCGCGGCAATCCGCAAAGGCGCGCAAATGTTTCTCGCTCGGCAATCCTGGAAATAAAACTGTGCGGACGCCGTTTCCGGCGAGGGCCTCCAAAACGTCGGTGGAACCGGTGAAGTCGTCGCCGTAATACGCGAACAGCGGAGCATTCATCGCGGCGTCACGCGGCAAACTTTTGGAGCGCGGCTTTGAGTTCCGCGTGATTCGTCGCGTACTCCGCAAGCGGCACGCCGAGAATGGCTGCTTCCCAGGCCTGATGCAGACTCCGCACGCCCGCGGCAGGGCCCGCCGGATGCGCCAGAATGCCGCCGCCGGCGGCGAAGATCAGATCGGTTGAGCCCAGCGCGCGATATGTTTCCGGTGCCTGGCGCGCGGATTGGCCTGAAGAAAAAACCGGCATGACTTCACAGCCGCGGCCGGGGACGGCGAACATCGGCGTCAGGCACTCACGAGCGGACGCGATTACCGAACTGTCGTCTTCGCAGAATTTATTTTGCAGACCGTTGACGTGCAGGTGGTCAACTCCGGCCAGACGCCAAAACTTCTGATAAGCCACAAAACTCATTCCGATCGCGGGGCTCCGTCCGAGCATGCCCCAACCGTTGCGATGGCCGTGGATAGCGACGCGAGAATGTTTCCGAATCACGGTCATGGCTGGAAGGCCGATGCTATTCATGCTGACCATCGCGCAAGTTCCGCCCTGCGCCCCGATCTGCGCCAGGCGATCGAGCATCTCGTCGATTTCTCCGGTGATGTTGGCTGCATACATCACTTTCTTGCCGGTACGATCGGCGTGGCGATTGATGACGCCCTGAACCGCCCGGAATCGTTTTTCAAATGGACAGTCGAGGCCGTTCGCTTGCAGTTCATCATCCTTTATAAAGTCCACGCCGGCTTCCGCGAGCTCGCGCACACGTTCCGCCGTGGCTTCGGGAGACATTCCGACGCTCGGTTTAATGATCGTGCCGATCACCGGCCGTTCGTACACGCCGCAGAGAGATCGTGTTCCGGCAACTCCGAATTGCGGGCCTGCGTAGCGTTCAAGAAAAATCGGCGGAAGCTTCACATCGAGCAATTTCAGTCCGGAGAACGGACGAAGCTCGGAAAGATTGCCGGCGACCGCGGCCATCACATTCGGCAATGAAGGACCCATGTTCGCAATCGGCCACGACAGTTCCACTTCCGCGGCGCGCCGCTGGACATCGGCTCTCGCGCCTTTCGGCAATCCCGAGCCGGGCAGGGAGGGGCGCTCGACGATTCCGATCTCCGTGATTTGTTCCACACGTGCTGCGTAGCGCTCCCGCAATTCGTCGGTTTCGCCGGGAACGCGAACGAACGTGCCGGTCGATTGTTCGCCGGCCATCATCGCGGCCGCGTCCGCCAGCGGATACGCGGTTTCAATCCAATAGCGCGCATGGATTCGATCCGTCATTTTCAATTCATTCGCTAGGGCGCTCATGAGTCTTCACCGCAAATGCGTGGGTGATGCGCGTCTCTCGGGTCGCTCACGCGTGCGCTTCCTGCTTCAGGAAATAGGTGTTGTAGCGTTCGTCGTGAATGGCGAAGAACGGTTTGAATTGAAGAGTTTGCTCCGGCAGCTGGTAAGTGAAGAGCCCGGGCGCATTCGGCAATGGCGTCAGGCCCTGCGGCAGTCGAAGCGCAACGCTGGCAAGATTTTCCGGCGGGGTTGCCGCGACGTACATCAGCGGGCCGCGCATCGCGGCGACCGTTTCCGGGTGCTGATTATCGATCGCTTCCGTTCTGAACTCGAAAGGCAGCCGCAATTCAATCGTGTCGTTCGTGCTCCATAGGCGGCGAATGGTCGCAAAAGTTCCTGGATTTGCGGGAACCGACACGCTCTTGCCGTTGACCGAAAGAGCCGCGGCGCCACTTATCCAGCGCGGAATCCGAAAGGACACGGCAAATTCTGTTGGAACTGGCAGCTCCAAGCGGAAATGCACGGCCTCGTCGTTCGGATAGTCGGTGGTTTGAATGAGCTTCACGGGAATCTTGCCGGCATTCCAGCGCAACTCGGACGGCGTATAAAGGCTCACATAAATACCGTCATCGCCGCGGAAGTAGACATTTAAAACGTAATCCGCAACGGTCTGCACCAGCGTGCCCGCGCAACAGGGGACCTTGGATTTGTAATACGACTTTTGCGAGAGCGGGCCGTAGCTCGAGTAATAGAAGAAATCGTTCTCGCCGTCGGGATCCTTGGCTCCGAGGATGGTGTTGTACAAAATGCGCTCCAAGCCGTCTCCGTAGCGCGCATCGCCTGTGAACCGCAGCAAATAGCGCGCGAGCTTGGTCTGCGCGTAGCAGCCGCACGGCGTCTCGAAATGATCCTCGGTTGTGCTCAAGCTATCGTACAGCTGTCCTTTATTGGGCTCGACGAACGCTTCCTTCGGACCCCACCCTCCCGACGCATATTGCTGTTGCGTTTCGAGCAAGTTCCACGCGTTCTCGATGGCTTCGAGATACATCGGATCGCCAAGAACTTCATAGGCCTTCGCCGCCGAACTGAGCGCAATCACGTGGCTGTAAGCGTGCTTTCCGGGAAGCGGATATGTGCCGGTGGCCATGGGAGCGAAATAATCGGTTGTAAGTAGATACTTCCGCGCCAAATCGAAAAACTCGCGGTTGCCCGTCACTTCGTAGCTGTCAAAAAGATTTTCCGAAAGTATGTACGTTTCATCATACGGCGCTTGCTTCGGGCTATTGGGGCCGCGATCGTAAGTGTGGTCAGGCAGTGAAGGCAACGCCCCGTGAATCACGCGAGTGAGCATGTCGCGAGATTGCGCGACGCCGGCGAGACGAAAAGAATCCAGCAGACCGATTTCGTCCTTATCGAGAATGTAGCAAGGCCAGGTGGTAGCGGCTTTGGCGCTGGCGTACGGATAGCCATCGGGGCCAAGCGTCTCGCCGAAGCCCGAGATCAGCGCGCGAACTTTCGCGTAGGCATCCGCGTCGCCGGTGGCGCGCGCGTAGCGTGAAAGCCCGGAAATGAATTGTCCCAGCGCGTGGCCGGGCACAAATCCATCGGCATCGTACCAACCGCCCATGTCGTCGCCGGGCGCGGGGAGCCCCGCGCGCTGACGATACACTTTGAGCAGCCGGTCGTTATCGAGCGCAAGGTAGCTTGCCAGGATGCGGTCGTAGTGGTCCTTGAACGGACCGCCAGTCAGCCGAACATCAGCGTAGTCGAATTCGCCCAGGCGAACGGCGGGCGTGGCGGAAATTGCGGGAAGCCGGCGAGCAATGCTTCCGAGCGCAAACGCAGCCCCCGCCCCCTTGAGAAAATCTCTCCGGGAGACTTCTTGAGCTCGGGGTTTCCGCGGTTTTCTCATCTCAGCAGAGCGGCTCCGAGTGGATATGAAGAGTCACTTACGACCAGGCCAACCCCGTTTTCACGGTCGCAAGAGCAGGCAGTTGCCAGATTCAGATTCGTAGCGTAGTTTCTCATAGGAAAATGTTTCATACCAGACATGCACATTTGCGTGGTTTCTCCGGCCACGCGCCGAGTGCGCTTCGTTTTTGAATGATTGGTTCCCAGGAGGCCATGATGATTCGGTTGCGGTACCTCGTTGTTGCCGCGCTCTTGCTTTGCTTTTCCGCGCGCATATCGATCGCGCAAGACAGCTTTCCAGACGGGAAGCTTGACCCCACACGCAACATGACCGCGGCCGAAGCGCAGCCGTCGCAGCACGTGCCTTTGCGGGAACAATATATTTGGACGGCGGGCGACGCCGCCGCATTGCACGCGGACCACAACAACTACGATTTCGCGACGCCGGACGTAAAGTCTGCACCGCACTACTTCCGCTATACCTTCCAGCTCGCGGAGCTTCCGGCGGCAGCGACTCTGTACCTGGCCGGTCCGCGTTCCGCGAAGATCTACGTCAACGGCGCACTCGTCGACCAAGTCGAAAGCGATGTCACCTCGCCGCTTGGAATCCACGTGTTCGCGACGGACATCCGAAGCGCGCTTCGCAGCGGCTCTAATACGCTCGCACTTGAAGTGGTTCGCGGGCGCGGGATCGTGAGCGTGACCAACTCGCGCGTGGTTCAACAGCAGACATTCGGCGAAATTCTCGTCGCCAAGATTCTGCCGGCGGCGACCGGAATCAACGCCGCGCCGCTTGCGATCAGCGGGCCGGATTGGAAAAGCTCGCTCGATGCGCCCGGCGGGTGGGAGCAGCCGGGATTCGATGACAGCAACTGGAAAACCGTTCAATCGCTCGGACCGATCGAGAGTTCGGTCGACATGCTTCAGTGGAATGGCGACGCGGGCATGTTCGATTGGCCCGGTTACGAAGGCGTTTCGCCGTTTCTGCGTCAATACCGAATGAAAGCGGAGAAAGTGACGGACGTATTCGAGGGGCGAAGCGAGATTCGGAACGTTCAGGCGCTCACTTCGACCGAAGCCACTCCTGAATTTACGGTGAAACTCGCTCAACCGATGCTGCCCGACGAAATTGCGCCAAGCCTCCTGTTGGATTTCGGGCGCGAGGTGGAAGGGCGCGTGGAGTTTCAATCCGATTGCGACTGCGACGCTTGGGTGACGATCCAATACGGAGAATCCGCGGAAGAAGCCAAAGCGGGCGGCCACTTCGTGGGAACGGATTTGCTGCACATCGCAAATCATTCCACCGCGTACGGCCCGAAGGCCGGTTTCCGCTACGCCAAGATTCGCTTTGTCGGCGGCGGTCCGGAGATTCGTTTCAAGACGATTCAGTTGGACGGAATTTATTATCCGGTTGAATACAAAGGATCGTTTGAATCGTCCGACGCGCTTCTGAATCGCATCTGGGAAACGGGCGCGTACACCATGCATTTGTGCATGCAGGACGATATATGGGACGCGGTGAAGCGCGACCGCGGACGATGGATTGGCGACCTCGACGTCGGAGGGCGCGTGATCAACAGCGTTTTCGCCGATCATTTTCTGGTGGAAGACACGATGACGCGCCTGATCGGCGACGACCCGGTGACCGAGCAGGTGAACACGATCCCGGGATATTCCGCGCTGTGGGTGACGGCTCTCGCCGAATATTACGGCCATACGGGCGCGAAAGATTTTCTGGTGAGCGTGCACCCTCGCTTGGTGGAACTGCTGAAGCTGATGGATTCCGGATTCGACGACAGGAACATTTTTGTGAATCCGGAAAAGCAGTGGCTCTTTGTGGATTGGTCTCCAGGACTGTATGCCGACACTCCCGAAGCGCGGCAGGCGACGCAGATCGAGTATTACCGGGCGTACAAAGAAGGCGCGTATTTGCTGCGCGAGCTGAACGACACGGCGAACGCGGATCATTACGAGCAACGCGCGGACGCGATTCGTGCGTCGACAAATATGTATCTGCGCGACGCGAATACGGGAACGTATGGCACGCGTTGGCAGACCAACGCGATGGCAATTGTGTCCGGCCTGGCGACGCCGGACCAATATCCCGCGCTGTGGGACAACGTTTTGAAAAATGTGTCGCAAGATCGATGGGATTCTCCGGTGATCAGTCCTTACTACAACTACTACGTGGTGTCCGCGATGGCGCAAGCGGGGCATCGCGCCGAGGCGCTGCAATGGATTCGGACGTTTTGGGGCGGGATGCTCGCGGAGGGCGCGACTTCATTCTGGGAAGCGTACGATTTGCGATGGCCGAAAATAAATTTCCACGTTTCTCTGCAAGCCGATGGGACTACAGGATACTTCGTGAGCCTGGCGCACGGATGGTCCAGTGGTCCGACGGCTTGGCTGATGGAGCAAGTGCTCGGGATCAATCCGACTGCGGCGGGATTCAGCCACGTGACCATTCGACCGGATTTGATCGACCTTGCGTGGGCGCGCGGAAGCGAACCGACTCCGAACGGCCTGATCAAAGTTGACATCAAGAATGACGGCACGTTTCACCTCGCTCTCGATTTGCCGGCGTCGGTCGATGCTGATGTCGTGGTTCCGGTTCCCGGCGAAAAATCGCAAGTCTACGTGAACGGATCGATGGTTTCGTCCAGGGCTGCCGAGGGCGGGATGCGCGCGGAGTTTCACCTGAGCCATGAAGGGCATTATGAAATCCATGCGCAATAGGCGAGGCGATTCGCCGCATTGAAATCCTAATTAACCGCCGCGGTGGAAATTTTGAATACATAGGCCATGTCGTTCGGTTTGTCGTGGGGAAGAGTAAGTTCGAGTCCGTCCGCGGTTTGCTTCCACACTAGACTTTCTTGCGAGCCGAGTAACTGGACTTGGGTGATCGGCCGCGGCAAGTACGGAGTTCCGGCGCTCAGAATGCGAATCGTCAGTTTGCCGTCGGCGGGCCAGCCGAGCGCGATGGCATAAAGAAATCCGTCCCTCGTGGTGAAACGAATATCCTGCGCCGTGAAAGTTTTATTGTCGTTGCCTTTGACGGCGCTTGCGGCATCGCTGGTCGGGCCTTCGCCGAAAACCAGCCAGGGACGCGAACCGTAAATCGCTTCTCCATTCACGCTGAGCCACTGACCCATCGAGAGCAAGACGCTCTTATCTTCATCGGGAATCGTGCCATCGGATTTAGGGCCGACGTTGAGGAGGAGATTGCCGTTCTTGCTCACCACGTCGACCAATTCAGCGATCAAGGATGCGGCGGTGCGATAGGTGTCGTTCTGAACGTAGCCCCAGGACTTGACGCTGATGGAAGTGTCGGTCTGCCAGGGCAAGAGACGCAAGGCATCAAGCTTTCCGCGCTCGATATCCAGCACCGCGGCGTTTTCCGGAAATGCGTAACCTTTGTAGGTGAGCACGACGCCTGTGCCGCGTTCCGCGGCGCGATCGTAGTAATACGCAGCCATGCGTTGAAGATAAGGTTGAAAAGCGGGCTGGCCGATCCACCAATCGAAATAGAAAATGTCGGGGTGATACTTGTCCACAATTTCCGTGCTGCGGGCGAGCCAATCGTCCAGGAACGCCTGATTGGGAGGCAGCCATTTTTCCAGATGGTTGGGATCGGGCTCCTTCGCGGGATCATCGCCGGGCCAACCCATGGGTTGCGCGGGACCATAGAGGCCCGCGTATTGAGGATCGCTGACGTCGGAATCGAACGAGGTGCCGCCGTCATACCACCACCAGTGTTCGGCGCGATGCGAGGAAGCTCCGAAGTGGAGATTGCGCCGCCGGGTGGCTGCGGCAATTTCCGCGATCACATCGCGCTTCGGGCCCATGCGGCTGGCATTCCAATCGGTGAAGTCCGATGCGTACATGGGAAAACCATCGCAGTGTTCGGCGACGGGGACGACGTACTTTGCACCGGCGCGGACAAAGAGATCGACCCATTCGTCGGCGTTGAAATTGCTGCCGGTGAACATGGGAATGAAATCTTTGTAGCCGAATTTCGATTGCGGTCCGTAGGTGGCGACCTGGTGTTGAAACGCGGGAGTTCCCTGGACATACATGTTGCGCGAATACCATTCGTTGCCAAACGCGGGAACGGAATAGACGCCCCAATGAATGAAGATGCCGAATTTCGCGTCGCGGAACCAATCGGGCACCTGGTAACGGCCGAGCGAGTTCCAATTCGCGAGATAGGGTCGACGGCCGACTTCGGCGTCCACCTGGGCCAGCCGGCTCCTCAGTTCAGTCTGGTAGTCATGCGCAGGAGCCGCGCGGAGAAGCAGGCTCGCGGCGGCGGCAGCGATGCAGAGGAACAGACCGAACTTGAGGGACGCCCGATAGAGTTTGCGGTCTGTCATGTTATCTCCGCCGAATCAATCGCGATCGAGCCGCTTCTGCAGGGACGGGCTACTCTCGTCTGATCGCGCCGTTCTGTCAATCCGCGGAATTTAGGCACGAGCGGCTCAAGCGACGGCGAAGTTGCATATACACCCCGGGTATGTTTTTGCGAACTTGCTGTAAATGCATGATTTGCAGGAAAAGAGTGCGGATGAGTGTGAAAACACGGGAACTTAAAAACCAATTTCCTCAATGAGTTGCGCACTCTTTTGCAATCGCTTGAAAGCACAGGGGCTTGTGAGGGGGCTTGGACCGCGCTCGGAGCACATCGGGGACTCGAGATGCGTGCGCGCGCTGCAGAAATGCCGAACTCGCAGAGCGGGGCGGGATGCGAAGCGGAGATTTCGAATTGGAGAGGGGCGAACACGAAGGAGCATAGCATGGATATTAGGCAGGCGTCAAGTACTAATTGAGTATTCGAACGAATATTCACAGATTGCGAGGGGCGGGCGGAGATGGTCTGTGATTCGAAGCGCGGCGAGCGGACCCTGGGCCTCGCGCGAGATTGCGCCAGGCGCAACGGAGCGCAGTGCGCGAACGAGATCGGCGCCGGAGGTGGGAGGACGGACAAGTGGATGGAGGCGAGGAATTGGGGCGCGATCGAAGCAAAGCGGTTAGGCGGACTATCGAAAATCGAATCACCGAGACCGAGAGGCAGGCAACGGCCAGACTCGTCGCGCGCAGTAGCCGAACTCGGAACGCGAATGGGGCGCAGCCACAGAGGAACGGGCCGCATTTTCATTGAGATGGGGCGTTTCTAGCGAGCGACGGAGCCGGAAAACTGCCTCCAACTACACCCGGCTGTTCCAATAGAGAAACTAAGTTGGTATTGACAATAACGCCCTGGTGATCTAGAGTGCGCGGCGCTTGGGGTGCGATCGCTATTTTTTCGGTTCTTAATTGTGGCAGGCTTTTAGCGGAGGGTGCGCTGGCCCAACAGATTTTTGCGCACGGGGAGCGTTCCGGGACGTAGATCGTCGGCCCGCGGAAGGCTGTTGGCGGGGAATTCAAGATTCTTGAAAACGGGGGCGTGTAATGAAAATGGGGGGGGACGTAATGAGAAACGAAAGAATGGGGTTGGCCGGGCTGGGGCTGGCTCTGGCAATAGCGCTGATGATTTGTTGCGTTGGCGCCGTGCATGCACAAAACGTGCCGGCGGGCGCAATTTCCGGTACGGTGACGGATCCGAATGGCGCAGCGGTGGCGGGCGCCGCGGTGACGGTGACCGACCAAAACAAGGGGTTCCAGCAGAACGCCACGACAAACTCCGACGGCTTTTACTCGGTGGAATCGCTGGCGGACGGAACCTATATGGTTTCGATCACGAAGGATGGATTTAAACAAAGCGTGACGACGGATGTGCACCTGGACCCGGGCCAGCGGCGGGGTCTAAGTCTGTCGCTGGCGTTGGGAAATACGACGCAGCAAGTGACGGTCACGGCCGACGCCGTGTCGGTGCAAACTGAGAGTTCCGACAATCGCGGCACGATCAGCGCGTCCGAGGTTCAGAATCTTCCTCTGAATGGACGGAATTTTCAGAATTTGGCGCAGGTGATTTCCGGCGTGAGCAGCGTCGACGGCGGCAGCTCGCTGACGGGCAACGGAAACGGCGTGATCAACGTGGTGATCGTCAACGGTACGTCGGTGGAAAAGACGGCGTATTCGGTCGACGGCGTGTACGACACGGTTCCGGCGGCGCTGTTCCAGGTGGACGTGATGCCGGTGATCGATTCGATCGCCGAGTTCACGGTGCTGAAGGGCAACTACAGCGCGAAATACGGGATGGCCGGGTCGGGTGAGATCCTGGTGGCGACCAAGAGCGGCACCACGCAGTACCACGGCACCGGATACGACTACATCAGGAACCCGGACTGGACGGCGCGCAACTTCTTTTCACCGACGCCGAGCCCGCTGCGGCAGAACATTTACGGATACGACTTCGGCGGTCCGGTGATCCCGTTCTCCGATTCACACAGAGAGAAGCTATTCTTCTTTGCGGACGGTGAATGGCGCAAGAGCATCGCTCCCTCGATTCTGAATGCTCGCAACGAATTCAGCGCAGCGATGCGCACCGGCGACCTGAGCGGCGATCCCAACATGCCGTCCGGCGGCTTGGTGCTGAGCGCATCGGCGGTTGCGGACCTGATGCATCGGGGATTCGCCACTCCTCAGGCAACGTGTATTACCGCCAAGGCGGGTGTGAACAATCAGATCAATCCGGCTTGCTTCGATCCCGTAACCGTTGCGTTGCTGACTCCCACGTATCTTCCGTTGCCGACGCTCACGAACGGGAATCCTTTTTACTACGCGAACAACGGGATCACCAACGACACGCAGCAAGACCAGGTATACAAGGTGGACTACGCTCTGACTCCAAAGCAGGCGTTGATGGTTCGCGTGAGCTATGAGGAATCGGACAACATCAACGCGGCGCGTAACTACAACGACCCTTCTCCGACTCCCGGATCGTCCACGTACACGCCGGGCATGAACGCGGGGATACGCTGGACTTCGGATTTCACGACGAACTTCATCAACGTAGCGGCCATCGGATTGGCGTGGACCAAAGGCGATTCGAAGCTATCGAATTACACGATGCCGCTTTGCGGATCGTCCGCGTGCATCGCCCAAGCCTACCCGGGAGCGGACACTCTGAACCGGCTGCCGAACCTGGAATTGACGGGAAGCGGGAACTGGTCGTGGATCGGCGAAGGCGCGCTGCCCACGGATACGACGGACAGCGACGCGATCTACAGCGACGACGTCACTTGGATCAAACACAACCACATTTTCCAGTTCGGCGGCCTCTATCTGCGCGGCAACAAGAGCCAAAGCTCGGGTACGTTTCCGGCGCCGATGGGCGTCTACACATTTTCCGGCACGCAAAGCGGCGACACCGCCGCGGACTTCTTGCTGGGTCTCGATTCGACGTACCAGCAGGCCAACGTACAGCGCGCGGGATATTTCCACTACGGCTGGTGGGAGCTCTATCTGCAGGACGATTGGAAGGTCACGCCACGCCTGACGGTGAACTTGGGAGTGCGCTGGTCGTACTTCCAGCCGGAGACTGTGGTGACGAACGATCTGACGAGCTTCCAAACCAGCGCCTACAGCTCCTCTACCGCACCGGCGGTTTCGATGCTGGGGGCGTTTACGTTTAACTCGAGCGGACAGCCGCTGACTCCGGGAGGAGCGGTGGCAAATCTGACGGACGGTCTGGTGACGGCCGGCGCGGATAGTTCGGCGACCCTGCCGGTTTCCTCGGAACCTGGCTTTTACAAACCCAAGGACTCCGATTTTGCGCCGCGTCTAGGATTTGCATACGCATTGACCGCGGATGGGAAAACAGCGGTGCGCGGAGGCTTCGGTATGGGCTATACGCCGGTGGCGCTCGAGAGGAACCCGGCGTTCCTGACGAATCCGCCTTTCACACAGAGCGTGACGATCAACAACGGGCTGACCAGCCAGCCGCTGATCGGTTCGGCGCCGGGCACGCCCACAATTACTCCGACATCGTTGTTCGCATTCAGCGGCGATTTCCAACCGACGGTGACCGAGAGCTACAGTCTTTTCATCGAGCGTCAACTAAGCTCGAGCGCGGTGTTTAACGTGGGCTACGCCGGAAATAAGTCGCAACACGTGACGGACGAAGCCGTGAATGAAAACTTCCCGCTGGACGGGAGCAATTCGCTGAGCCCGAGCTGCGCGGGACTGGCATCAAATCCACTCAACAGCACAACCTATGCCTACAAAGGGCCGGCGGTGGTGCAGCAGTACGATCCTTGCATCAACGCGTTGCCGTCGGGCACAACCACGGAATCGACTGGGGGACTGCAGACTTTCTACGCTCCCTATCAGGGATGGACATCGATCTCCGGCACGTATAGCGAGGGCATCGCAAATTACAACGCGTTGCAAACCAGCTTCATTCTTCGCCGGAGAGATCTGAACCTGAACTTCGCCTATACGTACAGCAAGTCTCTGACGGACGTGCAGCCGGGCGGTCAGGGAGTCTCGTACGATCAGGCCGGAGGCTTTCAGAATCCAAACAACCCGATGGCCGAGTACGGAGAGCCGGACTTCGATCGGACGAACGTCTTCACGGGAGCCTGGGTCTACCAGATGCCGTTCTTCAAAAACGCCGACAGCCAAGCGCTTCGCACGGCACTCGCGGGCTGGAATTTCTCGGGGCTCGCGATTATCGAGAACGGGTTTGCGCTCACACCGACCCTGGGCACTGCGAACGCCGGCCTGGCTACTCGTCCGAACATTGTCGGGCCGATCCAATACTTGAACGGCAGCGCGGCGGGCGGATGGGTGAGTCCGGCTTCGTTCCAACAGCCGGCGTTCGGCACGTTCGGCGATGAAACGATCGGCAACATTCGCGGACCGGGCGAAGTGACGTTCAACATCGCGCTGGACAAGCAGTTCCAAATCCACGAACGCTTCAACATTCAACTGAGAGGGGAAGCGTTCAACGTTTTCAACCACACGAACTTCTCGACGCTCAATCTAACCTGGAACAGCAACACGAGCACGACGTTCGGGAAGGCCACGGGCGCGTTCGATCCGCGCATCATCGAGCTGATGGCGCGGTTCAACTTCTAGCCCGCTTCGTACGCGTACGAAGCGCAACGATTTTTCACCCCGGAGCCTGGGTCGCCGCCGCGCAGCGGCGGTCCGGGCTCTTTAGTTTTTTTGGCTTGTGTGTGGAGGCGGCTAGGGCTTCGAGATTCCGAGCTGAGAGCTGAGCGGCGTTAGCTCCAAGGCTTTGAACGAGCGACGGAGATTCCGCGGACATCGTTCGGATACTTTCCGGAGACCGCGCAGTAAAAGTGGTAGAGATCACCCTGGTAGGTGACGACGGACGGTTTGTGAGCGAAATCGTCGTCAACGGATCCAGGGAGACCGGCGTCGACCAGAATGCTATCGGTTTTGACGGGATGGAAGGGATCGCGGGCGACGGCCAACAGGTCTCGCGCCTTGCCTTTGGTTGAGCTCAAACCGTAATAAAAAATCGCCCAGCCATCGGCGTAGCGCACGACGCACGGATCGCTCGCGAATCGATCGTCCCAGGAGCCTTTGGGGCCATTGCGCAGAATCGGATTGCCGGCGTAGCGCGTCCAGGTCTTGAGGTCGTTCGAGGTTGCGATTCCGGTTTGCTCGTGCCAGCCGCCGCCTTGCTCGGGCGGCAACGGCTCGGTCTTGGCGTTGTAGAACAAATAGAAAGTGCCGCCGTACTCGACGATGCAGGGCTTGTAGAGCCCACCTCTCTCCCAATCGGCGCCGTCCTCGGAGCGCAGGAAGGGCGGATCGAGTTGCCAGTGGAACAGGTCCGTGCTCCAGCAGAGACCGATGACCGCGGGGCCGTTTTCATATCCGGCATTCGGATGGGCGTGATAGGCGCCGAGGAAACGGCCGTGAATTTTCTTGAGATTGGCGGCGGAGCGCACGTCGTTTTCACGGAGGATCCAATTCATGGCGATGTTGTAACGCGTGACTTCGGATTGGGGATCGCGGCGGAGGATGCATCCCTGGCGTTCCCAAGTGACGAGATCCGCCGACGAGGCGAGGCCAGTTTGGTAGCCAGTTCCGTCGTAACCGATGTAGGCCATGTAGAATTTTCCGCCGTGGCGGAAGACGAAGGGGCAATCGACGCTCTTGGCGTCAAAGGCCGTGGGATCGGCGGCGGCGGAGAGGATGAGCTTGCCGTATTTGTAGGGGGTTTCGAGAGAAGGCGGCGTGGGCATGGTTCGGTCCGGAGCTTGTGGCGCGGGCGATGGCCAGGCCTTTTGCGCGGCGTGGGCGATCGCGGCGATGCCGAAGCCGGTGACGAAATTGCGTCGCGTGATCATATTGGCTGTTCCCTCGATTTCGATTTCATTCCGATCATTTCCTCGATCACTGCTCTTCGAGCACCGCGACGCCGTATTCGGGAAGCGTGACTGCGCTTACGTTGGCATCCGAATGGAGCAAATCGCGCATGCTTCGCGGCAAAGCGACTTCCGCAGGCGCTGGGTTGTGATTCAGCAGAATGAAAATCGTGCGCGCGTTCCCGATGCGCCGGCAGACTTCAACTCCCGCGGGGATCGGGCCGAAGATCTGTTGCACTCCGCTGGACTCCACCATCCACTTCGCCGCGGCCTCCATCAGAGCGGGATCAAGCAATGCGCCGATATAGGTGATTGTGCCTTTGCCAACTTTTCGCGTGATCGCGGCGGGCTGATGATCGAGCCAGCCGTTGCCGGCGCCATAGCGCATCGGGATCTCGGCGTCGGCTGCCTGGGCGTTGAGCGCTTCGGCCCAAATGCTGGCGCTGCCGCTACCCCATTGGCCGGAAACGGGAACGGGCTTCTCGATCGCGTAATACTGCTCGACGCGGCCGCCGAGAGAATCAGCCAACGGGCCGGGCTGGCGGCGGACATCGAGCGCGTTAAAGGCGTCTTTCATCCCGGAGCGCGGACCGAGCACCAAGTGTCCGCCATTTTCGACGTAGGAAAGCAAGTGTCGGCCGAGATCGTCCGGGATCACATTGAGATCGGGCGCGACGACGAGCTTGTATCCATCGAGCGGCACATTCGGATTGACGATGTCGATCGAGTGCGTGAGGTCGAGCAGAGGGCGGTAGTAATCCAGCAAGACTTGCTGCTGATCGTAATTCTGATTGTGCAATTGAAAATCGATGGCCCAGCGGCTGTCGTATGAGTGCAGAATGGCCACTTCGGAAACGGGCGACGTGCCGGCGAGAGCCGGCGCAGTGGATTCAAACTCGCGCCCAATCTGCGCGATTTCTTCGTAGACGGGAACAGGCGTGCCATCGGGGCCGACCAGAACGCCGTGATATTGCTCTTGTCCATTGAGCGCGCTGCGCCATTGCCAGTAGGCGACGGCATCGCCGCCGTGGCCTATCGCTTCCCAGGCCATCAGGCGGACTTCGCCCTTATCCAGGGAATTGCTGATGGGCGCCCAGTTCACGAAGCCGGGCTGCGTTTCCATGACCCAGAAATTCTTTTGCTTGAGACCGCGGATCAGATCGTGCATCGCGCCGTCTTTATAAGGATCGAGATGTCCTTGACCGACGTAATCATCCCAGGCGGCGAGATCGAGATTCTTGGTTACGACATAATGATCCCAGCGATCCGACCAGCCGAGTCCTCCGATGTTAGTAGTGATGAATTGCCGAGAATCGGTGTGCGGGCGAATGGCATCGATCTGGTTCTGTGCGAAATCGCGCCAAACGTCGCTCACGAAACGCTTGTGATCCAGCAGCAATGCGGGATTGCCGCTGGTGTCCTCGAGCGGGATCTCATCCCACGCGTCATAGGTTTGGCTCCAATACGCCGTGGTCCAGTGTTTGTTGAGCGCATCGAGAGTTTTGTATTTTGCGGCAAGCCACTGCTGAAACTGCTGCTTGGTATAAAGATCGTAAGAGTCGAAAGAAAACTCGTTTCCGATTTGCCAGCCGACGACGCTCGGATTGTGGCCGAAGCGGAGCGCCAATTTCTCCGCGACGATTCGGCAGAACGCTCTGTATCGCGGGCTGGTGTATGAAAATTGGCGGCGCATGCCGTGTTGGTCGGGGCGCCCATCGATATCGACCCGGAGAATGTCGGGATATTTCTTGGTCATCCAAGCCGGCGGAGCATCGGTCGGAGTGCCGATCACGATTGCGATGTGGTGCTTCGCGGCCAGCGCGATGGCGCGATCGAGCCAATCGAGATCGTACCTGCCCTCCTCCGGCTCGATTGTGCTCCAGGCAAACTCACCGACGCGCACTAAATGAATATGCGCGGCTTCCATCAAACGCAGATCTTCCTCCCATCGTGATTCAGGCCACTGCTCGGGGTACCACGAAACTCCCAAGAGGATCGGAGGCACGCCCGGTGGATAAGGCATCATGCCTGCCGACGAGCTTGCTCTAGCGCGTCCGACTGCGGCTCGCGGCGCGGGCACGGCTGCAGCGCGCGCGCCGGCGCAACACCAGAAGACGCCGACGGCAAAACTCACGATCAAGAGGATCGAGGTGTGGACGCGTGCCGCGTCCCGGAAGGCGAAAATCCGCTCGCTGTTTCCCTGACGATTGCTCACGATGTGTGCTGGTAGACCTGCCACCCGAGATAATTTTCCAGCGCTTCACACATCGCGGAGGCGCAATGTGCGCCGGTCATCGCGGCATGGTGCCCGAAGCCGCTTTTGCAGATGTGGCGCATGAGTTGCTGCAGGGCCGGAACTCTGACGACGGCCTTTGTTCCGAACGTGTCCAGCGGATCGTCGGTGAACCAACCTTCCCCGGCATACGCGCGCATGGTGCCCGTCAGGTCGTCGGTGCTGACTCGGGCAAACGTCACAGGTCCGGCGGGAGTGCGGCCGGCAAGTGCGCCCACGGTATTGGCTTCGCCCAGCACCGTGCCCAGAATCGGCGCTGTGCCGATGCGGATATCCGGCAGAAAATCTTTCGCCCAGTTGCCGCAATGGAAGAAAACGCATTTGTCGGGATCCTTGCCGTAATTATTGTTCCAGTCGACGAGCGCGCTCGGTTTTCCCGAGGACAACTGCAGCGCGTACATGGAAATCACGCCGGCAATGTCCACTTCGCACGCACTGGGCATCATCTGCTCGCTCATCATGCTCATGATCGTGCAGACGTTCACGCCGTAATTCTTTTGCATCGAACTCCAGCACTGGATGGCCGTGGCCTGAAGTCCTAGATTCTCCATCCACGCATCCAGAACGATTGCGAACTTTGCCATTTTCAGCAGCGAATCTTCGGGCGCTTTGCTCGCATCCGCGTAGCTTTTGATTTGGTCGATGCGTTGCCGAACGCGAGGATCGCCGTCGGCAAGTTGCGCGGCGCTTCCAAACACTTCGGAGAGATCGATGGTGTTGACGCTGATTCCTGCGGCTTCCAGCAATTTTTCACTATAACGCGTGGTGTTGAAGGCATTCGGCCGAGCGCCCACCGCGCCGATGCGCGCCCGGCGCAGTCCACGAACCACTTTGCATACTTTGACGAACTCCGTCAGGTCCTTGCGAAAGCCCTCGGAAAGAATAGGGACCGTATGCTCTTGCGTAAGCGAAAAAGGGAAGCCGTACTGGCGAAGATTGTTGCAGACGGAAATCTTGCCGCAGAAAGCGTCGCGGCGGCGTTCCAAACCAAATTGATCGATGTCGTCCGGGCACGCCTGCACCAGGATCGGCACATTCAGCTCGGAAAGGCGGATCGAGTCCGCGACGCCCTTTTCGTCTCCGAAATTAGGCAGGCAAACCAGAATGCCTTCGATCCGGCTTCGGTTTTGCCGAAACAGTTCGCCACATTTCACCGCGTGTTGCCAGGTTTCAACGGCGCCCAGTTTGGTGTCCTCGGTGGACAGCATCACAGCGTCAATCTCAAGCTCACCGAACAGCTTCAGAAGGTCTGCCCGAGCTTCGGAGACCAATAGGTCGGGGAAAAAATCTCGATTCCCAAGAATTACGGCCAACGTCGTCCTGGACATGGCAACCACCTCAATCGTTCATTTGCTTTTCTTTTCAAACACTCCGAAATCGTCCACGTTTTGTCGCGTGACCAACTCGCACGGAATGATTTGCTTCTCAGGTCGCCCGGTCGTCCCGGTCTTCAAGAACTGGTCCGCTTCCTCCACAGCCAGACGGGCAATGGCTACCGCCGGTTGGAGTACTGTGGCCTCAAGATCGCCAGCCTTGATCGCAGCCAGCGCATCGGGGCTGCCGTCAAATCCGACGATGGTGATGTTGTGCAGGCCGGCGCTCTTGACGGCGGCAACGGCGCCGAGCGCCATCGTGTCATTGCCTGCGATGATTCCACGAATTGTGGCGTGCGCTTCCAGGATCGTTTCGGTCTTCTGGAACGCTTCGGACTGACTCCAATTCGCACTTTGCGCCGAAACCAACTTCAGTCCCTTGTCTTGGTCGAGAATTGCATGGAAGCCGTTGGTGCGCACTTGGGCATTCGTGTCAGATTCCTTGCCTAACAGCTCGGCGTAGTCACCTTGGGCATTCAAAGAGCGCGCAAATTCCGCTGCGACTAGACGGGCTCCTTGATCGTTGTCCGCGATGACTTGGGCCTTGGCGATGCCCGTCGCGTTGATTTCTCGATCGATCAGAAAGCAGGCAATGCCCGCGCGCGTCGCTCGGCGAACCGCGGAGACGGAGGCGTCCGCGCCCGCGTTATCCAGAATAATCGCCGCGGCGTTGCTGGCAATCGCTACGTCGATCAAGTTGTCCTGCTCGTAGGCGTCGTCGTCATGAGAATCCACGCGAACGGCATAGCCGAGCTCCGTCGCTCGCTTCGACGCGGCATCGGCCTCGGCGCGAAAGAATGGATTGTCCTGCGAGGGAACGATGATCTCGATAAGTTTTTTCTGGCCCGCACGATTCGCGCGGCATCCTGCAAGCGGCAGTGAAAGGACGCATAACGCGATGAGACGTGTGCCGCGAAGATTCATTGCGGATCAGTGGCTCCTCGCCAGACGCAATTGCAATTTCGTTTGCAATTGATCCACTGCCACGGCAAGAACGATGACGACTCCCTTGATGACCATCTGCCAGAATTCCGAAATTCCGAGCATCACCATGCCATCGGCCAACACGCCGATCACGAACGCACCGGCCAGAGATCCGAATACCGAGCCGCGACCTCCCATCAGCGACGTTCCGCCCAGCACGACCGCCGCGATAGCGTTCAACTCAAAGGATTCTCCCGTCGCCGGATGCGCCGCCTCCAATTGCGACGCGATGATCAATCCGACCATGGCGGCGCAGACGGTGGAAATTACATACGACACGATCTTGACGCGGCCCACGCGAATCCCCGACAGCAGCGCGGCGCGCTCATTCCCTCCAACGGCGTAGACGTGCCGGCCGAACGGAGTTTTGTCCGCCACAACGCTGGCCACGATCGCGAGAGCAATCATGATCCACACCGGCAGCGGGATATTCAGGAACGCCGCCTGGCCGAGCACCAGGAATCCGGTGTTGTGCCTGGCCGGATCTCCACCGAGATTTGGAAACGTTGCGCCGTTTGAGATCAGCAGTGCGGCGCCGCGGGCGATGTACAGCGTGCCGAGCGTGGCGATGAACGGAGCGACGCCAAATCGAACGACCAGGAGTCCGTTCAGCAGACCGACGAGCGCTCCGACAAGCAAAGAAAGAACGATTACTGTGGCGACTCCGGGATACACCGCCCCGTGCGTTCCGGAAAATAGCAGGCCGCGAGTGAGCAAAGCGCCCGCGACCATACCGGCAAGCCCGGCGACGGATCCTACGGACAAATCAATCCCGCCGGTGATCACGACGAAGGTCATGCCGATGGCCAGGATCGCGGTGATGGCCACGTGCTTGGCGAGAATCGTCAGATTGTTTGCTGTCAGGAAAGTGGAGGTGCTGATCGAAAACAGCAAGAGAAGCAAGACCAGCGCCACGACCGCGCGCAATTCAAGGATCACGGCCAAGGTTCTGGCTGCGAGGCCGGCGCCCGCACGATGGCTCTGCAGTTTTTCCGCAACCGCCGGATCGCGTCCGGTGATCATTGAACAGCGCCCTGCGCTTCGAGATGAGCGCATGCTGCGGCGAACAATATTTCCTCAGAGGCATCGCCCAACGAGAGCTCTGCCGATATCCGGCCGCCTGAGAGGACGAGAATGCGGTCGGCCAGCGAACGGGTTTCTTCGATTTCCGAGGAGGTGAAAATGATCGAAACGCCGGTCGATTTCAGCTCGCGCAGGATACGATGGATTTCCTCTTTGGCGCCCACGTCCACGCCGCGCGTCGGTTCATCCAGAAGCAGAATCGAAGGCGAGCGCATCAGACACCGTGCGAGCATAACCTTTTGCTGATTCCCACCGCTCAGCGAGGTTACGGGAAGTTCACAATCGCCCACCTTCAGTTTCACTTGCTCGGCGATCAGGCGTACTTTAGCCGACTCTTTTTTCCGAGAAAGAAATGGGCCCACCGTTAGCCCATTGAAGTCCGCCAGGCTGATATTCTCCCGGATCGACGACGATGGAATCAGGCCGTCGGACTGGCGATCCTCAGGCATCAAGACGATGCCACGAGCGACGGCTCGCGTGACCGATCCGGGCGCCAGCTTATCGCCGCCAACCCATATGCTTCCTCGCGTGACGGGCCTTACGCCTGCAAGCGCTTCAAGAAGTTCCGTGCGGCCCGCCCCGAGCAAGCCGTAAATGCCCAGAATTTCTCCGGCAGACACCGAGAATGAAATGTCCTCAAGCAAGGGGCGCGTGGCACTGTCTCGGGTGCTGCCCACGACGTTGAGGGACTCGGCGCGCAAGCTCTCGCGTCCGGCCGCAACCGTTCCCGACGCCGCGATATTATGCGCGGCACGCCCCGTTACACATTCGACGATCCAGCGCCGATCCACCTCCGCGCGCGGCGCGTTGCCCACGACGCGGCCATCGCGCAGAACAGTGAAAAAATCGCCCAAGCGCAACATTTCATTTAGCCGGTGAGAGATGTAAACGATGGAGACGCCGTTTCTCTTGAGGTCCTCGATGACCGCGAACAGCGTCTCCGCTTCGGTCCGGCTAAGCGCGGACGTCGGCTCGTCCAGAATCAGCACGCGCGCTTCGTGCGCCAGCGATCGCGCGAGTTCGGTAATCTGCTGGCGGCCCAACGAAAGCTGCCCCACAAGCGTGCGCGTACTCATCGGATGGCCAAGCGTTTTCAATGCGGCCGCACTCGCTTGGCGCTGCTTCGCGGCCTTGATGAATCCGTACGCAGAGCAAAGCTCCCGGCCGGCAAAGATGTTTTCCGCGATGTCGAGATTGGGAAGCACGTTCAATTCCTGGTGCACCATGGCGATTCCTTGTCGTGCGGCGTCCGTGCTGCGCCGGAAAGTGACGGGGCGCCCATCCAGCAGAACGGTTCCGTTGATTGGTCTTTCGACTCCCGCCAGAATGCGCATGAGCGTCGATTTCCCCGCGCCGTTTTCTCCGATCAGCACATTTACCTGACCACGCAGCACACGGTAGGTGACGCCTTTGAGCGCGGTGATCCCGCCATACTGCTGAACGACATCTCGAGCTTCGAGCACGGCGTCTGCGGAAGCCGCGGCCGCGCGATCGTTTTGGTTTTCAGTGCCGAGCATGTTGTTTCTCTGCCGCGCCAAACGCTCTATCAGTTTCCGTTCAATTCGACGATCGATGGCGCGCGCGTTCCACCGAAAGCTTCCAGCCGCCGTAGCGCTGCTCTCTTTCAATTTCAGAAATGCGCGGCTCGAAAACCTGTGCGTCGAATTTGAGTTTCTCCAGCGCCTCGAGCGAGCCCCAAGTGCCCAATGCGATTCCCGCAAACCAAGCGGCGCCCAGCGCAGAAAGCTCCGGGCAAATGGAACGCATCACCGGCCGGCCCAGCACATCGGCCTGAAATTGCATCAGCTGATCATTGTGAGTCGCGCCGCCATCGGCATGCAGCATCGGAAGCGACGAGCCCGCTGCCCGCTCCATCGCATCGAAAACGTCGCGCACCTGAAAGGCGACGGCCTCCACGGCGGCTTTAGCCAAATGCGCCACGGTGCTTGTGCGGCCAAGCCCGAAGACTGCGCCGCGCACGGCGCTGTCCCAATGCGGCGCGCCAAGGCCAATCATCGCCGGAACAAAATAGACGCCGTCGCTGCTTTCCACGCTCTCCGCAAGTCGCGCCGCATCTTCGATAGGGTTGGGCATGCGGAGGAACTCGCCCAGCCATTGCACCGCGGCGCCGCTCATCGAAATATTTCCCTCGATGGCATATTGCGTCGCGCCTTGCACACGCCAGGCGATCGTCGTGGCCAGATCGGCCGTGCGATAATTCGCCGCGTCCACCAGCGTCATCAACGACGAGCCAGTGCCGTACGTTGATTTCACGGTGCCCGATTTGAAAGATGCGTGGCCGGCCAACGCCGCATGAGAATCTCCCAAGGCGCTGGCAATCGGAATCCCAGCGGGTAACGCGCCGATCGCGATGGTTTCTCCGATCAATGAACTCGAAGGCACCAGGCGGGGCAGCGCGGCCGGCGGAACGCCAAACAGCGAAAGCAACTCGGGGTCCCACGCTCCGGTCGAAATATTCAGCAGCTGTGTGCGAGAGGCGTTGCTGAAATCGCAGGCGTGGCGCGCGCCTCCCGTCAGATTCCAGATCAACCAACTGTCCATGGTACCGAAGCAAATTTCGCCGGCCTCCGCGCGCGCCCGCAGGCCCGGAATATTTTCGAGAAGCCAAGCGAACTTGCCGGCGGAGAATAAAGGATCGAGCCCGAGGCCCGTGCGTTCGCGCAAGAGCGAGCCCCATCCATCCTTGGCCAACTGCTCGCACAGCGCCGCGGATCGTCTGCATTGCCACACGATGGCGGGCGCCAATGGATTGCCAGTGGCGCGGTCCCAAGCCAAAACTGTCTCTCGTTGATTGGAGATTCCAATTCCGGCAGGCTTCGCGGGAGAGCAATGCGCGAGGGATTCTTCGATCACTCGCCGAACGCTGTCCCACACTTCCCGCGCGTCTTGCTCCACCCAATCGGGCCGAGGGCTCGTGACGCGAACCGGCGCCGAGGCCCGAAAAACCGGACGTCCCGCGGCATCGACCAACACAGCTTTGGTGTTAGTCGTGCCCTGATCGATCGCCAGAATGTACTGCGCGCTCATACGCGTCGCACGACCTCGAGAAGTTCAACGGCTGCCTTCGCGATGCCTTGCGCCGTCAATCCAAAATGCTCGAGCAGAAATTCTTCAGTACCTGTCGGCGCAAATTCGCCGGGTACGCCGAGAATTCGCATTCGCACCGGGCAAGTCGTTGCCACAACTTCCGCAATCGCGCCGCCGAGTCCGCCGTAGATCGAGTGTTCTTCCACCGTTACGATCCCTCCGGTAGTCGTCGCCGCATCAATAATCGCGGCGCGGTCGAGCGGCTTCACGGTGGACATATTGATCACGCGAGCTGAGATGCCACTCCGTTCGAGCACATCGGCCGCTTCCAGCGCGCGGGACACCAGTACGCCGTTCGCGACCAAAGTGATGTCGTCGCCTTCGCGCAGGCGCACCGACTTGCCGATTTCGTACCGGTAATCGCGCGGATGGATATTGGGCACAGGCATGCGGCTCAGACGAAAAAACACCGGACCTTCGTACCGCGCGATGGCCTCCATCGCCGATCGCGTTTCAATCGGGTCCGCAGGAACGACGACCGTCAGATTCGGAATCGCGCGCATCCAGGCCAGGTCTTCAATCGAGTGATGCGTCGGGCCCAATTCTCCGTATGCCATTCCGCTGGACATTCCGCAGAGTTTCACGTTGTAGCGCGAGTATCCGAGATCCACTTTGATCTGCTCCATGGCTCTCGCCGTCATAAAGCAGGAAGCCGCGCAGACGAACGGTAATTTGCCTCCGTTGGCCAGGCCCGCGCCCACGCCCACCATGTTCTGCTCAGCGATCCCGACGTTGATGAAGCGATTGGGAAACCGCTTGCTGAAATTCTTCAGCTTCGTCGAACTCACCGAATCGTTCACGACGGCGACGACGCGTGGGTCGTTCGCGGCGAGTTCCTCGAGCGTTTGAGAAAAGGCGTCCCGGCAATCGAAAAGTTCACTCACTCCGCGCGCGCCTCAAGCTCGCGAATCGCGGCCTCAAGCTCTGCCGCAGTGGGGACGTGGTGATGCCACTCAGGCCGATTGCGAATGAAAGAGACGCCGTATCCTTTTTCCGTGTGTGCAATCACACAGGTGGGTTTTCCCGTTTCCGCCGGCAAGCTTTCAAAGCACGCAAGCAGCCCAGCGGGGTCGTTGCCGTTCACTTCACGCACGCTCCAACCAAAAGCGCGCCACTTGTCCGCAAGCGGCTCCATGCGGATCGTGTTTTCCGTGAAGTCGCCCTGCTGGATCCCGTTGCGATCGACGATTAGGGTCAAATTGTCGAGTTTGTAGTGCGCTGCGGCCATGGCCGCTTCCCAATTGCTGCCTTCCTGTAGTTCGCCATCGCCGGTGAGCACGAATACGCGCCACGCCGCGGAATCGATTTTCCCGGCCATCGCGCAGCCGACGGCGATCGGCAACCCGTGACCCAGAGGTCCGGTATTGGCTTCGACACCCGGAACTTTGTTTCGATCCGGATGTCCGTTCAGCGGCGAGAGCGGTTTCATGTACGTGTCCAACGAGGATTGCTGCAGAATTCCCGCCGCGGCCAACGTCGAATAAAGCGCTCCAGAGCAATGTCCCTTGCTCATGATGAAGCGATCGCGATCCGGCGCGTCGGGCCGCGTCTTGTCGACGCGCAGAACTGCCAGATAAAGAGTCGCCAAAATGTCGGCTGAGGAAAGATCGCCGCCGGGGTGGCCCAGATTGGCGGCGTGCACCATCCGAAGGCTTGAAATGCGAATTCGGTTCGCCTGCCTTTGCAACCAGGAGACTTTTTCTTGCAAGGTCTGATCCCGGCTCACGCTCTCCCGCAAGTTGGTCCCCTCGTCTACCTTGGATCCGGCGTAAATGGCAGTCGCCGAGCCCCCACGATCACCTTGTTATTAAGGATCACGCGTGAGCGCACGATACCTCAAATGTCCCAAATGTTTATAGGAAAACTATTCCCATAGGGAAACAATGTCAAGTGGTCGAGACGCGATATCCGCCTGCCGCACTTCGTTGACGTACCCTCACTAACTGCCCTGTAATGAGTCATTTATAGAAATACGGCGGGGAGAACTTTCCCCAGTCGCCACACCCATAATCACATAGAATGAGTACGGGTGCGCGGCCCCATCTCGATCCGGCGACGCGGCTGTAAGCACGCCGATAGCGCCTGATTCGGAGACGATTTTGACAAACGAGTTACCGATAGATAGCTGGAAAACGGTTGCCCTCGCTGCGCAGCCGCCTCGCCCCGAGCGAGTGCGCCCAATCATTATTATCGGTGCCGGCGGCATCGTCAGCGCGGCGCATCTTCCAGCATATGCCAAAGCGGGCTTTCCTGTTCTCGCGCTCATCGATATCGTCGCCGGAAAAGCGGAGGAACTCGCACGACGCTCAGGCGTTCCCAGTAGCTTCACCTCCATAAAGGAAGCGGTGGCCTTCGCGCCGCCCGACGCCGTCTACGACGTTGCCGTGCCGGCTTCCGGGATTCCGGGGATTTTGGTCGATCTACCAGACGGCGTTCCCGTTCTGATGCAAAAGCCCATGGGCGAGACCCTTGCCGAAGCGACGGAGATACGCGATTTGTGCCGTCGGAAATCGTTGGTCGCCGCGGTCAATTTTCAGCTTCGTTATGCGCCCTGCAACCTCGCGGCCCGCGCGCTAGCGGCGGGCGGGCTGCTCGGTGAATGTCACGATTTCGAAGCGCAGGTCCGGAATTATACGCCCTGGCACTTGTGGACGTTCCTGGCCACGGCGCCGCGCCTCGAGATTCTGTACCACAGCATTCATTATCTGGATCTGATCCGCTCCTGGTTCGGAAACCCTCGCGGCATTTACGCCAAGACCGTGCGTCACCCGGCGTACCCGAAATTGGCCGCGACCAAATCCGTGATGATCCTCGATTATGGCGACTCGAAACGGGTTTTCGTTGCCACCAACCATGGCCACGACTACGGCGAGAAGCAGCAGCGCAGTTTTGTCCAATGGGAAGGAACTGCGGGCTCGATGCGCGCGACGCTCGGCATCAATCTCGACTATCCAAAGGGCAAACCCGATTCACTCGAATACATTCAGAGAAGCGAAATAAAAGATGGATGGCAATCCTGCCCGATTCGCGGGAATTGGTTTCCCGATGCATTCGTGGGAAGCATGGGTGCCCTGCAAGCGTACGTGGAGGGAAGCGTCTCCGAGCTTCCGTCACATTTCGAGGACGCCTACCAAACGATGGCGCTGGTCGAGGCTGCTTACGCATCGAGCGCCCGAGAAGCCGAGCCGCTTCCTCTTGACCAGAATTGAGCGGCGTCAAATGGATGACTTCGACAGGCCCACCGCCGCGGTGATTCGATCCGCATAGCGCTGAATTACTGGAATCAACTTGCGCTCTTTTCCGTCGTTTGCGCCACCGGGAATGAAGGGAACCCCGAGCGCAGCGAGCACACCGACCCTCGGATTTCCAACCAGACAAGAGGCGTCCAGTCCTGTTCGCCTGCTGCTGGGCGCAACGTGATAGCCGTCGCTGCGGATCTTCGTCAGTTCGGTTCGAAGCTGCTTTTGTTTGGGCGGCGCCAGCTTCCGAAAAAAAGTGTCCGTCGTCAGAAAGGTCTCGCGCTCCTCCGGGCTCAGGAAAGCCACCATTAGGCGGCCGGAGACCGTGTTGAGAGGAAGAGCCTTGTATCCGACTTCAACCGAAAGCCGAACGGCCTCGGGACTCTCGGCTTGCGCGATTACGGTGAGCAGCGGACCGCTGAGCACGCAGAGATGGCACGATTCCAGCACCATGTCCGAGAGCTCCTGCATGGGCAGTGCGGCTGCTTTGAGCAGTTGATTGACGGGCGAATGGGTGTGCGCCAATTCGTAAAGCTTGAGCGTGAGGTGGTAGCCTTCCGACGCCGGATCGCGGGCAATATAGTTTCGACGTTCGAGAACCGCGATCATCCGGAACAATTCGCTGGATGTCCGATTCAGGCGCCGCGCGAGTTGCGTGAGCGATTCCGACACGTTGGCGCTCGCGAGGGCTTCGAGAGCATCCAAGCCCTTTTCAAGTCCCGGGACCGAGTAGCTTTGCGATGTTCTTTTTTTCATGGCCTAGATAACCCCGCTGCAAGATAACGCCGTCAAGCCTGTTGCGCCATACCAAGTATCCACAACGCCCCAAGCACAATTGCCATTCCCACCCCCAGCAAGATGCCACAGCGTCTGCCGGCCTGCTTCCACTCTCCGCTCAGATAACCCGCCGCGTTGCTGGCCAGAATGATGGTTCCCATCAGCACCGGCCATCCCACCACCGCGCTCAGGTTGCCCAACCGCGATAATCCCAGACCGTACAGCGCCAGACCGCCAAACCAAAACGCACCCATCAGAGTTCCGTGCAGCCAATTCACGGTCGACCCGGCCCGCATGAACAAAGATGCGGATGAATTTTTCCTCAGCATGTAGACGCAAAAAATCAGATTCGCGATGAACCCGCCGCTCGTCGCCGGAGCCGCCACAATATTCGCCGCCCACGCCGAGGAAGCGCCCAAAGCGCGGGCGTGGTCGATCGCTTCACCTCCGAAGGCGTAGCTGAAGTTAAGGCTGGCTGAAAGTATCCCCGAGCAAATGCAAATCAACAGGCCGTAAAGGAAAGAGGTCCGTCGCGCGCCTTGCGGGTCGGTCTGCGATCTCTGCTGGGCATCGCGGCGCGCGCCGGCGCGCGCACAGAATGCCACGCCGGCAAGCATCACCACGGTGCCCAGCAAGAAGAGGTGCCCCTGATGCGTCGCGAGTTTTTGAGGCGCCAAGATGATCAGGGGAACCAACGAACCGACCGACGCGCTGAGCCCAAGAATAATGGAGAGCCCCAAACCGATTCCAAGCTGTTTCAACCCCACGCCCGTGAGCGTCGCTCCCACGCCCCACAGCACGCCGAAACCAAAAATTGCCAGCACGGCCTTCCACGACGTGAGGTGATACACGCCGATTGCGTGGGGTATCGTCGCCGCGACCAGCAGCCACGGGAAAACAACCAGTCCGGTGAATGCGAAGACCAGCCAGATATTCTCGTGGTTCCAGCCGCGCGCGAATTTCATGGGCAGCGCGAAAATCCCCTGAAGAATCCCCGCGGCCAGTATGATTCCGACGCCAGTCAGAATTGACGCGTCCATTCCGGAACTCCTTCAAAGAATCGTGGGCTTCGGAGACGAAACGTGATTGAGTTCTCGCTGCGCTTCGCCGGCAATTTTCTGCGCCGAGTCGCGCGTGCCCGTTGCCTTCACGATCATTCGATCGATCACGGATGCGATTTCGGGCCATTCCACGAGCCGCGGCAGTTCGCGCGCGTGTGCGTGAAGATCATCGAGACGGTTGTAAAACGGCACCATTCGATTTACGTCCGCGTCGCCCCACGTTGATTTGCGGCATCCCACCGCGCCTTCGAGCGTGAGCAGTTTGTCCATTGCCGGGGAAATCGCGTGCCGCAGGAATTGGTAGGCGGCCTCGCGGTGCGGACTTCCCGCGGCGATGGCCAGCACCCAGTACACATTCAGCGAACAGGACGCACAGCCATCCGCGCGAGGTATGGCGGCGATATCCACTTTTCCGCGGACGCGGGAATTCTCAATGGTCTCGGCCATCGCCGCAAAACCGAACCAGTTCACCATCATGGCGATTTCGCCCTTCACGAACGCCAAGCCGCATTTCACCGAATCCATTTCCGCGCAGCGCGGATGAACCACGGAAGCGTCTTGAAGAATGTCGCGGTAAAATTCAAGCGCCTCGACGGCTTGCGCGGTATCCACGTGAAATTCGCCGGCATCATCGACAAGTTCGCCGCCTCGCGTCCAAAGCTGAAGCAGAAAATCGTAGACCGAATTGTGGCCGTCGGGATAAGCCGCGACAGCCGTGCCGAACAACTTCTCCTGCGGGCGCTGAAAAAAGCTCGCCACTCGCCGGAACTCCGTCCATGTCTGCGGAACGCGCAACTTCTCTCCGAAGCGTCCTTCGTATGCGCGTTGTTCCCGCGGATCGTCAAACAGGTCCTTCCTGTAGATCAAACATTCCGGCCCATCGTGATAGGGAAGGCCCAGAATTTCGCCCTCGATGGATTGCAACCGCAAGAGGGAGTCGCTCCATCCGTGTGGGAAATCGCTAGGAGGAGCGGCCTTCACGTACGGTGCCAAATTCAGGAGCGCCTTCGATGCGTGCGCGTGCGCCAGCCAATCCGTGTCGAGAAAGGCGACGTCCCAGTCTCCGCGCACGAGGCCTTCGTGATCGAAGAGGGATTTCGAAAGCGGCTGCAAATCAAAAGCAACTGCTTCCAATGTGAGGCCGGTTTGCCCGAAGGAATTAAACGAATCCCACTGCTTTTGAATCGCCGATTCAAAAGGGCCGAATTTCCGGACAGCGATCCTGAATGTTTTGCGTCCGGTCATCCGGCGATTCCGCGGGCCTCCCCCGCAAACTCGCGCAATAATCGATTTGTATCGGCGCCCAGGCGCGGAGCGCCCAGTTCGTTTTTCATGATCTGGCCGTCAATCCGAATGGGACAGCGCAGCGTCTTTAACTTCACGCCGTTGCTTCGTTTCACTTCCTGCACCATGTCCAGCAGACGAAACGCCTCGTGCTCAAGCAAGCGCGGCCAAGTCAACACTTCCGAGCACCACACGTCGGCGGGCTCCAACACGCCGAGCCAGTGCTTCGTGGTTTTCTTTTTCAGGTGATCGATCAGAATCTGCTTGATCTCGTCGCGTTGCGTGAAGAGCGCGTCCGGACTCTTATAAGCAAGGAGTTGCGAGCAGTTCAGCAGTTTGCCCAACTGGGGCACGGAGCTCATCGCCAGTGCGATGTAACCGTCGGAAGTCGGATAAATCCCATACGGAGCTCCCAGGTAAACGTGCGCGCTATTCACCTTGCTTCGCTGCGGCAATCGGCCGCCATCGTTCAGATAGGTCGTCAGCAACTCGAATTGAAGATCCAGAATAGATTCAAGCAAACTGACTTCAACCTTTCCGCCCTTCCCGGATATTCCTCTGCGCACCAGGCAGCTAAGAATTCCCTGCACCAGGTGAGCGCCTGCGTAGAGATCGGCCACGGCGATGCCGAATGGGATCGGCGGCTGGCTCGCATCACCGCTCAGCCACGGCAGCCCCGACAGAGATTGCACCAGCAGATCTTGTCCCGGTTTTTGTCGCCACGGCCCCAACTTGCCGTAGCCGCTGATCTCTCCGTATACCAGCCGCGAATTTCTTTTGCTGACGGCCTCATAGCTGAACCCCAGCCGGTCAATCACGCCGGGACGAAAATTGTGGATCATCACGTCAGCGTGATCCAGCAGCGACCACAATCGCCGGCAGTCCTTTGGGTTTTTCAGGTCCGCGGCGAAACTCTCCTTGTTGCGATTGATGGAATGAAACAGCGTGCTGTCCCCGTCCAGCTTGAGGTCGGAGATGTAGAGTTGGCGGCAAAGATCTCCGCCGTCCGGCCGCTCCACCTTCACCACGCGGGCGCCCAAATCCGCCAAGCGCAGCGACGCGGACGGCCCCGAGAGAAATTGGCTTAGATCCACGACAAAGAGCCCATCCAATGGTTTCATGCCACACCTCGCCATTTCTCTGACCGCGCTTCGCGCAGCCGATCGTTCATTTCTGCAATCACGTCCTCTTCGGGCCGCCCCGCAGCCAGGTATCGGTGCACCGCGACGGCAGCGTGTTCCTGGAATTCGAGATATCCAGCGAAACGCGGCCGCACGTAGGCCCGTTCCAAAGTGTGCAGCGTGTTCCTGAAAAAATTGATGCAGCGCCGGTTGACCTCGTCATCCATCCAGGCTGTTCGATTCCCCGGCTGCCCGCCTGAATCGAAGTAGAGCGTGCTCTGGCAATGCGGGCTAGCGACAAACTGGGCGTACTCCGCGGCGATCGCTTTGTGCGCGCAGCGCGCGGAGATCGCCAGGCCCGCTCCACCCAGCGTGGAGTGGAAGAGAAGTCCATCATCGGTCGCGATCAGGTTGCCGGTCTCGAGCGCATGCGTCGAGTAGCCTGCCCGAGAATAGTTCGAATATCCGTATGCGAAGGGACAGTAAGCCACCGTGTCGCTCGTGGAGAGGAGCTCCCAGGTCGCAATAGGATTTCTCTTCAAACATTGGGCGTCGCAAAGCGAGAAAAGCTGGCCGAGCATCTTGAGCGCCCGAATCCCGATTTCTTCGCTCACCACAGCGTTGTCTTCTCGGAACGGGCCCGCGCCCAGAGCGTCGCAGAACATGTAAAAGTGCATCAGGCTGTCGATGGCCTTCGCTGGAAACGTCACCAGGCCGCGTCCCGCGAGCTCCAGCAGCTCCGACCACGTCCGCGGAATCGCTGCTTCCGCTCGCCTCAACAGGTCCGGGCGCCATCCGGCAATTGGCGCGGCCGCGTCAATCGCCAAGGCCCACTGTCGGCCTGCGTATGCGTAACTTGCATGCGAGGCTCCCACCGAGGCCGCGGCTTGCATGCCCAGGAACTCTTCGGGAATCCATTCGTTAAGGGGAAGGAGAACGTTTTCCTCGGCGGCTTGTCCGATGGAGGGATGGTCGATGACCATCAAGTCGTACTGCCGCGCCAACTCCGCAATCGAGGAGTCGGCGAATTCCTGCAACGATCTGGCATCCCATTCTATTTCGAAGCCGGGATGCGCCTCGGCAAACCTTTGCGCCGTCGCCACCATCGGGAGAAAACCCCGAGTGTGACACCACGCAGTGCCACGCAGTCGAACGACCCGGTCGACGCTCATCTGGCCTCAAAACCGAACGCGCCCCTGTTTGACGGCGGCGCGCGTTTGAACCGTAACCAACACGAATCTCGAATTAGCCCGGACTCACCCTATTTGATAAACTCTCAGTTCGGCGATTTTACCAGTAAATCTAAATTTTATGGAAGCAATTGTCAATTAAAGATCAAGCCGGGGGCCGGCCGGTGCGCTAGAGTGGTTGGCGCCCGGAGCGGACACACGCATGCTGAGCGAACAGTATTTCGAGGATTACACGGTCAACGCGCGGCGCGAAACCGCCGGGCGAACCATTACAGAAACCGACATCGTGCTGCACGCCGGACAAACCGGCGATTTTTTCCCGCACCACATGGACGCGGAATGGTGCAGCAAGCAGCCTTTCGGTCAGCGCATGGCCCACGGCACACTGGTGTTTAGCATCGCCGTGGGATTGACGGCGGGCGCCATCAATCCGCGCGCGATGTCGTACGGCTACGATCGCCTTCGATTCATCAAGCCGGTATTTATCGGAGACACGATTCACGTGGTCGTTGCGATCAAGGAAAAGCGCGACGATCCCAAGCGTCCCGCGCACGGCATCGTGGTCGAATCCTGCCAAGCGATCAATCAACATGGAGAAACAATTCTCGCGTGCGAGCACTTGCTGCTCGTGGAGCGCAAATCCCACGCCTGACGTTTTCCACTTGGCTCACGCGCATCGTAATTAACGCGGCGCCCACGGCTCGCCGCGGGAAGGTCGCTCACTTGGAGGCCTCGCCTGACGAAATTCTGGACACACATCCCGACCACTTGCCGTGCGGAGCCGTCGATATGCGGCCTGATCCCGAGCAAACCTTCGCAACGATCGAGGGTGACGCATTCCTCGGGGAGCATGTCCGGCAGCTCACCCCGGCTTCTACCTGATCATGGCCATGGGTTCCGAGCAGGCGGGCCTGACGGGCGTCAAGGGATCCGTGATTCGCAAGGTCGCCGTGGGCCGATCAGTTACGAATCTTCAAGATACTCTCGCGAGTGTCAAAACGACCCTCGAGAATACCAAGTAGTCCCCGCCTGACGGGGTCTGGAGGAGCGTCATCAGTCGGATTCGGCAGCTATCTGTGCAAAGCGGAGCGGCTCAATGACTTGGACGTCGCGGTCGAACTTGAAGCAAAGTGCGACGACGACGCATCGTTCGCGCTGAGGGGCCGCTAACAAACGGACTGCCCGCCTCAAAAAAGCGCAGCGGCCGGTGCACTTCACGTGTGATGCCGATGCGCACAGTTGTGCTGATGCGCGAGGTCTCTCGAACCGCAGTCCCAAGCCAAAGCGGACCGTCTGCACACAGGTCAACTCCGTCCAATCGCTGGTCGATTTGAAATGCGGCCGCAAGGCGCCCTGGCCCTCTCGCCAAATCTCTGAGATTGTCGGTCTTTCGGAGCCGCTTCATCAGGTTGATTCCTTCGAGAGGCTCGACGGCGCGCAGCAGCACTCCGGCACCAACCCCCGGCTCGTCAGCCGTCACGTTGAGCATGTATGACGTCCCATAGATGAAGTACACGTAGGCAAATCCCCTGTGCAGGAATAGGGATTGGTTTCTGGCCGTTCGTCCATGATAGGCATGCCCACTTCGATCGCCGGGTGGGTAAGCCTCTGTCTCGACAATACGGCCGCTGATTCTGATTCGCCCGATCTTGTGCACAATGGTTTTTCCGATGAGATATCTGGCCAGTTCAGCCGCATCGCTCGGCAAGTTGGCCCGCGATAGCCGCCGGACTTCGTGAGCGAGATGAAGCGCGGATCGCGATGGAATGCCCTGATCCTGTCTGCGCGGCCGGCTAACTCGCAAGCCCGGACTCTCTCAAGCAGAAGCAGTCTGCTGCGCGATTGGCTGCACTTCGCGAAGCAGACCGGTGTGCACGTCGAAGATAAATCCTCGCACGGGGACATCTTTTGAGATCCAGGGATGCGATCTGACCTTCTTGATCTGTTCGCGCGTGTTCTGGTCGGGGTCGCTGAAAGAGAAGAAACGCACGGGAGCGGGCGACGCGTCACCGGTAGAAGCGCTCAGCTTCGCGTTCAGCCCGGCGTCGGTGAATGTGGTAAACCCACAGCCGGTGTGGTTGAGAAGCAGTATCTCCGTGGTTCCAAGTACGCGGTTGGAAACAATAAGCTCTGCGAGAACATCGTCTGTTACCGCGGGTCCGCCGGTCCGGATAACGTCGATATCGGCTTGCGGCAAACCCAGAATTCCAGGGAGGTCTGAGAGGCGAGGATCCATGCAGGTTACGTCTACGATTTTGGGGAACGGACGGTTCCCGGGCGGTGGATTGTAGTTTTTTGCATAATTGCGGTTTGCTTCTAGCGCCTTATCGATAATGCTCATCGTTAGTCTCCTTGGTGGCTGATGTGGCTTCAAGTCATCTTAGGGGCATAGTTGCCCGATAACACACGTTCATCGCCAGCCCGAAGAGCATGCACAACGGCAGCCTGCCACGGCTGCGGCCATATGTCGAGAGCAAGTTCGAGAAGTTCGGCCCGGACCTTGCTGGAAATGTCCTCCTTTGTCAGCGTGGACAGCACCCGCTCAATCGTTGAGAGACAATGTTTTTCGTGCGGCAAATCGTCGCGAGTGGTGTCATGCCGAGCAAAGCTGATTTGCCATACACCGGGCCGGAGCGGTCCATCTGAACCGGGTACGGGTTACGCAATGAGGCGAAATCCCGCTGCGTCGGTCACCCCGAGGCCGTCCTCACCTGCCGGCCAATGTGAGAGAAGCAAAATGCGGACCCTCGGCGCACAGCCATCAATCCGGCCCGGTTTCCTGAGACCGGCGGGACTGCACCATCGGGCACGCGCTCGGAGACGGATCGCTCAAGTCGCGCCTCGCCTCTATGTTCCGTCGTAACAGGCAAAGAGCACTTGCGACAAAATGGAACAGTGGCCGAACAGCGAACGAGCGGGGAATCCGAATTCTCTATTTCGCGATTTACGGCGACGTGATGATCCCTAGTTTTAATAGTGCTCCACGGGACCAAGCGGCGCTTAATTCTTAATCGGTTCCTCGATGCTGGACTCCGTTCCGTCCGACCCAAGGAGCGCCTCGATAATGCCAACCATCGGAAACGCGTCAATCTTCGAGACAACTTTCCGAATGCCGGCATCGAGCGCGTGCTTCTCCAATTCGGGGCTCGCGTGCTCGGTAAACATTGCAATCGGCACGGCGGGAGCAAATTCCAACATGCGGCGCGCAGTCTCAACGCCATTTATTCCCGGCATTTTGAAATCCACGATCACGACGTTGGGATGCAATTCTTTGAAGAGGTCCACGGCGGCCAAACCGGTATTTGCCTCGCCGCAAATTTCCCAATCGGGATTCGCTTGGAGCACAGTGCGGAGACCTTGCCGTACAACACGATTGTCGTCAACAAGTAGAAACCGCGTGCGCACCCGAAAAATCCTCCCAGTCACTCGCCCACAATTCAGCCAGCGCCGATCTTGGATGCGCGGGTCGAACGAGATGTATTTACCGACCGCAGGCGTCACGCACCAACTGCCGCCTCTGAGGTGACCGGAAATGCAGCCGTGACCGTAGTGCCATTTTCGTCGGATTGTATGTCAAGCACACCCCCAAGCTCTCTTACCCGTTCCCGCATGCCGCTCAGGCCAACGCCGTCGTTCCTTCCCAGAGACATGGAGATGAGCTGCCGCTTCGGCATTCCCTTGCCGTGGTCAATGACCTGAATCGTAAGCACATTCTTCTCGTCGGGATGAATTCTGATGTGCGCCGTTTCGCTTCCTGAGTGGCGATAAACGTTGGTCAAACATTCTTGCACGATCCGAAATACCGAAATCTCCGCATTGGGAGCGAGGCGGCCGATCTCAGGCGAAAATTCCACAGTGACTTTCAGGTTGCTGCGTTCGGCGAACCCGTCCGCATACATTTTTATGGCAGGCAACAGGCCAATTTCATCGAGAAGAGGCGGATGAAGCAGATGGGAGATGGTGCGGACCTCTTTGGAAAGTTGTTGAACCAGGTCGGAATTTTGCCGCAACGCGTTGGCAGCGGAAGGGCTGAGATTCTCGGCTTGCATCAAAGCCAGTCCGTTATTCATCGAGAGCGAGGCGACTAATTGGCCGACGCTATCGTGCAAATCGCGAGCGATTCGCCGGCGTTCCTCATCCTGAGTCGCGATCAGGCGCGCCGAAAGACTTCGCAGTTCGCGATTCAAGCTTTCCATCTGCCGGGTTTTGCGATGCAAGTCCGCGAACACGCTAACTTTCGCTCGCAAGAGCTCCGGAACAACTGGAACGGATATGTAATCCACCGCCCCGCGCTCATAACCTTTAAGGCGGTCCATATCGGTTAGGTACACGGCGGAGATGAAAATGATCGCGGTCTTCTGAAATCGCGGATGCTCGCGGATCATGCCAGCCAGCTCGAAACCGTCGAGTTCCGGCATGCTGACGTCCATCAGAACGACCGCAATATCGGTCCTGAGCAGCTGATCGAGGGCTTCCCGGGCGGAATGGGCTTTAATGAGACTCTCGTCCAGCTCCTTGAGCATGACTTCATAGCTGAGCAGCTTGGCAGGCTGATCGTCTACCATGAGAATGTTGACCTTTTGGTGGTCGCTCATCTGTCCTCTCATCGAATCAAAAGAAGATAAGTTTCACACGCAGCGACATCAATCAGGCCATACCAAACAAAGATAGCATTTTCGGGGCGAACTCTAAATCGAGCCCGCGACCTCTACCGATGGAACCACATTCTAAGGGCCGAGAGCAGTTGCTCGGTATTGACCGGCTTTGCCAGATATTCGGATGCGCCGGCTTCGAGGCACTTTTCGCGATCGCCTTTCATGGCTTTGGCGGTCAAGGCGACGATGGGCAATCGCCGAAATGACGTATTCTGGCGAATCACCTGCATCGTTTCATATCCGTCCATCTCTGGCATCATGATATCCATCAACACGATAGCCACGTCCGGAGTCGACTCGAGCGTGGCGATAGCCTCGCGGCCCGTGCCGGCGGTGAGTACGGTCATGCCACGGCGCTCGAGGACGCTGCTAAGCGCGAAAATGTTCCGGACGTCGTCGTCGACGACCAGTACCTTCTTTCCGACGAGCGCTTCATCGGAATTGTGCAAGCGCTCAAGCATTTTTTGCTTTTCGGGCGGAAGGTCGGTGACCACGCGATGCAGGAACAACGCCGTTTCATCGAGCAATCTTTCCGGCGATTCCACACCTTTGACGACGACGCTGCGCGCGAGCATGTGCAGACGCGCGTCTTCCTCGGGCGACAAATCTTTCCCGGTGAACACCACAACGGGCAAATTGCTCAGCGATGGGTTTTCGCGGAAACGCTCGAGCACGTCGAAGCCGGACATGTCGGGAAGGCGCAGATCGAGGACTACGCAATCGAACGACTCGTTGGTGACGGAGTCGAGCGCCTCGGCGCCAGTTGCAGCGACCTGAACGTCGATATCGTTATATCCGAGAAGTTCGGTAATGCTGAGCTGCTCGCTCGGATCGTCTTCGACCACGAGCAGACGTTTGCGGCGCGGCGCTGTGTATTCCTTGATGCGTGCGAACGCAGCGTTCAGTTCGTCGGGCGAGGTCGGTTTGTTCACGTACGCGAATGCGCCGCTCGCCAAGCCATGCTGACGGTCTTCGTCCAGAGTCAACATCTGAATCGGAATGTGGCGCATCGTGGGATCTTGCTTGAAATGATTCAGAACGGTCCAGCCCAACATGTCGGGCAAGAACACGTCGAGCGAGATGGCGGTGGGATGGAATTCGCGAGCCAGCTCCAAGGCTTCCGTCCCTCGGGTGGCGATGAGAACCTTGAAGCCTTTGTCGCGAGACAGGTCGCGGAGGAGTCGCGCGTAGTGCGGATCGTCCTCTACAATCAGGAGGATAGCGTCGTCTTGCGTTAGAGTTTCGCGGTCGTCGGGAATCTGTTCGTTGGGACGCTCCGATACTGTAACGCTCGAGGGTCGAAGCGCGGGGGACACAAAGGTAGCCTTGGCGTCGGCCGTCGCAATTCCGGATGACGGTCCAACGTAAGTTTGCGGTAAGTAGAGCGTGAAGGTGCTGCCCTTGCCTGGAGCGCTGCGTAGTTGAATTTCACCTCCGAGCAAACCGGCGAGTTCGCGGCTGATCGCAAGTCCGAGACCCGTGCCGCCGTACTTACGGCTAGTGCCCGCGTCGGCTTGCTGGAAGGCCTCAAAGATAAGCCGCTGCTTTTCGACCGGTATTCCGATCCCGGTGTCCGACACCTCGAAGGCCACCACGGAGGCCAACTTTCCGAGCACCGGATGGTTCTCGCTCCAGCCGTTTTCGGCAGGGTACACGCTCAAGCGAACGCTTCCGTGTTCCGTGAATTTGAGCGCGTTGGAAAGCAGATTCTTGAGAACTTGCTGCAACCGCTTTGAGTCGGTGACTAGACTACGGGTGAGCCTCGGGTCGGTTTGAATTTCAAAATCGAGATGACGACCCTCAGCTTCGTGACGGAATGGGCGAGCGATCATATCAAGCAGGCTCGCGAAGAATACTTCTTCCGCCTGGACCGAGACGGTTCCGGATTCGATCTTCGAGAGATCCAGAATATCCGTGATCAAATTCAAGAGATCGGTTCCCGCGCCATGAATCGTGCGAGCGAACTCCACTTGCTTGAGCGTCAAATTGCCGTCCGGATTGTCGGTGAGTTGCTGGCCCAGCACGAGAATGCTGTTGAGCGGTGTGCGCAGCTCGTGTGACATGTTGGCCAGGAACTCCGATTTGTATTTGGACGTGAGTGCCAATTCTTTGGCTTTTTCTTCGACGGCTCTGCGGGCCTGTTCAATTTCCTGGTTCTTGCGCTCGACTTCGACGTTCTGCTCGGCAAGCTGCTGGGCTTTTTGCGCAAGCTGCTCGTTGGTTTGCTGCAATTCGGTTTGCTGGGTTTGAAGCTCGGCGGCAAGCTGTTGAGACTGCTTCAGCAAGCCTTCCGTCTGCATTGTGGCTTCAATGCTGTTTAGCACGATACCGATGCTGGAAGTGAGCTGCTCGAGGAACGCTAGATGGGAGGGGGTGAAGACGCTCAGCGATGCCAATTCGATGACGGCCTTGACCCTGTCCTCAAAAAGAACCGGGAGCACAATGATGTTCCGCGGGACAGCTTCAAACAATCCGGAGCGGATCGGGATCGCATGCGCCGGCACATCGGTAATGAGCATGCGTCTCTTTTCGGCCGCGCACTGTCCGACAAGGCCGCTGCCGGATCGCAACTGATCGGGATGCCCTTCTTCCACGCGATCGGCAAAGGCCGAGAGCAAGGCCATGTTGCCGGTTTCCTCGTCCTCCATCTGATAGATCACACCTTGCTGAGCGCTGACGAGCGGCGCGAGCTCGGACAGAAGCATTCGGCCGACGGTTGCTAGATCTCGTTGCCCCTGCAGCATTCCGGTGAACCGCGCGAGGTTCGTTTTCAACCAGTCCTGTTCGTTATTGCGGTCGGTCGTGAGGCGGAGATTGTCGATCATGGTGTTGATGTAATCTTTCAGCTCCGCCACTTCGCCGCTGGCCTCGACTTGAATCGAACGAGTCAAGTCGCCCTTGGTCACGGCGGTGGTGACTTCCGCGATGGCGCGGACCTGGTTGGTGAGGTTGTCGGCGAGGAGGTTCACGTTGCCTGTGAGATCCTTCCATGTGCCGGCCGCGCCGGGTACGTTCGCTTGGCCACCGAGCCGACCTTCCACGCCGACTTCACGAGCCACAGTAGTTACCTGATCGGCGAAGGTTGCCAGGGTGTCGGTCATGTTGTTGATGGTATCGGCGAGCGCGGCCACTTCGCCCTTCGCCTGAACCGTGAGCTTTTTTGTTAGCTCGCCGTTTGCCACGGCGGTCACGACCTTCACAATGCCCCGGACCTGTTCCGTAAGGTTTGCGGCCATCACGTTTACGTTGTCGGTGAGGTCTTTCCAAGTGCCGGCGACGCCAGGAACTTGCGCCTGACCGCCCAACTTACCGTCAGTGCCGACCTCGCGAGCCACGCGCGTGACTTCGGCGGCGAACGCGTTGAGCTGGTCGACCATCGTGTTGATGGTGTTCTTGAGCTCGAGAATTTCGCCTTTCACGTCGACCGTGATTTTGCGGGACAAGTCGCCGCGAGCCACGGCTGTGGTGACTTCGGCGATGTTGCGCACCTGACCGGTCAGGTTACCAGCCATCGCGTTGACCGAATCGGTCAGGTCCTTCCAGGTGCCGGCCACGCCCGTGACGTTGGCTTGACCGCCGAGGCGCCCTTCGCTTCCGACTTCGCGCGCAACGCGCGTGACTTCAGCAGCGAACGAACGCAGCTGTTCGACCATCGTGTTGAGCGTTTCTTTGAGTTGGAGAATTTCTCCGCGAACGTCGACCGTGATTTTGCGCGAGAGGTCGCCACTGGCAATGGCCGTCGCCACTTCGGCGATGTTGCGGACCTGGCCGGTCAAGTTGCTGGCCATGAAATTTACGTTGTCGGTGAGGTCTTTCCACGTTCCGCCGACACCGGGCACTTCGGCCTGGCCACCCAATTTCCCCTCGGTGCCGACTTCGCGAGCCACGCGCGTGACTTCTCCGGCGAAGGCGTTGAGCTGGTCAACCATGGTGTTAATCGTGTTCTTCAATTCAAGGATTTCGCCCTTCACGTCGACCGTGATTTTGCGCGACAGGTCGCCGCGCGCGACGGCCGTGGTGACCTCCGCGATGTTACGAACCTGGCCCGTCAAGTTGCCGGCCATCGAGTTGACAGAGTCCGTGAGATCCTTCCAGGTTCCGGCCACGCCGGGCACGTTGGCTTGACCACCAAGGCGGCCTTCGCTGCCGACCTCGCGCGCGACGCGCGTGACTTCTCCGGCGAACGCGTTGAGTTGGTCCACCATCGTGTTGATGGTTTCTTTGAGAAGCAAAATCTCGCCGCTCACGTTCACGGTAATTTTCTTCGAGAGGTCGCCGCTCGCGATGGCGGTCGCGACTTCAGCGATATTGCGGACCTGGCCCGTCAAGTTGCTGGCCATCGAGTTCACAGAATCGGTGAGATCCTTCCAGGTTCCGGCCACTCCTGGAACCTGCGCCTGACCACCTAGCTTTCCGTCGGTACCGACTTCGCGCGCCACGCGCGTGACTTCAGATGCGAACGCGCGCAGCTGATCAACCATGGTGTTCAGCGTGTCCTTGAGTTCGAGGATTTCGCCCTTAACGTCGACCGTGATTTTGCGGGACAAATCGCCGCGTGCCACGGCGGTGGCGACTTCGGCGATGTTGCGGACTTGGCCGGTCAAGTTACTGGCCATGAAGTTCACGTTGTCGGTCAAGTCCTTCCAGGTACCGGCGCCGGGGACTTGTGCCTGGCCGCCCAGCTTGCCTTCGGTGCCGACCTCGCGAGCCACGCGGGTGACTTCTCCGGCGAACGCGTTGAGTTGGTCAACCATTGTGTTGATGGTGTTTTTCAGTTCGAGGATCTCGCCTTTAACGTCGACCGTGATTTTGCGCGACAAGTCTCCGAGCGCCACCGCCGTCGTAACCTCGGCGATGTTGCGCACTTGCGCAGTCAAGTTTCTGGCCATTGAGTTGACCGAGTCGGTCAAATCCTTCCACGTTCCCGCGACACCGGGCACGTTGGCTTGGCCGCCGAGCCGCCCTTCACTGCCGACTTCGCGCGCCACACGCGTCACCTCGCCGGCGAATCGATTGAGCTGGTCCACCATGGTATTCAACGTCTCTTTGAGCTCGAGAATTTCTCCGCGGACGTCGACGGTAATTTTCCGCGAGAGATCTCCTCTGGCGATCGCGGTTGCGACCTCGGCGATGTTGCGAACCTGGCCCGTCAGGTTGCTGGCCATGAAATTCACGTTGTCCGTGAGGTCCTTCCACGTGCCGCCCACGCCGGGGACCTGCGCTTGACCGCCCAACTTGCCTTCTGTGCCGACTTCGCGCGCCACGCGCGTAACTTCGCCTGCGAACGCGTTGAGCTGGTCAACCATGGTGTTGATGGTGTCTTTTAGTTCGAGGATTTCGCCCTTCACGTCGACGGTGATCTTGCGCGATAGATCTCCGCGAGCCACGGCCGTGGTGACCTCCGCGATGTTGCGCACTTGCGCCGTGAGGTTTCCGGCCATGGCATTCACAGAGTCCGTAAGATCCTTCCAGGTTCCGGCCACGCCGGGCACAACTGCTTGTCCGCCGAGCTTGCCGTCCGTACCGACTTCGCGCGCCACGCGCGTGACTTCCGACGCGAACGATCGCAACTGATCCACCATCGTGTTGATGGCTTCTTTGAGCTGCAAAATTTCGCCTCTGACGTCGACCGTGATCTTGCGTGACAGGTCGCCGCTCGCCACGGCGGTTGCCACTTCAGCGATGTTGCGGACCTGTCCCGTCAAGTTGCTGGCCATGGAGTTCACGGAGTCCGTGAGGTCTTTCCATGTGCCGGCCACGCCGGGCACCTGCGCCTGGCCGCCCAGCTTTCCGTCGGTACCGACTTCGCGCGCGACGCGCGTAACCTCCGACGTAAATACGCCGAGCTGCTGAATCATGGTGTTTACAATCGTCGCCGAGCGAAGGAATTCGCCCTCGAGTGGGCGCCCGTCAACATCGAGCTGCACGGTCTGCGTCAGATTGCCCTTCGCAACGGCGGCAATTGCGCGCGTGACCTCAGTGGTGGGGCGGAGCAGGTCATCTACGAGTGTGTTAACCGATACCTCCATCTCTCCCCAGGCGGCTTTCGGAAGATCGAATCTCATTCGCTCGCGGGTTCTTCCTTCCTTACCGACGACCTGTCCAACACGCTTCAGCTCTTTGGCCATTTGTTGGTTGGCCGTGACGATCTCGTTGAATGTGTCTGCGATTTTTCCCTGCAAGCCGGTCCAGTTGCCGGGAAGGCGCACAGAAAAATCCCCATCGCGCATAGTTTGGAGGCTCGAAAGAATCACGCCCAAATCGCCGAACGAGACGTCGGAGGGCACGTCTCGCTTTCCATTGGTCTTCGCAATTGGCGGGGAGTCGATCGTCGCGCTCGCAGTGGTAACAGTTTGATCAGGTCTTTTCATGCCTTATCTCCCAATCACACAAGTTCGCGTCGCACATACATCTGTCGACCTGGCAGAGCTTTTGCTGAGCAGCACGATGCCGGAATTTCCCAGTAGGGGAATCTCATACCACAAAGCTGTTCTCAACCATCTACCACAATCGCTGTATATAAATGGCGAATACAAGGCGAATTGATTTGAAGGTCGATTTCGGCTTGAGCCTGCGAGTGAATGCACGATGTTCCCCGGTACTTGTAAAGAATTTGCGGCACTGTCCGCGCGCGCCGCCCACACGTATCCTGGCGCCCGCTGTTATCACGAAACTAGACTAGATGCTTGGACGCAATGCGCGAGCTGGCGTCCTCAGGCGCAGGCTGGCGGCGATGTCCACGAGGGAGTGACTGCAGACGGTGGCCCGAGCGAGCCTTAGCAGATTGATTGACTTGGAACCTGCCCTTTGCCGCCGGCGCAGCTTGATCCCGGTGATACGCGCAGAACGTCGAAGGGAGTTGCTGCTACGCCACTCTATCCTACGGCTTGATTGGGCTTGCCGCCCTGCGACGCTGCGGATTTGATGGCCTCGACCAAATCCGGCGTCCGCATCTTCGAGACGGTAGCGTATATTCCAGCCGCGCGTGCGGCTTTATTTAGTTCATCCTCGTCAAGAATGGTGAAAAGAATCAGCGGAACATCAGGATCAAGCATTGACATGCGCCTTGCTGTTTCGATTCCGTTGATGCCCGGCATTGTAAAATCGAGAACCACAACGTCCGGCCTGAGTGCCTTAAATTTAACGATTCCTGCCCAACCGTCTTCCGCTTCGCCACAGATCGTCCAATCGCGCTGCTGCGCGATCGATCTGATCATCTGCCGAGTTATGGCTGAATCTTCCACAACCAATATGCGAAGTTCCATGGCCTATCTCCACGTGATTTCACAATAACTAAATCCACCCCAAGCGTCCCTGCACACCGTCCGTGATAGCTTTGCGCAATTTGTCGCCGGATTTGGGTCCAAAGAGTATTCCCACAGCGGCACCTACAGCGACGCCGAGCACAAAGAGTGAGATTGTTTCTGGCCATCGATTTCGTCTACTCATTGGTTTTCTCTGTTCCTACGCCGAATTCACGGCGAATCCTGAATCTCACGAGCATGGCTAAAGAACGCGGGACGAACCCCCTCCCGCCTTCCTTCCTCCTGGAACAACTATCGCTTGCGGTCTCGCGCAGTGTCGTGAAGCAACTGATCCGATCGTGCGGAGTCGACAGACGCTTCAGCAGCCGATGACACGTCTCGGGCGCCCGCCGTCTTTATTACGTCTTTAGCTCGCTTGATTTCGTCGGACGTGTCGCAATGAACCGAGAGCAGAATCGCCCCTTTTTGCAGATGCCCCTCATAGCGCTTGGCCTCATATTCTGGAATGCCCAAGCCGATCAGGGCTCCGGTAAGTCCGCCAACCGCGCCGCCCGCGCCCATTCCTGCCAGCGTCGCCACGATAGGCCCCGCTGCGATCAGCGGACCAAGACCCGGAATCGCGAGCGCGCCGATCCCAGCCAAGAGACCCAACGCACCCCCAACGATAGCGCCCGAACCTGCTCCCGTGGTGGCCCCTTCCAGCGCCTTTGTGGCCTTTTCCGTGCCAATCTGATGAGGGCCGATATTTTCCGGAAGAAGCACCGAAATGCTCGGGGCGAAAAAGCCGGCATCCAACAGAGAGTAGGTGGCGTTGTCTACGTCTGCGAGCGTGGAATAGATTCCGAATACCGCCGTTTTTTTATTTTCGGTCATGAAAGTCTCTCCTCTCGGATGGTGTTTCGGAACTCTACCGTCATCGAAATCGCTTGCTTCGAGTTCCATGGTATTGCCGATGGATGCGGCCGACCATGCGGCAAAGCCTGTACGACGGCGAAGCATGATCTTGTAATGAGTTAACTTGGAAGCCTTGCGTTGAGCCGCATTCACGGGGGCTCCACGACGCAGTTAGCCAGCGGTCGACGGCGCTCGGCGATACAGAACAAGATTCCAGACGGGAGGGAATCGCAAAATATCGCGGCTTACAGCAAACCCCGAAGTCGTCTAAAGATTTGCCTGTATTGCCTCGTTTGCGGACTTCTCGGATTATCGCGCCGGCGGGAGAAGAAAAGAAAAAGGGTGTCGAGGGATCCTTTTGGGATTCGAGGGCTGGGCCGGCTCCCCCTTTCTTCTTCTCCCGTCGCCATCCAATAAGTAAGGCATGTGAAGAGCGAGTGGAGGCCGAATTCTCCTTACAGTCTGGTTAGTGATTTTGTTCGAGGCTTCGTCGGTTCGTTTCCCGCATGGCCCCATAACCGGGCCTGAGGCTTCTACCCGAGCGCCGGCCTAGGTGTGGTTCTCCTTGAGATCGTCGTCTTGCTCACTGTGGCGCGCCCCTAGCGTAGCTCTTCGCCAGACGTTGCTTGCTGTCGCGGTTTGCCATACCTTTGCCGAGTCTCGCTGCGCTGAAATCTTATTTGGCGGCGTCCGGGACGAGCGTTGGCAGGGACTAAGGCAGAGCCATCGGGACGTCCGCAATTAGACGACCCGAACACGTCGACAGGAGCCTGAACGTAAACAAACTCATTCTTTTCGTTCAGATACAGCGATTAGCCGCGCCCCCGAATAGCCGTACCGACACACCCTCCCGGCCTTGCGCCCTCGCCGAAAAATCGCTACCTTCGACCGTTTCCAAGCGCGCCCAAATCATTCGATATTCGCGCTAGTTTGCGCCGGGCGAATTGCCGATGCCGCGCGGGCGGGACGCCGAAAGACCCATACGCCAATTGGAAACAGCCATGTGCGACGAAGCGCGAGATTTCGGTTGACCGCCAGCTGGGCCGAGTCGTCAAATAATTGGTCGATGGCACGTGGACGGCCTGGAGTCGCGATCGGTACGTTGGCGTACAAACCCACGAGCTAATATGGTGTAGTGAAGTACGTCCTTAGGGACCACTAATGTCCATCAAAGTGCTTTTGGCAGACGACAATGAACCAGTGCGCAACGCGATTCGACGTCTCCTCGTGAGCGATCCTGAAATTCAACTCCTCGCCGAAGCGACTACCTTCTTCCAAACAATACAGATGGCGCGCGAGCTGCGACCCCAGGTGATCGTGATGGACCTGCACATGAGCGATGAAAAAGACGTGCAACCGTCACAAGTGAGATCGTCCTTGGCTGGTTCGAAAATAGTCGCTATCTCCATCTGGAACGACGCCGATTCAAAGGCGCTCGCCGACACCTTTGGCGCTTTGTCGTTACTGGACAAGATTGACCTCGCCGCCAGACTGATTCCAACCATCAAGCAGCACGCGAGAGGCTCCCATCAGATTGACTTGCGCCAAGAGGATCTGCAGCAGGCTGAATAAGAGGAAGTTCGGACGGACCCATTCGAAGTAATTCAGACTGGATTCTCGGTGCGGAACATGGGCAACTTGTCGCGAAGGGCCGTTAAATTTCGCAACGAACCTTTTTTGAGCAGGACGACGGCGGAAGGATGCCAGTGTGACGCGTTTATTGTAGGCCTATTAAGATAAATAAACGTCAAATACCCAAACAACACGATTTTCGCCTAAGGGCCAGATGACGAAGACGCCTGCGCCGGCCCAGTAGAAGTGTTTGCCGCGTAAACCAAGATGTCGAGCTTTGAGGCATCGTCAGCGTCCTTGGTTTTGCCAAGGCCGATGGTCTTCAGGCGCTTGTCGTCGATATTGAAGGTTTGGACAAGGTAATCGCGCGCGGCCTTCGCGCGAGCTTCGGTGAGCACATGATCCTGATCTGAATCGCCTTTTGCTACCGACGAGGCAATAACCGCAAGGCCGAACGGATTCTGCTCCAGATAGTTTCCAGCTTCATCGAGCCGTTTCTTGTCTTTTAGCTCGGCGTTGTCGGGCTTGTCGAAAATGTCTCCCGCGTCGTAGTCAAATTCCTTGATGGGCCTGGCAGCCGGGAGATGCGATATGGAATGTTGCGTCAATTCTTGCGTATCGCCATAGCCCCGCTTGTCGAAAAATCCGCGAAACAAGAAATTGTGCTGAAGCGCGACTGCATCGTCACGAAAGGCCTCGATGGCCTGGCTGGCTTCGTCGCCGATGGCATGAGCTTGTTGAGACATGTCCTGCGGCTCATCGCTGGCAATGACGTCATCATTCGCAACCCCCGGAGCTTTCATCGATCCAAAGGAGATATCGACGAACTTGTCGCCGAGGAGTCCTTCGGTGCTAATGGAGGCGCGCGAATCCTTCTTGATGATATCGCGGGTGTAACTGCGCAGCTTCATCACAACGGTCACGCTGCCGTTCGGTTGCGAAGGCAGAAATATCGAGGTGACAGTGCCCTGGTCGATTCCGCCGACGCGAACCTCGGCGCCATTGTTGAGGCCGTCGACGTTCTGGAACTCCGCTTTCAATTCATAAGTGGGGGAGAAAAGTGCGTCTTTATTTCCGATCAAGAAGACGCCGACGGAAAGGAACAGGAGCGCGAGAACAACAAAGACCCCAACTCGAAAGGCTGTGGACATGATTTTTTCCTAACATCCCTTTAGAAACTGCACGACGAAGGGATCGCAGCTCTTCTGCAGGTGGTCAAACGTTCCTTCGATTAAAATTTGGCCCTCACGCATCAGGGCCAGGCGATCGGAGATGGTTCGCGCGCCATGGATATCGTGGGTCACCACGACGGAGGTGATATGGCGCTCTTTCTGCAATTTCACGATCAGCTCGTCGATCTCTGACGCTGTGATCGGATCGAGGCCGGCGGTGGGCTCGTCGAACAGCAGGATCTCCGGATCCAGAGCCAGGGCGCGCGCCAGGCCCACGCGCTTTTGCATTCCGCCGGAAATGTCCGAGGGCAGTTTTTGCAGGTCTGCGTCCATCCCGACACTTGCAAGGAGTTCGCGAACCTTGCTCTTGCGGTCGGCGTCGGACAGCTGGGTGTGACGACGCAACGGAAACGCGACGTTTTCCTCGACGGTCATCGAATCGTAGAGCGCTGCTTGCTGAAATAAGAAGCCGACTTTTTTTCGGACCTTGTTCAATTCCTTCACCGGCAGTTTTGTAACCTCTTCTCCATTTACAAAGATTGTCCCGGAATCCGGCTTCTGCAAGCCGATGATCAGTTTGAGCAAGACGCTCTTTCCTGTTCCGCTGCGTCCAAGAACCGACAGTGTCTGACCGGCGCAGACCTCCAGATCAATTCCTTTGAGCACTTTCTGCCGGCCGAAGGATTTGCTGAGCGACTTCACCTGGACCGGCCGCGAGTTTTTGTCGTCGTCTTTCTCGATCTCTTGGCTTGGCATCGGCGCCTTTCACGGAAAGAATACGAGGATCAAGTGGACGAGGATCACATCCGCGAGAATGATGAAGAGCGAGGCGAGCACCACGGAACTAGTTGCCGCGCGCTCAACTCCTTCCGTGCCGCCAGTCGCGTGCATTCCCTGGTAGCAGGCGATCACGCCGATCAGCAGCCCGAAAATGATTGTTTTAAGCGTCGAAGGCAAAAAATCGTTGAACGTGACGCTTTTGAATCCATCGTGAATGAACAGGCGCAGAGATATGGGTTCTGCGGCTACGTTGGCCACCCAACCCATGAAGATTCCGCAAAAATCGCTCACCAGTGTAAGCAGCGGAAGCATCAGCATGCACGCCAGGATGCGCGTGGCCGCCAGATACCTGTAGGGGTTGACGGCGGACGCCTCCATCGCATCGATCTGCTCGGAGACTTTCATTGCGGCGAGTTCTGAGCCGATGCCCGCGGCCGCGCGCCCGCTTACCACGAGCGCCGTGATGATGGGCCCGCTCTCCTTGATAATCGAGAAGACCACGACGGCCGGGAGAAATCCTTTCGCGCCGAAGCGGATGAGGCTGTCGCGCGTTGAGAGCGTAAGGACCACGCCAGTCGCGGCGCCAGCGAGCGCCACCAAGGGCGCAGATTTCGAACCCAGCTCGTCAAATTGGTGAAAGAACTCACGAAATTCATAGGGCGGAGCGAAAGCTGCGCGAAGCAGCCGGCCGCAGAACAGGGTCACGTTTCCGAACCATTCAAAAAAGTCGATGGCCAATTCGCCGATGGTCGAGATGATTCCGCCGCGATCTACGGTCGTAGCGACTGAGACCGTCGCAAGAGCGCAAACGAGAGCAATGGGATGGAGAATCATCGTCGAGTCACTTAGCAATTCGCTTTCATCATTTGCAGTGCAGTTCTGCGACTAGTCGGGGTCCGGAATACGAGTGTTTCCGGCGCGGACTCGTTTCATTCACTCCTGCCCCCAATTCGGGCCTCGCCACCCTCTAATGAGAGATGATTGCCGGCAACTCCTCAATACACACTTTCCTGCAGTAACCGGTCCCAGCTACCTTAGGACACGGTCTGGTTCAGAGTGACACACCCGATCTAAAACTTGACTGTCTAACTGGAAGTATTGCAGAGCCTGACGCGGGGAACTAATGATGCGCCACGACTCTCAAGCGTCGAGCGCAGGCGCGATGATTGGAACTTGCGTCAATGCCCGACGCGCGCCGCTTGGTGAGCCTTGGACTTTTTTCCGTACAACTCTCTGTCCGCGGCAACCAACAGTGTTTCGATCGTCTCGCCATCCGTGGGATAGATAGCAACGCCCGCGCTCATAGACAATTGGGGGTTCCTCCCGTCATTCGTCAAGTTGTCGCACAGACGCTGAGCGACCAATTTGGCCGCTTCTCTCCCTGTTTCAGGCAGCACTACCGCAAACTCATCTCCTCCAAAACGCGCAGCGGTATCGATATTTCGACACCCCGCACCTAAGACATCGGCTACTCGACAGAGTGCTTCGCTGCCGGTCAAATGCCCGTAACGATCGTTGAGTTGTTTCAACCTGTCCAAATCGAACAGCAAGAGAGCGAATTCTCGGCCGGTGCGGCTGAACCGCCGAATTTCGCTGCCCAGCACTCCAAGGAGATAGCGGTAATTGGCCAGACCAGTCAGCGGGTCTCGAGATGCTTGCCGCCGCAGGTTCTCTTCGAGCTCGCGCTGTTTGGTCACATCCTGAACAATAATTTCGTAGCCTTCTTTGTGGCCTTCAGCGCCTCTGATTTCCCGACCGCTAAGACGAACCCTGAGTCGTATTCCGTTTTTCCGGCTCCAAACGGCTTCCAGCAGATCGACGCGACCGTTCTCGCCCACCTCGCCCAGTAGCCGCGCCCGCGCGGACGAGTCGTTAATGATGTCGGTGGCAAGGCTCATCTTCAAGAGTTCCTCTTTTGAGGAGTAACCGAGCATTCTCACCAGCGCTGGATTCGCATCGACAAACTGGCCGTCCATGCCGCAGCGGCAAATTCCGAATGCGAGATTCCCAGTCAGAGCGCGGTAGTGCGCCTCAGTATGTTGCAGTTTTTGCTCGACCCGATTGCGCTCCCCGTGCAAAGCATTTTCTTTAAGCGCTCGGCGAATCGCGATGGGAAGCTGTCCGAGATCATCGATCTCAACGCAATCGGCGGCACCACCCGTGATCAGGTCGGCCGCGATGATCCGTTTCATTTGGTGAGTCAGAAGAATTAGCGGAACATGTCCGCGGGATCCAGGTGAAAGATTCACCGTCGGCGCTCCCCACGGTCTTGGGATTGGATATTCGGCAACAGCGACGTCGTAGTGTATTGAATTCAGTCGTTCGGTGAATTGCTCGAAGGTTAGAGCGACGTCGGGTTCGATATGCGGTTGCGCTCCCGTAAGTTCTTCAAGGCACCGTTTTCTGCATGCAATATCGCTGTGGAGAAGGAGAACGCGCAGCGTCGGGCTTCGTACGGTCTCTGCACGCAAGCGCGAAGGATCATCTTTCCTTGACGCTTGTCGGTTCTCCCGAACCCCTGCTGTTCGAGATCCGTATGCGTCGTCTCCGTCGGAATCTACGGTGGTCTGGATGCCAATCGCGGCATCGATCGCCCGTAGGAGGGTATCGCTGTCTTCGCTCTTGGTGATGTACCCGCAGACTCCGATACTTTGCGCCAACTCTGTGAGCACGCCGGTCTTCTCGAAGGTCAAGATCAGAATTGGCGTAGTGGCCGCCACTTTTCTTATTTCCCTCGCGGCGCTGAGGCCGTCAAGTAGCGGCATGGAAAGATCCAAAATCACCAGATCCGGTTTTAAATCTATCGTTTTCTCGACCGCTTCTCTGCCATCGGCAGCCTCTAACACTTGGACGTCGCGGTGACGCGCCTCTAGAAGCGAGCGAATTCCCCTTCTCACCATTTCGTGGTCGTCTGCTACCAGAATTCGCGAGGCCATTTGTGCGTCCCCTTCCCGAGGGTGTCACGCGCGGCATGGAGATTGGCATCCGTAAGAACATGTATTGAGCTCAATCGATAAATGGCCCGAGTTCGCGTACAAAGTGTCTCTAAGGGCAGGCGCCGCGCGAGCGCTGGGCAGATACATGATTTGCTGTATCGGCTGAGACGAGAGGTTAGTTTGGACGTGATTACCGACAGTCCGGAAATCCCGCTTGTAAGGATCTATCGCAGCCCGAACGGGTTGCGTTCGTCACCGGCTCACTCCTAGACGAGCTGCTGGCCGCCGTCGATGTCGTACGTTGCTCCGGTGACGGCCGTGTTCATCATGAGGTGGACGGCGAGCGCTGCGATGTCCGCTGGGCCGACCACGCGGCGGATCGGGAGTGTCGCGCGCAGTTGCGCGCGCCGCGCGCCCAATTGGTCGCCGAGCAGGGACGCTGAGAGCGGAGTGTCCACGAAGCCGGCGGCGATCAAATTGACTCGGACCGGAGCCACCTCGAGCGCGAGCGCCTTGGTGAGCGCTGGCATAGCGGCAGTAAGCGCAGTGATGACTGCGCCCGCGGTCGGCGCGCGACCGCCCGTTCCGCCCATGAACAGTAACGTCCCTCCCGCGCGAACCTTCTTGGCGGCGAACCGAGCGACCTGCATCGGCAGAAATAGATGGGCGTCCACGTCGCGGCGCGCCTTTTCGACGTCGAGGTCCGCTAGCGTTGAGTAGTAGGGACCGGGGCCGGTGACCAGCACGTGGTCGATCGGTGCCGGAAGTCCGTCGAAGAAGATTTTGAGTTGATCGAAGTTGGTGGCGTCGAACGCCGCGGTGCTTAGAGGGCCGAGTTCGCGGGAGGCGTTTTCCAAGTGCTCCGGATTTCGCGCCGCGAGAATCAGCTTGGCTCCTTCCGCGCGCGCTCGCCGGGCCGTTTCGAGTCCGATGCCGGATGTGCCGCCGATCACCACGATAGTTTGTCCGAGGAGTCCCGGTTCGGGCTGAATGGGGGAGGCGCCGGTTGCGATGCTCATGATTCCTCCGTTCAACATTCTGGAATTACGTCTGCCTCAAGAAAAGCGCCCGGCGCAAGCGCAGCGTTCATCGCTGGAAGTCATCGTTATTCTTTCTGTCCCGATTCTTTCTGTCCTGCAGAGGGCGCCTTCGCGGCGCCACGCTTATCCCAGCCGTGGAAGCGCGACAAGTCGCCCGCATTCCAGGCCTCGCGGAGTCCAGGCGTGCTCAGATCCCAGTCGGGACGGATTTCGCTCGTCACAATGCGCAGATCATGCCAGAGGTCCGCGATCGACGGGCGGCCCCAAAACCAATAGCCGTTGTAGATGCTGTAGATCACGAGGCGCGGCTTGAGCACGAGCGTGTACGGAATCATCGGATTGTGTTCGGGGTCGGTGTACTCCTGGATGTCGAGATCCTTCTGAACTTTTCGCTCAGGGTCGGAGAGGAAAGGCCACTGGGCACCGATCGACGCGCGAAACTCTTGAGTCGTGTGGTGATCGTCGGTCGAGATCGTCGCGATCTTAGTGTACGCCACGGCGATCTTCGGGTAGAACGCGGCGAGCTCCAGATGCTGCTGATGCTCCTTCGGGCAGTAGTGGCCGCGCGCAAGCGTGAGGATCAGCGGGTCGTCGCCCTGGAGTTCGCTGAGTTTGCGCCGTGTGTCTGCGTGATCGGGCAGTTCGTAGTCGGGGAAAATTCCTCCGGGTACAATGTCAGAACGCATGATTCGATTCCTCCTATGAGTCCATGTCGCTGCTTGTGTCGATCACCTCAGTAACTTGCCGGCCAGCCAGTAATCGACACTTAGCTTTCCCGGACCGGAGCAGATCAGCCAGATAAAAAACAGCACGTACAGTACTTCCGGAAGGTAGAGGAAATCGTCGAGCCAGTTAAGAGGCGAAAGTCCTTTAGGCATGGCGGAAAGCTTGGCGGTCAGGATGGCGACAATCATATCGACCAATAAAGCCACGCAGGCCAGGCTCGAAAGAAACCCCACGGCCAGCAATAATCCGCCAACGAACTCGACACCCGACACGAAATAAGTCATCACGCGGGGAAACGGGACTTTGGCATTAACGAGCGTTTCGTACATCGTTTGCTTGCTGCCGGCGACAAACAATTTGTTTGCCCCGGTGATGGCGAAGAATACGCCGATCGAAACGCGCACCAGCAGGATGGCATATTGTTCCAAATCGCCGCTACCCAGTAGCGCAAACTGGACCAACCGTTTCCAATCCATCTGTTGTCCCTCCATCGGAGGATGTGCTTTAACGATCCCCCAATTCATACCGTTCGACTTCTCTGGTAACCGCGTTCATCAGCATTCAGCGGGGATCCGGCGTTAATCTTTCTTGTCGACAATTATGCAGCAAACCGCAAATGGCAGCGTCGTTGGCGAATTCTGGCGCCTCGAGATTATGTGTTCATCCGTTCGACCCATTGAGCGCGCCAAGCGGGAGCCGGAAGTGGATCCGCATAGTATTGTGTTTCGTGCGCAACCTTGTCGCCTGTGAACTCCACGATGCTGACGGTGTAGGACGGCTTGCCGTCATAGGTGATGATCAATTCCGTGACCCAAAGATCGCCGCCGCCGATGATTTGTCGGACGGTGAACCGCTTTTTGCTCGGCTGACTAGCGCGTTGGTTCTGTAGGTTGCTTCGACCGCGAGTTCGCTTGCCTGACTGCGGGTAGTCCAGCACCGCGTCCTCGTGATATATGCGGTGTTCGCTTTCAAAATCGTTAGGATCGGACGCTGCCCAATGCTGATCCAGCGCCGCACGGATCTCTTGATCTCGCGCTCCAGAATCCCGTTCCTTCTTTTGTTGATCGTTCATCTTGAGTCTTTCAATTTGCCAAGAAGCTAAATGCTTTAGCGGAATCGGAGCGCACGACTCGTCAAGTCGTGCTGTTTCTTCGATCACCCCAGAGTCTACACCGCGTCGAAGCGTCTAACTCCTGATTAGTCGGATTATCGGACGAATACGTGGCTGGTGTTTTCTCCCCAAGTGGCATCGATTCTGCTCAAAAGCCCTTCCCTGGGTAAAATCCCCACTTCACCGATCTAGGGAATCGTTGCAAATTCGCGCGCCCATTAGCGATTAACGGTCGCCTGAATGGCAACACTAAACAATTTCGATGGTTGTGCGGAATCCGGGCGACAATACATCCGCAACCACCATGAAGCCGCCATGCGACGTAGCCGTTGTCGGATCTGGGAATGCTGACGTCCCATGCGCACCGCAAGCCGGTCGTTGGATCCTCGCAGCGACCATTCTCGGTTCCAGCATGGCGTTTATCGACAGCACTGTCGTTAACGTCGCTCTACCTGCGCTGCAATCAAATCTGCATGCAACCGTTGTCGGAATGCAATGGGTCGTCGAGTCGTACGGATTGTTCCTTGGAGCCCTGATTCTGGTCGGCGGTTCTCTCGGAGACTTGTTAGGCCGCCGATCGATGTTCTTAGTTGGTGTGGTCATTTTTGCGGCTGCTTCGATCGCTTGCGGTCTTGCGTCGAGCATTCAGCAGCTGGTTATCGCGCGCAGCGTGCAAGGCCTGGGTGCCGCGTTCCTCGTGCCCGGCAGTCTGTCGATTATCAGTGCATCGTTCGATGAGAAAACCCGAGGACGAGCGATCGGTACCTGGTCTGGCTTCACCGCAATCACCACGGCGATCGGACCTGTTCTGGGTGGATGGCTGATTCAACATGCTTCCTGGCGCTGGGCGTTTTTCATTAACGTTCCAGTTGCGGCCGCAGTGATCGTGATTTCGCTATGGCATATTCCTGAAAGTCGGGAACGCGCCGCCGGACGCATCGATTGGCTGGGAGCCTCGCTCGCCACAGCCGGGCTGGGTGGAGTGGTCTATGGCTTTATCGAGTCCGCAAATCTCGGTTGGGCTCAACCTCTGGTTATCGGAAGCCTGGTTGCCGGCTTCGCCTGTCTGCTTGGATTCGCATTCGTGGAGGGCACGGTGGCTTCACCGATGGTTCCGCTCACACTGTTCGAGTCCCGCAGTTTCAGCGGCGCAAACCTGCTCACACTATTCCTTTATGCCGCGCTTGGAATCTTCTTTTTCCTGTTTCCGATGGACTTTATCCAGGTGCAGGGATATTCGACCACTCGCACCGGCGCTGCCGCACTCCCGCTCATTCTGCTGATGTTTTTTCTTTCGCGGTGGTCAGGCGGACTGGTCACGCGTTTCGGGTCCCGAGCGCCGCTGATCGTCGGGCCGCTCATCGCAGCGACCGGTTTCATTCTCTTCGCCGTGCCCGGTGTCGGGGTCAACTATTGGAAAGGATTCTTCCCTGCGTTCGTCGTTCTCGGTATTGGAATGGCCGTCACTGTGGCTCCTCTCACCACAGTGGTCATGAGCTCCGTAGATCAGGACCGTTCTGGCGCCGCATCGGGAACGAATAACGCCGTCGCCCGGATCGCAGCGGTGCTTGCCATTGCCCTCGTCGGAATCGTGATGGTGAAATTATTCAGTTTTAGTTTGAATCGCAGTCTCGCCGCCGGATGGTTTCCGCCAGGCGTCTTTCAGTATGTTCGGTCCAATGCGATCAAGCTCGCCGGCCTTGACCTGCCCTCCAATTTGGATTCCGCTACCGCAGCGCTGATCCGCAACTCAATTTCTCAAGCGTTCGTTTTTGGATTCCGAATATTAATGTTGGCCTGCGCGGGCCTGTCCCTGGCAAGCGCTGGGGTCGCAGGGCTAATCATACCCTCTGAAAAAAGGTAGATTACTTGGTGCCTGCTTCAGGTTTGGCTGCCATGCACACAGGTTCGAACAACAGGAACGCGGGTCAGTTCCAAGTCGGCAGCTCGCATCTTCCGAAGAGCTCACGCAAGGTCGTAGCGATCCAGATTCATCACCTTATCCCACGCAGCCGCGAAGTCCTTCACAAACGCCTCCTTCGAGTCGCTACTTGCATAGACTTCAGCGATTGCCCGGAGCTGGGAGTTCGAACCGAACACAAGATCGACACGAGTGCCGATCCATTTGATTTTGCCCGTCGCGCGATCACGCCCCTCATACACGCCTTCGGATGTAGAGGAGGGCTCCCACTTCGTATCCATGTCGAGTAGGTTGACGAAGAAATCATTCGTCAGCGTCTCGGGCCGCTTGGTGAAGACGCCGTGTTTGGAATGCCCGAAGTTAGCATCGAGGGCGCGCAGGCCGCCGATCAGTACTGTCATCTCGGGGGCGGTTAGCGTCAGCAACTGCGCCCGATCCACCAGCAACTCCTCCGCCGGCACTTGGTGTCCGTTCCGGAGGTAGTTGCGGAATCCGTCCGCGATCGGTTCCATTACGGCGAATGAGTGCACGTCCGTCTGCTCCTGCGAAGCATCCGTGCGCCCCGGCCGGAAAGGAATTTTCAGCTTGTGTCCGGCTTTTTTCGCAGCTTCCTCGACGGCCGCGCAGCCGCCCAGAACGATCAGATCAGCAAGCGAGACCTTCTTCCCGCCCGATTTCGAGCTGTTGAAATCCTTTTGGATCGCTTCCAGCTTCTTCAGAACCTTCGCCAGTTCGGTTGGCTGATTCACTTCCCAATCCTTTTGTGGTGCGAGGCGAATGCGCGCCCCGTTCGCTCCACCGCGTTTGTCGGAGCCGCGGAACGACGCCGCCGATGCCCAGGCAGTTGTGACAAGTTGGGAGATCGACAGTCCGGATTTGAGGATCTTTGCTTTCAGACCAGTAATCTCCTTCTCCCCGATCAGTTTATGACCCACCGCGGGAACAGGGTCTTGCCACAGCTGGGGCTCCGTCGGAACAAGCGGGCCGAGGTACCGCGAGATCGGCCCCATGTCGCGGTGCGTCAGCTTGAACCACGCCCGCGCAAACGCGTCTGCGAATTGATCCGGATGCTCGTAGAACCGCCTTGAAACCTTTTCGTAGGCGGGGTCCACGCGCAGGGCGATGTCCGTTGTCAGCATGGACGGCGTGCGACGCTTCGACGGGTCGTGCGGGTCCGGCACCGTACCGGCAGCTGCGTCACCCTTCGGCTTCCATTGGTTCGCGCCGGCCGGGCTCTTGGTCAGTTCCCATTCGTACCCGAACAGGTTCGCAAAGAAGTTGTTGCTCCACTTCGTAGGAGTCTTGGTCCAGATAACCTCCAGGCCGCTGGTGATCGCATCGCCGCCCTTGCCGGTGCCAAAGCTGTTCTTCCAACCGAGGCCCTGCTCTTCGATGCTGGCGGCTTCAGGCTCAGGCCCCACGTGGGACGCAGCGGCGGCGCCGTGGGTCTTGCCGAAGGTGTGGCCGCCCGCAATCAGCGCAACGGTTTCTTCGTCATTCATGGCCATACGGCTGAAGGTCTCGCGGATATCGTGGGCCGAAGCGGCCGGATCCGGATAGCCGTCCGGGCCTTCGGGGTTCACGTAGATCAGGCCCATCTGCACTGCGGCGAGCGGATTCTCCAGATTGCGCCCGGGGTTGTCGGTGCGAGCTCTCTCGCTGCCATGCAGCTCCTCGTCGGCCACGATCACGCCCTCACCGTCGCCGGGCTTTCCCTTGCCGTAGCGCTTGTCGCCGCCCAGCCAGGTGGTTTCCGAACCCCAATAGACGGCCTCGTCCGGCTCCCAGGCGTCCTCGCGCCCGCCGCCGAAACCGAACGTTTTAAAGCCCATCGACTCCAGGGCGACGTTGCCTGCCAGAATCATGAGGTCGGCCCAGGAAATTTTTCGACCGTACTTTTGCTTGATCGGCCACAGCAGGCGTCGCGCCTTGTCCAGGCTGACGTTGTCCGGCCAACTGTTGATGGGCGCGAAGCGCTGCTGTCCGGATCCCGCCCCGCCGCGGCCGTCGCCGATGCGGTACGTACCTGCGCTGTGCCACGCCATACGAATGAAGAGTGGCCCATAGTGGCCAAAGTCGGCCGGCCACCAATCCTGCGAGTCGGTCATCAAGGCATGCAGATCCTTGATCACCGCACTCAGCTTGAGGCTCTTGAATTCTTCCGCGTAGTCGAATCCCTTGTCCATCGGATCGGACAGAGGGGAATGTTGATGAAGGATCTTCAGGTTCAGCTGATTTGGCCACCAGTCCGCATTCGTCATGGCCGGATGTCTGCCAGCGCCGCCGATTACCGGGCACTTGGATTCGGTGGACATGTTTTGTTCCTCCTTGGCGACTTTTTTTCCCACGAGTTCATCCCCCTTTGTAATAGTCCAAAATGTCTGCGATGAAATGCAAAACCATCTTGGTTTTTCCATTCGCGCCATCGCCTGCCGCGTTTTGCCGACGCCCGCCGTTCATCGGGTATCCGCACTCCTGCGGCGTCGAACGGGAAGCGCGTCGCGGAGCGCGCACTTTGTGCAGAGTCCCCGGAAAATCAGTTCGCATTCGCGAAGAACCCGCTTACCGAGCGAGCGCGAGCCGGGCCTGGGCACGGCGCGCCACTCTATGTCCTCAACATTATCGCAGCGGTCGCAGATGAAGTGGTGATGCCGCACGCCTTTCGCATCGAATCGCGCCGAGCGCCCCTCGACGGCCACTTCGCGCACCAAACCTGCCTGCACAAGGTCTCGCAGATTGTTATAAGTCGTAGCCCTGGAAGACCGTGGGTCCACACGATTCACGGCTTCGAGGATTTCTGCAGCCGTGGGATGGCTGTTGTGATCCATCAAGAATGCCATCACAGCGTAGCGCTGCGGCGTGCACCGCAAACCGCTACCGTCGAAGGCCTGTTTAATTGCCGCAGCGTCCATGGCTTATTTAGATTATGTCTAATGTTAGATTTTATCAAGACTTATGCGTTTGCTTGCCGCTGCGCTCGCGTGGTTTTGAAACGACCTGAGCGCCGGGCGAGAGATTGCTGTGGAATCATGAGGCGCGACTTCCCCCAGTAACACCACGTCCGAAACCACCAACCTTCACCTTGCGCAACTGTACCCAGATGAGCGTCTGACCGGCAGCGATCCCGGTTCCGCCGCGGGATTGGTTCTGAGAAGCCGGCTTGCCCGCGACAACTCCTCGCACTGTGGCCGGCAAATTATTGCTTTCGCGCAAATCATAAGCCAGCTGGAGAAAAATCAAGACTGGATGGCGGAGAGGGGGGGAGCTAAACCCCACCGTCGGCGGACGTTTCATTTTACGCGGCAAAACGCCGGGATCTCCTTTACTGGCAAGACGTTTCAAATTTTACGTGTGAAGCCGCACAAGGTCCGGCAAAGCCCTTCGAAACCCCAAAAGTGGCGAAAAACGGTAGCCCGCAGTAGCCCGATCGCTGAATGCCTGCTCGACGGACGATAGTGTCCGAGTACGCCCGGGGTCGCTCACTATGAAGCAAGATCGACCTGTCGCGGGCACTTGGCCGGTAATCCGACTAACCGGGAGTGGTGAATTAGGGAGGTCGCGTTGCAGAAAGAGAATGTCAGTACGTGTCCGGTTCCGGGATCACTTCGATGGCATCCACCAATGGGTAGCTGACCCCGGGCACGAAAAATATCTCGATTTTGTCCTGCTTCGTGGGCTCTACGTAAGAAAAGGTCCGCGTCATGGGTTCTGAACCAGCCTCCCGAAAAATATCGAAATCCTTAAGTATCGCGGTTCCGTTGCACCACACGTCGAAAACTCGGCTGCCCGGCGCCGTGAAGAGGGACTCTCTAAAATGGAGCCGCACCCTGTACGTTTCTCCGTGCGCGACCGGTATCACGTAGTGGAAATTCCCGACCCACGGGGTGGCGTAAAGGGGACCATCCGCCAACCCCGTCGTATTCGCCTCAAACTGGCTCACGCGTCCACCGAAGAAGTATCGATTGGGAAGCCAGAGATTGCCCCCGGAATCGCGGTACGGAGTGTGTCCTGTGTAGATCCTCAGCGGCAACATTCGATTCTCGGTACCCGGCAGAATCTCGACGGCATTCAGGTAGGAATCGACTGATGTGGAATCGATGTGAATCTTGCCGTCCTGGTCGGGGTGAACGTCCGTCAGAATCTTCTCCGTCTCGATGTTATCGCCGCCAGTATCGAACACTACATCCAAGCGAGTCGATGGACCGCGGTTCACCGAGAGAGCAACGATGCGTGCGCTTTCCTCAAGGTTTGAAGTTTCGGAAAACAAAAGGTGTACTTCGTAAGTTCCCGTCGATACGGGGTATGCGCACTGGAACAGACCGAGGCGCTCCCCGAGAAAGATCTGCGGGTCCTGCGTACCCCCAATTGCGCGATACGGGACCGAAACAGTACTTCCTCCTGAGCAGGCGGTGTCGCTAGTCCAGGTTCGTCCGGCGCCATCTATGTAGGCTGCGCGGCCTTCTCCGACGAGTGCGCGGACGGTGTCTCCGGAGGCATCGGTGGGCAATGGAAGCGGGGCTTCGGATCGGACGGGGATACTGCTTTTTCGAGCATGGATGCGCGTGTAGGACGTTGCGGCGGCGATGACGCAAAGAGATACGAGGATTACGGCGACAAACCTCCAGATTCCGCTGCGACGCCATTTCTCGGCGGCCGGCTCAAGAACGGCTGATCCCAAATTTTCTTTGCTTGGGTTTGCGGCGGGCTCTGACGCTTCGTCGCCCAAAGTTGCCCGCTGAAATTCGGAAGCTGCAGAGGAAACCGAAGGGATTGCCTCGGCCTCACTAGGCTCTCGTAACCCGAGCTCGAGTTTTTGGGTCTCCCGATCGGCCTTGCGGACGAATCTAGGGGAATAGCGGCCGGTGCGGACGTGGATCTGAACTTCGTGCCCCGCGCCTTCGGTCCGATAATATTGTTCCAGACGCTTTCGAAGAAAGTGTACCGTCACTCGGACGACTGTGTCGATTTGAGGATCGAAATCCTTGGAGCGACCCAGGGCGTGAACCGCGATGTCGTATTCCCTAACGTCTTCGGTCGACCCCTCGAAATATTTCTCGCAGATAAAGTTCAGGGTCTTGGCCAGATTGCCGGCCCGACCAAATGTCTCCGAACTGAGGACGGAGTCCAATTCGGCGCGTTCGGCTTCGAATTTGTTAATCGTGGATTCCACAACCCACCCCGAAAAGCGTGCCGCCCCGATCCGAATCGCTCGCAGTGGGGGGAGTATAACTCAAATTTGGAGACCAGATTGCCCGGAGGTTTTCGCCGGGACCGGATTTTATTCGTGCCTCGACGAGTCGCGCGATCCTCACGATCAGGGCCACGCATTAGCGTGAATTCCTCATCTTGTGCGGTACCGCTCACCTTACTCACCCCTCGTTCTCCGAATTCTTAACGTTATTTAACGGTTGTCTAACTTCTTCGGCCGCTTGAACTCATGCTACATGGGCTCCCATCGCGGGTGTGGTCCGAACTTTCGACTAGGGGGCTCCATGTTGAGAAAACTTCACGGATATACCTCGTTTGGATGGGGAAGAAAACTGCCCTTGGGAATTGCGGCAGGTTTCTTGATGGCGATTCTGATGGTGTGTGTCAATACGGGCTCAGCGCAAGTGCTGTACGGTGACCTCACGGGGAACGTAACTGACCAAACCGGCGCCGTTGTGGCGAATGCCTCGGTCGAGACGACGAATTCCGGCACTGGACTTGCAACTGACACCAAGACTGATGACCACGGCGTTTTTGAGTTCACAGACCTCACGCCGGGCGTGTACAAATTGACGATCACGGCCACCGGCTTTGGAACTTCGGTTGAGAACGGGCTAAGAGTCGAAGCCAACAACGTGGTCCGGGCAGACACGGTGCTGGCGGTGTCCGGAACGACCGATACCGTCACCGTTACCGCGACGGCTCCCGTGCTCCAGGCGGATCGGGCCGACGTTCACACGGACTTGAATACGACGGAGTTGTCCAACCTGCCGTTGAACTCTTCGCAAGGACGAAATTTCCAGATTTTGTACAAGGTCATCCCTGGTTTCAGCACGCCGACAGAACAAAATTCTGCCGGAGCGAATCCACAGCGCGCGATGACTTCTTACGTCAACGGTCAGTCCGACCAGGGCAATACCATGAGGATCGACGGCATGACCGATGTTTACAACTACCTACCGGCGAACGTGGCGTATGTGCCGCCTCCGGATTCGATTGAGACCGTAAACGTCGTCACCGATGCATTCGACGCCGAGCAAGGCATGGCGGGCGGCGCGGCCATCAACGTAACGATCAAGTCCGGCACAAATCAGTTCCACGGCGGCGCCTTTTACAGCCACAACGACCAGCATATGACGGCTCTGCCCTACTTTACGCAAGTCAATGAATATTCCGGCCCCAACTGCGTGCCGTCGGTTTCCATCGTCGGGTGCGGCGATATAAAAAAGAACATCAACAACCAGATCGCTGCCAACGTGGGCGGCCCGATCAAGCGGAATAAACTATTTTTCTTCGGAGATTACGAGCGTACCGTACAAAGGCAAAACGCTTCCCTACTCCAGGAGGTCCCGGGCCTTTGCCTCTTTCCGGCCCCCTACGGCATCAGTTCGGCCTCGTGTACCGCGGCCACCGGCAGCTCGAGCGCCACTGGCGTCACATTCCCGGCCGCCACGCCAATCTATGAGCCATGGACCGGCATCGCCAACGGAACTGGCCGCACGCAATTTCCCGGTAATACCATTCCGAACATGGACATCAATCCTGCGGTGCTCGATTACCTGAAATATCTCTCAGTGCCGGCGGGTCTGGATTTCCAGCAGTTTACGCTGGGCGGTGGCAACAACTACGAGAATGACGCAGACGGCAATTACACCCGGAACGACATAGACACGAAGTTCACATACCTTCCCAACAGCAGGTCCACGCTCTTTGGGCGCTATAGCGAATCGGGCAGCGACATTCTCGACCCGCCGGACCTCGGAGTCGCCGGTGGCGGAGCCACCAATGGCGGCCAACAGGGGAATGCGGCCGGTCGGATTCAGGTTGTGGGACTCGGCGGCACTTACGCCTTCTCGCCAGCCGTTATCCTGGACGGAAACTTTGGATATACCCGGCAACGACTCAGCGCGCTAAATCTTGACCTCGGCACGAACTACGGGCAACAGTTCGGAATCCCTAACACAAACGGCACCACGAGTCTCGAAGGTGGATTCCCCTCGTTCTTTACCAACAACGGTATTTTTAGCCAAGCTGGCGGGGCCGGAGACCCTACCTCTTCGAACCCCTTCCTGTTCAGGGACAACCAATACGTGAGCGACGTGAACCTAAGTTGGCAAAGGCACACCCATGCGCTCCGGTTTGGTTTCGAGCGCGTACACTGGGCACTCAACCACTTCCAACCGCAGGGATCTTTCGGCCCCCGCGGGGCGTTCACGTTTAATGGCGATTTGACGTCTCAGGGTGGCACGACGTCCAATGCCTTCAATACGTGGGCCGATTTCCTACTCGGATTGCCGAACTCGCAGGGCAAGACAGGTGAGGAATTCGACCCGAATACCGAGCGCGAGTCAGTATGGTCGCTATACGCACGGGATCAGTGGCAGGTAAACCAAAAGTTGACCATCACTTATGGAATTCGATGGGAATACTATCCCTTCGTGACGCACGCAAATTACGAAGGATCTCCTTTTGGAGTTCCCCTGTTCAATCCCGCGACCGGCCAGATTGCCATCGGCGGCATGGGCTCCACGCCGCTCTTGGACGGCGTCAAAACAACCCCACAGTTTGCTCCCCGCTTCGGTCTGGCTTATCGATTGACGCCCAAGACGGTGATTCGTGCGGGCTACGGAATGAGCATTGACCCCTCGAACTTCAGAGATATACGAGACGTATTCCCGTCGGATGTCAGTGAAAATCAGATTGCCGGCAATAATTATTCGCCATCCGGAGTCCTTTCGCTTCCCGCGGCGGGTTCGCCGATAGTTTGTACGACTACCTGCACGATCGGAGTATATACAGGAGTTCCCGTCGGTCTCCCTGTGCCGCTGGTCGGGCCCAACATTAGCTCGGGCTCGATTACTCTCCCCAACACCGATACAACGTTTACGTTCCCGCAGAACTACAACCGAGGCTACATCGAATCCTTCAATCTAACCGTGCAGCGCGAACTGGGGGCCGGCTTTAACTGGAACGTGGCCTATGTTCGTACTCTTGGAATTCGTCTACAGGCAGACCTTGCCCTCAATTACTCCGAACCGGGTGCGGGTACCAGTGGTACAGCGGAGGCTGAGAACGCGTTGCTCCCGAATCTATTTGGGCCGGGCGCAACGAATTGGGGAGCCATCACCATTCAAGGCCCCTATGGTACGGCCAGCTACAACGCCTTGCAGACGCAGCTAAGCCACCGGATCGGAAACGGTGGATTCTTTGCCATCAACTACGCGTACTCCAAGGCGATCAATAACATAAATGGCGACAACGATGATGGGTCGTTCCTCTTCCCACAGCCCAATTACTTTTCCCGAAACCGGGCGGATGCTGGATTTGACCAAACCAACAACCTGGAAATCGTCGGCGTCGAGCCTTCGCCCTTCGGCAAAAACGGCCACTGGATGAGACATGGCGCTGCGTCCGCTATTTTGGGCGGCTGGCAGCTCAACGAGGTACTGACCAAAACGAGCGGCATGCCCTTTACCGTCACCGGCGCCTCGAACACTTTGAATGCGGCCGCCAGCACTCAGCTGGCCAATCAGATCCTGCCTAACGTCGCGATATACGGCAACATTGGCTCGACACCCAATGGCCCGCCATGCGTTTCCGGGTCTCCGTCGTGCACATACTTCAACACCGCGGCGTTCGCGCAAGTGGCGGTATGCGGCGCTTCCACAGCGCTTCCTTCCCCCTATTGTTTTCCTGCAGCCACGATGACCAATCCCACACCTGGTGCATTCGGGAATTCGGGCAGAGATGAATTCCGCGGGCCGGGCATCTTCAACCTGGACATGAGCGTCTCCCGCGCATTCCCGATTCGTGAGCAAATGAGCCTGCTGCTTGAGCTGCAGGCATTCAGTCTCACGAACACGCCCCATTTCGCCAATCCCAATTCATCCTGCTGCACGTCGAACAACGGCACCTTTGGAGAAATCACATCTACGTTGGGCTCCAGCGGAAGCAACGCTTCGGCTGTCAGCTCGGGTGCGCGGCAGGTCTGGGTCTCCGCGAAGTTTGTGTTCTGAGGTTTTCTAATTGCTGGGGTGCTCTTCATGCCGTCGGAGGAGCACCCCAGTTCTTCTGTTCAAATACCGATCGAATTTCCGCCTACTATGCGGAGCCATGTCCTCAGCGAGCGAACCAGTTTGCGAGTCTAGGAGCAAACCAGTGAAGCTGAATCAAACAGCTCGGTGCATGTTGACCGCCGTGTGTACGGCGATGCTGGTGGGGTCGCTATCTGTCGCGGCACAGCAGCCCGCGGAAGTCAGCACCCTTCCCCATTTGCAAAAGATGGGTGCCGCCACGCAGCTCATCGTGGACGGCAAGCCTTATCTTGTGCTCGGTGGGGAGGTGCGAAATTCGGCGACGTCCAGCGTCGATTATATGAAACCCATCTGGCCCAAGCTCGCCGCCGCTCAGCTCAATACGGTGCTCGCGCCTGTTACATGGCAGCAGATCGAGCCAGAGGAAGAACACTTCGATTTCAGCGTGCTCGACGCGCTCCTTCGCGATGCGCGCGGCAACAATTTGCGCTTGGTTCTGCTCTGGTTTGGAAGCTGGAAGAACGGCGTCTCAAGCTACGCTCCGGTGTGGGTGCGGAAGGATCCCGTCCGGTTTCCGCTTGTCCAGAACAACAGCGGAAACCTTCTCGGCGTTCTCTCCACCTTTAGCGAATCCAATCGCGATGCCGACGCCCGCGCGTTCGCCGCGTTGCTGCGCCACCTTCGCGAAGTGGACTCAGAGCAACACACGGTCCTGTTCCTGCAGGTTGAAAACGAAGTCGGCGTGATATCGGATACGCGTGATCATTGTCCCGCGGCCAATCAAGCATTCGCCCAGCCCGTGCCTCGGCAGTTGATGGACTACCTCGGCGCACACAGAGACACACTCTTACCCGAGTTTCGCAAGATTTGGGAAGAAGCCGGTGCGAAAAATTCCGGCACGTGGCAGCAGGTATTCGGGCCGGGTCCCGCCACCGACGAAATCTTCATGGCGTGGAACTACGCGCGCTATATCAACTTCGTTGCTGGCACGGGCAAGGCCGAACTTCCGCTCCCGATGTTCATCAATACTGCGCTCGTCAAGCCCCAGGACAAAATTCCCGGGGACTATCCGAGCGGCGGCGCGGTCGCGCAGGTGCATGACGTCTGGCAGGCCGCTGCGCCCAACATTGACATCTTGGCGCCTGACATCTACTTCACTGATTTTCCCGGCCTTTTGGGTCGTTACAGTCGCAACGGCAATCCACCGTGGGTGCCGGAGTCGCTCGCCGGCCCGGGTGGCGCCGCCAACGCCTTCTACGCCGTGGGGTTCGGGTCCATCGGTTACTCCGCATACGACATTGAAGATCAGGATGATGCGACCGGACCCATTGCCAAGGCCTACGGTTTCCTTGCCGAAATCGCGCCGATGATCCTTGAGCACCAAGCGAGCGGAACAATTGACGGCGTTTGGCTTTCGGCGGACCGGCCGACTCAAGACGTCTCCCTCGGCGGCTACACACTACATTTCGCATTGCGCGTCACGCGCAAATCAACTGTGCTGCCTGACCGCGGATATGGGCTTGTATTCCAAAGCGGCGCCGACGAATTCGTAATCGCCGGGACCGATATTCAAGTCACGTTCACACCAGACACTCCCGGGCCGCCTGTGATCGGACTTGCAAAGGTCGAAGAAGGCACGTTCAGCCGGGACCGCTGGATCGGCGGGCGCTGGCTCAACGGTGACGACACTCAGCTACTCTACGACTTGTCGGTATTGGCTTCCCAGAATTCTTCGGGTGAAGGCGTCTCGTTCCCTGCAGGCGACCCAACAATTCGCCGCGTGCAACTGTATCGGTATCCATGATCACGAACGTCGCCAGGCCGATGCACCGTCTACTCTCGAGTTCGAGAACTCGCTCACGACCTTGGCTCCGACCGCTTTGTCAGAAGCGTTCACGATTCCCGGAAGAGGAAACTATGAAAATTTGTGTCACGATTTTCGCGCTCTTGATCTGCGTGATCGGAGGTGGCCGACTGCTCGCGGCGCAAACGACGGACGGCATGGTGCCATTCACGATGGAACATCGCCGAGCCACGCTTTCCCCGTCGCCGGTGGATGTGTCGTTCTTGCTCGACGCTCCAGCCGGAAAGCATGGGTTTATCCAAGTGGAGGATGGCCACTTGGCGACGGCAGACGGGCAGCGCGTTCGCTTGTGGGGGGTCAATATCACGGGTTGGGGCAGGGACTCGCAACAAATTCCGCCCCTCCAAGACGCTGCGTTCTGGGCCGAGACGCTGGCACGCTTCGGCGTGAATTGCGTTCGCTTTCAGTTTCTCGATTTTCTTACGCCTCGCGGGCTAATCGATAGCCGTCGCCAGGATACTCAGGCTCTCGACGCCGAGGCGTTCGACCGCGAAGACTACTTCATCGCCCAGCTTGAGAAGCGTGGCATCTATATCGATTTCAATCTTCTCGTCGCGCGCCCGTTCAACGCTGCCGACGGCGTGCAGGACGCTGATTTGCTGAGCCAAGGCGCGAAAGGAACGTCGCTATACGATCGGCGCCTGATCGAACTGCAGAAAGATTACGCTCGACAACTCCTGGGGCATCTGAACCCTTACACCAAACTCAAATACACGGAAGACCCTGGCGTCGCGCTGATCGAGATCAACAATGAAAACGCGATCGACATCGGTTTCCGCGCTCCTTCGCCGTTTTATCTACAGGAACTGACTGACCTTTACAACCAGTGGCTTACGCGGCACCGCAGCCCTGAACAAGTTGCAGAACTGCGCTCGGCTGTAGGTGTGCAGGGAGACAATTCGCCTGTGCCGCTCATCCAGCCTCAAGTTTCGTATACGGGTCCGATTCCGCCCGAAGCTGTGGCTCCGCCGGAACGCCTTCACGCAGAGGCGGAGTTCTATGACGACCTGCAACACGATTATTTTGCAGACATGAAAAATTACTTACAGCAGACACTTGGCTCGAAGTCGTTGGTGATCGCCACAGCCGATTTTTATCATTTGACTAGCGGCTATCCTCTTCTGCGGGCCACTTTGTCGATGGACGTAATCGATGGCCACGATTACTGGGAGCATCCCCACTATTACGTCCACAGATCGTCCATGCTCAACGATCCGTTCGACTCCACGGTGGTCGACCTTTCGCGCTCCGCGATCGCCGGCAAACCTTACACCGTAAGCGAAGTCAACAATCCCTTTCCGAACGATTATGACATCGAAGGCATCCCAATCCTCGCCGCCTATGGCGCGTTTCAGGACTGGGACGCAATCATGTTTTACACCTTCGAGCCGAAACTCGATCCCGCCTGGAAGCCATACGTCGCCGGCGCGTTTGACATCGGATTTGACCCGGTCAAAATGCCGGAACTTGCCGCGGGCGCGCTGGTGTTTCTTCGCGGCGACGTCGAAAAGGCGCGCAGCGTGGTGGAACGTTCCTACACAGCGGATCAGGTTTTTGACAGTATGATTCTTCCTGCGACCGATCGACCTTACTTCACTTTCGGATTCCCGCTCTACCTTCCACTCGAACACGAAGTTCGCATTTCGTCGCTCGGCGGTCCCGCAACGCAAAGTTTTCCTAGAGCTGCGGCACCCGATCCGATCGTCTCCGATACCAAGCAGCTTGTCTGGTACAAGTCTTCGCGGCAGACCGGGCTAGTGACCGTCGACACGCCCCGATCTCAAGCGCTGATCGGATTTGTCGGCGCGAATGGAAAGTCCATCAGCAATCTCGCCGCGCAAGTCGAGAACACCTTTTGCGCGATTGAACTCAGTTCCATCGACGGCAAACCGATCGCGCGGGCATCTAAGTTGCTCTTAGTTGCAGGAGGTCGCGTCGAAAATACCGGGCAACGATGGAATATTGCGGGCACCATGGTGACGAATTCGGGAGGTTCGCCTTCGCTGATTGAGCAGGTGGAGGGAAGCATCACGCTACGCGGCCTTGAGGGCGCGCGTTCCGTGCAGGTTCATCCAATCGATGGCGCCGGGCAGCCTATCGGTGCCGCCATCAACGCACGACGACTTGGCGATGCCTGGAAGATCCCACTCGGTAGACCTGTCACCACTTGGTACGAGATCTCGGTGCAACGGTGATCACCGCGACGCGCGATGAACATTTCTAGTACTTGGTCAACACGCTAGCCCGCCAATTTTGATTGACGGAACTAAATGGAGATATGGGGGATCGCGAAAAATGGCGGAGAGGGGGGGATTCGAACCCCCGACACCCTTTTGGGGTGTAACTGCTTAGCAGGCAGCCCTGTTCGGCCACTCCAGCACCTCTCCGCGGAGACCGTGGCCGAAATTGTTGAATTTTGATGCGCGCTGCTACGCGAAGTATAGCATTCGCGCCCGACACCGGGCGAATTCGCGCGTCGCGGAGCGCGGCCCGAAAGCTAGTGAGCGGGAGCGAGCAGCGGATCAGATGAGACGGCAGCTCGCTCTTCGCGCGTCGCGCGCACCGCGCCGGATTCATCCGTGTAGAAACTGCGATAGCCGTGGTTGCCGGCCGTAACCTGCAGCGCATAACTGTGTATCGAGCCATCGGAAGCCAGCGGCCCCGGCACATATTGCAGCTGATAGCCCAAGCTCTGCGCGCGCTGCGCCGCCACGCGCACTGCCGCGCCCAATGGATCGAGCGTGGAAGGATACGCGCCGGACATTGCTTGCGAATACGAAGCGAGCGCTGCTTGCACCTCGGTCAAAGTATCGAGCGCTTGCGCCTCGGCTTGCAGCGTCGGCTGGCCGGTTCGCGGCGAAATCACAAACCACAAAAAACTCCACAGGGATCCAAACAGAATCGTCAGCAACACGATCCAGCGAATCACGCGTTTGCGACGGCTCGGTGGCGCCTTCGCGCCTTCCTCCGGCGGATCAAGCGTCAGATCGGCGCCGCAGTGCGGACAAATCTCCGTGGCCTGATTGATTTCCTCTTCGCAATGCCGGCACGTGTACATGTAAGGGTAAACTCGCTCACCGAGTCAGGGTCTACTTTGTTTCTTCTCCAACCGTGCCTTCTTCCACGGCCACTTTCCAATCGGCGCCGGTTGACTCGACGACCAGGAAAAATTCGCGCGGATCTTCCGAGACGTACGCAATCCCGCTCCCGGGCCCCTGATGGTCCACGGCTACCGTGACAAAGCGGCCACTGATCGAGCTGTGGACCGTCACTCGAAAATTTGCGCGCGCCGAGGGTTGCGCAGCGTCGGCTTCCCACTTGATGCGCCACTGGCCGGTCCCGATGTTGAAGGAATCGGTTTGGTAGTTCGCGTGGCCCGACCACGCCGCGACCGGACTCCATCCCATTACCGCAGGCTTCGGCGCCGTTTCCGGGGCGGATTGGCACGCACTCATCATTAAAACACACGCAACCAGAAGAATCTTCATCCGGAATCGTCACGTTTCGGCGGATATGGCTCGATCTCCTGCGGATTGGTGCAGTTTGGCAATTTCGTCAAGAAGGAAAAGATCCGTCAGTAAGGCGCGAAGATGAATCGAAGCGTTCAAATTATCGATGAGCTGCGAGCTGATGCTGGCCTGCCCCAAAACCAATTCCATCGCCGCGAGAGCATCGCGCGAGTCACGATCAAGCACCGCCAGAAACTCTTGGTGGCGTTGGGCGGGTTCGAGGCCGGCTTGCGTGATGGCGGCCTCGTATGCGCCCGGCAAGCCCGCGAGCGATTTCACGGCGCGCCCCAGATAATTTCGGAGTTGCTCTCCGGACGCGCTGCCCGCATCGCGCGTCAATCCCTGCGCGGCATACGCAAGCATGAACTCGTAACATTCCTCCACAGCGTCGCAGCGCTCGACCAGATCTTCCAGCGCCATGTCAGGCAGTCCCGCGTTCTGGATCGATCAGCGGTGATTCCGACGGCGCCGGCGCCGAAGGAGGATTCCCTGCGACCTCCCATCGCGCGGGATCGTGGTGCTCAAGAACATATTCGCGGGGCATCGTGCCGAAAATCATCGACTTGGTGATGACCAGTTTCTCGGGGCGGAATGCGAAATAAATGTGAGTCGTGATCAGCGTGATCAATCCCACCCCTGCGAGGCCGTGCAACACGTACATCAATCCCCAGGTCATATCGCTGAACAAATAGGGATTGCGCGTCAGAAACGGGGTGTGAATCCGGAACAGCATGCACGCGCCGGTGCCAGCCACGGCGAGACCCGTAACCAGAATCGCGAAGTGATACATCTTGTTCTCGAAGGGATACTTGGCAAATTTCCGCGGAAGCGGCGCGGATTTTCCCATCATGCGCAGCGCGCGGTTCTTCGCGTCGACCATATCGATCTTATCCGGCCAAATCGACCAGAAATCCATGAAGAACGTCGCGTGAAAGATGTGGAAGATGATCAAAGCAATCAGCACGAGGCCGGCGATCCAGTGATACGTGATCCAATCGAACCGCACGCCAACCTTGGGAAGGAACGCGCTGAACAACAGAACAAGCATGGACGCCGCCATGACCCAGTGAAACACACGCGCGGTCAGAGAATGTCTTCTGACTTTTTCGGGTATCGCAGCTTGAGCGCCCGCGGAAAGTGTGGTGTTCGCGAATTCCTCGGGCGCCGCGAAAAAGCGGATCCAAATCGCATGCACAACCAAAAACGCCACACCCGCAATCGCCGCCACCCAGATCAGCACCCAGGCAATGTGAATCGGAACGCTCTGTCCCCAGGGGTTCGTCGCCCATTGAATGAAATGCACCTAGGCCTCCATCGTCCCGCGAATCGAGCGTTTCACCAGGTTTCGCATCAGCGGCAATTTGTAACCATTGAAGCGCAGCGGCACGGCGCCCTTGATCGCCATTTGTCCCGCCATGCTGGCGGTCTCTTCGTTCGCCGGCTTGCCCGCGATGGCGTCTTCCACGTCTTTCAGATGCCACGGATGCGGCGCCACGCCATTCACCACGATGCGTATTCGCTCGATCACGCCGCCGTTTAAGACTTTCGCCGACGCAACATTCACCAGCGGAAAATTCCACACGGGACGGTCACGAACTTTCTCGAAGTAGAAATCGGTGTTTGCCCATGTGCCCGGAATGCGGATCGAGGTAAGAAGTTCGCCGGGCTGCAGCACAGTCATGCGTGTGATGTCGATGCCGGGATTCGTGAAATAATCTTCAGCATCCACCACGCGCTCGCCGCGCGAACTGCGAATCACCATCTGTGCTTCGAGCGCAACCATGGCCGGCGCCGAATCCGACGGGCTGACTGCCACGCAGCGGTCCGCTCCAAAAATAGCGTGCTCGCGATTCATACCCACCGGCGTATCCGCATAGCAAATATTTCCCCCGGCGCGATAGCAGGGAAATCCGCTGCGGTAATACCAGCATCGCGCGTCCTGTGAAACGTTGCCGCCGATCGTGCCCTGGTTGCGGATCTGCGGAGACGCGGCAGCTTCGGCCGCATCGGCCAGCAGTTTAAATTTGCTGATCACGATCGGGTTTCGCACAACTTCGGTCAACGTCGTCATCGCGCCGATTTCGACGCCGCCGCCGAACTCACGCACGCCGCGAAGTTCCTGCACCTGGCTCAGGTCCACCACCACCTTCGGACGCTTGATGCGATCTTTCAGCCAATCGAAACTATCCAGTCCGCCGGCCAACACCCACGCGTCTGAGCCGTACTCCGCGAGCAACGTCACCGCGTCATCGATCGAGGCCGGTTGGAACAGCTCGAAGTCCGGCATCACATCGCGAATCACTGCCATTTTCGGTTCTCCTGATCTCTCTCGACAGAAAAACTAAATGTGCGCCTCAAGCGGCTCGGTCACCGGCTTCCCGGCCTCTAGCGAAGTCAAAATCATGTCCGCCAGCACCGGCGCGCGCCGGAAAATATCGTCCCCAATCGCATCCGAAATCGCGTTCAAAATCGCGCAGCATCCGCCGCCCACCGGCGGCTCGCCAATGCCGCGCGCGCCCACCGGCGTTTCAGGATCCGGAATGTTCAGCGCGGCCCATTGCATGTTCACCGGCGCGTTCAAAATTGTCGGCGGATTATTTTGGTAAAAGCGCTTGGCCATCGCCCAACCGAGATGCTTGTCATAAACCCATTTCTGCCCGACGGCGTGCCCGATCCCCAGCATGGATCGCCCAAGTATTTGTCCGCTCAGCGCCTTCGGGTGAATCACCGTGCCCACGTCGGCTACAGCCAAAAAATCCAGAATCTCGTACGCGCCCGTTTCGACGTCGATCTCCACTTCCGCGAACGTGGCCACGAACGAAAAGCATTGGCCATCCTGCCCATAATTGTCGCGCGCCACGCCCATCAGCCCTTGCCCTGCGAACGCCGTCGCCGACGCCGTGGTCATCTTATTGATGTCGCTCGGCAGAGTATGGCCGTCGTACACGCCGCCCAGCGCAATCGCGCGCTGCGCGGCCTGAGCCAGCGTCATGCCGGCGCCGCCGCCTTTGCGATAGACGCGCTCGTGCGCGACTTCGTAATCCTCCGGCCGCCCGCCGTGATCCTTCGCGGCGATCTGTTGCAATTTCGTTTTGGCGTCCATACCGGCCGCGTGCGCCGCGCGCGTCATCGCGTGCGTCGTCTGGCTGCCGCCGGATACGCAGCTCCACGGCAGATTCTTCGAGGTGTTTCCCCACGTCAGCTGCACTTTTTCCCACGGCATGCCCACGAGTTCGGCGGCCACGCGGTGAGCGTCGCTAAAATTTTCCGTCCCCAGATTCCCGATGCCCGATTGGATGTACATCATGCCGTCGGGCTTAATCACGAAAAGCCCATCGTATCCGCGCGAGCCCGCGACGAATGTGCTGCTCGAGACTCCGATGCCGCGCACCTTTGTCCCGTTCCGTTTCCCGCTCAGCGCCTTGCGATCGTTCCATTTAAACATCTCGGCGCCGCGATCGAACGCATCCTTCAGGAAGCAACTGGTCGGATACGATCGCTTCCCGCCGTTCGGAGGAGTCGGCCCGAATTCCGCCTTGCCTTCCGGCGCGTTGATTCTGTGTATCGCCACTTGATCCAGATTCAACTGCCGCGCCGCCTTCGCCAGAATCGGCTCCATCAAAGTGATTCCCTGTATCCCACCCGGCGAACTTTGCGCTCCGCGCGGCGGCGTGTTCGTCAGCACAGAAATCCCGCGCCAGCGCATGGCCGGCGGCTGATAGAGCAGCGAAACGATGCGTCCGGACATTCCCGCGTCGCCCACCTGATCGTAAGGCCCGTTATCGCACACCGAATACATATCGAGCGCCGTGATGCGACCATCCGCCGCGAAGCCCACCTTGATGCGCCCCGTAATGCTCGGCCGCGCCTTGCCGATATAATGTTCCTCCTCGCGGCTCACGCGCATCATCACCGGCGCGTTGCATTTTCGCGACAAAATCGCCGGGATAATCATCTGAATGTTTCCGCTCGCCTTGCTCCCGAATCCGCCGCCGGTGTATTCGCTGATCAGCACCACGTCGTCCGCGCTCATGTTCATCCAGCGCGCGATCGCCGGCACGGTCTGCACCGTGCTTTGCGTGCCGCCACACAGAAATAATTTTCCGCCCTGCCAGTAAGCCATCGCCGTGCGCGTCTCCATGCACTGATGGCTCGTGTCCGGCGTCACGAACGATTCATCCAGAACCAGCGCCGCGTTTTTGAATCCCGCGTCCAGATCGCCGTATGTCCACTGGTCGGTCGGCTTGCCCATCGGCATCTTGCCTTGCGCGTAATCCTTGAACTCTTCGTCAGTCCATTTGATTTCGGCCACGGTAAGCGGCGGCGGACCCGCCGGTCTGCCTCCATTCGCGGGCGGCGGCGCGGGCGCGCGCATCCATGTGTTTCCGTCGGTCCGCGCGTTCGGTCCGCCCGGCCGCAAACTATCGAACGGATCGAGCACGAACGGCAGCGGCTCGAACGTAACCTTAATTTTCTCGATCGCGTCCGCGGCGGTCAGTTCATCGACGGCCGCCACCGCCAGAATCGGCTCGCCCTGATAAATCGGCTCCATCGCCAGACCGCGTTCCCCGCGCAGATTGGCCTTGATCAGCGCGCCCAGGTCCGTATACGAATCGGCCGGCGCCGGCAGATCGTCCATGGTGATCATGCCGCGCACGCCCGGCATCCTCAGCGCCTCCGACGCGTCGATGCCGGTGACGCGCGCGTGCGGATACGGGCTCAGCAGCAGCTTCGTAAACAACATTCCGTCCGCGCGATAATCCTCCGCGTATTTCGATCTTCCGGTGACTTTCGCGATCAGATCGGGAGTGACGTAGTTTTGCCCAACGAGTCTCGTCTTGTCCGGAGGAGTGTCGGCCGTCACCAGCAGCTTTTCAGTATCGATCGGCGCAGCCGCCTTCGTATCGGGCGTTGAATTCGACGTTGAACCAGAATCCGTAGCTCTACGCATTGTGCACTCCCCGCGAAAGCTCGGCCCCGCGCATGAACGCATTCAGAATTTTCTCGTAGTCCTGGCAGCGGCAAAGATTGCCCGAAATCCCGTGCGCAAGTTCCGCGCGCGTCGGATTCGGATTCACCTTCAGAAATCCCACCGTGGCCATGATGAAGCCCGACATGCAGAACGCGCACTGGAATCCCTGCTCCTCCACCACTCCCTGCTGCACCGGATGCAGCGTGCCATCCGCGCTCGCCAGCCCTTCGATGGTCTGAATTTTCTTGCCTCGAGCGGTATGCGTCAGCACCGAGCACGAATAGTGCGGCACATCGTCGATCAGCACCGTGCAGCACCCGCACTCCGCGCGGTCGCACCCAATTTTCGTTCCCGTCAGGCCCAGCTTATAGCGCAGAGTCATCGCCAGCGTCTCCTGCTTCATCACGTCCACGGGCCTCTGCTGCCCGTTCACATTCAAAATGATCAGCCGCTCCACCGATCCCGGCGCCGACGCAAACACTCGCTGCAAGCTGCCCCGAAAAAGGTAGCTCGCCGAGGACGCCGCCCCGGCCGCAATCACGCCCTTGATCAGCTCGCGTCTCGTCAACCAGCCGGGTTTAGTTTCCGGATCGCAATTCTCAGACATCACGGCTACCTCGATATTCTGCGGAGTATCCCCAGGCGAAAGTCCCCAACAGGAAAGACTGCACTAATATGGAGAGACGGATTCTAGGCCGCGCGGGTTTCGTATTGCCTCGCACGAGACGCATCATACTCCCAGTCCCGCGCCTCATGGAACCATCGCCACGTTTTTCTCGCCCCGCGCTATGATCCAACAGTTAAAACAACGCTGCGCCCGCGCCCGTCATCTAGTTTTCCGTTGGCGCTCCGCTAACGCCCATACGGGGCAAAAATTCGTCGGTGCCCCACACGTCGGTATTACGTGTGGGGTCTTTGGGGACATACCATATAAGGATGCGCTTTCCGCTGACGCCCATATCGGGGCAAGAATTCGCGGGTGCCCCGCACGTCGGACTTACGTGCGGGGTCTTTGGTGACAAACAGTCTTTGTAGACATATAAGGATGCGCGTTCCGCTGACGCCCACGCCCTGTGCCCGGTTGAAGCCCCATAGAGGCGGCACATTTTGGCCCAGGGCGGAAGCCCTGGGTACGGATCGCGATTTCGCCAAAGCCCCGTAGGGGCGACACAATCTTTCGGACGCGGCACGATAATAAGCGCGCCAACGAATCGCGCCGTCCGAGCGAATTAATAATGACGCCAGCCAATATCCCCCATCGAACTGATCGCGCGCGCCCGCACATCCCGCCCGCGCTCGCCGCCTCGCTCCACGCGCAATCCGGCGCCGCCCGCTGGGGCCTCGATCTCGAACGCTTCACGGAATGTTTGCACTCAAGCGCCGCGCGCCACTTCGGCGATTCCTCCTCCGGTCCAGCCGAAATCGAACGCTATCTCAAAACACTTCGCCTCGAAGATTTGGCGCTCGCCGCCGCCTGCGCCGCTGGTCACTCCGAAGCCTGGGATTATTTCGTCGCGCACTATCGCGAGCCGCTCTACGCCGCCGCGCGCGCCATCATCGGCGCGCCGCGCGATGCCGAACGCGCGCGCGAACTGGCCGATTCGCTCTACGCCGATCTCTACGGCCTTCCGAACGCCGCAGGCGCGCGCCGCAAACCGCTGTTCTCCTATTTTCACGGCCGCAGCAAACTCTCCACCTGGTTGCGCGCCGTCTTGTCGCAGCGCTACGTCGATCAACTCCGCGCCGGCAATCGCCAAATCGCGCTCGATGATGTCGCCGAGATCGGCGAAACTCGCGCGAACGACGACCGCGGCAGCGCCACCCGATCGCACACGCGCGCCGCGGCCGCGCCGACGTCGCGTCCGCCCGAACCGCGCGATCCCGATCGCGAGCGATATCTCAATTTGCTCCATGCCGCGCTAGCCGAAGCCCTCGCGCACGTTTCCGACGACGACCGCTCACGCCTTCGCGCCTACTATCTCGATTCGCTCACCCTCGCCGAAATCGCCAAACAACGCGGCGAACACGAAGCCACCGCCTCGCGCCACCTCGAACGCTGCCGCCGCGATCTGCGCGAGAGCGTTGAGCGCCGCCTGCTCGCGGGCGATCCGCGGCAAGATGGCCGCGCGCCGCAATCCGCCCTGAGCCCCGCGCAAGTCGCGCTCTGCTTCGAGTACGCCGTCGAGGATTGGCCCTTCGACCTAAAGTTTGCCCTCGATCGCAGCGCCAACGACGAACCCGGAGTGCCCTAACACTTTCGTACGCCCGGCAGGGGCCGCGCGATTGCGCCGAGGCAGAGTACGCGAAGGGTTTATGTAGCGGAGGCCTTCAGGCCTCCATCTTGGTGTTGCGCGAAATAAGCTGGAGGCCCAATGGCCTGCGCTAAAAAGCAATTTTCGCATCCGGCGCCGATCGAGAATGTGCGCAACGCCGCGCGCTTGCCCGCGCAACGCAGAATCAGCCCCGTAGGGGCGGCACAGCTTAACCCAGGGCGTAAGCCCTGGGTACGGAGGGGACTTTTGTTTTTACCAAATGCTTTCAGCCCCGTAGGGGCGACACAATCTTTGAACGCTGAGAGCATCAATTCTAGACACGCGTTCAGGAATTCAAATTTGCGGAATGCAAGCCAACACGCCCGGATCGTTCAATCTATAGGGCCCGCAAATGCACGATCACCGCGACGGCGTTTAGGGAGAAGATAAAGAAGGCATCGCCAATGGCGTCACACGACCACGACCCCGAACTCGAGAAGCGCAAAGCCAAGGCCTTCGACCGCATCCTCGCCGAAGCCTTCTCTTCCGCCGCGCGCAAAGCGGATTGCCCCGACGCCGAAACCCTCGCCGCGTTTTACGAACGCGCGCTCAATCCCGCTGAGACGTCGCACTGGCGCGCCCACTTCGCCGGCTGCTCGCGCTGCCAGCAAGCCCTCGCCGTTATGGCCGCCTCGGATCCAAATCCCCTGGCCGAAAAAGAAATCGCGCTCCTCGGCGAGTTGGTCGCCGCTGCATCCGCGCCACCCGCCGCCGCGCCCCGCGCGCGAATCTTGAATTGGCCGCGCTTCCTCGATCCGCGAACGCTCGTGCCCCTCGCCGCCGCCGCGATCTTCATCGCCGCGCTTTGGCTGGCGATCCATCCGGCGAATGTAACGCCTCCAGAAAACCTGGCCACCGCTCCCGCCTCGTCCGAAACCATCGTCGCCGAAGATAAATCCGCGGCGCCGCCATCGCTCGCTCCGGCTGCCCGTCCGGCCGCAACTCCCGCGCCGCAAGTTCCCACGCACGTCGCACCGTCGCAGTCCGGCGCCTCGCTTCCCGCGTCGCCGCCCCCTCCCGCGCCCACAACGAATGCGCAGGCCGTCACTGCGTCCCAAGCCGTACCCAAAGAAACTTCGCCGTCCGCCGAAGTGACCGCGCCGGCACCAGCCGCGCAAGCGCAGTCATCCGATGAAGCCTCCGCACGCGAGGCCTACTCACAGGAATCAGCGACCACCGGCGCCGCACAAAATTCTTCCGCGGCCGCTGCCGGCACGGCGGCCGCGAATGCCGCTCCTGAGCAGCCCAGATCAGTAACCGAATCCGTCGTCGTCCGGTCCAAGGCCGCCCGCGTTGACGCGCTTGCCTCCAGCGGTAATCTCGCGCGCCCTCAGGACCAGTTCGTTCCCGCTTTCTCAGCAGCCGCGAAGTCGAACTCGCAAGTCGTCTGGCGCTTCGGCGCCGGCGGCCGTATTTCGCGCTCAACCGATAGCGGTCGCACCTGGACGCCGCAATCGAGCCCCATTCAAACCGATCTCCTCGCCGGTTCCGCGCCCTCTGAAACCGTCTGCTGGCTCGTCGGCCGCAACGGCACAATCCTCCGCTCAAGCGACGGCGCGACGTGGCAACAACTCCCGTCGCCCAAGCAAGCCGAACAAAATGCCCAGCCTCCCGATTGGACGTTCGTCGACGCCCACGACGCCCGATCCGCCGTCGTCGGCACAAAAGACGGCCGCCGCTTCTCCACCACCGACGCCGGCCAATCCTGGCAGCCGCAGTAAGCCGCGCCCCGTAAACTCCGAGCTCTATCGCGAAGATGTTTTTGCATTATGTAGCGGAGGCCTTCAGGCCTCCATCTTGCTTTCGCGCGCGTAAGACCAGAGTTCCGAAGGTCTCCGCTACGAAGCCCGAACGCGCCACCATCATTCCGGCCAAACCACCGTCAAGCCGTCATTCTGAGCGCAGTCCCGGCAGCTTTCTCCCTCCGTCCCCGCCCCGCGGACAGCCCGGGACGCAGTCGAAGAATCCCTCTTCGTTGCCGCAACGCTCGTAATGTCACAAAAAACCGTACGGTCGACACAGTCTATTCGAACACGGCACTACTTTCGCCGCCCTGAATGCGCCTTCCCGCCGCCCCTATTCGAATACTTACCAATCAGTACTATTGCATCACGCGGAATTCTGTGCTATCACAGGCTATGTCCGTCGCACAAACCTCCGGATTTCTCTCCCGCCGCAAGGCAAACGAAGCAACTTCGCCGTGCGTCCAGCCTCCGAGCCGTCTCCCCGCGCGACCCCGCCATACCCGATCAATCCCGCACTCTTCTGCACCAAACCCTCCCTCCAAACCATTTATTTTCAGTCGATTGCAAAAGAGTGCGCAACTCATTGATATAAGGCGATATCAAGTTGCCTATTTTCACACTCATCCGCACTCTTTTCCTGCATCTCCTTTGTTTGCCATACTTACGCAAAACATACCGGGGGTGTATATACTCTCCGGTCGAAACCGGTCTCCGTTCGCTCTCCCCAACGCAAGAAATCCCCGCCGCTCCGTTCAAACCTGTGCAGGCAAGCCGCGCACACACTCGAACGCCGCCTGCGGAGGAAAGAATGAAACTCTCATCGCGCTCCACTCGCCCCACGCTCACCGGCCGCTCGGCGCTCGCGCTTCTCGTCGCCGCGTTATTCGCGCTCGCGCCGCTGCAAAATTTCGCGCGCGCCGCCGACTCTCCCGCCGAGTCCACCACAACCTTGAAAGACCAAACCGATCTCGCCGTCACCGTCTACAACTCCGACCTTGCTCTCGTCCGCGACCTCCGCCAAATCGATTTGCCCGCCGGCGAATCCCGACTGCGCTTCATGGACATCGCCGCTTCGATCAATCCGGCCACGGTCCACTTCCGCTCGATCGCCGATCCCGCCAAGCTCGACGTTCTCGAGCAGGACTACGAATACGATCTGCTCGATCCCCAGAAGCTGCTCCAAAAATATGTCGGCCGCGAAGTCACACTCGTGCGCACTGTCTTCAAAGACAATTCGAGCGAGCTGCAGGAATTTCCAGCCACGCTGTTGTCCGACAATCCTGGCGGCCCGGTCTGGAAGATCGGCGATCAAATCGTCACCGGAATGAACACCGACAGTTATCGTTTCCCCGAACTCCCCGGAAATCTCTACGACCGGCCCACGCTTCTGTGGCTGCTCGACAATCGAGGTGAGCGCCGCCAAACCGTCGAAGCGTCGTATTTAACCGCGAATCTTTCCTGGAGCGCCGACTACGTTCTCACCATCGGCCGCGAAGAGACTTCCGCCGACCTCAATGGCTGGGTCACGCTGGTCAACAAAAGCGGCACCGCATTCGAGAACGCGCAACTTCAATTGGTCGCCGGCGACATTCATCGCGTTCCAACGCAAGCAGGCGCAGTGGACGAGCTCATGGCCAGAGCGCAGACGGAGGCCGTTGTGGCCGCGCCGTTCCAACAAGAATCGTTCTCCGAATATCATCTCTACACGCTCGGCCGCCGCACCTCGATCGAAAATAACGAAAGCAAACAAATTTCGCTGCTCAGCGCCCCGGCGATTCCCATCGAGCGCCGTTACGTCGTCAATGGACAAACCGGCTACTATCACAGCGCCGCGGACCCCGGCGCCCCGCTCAAAGACCCCGTCGAGGTCTACTACAAATTCGAGAACGAAGAAAAATCCGGCCTCGGCATGCCGCTCCCGGCGGGCATCGTGCGCGTTTACGAAGCCGATTCACACGGCGGCGTGCTCTTCATCGGCGAAGACCAAATCGATCACACACCCAAAGATGAAGCCGTCGACCTGCACGTCGGCAACGCGTTCGACATCGTCGCCGAACGCAAACAGACCGACTATCAGGTGATATCAAACCATGTGGTGGAATTGGAATACGAAATCACGCTGCGCAATCACAAGGATGTTCCCATCACCGTCGAAGTGAACGAGCCCATCGGCGGCGATTGGCAAATGCTCAGCTCCACCTACGATGCGAAAAAAACCGGCGCGTTCGCCGCGCAATTTGAAGTCCCCGTAGCGCCGAACGCCTCATCGGTCCTGCGCTATCGCGTCCGCATTCATTGGTAGGAATTGCTCGGGAGGGGCCGGCGCGCGTCACGCGTTACGGCCCCTTCACGTTGTCGAGGAAAAATTGCGTGGCGCGATCGAATAAATGCACGCGCGCCACCGAGTCGTACAGACCGTGGCCACGCCCCGCGTAGATTTGATATTCGGCGTATTTGCCGGCGCGCACGAAGCGATTCGCCAGCGACACCGTCTGGCCGAAGTGCACGTTGTCGTCGTCGGTGCCATGCGCGATTAGCAATTTGCCTTCAAGCGCGCCGGCCTTGTCGAGCACGGAGGATTCGCTGTAGCCCGTGGCATTGTCTTGCGGCGTGCCCATGTACCGCTCGGTGTAAATCGTGTCGTACATCCGCCAGTCGGTGACGGGCGAGACCGCGAGGCCCGCGCGAAAAACGCCCGGAGCGTTGAGCATCAGGTAGCACGTCAAATAACCGCCGTAGCTCCATCCCCAGATTCCCATGCGGGATGTGTCGGCCCACGGCTGCTGTGCGAGCCACGCCACGCCCGCGAGTTGATCGGCCATTTCGACCGCGCCGAAGTGGCGCGCGATCGGCGTCTCAAACGCGTGGCCGCGCCCGGAAGTGCCGCGATTGTCGAGCGTGAAAATGATGAATCCTTTTTGCGCCATGATCTCGTGCCACAACAAGATCTGCCACTGCGTTCCGTCGTCCCAGGCGTTCAGAACTTCCTGCGCGCCCGGACCGCCGTAGTAGTGCACGATCACCGGATATTTTTTGGCCGGATCGAAATCCGGCGGCTTGATCACGGAAGCATGAAGCGGCGTCCCGTCCGCCCCGGGGATCGTGATGAACTCCACGGGAGAAAGATGATCGGTTTCGAGTTCGGCAACGTGATTCTCGTTGAGCACGGTTTCGAGCGTGCCGTCGGCGTGGTCGAGCTCCTCGCGCGGCGGTGTCATTTCGGTCGAGAACGCGTCCGCGAAATCGGCGCAACCCGGCGCCATCACCACTTCGTGCGTACCCGCCGCGCGCGTGATCGGCACGGGATCGCCGCCGGAGAGCGAAGCGCGATACAACTGCCGCTCGATTGGGCTTTTTTGGGTCGAGATGAAATACGCGGATTGCGCCGCTTCATCGACGCCTTCGAGGCTCTCAACTTCCCAATCGCCGTGCGTGAGCTGCGCGATAAGCGCGCCGCTCACGTCGTAAAGATAAAGATGCCGGAATCCCGATCGCTCGCTCGACCAGATAAAGCGGCGCTCGTCGGAGAAAAAATAAAGAATGTCGGAAACATTGATCCAATTCTTGTCCTGCTCCGTCAGAATTGTCGTCGCGCGCCCGCTCCCGGCGTCGGCGAAAATCAGATCGAGTTGCGTCTGCGCGCGATTGAATCGTTCGATCGCCACGCGCCGCGAATCCGGCAGCCACGCGACGCGCGCGAGCAGCACCGATGTGTCGGTGCCCGTGTCCATCCAGTGCGTCGCTCCGCCGGAAAGCGAGACGACGCCGACCTTGGCGATCGGATTTGCATCGCCCGCGGCCGGAAAACGCTCGAAGGTTGTCGTGCCGCGCGGATCAAGTTGATCCACCAGCGGGTACCGCGTCACCTGCCGCTCGTCCAATTGCAGATACGCGATCCGCGCCGAGTCGGGCGACCACCAATACGCGGTGTGCAGATCGAGTTCTTCGGGATAAATCCAATCGAGTTCGCCGTGGCGCACCGGTTCGCTTCCGCCTTGCGTCACCGCGTGGATTTGGACCGTTGCGACGTTCACCGCCCAAATATCGTGATCGCGGAGGAAGCTGACCCAGTGGCTGTCGGGAGAGATCTTAGGATCCTCGAGGTCCGCGGCATCGTCGCCCTCGTCGTCCGGAACGCCGGCCTTCGCGCGGACCAGAATTTTGCTGGCTTGCGTCGCGAGGTCGTACCACACAAGCTCGGACGCGGAAGCGAAAAGGAGAGATTTTCCGTCCGGCGCCCAGAAATAGCTCGGCGGAGTCACGCGGCCCAAACCGGTTTGCTGCCCGCGCGAAATAGGCGGCCCAAGAAGTTTCGTCACGTGATCCTGGTCGAGCAGAAGTTTCCGTTGCCCCGTCGCCGCATCCACGATCCACATCTCGGGCCGCCCGCCTCCGCCCGCCTCGCCATCCTGCATGTACGTCAAGTGCGAACCATCCGGACTCCACGCGAGATCCGTGAGTTCAACACCGGCGAGACTCGGCGCAGAGTAAATGCGCTCAACAGTCAGCGGAGATGGCGGTTTCGCTTCTTGCGCGCGTGCCGCCGCGGCCCATCCGGAAGCGAGAGACAACGCGAAGGCGGCAACGGCGACGCGAAAACTCTTGGCGGGCACGCGACGGTGACGCATCCGGCGTTATCGTTTCTTCCCGCGCGGAAGTTTTCGCGCGCGTGGCTTTGGAGCGTGAGTGAGCACGATGGCTTCGGCTTCGATTTCAACGAGCATTTCGGGAGAAATCAATCGGCGCACTTCGACCATCGCGGTGGCCGGGCGTATGGTGCCGAAGAATTCGCCGTGGGCTCGGCCGACGGCCTCCCATTGCGCGATGTCGGTTACGAAGATGCGCGTGCGCACCACATCTTCAAGCCGCGCGCCGGCTTGGCGCAGCGCGGTGCTGATGTTCCGGAGCGTCTGAACGGTTTGCGTGTAGGGATCGCCGGGGCCGATGATTTCGCCGTTAGCGCCACTGGCCGTCGTGCCGGAGACGTGGATGGTGGCGCCCACGCGAACGGCGCGCGAATAGCCGACGATGGGTTCCCACTTGGTGCCCGTCGAAAAGTTCTGCCGCCCGCTTGTGCGCCGGATCATGTGCATGCCTCCTTCGCAGGGCGAAAGTATGCCACAGGGATTAGCTTGCCGCAGCGCATTGCGCCATCGCGCGCGCCTGACGGCCCACGCGAAGCGCGAAGTTCTACAAAGCAAGATGTTGCGCGGGGCGCACGTGTGATCCGCGCGCGTGTTCGGACACCCGCGCGCTGCGTGATACACTTTCTAAGAATCGCTCAAATAAACCATGAAGTGCGAACACATCCTCGAGGCCATCGGACACACGCCGCTGGTGCGCTTGAACCGGCTGACGCGCGAACTTCAGGCGTCCCTGTACGTGAAGGTCGATTACATGAATCCCGGCGGTTCTGTGAAGGACCGCATCGGCATTTCGATGATCGACGACGCCGAGAAGAAGGGATTGCTCAAACCCGGCGGCACGATCATCGAGGGTACGTCCGGCAACACCGGCATTGGACTCGCGCTGGTGGCGGCCGTGCGCGGTTACAAGATCGTGTTCACGACCACCGACAAGCAATCGAAGGAAAAAGTAGATCAGCTCAAGGCGCTCGGCGCCGAGGTGATCGTGTGTCCGACCGCAGTCGAGCCGGACGATCCGCGGAGCTACTATTCGGTGGCGCGCAAACTGGCGCGCGAAATTCCGAATTCCTTTTATCCGAATCAGTACGAAAATCCGATGAATCCCGAAGCGCATTACCGCACCACCGGCCCCGAAATCTGGGAAGACACCGAAGGGAAGATTACGCATTTCGTCGCCGGGATGGGCACCGGCGGAACCATCAGCGGCGTGGGCCGCTACTTGAAAGAGAAAAATCCAGCCATCAAATTGATCGGCGTGGACCCGATCGGTTCGCTTTATTACGAGTTTTTCAAGACCGGAAAAGTAGGGAAGGCCAAAACCTACGTTGTGGAAGGAATCGGCGAAGATATTTTCCCGTCCACGATGAATTTCAAAATACTCGACGACGTGATGCAAGTGAGCGACGAGGAATGTTTTGTGTGGACGCGGCGCCTGGCTCGACAGGAGGGCATTTTCACTGGCGGATCGGGCGGCGGGTGCGTGGTCGCGGCGCTGCGCGTGGCCAAGGATTTGCCGAAGAACAATATGGTTGTGGCGTTTCTGCCGGACACCGGCACGCGGTATTTGAGCAAGGTCTATAGCGACGAATGGATGCGCGAGCGCGGCTACGCGGACACCGAAGTTTCGCTCACCGCGGAAGACGTGGTGCGCGCCAAGAGCCGCAACACGAAGGAGCGCGAGCTTGTGATCGCGCGGCCGTATCAGACTGTGTTCCACGCGCTGCACGCCATGCAGACGCAGGACATTTCGCAGCTGCCGGTGTTCGAGGATTCAACGCCGGTGGGCGCGATCTACGAGGATCAAATCTTGAATCTGGCGCTGCAGGGCAAAGATCTGCGCAAGCTGGTGATCCGCGAAGTGATGAGCAAGCCGCTGCCCCAAGTGCCGAAGACGGTCCCGGTCGAGCGGCTGACGTATCTTCTGAGCCACGAAGGCCCGGCGGTGTTCGTCGAAATGGGCGACGGCAAATTCGACATTCTTACCAAATTCGATTTGATGGGCACCATCGCCGCATTGATGGAACAGCAGCAGCGCCACTGACCCCGCCGAGTTACCAAGGGCATCGAAAGCGATTGGCAGGATTCTTGACCGGGATTGACGATGAAGATTGACGATTTCAAACAACGATTGCAGAACGCGGTTCTCGTCGCCGACGGAGCGATGGGATCGCTGCTGCACGAAACCATCGGCGCTCAGCGCTGCTTCGAGGAACTCAACCTGATCGAGCCCGAAACCATCGCTCGGGTGCACAGATCGTATATCGAAGCGGGCGCGCAGATCATCGAGACCAATACCTTCGGCGCGAATCGGCTGAAGCTTGCGCCGTTGGGTCTCGCCGAGCAAGTGGGAAAGATCAATTCGGCCGGAGTGAAGATTGCGCGCGACGTGCGCGACACCTCGGGCCGCGAGGTTTTGGTGGCGGGTTCGATCGGTCCGCTGGGAGCCGCGCGCCACATGCGGCCGCTTTCGACCGAAGAGTTGCGCGAGGCGTTTCGCGAGCAGGCCGCGGCACTTGAAGAGCGCGGCGTGGATTTGTTTATTCTCGAAACATTTTCGGATTTCGATGAGTTGACCGGCGCGATCGAAGCCATTCGGTCATTTTCAGTGCTGCCGATCGTCGCGGAGATGACGTTTTCCGACGAAGGGACGACGTTGGGCGGCGCGCGGCCGGAGGAAGTTGTCGCGCGATTGGCGGCGCTCGATATTCAAGCGCTGGGAGCGAATTGCACTGTGGGGCCACAGCTTTTGCTGCCTATCCTTGAAGGATTTGCGGGTTCCGGGCGGCCAATCGCGGCCATGCCGAACGCGGGTTTTCCGAAGCGCGTCGGGGATCGCATTGTTTATCCACGTTCGTCGCCTGAATATTTCGCGCAATTCGCGGTGGAAGCGGTAGCGCTGGGGGTGCGAATTCTGGGCGGATGCTGCGGCACGACGCCGGAACACATTCGCGCACTGGCCGAGGCCACGCGGAACATGGGGCCGGCGAGAACCGCTTCAGCCGCGGCGTCGCACGTGGAGGTTGTAACTGCGCCGCGTCGCGATCTTCGCCGCGAGCCTGAGAGCGCGCTGTGGCGAAAGATACAAGAGAAGAAATTTGTCGTCTCGGTGGAAATCGATCCGCCGCGCGGCGCGCAGCTCGAGCGCACACTCGAGCAGGTGAAACGGATCATGGCCGCTGGGCAAGTGGATGCGATCGATATCAATAGCGGCTCGATGGCGCGCGTGGGGATGGACGCGCTGCAATTGGCCGGCGCGCTCGCGGCTGAGGGGATCGAGACGATTCCGCACCTCACGACGCGCGATCAGAATCTGATTGGTCTGCAGGCCGCGCTGCTGGGCGCCTGGGCCGTGGGCGGCGTGCGCAACGTTCTGGCCATCACGGGCGATCCGCCATCGCTTGGCGATCATCCGGAATCAAGCGGCGTCTATGAGATCGATTCGATCGGATTGGTCGACGTGCTCTCACGATTAAATCGCGGCACGGATTGGGCCGGAAAGGCGCTGGGCGGCGCGACCAATTTCACGATTGGTGCGGCGGTCAATCCGTTGGCCGAGGATTTGAAATACGAGATCGATCGCTATCACGCGAAGGTTGACGCGGGCGTGCACTTTCTGATGACGCAGCCGGTGTTCGATCCCGAACACTGGCACGCGTTTGAAAAACGCATCGGCGGAAAATGCGCGGTGCCCGTGCTGCTCGGGATCTGGCCGCTGGTGAGCTACAAGCAAGCGGTGCGACTGAACAATGAAGTCCCTGGAATTGTGATTCCGCAAGCGGTGCTCGACGAACTGGAAGCGGCAGGCGCGTCGGCGCGCGAAGTCGGTTTTCGCATCGCGCGGCGCATGCTCGATTGGGCGCGCGCGGAACTTGCGGGGGCTTATTTGATCGCGCCGTTCAAGCGCTACGAAGACGTTCTCGAAATCTTTGCTTAGATGTGCGGTTGAGCGCGGAGGGGCCGCTACGCGCCGAAATGTGGTTCACCTCAGAAACTTCGGCCCTCAGAAAAAGAAAAATCTCTTCTTCTTGCGCGGCGAGTCTTCGCGCGGGGCTTCCTGCTGCTCCGGTTCGTAGGGCAGCGGCCGGCCTTCAAATGCTGCGGTGGGGTTAACGACGAACAACGCCTGCGCCACGCTTTCATTGCGCAGCGCGGAAACCTTTTCGTAGGCCTCGCGCAAGCGGAGCGGCCGGCCGGTCAGATTGTGCGCATCGCTTGCAAAAAAATGGATGCGATCCTCTTTGAGCCACCGCTCCACCCATTCCGCGGCGCCGCGGCCGAACCGACCCAAGAGAGAGCCCGCCGTGACTTGGACGTAACAGCCCTGATGCAACCATCCGTAGAGGCGATCGGGTTTCGCGCGAACGAGAGCGTTGCGCTCGGGGTGAGTGATGATCGGGGCAACGCCGGCGAGTTGGAGGTGGTGCAAAGTTTCTTCGATGGCCGGAGGAATCGCGAAATCGCCGAGTTCCACAAGAAGATATTGTTTCTGATTGATGGTGTATTTGTGCGGGTGCTGCTGCGCGTCACGCAAATTTTCAAAACTCAAATGGAAATCGCAACCGGTGCCGAGGAGCAGGCGATCGCCGAGTTTGGCCTGAAGTTCATCCCGGCGCTGCTGTACCAATTCGGGACGAAACGCGAACCGGGTGTTGGCGTGGGGCGTGGCGACGACGTGTGTAATGCCATCGGCAATGGCCGCTTCCGCCATTTGGAACGAAATTTCTGGGGACTCGGCGCCGTCGTCTAAGCCCGGCAGAATGTGGCAGTGAATATCGACCATCGCTTCAAGCGAAGATACTTGAAACAAATAAGCTGCACAACGAAGAAAGCTTTTCGGTCCGCGTTTTCCAATCCATCCCGTCGTTGGCCCATCGTTTGCAATAGGTAGGGTGAAAGCGCCTGGGTTGAGTTCCATTTCTGAACTCTTCCCGAACCCGAGAGCGTCCTGAGAAGAAGCGGGGGCGCGCAGCGAACGTTCCAAGACCGATTGTGAGTGGGGGAAAAGTGATGTCCGTGCGCGGATTTGTCGTCGCGGTTCTGGCGTTGGGCAGTTGCGCTCTCGGCGTGGCGTGTCCGTGGATGTTTGCGCAGACATCGTCGTCTCCATCTTCATCACCAGCTCGTTCATCTTCGCCGGCCAGCGCGGCGGAATCCTGGCAAGGCGGAACATCGGCGGATATCAACCGCCGCCTCGACGAGCTTCGGCGCGCGTTGCCACCGGAAGTGGCGAGCTATCGCATTGGTCCTGAGGATTTGCTGGACATTTCGGTGTTCGGCGTGCCGGACCTGAGCCGCACGGTTCGCGTCTCCGCCGGCGGAGATATTTCATTGCCGCTGCTCGGCGCGGTGCCGGTGGCCGGGCAGACGCCGCAGGACGTTGAGGAGTCGCTCGCGGGCGAGCTGCGCGCTCACTATATGAAAAATCCGCAAGTGACGGTGTTCGTGAAGGAAATGGAAAGCCACGGGGTTTCGGTGTTCGGCGCAGTGGTCAAGCCCGATGTGTATCAGATTCGCGGAGCGAAATCGCTGATTGAGGTGCTCTCGATGGCCGGGGGCCTAGCCGACGACGCGGGCGACACAGCGACGATCGTGCGCGGAGGAGGCGTGAATCAAACGGCATCTGCGGAGGCGGCGGTGGACGACCCGGCGCCGCAAGCGGGGCTAACCACGGAAGTCAACATCGCAGGACTTCTCGAAGGCGACGACACGAAAAGCAACGTGCTGGTTTTTCCGGGAGACGTCGTGAAGGTGGGCGAGGCCGGTACGGTGTACGTGGTCGGCGAAGTGCACAGGCCGGGCGGGTTCGCCCTGCACGCCAACGCCAACATTTCGGTGTTGCAGGCGATTTCGCTGGCCGAGGGTTTGACGTCCACGGCGGCGCGCAGCCAGGCGCGCATCATCCGCACGGATCCCGCGACCGGAAAGCGCATCGAGATTCCACTCAATCTGGGAAAAGTTCTGAGCGGGAAAGAGACAGATCCCGAACTGGAAGCGCGCGACATCGTTTTCGTGCCGAACAGCGCCGCGCGATCGGGATTGTATCGCGGCAGCGAGGCGCTCGTGCAGATCACCACGGGCATCGCGATCTATCACCCGTTTTGAGCGGCGCGGCACGGACGAAGCGTCGTCGGAGATTTGAATGAACACGCGGCACGAGACCACGCGAAGGGCGGCACGATGACGAACGAGCAGGAAACGAAAATCCAGCGCTACGAGCCGGCTCCCAAGAGTCTGGAGCGCTTGCGCGCGCTGCGGGCGATTCGGCCGGCGACGCTCGACATGCAGGAATCGACCAGCCTTCTGAGTTATTGGCGCGTGCTGCGCAAGCGGCGGTGGACAGTGCTGACGGTCCTCGCCGTGCTGTTCACACTGGTGCTGGTGGGCACGCTCAGAGAAACGCCGATCTATCAATCCGGCGCGCTTCTTGAAATCGAGAAAGAGAATCCGAACATTTTGAGCGTGCAGGAACTGTTTCAGCTCGAAACCGTTTCGGACACGTATCTCGAGACCGAGTACAAAATTCTGCAGAGCGACACGCTTGCGCGGCAGGTGATTGTGCAACTGCGACTGGACCTGCTGCCGGAATTTAACCCGAAGGCCAAGGGCGCGGTCGCCGGCGAAGGAGTGTTGGGCGGTCAAATGGCGCCACCGGATCCGCTGGCGGTGGAGCGCGCGCTGGGCGTGTTTCAGGATCGGCTGTCGGTTGAGCCGGTGAAGTTGAGCCGCCTGGTGGAGATTCGTTTCGAGTCGAGCGATCCGGCGCTGGCGGCGCGCATCGTGAACGCGCTGGCGGAAGCCGACATCGACGAGAATCTGCGCGTTCGTTGGGACGCCACGCAGCGGGCTTCCGAGTGGCTGACGCAGCAACTCGACGATTTGAAGGGGCGCCTCGAGATATCCGAAAACCAGATGCAAGCGTATGCGCAAGCGAACGGTTTGCTTTATCTGCAGGACGACAAAGGCTCGGAAGAAAACATTGTGGACGAGCGGTTGCGGCAGCTACAGGAAGAATTGACGCGCGCACAGGCAGATCGATATGAAAAGGAATCGCTCTATCGGTTGGTGCAAGCGGGTCAAATCGACGCGCTGCCGGGCGTGGCGGACAACAAGCTGATCGAGGATCTGACCGAGCAACTAACCGATGTGGAAAGACAAAAGGCGCAACTCGAGACCACCTTCACGGCCGATTATCCCAAAGTTCAGGAGCTACAAAATCAGGAGGACAAAATCACCAGCGTGATCGCGCGCGAACGCCAGCGCGCCGCCGATCAATTGACCAACGATTATCAGGCCGCGGTGCGCCGCGAGGATTTGGTGCAGCAGGCCTTCGGCGCGCAACAGCAAGACGCCGATCAGATCGCTTCGCGTTCGGTGCAATACAACATTTTGAAACGCGAAGTGGACACCAACCGGCAGCTTTACGAAGGGTTGCTCGAGCGCTTGAAGGAAACCGGCGTTTCAGCCGGTCTGAAGGCCAGCAATATCCGCGTGGTTGACGAGGCCGTAGCGCCGCGTAAGGCGGCGAGGCCCAATCTGCCGCTGAATTTGGCGCTGGCGTTCGTGCTGGGACTGGGCCTCGGCGTGGGCGGAGCGTTTTTGCAGGAGCATCTCGACAACAGTTTGAAATCTTCGGAGGACATCGAGCGGTATCTAGGACTTCCGGCGCTCGGTCTGATTCCTTCGGTTGAATCGCTGAACGGGCAGCGTCACGGCGTGTATGGCCTGGCGGATCGCGGCGCGACCGCGGATGGGAGCGAATCGCGCGCGAATGGAACTGTCGCGGCGAACGGAAATGGCGACAACGGTCATTCGCGAGGCGCGGACGGCGCGGCGAAAAGTTGGTATCGCATCGCGGGCGGCATCGAGCCTCCGGCAGCGCTGGGCGAAGCGTTTCGGGGGTTGCGCACTTCGGTGATGCTTTCGAGCGCGAACCAGCCGCCGCGCACGTTATTGGTATCGAGCCCGCGTCCATCGGAGGGCAAGACGACGGTCTCGGTGAATTTGGCGATTTCACTCGCGCAGCTCAATCAGCGCGTGTTGCTGATCGATGGCGACATGCGGCGGCCGAGTATTCGCAAGGCGCTGGGTCTTGCGAATGGACTGGGCCTGGTGAGTTATCTGACGGGCCAGAAGGATTGGCGCGCAGCAGTGATTCCATCGGGCGTAGAAAATCTGGACGCGCTGGTGTGCGGTCCGGTGCCGCCGAATCCCGCGGAGTTGCTTTCCTCAGATCGCATGCGCGCGATGCTCGACGAGGCGCGCGGCGAGTATCAGTTCGTGGTGGTGGATTCGCCGCCTCTATTGAACGTTTCCGACGCGCGCATTCTCGCGACGCTGGTGGAAGGCGTGATTCTGGTGGTCAAAGGCGGCGTGACGCCGCGCGAGCTGGCTCAGCGCGCGCAGAGTTACGCCGAAGACGTCGGCGCGAATCTGATCGGCGTGGTGCTGAACAATCTCGACGTGCGTTCCGGCGACGACTACTACCGCTATTACCGCTACGACTATTACGGAGAAGACGAGAAGCCGGGGCATAGCAGCGCGGCGTGAGTACGCGAGAGCGCAAGCGAAGAGACATCTATCGAGACCAAAGGAGAGCGCGATGCAGATTTTTCTCGATTCCGCGGATGAAAAGGAATTGACGCACTGGCTGGCCGAAGGCGTGGTCGACGGCGTGACCACGAATCCCAGCATTTTATTGAAGGATGGCGCGAGCGATCTGGAATCCATGGCGCGGCGACTTGCGGCGTTGTTGGGTCATCGCCCGCTCTCAGTAGAAGTCACCGCGAGCGAGCCAGGGCAGATGATCGAGCAGGGCCGCGCGTTTGCGCGCTGGGCGTCGAATGTGGTCGTGAAAATTCCGATCGTCACGCAGGACGGCGATTCCTGCCTGCGAGCGATTTACGCGCTCAGCCGCGCGGGAATTCCGGTGAACGCCACGGCAATTCTTTCCTTCAATCAAGCGGTGCTCGCGGCCAAGGCCGGCGCTTGTTACGTGAGCGTGTTCGCGGGGCGCGTCGCGGACGAAGGCCACGACCCCGCGCAGTTGATCGCGGGGCTTCAGCAGTGGCTGCGGCGCTGGGAATCTCAGGCGCGCGTGCTTGTGGCAAGCATTCGCTCGGTGATGGACGTGCAGCGCGCGGCCGAGGCCGGCGCGGACATCATCACCATTCCACCGGCCATGCTGCCGAAGATGGTGGACCACAAATACAGCCGCGAGACCGTGCGGCAATTTAACGCAGACGCCGCGCGCGCGTTTACGGCCGCGGCCGCAGCGCGCGCCGGACAGTAAGCGACTGGAACAAATCCGAGCAGGAGCGATTGCGGTGAATCTCAGAGGCGAATTGTTCGAAGCACGTATCGCGCGGCGCGCCTTGGCCGTGGCGCAAGCGGCCACGCTTTCGGCGTGCTTTTATGCGTCGTACCGCGCGCTGCCGCTTTACCGGCCGTATCTGCGGCACGATCCAACGCGCGTCGGACCCTTCCGAGAATTCGCCTGGATGCTGCTGATCATTCTTCCGCTCTGGTATGCGCTGTATGAGCGCGCGGGATTATTGGCGGCGCGGCGAATTCCACTGGGCGCGGCGTTGGGGCAAACCATACGCGCAACGCTGCTGGGACTTGCGGCGCTGGCTCTTTTGATTTTCACGTTCAAAGCCGCGACCACCAGCCGGCTGCTGGTGTTCGGTTTTTCGCTCGTGGCCGTGCCGGCGACGCTTGCCGTGCGCGGAGCACTGCTCGGATGGTTTCGCGCGCGCCGCTCGCACATTTACAACATCGTGCGCATCGCCGTGATCGGCACGCGCGAACGCGCGCGAGAATTCATGCGCGCCGCGCTATCGACCGAAAGCTGCGAGTACCAACTGGTGGGCTGCTTCGATCCCGAACCCGATGCGGCTCCGCCGGAAATCGAAGGCGCGCCGCTGCTGGGTTCAACCGATGGAATCGGCGCTTATCTTTTCGATCATCCGGTGGATCTGGTGGTTCTGGCCATGCCGGCCGAGCGCGTGCCGAACTGCCGCGCGCACATCGAAGCGGCGCTGGAATTAGGCCTGCGCGTGGCCGTGCTGCCGGATTTTTATTTGCCGCGGCTGGGGTACACGCAGGGATGGCGCGATGTGCGTCTGGAGCCGGTGGCAGGCTGCCCGGCGGTGGCACTTTCTGATCTTGACCGGCCTGAGAGCTATCGCGCGGCCAAACGAATTCTGGACGTGGGCGTGTCGGCAGCGCTGCTGGTGCTGCTTGCGCCGCTGCTCCTGCTGATCGCCGCTCTGGTTCGGCTGACCTCGCCCGACGGCCCGATTTTTTTTTCGCTGGCGCGTGCTGGGCATCAACAAGAAGCCGTTCACCGGCTACAAATTCCGAACCATGGTCACAAATGCCGAGGAGCTGAAACCGGCTTTTCTCGCGCAAAACGAAATGGACGGGCCGGTATTCAAGCTGCGCAATGATCCGCGCGTGACTCCGCTGGGGCGAATTCTGCGCAAGTACAGCCTGGACGAATTGCCGCAACTGTGGAGCGTGCTCAAAGGCGACATGAGCCTGGTGGGGCCGCGCCCGTCATTCGCGGAAGAAGCACAGCGATATGAATTCTGGCAGCGGCGCAAATTGAGCATCAAGCCGGGAATCACCTGCCTGTGGCAGGTCAACGGCCGCAGCGAAATCCGCAGCTTCGAGCAATGGGCGCGAATGGATCTGGAATACATCGCTTCGGCGTCGTTGTGGCTGGATTGCAAGATTCTGCTGAAAACCATTCCCGCGGTACTGCGCGGCCGCGGAGCGTATTGAAACGCGGATGAAAGAAACGAGGCTGGGCGCGTGAAACGAATTCTGATCACCGGCGGCGCGGGATTTATCGGGTCGCACACGGTGGACCGCATGCTCGAGCGCGGCTATGCCGTGCGCGTGCTCGATAGCCTGCAAACGCGCGTGCACCGCGCGGGGCAGCCTGAATATCTCGCGCGCGATGCGGAATTCATCGAAGGCGACGTGCGCGACAGGGGTGCCTGGGAGCGCGCGCTCGACGGCGTCGACGCCGTCTTTCATTTGGCGGCTTATCAGGATTACATGCCGGACTTCAGCACCTTTATCAGCGTCAATGCCGCGTCAACCGCGCTGCTCTACGAGATCGCGGTTGCGCGCCGGCTTGCACTGCGGAAGGTCGTGCTCGCAAGTTCGCAATCGGTTTACGGCGAAGGGCGCTACGCGTGCGCGGAGCACGGCATTGCGTATCCAGCGCCCCGCTCGATCGAGCAGCTCGAGCGCGGCGAATGGGAACACACCTGCCGCGAATGCAAGCGCGTGATGACGCCGGCAGCGCTCGATGAATCGTCGGCCAATCCGCACACCGCGTACGCCATCTCAAAATATGCGCTTGAAATGCTGGGCCTGGCGCTGGGCCGGCGTTACGGCATTCCGACCGTGGCGCTGCGCTACTCAATCGTGCAAGGGCCGCGCAATTCGCCGCACAACGCGTATTCCGGAGTGTGCCGGACATTCACGCAGCGCCTGCTGCATCGAAAGGCGCCGATTATTTACGAAGATGGAGGCCAGTTGCGCGATTACGTGCACGTGCAGGACGTGGTTTCGGCGCACGTGGCCGTGCTCGAAAATCCGGCGGCGGATTTTGAGGTGTTCAACGTGGGCGGCGAGCGTGGCGTCACGGTGAGGGAATTCGCGCGTCTGGTGACCCAAGCCTGCGGCGAGAATCTCGAGCCGATTGAGCGCGGAGAATTCCGCGTGGGAGATCCGCGCCACACGATTTCGTCGAGTGCGAAGATTGGCAGACTCGGCTGGCGGCCGCGCGCCGCGGTGGAACAGATTGTGGCGGAGTACGTCGATTGGGCAAGGCAACAAGACGATGTGCCGGATTCGACCGAGCAGGCCGCGTCGGAAATGGCCGCGCGCGGCGTGCTGCGCCGCTCAGCGGTGCACGCATGACGCCGCAGCGGACGCGCACGCGATTTCCGAACGGCGCGAAAAGCGCGGGGCGCCGATGATCATCACGCGCACACCGTTTCGCATCACGCTCGGCGGCGGCGGAACGGATTTGCCGAGTTACTACTCGCGCTACGGCGGGTTCATCCTGGCCGCGGCCATCGACAAATATATGTTCGTGAACGTGAATCGCCCGGTGGTGGACGATTTGGTGCGCGTGAAATATTCGCGCTCGGAAACCGTGACGCATCGAGACGATCTGCAGCATGAAATCGCGCGCGAGGCACTGCGCTTTGCGGGCATCGAGCGCGGCATCGAGATCACTTCGATGGCCGACGTGCCGGCGGGCACGGGGCTCGGATCTTCAAGCTGCTATGCAGTCGGTTTGTTGCATGCGCTGCACACACTGTGCCGCACGCCGGTTGAATACCGCACGCTGGCCGAAGAAGCCTGCCGCCTGGAAATCGAGATCCTGGCCAAGCCCATCGGCAAACAGGATCAGTACATGGCGTCATTCGGCGGATTGACGATGCTTGAAATCGATCGCGACGGCAACGTTGAGGTGAATCGCGCGCAGATCTCCGAAGCCACGCTGGAAGACCTGGGGCGGAATCTGCTGGCGTTCTATACCGGCACGGAACGCTCGAGTCTGGCGATCCTTGACGAACAAAGCCGCGGCGCGACGCTCGCGCACTCCCCGGTCACCGAGAGCCTGCACGCAATCAAGGAGGTGGGCTACCGCATCCGCGAGATGTTGGAAGCGGGAGACCTGACTCGCTTTGGCTGCGAACTCGATCGCCACTGGCAAGCCAAGAAAAAACTCTCAAACCGCGTCTCGAATCCGCGTTTCGACGAACTTTACGAATTGGCCAAGCAGAACGGGGCGCTGGGCGGAAAGATTTCCGGCGCCGGCGGCGGCGGCTTCTTCGTTTTTTACACCGAGAGCAAGCACCAGCAATTGCGCGAGGCCATGCGCGCGGCCGGCCTGCGCGAAATGCGTTACCGGTTCGATTTCGAGGGCACAAAAGTCGTCGCCAATTTGAGCAATGGCGCCGGCTACAGCAATGGAAATGGAGACCACGCATGGCGCGCATCGGCCTAATCGGACTCTGGCATCTGGGCACGGTTGCGGCCGCGGGTCTCGCGTCTCTCGGACACACCGTACGCGCAACCGACCCGGACACGCGAACGGTCGCGTCGCTTGAGCGCAGCGAGCCGCCGGTGTTTGAGCCGGGCTTGGCCGAAGCCGTCCGGCGCGAGCAGGCCGCGGGACGATTGCAATTTGTGGCATCGGTTGCGCAAGCGGTCGAAGGCGCTGACGCCGTGTACGTAACGTTCGACACGCCGGTGGACGAAAACGATCACAGCGATCTCACGCCGATTCTTAACGCCGTAGACGCCATAGTCGAAGAGGCGCCGCGAATGCCGCGGGGCGTGTTCATCGTGGTGATGAGTCAGGTTCCGGCGGGAACACTCGCGCAACTTCAGATGCGCTTGCGCGAAGCGCCGGCGCTTGCGGCGCGGCTGATCTATCAGCCTGAAAATCTTCGCCTGGGCCGCGCACTCGAAACATTTCTCGCACCGGATTTTCTGGTGGTGGGCGCCGACGAGCCGGACGACGCGCAGGAATTTCTGCGCCTGTACCGGGGAATTTCGACGCACGCGCTACCCATGAGCTGGGAAAGCGCCGAGCTTTCAAAACACGCCGTAAACGCTTTTCTCGCCAGTTCCATCAGCTTCGCGAACGAACTTGCCGATCTGGCGGAGGTCTCCGGCGCGGATGTGCGCGAAGTGATGCAGGTGCTTCGCCGCGACCGACGCATCGGCCCGCAGGCGTTTCTCGATCCGGGGCCTGGCTTCAGCGGCGGCACATTGGCGCGCGATGTGCAGACGCTGCGCGGCTTGGGGGCGCGCGCTTCGCTTCCCACGCGGCTGCTGGACGCCGCGCTCGAGGTAAATCGAGGACGGCTGGCGCGTCTTGCGGAGCGCGTGGCGGGGGCTTGCGGAGGATTGCGTGGCGCGACGATTGCGCTGCTGGGACTGACCTACAAGCCGGGCACCAGCACACTGCGCCGTTCGGCGTCTCTTGAATTCGCCGCGCGATTGACGCGCATGGGCGCGCAGGTGCGCGCGCACGATCCGCAGGTGCACGCGGAGTGCGCGGAAACGCGCGGAGTGACGCTGGCCGCCGATCCCTACCAGGCGGCCGAGCGCGCTGACGCCGTGGTTCTAATGACGCCGTGGCCGGAATTTCGCGCTCTGGATTTCGCGCGGCTGCGCGCGTCGCTCGCGCGGCCGGTACTGGTGGACGCGCACAATTTTCTCGATCGCAGCGCCGCGGGAGCCGCAGGCCTGGCCTACTGGGGCGTGGGTTTGGGGCGCGCGGAATCACGATCGCGGGCGGAGCGTGCCCTGTGAATCACGCTGGCGCCGCGGCGGCACGCTCGGTGGTAATGGTCACAGGCGCAAGCCGCGGCATCGGCTGCGCCGTGGCGCGTGCGTTTGCGCGCCAAGGGTCGGATGTCGCGCTTGTCGCGCGGCCATCGGCTCATCTGCAGCGCGTCGCGCACGAACTGAGCGCGGGCCGCGCGCGCGCACAGGCGTTTTCAGCCGACGTGGCCGAGCCAGGCGATATGCAGCGCGCGGTCATGGGCGTGCTGCAGATGTTTGGCCGGCTCGATGTGCTGGTGAACGCAGCCGGTGTGTACGGCCCGATCGGTCCACTGGCTGACGCCGACATGGAGGCCTGGAGCGCGGCGATCGCGACGAACCTGCTGGGCACGGCTTACGCGATGCGCGCTGTGCTGCCGCGCATGGTGGAGCAACGCAGCGGCGTGATCGTGAATTTTTCCGGCGGTGGCGCGGTCGCGCCATTTCCGCGATTTTCCGCCTACAGCGCGTCAAAGGCCGCCGTTGTGCGATTGACCGAAACCGTGGCGGAAGAAGTGCGCGACGCGGGCGTGCGCGTGAATGCCATCGCGCCGGGCGCGGTGAACACGCGTCTGGTCGACGAAGTGCTTGCGGCGGGAGAACGCGCCGGCGCCGAATTTTACAAGAAGACGCTCGAACAAAAAGCTTCCGGCGGCACGCCGCCGGAGCGCGCGGCGGAACTTGCGGTGTTTTTGGCCTCGCCGGCAGCCGCCGGAATCACCGGGCGATTGATCAGCGCGGTTTGGGACGACTGGAGATCGCTGGGCGGGCGGTCCATTGAATTGTGCCGCACGTCGCTCTACACACTGCGCCGGATCGACGGGCGCAAATTCACCGAAGTGCTTGAGGCGCGATGACGCTTGGCGTCGGCATCGTCGGAGCGGGACGCGCGGGAGCGCGGCGCGCGGAAGTGTTGTCTCGCGCCGGCGGCGCGCGCCTCGTGGCCGTGGCGGACGTGGACGCGGGGCGCGCCGAAGTGATGGCGCGCGCGTTTGGATCGCGCGTGTATGCAGAGTCCGAAGCGCTCGTTGCCGCGCGCGACGTGGAAGCGGTGATCGTCGCGACGCCGCACCAATGGCTCGCGCCGGTGGCGAAAGCGGCGCTCGAGGCCGGCAAGCACGTGCTTTGCGAAAAGCCGCTGGCGCGCACTCCTGAGGAAGCGGCCGATCTGGTGGCTGTCGCGGCGCGCGCCAAGCGCGCTCTCAAGACCGGTTTCAATCACCGCTATCACCCGGCCATTGCGGAGGCGCATCGCCTGGCGCGCGAGGGCCGCATCGGGCGGATTCTCTTGCTGCGTTGCCGCTACGGTCACGGCGGACGCACAGGCTACGAGCATGAATGGCGCGCCGATCGCGTTTCCGGCGGCGGCGAATTGCTCGATCAGGGCGTGCACGCGCTCGATTTGTTTCGCTGGTTCGCCGGCGAATTCTCGGAAATGTCCGCGATGGTTTCGTCGGCGTACTGGCCGATCGCGGTGGAAGACAACGCGTTTTGTTTGCTGCGCACCGCCGAAGGCGTTACCGCGAGTCTGCACGCAAGCTGGACGCAGTGGAAGAACCTATTTTCGTTCGAGGTGTTCGGCGAAAGCGGTTACATCGAGATCGAAGGATTAGGCGGCAGCTACGGACCGGAGCGCCTGGTGATCGGCGAGCGGCGCGCAAGCGGCGCCCCGGCGGAACAGCAAATCGAATTTCTGGGCGAAGACACCTCCTGGGCCGCGGAGTGGGCGGAATTTACGGCCGCCATTCGCGAGGAGCGCGCTCCAGAAGCGAGCGGTTGGGACGGCTGGCAGGCGCTACGTCTGGCGGCCGCGGCGTACGAATCGGCGCGCACGAACGCTGTGGTGCGAATCGATGCGTAACGAAAGATTGAAAGACGACTGGATGACTGAAGGAGGCGCAATATGCGCAACGGAGAATATATCGGCGAGTACCTTCGGGGTGTGAAGGAGATCACGGAAAAAATCGACCGCGCATCTCTCGACCGCGCCGTTGAGCTGCTGTGGGAGGCCTGGCAGCGCGGCGCCACGGTGTTCACCTGCGGCAATGGCGGCTCGGCGGGCACGGCCACGCATCTGGCCGCGGATTTGTTCAAGTGCACGATCGTGCCGCACCAGCCGCGCTTGCGCGTGCTCTCGCTCGGAGACAACGCGCCGCTGATGAGCGCGCTGGTGAACGACGACGGCTGGGAAAACGTCTATCTGCGGCAGCTCGAAACGCTGTTTCGCCCGGGCGATCTGCTGATCGCGATCAGCGTGCATGGCGGCAGCGGGCGCGATCGCGCGGGATTGTGGTCGCAGAATTTATTGCGCGCCATGGAATTCGCAAAGCAGCACGGCGGCCAAACGATTGGCCTGGCCGGTTTCACCGGCGGGGCCATGCGCCAATTGGCCGACGCCGCGGTGATCGTGCCGTATCACACCACGCCGCACGTTGAATCCTTTCACGTTGTGATTCATCACCTGCTGACCTTCTGCGTGGCCGAGCGCATCCGCGCCGGCGCCGAAAGAAAAAGGGCTCATGCGGCGAGCACTGTTTCTCGATAGAGACGGAGTTCTGAACGCGCTGGTGCGTCGCGACGGCCGCTGGCTTTCGCCGCTGCGCCTTGCGGACTTCGCCGTGCTGCCCGGCGTGGCGCGCGCGGTTCGGAAGCTGCGCCGCGCGGGCTTATTGGCTTTGGTGGTCACCAACCAACCCGAACTCACGCGCGGGCGCTTGCACGCCGCGGAACTTGAGCGCATGCACCAGACGCTCGACCGCGAAATCGAGCTGGACGGGATTTACGTTTGCCCGCATCGCGACGCCGATCATTGTGAGTGCCGGAAGCCGCTGCCGGGCTTGCTGCTGGACGCCGCGCGGCAATGGCGTGTGAGTTTGCGCGGCTCGTTTCTGGTTGGCGATTCCGCGAAAGACATCGCCGCGGGCCGCGCCGCGGGATGCCGCACGATTCTGGTCGGTCCGAGAGCGGCGGCGCGACCGCTACGCGCCGCGACGCGCGCGTCCGCCAAAGTTCGCGGCGCGAGACCCGATGCGCGCGCCGAAGATCTGCCGCGCGCCGCGGCGTGGATTTTGTCGAACCTGGGCCGCGGCGCCGGCCGATTCGCGCGCGCAGCCAGAGCGGGAGCGAGATCGTGAGCAATGCCGCCCAAACGGAATGGAGTCACTTCAAGCCGATGCTTCGCGCGGCGGCAGGTTGCTGGCACGACGCGCGGGGATTCGCCGAGCATCGCGCGCTTGCCGGATATATCGCGCGACGCGCGCTGGGCCGCGCGGGCCTGGGCTCTCGCGGGCACGGCGAGTGCGCGATTCGGCTCGGCGGGTTGGAGATTCATGTGCGCCCCGGCGGCGGCGAGTTGTGTCTCTATCAGGAAATTTTCCGAGACCTTGTGTACGAGCGGCATCCGGCGTTCGCGCTGCGGCCGGGTTGGTGCGTGGTCGATTGCGGCGCGAACATCGGAATGTTTTCGCTGCGCGCCGCGCGCGCCGCTTGCGCGCGGATTTTCGCGCTGGAGCCGGATCCTGAGACCTTCGCTCGTCTGGGAATAAATCTCGAGCGCAATGGTGCTGCGGCGGTTACGGCGCTGCGTTTAGCCGTAGGACGCGCGGTGGGCCGAGCGGCGTTCCGGCGATCGGACGCATCGACGCTCGGACATCTGGCGCTGGCCGGGGCCATGACGGAGAAAGGCGCGGACGAATCGGCGAGTGCGTGGTCTGAGATTTTCGTGGATGTGACGACGCTCCCAGCGCTTTTGGATTGCTACGCCGTTCCGGCCGTTCATCTCCTGAAACTCGACGTCGAAGGTTCGGAACTCGAAGCGCTCGAAGGCGCGCGGCCCGTCCTCGATCGCATCGAGCGCATCGTGATGGAGTATCACGGCGCACAGAGCCTGGGCGCCTGCGAGCGCCTGCTCCGGCAACACGGTTTTGCTCGCATGGCTCTCGCGCCGCCGTCCCACGCTTATTTCGCGCGCGAGTGGGTGTGCTGATGCGTCCGGCCTACGAGACGGCGCGCGCCGCAATCGCGCTCACCATTCTTTCGCTGCTGAGCCCGGTGGCCGGCATGGCCGTGGAGATGGCCTTGGCGTGGCGCTACGGCACGTCGAGCATCGCCGATGCATATCGCATCGGCTCGATGCTGTTGCTGATGGGGCAACAACTGCTGGTGCTGCAAATTCTGCCGCATGTGCTGGTGCCGGTGTTCACGGATTGCCGGGCGCGGCGCGGCGCAGCGGAAGCCTGGCGCGTGGCGCAGGGAATCGGCAACGTTTTTCTGCTCGGCGCGGGACTGTTTGGCGCGGCGCAATTTTTGTGGCCGAAAGCCGTGGTGTGGTTGCTGGCCGGAGGGCTCGCGGGTCCTGGGCGCGCCGAAGCCTTGGCGTTTGTTCGCTGGATTGGATTGGCCTACGCGCCGCTGGTTGTGACCGGGGTGGCCACGGCGCTGCTTTATACGCAACGCATTTTCTGGCTGCCCTCGGTTGCGCAACTCGCGCGCAATCTTTTGCTCGCGGCGATCGTGGTGGTTGCGGCGCGCGCGACTTCCGGGCCTTTGATCTTCGCCACGATCGTCTCGGTCGCAGTGGGCTCCGCGCTGACGCTCGGTCGCCTTGTTCCACTGGTCAGAAAAGATCGGGCGCGCGCGAGTTTCGCGTTCGGCCTTCGCGATCCGGACGTGCGCCGAGGTCTCGCGCTTTCAATTCCTCTTCTGGGAATGTTCCTTGCTGGAATTTGGTCGCCGCTGGTGATCAATCGCGTGTTGTCGGGTTTGCCGACGGGAAGTCTCGCTGTTTTCGGCTACGCATTCAAGCTCGGGCTTTTGATCTCGCTTGCGCCGCTGACGCTGGCCACGGTTTTGTTTCCGCGCTTCGCCGACGAACGCTCCACGGGAGCGCCTGCGGATCTGGAAACTCTGGGCACGCGCGGACTGCGCATGGGTTTATTTCTTGCGGCTCCCACGGCCGCATGGGCGCTGGCACTGCGCCGTCCGATTGTGGCGTTGCTACTGGAGCGCGGCGCCCTCGGCGCGCAGGCTTCGGCGCACGTCGCGCAGTTGTTTGGACTGCTGAGTCTATCAACGCCGGCAGTGGTGATCATTACCCACGCACAAAAAATGCTCTATGCCCGGCAGCAAGCTTGGTTGCCGACGATCGTGAGCCTCGGAGGATGCTTAGCGCTGACGGTTGCAGCGCTTTGGGCCGCGCGCTGGGGCGCAGACGGCCTCGCGTCACTTTATACAATCCTCGGCTGGTCGTGCGCGCTGGCATTGCTCGCTGCGCTCTATGGCCGAGCGGGTTTCGCGGATGTGCGCGCATGGTTGCCGTTTGCTTTCGAGCTTACCGCGCTCGGCGTTGTGAGCGGCTGGGCCGGCGCCGCGGCAGGCGCGCTTCTCGGTCAGGCCACGGAAGTGCCGCGCGTCGGTTCTGGGCTCGAGGTGAGCGGCGGATTCTGCGCGAGCATCGCAGTTTTTTTCCTCGGCAGCCTGATCCTGCGCGTGCCAGAGGCCACGGCTTGCGGGCATTTCTTGCGATGGCAATCGGGCGTGCTGAGCCGTTGGATGTCGGGCGTGGTGCGCAGCGCGTAGGCGAGGAGAAGCATGCGCTTTGAAACTCCTGAAATGAAATCTGAAGCCATTCCCGGCCCGGCGCACCTCATTCTCGCCGTGGATGCGGGGCGATGGCGAATCGCGCAGCGCGGTGAAGCCATTTATTGGGAACACGCGCGCCGCTCGCTGCGCGAACAGGCGCGCATTTTGGCCGAAAAGGTTGTCGCGCTCGATCAAGCGGTGGCGGCTGTGCCGGAGCTGCTTGGTTGTGACGGACAAAAAGTAGAAGTCGGCATCGGCCCGATGGGAATCGGCATGCTGCATTTTCTTTCAACCGAAGGGAGCCTGCTCGGCGTCGATCCGCTTCCCGCGGCCGCGCCCGCTATCGATCTTCCTCGACCGATGCACGCGCTGGTCGCCGAATGCCGCCGCAATTACACGCACATCGAAGCGCGCGGGGAAGATCTGCCTGTGGACACGGGCTCCGTTGCGATCGTGGCTTCATACAACGTGCTCGACCACGTCGAATCGCCCGCGGCGGTGTTGAGCGAATGTTTTCGGATTTTGCGTCCTGGCGGCTATTTGATTCTGGGATGCGACACGGTTTCGATCGCGAGCCTCATCAAGTTTCACGCCTACGCCGGCCGGCGCGATCGCGATACGCTCGCCGTGCTCTGCCATCCATTCCGTTTCCGTGCCACGCACCTCGAGCAATTGATTGAGGAAACGCGTTTCCGAATCGTGTGGGCGCTGCGGCGGCGACATGAGCGCTGGGAACGCGTGGCCGGCCACGCGTTTCGTCTGTTGGTGGTGGCGCAGAAGCCGGCGGGCCCGGCGAGAGAGTGCACACCGATTCGCCCGTCGAGAGTTCGACCCGGTGAAGGTACTTCCTCGCAACAAAGTGTTTTGCTGGCGCATCCCGGCGGCCAGCATTGCGAGCGCGCGGCCGTGGCGCTCAATCGCTCGGGCATGCTCAAGCGATTCGTAACCGGCGTGCGTTTTTCCGCTGCGGGGCCGTTGGCTGGCGCGCTGCGGCTTCTTCCGGAGGCGCAGGCCGAAAAATTCCGGCGGCAGTGCGCGCGGCGATCGTATCCCGAAATTCCAGCCGAACGAATCCTCACGCGTCCATTGGTTGAAGGCGCTTACTTTCTAGCGACGCGTTTTCGCGCGGGGCGCCGGCACTGGGAATTTCTATCGGGCTGGCGCAACCGTGTTTTCGATTCGAGCGTGGCGCGCTGTCTCCAGCGTGAACGTCCCGCCGGAGTGATTTGTTTCGATACTTGCGCGATGGCCACGTTTCGCGCGGCGCATCGCCTGGGGATTCGCACCATCCTCGATCAAAGCAGCGCACCGCTCTTGCACGCGCGGCATCTTTTCGCGCGCGAAGCCGAGCGCTGGCCCGATTTTGCGGACTCGCTTCCGCATCCCGAGACTTTGTCGGACGAGCGGCTCGCGAGAGATCGAGAAGAGATGCGCCTTGCCGACGCCATTCTCGCGCCATCAGGTTACGTGCGCGAGGCGCTGCTCGCTTCCGGCGCCGCGCCGGAACGGATCTTGGATGTGCCGTTCGGCGCGGATCTCGAGCGTTTCGCACCCGAACCACGCGCCACGGACGGAGTTTTTCGCGTGTTGTTCGTCGGCAGGCTCTCGCAAACAAAAGGCATCGCGCAATTGCTCGAGGCTTTCCGCAGTTTGCATTTGCCCCACGCCCAATTGGAACTTGTGGGAGAGATCGTGGGCGGGGGGCACTGGCTTCCACGCTATCGCGACACGTTCGTCTGGCGGCCGCAAACCTCGCAGGCTGTGCTGGCCGAAATCTATCGCCGCGCCGACGTGTTCGTTCTTCCGTCGCTGCACGAAGGCTCGGCGCTGGTGACCTATGAGGCGATGGCGTCCGGCCTGCCCGTAATTGCCACGCCGAGCGCGGGTTCAGTGGTGCGCAACGGCATCGAAGGATTCCTCGTGCCGGCCGGGGAGATCGAGCCGCTGGCCGAGCGCTTGGTCGAGCTGTACTGCAATGCCGAGCGTCGCCGGGACATGGCGCACGCGGCGCGGCGACGAGCCGAAGAATTTTCTTGGACAGCGTATGGCGAGCGGCTCGCGGCAGCCGTGTCGCGCGCGCTGTCCGCGGGATAAGGAGCCAAGAAGCGAATCATTCGATCCATGGCAGCCGTGAATGCGCCCGCGGACGCGGAGCGCCCGTTTCTATCGACGCTGGGCTTGCTCGGCGCCCTCGCGGTTGCCACGGCGCTTGCGGCATTTTGCATTCTCCGCGCCGAATCGACAGCCGCGGCCGGCCTATTCATCGCATGCGCTCTCTATCTCGTGATTCTTGTGGACTGGAAGCGCGGCATCTACGGCCTTCTGTTGTTCCTACCGGTTTCCGGCGTCGCGACGCTGGCGTTTTACGGCTGGACGGGTCCGGAGATTCTTCAACCAGCGCTTTTCAAGGATTGGCTGTTCGTTTTGCCGGCCTATCTGGGATTTTTCGGGGCGATCGCGCTTCGCCGTCAGCAGTTTCCGCGCATCAACCGAACGCTCGCCGCGTTGATGGGCGCGTTCGCAGCGCTGGTCGCCGCCCAAATGTTCAATCCCGGCGTGCCCAACCTGCTGAGCGCCGTGATCGGAGCGAAGGTCTGGCTTTCCTACTTGCCGCTGTTCGTGCTGGCGGTGGCCTTCGTGAGCGAGCGCCGAGATTTGACGCGCGTAATTCGCATGCTTTCCGTGCTGGCCCTCCTGCCATGCGCGCTGGGAGTGGGCGAATACGTCGCGTCGCTCTTGTTTGGCTACGACCGCGTCATGGCCACGGTCTACGGCAGCGCTGCGGCGGACGTCACGCAATCGCTTGGTTTGTTCGAGGTGGGCGGCGGACAGATCATGCGTATTCCTTCGACGTTCACTTTCGAGCTGCAATATTTCGGCTTCACGCTGGCCATGCTGGTGCCGTGTTTTGCATTGGCGTTCGGCGATCCATCGCGCGCCTGGCGCCGGTTCGGAAGCGCGATGCTGGTTTTCGTGGCCATGGCCGGATTTCTTTCCGGCGCGCGCGCCGCTTACATTTTCGTTCCGCTGCTTCTCGCGCTGATGTACTGGCTCAACCGCGGCCTGGCCGGCGCTCTCCGTGCCGTGGGTTACACCGCAGCCGGCCTGGCCGGAGCGCTGGCGATTTCGCGCATTGCCGCGCGGCCGTTGTTCGGATTGATCTCCGGCCTATTCGAGACCTACGCCGTGAGCACCGCTTACAACGGCCTCGTCGAATCGCTCGCGTCATCCTGGTTTGGGTACGGCACGGGAACCAACACGGGTTCTGCGCGCTACGCACTCGAGCGGCCGGAATTCTTCCGAGCGATCGAAAACTATTACGCCAAAGCCGGCTACGAACTCGGCGCGCTCGGATTGGTGTTGTTGATCGCGGTGTTCGCTGCGTTGCTGATCGCGGGATCGAAAATCTTAAGACGTCTGCGCGATCCGGGGCTGCACGCGACAGCTGCCGCGCTCCTGGGTTTTCTGATTGTCGCCATGCTCTACAGCTTCAAGACCTGGCTGCTCGATCTCGATCCCGTCAACGTCTATTTCTGGCTGTTCGCGGGCGTGATGGCGAGTTTGCCGGCGCTCGATCGTCCGTGCGAAGACGCATCGGCGCAAGGCGAGATCGCCGAGGAATCGACATGAGACTCGCCGTCGTCGGTCACACCTACGTTGTGGCGCAGAACCAGGAAAAATACGCCGCGATGAAGCGCTTAGACCCGACGCTTGAGCTGCGTCTGATCGTGCCGCGCCGCGCACGACACGACGTCTTTCGCCATACCTACGCGCTCGAGCGGCACGCACAACTCGACGCGCAGGAAATTGTTCCGCTGGCCACGGCGCTGGGGTGCTCGCACGTTACCGCCGTATACGACCCGCCCGGTCTCGCGCGGGTGTTCGCGCGGTTTCGTCCCGAAGTGATTCACGTCGAGGAAGAGCCGCAATCGGTGGTCACGCTCGAAGTTGTGCTCGCCCGCGCGGCGCTCGCGCCGAACGCGGCGCTGACCGTTTTCACGTGGGACAACTTACTGCGTCGCCGGCGTTTCCCGCTCGGCGCGGTGAAAGGCGTGCTGCGTCGCTTCACTTTGCGCCGCGCCGACCTCTTGCTCTGTGGCAATCGTGATGCGGAAACGCTCGCGCGCGACGAAGCAAGCGCGGCGCGCATCCAGTTCCGCACTCACGTTGTTCCTCAACTAGGTCTCGATCCCGCGGCTCATCGGCCGGGGCGTGAGCCCAAGCTGCGCCGCGAATTGGGATTGTCGGAAGGCGTTGTCGTCGCATACGTGGGCCGCATGATTCCGGAAAAGGGAGTTGGTTTGCTGCATGAGGCCCTGGCTTCGCTCGCTTGCCGGCGATGGAAGCTGCTGCTGGTCGGCTCCGGGCCGCTGGAGCGGGAAATTCGGGAGCAATGGATGGCGCGCCTTCCTGGACGCATCGTGCATGTGCCCGCGGTCGCGCACGACCAGGTGCCGCGCTATCTCCGCTGCGCGGACATCTTCGCTCTCGATTCCTACGCCGTGCCCGCATGGAAAGAACAGTTCGGCTTGACGCTTGCGCAAGCCATGATGCTCGGAATTCCGTCGATCGTCTCGAATTCCGGCGCGTTGCCGGAAGTCGCGGGCGACGCGGCGATGATCGTGCCTGAGCGCGACACGCGCGAACTGCGAGCGGCACTCGACGCTCTTGTTGCCTCCCCCGATTTGCGCGGGGAAATCGGCGACCGGGGGCGCATCCGCGCGTTGCGCTTCTATACCAACGACGCTGTGGCCGCGCGCACTTACCAAGCCTTCGAGCAAGCCCTCGCGCGCAGAACCGGCTCGCCGGCACGTTCTCAATTTTCCCGACAGGAGTGCGGCCATGGCATCGACGGGTGAAGTGCGCGCAAAGCCTGCGCGCGCCGCGGGCGACGAAGCGTATGACCGCTACGTTTCCACGCACGTCGGGTCGATTCGCTCGCAGGACCGCGCGTCGCTCGAAGCCGACCGGCGCACTTGGCGCGATTATTTCGGTTCGCTTTTGCCCGCGGACCGCTCCGCGCGGATTGCGGATATCGGCTGCGGCAGCGGCAGTTTCCTTTATTTCCTCAAGTCGTGCGGCTACGCGAACGCCTGCGGCGTAGATCGCAGTCGCGAGCAAATCGAGCTCGCCAAACGCCATGGTATCGAAGGCGCGATCGAAGCCGACGCCATGAGTTTTCTCGATGCGAACTGCCGGTCTTTCGATTGCCTGGCGAACTTCGATGTGCTTGAGCACATCGAGCCCGCCGCGACGCTTGCGTTTCTTCGCGCACAGCTGGACGCACTGCGGCCCGGCGGCCGCCTGATCCTGCGCACCGCGAATGGCTCGGGACCTCTCGCGGGGCTGATTCGCTATTCCGATTTTACGCATCGGCAGGCCTTCACGCTGTCCAGCATTTCTCAAGTGCTGCGCCTCGCCGGCTTTGAGCGCATCCGCGTGCTGCCGGAAGGCCCGCGCGTGCACGGACCGGCGAGCGCCGTGCGCTGGACGCTCTGGCAGGGAATCAACGCCGTACTGCGTTTCTCTCTCGCCGTGGAGACGGGGCAAACGCGGCGCGAAATTTTCACGCGCAACCTGATCGCCGTGGCGCACCGGCCGCCCGCGAACTGGTGAGGCGCTGCGATCACGCGCTTCGCGAACGTACACGAAGGAACTGATTGAGGAATTTGCGGAAGTCATTCGGTCACGCGAACACACGGAGGTAATGGTTATGCGCATTCTTCTCACTGGCGCAACGGGTTTCATCGGAGCGCATCTGATCGGACGCCTGGCGTCCGAGCACCACGTCTATTCGCTCGAACGCTACGTCACCGGTCGTTATGTACTCGGAGGCCATCGCGAGGTCCGCTCGGTTTTCTGCGACTTGCGCGACCATTTCGCCGTGCGCCAGGCGGTGCGCGACGTTCAACCCGAAGCGGTGATCCACCTCGCGGCGATCAGCCCGGTCTCCTACAGCTACGACCATCCCAACGAAGTGATGGAAGCCAATCTTCAAGGCACGATTCATCTGGCGGAAGCTTGCTTGCGCGAGGTGCCGCACTTCAAACAGTTTCTGTTCGCTTCGACCTCGGAGACTTACGGCAATGGACCGGTGCCGAAACTTGAAGACACGCCGCAGTGCCCCAACAGCCCGTATTCGGTGAGCAAGCTGGCCGCGGAAAAGTATGTGATGTACATGCACGCCGCCTATGGATTTCCGGCGACCGTTCTCCGGCCATTCAACACCTACGGCCGGAAAGACAACACGCATTTCATCGTCGAGCGCATCGTGGTGCAGATGCTGCGCGGGCAATGCGTTCGCCTGGGCTCTCCCACGCCGGTGCGCGACCTTCTCCACGTGGACGATCACGTAAGCGCGTATCTCGCTTGCCTGGGCAATCCCAACGCCGTCGGCCAAGTCCTGAACTTCGCGACAGGCCGCGGAATCAGCATTGAAGATCTCGTGCTCTCGCTGCAGGAATTGACCGGCTCGCGCGCCGAAATTCTGTGGGACACGATTCCGCGGCGTCCTCTGGACATCGAGGTGCTGATCGGCAATGCCGCGAAGGCGGAGCGCACGGTTGGATGGCAGCCGCGCGTGACGCTCGAAGACGGTTTGCGGCGCACCGTCGAATACTGGCACGAGAAAACCATCTGGCGCACCGAAAGCGCATCTGCTGCCGCCGTCACAGCGGCGCGCGCGTGAATACACAGTTTTCGGCGTTCCCAACCGTAACGATGCCTTGCGGAAAAGGGCGCGGGAAGTAATGCGGAAAGCAGCGAAATGAATCAACTCGATGTGGCGGTGCTGCCGGTGCTTCGCTCGCAAGCTGGAATGAGCATGCGGCTGTACGTCAACGAACTGTTCGACGGTCTGGCCGCAACGCCGGGAATCGACGCGCGCGTGGCCTGGCCGCCGTTTGCCGAACGCGATATGCAGGGACGCCTCGCGCAGCGCTGGGTTCGCAACGTGCTGTACGTGCGCTGGGCCCGCGGCCTTCGGGCCGAGCTCTTTCATATCTCCGATCACGCCAACGCGCAGTTGCTGCGCGCTCTGCCGGCGCGCCGCACCGTGATCACGTGCCATGATCTCTACCCAGTCGCTGTATCGCGCGGGCGCCTGCGCTTTCCCGGCGCGCCCAGCCGCGCGGCCATGCTGCCCACGGCGTTTCGATTGCGGGCGCTGCGGCGCGCCGCCGCCGTCGTGGTGATTTCCGAACACACCCGCGCGGAATGCCGCGAATTTCTCGGCGTGTCCCCGCGAAGGATGTTCCTCGGATACCACGGCATTGCCGAGAGCTTCCGTTCGGCGCCGCCGCGGGAAGCGATCTCCGAATTTCGCGCGCGCCACCGATTCGATTCCCGCGCGATTCACGTTCTGCATGTGGGCAGCAACGACTCGCGCAAGAATTTGCCGGGGGTATTTCGCGTCATTTCGGCGCTGCGGCGTCGCACGGACCGCGCCGTACACCTGATCAAAGCTGGATACGGGATCGGCGCCACCGAGTTGCGGGCGTTTGCCGCGTTCGGCGCGGCGGACAGCGTGACGGTCCTCGACAATCTTTCCCAGGACGAGATGGCGCAGCTCTATCGCGCAAGCGACGTCTTGCTCTACCCCTCCTACCACGAAGGATTTTGCCGGCCGGTCGCCGAGGCCATGGCTTCGGGCCTGCCCGTCGTGGCTTCCGATCGCGGGGCGATCCCCGAAGTCGTGCAGAAAACCGCGCCGCTCCACGCCCCGGACGATGTCGAAGGCATGGCGCGCGAAATCGCGAGGCTCAGCGAATCCTGCGATCTTCGCGCGGAGCGCGCCGAGCGAGGCCGAATCGCGTCGCAGAAATTCACCTGGCGCGCGCATGCGGAGGCCGTAGCCGAAGCCTACCGCTCGGTCGTGCCGCGCTGGATCTAGTCTGCGAATCGGACGAGCCTCGGAGAAATGGCAAGCCACGGAGAATTGACGGGCAGATAAAAAACCATGCGCATTCTACAAGTCATCGGCAGTCTCGCGCCGCGATACGGCGGGCCTTCGATCTCCTGCCCCGCGCTTTGCCGGGCTCTGGCCCAGCGCGGCCACCAGGTGACGATCTACGCGACCGACGCCGATGGCCCGCTGCGCATGCACGTTCCACTCGAGCAGCCGCAGGTTGTCGATGGATTTCGCATTCGCTATTTTTCCGCTTGGGCGCATCCGCGCGAATTTAAGGTCGCGCCCAGTCTCGCGGGCGCGCTCGCGCGCACGGTCGGCGAATTCGACGTGGTTCAGATCTCGTCTTACTACGGTCATTGGGTGTGGGCGGCGGCGCGCGCCTGCCGCGCGCGCGGCACACCGTATCTGTTGCATCCACACGGTTCGCTCGATCCATTTCTGCTGCGGCACCGTCCCCTGCGCAAACGCGTCTACGCGCGCTTGGTTGGAAACACATGTTGGAGTCGCGCTGCGGGCATCCTGTTCAACTCCGCCGAAGAAATGCGCCTCGCGACGGGTTCGGGCACTGCGCAGAGCGCGGCGCCTGCTGGCCCGCGGGGATTCATCGTTCCGGGCGGTGTCGACGAAGAATGGTTTCGCGAGCCCGTGCCCGATGCCGACCAGCGCATGGCGCAGAAACTCCAGCATCTCGGAAATTCTCCGCTGGTGGTCTATTTCGGGCGCATCGATTTCAAAAAAGGCCTGGATTTGCTGGCGCGCGCTTTCGGCGCCGTGGCGCGCGCAAATCGAAAAGCGCGCCTGGTGCTCGCGGGCCCTGAAAGCCCCGGCTACGGCGCGAAGGTGCAGGCGTGGCTGCGCGATGCCGGCGTGCTCGATCGCACCACGTTTCTCGGACCGCTCCAGGGCTCGGAACGCGTCGCGCTGCTGCGTCGCGCGCGATTGCTCGCGCTGCTCTCGTACTCGGAAAATTTCGGCAACGTGGTTGCCGAAGCCATGGCCGCAGGCGCCGCCGTGGTGATTTCCGATCGCGTGAATATCTGGCCGGAAATCGCGCGGGCCGAAGCCGGCATCGTGGTTCCTTGCGAAGCCGAAGCCGCCACACGCGCGATCGAGACTCTTCTTGAGGACCCTGAGACCGCGCGCCGCATGGGAGCGCACGGTCGCGCGTGGGTCGAGCAAAACTGGACGTGGCCGGCGGTGGCTGAGAAAACTCTCGAAGTCTACGCGGAGATTTCCCGTAAGGGCGCAGCCGCCGGCCGCAGCGGCCCCACTCGCGCCAGCAATTCGCACGACAGCCCGACCGCTAGCGCGAATTCCGCGGCCGAGCCGGCGGCCGCGCGAACGGCGGCCGGCAATCGAGTGCCCGTCTCCGTGCTGATTCCCACGCGCAACGAAGAATCGAACCTGGCGAAGTGTCTGGCGAGCGTGGCTTGGGCCGATGAAGTGGTCGTCGTGGATTCCTCGAGCGGTGACCGCACCGTGGAAATCGCCCGCGCTCATGGAGCCACCGTCGTCCCGTTCGCGCGCGAGCCGGGCGGTCCACGCAAACGGAACTGGGCGCTCGAAAATCATCCCTGGAAACACGATTGGGTTCTTCTGCTCGACGCCGACGAGGAAGCCTCGCCCGAACTCGGCGTCGAGATTGACCGCGTGGTGCGCCGGGACTCCGAGCACGACGGCTTTCTCATCCGCTTTCACTATTTTTTCCTTGGCCGCAAGTTGCGCCACGGCGATCCGCTCTGGAAACTTTGTCTGGTGCGTCACGCCTGCGCGCGCTTTGAGACCGTGGACGTCCCCGAAGTCACTGCCTACGATGTGGAGGTTCACGAATGGGTGCGCGTTGCGGGTTCCGTGGGCCGCATGCGCGAAGTGATCCTGCATCGCGATTTCGCGGACCTGCACCATCACTTCGATCGCCACAATATTTATTCCGATTGGGAAGCGCTGCTGCGCACGCGCTATCGCCATCGAGATGTATCGGGCGAAGTTCGGCCGCTCCTGGCCGGATCGCAGGTCGAGCGGCGCCGCTTCTTCAAGCGCTGGTTTCTCGCCATGCCGGGCCGCCCGTGGCTGTATTTTTTCTATTCCTACATCGCGCGCGGAGGTTTCCTCGATGGCCGCGCGGGCTTCATCTACAACGCGCTCAAATCATTCTATTGGTATCAAGTGGGCGTAAAGGAATACGAGATTCGCCTCGGCCAGCGCGCCCGTGAACGCGCCGCTCGAGTCGTCGCTCCGTCCGCTGGGCGATCACAGACAGCCGCGCACTCCGCTGGCGCCGCGCCCGGCGCGAATCGCGCCGCCCAGGCGGAGTTCTACCGCGAAGGCGTAGACCCCGAGGAAGAAATCACGCGCCCGCGCTGCTATCCCGAGCCGGTTCGCTATCTATTGAACTACAAAATTCGCGACGCGTGGCGCCTCGCGGACGATCGCCGCAACGCATCGAGCGCCGCCGCGAGCGCCGCGCTCCCGGCGAATGCGGCCGCGGAAACCGTGCTGGTCATCTGCTGCGGTTCCGGAATGGAAGCGGAAATGGTTGCGCGCACCGGCCGCCGCGTTGTCGCGCTGGATATTTCTCCCGCGGCTGTCGCGCGCGCGCGCGAACGCACCGCGCGATTCGGTTTCCCGCTCGATCTGGTCGTCGGCGACGCCGAAAACCTTCCGTTCGCCGATTCAAGCTTCGATTTTGTTTTCGTGCACGACGGGTTGCATCATCTTTCCGATCCGTATCGCGGCGTGCGCGAAATGTTTCGCGTGGCCCGTCGCGCCGTGGTGATCGCCGAGCCGGCCGATGCCGCGCTCACGCATCTCTCCATACGTCTTGGCATATCGGGCGCGTGCGAAGATGCCGGAAACTTCGTCTATCGCCTCGATCCCGCGCGCCTCGTCCGTCTGTTCGGCGAAGCTGGCGCGCGAAGCTGGCGCATGCGCCGCAGCTTGATCTACTACCAGCCCTGGACGTTTCGCTTCTACCGATTTCTCGAACCGCGCCCTTTGCGCGCCGTGTTTCGCGCGGCGTTCCGCGCTGCGAATTTGTTGGCTGGCCGCTGGGGAAATTCTTTGCGCGCGGTCGCATGGAAAGAAGATCCGGCCGTCGCCCGCTCCGCGCGTGCCGCGGCTTCGCCACAATGAGCGCAACCACAGTCGCCGCGCGCGATCTCCCGCGCCTCGCCGCCGACCGTGCGATCGCGCGCAAGCTGCACGTCCTCGCCGTCACCGGCTCCTACGCGCCCGATAGCACCGGCATTGCTCCGCTCAACACTGAGCTGTGCGAATATCTGGTCGCCTGCGGCCACAAAGTCACCGTGGCCACGGGACTGCCGCACTATCCGGAATGGCGCGTGCCGCCTTCCTATCGCGGCCACTTCGGATTTCGCGAAGAGCGCGCCGGAGTCGCCGTCCGCCGCCACTGGATTTGGGTTCCAAAGCACCGAACGCCCGCGCGCCGCATCGTCTTCGATACCTCGGTCGGCCTTGCCGCCGGATTGTCCGGCCTCGCGGTCGGCCGCGTGGACCTCGTATTCGGAATTTCGCCGCCATTGCAGGCCGGCCTCGCCGCATGGGCCATCGCCAGAAGCCGAGGCGTTCCTTTTCTCCTGCAGATCAAGGATCTTGTGCCCGATCTCGCTGTCTCGCTCGGCATGCTGCGCAATCGCGCCGCGATCGGCTTCGCGCGCGCGATCGAGCGTTTTCTCTATCGCCGTGCCGATGGCATTCTGGTGATCTGCGAAGGATTTCGCGAACACGTTCTTCGCTCCGGCGTGCTTTCAGAACGCATTGTTGTCGTCCCGGACTGGGTGGACACGCGTTTCATTCATCCCGGCGCGCCCGGCCGGGAATTTCGGCGCGCCCACAACCTCGGCCGCGATTTCCTTGTGCTGCACATCGGCAACATGGGCGCAAAGCAAAAGCTCGACGTCGCGCTCGAGGCTGCTGCGTATTTGCGCGCCGCGCAGGACACCACGATTTGCCTCGTCGGCGATGGCGCCGATCGGCCACGCCTTGAGTCGCTGGCTCGAAGCCGCGGCCTCGCGAACGTGCGCTTTCTTCCCCTCGCTTCGCGCGCGGACCTGCCCGCGATGCTGGCGGCGGCTGATCTCTTGTTGCTTAGCCAGTCCGCTGCCGTGCGTGATTCCGTTATTCCCTCGAAGTTGCTCACCTATCTCGCGTCCGGCAGGCCCGTCGTCGCCGCGGCCCACCGGCACAGTCAGGCGGCGCAAACGATCGAACGCTCCGGAGGCGGCTTCGTCGTGCCGCCTGAGGATGCGGCGTCGCTCGCCGAAGCCATCCTGAGATTGCGCGACGATTCCGGCGAGCGCGCGCGCCTGGGCCGCCGTGGCCGCGCGTTCGCTGAGGAAAATTTCGCAAGCGAACGCGTCCTGGCGCGGCTCGAGCGCCTGCTCGCGGGCTCGGCCCAAAACTGCGCACGGCGCGAACACCATGCGTAGGCATCGTGAGCCGCGCCACGGACTCTCCGCGTCGGCTGCGTCACGCGCGGTGGACGGAAGCGCCGCCGCGGATTCGGCCTCGATGCAATCTTCCGAAAAATCGCATCGCCGCTCTCGGCCAATTTCCGTAGAACATCCGCGGCCGATTTCTTGGCGCATCATCACATCCGCGCTCGTCGGCGCCGTGGCCGCAGCGGTTCTGGCCTTCGGCGGCACGGAGCCCGCCTCCTTTGCGGCGGTCGAAATTCTGCTGTTCGTTCTTGCGGGTTGCGCGCTTTGGATCGAGCCTCGCGAAGGCCCGCGCATTTGGTGGCCCGCCCCCGCGCTGCTGCTGATTTATTTGGCGTGCGACGTCGCCGTCGTTCATCCCGCCGCATATCCCGCGCGCGTTCAGTTATTGACGGTCGCCGCTTGTCTGTGCGGTTTCACGCTCGCCGCGCTCGCCGCGCGCGACGCCGAAGCGCGCCGCTCCATCTGGGCAATTCTCGTGGCGCTTGGTCTGGCCGAGGCGTTCTATGGTCTTGTCCAGTACATGACCGGCTGGCAGGAAGTTCTCGCGTTCACGAAAGTCAATTACACCGCGCAGGCCACCGGCACTTATATCAACCCCAACAATTTCGCCGGCCTCATCGAAATGATCTTGCCGCTCGTTTTGGCCCGCGCGCTATGGGAATTCGAGAAATGGACCGGTAACTCGCGAGGATCTCGTCGCCGCGGCGACCTGTGGCTGCGCGAAGACGCCGGGCCGCGCGCTGCCTTCTACCTCTTCGGCACGCTCGTGCTGATGACCGCGCTCTTGTTTTCGCGATCGCGCGCTGGGATAGCCACGGCCTCGGCAGGCGTCCTGCTCGTCGCCGCGGTTTGCGTCGCGCGTCGGCAGTTGCGTTCGGTCGCCATGGCCATTGTACTGAGTCTTGTCGTGCTCACGTTCGCGGCCGGCGCCTGGGTCGGTCTTGAGCCTGTGTTCACGCGGTTCCGCTCCGCCGAACAGGATTTGCCTTCGCGCGTCGCCGTATGGAAAGACACCGCAAAGCTCATCCGCGCGCACCCTTATTGGGGCGCTGGCCCCGGCAGTTTTGAGGACGCCTTCACGCGCGTGCAATCGTCGCATCTCACGATGCGCCTGAACCACGCGCACAACGATTATCTTGAGTTCGCCGCTGAGTGGGGCTTGCCCGGCGCCGCGCTGCTCTGCGCTCTCATTGGTTTCGTTCTGTTCCGTGCACTGCGAGGAATTGCACACACGGCTCGTTCGGCGGACCGGTTCCTGCTCCTGGGTTGCTGCGGCGGCCTGTGCGCCATGCTGTTGCACGCGGTCGTCGATTTCAATCTGCACATTCCGGCCAACGCGCTGTTGTTTGCCGTGCTTGCAGGTTTGGCGTGGACGCTTTCCGGCGGAGATGCGGATGCGCCCGAACGCCGCGGGGCCCGGCGCTAATTCGCCGCTTTCGCAAGGCGCACGTTGTTTATCCACACGGTTCCCGAAAGGCGATTATCGAAACTCGTGCTGGGCGGGCGCCCGACGCGCACGATCAACAAGTGCGTATCCGCGCCCGTGTGAAAGCGCAGCCGCTCGGCCGTCCAGTCAGTCGTTCCGCGAACGTCGCTCGTTGAAATATCGAGATTCTGCGGATTGGCAACATCGTATAGCTCAAATCGCGGCCCGGAATCGGACGTAATATTCGCAGCGCGCAAGTATCCGCTGAATTCGTAATCTGTATCGGCGTCCACCGGCACGAACTGGACCGTGTGTTGATAATCCAGATTCCCGGGCGCGCCAAAATCGATGCGCAGTGAGCGCGCGCCGTCCTGCGCCTCGCTCGCGTCCGCGCTCACGAACACTCCGTCCACGGGATTCACGCGCCAGTCCAGGCCCGCGTTCAGCATTGGCTCTTCAAAGCTGCCGTTTGAGATCGAATTTCCGGACGCTCGCGCCGCCGCAGCCTCCGCCGGCGCGGCCGCGTCCCACACCGCTTCGAGCTCCGCGGTCCTTCGGAATCGAATCAGCGCATCGATATATTGGAACGCGTCGGATTGAACAGCGTCCCGTGGCGTAGCTCCCCCGAGCGTCTCGATGCGCGTCCACACTATATGGGCGTCGTCGAGCGCGCCCTCCGCGGCGAGCACATCGAGATAGGCCACCAGCGCCTCGCGATCCGGCGGCACGCCGCGCTCGAGCACCTCGCGCGCTCCGACGCCTGCGCGCAACAATTCGCCGAATACCGCCGGCCGCATTCCGGGATCGGCCGCAATCGCGAAACGCAGCGCATCAAGCGCGTCGTCGATGCGCCCCTGCCGCAAATAATATTCGCCGAGTGCGCGGTTCGCGTCGGGCGAAAACGGGAACAGTTCGCGCGCCCGCAGGTAATCGGGCCCCGCGCTTTCGGGCACGCCAGCTTCGTCCTCGCTCACGGCGCGCGCGAGCCAGTAGATGGCATTGCCCGGTTCGAGCGTTGTGGCGCGTTGCCGCAACTGGAGCGCCCGCGCTTCGCCGTCGGCGCCACCGGCAAGTTCATCGAGCTGTGCCAGGGCCGCGTCGTTCTCGGCATTTTCGGGCGCCCACTTCATGGCGCGCGCAAGGTCTTGCTCGCTGCCGCGCCGCGCGTACCACGCACCAATGCCGATACGCGCCGCGCCCCACGCGGCACACGCCAGCGCCGCCGTCAGCGCGGCGCGCCACATGAAATTAACCGAGCGTGTCAGTGTCCCATCGGCGTTCATGTGCACACCACCATCAGTGCCATTTTGAATTTTTGTCCCAATCTAGAATCGCGCTCTCCGCCGCGCGCTCGAACTCCGGTGTACGCGTCGCCCGCTTCTCGCCCGTTTTCTTCACGATGCGTTACGTGCGCTCACGATTGTTGTGACCGAAGCGAATTCCGAGCGAACCCGCACGGAGCGCGCATTTAGAAGAGAGCACGATCGATGCCAGAGGATGAGAGAAGCGCGGCTATTTCCAATACGCGATGATCAATTGCACGGCTCCCAATGCAAATAGCAGCGCCGCAAACACCCGGCGCAGTCGGAGCGGCGTCAGCTTCTGCGCGAGCCTGCTCCCGTAGTAGCTCCCCACAAAAATGCCCGGCATCAGCAGCAGCCCGAAAATCCAGTCCACTTCGTGCGCGCGCGCGTAGTTCAGGAACCCCAGCAAACCCGTCGGCAGCACCAGTGCCACCAGCGTCGTGCCCTGCGCGCGATGCTGCTCGAAGGAAAATAGCAGCACCAGCAGCGGCACCAGAATCGTGCCTCCGCCCAGGCCAAACATTCCGCCCAGCACGCCCACGCCGCACGCCACCGCGAGCATCGCTCCCCAGCGCAGCGCTTGCTTAAGCGACATCGGTTGCCCCCGCGACGGGCTTCGCCGGTTTGCGTCTCCACAGCAGCACGGCGGCGATCATCTGGAAGATTGCGAAGTACGCGCGCAGCGGCCGCGAAGCGATGCCGATCGCCAGCGCGCTCCCGAAGTATCCGCCCAGCAGAAATCCCACCGCGCACAGCACGCCCGCGACCCCGTCCACTTCGCGACGCCGCCAATACACCAGCAGCGCCCCGATCCCCAGCGGCGGCAACTGCATCAGCAGCGATGTTCCCTGCGCCGTGTGCTGGTCGAAATGCAACAGGTAGACCATCACCGGCACCAGCACCACGCCGCCGCCCACGCCCAAAAATCCCACCAGGACGCCGACAAACGCTCCCAACGCGATGGCGATCAGATGCATAGCTGTGGCATTGCGAAGAATGCATCTTGCGGCAGAACGCGCGCGCCGGGCAATAGGAATCCGCCTCGCGGCCTGCGCGCGTTGCTATAATGAACGGCTTCGCGCAGCCGCACGCCGCGCCCTATGGCCACATTTTTCATCGAACAATTCGGTTGTCGCGCCACGCAGGCCGATGCCGCCGCGATTGAGCGTCAATTGCGCTCGCGCGGCTTCGATAGCGCCCCTGCCGTCGCCGCCGCCGACGTCGTGATCGTGAACACCTGCACGGTCACCGCCGCGGCCGATTCCCAGGCGCGCCGCGCGATTCGCGCCATTCATCGCGCGAATCCCGACGCGCGCATCATCGCTACCGGTTGTTACGCCCAGCGCGCGCCCGAAGATCTCGCTGCGTTGCCAGGCGTAGCGTTCGTCGTCGGCAATTCCCACAAACCCGAAATCCCGCGCCTCGCGGAAATCGGTGCCGCGATCGACGCCGGCGAATCGTCCCCCGCTCCATTCGCGCCTGGCCGAGCCGCATTCGTCCCACTCGCGTCGCTCGCCCTCCCGGGTGGCGCCCCCAGCACAGTTCCCGCGCCGCACCGTGCGCGGATTCTCGTCGGCGATGTATCTACGCTCACCGACGTTCTCGTCGCGCCCGTCGAAGGCGGAGAAGCGCAGCACACCCGCCCCATTCTCAAGATTCAGGACGGCTGCAATCATCGCTGCGCCTTCTGCGTGATTCCACACGTTCGCGGAAATAGCCGCAGCCTCTCGCCCGCGCGCGTCGTCGATGAATTGAATGCTCTCGTAGCGCGCGGCTATCGAGAAATCGTGCTCAGCGGAATTCATCTCGGAAGTTACGGCCGCGATCTCGTTCCGCGCGCCGATCTGCTCGGCCTCTTGCGTCTCATTCTCGATGAAACGCGCCTCGAGCGCCTGCGCTTGAGCTCGATCGAGCCCATGGACGTCACCGAAGGCCTCGTCGCTCTCGTCGCCTCCACGCCGCGCATCGCCCGCCATTTTCACGTTCCACTGCAATCCGCCTCCAATCGCATTCTCGCCGCGATGCACCGCTGGTATCGCGCCGAGCATTACGCGCGCCGCCTCGAATGGATTTCCGCGTGGCTGCCGGAAGCCGCCATCGGCGCCGACGTGATCGCCGGCTTCCCCGACGAAACCGAAGAGGATCATCGCGCCACGCTTGATTTCGTGCGCGCCCAGCCCTTCACCTATCTCCATGTATTTTCATTTTCGCCGCGCCCTGGCACGCCCGCCGCCGCGCTTCCCGGCCAAGTCGCGCCGCGCGAAATCCTGCGTCGCGCGCGCGAGTTGCGCGCACTGGCCGCCGAGAAGAAGGCCGCATTCCTCGCGCGCCACGTCGGCGCCACGTTGTCCGTGCTAACGCTGCGCCCATCGCCGCGCGATGCCGCTTCCGGCGTCACGCCCGCCGTCTCGAGCAACAACATTGAAGTGCAATTGCCCGGCGTGTGGCCCGCGAATCGCATGATTGAAGTGCGCGCCGTCGCCGCCACCCCCTCCGGCCTCGCCGCCGAGCCGTGTGTTTCGGCGGACGCGCCCGTGCCCGTGCGCTGCGCATGATCTTGTCTGTTGCGGGGAAGGGTAAAGCGAAGGCAGTTTCAATTCTCGAAGATCACTTGCGCAAACGCCCAATCGCCGCTGTGCGTAATGCTCACCGTGATATTTTTCGCGCCCAATCGTTCCGCGATCGCCTGCGTCTCGCCGTGCAGCGCGAGCGTGGGCTTCCCGCTCGCCATGCGCGCCACTTCAATGTCTACCCAGCGCACCCCGTGCGACCATCCTGTTCCCAGCGCCTTCATCGCCGCTTCTTTCGCCGCGAAGCGCCCCGCGTAGCGCTCGAATTTATTGCGGTGCCTCTCGCAGTACGCGATTTCGCGCTCCGTGTACACGCGGTGCAGAAACGCCTTGCCACGCCGCTCGATTGCGGCGCGCACGCGGCCCACCTCCGCCAAATCCACTCCCAGCCCCACGATCATAACGGCGTTCGTCCGTCTCCCCCGGCGCCCCAAACATTGTGTGCGCCGCTTGAAAATTATACATCCGCCGGCCGCGCGCTCCGGCGGCCGCCGCTCCCGCGTTTCCGTCGCTCCCGCGCGAAATCCGTCCAGCGCCGCGTCCTCGCGGCCTTCGCAGCGGAGAACTTTAGGTCTCCAGCCTTTTCCGTGCCGCGGAAAGTTGTCGAGTGATAATCATGGCTCGCAAACTACGCACGCCACGCAACAAAAAGCCGGCACGCTCCCGCGCCGCGCGACCCGCCTCCACCGACGCCGAAGTTTGGACGTCCCGCCGCGCTCATGGCATCTGCACGCTCGAATCCGCACAGCTCGCGCGCCTCCCCTGGCTCGTCCACGGTTTCAGCACGCGCGTTGACACCGCCGCCAGCGCGAAGAGCGCCCCATTTAATTTGGGTTTCACCGAGCGCGATTCCCGCCCCGCCGTCGCCGCGCGCCGCCATCGTTTTGCCGCCGCGCTCGGTGCCGCCGATTGGCCTTTCGCCGCCGCGCGCCAATTTCATTCCGATGTGATTCACGTCATCTCCGAGCCGCGCATCCCCGCCCAGCCGCCGCGCGCCGACGCGCTCCTCACCCAAACGCCCGGAATCCTGTTAACTGTGCAAACCGCCGATTGCGTTCCAATCCTTCTTGTCGACACGCGCCGCCGCGCCATCGCCGCCATCCACGCCGGCTGGCGCGGCACACTCGCGCGCATCGCGCAAAAAACGCTCGGCAAAATGCGCATGTCATTCGGCACGCGCCCCGCCGACGTCATCGCCGCGCTCGGCCCCTCGATCGGCCCGTGCTGCTACGAAGTCGGCCCCGAAGTCGCGCAACTGTTCGCAGCACAATTCAGCGCCGCGAAAAATTGGTTCGCAGGCCCCTTCGATCGCCTCTCCTCCGGCGAAGAACCGAATCCTCTTCCGTGGCTCAACATGATGCCGCCCGGCCACCAGCCTCCGCCGCCGCGCGTGCAACTCGATTTGCGCGCCGCGAATCGCTGGCAATTGCTTGACGCCGGTGTCCCCTCCGCGCGCATCGCCGTCAGTCCGCTCTGCACCGCCTGCCGCACCGATCTTTTATTCAGTTATCGCCGCGAAGGCGCCGCCACAGGCCGCCTGATGTCCGCAATCGGCATCCGCCACCGCTAGAAATAGATTGAGCTAACGCCGCCTTGCTCTTGCCGATGACCGCGCTAACGCCGCCTTTGCTTTTGCCTTTGTAGGGGCGGAGCCTGCCTGCCGACAGGCAGGCTTGCCTGCGCCCGCCTTTGTTCAGATGAGAATGCGCGCGTCACCGAGACGGAATCACCGGCAACGCCCCCGCCCCCGTCTCCACCAGCGCCAATTGCCCGCACGCCGCAAACACATCCTGCCCGCGCGATAACCGCACAAACGCCGGCACGCCTTTATCCACCAGCGTTCGCCGAAACTCCTCCACGCGCGACGCCTCCGGCGAGCGATACGGCAGCGCCCCCGGATTCCACGGAATCAGATTCACCTTCGCGCGCAAATTCGCGACCAAGCGCGCCACGCGTCGCGCGTCTTCCACCGCATCGTTCACTCCGCCTAGCAGCACGTATTCAAATGTGAGCGATTCCCACGTCCGCAGCGGATATCGCCGGCATGCCTCCAGTAGCGCCGCCAGCGGATATTTGCGATTGATCGGCATCAGCGCGTCGCGCTGTTCGTCCGTCGACGCGTTCAGCGAAATCGCGAGCTTCGGCCGCACGCTCTCCGTCGCCAGCCGCTCGATCCCCGGCACAATCCCGCTCGTTGAAAGCGTCACGTGCCGCGGCGAAATCGCCATGCCCTCCGCGTCCAACATGATGCGTACCGCCGCCATTACCGCGTCGTAATTCAGCAGCGGCTCGCCCTGCCCCATCAAAACAATGTTGGTTCGCGGTGCCAGCGCCGCTTCGCCGTGTTCCGCCAGCGCCACCAGCGCCTGCCCCACAATTTCTCCCGCCGTCAAATTCCGAATCAATCCCAACTGTGCCGTCAAGCAGAAATGGCAATCCACCGCGCAGCCCGCCTGCGTTGAAATGCAAATGGTCTGCCGCCCATCCGCCGGCATAAACACCGCTTCGATTTGCGCCGCGCGCCCCGCGTCCCCCTCGAGCGCCATCAGAAATCGCACCGATCCATCCGCGGAAGGGAATCGCCGCATCACGCGCGGCAGCGATATGCGCGCCTCCGTCGCAAGCCGCGCGCGCAGCGCCGCCGGCAAATTGGTCATCGCCGCGAAATCGAATCGCCGCTCCGCATATAGCGCGCGATAAAGCTGCCTCGCGCGATACGGCGCCTCGCCCAGCGACGCGAAGTAGCCTCGCAGTTCCTCCATCGATTTTCCGAGTAATTCAACCGGCATGGCGTTTTCCGCGGATACTCGACCCATGATACGACAGCAGATTCAATTCGCGGGCAGGAAGCCTCGCACCATCCGCCGGCATTGCTGGTAGGCCGCCAATTTGTGGAATATCAGCACCAGGAATATGAAAGCGCCGGCCACTGCGGCGGTCACTGCGTCGTCCCCGCCGCTGGTGGCCGCCGTAGCCAGAAGCACGACGGCGTACACCAGCACCATCAACTCAACAAACGCCTGCAGAATCCCGAATCCAAACTGACGCACATAAAAATATTCGCCGCCCGGAATCAGCAGCGTGCGCCAGAACAATTTCTTTTCGTCCCGAAATACCTGTCCGCACTGCGCGCACCGGTACACGCCCGCGTTCAGTGGCGCGAGGCATTTCGGGCACAGCGACGTCGGTCCGCCCGCGGCGGTCGCTTCTCCCAGATTCGCGTTCAGCAGCAGCGGAGCCAGGGTCTGAAGTTTCTTGCCGAATACTCCCGCCAGGCGCCAGTAGGTTTCCTTCTGATTGTTTCGGTAGCGCAGCGCAAACAGCCTTCCCAGTCCGCCCTTTGCCTTAGCCTCCGCCACGTCTCCCCAGCCGATGCCTTGTACTCCGTTGTCCCACTCCCATCCGAACAATCCCTTGCCGCGAATCCGGAATCGCAACAGTCCCCGGTTGGTCGCCACCAAACAAGTCCGTCCCAGCAGATAAGCGCCCCAGCCAAGAAACATCCGCTCGAAAATCGGAATTTGTCCCTGCGCAAACCCCACCGCCAGCACCACCTCGTTCGGCCCCATCAACCGCGGCAGAATCGCCTGCAATCCCGCCAGCGCATTTTCCGCTATTTTCTTCTGCCCCGCACTGTCTTTTCCCTTGGCATCGGTGAACACCAGATCCGCGCGCACGCGCACGCCGAACGCCGGCACAATCTGCGGCAGCCGATCGGGATAGACCTGTTGATTCGGATCGAACAATCATTCCTCCCCGCGCAGCGCGGAACTCACCATTGGAAACGGGATTATACATTGGTGGCGGACTTGCTCTCGCCACTTCTTGGATATAGCGCGATTCTGGGAAATGCATCCGGTCCGTAAGCAAAGCGTGCCTGTGGAAATTGTTTCGAATACTCACAAACTAATTGACATTACAATTTACATATGCTATGGTTGTATATGTTCGCCCTTGTACATTTCGAATTGTCATCACGTCCGGTCCCCCACTCGCGCCCCTCACAGCCTTGGCATCCGAAATGCGCGTTTGACACGCGCAAAGTGCCCCCGCAACCCCCTTTGTTTTCAATCCATTGCAAAAGAGTGCGCAACTCATTGAACAGCTTGATTTTTAACTCCCTGCGTTTTCACACTCATCCGCACTCTTTTGCTGCATCCCCTGTAGTTTCAGTACTTTCGCAAAAACATACCGGGGGTATATATACCCCTCCGCTCATCGAGAGACATCCGTGACGCGCAAACCCCCTCGAACCCGCTCGCAGGACGTAGCCCGCGCTGGCTCTGTGGCGCTCGCAACCAGCGTGTGCCAGAATCAAGTTCACACCCAACACATGCCTGAACCCGCACGCACAATCGAGCGCGATGTTCTGCCCAACGGTCTGGTGATCGTCACCGAGCCCATGCCCCACGTGCGTTCTGTTTCCGTTGGCATCTGGCTGCGCGCCGGTTCGCGCCGCGAGCCCGCCGACCGCGCCGGTCTTTCCCACTTTATCGAGCACATGCTTTTCAAAGGCACCGAGCGCCGCACCGCCGAACAAATCGCCCGCGAAATGGATTCCATCGGCGGCCTGCTTGACGCCTTCACTGAAAAAGAGATCGTCTGCTACAACGCCAAGGTCCTCGACGAACACTTGCCCATCGCCTTCGATCTTCTCGCCGATCTGGTTCTCCGCCCGCGCTTTGACGGCGAGGAATTGCAGCGCGAAAAGCAGGTCGTGCTCGAGGAAATTCGCATGGAGGAAGATAATCCCGAGTACGTCGTGCACGAAATATTCACGCAGGGTTTTTGGCCCGCGCATTCTCTCGGCCGCCCGATTCTCGGCACGCCTGAAAGCGTTTCCGCCTTCACCCGCCAGGCGCTCTGCGACACCTTCCGCTCCGGTTACGCTCCGAACAACGCGATCATCACCGCCGCCGGACGCATCGAGCACGCGCGCCTGGTCGAACTTGCCGCCCGCGAATTTGGCTCCTCGTCATCGATTCCTCAGGCGCCCATCGATCCCGCGCCGCGTCCCGAGCCGGCGCTGGTCTCGCGCAGCAAGAACGAGCTCGGCCAATCGCACATTTGCCTCGGCGTTCCGTCGTATCGCATCGCCGACGAGCGACGCTTCGCCCTCTCTCTGCTCAACAACGTCCTCGGCGGCGGCATGTCTTCTCGCCTCTTTCAAAATATCCGCGAGCGCCAGGGCCTGGCCTACTCCGTGTTCAGCGACGTCAATCCTTATTCCGACGCCGGCGTGCTCTCCGTCTACGCCGGCACCGCGCCGAAAACTGCCGAGCAGCTCATTCGCTCGGTCCTCCAAGAATTTCGCAGCCTGCGCGACGAACCGCTCGCCGCCGAAGAGTTGCGCCGCGGCAAAGACCAGCTCAAAGGCTCGCTCGTGCTCTCGCTTGAATCGAGCGGCGCGCGCATGTCGCAACTCGCCCGCCACGAACTCTATTTCGGCCGTTTCTTCAGCGTCGAAGAATTGCTCGTGGCCATCGAAGCCGTAACCGCCGAAGAAATTCAGCAGATCGCCAAAGAAACTTTCGCGCCCGAACGAATCGCCGCAGCCGTCGTCGGCCCACCCAACGGTTTCCATCTCACTCGCGACTTGCTCGCCTCATGACCATCACCGCGCATCGCCGAGCCACCGCATTGACGCCCGATGCGCAGTTTGCGATCATCCTTAACGGACGCCGCGCGCTCGTCCGCGCGCCTGGCTGCGCGGAGCGCAGTGCTTTAAGGTCATCTGGGGGCTCGGCATCTCGTTCAGGATTTCGATTCTCGCATCCGGCAGCTCAGGCAATTGCACGTTGCTTGAGACCGAGCACACCCGACTTCTCGTGGATGCCGGCCTCAGCAAAAAAGAACTTCTTCGCCGCCTCGATTCCCTCGGCTGCCGCCCGGACACACTCGACGGCATCGTTCTCTCTCACGAGCATTCCGACCACATCGGCGGCCTCGTGCAAGCCTCGGTTTTCTGGCGCGCGCCCGTTTATCTCACCGAAGCCACGCACTACGAAATCGAACGCATCCTGCCCGATGGCTCGGCCAAGCGCCTCACGCGCGTCGAACACATTCGCGCCGGGCAGAAATTCATCGTCGGCGATATCGAAGTCTCGCCATTCTCGATTCCGCACGATGCCGCCGATCCTTTGGGCTTCACTTTCTGTTCCAATGGATCGAAAGTCGCCGTGGCCACCGATCTCGGCTATTTGCCCGAACTCGTGAAACACCATTTGCGCGATTCCGATTGTTTGGTTCTCGAATCGAATCACGATCTCGAAATGCTCAAGGTTGGTCCCTATCCGTGGCACGTCAAGCAGCGCGTGATGAGTCGCACCGGCCATCTTTCCAATCACACCGTCAGCGAATTTCTCGCCGACGCCGAAGGCTTTGACGCCCGCGCTCGTTTCCTGGTCCTCGCGCATCTCTCCGAAAACAATAACAATCCCGACGTCGCGCGCATCTCCGCTGAAGAAGCCCTCGGCCGCCGCGCCGATTTCGCCGGCAAGCTCTGGGTCGCTTCTCAGCAAATCCCGCTCGATCCCATCGAACTCTAGAGTTTGTGTTTTGAGAGCTTGAGTTTTGCCGCAGGTTTATTGCGCCGCCGGCGCCGCGGGCAGGTAACCGAGACTCTCGCGCGAATACTCGAGCATCACTTCCGCAAGACTGCTCGGATAATGGATGCGCGCATCCACAACGTGGTGCGCGGCGTCGTACACCGGCTCGATCAGCGGCGAAAGAAAAACCCCGCGCGTCGGAAGATCGATGGCCTTCGCCCGCGCCACCACTTGATCGCGCCATTCGGGATTTAGCTTCACGCCGTAAGTGTCCACCAGCGATTGGATCGCCGGATAATCGCCCTCAGCCTTGATGCGCATCAGTTCCGCGAGCAACGTGCCGATTCCCTGATGCATTTTGTCGTAATCGGTCACGTGCAGATAAAGCTTCCCGTCGCGCGTCACCGCCTCAATGCATCCGCAATTCTCCATCAAGTAGCCGACGATCATCTGCGTTCCGCGATCGTGGTCCTCCACAATCTGATCGCCCTGCGGATAACGATAGAGCATCACGAGCGCCGCGCGCGCCTCGGCATCGTAAGCCGTCTTCATCAATTCCTGCTGATCTTGTATTCCAAGCTCGGTCAGTTTCGGATCGGTGAAATCCCACAGCGCCACCAGATCCGCGCGCGCCTCTTCAAGCGTCGAGTAGTATTCCTTCAAATATGTTCGCGGATCGGACATGAGTTTCTCGCTGACACTTCCCGAGCCGTGCCCCAAAACTTCATGCATGGCGATCACGAGCTTCCGCACCTCAAGGCCGTATTTTCGCCCGCGCTCCTTTTCCTCATCGCTCGACGCAAATTCCTCGAGCGCGCGCTGCCCGGCCGCTTGTGACCACGCCGTCGTCACGTTCAAAAGCAGCATGCTCTTGGTTCCGTATTGCTGGCGAATATCCTGCTCGTTCGGCAGGTTGATGCCCGCCGCGGAAAGCGGTCCGCCGTTGCCCGCTTCGGAGACCACGGTGATCACGTTCGCGACCGGCGGCTGAACGTTTTGCTTCTTATATTCATCGAGCCACGGCGCGCGCTGCTCAAAATATTGGGCGTTCGCGGCGAATTGACGCATCAATTGCGTCTCGTTCTGGTCCACGAAACTCACGACAGATTCGTACGCGCCTTTTTCGCCGCGCGGATCCAGATACACCTCGATGAATCCGTTGATGGCATCCACCGTAGATGCCGTCTGCAACCACGCGATGTTGTAGTCGTACCAATCGGCCTTCTCGCCGGTTTCGTAGTAGCGAATCAATTTAAGGTAAACCGCGGCTTCCATCGGCGGCGCCACGGCGGCCGCCGCGCCCAGATGTTCAATGATGCGTCCGATCTGCGCCGCGTAGAGTCCGGGCGGAACGCGCCGGTCCGGCGTGCCCGCGCGCCACACGTTCTCAAAGACGTGGCCGCCGCGCTTTTCGAGGCGTGAGTTCAGTGCGTAGTGCTCCGTGAATCCGGCAAGATCGTCCTGCGCGACGTTTTCATAAAGATTGTTGGCGCTCGCCGTCAAAATATCCTGGCCCGGCGGCGGATTCTTCACCGTCAATTGCGGGCGGAAATTAGCATCGAAAATCGGCTGATCCAGCCGCTCCAGTAGAAAATCCAGACCCTTGTTGTCCTTTACGCCGAAATCGGCGCCGTTGTGCAGTGCGCGGCGCGCTGCGTCGCGCAATTCAACTTGCGTGAATTCCGGCAGAAACTTTTCGGAGCTGTCGGGATTGTAATTGCCGTGCCCGATCCAGAAGAGCTGCGTGTAATCCTGAATTTTCTTGAGCGTCGCGGGAGGAATTCCTTCCGGGTGCGTCCAGATTCCTTCCAGCAGACGTTTTAGTTCCAGGCCGTACGGCGCGATTTGATCGTAATAAATGGGATCGCCGGCGATTCCAGCTTCGGCCAAATGATAGGCGAGTACGCGCTCGTTCGGCGTCAACTGATCGAATCCGTCGGCATACACCTGCACGACGGCGTACGATCCGATTCGGCCCACCAGGTAAACGCGCGGCGCAGGAGTTTTCTCCTGCGGCGTGGCGATCGGGACGGCGGCGGCAAATGTCATGGCAAGTAATGCCGCGGCAACTGCGGCGGGTACGGGCCGGCGCATCAGCGCCTCCTGCAATTTCACTCGTTAGCGAAATTCAGCATAGCACCCTTGATTGCACGCACAGTCCGGTTTTTGCCCGAAAATCGCGCCGCATCGGGTATCATAGGACAGGGAATTCCCCGCCGTTTTCTAAGTTCCGGCCGCGATGCGCCGGCTGAATCCGAAGGAGCCTGAATTGATCCCGCGATACACGCGCGAAGAGATGGGCCGCGTCTGGAGCGAGGAAAGCAAGTTCCGGCGCTGGCTCGAAGTGGAGCTCGCCGCGACGGAAACGCTTGCCGAGCGCGGCGTTGTGCCGCGAGACGCGGCTGCGACGATTCGCCAGCGCGCGCGCGTGGATGCCGGAGTGGTTGCGCGCATCGCGGAAATCGAAGCGCGAGTGCTTCACGACGTCATCGCTTTCACGATGGCCGTCGGCGAAACCATCGGCGATCCCAGCGCAGCGCGCTGGTTGCATTATGGGCTCACTTCCAACGACGTTGTAGACACCGCGCAGTCGCTTTCCATTCGCGAAGCGTCGCGCATTATCGAGCACGATCTTGTGCGCCTCGGCGAAGTGCTCGAGCGCCGCGCGCGCGAATTCCAGCACACGCCGCAGATCGGACGCACGCACGGCATTCACGCCGAGCCCATCACCTTCGGCCTGAAACTCGCGAATTGGTTCGACGCCAATCGCCGCAATCTCGCGCGCTTTGGCCACGCCGCGCGCGATCTTGCTGTCGGCAAAATGTCGGGCGCGGTGGGCAACTCTTCGCATCTCGGCCCCGAAGTCGAAGCGGCGATTTGCGCGCGCCTGGGTCTCGATCCTGCGCCGGTGAGCACGCAAGTGATCGCGCGCGATCGCCACGCGCACTACGTTTGCGTGCTCGCCGAAATCGCCTCAACGCTCGAGCAGTTCGCTCTCGAGATTCGCCATCTTCAGCGCACTGAAGTTCGCGAAGCCGAGGAGCCGTTCGCGGGCGAGCAGCGTGGAAGTTCCGCGATGCCGCACAAACGCAATCCCGTCGCCTCGGAGCAAATTTGCGGTCTGGCGCGCGTGGTGCGCGCGAACGCGCAGCCCGTGCTTGAAGACGTGGCGCTCTGGCACGAGCGCGACATCTCGCACAGCTCGGTCGAGCGCATTATTCTGCCCGATTCCACGATCCTCGCGGACTACATGCTCGCGCGCACCACGGAAGTCATCGCCGGCATGCGCGTTTTTCCGGCGCGCATGTTGCGCAACATTGAAGCCACGCACGGTTTGGTTTTCTCGGGGCAGCTGTTGCAGGATTTGGTGGAAGCCGGAGCGCCGCGTGAAGATTCCTACAAGTGGGTGCAAGAGCACGCCATGGCCGCGTGGGAGGCGGAATCGAATTTTCGCGAGCGCATTGCCGCGGACCCGCGCATCGCGCGATTTCTTGACGCCGCGGCGATTGCGCGCGCATTCGATCTCGATCGCCAGCTTCGCTCGGTAGACGCGATCTTCCAGCGCGTTTTCGGTCAAGGCGCGGCGCAGGCGCCGCGCTAAGCGGCAACAGCGCTGACGCACTTGCGTCAGCGCGCCGTGCCGTACTCGAATCGCTCGAAATCTCCTGCCACGATTTCCGCAAGGCCCTTCGGCGCGCGCAATACGCGCTGCGAACGCATCTCGTCGTAACGCTTCTGGCTTTCCGCGGTGTTGCCGACGCGCTGCGCGTGCGTGATGTGATATTGAATCGCCAGATTTTTGAGGTCGCGAATCTTCACGCCGGCCAATTGCAGCCGCAGATCCACATCGGAATCTTCCCATCCCGCGCCCTGCACTTCTTCGTTGAAACCATTGATGCGCTCGAGATCAAATTTCACAATGGAGAAATTGCTGCCCAAAATCGCGCGCCGCGAGGATTCAAACATTTCCGGCAGCAAAAGTCCGTGCTCGATGCATTGGGCCTTGCCTGCCATCCATAAGGAGACAAGTTTCAGCGGGCCCAGATCCACGCCGCGCGCCGCGATCTGTGCCACGGTGGACGCGACGGATCGGTCGATATGCACACGGCGGCCGGTGATCGCCGTGCCGGGGCGCACGAAGCGCAGGTGATTGCGCACAAAGTCCCGATGCGGCAGGCAATCCATGTCTAGGAAGATAAGTCGATCGAAGCGGCTCACGCGCACGGCGCGATTCAAGATTCGCGCTTTGCGGAATCCCAAATCTTCGTGGCGAACATGCTGGACGGGATAGGAAAATCGCGGCGCCCAGCGCTCAAGCAGCTCGGCGTAAGGCTCGCGCGAACCGTCATCGGCGATGACGATTTCAAAATTCGGGCAGGATTGCTTTGCGAGCGCCGCGAGCGTGCGTTCGACGACGTCGGCGTCGTTGTAGCTGGCCACGACGATCGAAGCAGGTCCCAGGCTGGATGCGGCGTCGATGGGTCCTCTCCGATTTTCGCGCCGCGCGGCGATTCCGCGATCTTACTGGGCGCGCTGTACGTACCGCGCTTCCGACGTGTCCACTTTTACTTTGTCGCCGTTTGAAATAAACGGCGGCACCTGAATCGTGAGGCCGGTTTCAAGTTTCGCGGGCTTCATCACCGCGCTGGCCGTGGCCTTCTGCAGAGTCGGTTCGGTGTCCACCACTTTCAGGTCGACCGTATCCGGCAAGAGCACGCCGATGGGCTTGTTCTCGTAAAATTCCAATTTCACCACGGTGTTCGGAATCAAGTAGTAGACCGCGTCGCCGAGCACTTCGGGGCCGAGCTGGATTTGATCGTAGGTTGCCGTGTTCATGAAGTGGTGGCCTTCGCCATCGGCGTAAAGAAACTCGAATTCAATTTCATCGAACACCGCGCGCTCAAGCGTATCTTCCGCGCGAAACCTGTGATCCATGATCGAGCCTGTCCGCAGATTCCGCATCTTCGTGGCCATGGCGCCGCGCTTGTTTCCGGGCGTGCGGTGATCCACGCTGTGGACCGTGTAAAGATCCCCGTCGTGGCGAATGATCATTCCCGGACGCAGTTGCGTCGCTCTTACTTCCTCCGACATGGAATCTCCCTTTAGCTTGAAGCTGACCCCGGCGGGCCGTAGCTGCGGCGCTACTGCGAGGTTCCGCGCGCCATCCAAACCCAACAATTATACCCGACTGCGCGAGGCTCGAACACCGTTCACGGCGCGGCGCCCGCCGGCGTTGTGGGCGCGCTTTCGCGCGCGGCTTTGCCTTCGGCCATAATCTTTTCGATTTCATCGGGATCGCGCGGCAGGCGAGCCGTCAGGAATTTCGCGCCCGTGGGCGTGATCAGAACATCGTCTTCGATGCGCACGCCGAGATTTTCCTCCGGAATGTAAATTCCCGGCTCGAGGGTGATGGTCATGCCGGCTTCGAGCGTGCGCGAAGGATCGCCGGCGTCGTGAACGTCGAGGCCGATGTGGTGGCCCAAGCCGGTGATGAAATAGCGGCCGAGCGAACGGCCTTCGCGATCCTTGCCGTGCGAATTGATGTAGTCGTAAGCGATTTGATACAGGCTGCCGGAACCACGCGTGAAGCGCGCGCCGGGCTTGGCCGCTGCGAACGCGGCGTTTTGCGCGCCCAGAACGATTTCGTAGATTTCGCGCTGTCGCGGCGTGAATTTTCCGTTGGCCGGCAGAGTGCGCGTGATGTCGGCCGCGTAGCCGGAGTATTGACCGCCAACGTCGAGGAGGACGATGTCGCCATCCTGAATCTGGCGGTCCAGCTTGTTGTAGTGCATCACCGTGGAATTGAAAGCCGAGCCGACGATCGGCGCGTAGGCTTCGGCTTCGCAGCCGCCCCAGGCGTGGATTTCCACCATGCGCGCGGCCACCTGATATTCCCACAATCCCGGCCGCATCATTTTCATGGCTTCGAGTTGCGCGTCGACGGAAACGTCGATGGCGTGTTGGATCAGCGCCAGTTCGCCGGTGGATTTGATCTGGCGCATCGCGCCGATGGCGTCGCGCGCGTCTTTCCAATCGCCGCCGGGAACGTTGTCCTTGAGCCAGGCGAGTTCGTCGGCTTCGTGCGGATACCCGTCTTCGTCAGGCGCGGGCAGCAGCGTATACATCGTCGGGTAGGTCGATTTCAGTTGCCTCAGCACATCGCGCAGCTTGCCGATCGGCTCGACGTCGGCGAAGCCGGTGAGTTCGCGGACGCCGGGATCATCGGGCCCGATGCGCGGACCATTCCATTTCTCTTGTTCGGGATCACGCGGCGGAAGGAAGAGAATGTCGGCGGCCACGTTTCCGCCTTTGTATTTCGCGTCGGGCGGCAATTCCACCATCGCCGCGCCTTCTTCGTTGTGGCCGGTCAAATAGTAGAAATTCTCCTCCTGGTTGAACACGTAAGAAGGATTGGCTTCTTCGTGGCCGGTGAGTCCGAACAGCACAACTGGCGCACGGAGTTGCGACGCCAGTCGTTGCCGGCGCAGCGCGTAGACGGACGTCGATTCGCGCTCGCGTCCGGCGACGGCGCTTGCGAGCAGAGCGATCGCGACGATTGCCAGCGACGGCGCGAGGACGCGTGCGATCCAAATTCTATTTCGGTGTGCACGGTACAGCTTCACGCAGATTTCCCCGGCTTTCCGGCCCGTTTTCGAGACAATGCCGCGAGCGGTTCGCCCGCAAGACGGTAGAGCGTCCATTCGTCCATGGCTCGCGCGCCCAAACCGCGATAAAACTCGATGGCCGGCCGATTCCAATCGAGCACGGCCCACTCGAAGCGTCCGCAGCCGCGCTCGTTTGCAAGCGCGCCAACATGCAGCAGCAACGCTTTGCCGATTCCTTTGCCGCGATGCTCGGGCAGCACAAACAAGTCTTCGAGATAGACGCCTGGCAACCCGACAAACGTCGAAAAATTGTGAAAGAAAACGGCAAAGCCGACTGCCGTGCCTTCGACACGCGCCAGAATCGCTTCCGCGACCGGCCGCGGCCCGAAGAGCGCGGCGTGCAAACCCGCAGCCGTAGCCGAAACTTCTTCGGATAACTTTTCGTACTCGGCGAGCCCGCGAATAAGCTCGAGCAATACCGGAACGTCGGCCGGCGTTGCCCGCGCGATTTCGATTGCGGCATCGTCGTGTTGCGCCATGCGCCGATTGTCGCAGATGAATGTGCGCGAGGCCAGTGGCCGCCGCCGAGCGTCAGCGCCGGCCAAAAGACGGATCTGGCGAAGAGGCGGTATCGACGTCGATATACACGCCGTCAATTTTTTTCAGCAGGGGCGCGTAGCAGTTGCCGTCCGCGTCGTACTGGGAGGGGCAGCTGAGCGTGTAGCCGGGTCTGCGAGGCGACTGCGCGAATTGCCAGATCGCGGCGAATGGGACGCCGCTTTCGCGCGGTGATGGCGAAGGTTCCGGAAAGGCGCAGCCGGGCGAGGGAGGGCAGGCGTCGTTGTAAACGAAAAATACGATTTTCCTTCCGGCTGAGTTTTGCAGCAAATTGTTGGCGGTGATCACGGTCGTTCCGTCGTCGTCTAGCGCAGGGATTCCGGAGCAATAGACGCCGGCGCGAAATCCGGAGGCATTGACGGCGTCAACCCAGGCGTACACATAGGCCTTCTGCTCGGGCAACATTCGCCCGCCTTCTTCCTGATCGAGAAAAATGATGGTTCGCGCGGAGAAGCCTTGCTTCTTCGCCGCGGCGACGGCCACGGCGGCATCGCGCGCGCCGAGCGATTTCGCGCCGGCGGGAGGCTGGAGTTCGGAATCGAGGCGCCCGTTGAACAGGACCAGAAAACCGAAGCCATGCGCGGCCAGGATTTCGCGCTTGCCTTGCCAGGTGTTTGAGGCCTCGCCGGGCGGCGGGTTGAGCCAAAATCCGGAGAAAGAGAAGGTTTCCCGCAGCGTCCGGAGCGCCGCATCGCCGGGATATATGTTGTTGTCGAAGCCAAGATAGGAGCGCGAAGGAATTCCCGCGGGTCCAATTCCGTCGGAACCGCGCGGCACTCGCGCGCCCAGCGAGCATAGTGCGCCGGCGAAGAATACAGTCGTCACAAAAATTGGCAAGGGCCTTCGCATCACCACGCGAATTTCAATTCGCACTTAGGCGCTGGCCGCCGCGACTCTCCCGCCGTCCGCCGCGGCATCGATCATTTCTTTCTGGGCGAGCGGTCGTATTGGTGCGACGCAACGACGCCGGATCTTATCCTACTTTTCGGCGGCGTGCCTTTCACCACGTGCTTCGAGAGGTCGACGGTGAACGTGTCGATAGGCGAAGTCTGGCCGCTCGATTCATCGACTCCGAGCGACTCAAGCAGGATTGAGGTCGGGCTTACAGTCAGACGCAAGAATCCGTACGTGGTGTTGTTGTAGACGTCGAGCGTCAGCGGGTTTCCCTTTCCGTCGGTGCCGGGGGCGCCGGGCTGCGGATCGGAATCATTCTTGCCTAAACGCGTCTGGCTGAGCTGCAGATAGCCGCCGTTCCCCGCGACGACGTAAGGAATCTGAAAAGATTTCACACTCGCGAGCCCGGTGTATTTTGCCGGGAGCGTGCGCGTGTACCTCTCACACAAATGGGCGTGGCCGGAGAGCACGATGTCCGGCCAGATTTTCGCCTGCTGGCAGGCCGCGTCGATTTGCGCGAGCATCGCGGGGCTCGGAAACTGTTCTTTACTCAGCGTGAACGGCGGATGGTGCACGGCGATGATCAAAGCAAAGGGAGCGGCGCTTTTCTGCGCGCGCTGGCTCGCTGCTTCCTTCAATTGCGACGAGAGAAAAGTTAGCTGCGCCGTTCCGACGGTCGTGTCGCTGATCACGCCGGTGGCCTCGCCGGTATTGGAATAGAGGCCGATGATTTTGACGAACGGAGCATTGAGAGTGAAATAGACGCCGGGCTGCGTCATGGTGGTTCGCGAAAACCCTTTCGCGGCGGGGTCTTTCACGGGCGTTTTCGAGCAGAAATTGTTGTAGAAAGCTTGAAGCGAATACTGCGCTTGTTCTTTCGGGAACATCTCGCCATCGTGATTGCCGGGAATCGCGAAGATGGGGCCGTCGTAATCGCGGTAGGCTTCGTAGAATTGATCGAAATAGTAGCGTTCCTGGCCGAAGTAATAGACCACGTCGCCGAGGTGATAGCAGAACGCGGGGCGTCCCGCGGCGTAAGTGGTCTCGCCAATGTCCTTGGTCATGGCGTCAGCCACGGCAAACTGGTGAGACGGTTCCTTGATGCCGCCGGTATCTCCGATGGAGTGGAAAACAATTTTGCCGGCGCTTTGAATCTGCTGAACGGCTTGCGCGCCCAGAACGTCGGCGAGCGCCATTTCTTCCGGAGTCTTCCACGATTTGGGAATAGGTTCGGTGACCGGCGTGGCCGTGACGGCGGAATCGTCGGCGTAAGCGTCCTTGGGGTCCTTGGTGTTCAGGTTGTCGGGCGAAGGTTGTGGATTGGCGAAGGCAAAGCCGGGTGCGGGCATGGTATGGCTCCTTTCCGTGTGGTGGCCAGGATATTCAACAAGGTACGGTAAATTATCATGGTTATGTTACGGGAGTGTGACGCGGAGGCACCAGAGTGGGGCGCCGCTTGGCGCGGGGCCTGCGTCAGCGCACGCTTTCGCCTGCAGCACGATCACCTAATCGAGAGCGATGGCGTTCTTGTTTTTGCTCAGCCACGTTTTGAAATCTTGCAGCGACGGATTTAGCGTGCGGGCGAAAGCAGGGCTGCGCGCGCCGCAGTAGTAATCCTCAAAGTCGCACTTGAACTGGAACATGTTGCCAAGATCGTCGGCGCCGGGAAAGCCGAAGCTGCGGTACATTTCGGGTGTGACGCTGTTGAAGCCGACGGGTTTGCCCAGAACTTGGGTGAAGGCGGCGGCCATTTGCGCGCCGCTGAGATTTTCGCCGGAGATCGCCACGGTCTTGCCGATAAATTCTTGGCCTTTTTTGAAAATGCCATAGGCGCATTTGCCGATGTCCTCCGCGGCGATCCCCGGCAACCTTTTGTCGGCCATCGGAAGCGTGATGGCCAGCGTTCCGTCCGGGCCTTTTTTCGGGCCCATGCCGGCGTAGATGAAGTTGTCCCAGTAGAAAGCGGTGAGCAGGAACGTGGTGGGAACGCCGGCGTCGGTGAAAAAGTGATCGGAGGCGCCTTTCGCGTCGAAGTGCGGAACTTTGTATTCGCCCTTGAGCGTGGGCATGCGATCGTCGGTGAGAGGCACCCATTTGCGCGTGTCTTCGAGCGTGGACCAGATCACGTGCTGGAGTCGCGCGGCATTGGCCGCCTCGGCCATGGTCTTGGCGTCCGCCATTTCCTTTTCAGGCGAGAAGTGCTCCCAGAAAAACGTGACGCAGAATGCCCCGTAGGCGCCCCCGAAAGCTTTCTTCACACTCTCGGGATTGTTGAGGTCCGCCGCGACGACCTCGGCGCCAAGCTTGGCGAGCTCCTTGGCTTTCGGCGAATTCACATCCCGAGTGAGAGCCCGCGCCGCGAAGCCGCCATTGGGATCGGCGAGGATCGCCCGAACCAAGCCGCTGCCTTGCGCCCCGGTCGCTCCGACGACTGCGATGACTTTTTTATCCGGCATCGATCGTTCTCCCTCGCCAATTTGTGAAATCGCTCGCGGAGGCATTTTATCAGGAGTTCGGTTTCGCCGCCCGCCTCGGCGCAGCCCGCTTTTATGGAAACGTCGCTAGGGCGGGCTTCGGCTAAGACTGACCGCGTATCGCGGCGTCGAACGACGTATACTTGCACCCTTCATGGAATTCCGCTCGCGAGATCGGAATATGGCGGACGAAGAGTGGGTCACAACACTCGAAGACGGCAGAAAAGTGAAATTTGTCTATCAGACGCTGCCGGATGACGGCGCATTTCTCACCGCGCAGATCGAAGGGAACGAGGTGGTTTATTCAGTGCTACTGACCGAAGCCCGGATCCCGCTGGGCCGCGAAGAAGTGGAAAGGCACTTCAAGGCCGAACTCTCGAAGAAGTAGAGCCTCGTCAATCGGGGACTCATTCCAGCGCATTCGACTCATTCCACCGAACGTCTCATTCCGCGGAAGTGTGTCAAAAGGGGCTGCAAAGCTCATCTGGCGGTGTCATCGTGTAGCGGTGCGGCGTAAGAAAACCAAGACGGAATCCCGCGCTGCGGTTCGGGCGCGCGTCATTAGCGAGCTTGCGAAGCCGCTGATGGCCAGGTCGGCCCGAATCGCGGAGCGCAATCTCGACCCAACGCGCATTCCAGAACAGCCTAGCGTCACCATGCCCGGGAGGGTCGAGAAGATTTTCCCGCCATTGCGTGTGGACAAGGCGGAAAAGGCACAGATTGCCGTCGACGGGGCCAATCGCCCCCATCGAAACCTGCGCATCGAGAATATGCTGCTGAACGAAGATGGCGACGATGTGAAGCTCAAAAAGGGGGCTCGCGTATCCATTACCGTCACAGCGGATCCGAAAGCCTGAATCAGCAAGATCGCGACGCGCGCGCAGGCAGCCTGCCCCGCGCGGGTTTGGTCCGCGAAACATCTTTTGCCGCGCGTTTTTCATCCTCTGGGGTTGGAATCGCCTGGTCGACGACCTCGTGTTGAGGAGCAGCTACGTATTTGTCCGTGTTCATTTCGGCCATTTTCTCACCCTGGTACCTGATGTCGAGAGCCTTCCGAGCTTCCATAGGAATTCTGAGTTTAGACCCACTCAAGCGGTCGTGTCTGTCCACTTTGGAACTTATTCGCGCCTTCGCGACGCGAAAATGCGCGCACAGGAAACGATTGTTGGTTCAAGACGCACGCCGAGGCGCAGCTGCCGGCCGCTCCGGCGAGGCAGTATTCGCAGACTAGAAGAGTTTGATCCGGCCTTTGCGCAATTTTGTCTTGAACTCCCAGAAACTGTCTGTGCCGCGGATGGCCGTGCGTTTCAGTTCGTAAATATCTTTCGGCGGAAGCGCGTTGATTCGCGAGCCGATGCGCACGGCGAAATCGATCTCGTGTTGCCTGAAGAATTCCCGCATGGCGCGATTGGCGCTGGCGTCTTTCGGCACACGGCCGTAAGCGTACGCGAATACGCGCGTGAAGCGACAGCCGGAATCTTCGAGCGCGCGCAGACATTGCGACAAGTCGGCTTCGATTTGCGCGGCTGAATATCGTTCGTAGCTTTCGTGACGATGCGAGTGCAATCCGAACTCGATGAGTTGTGCGTCCATTTGGCCCGCGCCGAGTTTGCAGATCGTCTCCCAGGACACCAGCGGCTCGCTCGCGCCGTCCCAGCCGGCCACGCCTCCGATGAATGCGGTGGGCAGGAAGACGGTGGCCTTCACGCCGTGTTTCGCCAGCAGCGGGCACGCGAGCTCATATGTGCTCAGATAGCCGTCGTCAAAAGTCACAATGATCGGTTTCGCGGGAAAGGAGCGGCGGCCGGCGAGCGATTCCCTGAGTTCCGCAAATGAAATCGGCGTATAGCCGCTCGATTTGATGTATGCGAGTTCGCGATCGAGGCAATCCGTAGAAATGGTCAACGCGTCGGCGCGATCCGCCGCGACTTTGTGATAGAGCAGGATTGGCAAACCCTTCGGCGCGGGAACAAACAGGCCGTAGCGATAAACGAGCCACAGCAAAATCACGAGACACGCAATTCCGCCGTAGATTAATTCAGAAGAAGTCACTCGGCGAGAAAGAAGTTAATCAGAATTATCGCATTGGAAGCAAGGCCGGTGCGGCGGCCGAGGCGTGCCGCGCGCGCGGTGTCACCTTTGTTCGGCGCGTTTGCCGTAATGCAATTGTCGCGTGCCAACCAAGTCGTCCGCCAATTGAGGATCTGCACGGTGTCGAACGCCCTGTTGTTCCCGCTGCGCGTGGCGCGGCGAAGATGTCGCCAGAAAACCGTCGGTAAGTTGCTGCTGCGCGTAGGCGCGATGAAACTCCGATAATTTGAATTGCTTCACGGCCGGATACAAAGATGAAAACAATGACCAAGTGAAACCCGCCGAGCCGTCCCACATGAAACCTTTCAGGAAATAAAACTGAATGAATGTGAGCGGCAGCCTGACCACGGCTTTCAGAAAACTCGAGCGCTCGCTTGGCCGAAAACTTTCGAGTGCCGCCAGACTCGTATATCGGTTGAACTTGTCGAAATAGTCCGCGATGCTCGCGTAGGAATAGTTATACATGGCCTCGCGCAGATGCTCGGTGCGGCCTTCGAGAGCCACCGATTCGTGCACTAGTTGCCGGCGAAAATTCCCGAACCTGCGATCGAACAACCGCAGCTTGGGTTTTGTGTGCCGGCGTCCCGTGCGCACGACCTGATCCCACAGCACCGTGGTGATCGGAATGTAATATCCGCTGCAATTTTCCGTGCGTCCCAATTTGGAAAGGATTTCGTCCTTCAGCGCGGCGGGAACTTCTTCATCGGCGTCGAGCGCGAGGATCCAATCGTGCGCGGCCTGCGTCACGGCCCAGGCTTTTTGTTCGCCGTAGCCCGTGAATGTGCGATGCAGAACATTGCATCCATACGCCTCGCACACTTCGACGGTGCGGTCCGTGCTGCCCGAATCGACGACCAGCACTTCATCGCACCAAGCTAAGGAGGCCAGCGCTCGGGCAATGTCCAATTCTTCATTGAACGCAATTACGACAGCGCTAATTTTTGGCAAAACTGACCCTTGGAGTGCCCAGAGGCGGAAACCGAACTCCGACATCCACCCCGGTGTTGGATGGATTGTACCTCAGATCGGGCGAAGCAGAACTGTGCTTTTTAGAACATTCTTGAAGAGAGCCTTTCCAGCCGAATTGCCGCTTCCCGCGGCCGATTTCCGTTCGTCCCGCGGCCACTGCACATTCCGGTGCGCCGAGTCCACGCCGCCGGGGATGCGACGCCGGCGATGCGCATTTGCGGCCTTGCCGCGAATCTGATATGTGTTCTTGTTCTTCGGAACGGAGACGATCAGCAAGGGCGACCTGATCTCACAATCGGACGCATCTCGACGGCCACGCTGGCGGTCTCATTCTGCAGTGCCCGCCGCGCGGCCCAGTGAACGCTCCCCGGGCCTCGCCGAATCGGAAACATAACCACCATTTTCAAACGAGTGCGGGCTCTACCGCGTGCGGGCTCTCTAGAGCTCGCCACGGCAAAGGACGCACCGTAAGCGATGCAGTAAAAAGCACCGGGAGGAAAGTTGTGCACACGCGAAGTATGATTGCCGCAGCCGCTTTGTTGCTCTCGATGTTTGCGGCCGCCGCGCCTGCGTTTTCCCAGTCGGATCCTCCCGACTTGCAGACATTCTTTCGCCAAGACATCGGCTTAGCTGACGACCAGATCGCCGCCATCCGTAGCGGGCGCCCCGTCGCCAAGGCCCTGCCATCCCGCGCGCCGTCGGAAGTGTTCTTGTTTGCCGCCGTCTATGTCAACGCCGCTCCCGAGGCGTATTACAATTTCGCTCGCGACGTCAATCGCCTGCGCGCGCTCCCTTACACTGCGGCGCTCGAGGTGCTCAGCAATCCTCCGCAGCTTTCCGACTTTAAGAATTTCTCCTTCGACGACGATGACGTTCAAGCGCTCAGGAAATGCCAGCCCGGCGACTGCGCGATTCAGATGCCGGCCAGCACCATCGAAGAGCTGCAACGATCCATCGATTGGTCCGCCTCTGACACGGACGCGCAAGTGAATCAGTTCTTGCAGAAAACCATGCTCGCTCACGTGCTGAACTATCAGCGCGAAGGGAATCAGGTCCTGGGCGTTTACAACGATCACCCCGATCCGACTGTGGTGCCTGACCAATTCGCCTACATACTCAGCTATCTCAAGGTTTTCCCGGAGCGCTTGCCGGCCTTTTACCACTACCTGCTCTCCTATCCCAACGCCAGGCCCGCCGGCGTCGAAAACATGTTCTACTGGTCGAATGTGACATTCGGATTGAAACCCACGCTGCGCGTCGTGCAGGTCGTCTCGCTGCGCGGAAAGCCCGGCGACGATCTCGCCTACGCCATCGCCGAAAAGCAGCTTTATTCCAGCCACTATTTCGAGACCGCGCTCGACCTCAGCTTCTGCGTCCGCGACGGGCAAGACCCTGCGCATCCCGGTTTTTATCTGATCGTGGCTATGGGCTCCGAGCAAGCCGGACTGACCGGCGTCAAAGGCACCATCATTCGCCACCTCGCCGTAGACCGCTCGGTCTCAAATCTCGAAGACCAACTCGCGAACATCAAGAACACGCTCGAAGGCAGGCAGTAGGTTTCCAGGTCAAATTTTTGAGTAGAATGTCGCCCTAACCGCAAGGTTTGGGGGGCGCGAATATGGCTGCGGCTGCGAGCACAACTTCGGTGCCGATGAACGACGACCTGCTGACGCTCTGCGCCATCAGCCTCATCTCCGCGATCCTCGCGAATGTTTTGCACGAAGGACTCGGGCACGGCGGCGTCGCCCTGCTGACCGGCGCGCAATCCGGCGTGCTCTCGACCGTCGCGTGGAACAGCGCGTATGACTTACGTCTCGTCGCCGCCGGCGGACCGCTCGTGAATTTGGCCTTGGGAATTGTTTTATGGCTGGCGTTGAGCGGCGCAAAGCGCGCGTCGATGCGCCTGCGTTATTTTCTGCTCACGGGCATGGCGTTCAACCTCTTCGGCGCGACCGGATATTTCCTGTTTTCCGGCGTTACCAATTTCGGCGACTGGGCAGACGTGATTGCCCCCATGCACCCACATTGGCTCTGGCAGACGCTGCTAGTCGTCGTCGGAATCGTCACCTATTCCGGCGCCGTACTGCTCGTGGGCACCGCGCTCGTAAGGTACGTCGGCGTTCCGCTGAGCCAACCGCGCCGGCTCACCAAACTCCTCTACATTCCTTACTTTTCGGCGGTATTCCTTCTCTCCGCCGGGGGCCTCTTGAATCCGCTTGGACTGCGATTATTCTTTGAGTCCGCGCTGCCCGGCGCCGCCGGCGCCGATTCCGGTCTTCTCTGGCTCCGCTATTACATTCCCAAGAAAACCGCGCCCCAGCGCGAGCCCGCGGCCATCTCTCGAAGCTACGCGTGGATCGTGGTGGCCACCGCGATGTCCCTCGTTTTCATTTTCGTTCTCGGTCGCGGCATCACTCTGCATCGATGAACCGTGCGCAGGTGGCGCGCGCATCGACAACGTGCCCAGCGGCGAGCCATTTCTGCACCGGTATACTTTCTCTCGATTGGCGATGCGGCTCACCGCGATTGAGCGCGCCACATCGGCAAATACTCCACCCGTTGCGATCCACCTCTTGGCGATAAATCCAGGCAGAAAAATCCTCCGTAGTATAAGTTGGACGGATAAGTTAGATTGCGCCGATTGGGGCGTTGAATTGGCGTCAGCGTGGCACTCCGCGAGTCGAAACCTTACGCGTTCGCATGGTATCGAATAAAGAGGAGAATGGCTGCATGCTCTTGTACTTGCTCGCGTTCGTCGGCGGCGTACTTACAATCGTCAGCCCGTGCATCTTGCCGGTCTTGCCGTTCGTTTTCTCGCGCGCGGACCAACCGTTCCGGCGCAGCGGCTTGCCTCTACTGGCCGGCATGGCGATTACCTTCGCGCTTGTCGCGGCGGTTGCCACGGTCGCAGGCGCATGGGTGGTTCGCGCGAATCAGATTGGCCGAATTTTAGCGATGGTCATTTTTGGCGTGCTCGGGCTCGCGCTGCTGTTCCCCGCACTCGCCGAATTTTTGTCCCGGCCATTCGTGCAGCTGGGCGGGCGCGTGCAGGGCCAGTCCAATGAAGCGCCAAGCATCGGAAAGTCCCTGCTGCTCGGCGTGTCCACCGGTCTGCTTTGGGCTCCGTGCGCCGGACCAATCCTCGGGCTGATTCTCACGGGCGCGGCTGTTGAAGGAGCCAGCGCGCACACCGCGTTCCTGCTCCTTGCGTTTGCCGCGGGTGCCGGCTGCTCGCTGGCCGTGGCGCTGCTCGCCGGTAAAAAAGTATTCGCGCTGATGAAGCGATCCCTCGGCGCGGAGGAGTGGATTCGCCGCGGATTGGGCGTGGCCGTTCTGGTGGGCGTGGTTGCCATCGCGTTCGGCTGGGATACGGGAGTTCTGCAGCGCGTATCGCTTGCGGGCACCTCCGGTCTCGAGCAGCGCTTGGTCGATCGCTTCCGCCCCGCCGCATACGCCGCGGAGAAGATTTCCCCCGCCGCGGATCAATCGGCCCAAGTTCAACTCGACAATGAGGGCTCGATGCCGAGCCTGGATGGCGCGGTCGCCTGGCTTAATTCTCCGCCACTGACGCGCGAAGAATTGCGAGGCAAGGTCGTGCTCATCGACTTCTGGACCTACTCGTGCATCAATTGCCTCCGCACGATTCCTTATGTGGAAGCCTGGTCCGAGAAATACAAGAACGACGGGCTCGTGGTGATCGGCGTGCACACGCCGGAATTTGCCTTTGAAAAAGATCAATCAAACATTGCGAACGCCGTGCGCGAACTGAAGATCACCTATCCGGTCGCGATCGACAGCAATTACGCGATCTGGAAAGCCTTCAACAACGAATACTGGCCCGCGCACTATTTCATCGACGCCCACGGAATTATCCGCTACCACCACTTCGGTGAAGGCGAATATGACAAGTCCGAGCAAGTCATCCAGGAATTGCTGAAAGAGAAGAATGCGAATCTGAACGTGAGCGGCACAGTTCAGGTGAGCGCGTCGGGCGTGCAAGCCGCCTCAGACGCCGAAGACGTTCAATCGCCGGAAACCTACGTCGGCTACGAGCGCCAGCAAAACTATGTTTCTCCGCAGCCGATCAAGCAAGATGCGCCGCAGGCCTATACCGCTCCCGGCCGCCTCGATGTGAACGATTGGGCTCTGGCCGGCACGTGGAATGTTGGCGGCGAGCGGGCCGTGCTCGTCTCGGCGCCCGGCAAAATCATCTTTCGATTTCACGCGCGTGATTTGCATCTTGTGCTGGGGCCCGGGCCGCACGGCCGGCCCGTCCGTTTCCGCGTGCTGCTCGATGGCGCTGCGCCGCTCGATGACCACGGAATGGATGTCGATGCTCAGGGCAACGGCGTCGTGAATGAGTATCGCCTCTACCAATTGATCCGCCAAAAAGGCAAAGTCGAAGATCGCACATTCCAGATCGAGTTCTTGGATCCCGGCGTGCAAGCCTTCGCGTTCACCTTCGGTTGATTTGCGTTAGCCTCGACGGTCATTACACCGTTTCTCGGACAGGCCCATGCCAAGCTTTCGCGAATTTATTTGCCGGGCGGCAATCCATCGAGGAATTCGTATCGCGCCCGGTGAGCGTCGGGTTCCGCGTGAGAATCGAAGCTGAGATGCATCACTTGAAATTGCGTCGCCGCAGCATACGCGGGCCACTCCGGCAATCCAGCGCCGTTCGGATCGCCGGTCTTCGCGAAGTTCGTCCAGTACGTTGACATCAAATCCGATAGCTTTTCGTCGTCCGGCCGCCACGGCAGATTTTTCGATGGCAGCGCTTCAAAGACGAACTCGATTTCCGACGAGTGGTACGCCCCGCGTGACGCCACGCCCGCGGGTTGCGGCAGCGCGTCGTCGAATTCATAGCGATACACAGTGGATCCGCCCGTGGCGAGCTGCATATCGATCCATTTCCATGTGCCGAATGCGATGAACCGGTCGGTCGCGAGATCCTGCGCGGATCGCACGGCCTGTGCATCCGTGGCCGCGGGATAAAGTTTCAGCAACGCGTCGGCGTCGTCGCCATAGATCTCGTGCGCGCGCGCGATGAAGTTCGCCGCGGTCGGATCGGCATTCCCGAAAATGGCGGTGTAGGCGGCTTCATCCCGGTTCCATCCCGCCAGCAGAGGCACGTGGCTCTGCTCTCCGCTCGCGTAGATCGCGTGGGGATCTTCCGGAAAAAAGTATCCGTCCACATTCGGCCAGGAGCGGAAATCGGTTTCCTTCATTGCGGTGGCCAGAATATCGGCGGCCGGAACGGCGCGCAGCGCGTCCAGGGACTTCGCCCCAATCGACTCGCCAAATTTCTCTCCGTCCGCTTCTGAGTCAGCGAGTGATTTCGCCACCGGCGTCTTGCCCAGGAACGCGCCGCTTTCGCCGATCGCGCGCTCGAACAGATCGCGCGATAGCGGCGAGGCCATCAGCGCGCTCACCGAAAAAGATCCCGCCGATTCACCGAAGATCGTCACGTTGCGCGGATCGCCGCCAAACGCCGCAATATTCGCCTGCACCCACTCGAGCGCCGCCACCTGGTCCAGCAATCCGTAATTGCCCGACGCGTTGTGCCCAGATTCCTTTGTGAGCCCGGGATGCGCGAAAAATCCAAATATCCCCAGGCGATAATTCATGCTCACGATTACCACTCCTTTTTTCGCGAGCACTTCGCCGTCCTGCCGTGGCTCGGATGTCGAACCGGCGGCGAATCCTCCACCAAAGATCCACACCATCACCGGCAATCGCGCCGCGGCGGAATTCGCCGGAGTCCACACGTTCAGATACAAACAGTCTTCGCTCGGGCCGCTATCGCGAAAAACCATGTCGGGGAAAATATTGCCCTGCATGCAGCGCGCGCCGAATTCCGTGGCCTTTCTTACCCCCGTCCACGCCGCAACAGGTTGCGGCGCCCTCCAGCGCAGCTCGCCCACCGGCGGCGCCGCGAATGGAATGCCTTTGAAGATTCGCACTTTCCCGTCCGCGCTTGTCGCGCCCTCCAGCAAGCCCGAAGCCGTGCGCACCTGCGCCGCCGCATGGCTGCCCATGCCCAGCACCACTGCGCACGCCAATAGCGCGATCTCGTGCCCTCGATGGTCGCGAATCACTGTGTCCTCCTGGGGGAATCGGCTGAAATCGGTTTCGGACAGCGTTGGTGCCGCTCTTCCAGCGAAGTCGTCCGCATGCATCCGTCGCCTCACCGCACGGACGCGCTATCGCTAGGACTGCTGCGGCGCGGCTTGCACCAGAGCTCTTTGATTCATCGCTTTGGCCGCCTGGAACGCAATGCTCGCGCTCGCGGCGCCCAATGCGGGCCCAATCCAGCTCAGCGAATCGGGACTGAAACGGTTTACGATCAGCGCCGCGGCGATCACGCCGAAGAAATTAAGCGCGGCCCATCCCCACTTTCCTAAGTAACCGAGTCCCAAGCCAACGATCAGGAAGCTGAGCAGCGCGGCCAGCCAGGGCTTTTTCATTTTGATCTCCCAAATATTTCGGCGAGAATTTTCATTGCCAATCCTCGATTCGCCGACACCATACACCCCGCCGCCTCCAAACGCCATCCGCAGCTGCTGTTGCGAGTCTGGGACCCGCGCTGAAATGTGTTCCTTTCTGCACGGAAACACTTTTCCCCAGTATCTAAGATAACGTCTCAGCCGGGGTGTATTTAGCGCCGCCGGAATCCGGATCGCTCACCGTCGACCCGAAGCTCGGAAGCAAGAAATGACGGCGGCAAAAACCCGGAACCGTGTGTTCCTGGTTTGTTCGCCTGAGGCTTTGGGGGTCAAGCCGCTCCGCACTCAACTCATCTGAGCAGGATGAAGAGAAAGGAAAACCGCCATGGCACAACCGAAGAGAAAAGAATCGCCGCAGCGCTCCGTTGGGCACGAGGCAATTGATGGGACCCTGAGTGGATCGGTGCTCCAATTCAGCCTAGCCAGCGAACTCGACGAGCTGCACCGGGATGAATCATGGCTGCAACCCGCGGGGCGAAGTTCGAAGACGCTCGTAAAATATCCGGATCTCCGCATCGTGCTGATCGCTATGAAGGCCAATACGCGTATGCATGAGCACACGGCGGCAGGCAGAATCTCGGTGCATTCGCTTTACGGACGTATCCGGCTCCATATGCCAGAGCAGGTTGTGGATCTTCCGGCCGGTCGCTTGCTCGCCCTCGATCATTGCGTGCCGCACGACGTCGAGGCCTCCGAAGACAGTGCCTTTCTGCTGACGCTCTCATGGCCGGAGGAAACGAAGATTGTGAAGGCGAAGGCGCGCGCGAAGAAGATTCCCCGCGATAAACGGAAGTAGCGGGTGTTGGCGGATCCGGATTCCGTACACTTTCTCTGGCTTTCTTGCGCTCACCGCGAACACTGCACTTTGGCGGAGCGGTAGAAGGCGCGATCATGGGCAGGTATCCCGGCGAGGTTCACAATGGAGCCACTCTCTTTGCGTGTTCTGCGGCTATTCGGAGAAATGGCGAAAGATCGGCTGGATCTGCACTCGCTATTCGAGGCGGCAGGCAATGAACCAGCCGCGCGGCGTGAAGTGCTCGACGCCATAGACGAATTGACGCGCACGGGCATGCTGGCCGAGTGTGGTGGCGACTTTTACGCGCTGACAGAACGTGGTAAGCGGGCGATCGCTCAGCTTTGAACCGCGGGGCGGCACCGCACCCGTCGCGAGAAAGGTAACGAGCGGGATGCGCACGATCTTGACGGTTGGGCATTCGTCGCGGACCTGGCGGGATTTTCTCGATCTTCTTCGGGCGCATCGCGTCAAGCGCGTCATCGACGTACGCGGTATCCCCCGATCTAGACACAATCCGCAATTCAATCGCGAGACCTTGTCGAAAAAACTGCGCGCCGCGCGAATCGGCTACGTGCATTTGCGAAAGCTCGGCGGCTTGCGCGGTGCAAAGCGCGATTCGCCGAACATGGGCTGGCGCAATGCCTCATTTCGTGGCTTCGCCGATTATATGCAGACTCCGGAATTCGAAGCGGGCTTGGATCGATTGATCAAATTGGCCGGGCAAAAGAAGAGCGCGATCATGTGCGCGGAAGCGGTTCCGTGGCGTTGCCATCGTTCGCTCATCGCCGATGCGTTGACTGTGCGCGGGATCGAGGTTGACGACATTATGAGCGTGAATGCTTCCCGCGTTCACTCGCTCACTCCGTTCGCGCGCGTCCAAGGTTGCCGCATCTCGTACCCCGATGAAAATCCTGTTCGCGGACGCATCGCCCCCGACGCTTCTCGAGGGAAGCTGCGCAAAAAAAAACGAGAAGCCAGAGTTTAAGAATGCCATGAACCATGTCTCTTGATTACCCATTGTGGTTACGCGCGGCGCACTTCTTCAATTTTCTTCTTCTGTCCCTTCTCGTTCGCAGCGGTCTCGAGATTTTAAGCGCACATCCCAGGCTTTATTGGAACGATCACTGCGCGCCCGGCAGCGAATGGCTCAAGTTCACGAAGAAGCAGCGGCCGCCGGACCGGCTCTGGACCGCGAGTGATGAGGAAACCTCCTTCCCATCCGCGATTGCCCTGCCCGGCCACGAAAATTTGGGTCTCGGTCGGCACTGGCACTTTCTCGCGGATTTCGCGTGGCTGCTGACGGGTTTGACGTACATCGTGATGCTGTTCGTCACGCCGGAGTGGCGGCGGCTGATTCCCACCTCCTGGCAGATTGTCCCGGCCGCGTGGCACGCGGCGCTCACGTATCTGAGCTTCCACATCGTGGAGACGCCGGGAGGCTACAACGCTTTGCAGCAGTTGAGTTATGCGGCGGTAATATTTCTGCTCGCACCGTTCAGTATCGCCACGGGCATCGCCATGTCTCCAGCCGTCGCCGCGCGTTTCCCGTGGTATATCAAAATCTTTCGCGGGCGCCAGGGGGCGCGCAGCCTGCATTTCCTGGCTCTTTGCGCGTTCATCCTATTCTTTATTGTGCACGTCGCGATCGTGGCTCTGCACGGTTTTCGCACGGAGCTGGCGCTGATTGTTCTCGGTGAGACGCGCGATCCGCATCTGACGCTTGCTCTTGTGGTCTGGCTCTCCGGGCTGACTGGCGTCGCGGCCATTCACATTGTCACAACCGTGTGTTCCCGTCGCCGCCCGCGCTTTGTCCAGCATGCCACTCAATCGATCACCGATCCGGTGCGCGCGTTGCTTTTCGGCCATCAGGTGTCCTCTCAGCATTACTCGCGCGCGGATGTCTCGCCATACTTTTGGGTGAACGGCCGGCCGCCGAAAGAAGAAAGTTTTCTGGCCATGGCGCGCGAGAACTTCGCGAACTATAGCCTCGAGATCGGCGGATTGGTGGAAAAGCAACTACGCCTGACGCTGGCGGACCTCCGCGCGATGCCGAAACAAACTCAAATCACCAAACATTGTTGCATCCAGGGATGGTCCGGCGTTGCGGAGTGGGGTGGCGTATCCTTGCATCATATCGTCGCGCTCTGCCGGCCGCTTCCTTCCGCGCGATACATTGTCTTCTACGCGTTCGATAATAAATCCACCTCGGAACCTCACGCTCAAGGACCGGGCTACTTCTACGGCACGATTCGCTTGGAGTTGGCGCAAGACCCGCAAACGATTCTGGCCTATGAAATGAACGGCCAGCCGCTTCCGCTCGATCACGGAGCGCCGCTTCGCTTGCGCCTCGAGACACAGCTTGGATTCACGATGGTGAAGTACATCCGTGCAATCGAATTCGTCGAGAATTACAAAATCATCGGTCAGGGCCAGGGCGGCTGGCGCGAAGATTACCAGTATTTCGGCCAGGAGGCCGGCATCTGATTCGGGTAATAGCCGAACATGCGATGGTCTTCAGCCGAGCGCTTCGTCCGGCGCTCGCCCTGCACCTCTCTTCGAACGAATAGAATGGGTATTTTTCACCCATTCTATTCGAATACAATAGAAATATACGTTGACGTATCAGTATGCTTCGTGTTATTCTCGGCTGTGACTTGCGAACACGCATTCTCGCCGTCGAGTTTCACCCTCGCTCTCGCTAGACTCCGGCCAGCCGCCGAGGCGCAACGACTCGTCAACCCGCAACTTTCTGTCCCCAATCGCCCCTGCAAACCATTTATTTTCAGTTCATTGCAAAAGAGTGCGCATCTCATTGAAACCAGGCGATATCAACACGCGTATTTTCACACTCATCCGCACTCTTTTCCTGGAAGCCCTTTGATTTCATCATTTTATGAATTTGGTACCGGGGGTGTATATAGCCCCCGCACTCTTCCGGGGATTTTGCCGCTAGAAACTCGGGACGCCGGTCGCGGCCGGGCGGGTTTCGGCCGCGTCATCCGTGCCCAGACGGAAGCGCTCGAACCACACTTGCCCGAGCGACATGAATCCGGTGTAGAGATAACCCCAAACGAAGAGCAGCAGGAACGGAACCGTGATGTAACTTTCGTTCTGGATCGCGTACAGCACCGTCGCCCCGAAATACAGGCCGAGCAAGACTTCCAGATACGGCATCCAGCCCGCGCGATTGCGATATGATTTTTTGCGCCAACTGCCGGACTGTCCTTCAATGCTGTATTTCGGTGTGCGCGCGAAATCCGATTTCACGCCGAACAGCGCTTCCAGCACGGCCTTGGCATTGCGCACCGAAAGACCGATGCCCACGGCCATCACGAATGGCATGTAAAGGATCGAGCGGTACCAGGTGCGCGGATAAAGCGCGCGTTGCGCCGAAAGATAAAATCCCGAAATCGAAAAGCTCGACGCCATGAACAGCGGCAAATCGATCAGCATCATCTGGAACCAGCCTTGATAGAACCGCACGATCATGGCCGGCAGCAGCAGCGTTGAGAGCACCACCATCAGCGGGTAGCTGATGTTCGCCGTCAAATGCATCACGGCTTCGGCCTTCACCGCCGTGGGTTGGTCCGAGCGCAACACGCGCGGCAGGATTTTCTTCGCGGTTTGGATCAGCCCCTTGGCCCAGCGCGCCTGTTGCGTCTTGAACGAATTCATTTCCACGGGCAGCTCGGAGGGACATTCGACGTCGGGCAGATACGTGAAGCGCCAGCCGCGCAGTTGCGCGCGATAAGAAAGGTCCGTGTCCTCGGTGAGCGTGTCGTGCTGCCAGCCGCAGGCATCGTCGATCGCCGTGCGCCGCCACACGCCGGCTGTGCCGTTGAAATTGAAGAAGACGCCGCTGCGCGAGCGCGCGCCGTGCTCGATAATGAAATGGCCGTCGAGCAAAATGGATTCGACTTCGGTAAGCGCGGAGTAATCGCGATTCAGATACGTCCAGCGCGTTTGCACCATGGCGATTTTCGGGTCGGTCGAAAAATAAGGCAGCGTGCGCAGCAGAAAATCCGGGCTGGGCACGAAATCGGCGTCGAAAATGGCGATGAATTCGCCGCTGGCGCTTTCAAGTCCGTACGCCAGCGCGCCGGCCTTGAATCCCGTGCGGTCGTCGCGATGCATATAGCGGATCGGAAATCCCAGTGCGCGGTAACGCTCCACGCAATCGCGCGCCACTTCCTGCGATTCGTCGGTGGAATCGTCAAGCACCTGCACCTCGAGCAGTTCGCGCGGATAATCGAAGCGCGCGATCGAATCGATCAATCGCTCGACCACGTAGCGCTCGTTATAGACCGGAAGCTGTATGGTAACCTTGGGCCAATGTTCAACCGCGGGTGGCGGGCCGGGAACATTCCGGCGATTCTTGAAATAGTGGTACACCAACCAGTAGCGGTGCAGCCCGAACGCCGCGAGCACGATCAACACCGTGAAGTACGGGATCGTCAGCCACAGGTCGAACGCATTCATCTGATAAAGGCCGCGGAACGGATTGCGATTCGCGTCAGTCAGCTTCGACCAATAGTTCGCCAGCGGCCCTTGCGCGGCCGCCAGAACTCCGAGATGAAACAGATGTCTCATCGTCGCTACGCTGCTCCTGAAAATCGCAGGCCGCGCGGACCGGCCATTTCGTGCTGAATTCCGATCATCGCTTGCCCGGCCACGCGCCGAACCTCCCGCGAGGTCAAGCCGTCGCGGCTTTGCTTCTGCTCGCCGCGCTGGAAGCCATCTTCCTCCGCGTCGCGCGCTTGCGCGATCTCTCCGCGCACGTCGTCGGCTTCATCTCGCTCGCGCTTGCGGCTGGCGTCGTTTATTTCATCGCGTTGTACGCGCTCGAACATTTGCGTGACTCCCGCGCCGGATTCTTTCTCGTGCTGCTCGGCGCGCTGGCCTTTCGCCTGACGCTTCTGCCGCTCGCGCCCACGCTCTCAACCGACCTCTACCGCTATCGCTGGGACGCCCAAGTCCAAGCCGCCGGCTGGAACCCCTATTCGATGCGCCCGGACGACCCACGGGTCGAATCTTTGCGCAATTCCTCGGCCGGCGGATGGCAGATCATGCCCGCCCACGAATTGCCCACCGTCTATCCGCCTCTATTGGAGCTCGTGTTCCGCGCGACGTGGCGCTTGTTGCCTGGGCCGGTCGGCTTCAAATTACCATTCGTTCTAGCCGACCTGGCTGTCGTCGGAATGCTCGGGGTCTGGGTCCGCGAGACCGGCCAAAGGATTTCCCGTTTGGCCATTTACGCCTGGAACCCCCTGGTGATCGTCGAATTCGCCGGCAGCGGCCACAACGATTCGCTGGCCGTGGCCGCGTTAGTCGCCGCCATCCTGATTATACGGAGGCGTCCCATCGTGTCAACGATGGCGCTGGCGGCCGGGGCCATGGCCAAATTCTTCCCGGCGGCGCTGCTGCCGCTATGGGTCGTGCGCGCGGGATGGCCGCGTCGGCTGCGCGGATGGATCGCCGCGGCCGCTGCCGCAGCCGTCGGCCTCGCGTGTGCGTGGCCCTATCGCGCGGGATGGGCGGACTTTGCGCGCACTATGCACGCATATTATTTGCCAGCTTGGCAGAACAACAATGCGAGCTTGTATTCGGTGTTGCGATGGGCTTCGGGCTCGCATGGTTTCGCGGTGATGGCGGGACGCGTGGTTGTGGCGAGTCTCGCGCTGTGGCTGGCGGCGCGGCGGGCGGATCCGGCGCGCGCGGCGTTTCTTGTCGTGGGCGCGATCCTGCTCTTCGCGCCGAATGGTTATCCCTGGTACTTCACGTGGATCGTGCCGCTGCTCTGTTTTTTTCCGAACACAGCTTGGCTGCTGCTCACGGTGCTCGTGTGTCTCTCGTATAACGTTTTGATTCCTTATCGCATTTTGGGCGAATGGCGATTCGATACCGCGCTGCAATGGCTGACGTATGCGCCGTTTTACGCGCTACTCGTGGCGCAAGCCTTTCTGCCGCGCCGCAACGCGCGGGATGCATCGGGCGCGGTGTGCGCATAGCGATGCGGCGTTTTTCCCGTTCGGAGTCGCGCGTGAAATGAGACGTGAAAATAAGAAAGGGCGCCCCGAGAGATCGAGACGCCCCCGATGCTGGTTAGAAATAATTTTCGCCTACGGAGTGGCAGGTTTCGGCGCGGGCTTCATCGCCGGCTTGACCATTGTGCCCTTGGTCATCGGGGCCGCGGGTTTCGGATTCCAGAAGTCCGGATTGGCGGCCATCATTTCCTTGGTCACGTAGCTGGTCTTGGGATTCACTTCCCAGAGTGTATCTTCCACACTGGCGTAAGCGTCGCGGGCGGTCTCCTCGAGGTGATGCATGCCGTCGCTGCCGAACGCGTCCATGACCGTTTTTTGGCGCGCGAGTCCCTCGTCTTCTTCCTTAAGCGACTTCATCGGAAGAATCACGACGTAGGAATCGGTGGCGCCCATTTCGGCTTCAAAGGTCGCCCAAGGGAGGTTGACGCCGATCTTGGCGTAGGCATCGCGGTACATCTTTGCATTTTCCTCAAACTGCTGGTCGTGGCCGGGCTTGATGTGGAAGACGATTGTTTCCCAGTAGCGGCAGTGCGCAATGTCGGCGCCCGCGGCGTTGTTGCTGAGGTCTTCGCGGTAGTGCCAGATCACGTTGTGCACTTCGGCGACGTACGGGTTCTCGAGGCTGTCGAGGTGCGCGAATGCCGCCGTCGCGGTGGCGTCCTTCATGGTGATGTCTTCTTGCTGTTGCATGTCGTCGAAGGAATCATGGGCGAACAGGTACTGCGCGCGGTTCGGGCCGGAGAGCGCTTCCATGGCGATTACGCTGCCGGGCAGATTGGCCTTTCGCGCGACGGCGACGTACTCCGCGGCGACTTTATCGTACGGAGTCGTGCTGTAGGGCTTGATGTTGTCCGTCTCGATCATCAGGATGTTCGGCGGCGCGGGCATGCTGGAATTCCGGCTGGACATCTGGCCGGATGCCATGTTTGGCATCGAGCCGGCGTCTTGGGCTCGGACGGTTACCGAGGCCGCAAGGCACAGGGAAAGCGCAGCGAGTGCGGGGAAAAGACATCGCTTCATGCGTACCCACCTCCACAGGGGGTCGAGTTTCTAAAATTGAGCGCGAACGGGATCGATTCTTCCAAGCGAATTTCCGCAAACCAGATCACGCGGTCATCGATGCGGCTTGGAGGAAGCGATGGCCGGAGATTGCACCAAGCGGGCGTGCGGCGTCAATGAGTATTTGCGCGTGCCGAGAATGCGTGGCGGATGCGCGGAGCGCGGCGAACGCAATGCGAGGATTGTGAGATTAAACGTTCAGCGTGAGCGTGACGTCGGGGCGCGGGCCGGGCGGCGGCATTTTCGAGCGGTCCACGGGGCGATAGAGCGTGTCGCGCTCGACGGGCGTGCGGCCGGCTTCGCGGATCAGGCGCTCGAGATCGGCGCGCGAAGTGAACTGCTCGGTTGTGGCGCCGGCATCGTGATAAATCTTTTCTTCGACGACTGTGCCGTCAAGATCGTCGGCGCCGAATCGCAGCGCGATCTGCGCGACTTTCGGCGTGAGCATGATCCAATACGCTTTGATGTGATCGAAATTATCCAGTAGGAGCCGCGAGACGGCGATAGCTTTTATGTCAGCAAACGCCGTGGGCTTCGGAAGATGCGCGAGCGCGGTATTTTCCGGATGAAACGCGAGCGGAATAAAAGCCACGAAGCCGTGCGTTTCGTCCTGCAATTCGCGCAGCAGAAGCAAATGCCCGACGCGCTCTTCTTCGGTTTCGATGTGGCCATACAGCATGGTCGCGTTTGAGCGCAGGCCGATCTGATGCGCGGTGCGCGCGATCGAAAGCCACTGCTGGCCGCTGACTTTATGATCGCAAATTATTTTGCGCACGCGCGGATGGAAAATTTCGGCGCCGCCGCCGGGCAGGGAATCGACTCCGGCCTGCTTGAGCGCAAGGAGCGTGTCGCGAATCGAAAGCTTGGCGATGCGCGCGAAGTAGCCGACCTCAACCATGGTGAAGGCTTTCAAATGCACGCTGGGGCAGCGCTGCTTCAAGCCGCGCATCAGATCGAGAAAATATTCAAACGGCAAATCCGGATGCAGCCCGCCGACCATGTGAAATTCCGTGGCGCCTTCGCGCATGCCGGCTTCGGCACGCTGGTAGATTTCTTCGAGAGCAAACGTGTAGGCGCCCGGCGCGTCCGGGCTGCGGCCGAAAGCGCACAAGCGGCAGTGGGCCACGCAGACGTTGGTGGGATTGATGTGGCGATTCACGTTGAAGTAGCAGATGCTGCCGTGGCGTTTTTCGCGCACGCTGTTCGCGAGCCAGCCGAGGGCCAGCAGATCGTTCGTGCGATAGAGCGCGATGCCGTCGTCGAAATCGAGGCGTTCTCCGGCGAGAATTTTGTCGGCGATCGGTTTGAGACGCGCATCCGAGATTTGAAGTTCGGCCGTCATTTTCGTGCGTGCCGACTACCGGCGGCCGACCAATACGGCCGCGCCCCAGAACAGAAAGAACAGAATACTAATATAGCCGTTCACCGTGAAAAACGCAGCATTGACGCGAGTGAGATTGTTGGCGCGCACCAGAGAATGTTCGTAAGTCAAAAGCGCCGCGATCACCGCGATTCCGGCCCACGCCGGCCACGCCAGATGAAACGCGGCCGCGAGGCACACGAGCAGCAGCGTCATCAGGACATGCATGCCGCGCGCGATGTCCAGAGCGCGCGCGACGCCGAAGCGCTTCGGAATCGAGTAGAGGCCAACGCGGCGATCGAATTCGACATCCTGGCAGGCGTAGAGCACGTCGAAGCCGCCGCCCCAAAGCGTGACGGCGGCGCACAGCAACAGAATACGCGGATCGAACGAACCGGCCACGGCGATCCATGCCGCGGCGGGCGAAATTCCCATGCACAGACCCAGCACAAGATGCGACCACGCGGTGAATCGCTTGGTGTAGGAATAAAAGAACACCAGCGCCAGAGCGACCGGAGAAAGTTCGAGCGCGAGACGATTGAGTTGCCACGCGGCCACCACCAAAACGGCCGAAGCCACAAGCGCGAAGCCCCAGGCGAAGCCGACCGAAAGCGCTCCGGTCACGAGCGCCCTTTGCGCAGTGCGGGGATTGTCGCGATCGTACTTCAGGTCCGCGATGCGGTTCACGGTCATCGCGGCGGAGCGCGCGCCGACCATGGCCACAACGATCCAGAAAAATTGGCGCGCCGTTGGCCAGCCCGCGACGGCGCCTGGAGCGTGCGGATAGCGCGCGGCCAGAAGCGCGGCGGTGAGCGCGAAGGGAAGCGTGAAGATCGAGTGCTCGAACTTGATCATTTCGAGCACGGTGCCTGCCTGCCGGCCGGCATGGCGGATGCGATTCACGCTCACGCCCCTCGCGCCGTGCCTTTGCCCTGGCCTTCCCAGCGGAACGCGTCCAGTTGTGGCAATCCGATTTGCGCGAGCGCGCGATTGACGAATTGCGCGACCACGTCGTCAAGCGTTTTCGGTTGATCGTAGAACGCGGGAATCACCGGCATGATCACGGCCCCGGCTTGCTGCGCGCGCAACATGTTTTCGATGTGGATGCGGCTAAAGGGCGTCTCGCGCAGGCAGAGCACCAGGCGCCGGTTTTCTTTGAGGCACACGTCGGCAGCGCGGGACAGAAGATCGGAGCTTATGCCGGTGGCAATCGCCGCCAGCGCTCCCATCGAGCAGGGGATCACGAGCATCGCGTCTACGGCGTAGCTGCCGGACGCGATCGCGGCGCCGACATCTTTATTCGGCAGAAGATCGGTCTTCATGGCGCGGGCGCCGGCGAGCAGCGACGGCATGTCTTTCGCATCGCCGGCAACGATGCCGAGTTCGTGCGCGATCAGACGCGCGCCGGTTTCGGTGAGCACCAAGTGAATGCGAGAGACGCGCGTATCGGCTTCGAGTTTGCGCAGCGCGGCCTGCGCCAAGATCGCTCCCGAAGCGCCGGTGACGCCCAAAACGACGATCTTGCCCTCAGTATGTTCCATAGGCGAAGCCGAATTTTTGAGTCTAGGCGTCGCTTTCAGACGAAGTCAAGTTGCGGGCGCACGATTCGCGGGCGAGTTTTCGACACTCAGGTCAATCAGAACCTAGATGTAGCTTTCAAGATGAACGGTTGGGGGAATCGCAAAGCGAGACCGCTAGTCGCTGATGTTCCAAACATACAGGAACGTCGCGTCGCTGGCGGTAGCTACTTTACGTCCGCTTTTCCGAGTCGCGCGATTCAGCGCGGAACGAACCTTTTCTTTGGACTGCATCAATTGAGCCAATGGGACCTTAATTGCCGAGCCAGTCTTCAGACCGTCGAGGTCTTTCAAGATCGTGGTGACGATCAATTTGTGCTTGCCGTTTCGACCTTGCGGCACATCGGACTGAATCATGGTCTTGAAGTGCAGCGGCGCGCTTTTGGCTTGAGCGGTTCCCATTTCATCCTCCGTCGATGAGACGCTAAACAAACGTGGCGTTATCGTATCCGGTCGTAGCAAGCCGTGCAAGTAAAATAATCGTTCCCTAAAACAGGTGTGCAGGGGTGGCCCGGCTCGGAGCGAGACCGCCCCCGCATCGCCAAGCGAGCGGCTGAAGTCAGGCTAAGGACAAAGTTCGGACTTTTAAAGATCTGACCCGTATGACCTTGGGCCTGTTAGCGTCGGAATGTTTGAAGGAGGGTCGCAATGCTTCAGCAGAAGACACATTTCGAGCAGGTGGCGCTGGAGACAGTGACGGCGATCGTGGAAACAGAAGCCGTGCGCCAGAAGGCGAGCGAGCAGCTCCGGGAGACCACGCAAAAGAAATCGGCGCAGTTCCTCTTGGAGGCGGGCACCAGTTGGAAGCGGGCGCGGTCAATCGCGGAGGTCAACAAATCGTGACTGATCCGTTCGACATTTTCAAAGCGGAGCCGCGCGGCACCGTCCTGTGGCTGGAATCGACGGCAACGCTGGAAGCCGCCAAGGCACGGGTGAAACAGCTAGCCGCCACCTCGGGCGGCGAGTGCTTCATCGTGAACCAACAAACGGGGAGTCGAATTCATATCAAGGCGGACGGCGCCGAGCAGTAGGAAGGCGACCAGGAAATTGGAGGAGCCGGGACCTCTTCAACCGCGCGGAGCCGCTTCGATGATCGAGACCAACTCGCCAGGGACGGGGATGATGCCCGGGCGCTCAAAGCCGGCGCTGCGCAACAGCGTTTTCCACTCGGCGGCGCTGCGCTCTTTGCCTCCGGTGACGGCCAGCATATTTAGGTCGCTCATCAAGCGGCGTTCGAGTCCCTCGTCGGCGTGATCGACGACGTCCGGCAGAACAAATTCGATGACCAAGAGACGGCCGTCGGCCGGCAGAACAGACCGGCAGTGACCGAGGATCTCGAGCGCACGCGCATCGTCGTATCCGTGGAGCACATGTTTCATGATGTAAACGTCGGCTCCGGCCGGGACGGAGACGCACAAATCGGCGGCGAGAAGCGCGCATCGCTCGGCAAGTCCCCCCGACTCGAAACGGGATCTCGCTCCATCGATAGCGTTCTCGCGATCCACTAGCATTCCGCGCAAGTGGGGAAAAGCTTCGAGGACTGCGGCAATCAGAGCACCCCCGCCGCCTCCAAGGTCGGCGACGGTGCGGCATCGCGAGAAATCCCAAGCGCGCGCGATGGGCATGTAATCTTCCGCGGGCGCTGTGCCCATGACGGCACGGAAGATGGCATTGGCGTTCGGATCCTTCGACCAACGCGATGCAATTCCCTCGCGCTCCATGATCAGGGCGGCCTTGTCTCCGGTACGGACGCACTCGGTCATGTAGCACCAACTGTCGGCAAGAAGGTCCGCCCAGAATATGACCGCAGCCCATTCTGAATTCGGGGCGTCTTTACACAGCGGCTGGCCGAGTGGAGTCAGGACGAAGCGCTCCGGCGCACGCTCGGCGACGATGCCGAAGCTGGCGAGGGCGCGCAGCAGGCGATATAGAGATGATGGCTGGGCGCCGCAAGCTGCGGCGATCTCGGCGACGGAGCGCTCGTTGCCGCCGAGGGCGTCCGCGACACCCAAACGGGCGGCGGCGCACAAAATTCGACTGCGCGAATAGCCCATGGCCATTTCGGTGAGGGCTCCGTTCCGGGAAACATTGCCAATCGCCGCCGGAAATTGAGGCATCTTTAATTTCCTCCCAGCGGGCAATATACCCGATCGCAGAGGCGGCTGGTGAGGCTGGCGACCGGGACCGGGAGCGGACGAGGGCGGGACATGCGTGGCAGGTTGTACACGGTGGTACGTTAGCTGGATTGACCAAGGTTGCGGAGGGCACTACGATCGAAAGTGCGTATCACCCTCTCTTATGGCCACTACTGAAGAAGACCTGAACCAGCTTGAACGAGACATCCGCACGTTCAAGATCGAATTCGAGCAGTATTTCGGCGGGGGGAAGAAACGTCCGCCCGCGGACACCGAATGGCGAATCGATCTGGTGATGAAGCGCTATTCCGAGCGCGGAACGAACATGAATTCGGGACAGCGGTTTCGCTATGCCACGCTGGCGATGACTTACTCGAAATATCGCCAGATGTTTCACAAGCGGATGCAGCAGAAAGAGGAAGGCGTCGTCGAACATCATTTTGGCGCCGCGGCCAAGGCGCTTGAGGCCGAGCGAGCCCGGGCCGCTGCGCGAGAGCCCGCACGGCAACCCGTGCGCCAAGTAGAGGAAATAGAACAAGAACTTCAGAAAGAGCAAAAACAACCAAAACGGCCGGCGTCTTTCGCGGCGACCGTCTCGGACCCTGACGCCGAGACGGCAATCGTGCGCGGCCTGTTCGATGCGTATGCGCGCGCGCAGCACGATACGGGCGAAACCGCGGGGCGTTTGACACTCGACCAGTTCCGCGAGTTCATCCGCCAAAAGACCGAGCAACTCCAGAAACAGAAATCGTGCCGCGAAGTCGAGTACCGCATCGAAGTGAAGGGCGGCAAGGCCAGCCTGAAAGCTCGCGTTCGTTCCTAAAGCAAATCCATCGAGAGACGGAAGCGCCTTCGCGCTTTTCGGAATCCCGCTCCGCGCATACAATGAGAGATTGAAAGTCTCCGACAAGCGGAGATTTCGCGGGAAGAATGCTTGTCGTTTGTCCGTGGCGCCCGTGAATATTAATTGATGGGAGGAATTGGTGGCGATTTCGCGCGCGCTTGTCAGCGTTTACGATAAGACCGGACTTGTGGAATTTGCGCGGGCGATCGCGGCGCGCGGGATCGAGATCGTTTCCACAGGCGGGACGGCGCGCGCGCTGCGCGAGGCGGGCGTCGCGGTGCGCGATGTCGCGGAGCTGACCGGCTGGCCGGAGATGCTTGGCGGACGCGTGAAGACTCTGCATCCGAAAGTGCATGGCGGAATATTGTTCCGGCGGGGCGAGGCCGCGGATCGGGCGCAAGCGGCCGAGCACTCGATCGCGGCGATCGATTTGGTGGTCGTGAATCTTTACCCGTTTGAGGCCACGGCGAAAAAAGCGGGCCTGGCGCCGGAAGAATTGATCGAGAACATCGACATTGGCGGACCAACGATGATTCGTTCGGCGGCAAAGAATTTTGAAAGCGTCGCGGTGGTGACCGATCCGGGCGATTACGCCGCGGTGGCCGCGGAAATCACGGCGACCGGCGAGACGAGCCTCGCGTTGCGATTGGAGCTGGCGCGGAAGGCATTCGCGTTAACGGCGCGCTACGACGGGCGAATTGCGACGGAGCTCGAACGATTGACCGCAACCGCCGCTGGGCGCATCGAGCTTGGTGCGGTCGCGGCGTTGCCGGAGCGGCTGCATTTGGCGCTCGTGCGGAAGCAGGCCATGCGCTACGGCGAAAATCCTCATCAGGCAGCGGCGCTCTATGTTCCGGCGGGGCAGGCGGCATACGGGCTTGCGGCGGCGCGGCAACTTCAGGGAAAGGAATTGTCTTACAACAATTTGGTGGACCTGGATTCCGCGTGGACGCTGGCGCAGGAATTTCGCGCACCGGCGGCCGTGATCGTGAAGCACAACAATCCCTGCGGCGCGGCCGAGCAAGCAGGTTCGCTTGCGGAAGCGTATCGCATGGCGCTGGCGTGCGATCCGGTATCGGCGTTCGGCAGCGTGCTGGCGTTCAATCGGACTCTCGATCGCGAGACGGCTGAGGAAGTCGCGAAATTATTCGTCGAGTGTGTGGCCGCTCCGGGCTACGACGCCGCAGCGCTCGAAATTTTGGCGGCGAAGAAGAATTTGCGGCTCGTCGAAATCGCCGAGCAGCGCGCGGACGGTGACGCCGGTGAACTTGAATTGAAGCGGATTTCCGGCGGGGTGCTCGCGCAGCAACCAGATCGCGGAGCGCTCTCCGCGGGCGAATTGAAAACGGTGACCAAGCGCGCGCCGACGCGCGAGGAATTGGCGGCGCTCGAGTTCGGATGGAAGATCGCGAAGCACGTGAAATCGAACGCCATCGTTTTCGCGCGCGGTACGCAAACCATCGGCATCGGCGCCGGGCAAATGAGCCGCGTGGATTCGGTGAAGCTCGCGATCATGAAGGCGCAATCATCGCTGGCGGGCAGCGTGGTCGCATCCGACGCTTTCTTTCCGTTTCCCGACGGCGTCGAAGAGGCCGCGCGCGCCGGAGCCACGGCCGTGATTCAGCCGGGCGGGTCGGTGCGCGATGCGGACGTGATCGCCGCAGCCGACCGGCTCGATTTGGCGATGGTGTTCACCGGGATGCGGCACTTTCGACATTAGCGCGATATGCGCCGCAGGCACGCGGTCGGACGGTTGCGGGGAACCAGTTTATGGTGGCGGGCATCATAATTGAGTGGACCGCGGTCGGTCGTTCCGGCCCCGGCTGATGGCGGCGTGGAAATCGCGACGGGAAGGTTTGACGCTCATCCGCTACATAAAGGATAATCTCCGATCCCGTGACCTCATGAGAATTCGCGTATCGATCATCGGTATCTTGCTGTTCGCTCCGGCGGCTTTGCTGGCGGCGCAGGACATGCCACGAGCGCCGATAGCGCCCGTGCCCATGCAGGCGCCTCAGGCGGCTCCTCCGGCAAGCGCGCCGGCGACTTCGGGCTCTCCGACTTCGCCCGGCTCGCCGAGCACTACGAGTGCGGCAACTTCGTCGAGTGCGAATGCGATGACCGCCGAGTCGCGCGCGACGGCCTATTTCGACTTTACGATCGGGCATTACTATCAACTCGAATATGAAGTAACCAGCAGCAGCGACGACGCCGACCAGGCCATCGATTTCTTCAAAAAGGCCTTCGAGATCGATCCTGCAAGCGATGTGATCGGCGAGCAACTCGCGGAGATGTATTTTCAGTCGCAGCGCATTCGCGACGCGGTGCTCGAAGCGCAGAGCATCATCCAACGCGACCCCAACAATCTGGGCGCGCGGCGTCTGCTGGCGCGAATCTATGTGCGCACGCTCGGAGACCTGAGCGATTCTGCGGGGCAGAAGGACACGGTGCAACTCGCCGCCGAGCAATACAAGGAGATTCTGCGTCTCGATCCCACGGATACGGATTCGGCGCTGTGGCTCGCGCGCCTTGATCGGCTGGAGGACAAGCCAGCCGACGCCGAAACCACGCTGCGCGGCATTCTCGCGCGCGATCCGGAAAACGAAGGCGCCATCGAGCAGTTGACGCAGCTCCTGCTCGATCAGCAGCGCGGGGCCGAAGCGGTCGCCATGCTCGAAGGCATTCTCGCGCGCGGGCCTTCTCCGCAGCTTTACGATTTGCTGGGCGACGCGGAAACGCAGCAGGGCGACGCCGCCAAGGCCGAGCAGGCGTATCGCAGCGCGGTTGAGATTGATCCCGACGACGCGAGCCACAGAAGCGGATTGGCTCAGGCGCTGCTTTCCGAAAACAAATATCCGGAGGCGCTCGAGCAGTATCAGCATCTGGCCGAAATGGATTCCTCCGATCCTGACAATTACCTGCGCATGGCCGAAATTTACAAAGAACTCCATCAACTGGATAAAGCCGAGCAGAACATTCTGGAAGCCGAGAAGCGCGCGCCGGGAAATCTGGAAGTCGTGTACGTGAAGTCCGCGATTTATGAGGCCGAAGCTCGATTTGACGATGCCATTCGCACGCTCTCCGACGCGGTCGCCGGCGTGGATTCCGAAACCGAGGTCACGCCGTCGCGGCGCCGCACGTTGGCGGTACTTTACGAACAGCTCGGCACTCTCTACCGGGAAAACCAGAACTATGCCGCGGCCGTCAACACCTATCAGGAATTGGCGCAATTGGGGCCGGAAGAGGATCATCGCGCTGAACTGCTGCTGATCGACACCTATCGATCCGAACACGACATGCCCCATGCGCTCGACACGGCCAAGAAGGCTCTGGAACATTATCCCGGCGATCGCGAAGTTTTGACCGAGCAGGCCATGCTGTGGGGCGAAAACGGCCAGACCGATGATTCCGCCGGCGCCTTGCGCAAACTGCTGGACGGCAAGCCGGAGGACGATCTGGAAATTCAATTCGACCTCGCGCAAGTTTATCAGGAAGGCCAGCGCTATCCGGAAGCCGAACAGGCCGCGCGCGCCGCTGCCGCCGCGGCAACCAAACCGCCCGAACAGGAAATGGCCGGGCTTGTGCTCGGCGGCATTTTCGAACGCGAGAAAAAATACGATCAGGCCGAGGAGCAATTTAAAGCCGTGCTCGTGCTCGATCCGCACGACGCTTCGGTGCTGAACTATTACGGCTACATGCTGGCGGACCGCGGCTTGCGATTGGACGAGGCTACATCGCTGATCCAGCGCGCGCTGGCCGAGGATCCGAACAACCCCGCGTATCTCGACAGCCTGGGCTGGGCGTACTACAAGCAGAACAAATTGCCCGACGCTGAACAGTGGCTGCGCAAAGCGCTGAGCTTCGATGGCAACGATCCGACGATCCTGTTGCACATGGGCGACGTTTACGCGAAGAGCGGCCAAACCGATCTGGCGGTGGCCGAGTACCAGAAATCGCTCGACGAGTGGCACCACGTGCCGCCAGCCGACGTCGAGCCCGACCGCGTCGCCGAGGTCGAGCAGAAGCTCTCGAACCTCAAGCGCCGCGTGGCCGAGCAAAAGGCCCCGGGCGAAACCGCGAAGCCGCAGTAGAATAAGCCTCCATGCGCGAAGTCGCCCTGCCGGCGTTTGCCAAGGTCAATCTGCGCCTCGATATTGTCGGGCGCCGCGCGGACGGCTATCACGAGCTGCGCACGATTTTCCAAACAATTTCGCTGCACGACACGCTGCGTCTCGAGTGGAATCGCGGCAGCGCGATCGAACTCGAAATCACGGGAAATGCAGCGCTGGCTTCGGAATCGCCGCGCTCGAATCTGGTTTATCGCGCGCTCGCCGCGATGCGTGCCGAACTGGGGATCAAGCGCGGCGTGCGCGCGCGTCTCGAGAAACGCATCCCAGCGGGGCGAGGCCTCGGCGGTGGATCGAGCGACGCGGCCGCGGGGCTCGTCGGTCTGCTGCGCCTCGCGCGACGCCGGATTCCGCTCGAGCGCCTGATGGAAATCGCGTCGCGCCTTGGCTCCGATGTGCCGTTTTTTTTGTTTGGTGGGCGCGCGGCGGGTTTAGGCCGCGGCGAACAGATTCTGCCGTTGCCGGATGCGCCGGCGCGCGGAGTGCTGGTGGTTTCTCCGCGCGCGGTTGCGGTCGCGACGCGCGATGCCTATTCCTGGCTGGCGCTGCGTGGCGCGCGCGGCCGCGTTCGATTGACAAACCCTCGCGCGGCCTCTAGACTTATCAAGTTCTGCGCTCTCTGCTGGAGCCCGCGCGAAGCTGCTCTCTCGAACGATTTCGAGCGGGCGGTGTTCAAGCGGCACCCCCTGCTCGGCCGTATCAAGCGGGAATTGCTTCAGCGTGGAGCGGAAGATGCTGCGCTGGCGGGTAGCGGTTCGGCGGTGTTTGGACTGTTCCGAAACCCAGCGCAGGCGCGTCGAACCGCCCATTGGTTTCCGAACGAAGAGGTTTTCGTCTGTTCCACAGTCTCGCGGAAACAGGTTCGCCGAATTTTGGGCGAACTTGTGATCGTGTGATTGGCAAGTGTGGTGGAGCAGGTCCGAAGTCAAAACTGTGATCGACGATAAATTCAAGATTTTCGCCGGCAGCGCCAACGTGCGTTTGGCTCAGGACATCTGCAAGCATGCGGGCGTCGAATTGGGCGAGGCTAAGCTCGGCAAGTTCAGCGATGGCGAAACTTATTTTCAGGTTCTCGAGAATGTGCGCGGCGCGGATGTATTCGTGGTGCAACCGTGCTCGAATCCCGGCGATTTTCACTTGATGCAGTTGCTGATGATGATCGACGCATTCAAGCGCGCCTCGGCCTGGCGCATTACTGCCGTGATACCGTATTACTGCTACGCGCGCCAGGACCGCAAGGACAAGCCGCGCGTGCCGATCTCCGCGAAGCTTGTGGCGGATTTGCTGGAGACGGCCGGAGCTAATCGCGCGCTGACACTCGATCTGCATGCGCCGCAGATTCAAGGCTACTTCAATGTGCCGGTGGACCATTTGTACGCCGCGCCGGTGATGGTCGAATATTTCCGGCAGAAGAAACTCGGGCCGCTCACCGTGGTTTCGCCGGACGCCGGCGGCGTGGAGCGCGCGCGCGCATTCGCCAAGCGTCTCGATGCGCCTCTGGCGATCGTGGATAAACGGCGCGTGGATATCGACGTAAGCGAAGTGATGCACTTGATCGGCGACGTTCGCGGAACGACCACGCTGGTGGTGGACGACATCATCGACACGGCCGGCACTCTCGTGAAAACCGCCGAAGCGCTGCTGGCCGAAGGCGCGACGCGCGTTTTCGCGGCGAGCACGCACGCGGTGCTTTCAGGACCCGCGGTCAAGCGGATTCGCGATTCGGCCATCGAAGAAGTTGTGGTGACGGATTCTGTGCCGCTCAGCGAAGAAGCGAAGAAGCTCGACAAAATTAAGGTGCTCAGCGTGGCTGAATTGCTGGCGCGCGGCATTCTTTCGATTCACGAAGAAAGTTCGATCAGCGCGCTCTTTATCTAGGTCGAAGCGCGCCTCGGGACATTTGGGGGAAGGCAATTATGGAAATGATCGTTGTGGAAGCGGTTTCACGGAGCGATCGCGGCAAAAACGCCGCGCGGCGCACGCGCGTCTCCGGACAAACTCCCGCCGTGCTGTATGGCGGCAAAGGCGAAGCAAAGGCGCTCGCGCTCAACACCAAGCAGGTGACGGCGATTTTGCGCTCGGCCTCGGGGCATAACACGATTTTTAAAGTGAAGCTCGCCTCCGGTGAAGAGCCCGCCATGGTCCGCGATTGGCAGGTGGATCCGGTGAAGGGCCATTTGCTGCATGTGGATCTGATGCGCGTCGCGATGGACGTGCGCATGAGGGTCAAGGTGCCGGTGCACACGTTCGGCGAGCCGCAGGGCGTGAAGTTGCAGGGCGGAATTTTCGAGATGGTCACGCGCGAAGTGGAAGTGGAATGTTTGCCGGGCGAAATCCCCGCCGAATTTCGCGTGGACGTCACCGAGCTGATGATCGGCAAGCATCTGCGCGCGAGGGATTTGCCGCTTGATCCGGCGAAGATGAAACTCGTAAGCGATCCGGAGCGCGTGATCGCGCACGTCGTCGCGCTGCGCGTCGAAGAAGAAAAGCCGGCAGACGCCGTCGCCGAAGTCGCCGCTGCTCCGGCCGAGCCCGAAGTGATCAAGAAGGGCAAGAAGGAAGCCGAAGAAGGCGAAGAGGGCGAAGGCGAAGCTGCCCCGCCGGAGAAAAAGAAGTAACGCGGTTGCACGCGCCGCGCGCGGCCGGGCCCCGAGCCGTCGCGGCAACATTGCGTCGCGGGGCAGGGCGGCGAAAAAATGCCGAACGAAATGCGGCTGATCGTGGGGCTCGGCAATGCGGGCCCGGGATTCGCCTGGACGCCGCACAATTTGGGATTTTTCGTCGTGGATCGCCTGGCGGAAACTTCAGGCATTCGCGTGGAGCGCCCTGAAGCGAAATCGTACCTGGGACGCGGCACGCTCGCGGGACACGAAGTGGTTCTGGCGAAGCCGCAGACCATGATGAATCAAAGCGGCCTCGCGGTGCGCGAGATGCTGCGGCGATTCGGGTGCCATCCGCACCAGCTCGTCATCGTGTACGACGATGTGGCGCTGCCCTGGGGAATGATTCGCGTTCGGGAAGCGGGCTCGGCCGGCGGACACAACGGATTGAAGTCGGTGATCGGCGCGGCGGGCACCATGGATTTTCCGCGCGTGCGGCTCGGGGTTCAGCCCGAGCATCCGATCGAGGATTTGGCGGACTACGTACTGCGGCCCATGCGCAAGGCGGTTCTGGAATCCGCGGCGGACATGATCGATCAGGCCGCCGAAGCCGTCGAGGTGATATTGGCGGAAGGCGTATCGGCGGCCATGAATCGTTTCAATCGGCGCGCTTCGCCAACGGAAGACGGTGAAAACGTCGTCGAACACGATCCTGAAGAGGATCACGAGGGCGAGGACAGCGGCGAGGTCGGGGGCGAGGGCTAGGGCGCGAGCGGGAACCAGAGGCGATAGTGGAAGGCACGCGTAGCGGGAAGTAGACACTGGCCGGCTATGCGGGGACACAGGATCGGCGCAAGAACGACACACAAGGGAAGCGCGCAGAGTAACGCGAAGCAACAAAGATCGAAGCTACACACCGAAACGAGGAACCATGGACGAACGCCTTTATGATTTGATCTTCATCTTGCAACCAGCGACGCCGGAAGAGGAAACCGACAAGCTCGTGGCTACGTTGCAGCATGCCGCGACCGAGCGCGGCGGCACGGTCGATAAAGTCGAGAAGTGGGGCATTCGCCGCCTGGCCTATCGCGTCGCGAAGAACCGCGAAGGTTACTACGTCTATCTGGTGCTGCGCTCGACCAACAGCGAGATGGTCAAGGAGCTCGAACGGCGCTTGAAGGTTGTTGACGCCGTGATCAAATACCAGACGATTCGCCTGGACGAAGAGTTGAAGCGCCAGAAGAAACTCGTGCAGCGCCGCGAACGTCGCGCCAGTCGCCGGCCGCGCAAGCCCGCTGCGGCGCCCTCTGCGCCACCCGCGCCGCCTGCGCCGCCTGCCGAACAACCGGCCGCTGCGGCCAGCTAAATCGGATTTCACTAAAGGGAGAAATATAAATGATGGACGATCCATCTTCAGGGCAGGGAGCGGGACCAGGAGCAGGACCAGGACCGGCGCCGAGTTCGGCGCCAAGTTCGGCGCCAAGCGGTGATGCGCCCGCGCCGTCACGTCCAGCCGAACGTCCCGTGGGGCCGAGCACTGGCCGGTCGGGCGGTGGTTCGCATGGCGGCGGCTCACACGGCGGCGGCTCGCACGGCGGTGGCGGACGCCCCGGTGGCGGCGGTTCGCACGGTCCGCGTCGCGAAGGCGGCGGGCCGGGCGGCGGAGGTCCCGGTGGTGGCGGGCCGGGCGGCGGAGGACCGCGCCGCGGCAAGCGCCAGTATTTTCGCAAGAAAAAGGTGTGCCGCTTCTGCGTCGAACGCATCGACTTCATCGACTATAAGAAGCCCGAAATGCTTCTGCCGTTTGTGCAGGAGCGCGGCAAGATTTTGCCGCGGCGCATCACTGGGACTTGCTCGCGCCATCAGCGCTGGCTGGGCGAGGCCATCAAGAGAGCGCGCAACATCGCTTTGCTGCCGTTTGCCACGGAGCTGTAGACGCCGGGGCGCGGCGCGCAAATCATTCGCAGAATAAATTACGGGGTGGAACTTCGATGCAGATCATCTTGCAAGAAGATGTCGAAAAGCTGGGCACGCGCGGGGAAGTTGTCGAAGTCGCTGTGGGCTACGCGCGCAATTTTCTTTTGCCGCAAAAGCTGGGCCTCGAGGCATCGCCCGCGAACCTGAAGCGCCTGGAAAAAATTCGCGCCACGCTCTCGAAGCGCACGGCGACGGAAAAGGACGCCGCCGAAAAACAAGCCGAGCTGCTGCGCGGCGTCACGGTCACGCTCACGCGCAAGGCCGGCGAAACGGATCAACTATTTGGTTCGGTTACCGCGGCCGATCTTTCGGCGGCGCTTGCGGCGCAGGGGTTTGAAATCGATAAGCGCCAGATCCAACTCGCCGAGCCGATCAAAGTGATCGGCGAATCTCAGGTGCCGGTCAAGCTGGTTCACGGCGTTATGGCTGAGTTCAAGGTCGTCGTTCAGAAGGAAGCCTAAACCGTTTATCGCCGCGGCTCAACCGAAGAGGGCCGCGATGCGTCGCTCATACGTCCCGAGTCTTCCACAGTTCGAAATAAATTCCACAGACGCTGATTTTAGCGATCAGGTAGTCTCGATATGCGGACACTCGCGCCGGGGCCTTGCCAGCGTGGCCTTCCTCGGGCAACATAGGCGAAGATAGGGCGAAACTTATGGCTGCCGGACCCGTTCTCGAACGACCACTGCCGCAGAGTCTTGAAGCCGAGCGCAGCGTGCTTGGCGCGATCCTGCTTGATAACCACGCGCTTGACGCGGCGATTGAACGCCTGCGCCCCGAAGACTTTTTCCTCGACAATCACCGGCGCATCTTTCAGGAAATGATCGTGCTGGGCGAGGCGCAGCACGCGATCGACCTTGTCACGCTCACCGATCGCTTGCATCGCTCGGGCGAACTCGAAGCCGCTGGCGGCGCCGCCTACATCGCGCAGCTGATCGACGGCGTACCGCAGGTGAGCAACATCGAGCACTACGTGCGGATCGTGAAAGAGAAATCGGTCCTGCGCAGCCTGATTCACACCACGCATTCGATCCAGCAGCAGGCGCTTGAAGCCGAAGACGACGCCGACGCGGTTCTCGATCGCGCTGAATCTTCCATTTTCCAACTCGCTGAAGATCGCGTGCGCGAGGGGCTCGTCAGCATGAAAGACGTGGTCAATAGCAACATGGGCCGCTTGGAGCGGATCATCACCGAAGGGCGGCAGGTCACCGGCCTTGCGACGGGCTATCCCGAACTCGACAATTTGACTTCCGGTTTGCAGCCTTCGGAATTGATCATTCTCGCGGCGCGGCCCTCGGTGGGGAAAACCGCGCTGGCGTTGAACCTGGCGGAAAATGTCGCGGTGCGCTCGAGCGACCCGGCGCGCGTGGCCGTGTTCAGCTTGGAAATGTCCAAGGAATCGCTGCTGATGCGCTTGCTCTCGTCGCTCGGCGGAGTGGACGCGCACAAATTCCGCACCGGGCATCTTTCGCGCGAGGATTGGCGCGTGATGACGGACGCTCTGGCGCGGCTCTCGCAGTCGCCGCTATGGATCGACGATTCCGGCGGGACCACGGTGATGGAGATCGGCGCGAAGGCGCGGCGATTGAAGCGCGATAAAGGCCTCGACCTTGTGATCGTCGATTACCTGCAATTGATTTCCGTGCGCGGCCGCTTCTCGAATCGCAATGAAGAAGTCACCAGCATCACGCGCAGCCTGAAGGCGCTGGCGAAGGAACTCAAAGTGCCCTTCCTCGTGCTTTCGCAATTGACGCGGGCCCCCGAACGCGAGGACCGCCGCCCGCAGCTTGCCGACTTGCGCGAATCCGGCGCCATCGAGCAGGACGCCGACGTCGTGATGTTCATCCACCGCCCCAGCGCGTTCAAATCCGAAGAAGCTCCCGAAGAGCGCGCCAAGACCGAGCTGATCATCGCCAAACAACGCAATGGCCCGACCGACCGCATCCATTTCGTGTTCCGCGCAAATCACACCCGTTTTGAAGTCGCCGCGCCCGACGATTTGGCCGGGCTCTAAGCGTTCTTCTTCGCCCGCGCCGGCCCGAATCCTGTGTCACAATGCGAAGTTGCTGATGTGCGCCGAGGAATCACCACAGTACGTAAGGCGGAAGTTATCTTCGCCCGCTTTCCCTTTACCCTTCTGCGCAACCCATTTTTGCGTCGGCGGCGGTCTTGAACTACTCTGGTCCGTTACGTGCAATGAAAGAATTGTGCGTGCGGCGATGAAGGGAGTGTGAATGGCGCCTCGAATCCATTTCGACGGGCGGCCCATCTGGGCTGAGGTTAGTCTGGGCGCGCTGGCCCACAATCTGCGCGCGATTCGCCGCTACGTGAATGCGCCCGGCGCGCCGCCGGCGAACGCGGGCGGCAAATCGGCGAAGAAGCGCTCTGCCCCACGCAAAGTGCTCGCCGTGGTGAAGGGTGACGCGTACGGTCACGGCGCGGCTCCCGTGGCGCGGGCGCTCGAACGCGCTGGCGCCGATTGGTTTGGCGTCACCAGCGCCGCCGAGGGTGCGGAATTGCGCGCGGCCCGTGTGCGCGCGCCAATTCTGGTGATGACAGGCTTCTGGACCGGCGAAGAAAAAACCTTGCTCGAACACAAATTGACGCCTGCGGTTACCGGGCTTGAAACACTGCGCTGGCTTGAGCGCGCCGCGGCGCGCCGCCGGCGCGGCGCGGTGAGCTTTCATCTAAAAATAGATTCGGGAATGAATCGGCTCGGCGTTTCGCCCGAAGAAATTCCGTCATTCGCGCGCGCCCTCGCCGATTCCCCGCACGTCCGGCTCGATGGCGTGTTCACGCACTTCGCCTCGTCCGACGTGCTCACGTCGTCGCAGACTGATGAGCAGCGTGCACGCTTCGCCGACGCGCTCGAGCGCTTGCGCGCGCTTCGCATCCCGACCGGCCTCGTGCACATGGCCAATAGCGCCGCCGTTGGCGCGCGCCCCGAAACCTGGGCCGACATGGTGCGCCCCGGCGCGCTGCTCTATGGCTATCACCAATTTTACGATCCGCCCGAGCGCCGCGCCGAGATGGAAACGAAGTTGCCGCTGCGTCCCGCGCTCTCGCTGCGCGCGCGCATCGTGCTTTTGCGCGACGTCGCCGCGGGCGGGGCCGTAGGCTACAATGCGCGCTGGACCGCCGCGCGCCCTTCGCGCATCGCCGTGATTTCCGCTGGTTACGCGGATGGCTTGCTGCGCTCGCTCACCAATCGCGGCCGCGCCATCGTGCGCGGGAAATTCGCGCCGCTGGTCGGCACGATCTCGATGGATCTGGCCACTGCCGACGTCACCGCGATCGACGGCGTGAAATCCGGCGACGTCGCCACGCTCTACGGCGCAGACGGCGCGGCCTCGCAATGGGTCTCCGAAGTCGCCGCCACGCTCGGCACCGTCAGCTCCGATCTGCTTTGCGCTATCGGCAAGCGCGTTCCGCGCTTCTACGTGGATTGATCGCTGCTCCGCGCCACCGCGCCGGAAAATGTATCGTATGGCGTCAATCCTTTCGATCCTCGTTCCCATCGCCTCGCTCCGTGCTAGAATATCGAAACTGAACTTAAGTCCGGATATGTATTCCGGGCGTACAAATTGGGTGCGGCAGTCGGAGACAGTGGCCCTGGGTCGGTCACACGCTCTTTTTTCTCCCCGGGGATTTTTGTCTATTCATTCAGTCGTCCGGCGCGCGCGCTTTTATAAAGTGCGAGGCACATCTCATGACACGCACTTCTACTCGTTTCGAGCAGGGCCCGGCCAAGTCGCCGCAATCGGCGCAGCGAATTGAATCAAGCGCGACTCGCGGCCGCATTTTCGGCACCTGGTGGGATTTCTTCCTTGTCCGCGCGATCTTCGCCACTGCCTGCACTGCGGCCGGTTTTCATTTCCATCCCTTTGGTCTCCAGCCCGACGCCGGCGCGGGCATGGGCCTCGTGTTTTCGTTGGCCGTCATTTTGTTTGAGATTCGTCTGCAGCGCGCCAGCATGCGGCGTCTCATCGGCGCAGTCGTCGGCGCGATTTTGGGATTGCTCGCGGCGCTGCTGCTGAATCTGGTTCTCGCGCACACCACGATTCCGGAAGGCTCGCGATCGTTTCTCGGCGTGGGCGTTCTGCTGGTGATGATGTACATCGGCCTCGTGCTCGGCGCGACCAAAGGCGACATGCTTAACCTGCAAGCATTCGGCGGCGTGTTCGGCAGCGAGCGCAACAGCCGGCGCGTCTCGAAGGTGCTGGACACCAGCGTGATCATCGACGGCCGGATCGCCGACGTTTGCGAGGCGCATTTCCTTGAAGGCACGCTGGTGATTCCGCGCTTCGTCCTGCGCGAACTGCAACTCGTGGCCGATTCCGCCGATTCGCTCAAACGCCAGCGCGGCCGCCGAGGCCTCGAAGTGCTGCAGCGCATTCAGAAGATGCCGCACCTCGAAGTCGAAATCACCGAGGAGGATTTCGCGCAGATTCCCGACGTGGATCTGAAGCTGATCGAACTGGCTCGCCGCTACGACGGCACCATCGTCACCAACGATTACAATCTCAACAAAGTCGCCACGCTGCAGGGCATTGAAGTTCTAAACGTCAATCAACTCGCTAACGCGCTCAAACCCGTCGTGCTTCCCGGCGAATCCATGCGCGTTTTTATCCTGCGCGAAGGCAAGGAATACAATCAGGGCGTGGCGTATCTCGATGACGGCACGATGGTCGTCGTGGACAACGCCAAAAAAATGATCAATAAGACCGTGGACATCACCGTCACGTCCGTGCATCAGACCACCGCCGGCAAAATGATCTTCGGCCGCTTGGACGAACGCTCCGAGCACGCGTCGCGCGCCGTTTCCGGCGCGGCTGAAAGTCCCGTTGCGTCGGCCGCATCGGCATCGGCCGCCGCAGCATCCTCCGGCGCGTCCGTGCCAGCCGTCGGCGGACGGGCGGGATTTGTCAGCGAATCCCCGCGAGCGGATTCCTCTTCGCGCTCGTCCGCCGGGGACACTTCCGCCGAACGCGCATCGCGTCCGGTACTGCCGGACTCCTCGCGCGATTGAATTTTTTCTTCTTTTCGCCGCCTTCGCACCCATGAGAAGCTCATGCGCGCCGCACTCGCGGCCCTTAGCAGGAGCGTGCGCTGCTTATGACAAAAATGAAGCGCCGCGATTTCCTCAAGCACACGGCCCTAGCCGCCGCGGTTCTCGGCCTCTCTGATCGCGCCGCCGCTGACGCCCCCGGCGTCTCGATCGTTATTGATCCCGCGGATTCCATCGCCTCCGCCGGCCCATCGGCGTGGGCCGCCGCGCAGCTCGAAAGCGCCTTGACCACGCGCGGCGTCGCCGTGCACCGCCGTGAACACGTCGATCCATCCGCCGGCGATTTCGTAATTCTGGTCGCCGGCGCAGCTGCGCCCGCCGCTCAGGAAATTCTCGCCCGCCTGCATCTGAAAGTTCCCGATGCGCCGGAAGCGCTGTGTCTCGCGCGCGCATCTGCACCGCACGCGCCGCCTTCAGCCGAACCGCTCGTGCTCGCGTGCGGCAGCGATGTGCGCGGCCTGGTCTACGCTTTGCTCGAGCTCGCCGATCGCGTCTCGCACGCGTCCGATCCGATGGACGCGCTTGCGATTCGCGATCCGATCATCGAGCGCCCCGCCAATTCCGTTCGCAGCATCATGCGCTGCTTCGAGAGCGACGTTGAGGACAAGCCGTGGTTTTACGACCGAGACATGTGGCAAGCGTATCTTTCGATGCTCGCTGCGCAGCGCTTCAATCGCTTCAGCCTCACGCTCGGCCTCGGTTACAACTTGCCGCGAAATCTAACCGACGTTTATTTTTATTTCCCGTATCCATTCTTGGTTTCCGTGCCCGGTTACGACGTGCGCGCGGTTCCTCTCCCCGACGCCGAGCGCGACCGCAATCTCGACACGCTGCGCTTCATCGGCGAAGAAGCCGCACGGCGCGGTCTCGACTTCCGCATCGGCATCTGGACCCACGCCTATCACTGGACCACCAGTCCCGACGCGAATTACACGATCGAGGGGTTAACGCCCGAAACTCACGCCGCGTATTGCCGAGACGCTCTCACGGCGCTGCTCAAAGCCTGCCCCGAGATCGGCGGCGTCACCTTCCGCATTCACGGCGAAAGCGGCATCCCCGAAGGCAGCTACGATTTCTGGCAAACCGTTTTCGATGGCGCCGTGCGTGCAGGCCGCCGCGTCGAAATCGACATGCATGCGAAGGGTATGGACCAGAAAACCATCGACGTCGCTCTCGCCACCGGTCTGCCCATCACCATCTCGCCGAAATTCTGGGCCGAGCATCTCGGCCTCGGCTATCACCAGGCCGCCATTCACGAAATGGAATATGGCAGCCCGCCGCCCGCGAGCAGCCAGAATCCCGGAAGTTTTTTCCAGACAATGTCGCTCAGCAACGGCGAGCGCCGTTTCCTGCGCTATAGCTACGGCGATCTGCTGAAAGAAAATCGGCCGTACGGAGTGCTCTACCGCGTTTGGCCCGGCACGCAGCGAACATTATTGTGGGGCGATCCGCAGATCGCAGCCGATTACGGCCGACGCTCGAGTTTTTGCGGCGGCCTCGGCGCCGAAGTTTTTGAGCCGCTCTCGTTCAAGGGCCGCATGGGTTCCGGACATCCCGGTGGCCGCTGCGCTTACGCCAACCACGCCCTCGACCCCGAATACGATTGGCAAAAATATCTTTACCAATATCGACTGTGGGGCCGCCTTCTCTATAATCCCGATTCCGATCCCGAGATTTGGCGCCGCGCGCTGCGCCACAATTTTGGCGCCGCAGCACTGCCCGCCGAATCCGCGCTTGCCAGCGCGAGCCGCATCCTGCCGCTGCTGCTTTCCGCGCACGGCCCCTCGCGCTCGAACAACAACTACTGGCCCGAAATGTATACGAACATGGCCATCGTGGATGCCACGCGAAAAAATCCGTATTCCGACACGCCCGAGCCCAAACGATTCGGCACCGTGAGCCCCTGCGATCCGCAAATGTTCCTGGGCGTGGACGATTACGCAGCCGAGATCCTCAGCAGCGCGCCGCGCAGCGGAAAATATTCGCCGCTCGAAGTCGCGCAATGGATGGAAGATTTCGCGCTCGCAGCCGAAAAGCAGCTCGCGCAAGCCGAAGCGCTCGCGCCCGGCAGTGGGTCAAGCGTTCAAGCGAATCTCGATTTTCGCCGCTTGAGCGCCGACGTCGCGATCCAGGCCGACCTCGGCCACTTCTTCGCGTGCAAATTCCGCAGCGCCGTGCTTTGGAGCATTTACGACCGAACCGGCGACGCGTCCGCTTTGGATGCCGCGCTCAAGGCCTATCGCACGGCGCGCAACGCCTGGGCCGCAGCGGCCGAGAGCGCGAGCGGACTCTATGTTTCTGACGTGAGCTACGGCCCAGACCCGCAAGTGCGCGGCCATTGGCTCGATCGCCTGCCCGCCATCGACGACGACATCGCCGACATGGAGAAGCGCGCGCAGCAAGCGCGAAGTGACGCCGCGATACCGCCGCCCTCGCAGCAGCACAGCGAAACCGCGCGCGCTGCAGTCAGCGAGGTTCTTTCGCGCCCGCGCCGTGTGCAATTGCCCTGTCGTCATACGCCAAGCACAAATTTCCACCCCGGCGCGCCGCTCGCGATCGCGCTCACCGTCGTCAACGCCGCGCCCTCGTCGCTCACCGTTCGCCTGCAATATCGACACGTCAATCAAGCCGAGCACTGGGCCGTCGCGCCCATGCAATTCCAGGCCGGTCGCTTCGTCGCCACAATTCCCGGCGACTACACGCAATCGCCCTATCCTCTCCAATATTATTTCGAGCTGCACAGCAAGACCGAAGGCGCGAGCCTCTATCCGGGACTATTGCCGCCGAGCCTGTCGAATCAGCCCTATTACGTGGTCCGCCAGGCCTAGCGCGCTTAGGCTTGAGGAGAAGTTTTGATGAGCAAGAGCCGCATGGAAGCCTTCAGCGACGGCGTGATCGCCGTGATCATCACCATCATGGTGCTGGAATTGAAGGTGCCGCACGGATCGAATTTGGCCGCGCTCGATCCGGTGATTCCCGTCTTCCTGACCTACGTTCTGAGTTTCGTTCTTGTCGGAATTTACTGGAACAATCACCATCACATGCTGCATGCCATTCACACCGTCAACGGCCCGATCCTGTGGGCCAATCTTCATTTACTGTTCTGGCTTTCGCTCACGCCGTTCGCCACAGCCTGGCTCGGCGAAAACTATACGGCTTCGCGGCCCGTGGCGCTTTACGGCGCGGTACTGTTCATGTGCGCGATCGCTTACACCATCCTGGCCCACACGCTCGTCGCGCACGAAGGCCCCGATTCCGCGCTGGCACACGCCCTGGGAAAAGATTTCAAGGGACAAGCTTCGCTGGCGATTTACGTCGCTGCAATTCCGCTCGCTTTCGTGAAGCCGTGGCTGTCCATCGCGCTCTACGGCGTCGTCGCCATCGTGTGGTTTGTTCCCGACCGCCGCATCGAGAAAGTAATCGCCGATTGAAGAGTTGTGAAGAGGAATGACGAACCGTTACTTTAAGCCACTTTCCTCGCCCGCCGCGGCCGCCCGCGCTCGCTCGGTTTCATGAATTCCGATTTGCACCAACTCGTCTGCCGGCTCGATCGGCGCGATCTTCGCGGTCCAGCGCTCCGGTTCCACGGGCCGCGTGCGCAAACGATTCACAAATCGTCCCACATTCATCGAGCCTTGAATGAAGTGATCCACTTTTAGCGGCCCCGCCACTTTCACCGTGCGCACCCAATGCAATCCACTGCTGATCGCGCAGCCGCACTGCGAGCAATCCGGTGCGCCGCCGAAAACGCACGGCTCAACGCGGCTGCGTAAATCCGCCGAATAATTCGCGGACATCCGCGCGAACACGCAATCGTCGGGATTCTTCGGCGGACTCAAGAAAGCTTTTGCCAGATCCTCGGTGAATAAGAGTTTCGGATAGCGCTTCGCGAGCGCAGGCAATTCGCGCGCGAGTGTTTCGCGGTCGCCCTGCAGAAGCATCTCTGGGCTCTGTTCGCCGATCTGCGGCGTGTACACGCTCACCCAGATGCGATTCACTTCCGGCCGCAAACTCCAGAACGCCACGTATTCTTCCAGGTATCCCGGCCGAGCCAGCATCGGCCGCGTGATCGTCCAGTGAATGTTCACTTCGCGCCCGGCCATATTTTCCAGAATCTTCTCGTACGTCGCGGGCTTCCGCCGCTCGTCGTGATCTTCCCGCAGCCCGTCCACCGAAACCGCCACGCGCACACGCGGCAAATGAATCCACTCCGCCGGAATCGGAATCACCGCGCTCGTCACCACCAGTGAGAAGATACCCATCTTGCTGAGCGCCGGCAAAATCCGGCTCAGCTCGCGATGCCGCACCAGCGGCTCTCCCCCGACCAGCGAAACATGCAGAGGCTTGTGCTTGCGCACCAGTTCCAGCACGCCTTCCACCAGCGCATCGCCCCGCAAATCGGAAAGGCTGCGCAACGTCGCTCCGCCGCCAAGGTGCGTTTCCCCATACGCATAGCATCCCGGACATGCCAAGGGGCATTCGCGAGTGATCTCGATCGAAAGCAGCGGCACGTGCCCGGTCAGGATTCTGCCCCATGCCGCAAACACCTGTCCTGCGGTAAGGCTCCGTTTTGGAGATGTCGAAGGCATGTGTTTAAGATGCGCCACGAGCGTCTGCCGGATGCACTTTCTCGCTTGTACACGCAGTTTGGGCCTCGCCGTCCAGAGCGTCAAGCGGCTGAGTCTCCAACGACGCCCGTGGCTGGGCCCGGCGCCTAGGCCGGCTCGAGACATGCTTCGCGGTGGGAGGTGAGGGAGCTGCCGGCGCGGCCCGAATGCTCACACTAATATTCTGTCCGTTAGGCTGCCGGCGACGCGTATCGCTGTTCTATCGTTTTCGACCTGAGAGACTGGTTGAATTCACGGCCGGCTGGATGTGCGCGGCGCCAGTTCCAGTAGTTGGCCTGTTCCTTCTCGCTGGACTTGCCGTAAGCGTGCGCTTTCTCGTGGTGCTCTCGCACGTACGCTTCCCAGGCGCGGGTTTCGTTGCTGTCCCAGTTGTGATACTCCCTGCGGCCCGGATCGTAGACTCGAACCGTCGCGCTGACGTTTGTCGGTGGCGCAGGCCCAGTCGTCGCTGCGATGGGCGTCGCAAGCGCCGAAGCCAATATGAACGAGGCGATGAAACGCCTTGCGGTGCGCATGGAGAGGGCCCCCGCTACGATTGTCAGTCGGCAGGCACGGGTCCGCCATACGAGGAAGCCTCGACAAACTCACTATTTTTTGTGTACGCCCCCCCCTTGACTCGGAGCTAGGTTTGTGTTAGGCTTAAGGGCGGCACTCGAAAAGATATTCGAAATCCCCGCCTTCTCTGTGGAATCCCTTTCTTGCCCTTCTACGTTATTTATTTTCAGGAGATTCCAGAAGCCTGCGCGTATCACTGAAAGCGTGGCACATGTACCTCCAGCTAAGGCCTTTTATTTCAGTCAATTGCGCACTCCTAAGGCATACTTTTCCTGGAAGTCCATTATTTTCAATTTTTTACGAGCTGGGTACCGGGCGGGGGCACTGCTAGCGCGCCCGTCTTCTCGCACCCTGGGCGGGCCCGACTTAGCACCTGGCGCGTGGAGAAAGCTCGTGAGGTTCGATCGCTCAGTTGGTTTTTATCTTCACCACGAAATAATGAATCATCGAGGGCACGGCCTTAAACCAATGCGGCGTTCCCGCGGGAATCACGATCACGTCTCCCTGCGAGAGTTCGTGGCTCACGCCGCCGTCGATGCCCGTGCCGCGCACTTCATCCGGCGAGGACGACGCGGTTTCGCCCGTGATCGTGCCGCCGGTGATGAACGTCGCCGAACCGTCCACCACGTAGAAAACGTCGGTCTCTTTCTTGTGCAATTCCACGCCTCCGGGAGAATTGTGCCGGCCGCCAATCAACCTGTAATCGAACCCGTCGCCGGTCAAAAGCGTCGTGCCATTCTGCAGCGCCGCGGTCACCTGCGCCGCCGGGAAATACAGAACGCCCATCGACTCCGCGGTTTTCGGCATGTCCGCCGCTCCCTGGCCCGCCACGCGGGCGCGTGTTGTATTTGGATTCGCCAGCGCGCAAATTGCCAGCGCCGCCAGCAGGATTCCCCATCGTATGGATCGCATATTCTCCTCCGCGACCTTCGGTTATTCCGCGAATTCTCCGAGCCGCCTGCGCACCTATATCACAGTTGCGCGAAAAACATTTGCGGAATTCGCATCGTTGCAAAAGATGTTCGCCGTGTTTATCTGCCGTTCCGCAGGGTGTACACTTCTGCCCCCGGATTGTCCGGGACTGAACCATGACGCAACGCATTGTCGCGATTTTGCCCGCCGCAGGTTACGGAACTCGCATGGGCGCCGATACGCCCAAGCAGTTTCTCGAGCTCGATGGTGTGCCGCTGGTTCAATTCACTTTGCGGCGCCTGGCCGAATGCGCGGCGATCACCGACTTTATTATTCCCACGCGCGCCGAAGAAGTGCGCGGCCTGCGCGCGCGTCTGGAACTCGAACCGATTCGCCAAACCGTGCGCGTTCTGCCCGGTGGCAATTCGCGGCAGGACTCCGTTGCCGCCGCGCTCGTTGAAGTCCAGCGCGATACGGATCTGATTCTGGTGCACGACGCGGTTCGCCCTCTGGTGAAACGCGAGCAAGTCGATCGCGTGATCGCGGAAGCGCGCGCCTGCGGCGCCGCGATTTTGGGCGTGCCCGCTCTCGATACGGTGAAGGAAGTGAAGCGCGCAAGCTTGCCCGGCGACGTCGCGCTGATCACCGCGACGATCCCGCGCGAGCGGGTGGTCTTGGCGCAGACGCCGCAGGTGTTTCACGCCGCGCTGCTTCTCGAAGCCTTCGCCCGCGCGCGGCAAGAGGGAATCACCGCGTCCGATGAAGCCGGTCTTGTCGAGCGAATCGGGCACGACGTTCATGTGGTGCTCGGCTCAGATCGTAATTTAAAGATCACGCGCCCCGGCGATATGGAACTGGCGCGCTTTTATCTCGAGCAAGAGCGCGCTCCGCACGGCGCGGCCGCGCGCGACAAATAACCGTGAATCGCGTCGGCATCGGCTACGATTTGCACCGCCTGGCGGAAGGCCGCGCGCTTGTCGTTGGCGGGATCACGGTTCCGTTCGAGAAAGGCGCCATCGCGCATTCCGATGGGGACGTGCTCGCGCACGCCATCTGCGACGCGTTGCTCGGAGCCGCGGGTCTCGGCGACATCGGCACGCATTTTCCCGATTCAGATCCGAAATGGAAGGACGCCTCAAGCTTGCGCTTCCTCGAGCATGTGGATGGACTGCTTGACGAGCACGGCTGGACCATCGATCACATCGACGCGATCGTCGTCATGGAAAAACCCAAAATGAATCCGCACTTTCCGGCGATGCGCCAGGCGCTGGCCGAGGCGCTCGGCGTCGACGTTGCGCGCATTCACCTCAAAGCCAAAACCAATGAAGGCGTGGACGCCGTGGGCCGCGGCGAAGCCATCGCCGCGCACGCCGTGGCCACTCTCGAACGTGTGGGCTGAACGCGAAGCGCGCGCGCTCGCCGTTAACACCTGGTCAGCCGGCGACGTGCGCGCGATTTTGATCGAGCGCGGCTGGTTCTCCGCTGCTTTCGTTTCGGGCGCTCGATTAGAAGCCGGCTCGTCGCCGGCGGAAATCGTAGGCTCGTCGCCAGCAGATGATTGGATGGCTGACGCCGCCGCGTGGCTCGGCCCGTATTGCGCGGATCGAGATGGGCTCGCGGAGCTTTTGCGCTTGGTGTTTCGATACGACGCGCGCGCGGTTATCGCTTCCGCGGACGCTCACGGATTGCTGCTGCGCGATGGCGCGCGCGATGCGATTCGCGTCTTGGGTGTTGAGTTGTTGGCAGCGCCGAGGGCGGGGCAGGCGGTCGATTCCGAGCGCTTGAAGGAAATCATCATCGCCGTGAAGCAGCGGTCGGGCGCAAGCGGTCGTCCGCTGTTTCATTCGATTCGCTTGGCGCTGGCTGGGCGCACGGGAGAAGGCGAACTCGATCGCGTGATTTTGTTGCTGGACTCGGCGGCCGCCGCGCGGGGATTTGCGCCAGTGAAAACGGCGCGCGAGCGCATGCTTGAATTCTGCGCGGTTCTCGACTGAACTGCGCCGATAAATTTTCCAGGAGTTTCTGTGGAGCGATTGACCGGAATCCATGCCGTGCGCGAGGCGCTCGAAGCGGGCCGCCCGCTCGATCGTGTGCTTGTGGCACGCGGTCGCCACGGCGAACGCCTCGATTCGCTCGTGCAACTCGCGCGGCGCAACGGAGTGCCGGTGCGTTTTGAGGAGCGCGCTCAGGTGGACCGCGCTAGCGGCACACGCGAGCATCAGGGAGTAGTGGCGTTCGCGGCAGCCAAGCCGCCCGCAACACTCACGGACCTGCTGCGTGTTTCGGACGCGGGGCCGGGCCTTCTCGTGCTGCTCGATGGCGTTGAAGATCCGCACAATTTGGGCGCGGTGATTCGCACATCGCTTGCGGCCGGTGCACGCGGCGTGGTGATTGCCGAGCGGCGCGCCGCTGGACTCACCGACGCCGTGGCGCGCGCGGCGGCGGGAGCACTCGAGCATTTGCCCGTGGCGCGCGTGCCGAATTTGGCGCGCGCTATGGAAGAGTTGAAGGAGGCAGGCTATTGGCTCGTGGGTCTCGATGAACGCAGCGAAAAAAGATTAACCGAATTGGATTTGACCGTTCCGACCGGGATCGTGCTCGGCGGCGAAGGCAAAGGACTCCACGAGTTGATTCGCACGCGTTGTGATTTCCTGGCTTCAATTCCGACGTCGGGACCCGTACGCACTCTGAATGTTTCGGTCGCTGCTGGGATAGCGCTGTTTGAGGCGGTTCGGCAACGCGCTCGAATGTAGCTACAGGGGCCGGCGCGACATACCGAACTCAGGAATCGTAGGAGAGCAGAGAAAAGACATCGAGGCCCGGCAGTTTCGCGCGGCCATTGAGAAACGTGAGTTCGAGCGCGAAGGCTGCGCCGACAACTTCGCCGCCGAGCTTGCGCACCAGAGCGGCCGCGGCCGCGGCGGTGCCGCCGGTGGCCAGCAGATCGTCGCTGATCAGCACGCGCTGGCCCGGCTCGATGGCGTCCTGGTGGATTTCGAGCGTGTCCGTGCCGTACTCGAGTTGGTAGGTGATGCTCGCGGTTTTCCAGGGCAACTTTTTCGGCTTGCGCACGGGCACGAATCCCGCGCCGAGGCGATACGCCAGCGCCGGCGCGAAAATGAATCCGCGCGCTTCGACTCCGACGACCGCGTCCACCTTCGCGCCATCGTAGTGGGAGCAGAGGCAATCGATCAGCAAGTGCAGGCCGGGGCCGTTTTGCAGCAGCGTGGTCAAGTCGTAAAAGAGAATGCCCGGCTTGGGGTAGTCCGGAACTTCGCGGATCAATTTCTTCAGATCATCCATGCGTTTTGCTCTCCTTGCGAATTTGATGGATTCGGTGGATCGAGCGATCGCGATTTTGTCGACGAATTCGATTTACGCGCCGGGCTCAATTGAGAACCAGCCGCTGTGCTTCTCGATCACCTCGGCGTCTTCGCTCTGGACGCGTTCGACGCTGGACGCGCCTGGCCCGCGCGCGAGTTCCGCGGCCAACAAGTCAAGCTGCTCGGTGGTTCCCACGGCGTAGACTTCGACGCGGCCGTCCGCCAGATTTCGGGAATAGCCGCCGAGGCCCAGGCGCGTGGCCTGGCGCCGCGCGAAGAAGCGGAATCCCACGCCCTGCACCATTCCGGAAACGTAGAACCGTTTGGCGTGAAGCTCCGCTGGCACGGCCGGTGCGGCGCTGATAGCCGCAAGCGCGCGATTGTATCAGACCGGAGGCTGGCGGCGGTTGGGAATGAGCAGCCGCGCAGGTTAAGATGACCATCCGTGCGGCGCAGCGGCCGAGCTTCGAGGAATCATGATTCGCGGTGCCGCCCGGGGACCGACTCGCTGCCCTATGGCACGCGCCAAGGAACTTTGTCCGCTGCCGCGCGGATTCCGCCGCTCGTCACTCTGGTATTCATCTTGTGCTTTGGCCGCGTGGGGTTCGCCGCACCGCAGAACGCGTCTCCTCCTGCGGATTTTTCGGGCGCCCGAATCGTTCAGGACAATGGCGAGCCCGAGCTACAAGTGGACGGCAAGCCATTCTTCGTGAACGGCGCCGCGTTTGATTATTTTGGCCTTCCGCAAGACTTGTGGGCTCACTCTCTGGACCGCTACCACGAATTAGGCATCAACACGATTGACCTCACGATCCCGTGGAATTGGCACGAGACAGCCGCAGGGGAATTCGATTTCGACGGCCACTCGAATCCGCGGCGCGATCTGCGGGGATTGCTGCGCTTGATCGCGGATCGCGGATTCAAGCTGATCGTGCACGCGGGACCTCAGATGCCGGCGACGTGGCGCCTGGCGGGCTATCCGGAATGGCTGGTGCGCGCTCCCGATTACGGCATGACGGCCGAGCAACTTGCAGACGGCGCGGAGCCGCCGCTCGCGGCTGAGTTTCATCGCGATGCCGATGCCGCCGCGGCAGGGTGGCTCGCGCGCGAGGATTTTCTGCGGGCCAATCGGGAATGGTTTTCCGCGCTGGGGCGTGAACTGGCTCCTTACGACTCGCACAAAAAGATCACGATCAATTCGTCGGACACGTGGGGGACAACCACGACGCAGGATGCGAGCGGCCCGCTGCTATTTGTCGTTGTCGGAGATTTTGTGGGCGACATTTCTGGAGATCACGCCGGGTCCGCGAGCGTGCCCTCTGTTTCGCGCGCAAGCGTCGCGCCAAATCTGGCTCACTATTTGAGCGCGCTCTGTGCGCAACTGGCGGCCGGCGGGGTGAACGCGCCGTGTTTGGCGGCGCCGGGCGATTTAGCGGACTCCGGACTCGATGCGCTAATGGCGAGGCCGGACTTTGGCACAACAGAATCTTCGGTGGCGGGAGTTGCGGCACGATGGATTTTTTCGCCGCGTGCGGCGTCCACGGATCTTGCCGCGCCAGACGGGGCGACGCTTGGCGCACCCGACGCAGAAACACTCGCGCTGCTGTCGGACACGCTCGAACAGCAAACGAACATTCCCGCACTGATCACAGCGTTCCACGCGGGCGGCTACGCCGCGCCCGGCGAAGATTCGCCAGCACGCGTGGCGGCATCGGCGACGATCGTCGGCTCGCGGTTAGTGATGGGACGCGGAATTGGCGCGATCGTGTATGCGCCGTTCCAAGATTCCTTGACGCCGGCAGGCTACGAGGCACCGGGAACCAATCGATATTTGAACCGCGATGTGGCGCTGGACATGGAAGGCGGACCTCGCACGCAGGCCGCGGCGATCGCGCGGAATGGACGATTGGTGAAAGCTTGGGGCGAACGGCTGGCGTCTGTGCATCTGCGAGCCGATCTCGGAGTCGTCGATCTTCGCGCGGAAGTTCCGCGCGACGTAACTGGCGGCACCGGCGGCGAAACTCCGGACGCGACCGCACCGAACCAAGATTCTCGGGACCGAGATCAAGAGCGGCGCGCGCTTGCGCAGGTACTGCGCGTGGCGGAATTGGAGGGCCGCACGGCGGAGGTGGTTGATCCCGCGACGCAGACGGTCGAACGGCTCCTGCGCGATCCAGTGTTGCTGCTGATCGCGCCGAAAATGGATTCGGGTGGCGAGCGGATGCTGCCGGCGCGCGCACAGCAGACGCTGCTTGAATACGTTCGCCGCGGCGGAATCCTGATTGTGGAATCGCCCCGACCCACGCTGCCGGGGCTCGCCGCCGTGTGGGAGGCTCCGGGAACTGTATCGCAAACAGCCAAGGTCCCTGACGCGATACGGCGCTCCTACGGCGATGGAGGGACGATCGAATGGGCGCAGGATTTTTATTCATGGGTCGATCCGAGCGAGTCGCTGGCAGAATCGCGCGCGCGCCCCGAAGCCGAGTGGGCGCCGAAGGGCTTGAGCAGGGTGATCGAGAATGCCGGCGCGCCGGCGGCGATCCGGCGAACTGACGCTCCACCACGGGGCGATGCGTTAGTTTTTAGCGAACTTGTGGGCCGGGAAGCAGGTGGATCGCTCGAGACTCTGAGCTCGCGCTGCGTTGCAAGGCCGCTGTGCGCAGCGGGACTATTGAGCGCGACGAATCTCGATTCGTCGCAGGCGCAGGAAGCGGATTTGGACGTGATCGCGCCGCCGGAAGCGGAGAAGGGCGGATACCAAGGCACGCTGCATTTACACGTCGGCGTTCCGGCGGGAGATTCACTGCTGCTCCCGCTGCACGCTCCGTTGTGCAGCGAGGCGCGGTCCGATAAGCCGTGTTCGGACGAAATCGTCACTTCCGGGGCGGAATTGCTGGGAGCGGAGCGCGAGAAAAATTTGCTCGAGCTGACTTTCTACGCGCCGTTGAGCGCAGACGTGATGCTTCGCCTCGAGAGCCAGCCGACGAAAGTGGAACTCGACGATAACAGCGTGGACGGGAAGTGGTCGAGCCTGGTCCGCACTTTCGAGGTGAACGTGCTGCGCGGCGCGGCGCCGGATTACGTTCGCACTGTGAAAATTTATTTGCGATACATACCGCACGTGCCTGAGAAGCCCGATCCGCCGAAACATCCGCGCGCGGACTTCGACGTTTCCATGCTGAGCGCGGTGCGATTGCCGCTGGGGCAGGGCCCGTCGCTTGGAAGCGTACCGGCATTGATCGTTGTGGCCCCCGAAGAAGGCAAAGAAGCAAAAGACCAGCGGTTGGTTTTGCGCACGGACAATCGCGGCGACGGCACGGTGGGTTTTGTAGCGCACGTTGTTGGTCCGTTCGCTGGATCCGGTTCGGTGCACGTTGATTCCGGCGCGACGCTCTTGACCGACATCAAAGCCGTGCCCGATCCGCTGGTTCCTCCAGTGTGGCCGCCGGACGGGCGGATCACGGAAGAATTGCGACTCGACGCGCATGATCGGCAACTGCGATTCCCGCTGGAGTTTCAAAGCGCGGCGTCCGGCGCGCTTCTTCACTATACATACGATTTCGAGCGCGACGGTTCGCCTGATTGGGTGCTTGAAAACAGCGCGCTGCGATTGTTTCTTTCTCCGCGCGACGGCGGGAGGATGCTGGCCCTGGTATCGGAGGGCACCGGCGAGAATTTTGTGACTACCTGGGGGGCGCTGCGCGATTGGTTCCTCGTGGGCAACGATTCAGAGCCGCACGATTTCACTTTCAATCGGGCGTACACCGCGGAGTGGACAGGCGCAGGCGCGGCGCCGACTGTTTCGCCGGCCGCCGCCACGGGCGCGAGCGCTGCAATGGAGGCAGCGACGTCTAACGGCGTGCGGATGCGTTACCAGGCGCCAGAGGCGGGGCCGGCCGGGGCCGTGATCGAAAAAACTGTGCGCCTGATCGCGCCGGCAACCGTTGAGGCGCGTTATCGCGTTTCGCTTGAAGCGGGGAGCGCAGACTCGCCAGCGAGTCCCGCGCTTCAATTTGTCGCCGTGTCGTCGCTGCCTGCCGCGAGCGGCGAGGATCGCGGGACGCAATTCTGCTGGATTGCGCGGGCGCCCGGCGGCGTCGCGGCCGACCATCATGATCGAAGCACGAACGACGCGTGCCTGCGCTTTGTGCCGGAGGGCCCGCCGCTTGCGGCTCCTGCGGGCGTAAGCCGACTGGAGATTCGCACGCCGGGCCATGCAGCGCTCGATTTCGAGTGGACGGCGGGAGCGCTGACGCTCGAGATGAAGTCGGATGCTGTGCTGCTGGAGGTGGCGGTTCCGCTGGGCCCCGATCTGCCTGCCGAGACGTCGCTGCGGTACACTGTTGGGCCGGGACAGTAGCGGCGACGCGAAACGCGCCGGAACGCAGGAAGCGAAAATGCGGCCGGCGGCATCGTAATTCGTATGCGAGAGATATCCTCGGGGCGCGATGCAATTTCGATGAGCGCGCGAATCTCGATCGGAAATCGAATGAGCAAGAAGCTTTTCGCAATCCTCTTCGCGCTCACGGCCGGCGCCGCGATTTGCCCGCGCCTGGCGGCGCAAGGCAGCACGACCGGGCCGATGACTACGGCCCCGCCGCGCACCGTCATGCGCATCCCGGCTAACTCGACGCCGGAGGCGAGCGCGATCCCTCCCGATGAAATCATTAAGCGCTTTGCGGCGAAAGAAGATGTTTTCGCGCGAGACAGCCGGGGGTTTGGCTATCGCAAGAGCATCCTGGTCCAAGAGATCGGGGATAACGGAAAGCCGACGGGCCAGGTTGAAGTGATCACCACGCCGTTTTTCGGGTCCGACGGCCAGCGCTACGAGCGGGTGATCGGAGCGCCTACTTCGGGAAGCGACGCGAGCACGGCCAGTCCGAACGCGCCGCCAGGTCCGCCTCCGACGGCCGGAGACCTTCATTTTCTGCAATTCGCGCCCGAAGACGTTGTGGCGGTGGCGATGATTCCGCAATTTCCGCTGACTACCGACCAGCTTGCGAAGTACACCATCACGTATCAGGGCAGGCAGAAAGTGGATGAACTGGACACGTATGTATTTTCCGTGGAGCCCAGGCAAGTAGACCGGCAGCACGCATATTTTTCAGGCGTGGTTTGGGTGGACGATCAAGAACTGGCGATCGTGAAAAGTTACGGAAAGTGGGTCAGCGAGTTGGGAGATGTGAAGTCACCCAAACTGCCGTTCGTCACGTTTGAGACCTACCGGCAGCCGGTGGGCGACGATTGGTTTCCCGCGTATTCTCGCTCGGACGATCAAGTGACCACGAAGGACGCGATCATTCCGATTCGCTTGATTATTCGCTGGACCGACTACCAGGCTGTGCCGCTACCCCCTTCGGCATCCGCTGCCGGCACTGCGCCATTGCCAGCCGGCGCACCGGCACACTGAACCCGAAGCCAATCCTCTTTCCGAAACCTACCGTTTGAGGCTGCGAAGGAATTGCGGCAATTCTTTTATGGAATCGATGCGCGCGTCGGGGCGCGCGGCTTTTAGTCGCGCGGGCACGGGAGACGTGCCGATGACGGCGATGGAAAAAACGCCGGCATTGCGCGCCATTTCGATGTCTTGTGGCGCGTCGCCGACGTAGACGCTCTCTTCGCAAGGGAGTCCGAGGCGGCGCAGAGCGAGGAGCAGCGGCGCGGGGTGGGGCTTTTTGTGTGCCGTATTTTCGCTGAAAACGCGCACAGCAAAGGCGCGCTCAAGATCAAACTCGACGAGTTGGCGGTGGACGCGTGCGCGGCCCCCACCGGTAACAAGGCCGACGCGGTAGCGACGCGCGAGTGCGGCGAGCGCGCGATGCGCGCCGGGATAGGGCCGGGCGTCTTGATAGCGATACGCGCGTCGCCAAAGAAAATCGGCGCGCTTCCACTGCGCGCGAGGAATTCGCGCGGCGCGATAGACGTTGTACCAATTCGGGGAATAGTGGCGCGCGAGATCTTTGAGCGTCCAATCGATTCCGAGCTTGCGGAACATCTCAAGGTAAGCGCGCGCGTCGGCTTGGTAGGAATCGACGAGCGTGCCGTCCCAATCGAGCAGCACGCCGCGCACGGGAGCCGGGAGGGACGCCATGAAGACTACGATCCTAGCGCAATATTCCCGGCACGAAAAAGGGCCGGCTGCGGCGTGCGATTAAATCGTATGGAAGCGCGGCGGGAGAGGATCGCTGCGATGAAACGTGATGTCGTCGAAGATTGCGGCGAGGCCATGCAATCCATTGGCGCGCGCGGGCTCGGCACGCACGATGTGCGCTTTGGTGATCATCTGAACGCTGCCGCGTTGCTGCGGCCGGTCCACCAGGGCCACTTCGATTTCGACAGGCGTGCCGGGTTCGATGCGCTGCGGGCAAAGGAAAAACACGCCGCTGGAGCTGATGTCTCGCGTGCACAGGCGAACAGCGTCGGGCTGGCGCTGACCGGCCACGCGCGTGACGCGGAGCGCCAGGCGCAGATGGGCGCGCGCGTAAGCGCGGCGCTCGTTGGGGACGCCGACTGTGTGCGTGGGAACGCGCCGGATGCCGCGCGGCCGCGCGCGCTCAACCCATTGCGGCGTTTCGGGCGTGCCCATGACGCTCGAGGCGCGCAAGCCTCCGCCGGCGCCGTCGGACCGGCCAGGCGAGGTCTTGATGTCAGTCAATGAAGTTTGGAGTCGAGCAGTGCGCATAGACTTCTCCCCTCAGTCAGCGTTTCTGGCACCGCTCGCGGGCCACTATCCGCCATGGGAATAGGCGCGTCAAACCTGGACTGCTGCGGGCGTGTCTTAAGGGCTACTGCGCGGCGGCGATCACTTTGAGCGTTAGAATCGGATAGAATCGCGATCGGTTGTTGTGCAAACTTGTTTTCGAGATGAGGAAGCTCCGCGAATCATGAAATCGGCCTCCAGCGCGCGAAGTGCGAAGGGCCGCGTTTTGGCGCGCGACTCGCGGCGTTATTGGGACGCCGTCAGAATGCATGACGCGCGATTCGACGGCGCGTTTGTTTACGCGGTGCGCTCGACAGGCATTTATTGCCGGCCGGGATGCGCTTCGCGCAGGCCGCGGCGCGCGCAGGTGGTTTTCTTCGCGACGCCGGAAGCGGCGGGTCGCGCGGGATTTCGGGCGTGCCTGCGCTGCAGGCCGGGCGCGGCCGTGGGCGCGGACGGATCTGGCACGGCAGAATCCCGCGGCGCGCTGATTCGACGGGTTTGCCGGGAGATCGAGGGCGATTCGGAAGAGCCGATTCATCTCGCGACACTGGCGGCGCGCGCGGGCCTAGCGTCGCATCAACTCGCGCGGATGTTTCGCCGCGCGATGGGCATCACGCCGCGCCAATATGCCGACGCCTTGCGCGTGGGGCGATTGAAGCGTCGGTTGCGAAAAGGAGACACCACCGTGACAGAAGCGATGTACGAAGCTGGATATGGTTCATCGAGCCGACTGTACGAACAATCGAACGCGCAGTTGGGAATGACGCCCGCAGCCTATCGCCGAGGCGGCCGCGGAATGGAGATCACCTACACGCTGGCGGGATCGCGCCTGGGACGCGTGCTGGTCGGCGCGACGGCGCGCGGAATTTCGGCCGTGTACTTGGGCGATCGGGACTCCGCGCTCACGGATGCATTGCGACGGGAGTATCCGCAGGCGGCGCTACGCCCGGGCGGCCGCGAGGCCTCGGCTTGGGTGCGGGCCATCGTGCGCTATCTGGATGGACGCGCGCCGAGCTTGGATTTGCCGCTCGACGTGCAGGCCACGGCGTTCCAGCGGCGCGTTTGGGAGGCGCTGCGCCGCATCCCGCGCGGCACGACGCAATCGTACGGTGAAATCGCGCGCGGGTTGGGCCATCCGAAAGCGGCGCGAGCGGTGGCTCGGGCCTGCGCGACGAATCCAGTTTCGCTCGTGATTCCCTGCCATCGCGTGGTGCGCCAAGACGGCGGCATGGGTGGCTACCGCTGGGGCGTCGAGCGAAAGAACGCGCTGCTGGAGCAAGAGATGCGATGGAATCGCGGGGCACGTGGGAAAAAGAAATCGGCGAACTGACGAGCGCCGAGAACCGGAAGACGCGGGGATCTAGCTGTCCTGTTTGACCTTGGTCACGCCCTTTGGCCATTGCGGGCGAAAGCGCGCGTCAGGAATGCGGACGTTGCGAACGACGTTGGTGTAGTGGACCGTGAAATAGTCTCCTGAGCCAGTCTCAAAAAATTTCTGCTGCGCGGGAAGCCAGGTGGCTTCGTCGAGCCAGATTTGAACCTTGGAAATCTGGTTGCGCATGTCCGCGGATTTCGGCGTGAGTTCGAGCATCAGGGTTTTGCGGCCGTCCAGCGTTTCTTCGTCCTGGAAGGTAATGTCGTAGTTCTTTTGGAGCGCGGTGCCCGAAGTGCCGAAACCCAGCAGAAGAAACTGATCCGCCAGGTCCTTGTGTTTGGCGATGCTGTATTCATCGACGCGATTGATCTTCGGCGTGTAGACGTACAGGGAATCGCCGTTCAGGAGGACCGTGCGCGGATCGGGGCTGGTGAACTCGATGCGCATTTTATCGTCGCGCCGGACGAAAATCTTTCCGCTATCCGTGGATTTATCGTCGACGACGACGGTGACCTTGGTGCGCTCCATGTCCGCGGTGAGACTCGTGAAATCCTTGGATTGCGCGTCGAGTTGGCGCAGGATTGTTTCGAGCGTCCACTGCGTTTGCGGCGCGCTTCTGGCCGGAGTGGGCCCAGCGACGGCCAGGCACAAGCCCGCGGCTGCCATGAGCGCGGCGCAGATGTACCGATGTGGCCAGGACAGTTTCAATAATTCCTCGCTATTCCACTGCGTTGTTGCGCTTGCGGGCGGGCACAGAACCGCTTGGGCATCGTAGCACACCACACAAGACTAAGATGCCCCGGGCTCGGCGCCGGTTCCAACGGGCGAAACATGAACCGCGCGGGAGCCGCGGGCGCGGTCAGGGCGAAATCGTGACGTCGTAGTAACTGACGGTATCGCCTTCCCCGCGGATGGGTTCGATGCGCAGAATGTGAAAATTGCCATGCCGGAGACTTTCGGTGTTCTTGCGCATGGCGTCGTGCAAATCGTGTTCGAGCTCGGGCGTGCGGATAGGCGAAGCCAGCAGGCGTGCGTCCACGCGATAAGTTTCCGTGCCTCCGGGGCTGGCGGGGGATTCCAGCACGACGAGCGTCTGCGCAGCGGGCGGGCCGACGGCGGGCTGATCATGAAACCACGAGCGAGGCGAGAACAAAACGAACAGCACGATGGCCGCGACGGCCACGTCGTAGGGCCAGGTCCCGCGATCGTAAGACCAGAACGCGATGCGGGAGATGACGCGCCAAAGCGTACGCATGGCCTTACTCGGCGGGCACGCCGTCCACGATCACGCCGTCGCGCATGTGCACGATGCGGTCAGAGTGCGTGGCGGCTTCCGGGTTGTGCGTGATCATGATGATGGTTTGGCCCAGTTCCTTGTTCAAATGGCGCAGCATGGCCAGCACGGCTTGGGAATTCTCGGTGTCGAGATTGCCGGTGGGCTCATCGGCGAGCACGATTTTCGGTTCGTTGATGATGGCCCGAGCGATGGCTACGCGCTGCTGCTCTCCACCGGAGAGCTCCGAAGGGCGATGACGGAGGCGACCCGAGAGGCCGAGCATCTTGGTGACGATCTCAAAGCGGTGCGGATCGAATCCATTGCCGTGAATGTGCTGGGCGATAGCGATATTGCCGCGCGCATCAAGCGTGGGCAGAAGGTTGAAGCGCTGGAAGACGAAGCCAATTTTGTGGCGGCGGAGCTTGGTGCGCTCAGCGTCACTCATGATCGCCAGATCGTTGCCATCGACAAGCACCTTGCCCCGCGTGGCGCGCGCCAGGCCGCCGAGGACGTAGAGCAAAGTCGATTTACCGCAGCCCGACGGGCCCATCACGGCGACCGATTCGCCGGGCATTACCTGGAGATTTACCCCACGCAGAGCGGGCACTTCGAGTTTGCCCGCGTGATGAATTTTCCAGAGGTTCTCGGTGACGACTATCGGTTCCACGCCCTGAATCCTTAGTGGAAATCCGTTTGGGAAGGCCGAAACATTGTAGCTGCGTTTGGAACTTCTGCCTAGCTCTCGTGCCGAAGCGAGTCAAATTCCGCTCGATTCGACGGACGACCGGCGCCTACACCCCCGCCTTCGGAATGAAAAGCGGGGGAAGCTCGGCCCAGTCCAGTTGCGGGCGCTTATCGCTGCGGCGGCGTAGCGGGCTTCGGAGTCGCAGGAGCATGGCTCGCCGGAGGCGTCGCTGCCGTTGCGGGTTTAACAGGGTAGGCCTGATCGTACAGACGAACGATGTCGTTGGTGATGTCCACCTGGGGCGACCTGTAGAGCAGTGATCCGCCTTGCACGGAGGAATCGAGCACCATAGCGATACCGTTTTCGCGGGCGTACCGGTCGACCACGTCGAGCAACTTTCGGCCGATGCGGTCGACGACGTCCTGCCGGTCAGCGGTCACTTGCTCCTGGAGATCGTCCTGACCGCGCTGTAGCTCGTGGCTGTACAACTCGCCCTGCCGCTGCAAGCTGGACTTTTCCTCATCGCTCAGCGTGGCTTGGCCGTTCTGGAGGCGGTTCTGAATGTCCTCGATATTCTTCTGAATGTCTTGCAACTGCGTTTCCTTCGGCGCGAACTTCGATTGCAATTCAATCGCAGCTTCCTTGCCTTCGGCCGTGGCTGCAATCGCGCCCTGAACGTCGAGAGCGACAATCTTTGTTGCAGGGGGCGCAGCCGCTGCGGCGCCGCCTTGGGCCCAGGCTCCGGTGGCGAAAAGGAAAACTACCAGAAGTGCTGCCGGCACATGTTTCAGGGAAAAATGGACGTTCATTCTCACTCCTTATTCTTTCGACGAGTCACAAACCGCCGATTATAGGTGTCGTGGTTTCCGGGCGTCAACCCGAAATCCCAGTCATGCTGAACTCCGGTTGCCGCGGAAGGGCCGGCGACCGGTGCGAGCTAGTTGCTCCGCGCGGAAATCAGCGGGGCAGCGGTATGAAAATCAACTTGTTGTCCACCGTATCAGCGACTGTGGCAACGTTCGTCCACGGATGGATAGCCACGGCGAACTGCGCGCCTGAATTCACCGAGAGCACGGAACGAATTTGCCGAGCCAGAAGATCGACGACCGTCATCGTGCCGCTCTCCGTGTTCGTAGTGACCAAAGTGCTGGAGAACGGATTGTAGGCGATCGAGGTCGGGTTAATGCCCACAGAGAATGCTGTGGACTGCTGGGAAACCGCCGACGCCAGAAAAATCTGGTTGCTCAAGCTCGAAGCTACCAGGAACTGATAACCGATCGGGTCGTAGATCACGCCGGTCGGCTGTTCCATACCTGTGAAGGGGGAGAAGGCGGGCTCGCTTGTGACGGCGTTCTCCACTGTGAGGTCATTGCCGACGGCGTTGGCCGAGGCGATATAATCGTCGATTGGATCAATTGCCACGTCGTATGGGTACTGATCAGCGCTAAGGCTGCTCTCCCCCGCTGGTGTGATGGCGTTGAAAATACTGACGGTGTCAGCCCCGCTGCAGGCAACCGCGACCTCTCCGGTGTTTTGGTCGGCGTCGACACCGAGCGGTCCTGAGCCGACTGTCTCGGTTTGCGTGACGTCGAGGGCGATGGTGTCCACGATGCTTACGTTGTTGCTATTGAAATTCGCCACCGCGGCCAAGTGAACGTTTGGCAAGACCGCAACGCCGGTTGGAGACTCCCCAACGGATACGATCGAGCCCATGCCATTCGAGAGGTTGACCACGGCAACGGAGTTGCATCCATCGAGCGAAGCCACAGCGACGTTATTCTGCGGATCAACGGCGACTCCATCCGGTTGGGGATTGATGCAGCCGGGATTGGTGAGATCCACGGTCTGGGTGACGATGAACTCCTCGCCGTTGGAAACTGCGGGGCCCGGATTGAGCACGTCGAGCGCGAAGCGGCGCGGACTCGAAAGCATGGCGGCGGGGACGCTCACCTGCAACGAGCGGCTCGAGGTGAACGTGGTGGGCAGCGGGACGCCATCCAAACGTGCCACCGAAGAAGAACTAAATCCACCTCCGACGATCGTCAAGGTCTGCGGCGCCGGCACAGCCGGCGTGGTCAGCGACGAAGTCAAATTGTAGACGAGCGGACTTACTTCCGTGATCTGTAGCGGGCGGACCGTGCCCAGCGAATAGTCCGCGACCGTATTGCTGCCTTGATTGATGATCAGGAATTGGTTGGTTATCGGATCGCACGCGATCGCGACCGGCGCGTTGAGGTTGGTAGTGAGCTCCTGAATCGCGGCCGGTTGGGTTGGGTCGATCACCAGAGCCTGATTCAGCATCGTGTTGATGATCACTCCGGTGTTGGTGAGCTGATTGAAGGCCGCGGCGACGTATCCGGCCTGAAGAGAGATCGGCGTCGAGGCCTGGTTGAATTCGCTGTAGATCAGAGCGGCCTCGGACGTATCGATCGGCGACGGATCGGTAAGGATGGCCGTGTGCGTTTCGGGATTGAATGATATGCCCTGGACGGTCAATGCCACCGCGAGCGTGGCCACGGGACTCGCATAGGTGATCGAGCCACCGCCACTGGTGGAGTTCGTCGTGTCGCTCTGTGAATAGGTAAAGCTCGTGTTTGAGGTCACCGACAGGACCGTGTAGGTTCCGTCGAAACTCGGGTCGGCAACGCCTTGGATCAGCACGGATTGATTGGGCTGCAAGTACTGGGTTGACGTGGTGGTGATCGTCACGGTGCCCGCGGACCGCACGGCACCCGGGGTGGCCGCGCTGGCGGCGGCGATCGGTTCGGAATTCTGGCGGCCCAAATTGACGAGCGTCATCGCGCCCAAACCGCCCGGCGTGATCGCGGCCCAATCGAGTTCGGCATCGACGGCAATCTCCGGGCTTGCGCCGGTGCTGGCAGTAACCACGCCGCTGATCACCGGCGGATTCTGCGTCAGGTCAATCAGCGCGGCGATGTTCGTGGATTTGAATGCCACGATGGCGTGCCCGGTGGTGGGATTGATGCCGACGGAGAAGGGGCTCGCGGTCGTGTTGTTACCGGTAATGATTTCGCTTGTGTTGATCAGAGAGGTCACTTGACGCGTGGTGAGGTTGATGACCGCGATGGTCGGAGGATTTGCTGTGTCATTCGCGACGAGTGCGATGTGACGGATGTTGTCGACGGCGACGCCGGTCGGTCCGGATACCGGGCACGGCGTCGGCGCGGGCGATACGGCTCCCGTGCAGAGCGAGGCTACGACAACGACGGGCGTACCGGAAGACAAGTCGAGCAATGTTACGTCGTTCGAGCCGGAATTGACCACGACGGCCAGCGCGGTTGACGTGTCAATCGCGACGGCCGAGGGCTTCGTGCCCGGCAACGATGCCACGGTATTCGTGATCGTAGAGATTACCGAAGCCGGCGGACTATACGCTGGGCGAACGGCGAGATTCGCGGTGGCCACTTGCTGTGGCTCGGCGTTGTTTTGGATGGTCACGGGGTACAAGCCGGGCGTGGTGAGATCGCCAGCGTTCAGGCCGCCGCCGACGACAACGCTTAGCTGGCGACCGCTATTGACGGGATTCAGAGATGAATTGACGACCGTGGTGCGCGCGCTGCCATTGAATTTTCCGGTAACGACGGGGCTGGAATTCGTTCCGAAATAGCCGCCGTCAACATTGAAGTTGACGGATCCGGCCGAACCCTGCAGCACGCTATCTGGACTCGGCCCCGCGATGGCGGGGCGAACCGGAGTGAGCGCAATCTGGCACAGCGCGGGGGAAGCGCAGGACTGGGGCGTACCGCCCTGCCTCTCGACGGTAATCGTGAGCGTGCTTGTGGTGTTTGGCGGCGTTGGCGGGGTCGTGAGCATGAAATCCGGAATGCGGGCGCGCAAAGTGGTTGTTTCACCGCCTATCGCATTGGTCGAGCCGAGACCTGCGAACGTCGGATTGGGCAGGCTGACGCTGTCGACGCCGTTATTGAACGCCGGCAAAGGCGTGCCATTCACGAGCACGGAGGTCGTGGAAATAAAATTCGTGCCCGTGAGATAGACGTCCTCGAACGTCGATCCCTGAGGCGCGGTAGTCGGACTGACGGCGCTCACGGTGGGGTCTACCGCGGTGATGACGGTGACGGTCGCGTCGGCAGTCACCGAAGGGTCCTGAACCGAAGTCGCCACAAGGGTGACAGCGGCGGTGGGCGCGAACTCGGGAGCCGTAAACGTTCCGGTACTCGCGCCGATCGTGCCGTTGGGGTTGCTGGTGGTGCATTCCAGAGATCCGCCCGACGGCGTGTAGTCGACGCACCAAGTGACCGCCGTGTTGGTTGTACCGGCGACGGTGGAAGTGAAGGGGTAAGACTCCTGCGTGCCGATGGTGGCGCTCGCCGGCGATACAGTTAGGGTGATACCGGAACTAAGCGTGACCGTCGCGGAGGCCGTGATGGAGGTGTTTGCGGACGAAACCGCGGTGACCGTCACCATACAAGCGGCCGTCGGCGTAGGGACGCACGGCAGGACGGCGGGTGCGGTATACGTGCCATTCGTGTCGATCGTGCCGATGGTGGTGTTTCCGCCGGCCACGGCTGCGCCGGTTGCGCCGGTGACTTCCCAGGTGACCGCAGTGTTCGTCGTACCGCTCACAGTGGCGGTGAACGCCTGCTGAGTGTTGAGGTCCACCACGACGGCCGTCTCGCTCAGCGTGATTACGATATTCGAGGGGCTGCTGCTGCATCCCAGAGTGATCGCCGCGCACAGCAGGCCCAGCGCGAGCCAGAATTTGCGTGCTCTCATGATTCCCGTGCCTCCAACTGTATTCGTGCTACGCATGCCGCCCCTTGCCGCCGTATCGTGTGTCCGCATGATGGGTTGCGCGTTGCTCATTAGAACGTGCGGCTGACCGTCAGCCGTATGACTTTTACCGGATCGAAAAATTGGGTGATCTGCGGATTGGCTATCAAATTATTGATTTGAGGAAGAATCTGGGTCTGATATACGCCGGGCGGCAGCGACGACAAAATATTATCGTTGATGCCAAACTGGTCCGGCGGCGCGGTGAGCGTTTTATCCATGCGTTCCCAGTTGTACGACCAGTAGAGCCGCACCGGCGCATTGATGATCGGCAAATTGGCGACGAACTCGATGCCGGACGAAGCCCGCAGCTTGAAATTCGTTCCCGCTAGAACGTCCAGCCTCGGGTTCGTGACGGACCCCGGAAATTCCGCATTGTCTTCTGTGACTCCGCTCTGCGCCAACTCCAATTGCGATGGGATCAGGACGCCGGTGGCGCCCAGGTCGGTGAACACCGCCATCCAGACCGGACCAGCAATCGGAATCCGATATTCGAGGTTGGTGACGGCCTCGGTGTCGCCGCCAGGGAAGGCCGTCTGATAGATCAGAGCCGGAATCGTGATGGTGCGCTGGATCGGCGAGCCGCCGCTGTTAAGCAAAGTCGGATCGTAGAATGTGAATGACTCGCTGGTCACCGTCGGAATAAACACTACGGGCGAGACCGTGCGCACGTCGAAGCCGCGCAGATTGTCCTCGCCGCCCAGATAGTAGCGATCGAACGGCGTCACCTCGCGCCCGCCGTATCCGGACGCGAACGACGCGAGGAAGCGCGCCGCGAGCACATTGCGGTGGTGATTGATCGGGTGGAAGTAGGTCATGTTGAACGTTGTGGAGATTTCGTTCACGTTGCCACGGAGCAAAGGTCCACCGTCGTAGCCCACGGACAAGAAAAACGTTTTGCCGCCGGTGGGATTCAGTTGTGAACCCTGCAAGCGCGAGTACGTTAGCGTGGGCGAGATTCTGCTTTGGTGAATTCCTTCCAACGCCGATGGGCCGGCAATGGCTTGGAATTGCAGCGCCTCGAAAAGCAATTGGGACGCGGTGCTAAACGCTTGGATGTCCGTGTCGGTGTACCCGTACGTCAGGCCGAGCCGCGCGAACAGCGAGAGTTTCTTGAGCGGATAACTGACGAACCCGGTGAACCCCTTGCTGTCTTGATTGTAATTCTGAGCGATGTCGGGGCTGAGGGTTATCTTTTCTCCATAGAGCAGCGAGGTCTCGCGCGCTTCATCGAAGTTGTACCGGCTGTCAAAGATGGTGAAACCGGTGGTAATGGGCTTCTCGAACAGATAGGGCTCGGTAAAGCCGAAGCGGAATTCGCGCTGAATCGAGCCGAACTGTGTGGTGAACGTCAGAGTCTCACCGAGGCCCAGGAAATTATTGGTCTGATACGTCAGTCCGAGGAATTCGCCTTCGATGCCGCTGACGCCGCCGGTCAAGCTGATGGATTGTTTGCCTTTTTCCTTCAGCTTCAGCAGGATGTCGACCGTGCCGTTCTTGGTGTCGCGCTTGATCTCGGCGTTCTCGGGCTTGATCGCGTCGAAGTAACCCAGCTGATTTAGGCGCAGGAGGCTCAGCTCCCAAAGGTGGTTGTTGAACAGGTCGCCTTCGTTGATCAGCAGTTCGCGGCGAATGACTTTATCGCGCGTGGTGGTGTTGCCGGAGAACTCGATGCGACGCACATAGAATTGCTTGCCTTCGTCGAAATCCAGAGTGAGGTCGATCGTTTTGCTGGCGTCGTTGACGTCGCTTTCCGGCACGGCAGTGAAATCGATGAAGCCGAACTGACCGTAGAGCTTGCCGTAATCCTCAATCGCTTTGCGGACCTTGGCGACGCTGAAGATGTCGCCCTTATGCAGTGGAAAAGCTTTCTCCAAAGCCTCGCGTTTGAGGGAGAGCCCCTTTTCCGGATCCGAACTGCGAATGTAAAGCTTGCCCATGCGATAGCGGTCGCCCTCTTCGATGGTGATCGCGATGTTGGTGGCCTTGCCGTGCTTGCGTCCCACGACGGGCCAGGGCCCGGGTATGCCGGATTTATTGATGTCCACGGTGGTGACGACTGGGTCCGGGATCTCGACTTTGTAATAGCCGTTCGCTTGGTAGAAATCGCGCAGGCCGACTTCGAGATCTTCATCGAGAGCGGAGCGATCGAACGTCTTGTGCATTACCGGGATATACCAGAATTCGAGCGGGATGCCGTAGGGCCGGTCATGTTTCATGGTGCGGAGCAATCTCGCGTCCGAAAAGGCGTGATTTCCCGAAAACGTGATCAGGCCGATCTTGACCTTCGGTCCTTCGTCGACATTGAACGTGAGCGTGACGGCGTTCGACGCGGCGATGCGCGTGTAGGTCGGTTTGACCACGGCGAACTGGTGCCCGTGCGCGGCCAGCAATTCCTGAATCACGACTTGGGCCTTCTTAATTTTGGTGGGATCGAATTGGCTTTCGACCGACAGCCCGACTTTGCGGTCTTTGAAGGCATCGAGGACGTCGGATTCGGTGACCGACTTTAAGCCCTTGTATTCGATGCGCCGGATGATGGGGCGCTCGGTTACGGTGAAGATGACGATCTTGCCTTCCGGATGGTCGGGGCTATCCTGCACGGTGAGCTTGATGTCCTCGAAGTAGCCGGTGTTCCACAGTGCCTGGAAATCGCGGCGCAGCGCTTCAGGTTTATAGGGATCACCTTCGCGCGTGAAGATGCGCGCCTTGAGCGTCTCTGTGCGCATGCGATGATTGCCATCGAATTCGATTCGCAAGACGTACGGTTGACCAGCCGGCACTTCCGGCGCGGATTCTTGGTCGAGCGTGGTCTGGGGCGTGGGGAATGCCCGGGCGCTGGCGGCGCCGAATAGGCACACGCACAGCCCCCAAAACAGAGCCGACAGACAAAAGTGTTTAAGCGCGGCCGCAGGTGCGGTCAAGGCCGCTTCCCCCAGAACAAGATTATCCTGCTCCCCGGCCGGTTCAGTGGTAGGTCCGGCCTGCCCGCTTAGGATTCGTCAGTGGGTAACCGGGGTTGCTTCGACTACCGGTCGGAAACCAAGCTCTTCGCCAGCGACAAAAACTTCGAGCGTCGCTGGACGTTGCAGGCCCCCCTGAATGAGCGCTTCCGACAGCGGGTCTTCGACGTACTTCTGCAGCGCGCGCCGGAGTGGACGAGCTCCGTAGGTGCGATCGCCGCAGGTCTTCTCGAGAATCCACTGACTTGCTTCCGGCGTCAGGACGATTTGCACCTGGCGATGGATCAAAGTGTCGTTGATCTGGCCGACCAGCAGATAGATGATGCGCAGCAGATCTTCATCGGTCAGCGGGCTGAACAGAATCACTTCGTCGAGCCGGTTCAAAAATTCCGGATTGAAGACGCGTTTGACCTCGGAGAGAACCATGTCTTCCATGCTCTTGTCGCCGGCTTCGTCGGCGCCGGATTGGAAGCCCATGGTCTGGCGCTTCTGCAAGTGGCGCGCGCCGAGGTTCGAGGTCATGATCACGATGGTGTTGCGGAAATCCACGGTGTTGCCGAGACCGTCGGTCAATTGGCCGTCTTCGAAGACCTGCAGCAGGATGTTGTAGACGTCCGAGTGAGCCTTCTCGATTTCGTCGAGTAGGATCACCGCGTAAGGCGTGCGGCGCACGCGCTCGGTCAATTGGCCGCCTTCTTCGTAGCCCACGTAGCCGGGAGGCGCGCCGATCAGTTTCGAGACCGAGTGCTTTTCCATGTACTCGGACATATCGAAGCGGATCAGCGATTTTTCGCTGCCGAAGAGGAATTCAGCCAAGCGCCGCGCCACTTCCGTTTTGCCAACGCCGGTGGGGCCGAGGAACAGGAAGCAGCCCACAGGACGCCCCGGCGCCTTTAGACCGGCGCGGCTGCGGCGAATCGCGCGCGCAAGAGCTGTGATGGCCCGCGCCTGGCTGATGATGCGCTTGTGCAACTCGACTTCGATGCGCAGCAGTTTCTGTTGCTCGTCTTCCTTGATCGAGGTGACTGTGATTCCGGTCCAGCGGGCGACAACTTCTTCGATGTCTTCGCGCGTGACCACGCCGGCTGTCGATTCATCGAGCTTCAGCCGCTCGCGCACCTGGCGCAGATTTTCCTTTTCCTTGCGCTCTTCCTCGGAATAGAAGCGCGCTTTTTCAAATTCGTGATTCGCGATGGCCGTTTCCATGCGGTGCGTGATGAATTTCACGCGCTTCTGCACCTCGGCGACTTCATCCGGCAGCGTGGCCTGGCGCAGTTTCACGCGCGCGCCGGCTTCATCGATCAGATCCACGGCCTTATCGGGCAGGAAGCGGTCCGGGATGTAGCGGCTCGAGAGATAAACGGCGTAGCGAATGGCTTCTTCGGTGTAGGTGACGGCGTGGAATTTTTCGTAGCGTTCGCGCACGCCTTCCAACACGTGAATCGACTCATCTTCACTTGGGCTTGCGACTTTCACGGATTGGAAGCGGCGCTCGAGCGAGCGGTCCTTTTCAACCGACTTGCGATATTCGCCGGGCGTCGTCGCGCCGATGCACTGAATTTCGCCGCGCGAAAGCGCCGGCTTCAGAATATTTGCGGCGTCGAGCGAGCCTTCGGCAGAACCCGCGCCAACCAACGTGTGCAATTCGTCGATGAAGAGGATGGCGTTCTGATTCTCCATCAACTCTTTCATGATGGTTTTCAGGCGCTCCTCAAATTGGCCGCGATACTTCGTGCCGGCAACAATCAGAGAAAGATCGAGCGACAGAATACGCTTGTCGGCGAGGAACGGCGGAACATCGCCATCGGATATGCGCTGCGCCAGGCCCTCGACGATAGCCGTCTTGCCGACGCCCGGTTCGCCAATCAGCACAGGATTGTTTTTCGTGCGGCGGCAGAGGATTTGGATCACGCGCTCGACTTCGCGCTCGCGGCCCACCAGCGGATCTAGCTGGCCTTCGAGAGCGGATTGCGTGAGATCGCGACTGAATTCCGCCAACAGCGAAGTTTCCTTCGGGCGATTCGCCGGCGTTTTTTCTCCCGCGGAACGCGCCATCTCCTCGCGCAGCGCGGAAAGGCGCAGTCCGCGCTCCTGAAGGATTTCCGCGCCGAAGCATTTCTCTTCGCGCAGGATGCCGAGCAGAAGATGCTCGGTGCCGACGTGCTTGTGCCCCAGGCGTTCGGCTTCTTCAGTGGCGTAATTCAGAATGCGCTTCGATTCCTGACTCAGCGGGACTTCGACCGAAGTGGAGATGCGTTCGCGAATGGTGATGCGCGATTCGATCTCCTTGCGAATGGATTCGATCGAACCGTGCGCGCGCAGAAAACGATTGGCGAGCGCTTTGTCCTCACGCATCAGGCCGAGCAGCAAGTGCTCCGTCTCGATGTACGGGCTGCCGTACTGGCTGGCCTCGTACCTCGCGAAGAAGATCACGCGTCGCGCTTTTTCTGTGTAGCGTTCAAACACGTTTCCGCTCTTTTCTCCCCTCAGACAGCATTCCCAGGGCCGTTAGAGGTTTCTGAAACCGGGCGAAGCACCCCGTTTTCCAGCTGCAGCATGCGGTCCGCTTGCCGAGCCAGACTCCAGTTGTGCGTCGCCAGGACGGATGTGAGCCGATGCGCCCGGCATAGCTGGCGCATTTGTTCAAAGACTCCGCTTGCGTTGCGCTCGTCGAGATTCCCGGTCGGTTCATCCGCCAGCAAAACCGCCGGTTCGTGCACGAGCGCTCGGGCGATCGCCGCTCTCTGCTGCTCGCCGCCGGAAAGCTGACCGGCCAGATGATCCGCCCGTTCCGCTAAACCCACTTCCGCGAGCCACCGTCTGGCTTCGGCCAGACTTTCTCGGGTGGCCCGGCCCCGCATCAACAGGGGCATGGCAACGTTTTCCGCGGCGGTGAAATCCGCCAGCAAGTGATGGCGTTGCCAAACAAAACCGATGGCGCGATTGCGATAATCCGCAAGCTCCTGTTCGTTCAGCGTGTCGATTGCTTTCGCGCCGAAGTATACTGTACCGCTCGTTGGCGTGTCTAGCGCCGCCAGCAGGTGCAAAAACGTACTTTTTCCGGCGCCGGACGGCGCGACGATGGCCACCATCTCGCCGCGCTCGATCGAAAAGTCCACGCCGTCGAGCACCGTGATTTTGGTTGGGCCATCACCGTAGATTTTTCGCAAATCGCGCGATTCCAGCACGATTTCCGCGCGCGCGCCGCGCTCGATGTGCCGCGCGTGGCTCGATTCTACCGATCTGTCGTGCGAAGTCGTGGCTGCCGAGCTAGGCATCATCGAGTCAATTTCTCCGAGCAAATACTCGCTGCGAACCGCTCGTTAATTGCGTGCTTCGCGGACGCTCCCACCTTATTTAGATGCCCGCGAAGGCCGCGGTTATGTCCTCTCACGCGCCAGCAATTGTCATAAAGTGGCAAGGCACTGGCCAAGCCTTTCCCATTTTCGCCAATGGCTTTCCTGGCACCTTCTTGGCCACTTTTGAGCACCCGCTGCCGCACCCGTAAACCATTGACCTACATGCGATTGTAGCACGATCAGGACATCTGTCAGGGGCGCTAATGTGGCGCACTTCAAGCCGCAGACAGTGGCCGGGATATGAAGTAGCACATGGCGCGCCAAACCCGGCTCGGCGATGCGCGCGCGGCGGGTCCGCTACTCGTAACGGAGAATTTCAACCGGCAACAGGCGTACGGCCGCGCGCGCCGGAACCAGCGTTGCGGCAAGGCAAATCGCAACGGCGGCCGCGCCAATCCAGATCGCGTCGAGACCATTCGGTTGGAACGGAACGTACGGAACAGAGTAGACCTGCGGATCGAGTGGAATCAGCTTGTAGGTTCCCGCGGCCCAAGCCAACAAGTATCCGGCGGCGAGGCCCGTGAGCGTGCCGAATGCGCCGATGGCCAGTCCTTGCAGGATGAAAACGTCGCGTACTTGCGTGCGCCGCGCGCCCATTGCGGTGAGCACGGCGATATCGCGCGCACGATCGCTCACAGTCATCGCGAGCACCACCAAAATATTCAGGCCGGCGACGAAGGTGATCAGGCCGATGAAGAGCGCGGTGACGAGTTTTTCAAAATGCAACGCGCGGAACAGCGCTCGATTCTCGTCCTGCCAGGTACTCGCGAGATAACCCGGTCCGGCCTCGCTTTCGAGTTCGGCGGCCACTTGCTCGGAGCGATCCGGATCGAACAGGCGAAATTCAAGCACGCTCGCGACGTCGCCCACACCGGCCAGACTTTGCGCCGCGGGCAGCGTAACGAATCCCCAATTCGCGTCGTAGTCATAAAAACCGGAATTGAAAATTCCGGCCACGCGGAAGCGCCGCGAGCGCGGCATCATGCCGAACGGAGTCAAGCTTCCTTCGGGGCTGATCAGCGTGACGTAGTCGCCTGCTTCGACCCCTAGATCGTCTGCTAACATCTGCCCGATCAGAATCGCGTCGAAACCATTTGCGTCGCGAGCGAAATCGGCGCTACCGGAAGTCAAATGGCGCATGGCGTCGTCCGTGGCGCGCTCGATTTCCGGGTCAACCCCCTTGATCACGACGCCGCGGGGACGCCCGCCCGGCGCAACCAGCAGCACCGTCTGATACATCGCGGGCGCGACGGAACGCACGCCGGGCGTGTGGCTCAGGCGCGCGGCGCGCGCGCGGTAGTCCTCGATTCCTTCGGAATCGGGTCGCGAAAGATTGACGTGCGCGGTGACGCCAAGCAACCGATCTTGAAACGTGTGCCGGAAACCGCTGTTCATCGCCAGCGCCACGACCAGCGTGCCGACGCCGGCTGCCACCCCGAGCGTCGCAAGCCAAGTAACCAAGCGCAGCACGGCCGGACGGTGCGGCGATCGGAGATAGCGGCGCGCGACAAACCAGGCGAACTTCATGTCGTTTTGCCGCCGGCCTCGCGCGGTGCGTCGCTGCTTGCGTCCGCGCGCGCGTCGTCATTGGCCTCAGGCCGCAGCAGCGGAAACAGAATTACATCGCGAATCGAATGCGAATCGGTCAAAAGCATCGCCAGGCGATCGATGCCGATGCCTTCGCCGGCCGTGGGCGGCATGCCGTACGCAAGAGCGCGCACGTAATCGAGATCGACTTCGCGCGGAGCATCAGCGCTGCCTTGTTTCACTTGCGCTTGAAAACGGCGCTCCTGCTCGGCGGGATCGTTCAATTCGGAGAAGGCGTTGCCGAACTCCATGCCGACAATAAAAATCTCGAAGCGCTCGACAAGAGATTCATCGCCTGGCTTGCACTTCGCGAGGGGCGAAATGTCGGTCGGGAAATCGTAAATGATCGTCGGCTGAATCAGTTTCTGCTCGGCGACGGTTTCAAAAAGCACGCCGGTGATTTCACCGTCGGTCATTTTCTCGATGCCGCCAATCGGGTCGGCGCCGGTAATCGTGGGCGCGCCGTCGGTCGGATCCGGCCGTTGCCTGGTGGCCCACGCGTTGAAACGCTCGGCGACAGCGCGCGCGCCGCCGGGAGCGGCCAATTCTTCGATCGTGGGAGGCAGTGCAGCCGCGTGGGGCCAGTAGCGCACGATAGCCTCTCGCATCGTGAGGCGCTGCCAGCGCCCCAGATCGATTTCGTGCTCGCCGAAGCGAATCACGGTGGTGCCGTAGAGTTGGCGCGCGAGCGCGGCGAAGAGCTCTTCGGTGAGCGACATCAAGTCGCGGTAATCGCTATAGGCTTGATAGAACTCGAGCATCGTGAATTCGGGATTGTGCTGCGTCGAAATTCCCTCGTTGCGGAAATTTCGGTTGATTTCGTAGACGCGATCGAGTCCGCCGACGATCAGGCGCTTCAAGTACAACTCAGGAGCGACGCGAAGATAGAGATCGACGTCGAGCGTATTGTGATGCGTGACGAACGGGCGCGCCGCGGCGCCGCCGGCGATGGATTGCATCATCGGAGTTTCCACTTCGATGTAACCGTGCGCGTCGAAAAACCGGCGCAACTCGCGCACGATCTGCGCGCGCCGCATGAATACGCGCCGCGAATCCTCGTTGACGATCAGATCGAGATACCGCTGGCGATAGCGCCGTTCGCGGTCCGAAAGACCGTGCCATTTTTCCGGCAGAGGCAGCAAAGCTTTCGCGAGCAAGGTGAGCTGCTCGACCCACACAGTTAGCTCGCCCGTCTTGGTGCGGAAGATGTGACCGGAGACGCCGATGGAGTCTCCGAGATCGAGCAACTGAAAAAATTTAAAGGCGCGCTCGCCAACGATGTCCAGCTTGACGTAAATCTGCAAGCGCTGCCCGGCTCCGGCAATATGCGCGAAGCCCGCCTTGCCGTGGAGGCGCAGCGTCATGATGCGCCCGGCCACGCGAACCGAGGGTTTTTTCGCCTCGAGGTCGGTGGCCGGCATATCGGCATAGCGCGCGACGATTTCGGCGGGCGTGGCCGTCGGATCGAAGCGATGCGGATAAGCTTCGTAACCGAGCGCCTCGATTTCCGCGAGTTTTTTCTGCCGCTGTAGGTATTGGTCAAGCGGTTCAAACGGCAAGGCGGCGATCCTTTCTGTTCTTTCGCAGCTTCGGTTCGCGGGTTCGCGCGCCGATGGCACCCAAAATCTTGCCAAAGAGCACGCAAAGGCGCGTCGGGCGTCCGCGCTTGGGCCTTGAACGCCGACCCGCATCCGGTGTGGTATCATACCGCGACTCGGAGGCTTGGGCGTGGGGCAAGCGCGTCGCAAATCGAGTTCTACTGGTGTCGGCACAGTGCGGCGAGACTGGATTGCGTCGCTGCCCGAGGGCAGCCATCGCCTGTACGGCGCTGCGCTCGATGAGCTCGAGGCTTCCTACGTCATTCAGAGCGTCACTCTAAACGAGGTCTTCGATTCGTGGGCGGCAGGACGCGTGATGAACGCCCGGGAATACGCCGCGGTCTTCGCGGCGCTGCTCGACCGGCTGGCGCTGAGTCTGCAAGGGGTTTTGTGCGCGATGGAAGAGCATGGCCGCCATTACGGCACCCTGCCAAACGTCGAACCTCTTGCAGTCGAGAATTTCCGCGGCGTGGGTCCGCAGCGCATCGCCCGAACAGATCATCTGCTCGCGAGTTGCTTGTTCCAAGGGCGGACAAGGTTTTTCCACAAATTGCATGCCCTCATCGAAGCGCTGGACGCAATTCAGAAGGAATCCGGCGCGGCGGCGGAGGCGCTGGCCGGCCGCGGCGCAGCAACCATCGAGCGGGAATGCCGGGTCCTGGAAGTCCTGGACTACGATTTGAATACCTGCCTGCGGGAGACGGTGATCGTATTGAAGTCGTTTTTCTGCGTTTTGCCGAGCGAAGAAGTCGGCCCCTTCCGCGAGAAGCTCCTTACCCGCATGCCGTCGCTCAGGGCGCTTGCCAGCTAGACGTCGCGCCGTTGTCCGCGGAGAATACGAAAAGGCAGTTCCGGCTGAACCCCCGTATGATGGGGATGAATCCTATGTGCGCAGCGCTTTGCGCGAACAGTTATCACGCGGGAGTTAGCGGAGTACAACTCAGGAGGCGGGGGACGCATCCCAAATCGCGGGTGTCGTCCCGACGGGTAGAGTGACCCGCACGAGGCGAAGTGAAATCGGTGAGTTGTCGGAGGCAGATGCCATCCGCCTGGCCCAACAGGGTAATGCGGAGGCGTTTGAGCATATCTATCGCCTGCACAACCGCCGCGTTTACGCTTTGTGCCTGCGCATGGTGAGCAACCCGGCCGAAGCCGAAGACCTGACTCAGGAAGCGTTCCTGCAGTTGTTTCGCAAGATCGCTACGTTTCGGGGTGAATCGGCTTTCACCACCTGGCTGCATCGGCTGTCGGTCAACGTCGTGCTGATGAAGCTGCGCAGGAAAACTCTGGCGGAAACTTCGCTCGAAGAAGAGACCGAGCCGGATGAAGAGACCGGCGGCCCGCGTAGAGATATCGGCGGCCCGGACCTGTTGCTTTCGGGTTCGGTGGATCGCGTACATTTGGAACGCGCGATCACGCAGTTGCCGCCGGGCTACAAAGCGGTCTTCGTCTTGCATGACATCCAAGGGTACGAACATAACGAGATCGCGCAGATTATGAATTGCTCGATCGGCAACTCGAAGTCGCAGCTCCACAAGGCACGCATGCGGCTGCGCGAACTGTTGCAGGAAACGCTGCGTCAGCAAGCGCGGGAACAGCGTCAGGCAGCCCGCGGAGGTTTTTCATCATCGGATTAAGTAGGCAAGAAGCAGGGTCGGTGCCACGGTCGGGACTCCGGATTGAAGACAGTACGGAATGAGCGAAGGACGGATTACGGACATGTCGTGCCATGAACTAGAGCGAGTTCTCGAACGCGAACCGGACGGTCCACTGCCGGAAGCGGTGGCCGTTCACGTGGCGGGATGCGCCGATTGCCAGGCGCTCGAAGCCGATTTCCACCTGATCGGCGCAGCTGCGCTCGAATTGGCGCAAGAGGAAGTGGCGCCGCCGGATTGGCTGTGGACGCGGATTCGCGCCGAGCTTGAAGCCGAAGGGCGAATCCGTGAACTTGGCGTTGATCGCGATCTAGAACTCGAGCGTCCTGTCGATGTTGAGCGCGCGCCGGTTCACGCCGGCTGGTGGGCTGTTTTCCAACGCCCTGCTTTTGCGGGCGCCGTGCTGGGCGTCTCCCTGATTGTGGCCGGGCTTTTCAGCGTGGACAGCCTGACGACCACGCCGGCAAGCGCCGTGCTGGAGCCCGCGGCGGTGCCTGGCACCGAATTGCAAGCCGCAGTCGAATCGCAGACTACCGGATCGCTCGACGGATCGCTCGACGCTTCCGAGGCCAGCATCGCATCGCTGCCGCAACGCGATCCGCAGGTGGCCGAAGAGTTGCACCACGATCTCGGTGAGATTGACAACTTTATTGCCGTGTGTGAAAAGAGTGTCCGCGAAGAACCCGACAACGAGATGGCCCGCGAATACCTCTACGACGCGTATCAGCAGAAAGCTCAGCTTCTGGCCGTAGCGATGGATCGGAGCGCAGTCGGAGGACGATGAACGCCATGCGATCAATTCGGAATGTTGTCGGAGTTCCCGTAGTCGTTGCCGGCGCCTTGCTGCTGATGGGGTCGCCCGCTTTCGCGCAGTCGCGCCACTTTGAACGATATTTCCCGGTCACCGGCAAGCCTCTCGTGACGCTGCACAACGCGAGCGGTGTGGTGGAGGTGAAGTCCTGGGAGAAGAACGAAGTGAAGATCGTCGCCGATTTCGCAAGCGACAAGATCGACATTTCGGCCGAACAGGCCGACGATCGCATCGAGGCCGAAACCGAGATCACCGGCGACAATCCCGCGCCGGATGAGCTCGTGGCCAACTACGTGATCACCGTGCCCCAAGACACAGCCCTGCAAGTGCGCAGCGATTCCGGCAGCGTCACCGTGGAGAGCGTGCACGGCGACATGACCTTCGACACCGTGGGCGCCAGTTTGCAGCTTTCCGACGTCGACGGATATCTGGTCGTGAAGAGCGTCGATGGCTCGCTGGTGTGCACGCGCTGCGCGGGAAGTTTGGACGCGAATTCGATCGGTGGCAGCTTTCAGCTGCTGCAGCCTTCGATGGATAGCGTGCGCATCCAAACCTCTTCCGGCAACATCCTGTTCGATGGAAATTTTCTGCGCCGCGGCATCTACGTTCTGAAGAATTCCACCGGCACGATCGAAGTCCGCTTCGCACCTACCGATTCATTCGACGTCAGCGCGAGTTCGCTCTATGGAAAAGTGATCAACGAAGCGCCCGTGATGCCCGACACGCACGGCAAGGCCAAGCCGCCGAAGTTCGGCAACGGCTTGTTCGGCTCTGTCAATCAGGGCAACGCCAAAGTCGAGCTGTCGTCCTTCAGTGGTACAATCAAGATTCTGAAGCGTGAGTGAGCGCTTCGGATCCCTTGCCCGAATCGCGCCATCCCATTTCGATTTCGTCTGGGGCCTCGCCCCGGCGCCGTCTTGCCTGCCTCACCGGCTTCATGGGCTCCGGTAAAACCACCGTCGGCAAACTCCTCGCCGCGCAACTTGCCTGGCGCTTCGTCGATCTGGACGAAGAAATCGAAAGCCACGCGGGCTTGCCCATCGCCGAAATTTTTTCGCGTAGCGGCGAACCCGTGTTTCGCGATATCGAGCACGAATGTTTGGTGCGTATCCTCAGTTCGTCGGCTGCCCAGGAAGCCTCGTTCGTGCTGGCGCTCGGCGGCGGAACTTTCGTGCAGCCCCGCAATGTCGCGATGCTTCGCGATGCCGGCGCGCTGGTTCTCTGGCTCGATACTCCGGTCGAAGAACTCCTCGCGCGTTGCGTGCTGATGCCCGATCGCCCGCTTTTCCGTGACGAAGCAAGCTTCCGCAAACTCTACGAAGAGCGCCTGCCTTTCTATCAGCAGGCCGACTATCGCGTGAAGAGCGCCGCGGACCCGCGCGAAGCCGTGGACCGAATTCGCGCCCTCGGGATTCTCGATGGCGATGGGCCACTCGCGCTCAATCCAAAGTCAGGCAAGGTGATTGCATGAATCGCACCGCGCTGATCAAACCAATTTTTCGCGGACTTGTTTTCACCGGCTTGGCATTCGCCGGCGCCGCGTGGTCCTCCACGGCTCGCGCGCAGAGTAAACCAGCTTCCGCGTCTGCCGTTGTGATGGCGGCCGACAAAGGCAAATTTCGCATTCTGCTCGCCGGTCAATCGATCGGCACGGAGGATTTCGAGATTTCATCGTCCGAAGGGAAGTGGATCGTGCGCGGCTCGACCGAGGCGCACACGCCCGGTGGCGACGACATGAAAACCACCGGCGAGCTGCATCTGGCCGCCGACGGCACCGCGATTCATTACGCTTGGTCCACGGATTCGCCGAAGAAAGCCTCGGGTTCTGTGGATTTCGATGGCGGCACCGCGAAGACGCTGACGGATTTCGGAAGCGGCCATCCCTATCACCAGGATTTTAAGTTCGTCACGCCGAACGTCGTGGTGCTCGACAACAATCTCTACGAGCAATACGCCGTGCTCGCGCGGATCTACGATTGGAGCGCGGGCGGCGAACAGAGCTTCCCCGTGCTGATTCCGCAGGACATTACGCCCGGCTCGATCAAGGTCAGCGCTGCTGGCGCGAGCGGCGGTCTTTCAGAGCTGATTGTGAAGTCAGCCGATCTTGAGATCCATTTGTTCTGCGACGCCGGCCACAAGCTGATGCGCATTGAAGTCCCCGCGTCGCAGGTGGTTGTCGAGCGCCAGTAGGCGCGAACGAGTCTCCGGAGAATCGAATTAAGAAGGTTTTCGGGCCGCCCGGTGTCAACCAGCGGGCGGCCCGAAATATTTTCCGGAATATTCTATTCGCTACATAGCGATGTGACGATTGATGTCGGTCTCTGGTTTGGGCGGATTCGGTGCCTCCGGCTCGACCGGGACCGAAAGTTCCGCGCCTCTGCGCAGAATCGTCAGCGTCACGGACTTGGCGTCGCGTTTCGCCGCCAGCTGTTCGCGCAATTGGCCGACGTTGTGCACGCGCACGCCATCGAGTTTCGTGATCACGTCGCCCGCCAGCAATCCCGCTTTCGCCGCCGGCGTCGCCTCGCGCACTTCGCTCACCAGCACGCCTTGGCCGTCCGGTGCGCCGAAATAATTCCCGAGTTGCTCCGAAAGGTCGAACGCCACAATCCCGATCGTCGGCGCGTGCCCCGCAAACATTCCGGCGTTATCTGGGAAATTGAAAACCATAGGATGCTGCGCCATTTCTTGCTCAACCTGCTGTTGAGCGCGCTGAGCCATTTCGTCGGCGCGGTCTTGCATCTGCCGCGCATGATCCTGCATCTCGCTAGCCAGGCTGCCCAGTTCGACATTGACGCTGCCGGCGCGTCCGTCTCGCCAGTAGCCAATCGCGATGGATCTGCCCGGCGGCGTTTCGCGCACCATCCGCCGAAACGCCATCGTTCCTTCGACGCGCTGGCCGTCGTATTCAGTCACCACGTCGCCGGATTTTAATCCTGCTTTCGTCGCGGGCGACTCCTGGTCGACGTCGGTCAGCAGCACGCCGTGATCGCTCGGCAGTTTCAGTTCTTTGGCTTTGTCGGCGCTCACTTCTTCGATGGCCACGCCGAGCCATCCGGGACTGTCATCGATCTGCACGGTTTGCACGGGGAAATCTGGGGCGCCACGCATGGGCGCCGGCTGCGGCGCGGGAGCCGGTTGCTGCTGGGCTCGAAGGCCGCTCGGTACGCAAGCCGCAAGCAACGCGGCGAGCGCCACGCCACTCAAAACAGAACTGCTGCGAATTTTCATGGTGTCCCTCCTCACCGGTTCGACGGCGCGCAAGGCGCGGCGTGAGCGAGGCGCGAGAGGCTCGGGGGCATGTTTTGCTACTGCGGGTTTTCGCTGAACGCCATGATGTGGATCGAACCGTTTACGGTTCTGAGCCGCATTGATGTGCCGCCGGTTCCCAGCATGCCGTGAAATTCCCTGCGCCCGGCGGAGCTGCCGGCGAACGGCAGATCGGACTTAACCTCGCCGTTGAGTGAGCGCGCATCGAGAGCGGCGCCCGATCCCGTGGGCAATGTCACCACGATCGAACCATTCACGGTTTGCGCGGTCAGCGGGGAATCCGCAAGGCTGCAGAGTTCCAGGCGAATATTCCCGTTGGTGGTCTCCGCGGAGAGCGAGCCGGTGCTGTCATACGCTTCCACGTCGCCATTCACGGAGCGAAGTTTCCCCGTCGCTCTCACGCCGTGGATGCGAATGTCGCCGTTGACTGTGGCGATTTCGCGCAAGAGGACGCGCTGCGGTACGCGTATCGTGTACGCGACCGAAACTTCCGCGCTGTCGTCCTTCGGATAAACGGATTGCACGGAGACGTGGTCCGCCGCGGACTGCACCTCGATTTTCACGCGGTCCAGATCCGCGCGGCCGTTCTTGTCCGTTTTCACCGCGTGGATTTCGACGTCATCTCGATCCCAGCCTTCGATATCCACCGACCCGTTCACGTTTTGCAACTCGAACGAATTCGCCGCGGGCAGCGGCACGATCCTGTCGAACACTTCGTCGTCCGCGTGGCACGTCGCCGTGCACGCGGCCCCCGCCAATGTCCCAAGCGCCACCAAGGTCACGATGCGTAATGCGCGCATGCTCGCACCTCCGGTCGAATTTGCGTCGTTCACAACTCCGGGCCCACTGCCGGAACAATTTCCGGATACTTACTGCTGGTTCAGATGAAATTCCACCGAGACCGTCGTCACCACATTCACCGCGTTGCCGTCCACCAGCGTCGGCGCATAGCGCCACTGCGCGACCGCTTCCGCCGCGGCGCGTTCCAATAGCGGCGGACCGGAAACGGGTTCGATGTCTTCGACCGCGCCGTCCGGGCCGATCTCCACGCGCAGCGTCACCGTTCCTTCCACGCCCGCCTGCCGCGCGACATCCGGATATTGCGGCGTCACCTGCGTCAGCAACTTTTTCTGCTGCACATCCGCGTCCACGTGAACGTCGCCCCACCACATCTCTTCAAAGCGCATCGTCAGGCGCTCAAGACGTCCTTCCGCTTGTTCCGCGGCCTGTTCTTGTTGCTGCGCTTGTTGCTCGGCGGCCTCTTGCTGCTGCTCTGCTCGTTGCACAGCGGTCTGCGCCTTGCTCTCGATATCGGCGTATGTGTCAGCTTTTTCGGCCTGGCGCGCAATCTGTTCCAACGTGTCGGAGTTCAGCAGCGATTCCACTTGTGATTCCATCTGCGCTTCAAACTGTTGGTGCAGTTGTTCCATTTGCTGCTCGGTGTAGCGCAAGGCCGCGGCCGGATCGCCGTACTTCAGCACGATGTTTCCCGCGTCGGCTTTCAGGCGAAGCACGTCGCCGCCGCCGTTCAGCGCGCATTGCGCGCGCACCGCGCCGCCCGGCCCCGCGGGGTAATCCACTTTCATCGGAAGCGACGGATCAGCGACGATCTGGTGCAGAGGGCTCTGCTCGACGGTGGCTTCGATCGTGACCGGCAATTCGCGCGGCAGATACACCACGATGTCGCCTTGTCTGGATTCAAGTTCCGAAGGAGCCGCGTCGTGCCGCGCGCGATGGGCCGGCTCGTCCGGCTCTTTCTCTGCCGATTCGTCGAGGAACCACGCGGTGATCGTGCCGTCCGAAGTCGAAGCGCGCAGCGGTCCGTCAAGGCAAGTGAGGGCGATGTTACCGCGCGTCGATTCCACTTCCGTCGGCCCCATCACGCGCGCGATGTGAATCGCGCCGCCGCCGGTTCGCGCATGCACCGGGCCGCCGGTCACTTCGCCGACGCTGATCTGCCCTCCGACGGTCGAAGCCGTAAGCCCGTTGCTCGACCGTTCGACCACGATGTTGCCGCCGTCGGTTCCGAGATCGCCGCCGGCGATCGAACCCGTATGAATGTGTCCGCCGCCGGTGTGCAGCACAACTTGGCCGCGGACGTCGCCGGTTGAGATGTGCCCGCCGGCCGTGGAGGCGCGCAGGTCTCCGGCCACGTCGCCGATGGTGATGTGTCCGCCGTCGGTTTCAAGGCGCGCTGAATAATTTTGGCCAGCGCGCAGCGACGCATCGTGCGCCCGCCAAATTGGTCCCACGCGCCCGGCCGTGAGGTTGCCGCCGCCGGTTGTGAGCGAGATGTGACCGACGATATCTTGCGTCTCGATGTTTCCGGCCTGCGTCGTAATATCCAAACTGTAGTGGCTGGGCACGTGGATTTCGTAATCGATCCACAGTACGTCTTCAGGCGTATTCGCAGGCGCCGCGCCCGCGATCTGCGCGCCGGAAACCGTGGCGTGCGCCGTCACGGAATAATGCCGCACCAAATCCGCCGCACCGGCTTGGCTTGCGTCGGCCGAAACGCGCACGGTGTAACGAATCTCGTCGATGGCATCGGTGAAAATCTGCACGTTGCCGTCATCGGTTGTAACCAGCAAGCGCAAGCCGGGACGCGTCGCGAGACGCCCCGATCTCACCGTGCTCACTTGCCGAACGTCAGGCGGAGGGCCGCCGCGGTGTCTGGCTCGCGCGGCCGCCGGAATCGCGCACGCCAGCGCGCACACCAGCGCGATCGGCAGGCCGAGCGGCCAAACCTTGTGTCGCGCGCGCCGTGAGAATGCGTTTCCTTTGAGCATGCGGTATCTCTACGGTGCCGGAGCCGTCGTCTGGTCCGCGGCGATTTGCTGCAACGCCGCCGCAGCCGTCAGACGAACGTAATGATTGGAATCGTTCTGCGCGCTTCGGCGCAGCACCTCGACCACTTGCGGATCACGCGCGGAAGCCGCCGAACTTCCCGCGTCTTCGCCTGCGCTTGAAAGCGCGGCGCTAAGCGCATTCACGGCCTCGATGCGCACGCCGGAATTGTCGTCTTGTCCGAGCGCGTCGAGCAGAACTTTTTGCACCTCAGGGTCGCGGCCGTATCCTCGCAGCGCTTCGACAGCCTTCAGCCGCACGCCGGGGTTCGGGTCCGTGCTCGCAGCGTCGCAAAGCGCGCTGCGCACTGCGGGATCAGCCACGCGCGTCGCGAGCAGATCGACCGAATCGAGCAGCACACCCGGATCAAACCGCTGGCCATTGGCCACCACGAATGTGAGAACGCGCTCGACGTCGGCGTCGTCCGGGCCGCCTTCAAGGTGCATGGGATTGTCCGAATTCAATTGCAGTTGCACGCGCGGCGTTGAGGAATCCTCCGGCGTTTCCCAATTGAGGCCGACCGAGCTGACGCTCTGCAACGCTTGCTCGGAAAGTCGCGGCGCCGCGTTCACCACCATCGCAGGCTTGCCCGGTGCCGGCGATGATCCGAAGCGCACCCACGTCGGCACGCCAACTCCCAGCGCGAATCCCAACGCCAGAAGAACGACGCTGCTCGCGGCCGGATGCAACGCCCACGCGCTGCGCAGCTTCGGCAGCCACGCCGGAGCCGCGAGAAGCGCAAGCCAAGGATGTTTCGCGCGCCGGGCATCGTCCGCTTCGTCGAGCGCCTGCGTGAGTTCGCTGCGCGATTGCGCCAGCATCATGCCGGAGCTGTCGAGATCCTTGGCCGGCTCGGCTGCCGCGATCCAATCCAGTAGCAATTCTTCGCTTTCAAGCGCCGCCCTGCACGCCGCGCATTCGCGCACGTGCGCTTCGACCGCCGCGCGTTCCTGAGCATCGAGTTCATCGGCGACGTAGAGCAGCAAGCGCTCACTCATGTCGGGCATTTCGGAATTTCCGCGGCAGGGAGCCGGCGCCGCGTGACGCTCGGATTCCGTCACAGCAGGCCTCCCAATTGCGCGCGCAGTTTTCGCGTCGCGCGAAACAGCGAATTTTTCACGGTTTCTTCGGTCGTGCCCAGCGTCTCGCCGATCGCGCGCAACTTCAGGCCTTGATAATGTTTCATCGCGAAAATCATGCGCTCGCGCGGCGTCAGCCCCTCGAGCGCCTGCGCAATACGCTGCGCGATTTCCTGATTGAACGTGTTGCGTTCCGGATTGGCTGCCGGAGAGGTCGCGGCTTGCCGGTCGAAGAAATCCGCCACCGCTTCGCTGCGTTCGTGCGGATGTGCCTCCGGCGCCTGATCCTCCGGCCGGCTCTCGCGGCGGCGAAGATGATCGAGGCACGAATTCGTCACCACGCGATAGACCCACGTGTAGAAGCTGCACTCGAATCGAAAGCGCGAAATGTTTTTGTAAATTTTCAGGAAAGATTCTTGATAAGCGTCGCGCGCATCTTCGGGCGTGCGCAGCACGTTCGTCGCCAGCCGCAGTACCGCCCGGTCGTAGCGCCGCACCAACTCATCGAACGCCGGCCGGTCTCCGGCCTGGGCACGCTCGATCAGCGCTCTCTCGTCCGTCTGCGGCAGGGCTGGATGCAAGATGCCCGCATTCGACGCGGAATCGTCGCAGCCGGGCCGGTTGGGACCCGTTGGCAGGGCAAATGTCATTCCCTCAACGGCCATTATGTCGTGCCCTCGTGTGTGACCGCCGGCGTTGCGCGTCGCAATTCCGCCCTGGGTCACGGGTGCGGCAGCGTGGCGTACCCCTACTATTTAGATGCCTGCCGGCTGGTTCTCGGTCACTTAGACGGCGAGGCGCGGCAAAGGATAGCAGCGATTCTCGAGCTTTCCAACGCGATCCGCGGCGCACCCAAAAGCCTTTGGAATCAGGGCTCAGTAAGGCCCCCCGGGTGCCGCGATGCGCTCGCGACGCCACCGTCCGAACATATACACCACGACGCCTAGGAGCACCACGATCCCGCCCACCGTCAATTCGCTCACGGGCCCGATTTTTTCGGTGCGCTCGCGCACTCCCGCCAAAACCAGCAGCGCCAGCGGAGGCAAACCGATCAGCACCGTTCCAGCGATTCCGCCCGGCACTCGGCTCGGCCGCGCAAGTTCCGGCTCGCGCACGCGCAACGCCACCAGCGCCCAAAATTCCAGCAAAATACTTAGCCCGGTTAAAAGCACATCGAGCAGTACCAGGCGTTCAAATCCAAGCGGCAGCAGCGCCGCCCATCCGATCGCGCACACCACAATCGCCACCCACGGCGCGCCCGTGCGCCGATACTTGCGCGCGAACACGCGCGGCAGATAACCGTCCTCGGCCAGCACCACCGGCAGCCGCGAGAACGACATCATCAGCGAACCAAACGTGCCAAACGCGCCGAGCATCCCGGCGATCGCCACCGCCAGCGCCAGCAGCGTGCCGCCCAACAATTGGCCCACGTCCACCCATCCGCCCGTCGTCCACTGATTCGGATCGAGACCCGTCCGCGCCACCGCGCCAACCGGAATCAGATAGCTCAGCGTCACGAGCGCCACCGCTCCCGCCATCGCCAGCGGGTAATTTCGCCGCGGCCGTTCCGTCTCTCCGGCCACCGTTGAAAGATTGTCCCAGCCCATGTAATTCCACATCGCGATCAGGAGCGCGCCGATCAAATCCGCATGAAGCAGTGGCGTAGCCGAAACCGGCGCCGCCGAAGCCGCATGCGATCGCGCCAGCGCCGCAATCACCACGCCGACGAACGGCAACAGCAGCGCAACATTCAGCCACACTGACGCTTCTCCCACCGCGCCCGCGCCCAAAATATTCCACGCCGTGCACGCCACGATGATCGCCAATTCCAGCGCGACGCCCGTGTACCCCGCCGCCATTCGTGGCACGAACCGCTCGAGGTAGCTCACGAACAGCACCGGATAAAGTGCCATCTCGAGCAAGCTGCCCGTCAGCGTGAGCCACGCTTCCTGGAATCCCCAGAAATGCCCCATGCCGCGGCGCACCCAAATGTAAAAGCCGCCGTCTTCCGGCAATGCGGTTGAAAGCTCGCTGACCATCCACGCTGTCGGAATGCTCCACAGTATCGGCGTGAGAATCAGAATGAGGAGGGTGCCCGCGTAGCCTGTCTTCTGAACAACGTCTTCCAATCCGTACGGGCCGCCGGCGACCATGAAATAAGTAGCCGCGATCATCCCGGCGAGCGTCATCTTGCGCATTGCGCGCGGCGTCACGCCAAGATTTTTCCGATGCTCGCTCGTTGCGCGCTTCATCACGCCGGTTCCGGAAAATTAAATCCGGCGCGCGAGCCGCACCAATCCATAAATCCCCGCGCAGATCAAGAAATCGAGCAGCACGCCGGGATCCGCGCGGAACAACCGATGCCGCAGCTCGATCGGCAAATATGGTTCGATCAGCAGATAAAGAATATTCCCGGCGAGAATGGCCAGAATATATTCGCCCCATTGCCACGCGCGCGAGACGCCCCTCGGCGCGGTTTCAGGCGGCATCGCCACGGTTCTCTCCGTCCGCCGCCGCATGCGCCGCGCCCGCGCCATGCGACGCCGCGCGTCGCCAAGCCACCAACGGCCACGCGAGCAGCAAGATCCCGACGATGCACACCACGGCGCCGTTCGCGTGATAAAAAGAATTCGGCTGGGCCAAAAGTTCCGCCGCCGATTCCGCCGCCACCAGCGTGGCGAACAGCAGGAAATATCCCATCATGTTAAAGCGCACGAGTTTCGATACCACCCACCACAGCACGCACAACACAATAATGTCCGCCACGGCCGACCGCGCAAACGAGCCCAGCGTGCCCGCGTCGATCGCCGCCAGAATCGGAATCAGTACCAGCACCGCCGCTCGAATTCCCGTTCGCCGCATCGCGCCGTAGCACAGAAAACCCGCAATCACCGCGAGCAACGCGAATCCGAAAAATCCCGTGTTCACCATGCTCGCAAGCCCAGTCGCGGCCGGCCATCTCGAATCGAGCGCCGAGGGAACGGCCGCCGCCAGACTGTGATGCAGCATCGGCCGGCGTGCTGCGACGAGCGATGGCAGTCGCCGCAGCCCCATCCACGCCGCCGCGCCGAACAAGCCCACGCAAAACGCATCCGTGTAATACGCCGCGGGCATTCCGCTCCACACCGGCAAATTCTCGCGTGCAAATGCCCGCGCCAGGAAAAACCATCCCAGCCCCATCAGAAAAAACGCCGCGGTGTAAACCAGAATCACGGCCAGCGGCAGCACCACGCACAGCGTCGCGATGTAAATCTTCAGCGGCATCTCCGTCGGATAACCTCCGAGCAGTTGCGGCGAAGTCGCCGCATACTTCACGATCGCCGCCACCGGCACCACCAGCGCCCACTTCGCCATGCGTCGCCACGGCACTTCTGACATGTCCGGTTTCCTCAGATTGCGGAAAAAAATCGCCAGCACCGCAAAGCCGGCGACCACCGCGAGCCCGACGAGTCCCGCGCTTGAAATCGTCCCCGCCAGAGTCGTCTGGCTCTCGTTGCGCTCCCAATCCTCCGGAATTTTCACGTACGTCCGAAAGCCGGACACCTCCGCTCCCTGCACATGCAGTTCGATGCGCACGTGCGCCGGACCGGAAGCTCCCGGCGCCGTGCCCAGCGCCGCCAGCTGCTCCCACGTGAAGACATGATCGGTGCGATTGGTCTGCTTTTTCGATTGCGAATCCACCAGTTTCCACGCGGAAAGATCGAAATGTTTTTCTCGCGCCACCCACGAATCCGCCAGCGCGAGCGCGTCGTCCTTCGAAAGATTCGCTCCCGGCGCGTCCTCCGGCAGGGTGTGGTGCACGGAATAAAGTCCGCCATCCGGGTAGAGCACCACGGTGTACTCTTGTTTCTGCAAATCGCGAAAATAGCGCACGGTCCAGAACGCCGATGGCACCTGCTGCTCGTAGATGCGATTCGCGCCGTCGATTCCCACCGCGCGGCGCAAAAATTCGTTTGTGTAATCGTTGAAGGTGTACGCAATCGTCGCCGCGTGATGGTAGCTCGCCGGATCGACGTTCCAACCTCGCAGCGCTTGGTCCGCGCTCGCCGTGGCCTCGTTCGCATCGGCCGAAAATCGCACGTAGCTCCCGATCTCCTGCGGATGCACGCGCCACAGCAGCAGCGCGCCGATCAATCCGCACGCGACCAGCAGCGCGAGCTTCCTGCGCCAGATTCTGTCGTAGCGCCGCGCGATCGAAGTCTCCGGAGCATCGAATGCCGCCCGCTCCACAAGCGACGCTTCCCCCGCCTCCACTCCAATCTCCGCCAAAGCCGGCGGCGCGGGCACCGCGCGGTTCTCGAGCTCTAGCGACGGCTCGAACCCTCCTCGCGCCACATAAAAAAATCCGGCGATCGCCAGCGGTATCAGCGCCGCGCCGCCCACCACCAGTCCCGAAACGCGCAGATACAAACTCGTCGATTGCACCAGCAGCAGCCCGCTCAATACCGCGTCCACCGTGTAGTGCCACACCAGCGTCGTCAAAATTCCCCAGCGCAGCATCACCAGTCCTGCGGCGATCCCGAACAATCCCACTTCAAGCCCGCGAATGTAAGGCGGCTCTTGCGGATAATTGGAATGCAAAAATCCCCACGCAAACGCCGGCAGCACCACCGCCAGGAAACTCGATTTCGTGAGGCGCCGCACAAAAGGAATCGCGAACATGCGAAACAGGAATTCTTCGCTGGTCGCCGCGTACAATCCAATCGTCAGCGGAAAAATCCACGGCACCGCCGTGCTCACCACGTTGTCGTACTGCACGTCTTGCGGCGCCCACGCCCCGAAATGTCCCGCCACGATGTAGAACACCACCTGGTAGCCGATGGACACCGCCGCAAGGCACACCCCGATCGTGCATGAGCGGAAAAATTCACGCGAGCGCATCGCCGGAAAGCGCCCCATGATCCACAGCCGCAGCCGTGTCGGCAGCGCCGCGCGATACAGCGGCTCGCCCGGCACAACCGCCGCCACCACCAGCAGCGCCGACGAAATCGAAATCATGAAAGCCTCGGCGATTTGGCCGAACAGGAAACTTGAATACGATGTGTTGGTGTCGTAGCCCGATAAAATTTCGGGCCAGGTGTTCAAGGTCATCGCGAAATAAAGCGCCGTCAGCACCGCGCCCAGCGCGATTCCCGATTTCCATTCGAGCTCGCCCGCGCGCCCCAGCACGATGATCACCCACAAGCACGCACCCAGGAGCATCGCGTACGGCACAATCGCCAGCGTCTCAATAAAATCGTTCGACGAGCGCAGCCGCTCGTAGCCCGTTTGCCAGACCTCCGGAACTTTCAGGAATTCCGTGTATTCGCCAAGTCGATCGCCCTCAAGCGAAACGCGCATGCGATACGGCGCGTCCTTCGCGCGAAATCCGTGCCGCTCCCAGGTGAAGCTCCAATCGCGCCGGTTGGGCCGCTCCGTCGAATTCGATTCCGCCGGCAGGAAATCGTACGACGCAAGGTTCTGCCCCAGCGCGTCGCTCGCGAACGCTTCCGCCGCCGCGCGCGCCGCGTCACCATCCAGGCGCGCGCCAGGCGCGCCCTCTTTAATCACGTGATCGTAGCCAACGATCCGCCCGCTCGGCGCCACGCGCACCGAAAATTCTTCCTGCTGCAGCGGTCGGAAAAATCGCACGCTCCAGTACCACGTGCTCACGTCGGAAGCCATCAATTGATTCGCGTTCTTTAGCCCGACTTCGCGCTCAAGATACGTCTTGGCCGTGTCGTCTACGTCGAACACGATCGTCGAGCGCATTCCCGCAACGTCGCCGCGTTGCCCCGCGACGAATTGCCGCGCGCGATCCAGCGCCTCGCCGCGCGAGACACGAAAATTCACCGACGCTTCGGGGAAAGCGCGCGGAAAATAATGCCACGCCACGCCCAGTCCGACGGCCGCCCAAAGCAGCCAGATCAGCAGCGTGCGTTTGTCCCCGCGCGTTAATTTCTCAAGAGCCAGATATTCCTCCGCAAACCGACTCACTCTATCGGTACGCGCCCGCCGTTGGCAAGTTTCGCCCACCGCTCATTTCTCCTCCGTGCGGCCGGGCGAATCCCGCATGCCGCCACTCGCCGCGGTTCTTGCATTCGAGTGCCGCACTCTTCGGTTTTAACGCCGAAGGCCCGCTGCGGCGCGGTGCGGTCTTTGGCCCGCCTTGCCTCGCGCCTTCCGCTAACGCCCGAAACTTTTCAATTTTGCCTCCTGTGGAAATTATTTCGAACACGCTTCTCGCCTCCCGGCGGCACGGGGAACGCAATGAGTAAAATGATATAAGTGACCGATGCCGCTCACACCCACGTCCGAAGTGATGTATCTGAAAGGCGTTGGCCCGCAGCGCGCCCAGTTGCTGGCCGAGCGCGGCATCCGCACCCTCGAGGATTTGCTCGGCTATCTTCCATTTCGCTACGAAGATCGCATCAATTTCACTCCGCTGCGCGAAGTCCAACCCGGCGGCACGTACACGCTGCAGGCCGAGGTCGCGGACGGCGGCCTCGTCCGCTATCGCGGCCGAGCCGGCGGCGTTTATCACCTCCTGGTGCGCGATGCCAGCGGCTCTCTCGCCTGCAAATTTTTTCACGGCGCGTATCTCGAAAAGCGCTTCCGCTCCGGCCAGCGCATCGTGCTGCACGGCAAAGCCGAACTCGATAAATATCGCCCCGGCCGAATCGAAATGGTGAATCCCGAATACGAGCTGATCGGCACGGGCGATGTCGACTCCACCGAAGTCGGCCGCATCGTTCCCATCTACGAAGCCATCGGCTCGATCGGCTCGCGCACGCTGCGGCGCATCATTTACGCCGCGCAATCCGCCGTGGCCGGCGCGTTGCCCGATCCGCTGCCGCGCGAATTGCGCGCGCGCTACGATTTTCCGTCGCGCGGCGACGCGCTCGCCTTCGTCCACTTTCCCCCGGCCGACGTCTCCGTCGATGCGCTCAACGCATTTCGCTCGCCCGCGCATCGGCGCCTGATCTTCGAGGAATTTTTCTTCTACCAATTGAGCGTCGCATTGCGCCGCCGCCGCGAAAAACAACAGCCCGGCATCGCGTTTCGTGTGCGCGAAGACCGCATTCGCGAAGCGCTCAAACGCGTCCTCCCATTCAAGCCCACCGACGCGCAGAAGCGCGTGCTCGCGGAAATCGTCGGCGATCTCGAGCGACCCGTGCCCATGAATCGTTTGCTGCAAGGCGACGTCGGCAGCGGAAAAACGATTGTCGCGCTCGAATCCGCAGCCATCGTCATCGAAAACGGTTTCCAGGCCGCGCTCATGGCGCCCACCGAAATCCTCGCCGCGCAACATTACCTTGAAGCGCGCCGCTTGTTCGCCGCATCCGGTTACCGCGTCGAGCTGCTCGTGAGCGGCTTGAAACCCGCCGAAAAGCGCGCCGCGGTCGAGCGTGTCCAATCTGGTCAGGCGCAACTCGTCGTCGGCACGCACGCGATTCTTGAGGATCCGGTTGGCTTCAAGCGCCTTGGCCTCGTGGTTGTGGATGAACAGCACCGCTTCGGCGTCCTGCAGCGCAAGCGCCTCATCGAAAAAGGCGCCATGCCTGACGTTCTCGTGATGACCGCCACGCCCATCCCGCGCACGCTTTCGCTCACGCTCTACGGCGATCTCGATCTCTCCGTGATCGACCAAATGCCGCCCGGCCGCGCGCCGGTCACCACGCGCTGGGTGCGCGAAGAGCGCCTCGCTGGCGTGTGGGATTTTCTGCGCCAGGAAATCGCGCGCGGCCGACAGGCCTTCGTCGTCTATCCCGTGATCGAGCAAAGCAAGAACGCCGAATCGCAGCGCTCTCTTAAAGCCGCGATGGTCGAATACGAGCGCCTGCGCGCCACGGCTTTTCCGGCCGCGCGCGTCGGCTTGCTGCACGGCCGCATGCGCAGCGAAGAAAAAGAAGACGTGATGGACCGCTTTCGCCGCCGCGACATCGATCTGCTCGTCACCACCACGGTGATCGAAGTCGGCGTGGACGTCCCGAACGCGACGGCCATGGTCATCGAGCACGCTGATCGTTTCGGTCTCGCGCAACTTCATCAACTACGCGGACGCACCGGCCGCGGCGGTCAGAAGGGAACTTGTATTCTTGTCGCGCCCGAATCTGTCTCCGACGACGCGCGCGTGCGCCTTGAAACCATGGTCGCCACAACCGACGGTTTCGTGATCGCCGAAACGGATCTGAAACTCCGCGGCCCCGGCGAATTCTTCGGCACTCGCCAGCACGGCGAGCTCGGCTTTCATTTCGCGAATCCGCTGCGCGATTCCGAATTGCTCGAGCTTGCGCGCACCGAAGCCTTCGCGCTCTTTGAAAATCCCGAAGCCGAGGCTGCCTGCCGGCGCCTGCTCGATTCGCTCACGCCGGATTGGCAGCGCCGCTATCAACTCGCGGCGGTCGGATAAACGATGCGCGTCGTCGCCGGAAAATATCGAAGCCGGACGCTCGCCGCGCCGCGCGGCATGAAGCTGCGTCCCACCAGCGATCGCCTGCGCGAAACGCTGTTCGACATTCTCGGGCCGAGCGTCGAAGGCTCGGTGTTTCTCGATCTTTTCGCCGGCACGGGCGCCGTCGGCATCGAGGCGCTCAGCCGCGGCGCGCGCCAGGTCTTTTTCGTCGAATCGCATCGAGCGGGCATCACGCTGATTCGCCGGAATCTCGCATCGCTTGGCGTCGCGTCTGGCGCCGAAGTTCTCGCGGTTGACGCACTGCGCGGATGCGAGCGTCTTGAATCGCGCGGCGTTCAAGCCGACCTCGTTTTTCTCGATCCGCCGTACGACGCGGCTGCCGAATACGAGAGCATCCTCGAATTTCTGGGTCGCTCGAAATTGGTGGCCCCGGCCGGGCGAGTGATCGCCGAATTTGCGCGCAAGCGCCCGCCCGTCGAGACAATCGCGGGCCTGGATCGTGCGCGTATTGTCGAGCAGGGAGATGCGGCGCTCGGTTTCTATCGCTTGGCCGCGCGCGGTTAACGTGCTTTCCGCCGCTCGTTCGCATGCTACGCCGTGGTTTTATTTGCGGCGATCCCGCGGTTGCGGACAACCCCGCGTCGATTGCCAGCGTATAATTGATAGTCCGTGTCCTTACGACTCCAACCCGAAGCATTGCGCGCGGCCGGCGCCGCTTGGACGGCTCGCCTTGCGCCGCCTGGACCGCAGTTGGCCGTGCGCTGGACCAATCCGCGCGAAAACTTTCGCTCCAGCGTGCGCGCGATTTTCGCCGGACCAAAACCTCCGCGCAAATTTCTCGGCGCGCCCTACTTTCGCGATTGCTGGATCGTCGCGCGCTCCCCGAAGCTCGCGTTCGCGGTCGCGATCGTGCTCGAGGCCGCGTTCCTCATCATCGCGAATCCGCACTGGAACATTCAGCGTCCTCGTCTCGCCGGACCCGATGTACAACTCACTTGGTACGATCCTCCGGCGGATCCCGCGCCCGACCCGGCGCCCGATTTGCCCGCGCTCTCGCCCGCTCCGCGTGTGCGCAAGCAGTCTGAGCGGAACGCGATCGAGCCGCCGCCCGCGCCTGAAGCGGAAGCCGCGCCCGGCGCGGATGCCTATAACCCGCGCCAAATCATTTGGAGTCAGCCGCTCAAGCCGAATCATCCGCGCCAGGAATTACTCGAGCCTTCGGCGCCGGATACGCCTCCAAAAATTCTCCCTGTATTGCCCAACATCGTGCAGTGGAGCGACGACGATTCCGCTCATCCGGATTTGCGTCTTTCGCCGACCGCGATGTCGCGCATGCAGCCGGCGCTCGCCGCAAACAAACGCTCGGACGTCGCCGCTCCGGACATTTCGAATCCTGCAACTCCGGCGGGTCCGATCGATATCGTGCCCTCCGCCAGCGACACGCCGAAACCCGCAATGGCCGTGCCGGCGATGAGTCGAGCGCAGGCTCGATCGCGCGCGAACCAAGCGAATTCTGCCGCGCCTGCGCCCGAGATTGGGCCGAGCGTGAATGGCGACGGCGGCCGTGTGATCGCGCTCTCCGAAACGCCCGGACCCGCCGCTCCGCCGCCTCCCATTCCGCAAGGCAATCTGCAGGCGCGCATTTCGATTTCTCCCGACGCCCACAAAGGCGCGCTGAATGGATCGGGCGCTGCCGATTCCGGCTCTCACGCGGGCACTGGACCTCCCGGCATCGGCATCAGCAGCAGCGGGCGTTTGCCCGATGCGCCTGTCGCCGCCATCTCCGGTCCGTCGGGCGCGGGCGGCCGCGGCCGCGGCTCTGGCTCCGCTTCCGGCGACCCGAGGCCCGTCCCCCGCGCTTCGAGTTCAAGTGGCGCGAAGTCTGCGCCGGCCGGCGAGGCCTCGCTCAAAGTGGCGCTCGCGCCCGGCGCGCGCCCCGAATCGCTGCTAGGCTCGAACGACGTTTACACACTCAAGGTTGACATGCCCAATCTCGCGAGCTCGATGGGCGACTGGGTTCTGAGCTTCGCCGAACTTGGCGCGCCCGAATATATTCCCAATGGCAGACCGAAGCCCGCGGACACGGGTTTGGTCGGCCCCGTGCCGCTGCGCAAAGTCGATCCGAAATATCCGCCGGAGCTAAAACTGGAGAAAGTGGAAGGCGAGGTCGTGCTCTACGCCGTGATTCGCAAGGACGGCTCGGTCGACAGCATCCAGTTGGTTCAGGGTTTGGATCCCGAGCTCGACCAAGACGCTATGGACGCGCTCGCACGTTGGAAATTTCAACCGGCTGAGCGCCAAGGCGAGCCTGTGGAGCTTGTGGCCATCGTGCGAATTCCATTTCACGCTCCGCCGCCGGAACCTGTGTATTGAAAATGAAACGCGATCGATCGCCCTTGGTTCGGAAGTTTGATTTGGTTTGTGCGCGTGATTTGCATTCGCTCGCGCGGCAAAACGGTTCAGACCGTCAGCACCGTGAGCAACCGGTCGATGTCGCGTTCGGAGTTGTAAACGTGCGGCGAGACGCGCAGCGCTCCCTCGCGAAGCGCGACGAGCACGCCCGCTTTTTGCAGCTTCTCAAATAACGCGGCCGTTCCGTCGGGCCGGTGCGCCGCGATGCAAATATACTGTCCGCGGCCAGCAGGATCGCCCGGGCTTGCGAGCACGCAGCGATCGCTCGGCAGCCGGCGAATCAAATCGTCAACCAGCGCGCGGCAGTGCTCCCAGATCGTGCGCACGCCGGTGCGCAACAGAAATTCGAGCGACGCTTCCATCGCCGCGAGATTCAGAAAGCTCGCGGTTTCGGATGAATCCCAGCGCCGCGCGCCTTGCGCCCGCGTGTATTTGCCGATCGAGAGCGAATGAAAATTTTCCGCGTCCTCGAGCGCTTGCCAGTAAAAGGGAGTTTCGCGCATCTGCTCGATCAGCGCGCCGCGCATCCACATAAATCCCGTGCCGTACGGCGAGAGCAGCCACTTGTATCCCGACGCCACGAGGAAATCGCAACCGAGTGACGCCACGTCGATGGGCATCGCCCCCGCGCATTGCGCGGCGTCGAGCGCGAGAAGCGCGTTCGCCGCGTGGCACGCATCGGCTACGCGACGCCCGTCCAGCAGCGCGCCATCGTCGAAGCGCACCAGACTTGCGGAGACCAGGCGCGTTTGTGGACCGATTCGTTCGATGTAGTCATCGGCGGTGAGAAAACGCCCGCGCGGCGCAACGACTGTCACCTTCACTCCGGCCGAGCGCTCAAGCGGCAGCCAGGTGGTGAAATGCGCGGGAAATTCTCCGCGCGCGACCAGAATTTCGTCGCCTTTGTGCCATTCCATTCCGGTGGCGATGGCCTGCAGCCCGCCGCTTGTGCCGGTCGTCAGCGCGATCTCCTCCGGCCGCGCGGCGATCAGTTTGGCCAAGAGCGCGCGCACGCGATTCGGCTGCGCGAAGTGCGCGTTCTCCGGCAATTTGTTTGGAAATTTCTCCCACTCGAGCGCCTGCTGTACCGCGCGCACCGCAACGCGCGGCAGCGGCCCGATGCTGGCCGCGTTCAAATACACGGCGTCCTCGAATTCAAACCATTCGTTGCGCCAATCTGTGCGTGCTTCGGTCACGATGGCCCCGTCCATTTCAACTCCATTTCATCGACTTCAAAAATGTTCCCGCAAATCGCCAAAGCGCCCGAGGACCACCAAACGGCCCACGCCGCTGCGAATTTCCTCGTGCTCGAGCTGCCAGGTTGCGGGATGCGGAATGAAAACGGCGTTGAGTCCAGCCTCCAGCGCTGGATTGATATCGCTGTGCGGGCTGTTGCCAATCATCCATCCGCGCGATTTCACCACGTGATGCTTGTTCACGATTCCGAGATACGTCGGCACATCTTTTTCGGCGACGATTTCGATGGCCTCGAAGTGCGTCTGGACTCCGGAGCGCTCCACTTTGGCCGCCTGCTCGGCGGCTTCTCCCTTGCTGAACAGAATCAGGCGGTGGCGCCCTGCGAGATACGCGAGAGTTTCGGCCACGCCCGGCAGCATTTGCGGAGGCGTCTGCTCGAGTTTCACGATCGCGCGGCGAATTTCCTCAATGGCCGCGCGCTGCGCCAGATTTCCAGCGAGCTTCACATAAGTTTCTTCAAGCGAGCGCGCGAAGCTGCGCACGCCGTAACCATGCTGGCGGATATTTCTCAATTCGGTTTCGTTCAGGATGTGGCGCGCGTATTCGCGCGAGTAACCGAGCGGGCCCGCCAGCGCGAGGAGCACGTCGATAGCCTCCTCGAAGAAAACATTGTTTTCCCAGAGGGTGTCGTCGGCATCAATCAGCAGGGTCTCTCGCGCCATGTGGCTAGGAATTCTTCACGGATTCTTCGGGACGCCGGCTGCGAGTTTTTCGAGGATGGTTTTCGCGATCTTCTGCGTTTCGCCGAAATGGGAAAGATAACTTTGAAATTCGCGGCTCAAATCGAGAGCGTCGTTGGGCGGAAGCTGCGTGCGCAGCATCATGTCGCGCACGCGCACCGGGTGCGGCAGTATCGCCTCTTCGGTGAGCTCTTCGAGAGCGGTCTTGGCGTCGTAATGGTACATCGTGGGTCCTCCGGACTTCCGAACAGCTTCGGAAAAACAATTGTACGCCATTCCGAGGGCCGGAGCGGAAAGTTGCCGCGGAGCGAGAGAGGATGTTTGATTTAGGCGGGCGCGGAGAGGAATTCGTAGCGGTCGATTTTGGCAGCCACGCCGAATTGATCGGGTTGCGGCTCGACGCGCACGACCTGCGCGTAACAAAGAATGTTGACGTCGCCAGCCATGGTGATTTCTTTAGGCAGCGTAAGGATGAATTGCAGGGCGCTGCCGGCCTCGTACTGGTTGTCGACGGTGAAATACAAGCCGCGGAAACTAACGTCGCGAGTCCTGCCCTGGCGCTCGGTGTCTCCGCCGGGTCCGGAAGAACGCACCGTTAAGGGTAACGCCATCGTAAATCTGCGGGATGCCCGGCGTTCGATTCCGTTTGGCATAATCTTCCCCTAGAAGAGTACGCCCCAGGGTCGGCCTGAACGTAACATTGATGGCATCGCGATGCAAGGGAATCGTCCATCGCGGCGATGCTCTATTTTGAAACGCTTTCGCCGCCAGGGACAAGTAAAATGGTTCAAATGGCGACGAGCGAATTGGCGCATCGTAGCGTGCTGCTGCGTGGCTCGGCGGGGAATCTCGAAGCGTTGTTCTGGGACGTGTCCGCCGGAAATGGCGCGCCGACGCTGGCGGCGATTGTGTGCCACCCGCATCCGCTGTTTGGCGGCACCCTACACAATAAAGTTGTGTATCAAGCGGCGAAGACCTTGCATCGCGCGGGATTACCCGTGCTGCGTTTCAATTTTCGCGGCGTGGGACTGAGCGAGGGCGCGCACGACGGCGGCCGTGGCGAGAACGATGACGTGCGCGCGGCTCTCGATTTTTTGGCCGAGCGATTTCCGGGCGTACCACTGTTGCTCGCGGGATTCAGTTTCGGGGCGTGGATTGGCTTGCGCGTCGGCTGTGAGGACGCGCGGGTCGCGGCGCTTGCGGGCTTGGGATTGCCGGTTGGCAACGTCGACGCGTCGTACTTGTCAGCGTGCGTGAAGCCGAAATTGTTGGTGAGCGGCGATCACGATCAGTACGCGCCAAGAGAAAATCTGGAAGCGCTTGTGGCGGGTTTGCCGGCGCGCGCGAAAAAGCGCACAGAATTAATTCTGATCGCGGGGGCCAACCATTTTTTCACTGGGCATCTCGAGGAACTTGATCGCGTGCTCGCGGCGTGGCTGGCCGAGTACCGCGACGGATTGCGCACGGCGCGGCCGAAGTAAGAACTTGCATCGGCGCGAGCGCGCCGGTGCGCACAGGACTATGGCGCGGGCGCGCGGCGCTCGAACAGTTTTGTGAACGCATCTTGCGGCGCGGGTGCGATTCCCACCAGGCGAAGATTTGCGCGGACGTGTTTGACACGGCTCATGCCCACGAGCGCCGTTGAGATGCCCGGAGTCGAGCGTACAAATTGCAGCGCGCGCTCGGCGTCGTTTTCAAGGCCGAGCAACTGCGCGATGAAAGGCGGCAAATTGCGCGCGACTTGGCCTTGCAGGAGGGACGCGCTGGCCACAAGCGTGATACCCAGCGCGTGCGCCGCTTCGATCATGGGCAGCGTGCGCGAATCGATGGCCTGATTTGCGCGCGTGAGCGCTTCGGTCATGCCGAGATTGTAGGGCAATTGCACGAAGCGGCAGTGGTGGTTTTCGCCGGCGAGCGACCGCGCCAGAATGTCGATCTTCGCGAGCGAGAGCGCATCCCGCGCGGTTTCCGGCTGGCGGAAACCGTTCCAGGTGGCCAGGCCGTAGAAGCGAATTTTGCCCTCCGCGACCGCCGTTTCGAGAAACTCGAACGCGGCGTGCAGGCGCTTTTCAAATTCTTCGGGCGGGAATTCGCCGAGCTGCGTTTCGGGATTGTGCAGGTAATAGACGTCGATGGTTTCGACGCCGAGATTTTTCCGGCTGCGCTCGATCTGATCGGCGAGGAAGCGCGGCGCGAGAACGTGGCAGCCGGCGGCGACGTCCTCGGCGCGTACGAGACCGGTTGAAACGTAGGTGCGCTGGAAATAATCCGCGACGTCGGCGGGCATTTCGCCGTCCGGCGTGAGGAAGCCGCCCTTGGTGCAGACTACGACTTCATCGCGCGCAAAGCCGCGACGCGCGAGTTCTTCGAGCGCTGCACCGACCGAACGCTCGCTGCGCTGGAAGCGATAATTGATCGCGGTGTCCACCACATTCGCGCCGCCTTCGACCGCGGCAACGATCGCTTCGGTGTAGGCGCGGTCGGTTGCGTCGTCGGGCTCGCCGAGATACGTGCCGATGCCGATCGAGCTCAGCAAGAATTCTTGCTGCGTGCGAAAGTGGCCCGCGGCCGCGCGGCTCGCAAACCGCCCGGCGTAGCGCTGCGTTCCTTCCGGCGTCGCTCCGCTCATAGTCCCTCCCTGGAGGCCATAGTATAGAGAATCGGCGCGCGAATCGGTGGGTCGTAGTTCAGGCTATCGGCTCTGACGGATCGATATTTGTCGCCGGCTTCGGCTTCGACGAGGGCGTTGGCGCCAAGATGCGCGAACACGCGCGCAGGATGCGGCGATAAGGCCAGCCATCGGCTGACGGACCGGTGCGAAGGAAAATTTCTCCCGCGCGCGGCTTCGAGTAATACCAGCGCGAGAGCAGAGCCAAGTGGTCCTCGAGTTCGCGCGGGTTGTCGCGCGGCGGCGCGGCGGCCTGGGCTTCGAGCGCTTCGCGGAGCAATTCTTCTGCCGAGCGCGGTTGGGTGGCCAATTCCGCGAAGCGCAAGAGAAATGGCTCGGCGATGCGGCCTTCGCGCACAGCGAAGATCGCGACGGTTTGCGGCTCGGCCGCGGCTTGCAGCACGACGGCATTCAAATCTTCGAGGCGCCGGGCGAGTTCCGGCAAGCCACGCAGCACGTCTTCGGTTTTTTCGATGTTCCGATGCAGCGAACGTGCGCGCTCAAAATCCTGTTGTTCGCTTGCGGAATCGCGCGCGGCTTCGAGTTCCTGCTCCAGCGATTGGCCGCCGGTGGAAAGAAATGCGACGACGCGGCCGACTTCGACGTCGTATTCCGGTTTGGTGCAGCCGGCGAAACACGGAGCGAGGCACATTTTCATTTCGGAATAGATGCAGCCGGGAAAATTCGGATCGCGCAGGATCTTGATGTGGCAGCGGCGAATCTTGAAGAGATCGAGAAATCGGCTGGAGAACGCTTCGGCGGCTCGTCGGGATGCGTACGGCCCGTGATAAAAGGCGGACGAGCCGATGCGCCGCGTGACGGTGCAGCGCGGATAGGCGTTCGCGAGATTGACCTTGAGCATCGCGGGCGGACGCATGCGCATGCGCTCGCGATACGCCGCGGGCCACAACGCTCTGGCGTGCAGCCAATGGAGATAGCGCAGCTCGAACTGCGATCCGGCCACGCGATAGAAAACGCGCGCAGCATACGCGCGCAGATTCAGGCGCTTCGAGGCGGAATCGGGCGGACCGAGAAGGCGCTCGAGGCGCCGGCGCAGATCGGCGGTGCGCAGCAAGTGGGGCTGTGCGCCGGCAAGTTCGGCTCGCGGCTCGATGCGAAATACGGCGGGGCGCTGCGGGAGGCGCGCGAGAAAATCGGCGTCGTGCGCAGCGTCGAATTCGGCGCAGGCGTCAAGTTCGAGCATGCGCTCAGCTTATAACGCGAGGCCCTAGCGGCGAAACCAAGCACGCGTGTGCAGATCGCGGCGGACGGGTCAGGCGGATTTCAGGACCCAGGAGGCGATCACCAGGCGCTGGATTTGGCTGGTGCCTTCGTAGATTTCGGTGACGCGCGCGTCGCGATACATTCGCTCGACGGGATATTCGCGGCTGTAGCCGCTGGCGCCGTGAATCTGCATGGCTTTGTGCGTTGCGCGCGTGGCGAGTTCGGAGGCGAAGAGTTTGGCGATCGATGCTTCGCGCGAAAATCGCGCGCCGCTATCTTGCTTCCACGCGGCCTGGCGCACCAGGCAGCGCGCGGCTTCGATTTCCGTGGCCATATCGGCGAGCATGAATTGGATGGCCTGAAACCCCGCGATCGCGTGGCCGAAAGCACGCCGCTGCTGCGCGTAGGCCAGCGCTTGATCGAAAGCACCTTGCGCAATTCCCGTGGCCTGGGCGGCGATGCCGACGCGGCCGCCATCGAGGGTGGAGAGCGCGATCCGGTAACCTTCGCCTTCTTCGCCAATGCGATTTTCAATTGGGACTTCGCAATCGTCGAACCTCAGCTCGACGCAGGCGGTGGCGTGGATGCCGAGTTTTTCTTCCTCCTTGCCGGCGCGAAAGCCTGATGTACCGCTCTCGCCTTCTTTTCCGCGTTCAATGATTAGCGCGCTGATTCCTTTTTCTCCCATCGTCGGATCGGTTTTGACATAGACGATCGCGGCGTCGGCGACGCCGCCATTGGTGATCCAGGCTTTTGAGCCATTCACGATGTAGCGATCGCCCTTGCGCACGGCGCGGGTTTCAATGGCGCGCGCGTCGGAGCCGGCTTGCGGTTCGGTGAGCGCGTAGCAGCCGATTTTTTCGCCGCGCAGAAAGGGCTCGAGGAATTTCTTCTTTTGCGCGTCGGTGCCGAAGCGGTGAAGCGGTTCGCAGCAAAGAGAATTCTGCACGGAGAGAATCACGCCGGTGGAGGCGCAGGCGCGGGAAATTTCCTCGATCATGATTGCTGTGGAGACGTGGTCGAAACCCGCGCCGCCTTCGGATTCGGGAAAGGCCACGCCGGTGAGGCCGAGCGCGGCGGCCTTGCGAAAAGTTTCCATTGGAAAATGACCAGTTTCGTCCAGCTCCTTCGCGAGCGGCTGGACTTCGTTGCGCGCGAACTCGCGAACGGTGCGTTGAAGCAATTGCTGCTCTTCGGTGAGCTCGAAATTCACGGATGTGGGCCGCGGTGCGGCTCGAGCGATTCTAGCGCGCCTAGGCTCGGATTTCAGCCGAGCGCAACGCCGGAGTAAACCAGATCACGCGCCGAGGGCTTCGCGAAGTTTCTTGTAGGTGGTGTCGAGTTCTTCGGGCTCGAGGCGGGTTTCGGAAATCGTGGTCATGAAGTTCGCGTCGCCGGGCCAGCGCGGAAGCACGTGCAGATGCAGATGGCCGAGCACGCCGGCGCCGGCCGAGCGGCCAAGGTTCATGCCGAGGTTGTAGCCTTCCGGGTGATATACGGAGGCGAGCGCGGCTTGCACGCGCTGCGCGAGCAGCATCATCTCGGCGAGAGTTTCGGCGTCGCAATCGCCCAGCTCGGCGATATGCGCGTAGGGCACGATCATCACGTGGCCGGTGGTGTAAGGATAGCGATTCAGAATGACGTAATTTTTCACGCCGCGAAGAACGATGTGTGCGGCGGCATCGTCGCCCAGAGCGGCGGCGTCGCAAAAAACGCAGGTCTTATTCTTTCCAGATTGCTCGATGTATTTGTAGCGCCAGGGCGTCCAGAGATAGTCCATATTCGGTGTAAATCTTGGCCCGGGGCGCGGCGCGTGCCCGAAGCGCGTGCGCCCGGCTAGTCGCTCGCGCGCGCCGACGAACCGGAGGTGTTGACGAAGTCCTTCAGTTCTTTGCTGGGCTTAAAGAAGGGGATGCGTTTGGGCGGCACCTCGACCTTGGCGCCGGTTTTCGGATTGCGGCCGATGCGGCCGCGGCGCTGGCGCGTGCGAAAACTGCCGAATCCGCGAATTTCGATTTTGTCGCCATTCTGGAGGGCGCCGATGATGCCCTCGAAAATTGTCTCGACGATAACTTCCGACTCCTTGCGCGGGAGCTCGGTCGACTTCACGACCTGTTCGACCAGGTCGGCTTTCGTTAGTGTGGAGTCATTCATGTCTCGGTTGCTCCGCTAAGGTTCGGAATGCAAGAGTGCGGCACCACTCATGCCGCGCCAAGTCAGGAGCCCGGCTCCCGGCTACGCTGTGCCTTTCCTATCACTAAACTATGAAGTTAGGAAAACAAATTTTTTCGCTACGAGCCCCACGCCGTTTCACTGCGTTACCCGCTTGGCCATGATGGCGTCGCCAATGGTGGCCGTAGCCGAGGACTTCGACGAGCGGTAGTCCTCCATATCGCGACGCTCCGCTTGCTTGATGGCGGCGCGGAAGCTGAGCCCGATTTTGTGCTGATCAGGCTGAATTTTCACGATTTTGAAATCGTAACCCTGGCCGACATGCAGCATCTCGCCCGATTTTGAACCGCCGGCGCGGGGCGGAGCTTGGGATCTATCGCCTTTGTGGCGCTCTTCGATTTCGGAGATGTGGCAGAGCCCTTCGATTCCTTCGGCGAGGGCCACGAACGCGCCGAAAGTTGTGAGGCGCGAGACTTTGCCGTGCACCAGGCTGCCCACTTTGTGCTGGGCGAACCAGTTGGTCCAGACGTCGTCGACCTGCTTGATGCCCAGCGAAACGCGCCGGCCGGAAGGTTCGATCTTCAGAACCTTAGCTTTCACCGTGTCGCCCTTTTTCAGGACGTCGGCGGGGCTCTTGATGCGGCCGGTCCAGGAAATGTCGCTGACGTGGATCAGGCCGTCGAAACCTTCCTCGATTTCAACGAAGGCGCCGAACTCGGTGAGATTGCGCACGCGGCCTTCGACTACCGTGCCGACCGGATATTTCGCGGCCAATTCCTGCCAAGGGTCGGTCTGGGTCTGCTTCATGCCCAGGGAGATGCGGCGCTCATTTGAATCCACGCCGAGCACGACGACTTCGACGGCGTCGCCGGGCTTGACCACTTTCGAGGGGTGCAGCTTCCGCTTCGACCAACTCATTTCGCTCGCGTGCACCAGGCCGTCGATGCCCGGCTCGATTTCAACGAACGCGCCGTAATCGACGACACTGATGACTTTGCCGGGGAGGCGCGTGCCGACTTTGTAGCGTTCGACGACGCTGAGCCATGGGTCGGGCTGAAGTTGTTTTAAGCCCAGCGCGACGCGCGCTTTTTCCTTATCAAACTTCAAAACTTTCACTTCGACATCGTCGCCGGGGCGAACGATCTCGGATGGGCTGGAGACGCGGCCCCAGGACATGTCAGTGACGTGGAGCAGGCCGTCGAGGCCGCCGAGGTCGATGAACGCGCCGTAGGCCGTGACGTTCTTGACCATGCCGCGGCGCACCTGGCCTTCTTCGAGAGAATCGAGAAGCTTCTGGCGCTCGGCCTTCGATTGCTCCTCGAGAATCGCGCGCCGGCTGACGACCACGTTGCCGCGCTTGCGATTGAGCTTCACGACGCGCACGGTAATTTCCTGGTCCTTCAGCGCGTCGAGATTGGCGACGGGGCGGAGATCGAGCTGCGAGGCGGGCAGAAACGCGCGCACTCCCACGTTTACAACGAGGCCTCCCTTGATGCGATCGACGACCTTGCCGCTTAGCTCCGTTTTATCGCGGTAGGCCTTTTCGATATTTGTCCAGGCGCGGCGCTTGAGCGCGCGCAGGTGCGAGAGAACGGCATAGCCTTCCTTGTGTTCTCCGGTGCGCACGACTTCGATCGGCTGGCCGGGATCGAGCTTGATGGGTTCTTCGGCTTCGGTGATTTCCTGCGCGAGGATCAGGCCTTCGGTTTTGCCGCCGAGATTGACGACAATGCCGAGGTCGGTGACGGCCACGACTTGGCCGGCTTCGATTTCGCCTTCGACGGCGGTGGATTGCGGCGCAGCGTACTGATCGAGTAGCTGCTCCATTTCGATCGGGGCGTCTTCGGCGTCGCCGGCGGTCGCGGCGTCTGCAGTGGTCGCGTCGGATGAAGCGGCAACGGGCGCTTCTGCGGGAACTTCGTTCGAGAGGCCGGACGACGCGTTCGGCGCGTCCGCAGCCGGGGCTGGTTGGGCCTGGGAAGCGGGAGCTACAGCGGCGGCTGCCGCAGCGGAGGACTCGTGCAAAACGGGCTCAGGGGCCGGCGATGCTGCCGTCGGCTCGGCGTGTTCAGCGGTCGGCGTTTCGGCTTCGGAAAACATACTGACTGCCTCCCAGACGACGCCATCCCGTTTGGAGGATGACTCGCCCACCCCGGTGATTCTTCCCAGTCACGGAACAGGTGCAAGGAAGGAGATGCGAACCCACCCCAATATGCTGCTTCGTTCGGGATGATACTCGCGGGGTACGCCGGTGTCAATCAACCTGTAGGTACGGCGATCCGCGAAGGCGGCTATCGGGGCAATAGCCGCGTCAAATAATCGGCCAGCGTCAGGCCGAGAAGCAGCAACATCCAGAAGATCCCCGCCAGGATGACCATGCGCGTGCGGCGCGGCGCGTAGGCGGCGTGCATGAAGAAAAGGACGACCAGCGTGGCTTTGATGCACGCGATCACGATGGCCACGACGACATTGAGCGGGCCCAGGTCCACGTAGGCGATTCGATAGGTCAGAAACGTCAGCACCAGCAGCGTGGCGCACACCACGGCGTAGGTTTTGATCGGTACGATGTGCTCGCTTGGATGCTCGGTTGACGTAGCCATGGGCGCCTCGACGGAATTCCTCCTCAATGGTGCAGGTCAATGAGATACAGCAACGGAAACAGGAAAATCCAGACGATATCCACGAAATGCCAGTACAAGCCCGCATTTTCCATGGGCGCGTGATACTCGCCGGTGAAGCTCCCTTTCCAGGCGTAAATCAACAGAATGAGCAGCATGCCTTCGCCGATGATCATGTGCAGCGCGTGCATGCCGGTCATCAGGAAGTAGAGCGCGAAGAAAAGTTCCGCATGCTGCGCTTCGGGCACGGGAGCCGGGAAATTGAAATTGGGCCCGGGCACCAGATGGTGCTCAAACTTCTGGGCGTATTCAAAGCCCTTGATGGTGAGGAAAACGCCGCCCAGCAGCATCGTGAGTATCAGGAAAATGCAAAGCAGCTTGCGCTTGCGCATCTCGGAAGCCCACACCGCCACGGCCATCGTGAAACTGGAAAGGATCAGCACGCCGGTGTTCAGCGCGCCCTTGGCGACATCGAGCTCGCGGCTCGCGGCGGCGAAGGCATCATGATACTTGTAGCGGTAGACCGTGTAAGCCAGGAAAAGTCCGCCGAAAAACATCACCTCGGTCATCAGAAATACCCACATGCCCAGCGAAGCGGTCTCCCGCTGCTGATCGAGATCGCGAAACTGGCCGAACAGGGCGCCGGTACGTTCCACTCTAGTCTCCTCAGCTCGAGGCCAGGCGCCTCGAGTGGTGCGGGCCGCGCGCGTTCCGGTTTTGGCAGACCCAGATCGGGGCGATGCTCGAAATCGTACGGCTCCCAGGTGACTACGGGCGTGGTTTCAAAATTCTCGGTCGGCGGCGGCGAAGTGGTCTGCCACTCAAGTCCGGTTCCGGGCCAGGGATTCGAGCTCGCGATGGGGCCGTAGCGCATCGACCAGATGAAATAGCAGATCGGCAGCAGATAGCCGAGGCCAAGGATGGAGGCGCCGGCGGTGGAAAAAACGTTGAGTATCTGGAATTCCGGCGGATAGGTGGCGTAGCGCCGGGGCATGCCGAGATAGCCCAGGACGAACTGCGGGAAGAACGTCAGATTGAAGCCGACGAACAAGATAATCGCGGCGGCGCGCGAGAGCATTTCCGGATACATGCGCCCGCTGATCTTCGGCCACCAATAATGCAGGCCGCCGAGATATCCCATCACCGCGCCGCCCACCATGATGTAGTGAAAGTGCGCGACGACGAAATAGGTGTCGTGCACGTGGACGTCGGCGCCAATGGCGGCAAGGAACAAGCCCGTCATGCCGCCCATGGTGAACAAGCCGATGAAGCCCAGCGCGTAAAGCATCGGCGTTTGCCATGAAACCGAGCCGCGATAGAGCGTGGCCGTCCAATTGAACACTTTAATTGCCGAAGGAATGGCGACGAGATAACTCAGGAGGGAAAAAACCATCGCCGCGTAAATCGAAATCCCGGCGACGAACATGTGGTGGGCCCAGACCAGAAAACCGATTGCCGCAATGCCCAGACTGGCGATGGCCACGGCCTTATAGCCATAAAGATTCTTGCGCGCGAACGTGGGGATGATCTCCGAGACCACGCCCATCGCCGGCAAGATCATGATGTAAACCGCCGGATGCGAATAAAACCAGAACAGATGCTGAAATAGCAGCGGGTCGCCGCCCAGGCGTGGATCGAAGACGCCGATGTGCAATAAGCGCTCTGCCGCGACCATGGCGAGGGTGATCGCCAGCACCGGCGTCCCCAGGATGAAGATGATGCTGGTCGCGTAGTGCGTCCACACAAAGATCGGTAAGCGCCACCAAGTCATGCCCGGCGCGCGCATGGTGTGAATGGTTACGACGAAATTCAGGCCCGTGAGGATCGAGCTGAAGCCGACGATGAAAATTCCGATGACTGCGGCAGACACCTGAGAGTTGGAATAAATACTGCTGAAAGGCGTGTAGAACGTCCAGCCGGTGTCCACGCCTCCGGTGACGATCGAGTAGACCGTAAAAAGCGCTCCGATATTGAAAATGTACCAGCTGAGCAAATTCAGCTTGGGAAAGGCCAGATCCTTCGCGCCGATCATCAGCGGAATCAGGAAATTCCCAAGCACCGCCGGGATGGATGGAATCAGGAAGAAGAAAATCATCATCACGCCGTGCATGGTGAACAGGCGGTTGTACGTGTCGGGCGTAACCAGCCAGCCCTCTGGCGTGAGCAATTGCAAGCGAATCAGCATGGCGAAAAATCCGCCCATAGCGAAAAAACAGGTCACGGAGAACAGCCACAGAAGAGCAATGCGCTTATGGTCCGTCGTCAGCAGCCAGGAGCGAATGCCGTAACTGGCATTCAGGTAGTTTTCGCGGGGCTTCGGCGGCGGACTTGAAGCCGGCGGCGGATTCGCGGTGATCGTGCTCATGGCTCTCTTACCCCTTTCACTGCGCGGCCGGCGCGGCTGCGCCCGATGCGCTTTGCGCCGGCTGCGTTCCCAAGGACTTGATGTACGCGATCAGTTGCAGCAGTTGATCTTCACTGACGACGCCCTGGAACGTCGGCATGATGTTGTCGTAGCCGGCCACGACCGTGGCTCCGGGAGTGAGAATATGCTGGCGGAGATACTGGTCGTCGGCTGTGATGGTCCGGCCGTCGGCGAGTTTCACCGTTGAGCCATAGACGCCGCGGAGCGAAGGCGCGCGCGGGCCGGCCCCAACCTCGGATGGATCGCCGTGGCAGGAAACGCAAGCCAACGTCGTAAAAAGACGCTGGCCCGCTTGTTGAGGGCTCTCGCTGTTCGAGCCGCCGGCGAGCCAGGCCTGATATTGGGAAGGTTCCATGACGATGACCCAGCCACCCATGAGCGAATGATTGGTGCCACAATACTGAGAGCAAAACAGATGATAGCTTCCGGTTTTTGTGGCGCGGAACCACAGCGTGGTGTAGCGGCCGGGCAGCACGTCCATCTTCACGCGAAACGCGGGCACGAAGAAATCGTGGATCACGTCTTCGGAAATCATGGTGAGCTGGACGTCTCGATTCACCGGAACATGCAACTCGTTGAACTCGCGCCGCCCGTCGGCATGCTGGATCTTCCACATCCATTGTTTGCCCACGACGTAAATATTCAGCGCGTCGGAAGGCGATTGCCGCATGGTGACGTAGAGTTTCGCGCCCCAGGCGAAGAGCACCATGGCAATCATGAAGGGGATTACCATCCAGGTGATTTCAAGGGCTTCGGAACCCGGCACAAGCTGTCCGACTTGGTTGTTCGGCCGGCGGCGGTAGCGGAAAGAAAGATAAAAAATTGCGACGCCGATGAGTACGGAAAAGAAGACCGCAACGGCCACCAGCAACAAGAAGAGTGAGTCCACACCTCCGGCCACGCTCGAAGCCCGCTCCGGAAACAATGGAAAATTCGATCCCACGGTTCTATCTGGCCCCCGACGGGACTCCGCTGGCCGCGTGCGCATCGTGCCACCAGTGGATCCCCATGAAAATTCCGAGCGCGAGCACGAGCAGAATCCCGAACAGACGAATCACATCCAAAATCGTCGCGCTGTAGCGCCCGGTGGAAGGATCGTATTCGCAGCAGAACAGCAGCAGGTGGTCGCCGATGGTGCCAAACTTTCCGTGCGAAGATTCAACCAGGCCCAGCTCTAAATCGCGCGGCGGATATTCGATCCCGTAGAATACGCGCGAAATTTTCCCGTCGGGCGTGAGCACCAAAATCCCCGTGGCGTGTGCGTAGAGACCGGTCTTCGGATCGTAGACGTATTTAAATCCCGCGGCTTGAGCCGCGCGGCGCACGTTGGCGTCGTCACCCACCAGAAAATGCCAGCCGTCGTCGGTGCCGGGGCGGTGGTAGTAGTCGATGGCGGCTTGTTTCTTCGCCGCGGCCATCGCCGGCGTTTCTTTCGGATTGAAGCTGATGAAGACCACCTGGAAATCCTTGCCCGGAACTAATTTCACAACCTTCAGGACGCTCGCGATACCGCGCTGCACCTGCGTGCACAGCATCGGGCACTGGTAATATCCAAAAGTCAAAATCACGGGCTTCGAGCCGAAGTAGTCGCCGAGGCGCACGTCGCGGCCCTGGTCGTCGCGAAATTGGGTGTCGAGCGGCAGAGTCGCGCCGAAGGGCGGCACGAAATCCACGCCCGCAAGCTGCAACGGTACGGTGTTCGATGGAGGAGCGATGATCGGCGGCGTCCCGCCGTTGAACATCCCCTGTGCGTGCAGCGAGCCTGAGGCGCACAGGCCCGCGAGCATAAGCATTCCCATTATTTGCACGGCTCGCTCGAACTGTCCGGCGCCTGCGGCACTGACCTTCATGGCCCCTTCTTTCCTTTTACGGCTATCGACTGTGGCTTAACCTGCGGATTGCCGTACGCCGCAACTGGCGGCGCGGCCGGCGCCAATCCGTTCTTCACCAATAGCGCCATCGCGTCTTCGATCGGAATGTGCGCGACGCTCTTTTGCCCATTCACCCAGCCGTAGCTATCCAACTCCGCGGCGGCGGCCGCCTGGAATTCGCGCCGCTGTTCGGGCGGCGGCACGGTGTCGCCGGGGATTTCCTGCATGCGCGGAGCCGGCGGCAAAGTTTGCTCATCCCCGCGCATGCTCGCCGCGACCTCCGGCGTCCCGACGGGCTGCACGCGCGTGAAGAAATGAAAAACCCCCGCGATGACCACCAAAGTGACGACGATCACGAGAGCCAATCCCAGTCCCACGCGCTCGACTCCGCTGACGCTGACGTCTTCAGTCTCGAAGGCCACCGTCGGATGCACGGGTTCCGTCGCGTTCGTTGGATTCCCGTGAGTCTCGTGCTCAGGCATGGGCATGACGCTCCATAGCTTCCGCGAGCCGGCGGTCGGCGACCGGCAACAGCGGCCATTGCCGCAACTGGCGCACGTAAAACCAAATCCAAATTCCCCCGATGCCGATGGGAACCAGCACGTCCATCCAGTGCAGATGAATTCCGCCGGGCCAGAATTCCGGCGCGGTCAGCCAGTAGACGTCCACCAGGCGCGCGACCAGAAGCAGTCCTGCGATCCACACGAGACGCCCCGGCCTTCGTTTCAAATCCCGCGAGAGCAACAGGCCGAAGGGCAGCGCGAAGTGCGCGATCACCAAAAGCAATCCCACCCAGCGCCATTCGCCCACGATGCGCGACATGTACCAGGAAATTTCCTCGGGCAGATTGCCCGACCAAATGATGATCAACTGCGACACGGAAAAGTAAGCCCAGAGCATCACGAAGGCAAAAAGCAGCTTCCCCAAATCGTGGTAGTGGCGGGACTGGTAGACGCTCTCCATGGGTTCTTCGCGCCCCAGCGCCACCAGCGTCACGATCATCATGGACATCGCGGCAACCAATTGCCCGCCAATGATCAAAATCCCGAAAATGCTGGAATACCACGACGGATCGAGCGACATGATCCAATCCACCGAGGCGAATGAAATCGTCAAGCCGTACAGGATCAAGCCGGGGCCCGCGAGGTAGGTCAGCTTGAGCTTGAAGCGCACGTCGCCGGTTTCATCCTGCTGATGCGACCATCGATTCAGCAGCCACTGCAGAACGATCCAGACCGCGAAATAAATCGCGGCGCGCTCGAAGAAAAACGGCACGGTCAGATACACGGCCTTGTGCGGAGGCAAGATTGTTCCCGGCGCCATCCACTCGTACACGTGGCGTACGCCGAACGCGAGTGGAGCAAACAGCAGCAACATCAGCGGCAGCGTGCGCGTGGCGCTTTCAAGCGGCCGTCGGATCATCACGCCCCAGTCTCCGCCGGTGAGATATTGGAGCATCAGCAGCGCGAGAGAACCGAGCGCGATTCCAAGCCAGAAAAAAAAGCCGATCAGATACGAGCGGAAAAATTGCGTGGGGTTGGCAAAGCCGCCGGCAATGGAAATCACAAGCGCAACCACGCCCACGATCAGCGCGCCGGATTGCCAGCGCGCGGAATCCTCGGGCGCCATGTATTCCCGCGGCATGCGATTGGCAGACGCGCTCATTGCGCTGCGCCTCCCTCGCTGAGTTTTGCACGCTGATCCGGCGTGAGCTGCGCGGCGGGAACGTTCTGGCTCAACTGCAGCGCGCGGATATAGGCGATGATGGCCCAGCGATCGCGCGGCGGAATCTGCGCGGAGTAATCGTACATGGCGCCGAATCCGTTGGTGATCACGTCGAAGAAATGTCCGACCGGCGCGGCGCGCAAGCGGTCGCTGTGAAATGTCGGCGGGCGCCGGAAGCCGCGCGTGGTGATGAAGCCATTGCCGTCGCCGGTCAGCCCGTGGCACGGCGCGCAGAAAATGTTATAACGCTGCTGCCCGCGCGCGACGAGATCAGCGGTGAGCGGCAGCGGGAACGCCGTGGCGTCCTTCGCGACGTAGAGGTAGTCGAGTTCGGCGCGGCCTTGCGCCAGCGTGCCATCCACCGGTTGGCGCGCGGAATGGCCGTCGGCAAAATAATCGCTCGCGGACAACGGCTGATAGCGCGGCTGGATGGCCATCTGCTGCTGGCATCCCGCGAGCGCCGCAAGCGCAGCCATGGTGCCTAGCAACCGAACGTGGAGGCGGCGCAGGTTCACAGGTTGTCGACCTCCATCACAGCGCGCGGCGTCAAAGTCTCGAGCAGCCGGCGCGTTTCGGCGAGATCGAAGCGGCGATCGCGCGCCTCGACGCACAGGAAGAAGCGATCGCGCGAGGCCAGAGCGAAACGCGGCTCGTTGAACAACGGATGGTAGGGCATGGGCAGGCCATTGAGCGCGAGCATGCCCAGCACCGCGGAGAGTGCCGCGCCCAGGATCGTCATCTCGAAGGTCACGGGAATGAACGCCGGCCAGCTGTTGAACGGCCGCCCGCCGACGTTGATCGGGTACGCGATCTTCGAAACCCAATACTGCAGCGCGAATCCACCCGAGCCGCCCGCGATTCCCCCAATCAGCGTGATCAGCGGCACGAACGTGTGGTGGCGGCCCAGAGCTTCGGCGAGTCCTTCAACCGGGAACGGCGTGTAAGCGTCCATGCGCCGGTAGCCGGCTTCCCGGGCGCGATGGGCCGCGGCCAGAAGTTGCTCCGGCTGTTCGAATTCGGCCAGCAATCCGTAAATGCGCGGGCGTCGCGCCATCAGTCACCCGCCGGCTTCGAGCTGGTTTCGTCCACCAGCTCGCGCATTTCGAAGATGGAAATCATCGGCAGGAACCGAATGAACAAAAACACCAGCATGACAAACAGCCCTATCGTGCCTATGAAAACGGCCCAGTCCCATCGCGTGGGCGAGTACATGCCCCAGGACGACGGCAGATAGTCGCGGTGCAGGCTGGTGACCACGATGATGAATCGCTCAAGCCACATGCCTACGTTGATGACCAGCGCCATGATGAACAGAGCGACCACATTTCGCCGGAAGCGTGAAAACCAAAGCAGTTGCGGCGCCAGGATGTTGCAGAAGATCAATAGCCAGTACCAATGTCTGTAAGGCCCGAACGCGCGATTGACGGCGACGAACATCTCGTATGGGTTATCGCTGTACCAGGACGTGAAAAACTCGAACACGTAGCCGTAGGCCACGATCAGCCCGGTGCTCAACATCACCATGGCCATGTTCTCAAGGTGACGCATGGTGATGAAGTCTTCCAGGTGATACGCGGCGCGCAGAGGAATTGCGAGCGTGAGCACCATAGCGAAACCCGAGTAGATGGCGCCGGCCACAAAGTAAGGCGGGAAAATTGTGGTGTGCCAGCCGGGAAGAATCGCCACAGAGAAATCGAAGCTCACCACCGAGTGCACCGAAACCACCAGTGGCGTCGCGAGACCAGCAAGCAGCAGGTAGGCCGTCTCGTAGCGGTACCAGTGAGTTGCCGACCCGCGCCAGCCCATCGCCAGAATGCCGTAGACGATTTTGTGCGCGCGCTTGGTGGCGCGATCGCGCAGCGTCGCAAGGTCCGGAACCAATCCGATGAACCAGAAAATCAGCGAAACTATTCCGTAGGTCGAAACCGCAAAAACGTCCCACACCAGCGGGCTGCGGAACTGCGGCCAAACGCCCATCACGTTGGGATAGGGCAGCAGCCAATATCCGAACCACGGGCGCCCCATATGCAGCAGCGGGAACATCCCCGCGCAGGCCACGGCGAAAAGCGTCATGGCCTCGGCGAAGCGGTTGATTGACGTGCGCCAACTCTGGTTCAGCAACAACAGCACGGCGGAGATCAGCGTTCCGGCGTGGCCGATGCCGATCCACCACACAAAATTCACGATCGCGAATCCCCAGCCGACAGGGATGTTGATGCCCCAGATGCCGACACCTTTCGCGATCAGATATGTGACGGCGTACATCAGCATCATCACCAGCGCGAAGGTAAACAGGAATCCCGCCCACCAGCCGACGCCGAATCGCTGCGTCAGAACGATCGAACCGATCTTGTCCGTGACCGACGCGTACGTGTAGCCCGGCTGGATCACCGGCGAGCGCCGGCGAACCGGGGATTCTTCGGCGCCCTGCGTGTCGGGCGTCTCAGGCGCCATGGCCGTCTCCGTTTTCGATTTCGGGATTCGGGTTGCGCACCGCCGCGAGATAGGTTGTGCGCGGCCGCGTGCCGAGTTCGGCCAGCAGACCGTAATCGCGCGGATCGGACTTCAGACGCGCGACGCGGCTGGCCGGATCGTTCTTGTTGCCGAAAATAATGGCTTCAGCCGGGCAAGCCTGCTGGCAGGCGGTGATAATTTCGCCGTCGCGCACGGCGCGATCTTCTTTATCGGCCGCGATTCGGCCCTTGGTGATGCGCTGCACGCAGTAGGTGCATTTTTCCATCACGCCGCGGCTGCGCACCGTGACTTCAGGGTTGCGCTGCATTTTGAGCGCCGGCGTATCCCAATCCGCGAACGCCAGGAAATTGAAGCGCCGCACTTTGTACGGGCAATTGTTCGAACAATAGCGCGTGCCCACGCAGCGGTTGTAGACCATGTCGTTCAAGCCCTCGGAGCTGTGATTGGTTGCGCCGACGGGGCAGACGACCTCGCAGGGCGCGTTCTCACACTGCATGCAGGTCACGGGCTGGAAGAACGTTTCGGGATTTTCAAGTCCGCCCGAATAATACTGATCGATGCGAATCCAGTGCATCTCGCGCCCGGCCATCACCTGTTCTTTGCCGACCACCGGAATATTGTTTTCCGATTGGCAGGCCACCACGCACGCATTGCAGCCGACGCAGCGGTTGAGGTCGATCGAAAGCGCCCAGGCGTTCGCGTTGTACGGATGTTCATCGGGATAGAGCGTGAGGCCCGGCGGCGGCGCGTTCGCGGCGTCGCCCGCGAATGTCGGATGCGCGCGATACTCGGCGAGTGTGGCCGAGCGCACCGGTTCGCGCCCTTCCATATTGTGATGAAACTGCACGCAGGCCAGCGGATAGGTTTGTCCCGCAAGCTTGCGCACGCTGGCGCCCGGCGCGCCCCACGGCGCAGCTGAAGTGCGCACTTGCCCCGCGTCGAATCCCTGGCCGCTCGCGACTTTGCCCGCGTTCACTCGTCCGTAGCCCAGGTGCAAAACAACCAAGCCGTCCGGCATGCCCGGCAAGATCCAAGTTGCGGCCTCGAGCGTGCGCCCGCCAAATTCCACTTCCGCCATGTCCACTACGATTTGACCGTGCTCGCCGCCGGTCGTATCGATCGTATAGGTCAAGCCCAATTGCTCGGCCGTCGCGGGACTCACCATCGCGGCGTTGTCCCACGTGAGGCGCGTGATCGGCTTCGGCAATTCTTCAAGCCAGCCATTATTCGCGAATCGGCCGTCGAAGATTGCCGGGTCCGGCCGGAAGGCGATTTCATAATTGCCGTTGGCGGAGGAGGAGCCTGGCGCCGCCGACGTCGCCGCAGCGCTTGCGCTCGCAAGCGTGCCGAGCTGGGGCGCGAGATCAAGTGTCGCAAGGCGCGTGTTCTCGATCACGCCGTCGTTCAACGCGCGCCGCCAGGCAGTCTCGAAATCGCCGGCGCCGAGCTGCTTTTGCCAATAACGGCGAACGATGCCGTAGCTGTCCGTCACGGAATCTTTCGCGAACGCGGCGATCAATTCGTGCGCGGATTTTCCGGTATACAGCGGCGCGATGAGTGGCTGGATGATGCCGGCGGTTCCGTCAAACGTGCGCGCGTCGCCCCACGACTCGAGGAAATGCGCCATCGGCACATGCCACTGGCACAGCTCGGAGGTTTCATCCGGATATTCGCTTAAGTGAATTCGGAGCGTGGCCTTCAGCAACTTTTCGCCGAACGCGAGATCGACCGGCGCGTCATAAACCGGATTGCAGCCGAGCATCACCAGCGTCTGCACGCGCCCTGCGTCGAGATCGTTCGCCAAATCCACCAGCGAAGCTGTTTGGTCCATTGGCCGCGCTTCGATCGGCTCGGTGTAAAACACCGTCGTGCCCACAGAGCCGAGCGCGTGATTGATGGCGTGCGCCACGGCATGGACTTCGGCCGGCTGCTGATCGCCCGGGATCACCAGAGCCGCGCCGCGGTTTTTCTGAAGATCGCGCGCCACCGCCGAAATCCATTCGTCGGCCACGCCCGGATCGCCCGCCTGTGGCACGCCAACTCCCAGCTTTGCCGCCAGCGCCATCGCGAAGTTCCGAACCTGGCTGGGCCTAAGCGGCATGCGATGATCTGCCTTCGCTCCCGTCGAATTCGGCATCGATTCGACGGCGTAGAGGCGCGTCATGCCTCCGGGTGCATCGGGCATGCGCCGCCCTGAAAATTCCCGCGCGTAACGCGTCCAGCCAGGACCGCTGTTAAGGAAATCGGAATCGAGCGAAACGATCACGTTCGCTTTTTCGGGACTGTAATAAGTGTTCACCGCGCGGCCGAACGCCATTTGCGCGCCCGCGCGAACCGAATCGTGCCCCGCGGATTCCCACTGATGCCACTTCGCCGCCGGATACGCCGCCAAGAACGATTCCATTTGCGCGGCCAGCGTGGGCGAGATCACGGTTCCGCTCAGAAAACGCAGCCCCGCGCCCTGGCTTTCCTTCTGTTGCTCCAGAGCGTTCTCGATCGCGCCGAGCAGCGCCGACCAAGGGCGAATGTCCCCGAGGTAAGTGAGCACCTGCGAGCGATCGGGATCGTAAAGTTCGAGCACGGAAGCCTGCGCGAACACGTCGGTCGCACCGAGGCTGGCGGGGTGCTTGGGATTTCCCTCGACTTTAGTGGGACGCCCTTCGTGCGATTCAACCAATAGGCCGATCGCCGAGCCCGCGAGAGGCATTGTCGTGGCGTAAAATTGTGGAATGCCCGGAGTCATGTTCTCCGGCTGACGCACGTAGGGAACGATCTTTTCATTCTGGCTCGCGCCGCAGCCCGTGAGCCCCGCCAGCGCGAGCGACGCCCCCATCAACTGCAGAAATCTTCGCCGGTCCACGCCGGCCGGAAGCTCCGCGGCGTGCCGCGGAAATTCGCGATGCAACATTTCCTCGAAGCGTGGGTCGCCGGCCAGCTCTTCGAGACTGCGCCAATATTGGCGGCCCGTTTTGCCAGCGAGTTTCGCGCGCACGGCCGCAAGGTCCAGTGGCGTCGGAGGAATGCGTATCGGCTTTTGGTCTTTGCAGTTCACGGTTTCACCGGTGGCACGTCGAGCAGCTCGTCAAATCCCGTGCATCGCGAATGTGATATTCCTGCTTTAGCTGCAACCCCAGCGCGATCTGATCTGAAGGGGCCTTGTACGACATATTGAACACCTGATCTTTCGGCCGTAGATATTTCTCCGGCTGGCGATGGCAGTCGATGCACCATTCCATCTGCAGCGAAGCCACCTGGCGCACCAGCGGCATCTGATCCACGGCGCCGTGGCAGGTGAAACAACCGATGCCCTTCGCGATGTGAATGCTGTGATCGAAGTAAGCGAACTGATCGAGCTGGTGCACGCGATTCCATTGGATCGGCGTTCCGGTGCGATAGCTTTCGCGTACCGGCTCGAGAAAAGGGCTGTCGTTAAACAGCAGCGAATGGCAATTCATGCAGGTCTTGGTGGGCGGAATTCCGGCAAACGAAGAGGTTTCAACTCCGGTGTGGCAATACCGGCAATCGATGCCGTCGTCCGCGACGTGATGCTTGTGACTGAAGGGAATGGGCTGTTCGATGACCACGTTCGCGGACGTAACGTAGCCCGAGCGCTCGATGCTCGAGCCCACGGTGAAGAGCACGCCTGCAAGTACAAGACTCAAGTAGATCGTGAGGCGCGATATGGTATTCGTGCTGCGGTGAAAAATCTGTGCCATTCAGATTTTCCGTTCGTACTTGGGCGTTAACTCCAGTCCCGAACCTGTGGCGAAGTGCTGGTAGCGTCGCGCCGATCCCCCGGGTCATCAGGCGAGCCCACAAAGTTTACATCAGCGGTCGCGCGAGTCAAATGCGCTTCGCGCTCTCGAGCCGCGAAGTTTCAGATGAAAAACTCAAATTCGATTCAAATACTCGATTCGCGAATGCGACGGGGGGCATTTTTTCGAGCGCGGCGTGAAACTGGGATCTCCGAGCGTCGTTTAAGGACGGGCGCGCCCGGCGGCGAATTTCGCCTGGCGGAAATCCGGAGCGTTAATTTCGATCGTGCGGCACATTTCATAGAGCCGGGAGCGGATGCGCGTCCCTAACCGGTCGCCCAGCGTTTCTTCCGTCATCGCCGGCGCGCTCGCCCCGGCGGCCGGTCGACGCCGCGCCGCAGCCGGCAATTGCGCAGGTCCATCCGGATAGTTGGTCGTCAGGATGGTCACGCGATGCTGGTTGTAGCGCGTATTCAAAATGTGGCCGAGCGTCTCGAGCGCCCACGGCGAAGGCGTGCTGGCGCCGGTGTCGTCGAGCACCAGCACTTCGGCGGTCAGCACCGGCTCGAGCACGCCGAGCTCCGTCGATTGGCTCGCCGAATTGTAGCTTCCCTGAATTTCCTTCAGCAGTTCGCGGTAGTCGTAGAAAAGGCCGATGTGCCCCCGCAGCACCAAGTGGCGCAGCGCGGCAACCGCCAAATGCGTTTTTCCGACGCCGCACGGTCCCATCAACAGCAGGCCCGCTTGATCGCCCGCCGGATATTCTCGCGCAAATGTTCCGACGACCAGCCGCGCCTGCTCAAGGCTGCGATTCCACGCGGTCGCTTCCGGCATGCTGTCGTATTGCGAGGGCCAATCGGTGTCAAAATTATCGAAATCGCAGAGCGCATAGCGCTGCGGAATGCGCGCCCGCTCGAGCACGCGCGCCGCGCGGTCGCTGCCGGCGCATTCGCACGGCACCGCCCACACCAGGCGAGATCGCGCCGGCGCCACTCCCGCGCCCGAAGCGCTGGTGAGGGCCACGCGCTGCGCCGGTTCGTCGGCTGCCACGCGCTCCACCGTTTTCCAGCCGCTTCCGCCGCACAGTTTGCAATTCGCGTCGGCCATGTCGACAGCATAGGCGCGCTCGCGGCACCGCGCAAGACGCGCATTGAGCGCCGGCATGTGGAAACTGTAGCGGATTGTGGAAAGCGCGCTGCTGCGTCATATACTCTTCCCGCCGGAGCAGTTGAGCGACACACGCACTTCCGCGGATGGCCCCATGACGATGCCACCTTTTACTCGCAGAGAATTTTTGAAAACCACCACCGCCGCCGGCGCCGTCGCCGCGCTCGCACCGTTCGCGCCGCGCCCAGTTGCCGGCGCCGACGGCGCCGCGGCGCTGCAGGCCGCCGCTCCGTCGTGGATCGATAAACCGACGCGCTGGGCACAGCTCACGCTCGTTGAAGACGATCCCGGCAAATACGATCTCGCGTTCTGGCTTGATTATTTTCAGCGCACGCACTCGGACGCCGCCTGCCTCAGCGGCGGCGGCTGCGTCGCGTACTATCCGACTCAAATTCCATTTCATCATCGCAGCGCTTGGCTCGGTGATCGCGACGTTCTCGGAGATCTCGTCTCCGGTTGCCGCAAGCTCGATATGTCCGTGCTTGTGCGCACCGATCCGCACGCGACTTACGACGACGTTAAAGCCGCGCATCCCGATTGGATCGCCGTCGACGCCCAGGGCAATCCGCGCCGTCACTGGGCCTCGCCTGAAATGTGGGTGACGTGCGGGCTTGGTCCTTACAATTTTGAGTTCATGACGGCAGTGCACGAAGAGATCATGTCGCGCTATCGCGTCGACGGAATTTTCATCAATCGCTGGGACGGTTCCGGGCCGTGCTACTGCGTGCATTGCCAAGAAAATTTCAAAGCAGCCTCCGGCTTCGATCTCCCGCGTCCGGACAACACGAGTCCGCAAGACCCCGCGCGTCGCGCCTACATTCTGTGGCGTCAGCAGCGTCTGTTCGATCTTTGGGGCCTATGGGACGCCGCGGTGCGCAAGATCAATCCTGATTCTTGCGTTGTCCCCAACACAGGCGGCGGCGCGCTGAGTTCGCTCGACATGAAAACCATCGGCGAGCGCACCGCCATGCTGGCCGCCGATCGCCAGGCCCGCCACGGCCTGATGCCGCCGTGGGCCTGCGGAAAAAATGCCAAGGAATACCGCGCCGCGCTCGGCCCGAAACCTGTCGCCGGCCTTTTCAGCGTCGGCCTCGAAGAACCCGAGCGCTGGAAGGACAGCGTTCAAACCGCTCCCGAGATTCGCATTTGGGTTCTCGATGGAATCGCCAACGGCATGCGTCCCTGGTTCAGCAAATTCAGCGGCACACTTCACGATCCGCGATGGCTGCCCGTTGTCGAAGATATTTATCGCTGGCACGAAAGCGCCGGGCCGTACATGCGCCACGAAACTCCGCTCGCGCGCGTTGCACTCGTGTATTCACAGCAAACGGCATGGTTCTACGGCGGCGATCAAGCTGAAGAGAAAGTCGAAAACTACACGCTCGGCTGGTACCAGGCTCTGGTCGAAGCGCGCATTCCGTTTGAGATGGTGCACGATCGCTTGCTCGATCCCGCGCACGTCGGCCAATTTAAGACGCTGATCCTGCCGAACATCGCCGCGCTCAGCGACGCGCAATGCGACGCGCTCCGCGCCGTCGTCGCGCGCGGCGGCAGCGTGATCGCCACTTACGAAACCAGTCTTTACGATAAATGGGGCGTTCGCCGAAAGGATTTCGGACTCGCCGATCTGTTCGGAGTGAGTTGGACGGGGCGCGGCGAAGGCCCGATGCATAATTCTTACATTCGTCTGGAACACGTTGCCGCGAGCGGCAATCCATTATTCACAGGCCTCGAAGACGCCCCACGCATCATCAACGGAGTGTGGCGCCTCGAAGTGGAACCGCGCGCGCAGTTCGCGCCGTTCCCGCTGACGCTGATCCCGAGCTATCCCGATTTGCCGATGGAGAAAGTTTATCCGCGCGTGGCAGAAACAAATATCGCCTGTGTTTATCTCCGCGATGGCGCAGGCGCCGCGGCCGGCCGCGTCGCCTATTTCCCGTGGGATATCGATCGCACGTTCTGGGAAGTGCTTGCGCTCGATCACTTCAAAATACTTCGCAACACAGTCCAGTGGGCCACGAACGAAACCCCGATGGTCGAAGTTAGCGGCCCGGGCGTCATCGAGGTGACCGCGTGGCGCAATCCCGATTCAATCGTCATTCACCTCGTGAATTTGACGAATCCGATGACCATGAAAGGGCCCTTCCGGGATTTCATTCCGGTCGGCGCGCAAAGCGTGAACATCCGCCTGCCCGCCGGAGTCAGCGCGAAAAAGGTTCATCTCTTAGTTGGAAACGTAGACGCGCTCGCTCAGAACCACGGAGAAAATCTCACCCTAACCGTGCCGTCGATTCTGGACCACGAAGTCGTGGCCATCGACATCTAGAGCCGAATTCCTGGCCGGTAAGTCACGACGCGCAACGCAAGTGCAATCGCCGCGAGCACCAGCATGAACGCCGCGCTTCCGATGCCCTTGAAATCGCCAACCCGCAGGTGTGACACAACCGCGCCCACGAAGTAGAGAACAACACCGGTCCCCGCCGCGATTCCCAGCGCCGGCCACCCGATCCCAGCCACTAAACCCAACGCGCCGGCGAATTCGCAACCAGCCAGGAACGGAAAATATTTCAACGGAACGCCGACGATCTCGTGGATCACCTTCAGTTGACGCGGGTCGCGCCGAATTTTTCCGGCGCCGGAAAGCACCAGCAGAAGCGCGAAAACAATTGTGAACACGAGGTACGCAATATGCATCTCGCACCCTCCTTCTAAAACGATTGGATGTGCGGAGATTCCGTGCGATTCGTCAAACGATTTCTCTGGGGTTCTTTTCGGCAGATTTCTCTGGCACGGTCTTGTGTACGCGAATCACTTTCGGCGGAGGAACGCGCACCAGCGCCGATCGCGCCTGTGGTTCATTTACCGTTCGCATCCCGCGCGACAATTCCTGCTGCACAAACGCCGCGAATGTTTCCATCTGTCGCTGCATCTCCGCCATTTTCTCGCGCATATTCAGCACAACTTCGATCCCGGCCAGATTCACGCCCATTTCGCGCGTCAGCGTGAGGATCACTTCGAGCCGCTCGAGATCGGAATCCGTGTAAAGCCGCGTATTCCCCTGCGACCGCGAAGGCTTGAGCAGGCCGACGCGCTCGTACAAGCGCAGCGTTTGCGGATGCAGCTTGTACAGTTCCGCGACCGCCGAAATCATGTACCCGGCGCGCGCTTTCTTCTTTCGTGTTGGAGCGGTCTTAACCATGGCAGCGCTTTACGCCCCGGCGCGCGTGAAAATATCGTGCCGCGGATCTTCTGTATCAAGTTTCGCAAGCTCGCGCAAAAGATTCCGCACTTTCTCATCCACCGGTTTCGGCACCACCACTTGCAACTCTACGTAGAGGTCGCCGCGTTTTCCAGGCGTGCGCACGCTGGGCACTCCCTTTTCGCGCATGCGCAGCTTCTGTCCGCTATTCGTGCCCGGCGGAACGCGCAGCAGCGAGCGGCCATCGAGCGTCGGCACCTCGATCTTCGCGCCCAGCGAAGCTTCGGTCACCGTAATGGGCACGACGGTGTAGAGATCGTCGCCGCGCCGGTCGAAATAAGGATGCGGCTGCACGTCGGTGATTATGTAGAGATCGCCGGCAGGCGCTCCGCCGGTGCCTGCGTTTCCGCGTCCCGCCACGCGCACGCGCGAGCCGGTCGACACGCCCGCCGGAATGCGCACGTCGAGCGTCTCCGCGCGGCGCACGCGTCCGTCGCCGCCGCACGTTTTGCAGACCGTGGGAATGCGCCCGCTGCCGCCGCAGCGCGTGCATGTCAAATTGAAGCGCATCTTGCCCGAAGTCTGCGTCACCTGGCCCGTCCCGCCGCACACCGAGCAGACTTGCGGCTGCCCGATCGTTCCCGCCCCGTGGCACGTCGGACAAGTCTCCAGACGCGCGACCGTCAGTTTGCGAACCGTGCCGCGCATTGCTTCCCAGAAAGTGATGTCCACCTGGTATTCAAGGTCGGTCCCCTGCTCCTGATCGATCTCCGCGCGCGCCCCCGCGCCGCCGCCGCGAAAAACCTGGCTGAACAGATCGCGAAAACTCGCGCCGCCCTGGCCCGACCCGAAATCGAAACCGCCGAAATCAAAATGCACGCCTTCCGGCGGGCCCCCCGGCGCAGCGGCGCCGCCGCCCGCGGGCTCGAAGCCGAACTGGTCGTACTCCTGGCGTTTTTTCGCGTCCGAGAGAACGTCGTAGGCTTCTTGGACTTGCTTGAATTTTTCTTCCGAGGATTTGTCGCCTGGATTGAGGTCGGGATGATATTTGCGCGCGAGCTTGCGATAGACGGCGCGGATCTCCTTCTGCGTCGCCTTGCGCGAAACGCCCAGCGTCTCGTAGTAATCCTGTTTGGCTGCTGTCGGCATCGTGTGTCTCGCCCGCCACGGCGGGCTTCTGCTCTAAAATTTCAAATCTTGGCCCAGCGCTCGGTCCATTCGGAAAGTTCCTGCTGCTCGCGACCGTGTTCTTCGCGCCGGCGCTTGCGCTCCTCATCGAGGCGCGGCCCCATGGAAGCTTCCTTTTCGTTGGCTCGCGCGATCCAGCGGTCCACCCATCCGATTTTTGCTTCGACGCTCGCCCCGTCGGAACGAAAGCGCAGCGTCTGTCCGCTCATTTCAATCGACCGCGGATGGAAATCCGCAGGAGGCGTAATCTGCGTCTCGTAAAATAATCGCTTCCAATCCGCACTGGGCACTTCGGTGAGATTCACCTGAACCATGTAAAAGCTTTCGCGTAACTTCTGAACTGCTTGCGGCGGCCCCGTGCGGCGAATCCCTTCGGTTGCGCTCAACCGTAGTCTCCTGTGCGAATCTTGGTGTGTAAGTAAGTGCAAGGCGCGCCGGCCGAATCTCTCCGGCCGGCGCGCCTTGGCAGGTTAGTTCGGCTGCTTTGTGTCGTCCACGTCCACGTACTCCGCGTCAATCACGTCGCCTTCGCCGGGCTTCTTCGGCTCGGGTCCCGGCGCGCCGGCTGCACCGCCCGCGCCCGGAGCACTCCCCGCGCCACCCGCACCCGGCGCCTTCGCCGCGCTGTAGAGAACCTCGGCCACCTTGTGCGAAGCGGCTTCGAGTTCCTTATTGGCCGCTTCGATGGACTCGAGATTTCCGCCCGCCAGCGCGGACTTGGCTTTCTCGAGCGCCTCTTCGACGCTCTTCGCGTCGCCTTCGGCCAACTTCTCGCGGTTTTCTCGCAGCAGCTTCTCGGTCTGGTAGACGCGATTGTCGAGTTGATTGCGCGCCTCGATTTCCGCCAGCTTGCGCTTGTCGTCTTCGGCATGCGCTTCGGCGTCGGTGCGCATCTTCTCGGCCTCGTCCTTGGAAAGACCGGTCGTTGCAGTGATCGTGATTTTTTGTTCCTTGCTCGTGGCCATGTCCTTCGCCGAAACGTTCAGTATGCCGTTCGCGTCGATATCGAACGTCACCTCGATCTGCGGCAGGCCGCGCGGCGCCGGCGGAATTCCCATCAAGTGGAATTTGCCCAGCGTGCGGTTGTCGGGCGCCGTCTTGCGCTCGCCCTGCAACACGTGGATTTCCACCGACGGCTGATTGTCCGCCGCGGTTGAAAACGTTTCCGACTTCCGCGTGGGAATCGTGGTGTTGCGCGGAATCAGCACGGTCATGATGCCGCCCAACGTCTCAACGCCCAGCGAAAGCGGCGTCACGTCGAGCAACAGGATGTCCTTCACTTCTCCGCCCAGCACGCCACCCTGAATCGCGGCGCCCACGGCGACCACTTCGTCGGCATTCACGCCCTTGTGAGGTTCCTTGCCGCCGAATAGATCCTTCACGATCTGCTGCACGCGCGGTATGCGCGTCGAGCCGCCCACCAGCACGACTTCGTTGATCATGTCCGGCGTTACCTGAGCGTCTGCCATCGCTTGCTTCACGGGACCGACCGTGCGCTGCAGCAAATCTTCCATCAATTGCTCGAGCTTTGCTCGCGTCAGCTTGATCTGCAAATGCTTTGGCCCGGAAGCGTCCGCAGTCAAGAACGGCAAATTGATTTCCGTCTCTTGAACCTGCGAAAGCTCGATCTTGGCTTTTTCAGCGGTTTCCTTCAGGCGCTGAATCGCCATGCGGTCCTTGCTGACGTCGATGCCCTGGTCCTTCTTGAATTCGGCGACCATCCACTCGATGATCTTCTGATCGATGTCGTCGCCGCCCAAGTGCGTGTCGCCGGCCGTGGATTTCACTTCGACCACGCCTTCGCCCACTTCCAGGATCGAAATGTCGAAGGTGCCGCCGCCCAAATCGTACACCGCGATGGTTTCGTCTTTTTTCTTGTCGAGACCGTACGCCAATGCCGCGGCGGTCGGCTCGTTGATGATGCGCAGGACTTCCATCCCCGCGATTTCGCCGGCCTGCTTGGTGGCTTGGCGCTGGCCATCGTTGAAGTACGCGGGAACCGTGATCACGGCTTTCGTGACCTTCTCGCCCAGGAAATCTTCAGCAGCCGTCTTGAGTTTCTGCAGAATCATCGCGGAAATTTCCGGCGGACTGTAGCTCTTGCCGAAAATCTCGACGCGCGCATCGTCGTGCGGCCCCTTCACAACCTTGTAGGGCACGCGCTTGGCTTCTTCCGTCACCTCATCGAAACGCCGGCCCATGAACCGCTTAATTGAATAGACCGTGTTTTCCGGGTTGGTCACCGCCTGGCGCTTGGCCACTTGCCCGACCAGGCGTTCGCCGCTCTTGGTGACGGCCACAACCGAAGGCGTTGTCCGGCCACCTTCCTGGTTGGGGATTACCACCGGCTCACCGCCCTGCATTACCGCCACAACGGAATTTGTAGTGCCTAGGTCGATACCGATAATCTTGCTCATTTTAATAACTCCTCGGGATGTGTGTTGGGCCGCCCTTGGCGATCCTTGCCCGTTGATATGGATGTCATCAAGGCCCGCGCAGGTCAAAGTCGAGGCCCACGCGGTCCCACTGGAGCCACCATGATAAACCTTGAGTGTTCCATTGTCAAGATTTTTGTGTGTTATCTATCTACCGCATTATGAGTGCCTTACGGTGACACTCCGAGAGAGGCTATACCTCCTCCGTGCCTTACCCGGTACTGCCTCGTCGTGTCGCTCGTGCTGCCACGACGGACGCAATCGTCAACTGCAAAGCCGAATCGATCGTTCACCGACGTTCGCTGAGGGCCTCGTCCTCGCATCCAACCTATGAGAGACGGATCTGCGGGGATTGCTTGGTTATCAACGAATCGCGCCGCACACATCCGTCACGCTATAAATGGTGCGCTCCGCCGTAAGTTGAGTACAATACTTCGGCCCGCCGACAAAAATAAATGTGCGGGCGCCGCGAGGGCCCGTTGAAACGGTTCGCATTCTATTCCTTGGTGGGATTTTTGGCTTGGGTTGGGCTGGCAGCCGGTGCCACTCCGGCGCAGACGCGGATCACGCCGGAATCACTGACGGCAGCGAAGTCGCTCGGTTCGTCGAGCGCGCCGATTCGCATCGACGAGTTCAGCGACTTCGAGTGTCCTATGTGCCGCAGCTTCTACCAGGGAACCCTGCGCCTGGTAATCGATAATTACGTCTCCACCGGAAAGGTGCTTGTCGTCCATCACGATTTTCCACTCCATCCGCACTCTCTTGACGCCGCGCGCTGGGCCAACGCCGCGGCCGCCGCGGGCGAGTTCGAGACGGTCGAACAGGCGCTCTTTGCAAAGCAGGACGATTGGGGAGCCACGGGAAAGATTGAGCCGGTGCTCGCTGGGGTTCTTTCGGCTCCCGAAATGAAAAAGGTTGAGCTGATTTATCAGCGGCAGGGCGATCAGCTCAACGCAGCGGTTCAAGCCGATGTTGCTTTGGGTCACGCGAAAAGTGTTTCGGGCACGCCGAGCATCTTTGTCACTTCCCACGGCACCACCCAACCGCTCCCGCCCGGCGGTGTGAGTTACACGCTTATGAAGCAATATTTGGACTACCTGCTTGCGCACTGATTCGCATCCAATCCAGACGGCAGCTTCAAACGTCTGCGCGCCGCACAGCTCACAGGAGGTCGTGTTGAGACGAATCGGTTTCTTCTTGGTTGCAGGTTTGATTGCCGGCGCCGCGCTTGTGGCGACAGCCGCTGCGCCGGCCCAGATGCATATTACGCCGGAATCTCTGACGGCCGCGAAATCGCTCGGCTCGTCGAGCGCCCCCATTCGCATTGACGAGTTCAGTGACTTTCAATGTCCCGCGTGCGGCAATTTTTATCGGAACACATTGCGTCAGGTGATCGACAATTACGTTTCGACCGGAAAAGTCTTCGTGGTTCACCACGATTTTCCCTTGAGCATGCACGCTTACTCGCATGACGCCGCGCGCTGGGCCAACGCCGCCGCGGCCGCGGGCGTGTTCGAGTCGGTTGAACAGGCGCTTTTCGACAAGCAGGAAGATTGGGGCGCGACCGGAAAGATTGAACCTATGCTCGCCGAGGTTCTCTCGCCGGCTGAAATGAAAAAGGTCGAGACGATTTATCAACAGGACGGTCCGCAACTCGACGCCGCCATCGACGCCGATCTCGCGCTCGGCCGCTCGAAGGATGTTGAGCAGACTCCGAGCATCTTCGTGACCTCCCACGGCACCGTGCAAGCGCTGCCGCCCGGCGGCGTCACCTACACGCTCATGAAGCAATATCTGGATTTCTTGCTTGCCCACTGATCCGATTTCGTCCGGCGACGCCGCTCGGAACCCTCGCATCGCGATGGACCGGGTTATTCGGTGGCTCGTTCTCATCGGCCGCCTCGCGATGGGCGCGGTCTTCGTGTACGCCGCGTACACCAAACTGCGAAATCCCTGGATGCTTTTCGCCATGTCCGTCGATTCCTACCACATGCTGTCGGAATCAGGCGTCGAGCTCGTAGCCCGCGCGCTTCCGTGGGTTGAACTGGTTTTGGGCGCGATGCTTATCCTGGGTCTGTGGGTTCGCTGGGCCGCGGCCGGTGTGTCTGCGCTCTTGGTGGTGCTCGTCTACGCGATTGTGCGCGCGTACTCGATGCGCTTGGAAATCAATTGCGGCTGCTTCGGCACGAATGAGCCGCTTACGAAGTTCACAATCGTGCGCGACTCGGGTTTCCTCGCCGCGTCAATCGTCTTAACGGTGCTGGCATTCCTCGCGCACCGTCGTGCTCGCGCCCGGCAATCCGCTTAGACGCGAATCGCCCGCCAAACATCGCAGTTCATCCCATGAACGTCAACGTCGGCGTCGTGAAATTCGGCAGGTTCGGGAAAATATACGGCAAATCCGAAGCTGCGACGCCGAACCACGTCGCGAGCGTCGCGCCATACTGATCTACCGAAGTTGTCGGAATCCAGCGGCCGTTCGTGCCCACGTCGTTCGGGCTGCCCGGCACGAGCACCGGGAATTGGCCGTAGATGTCGCCACCCTGCACAGCCCCGCCCAGAATCATGTGGTTCCCGCCCCAAGCGTGATCGGTGCCGGCATTCGTTCCGGGTTGAAATGTCCGGTTGAAATCGGAAAGCGTGAACGCGGTGACTTGCTGCGGCAGGCCCAGCTCGACCGTCGAATCGTAAAACGCGGCCATGGCCGGATCGAGCTGCGAAAACAAATTGGATTGCGTCGGCAATTGGCCGCTGTGCGTATCGAATCCGCCGAGCGAACAGAAGAAAATCTGCCGCAACAGTCCGAGCGACGACCGCGCCTGAATAATCTGCGCCACTTGCTTCAATTGCGCGCCGATCGAGGTCGTTGGAAATGCCGTCTGCAGCGCGGGCAAACCCTTGATCGCCGCGGAGAGCACCGCGCTCTCCTCCAGCGATTGCGTCATCACCGAGCTTGTATCCTGCACCAGGGAAAGCCCTGAATCCAAAGTGAGCAATTGTTGAAACGAAACCAGGCGCGCGTTTTCCGCCACCGTGCCGTTGTATCCCGATAGCCCCGGGGTCGATCCCGGGCTCATGGCGTACGGCTGTGTCTGCTCGCCCGTGCACAGAATTGCACCGCCCGCCACAGAAACAATGGGAGGAAATGTTGCGCCCGCATTCAGCGACTGTAGTTTGTCGGCCGTGCGCCCGGCCCAGCCGCTACTTCCGTTGCCGATTGTCGTGAACTCCGCCGTCTGCCATTGCGCCTGCTGGTCCGAATGCGAAAAAAGATTTAGCGGCAGCGCAGATCCCCCCGCCAGATATTGCGCCTGCGTGAGCGGCTGAGCCAGCGTTCCGACATTCGCGATCAACGCGAGCTGCCCGCCGGAAAACAGGCCCTGCAAATTCGTCAGCTCCGGATGCAGCCCATAGTCCACTTGCCCGGAAGCCTGATTGGTCTTCGAGACGATTGGCAATAACGTGTTCTGCGCGAGCGCCAGATTGGCGCGATATTTCAGGTAGTTCGCATATCCGGCGGTGTCGTTCGGCACGACCAGATTGTTGCTGTCGTTGCCGCCGAAAAGAAAAATGCATACCAGCGCGCGATACTCCGTCGCCGGGCCGGCCGCGTAGGCCTGAATCAAGTTCAGTCTGCCGAGCGCGGCCGAAAGGCCGAACGACGCGGCGGTGCAACAGCCCATGCGGACAAAATCTCTGCGCGTCAGTCTGTTCTTGTCAAACATGTTCACGCTCCCGCGACCATGCTGGGCCCAATTTCAGTACTGCACCTGATATTCCGAAGAAGTTGCAATCAGATAGATCGCCGTTTCCGCCTGCGTCAGCGCTTGATTCGCGCCGCTCGGCACGGTCTGCATCGCCGTCAGGATGCTGCTCTGCATGGATGCGGACATGGTTCCGTGCAGCATCAGTGTGTTCAGCGTGGCAAGCAACGCTGTCGGATTCGACGCCTGGGTTCCGTAGCTCGCAAAGCTGACAGTTGCGCCAGTGCCGAGCCCCGTGCCAAATACAAATGAATTTGCAAAGTTCGCCCGAGCCAACGTCGTCGCGGTCGTCAAAATCTGAAATTCCGGTCCCAACTGCGTCGTTCCCGGAATCACGTAGAGCGGCGAGTAGAAGTTGAATACACTTCCCGGAGTCAGCGCGGTCTGGCCCATGTCGGTGCCCTGGTTCGTCAAATTCGAGCCATCGGTCGTGGCGCCGAATTCCCGCAGCAAGCCGGTGATGTAGAGAATCGGTTCCTGCAGATGCCCGAACCCGGAAGTCTCCGCGACGCTGGGATCATCGTTCTGTCGCGCTTCCGGATCCATCAGAATCGCGGTAATCACCGCCGTCATATCGCCGCGCACGCCCGATCCGTTGTTGATGAAGACGTTTGCCACACGCTGTATGTAAGCCGGACTCGGATTGCTCGTGACCAGATGCTGGATCAATCGCATGGAAACGAACGCCGGCAAATTCGGATGATTGAAAACATTGTCCAGCGCGCCCTCGAGGTCCTGTTCCGCCGTTTGGTTCGCTGGAAGCAGACCACCTGACACCGCGCCAGGATACGTGAGTAACTGCTTCACAGCCTCGTCGTGATTGGTCTCAAACGGCACCATGGGTCCCGTCCAATAGGCGGGATTGTGCTTCTCCAAAGTTGCGTTCGGCATCGTCGGATACGTCCAGCCGGTGTAGGCTCTCGAAAATGCGTCGATCTGCGTTTCCGAATAAGTGGGAATCAGGTTTCCGCTGCCATCGAGTTGGGGCGAACCGTTGTTATTGATCAGATTTTCGCCGAGGCACATCAGCTGCATCAGCTCGCGCGCGTAATTCTCGTCGGCGTGCGTCGTCGCCGTGGGCTTGTCGTTGTTCACCATGTCCAAGTAGTGGCCCATGGCGGGCGAGAGCGTAACGTCTTCCATAATCTGCCGGTAATTCGTGAACGCGTCGGTTTCGAGAGTATTCAAATACGGCGTGTAGGCCTGCGGCGTATTGATCGTGGTGCTCGAAATCACAAAAATCTGCCCCAAGGCAAACGCCACGCGTTGCCGCAGCTGATCGGGCGCGGTCGCGAGCTCGATGAAATACCGCTGCTGCAAGGGACCATTGTTCGTTTCCGTGTCCGCCGGATCGGCAAACAGCGTGGGCGGCGTGGCCAATTGACTCGAAAGAAATTCCGACTCTCCCGTTTCGGAAACCAAAGTGACAAGCTGCGGCGTGGGGCCGAATGTGGATTGCTCGAGAAATCGATCCGCCGCGGCCGGCGCCAGTCCGAAACTAACCAGCGTTTCGGAGGCCGTTCCGACGAAAGGCTGCACACCGGACATGACTGTGGCGTGAATCTCTACTGGATTGTTTGGCGTCGGCAATGGCGCGGGAGCCGTGTACTCGGCAGTCAGGCCTGAGGCGCTAATTGTGCCAACCGTGGCATTTCCGTTCACGATTCCGTTGACGTCCCAGACCGGCGTTGTCGGATTCGTTAGGTCCGTGATCGTGGCCGTCAGCTGCACGGACGCGCCGGCCGTCACCGTTGACGCCGGAGCAAAGACCGTGACGCCTGGGACCGGCGGGGGCGCCTGTTCCCCGTTGCCGCCGCTCGAACAGCCCGATGCCACACCGAAAACCAAAACGGCCACAAGCGGGAGCAGTGAACGATGCACGGAAACCCCCTGTCGACAGAAGCCGATACTTCGCGTGATACCCTCAACCCGGCAGTTGTGGGAAAGTTGCGGCCCTCTCGCAGATTGTTTCAGGCCACCATTCGAGTGTTTTAACGTGGCTCAATCGATCGGCGAGCGCGATCCACCGAGCCGAGTGCAGCAACCTCGCCGCGAACCGGATTTTGCAATTACGGCTGTGCGCTTGCTAGCGGCACAGATTGCGGAAAATGCACTTCTGACCCTCAATTCTTGCGGCGACCATACTCCCGCCATATTCTCTTGTCCACCCATATCAAGTTCAGGCAGCCGCGCCGGCCATCGTCTGGCCGGTCGGCCGGGTGGCAGCCGCGTTGCACACCCAGTCCGAGATAGACCGAAATGCGCGGAGCGCAATGTTATGATCGATCTCGATGGATCCGCTTCCTCCGATCACGCTGCGTCTGCGCGGACGCAAGCTCGCCGTGCGGCTCACCTTCGCCGTTCTCCTGATCCTCGCAATTTCTGCCGGCGCCATCGCGGGACTCATCTTTGTCTATTCAAGCGACCTGCCTGAAATCCACGCGCTCCAGGATTACCAGCCCAACGTGGTCACCGAGCTTTACGCCGATGACGGGCAATTGATCGGCACGTTCTCGGTGCAGCGCCGCATCCTGATCACCTACGACCAGATCCCCGCGGTCCTCAAGGACGCCATCCTCTCGACTGAAGATCAGCACTTCGAGGAGCACTGGGGCGTGGACTTCACGCGCGTCGCCGGCGCTGCGTGGAAAGATCTGATCCACGGCCGCGTCGAAGAAGGCGCGAGTACGCTTACCATGCAGCTGGCGGGCACGCTTTTCCTCAATCGCGCCGACCGCAGCTTCCGCCGAAAGACTCAGGAAACGCTTCTGGCGCTGCAGATCGAGCGCCACTACACCAAGGAACAAATTCTGACGATGTACTGCAACCAAATTTATCTGGCGCACGGCAATTACGGCTTCGAGGCCGCTTCCGAATATTATTTCGGAAAGCCGATCGGCCAATTGACGTTGCCGGAAGCCGCCACGCTCGCGGGGCTGATCCGCGGCCCCGGATATTCGCCGATCCTGCATCCGCAAAAGTCGCTCGATCGCCGCAATCTTGTGCTGCAGCGCATGGCCGAGCTCGGCAAGATCAGTGACGCCGCGGCGCAAAGCGCCATGGCTCAGCCCATGGGTCTAAATCTCGAAGTGCCGCGCGACGACCTCGCGCCTTACTTCGTCGAAGAAATCCGCAAATACCTCGAAGGCGCCTACGGAACCGAAACGGTGGACACGCGCGGCTTGCGCGTCTACACCACGCTGAACGTTGCGATGCAGCGCGCCGCCAATCAGGCCGTGCGCGATGGCTTGCACACCTACGACCGGCGGCACGGCTGGCGCGGCCACCTGGACAACATTATCACTGACAATCGCAGCACGCTCGCCGCTTACGACGACGACGATTGGCACGGCGAACTCGTGCCGGGTGCTTACGTGAACGGCCTGGTGATGGCCGTGGACGATAAGGCGGCAGTCATCAAGATCGGTCCTTACCACGCGACGCTTGTGCCCGCCGATTTCGCGTGGACCGGCCGGAAATCTCCGGCCACGTTGCTGAAAGTCGGCGACATCGCCATGGTGCACATCGTGAGTCTGGCCGACGGCACGGCCAAGGTCACGCTCGAACAGGATCCCGGTCCGCAAGCCGCGCTCCTCGCGATCGATAATCCGACCGGCGAGATCAAAGCTATGGTCGGCGGCTACGATTTCGCGCAATCAAAATTCAATCGCGCCATTCAAGCGGAGCGTCAGGTTGGCAGCTCGTTCAAGGTCTACGTCTATTCGGCCGCGTTCGAGGCCGGCGCCGATCCGTTCGACACAATTCTTGACGAGCCTTACAGCACCATGAGCGGCGGCCAAGTCTATGCGCCGCACAATTACGACGAAAAATTCGAGGGCCTGATCACGCTCCGCCGCGCGCTCGCCGGATCGCGCAACGTACCGGCCGTGAAGCTGATGGAGAAAGTCGGAATTTCAAATGTGATCGCGCTCGCGCGCCGCTTCGGCATCACCAGCCCCTTGCCGCCGTATCTACCGCTGGCGCTCGGCGCCGCGGACTTGAATCTTTTGGAGCACACTTCGGCCTTCAGCGTTTTTCCCGACGATGGCGTGCGCATCGATCCGCACATGATCCGCAAAGTCGCGTCGTACGACGGCGCGCTGCTCGAGCAGAATCGGCCCGAAGTGCATGACGTGATCCCGCCCGACGTCGCGCGCACCATGGTGGCGATGCTCGAGGATGTGGTGAAGATGGGCACCGGGCAGGCGGCGCTTGCGCTCGGCCGCCCCACCGGCGGCAAAACCGGCACGACCAACAATTTCACCGACGCGTGGTACATCGGGTTCACTCCGCAACTCACAACGGGCGTATGGGTCGGCTACGACGATAAGCAGACATCGCTCGGGAAGAAGGAAACCGGCGCCATGGCCGCGCTGCCCATTTGGCTCGAATTCATGAAGTCCGCGTTGGCCAACCAGCCCGTCGAGGATTTCCCGAACGTCGTGCCGCTTGAGCAGTTGGCTCTCACCAGGACTGTGAAAGTCGATACACCGGACAGTGCCCCCACCGAAGGTGGCGAAGAATCACCTGGCTCGGCCGCGCCACCAGTCACTGCTCCAACCCCGCCGCCTAGCGCTCCAAAGCCGGCCGTTTCGCCGCCGGGAAGCGCGCCACCTCAGAGGTAACGATTATCGACGCGTCGCCTTCAGGACGTGTTGGCGCGCCTAATTACGCGGAACTCAATGGGGGCCGTACCCTATTCCCGCATCTTTGGTGCGCGCTTACCGCACGGTCGGCGGTGATGCGCAGAAGACGGGATAGAACGCAGCGTGCTTGACTAGGGATTCCCGTAGCCGTCGGCGGGAGGAGGAACGTAGTCCTCGCCGTACTTATTTTCATGTGCTGAGGTGAAGTTCGGGTTTGCAAACACGGAAATTGCGCCGAGGTCGTGCGCGGAATCGGATATGCGCACCACCCGCGTCAGCTTCGTCAGATCTTCGGGAAGGCTGCGCTCATACCAAACGTGCAGTTCGTATCGGCCGGCAGGCACGTTTGTAACCGTCACCGCGCCCGACGCATCCGAAACAGCAAAGTAGGTCGTATCCACCGCAACTACCACCGCGCTCATTTCCGGATGGATGTTGCAGAAAAGGTAGCTGACGCCGACACGATCGAAGCGCACCGAATTCGTGGCGCCGGCTTCGTAAAGGCCGAGATCGAATCGCTTTCCATCGAACAACGAGAAGACGTTGTGGAAGAAGGGATCGCGGTTCGGAAAATCCACTACCGTGCCGGCCTGAACGACCAGCAGATGCGGCTCGAACATCTTGTTGTGCTGCGCGATCTGCGGTCTCGGATGGCCGGTTTGGTTCGGTGCGGGAAGCGGCGTCGTGGCGTCGAGCGGCTTGAGCCAGACCACCACTCCGGAGGCATCGCTCGGGGCCCCGGGTTTGGGATTCGTGCTTCCCGTAGCGGCGGACCGAACGTCAACGGTCGCCGTAACGGCGTTCGACTGGGCTCTTGCTGGTCTGGAGGCAAGGCCAGCGCACAGAGCGAACAAAATCAGAATCGCTAGAAGGTGGCGCACAATATTTTCTCTGCGCATCAAAAAATGTACCCCATGCTCAAGTCGACGTGGTTCGAGCTGTTCGCGGTGCTATCCAAGGTGTAGGTTTTCAGGCGCTGATACTCGAGCGAAAAAAGCGCGTCCGAGCGAGGCCGATAAATGACATTAAAGAACGGACTAAAATTCCTCGACAGCGCAGAGCCGTAATATCCCGTGTTCCAATAATACTCGCGCAACTCCGGGGCGAACGGATTGTCATCGCCCAGCGCCGCGTTCAATTGGATCTTCGGCGTGGCCTTGAATTTGATCTGCGCCCAACCGCCCACGGAATCGAGGCCCACGACTTTCGTCGAAGGGTCTGTCAGCGAGCCGTTCCACAGTACGCTTTGGCCGATTCCGCCGCCAAGCCCGGCGACCGCCTGTCCGCGATAGAATTGGGTCGTCAACTCGAATCTTCGCGTGAGTGGCACGGTCAGATCCATGATGGTGGCCCAGGCGTCCACGTATCGCCCGTCGCCCCAACCCTCGCGGCTGTAGTAACCGCTGAATCCAAGCGTCACGCTCCGATCCTGGGCGGTGGCGTGGCTCCACGCGACTCGCGCCGCAATCGCAGGCATCCCGGACTGCTCTCCGAATGTGGGGTCGCGGGCGAATTGCTCGTACGGCACGTCACCGGAGAGGGGATCGAGAATTCCCGCTTGCGCCAGGACTTTCGAGCCGTTCGAGAAATTGAATCGGTGCTCGATGCGGACTTGCGGCGCCCAACTCCACAGATTGCCGGCGTACGAGAGCGGAGGCACGGCAAGCGTCGCGAAAGAAGTCGGGCTGAGCGGCGCGATGAAAAGAGCGTCCTGACCGGCGATGATCGACGTATTGGCCCAGTCGAAACGAATCGTTCCCGTCCGCAGCCGAACCAGACCGGTGACTGCGCCGTTCGGCACTTCCGGAATCGCCCCGGCAAAATCGAAAGTGATATTCGCGCTGGTGTGCGCGCCCGCAATGTTCGGCCCGAACGCCGCAAGCGAGATCTGAGACTGGCGCAGCGATCCGCCGAACGTCGAATTCGTCCCGTTGGGATAAGGCGCCTCGGCGATCTCCGGGAAATCGATGTTGTCCACGGCTCCGCGATTAGAAAATAAGTTCAGCAGTACAATTCCCGAAAGCCGCAGCCTGTATTTTGAACCGCTTTCAACCTTCGTCTGACTTTGTTCCTTGATTTCGGCGCTGGTGAGCTGCTGGTCTTCTTGGATCCGCGCGATTTGGTCCTCGCTGTTCGAAGGCGCAGCTGCTTGCGGAACTTGCTGCGGAGTGTCCGTGCTCTGATCGTTGGAATAGCCAGCGGGATCGGGGGCGGGCGCAGACATTGCTAGAGTCGCCGCCGGCGCCGGACTGGCCGTTGGTAGGCCGGCGGGCGCGCCGGTCAGCGAAGCCAGCTTGGATTTCGCGTCATCCAGTTCTTTGCGCAGCGCGCCCGCATCTTCACGGGCCTGTTGCTCCTCTTCGCGCATTGCGTCCAGTTGCGTGCTCAGTTTTTGCACCTGGCTCTGCAACTGCTGCACGATTGCGGTCAAGCTTTGAATGTTGGCGTCCTGGTTTGCGCCCGGGCCCGGCTGCGCCTGTGACGACGAGGTTGAGCCCGCGGCGCTCTGAGCGAGAATCGGCCGCGCGCCCAACAGCGAAATGCCGGCGATGACGGCCAGCATCACCACGTTGCTTCTCGCGCCTCGCATGTTTGCCTTCTTTCTCCTAAGCCGAGTGCGCGCTCGCTTCACCCAGAATGCGGAACGCTTAGGTCTCAATCGATTCGCTCCGGCGCCGACCAGGTAAGTTGCACAACGGAATTGGCCGTCAGGGTCTCTCGAACTTTTTCCAGCAGCGACTGCTTTGAAAACGGCTTTTGAATAATCGCGATTTCCTCAGGGCCGGCCACACCTTCGTGCCCACTCCGATTCCCCAGATATTCGGCGTACCCGGTCATGAACAGGAATTTCGTCCCGTGCCGGACTTCCTTCAGCTCCTCAACCATCTCTCGGCCGCTCATCCGCGGCATCACCATATCGCTCAGCACCAGATGGATCGCGCCGGCGTGCCGCGCTGCCACTTCAAGAGCTTCGGCTCCGTTACTCGCTTGCAGCACGCGATAACCTTTTTCGCCGAGGAATAGCGATGCCAATTGCCGCACGCCCTCTTCATCCTCGACCACCAGAATCGTCTCACTGCCTCCGGGCGACGGGGAGGCCGCCGCGTCGATGTCCGCCTCCATTATGCTTTTCGCCGATCGCGGCAGATAAATCTCGAATGTCGCGCCTTTGCCCGGCGCGCTTTCAACCCAGACGAAGCCGCCGCTCTGCTTCACCACGCCGTAAACGGTGGCGAGGCCGAGGCCGGTGCCCTGGCCGGCGGCCTTGGTCGTGAAGAACGGCTCAAAAATATGCGATTTCGTTTCGGCGTCAATTCCGTGGCCGGTGTCGGTGATGGAGAGAAGCACGTAGTTCCCGGACGTCATCGGAGGGCGCAGGCTGGCGTCGCGCTCGTTGATGATCACGTTGCGCGTGCGCACCGTGAGTTTGCCGCCGCCGGGCATGGCATCTCGCGCATTCACGGCGAGATTCAGGATCACCTGTTCCAATTGGCCGGGATCCGCGAGCACGGGCGCCAACTTCGGCTCCGGCGCATAGAAATATTCGATGTGTTCGCCGATCAATCGCGGCAGCATCTTGCCCATCTCGGAAACAATCGTGTTTAGATCGAGCACGCGCGGCTGGAGCACCTGCATCCGGCTGAACGCCAGCAGTTGCCGTGTCATGGAAACCGCGCGCCCCGACGCATTACGAATTTGATCCACGCAGCGCTTTTGAAGATAGTCGGCGCCTTCGCGATCCGCCAGGATGTCCGCGTTGCCGCGAATAATCGTTAGAAGGTTGTTGAAATCGTGCGCCACGCCGCCCGCCAGCCGCCCTACCGCTTCCATCTTGTGCGCCTGGCGCAACTGTTCTTCGAGATGCTTTTCTTCCTCCAGCGAATTTCGCAGCGTCACGCGCATTCTCGCGAATGCGCCGGTGACTTCGGCCACTTCATCGCCGCCCGTTTTTTCGAGCGGATAATTGAAGTCGCCGCGCTCGAGCGCCCTCACGCCTGACACGAGGCCGGAGAGCGGCCGCGTGAACGTGTGCGAAATTAAAAATACCAATGTGCCGCCCGCCACCACGCTCAGCAGTCCGAGCCCGAGCAGCACGCGATTCAGCCGGTTCAAGAACGCCGTCGCCTGGTCGAGTGACTTCAGCACGCTCAGTGTTACGGCAGGTGTGGCCTCGCCCGACAGGTCCAAACTGCTTTCAAGAAATCGCTCGCTTCCAATTTGCACCTCCTCCGACGATCGCGAGGATGCCGTATTCGAGGACGCGCCGCCCGAGGCGTACGCACCGCCCGCTCCCGCGGGTCCCGCGCCGCTCAGGGTGCTCGCGACGATGTTGTCCCCCGAGCGAAAGATCACCTGGCTCGCGACAATCGAGCCAAAATCCGCCGCCGTGCGATTGTTGATCTCCTTGCCGACCGCAAGCAGACCCAACAACGTGGAGTCGCTGCCCTCGCCGAGATAAATCGGCTGAATTCTCACTTCATAGAGGTGCCCCGCGCCGTACCACCAGTCGCCATCGCGCCCCGCTTGCAGCGAATTCTGGAGAAGCTCCTGCGCATCCTTCTCGGTGAAATCCCCGGCGCTCGCGCTCAGTCCCGCCACTTCGCCGCGACGATCCGCCAGCACCAGCAAATCGCTTTCGCTCAGTTGCCGGATGCTTTCGGATTCATCCTGAATCGTCGCCGGATCGTCCGTAGTCATCAGCGCGCGAACCGTGGGCAAGCTGGCGACCAACCCCGCCGACCGCTCGAGCGACTCCTCCCGTTGCTTCTCAAATGTCTGATAAGTATTTAGCGAGGTCCGCAGGTCGTCCTGGAGCGATTCGCGGATGCGCTTCTGGACGTTATAACTCACCACCGCTAGCGTCGCGGCCGTCAGACCCGCCGAAACGGCCAGCAGTGAAAGCAGGAACTTTGTTCTCAGCCGGATGTTTCTCATGCCTGCAGTCTTCCCGGGCCGGAGGCCTTTGGGCCCTTGGACGGAACTCTACGAACGGTGTGGGGCGAAATTGCTGCAGCCGCTGACCGGAGCGAGACTCCCTGGTAAAGTGAACTGCGGCGATAAACGTGTCCGCCTGAGTCAAATTTAACATCTTGCCGCGCGCCCGGAGCGAGCCATGAGAATGCAGTGTCGAAAGACATATGCAGCAATACAACACACCGGCCGCGGCCGCCGAATCAGCGATTTCTCCGGCGATGCGACTCATAATTTCAGTCTCCTTCGTTATGCAGTTCCGACGCCGGACGCGTCGAACCCGCCCCGGGCGGGTCAAAGGCCCTGGCTCGGGGGCCCGGACGCGCGCCGCCTGCCCGCCGCAAAGATTGATCTTGCCATCGACGCATCTATATTTATTTTCAGTCTCTTACGCAGGATCAGGGGTTTTCTGGGACGCACGGCCAATCACGGCCACTCGGCTCGCGCGAAAAAAAAGCATGATCCGCGAAACTTTGTCGTTGCAACGATCATCTGTAGCACAGGAGGTTATTCCATGAGCTCTGCACACACTGCCGTAGAAAACGCGACCACCACTTGGAACATCGATCCCATACACAGCAGCGCGCAATTCAAAGTGAAGCACATGATGATCTCGAACGTTTTGGGCGAGTTCACGGGCGTCACGGGCACGCTGACGCTTGACCGCGCGGATATCACAAACTCGCGCATCGAGGCGACGATCGACGCCACTACCATCAGCACTCGCGACCCTCAGCGAGACGCGCATCTGAAGAGCGCGGATTTCTTCGACGCCGAAAAGTTTCCTACTCTGACTTTTAAATCCACCCGCATCACGAAGACCGTAGATGGGGAGCTTGCCGTCACAGGCGTGCTTTCCATTCACGGCGTCAGCCGCAACGTTGTATTTGAAGTTGAGGGGCCCAGCTCGCCGGCGAAAGATCCGTACGGCAACACGCGCATTGGATTGTCCGCAACGACGCGCATCAGCCGGAAGGAGTTCGGTCTGATCTGGAACGGAGCGCTCGAAACCGGCGGCGTGCTGATCGGCGACCAAGTCACCATTACGTTGGATGTGCAGTTCATCAAGGCGTAAGCTCAACGGCCATCCGCGCGGCCTGAGAATCCGGGGGGAGCGAACATGCGAGAGAAAATCGGGACGCTGGGCGCAGGGGCGGAGCACGGACGGAAACCCCTTGCGGCAAGAATCGCGGCGGCTCTGGCGGGCCTGTTCCTTCTGCTGAGCGCGGCGCCAATGGGCGCAACCGACCTGAAGCCGGTAACGGTGCAGGCGTGGGACGCTTACATCCAGATCATCAAGGCAACCACGACGTCGCGCGCCGCGGGAAGCAGCCCATTTTTGTCGGTGGATGAACCGACGGATCTTGCACCGCGCTTGCGGGGCGGTGAAATCGTGGTGGTGAACAACGATCCTCACGACGTGCCTCACGGGCTTATCCACGATTGGGTTGGCACGATGTTTCTTCCGAACGTCACGCTCGACCAGGTGGTGGGCGTGCTTGGCGACTACGATCACTACAGCGATTTTTACAAGCCGTTTGTGGCGAAGTCGGCCGTGCTCGAGCGAAACGGCGACGATGAGACGGTAACGCTGGTGATGGTGCAGAGGGCTTTTTCCGTGACCGCTGCGGTGGAGACCGACAACGATGTGCGGATCGTGAGGGTGGACGCGAACCGGGCCTACGTCGTGAGCAACGCGGTGCGCGTGCAGGAGATCGCCGACTACGGAGAGCCGAACGAGCATGTTTATCCGGAGGACCAACGGCCGGGATATATCTGGCGCGAGGTCGGCGTGACACGCTTGGAACAGCGCGACGGCGGCGTATACGTGGAAATTGAAACGATCGCGCTGAGCCGCGGAATTCCGTGGGCGTTCCGCTGGCTGATTGAGCCGCTGACGAATAAATTGCCGCGTGAAATCATGATGAAAACCCTGACGGACACACGGGACGCCGTGAACGCAGCGAAGGAATCGGCGCCGAACTCGGGTCAGAATGTCGCGCAAAACAGGGCGCATCCATGAGTGACTCGCGGCTTGCGGGCGGGTCGATCCCACCGTTCATTTCGATCGCGGAGTGACCTCGAAGCGATTTAGGAACGCGGTTTGATAACATCGTGATCGAGGTCAGGTCCGAGTGCGACGCCAGATTTTTATTTTCATCGCCATCGCCCAAACGATTCTCTTCCTGGGGCATTGGCTGATCTACGAGACATGGCTCCGATTCTGGAATCTGCGCTCCGCCTTGGCACCTGCGTCGCTAGTCGAGCTGAAAATCGCGATAGCCGTGCTCTCGATCAGTTTCGTGAGCACCTCTCTTCTGGCATTTCGCTTCTTCAACATTTTGGTTCGCGTGCTTTATACGATCGCGGCGGCGTGGATGGGCATCGCGAATTACTTTCTTTTCGCGGCGTGCTCGTGCTGGGTAGTGTACGGCGCGGCGCGCGTGGCGGGATTGCATTGGGCGCGAAGCGGCATCGCGTTCGTATTCTTCGGCGTTGCGCTCGCCCTGGGCGTGTACGGCATGGTGAACGCCGCGTGGACGCGCGTCACGCGGATCAGCGTGAAGTTGCCGAACCTGCCGGAATCGTGGCGGGGCCGTGTGGCGGCGCTGGTGGGGGACACGCATCTGGGCCACGTGAGGAATGTCGGTTTTCTGCGGCGGATCGTGAGGATGCTCGAGCGATTGCGGCCCGACGTGGTGTTCATCACCGGCGACCTGTACGACGGTACGGCCTGCGATCGCGCGCGCCTGGCGAAGCCTTTGGCGGATATTCACGCGCCGCTGGGCGCGTACTTCATCACCGGGAATCATGAGGAGTTCTTCAATCGCCAGAAATTTATCGACGCCGTAAAAAGCGCGGGCGTGCGCGTGCTGAACAATGAAAAGATAATTCTGGACGGCTTGCAGTTGATCGGCGTCATGTACCCCGACTCCACCGACGCGGCGCACTTTCGATCCGTCTTGCGGCAAGCCGGCATCGATCGAGACCGCGCCAGCGTCCTGCTGTTGCACGCTCCGGATCGGCTGGCCATCGCGGCGGAAGAGGGAATTTCGCTGCAACTTTCCGGGCACACGCACGGCGGCCAATTTCTTCCCTGGACCTGGGTCACGAACCGAATTTACGGGCCGTACGTGCACGGCTTGCAACGCTTCCAGGAGCTCATAATTTTCACGACGTGGGGCGCGGGGACGTGGGGTCCGCCGCTGCGCGTGGGAACGAAACCGGAGATCGTGCTGATCAAGTTTGAATGAACGGTTGAAATGGCGGCGACGAGCACCCGAGAACGACCGAGTATATACACCCCCGGTATCAAAATCGTAAAATGCTGCAAACAAAAGACTTCCAGGGAAAGAGTGCGGATGAGTGTGAAAACAAGCGTGTTGATATAGCTTCGATTCAGTGAGTTGCGCACTCTTTTGCAATATATTGAAACTAAATGGTTTGCAGGGGCACTTCTTGTGATGAGTGCACCTTTTTCGGAGGGGGCCCTCGACTCGCCTAACGCGCGGCTCGCTCGGGACTCGCATCCTTGGTCGGATGCTCGGTTTGGATGGACGCTTTTTGACATGATGAGTGCAGGTTGCATGCAGACGGAGCGACGACATACCGCGCGGGAAGGCGAACGTGACGGGAGAAGTCGCCAAGAGATCGAGCGGCGAGGGGATGCGATTGCAACTCATCCGAACTTATAGCATGAAACTAACTGTATGTCAATGATTACGCGCTGGTTATTCGAATAGGCCTGTGGAAATTATTTCGAACTGTGGGAATCGACAGTGGCGAACCTGGGCCTGTCGGGCTGCCTGCGCGCAATTGGAGGAGCGGTCTGGCGGGGGTGGTCCCGCAGATCGCTCGGTCGGCCAGTGGGCGTGCGAGATTAATCGCTTAGTCACTCGGGGCTACGAAACTCGCTTGGATCGGATGTTTATTCGGGCAAACTAAACTTCTCTGTAGAACGTGCGTTTTTGTCACTTTCTGCTGGCAGGAATCACATTGGCCTTGAAGTCCGGAATTTCAATGGCTCCCCGTAGCGAGCGGCGGTTCAAGCTTCTGCGCGTCTATTGCGAAGCGTCAGCGATCGTGGCTATCGCCATGGGATGTGTGGTGCTGTGTGGCTGGGCGTTTCATATTGATTCGCTGAAATCGGTGATCCCCGGGTCGCTGGCCATAAAACCGAATATGGCGCTGGCTTTGATCCTGGCGGGAACATCTTTGTCGCTGCTGCTTCCCGGCGACGCACGCGAGCCAGTGCGTTACCTGGCGCGTTTTCTAGCGTGGGTGGTGGCAATGATCGGCGCCGCGACGCGGATTGAATATCTTTTTGGCGTAAATTTACGGATCGACCAGCTCTTGTTCAAAGTGCTCGCGGGAACTGTCCCCACGCCTGCTCCGGGACGCATGTCGCCGACTTCGTCCGGGGCCTTATTGACGATCGGGTTGGCGCTCTTACTTTTGGAGTGGAAGACGAAGCGCGGGCGACGGCCCTCGCAGGGTCTGAGCTTGTGGCCCATGCTGGCGGCGCTGATCGCCGTCACCGGATACGTCTATCGCGCAACGGCGCTAAATAAAATCTGGCTGTATACCCGGATCCCGATGCCCATGGCCGCGGTTCTGTTTTTGTTGGGCGCAGCTGTTTTCTTCGCCCGGCCCCGCAGCGGCATCGCCGGCGATCTGACCGGCGAAGGGTCTGGCAGCGTGATGGCGCGTCGATTTCTCCCGGCGATCATTTTCATGCCGCTTCTACTGGGCTGGCTATGCTTGCGCGGCGAGCGGGCGGGATGGTATGGCACGGATCTAGGTCTGGCGATCTATAGCACGTCGAGCGTGGTCGTTTTCGGCGTGCTGGTGTGGCTGAACACCCGAAAAATGAATATGGAGTACGCGCAGCGCAGCGCGGCGGAAACCGAAATCCGCACACTCAACGCGGATTTGGAGGGGCGCGTTGCGGAACGAACCGAGGCTTTGCGCGCGAGCGAAGCGCATCTGAGCTATTCCGCGCAGCACGACTTTCTGACGGGCTTGCCGAATCGCATGCTGCTGAACGACCGGGTGAACCAGGCGACGGTTTTCGCGCCGCGCCTGAACAAGAAAATCGCGGTGCTGTTTTTGGATCTGGACGGCTTCAAACACATCAACGACTCCCTGGGACACGCGATCGGCGACAAACTGCTTCAATCCATCGCCAAACGCCTGGTGAACTGCGTGCGCGCGACGGACACGGTGAGCCGGCAGGGCGGCGATGAGTTCGTGGTGCTGCTTTCCGAAATGGCGCATCAGGAAGACGCCGCGATTACCGCCCGAAGAATGCTGCACGAGGTGGCGGAAGCCCATTCGATCGACGAGCATGAACTTCACGTCACGGCGAGCATCGGCGTGAGCGTCTATCCCGATGACGGCCGGGATGCGGAAACGCTGATTAAGAACGCGGACACCGCGATGTATCAGGCCAAGGAAAATGGGCGGCAGGGCTATCAGTTCTTTAAGCCGGCGATGAATGTGCGCGCCGTAGCGCGGCAATCCATTGAGGAGAGTTTGCGGCGCGCGCTGGAGCGCCAGGAATTCTCGCTGGTGTACCAGCCGAAGGTGAATCTCAGGAGCGGAGAGATTACCGGCGCGGAAGCGCTGCTGCGCTGGACGCATCCCGAGCGAGGCGCCATTTCTCCGGCGAAATTCATCCCCGTTGCCGAGGATTCCGGGTTGATTCTGGCCATCGACAAATGGGTTCTGCGCGAAGCGTGCGCGCAGACGCGCGCCTGGATAGATGCGGGGCTTCCGCCGATTTCAATGGCGGTGAACGTTTCCGCGATGGAGTTCCGGAACGAGAAATTTCTTGAAGGCATATTCGCAATCCTAAAGGAATCGGGGCTGGACCCGAGATTTCTGGAACTGGAACTGACGGAAAGCGTGCTGATGAAGCGCCCGGCGTCGACCGAATCCATCCTTAAGGCGCTGAGAGCCACGGGAGTGCAACTGGCGGTGGACGACTTCGGCACGGGCTATTCGAGCTTGAGTTACCTGAGAAAGTTCTCGATGGACTCCCTGAAAATCGACCGGTCGTTTGTGTGGCAGATCACCAACGCTCCGGACGAAACCTCCATCGTGACCGCGATGATCAGCATGGGCCGGAGCCTGAACCTGCGCGTGGTTGCGGAAGGCGTGGAGACGCAAGAAGAGGTGGCATTTCTTCAAGCGCGACAGTGCGACGAGGCGCAGGGCTTTTATTTCAGCCGCGCCGTGCCCGCCGAGCTGTTCGCTAAGTTGTTGGCAAACGGAATTCCAGAGCCAGCCTCCGCGGAACGCTGAGTCCCAATTCATCGGGCCGAATTAGCCAAGTTCTTTTTCAAATTGCCCGCGGCGAGGTGTCAGCGGGCGAAGTGGTCCCAGCCGCGGGGCGTTAGCGGCGAGGATTTTCCCGCGGCTGAGACGATGGAAACGCCGCGGCCACGAACGATTTCGCCGATTTCGGTGATGCGCACGCCAGCGTGTGTGCCGGGAATGTTTCGCGCTGCTCGAGCGGGCGCGGTGAAGAGGAGCTGGTAATCTTCGCCGCCATCGCGCGCCAGATTCGGGGCGTCAATGCCGCGACGGCGCAGCGATTCGGGAACGCTGACCATCGGCAGGCGCGCTTCTCGAATGCGCGCGCCGACGCCGCTTGAACGGCAGAGGCGATTGAGGTCGGTCGATAGGCCGTCGGATAGGTCCATCATGGCGCTGGGGAGTGCGTGACGCGCGAGCCATTGGCCGAGCGCGATTGGCGGGCTGGGGAAAAGGTGGGGCGTGAGGTAGCGGCGCAGGTCAGCGCGCCGTGATAGGCCACGCAAAACTATTTCGAGGCCCAATTGCGCGGCGCCGAGGCGGCCGGTAACGAAGATCCGGTCGCCGGGGCGCGCACCCGAGCGGTGGATGGCTCGGCCGGTTTGGACTTCGCCCAAAACGGTGAGGTTGATCGCGATCGCGCGCGCCCGGGATGTGTCGCCGCCGGCCAAGGCCATGCCGAATTTGCGCGCGGCGCGGGCCATGCCATCGAGGAAACCATCGAGCCATCGCGAAGTCGAACGCGCGGGGAGGGCCAAGCCGAGGAGGAAGCAGCGCGGGGCGGCGCCCATGGCCGCGAGATCGCTTGCGGCGCGCGCGAGCGCCTTGTAACCGATTGACGCCGGTGGATGTAGGCGCCGGACGAAATGGACGTTCTCGATAAACGCGTCCGCGCTCGCGACCCATTCGTGGCCGCGCGTTGCGCGCAGCACGCAGGCATCGTCGCCGGGGCCGACTGATAGCACGGCTTGGTCGAGTACCAGGCCGGTGCGGACTTTCAGCCGCCTCTGAATCCGCTCGATCAGCTGATCTTCTTTGTTCATTAGGACAGTTGTTTTGAGCCCGGATAATGTGTTTTCATCTTCGCACACTTGCGAAGGCGCCGGGTAACGCGTACGAATCGTGCCCGGAAGCTTCCACAGGTAGGCAAATAGAGGTTGACGGGCCGATAGAGCCTTACCTACACTGGTCCGGGTTTCGGACCAGGGCTCGCGGTCCAAACAGTTGTTCGGCTCAGTCAAGGCGCTCCCGGGTGCGGCATCGGGTGCCAAACCGGGAAGCAAATAAATACCGGGTATAAGATGCGCCTTATCCCGATCGCAAGAAAAAATTGAGGCAGCGAAAGTTGAAGCCTGAGACATATACATTTTTTCTGGCCTCGAACCGGCGCGGAACCATGCGCAAGGTCAGCGTGCCGATTTACGCCGTGCATGTGCTTGCGATTCTTGCGATTGTGGGCGGAATCACGGTGGTTGCGGCGGTTGGCTCGTACAGCCGGATGCTTTGGAAGGTCGGCGACTACAACACGCTCCGCCGCCAGCAGGATACGCTGCAACGCCAGTACAAGCAGCTGCAGAGCACGGTGGTCGATACGGATCAGCGCCTGGATTCGCTGCAATCGCTCGCCACCGAAGTGGCCATGACGTACGGGATCATGCGCTTGCCGCAGAGTCCATTTGCCGGCGACACTCCGCCACCTGAAACCGAAACGGCCTTCAATCGATCCGTCGCGCAATACCAATTTCTGGAGAGAAACGCCTCGGCGGTGGCCGTGGAGAATACCGGGATGACGTTGATGCCCGAGCCGACCATGGCCGATTCCGAATTTACGCCGTCGTTGTGGCCGGTGGTCGGGCATCTGACGGCCGGATTCGGCGAGCGGCTTGACCCGTTCAGTGGTGAGGGCGCGTTCCACACGGGCGTGGACATTTCCGTGCCGTACGGCACGGCCGTGCGCGCTACGGCCGATGGCGTGGTGGTCGGCGCGGAAGAGCACGTCGGCTATGGGCGCCTGGTGGTGCTGGACCACGGATTCGGAGTGACCACGTTTTACGGACATCTTTCGGCGTTTAATGTGACGCCGGGGCAGCGCGTGAATCGCGGCGACGTGATCGGGTACGTCGGCGTCAGCGGGCGCTCGACCGGGCCGCACGTGCACTATGAAGTGCGAATCAATGGCGCGCCGGTTAATCCGATGCGCTACCTGCGGACGACCGTCGCCGGCGATTAAGAATTCAAAACCCAGTTATTGAAGTTATTTCTGTTGCGGCGGGCCGTGCTGCGCGGACTGCAATCCGGATTTCAGCAAATCCTGATTTAAATCGACGCTGAGCGAGACCCAGCGGTCGTTGTGCGTGACGACGGCGCTATCGAGCAATTGCCGGGCGAGCGCCAGGTCCTTCGCGTCCATTTGCTTTTGTGCGCCGGGCGTGCCGATGTAGGCTTCGGCCAAAAAGCGCAGGCCGGTCAATGTTCCTTCGAGCGACGCGGCCTTTTCCGGATCGATGCATTCGCCTTCGAGCGTGACGTGGAGATGGTCCGGTAGCGGATCGACTTTCAAATCGACCCAGCGAACCGAGCGAACCAGATCGTTCAGCTGATCGGAGTGCACGCCGCCCGGCGCCCAATTATCGGGCTCGTCCGGCACGCGCGTGACGAGGAATAGCGGCGCGTCGCCGACGTGCGAAACTCGCTCGTCGAGCGAAGGCTCTCCCGCAGCCGCGAGGGCTTGCGCGGTGCGCGCAGAATCCGGCGCGGCGAGAAACGCATCGAGATTTCCGCTGTCGGAAATTGCCACGCGCGTGTCACTCAAAAACGCCATGGCGATGGTTTTCGCTTGCGGGCTTCCGGGAGTGCCTGAGGGGAGAAGGTAGACGTCAACGCCGTTGTGGCGTTCGAGTCTGCCGTTGGCGAGCGCGTAGCTGCGAATTTTCTGACGGTCGAAGCGTCCTTCGGCGATGGCAACGACTTCCGTTTTGTCGCCGGCCTGGTGCGATGCGAGAAGCACGCTATCGAGATCGCGCTCGTAGTCGAAGCCGGTAGCGCGCACGAAGGCGGCGTAGTCCGGGTCCGGGGTGGGCGAAGGAGCGAGGCTCTTCAACTGTTCGAGAAGCGGCGACGCGCGCAACGCGGCCACATTCGCGAAAACAACCAGATTGGAATCTGGCGGGGCCAGCGCCGCGAGTTCCGGCGCCGAAGCCATCTTTGCAGGCTCAAGCAAGCGCCATCCGAGGCGGTGCCCTGCGGCGAGGAGGGCCGTTCCGCCAGCCAGCACGGCGATTCCAATCACGGCGAACGATCTGCGGGTGCGGGTCACGAGCGCATTGTCTCACTGTGCCCAGCGCGAGGAAAGGCCGGAGTGCGTGAGCGGGGGAATGTTAAAGTGCCACTTGCGCCGGGGTGGGCAGTGGGAGTAGAATAGGCAAATCAGAGACACAATATATTAGACTGGCCTTGGAAGTGCTGGCGCGGGCATGCGCGTCGTTGCAATTTGCGTGCCCATTTGATATTCTTCGTAGGTTTGGACCTTGAGTTTGAACGGTGCTGGCGTAGCTCAGTTGGTAGAGCATCTGATTTGTAATCAGAGGGTCGGGGGTTCAAATCCCTCCGCCAGCTGAGTTTCGGTGCGAGTGCGGCGGCGTTATTCGGGTCGGAAGCGAGAGGGCGAGTTCCAGCGTTTTACAAATCGAGGCGCGAGTGTCTTCTGTCAGGGAGGAAGACCCGGGCCTCGGTGTGTTTTGTTTCCCCGTGCGGACGGGTGGGTGAGTGGCTAAAACCAGCAGACTGTAAATCTGCCGCTCCTTGCGGGCTACGGAGGTTCGAATCCTCCCCCGTCCACCACTCGACTGCATTGCATGAATCCTGAGGGCAGGTAAACGCGAAGTCTCGACAAAAAACTCAATCGAAGGCGCGGACCCCGCGCCGGATGCGCCCGGGGGCGGCGCGAAGCGCGGTCGTAAATTTGCCTGGATAGCTCAGCTGGTAGAGCGCGTCCTTGGTAAGGACGAGGTCACCGGTTCAATCCCGGTTCCAGGCTCCAGCATCGAGTTTTAACGCGGCGTTAGGTGCACTGAGCGAATGAAGTGGAAAGATTTTTTGGGGGAGCTTGGATTCCGCGTGGAGCGGAAACGGGCGGGGGTAACTCAGTGGTAGAGTCTCGGCCTTCCAAGCCGATGGTCGCGGGTTCGAATCCCGTCCCCCGCTCCACTTGGTTTCAGCCGGTCCGCGCGGAGCGCAGTGCTTCAAACGATTGCGCGGAGCGCAATGCTTTAGATATCGCTTGGGACTCCCGGAAGCGAACGACACATCAAAATCGTTCAATTGACTGAGGAGCAGAGGAAACGATGGCGAAGGAAAAGTTTGAGCGGAGTAAGCCGCACGTAAATATCGGGACGATCGGGCACATCGATCACGGCAAGACCACCTTGACGGCGGCGATCACCAAAGTGCTCTCGAAGCACGATCCGAAGGTGCAATTTCGCGCCTTCGATTCGATCGACAACGCTCCGGAAGAGCGCGAGCGCGGAATCACCATCGCCGTGGCGCACGTGGAGTACGAGACGGCCAATCGCCACTACGCGCACATCGATTGCCCGGGCCACGCGGATTACATCAAGAACATGATCACCGGCGCGGCGCAGATGGATGGCGCGATTCTGGTGGTTGCGGCAACCGATGGACCGATGCCGCAGACGCGCGAGCACATTCTCCTCGCGCGGCAAGTGGGCGTGCCGGCCATCGTGGTGTTCTTGAATAAGTGTGACTCGGTGGAAGATCCGGAACTTTTGGAACTGGTTGAACTGGAAGTGCGCGAGTTGCTCAAGAGCTATCAATATCCGGGCGACACGATTCCGGTGATTCGCGGCTCGGCCTTGGGCGCGCTCAATGGAGAAGAGAAGTGGGAGAAGAGCGTGCTTGAATTAATGGCCGCGGTGGATAAGAGCATTCCGTTGCCGGTGCGCGATGTGGACAAGCCGTTCGCCATGCCCATCGAAGATATTTTCTCAATCTCGGGACGCGGCACGGTGGTCACCGGGCGCGTGGAGCGCGGCAAGGTGAAGGTCGGGGAAGAAATTGAGATCGTGGGATTCCGACCGACGATGAAGCGCATCGTGACGGGCATCGAGATGTTCCGCAAGTTGCTGGATGAAGGCATGGCGGGCGACAACGTAGGCTTGCTGCTGCGCGGCACGGAAAAAGAAGAAGTGGAGCGCGGGCAAGTGATCTGCAAGCCGGGTTCGATCACGCCGCACACGAAGTTCAAGGCCGAGGCGTACGTGCTGACGAAGGAAGAAGGCGGCCGGCACACGCCGTTTTTCACGGGATACCGTCCGCAATTTTATTTCCGGACCACGGACGTTACGGGTGACGTGAAGTTGCCGGGCGGCGTGGAGATGGTGATGCCGGGCGACAACGTGGCCATGGAAATCGCGTTGATCACGCCGGTGGCGTTAGAGAAGGGCTTGCGCTTCGCGATCCGCGAAGGCGGCCACACCGTCGGCGCCGGCGCCGTAACCGAGATCATCGAGTAAGAGTCATAAAGTAAGGGGAGCAAAGGCCAAGAGCCATGCGCGAACTGATCACGCTGCAGTGCAACGATTGCAAGAACCGGAACTACGCGACCACCAAGAACCGGAAGAAGCACACCGAGCGCTTGGAGACCAAGAAATTTTGCAACACCTGCCGGAAACACACCGTGCACCGCGAGGTGAAGTAACGGAGTGTCGAGCGCGGCAGGCCGGCTACGCCAAGGCCGGACGGGAGATCAGGTACAGGGGAGTAGGTTCAACGGTAGACCGCCGGTCTCCAAAACCGGATGTGGGGGTTCGATTCCCTCCTCCCCTGCCAGATTGGTTGGGCGCGTGAAGGGCAACGAGGCAAGCGGCCGAGCGAGAATCGCGGCGAAGGCAGAATGAAAGCGCGACGGTGAACAAGGTGGCCACGGCGACGGAATCGGGACGGCGCGACGATCGAGATCGCGGAGAGCCGGGCTTTTTCGCGCGCCTCGTTGACACGCCGAAGCGCTGGAACAAGTTTCTGCACGAAGTTCGGGTCGAGATGAAGAAAGTGACCTGGCCTTCGCGGCACGATGTTATTACGACCACTTCGGTGGTGATTGCCACGGTGGCGTTTTTCGGAATTTTCTTTTTCTTTGTTGATTCGGGCGCGAGCTGGATCATGCAGCGCATGCTCAATTTTTTTAAGCACTAGATAAGGGAACCGGGTGCCCATGTCGAAGCAGTGGTACATCATCCATACCTACTCGGGCTTTGAAAAGAAAGTGAAGGAAAGCCTGGAGAGCCGCGTCGCCGCATTCGGTCTGCAGGACAAGATCGGCCGGCTGATGATTCCTACCGAAGACGTGGTCGAAGTGCGCGGCGGTAAGAAAATCGTTTCGCCACGCATGCTGTTTCCCGGCTACGTGCTGGTGGAAATGGATATGGACGATTACACCTGGCACGTGGTGCGCTCGACGCCCAAGGTGACGGGCTTCGTCGGTTCGGGTCAAACACCTTCGCCGCTTTCTGAAGAGCAGATCGAAGAGATTCTGCATCGCGTCACTACGGCGACGGACAAGCCGAAACCGAAACTGGTTTTCGAGCGCAATGAACAAGTGCGCATCGTCGATGGACCGTTCGCGAGTTTCACCGGCGTGGTGGAAGAGGTCAATTCCGATCGCAGCACGCTCAAGATTTCGGTGACGATTTTCGGACGCTCGACTCCGGTCGAGCTCGATTTCGTGCAAGTCGAGAAGATGGCGTAGTCGAGCCGCCGCAGGCGGCTGGCGGTAAAAGCAAAAGGGAACTGAAAAATGGCGAAGAAAATTCAAGGCACAGTGAAATTGCAGCTTCCGGCCGCCAAAGCCACGCCGGCGCCGCCGGTGGGCACGGCGCTTGGTCCGCAGGGCGTGAACATCATGGAGTTCTGCAAGCAGTTCAACTCCAAGACGGCGAAAGAGCCCGAAGGCATGATCATTCCGGTGCTCGTGACGATCTATACGGATCGCACGTTCACGTTCATCACCAAGACGCCGCCGGCTTCCGAGCTTCTGAAGCGCGCCGCGGGAATCGTCAAGGGATCGGCGGAGCCGAATCGCACCAAAGTCGGCAAAGTTACGAAGAAGCAGGTGGAAGACATCGCCCGATTGAAGCTCACGGACCTGAATACCACCAACGTCGATTCCGCCGTGCGCACGATCATGGGCACGGCCCGCAACATGGGCCTCGAAGTGGAAGGCTAGGAGAGAGTCGCTATGGCACGCAAGGTCGGCAAGAACACGGAGAAGGCGCGCAAGTTAATCGAAGCGCGGCCCTACACGCTGAATGACGCCGCCACGGCGCTTCAGAAAGCGCATTTCGTCAAGTTCGACGAGACGGTCGAATTGGTCGTGAATTTGGGCGTTGATCCCAAGCACTCCGACCAAATGGTTCGCGGCACGGTTGTGCTGCCGCACGGATTGGGAAAATCAAAACGCGTGCTGGTGATCGCGAGCGGCGAAAAAGTCCGCGAAGCGGAAGAAGCCGGCGCCGATTTCGCGGGCGGCGAAGACATGGTGCAGAAAATCCAGGAAGGCTGGACCGATTTCGACGCCGTGATCGCCACGCCGGACATGATGAAGTCCGCCGGTCGATTGGGCAAAGTGCTGGGCCCGCGCGGCCTGATGCCGAATCCGAAAACGGGCACGGTGACGTTCGAGGTCGCCAAGGCCGTGGCCGAAATCAAGGCAGGTAAAGTGGAATTCCGCGTGGACAAAACCGGAATCATTCATTCGCCGGTGGGCAAGATCAGTTTTGACGCCGGCAAACTCGCCGACAACGCGCGCTCGCTGCTCGCCGCGATCCTGAAAGCCAAGCCCGCGGCAGCCAAGGGCAAATACGTGAAGCGCGTCACGCTAACCTCGACGATGGGACCGGGCATCCAAATTAATGAGGAAGAAGTCGAAGCGGCGCTGGCCGCGGCGGCCTAGCCGGAACGGGAAATATGAAAAAGCGCAGCGAAAAACAGAAAGATCTCGACAAGCTGAAGACCGATCTCGCGCACATCTCCACCGTGATCCTGACCACCTATCAGGGCATCACGGTGGAAGACGACAACAAATTGCGCCGCGCCGTGCAGGGCGCCGGCGGAACCTATCGCGTGGTGAAAAACACTTTGGCCGAACTTGCCGGCGCGGGCACACCGGCCGAGCCGTTGCTGAAAAATTTGTCGGGCACAAATTCGATCGCCTACACCTCAACGGACCCGGTGGCGCTGGCGAAAGTGCTCACCAAGGTTGCGAAAGATGTTCCGGCGTTCAAATTTAAAGCGGGTCTGGTCGACGGCCGGGTTCTTTCGATTCCCGAAATTCAGCAATTGGCGTCACTCCCGTCGAAGGACGAGTTGATCGGCAAAATCATGTTCTTGCTGAACGCACCGGCGCAGCGCATTGCTTCGGTGCTGAATGCGCTCAATCGGAATCTGGCCGTGGTGGTGAACGAGGCGGTCAAGGCAGAAAAGTTCGGACAATAGTTCAAAAGAAAAAACAGGAGAGACACGGCGATGGCGAACAAGGTGGAAGCGATTCTGGAAGAGATCAAGGGCCTGACGCTGCTCGAGGCGGCCGACCTGGTCAAGAAAATGGAAGAGACCTTCGGCGTTTCGGCGGCCTCTGCGGCACCCGCTGCGGCAGCTGGCGGAGCCGCGGCCGGCGCTGCCCCTGCCGAAGAGCAGACCGAATTCACGGTCGTGCTGACAGACGTGGGCGCCAACAAGATCAACGTGATCAAGGCCGTCCGCGAAGTCACCAGCCTGGGCTTGAAAGAAGCCAAGGATTTGGTCGACGGCGCACCGAAGACGGTCAAGGACGGCGTCAACAAAGACGAAGCCGCCACGATCAAGAAGAAATTCGAAGACGTCGGCGCAAAAGTCGAAGTCAAGTAGCGGGGCATTTCGGTCTCAGTCTTAGCGGCAGCGCCGGTCGCAAGGCCGGCCGCAGGCCGGACGGAGTCGCCTACGCGGAGTTTGGTATTTCATCTTCTTCAGTCGTCACACGGTTCCAGCCGGGACCGCCGGACGCGGCGCGCGATGTCGCGCCCTTCGGCGGCCCGGCGCATGCCTTCAGCTTCAGGGGTCGCGAGGTAAAACAGAATGGCTAACGGAAATGGCAATGGGAATAGCAACGGCAATGATCATCGTCATCGCATGCGCGAACGCGAGCGTCTGGACTTCTCGAAGATTCAGAGCACCATCCAGATTCCGAATCTGATCGAAGTTCAAAAGAAGTCCTATCAGCGCTTTCTGCAGATGGATCTGCTGCCCTCGGAGCGCGAGGATAGCGGACTGCAGTCGGTGTTCGCCTCGGTGTTTCCGATTCAGGATTTCCGCGGACTCTCGCAACTGGATTTCGTGGACTATTCGATCGGCAACTGGGAGTGCAAGTGCGGCAACCTGAAAGGTCTGCACCACCTGCGCGCCACCTGCCGCAATTGCGGCGCTTCGGTGGTTACGAATCCCTATCAGACCGGCGACGTAATTTGTTCCAAGTGCGGCACGTTCAATAAGAACACGCCGACGTTCTGCCAGAAGTGCGGCGACCCGGTCGCCATGCAACTCAAATACGACGTGAATGAGTGCCAGGAACGCGGCATGACCTACGCCGCGCCGCTCAAAGTCACCATTCGCCTGACGATCTACGATAAAGATCCCGAAACCGGCGCGAAGAATATCCGCGACATCAAAGAACAGGAAGTTTTCTACGGCGATATCCCGCTGATGACCGATAACGGCACCTTCATCATCAACGGCACCGAGCGCGTGATCGTCAGCCAGTTGCACCGTTCGCCGGGCGTGTTCTACGAATCGGCCAACAACCGCAGTTATTTCCTTGGCAAGATCATTCCGTACCGCGGCTCGTGGGTGGAATTCGAGTACGACACAAAAAATATCCTGTACGTGCGCATCGACCGCAAGCGGAAATTCCTGGGCTCGATCTTCCTGCGCGCTCTGGGCATGAAGTCGAACGAAGAGATTTTGCGCACGTTCTATCAAATCGAGCGCATCGCCGTGCGCGATGGCGAACTCTATTGGAATGTTTCCGAAGGCTTGCTCGATCGCAAGTTGTCGCACGAAATCAAGAATCCGCGCACGGATGAAGTGCTGGTCGCGGCGCACAAGCGCATCACCGAGCCGCTTTACAAGGAATTGGCCAAAGCCAAAGTCGCGCAGGTGCGCGCTTCCGTCGCCGATCTCGAAGGCGCTTACACCGTCGCCGATTTGATCAATCGCACCACTGGCGAAGTGGTGCTCGAGGCCAATAAGCCCGTTCCGCCCGAGCTCTGGGGCACGCTTGCCGACGCCGGCATCAACGGCGCGGATGTGTTCTTCCCGGATCGCGACGATACCGGCGTGGTTCTTTCCCGCACTTTGGATAAAGACGCCATCCGTTCGCAGCGCGAAGCCTTGATCGAAATTTATCGCAAGCTGCGTCCCGGCGACCCGCCGACGCTTGAAACCGCCACCGCGCTCTTCAATGGAATGTTTTTCGACGCGCGCAAATACGATTTCAGCAAGGTTGGCCGCCTGAAGTTCAATATCAAGCTGGGGCTTGAGACCCCGCTTGAAAATCGCACGCTCGATCCGGTCGATTTCGTAGCCGCCATCCGCTATTTGCTGAAGCTGCGCAAGAACATCGGCAGCGTGGACGACATCGATCACTTGGGCAATCGCCGCGTTCGCGCGGTGGGCGAATTGCTCGAGAACCAATTCCGCATCGGTCTCGTGCGCATGGAGCGCGCCATCAAGGAAAAAATCTCCGTGTATCAGGAGATGTCCACGGCGATGCCGCACGATTTGGTGAACGCCAAGCCCGTGATGGCCGCGATCCGCGAATTTTTCGGCAGTTCGCAGCTGTCGCAGTTCATGGATCAGACCAATCCGCTTTCCGAAATCACGCACAAGCGCCGACTTTCGGCTCTTGGGCCGGGCGGACTTTCGCGCGAGCGCGCGGGATTCGAGGTTCGCGACGTTCATCCCACGCACTACGGCCGCATCTGCCCGATCGAGACGCCGGAAGGTCCGAACATCGGCTTGATCAGCTCGCTTTCCTGCTACGCGCGGATCAACGATTTCGGATTCATCGAATCGCCCTACCGCAAGGTGAAGGGCGGCCGCGTGATCGACTTCGTGCAGGTGGTGAACGCCGGCGACAGCGAATTCAAGGCCGGCGAAATTGTGGAGCGCGATAAAGTCGACGCCGCGAATGAAGATTTGAAGCGGCGCAAGATCACATCCGATCCATATTGCTTCTACTTGTCCGCGTGGGAAGAGGACCGCTACGTCGTGGCGCAGGCCAACGCCTCGCTCGACGAGCGCGGCCGCATCACCACCGAGCTTGTAAATTGCCGCCAGGCCGGCAACTTCGTGCTGAAGCAGCGCGAAGAAGTGGACTACATCGACGTTTCGCCGAAGCAGCTTGTGTCCGTTGCGGCGAGCTTGATTCCGTTCCTTGAAAACGACGACGCGAACCGCGCGTTGATGGGCTCGAACATGCAGCGCCAGGCCGTGCCGCTGATTCGCGGCGAAGCGCCGCTGGTTGGCACCGGAATGGAGCGCGTTACGGCGCGCGATTCCGGCGCGGTGGTGGTGTGCCGCCGCGAAGGCATCGTCGATCAAGTCGATTCCGAGCGCATCATCGTGCGCGTCGAATCCGACCACTCCGGCGTGCTCAGCCGCGAAGTCGGAGCCGACATCTACCAACTCATCAAATTCAAGCGCTCGAACCAGAACACTTGCATCAGCCAGAAGCCTCTGGTGCGCGCCGGCGATCGCGTTCGACAGGGCCAAGTGCTCGCCGATGGACCCTGCACCGAGCGCGGCGAATTGGCGCTCGGCCGCAACGTGCTGGTCGCGTTTCTTCCGTGGCGCGGCTACAACTTTGAAGACGCCATCCTGGTCAGCGAAAAGCTGGTCAAGGACGACTACTACACTTCGATCCACATCGAAGAGTATGAAATCGAGGCGCGCGATACGAAACTCGGCCCTGAGGAAATCACGCGCGATATTCCCAACATCAGCGAAAATTTTCTTCGCAATCTCGATGAAAGCGGCGTGATTCGCATCGGCGCGACTGTGCGGCCGGGCGACATCATGGTCGGCAAGGTCACGCCGAAGGGCGAAACCACGCTGACTCCCGAGGAAAAATTGTTGCGCGCGATCTTCGGCGAAAAAGCCGGCGACGTTCGCGACGCCTCGCTCTATTGCCCGCCGGGCATTGAAGGCACCGTGGTCGACGTCAAGATTTTCTGCCGCAAGGGCGCGGAAAAAGACGAACGCCACAAGGCCATCGAAGCCACGCAGGTTTTCAAGCTTGAAAAGAACCTCGCCGATGAAATTCGTATCCTCACCGACGAGCGCTTGAAGCGGCTCACCAGCCTCCTGTCCGATCAGAAGCTGATGGCCGACTTGCACGACGAAAAAACCAATAAGCGCCTGCTCACCAAGGGCACGACGCTCACGCGCGACGTCATCGAGAAAATCTCCACGCGCAATTTGAAGCGTTTGCGCCTGGCCGATCAGGATGCGCAGCTCATCGAAAAGATCGACGAGATCGAAGAGATGACATCGCGCCAGATCGACGTGCTGCGCAAGATCACCGAGGACCGCAAGGAAAAGCTCAAGAAGGGCGACGAACTGCCGCCCGGCGTGATCAAGCTGGTCAAAGCCTATATCGCTATGAAGCGCAAATTGTCGGTCGGAGATAAGATGGCGGGCCGCCACGGCAATAAGGGCGTGATCGCCCGCATCGTGCCCGAAGAGGACATGCCGTATCTGCCCGACGGCACTCCGGTTGAGATCGTTCTCAATCCGCTCGGCGTTCCGTCGCGCATGAACGTCGGACAGATTCTCGAAACGCATCTCGGATGGGCCGCGCGTGAGCTCGGCCGCAGCCTCGATCGCTTGCTGAACACCGCAACGCGCGCCGAGGCCATTCGCCGATGGTTCCGCGAAGTTTTCTCCGACACCGCGATCTGGAAATCGATCCAGCATCTCGACGACGAAGCTCTGCTCGAATTGGGCGATCACTTCCGCGAAGGCATTCCCATGGCCACGCCGGTTTTCGACGGCGCGCGCGAAACCGAAATTCGCCACCTGCTCGAAGTCGCGGGCCTGCCCGCGGCCGGAAAAATTCCGATGTGGGATGGCATGACGGGCGAAGAGTTCGCGCAGCAAATCACCGTCGGCTACATCTACATGCTGAAACTATCTCACTTGGTCGACGACAAGATTCACGCTCGCTCGATTGGGCCGTACTCACTGATCACTCAGCAGCCGTTGGGCGGCAAGGCGCAGTTCGGCGGACAGCGATTCGGCGAAATGGAAGTCTGGGCGCTCGAGGCGTATGGCGCGGCGCACATTCTCCAGGAATTGTTGACGGCCAAATCCGACGACGTCTACGGCCGCGCGAAAATTTACGAGGCCATCGTGAAGGGCGAACCGGGTATCGAGCCCGGCGTGCCCGAATCCTTCAACGTCCTGGTGCGCGAATTGCAATCGCTGTGCCTCGACGTCGAATTGATGAAGCGGCAAAAACCGGCGGAGAAACCGCCGGAGTAGGCGCGCACGAAGGCGCCCGCGCGGCGCAATGATTGGTGCGACGATTTTGGTTTTTCGTAGGACCGAACAAGATTTGAACTCCCGGGAAACCGGGAGGGCTCCGGCGCAAGCCGGGGCAGGAGGAAACCACCTTGTATCGTAGCAGCCCGTATGACCGTGCCAGCCTGATCGCCGATTTCGATTCCATCCGTATCAGTTTGGCCAGCCCGGAGAAAATTCGCTCCTGGTCGCACGGAGAAGTCACCAAACCCGAAACGATCAACTACCGCACGTTCAAGCCGGAACGCGATGGCTTGTTCTGCGCGAAGATCTTCGGCCCCGTCACCGACTGGGAGTGCCTCTGCGGCAAGTACAAGCGCATGAAGCACCGCGGCGTGATCTGCGATAAGTGCGGCGTCGAAGTCACACTCAGCAAAGTGCGCCGCGAACGCCTCGGCCACATTGAGCTCGCATCCCCTTGCTCGCACGTTTGGTTCTTCAAGGGACTGCCGAGCCGCATCGGCTATCTACTCGATATTTCCATGCGCGATCTTGAGCGCATCCTTTATTTCGAAGGCTACGTCGTAACCGATCCCGGCGATGTGCCCGGCGTGAAGGAACGCGAAGTCCTGCTCGAAGAAAAATATCGCGAGCTGCAAAAGGATTTCGCCGGCCAATTCCAGGCCAAGATGGGCGCCGAGGCCATTAAGGAATTGCTGCGCGGAGTCGACGTCGAAAAACTCTCCGAGATGCTTCGCGAAAAAATGAAGGTCGATCCGAGCTTGCAGAAGCGGATCAAGTACTCGAAGCGCTTGAAAGTGCTCGAAGCATTCCGCAAGAGCGGCAACAAACCCGAATGGATGATCCTTGACGTGCTGCCGGTGCTTCCGCCGGAATTGCGGCCTCTTGTGCCGCTCGATGGCGGCCGCTTCGCCACGTCGGATCTGAACGATCTCTATCGCCGCGTGATCAACCGAAACAACCGGCTGAAAAAGCTGATGGAGCTGCACGCGCCCGACGTAATCGTGCGCAACGAAAAGCGCATGCTTCAGGAGGCCGTCGACGCGCTGTTTGACAACGGCCGCCGTGGCCGCGTGCTGCGCGGCACCAACAATCGCCCGCTCAAATCGCTTTCCGACACGCTCAAGGGCAAACAGGGCCGCTTCCGCCAGAACCTGCTCGGCAAGCGCGTGGATTATTCCGGCCGCTCGGTGATCGTCGTCGGGCCCGAACTCAAACTGCGCCAATGCGGTTTGCCGAAGAAGATGGCGCTCGAGCTGTTCAAGCCCTTTATCTATCATCGCCTCGAGGCTCAAGGTCACTGCACGACCATCAAGCAGGCCAAAGAAATGGTCGAGCAACAGGACCCGATCGTTTGGGACATCCTCGAAGAAGTGATTCGCGAGCATCCGGTTCTGCTCAATCGCGCGCCCACGCTGCATCGCCTCGGCATTCAGGCGTTCGAGCCCGTGCTGGTCGAAGGCAAAGCGATTCGCATCCATCCGCTGGTTTGCACCGCGTTCAACGCCGATTTCGACGGCGACCAAATGGCCGTGCACATTCCGCTTTCGCCCGAAGCGCAAGTGGAAGCCTCGGTGCTCATGCTCGCCGTGCACAACGTTCTATCGCCGGCTAACGGTTTGCCACTTGCCGTTCCGACGCAAGACATGGTTCTCGGCATCTACTATCTGACCAAAGGCAAGCCCGGCGCGAAGGGCGAAGGCCGCGCGTTCGGCGCGACCGACGAAGTTGTGCTGGCGCTCGAAGCCGGCGAAGTCGAGTTGCTCACTCCAATCCGCTTGCGCTACGAAGGCGAAATGATCGACCTGACCACCGCGTACGATGATCAGGACGTTCCGCACACCGAGCCGGTGGTGCTTAAGCGCCAGTTCATCAACACCACCGTCGGCCGCGTGATCTTCAACGATCATTTGCCCAAGCAGATGCCTTTCATCAACGGCTTGCTCAAGAAAAAGGGCGTCCAGCAACTCGTTCACTATTGCTATCTGCGCTTCGGCATCGCGCTCACCGTCGAAATGCTCGACGAGTTGAAGGAGCTTGGCTTCATTTACGCCACGCGCTCCGGCATCTCCATCGGCATCGACGACATGCTCATCCCCGGCGATAAACAGGCGCTGGTCGAAGGCACTGAGCGTGAAATCGTCAAGGTCCAGCAGCAATATCTCGATGGCGCGATCACCAACGGCGAGCGCTACAACAAAGTGATCGCCATCTGGAGCGACATCACCGAAAAAGTCGCGGAACAAATGTTCAAGGCGCTCGAGCAGCAGGATAAAGAGGGCGTGATCAATCCAATTTACGTGATGGCCGATTCCGGAGCCCGCGGTTCGAAGCAGCAAATCCGCCAGCTTTCCGGCATGCGCGGCCTGATGGCCAAGCCCTCGGGCGAAGTCATCGAGACGCCCATCACCTCAAACTTCCGCGAAGGCCTCACCGTGCTGCAATATTTCATCTCCACGCACGGCGCCCGCAAGGGCTTGGCCGATACGGCGCTCAAGACGGCCGATTCCGGCTATCTTACCCGCCGCCTGGTCGACGTGGCGCAAGATGTGATCATCGGCGAACTCGATTGCGGCACGGCCAACGGCATTTACGTCGAGCCCATCGTCGAAGCCGGCGTCGAAGTCGAGCCGTTGCGCGACCGCGTCATCGGCCGCATCTCGCTCGACAAAATCAAAGACTACGAAGGCAGCGTCATCGTCGACGTCAACCAGGAAATCACCGAAGAACTGGCCAATCAGATCCAGGCAGCCGGCATCGAACGCGTCAAGATCCGCTCGGTGCTCACTTGCGAATCCCGTCGCGGCGCTTGCGTGCGCTGCTACGGCCGCAACTTGGCCTCGGGCCGCGTGGTTGAATTGGGCGAAGCAGTCGGCGTGATTGCGGCGCAGTCCATCGGCGAGCCCGGTACCCAGCTCACCATGCGCACCTTCCACATCGGCGGCACGGCCACCCGCGTCACCGAGCAATCCAAACTCGAAGCGCGCAACAACGGCTTCGTGAAGTTCATCGATCTCAAGCTGGTCAGCGGCCGCGGCGGAGTGCTGATCTCCATGAACCGCTCGGGCGTGATCGCCGTGCTCGATGAAAAAGGACGCGAGAAAGAGCGCTACCACGTGGTCTACGGCGCTCGCTTGAAGGTCGAAGAAGGCCAACCGGTCACCATCGGCCAGATTCTGGCCGAATGGGATCCCTACACCTTCTCGATCCTCACTGAAACCGGCGGCACGGTCCAATTCAAGGACCTCACGCCGGGCATCACGATCGAAGAGCAGGTTGATGAAGTTACGGGTCTAGCCCAGCTGGTTGTCACCTTGCCGCCCGGCGATGAAAAGCATCAGCCGCAGATCCTGATGCGCGATCCGAGCGGACGCACGCGGAAAAAGTACCTCATGCCGTCGCGCGCCCACTTGACGGTTTCCGATGGCGACGAGGTTCAGCCCGGCGACGTGCTGGCCAAGATCCCGCGCGAAACCACCAAGACCAAGGACATCACCGGCGGTCTCCCGCGCGTCGTCGAACTGTTCGAAACGCGCAAGCCCCACGATCCCGCGGTCATCAGCGAAATCGACGGTTTGGTTCGCTACGGCGAAATCAGCAAGGGCCTGCGCCGCATTTATGTCGAGAGCGAAGATGGCAAAACGCAGAAAGAATACGCCATCGCCCGCGGCATCCACATCAACGTTCAGGAAGGCGAACACGTTCGCGCCGGCGAGCCTTTGATCGACGGCCCGCTCAACCCGCACGACCTGCTCGCCGTTCTCGGCGAAAAGTACACCCAGGCGTACCTCGTGAATTCGATTCAGGAGGTTTACCGCCTGCAGGGCGTGAACATCAACGACAAGCACATCGAGGTGATCGTCCGTCAGATGATGCGCTGGGTCAAAGTCGAGGACGTCGGCGACACCGCCTTTCTACTCGACGAGCAAGTGGACAAGTTCCGCTTCCGCGAGGAAAACGATCGCATCGTCAGCGAGGGTTTGCGTCCGGCCACGGGGCGCCCCTTGCTCCTGGGCATCACCAAGGCCTCGCTCTCGACCGATTCGTTCATCTCGGCCGCAAGCTTCCAGGAGACCACGCGTGTACTCACCGAAGCCGCCGTCGCCGGCAAGGTGGATTACCTGCGCGGCCTCAAGGAGAACGTCATCATGGGCCGTCTGATCCCGGCCGGCACGGGTCTGGAGCGCTACCGCAATATCGAGCTCCTGACCGAAGTGCCGCCGCCGGCGCCGGTGGAAACCATCATGCCGCCCGCGGACTTGTCGCCGGAGGAAGCCGCTGCCTTGGATTTCCTGCGGAAGGATGCGGACGTAATCGCCGACGAAACCTAAATAGCAGTCCAATAAATGCGTAAAAGGCGTCCGGCGATAAGCCGGGCGCCCTTTTATTTTGTGCCACGTGATGTGGCTTGACTATCTTTTGTCTTGCTGGAGCGTTCCTGCCTTTACACCAGCACTTCAGGAACTTCCATCTCTTGTTTGCGGAAAGCGGATTCAAACGCCTTCACCACAGCCGGATCGAAATCCGAGCCTGCGCCCTTCACGATGGTGTCGCGCGCTTCAAACGGCGATAGCGCCTTCCGGTACGGCCGGTCGCTGACCAGCGAATCGTACACGTCCGCCACGGAAATGATTCGCGCTTCGACCGGGATTTGATGGCCTTTCGTCGGGTGATGGCCTGAGCCATCGAATTTGTCGTGGTGCGCCAGGATAATTGGCAGAACGCGTCGCAGCGAGCCGCCCACCGGGTGCAGCATTCCGATGCCTTTTTCCACGTGCGTTTTCATTTCCTGGATTTCGTCGTCGCTCAGCCGCGCGGCCTTGTAAAGGATGTCGCGGCTGGTCTCGAGCTTGCCGATGTCGTGCAACAGCGCCGCGGCGCGCACGTCCTCCAATTGCGAATCCGGCAAACGCATCTCCTCGGCGATACGCACGGCGTACACGGACACACGGTAGGAATGGTTTTGCGTGTATTTATCGTTGCCCACGAACTGCGTCAGGATTTGCAGCACGCCGTAATACGCCTCGCGCAATTCGCGCAGTCGGCGCTCGCCCTGCTCGTATAGGCTCCCGGTCACGTAGGCGGTGACTAGCAAGAATCCACTCCATACGGCCAAGTCGGACCAGGTCAATATGCGCTCTGCACCGACGGACGAGCCGCCCAGCACCTTCGGATTCATCATGTCCATCCAAAAAACGAACAGGACCGAGGCCAGCGCGGCCTCCACGGCTCGGCGTCGCCCGAAATAATACGCCGCCAGCAAAGTTGGAAGATTGTAGAACGTCAGCACCAGCCGCTGACCCGCCACGAAGAAGTTGACCACGCCGGTCGCCGCGATGATCGAGAATATCAGCAGCAACTCTTTATTCACATCGGCCAGACGAGCAATCCACCTGCTCTTCATTACGCGCCTCTCTCCACAGGAATAGCTCTAGGAATCGGGATAAATCCCACCCGCACAGGTTCTCGCGAAGAGCATTCGGGCACCATAGGACTCTAGTTTAAAGTGCGTTTAAAGTGCCCGAAAGGTAATGGCGCGAAAGGCACGTCGGCGGGCACACCCAGGTCAGCTTTGCTCGCTCCCAACCGGCGCGAACCCAGGTGGCCGCGCGCGCCACATGCTTCGCCGACGGTGCGCAAATTAGCACCCCGGGGTTATATCTTCGGTCAATCCGCGGACCATTTCCTATTGTCTCGTTCCGGCCCCTTCTCTATCCTTGGTGAACCAAGCCCTCGTCGGAGGCGGCGCCGTCAGGCTGTCCCAGACCACCATGGGGTGCGCATGACCGAAGTGGACTTGCCTGGCGCCGGCTCGGATCGTCCCGCCGACGGTGAAATCTCGAAAGTTCTGCCTGCCCACCTCGAGCTCCTGGCGCGGAGGGAGCGGAGTCTTTGGCGGCTGACCCTCGTGGTTCTGGGCGCGCTGGCTGTCGCCTTGGCTATCGTCTCCCCGGGTTGGCTCAGGGACTTTCGATACAACCTCCAGGCGCTTCCGGTCAGCCTCGTCGTACTCGTGGCATTGTTCGGTCTCCACACCTGGCTGAAGTCCAAGGAGCTATCCGAACTGCGCAATCTGGTCCGCGGAATCGAGCAACGCCGGATCGCCCCCGGCTCGGACGGCAAGCAAGTCGAGCAGCTTTTCTCTCTGGTCTCCCGTTCGCAGCAGGGCTATCGCGATCTGATTGATACCTTCGACGATCACCTATTCTCTCTCGCCCTGACCGGCGAAATCCTGGCCGCCAATCGCAGCTTTTCCAGCCTGCTCGACGCACCGTTCCAGTCTCTTGTAGGCAAGAGTCTCCATGAGTTCGTCGACTTGCCGCACGGCGGCGCGGTGGAAGCCGCGAAAAAGGCGCTGCCCGGACTCCTCGCGCGTCGCCACTGGAGCGGCGTGCTCGCCGTTCAATTGAAGCGGGAATCCACGCCGCGCTTTTTCGATTGCGTCATGCACGCCATCGTGCGCGACGGCGCGGTTTGCGGCGTCAGCGTTCTCGCGCATGACGTCACCGTGGATCGCGAGAGCGAAGCGCGTTTCACTGAACTGTTCGAGACGCTCCAGGAGGGCGTTTACATCGCGGACCCCGATGGCCGCATCTCTGACGCCAACCCCGCGCTTGTTAGTCTCCTTGGCTACACGAACCCGGGAGAAATGATCGGCCTGCCCCTTAGCGATCTCTACGCGGATCCTGCCGAATGCGCTGCCGATCAGTCCGCGCTCGCACAAGAGGGCCTGATTCGCGGCCGCCAGCTCGCGCTCCGCGCCAAACGCGGCGAGGAAGTGATCGGCCTGCATTCGATTTCCGCGATTCGCGATTCGGTTGGCAAGATCGTCCGTTTCCACGGCACGGTCGTCGATTTAACCGAGCACAAAGAGATGGAGCGCCGGCTCCGCCGCGAACGCGAATTCGCCCGGCGCCTGATGGACAGCTTGCCCGATCTGGTCTTCGTTCTCGATCGCGAATTGCGCTATACCTTTGCAAGCCCCAGCCTCAAGGACGTCCTGGGATACGAGCCGGAAGAGATCATCTGCTCGCGGTTGGGAGAGCACGCCGACCCTGAAGATTCCCCCGCGCTGCTCGCCATGCTTCGTGAGCTCATAGCTGGGCGCGGCACCCACGGCACCATCGAGTATCGCGCTCGCCACAAGACCGGCGAATGGCGCCTGATGCGCACCACCGTGCGGCCTGTCGTGGATACCGAAGGCCGCATCGAGGGCGTCATCGCTTCCGCGCGCGACATCACCGAACAGCGCCACGTCGAGCAGCAGCTTGTGCAGTCCGAGCGCCTGGCGGCCATGGGACAAATGATCGCCGGCGTGGCTCACGAGCTCAATAATCCACTGACCGCCATCCTCGGCGTAACCGAGCTTGTCCGCGAAGGCGTGGAGGAACCCGGGATGCGGCGTCAGCTCGATCTCGCCCACCGCCAGGCGCGCCGCGCCGCGCACATCGTCCAGAGCTTGCTCACTTTTTCGCGGCCGCCATCTCCCCGCAAGGTGCCCCTGCAATTGAACGACGCATTGCAGCGCACGCTCCAGCTCCACGAATATTCGTTGCGCACCAACAACATCGTCCTGGATTTCGAGCCCCGCGCCGATCTGCCGATGGTGCTGGGAGACATGAATCAATTGATGCAGGTTTTCCTGAACCTCATCACCAATGCCGAGCAGGCCATCCTCGAAGTGCGCGATCGCGGCACCGTCAAAGTTCGCCTTGAGCCGGCCGGCGCTTTTGTGCGCATTCTGTTCCAGGACGACGGCGTGGGCATCAGCCGCGAGATTCTCTCCAAGATTTTCGATCCTTTCTTCACCACCAAACGCCCCGGCCGCGGCACCGGTCTTGGACTCAGCATCTCCATGGCTATCGTCCGCGAGCACGGCGGCAACATCACGGCTGAGCCGTTGCCCGCCGGCGGTTCGCTATTCGTCATCGCTCTGCCGGTAAGCCGTCCGTCGCAAGTTGTGTTCGATGCCGAATCCGCCGGCCCGCAGGCGGTTGCCTTGCCGCCCTCGCCTCTCGATGGCCGCGGCGTGCTGGTCGTCGACGACGAAGACGCTATCCGTGAGTTGATACAGGATGGCCTGTCGGCGCGCGGTATGGTTGTCCATACGGTTGCGACAGCCGACGAGGCGCTCTCACGTGTGCGTCAGTACGCTTACGATGTCGTGCTCTGCGATCTGCACCTGGCAAGTCCCCACGGAACCCTCTCGGCCCATGAGTTGCGCCACAAACTGCTCGGCGTTGCCCGCGCCAGCACGGGCCATGTGCCGCTGTTCGTCTTTATGACCGGCGACTTGTTCGATGATGCCGTTCTTGAAGGACTCGAGGAAAAGCACGGCCGCATGATTCAGAAGCCGTTTCGCGTGTCGGACTTGGTCGCCTTGCTGGTGAGCGAGATCGAAGCCGTCGCCGCCAAGCACACCGCCAGCAGCCACATCAACTGAAGCCGTCCCAACCGTCGCGTCAAAATTTGTTCAGGGTTTTGCCGCCGCCGCGCTACTCGGCGCTGCGGCCGTGGGTGAGGCCGACCCGGACTTGCCCGTCGCGTCCACGCCGAAATCCCACACGTTGATGTCGATTCCGTCCGAAGTCTTCTCGACGAACGCGTATTCTCCTGGCGGCAAATCCTGATCGATCGTGAAGCGATAAACGCCCGGCGCCAGGTCCCAAAGCAGCGTCGAAATGTCGTCGCCTTTGTCCGTGGCGTCCTCTACTGCCGAAGTGCTCTCCGTTTCGAGCACGCGATTGTCTCCCCGCTGTTGCGCGCGCACCAGTATCATCCGCGGCTCGCGTTGATCGGCCGTGCGCATGAAGAATTCCAGTTCGCCGGTGCTTAGTCGCAGGTCGGCGTGCTTGCCAGGCAGCTCGATTCGATGCTTCGAGGGAATCACGGATATTCCCGAAAGGGTCTTTTCGACTTCCCGCCCGACGTCGGTTTTCGATTGAGCTTGATCCTGCTTCAGCGCCACGAACTGCCGGTTCGCCAGCACGAACATGCCGACGCCTTCGGGCATAAGCAGCCCCGGACGCACTTCGAGACTCGCATCCACTTGATCGACGCCCTTAGTCTCTTCGGCCAGGATGCGCTCGCGATTCCTTTCCGCGAGCTCCTGTTCCTTCTGCTGCTCGTCCGCCTCAGCCTTTTTCGTCGCGTCCCAGTCCACCAGGTTCGCCGGGATCTCCTCCCAGTCGGATCGCTCGACGCTCCAGTAGCGCACGCGATCGCCCTCGATCGAATATTCGCGCGCAATCTGAAATGTCCCGTCCTTCAGCACCAGTTTCTTTCCCTGTGGCAGCGGCGCTGGAACTGTGGCCTGCGCGTCGCTCGGCGGCGGCGCGGGCGGATTTGAGGATTCCGGCGCGTCCTGCGCTCGCCCAACGGTAGCGCCGCCAACACACATTGCCAGCACGAGCGTCCACGCAATCGGCTGGAAACTCCATCTCACCCATCGAGCGAATTTGGTTGTCTTGCTTCGCATGGCGACTTGGCGACCACCTTGCTTATCTTCTCTTACACTAACCCGGCTCATTGCGACTGCCCCGGATCGCTCGTCACAGGTTTCGATGCGTACATTCCGAACCGCGTTGGGCGCGCCCGCTCCGCCACTCGGTATGGTAAGCCCATCTATGGCCCATGCAACATGGCGGTTCGCAGAATCCCGTGCTAGATTCGCTGGCCGGTATCCGGAAACTTGCGCACAACCTGAAGCGAGAGGAGTCGCCATGCCACCGATTCGTTGGGCACTTGCTGCGTTGGCGGTTTTTGGTGTGGCGGCGCGCGCGCAGGCGCCCGTTCCGGTGGCGCCGGAACCGCCATCCTTCAAGTTCGTTCAGTTGACGGACGACGTTTACGCCGCTATCGCGATCAATGGCGTTCTCGGCGGGAACGGCACGTTCATCATTAACCGCGACAACGTCCTCGTCGTGGACACCCAGGAGCGCCCCAGTTGGGCGCGCGAAGTCATTGCCGAGATCCGCCAGGTGACGCCGAAGCCCGTGCGCTACGTCGTCAACACGCACTTCCACCCCGACCACTCGATGGGCAATCAGGCTTATGTCGAAGCCTTCGGTCCTGACGTCGAAATCATCGCGCAGCAAGCCACACGCGAAGACATCCTGGCGAAGAATCCGGCCACCCTGCAGCAATTGCTTTCGACCGACCTGCCGAACCAGATCGCCCAGCTCGAAAAAACCCTAGCCAACGGCAAGGACGCCCAAGGCGCGACGCTCACGCCCGACGCTCGCGCGCGCATCGTGCGTCAACTCGAGCTCCAGAAGGGCTACCTCGCCGAGATTCCGCAGATTCGCATCACCCCGCCCACACTCACCTATGATCGCGCGCTCGTCCTGCACACGCCCGATCGCGACATTTGCCTCTACCATTTCGGTTTGGCTCACACGCGTGGCGAGACTGTCGTCTATCTCCCGAAAGAGAAAATCGTGATCACCGGCGACCTGCTCACCTTCAATTTCCCGAACATGCGCGATTCCTATCCTGTCGAGCTCGTCTCCACCCTGGAATCGATCGACAAGCTTGATTGGGACCGCGCCATTCCCGGCCATGGCGACGTCGAGGAGGGCAAGCAGCAGCTCGAATTGCTGCTTTCCTATATGCGGGACATGGTTGCCGCGGTGCGCGACGCCGTCTCGAAGGGCATGACTCTCGATCAGGCCAAGCAGTCGATTGACCTCAGCCGCTATTCCAGCATCCCCGGCTTTGCCGGCGGAAGTCCGCTGGCCATCGAGCGTGCCTATAACGAGATCACCGGCAAGACGCCGATGCCGCCGACGCAGTAGCCACCGTGCGCCGCTTTGACGAAACAGGTGAGCGTAGGGGCCGCGCCTAGCCTGGCTCGGAACGAGCACACTTCGGCGCACGTTCGAAATTGTCCGTTGGGGGTTAGATCAGGAGGCGCTGCTTTAGTGCTCGCAGCGTGGCTGCAGCACTGCCAACACCATCAGGTCGGAGTTCGTGAATAGCCACTGCTCGACCTGCCGGCTGGCGGCTTCCACTTGCTTGCCCGCCGCTTCCACTTGTTCTTCCGCGGCTTGCGCTGCGTAAGAGATGAAGCCCAGGTGCTTGTTGCGGGCGGTGGCGCGCAGATGTTCCAGGCAAATTCCCGTGAGGCCAGAAATCTCTTCGGCCGTGAAGATCTTTTGACTCGACTTTACGACGACGCTCATGCTTGCCTCACCCGCCGCGCCTCGTTCAGCTTCGTTCAACCCTGACTGCATGCTACTCGGCGTACAAAATCTAGAGCAATAGTATTTCCGTTCTATTCGTCTAGTACCCGAGGCATGCGACGCAACGCGCAAAGTCAGATGTGTGCGTTAGTTACGCCGAAATAATTCTTGCGCGGCGACAAATTCTTTAGATTTTGCAGAGTTCTTTTTGCGGAAAATGTGCCGGCATGGGAAAAAACTATACGCATTTACATCGAACCTTACGGTTTCTTGAAGCGCGCCATCGTCGCTCGCATCGCGCCACCGACTTCTCGTCAGTTCGTTTGCGCCCTCGCCCGGGCTTGTTCGAACGCGTGCGCGGCCTGCAGCAATCGGTCCTCGCTGAACGCCGGCGCGTAGATTTGCATCCCAATCGGCAGCCCGTCGGCCGTCGCACCGCACGGCACGGAGATGCCGGTGATCCCCGCCAGCGATCCCGTGACCGTGTAAATATCCGCCAAATACATGGAAAGCGGGTCGTCGGAGCGCTCGCCCAGCTTAAACGCCGGCACAGGCGAAGTCGGCGTGACGATCAAATCGACTTCGGCAAACGCATTCGCAAAATCGCGCGCGATCAACGTGCGCACCTTCTGCGCCTTCAAGTAATACGCGTCGTAATAGCCCGACGACAGCACGTAGGTCCCGAGCACAATCCGCCGCTTCACCTCATTGCCAAAGCCGCGCCCGCGCGTCTTCTGGTACATCTCGACCAGCGTCGCTCCCGGCACCCGCAGCCCGTACCGCACGCCATCGTAGCGCGCCAAATTCGAGCTGGCCTCGGCCGTGGCAATGATGTAGTACGCCGCGATCGCGTGCTCGGAGTGCGGCAAACGCACCGGAACGCGCTTACATCCCAGCCGCTCCAGTTGCGCGATTCCCGCCTCCACTTTCTCCCGCACCGCCGCGTTCATGCCCGCCGGGAAGCACTCCGTCGGCACGCCGATGCGCACCCCAGCGAACGGCCGATCCAGCGCCGCAAGCGACTTCGGCGCCGGCGCCGCAGCCGAAGTCGAATCGTTCGGGTCGCGCCCCGCCATCACGTCGAGCACCGCGGCAATATCCCGCACGTTTCGCGCAAACGGCGCCACGCGGTCAAGCGACGACGCGAACGCGATCAGCCCATACCGCGAAATCCGCCCATAGCTCGGCAAAAGCGCCGGTATCCCGCAGAACGATCCCGGTTGCCGCACCGATCCACCCGTGTCCGAGCCCAGCGCCGCCACCGCCAGCCCCGCCGCCACGGCCGCCGCCGATCCGCCGCTCGATCCGCCCGGCACGCGGTCCAGCGCCACAGGATTGCGCACGGGCCCGTAAGCCGAATTCTCATTCGAGCTGCCCATCGCAAATTCATCGCAGTTCGTTTTGCCGAGCAGTATGGCCCCCGCCGCCTCGAGCCGTTCGACCGCCGTCGCGTCGTACGGCGGCCGATATCCTTCGAGGATGCGCGAACCGCACGTGGTCGGCACGCCGCGCATGGTGAACACGTCCTTTATCGCGATCGGCACGCCCGCCAGCGCCGGCAACGCCGCGCCCGCCGAGATCATCGCGTCCACGCGATCGGCCTGTGCGTAGGCCCGCTCCGGACACAGCGCGAGAAACGCGTTCAGTTCCGGATTCCGCCGCGCAATGCGCTCGTAGTGCTCGCGCGTCAGCTCCCGCGCCGAAATCTTCTTCGCCGCGAGCGCCGCCGTCACCGACGCGATCGTCCAGTCACCGCTCCCATTGGCCCCCGCCCCCGCCGCCGTCATCGGTCGATCACTTTCGGCACGCGGAAAAATGGCGGCGCCGGGTCGGGCGCTGCCGCCAGAGCCTCGTCGATGATCGCGCACGGCACCACGACATCATCGCGCAGCGGCGTGCCCGCCGCGCTCGCGCTCCCCGAATCGAGCGTCTGCGCCATCGGCTCCACGCTCGACGTGTCCAGCTCGTCGAGCTTCGCGACGTAATTGAGAATCGAATCCAGTTGGCTGCGGAACATTTCCACTTCGTCTTCGCCAAGCTCCAGATACGCCAGCGCCGCAACCTTCAGGACGTCCTCGCGTGAAATTTTCATCGGTGTCTGCCTAAGAAGAAACGCGCGCCGTCGCCGGCGCTTTCGGCGGGTATTTCGCAGCCACGTAGTTGTTCACCAAAGTCTCGAACGCCGCGGCCAGCTCGGCGTAATTGCCCTCGAGCGTCACAACTTTCTCTCCGTCGATGTAAACCGGACACCGCGGCGCCTCGCCCGTGCCCGGCAAGCTGATTCCAATATTCGCGGCCTTCGATTCCCCCGGCCCATTCACGATGCAGCCCATCACCGCCATGGTCATCGTCTCCACGCCCTCGTACTTCAGCTTCCACTCCGGCATCGTGTCGCGAATGTATTCCTGAACGTGTTCGGCCAATTCTTGAAACGTGGTGCTCGTCGTGCGCCCGCATCCCGGGCAAGCCGTCACGCTCGGCGCGAACGAGCGCAGCCCGAGCGCCTGCAGCAATTCGCACGACGCGTACACTTCCTCGCGCCGATCGCCGCCCGGCGCCGGCGTCAGCGAAATCCGAATCGTGTCGCCGATGCCTTCATTCAGCAAAATCCCCATCGCCGTGGCCGACCAGATCGCGCCCTTCATCCCCATCCCCGCTTCGGTCAATCCAAGATGCAGCGGCTGCTCGGTGCGCTTCGCCAGATTGCGATACACGCGGATCAAGTTCTGCGGTTTCGACACCTTGCACGAAATAATGATCTGTTCGTGCGTGAGCCCCGATTCCAGCGCCAGCTCGGTCGATTCCAACGCCGAAAGCACCATGCACTCGTTCAGTATGTCGTCCGAGGATTTCCCTAAATCGCCGTCGGTATTCTCCTGCATCTTGCGCATCACCAATTCCTGATTCAGCGAGCCGCCATTCACGCCGATGCGCACCGGCTTGCCATTGTCGCGCGCGATGCGGCAGATCGTCGAAAATTGTTCGTCGCGCCGCGCCCCCGCGCCCACGTTCCCCGGATTGATGCGATATTTATCGAGCGCCGCCGCACACGCCGGGTCTTTCGTCAGCAAAATGTGCCCGTTGTAATGAAAGTCCCCGATCAGCGGAGCCGCCGCTCCCGCATCCACCATCCGCCGTTTGATCTCCGGCACCGCCGCCGCCGCTTCCGGCACATTCACCGTCACGCGCACCAGCTCCGACCCCGCCTCCGACAACTCGATACATTGCTTCGCCGTCGACGCAGCATCCGCCGTATCCGTATTCGTCATCGACTGCACGACGACCGGCGCCCCGCCCCCCACCATCACGTGCCCCACGCGCACGCCGTATGTTTTCTTGTTGATGACCGCCGGAATCAGCATGTTGTCTCTCGGAACCTATCTATATTAACAGCCCCGCGTCCGGCGCTCCAAATCCGCGTTCGTATCCTAGTCTGGGATTGTTCCGCCGGTGTATGTAGCGGAGGCCTTCAGGCCTCCATCTTGCCTTTGCTTCACGTACGCGCGGCGCGCCCTATCTCCGCATCGCCGCCGGATGCGCATCGATAAAATCCAGCGCCGCCGCCCGCGACACCGCCTCCGCCGCCGGCACGTCCCCAAAATTCATCATCATCGGATGTTGCGCGTCGAACGCCGGCCACACCGGCAATCCAGCCCCATTCGGATTACCCGTCGCCGCGAAATTGAACCAATACTGCGACATCTCATCCGCCAGCCGCCGATCCACATCCGTCCACGGCCAATCTCTCAAATGCAGGTCGTCGAACACGTACAGCAGCTCCGAAGCATGGTACGCGCCAAACTGTGAATTTGGTCCCTCGCTGAAATTCGCGTCCGCCGGTTCCGGCAGCGCGTGGCTCCAGCGATACAAATAGACCGGCGATTTGCCCGTCGTGCTCGCCAAACGCGCCAAAGTCCGCTCGTTCGCGGCCGCGCGCTCGGCAATAAACAGGTATGCCGAGTCAACCGCCTCCGCATCCGTGCTCGCAGGATACAGCGCAAGATACGCGGCGGCGTCCGCGCCATACAAGGTCTGCGCATTCGCCTGCGCCGCCGCAGCCGTGATCGTGATCTTGCTCAACCCGCCTTCGTTCGAGGTTGAGCCGAAGATCATCGGCACATCGGCCTGTTTCCCCGCGCGATAGATCGCCGCCGGATCGTCCGGAATCACGTACCCATCCACAATCGGCCCGCCGGGCGCGGGCACCGCGATTAATTGTTCCGGCGTCAGCCGCCGCAAATCCGCCAAATTTTTCGCTCCCACTGACGCCGCCCACGCCACTCCCGCGGTTTCCGCCTCAGCCAATTTTCGCGGCGCGCGTCCCAGCCCGCCGCTCTCCGCGATCGCGCGCCCGAAAAGCCCCGCCGCCAGCGGCGAAACCGTTAGGTCCGTCACGGACATCGCGCCCGCCGATTGCCCGAAAATCGTCACGTTGTTTGGATCGCCGCCAAACGCCGCAATATTGCGACGCACCCACTCCAGCGCCGCGATCTGGTCCAGCAGCCCGTAATTCCCCGATGTGTGATGTTCCGACTCCGCCGAAAGCTCCGGATACGCCAGAAATCCAAGCGCGCCCACGCGGTAATTGAACGTCACCACCACCGCGCCCTTGTGCGCCAGATCGTCGCTCCAATAATATTTTTCCATGCTCGAGCCGTGATCGAACGCCCCGCCGTAAATCCACACCATCACCGGCAGCTTGTCGCTCGCCGCGCGCGCCGCCGTCCACACATTCAGCGTCAGGCAATCCTCGCTCGGCGTCTGCGGACCAGGATCGAAGTAAGAAATCGAACCCGGGGTGTGCAAATGCTGCGGACAGATCGCGCCAAAATGCGTCGCGTCCAGCGTGCCCTTCCACGCCGCCGCCGGCTGCGGCGCGCGCCACCGCAAATCCCCCACCGGCGGCGCCGCAAACGGAATCCCCTTGAACGCCCGCACGCCCGCCACAGTTCCCGGCGCCCCTTGCACCGCGCCGTTATCGGTCTGAATCACCAGTGGCAACGAAGCCGAGCCAGCCGGCACCTGCCGCGCCGCAACAACGACGACGCACGCAGCAATCACCGCAATCACCGCAAATTTCATTGCAAATCGATATCTCGAATGAGTTGTCATAGCCGGCAAATCGTACGCCTCTCTCGTGATCGACACAACGATTTCGCCGTCAGAGCTACTTCGTAATTCGGTAAGCGATGGCGATCGGTGGCTCGAATTCACCGGATCGTCGAGTGCGTCCACAACCTTTTCCATCCGGGGCGCATGCTACGCCGCTCAATTTCCCGCGCGTCGCAGAACCAGCCCCGTAGGGGCGGCAGAGCTTAGCCCAGGGCGTAAGCCCTGGGTACGAAGCCCCTTTTTATTTTTTACCAAATGTTTTCAGCCCCGTAGGGGCGACACAAGCCGTAGCGCCGAGCGCGATCTCCACTTCGATCCCGGAAGAATTAGTCCGTCTCAAATCGTTCACCGACGCCCTCACTCCAGCTTGCCGCGATCGCATTCGAATGAGCAGGGAATCGAGGCCCGACCGTTTCCGTAAGCAGTTGTACGGGCGGAGCTTGCCTCCGCCCGTTTTTGTCCGCGAAATTTATTTCGAATACTCATTTAGTTATTGACAACTCTGGACACAAATGCTATCCTCTTACGTGTTCGCCCTCACCAATTCGAATTCTCCTCCGCCTCGCTCTACTCTCTGTCCCCTGCGACCGGATCGCGTCGTGTCCATCACCACATTTTCCGCGCCCACAAACCATTTGCTTTCAGTCCATTGCAAAAGAGTGCGCAACTCACTCATAAGAAACATTTTTAACACGCTTTCTTTTCACACTCATCCGCACTCTTTCGCTGCAAGTCCCGTGTTTTCTGCTCTTTCGCAAAATATACCGGGGGTGTATATAGGCGTTTCGCTGCCACTCGAGCGCCCTGCGAACTCCCCCGTAATCAACAATTTCGCGTCCCGCCTTTCATCGCGCATTCCCCGTCGGTCCACAAATCTCGCGAATAAAGTAGTGCGCCTTATCCACGTTCGCCGGCACCGCGATATCGAAAAATCCCACCATCATTTCATCGTAAGTCTGATCGCCCCAGCTAACCGCGGAATCCGGATCGGGATTGTGCGGATTATCCTTCGAGTTGTCGTACCACGCCACGGCTTGCAGCACCGTCCCGGCTTTCAGCGGCATCGGCTCGGCCAGCCGATAGCTCAATTGCCAGTAGAAATCGTAATTCACGCGCAGCAGCGGATCGATCGAGCCATCCGTATTCAGAATGTTGTACTCAAATCGCTTCCCGCGCAGGTGCATGTGCGGAAAAAAACTCAGCAGCTCCGCGTCCTGCGGCAGCGAACCGTGCACTTCCACGCGAAAATCCGGCACGCCGGGCGGGATCACAAAGGAATCGTTCGTCAATTGCAGCGTGAGCACGCGCTTTTCCGGCGGCTGCTTCGCGAAGATCAGCCCGATGCTGGCCTGATCCACGGCGCGATGACCGTGCGTCGTGTAATGCATCTGAAATACAAGATCGGATCCCGCGGGAATAAATTTCGCCATGCCCGCCGGCCAGTTGTCCGGCGAACTCCCCGGCGCGTAGACCAGCAAAATGTCGGCCGTCGTCATGTGCGTATCGAGGCGATCCTGCTCATCCGTCATATCCGCCGCAGTGAAGGGCACCCCGATGCGCGCATGCCGCAGCCAATCGGACCCGGGCGGGCGAACGTACACCACTGCGTGATGCACATTCTCGCGGCTCGTCGGCCGAATTTCGGACTTGCTCACCCACTTGCCCTCGGTGAATCCCGTGTGCACGATTTCATATGTATAGGGCACGTCGCCCTCGGCCGGAAGCGCCACCGGCGTTGGCATCCGAAACACAATATCCGGCTGCGGAATGATCCATCCGCGCGCAAATTGCGGCGCCGCGGGAGCGTCGCGCGGATTGCCGGCAGGCGCGCCGGTTTCCGCCCACGTTACCAGCGTCGCGATCTCCTTCGGCGTGAGCGACGGATCGTTCGAGAAGTGCCCAACGTGCGGATCGGCAAACCACGGCGGCATTTTGCGCGCCGTGACAGATGCTGCGATGACCCGTGCGAACGACCGCACCTGCGCGTAGCTCACCAGCGGCATCGGCCCAATCTCGCCCACGCGGTGACACGCCTCGCAGCGCTCTTGCAGAATCGGCAGCACATCGCGGTAGAACGTCGGCGAGCCGGTCGCGCTCGATGCGGCCGCGCTCTGCCGCGCGCGCGATGGCGCCGAAATCGAGACCCCGAATACAATCGCAATAAGCGTGACGAATGGAAGAGCGATTTTCACGACACAGCTTTGATGTGCACTCGGCCCTTCTGCGTTGCGCTGGATTCTGCCGCCCACCGCCGCGGCTCGGCGCGCATGCGTTGTGAGCACGATTCGAGCGCGCCGTTTCGTCGATACATCAGACGAACCCCGCGTGTCTCGTTGGGCGTTTTATCGATGGGTCGATTCCACTGCCGGACCCACGACGGGCGTCTTCGAGAGTTCCACTCCCGTCACCAGCGCATTCCGGATTTGACCGAACAGGTCCGTCAGCGTATTCGGCGTATGCGGGATCAGGATCGCGTTGGTGTGATCGTTCGCCGCGATTTCCTTGAGCGTGTCGAAGTATTGCGTCATCAGCACAAGTTGCATCACGTCCTGTGGCGTCGAGCCCGCCACGGCCTTGGCAAAATCCTCCACCGAATCCTTCAGCCCGGAAATGATGGCCTTGCGCTGATTCGCGATGCCTTCTCCCTGCAGCCGCTTCGATTCCGCCTCGGCCTCCGCCTGCTTCACCAGCAGCATCTTATTCGTCTCCGCGCGAGACACCGTGGCTTCCCGCTCCCGCTGCGCCGCGTTGATATCGTTCATGGCCGCCTTCACCTTCTGGTCCGGCACGATGTCCGAGATCAGCACTTTCACGATCGAGTAGCCGTACTCCTTCATCGATCCATCCAGATTGTCCCTCAGGTCGGTCGCGATGTCCGCTTGGTTCAGGAAGGTATCGTCCAGCTTCATTTTTGGAACGTGGCCCAGCGCCACGTTGTAAACCATCGATTCGATCTGCTTCACCGGGTTCGTCAATTTGTAGAACGCGGACTCCACGCCATCCGGCATCACTTTGTATTGGATCGAGACCGGAATCTGCACGAACACGTTGTCCTGCGTTTTCGTTTCCACCTGCACGTCGAATTGCTGCACCTTCATGCTCATGCGCGTAATCACGGTTTCGATCAGCGGCGTCTTCCAGTTCAAACCCGGTCCCGCGACGCGCGCGAACTTCCCGAGGCGCTGCACGATCGCCACTTGCGAAGTCTGCACAGTGAAGAACGAACCGAAAATTACGCTCAACACGAAGAGAAATACGAGCAATCCCAGGAACAGAACTACGCCCGATGTCGCGTCCATGCTTGTTCTCCTTTTTCCACGATGCCAGCGGGATTCTACATGACTTTGACGGGCTTACCCACAAACCTCTGCTCTCAATCGGATCGCCGCGCGTCTAACCGACTCTGCGCTCTGTCTGCCCACGTCGCTCGGGTTCGTGCCGCTTTTTGGCAAGAGGGTAGAAGGCGTGGCGCGGCTGCGGCGGATGAAGTACGACGAAGAATATGGCAATATTCGGGCCCCCGCGATCGCCCCCAACAGACCCCCACGCCGCTGGCAACCGACTCCCGGATCCTCAGGGTCCGGCCGGATTCCTCCATGATGGTCGGGCCGCTGCGCGATTCCGGCGTCTGGCGGCGAGAAGCCCGCACAACATTAATGTTCCACCGACCTTCCCGCATGCTGCAAGTACTTGCATACGCACTCGGTCGGCCTTCCACAGCCGAAGTAACGGCCTATCGTCAAATCATTTGCAATCTAGAGGATAGCCTGACATTCGCCATCAGCTTTCGTCGTGCCGCTTTGGTTCCCGGATTGCACCTGTGTCACTAGGCAAGCTTGCATTCAATCGGCAGTGCTGTTCGTCCCCCGACGCCTGCGACACTTTGACTGGAGGAAGCGATGAGATTTAAAGCTCTGATTGGGGCCCTGGCGCTACTCATCATGATGGGTTACACGTCAACGGCGTCGGCCACGCTGACCACAGCGTACACCTTCACCGGGGACGACGGCGTCTCCGTTGATGCGGGTGGTTCAACTGCATCGACGCTACCCGACGGCCTGACGGCTGACGTTCCGAATGGATCGACCGTCGTCGCTGCCTACCTGTACACCTCAACGTTCAACGGAACGTTTGAAGCAACTGGCTATTCCGCCGGTGACGTTTTCTCAAGCGTCTACGCCGGCGGCACGCTCAACGGCAACTCAGTCTCGTACACGGCCTTGATCGCAAACTCCGACGCCTCTTACCTGCAGGCCGGTGTCGCGAATGTGACCTCGATTGTCGCGGCTGAAGTTAATCCCTCAGGCGCCCTCTCTTCCGGATCGACCGTCTACAACTTCGCCGTAACCGAATCGGACACCGCGTACCAGGACGGCGAAGTGCTGGTTGTCGTCTACTCCAACCCATCGCTGCCCACGAACTCGATTGGCATCCTTGACGGTGCAGCAGCCAGCGGCGGCGATACATCGAGTATTGAATTTGCCTCGAACCCCGCTGGCGACACGGTCCTCATGTCAATCGGCGATGGGTTCAGCTACGACTTGGATGGCTCTTACAACGAGCAGACTTCAACCATCACGGTCGATGGCAGCACCCTCACGTCCGCCGCCGGCAACTGCGATGAGAGCCAAGATGGCGGAACCGAACCCAACGCCACAGGCTGCTCCAACGGCGATCTGATCACGGCCGGTGTTCTGGGGCTGAATTCCGACGGCTCCATTGACACGGCTTACTCCAATCCGGTCACGCCGATTGGCGACACGGACAGCGACACCGATCATGAACTGTACAATATCTCGTCGCTGATCGACCCCCTCGCCGGCAACACAATCAGCCTGACCACTTCAAACTCCTCCTATGACGACAACATCTTCCTGGAGGTGTTCGACGTCGAGGGCTTGGCCGGATTCAATGCGCCGCCGCCGATGTCGGGCGCGGAACCTGGATCGCTCGGCCTCATGCTCATCGGTCTCTGTGGGCTTGGCTTGCTCCGCAAGTTCCGCACCGTGGCGAACGCGGCCTAATCTAGCTGCAGCTCCTTGTGAGCTGCTACACACCAAGGGGCGGCGTAGATTGCACATTACGCCGCCCCAAGTTTTTTTTCGGAGCCATCGGGAATATCAGTCGCTGTAACATGTCCCCTGGCTGGAATCGTCCGGCGTACATCATGGATCGCATCACAAATCGTCCGAATCGCCACACGTTTGCTGCGTGCGCCGCGTGTTTGGTATTGGCCGGCGCCTTCTCGTGGGCCACTGTCGCGCTGCGCGCCGATACCATCCCTGACACGCTCAAGCCACTGCCGACGCAAGAGACCAACGCCAAGTACAACCAGGCGGTCGATCTCCTCGGTAAGGGGCAGCTCAAAGAAGCGGACGCGCTGTTCCAGCAGTTGGCGGCGAGTGATCCAAGCGAATTCGATGCCACGCTCGGGCGGGCGCAGATCGCGATCACCCAACAGCGGCTTGACCAGGCGGACCGCATGGTCGACGAAGTGCTCAAGCGACAGGATAACCTGCCTGAGGCGCACAACATGAAGGGCGTCGTCTTACTTTTGCAGAAGCACCCTGACCAGGCCCGTCGTGAGTTTTCCCGCGCGGTTGAACTGCAACCCAAATACATCACGCCGCGCCTCTATCTGGCTGTGATGGCGCAGTCCACCCAGGATTACGCCGGCGCGGCTGCTGCGTACAAGGGGATTACCGAAGTCGCCCCGCAGCTGCCCGCGGGATATCTTGGCCAGGCGAATGCGCTGATGATGATGCACCGCGAGGCCGATGGGCTGAACGTCCTTGAGGGATGGAAGGCCGCGGACCCCAAGACCCTTTTGCCCTATCAGGTGCTGGCCAATGTCTATCTCTCCGATCACGAGCCCCCAAAAGCGATACAGCAACTGCAAGCTGCGCTCGCCAAGAGCCCGCACGACTCGACCACGTTGACGATCTTGGGCAATGCCTACGCCGCCGCAGGCGACGCGCGTTCCGCAGCGGCCCAATACCAGGCGGCTTTGGAAGCTAACGGCGCGAACACGGATGCCGCGCTCCGTCTCGGGGAACTCGAAGCGGGAGAAGGCCACACAGATCAGGCGCTCGCTGATTTTAGGCAGGCGTTAAAGGCGGATCCCAACAACATGGTGGCGTGCAACAACATCGCGTGGGTCCTTGCGGATCAGGACAAGGATCTGGATGAGGCTCTGCGCCTCGCCGAGCTCGCGGTCAAGCGCGATCCGAAATACGCCGACGGGCGCGACACCTTGGGTTGGGTGCAGTACCAGCGGGGTGAATACTCTCAAGCCGTGTCCACGCTAAAGGTGGCCAAGACTCTTGCCCCATCGAGCCCTGACGTTGCCGCGCACCTGGGGCTTGCCTATGCCAAAACTGGTCAAAAGCAGGCCGCGCTTGCCGAGCTCAAACGAGCGCTCGCACCGGGCAGCAATGTATCCAACCGCCCCGAGTTGGAGCGAGTGGTCGCGGAGCTGTCGGGGAATTCTCAAGCATCTCACCCGCAAAACTAGGCCTCTTCACCCGAATCCGCAACTGGCGAGGGGATCAGCGGTTCCGCCGCTAAGCCAAGTCCTCCGCACTCCTCTCGATGGCGCCGCTCGGTCCAAGCGTGCTATCTATCACCGTGGTAATCGCGACGCGCAATCCCATGTGCGCACGCGAGATCGCTCCGCACGCGCGAGGCTTCTGACCAGCGGCGCGCATTAGGCGAATCGTGGGCGCATGGCGCAGCGGGCGGCAAAGATGACGACGCTTCTTAACATTTCGCCCAGAACGCTGGCCGCGATTGCGCTTGATTCGGCATGCGCGCGTTGCGCCTGGATCACGTTGCGTTGCGAAGGCAAATTGCCGTTCGCGATGGGCTTGCCCGGCATTTTCAGCTCCATCGATTCGTTCACCAAGAAAGCCGTGCGCAATCATTTCGATTTGTATGGCCGCCTGCCCGATTGGTTTCCCGATGTTGGCGAGGTCGCGGAGCTTGTGCCCAGCAGAGACCTGCATTGGAGCCGCTTTTTCCGCGAGGATCCCGAGACGCGCATCCGCCTGCACGGCACGCCCGACGACATCCTGCGCATGGCCGACGGCGCAACCCACATCGTGGATTACAAAACCGCGCGCCTCACCGCCTCGCAGGACGATCTAATGCCGGTGTACGAAGTGCAGTTGAATGGATACGCCCACATCGCCGAAGCCACGGGCTATGGCCCCGTGACCAATCTTTCTCTGATCTATTTCGAGCCACAGACCGATCCCGCGTTTGGCGTCGCGGCCGGCCCGGCGCCGCCCGCCGCGCCCGGGCCAGTGCTCGTCCCTTCGCGAGCAGCCGCGCCGCGCGATCGCTCCGGCGCGTGGTTGGAATTTCGCGCGCGCCGCAAAGATGTTCCGCTGCACGGCTCGCAAGGGATCAGGAATTTGCTCGCGCGCGCCCGTGCGCTCTTCGATCTGGCCGATCCTCCCGAGCCCGCGCCAGGCTGCGAAGATTGCCGCCGCCTCGACGAGATTCGGAAGCTATTGAGCTAAGGCGCCGGGATTGCTCTGCCGTCGTGGCAGGAAAAGTTGCAATGACAATCCGCCGCCGAGCAGCAGGGCCGCGGGAAGCAACACGAACACGGCTAGCCCGCCAAGGAATGAAGAAAGCATGTAACCGCGGGCAAATGGATCGCGGATATCGAGAGCCAGGGGAAATCCCACCGCGAAAAAGACGAGAAATGGCACGACGGGGAAAATGGCGGATGACAGCATCGCGCGCAACGTCCCGCCGGCGCGCCGTGAAAAGAAAGCTCCGATTGCGCCAACAAGCGGCCACGAAAGAAGCCAGGGAATCAATCTCGTCGCGGCCGGCAGCATTCGTGGCATGCCGTTATGGGTGACAATTTGGTGCGCATGGCCGAAAATCAGTAAAGGGGCCAAGGCATTAAATCCCAGGAAAAGTCCAAACGTTAAGAGGCAGGGCAACCACAATTGCTTGACGCGGTCAGGCATGACGTTTTCCTTCTTTCGAGCGATCAGAATGTTGCGGCGAAGCTCCCGCCAGTTGTTTACTTCGTCCACACAGCATCGCGCCGCGTCGTCCTCCGCAAGCCCTCGCGCGCACAAATTTTCGTACATGTCTTCAAGGTGCGCCGCGAGTTCCTCGATCACGTCCTCGCGCTCGCGCGATTCAAGCGCGAGCGCTGCAAGTTCGCGGCCCACGAGCTTGCGCCAATCACGCATGCGGCGCCTCCGCGAGACACTGCAACGCCCGAAACAAATCCGCCCATTCCTTGCGTATCGGCGCCAATTCCTTCTTTCCTTGCGGAGTCAGGCTGTAGCAACGCCGCCGTCGTCCCGAAGAACTCGTTTCCCATGCGCCGCGCACCCACCCGCGTTTCTCCATCCGGTAAAGCAGTGGGTACAGCGAAGCCAGTGTGAAGCGAAGCGCGCCGCGCGTCTGCTGTTCGATGCGCCGCGCCATTTGATAACCGTGCAGCGGCCCGTCGCCGAGAACGCTGAGTACCGCGAGTTCCGCGGTGCCGCGTTTGATTCCTGTCGCGATCATGAGCTGCCTCCCTACATGTAGGAGTCTTATATATAGGACGCGAACGGCCAATAGAACGAAAGTACCAGCGTTCGCCGCCGACCGTGCGCGTGGTCATTCCGCTAAGAAAGGCCATGCTGACGACGCGCGACCCGGAGGCTCAGGCATACGGACGGAGAATATGTTTCAATGTGGACAGAATCGAAAAAGTTTTCACAAAACCACTTGACAACATCCCGGGCCCACGGCAGTATTGGCGGCGCGCCAGCTTCTGCCTTTCCCCTTCGAAGTATTGAGTTCCTCATATCCGCATGCCGGAATAGTCTGCGAGGACCGGTGTCGGAACAAAATGGTAGTAAAGGCACAATAGAAGCCGAATTGGATCGCGAAGTCATCCGCTGCAAAGTGTGCGGGCTTGTGCAGTACCGCACCCGCGTCGGCAACTGTCGTCGTTGCCTGCGCCTGCTGCCGCCACGGCTGGAATATCTCATCCCGCCGCCGGAGCCGCAGGAATTGCCGGGTGACGACCGCCAGCTCTTCGAGAAGTGGCCGAACCGCGAGACGGTGGAGAACATCGGGCAGCGCATCCGGCAGTTGCGCGAATCGCGCGGGATGACGCAAAGCCAGCTCCAGGCGCGCTCCAGGGTTTCCCGGTCCTACTTGTCGCGGATCGAAAGCGGGCAGATGACCCCCAGCCTCGGCACGCTCGAAAAAATCTCCGAGGCGTTGGGCGTCGGCTTGAGCCGCTTCTTCATCCCCGAATCGAACGGGGAAGCGCTGCTCGAGGATCCGTTCATCCAGGGATTGCGGCCGTTCCTGCGTCAGCTCGATTGGGAACAGTGGCAATCCATTCTCAAGCGGCTACAGGCGATCGGCGATCACGTCTCGAGCGGCACCGCTCAGTTGCGCACTATGCCGCAACCGCGTCCGGTGCAGGTCGGCACGGGAATTCGCCGGCCGGCTCCGCCCGCTGCGGCGAATCACCGCTAAAGTTTTGCGCGGCGGGACGCGATCAAGTTTGCGATCGCGCCACCGATTGCCCGCGCCCAAAACACGAACTTGGAGACGGCTCTGCTTTTCCTTCGGGAAGAGCGAGCCGTCTCTTTTTTTCGCGCAGAATTTTTCGGTAGACTTACTCGAACGCGGGAATGCCAGTGATGCGCGCGCCGATAATCAGCGCGTGAATGTCGTGCGTGCCCTCGTAGGTCGAGACCGATTCGAGATTGTTCATGTGTCGCATGATGCAGTAATCGTCCACGATGCCGTTCGCGCCCAGAATGTCGCGGGCGCGGCGCGCGCTCTCCAGCGCCATCCAAACGTTGTTCATCTTCAGCATCGAAATCTGCGCGAAATCGGCGCGGCCTTTATCTTTCAGCCGGCCACAGTGCAGCGCGAGCAATTGCGCTTTGGAAAGCTCGGTAATCATCCATACCAATTTTTCCTGCACGAGTTGGTGCGAAGCGATCGGGCGATTGGCGAATTGCTTGCGCGTCTTCGCGTAGTCGAGCGCAGTGTGATAACACGCCATCGCCGCGCCCAGCACTCCCCAGCCGATCCCGTAGCGCGCTTGCGTTAGGCAAGAGAGCGGCGCTTCAAGGCCGGTCGCGCCTGGCAGCAAATTCGCCGCCGGAATTTCGCAATCGATCAGAGTGAGCCCCGAAGTGACCGACGCGCGCAATGACCATTTCCCGTGCACGTCCTTGGCGCTGAAACCCGGCGTGCCGCGCTCGACAAGAAATCCGCGCACGGCGCCGTCTTCGGTTTTCGCCCAAATCACGGCCACGTCGGCGATCGAGCCGTTGGTGATCCACATTTTTTCGCCGTTCAGCACGTAGCGGTCGCCGCGCCGCACCGCGCGCGCGAGCATCCCGCCCGGGTTCGAGCCGAATTGCGGCTCGGTGAGCCCGAAGCAGCCGATGGCTTTGCCGCTCTGCAGCCGCGGCAGCCATTTATCTTTTTGCGCGTCGCTGCCGAACGCGTGGATCGGATACATCACGAGCGCGCTCTGCACCGAAACGAAGCTGCGCAGCCCGGAATCGCCGCGCTCGAGCTCCTGCATCGCGAGACCATACGCCACGTTCGACATTCCGGCGCACCCGTAGCCCGTAAGGTTCGCGCCGAAAAATCCCATCTCGGCCAGTTGGGGCACCAGTTGCAGCGGAAATGCCGCCTCGCGATTATACTTTTCGATGATGGGAACTACGTTGTCGTCGACGAACTGTCGCGCCGTGCCGCGGACGAGCTTTTCCTCGTCGCTGAGCTCCGAATCGAGTTCGAGAAAATCCACGCCCGCGAACGTAGTCATATATCGAAGCCCGCAGTTTTCAGCGCGGGCAAGTGCGAAAACGCCTGATTCTAGTGCCGTTGCCGCCGTTTGTCACGGCGCGCCCGAAGGCTCCGGCGCGGCTGTCTTCCCGCGCAAATAGCTTGACGCGGGGGCCGATCCGTGCGATAAAGGGGCTGCACTAAACGTACCAAACGTGGCGATTTAAGGCGACTTGCTCCACGTTAAAAACTGCTAAAAGGCTAGGATGTGGACTCGAAGTAGATTGAGCCCTCCGAGCACTTTGGCGGAGGGATTTTTGTTTTAGTCCTCTCCGCGGAAATCGCCAAGAAATCGGGTTTTCCTCATAGGGAGCTGTTTCCCCGCCGCAATCGGCTGGGGCGGCGCCGCTTGGGGGCTCGAGGCGGAGGGTAGTATGGCTGAATTATACGAATTGCGATGTCGTGAGTGCGGAAAGCGCTGGGGCAATCAGGCCCGCTCGTTCTGCGACGAATGTCTGTCTCCTCTTGAAGTCACCTACGATTACGCAACAATCCAGAAAAATCTGACCCGAGCTTCGATCGAGGCGGGCCCGCACAGCATTTGGCGCTATCGCGCCTTGCTGCCGGTTGTCGAGGACGAATCCGCTTCGCTGCCGGTCGGCTTTACGCCGCTGGTGCCCGCGCGCGGTCTCGGCAAACGCTTCGGCGCGCGCAATCTTTACGTTAAGAACGACGCGGTCTGCTTCCCCACGCTTTCTTTCAAAGATCGCGTGGTGGCCGTGGCGCTCAGCGCGGCCCGGCAATTCGGTTTTGACGTCGTCAGTTGCTCTTCCACCGGCAATCTCGCTAACGCCGTGGCCGCGCAAGCCGCGCGCCGCGGCTTCGAGGCCTGGATTTTCGTGCCTGCCGATATCGAGCCCGCGAAAATTTTGGCCACGCAAATTTACGGCGCGCATCTGGTGCGCATCTCCGGAAATTACGATCAGGTGAATCGCCTGTGCACGCAGATCGCCGAGCGCAATCGCTGGGGATTCGTGAACGTCAATCTGCGGCCTTATTACGCCGAAGGCTCGAAGACGGTCGGCTTTGAGATCGCCGAGCAGTTGGGCTGGCGCCTGCCCGATAACGTCGTGGTTCCAATGGCCGGCGGCGCGTTGATCACGAAAATTCGCAAAGCGTTCGACGAGCTCACTCAGCTTGGTCTGGTGGAAGCGAAGCCGGTGCGCTTTTTCGGCGCGCAAGCCACGGGCTGCTCGCCGATCACCACCGCCGTGAAAGATAAACAGGAGCGCTTCACGCCGCAGAAGCCCTCCACGATCGCGCGCTCGATCGCCATCGGCAATCCGGCCGACGGCTTTTACGCCATTCGCACGATTAACAATAGCGGCGGCTGGGCCGAAGACGTTTCCGATTCCGATCTCGTCGGAGGAATCGAATTGCTCGCGGAAACCGAAGGCATCTTCACGGAAACCGCCGGCGGCGTCACCACCGCCGTCACGCAAAAGCTGCTCGCGCAAGGCCGCATCAGCCCGGAAGAAACCACCGTGCTGTGCATCACGGGCAATGGCCTGAAAACCACCGACGCTCTGGCGGGTCGATTGGAAACGCTTGAAGCCATCGCGCCGCGCCTTGAAGCGTTCGAGGCCTACTCGGATCGGCTGCTGAATGTCGCGCGCGCCGCGGGAGCCGCGCGATGAGCGTTTCGGTCGAAATCCCCACGCCGCTGCGCCGCTTCACAGACGGCGTGGCGCAGCTCGATTGCTCCGCCGCGACGCTCAACGAGCTTTTCGCGGAGCTCGAAGGGCGCTTCCCCGGAATGGCTCGCCATCTGCGCGACGACGCGGGCCAAATCCGCCCCTTCCTCAATATCTACGTGAACGACGAAGATATCCGCTTCCTCGGCGGCGAGGCCTACAAATTTCAGGAAGGCGACAAAGTTTTGCTGGTCCCCTCAATCGCCGGCGGCTAGCGTTCGTAGCGGAGGCCTTCGGGCCTTCATCTTTAGTCTGGCCTTCCTTCCTCGTGGTCATCCTGAGGAGCGCAGCGACGCCTGCCCGCCGCAGCTTTGGCGAAGGAGGGAGGCATCTCTCCTCGATTTTTCCCGGCGTGACGAGCGTGCAGCCAAAAGAGGTTCCGATGCCTGGGCGCCGACGTAATCCGAATCTCTCCCGCGACGCCGGCGCCGTCCCGTGGGACCAACCCAAAATCTGCCTCACGTCGGGCAAACGCATGTACGCCGACGAAGCCGAAGCGAACGCTGCCGCCGCCCACATACTGTCCGAAGAGAGAGCCCCCGCTCACCTCAGCACCTACAAATGCCTCTATTGCGGCGCCTGGCACCTTACGAGCAAAGAAGCGTAAGGAGCGAGGAATCTCCGCGTCGCCTCTGGGTGCGCCATGTTCGCCCTGATCTGTCGGGAGATCGTGGGGTTTTTGACGTAGCCTTTTCCCGCGCGTCGCACCCTTCGTCTTCAACGGTGCGGTTCTTGACTCTCTCTTAGTCGCTTCCTGCGCCCGCCGCGATCGCCCTGCTGCGGGCGTACATATCCTCGAGCATTTTGTCCGCGTCTGCCACCTGCTGCCCGTCCGCCGCGCCGTTCGCGGCCTGCGCCAAATCCTGCGCGTCAGCGGCCGGCGAATCGATCGGTCGTTGAACCAAGTCGTTCAATTCTCGTTCGGCCACCAACCAATCGTTGACGTCGCCGCCATCCTGCCCGCCGCGCTGCAGATAAAGTTCGTAAGCCCGCCGTTCGATTTGCTCTTGCGTTGGATATGTTTCGATGCTTTCGGACATGCCCGTTCACCTCGTTCGCAGGTTCCCGCCCGGATCCCCGGGCGGTCGGTGGATTTGACCACCCTGGATAAGATGCCGCAATACAGTGAAGGCTTTATGAACGTGGAGTGAAAAAGCGGCGACGAGCCATTTCGAACAGGTCTTCAGCGGGTTCCTTCAATTCTTGCTTGGCGACCGAGCGATCCGCGATTGCATCGCCATCGAGCCCGCCGCGCTCCAGATGGATTCCGTCGGCTCTTCGTCCGATTTGATCTTGTGTAGGGAGTTCGATTGGATCGTTCGTTGGAAGCGGTTCAGCCATTTCAGACATGTCCCGGTCTCCTCGTTCCTGTGTCGCCATCCGGTTCCCCGGCCGGTCGATGGATTTGACCACGCTGCATAAGACGCCGCAATACAGTGAAGGCCTTATGAATGGTGAATGAAAAACATCAAATTCGACGTTCGCGTTGGCGGGCCGCGCTCCCGCTGACGCCCGCTTCGGACCGCGCCGCACCGTCGCGTCACTCGCCACTCGCCACGCATTATGGCGGCCCGCGCGACGCGGTATACTCTGGGGCCGAATCGGCCCATCAACCGCGCCACGTTGCGAGGAGCGAGCGATATGAAATTCTCCACCCTAGCGCTGAGCCTGACACTTTTGTGCGGCGCCACCGCGGCCGCGCCCACGCCGGCAAACGCGCAGACATGCGATCTCCACGATTACAAGGCTGTAGATGGCATTACGGCGACGACGAATGCGGGCGTGGTCACGCTGACGTGGCAGGGCGAAGCGGGGGCGCAGTTGCGCGCGCAATTCACGATTCGCGATGGGCAGCCCGTGGTGCGAGAGCTCGCGGCGCAAGCGAAGGGCGGCGCGTGGGTCGTCCTGGGCAAAAATCTCTCGCCCGAGTTCCAAGTGACCACCGGGAAGCGGCGCATCTCCAATAAACAATTGCAAATTTTGAAGCAATTTCATCTGGATACGCCGGAGCGGATCGACGCGGACAAATGGAATACGTTTTGGGATGCTCCGCTGGTCGTCCCCGGCGATCCTGGCGGCGACACGACCGATCTGCCGCGCAAGCCCGAAGAAATTCAGCGCGCGTCGGCCGAGTTTCACACGGACACTTGCAAGCTTTCGACCGACGGCGACCGCGTCAGCGTAAGGTTCGGCGGAATGACGCTGGGAATTTTCTCTGGCCACGTGCAATTCACCGTGTACAAAGGATCGAATCTGCTGCGCCAGGAAGCCATCGCGAAAACCGACGAGCCTTCGGTGGCCTACATATACAAAGCCGGCCTGAAAGGATTTGCGATCGGTAGCGCGACGCGCGTCGAGTGGCGCGACACCGCGCGGCAATGGCAGCAATATGCATTCGGCGGCGCGACGAACACGGATCCGGTGAACGTGCGCGCGCGCGATAATCTTGAAATCCTGGATGCTGCGGGCGGCGGCTCGCTGGCAGTTTTCCCGCCGCCGCACAAATTTTTCTTTGCGCGCGAGAACGACGTGAATCTCGGATTCGTTTACTACCGCAAGGACACCGAAAGCGCCTTCTCGCTCGGCGTGATGATGCCGGAAAAAACCGAGGGGTATCATCCGTGGGGCGTTTCCGACGCAGTTTGGGCGCGGCGCGTAGGCGTGTCGCGCTCCGAAACCGAAAATTGGGCGCTCTACAACGCGCCGCCGGGAACCATGCAGCACATGGCCGTCTATTATTATTTGAGCGCCACGCGCGCCGACGCCACACAGAAGGCCGTGCTGGCCTATACGCACGGCGACGTCTTCAAACCGGTGCCCGGATTCAAAGTCGTTTCCGGCCATTTTCATCTCGATTTCAACGAGATGCTGCGCGATCGCGGCAGCCTCGATTATCAACCGCCGTGGGTGGCCGTGTTCCGCGGCCTCGGCGTGAACATTCTCTATCTCGGCGATTTCCACGACGATTCGCATCCGAACGATCCGGGGCCCGTGCGCTTCGCGGAAGAAAAAGTTTATTTCGACGGCGCGCAGCGCGTTTCGGACAAGGATTTTCTGGTGATGCCCGCCGAAGAAGTGAATTCATTCCTCGGCGGCCATTGGTATTTGCTCACGCCGAAGCCGATTTATTTTTCCCATGCGGATCCACGCCCCGCCGGCCAATCCTTCATGGAGAACGACCCGACCTATGGACCGGTCTATCACTTGGGCTCCGCCGCGGACGTTCTGAGCATGGTGAATCGCGAGCAGGGCATCATCTGGACCGCGCATCCGCGCACGAAAAATTCCGAAGATTATCCCGACGCGTATAAGGATCAGGATTTTTTCGTGAGCGATCGCTTCATCGGCGCGTCGTGGGAATCCTTGCCCGTCGATTTATCGCAGAAGGAAGAGTGCGAAGTTCGCTGCTTTGGCGCTGGCGATGACATAAGCAACTGGGCGCCGAAGCCAAAGTTCCTGATCGCCGAAGGCGACACCTACACGAAATGGCCCGACGACGACACGTACTCGCAGCTCGCCGTGAATTATCTGAAGCTCGATCACGTGCCGCTGTACAACGAAAGCTGGGCGCCGATCGTGGAGGGCATTCGCGCCGGCAACTTCTTCGGCACTACCGGTGAAGTGCTCTTCCACAGTTGGGGCGTGGAGGGCACGGGCGCCAAGCGCGTTTACACCGCGGAGATCGAATACACGTTCCCGCTTGAATTCGCGGAATTAGTTTGGAGCGACGGCACCACGGTCGACCGCAAAATTATCGATCTCACGGACACGCTGCCCTTCGGCGCCAAGAAATTCAGCATTCCCTTCGATGCCACCGGGAAGAAGTGGGTGCGCTTCACGGTGTGGGATTCCGCCGGGAACGGAGCCTACGTTCAGCCGATCGCATTGCCGTAGGTAATGGCCATGGGAGACGGAATGATGAAGAATGATTTGTTGGCGCGCAGAAAGTTTTTGAAAACGGCGGCGCAAGGTGCGCTTGCGGCTCCGATACTATCGTCGCTCGGCGCAATTGGCCGCGCGCAGGAGACGCAGAAACCGGCCACCCTGGCCGCGCCCGCGATGCCGCAGCATGCCGCGCCCTCGGCCGCTGCGCCGAAGCCGAAGGTTACGCTCAACGTCCGCGATTTTGGCGCGACCGGCGACGGCTTATATAAGGATACGGCTGCGATCCAGCAAACCATCGATCGTTGCGCGGTGCTTGGCGGCGGGGAAGTGATGGTGACCGCCGGAAATTATTTCACTGGCGCGCTCGTGCTGCGCAGCAACACGCTGCTACGGCTTGACAAGGACGCGAGCATCGTCGGCACGCCCGATTTCGCCGATTATCCCGTTACGCAAGTGCGCTGGGAGGGGCACTGGATTCAGGGCCACCTCGGATTGATCTCAGCGATCGATTCGCAGAACGTCGGAATCGTCGGACCTGGAAAAATTATCGGCAATCCCGCGCTCGGAGGTCGCCCGAACACTAACAATCCGCTGCGCCATCCTTGTTTGATTGAATTCATCAACTGCGACGATATTCGCCTGGAAGATTTCTCCACCAGCATGCGATTGATGTGGTCGATCCATCCGACGTACTGCGAAAACGTCACGATCAAAAATCTCACCATCCGCAGCACCGGCGGCAATGGGGACGGCATCGATATCGATTCCTGCAAGCACGTGCTCATCGATGGCTGCGACATCGCGACCGGCGACGATTGCATCTCGCTGAAATCCGGCCGCGGCGAAGAGGCCTACACGATTCTTCGCCCCACCGAAGACGTGCGCATCACCAATTGCACCTTCGCTGACGCGATCTACGCCTGCATCGGCATCGGCAGCGAAACCTCCGGCGGGATTCGCGGCGTGCACATCGAACATTGCAAATTTACCGGCGCGAAAACCTTTGCCATTTACATCAAGAGCCGCCCCGGCCGCGGCGCATTCATCGAGGATATTTATGCCGACGATCTCGACGTCTCCGGCATGACCGGTGGATTTCTGCGCTTCAACATTCTCAATAGCGGCATTCAAGATGAGTTTCCGGTGCCGGGAGATGAAGGCATTCCGACGCTCAAGAATTTCCGCTTCTCGAATATTCGCGTTGCGGATGTTCCGGTGCTGGTTGATGGAACCGCGATTCTTCCCGCGAAACCGCTCGATGGTTTTTCGCTCACCAATGTCACCGGCACCTGCGCGAAGGGCATCTTCCTCGCGAACATTAAGCATGCCGTGATCAGCAACGTCAAAGTCACCGGCTTCACGGGTTCGTTGCTGAACATCAACAACGTAACGGGAATTGGCCTTGCCGGCGCGGCGAAAATCGACGCCGGCAAATTGCCCGATCCGATTCCCGCGCCCGCGACGCCGTATCAGCTCCATTGATGGAATTTTAAATTGACACGCAATGCCGGAAGATCGTGGGACTCGAAGCGACGGTGAGGCATGGGAATGAGACTTAAGGATCGAGTTGTGTTGATCACAGGCGGTGGGACCGGCATGGGGCGCGCCGCGGCTGTGCTCTTTGCGCGCGAAGGTGCAGGCGTGGCGGTGAATTACAGCCGCTCGCGCGATGAGGCCGAAGAAGTTGTCGCGCAGATTCGCAGCGAAGGCGGCAAGGCCATCGCGATTCAAGCCAGCGTCGCGAAGGAACCCGAAGTGATCGCCATGATGCGGCGCGTGGAAGAGGAGTTCGGACGCCTTGACGCGCTGATCAACAACGCGGGGTGGACGCATCGCGTGGCGCATGAGAAGTTGGATGAACTGACCGACGATATCTGGGACCAAACGCTCGACGTGAATTTGCGCGGCGTTTTCTATTGTGTGCGGGCAGCGGCGCCGTTGCTGCGAAAGCAGGAAGGCTCGTCGATCGTGAACAATGCGTCGGTGGCGGCGCTCACCGGAAGCGGAAGCTCGATCGTGTACGCGGCGGCCAAGGCGGGCGTAGCGACGATGACTATGTCGCTTGCGAGGGCGCTCGCGCCGCAGATCCGCGTGAATGCCGTGGCGCCGGGATCCGTGCGCACGCAATTTGCGAACTGGCCCGCGGAGATGTACGAGAAGGCACTGACGAGAATTCCGCTGCAACGGCTGCCCACGGTGGACGACGTAGCATACGCAATGCTGTATCTGGTGGCCGAGGCGCGTTCGACGACGGGGGAAATGCTTCTGGTCGACGGCGGATTGACGCGGCTCGGCCCGCGAGCGTGATGACGAAATGAAGCTGAGAGAAGAATCGGCGCGCGATCCGGTCGCGCGGCTTCGACGCCCATTAAAATGCCCCCCGAACATCTAACCGGAACATTTTTCGGGAATGTGAGAAGCAGTTACACCCGAATCGCGCGGCCGCTCTCTTCGTTGTCGCTTCTCGGCGGATTTGTGTTCGACGCGCTGACGCTGAAGCGCATCGACATGTTCTGGGAGAATTTGTGGGTGATCGTTCACCTGGTCGTCGCGGGCGCGTGCATCGTGCTTGCGAACCGCGCGGCGAGCGCGGCGCTCGCTTCGCCCGGGACGCCGGGACCCTCCGACGCGACTGACGCGCACGAGACTCCGCTCTGGATCGTGGGCGTGCTGCAATTCTCGTTCGGCGGTCTGCTGAGCACGTTCCTGGTGTTTTACTTCCGCAGCGGGAGCCTGCTGGCGAGCTGGCCGTTTCTGCTTCTGTTGGCGGCCGCGTTTCTGGCAAATGAATCGCTGAAGAAGCATTACGCGCGCCTGGAGTTCCAGGCGAGTTTTTTCTTTCTGTCGCTATTTGCGTTCGCGATTTTCATCGTGCCGGTGGTGCTGCACACAATGGGGCCGCTGATTTTTCTTTTGAGCGGCGCGTTGAGCGTCGTGCTGTTCCGGCTTTTTCTGCGTGTGTTGCGTCACGCGGCGCCGGTGAGCTATCCGCGTGAGCGGAAAGTGCTGTTCATATCGGTTGCGGGAATCTTCCTGGCGATCAACATCTTGTATTATCTGAATCTCATTCCGCCGATTCCGCTTTCGCTGCGAGACGCGGACGTGGAGCATTCGATCTCGCGCAACGCGCAGGGCGATTACGTGGTGCAATCCGAGCGGGCGAGTTGGCTCGGATATTTTAAGCGTGCCGACGAGTTTCACTGCGTGGCGGGCGCGCCCGTGTACGCGTACACGGCGGTTTTTTCTCCGACGTCGCTGCATACGGACATCGTTCACGTATGGCAGACCTACGACGAAAAACGCGGCTGGATCACGACGAATCGAATCGAGTTGCCGTTGAGCGGCGGGCGCGGCGGCGGTTACCGCACGTTTTCCATGACCAACCAGATCAGAGCCGGGGCGTGGCGCGTGAACGTGGAGACGCCGCGCGGAGCGCTGCTCGGCAGGCTGCGCTTCAACGTGATTTTGCAGTCCGGCGAGCCGGCGTTGCAGACTGAAATTAAGAATTGAAGGAGAATTGCGGTGAAAAGGAATCTAAAACTCTCCTGGCTTCTGATCTTGGCAGTGGTGACCAGCTCGCTGAGCGCGCAAGCGCCGCCCGGTGAAGCGATGCGCTCCTCGCAGTCCGGGTAGCAACGCGCTCTGCGCAACGCGGCGCTCAGTAGACGCGCGCTTCTTGTGCGGCTCGGTTTGCGCCATGGCGAAGTGTGTTAGCTTGTCGCCGCAGCTCTAGGAGGCTGCGTCCGATGTTCCGTTCATTTTCTGTTCGCGGCGTATCGCGCCGCGCCGCCACGTTGCGGCATTGCGTTGGGTGCGTCGTTGTTCTGATTATGCTCGCGCTCGGCGCGCAGGCGTTGCGCGGGCAGGATACGCGGACCGTGACCGAGCCCACGATTCCGCCGACTTGCGTCGTGCTCACGGCCGAAAAACTCGGCCACGCGGAAATATTGCCGCCGGAATACGAGACCACGACCGACACGGCGCGCATTCAGAATGCGCTGGACACTTGCAAGCCCGGCGAAGCTGTGGAACTGGCGCTCGGCGCGCCGACCGCCGCGCCGGGTGGGGCAGCGCCGCTTCCCAATGCCTTTCTCACTGGATCTATTGAACTGCGTGACGGCGTCACGTTGCTGGTCGACAAAGGCGTCACGCTCTACGCTTCGCGCGATCCGAAAGATTTTGATCCCGATCCGTCCGGTGCGGGACCGCTGCTGTGCGGCACGATGTCTGCTGTCAGCGCGTCGTTCGTTCCTACCGCGAACTCCATGCCGCAAGGGCGTTTCTGCAAGCCGCTGATTGCGGTTGTGAACGTGAAGAATGCGGCGATTATGGGAGACGGCATCATTGATGATCGCGGCGGCGCGGTGATCGTCGGACACGATTACACCTGGTGGCAGATGGCGCGCGCGGCCGAGCCGAAGCAGCAGCGCTACTTTAGCCAGCGCATGATTGTGGCGCGGAACGCCGACGGATTCGTGTTGTACCGGATCACGCTGCACAACTCGGCGAACTTTCATGTTTCGGTGGGCGGAACCAACGGATTCACGGCGTGGGGCGTGCATTTGCAGACGCCGACCGTGGCGGGCACCGACGCGCGCAACACCGACGGCATCGATCCCGGCTCGTCGACAAACATCACGATCACTAAAAGCTGGATCGACAACGGCGACGACAACATCGCCATCAAGACCGGCGTGACGCACATGAGCGTGCTCGACAATCATTTTTACAGCGGGCATGGGATGTCCATCGGCAGTGAAACGAATACCGGCGACAGTTTTCTGCTGGTCGATGGGTTAACCGAGGATCACACCACGAGCGGCATCCGCATTAAAAGCAATGCCGCGCGCGGCGGACTCGTGCACGATCTTGTCTATCGCAATATTTGCATGCGCAATGTGCCTGTGCCGATTGCGATCAGCCCGTTCTACAATAATCAGACGATCGAGGGATTCACCGATCCTGGCATCACTGGCAATTTAATTCCCGATTACAAGGCCATTACTTTGCAGAACGTGACGGACACGACGGCGGGCGACGTGCTGATCGCGGGCAAGGACGCGGATCACATCACCGAAGTTACGCTCGATGGTGTGATCGTGAACGGCATCACGCCGGCTCAGGTGCACAGTCAGTTCAGCCACATCACGGTCACGGGACGCGGCACAAATCTGCAATTCAGCGGCACTGGCGTCACGGTAACTGGGCAGACGGCGACCTCCGGCGCGGGCCTCGATGCGGATGTGCAGGCCTGCGCCGCGAAATTTGTTCCGATGGAGTAGTTGTCCTGCGCCGGGCACCCGGTGAAACTGACGCCGCCGGCATCCCTTTGCCTTCCTTGATTTTCCCAGTAAGGGCGTTTATACTGGTTTTTGCTGCGGTGAACTGGGTCGCACGTTCGAGTGGGCGAGAGCCCACTTTTTTGTTCCCCGGGGACCGCGGCGAGGCAAGTGCGTCATGGGTGTGGACGTCGAGCGGATTCGCGAGGCGGCCGAGCGCGTAGCTCGCTCGCTGGGTCTCGAAATTGTGGACGTGGAGTGGAAGGTAGGGAAGCAGCGCTTCCTGCGCGTCTACATTGACAAGCCTGCAAAGGCGAACCACGCAGTTGCTGCGGATGAGTCGTTGACCTCTGATGAGTTGGCCGAGCCTGGCACGACTGAAGGCGTCGGCCACCGCGATTGCGAAGCGGTCAGCCATCAACTGAGCGTCATTTTGGATGTCGAGGATCTGGTGCCCGGGCCGAGCTACGTCCTCGAAGTGAGCTCGCCGGGACTCGACCGCAAGCTGGCGAAGCCGGCGGAATTTGAGCGCTTCGCGGGGCGGCGTGCGCGCATCTCGACGTTTGCGCCGGTCGAAGGGCAAACGTTTTTCGACGGGCGCCTGGCGGGATTTGCGGACGGGCAAGTGGCAATGGATGTGGCCGGGCGGCGAATCGCGCTGCCGATCGAAGCGATTCGCAAAGCGCAGTTGGTAGTCGAGTTTTAGCGGCAAGATTCGAGAGCGAGGGGCAATGGCAAGTTTGTTGTATCAGACCATCGAGCAGATCAGCCGGGAAAAGCACATCGAGCCCGAGATTATCGTGGCGGCGATTGAAGACGCCATGGTTGTGGCTGCGCGAAAGTATTACAAGACCGAGGAAGAGCTGCGCTCGAAATTCAATCCGGACACGGGACAAATCGACGTTTTTGCGGCGCGCCTGGTGGTCGACGAAGTGACGGACCCGAAAAAGGAAGTCACTCTGGCCGAAGCGCGCAAGACCCATCCGGACGTGGAGGTGGGCGGCGAAATTTTGTTTTCCAAGCCGACGGACGTGCTCGGGCGCATCGCCGCGCAAACCGCTAAGCAAGTGATCATGCAGAAGGTGCGCGAAGCCGAGCGCGACACGATCTTTAACGAATATAACGGCCGCACGGGCGAGCTGGTGAATTGCATCGTGAAGCGCGTCGAGGGTCCGGACGTGATCGTGGACCTGGGCCGCGCGGAAGCGCGCTTGCCGCGGCGCGAGCAATCGCGTTTGGAAACTTACAACATCGGCGAGCGTTTGCGCGTGGTGATTCGCGGCGTGGATCGCGCGGCCAAGGGGCCGCAAGTGGTTGTGTCGCGCGCCGATCCCGTGCTGGTGCAGAGATTGTTCGAGATGGAAGTGCCGGAAATTTACGACGGCACGGTGCAGATTCGCGCCGCGGCGCGCGAGGCCGGCGAGCGCACGAAAATCGCGGTCGCCAGCCGCGATAAGGACGTCGACCCGGTCGGCGCGTGCGTGGGCATGAAGGGCATGCGCGTGCAGTCGATCATCCGCGAATTGCACGGCGAAAAAATTGACATCATTCCGTACTCCGAAGATACGGTGACGTTCGCGCAGAAGGCGCTTTCGCCCGCGAAGGTCACGCGCGTGCAGATCATCGATCCGGAGACCAAGCACCTCGAGATCATCGTCGAGGATACGCAGCTTTCGCTCGCGATCGGCAGAAAGGGCCAGAACGTTCGCCTGGCCAGCAAGCTGATCGGCTGGAACGTGGACATCAAGAGCGAAGAAGAAAAACGCCAGGAGATTGAAGCGCAGATGGCCGCGCTCACCGCTCCGGGCACGCCGCTTTCCGAGTTGCAGGGCATCGGTCCGAAGACAATCGAGCGCATCGAGGCGCACGGCATCACCTTGATCGAAAAGCTCGCGGACATGACGCCCGAGCAACTGATGGAAATTCCGGGCATCGGCGAAAAGATGGTCGAGAAGATACAGCTTGCGGTCGCCGCATATTTCCAGGACCTCGAAGCACAGCAAGCGGCTGCGGCGGAAGCTGCGCAGGAAGGCGAAGTCGAGGCCGCTACGGAAGGTGAAGCTACAGGCGAAGCACAAGAAGCTGCGCCTGAAGGTGCGGATGCGGCTGGCGAAACAGAAACGCCGAGCGAGCAGGAAGCGCTCGACCAGGCGGCGATTGACGCCGAAGCGGCCGAATCGCCCGAAGTAACGGACGCTCCCGAAGCCACGGAAACTTCCGAGCCGCCCGCCGAGGAAACTGGGAACGAAAACGCGTCAGCCGAAGCGCCTGCAAGCGGCGAGGGCGAAGGGGACCAATAACTTCAACGGATGTCCGATCAACCGCAAATTCGCATCAACGAGCTGGCCCGCGAACTCGAGGTGAAGGCCAAGGCAATTCTGGATTATTTGCCGGAAGCCGGCGTCACCGAAAAGAAAACGCATTCGAGTTCGATCGATGTATCCGCCGCAGAGAAAGTCAAAGAACATTTTCGGCAGATGGCTGACGCCGAAGCCGCGGCGGAAGCAAAAGCCATCGCGGATAAAGCCGCGAAGGATGCGGCTGCCAAAGCCGCGCGCATGCGGCCGCCCGCGGCGCCCGTGCCGGCTGTAGCGCCGCCCGCGCCTGCCGCTGCGCCGACGCCAGTGGCTCCGGCAGCGGCCGTGCCAGTTGCAGCGACTCCTGCGGCAACCGCTGCGCCACCTCCGGCAGCCGCGCCCGCTGCGAAGCCACCGGCTGCGCCAGCCTCCACGGCACCGGCGAAGCCCGGCCCTCCGGCGGCAATTCCAACCAGACCTTCAGCGCCCGGCGCCGCTCCCGCTAGACCCGCGGCACATGGCGCTATCCCAGCGAGACCTGCGGCGCCGGGCACTGTTGCCGCGCGACCCGCTGCTTCGGGCCAAACGACTCCCGCGCCTACGCGATCAAGAACGCCGGCTCCGCCCGCGATCGGCAGGCCAAATCCGCTGCCGCCGCAAAGGCCTGCTGCCCCGGTGAGCGCAGCGCCCGCGGCTGGAGCACGAATTCATCCCACTGCCGCGCGACCTGCGGCTGGCGGCGCGCCGATGGCGGCGCGATCCGGAGCAGTCAATCCCGGCGTGCGACCGGGCGGTTTTGTGCCTTCACGGCCGCCGATGCGTCCCGGCGCGCCAGGCGTTCGGCCCGGGTTTGTGCCTTCGCGGCCTGGTCAGCGGCCGAGTGGCGGCGGCGGGCGGCCGGGGCCGTTGCTTCCACCGGATCGAGTTCCGCCGAAGGCTGAGCCGGGCAAGCCGATTTACGAACGCAAGCCCGCGGCGCGTGCGCGGCCGACGCTCGAGCGGCGATTTGAAGAAGGCGAACGCAAGTTGCATCCGGTGCGCACGCGCGCGGGCGTCGGCGAGCGCCGCACGGCACAAGTGGAGCGCGCTCCGGCGGCTCCGCCGCGCGAGCCGCGTCCAGTGACGATCACCGAAGGAATCACGGTGCGCGATCTGGCCGAAAAGCTGGACGTGCGCGCGAAGGATGTTTTGAAGACGCTGCTGGATCGCGGAATTTTCGCCAGCATCAACCAGGCGCTCGATGTTCCGATGGCCACGAGTTTGGCCGAAGCCTTTAACGGAATCGTGAATGTGATTTCGTTCGAGGAAGAAGTGGTGCAGGACACGGCGAAGGAAAACGCCAAGGAGAATAAGGCCTCCGACCTTGAGCCGCGTGCGCCGGTGGTGACCGTGATGGGCCACGTTGATCACGGCAAAACCAGTTTGCTTGACGCCATTCGCCAAACCGAAGTGGCCGCGGGCGAGGCCGGGGGGATCACGCAGCACATCGGCGCGTCGCAAGTGACGGTGAACGGACGGCGCATCGTTTTCATCGACACGCCGGGCCACGAAGCCTTCACGCGCATGCGCGCGCGCGGCGCGAAGGTCACGGACATCGTGGTGCTGGTCGTGGCGGCTGACGATGGCGTGATGCCGCAAACGCAAGAGGCCATCGATCACGCCAAGGCCGCGGGCGTTCCGATCATTGTTGCGATCAACAAAATTGACAAGCCCGGCGCGGAAACCGAGCGCGTGAAGCGCCAGTTGGCCGATCGTGGACTAATGCCCGAAGATTGGGGCGGCGACACGGTGACCGTGGAAGTTTCCGCGAAGCAACGGACCAATCTCGACAAGTTGCTGGAGATGATTCTGCTGGTTTCCGATTTGCGCGAGCTGCGCGCCAGCCCGACGGCTCCGGCGACGGGCACGGTGCTTGAATCGCGCGTGGACAAAGGGCGCGGACCCGTGGCCACGGTTTTGGTGCAAGGCGGCACGCTGCGCACGGGCGACGTTTTCATCTGCGGCGCGGTGTACGGCAAAGTGCGCGCGATGTTTGACGACAAAGGCCGCATCGTGAAAGAGGCTGGTCCATCGACGCCGGTCGAAGTGCTGGGATTGCAGGGCGTGCCGGAAGCGGGCGATCCATTGCAAGTGACCGACGAGGCCAAGGCGCGGCACATCGTCGATTACCGGCAAACGAAAATTCGCGACGCCGCGCTCGCGAAAACTTCCGGCGCGCGCATCACGCTCGATCAATTGCACGAGCAGTTGCGCGTGGGCGAAGTGAAGGAATTGCCGGTGGTGATCAAGGCCGACGTGCAAGGCTCGGTGGAAGTGCTGGAAGAAATGCTGCCGAAGCTATCGACCGATCAGGTGAAGCTCAAGATCATTCACGCGAGCGTCGGCGCGGTTTCCGAGACCGACGTGCTGCTGGCTTCGGCGTCAAACGCAATCGTGATCGCGTTCAACGTGCGGCCGGAGCGCAAAGCGGCGGAGCTGGCGCAGCAGGAAAACGTGGACATTCGCACGCATTCGGTAATTTACGAAGTCTCGGACGAAATCAAGAAGGCGCTTTCCGGATTGCTCGAGCCGGTGTTCCAGGAAACGCATCTGGGCCGCGCCGAAGTGCGCGACACGTTCCGCATCAAGGGCGTGGGGATGATTGCCGGTTGTTACGTGCTGGATGGCGTGCTGAAGCGCGACGCGCAGGTGCGCGTGGTGCGCGACGGAGCGGTGGTTTACACCGGTAAGCTGAGTTCGCTGCGGCGCTTCAAGGATGACGCGAGCGAAGTGCGCGCGGGCTTTGAGTGCGGCGTGGGCGTGGCGAATTTCAACGACCTCAAAGTGGCCGACGTGCTCGAGTGCTTCAATTTGCAGAAGGTCGCCTTGGCGGAGGCGAGCGCGTAGTCGCCTGGTTCGCGAGAGCCGGCTGTTTCGCTGAGTTTGCTTCGTCTACCGCAAGATTCCTCTCACCAGGGAGCGCGAATGCCGATCGGGTTGCTCACCCTGGAAATTTATATCCCGGACGCGCACTCTTTGAAGGATAAGCGCCAGGTGCTGCGCAGCCTGAAGGATCGACTTCGCGCGCGATTCAACGTGGCCGTGGCGGAACTGGACGGGCAAGATGCATGGCAGCGCGCGACAATCGGCGTGGCGACGCTCTCGAACAACGCGGGGCACCTCGAACAATCACTGCGCACAATTTTTGAGGAATCCGAACGCGTGCTGGGGCGCGATCTTGTGGGACACGAATTGGAGTTGTTGTGAATTTACTAAGAAAAAAGAGAGAATTGTTTTGACAGCGAAAGTCTCCGTGCGAGAAAGTTCGCAGGAGCAAAAGTTGCCCGTAAGGGGAGTCCGGCTGTTGCGGACGGTGAATATGACTGTTGCAGGACATCGTCACGAACGGGTTGCCGAGGAGATCGCCCACGAGTTGGGCTCGATGCTCGCCGGCGAGCTGATGGATCCGCGCCTGGATGCCGCGGTGACTGTGAGCGAAGTGCGCATGCTGCACGGCTTGAAGCTGGTGCGCGTGTACGTGAGCGTGCGCGGCGACCAAGCCGAAGATAAACGCGTGCTCGCGGGACTAAACGCCGCGTCCGGCTACATCCGGCACGAACTGGCTTCGCGGCTGCGGTTGCGGCGCGCGCCGGAATTGAATTTCGTGATCGACCGCTCGGACCAATACAGCCAACGAATCGAAGAATTGCTGCGCGAGGCAAAGAAGCCGCCTGCGCCTTGATGTTGACGGCGCGCTTGCTCTCCGCAAATTCTGCAGCCTTCGTGACTCCAAATCATGCCTAGAAAGCGGCAGCCCGCGTCCATCGACGGTGCGCTGGTCGTTGACAAGCCGGGCGGACCGACTTCGCACGATGTTGTCGAAGCCGTGCGGCACGCGTTGGGATTCCGGCAGGTGGGACATCTCGGGACGCTCGATCCGCTGGCGACCGGCGTGCTGGTGCTGTTGCTGGGCCGGGCGACGCGGCTCGCGCAGTTTTACGCAGGGCGACGCAAGCGCTACGACACGACGTTTCGTTTCGGTTTTGCGACCGATACGTACGACGCCGACGGTGCGGCGCTCGGTCCGGACGTAGCGCCGCAACTCGATCGCGCGCAAATCGAATCGCTGGCCGCGGCGCGCGTGGGACGATTCGCGCAAATGCCGCCTCCCTATTCCGCGAAAAAAATCCAGGGCCGCCCGGCGCACGAACTCGCGCGCGAAAATAAGCCCGTGAAGCTCGAGGCCGCGGAAGTGGAAGTCTACGAATTTCGCGCGCTTGAAGTCGAAGGCGCGAGCGCGCACTTCACGGTGGAGTGTTCATCGGGAACCTACATTCGTTCGCTCGCGCACGAAATGGGAGAAGCGCTCGGTTGCGGCGCGCATCTTTCCGCGATTGTGCGCACGGCCGTTGGCGAGTTTACTCTCGATCAAGCGGTGAAGCTCGAAACATTCGAGCAGGCCGCGCGCGAGGGCCGCGCCGCGGAATGGGTTTTGCCGCTCGAGCGCCTGCTGCCGAATTTGCCGAGCGTGACGGTTGCGCCCGCGATCGAGCACCGCGTGCGTCACGGCACGAATTTCACGATTCAACTGGCGCAGCTTCAGCCGGGGCGCGCGCCGGCGACGCAACAAGGACCGGCGGAACTCGATTCCGGCGAGTGGCAGCCGGCGCGGCTGCGCGTTTTCAATCAGCAGCAGCGCCTGATCGCGATCGCGCAAGCCGTTGTGCCGCGGACGTATCGGCCGGTGGTGGTGCTCGAAGCCGAGCCGTGAACGCTGCGCGCATCGCGACAAATTGAAATCGAGATGGAAACGCGCGGGCAGCTTGGCGCCGCCAGCGATCACGGGCCGTTGGGATTGCTGGTCGGTGGTTCGGGATTGGCGGGCGTTACAGTATTGCCGGGTGGAACGGCGTTCGTCGCCGGCGCGGGGGTAGTGCCAGGCTCGGTCGTCGGGCCCGGATTATTCGTGGCGGGGGGCGGGCCAGGCGGCTGAGGGGCGCTCGGAACGCTCGCGGGCGCGGGAATTTGGGGGCCAGGCGCGGCGACTCCCGGTGCGCCGCCCGGTTCTCCGGCGCCCGCGTAGATCGAGTGCTCGGGATGCTCCGCCAAGCGCACTTCGCGCGGCGTGACGAGAATCAGAAGATCGGTTTCGCTGTTCTGCTGATTGTGATTGCTGGCGAGGGCGCTCGCGGCATCGGGCTGCGCGACCCACGGCCAGCCGGTGATGGCGCCCATCTCGCTCGACTGCACGATCCCTGAAATGATCGACGTTTGATTCTCGCGCACGCGAACGGTTTGTTCGACGCTGCGGTTGCTGATGACTGGAATATCGTTGATGGATTCTCCGGCGAGGCTGCTGATCTCGAACTGGAGATCGAGCGTCACTTCGCCGGCGTCATTGATGTGCGGTGTGGCGTGCACGCCAAGGCCGAGATCCACGTACGACGCGCTCGGGTACGGCACGAAAGACGAATTTGCCGAGCCAAGAGCGGTCGTCGAGTTTGTAACCACGGTGACGGCGTTCGCTGACGACGACGCCGCGGCCACGTCGATCAAGTCATTGCCGTTGAAATCGGCCGCGGCCAGCGCAACTGGCGAGCTCGACGTGCCGAAGCTGAGCGGAGCTACGAATGTGCCGTCGCCGTTTCCAAGCAGAATCGAGATGGAGTTGGCGCTGGCGTTAGAGACCGCGAGGTCAGGGCGGCCGTCGTTATTGAAGTCCGAGGTTACAAGACTCGTCGGGTCGGCGTTGGCGGCGAAGGTGGTCTGGAATCCAAATGTGCCGTTGCCCAAACCGAGCAGAATCGAAACCGTGCCGTCGGTTTGATTTGAGACGGCTAGATCCGGGTGGCCGTCCAAATTGAAATCTGCGGAGACGACGGCGGATGGCGCGGCGCCGACGGTGTAATCAGTCTTGGCTTGGAATGTGCCGTCTCCATTGCCGAGCAGGACCGAAACGGTGTTCGATCCCTGGTTCGACACCGCCAGATCGAGATTGCCGTCGCCGTTGAAATCGGCGACGGCGATTCCCGATGGCGAAGTGCCCACCGGGTAATCCGTTTTCGTTCCGAATGTGCCGTCACCATTGCCGGGAAAGATCGATACGGTGCCCGCGGTTTGATTGACGACAGCCAGGTCCACATGTCCGCTGGCATTGTTGAAGACGCCCGTGGCCACGGCCACTGGTCCCGTGCCCGCCGGGAAAGTTATGGGCGTCTGGAATGTTCCATCGCCGTTGCCGAGGAGAATCGAAACGGTATTGCCTGTGAAATCAGCCACGGCCAGGTCCGGCTTGCCATCTCCATTGAAATCGGCGGTCGCAAGACCGGCGGGGCCTGTGCCCGCGGGATAATCCACGTGTGTGGCGAATGAACCGTCGGTGGAATTGAGCAGGATCGAAACGGTGTCCGCGGATTGGTTGGTGGAGGCGATATCGGGATAGCCGTCGCCGTTGAAATCCGCTGCGATGACTGCCACCGGGTCCGTGCCCGTTGCATATTCGGTGGTAGGCAGCGTGCCGGTGAGAATGCCGGTGCCGAGCGAGGTGGGAGAAACCGATTGATTTGCCGAGAGGTTGGCGAGCGACACCGGGTAGCGCGCGCCGGAGAAGAAGGAAACTTTCTGGCCGTCTTCGGCGCGAAGCAAGAGGCGCTGGGCGCTGCGCACATGGGAGATGGTTTCCGAGAAATTGGCTGAGGCGCTCGGAAGCGGCGCGAAGAAAATGGATTTTCCGCCGCCGAATGCGAGGAGCGCGGGGAGCACCGCGCTTGCGCCGCCGGTGGCGGAAATCAGGCCAAGGCCGGTGAAGATGCTTTCGATGGTTTGCAGAAGCGTGCCGTTTGATTCGGCTTGCGAGATTGCTTGAGCCTCGCTGGGCGTCAGGGCGTAGACGGATTGAGAGGTCGGCGGCGAGACGCCGAGCTGGCGCGTGAGCGAGTGGTCGACTTCGAGGATTTCGATTTCGAGCATCAACTCTCCGCGCGGCTGCTCGATTTCGCCAAGCAGCGCCTGGGCCAGAGCGACGTGCTGGGGCGTATCTCGAACCGTCAGGCGGCGCGAGCCGGTGTCAAGCGTGGCACGATTGACGCCGGCGATTTCGCGAATCATGCGCACGGTCTCGTTCATATCTTCCGGGGTGATGGTGTCGGGCAGGATGAATGACCGTTCGATCTCGGGCGCGTAATCGCGGCGCTTGGCCGGCGTGTCGTCGGCCACGAAAAATGTTTGCGCGTCCATCGGACGCCAGAACGTGTGCGTCGCGGCACCCAGCACTTTCATCGCGGTTTGGAAATCGACCGCGTCCAGGCGCAGGCGCACGGGGTGATCGGGAAGGTCGGCATCAAACTGCGCCACGAGGCCGAATTGCGCGGCGACCTCCTGATACGCGGCGCGGGTTTGGCCGTTGAAATCGAAGCTGCGCGTCCCGGGCCGCGGCCGGATTTCGGGAATGTCGGCGAGAGCTGCATCCGGAGTGGGCGGTGCGACTTGACTCGAAGGCTCTAGTTGCTGCAAGCGCTCTTGCGCGACCGAGTAGTCGGGGTCGAGCGCGAGCGCTTGCAAGAGATCTTGTCGCGCGGCGGAGGATTGGCCGGCGATTTGTTCGCGTTCGGCGCGGTCGGTAAATTGCTGCACGAGCACGAAGCGATCGAGGTAACGCCGCAACTGATATTCCTTGTTATCGGGTGCGAATTCGGCCGCTTCGGATTCGGCGGAGTAGGCGGTCTGCCAGTCGAGAGACTGCTCGGCGCGGCGGCCCGCTTCGTAGGCTTCGCGGGCCTTGCGCGCGTCGGGTGCGGGCAGCGCCGATTTTGGCGATGGGTTTGCGGTCGAGGCCGAGGAAGCAGCGGGCGGAGCAGTTGTCTGAGCGAGGGCCGGTTGCGCACCGAGCGAAACAACGAGCGCGAGCGCGGACATGACTGCGCAGAACGCCCTGACGATCCGAATTGCGTCGCGAGACATCCGAGGAGCTATTGTAGCGGCAGCGGAAAGCGCCAGCGTGAAATATCCCGGCGAGTGATCCGCAGGGAACCGGGCAGCGCCCCGCACAACGGAACGGACGCTGTAAGAGATTGATGGCGCGAGGCTTCCGCGAGTTGCCGCGCAATTCTCAGGCAGCACTTTAGGTTTGTGGCGAGAATCGCCTCTATACACACCCGGCATGTTTTGCGTAAGAGTGGCAAACAAAGGGGATACAGGAAAAGAGTGTGGATGAGTGTGAAAACAGGATAGTTGATTCTCAGTTGTTTCAATAAGATGCGCACTCTTTTGCAATGAATTGAAAATAAATGGTTTGCGACGCGAGAATGGTGCGATGGAAGGATGAGTTTCAGTGCTTCGGTGTGGGTGCGGAGCAACGTACTCGAATCCGCGGAGCGGGCGCGCTCGGGTCACGGCGGGAAGCGAGGACGCGCGATTGCAGTTCACGAGATGAGTGTATCGCAAATATGCCGCTTGTGTCAATATTACTTATCAACAATTCTATTCGAAAGGCTGTGGAAATTCATTCGAATGCAGGGTGACGGAAGATGCAGATCGGAAAGACATTTTGCCGGTCCTTGTTCGAAACGGGAGATAAGGGACGGGCCATCGCGAGTCAATCGCGAGACAAAAGGCGATTGCCGGGTGCGTGGCGTTACTGCGCGGCGAGTGACCGTGCCAAGGCTGCGTTCTCACGGCAATTAGGCGTGCGGATGGCTTCGAGCATCTGCGCCATGGCTTGTTCGGCGGCGGACGGAGCGGGTTTGGCGCTGAACCACGCGCCGACGAGATACTTAAAAAGTTTTTCCCATGCGTCCGGCACGGCGATGGTTTCGATCACAGGATGATTATTCCCGAGATCGATGCGTTTCCAAGGCCAGACCGCCCAACCGATCCGGTTGGCCTTCATCAGTTGCACGATCTGCGTCTGCCAGTCGAAGGTCTCTTCGCCGAATTCGCCGAGCCAGAGAGGTTTGTGGCTCTGCGCGCGCAATTGCAGAAAGGGCTCGAGCGCGTTCCGATCCGGCGAGCGCCAAGCGGAATTGAAAATCGAATATTCATGGAATTCGTACATGACGTTCGCATCGGTGATCAGCGGAAAGAAAGAGAATTCGTGAGCGTAATGATTGCCTTCAAGAATGATCATGTGATTGGGGTCAACGGAGCGGATCGCGGAGGTGATGGCGTTGTACAGGCGAGGAAGCTCGTCCGCAGAGGTGCCGGAGGGCAGCGCGGGCTCGTTGAGCAAGTCGTATCCACCGATGGAGCTGGCCTTCGCATAACGCGTTGCGAGTGCGCGCCACAACGCTACGGTGATGGTCTGATTCTCGCGCGCGCTGGAACCTTGCCACAGACGCGCAACTGCGTCGTTCGACGGCACATCCGCGGCGGTCGAGGCAGAGTTCTGTCCGCCGGGCGCGACGTGCAGGTCAAGCATGACGTAAATGCCGTACTCGGCGCCCCACGCGACGGCGTGGTCAACGGGCGCGAGGCCGGCGTCATCAAGCGCGATCGCGCCGTTTGAGGATGTCGCGGCAATATTCTTGTAGTTGATCGGCAGGCGCACGCAATCGAATCCCTGCTGTTTGAGCCGAGCGAAATCCGCTTCGGTGACAAAATTGTCTTCCCATTGCCGCCAGAAGGCCTGGGCCTTGGCGGCACCGACAAGTTCCGCGAGATTCTGTTTCAATTCTGACGGCGAGAGCGTGGTCGCGCGTAACGCCTGCCCCACAAGATATGGCTCCGGATCGATCCACGGACTCAGGTTCACGCAGCGCAATTGGACGGACGTTCCTTCGCCGTCTACGACGGCGCCGTCGACGGCGTGGAGCATGGGGTTTCCGGCCGCTCGCGCGGGGGACAGCGCGGCGGAAACCAGAAGCAAGGCCAGGACAGCGCCGACAGATCTTGCGTTGCGCATGATTGCTCGACAGTTTTGTTGGCGCAGAGGCATCGCGGATCCGACGTTAGGCTTACGCTAAACCGGATCATGCATTGATTCAAGCACGCTGTGAACGAATGATTCCGGGGTAAGGCGCGCAACATCGGTTGCAGGCTTTAGCAGGGGGATCTCCCGTGGAGCGCGGTGACCTTGACCGAGGCGCAACATCCGTGTAAACTGTCGATTCTAGTTGCTAATGAGTTGCAACTGGACCGACAAGCCTCAACGTGCTCTCCTCACTGCTGATCGCACTGCGCGAAGGTCTCGAAGCTGCCCTGATTGTGGGCATCGTACTCGTTTATCTCAACCGCATTGGGCAACGGCAACTGGCGCGATACGTGTGGGCGGGCGTGATACTGGCTGTGCTTTCGAGCGCGGCGGTGGCCGTCGCGCTCGACCACTGGCAGATCAGCGAAGATGGTTTCGAGGGCCTGATGCTGCTTGGCGCCGCCGTGTTTGTGGTCACCATGATCGCGTGGATGAACCACGCGGCGCGGGAATTACGCGGGCACATCGAGAAGCGCGTCGCCGGGTTTGCGAGCCGCGGCGGCGTGGCTGCGGGGCTCGGACTGGGCGTGTTCGTTTATTTGATGGTGGTGCGCGAAGGGGCGGAGCTGGTTCTGATTTTGCGCGCCGTGGAGCTTTCAACCGAAGGGCTCGAAGTGTGGATCGGCACCGCGCTGGGTCTCGCGCTGGCCGTGGCCGTGGGAGCGTTTTTCTTTCAAGGTACGCTGAAGGTTCCGCTCGGGAAATTCTTTTCGGCTACGAGCATCATTTTGACTGTTGTCGCGATTCAGCTTGCGGTGAGCGGATTGCACGAGTTGAGCGAATCGCAGTGGATCCCATCGAGCCGGGTTGAAATGGCCTGGATCGGTCCGATCGTGAGCAACGATGTTTTTTTTTACGCTGTGATTTTGGGCGTGGCGGCGCTGCTGGTGCTGCGCGAATGGGGGAAGCAGCCTGCGGCGGCTGGCGCGAGCGATGCTGCGTCCTCGGCCGCAACGGGCGACGCCGCGCGGCGGCGCATCGCGTATGAGCGGCGCTCGCAACGGCGTTGGATGTTCGCGTCGGCGTTCACGTTTGTCGCGGTGATCCTGCTGCTCGCGGCAGACTTCGTTTACGCGCGCGTGGCCGAGGCCGCGCCGCCGGCGGAGTTGCTGACCGTGACCGATGGGCAAGTGCGCGTTCCCACGGCAGAAGTGAGCGACGGCAACCTGCACATTTTTCGCCTGGAGGCCGCGGGCTCGGAGATTCGTTTTCTGATCGTGCGCCAACCAACCGGCTGGGGCGTGGCGCTCGATGCCTGCCGCATTTGCGGGCGCACCGGTTACCGGCAGGACGGCGCGAACGTGCTGTGCCGCAATTGCGGTTCCGCGATTTACATTCCGACGATTGGGCAAGTCGGGGGCTGCAACCCTGTGGGTGTGCCGTCACGCGTCGAGGGCGCGGATATTGTGGTGGACGTTCCGGCGCTGGCGAGCGCCGAAGGTGAGGTTCCGCGCTAATTCCGCCGCCATGTTTTTTCGCATCATCAGCGATTCATTTTCACGGAAACCGCGACGCAAGGCCTTGATGGCCACGGCGCTGGCGCTGGGAATTGCCGTGACCACGGCCACGCTAACGGTGGCGCTGGACGTGGGCGACCGGCTGGAGAAAGAATTTCGCTCGCTGGGCGCGAATTTGCTGGTCACCCCGATCGCCGATACGCTGCCGCTGGAGATCGGCGGCGTGGATTACCGGCCGGTGGATGAAGGCGCGTATCTGCCGGTGGATCAGCTCGGCAACCTCAAGACAATTTTCTGGCGCAACAATATTATTGGATTTGCGCCGTTTCTCGATGTGCCGGTGGAATGGAGTGACGCGGGGAGCGGTGCCGCCGCCGCGGCTCCCGATGCGAATTCTTCGGTGACGCCCGCGCCGCCTGTGCACGCCGTGTTGATTGGCACGTGGGTGCGGCACGCGGTGCGCGTTCCCGATGGAACTATTTTCGCGACGGGCGTGGCCGACACCGATCCGTGGTGGCGCGTCGAGGGGCGCTGGTTCGCGGACGGCGCTGCGGAATGCGTGGTGGGGCAGAATTTGGCGCGCAGCGCGGGGATTCGAGTGGACGATCAGCTCGCGATCGAAGCGGGCGGACACGCGGCGACGCTTGCGGTGACCGGAATCGTTTCGACCGGCGGACGCGAAGACAACGCCGTGCTCGCGCCGCTGGAAATCGCGCAGACGCTGGCCGCGCGGCCGGGGCAATACCGGCGATTGTTGGTGAGCGCGCTGACGAAACCCGAAGACGCGTTCTCGCGGCGCGATCCGCACACCATGTCGGCGGCGGAATATGACCGCTGGTATTGCTCGCCGTACATTTCGTCAATCTCGCAGCAGATGCAGCAGGAATTGCCGGGCGTTGAGGTGCACGCGATTCGGCAGGTGGCGGAAGGCGAAGGGCAATTGCTGAATCACGTGAGCGCGCTGATGTGGCTCGTGACGCTCGCGGCGCTGCTGGCGGCGGGACTCGCGGTGGCTGCGGCGTCGGCGACCACGGTGCTCGAGCGCCAGGCGGAGATTGGATTGATGAAGGCGCTGGGCGCGAACCGGCGCACGGTCGGCGCTCTTTTTCTCGGCGAACAATTGCTGCTTGCGTTCGTCGGCGGCGGAGTGGGTTACGCGCTGGGCATCGTGCTCGCGCGCATCGTGGGACAGGCCGTGTTCGGCGTGGCGCCGGTGGATCGCCTGATTCTGCTGCCGGTGGTGCTATTTCTCGCGGCGAGCGTGGTTGTTCTCGGAAGTATCCTGCCGCTGCGGCGTGTAGCCAGCGTGCGGCCGTCGGAAACTTTGCACGGGGAGTGAGAGGCGATCTTGGCGCGGCGATCGATGTTCTGGCGAATTCTTAGGCAATTGATGCGCGCGGGGCGCGGGCGTCTGATTTTGGCGCTGATCGCGGTCACCAGCGGCGCGGCGGTGTGCTCGGCGTTGCTGGGTCTCGATCTGGACGCGCAGCGAAAATTGACGCATGAATTTCGCGCGTTTGGCGCGAACGTCGTCGTGTCGCCACCAGGATCTTCGGACCAAGCTACGCTGGACGGCGCGGGGGTCATGAGCAAAATTGGCGCGGCGCGCACGCCGGCTGTGGTGGCCGCGGCGCCATTTCTTTATGTCGTAGGAGTTGTCGGTGGAACTTCGGGGAGTCCTGTGATTGTCGCGGGCACGTGGCTCGACGAAGTGGCGCGCATGGATTCGTGGTGGACGCTCGAAGGACAATGGATCGCGTCGCGTGACGATACGGCGCGCTGTTTGGTTGGACGCGCGGCCGCGCGGCAACTTGGCTTGGCGCCGGGCAGCCAGGTTGATTTGCATTCCGGCGCGCAGACGGTTTCGCTGACCGTCGCGGGCGTGGTGAACGCGGGCGGCACCGAAGACAATCAGATATTCGTGAACTTGCCGGTCGCGCAGGATTTGGCGGCCCTGCCGGGGCGCATCGGATTGGTTGAGTTGGACGTCACGGGTTCGCCGGAGCAGCTTGATTCCTTCACAACGACCTTGGCGGCGGCGCTGCCGGGCCTCGAAGTGCGGCCGGTGCGGCAGCTCACCGAGGCCGAAGGTCAGCTGCTCGGTCGAATTCACGGATTGTTGTTCTGGACTGTGGCTTTGATTCTGGCGCTGACGGCGCTGTGCGTGCTGGCTGCGATGGCCGCGCTGGCGGTGGAGCGGCGGCGCGACGTCGGATTGATGAAAGCGATCGGCGGCCCTGTGTCGCGCGTGGTGCGGCTGTTTCTGGCGGAGGCGGGCACACTCGGTCTCGCCGGAGGCGTGTTGGGATACGTTTTAGGACTCGGTCTTGCGGAATGGGTGGGCGAGAGCGTGTTCGGGATGGCGGTGACGCCGCGGTGGGAAGTTTTGCCCGCGACCGTAATTCTTTCGGTGGGCGTGGCGTTGGCGGGCGCGCTACCGCTGCGCTTGCTGGGCCGAGTGCGGCCTGCGGAAATCTTGCGAGGCGAATGAAGTGGCTCCGCTGATCGAAATCGAAAACGTGGGCAAACGCTTCGGCGCGCTCAAGGCGCTTGTCGACGTGAGCTTCACGGTCGAAGCCGGCGAATGGGTGGCCATCATGGGGCCTTCGGGCTCCGGCAAAACCACGCTGATCAATATTCTCGGCGGCATCGATCGGCCGAGCGCAGGCCGCGTCGCGGTGGATGGAGTCGAGCTGAGCGCGCTGGGCGAACGCGAGCTCACGCGTTATCGCGCCGACAAGGTGGGCTTCGTATTCCAGCAATTTCATTTGGTGCCGTATCTGACCGCGGTGGAAAACGTGATGCTCGCGCAATATTTTCACAGCCTCACCGACGAAGCCGAGGCCGCGCGAGCGCTCGAGCGCGTGGGATTGGGCGATCGGCTCACGCATCTGCCCGCGCAGCTTTCCGGCGGCGAGCAGCAGCGCGTGGCCATCGCGCGCGCGCTGATCAATCAACCGAAATTGATTCTTGCCGACGAGCCGACCGGAAATCTCGACGAAGTCAACGAGCAAATTGTGCTGGGTCTGCTGCGCGAGTTGCACGCCGCGGGGCACACGATTCTGATGGTGACGCATTCACCCGAAATCGGATGGCTGGCCGAGCGGCGCATCGAACTGATTCACGGGCGCTTGGCGAAAGACGTTGTGCCCGCTGCCGAGGACGAGGAGCGCGTCGATCATCTGCTCGAGCAAATTTGGATTTGTGAAGAAGAAGGCACCATCGCGCAAGTCGAGCATGTGCGCACGCTCGGCTCGGCGGATGCGGCCGACGTGCTGCGGCGTCTTGAAGGATCGGCGCTGATTGAGATCGGTACAGCCGAGGTGCGGTTGACCGACTCCGGCAATCGCCGCGCGCAGGATATCGTGCGGCGCCATCGCTTGGCCGAGCGTTTGCTGACGGACACATTCGCGATCAGCGACGATCAGGCGCATTCGGAGGCCTGCAAGTTCGAGCACATTATCAGCCCCGAACTCGATCGCAAGATCTGCACTTTTCTCGGCCATCCGCGCACCTGCCCGCATGGCAATCCGATTCCGCGCGGCGTTTGCTGCCCACAAGATTGACGATGCCCATTCCGATCGATCCCAGAAGAAAACCCGCAGATATTAAGGTGCAAGTTTCAAGCGGCGCGGGCGTGGACGTGGTGTGGTCCGACGGGCACGCGAGCCACTACGATTTCGTCTACCTTCGGGAGCGTTGCCCGTGCGCGCTGTGCAATGACGAGCGCGCGAAAAAGGCCGAATTTGCCGCAAACCCGGGCCCGCAGGCGGTCGCTGCGCCGCCCACGCCGGCGTTCGAGTTGCCGATGTTCAAGCCGAAGGCCAAGGCGCGCGCGGCCCATGCCATGGGCAATTACGCGCTGCAGATCGATTTCACGGATGGACATTCGACGGGAATTTACAGTTACGATTACTTGCGCACCATCTGTCCGTGCGAAGATTGCCAACGCGAGTTTGGCCCGGGCGTCGCATAGTTTGATTCGCGGTTGATCGACGTCTCCAACGCGCCGCAAGAGCCAACAATATCAGCCCGATACACCTCGCCGCAGAGTCCGCGAACGAACTTGTTCCGCGGGGTGGACATCCCGCGCCAAAAATGTGACCATAAACAATTCCTAAACGGAATCTAAGAGCTTCCTAAACAGCTGTTAAGAACTTCTAAGAGAAGATGGCCTCGACCCCAAGCGATCCCGGTTCTGCATCTCCCCGCATCATAACCATCCCTCGCGTGCTTGTGGCGACCACCGCCATGCTCACGTTCATTTCGTATTGGCGCGCCGCCGCGATCGTGCTGAACGATTTGGCGTCGTCGGCGTATTACGCCGGCGGCGAGGCCGAGGAGTTCATCGGTAAATCCGCGCCCTGGTTTGTGCTGGGCATCATGATTTTCTCGTACTGCGTGCGCGCGATTTACGTCGAAAGCTGCAGCATGTTCGTGCGCGGCGGCGTTTATCGCGTGGTGAAAGAAGCGCTGGGCGGCACGCTGGCGAAATTTTCCGTTTCCGCGCTGATGTTCGATTACGTCCTCACTGGCCCGATCAGCGGCGTTTCCGCAGGACAGTATCTAGGGGGTGTGATCAACGAAATGCTGGCGTATGCCGGCATCCATCTAGCGTTGCCGGTGAACGCCACCGCTGCGACGGTCGCTATTCTGATCACCTGCTATTTCTGGTGGCTGAACATTAAAGGCATTCCGGAATCGAGCCACAAGGCGCTGCGGATCATGCAGATCACCACCGTTATGGTGGTGATCCTGATCGTCTGGTGCACTTACACCGCTTGGATTCGCCATGCGCCTTTGCCGCCGGCGCCGTGGCCGCGCAACGTGGTCATGGACCGGCACTCGCTCGGATGGCTCTATGGCACTCACATCGTCGCCATGATTCCGATGATTGCGATTTTCGTCGGCCTGGGCCATTCCGTGCTGGCCATGAGCGGCGAAGAATCGCTGGCCCAGGTCTATCGCGAGATCGAACACCCCAAGCTGCCGAATCTAAAAAAGGCGGGCGCAGTCATTTTCGTGTACAGCATGGTATTCACGTCGATGGTTTCGATCTTCGCCGTGATGCTGATTCCCGACGCGATTCGCCAGCACTTCCTGGAAAACCTGATCGGCGGGCTGGCGATGAACCTGGCGGGTCCGTATAAGCTGCGCCTGCTATTCCACGTGTTCGTGGTTGCCGTGGGGACGCTGATCCTGGCGGGCGCGGTGAATACGGCCATCATTGGATCGAACGGCGTGCTCAACCGGGTCTCCGAAGACGGCGTGCTGAGCGATTGGTTCCGCCAGCCGCACCGCAAGTACGGCACTTCGCACCGGCTCATCAACATGATTGTGATCATGCAAATCGTCACCATCGTTGCGAGCCGCGGCGATGTTACGTTCCTCGGCAACCTTTACGCGTTCGGTGTGATTTGGAGCTTTGCGACAAAAGGGATCGCGGTGCTTGTGCTGCGCTACACGCATCCCGGTGGGCGCGAATATCGAGTGCCGCTCAATTTCAAAATTGGCGGCGTGGAAATTCCACTCGGGCTCGGCCTGATCACGTTGGTGTTGCTCACCATGGCCGTCGTGAATCTGTTCACCAAACCCGACGCGACGATTGCGGGCTTGATTTTCTCGTTCGCACTGTTCGGCGTGTTTGAAGTGTCCGAGCACTACACGCGGAAGAAGTACAAAGGCGCGGCCCATGTCGAGTTGGATCAATTCAATGTGGCTTCGCAGAAGGAGCTTTCGCCGGAGAGCGTGGATTGCCGTCCCGGGAACGTGCTCGTGCCGGTGAGCAATTACCACGCGATGTATCACCTGGCGGCGGTGCTCGATCGCGTCAAACCGGAGCGCCGCGACGTCGTCGTCCTGCATCTGCGCGTGTTGCGCCGGGCCGCCTCGGGCGAAAGCGAGCTCGATGCCGAACAATTGTTCGGCAGCGTCGAGCAGTATCTTTTCACGCAGGCGCTGGCTTTGGCGGAGCGCAGCGGGAAATCCATACGCCTGGCCGTGGTGGGCGCGACCGACCCGTGGGACGGCATCGTGCGCGCGGCCGTCGGGCTGCAATCTTCGACGATCGTCTTGGGACACTCCACCAAATTCACCGCCGCCGAGCAGGCGCGTCAGATCGGCGTCGCCTGGGAAGCGCTGCCCGATCCGCGGCCACCCTTCAATGTGGAGATATTTACGCCCACCGGAGAAAAGGAATTTTTCCTCCTGGGTCCGCACTCGCCGAACCTCACCTCAAACGAAGTGCGCCTGGTGCACCAGCTTTGGCTGCGCTTCAGCGATCTGCTTGCGCCGGAGGAATTGCACCACCACGATGTGGTGCACTTCGCGCTGGACGAAGTGAAGAAAAACATGGCGAACGGCCAGGAGGCCGAAATTGTCGCGCGGCTGCGCGACCACTTGGGCAGCAATCGCGCTAAGTGCGAACCGCCGCCGAAAACTTGACCTCGCGTGTCGCGTACGCGCTCCACTCGGAGCCGGCGAAAATCAGGAAGGCGACAAGTCCGAAGTGCAAAACGCGCAGCGCGTGGCCTTAAGCGGCACGCTTGAAAGACAGCGCGGGCATTCCCGCGTCGTCGCGGCCGGGGCCGGCGCCGGTTCCCGCATGCGGTTCACCGCGCGCACCAATAGAAAAATCGCGAAGGCCACAATAACAAAATTGACCACCGCGTTGATGAACAGGCCATAGTTCAGCGTAGCCGCGCCCGCCGCTTTCGCGGCCGCCACGGTGTCGTAATGCTGTCCATTCAAACTGATGAACAAATTCGAGAAGTCCGCATGGCCCAGCAATTTGCCGATCGGCGGCATCAGCACGTCGCCAACGAACGATGTGACCACTCCGCCGAAGGCCGCTCCGATCACGATGCCCACAGCCATATCCAGAACATTTCCGCGCATGGCGAATTCTTTGAATTCCTTGAACATGATTGGCTCCTTTCGGACGATCCTGGAATTCCGGCAACGGGGCGGTTCTTCCCGCGTCTAACCGCCGTAGAAAAAACCCGTGTCATGCAGCGTCAGCGGCTCTTCGTCGCGGCGGGAGCCGGCCTCCACCACTTCGCCGACAAAGATTGTGTGGTCGCCGCCGCCAATTTCGTTCACCACGCGGCATTCAAACCACGCCGGCGCATCGAGCAGGATCGGCGCTCCCGTTGCGCCGCTTTCAAAGCGATAGCCGTTCAGTTTGTCGCCTTCTGGCTGCGCTCCCTTGAAAAACGCGGTGGCCATATCTTTTTGGTTTTTTGCGAGCACGTGCAGCGCGAACACGCGCGAAGCCGCGATCACTTCGTGCAGCGTGCTGTCCGCTTTGATGCAGGCAACCACCAACGGAGGCGCGAACGACGACTGCGTCACCCAGTTGATTGTGCCTGCGCCGAATTTCTGATCCGCGCGCGAAGTGGCCACGAACAGCCCGTAAGGAATCAGGCGCAAAACTTTCTTTTTCGTGTTCGCTTCCATCTTTCTCCCTCGCGATGGTCAAGCGGTTCCGAGAAAGAGCGCTGCACTGGCCACACCGCGGAGGATCAGGATGATGCCCGCGGCGGCGAGGGCTGCGCCCGTCCAGCGAAACTCGAGCCAAGCCATCGAAAGCATCAGCGCGCCCAGCAGGCCAAGCGTAGCGCCCCGGATTCGCATGACAAGTCGCCAAGTTCGCACCGGGATGCGCGAAGAACGCCAATAGCTTCCTGTTCCCCAAGTCAACAGCACCGCGCCCATCAACAGCCATGCCGGCTTGCGCGGATCGAAGAAAAAATGGTTCGTAAGGCCCAGCCACACGAGTAGGCCCCCTAGAAGGATGAAGACCAGTTCGTTCAGCATCCGAAACATGTGAGCAGGCGTCAGCAAAGAAGCTCCGCGGCGAAGCGGCCCGCGCTCGCCTAAACTCGCTCGATGCGCACGGTTTTCAGCAGCACAGGTTGCCTGGGCCGGTCGCCGGAATCGCGCGGCGTCTCCGAGATTTTCGTGGCTACGTCCTGTCCCTCGACGATCTCGCCGAAAATCGTGTGCTTACGATCGAGCCACGGCGTGGCCGCAACGGTGATGAAAAATTGGCTGCCGTTGGTGTTGGGTCCTGAATTCGCCATGGAAAGCTTTCCGGGACCGTCGTGCTTGAGCGAAGGATGAAATTCGTCGGCGAAACGGTAGCCCGGATCGCCGGTACCCGTGCCCAGCGGGCAGCCGCCTTGAATCATGAAGTCGGGAATTACGCGATGAAACGTCAGGCCATCGTAAAACGGGCGCTTCTCTTTTTTGCCGGTCCGCGCGTCGCGAAACTCGACAGTTCCTTCCGCCAAGCCCACGAAATTCGCCACGGTTTTCGGGGCTTCCTTCTCGAACAGCCGGATGACGATCGTGCCGAGCGAAGTATCGAACACTGCGTACGTTCCTGGGGTGCGCGCCAAATGATTCTCCTTGGAATCGAAGATCGTGACCGCCCGGCATTATCGCGCACTCGGACCTTTGCCGCCAGCTTCGGGGCACGCGGGGACGAGTTTGCTCCGAATGCGCCTGATGCTAAACTCGATTCTGGCGCATCTAATGCGCTGTCCCGCGAAGAAACCAAGGGAAAGGAATTTCATGGCGGAGAAAGTAGTGATCATCGGGAGCGGTTGCGCCGGTTTGACCGCGGCGATCTACGCCGCGCGCGCTAGTCTGAAGCCGGTCGTGATCGATGGTTACGAACCTGGCGGCCAGCTCACGCTGACGACGATGGTCGAAAACTATCCGGGATTTCCCGACGGCATTTTGGGACCCGAGCTGATCGACAACATGCGCAAGCAGGCCGAGCGTTTTGGCGCGGAGTTTCGCGCCGGCGCCGTCAGCGAGGTGGATTTGTCGCGCCGTCCGTTCGCGATCACCGCTGGATCGGAAACCTATCAGGCCGAAACGCTGATCGTCGCCGCGGGCGCGGTGGCGCGACTACTGGGGCTCGAAGGTGAAAGGCAGCTCATGGGCCGCGGCGTTTCGACCTGCGCGACCTGCGACGGATATTTTTTTCGGGGCAAGGATATCGCTGTCGTTGGCGGCGGCGATTCGGCCATCGAAGAGGCCAACTTCCTCACCAAGTTTGCCAGCCGCGTGCATCTGATTCACCGCCGCAATGAATTCCGCGCCTCAAAGATCATGCAGGAGCGCGCGCGGGCGAATGAAAAGGTTCACATCATCACGCCCGCCGTGGTCGACAAGGTGCACGGCGTTGAGAAGGGCGCGGTCGAAGCGATCGACTTGCACAACGTGGAGACCAACGAGAAGTCGACGCTGCCGGTCGAAGGCATCTTCGTCGCCATCGGCCACGACCCGAACACCAAGGTCTTTCGCGGCAAGCTCGATATGGATGCCGAAGGTTACCTGATCACAAATCGCGGCAGCCACACGAATGTGCCGGGAGTGTTTGCCGCGGGAGACGCTCAGGATCGGCATTACCGCCAGGCCGTCACGGCCGCGGGTTCCGGCTGCATGGCCGCGCTCGATGCGGAGCGCTTCCTCGAAGTGGAAAAGCACTGAAGCGCGCGTGAGCCACGCTGCGCGCTTGCGCTAGCGTTTGCGGCAGATGGTCACGCCATCTCGCAGCGGCACGATCACCGGCAGCAGATCTTTCGACGCATAAATCATGCGGTTGAATTTTTGGATCGTGCGCGTGGGTTCTTCTTCCGACGCGTGCGCTACGCTTCCGCGCCACAGTGTGTTGTCGGCGATGAACAAACCGCCGTGCCTCAGGCGCGGCAGCGCCAATCGCAACGCGGCGGGATATTGCTTCTTGTCGAGATCGCAGAAAATCAAATCGAAGCCGCCGCGCGTTTGCCGAAACGACGCGAGCGCGTCGCCCACGTGGAAACGCACGCGCGAGAGCACGCCCGCGCGCGTCAGAAATTCCTTCGCGCGCGCGGCGTTCTCCGGATTGTTGTCCGTGTAATGCACCTCCGCGCCAGATCCCGCAGCTCGCGCAAAACATAGCGTGGAATAGCCGATGGCGGAACCGAACTCGAAAATCCGTTTCGCGTCTAAAATTTGCGTCATCAGTGCCAGCAAGCGCGCTACCACAGGTCCCACGATAGGGTGCGAGTCACGTTTCGCTAATGCTTCCATCTCCGTGACGATTGCATCGCGCGGCGGCAACAGATCCTCGAGATAACGTTCAACCGCTTCGTTCAGGATTTCTCCCGGCATTGGATTCTCTCTCTTTCTTCTTTGAAGTTTTTGATCTCGCGCCTAGCCAAGCGATTCGCCGGGCTTGAGCACATGAATCTCAAGCTCCGGAATGCCTTTCGTTTCGGCGCGCAAGGCGTCGGGCGTGCCAGTGAGCGCCGGGAATGTGCCGTAATGCATCGGGATCATGTGGTGTACTCCGAGTAAGCGAATCGCGTAAGCCGCTTCGCGCGGCCCCATCGTGTATAGGTCTCCGATTGGCAGGCAGGCGACGTCTGGCCGGTACAGCTCGCCGATGATCTTCATGTCGCCGAACACGCATGTGTCTCCCGCGTGATAAATCGCGAGGCCGCCGGGCATGCGCACGACGAAGCCCGCCGGCTCGCCGCCATAAATCATGGGCTCGTCTGGCTTGCCCGAATCGATGCCGTTTGAATGAAACGCATTCACCATGGTGGCTTCGATTTCGCCCAGCTTTACCGTGCCGCCCTTGCTCATCGCCGTAACGTTTTCAATTTTCTGCGATTCCAACCAGTTCGCGGTTTCGTAGATCGCGGCGATTTTTGGTTTGTGCGCGCGCGCCAGCGGCAGCACGTCGCCGAAGTGATCGCCGTGGCCGTGCGTGATCAGCATCGCGTCCACGCGCGCCGGTTTCTTGAGCGCCGGCGGGCACGCGGGATTGCCCGCAAGCCATGGGTCGATCAGGGTCACGCTGCCGCTCGGCGTCGTGAAGGCGAAGCTCGCATGGCCGAGCCAGGTGATTTTATTTCCGTTCGTGCGCAGCATCGAAATCCTCCGCGTTCCTGCATCTGGCCGGAACGCACTCGATTATTCTAACGCGGTCGCGGCGCTGAATGCCGCGATGCATATTTATTTGGAATTTGCGCGTCTCGGTTTCAACAGTGTGGCGACCAGCGTGTCGCCCAGCCAATCTTCGTAGTGCTGCGAACTCCAGCCGCGCTCTCCGACCAGATTTCGATAGTTCTCCCGATTCGTAAGCGTCCACAAGATGTCGCGCGCCGCGCCCCGATCGACGCCGTGGCGAAGCGCATTCGCTCGCACCAGAAGATCCACCAGGCCCGCCTGCCGCTCGAATCGCATGCGCTCCTTATCGCGCATCAGATCGGGCACGATCGCGCTCGCAGCGCGCAGCAATTTCGCCTGGCCGCGCAGCGAATCGAAAATCCCCCTCGCGATTCGCGCGGCGTACCGCAGCCGCGTGGCTGGATCGTGCGAGCCCAACGCTTCGCGCACCAGGGCGTCGTAGGCCGGCGTGAACAGGGCGCGTTCGATCAGCCCCTCCACGATTCCGCGTTTCGATTTGAAGACGGAATAAACCGTCGGCGTGGCCACGCCGGCTTCGCGCGCAATCGCATGCATGGTCGTCTCTTCGACGCCTTTGCGCAAGAAAAGGCGCAGCGCGGCATCCTCGATGCGCCGGCGGGTCTGGTCCGCCTGCTGGTCGCGGTGAGTCGAACGATAGCGACGTTGTGGTTGTTTTTTCATTTTAGCTATATCTAGACATATTCAGTATAGTAAGCTATATTCAAACGGCGCGCAGCTTGTTTCTAAGGAGGCACACATGACGTTTTACTCGGTCATCCTGTTCCTGCACATTGTCGCCGCCATGGGTATTTTCGTCGGCCTCGGACTTGAATGGGTCTCCACGGCGTTGTTCCGCAAAGCGGCCGCCGCCGCCGATTTTCGCGCCGCGATCGGCGCTCTTCGCAGCGTTCCCATTCTGTTCGGCTCCTCGGGCGCGCTGGTTCTGCTCACCGGAGGTTATCTCGCGGCAAAAATCGGCCGCGCGAGCGTCGGTTGGATCGTGCCCTCGCTCGCCGCCCTCGTCATCATCGGCGCACTGGGTGGAGCGGTCACCGGCCGCCGACTGCGCAGAATTCGCGCCGTACACCTCGAGGGCGCGGGCCCGGTGCCAATCGGGCTCCGCACCCTGGCGCACGACCCGTTGCTCGTCGCGTCGCTGCGAATTCGATTGGCGCTGGCCCTCGGAATTGTATACCTGATGACGGGAAAGCCGGCTCTGGTGCCAAGCTTGGTGGTCCTTGCGTGCGCGACGCTTGCCGGGCTTGTCGTCAGCGTGCAGACCTTCCGTCGTCCGCGCACACTGGAATTGGAGGCGTGACCGCAATGGATACCTTCCTTCCACCGATTGAAAAGCCGCGTGGGCTGATGATGAAGTTTGTGTATGCCGCGACGCGCCGGCAATTCGGCAAAGTGCTCACGCCGCTAAAGGTATTTTCCGCGCGGATGCCGCTCGCCTTCGGCATGTTCTACGGGAAAATTGGCTCGCTCGATAAGAAGCTGCTGCTCCCGAAGGAAACCGCGATGCTCATCCGCCATCAGGTGGCGCGCATCAACGTCTGCCTTTTCTGCATAGACATCGCCCGGTCGTTCGCGATCAAAGCGTCGATGAATGAAGCCAAATTCGACGCGCTCGATGAACACAGCACCAGCCCTCTTTTCTCCGAGGCAGAACGCTCAGCGCTCGACTATGTGACCGAGCTGACGCGCGACAAGAAAATTAATCCGGAAACCTTCGCGCGGATGTCCCGCCATTATTCCGAACGCGCGATCTGCGAAATCGTCTGGCTGGTCGCCAGCGAACACGTCTACAACATGACCAACATCGGCCTGAACATCCATTCAGACATGCTTTGCGACATCAGCAAACGGAAGACCTAAGAGCTCGCGAGGGGCCGATCATGAATATCTTTCTCTTAGGCGCAACCGGAGGCACAGGCCGCGCCTTAATTGAGCAGGGGTTGGCGCGCGGACACGTCATCACTGCGCTGGTTCGCTCGCCTCAGAAAATCACCGTTCGTAATCCCGCCCTCGTGGTACACGGTGGAGATGTGACCAACGCCGAGCAAATTGCGCGCGTGCTCGTGGCCCAGGACGTGGTGATTTCCACGCTCGGTCATCGCGATCTAAAAGCCACGCCATTGATCGCGGCCTCGGCCAAGTGCGTGATTCAAGCCATGCAGGCGGGCGGCATGCGCCGGCTGCTGATGCTATCGGCCGCGCTGCTATTTCCGGACGTGGGCCCTCCCGTTCTAACTCCCATCATCAGTTACATCCTCCGGCACGGCCTCAACGATTCGCGCGAAATGGAAAAGCTCGTGATGGAAAGCGGCCTCGATTGGACGATCGCGCGTCCACCGCGCCTGACCAATGGTCCGAAAACCGAGTCCTATCAAATTGCCGACGGCTCGCTGCCGGGTAAAGCGCGCTCGATCTCGCGCGCCGACGTCGCGCATTTTTTTCTCAATGAAGGGGAGCATCCCGAGCACGTTCGCAAAATCGTAGGCCTGTGCTACTAGAGCGCGACCCCGGCCCCGAAGCCGCAATATCCCGGTGGTTGTCGTAGCTAACGCCGCAGTGCCGCCTCGGATTGTGCGTTAGCGGCTGCAGGGCGTCGCCACCGCGTACCTGCTAGAATGTAGCCTAGGCATAGGGTCCCAAATCGGGCCTGGGTCGGGTGACTTGTGCGCCTCCGAGTTTGGTGATATAAACTTTTTTCGACCTGTTTGCGGCGGTTTGCAGCGCAAATTCGGTGAAGCAGGCTGGTCTGGCTGCTAAGGAGACACGCGATGGCCTACGTAATCGCTGAGCCGTGTATCGGAACCAAGGATACGGCCTGCGTGGATGTCTGTCCGGTGGACTGCATCCACCCGCGCAAGGATGAGCCGACCTTCGAGGCCGAGCCGCAACTCTACATAAGCCCCGTAGAATGTATCGATTGCGGAGCCTGCGTGCCGGTTTGCCCGGTGACCGCGATTTTTGCGCTCGAGGATCTTCCTGAGAAATGGTCGAGCTTCACGAAAGTGAACTCCGATTGGTACGAGAAGAAAGCGTAGCCGCCGGATTCGCGGCACCATCCGCTGCAACTCGCGAGCATCGTGATGACGGCGGGGCCCTGGCGCTCCGCCGTTTCTTTTGGTCTCCCCGACGAGGCCGCCCGAAGTTTGCCGCCGGGGCCGGGCCCTCGAGCGTCTCGTGCGCTGAGGATCCTCCCGCGGCGCAATCATCCTAAGAGAATCCCAAGCGTGGTGGCCGCGTGCCGAAGTTCCACTTTGTTCTGCTGATACACGCGCATCAACCCGTCGGCAATTTTGACGCGGTTTTCGAGCGCACTTATCGCCAGTCGTATTTGCCGTTTATTGAATGCCTGGCGCGGCACCCGGGTGTTCGCATTGGCCTGCACTATTCCGGACCTTTGCTTGAATGGTTGTCCGCGACGCATCCGGAATATTTCGCGCAGCTCGCGGAGATGGCCGCGCGCGGGCAGATCGAGCTCGTCGGCGGCGGATTCTACGAACCGATTTTGATCTCCATCCCGCTTGCGGACCAGCGCGAACAAATCGAACGTCTCGCCGCGTTCCTCGAGCGCTACTTCGGAAAGCGTCCACGCGGCGCGTGGCTCGCCGAGCGCGTGTGGGAGCCACAATTGCCGTCGTCGCTCGCAGCTGCGGGCGTGGAATACACGCTGGTGGACGACAGCCATTTTCTTTCCGCAGGCTTCGAGCCGGAGCAGATGTTCGGCTGCTATGTCGCTGAGGACGGCGGCCACAACGTCAAGCTCGTTCCGGGCTTGCAGGCGTTGCGCTACCTTGTGCCGTTCCGCGACGTCGGCGAAGTCGTGGGGTTTCTGCGCGATTCCTCTTCGCGCCATCCCGACGGAATGGCCGCGATGGGCGACGATCTCGAAAAATTTGGCTCCTGGCCGGGCACCTACGATCATTGCTATACAAACGGCTGGCTCGACCGCTTCTTCTCCGCGCTCGAGGTGGAATCGTCGTGGCTTTCGGTTGTGCCTCCGGGCGAATATCTTGCAACGCACGCGCCTCTCGGCCGCGCCGATCTGCCCGCCGCCTCGTACACCGAAATGATGGAGTGGGCGCTTCCCACCGCCGCTCGCATGCGCTTCCATAATGTTCGGCAGCGTTTCGCGAACGAACCGGAAGTGCTGCAGTTTCTTTCCGGGAATTTTTGGCGCGGGTTTTTCAGCAAGTACGCCGAATCGAATCTCCTGAACAAGAAAATGCTGCGCGCTTCGCGCGAAATCGAACTGTTGGGCCACCGCCGTCGCGGCGCCGCCGCCGCGCAAAAACTGGCCGAAGCGCGAACACATGTTCTGCGCGGGCAGTGCAACGACGCCTACTGGCACGGCGTTTTCGGCGGTGTCTACGCGCCGCACCTGCGCACTGCGCTGTGGCGCGAGGCGATCCGCGCCGAAACGCTCGCTGAATCGGTCCGCGGTCGCGGCCAGCACGAGGTCTGCGCGACGACCTCAGATTTCGATTCCGACGGCGCCGACGAAGTGATCGTCACGTCGCCGCGATTTTCCGCGCTCGTGAAGCCCAGCGACGGCGCAACTATCGCCGCGCTCGACGATCGCCGAGCCGGGGCCACGCTGATCAATTCGATGATGCGTCGCCCCGAGGCGTATCACGATCGCTTGCGCGCCCTTTCGAGCGGAACCGCATCCGAGGTCACTTCGATTCACGATCGCACGCGCGCCAAGGAAGAAGGTCTCGAGCGCCGGCTTCGATACGACCGCTGGCCGCGCCACGCGTTCCGCCTCGTGCTGTTTCCGCCGCACAAAACGCTCGATGACTACGACGCTCTGCGTCTTCAAGAGCACGCGGCGTTCGCCGGGGGCGCGTATCGCATCGAGGAAGTCACCGGCGGGCGCGTGATCGCGACGGCCGAAGCGACCGTGGGCCAGGGCACGCTGCACGTTCTCAAACGATTCGACTTTGCGCCGGCCGGTCCCGGCTTCGAGGTTCGTTGCGCGGTCGAGATGTCGCTGGTCGGCACCTCCTCGGCGGAGTTCGAGGCCGGCATCGAAATCGTCCTGAACTTTCTCGCGCCGGACGAGCCTGACCGCCTCTTTCAAACCGCCGACGGCGATCACCGCCTCGCGTGGATCGGGATTGCGTCGGGACCGTCGCTGCGCGTGGTGGACGGCTGGCAGAATGTCGCGGTGGTTATTGAGGCACGCGAAGCCAAACATTTCTGGGTCGCGCCGATCGAGACCGTTTCCGAATCCGAAGATGGATTTGAGCGCGTCTACCAAGGTTCCCAGATCATGCCGGTTTGGACTGCGCACCTTTTGCCGGGAACCATCTGGACGAACGAGGTTGTGCTGCGCATTGGGCCGGCTCGCTGAGCTGAGTTCGGCGGCACCGAGCTGCGCCGGTTGCTTCTGCGAAAAGCTCTCTGCTAGAGTCGTGAGCCGCAGGCCCTTCGGGTCGTGTGGGAGTTGCTGTGCTTGTTGACCGCGAATTGCTGGCGCGCCTGGTTTGCCCCGTGTGCCGCACGCCCGTCCAGCAAATGATCGATCGCGAAGCGCTGCGCTGCAAAACTTGCCGGCGCATTTATCCGATTCGCGACGGTTTTCCTGTGATGTTGGCCGACGAAGCCCAGATCGACGAAACAAAATCCGATGAGTCCTAAATCCCGCCGCGCCGCGGCGGCATCTGAAAACAAATCGTCGCGAGCGCGACTCGAGCGATTGATCCGCTCGTTTCGCGGACGCCGCATCGGCGTGGTTGGCGATTTGATGCTGGATCGCTACCTGTGGGGTTCGGCGGATCGGATGTCGCCCGAAGCCGCGGTGCCGGTGGTGGATTTCACGTCGGAATCGCAAGTGCTTGGCGGCGCGGGCAACGTCGCCGCGAATCTTGCGGCGCTGGGCGCGGCGGTTGAAGTGTTCGGCGTGATTGGCGCCGACGAAGCGGGCGCGGCTTTGGGACGATGTTTTGCCGCGCAGGGAATCGGCGCCAAGGGCGTGCTCGAGGACGCGACGCGCATCACCACCGTGAAGACGCGCATCATCGCGCGGCATCAGCAAGTGGTTCGCGTGGATCGCGAGCGCCGCGCGCCGCTTGCTCCGGCGCTGGAAGAGCGCTTGATTCGCCGCATCAAGGTCGCGCTGCCGCGATTGGACGCGCTGGTGGTGCCCGATTACGACAAGGGAGTCGTCACCGACGCGCTCGCGGAGCGCGTGCTCGCAGAGGCCAATCGACGCGGCGTGCGCGCGCTGGTCAAGCCGAAGACGTCGCGCCTGTTCGCGTATCGCGGCGCGACGGCCATCGTGTGCAACGCGAAGGAAGCGGGGTTCTTCGTCACACGTTCTCTCGCCGGAGACGATTCACTGGAAGAAGCGGGGCGCGCGCTGCTCGCGCACTTTGGCTGCGCCGCCGTGGTGATCACTCGCGGCGAACGCGGCATGACGGTGTTCGAGGATTCCGCTCCGCACGCGCTGCATATTCCCGCGACGAGTTTTGAAGTCAGCTACGCGCGCGTGGGATTGCCGGGTGTGGACCGCGCCGCGGCGGGCCGGCAAGTTTTCGACGTCACTGGCGCAGGCGACACCGTGCTTTCCGTGCTGACGCTCGGAATTGCGGCGGGGGCGCGCATTGCCGATGCCGCGCGTCTTGCGAACATCGCCGCCGGAATCGTGGTCGGCAAGCTCGGCACGGCCACGCTTTCGCCGGTGGAATTGTCCGCGGCGCTTCGCGAACTCAGCTAACGCATCCGGCGCTGCGCCAGCGCGCGATAGCGCGCGAGCGCGCTATCGCTTTTGGCGCGCAAAATCGTTAAGACGGCGGCGGGAAGCTTAGCGATTTGTCCGAGCGCTCCACCCAAATCTGCACTTCCTTGGTGCGGCCGCTTTTCGGATCGTTCGCGTCGGGATAGGGCGAAAACGGGCTGACTTCGACGGTCACGATCACGCCGCTTCCGCCGTCCGGCTCGGTGGCCGATTCCACGTGATAGCTTAAAATTGGGCCGTAATAACCCTGCGTTCCCCAATCTTCGAGGAATTCGCCGTAGGGATAGCTGGAATGCGGATGCCATATTTGATAAGCCTGCTGAAAATTTCCGGCGACGACCGCGTTCATGAAATTCTCGACCACGCGTTTCTCGGGTTCGTATCGGAAAGCAAACCATAGGCCGATACCCACGAGAATCAGAAGCGCGAGGCCGCTGACGACGTAGCGCAACCGCTTCGATGGTGGCTTTTGGTGGTCGGCGTCGAGCAATCCCACAGAACGCTCCTTGTGCTTGAACGTCGCGCTCAGTCGTCACGTCCGATCGCAGTTCGCGATGGCGCTGACGCCAGGTTAGATTTGCCGTTTGAACAGCGCGTTGCACATCAATATGAAAAACAATGAATAACCCAACAGCACCGCCACGTCCGAATATATGCCCATGAACCCGGTATTCTTCAGAAAAAGATTCTTGAGCGCGTGCACGATGTAGCTGAGCGGATCGACCCACGAAATCCAGCGCAGCCACACAGGAAACCCTTCAACCGGATAAACGGCGCCCGATGGAAAAAACAGCAGCGTATTGAGCACGCCGAACACAGCGCGCGGCACCAGCGGATCGCTGACGCGCACCATCGTGAGGAACATGAAGCTAATCATTGTGAGCGAGCCGGCGGCGATCACCACAACAACGTAGACCAGACGCAGCGGATCCCAAATGCGATCGATGCCGGCGATCAGGCCGCCGATGATGGCGACCGTGGTGCCGGCCATCACGCCCTTGATCGCGCCGGAAAGCACCAGGCCCAAGACGAGCTCTAATTTGTGCACGGGCGTGACGAGATAACCTTCGTGCAGGCCGCGCGACTTATCGTCGATGAAGACGATGCCGCCACCGATCATGGCCACCACGAAAATCGAGATGGCCACCACGCCGGGCAGTAAATATTTGATGTACTCGATATACGGGTAAAGCTCGACCATTTGAAGGCTTACCTGCTGCGGCAAGCGCGGGGTCTCCGGCGGCGCGTTCACATCTTGTACGACGCTTTGGAGGCGCGCGGAGATTGCGCTGGTGATCTCGGCGTCGGAATTGTCTTCGACAAGCACGAGCTTGGGATTATCGCCATGCTCCACCCGGCGCGAGTAATCGGGAGGAATGTAGACGATGGCGCGAACGAAACCTGTGCGCAGATCGATGGTCGCGTCGCTGAGCGAGTCGTAATACACGGCGCGGAACGTACCGGCGTTGGCTTCGATCGCGTCGATATGCTCTTCGACTACGCGCGCACCGTTCTGGTGATCGTTGTCGACCACCGCGATTTTCACGCCATGGATTTCGCCGCCGAAGGCGTAGCCAAGGACCACGAGCTGCAACAACGGGGCGACCATCGCGACGCTCATGAGCGCCGGGCTGCGGAAAAACTTCCGCATGTCGCGTTCGATCAGGGCGGAGATGCGATAGAACCTCATGTGAGGCGGAACGCTCCACGCGATCGATTAAAGCCGAAGTCAAAACCCCCACACGTAAAACCGACGTGTGGGGCACACTCGCGCAGTGTGCTGGGCACCGAAGTGAACGTAGGAGCGCGCTTTCGAGCGATACTGCCGAGTCGAGGCGCGCGAAATTCCACTAGCGCTCTATTTGTAGAGATGGCTGACGTCATGGCCGCGGCCTTCCTCGATCGCGTCGCGCAGTTGCCGACCGGTGTAGTGCAGAAACACATCGTCAAGCGTGGTGCCCTGCACGGTGACGCGATGCACGGTGACTTTGGCGGCAGCGGCGCGCAGCATCAGCGCGGCTATGGTCGCCGGGCCGCTGTTTGACGCGAGGCGCCAGACGCCTTCGTGCTCGGTGACACTCGCGACGCCATCAAGCGCGGCGAGCTGTTCTTTCCAATTCGCCGGCGCGCCGGTGAATTCGGCTTCGACGACGTCTGTGCCGGGCACGCTATCCTTCAGTCGCGACGGCGTGTCGAGCGCGGCCATCTGGCCGTGATCCACGATGGCGATGCGCTCGCAGAGTTTGTCGGCTTCATCCATGTAATGCGTGGTCAGCAGAATGGTGAGATTCTCGCGCGCCTTCAGTTGATTGATCATTTCCCACACGCCGGTGCGCGAGACGGGATCAAGGCCCGTGGTCGGCTCGTCGAGGAAAAGAATTTTCGGCGAATGCACGAGTCCGCGCGCGATCTCAAGGCGGCGGCGCATGCCGCCCGAATACGTGCCCACCAGTTTGTCGGCAAAGCTGGTGAGATTGACGGATTCGATTAAACGATCGAACAGCGCGGGGCGCGTGCTCGCGGGCACCCCATACAGCTTGGCGTGGATCAGCAGATTCTCGCGCCCCGTCAATTCGGGATCGGAGGTCATGGCTTGCGGGATCACGCCGATCGCGAGGCGCACGCCGTCGGGATCGCGCACGATATCGTGGCCGCCGACGCGCGCGGTGCCGGAAGTCGGCGGCGTGAGCGTGGTCATCATGCGGATCAGCGTGGTTTTTCCGGCGCCGTTGGGGCCGAGCAGGCCGAAGATTTCGCCTTCGTGAACTTCAAAGCTGAGGCTATCCACGGCGACGAAGTCGCCGAATTGCTTTCTCAGTTTCTCGACGATGATGGCGTCGCTCATCGCGGCGTGCTCCGGGGCCGGGGCGTCACAGGATCGCCAGGAGGCGTTCGAGCCAGTTCTTTTGAGACGGGGGCGGTGGCAGAAGGACGGTGGCGGTCATGCCCTCGAACAGACGGCGGCCGGGGTTCGGGAGGGAGACTTTGATGGCGAAAGTTTTGATGTCGCGCTTGGTGCGGCTGACGTCGCGCTGCGTGGCGTAGTCGTTCTGGACGGCCTTGTAATAGACCGTGCCTTCAAGTTCGTCGCCCGAGGGCAGTTGGACTTTCAGTTTCTGGCCGAACTGAATATCGTCCTCGAAACTTTCCTGCACGTCGGCCTCGACCCAAGGATGGTCAATGTCAACCACGGTGACGATCGGCGCGCCGACCTGGACGATTTCGCCTTGCAGCGCGGCGCGCACGGAAACGACGCCGTCGAGCGGGGAAACGATTTTCGTATAGCCGAGTTGGGTTTGCGCCTGCGCGACTTCGGCGCGAGCCTGGGCCAATTGCGCCTGCGTCGAAGCGGTGTCGCTTACTTGCACGTTCAATTCCTGCCGATTGGCTTGCGCGGATTTTAGCGCGTCCGCGGCGGCGTTCACTTGGGCTTCGGCGGCTTGCTCGGCGGCCTGAGCGGCTTTGTAGGCGGATTCGGCATTGTCGCGGTCCTGCGCGGCGAGCGCGCCTCCTTTGAAGAGTCCTTCGTCGCGATCGTAGGTGACCTTGTCGAGCTGAAGATTGGCTTGCGATTGCGCAAGTTCGGCGCGCGACGAAGCCAGCGTGGCTTGGGCCTGCGCGATGGCGGCGGAAGTTTGGGCGTCGGTCATGGTGGTGGTGGCGTGGGCCGATTGCACTTTGGCGGCGAGCGCGGCGACATTGGCCTGCGCGGAGGCGAGTTGGGCCTGGAGATCGGTAGGATCGAGCTCGGCGATCAATTGGCCGGTCTTTACCTCGGAGCCTTCATCGACGTAGAGCTTCGCGATGCGGCCGGTGACCTGCGAACTGACGATGGCATCGTTGGTGGTGACGATGCCGACGAGCGGAATGTCGCGCGAGTGCGGAGTGGTGGTGATGTAGACGATTACACCGACCACGAAGAGCACGCCCAGAAAAATCCAGAAGCGCGAACCTTTCATCTCGTCCTCACCGAGGGCCGATTCGGCCGACGTTCGTGAATTTCAGGTATCCGCGCCGACGGCAAGGGCGCAATTCGCGGGCCGCGATCGATATTGCGATCAAATGCGAACCGTAAGGTTAACGCGGCGGCGCGGGGGCGGTCAAACTTGCGCGCGCGCCCGAATGTTGCGCCGCCGCTGATTTTATTCATGGCGCCGCACACCGACACCGTCGGGACGCCGATCGAGAGAAGCCGCGGTTCGGCGATGATCGAAAAAACCGATGCATCGCGGGGCGGAGCCCCCCCTACCCCCGGGGTGTTTTATGGAAGTGTTGATTCTGCTCGACTTTAAGTCCTTTGCGCCAGAAGTGTTGATTCTAGTGGATTTAAAATGGCGTTTTTCAGAAGTGTTGATTCCGGAAGGGTTACGGGTGAAAAGTGAGAATGCGCGGGAGAAGGCGAGAAGTTTCTCGGGCGGCGAAGGTAGGGATTCGCGAAGCACGCCGAATCATAGCACGTCGATGTTATGCATGTCAACATGTACTTCGTGGTTATTCGAAAAGGCTGTGGAAATTCATTCGAATGCTGCGCACGCGGAGGACAGTCAAAACCCGCACGCTCAGAACCGGAGGGCGCGGCACCCAGTGTTCAATTGCGGTTCATTTCTTGAGCGCGTCGGCGGACGGACCGGGCGGCAAGGAATCCGAGGGCAACTCGATGGTGTACTTGGTGCGCTGTTTTTCGCGATGCTGCGCGAGAGCGAGTTCGATCAGCTCGTCGAGCAGGGCGCGGTAGGAAAGGCCGGAGGCTTCCCAGAGTTTGGGATACATGCTGATGGAGGTGAAGCCGGGGATGGTGTTGATTTCGTTCAAGTAGATGCGGTTTGTGCCGCGCTCGAGGAAGAAATCGACGCGGGCGAGACCCAGGGCTTCGACGGCGTGAAATGCGCGAACAGCCAGGTCCTGGAAACGCATCACTTGGGATTTTGAAAGTTTCGCGGGGATGATCAGGCGCGTGCCTTCTTCGAGATACTTCGCTTCGTAATCGTAAAATTCACGGTGAGGAACGATTTCGCCGGGGATGGAGGCGCGGGCTTGCTCGTTGCCGAGAACGGAGAGTTCGATTTCGCGGCCGCGGATGGTGCGTTCGACGATCAGTTTTTGCGCGAACTCGGCGGCAAAATTGAGCGCTTGAACGAGCTCGGCGCGATTGTGCGCTTTGGTCATTCCGACGGAGCTGCCGAGCGTGGCGGGTTTGACGAAAACGGGGTAGCGGAATTTCTTTTCGATCTCGCGGCGAATTTTTTGCGGTTCGCGTTTCCATCGAGCGCGGGTGACGGCTAGGAAATCGGCGACGGGGAGCTTGGCCTGGAGGAAGAGGCGCTTTTGCATGTCCTTATCCATGCCGACGGCCGAGCCGATGACGCCTGAGCCAACGTAGGGCAAATCGGCGAGTTCGAGCAGGCCCTGCACGGTGCCATCTTCGCCGTAGGTGCCGTGGAGGACGGGGAAGACGACGTCGACGTGCAGGCCGGGTTGGTTTTTATCGAGCGGGAGGAGCGCGCCGACATTGGGGTCCGCGCCGAGCATGACTCGTTGGCCGGTGCGCAGGACTTCGGGCAGAAGTTTCTGCGCGGACGAGCCGGCGAGCCAGCGGCCTTCTTTGGTGATGCCGATGGGCACGACTTCATAGCGCGCGGGATCGAGCGCGGCGATCACGGACGCGGCGGAATTGAGCGAGACTTCGTGTTCGCCGGATCGGCCGCCGAAGAGGATGCCGATGCGCAGGCGTTTTTTATCTTGGGTCATTTAATTTCGTTCTCCGTTCGCCGCTAGCGCGATGTGTCGTACTTATGGGTCGATAATCTTGGTGCGCGGGACCACGGTTCTCACGTAAAGACTGTGTCGCCCCTACGGGGCTTTGCCTTTTGGCAATTCGTACCCAGGGCTTCCGCCCTGGGCTAAAATGTGCCGCCCCTACGGGGCTGGATGAGTTTGGCGCGCGAAATTTCGATGATGGCATGAGCGTTTAAAGCAAAACCAGGATGGAGACCTGAAGGTCTCCGCTACATAACCCACGCAGCCTTCGCGCGAACATAGGTTCCCACCGGTCCGCGGCCGCGGCGCGCTACAGAAAGCGAAACCAAGATGGAGGCCTGAAGGCCTCCGCTACATAATCCAGAACAGCCCTTTGCGCGAACATTCGTTCTCACCGATCCGTGGCCGCGGCGCGCTGCAGAAAGCAAAACCAAGATGGAGGCCTGAAGGCCTCCGCTACGTGACCCACTACAGCCACCACGTGAACATAAGTTCTCACCGACCGCCGTCTGGCGCGCTACAGAATTTTCTTGCCAAGGCCGGAGAGGATCAGCTCGACGGCCAAGAGCGCGGTCTTGTTGTGCTCGTCGATCACGGGATTGATTTCGACGACTTCGAGCGAAACCATGGTTTCGCTATCAGCGATCATTTCGAGCGCAAGATGCGCTTCGCGATATGTTACGCCGCCGCGAACGGGCGTGCCTACGCCGGGTGCGTCGGACGGATCGACGAAATCGAGATCGAGGCTGACGACGGCGCCGGCGGCATCGTCGTCGGTCGAAATGCGAATGGCGTCGCTCATCACTTCGCGCATGCCGCGTTCATCGATATCGCGCATGGTGAAGGCGTGCACGCCGGAATCCTTGATCAGGCGGCGCTCTTTGGCGTCGAGTTCGCGCACGCCGACGAGCACGACGTTGCGCGGCTCGATCTTGGGATGAAATCCGCAGAGATCGACGAGGTCCGCGGGGCCGTGGCCCATCAGCGCGGCGAGCGGCATGCCGTGCACGTTGCCTGAGGGCGAGCCGTCAGGCGTGTTCATATCTCCGTGGGCGTCAAGCCAGATGTAACCGACGCGTTTGCCCTGCTTGCGGAAAAAGCTCGCGACGCCGGAGCCCGAGCCTGCGGCGAGCGAATGATCTCCGCCGAGGACGACGGGGAGAAAACCCTCTTCGAGAGAATGCTCGGTGATTTCGGCGAGGCCGCGGCAGGTTTCGGCGATTTCGCGCAGATACTTGGCGTGCTTTTCGCCGAAGTGTTGTTCTTCGGGCTGCTTCACGGCGACGTTGCCGATGTCGTCGACTTGGTGGCCGAGTTGCTTGAGGCGGCTTAGGAGGCCGGCTACGCGCACGGCGGAGGGGCCCATATCCACGCCGCGGCGGCTTTGGCCGAGGTCCATTGGTACGCCGATGATGCGAATTTTTTGTGGCATGGTGCGAATCGGTCCGCGGTGTGGCCTGCTAAGGATAAACGCGATAAATCATGCGAGGGAAGGGGATCACTTCGCGGATGTGCTCGGTACCGCATATCCACGCAACGGTGCGTTCGAGGCCGAGGCCGAAGCCGGTGTGGGGAACGCCGCCATAGCGGCGCAAGTCGATGTACCAGCCGAAAGCTTCTTCGGGGAGATTGCTTTCGCGCAGGCGTCGAAGCAGAAGATCGTAATCGGCGATGCGTTCGCCGCCGCCGATAATTTCGCCGTAGCCTTCGGGAGCGAGCATATCGAAGCCGAGAGCGAGTTCGGGGCGCGCGGCGTCGGGCTGCATGTAGAAAGCTTTAATCGCGGCGGGATAGCGATGAATCATCACGGGGCGATCGTAGCTTGAGGAGAGCACGGTTTCTTCATCGCCGCCGAAATCGTCGCCCCACTTTGTCGGCTTGCCATTTTTTTGCAGGATGGCGACGGCTTCGTCGTAGCTGATGCGCGGGAAGGGGGCGCGGACGGCGGCGAGCTTGGCGACGTCGCGCTTGAGAACTTCGAGTTCGCGCGCGCGACGCTCGACGACGGATTGCACCATGTGGCTGACCAAACCTTCGCCGAGCGTCATCATGTCTTCAAGATGGGCGTAAGCGGCTTCGGGCTCGAGCATCCAGAATTCGGTGAGATGGCGGCGCGTTTTGGATTTTTCGGCGCGAAACGTGGGGCCGAAACAATAGACCTTGCCGAGCGCCATAGCCAAGGCTTCCACGTAGAGTTGGCCGGACTGCGTGAGGTAGGCCTTTTCGTCGTCGAGATAATCGACCTCGAAGAGCGTGGTGGTGCCTTCGCACGCGGCCGGAGTGAAAATCGGGGCGTCGGTGAGCGTGTAGCCCTGATTGTCCATGTAATCGCGCGCGGCGCGGATGGCTTCGGCGCGGATGCGCAGAATGGCGGCTTGGCGCGGAGTGCGAATCCACAGGTGGCGGCGGTCGAGAAGAAAATCTACGCCGTGCTCTTTCAATTGAATTGGATAAGGCTCGCCATCGGGCACGCGGCTGACGATTTCGATTTGCGTGACGCCGAGTTCGTAGCCGCCGGGGGCACGCGCTTCGGGGCGCACGATGCCGGTGGCGATCAGGCTCGATTCCTGCGGCAGGCCGCGCAGCGCTTCAAACGCATCGGGCTGCTCTTTCTGCGAGACGACGCCTTGCATGAGTCCGGTGCCGTCGCGAAAAATCGGGAAGAGCAATTTGCCGGATTCGCGCATGTTGTAAAGCCAGCCGCGCAGCGTGATTTCTTCTCCTGCGTGGCGGCCGGCGTCTTCGATGGTCACGATGGGCATGATCGGGATTGCCTCAGGCGCGCGCGGGCTGTGCCTGCGCGACGCGGTCGAGCGCGGCGCGCGCGGCATCGAGCTGCGCGGCGGGCTCGGGCGGATCGGCGCCGAGCGGAACTTCGGGCGCGCGCAATTCGAGAACGAGCGGCGTCTCCGGCGGCAGCGCGGCGAGCGTGGCGGGCCAATCGACGGTGCCGTCGAAGGGCAGACGGTGCTCGTCCTTTTCGCCGTGATTATCGTGGATGTGCGCGGTGACAATTCGATCGCGCATGGACTCGAGCGCGACGGCGATGCCGCCGCCCATGTGCGCGTGGCCGACGTCGAAACAGAAACGCACGTCGGTGAGGCGCGTTTGGTCGAGAAAGCGGCGGAGATTCGCGGGCGTGGGCATTTCGCCGGGCGTGTTTTCGAGCGCGACCGCGACGCCGCGCTGTTTGGCGAAAAGCGCGAGATGCTCGATGGAATTGAATGCGGCGTCCCAGCGGCGCGGCTCGTCGGGATCGCGCGAGCCGGCGACGTGCAAAACGAGGAGCCTGAAGGGCACGCATTCGGCGAGATCGAGCGCGCGCTTGATTTCGTCCACGGCTTCAAGCCGGCGCACACGTTCGGGATCGGAGATCGCAATCGGCGAGCCGCTTTCGCGCGATGGGCCTTGATCGCGTTGCGTGGGCGCGTGGACTGCGTGCAGCGAGAGTCCGTGCGCGTCGAGCCACGCGCCGAGAGCGCGCGCTTCGGTCGGCGATTGATAATCGAAATGCCAGCGCGAGCAGAATAGCTCGATCGCCGTGAAGCCCGACTGCGCCGCAGCTTCGATGATTGGCGGACCGAGCTTGCGCCGGACGAAGAGGTAGGTCGAAAGGATGCGTTGCATGCTCGAATCAGTTCTAAGCGAAAGGGTTGAGCGCGTCAAGCTGCGGCGCGGCGTTACGCGCGAGGGGCGCGTGGCTCGAGTTTCGATTCCAAGGTTCGCCCGCGTTGATTTTTCTCGCTAGAATGAGCGCCGATGTCGCGTCGACAAAATTCCCGCGCCAAAAATAAACCCGCTGTGGCCGCGGCGGGGCCGGTGGCGGCTGCATCCCCCGTTCGATGGTGGCCGGTGCTGGTACTTCTCGGCGTGTCGCTCGCGGTGTACGCGAATGCTCTGCGCAATGGATTCGTGGCGGACGACGATCTGCAAATTCTTCGCAATAACTTTGTGACGGATTCGCATTCTCTGCCGGAATATTTCACGACGGATGCCTGGGGATTCGCCGGCAGTCATCTAAGCAATTACTACCGGCCACTGCAACTAATGGTCTACGCGTCGGAATACGCGATCTATGGCGATCGCGCGTGGGCCTGGCATTTGGTGAATGTTTGCGTCAACGCCGGCGCGATTGTCGCGGCGTATTTTCTGCTGCTGAGCCTGGCGGATTGGGATCTGGCGTTTTGGGCATGCCTTTTGTTCGCGCTTCATCCCATGCATGTGGAGGCGGTCGTTTGGGTAGCGGCGTTGCCTGATTTGATCTGCGGGCTGCTGTTGTTTCTCGCGATGCTGGCGTATCACAAGGCCCGCTCTGCCGGCGGCGGGCGCGCGTGGTGGCTGATTGCTCTCTCTGCGATCGCATTTCTCGCCGCACTTTTGACGAAAGAAACGGCGCTGCTATTTCCGCTGGTGCTTTTGTCTTATGAGTTTTTCTACCGGCGCCGGCCGCTGCTGCAACTTTGGAAAGCTTGGCCGGGCATTGCGCCATTTGCCGCGGCGCTGGCGATTTACTTCGCGTTGCGCTGGCGTGCGCTGGGGGCATTTACGCCGAGTTCGGCGCCGTATCTACACCTTCGGCCCGCGCAACTTGCCTTCGCGGTTCCCGTCGTGCTGGCGCACTACGTGGGCAAGCTGCTTCTGCCTTTGCGCTTCAACTTTTTCTATTTCGCGCCGCCGACGGTTGTGCTCAATCGCACGTCGGTAGCGGCGCTGCTGCTGTTCGCGTTGCTCGTGGCGCTGCCGTTTCTTTTGCGCGCAAGACAGCCGCTGCTGGCGTTCGCGGTGGCGTGGTTTCTGCTCATTCTCGCGCCGGCTCTCGATATCAACGCGGTCGGCGAGAATTATTTTACCGAGCGCTATCTTTATATTCCGTCGCTTGGATTTGCGATTTGCGCGGCGTGGCTTTGGATGCGGTTGCTGCGGAGAGCGCGAACTGAGCCGGCGCGCGGCGTTGCGTGGGGCGCCCTCGGGGTCGTGCTGGCTTTTTGCATCGTGAAGATTGAGCGGCGCATCCCAATGTTCCACGACGATTTGCGTTTGTATCAGGCTACCGTGTTAGCTTCGCCGAATTCAGCGCGGTTGCAAGCGGGCTTGGCGCTGGCGTATCAGCAGGCCGGTGACCTTCCTGCATCCATCGAGCACGATCTTGCGGCAGTTGCGATCGACCCGAGCTACGAGGCCGCGCAATTCAATCTGGGGAATGCGCTGGTTGAATCGAATCGCAGCGCGGAGGCGATCGAGCACCTCAAGATTGCACTGGCGTTGCAGCCGGACGACTTGCTCACACTGCGGAGCCTTGCCAAAGCTTACGTTGCGCAGCGGCGATGGGCTGATGCGGAAGAGTGCTATCGCCGCGCGGAACAATTGGATCCGCAGGACGCGGGCTACTATCAGCACTTCGTCGACAATTTGGTTCGCGCAGAAAAAGTTGAAGCGGCAATTCCGGCGCTGCGCGCGCAGGCGGAGCGCGATCCGAAATCGGTTGCCGAATGGGATGAACTGGGGCGCGCGTATGCCACGGTGCTCGATTGGGACAACGCTCTCGCGTGCTTTCAGCACGAGCTGAAAGTTCAGCCGGCGCCCGGCGATCCCGCGGTGCAGGCGGAAGTGGCTTACGCTGAGCAACAGCTCGCAGCAGCGGCGGGCACGCAGCCTGGCGGTCAGTGAATCGAAGCGAAGAAGTTGCGAGGCCGCGGCGGCGCGATCAGCTTTGAGCTGGATCGACGGCCGAAAAATATGTGCAATCCGGGTGCTGAAAGACGAGCGCGCTGACGCTCGCCTCGGGGTCCATCATGAAGCCTTCGGTGAGGCGCACGCCGATGCGCTCCGGCAAGAGCAGTTGCCAGATGCCGGCTTGATCGTCCAAATTCGGGCACGCGGGATAACCGAAACTGTAGCGCTTGCCGCGATACTTCGCGGTGAAGCGTTCGGGCATGGTCATCGCGGGCGGATCGGGGAAACCCCAATCTTCGCGGATGCGGCGATGCAGCCATTCGGCGCAGGCTTCCGCCGATTCGATGGCGAGCGCTTGCAGCGCGTGCGAATAAAAATAGCGGCCTTCGCGCTTGCTTTCTTCGGCGCGATCGCGAATGCCTTCGCCGGCGGTGACGACGAAAAGCGCCAGGTGATCGCGCGCGGCGGCCGCGCGCGGCAAAATGTAGTCGCTCAGGCAGAGGCCATCGGGCACGCGCTGACGCGGGAAATGGAAGGTGTGCAGCGGTGTGTCCGACCCCGCGGCGAACAAATGAATCGCGTTGCCATCGCGCTCGGCCTCGAAGAATTGCCATACGGCGCGGACTTTCAGGAATTTCTCCGCCGCGAGCTTCACCTCTTCTACGTTTTCGTAAAGTTCGCGCGCTTGCGGATCGCGCTCGGCGAGCGCCTTCTCGAATTGCCCTTTGAAGCCGAGATGCCGGCCGTAGAGCATGTAGGGATTGACGTAGCTCCAGAGTTCTTTGAGTTCGGGCACGGCGCGAATTTTGGCATCGAGATACGTGACGGAGGGAATCGGCAGATCAACGCGAACGCGAGTCGAGCGCTCCTCGGACGGGCCGATCGCCGCAGCCGGGCGTTCGGGCTCTGGCGCGACTTCGGTGCCGGGCGCGTGCGCGCGAAGCACGGCGTCGCGCCGCGCGGCGTCGCTCAATTGATTCATCAGATCCAAGCCATTCATGGCGTCCTTCGCGTAGCACACGGCGTTGCCGTAGCGCGGCGCGATTTTTAGGCGCGTGAATTTATCCGAGAGCGCGGCTCCGCCGACCAGTAGCGGAACTTCGATGCCGGCGTCGCGCAAGTCGGTCGCGGTGATGGCCATTTGCTCGGCGCTCTTCACGAGCAAACCGGAAAGGCCGATGGCGTCCGGATGATGCTCGCGAAACGCGCGGATCAAATCTTCCGGCGGCACTTTGATGCCGAGGTTGATGACCTCGTAGCCGTTGTTTTTCAACACGATTTCGACGAGATTTTTGCCGATGTCGTGCACGTCGCCCTTCACGGTCGCGAGCAGAATTCGGGCGCGCTTTTCCATGTCGCTCGATTCCATGAATTGCTCGAGGTGGCCGACGGCCGCCTTCATGGCTTCGGCGGATTGCAGCACTTCGGCGACGATCAGCTCGTTGGCGTTGAACAAGCGGCCTACTTCGGCCATGCCCGCCATCAGCGGACCATTGATGATGTCAAGCGGCTTCGCGCCTTCGGCGCGTTTGTTTTCGAGATCGGCCACCAAACCGTCGCGGCTGCCTTCGACGATGTAGCGAGCCAGGCGCGCGTCGAGCGAAATTTGTTCGCCGGCATCGCGTTCGCGGCGCTTCGCGGAGCGGAAATGGTCGGCGATGGCCGCGATGTGAAATTGATTCACGGCGATTTTCTGCTCGCGAGTTTGTTCGCGCCAATCCGCCGGCGCTTCGCGGAACAGCGTGGCTTGCGGATGATCCGCGGGAAAAGCCGTCGGCGGAGGGTTGAACAAAAGATCTTCCGCCAGCTTGCGTTCCGCGTCCGGGATCGAAGCGAAGCGCTCGATGCGCTCGGCATTCACGATGGCGAGATCGAGGCCGGCTTTGGTGCAGTGGTACAGGAAAACCGAATTGACGATTTCGCGCGCGCCCGCCGGCAGACCGAACGAAACATTCGAGATGCCCAGAATCGTGCGTGCGAACGGAATATTCGCTTTGATCAGGCGAATGCCTTCCATGGTTTCGACAGCGCCGCCGATGTAGTTTTCATCTCCCGTGGCGCACGGAAAAACCAGCGGATCGAAAATGATATCTTCGGGCGGAAGCTGATAGTTCTCCGTGAGCAGCTTGTAAGAGCGATCGGCGACGGCCAATTTGCGCTCGCGCGTGAACGCCTGCGCCTGCTTGGGATCTTCATCGATGCAGCCGACCACCACAGCTGCGCCGTAGGATCGCGCGAGCGGCACGACGCGCTGGAATTTCTCCTCGCCATCTTCAAGGTTGATCGAATTGATCAGGCTTTTGCCCTGGCAATACTTCAGCGCCGTTTCGATGGCCTTGGCATCGGTGGTATCGATCATCAGCGGCACTTTCACTTTGCGGATGAGCTTGTCGTAGAACGGCGCGATATCGTTGAGCTCTTCGCGCTCGGTGCTTTGCAGGCAGACGTCCACGATGTGCGCCCCGCTTTTCACCTGGCGCCGCGCAATTTCGCTGGCTTCGTCCCATTGTTCAGTGGCGACCAGTCCCTTGAACAGTCGCGAGCCGATCACGTTGGTGCGCTCGCCGACGAGCAAGGGGCGCGTGCTGGGCTCGGCTTCGATCGATTCGATGCCGGAATATACGGCGCGATGTGCTGACTCGACGAGGCGGCGCGGCGCTTGGCCCGCAGCCATCTGCGCAATCGCGCGCATATGCTCTTCGGTTGTGCCGCAACAGCCGCCAACCAAATTGAGCCAGCCGTGGCGCACAAATTTTTCGAGCTGCGCGGCGAGCGTGGTGGGCGTCTCGAGGTACAGACCGTCCTCATTCGGCAGGCCCGCATTCGGATAGCAGGACACGCCGCAGGTGGCGAGGCCGGCGAGCGTGCGCAGGTGATCGGTCATAAATTCGGGACCAGTGCCGCAATTCAGGCCCACGGCCAGCAGACGCAAATGTTCGAGCGAGGCCCAAAGCGCCTCGACATCTTGCCCGGCGAGCATGGTGCCCATGGGCTCGATCGTCGCCGAGATGATCAGCGGAATCACGTGGCCGACTTCGCGCGCGAGGCGATCGATCGCCAGAGCGCCGGCCTTGATGTTGCGCGTGTCCTGGCAGGTTTCGAGCAGCAGCAGATCCGCGCCGCCATCGATCAGGCCGCGCGCCTGTTCGTGATATGCGTCGCGCAATTCGTCGAAGGTGACGCCGCCGGTGACGCTGATGGCTTTGGTGGTGGGGCCCATCGCGCCGGCAACGAAACGCGGCTTGGCGGGGGAAGAGAATTCGTCGGCTGCGCGGCGCGCGAGCTCCGCCGCAGCGCGGCTCAATTCGTAGGCGCGTTTCTCCTGGCCATATTCTCCGAGCACGATCGACGTGCTGCCGAACGAATCGGTCTCGATGATATCGACGCCGGCTTCGAGATATTTGCGATGGATTCCGGATATCACGTCGGGCCGGCTCGCGACCAAGAGCTCGAAGCAGCCTTCAAGTTTTGGCCCGCCGAAATCGGCGGCCGTGAGATGCGCGCGCTGCAGCATCGTGCCCATGGCGCCATCGAGTATCAGGATGCGCTGGGCCATCAACTCACGCAGTTCGCTGCCGATTTGTGTGAGGTTTCTCATCGGTTGTTCCGGAGGGCGCTCCGGTGGTTACTCCGGCCGCCGTCCCAGACAGCAAAGCGGCGCTTGGTGTTTCTTGCGTGCAAGTTAAAGTGCAATTGCCTCAAGGTCGCCCGGCGCCGGGCGAGTGTTTCAAGGTCTTGCGCTACTGAGGAGACGTTGGCGAAGGTTGGGAATACACCTTTCCGCTTGCCATTTTCTGCATACTTCTTCCTAGCTATTATTTTACACCTGAAGGCAAGCGCGGGACACGTTTCGCGCGGCACGTTGCCTGGGTTGCAATTGGATGCTGCGGAAGCGCGCTAAGACTCGGCCTCGCTGAGAAATTCAGCGTCGGCCGGAGGCGGCACAAGGCCGGCTGCCACTCCGCGGGCAAGCAATTCGCGGACTGCGCCACGGCCGCGCTCGCCGTAGCCGAGTGTCCACTTGTTCACGTACATGCCGACAAATTTGTCGGCCAGCTCCGGGTCCATGTCGCGCGCGAATTGCATGGCGTAATTGAGCGCGGCTTCGCGGTGGTCGAGCGAAAATGCCACGCTTTGGCGGATGGCCGTGGCGATTTGCCGGCCGATCTTGGGTCCGAGCGCGCGGCGCACGGCATTTCCGCCGAGCGGCAAAGGCATCCCGGTCAGCTCCATCCACCACTGGCCCAGCTCCACCACGCGGTGAAGACCGAGCTGCGAGAACATCAATTGGCCTTCGTGGATCAGCAGGCCGGCGTCCACGGTGGAATTGCGCACGGCGTCAAGAATCTTGTCGAACGGAATCACCACGGGGACGACGCGCGGCTCGTAAAGTTTCAGCGCCAGATACGCCGTGGTGCGCAGCCCCGGCACGCCGACGCGCACGCCGGCGAGATCTTCCCGCTTCAACGGGTGCGAAGCCACTACGATCGGGCCGTAGCCTTCGCCGAAACTCGCGCCGCAATCGAGAAGCACGTATTTGTCGCGCAAATGCGCGTAGGCCGCGAAGCTGATGGCCGTGACGTCGTAGATTTCCTGGTCGGCTGCCTGATTCAGCGTTTCGATGTCGGCGAGCACGTGCTTGAATTGCAGCCCGGGCGTGAGGACTTTGTGGGTCGCCAAGCCGTAGAACATGAAGGCGTCGTCGGAATCCGGCGAATGCGCCAGCTTGATTTCGCGGATGCGGCTTGTGGCTTCCTTCTGCACCATGTTGTGAGGACCCGTGTCCCTTCGGCCGTCGCGATGGCCGCGCATAGGCTAAGTGCGCGTCCGGGGAGACTTCACCGAGCTCTCGAAGTCGTGCTCGAAAGGCGGCTCGAAAGACAAATCCACGACGCGGGGAGCGCCGCCGGACTGGGCTCGGTCCTGCTTGGTACCACCCCGGTGAGAGCCTAACACAGAGAGCGAAGGCGGACAAATTCGGGCCGACGGTCGTTGGAAGGCAGGTTGCTCGACGAGATTTGGCGGATGCGCGTGGGAACTTGGCGCGGGGCACGGCTGGGACATTGCGGCCGGAGCCGGGGAAATTATTCTCGGCCGCACCGCCCGGCTTGATGTAGATTGGATGCTTCGCGCCCGTAGCTCAGCTGGATAGAGCATCTGGCTTCGAACCAGAGGGTCGGGAGTTCGAATCTCTCCGGGCGCGCCACTTCCCCTTATAAAACGATGTTTGTCGAATGCGCCGAGGAAATCGGCGCGTCCAGGTTTGCCGCACGTTTACCGCACGCGCCTGCCTTATTATTATTGCAGTTCGCTCTCTTTGTCTCGGAGAAAGGCCTTCAACTCATGCACTGAGGTCGCTTCTGCTATCATCACTCGAGCTGCGTTATAGAACTGCTGCAATATCAGCTCACTTGCCTCCTCCTCTGAAATTTCCCGTTTCGTACCATCCGGCATTGATTGCTCGGCCGCACAACAGACCTGCGCGCGTGAATTCCCGATACCAGTTATGTCCTAAACTCCGCTCCCACTAGTTGACAGGGTTTTGACCCCATGCCGGATGACCCGTATGCCGCCGATTGCATTTTTCCAAGCTGTTCAATTCCGTTACACCGGCACCCTCATTGAGGTCTGCTGTAGTGGTTGGGAGCACCGGGCGTGGGAACGTTGTCGGTGACTTGCGTTCCACCGGCATGATCCTTGGTCAATGCAGCGGTGAGTGTGATGCCGGTACCGGACACCTGCGCACCGATCGCGTGCGCAAGAGTAAGTGGCGCGGTAACGGTGATTGTGGTGCCGCCGAACCTCGTGATGGAGGCGATAACCGCCGTCTCAGAGTTCGCGCCACTGTCAATTGTGATGGTCTGGCCTTCGCTAAAACCGATCACATTGGCGACAGGAATAACGGTCGTACCCACGCCGGTCGCAGCGCCCACCGTGGTGACGCCCGCCGTGCCAACCGCCGAGATAACGGCGGTCTCGAGGTTCTCGCCTGTGTCAATCATGATCGTCTGGCCCGCGACGAAGCCTGCCACGCTGGCGACTTTGATTTTATTCGCGCCGGCGACTGAACCGGCCGGAAGGCTCGTGGCGGCCTGCACCCGGAAATCGGTGCAGTTGCTGTCGGTTTCCACGCCGTCCGGGAAGCGGCCCGCGCTCCTGTTGGTCGCGCCTGCGGCCGAAGTGCCCGGCCCGAGGCGTCCGGCCGGGCTGGGCGCTGGCACGTAGCAGCCACTCTGTTCTGTTCCCGAGGTGGCTTGGTAACCCTCGGCAGCCCATGGGTCGACGAGGCCGCCGTAGTTGAGACTGTCAACAACCATTCCAGCGGCGTCACGTAACACCATGCTGCCCGCCTTGAGGGAGACGGTGAAGCCGAAGCTGATGGCGCTGCTTGAGAGCTCGGGACCTCCGAACCACTGGTTAGGCGGCGGCGTTCCTTGGTAGCCCGCGGTCGTCACCGCGGCATCGCGCACAACAGCGTTGATCGCGTGGTCGTTCACCAGTGGTTTGTCGAGAGTGACGCCCGTGCCGAGCGCCTGCACGGGCTCGTTGCTCGAGTGGGCGAATGCCGTCGCCGCCTCAAAGCTGATCCCCGTTCCTCGATCGCTGAAGGGCAGGTTGGCCGCATGGTTGAACTTGAGCGGCGCGGTCAGGTCGAGGCCCGTGCCCGGATCGACGACCCCCTCACCGTTGATATGCGCCTGGGCGAGGGCCGGCGTAAAGGCAAATCCGCTGCCGTTCGGACCCGGCGTCCCGACGGCTCTTATGGTCATTGCTTCCTTGTTCGCGGGCGTGCCAACCGTGATTTTGTCGCCCACGTCAAAACCGTTCACGTTGCGGACTTTGATGTTCGTCGCGCCGGCGCTCGCGTTGGCCGAAAGATTCGTGTGGCTCGCCTGCGTACCCACGCTCGCAACCGTGACCGTCTCGATCCCATGGCCGACGCTGTCGATATCCAATCTGATCTTGTCACCGGCTGAGATGTTGGCGACTGACGTCACTTTGATGTTGGTCGAGCCAGCAGGCGCGTCCGCACCTAGGTAGGCTTGCGTGCCCGACTTACCAACCGCGGTCACAGTCGCCACCTCGTACCGCTCTGTGTCTCTTGCGACGGGCGGGTAGGTGGCGCCGTAGCCGAGGGCGATCTTTTCGCCGACCTCGAAGCCGGATACGCTCGCGACTGGCACGTTGGTCGAGCCGGCGGGAATCGTGATCACTGGACCGTCAGGAAGGGGCTGCCACCCCGTCGTATTGCTGCTGGCCGCCGTCCCAACGCTCACGATCTTGCGGATCTCCACGTTGGAGCCGGTATCGATGACGATCGTATCGCCGGCTGTCATGCCGGTCGTACTCCTCACGTTGATGGTTCTATCGCCCGCGCGCGCCGTCACCGTCAGCCCGGAGTTGGAGAGCCCGAGCAGATAAAAGCCGCGAGCCGCGAGCCTGGTCCCCGCTGGGATCTTCACCGTCGTGAAGATGGGCTGCTGGGTCGGGTGCTCGGTCAGCGACCAGTTGGAGAGATCGACGTCACTCGAGCCGGCGTTGTAGAGCTCGATAAACGAATCCGTGGAGTTGGTGGGACCGGAGCCGATGCGGAACTCGTTGATCTCGATCGGGCTCACGTTCCGCACCTTCTCGGCCGTTGTCTCCGATTGCTTTTCGCCGTTCGTCGAGTTCGTCCACCAGGCGTTGCCAACCAGGTCGCCGTTGAAGGCCGCCGACCCCGAGGTCACCTTGAAGGTCGCGCTCACGCTCGCGCCCGGCGCCACCGGGTCAACGAACGTGTTCGACGTCTCGGTCGTGCCCGAAACAAAGGCGGTCCAGTTTTTGTTGGGCACTGCAACGCTCAACTTGACGCCTGTCGCGGGCGCGTCCGTGGTATTGGTGAACGTCACGGTAGTGTCCTGCGAAGAGCCCGGCGTGAACGTCTGAAGTCCCGGCGGAGTTGCAGTTGCCGACGCGGGCGCTATGCTCAGCCGCTGCGCGCCATACTTGGCAGCCACAACGTTGGCCTGCACAAGCTGGTCGGTGGCGTTCGTCGGGAAGGTGCCCGCGGCCGTCACTGCGCCTTCATAGAAGGTGCCCTGCGAGCCGTTGCTGTTGTCGCCCCCGTTGCCCAGAAGGATGGCCCCCTGCTTGCGCATCGGGTCGTAGGTGCCGTTCACGCGCGGTCCGTCAAACATCACCGATAGTGCGCCCCGCTGGGCGTCGCCGCCCATGCTGGTCCAGTGGTGCGGTTCGCCCTTGGCGATCGCAGTCACATATCTCCAGTAAATGCTCGGCAAGCTGAGACAGAGCTTCGAACCATCCGGATTCACGCAGCCCAGTAGGTTGTTCTCCTGGTCGCTCATGATCCACGGGCCGGGAGGGTTCCCTCGATACCAGACGGGAGCATCGCCGTAGTACGCGGTTTCCATAGTGCCGTTGTCGTCGTCGCGGCTGTCGATTTCGGCGTTGCCGTAGTCGAAACAGCAGCCGGAGTTGAAGTGCTGACCATTAACCACCCAGTACTGCTCCTCCGCTTGGTCGTCCACCGCTGTGCCCTTTGCATCGTCCTCGCGCAGGCCCATGCCCGGCTCGATGAAGACGCCGTAGACCTTGTGGCCCATAATCGTAATCGGCGCCGTGTCGGCGATCGGGACGTTGTTAAACCCGCCCATGGCCGGCCCACTGAATCCTCCGCGGGGCGCCTGCGTCAGGTCGTTGTGCTTGCCCGATTGGTCGTAAATCGTGGTGATCCAGCAGTACGTGTTGGCGCAGAATGTGTCCTGCGCTGCCGCGTCGGCGTATCCGCCCGCATCCGGGACTGGCGACGTGACAGGCTGGACGACGCCGATGTCCAAGGTCTTGCCGTCCGACTGGCGCAGGACCTGGTACAGCGGGCCGGTGTAGGAGGCGTACAGCGCGCGCGTGGTGCTGTGGGCGGCTACGCAGGGATCGCCGGCGGCGGCGTAGATGTCGCACGGGCCTTCCAGCCTCGGCGGAGCAATATTGGCTCCCGAGTCGATCTGTTGCGCCATCGCCAACGTGGCGCCAATCGTCGTGAGCGCCAGTGCGAGCATAAGTCCAAAATTGATTTTCGTTTTCATGCTTACCCTGTTTGCTTTGCCAGTTTATTCCGGCGCCGGGAATTCTCACGGTTCGGGGGGATGGAATGCAAGTGAATCAAAGCGCGAAGGCCATGTCGAAGCCGGACCGAACGTGTAGCCCGGAATCTCCCTTTTTGACTTCAAAACGCCATGATCGTACACCCATCCCCCCTGTGGCCTGAGGACTATGCGCGGATTTTTCGCCTCGGGTTATGAGGGACTGTGCCCATTGAACGCATCGGTTGCCATACTTCGGTTGCCATACTGTGGACCATGCATCCTGCGATCCGATGAAAATGCGCCATCGGGCGAAGGTCCCAGAAAGCACGCTCCAGACCCAACCCAGCAGAGAACTCAAACTGTGGCGACGCTGCCACGAGATTATCGAGAGAAGTTCTAAGATCGTCCCTTTGGGCGCGCCATCTCTCATTTTGTGAATTCGCGAAGAAGGCATGAGAGCGCTGCCTGAGTGCCGGGCGGAGGCTTGTGGCGTCGACGGCGCAAATGGAGCGAAATCTCGCTCGCTCGCCGACCCGTTAACACTCCGTTACCGAAAAATCCGCGAATTTGCATTTCGCGACCACGCGAGAGTAAGATCGATTCGCAGTTAGGAAGTTGTTCGCGAGCGTATGTTTATTCAATTCGCCAGGTAGCCCGACGCGTTCTGCGTTTGAATCCTGTTATGTGCAATCAAGAACGGACCTCGAACGGAAGCCGACAGACGCCGATACTCTTTAAGTCGGCGATCCTACTGCTGCTGCTGGCTCTGGGCGCGCTTTCCACGTTTACAAGGGTCAGTCAGTATTATCCCCAGTCGAGTTCCGTTCACTACGTTTCAATCGCCAACAAGATGAAACCGGCGCATCCGGGCCCGATCTTGAAACAGAGGCCGCTTCACTTGGTCGCCCGAATTTTGCCGCCGCAGCCCGCGGTTCGCTTGGCGCCGCGTTTGGAACCAGAGATTCCGTTCACGCGGCGAATTGGCCTTATTGTTTCTCTACAACATCGCTCTCCCCCTTCCTATTTGGCGTAGCGTTTCGGAAATTCAGGAACGCCAGGTCCGCTGAGTTCACGGGACCCAAAAGTCCCGCTTTTGACATCTAACTTTTGCAACCAGGGATCGATTTCGCTAGGAGTGCATATGAACACTCGCCGTCCGTCTCCCGAACGGCTGGAGCAGTTTCGGCGTCTCAGCACGTGCGTCGTGGCCAGCGCGATAGAAAGGTTCGAGGTCCGTCTTCCGAATACCGGATTTACGGATTCACACGTGCGCTGCATTTTCGAGGATTTCCCGCCCGTTGTGGGTTATGCGACGACCGCTCGGATTCGCAGCGCCGATCCGCCGATGGAAGGGCGCAGCTACTACGCCAAACCTGACTGGTGGGAACACATCCTGACGATTCCCGCGCCTCGGATCGTGGTCATCGAAGACATGGATAGTCCGTCCGGCGTGGGCGCGTTCATTGGGGAAGTGCACGCGAATGTGCTCGCGGCCCTCGGTTGTGTGGCCGTGGCCACGAACGGCGCCGTACGCGATCTGCCGCAAGTCCACGCAGCCGGCTTCCAAATGTTTGCCGGAAATGTCTCGGTATCCCACGCCTACGCGCACGTTTTCGATTTCGGCGGCACTGTCGAGGTCGGTGGCGTGCAAGTGCGTCCCGGAGACCTGATCCATGGCGATCGTCACGGTGCGCAGACAATTCCGCTTGAAATCGCAGATCGCGTGCCCGGGGTGGCCCATGAAATCTTGCAACAACGGGAGAAGCTGATCGGACTATGCCGCGCGCCGAATTTCACGCCGCAGGAGTTCCGCAAGGCGGTTCAGGAAGTGGATTCTCACTACGCGGGCTCACACCTGCGCGAAGAGGATTGAGGCTTGATGATGAGTATCCAAGTCATTCGATGTCGAAGCGCAATGAAATCGGCTGCGATCGCATCGTTATTCGCCGCCGCGTTGGGCGTCGCGGGGTGCGGCTCGGCGAAGCAGGAGAACCCCGCGCCGACTGTGGCAGTTGTCAAAGTGGCCCGGGAGAATATCTCCGACACGCTCGAAATCGCGTCCGAATTCCAGCCCTACCAGGAAATTGATGTCTTCGCGAAGGTTTCCGGCTACATCCGCAAGCTGTACGTGAATTGGGGCACACACGTAAAGCAAGGCCAGTTGCTTGCCGATCTCGAAGTCCCCGAGCTCGAGCAGCAGGTGGAGCAGGACGAAGCGACGGCGCGGCGAAGTCAACAGGACCTTGAACGATACCGCCAGGAGCTGGATAGCGCCGAATCCGCGTACACCGTCGCTCACCTCACCTACTCGCGCATAGCCGATGTGCAGAAAACTCAGCCCGGCTTGGTCGCGCAGCAAGACGTGGATGTTGCGCAAGGCAAGGATCAGGAAGCGAGCGCCGCAGTTTCCGGCGCGAAGGACGCGCTCGCAGCGGCGGAACAGGCGGTGCTATCGACCGAAGCTGCGCTCGGGAAAGACAAGGCGCTTTTCGCCTATACCCACATCGCCGCTCCGTTCGACGGCGTCATCACCTCGATCAACGCCTATACCGGCGCGCTGCTGCCTGCGGGCACTTCGTCGAGCAAGGGCGATCTGGCTCTCTGCCATCTCTCGCAAAATAATCTGCTGCGGCTGGTGATTCCGCTGCCGGAGCGCGCCGTGCCCGACGTCCAGATCGGCCAGAGCGTAACCATAAATGTCACCACGCTCGGCAAAGTGCTGCAGGCGAAAATCGTTCGCTTCTCGGACCAGATCGATTTACAAACCCGCACGATGTATACCGAAGTTGACGTGCCCAATCCCGATTACGCGCTCCTCCCAGGCATGTACGTATCCGTGGTGATTCCGCTGCACACAAAGCAGAACGCACTGACGGCGCCGCTTCAAGCGATCCACATGTCCGGCGAGAATAAAGGCTCCGTGCTTATCGTGGATGGCGACGGCCGCATCGAGCGCCGCGAAGTCACCCTTGGGATTCAAACTGCCAACAGAGCTGAAGTCGTTGCAGGTCTTTCCGAAGGCGATGAGGTTGTCCTGGGTGAGCAGGATCAATACAAGACTGGCGAGCTCGTGTCGCCAAAGATCGTGCCGGCGGGCGGATCGGAATAACCGGCCATGCCAATTTTTTCGATCCGCCATCCGTATTTCATCCTGGTTTGTTGCTTGCTGATCTTCGTCCTCGGCACCACCAGCCTGGTGCAGATGCCGGTGGACATGTTCCCGCCCATCAACATTCCCGTGGTGCTCGTCGCGACGTTCTACAGCGGCATGCCGCCACAGCAGATTGAAGCCGATATCACCGACACCTTCGAGCGGTTTTTCACACTCGGCAGCGGCATCGATCACATGGAATCCCGCTCCATGACCGGCGTCAGCCTGATCAAGATTTATTTCCAGCCGGGCACCGACGCCAATGCGGACGTGACCGAAATCTCGAATCTCGCGATGGCCGATCTGCGGCGGCTTCCGCAGGGCACGCTTCCGCCGGTGGTGATGAAAGTGGACGCCTCGAGCCTTCCCGTTTGTCTGCTCACCGTCGAGGGCCCGGGGCTGGACGAAACGCAGCTCCACGATTATTTGCAATATCAGATCCGCAATCAAATCGCCAACGTGCCCGGAGCGACCGTTCCGCCTCCCTATGGCGGCCGCTATCGCCAGATTATGGTTTACGTCGATCCGCTAAAGCTCCAGGCCCATGAACTCAGCCCGATGGACGTTGTGCGCGCCACCGACCAATCGAATTTGATTCTTCCCGCCGGCGACGTGCGTATCGGTTCGACGGACTACAACATTTATACCAACGCGCAAGTTCCCGATGCGGCCGCGCTGAATCAACTGCCGATCAAGACTGAAGGTGAGCAATCGGTCTTCCTTTCCGACGTAGGCCACGCCGTGGACGGCTCCGCGCTGCAGTACAACATCGTACGCGTTAACGGTCAGCGCTCGGTCTACGTTCCGATTCTCAAGCAAGGTGGCGACACCAACACCATTTCCGTGGTGAACGGAATAAAAGACGCCATCCCAACTCTCCGCGACATCCCTTCGCAGCTCAAAACGCACGTCGAGTTCGATCAATCTCTTTTCGTCAAGCAGGCCATTTCGACCGTGATGCACGAGGGCGGCATCGGCCTTCTACTCACGGCGCTGATGATCTTGTTATTCCTCGGCAGCGTTCGCGCCACGCTTGCCGTCTTCCTCTCGGTCCCCATCTCTCTGATGGCGGCATTCTTCGTGCTGCACATCGGCGGCGGCACGATCAACAGCATGGTGCTGAGTGGCCTGGCACTGGCCTTTTCGCGCTTGATCGATAATTCCGTGGTCGTGCTCGAAAACATTTACCGGCACGTAGAACTCGGCGAAGCTCCGGCCGTGGCCGCGGAGAAAGGAACGAACGAAGTTGCCTTTGCGGTCCTCGCAATCACGCTGGTCACGGTTGTGGTCTTTTTCCCGGTGACGCTTCTTAACGGGGTGAGCAAATATCTTTTTACGGCCCTCGCGCTGGGAGTGGTCATTTCCCTGTTCGCGTCCTACTTCGTGGCGGTTTCCGTGGTGCCGCTTTACTGCGCGATGTTTCTCCGCGCCATCAAGGAACATGGCGAAGGCGCGGTACAGGCGAGCGTGTCCTGGGGGCGGCGTTTCCATAGCTGGTTCAACCTGAAATTCGAGCGCATGCTCGGTCACTACGACCACTGGGTCGGGAAGACGCTGGATCATCCGCGCGTTGTTCTGGCGGGATTCACAGTGGTGTTCGTGCTGAGTTTCGCGCTCGCGCCGCTCGTTGGGTTGTCGTTTTTTCCGAGAACCGATGCCGGCCAATTCGTGATCAACCTCAAAGCGCCGACGGGTACGCGCATCGAAGACACCGAAAAATACGTCGCTCAAGTGGAAAACATCGTGCACGAGGAAGTTCCCGCGCACGACCTGAACACAGTGGTCTCGAACATCGGACTGATGGCCGACCTCTCGGCGCTGTTCACGCCGAACTCCGGGATGCATACCGCGTTCATCGAAGTTGGCCTGAAGGAGGGCCACAGCGTGAGCAGCTTTGAATACATGAGCCGCGTCCGCCGCCGCATTGCCGTCGAGGTCCCCGAGGTGCGCACGTTCCTGCAATCCGGCGGGTTGGTGGACGCGGTTCTCAATCAGGGCGCGCCTGCTCCCATCGACGTCCAGATCAGCGGTATGGATCTCAACCAAGCCGACGATATCGCGCAGAATCTCGCGCGCCAGTTCCGCGCCATCCCGGGTGTGGCCGATGTATTTATCCCGCAGGACATGGACTATCCCGCACTGCAGATCGACGTGAATCGCGTGCGCGCGAGCGAGCTCGGCCTCTCGCCGCAGGAAGTGGTGGACAACGTGATCACGGCGCTTACCTCCGACGCAATGATTGCGCCGAGTTACTGGGTCGATCCGAAAACCGGAAACAACTATTTCGTGACCGTGCAGTATCCGGAAAATCAGGTGAAGTCCATCGACGACTTGAAGGCCATGCCGCTGCAGGCGCACGGCCTGAAAATGCCCACGGCTCTCGGCGAGGTTGCGGATATCTCGCGTATTCTCTCGCCGACGGAAGTGGACCACTATCAGCTTCAGCGCACGATCGACGTGTACGTGACGCCGACCGGTGAAGACCTTGGGGCTCCGGCGAGCGCCGTGCAGAAAATAATCGCCGCGACGCAGCTTCCCTCAAACCTGCGCATCAACACACGAGGGTTGATCGTGACCATGCAAAGATCGTTCCGCAGTTTCGGATTCGGTTTATTGCTGGCAATCCTTCTGGTCTACCTTATTCTCGTCGCGCAATTTTCGTCGTTTCTCGATCCATTCCTGATTATTCTTGCGGTTCCTACCGGCCTGATCGGTGTGATGCTCACACTGGCCTTTACCAGCACAACCTTAAACATCCAATCGTTGATGGGCGTGGTCATGCTGCAGGGCATGGTGGTTTCCAATAGCATTTTGATCGTAGATTTCGCGAAGGCGCTGCGCTCCGAAGGACGCAGCGTGCGTGAAGCGGTGGCGCATGCCTGCCGAATTCGCCTGCGACCGATTCTCATGACCACACTCGCCACCGTCGTCGGACTCGTGCCCATGGCGCTGAAACTCGAAGAAGGCAGCGAAGCTTACGCTCCGCTGGCACGCGTGATCATCGGCGGGTTGCTCACGTCCGTGGTGCTCACCGTTTTTGTCGTGCCGGCTGCCTACGTGCTCGTTTACAGCCGCGAGGAAGCGGCGCAACCTCAAGAGGTGAATTGAAATGAAGCGATTTCTTATTCTTGTCGTCGTAGTGTGTTCGTTACCGTGTCTGCCTCGACCGGATTTCGCGCAAGCGGTCTCTCCCGGGCACGCGCCAGCCCCAAATCAAACCGCAAGTCCCGCGGCGCCCCAATCGCTGACTCTCGCCGAGGCCCAGGCGATCGCCTTGCGCAATCAGCCGCAACTGCTCGGCGCGCAATTCACCGCGCAACAGGCCGGCGCAGCAACAGCCGAAGCGCGCGCCGCATATTTCCCGCAGGTTTTCGGCAACGTCACCGGCGTGGACGCCGAAAGCGACAGTCGCATCACCGCCGGCGGCTTGAACAATCCGTCCGTGTACGATCGCTTCGCCGGCGGCGTCGAAGTCAATCAGCTGGTCACCGATTTTGGGCGCACGCACAGCCTGGTGAAGTCCGCCGATCTCGAAGCCAAATCGCAACAGCAGAACGCCGCGGCCACGCGTGAAGACGTGCTCCTTCAGGTCGACGAGGCTTATTTCCGCGCGCTCGAGGCGCAGGCGGTCCTCGGCGTCTCACAACAAGTTGTCGCGGCGCGTCAACTCGTCGCGAATCAAGTCACCGCGCTCGAGAAGAATCAATTGAAATCCTCGCTCGACGTGAGTTTCGCAAACGTGAATCTTGCGCAGGCGCAGCTATTTCTTACGCAAGCCGAAAACAACCTTCAATCCGCCTTCGCCGATCTCTCGCTCGCACTCGGGTACTCCGACGAGCGAAGCTTCGTGCTCGAAGACCAACCCATGCCTGAAAAATTCGCCGCCAGCCTCGCCGACTTGATCGCGGAGGCTTTTCAGCAGCGGCCAGAACTTGCCAGCAGCCGCTTGCATCAACAATCGGCGCAAGAATACGCAAAGGCCGAAGCGGAACTGTGGAATCCGACTCTCGCCGCCATCGGTGTTGCGGGTGTGACTCCCGTGCGCGAGGATCCGCTGACGAGCAACTATGCCGCGGCGGGTTTTAATCTCACGATTCCCATCTTTGACGGCCGCGCATTTTCCGCTCGGCATCGCGAAGCAGAATTCGCCGCCGACGCCGCGGGTCAGCAGGTGAACGAACTCGCGGATGAAGTCGCGCGCGACGTTCGCGTCGCTTATAACCAGGCGAATACCGCATTTCAGAATCTGAGCCTCACCGATCAGTTCAAGCAGCAAGCTGATCTGGCGCTGCAGCTTGCGCAGGCCCGCTACAATCTCGGCCTGAGCTCAATCGTCGAGCTCAGCGAAGCGCAATTGAACCAAGCGCAAGCCGAAGTCGCCCAGGCCCAGGCCAAATATCAATTCCAAATTTCGACGGATTCGCTCAACTTCGAGGTAGGGGACTTGCACTAATATCGCGAATTTCGCGCGTCGACACCTCGGAAGCGCGCCGCGCATAAGACTGCGGCGGGTTTGGAATCGAGAGAGAGGATAAATGTTCCGGCACCTCGGAGAACTTACCGTGGGCATCATCGTGGGCTTCCTTGGTGGTTTGTTCGGAAAAGGCGGCAGTGCCGTTGCAACCCCTCTTCTGAGCCTAATCGGTGTTCCAGGCTTTGTCGCAGTGGCTGCTCCGTTGCCCGCGACCGTGCCCGGAACCTTAATTGCTTCGGCGGAGTATTGGCAGTCGCATCTTTTGGATTGGCAGATCATTTGGTGGAGCATCGGAGTTGGAGTGCCTGCCACTATCGCCGGGGCGTACCTCAGTCGTTTCACGGGCGCGCGTCCGCTGTTGATCGCCACGGGATTGCTCGTGCTCGGATTCGGACTCTCGTTCCTGCTTCCGCCGATACAGAAGGTGTTCTCTAAGGCGACGAATGCCACTCTTCCGGAAGGCCGCCCCTCGCATTGGCGGCTTCGCTTGATCTTCGTTGCCACCGGAGTTGGATTAACTTCGGGGCTCTTGGCAAACTCCGGCGGCTTTCTGCTTGCGCCAAGTTATGTCCAATTTCTGCGCCAGCCGATCAAGAAATCCTTTGCGTGCTCGCTCGCCGTCTCCGCCGCTTTAGCCGTGCCGGGAACGATCGTGCATGCCTACCTGGGCCACATCTCCTGGTCTGTGGCTGGATTTCTCGCGCTTGGGTCCGTTCCGTTTTCATACCTCGGCGCAAGGCTTGCAATTCGAACGCGGGCCACCACGCTTGAACGCTGGTACGGCGTGGCGCTGACCGCGCTCGGCCTCTTTTTCTTGCTCCGCGTATGACGCATCCAATCAAACCCGCGCCGGGGGGGTTACAAACGCCGCGAGAAGATCTCGCCAGGTTCGCGTCAATTTGCGGGTTCGATGTGATCGCGCTGGGTGTGGCTTTGCTGGCGCACTACGCATCGCCTGAGCCTCTCATGTTTCGACGTCTGATACCGCACAAGCCCAACCCGATGTCCCCGGTTCTCGGGGGCTGGCGTTCGCCGCCGATATCGTTCTCTAGTCACTCGACCACGCGACTAATTCCAGTGGAGCCGGATTGCCGGACAAGTGCCTTGCGTTAGTCTGAACGGTCTGGCCGTTCAATCGATTGGGAAGCTCAGAATGCCCCGGGGTGTGGGGCACTGAGATACGCCGCACTGCCGTTCTCTCAAATACCGCACCCCGTACCAATGGGCTATTTCCTCTCAGGGCATCGCGCGCGGATCGGAGCGGTGATCCGTGCTCTCGCGGGTATACCTTAATACTGGACCATCGCCGGTTCTATCCAGGAGCCCCCATGAAGCCGCTCCGCGTTCTTGTTTCGTTGATGACCGAGGACAATGACTACCAGCTCGAGCAAGCCGCCGCGGCGCGCGAAACCGCAAAGCGCCTGGGCATCGAGGTGGAAATCGTGTTCGCCGAGAACGATTCCATCACGCAAAGCCAGCAATTGCTGAAGGCCGTGCAGGCCGCGCCGCAGAATCGGCCAGAGGCCATCGCGCTCGAACCCGTGAGCAGCACCGCGCTTCCGCAGGTGGCGCGCGCAGCGGTATCCGCCGGGATCGCGTGGGCCGTGATCAATCGCGCCGCGCCGTACATTTCCGATTTGCGGCTCAACTACCGCGTGCCGATACTCAACATCAGCAAGGATCACAAGGAGATCGGCCGCATCCAGGGCCGGCAGATCGCCGCGCTGCTTCCGAAAGGCGGCGCGATTCTCTACATCACCGGGACTTCGGAAAGTTCCGCCGCGCAGCAGCGCATCGCCGGAATGAATGAAACCAAACCCGAAAACGCGCAGATCACTTTCCTCAAAGGCCAGTGGACCGAAGCCAGCGCGCATCGCGTGGTCACTTCCTGGCTGCGTCTGACCACATCGCAAAAAGCGCGCGTCGATCTCGTCGCTGGACAGAACGACGTGATGGCGCTCGGCGCCCGCCGCGCTTTCGAGCAGCAGCAAACCTCCGAAATCGATCGCAAGCGCTGGCTCAGCGTCCCTTATCTCGGCATCGACGGCGTGCCGCGCACGGGACAAGCGTGGGTTCGCAGCGGCCTGCTCACAGCTACAGTCGTCAGCCCGCCGAATGCGCAGGAAGCGCTGGAGATGCTGCATCAGGCTTTGCGTCAGGGAATACAGCGTCCGCAGGTCGCGCCGGCGCCATCCACATCTTTTCCGACGATCGAAGTTCTGGCAGCCTCGCGCGGCGCCACGGCGACGTCGCCTGTGTTGCAGCGCGCCTGAACATCGCGGACTTTCGCTCGTCGCCCATTCAAGGCGGGGGCGAGAAACGCTAGCGGAAAGAGGACTCAATGCTGGCAACCAATACCCGCAGCAGCGATCGCGTGACGCTCACGATCGCGCTCGAAGCGCTCGGAACCGATCCATCCGGCCAGGAATTCGCCGAACCCGCGCGCACCCAACTGGTCAGCCGCGGCGGTGCTGAACTCGTGCTCCGCCGGCAACTCGCTATCGGGCAATCGTTGCGGCTGCGATTGCGCTCGGCGAGCTTCGGTAGTATCGCCAGCGATGGAACGCCCGTGCCGCTGGAGAATCGCGAGGCCGAGGCGCGTGTCGTCGTGCAACTCAGCGCGCAGCCGGAAGGATTCGCATACGGCGTCGCGCTCGTGGATCCCGGCGCCGCACTGTGGGACGTGGCCATTCCGCCGCTCGACACTGCGCAACGCGCCCTGGCCCGGCTGGTGATGGAATGCGTACACTGCCGCAGCCGTGAGATCGCCTATCTCGATGAGCGGGAATTGCGCGAATTCGACCTGCATCAGATCGTCGCGCGCGCGTGCCGTTCCTGCGGCGTGTCGACGCTTTGGCAGCCGGCGGCGCAGGAAGATTCCACGAAGCGATTCGCGGTGGAAACCGCGGCGGGAGAGGTTCCGCAATCTTCTCCGGACCCGCGAAAGAGCAACCGTGTGCGCGCCATTCTGCAGGCCTGCATTCGTCGCCCGGGCGAGGCGGACGAAATCGTGGTGTGCGAAAACGTGTCGCCCACGGGACTTTGTTTTCGCAGCCGCCGCGGCTATCCCGCGGGCACTTCGCTCTCCGTTGCCGTGCCGTACGCGCGGGAAGGCGCGAATGTCTTCGTTCCCGCCGAAGTCGTATACCATCAGGCGATCCCGGCGATTGGTCTCTCCCGCCACGGCGTCGCCTATTCGCCCGCGCCCGCTCTAACCAACCCCGCAGCGTAGGCCTGGTTTCGCCGGATCGCAGGTCCCGCGACGGGCGCTATTCGTCCGAAAATTTTCAAGTGCGCGAAGTTACATCGGTAGGCGGGAAGCGCGTTCGCTTCTGCGACGCAGATTCTTGCGGATCGCGAGATTCAGGTAAGCGACGCCATATGGCGTCTCGAACGACATCACCAGCGCGTCCGTATCCGGAGTCGCGCCCAAGCCTTCTTCTTCGGTGTGCATTTTTGGCGGGGCCACGCTGAAATGGAAACCTTGATCGTTCAGCGAGGTCACGGCGTTTCCGATCAGCATGTTGGCCAGCTCGCACACCGTCTCGCGCACCATTTCTTCCGATTCGGCGACGTCGCTGCCCGTCAAGATACTCGCGGCCTTCGCGGCCGTGCGCGGTTCGATATCGAAAATGATGCGCCCTTCGAGTTCTCCGCGGATGACGACCATCGCCGCGAGGCCTTTGCGCCGGTAGATATCTTCCTCCATGGTGACGTCTCCGACGGTCGTCGCGCAGCACAGTGTTTGCGCCAGCACGGCGTCCGCGGAATTGATGAACGGTTGCAGCAATTCCATTTTCATTGGCCGGAGTCTCCCGTTTCCACGGCCACGGCCGAGAGCTGGTCGTTCAGCACGTAGCGCAGAATTTCGTAGAGCACTTCCGGCTTCACCGGCTTTTGCACGAAATGCCGCGCTCCGCGCTGCAGCGCCGCGAGAATGTTGTCCTGGTATCCCACCGAAGAAACCATCACGATGCGCGCTTCGGGATGTTGCCGCATGATCTGTTCAACGGCTTCAATCCCTTCCATCTGCGGCATGGTGATGTCCATCAACACCAAGTCCGGCTTGATGCGGTTGTACTCGGCGATCGCGGCGCAACCGTCGCCGGCCTCGCCGGCCAATTGGCCGCCGAACGCCTCGATCATGCGCGCGAGGTTCTTCCGCGCGAAGACGGAATCGTCCACCACGAGGTAGCGGACTGGCTGCTGGTCGTCCTTGCGAGTGAGCGCTGCAAATTGTGACATTGTCTTACTCCTTCCCAAATCCTGAATCTCGTGCGGCGGCCTGCGCTACGGCGCGCGGCTCGTCCTTTGCGTGCTGCGCCTCGGGAGCGCAGCGCCTGCAGATCAGGCGCGCCAGCGAATCGAGCGGCGCGACTTTGTCCACGAATCCCCGATCCATCGCCGCCTTCGGCATTCCCGCGACCACGCAAGTTTCTTCGCTCTGCGCCAGCGTGAATCCTCCTGCCGCCTTGATCGCGCCCATTCCTTCGGCGCCATCTTCGCCCATGCCCGTCATCAGCACGCCGACGGCGCCGCCGGGGAATTCGCGCGCCACCGAATCGAACAACACGTCTACCGAGGGCCGGTGGCCATTCACCGGCGCGGAATCTTCAAGCGCCACAATTTCACCGAGCGGCATGCGGCGCACTTTCATGTGCCGGTTGCCCGGACAAATCAGTGCGCGACCCGCCAGAAGTAAATCTCCGGGCTTGGCCTCTTTGACGTGGATCGCGGAGCACTCGTCCAGGCGGCGCGCGAACATATCTGTGAAGCCTTCGGGCATGTGCTGCACCGCTAGAATCGTCCCCGGGAAATCGGGGGGTAGTTGCGAAAAAAGAAGCTGCAAGGCATTGGGCCCGCCGGTGGAAATCCCGATGGCCACGACTTTCGTCGGTCGAAGATTTTCGTTAAGAGGGGTTTTGTGGGGCTTCGGCGGAAGATGAATATCGCGCGGCGCTTTCGAGAGGTCCACGTTCGCAGCAATCTTGATTTTGTCCGCGAGCTCGGCGGCGATGTCGTTCAAATTGCCCGAAGCGGCGTCCATCGGCTTGGCCACGAACTCGAACGCGCCGAGCGAAAGAGCCTTCAGCGCGGCTCGGGCGCCTTGCTGCGAGTGCGCGCTGACCACGATCACCGGCAGCGGGTGCTCGCGCATAATTACGCGCAGTGTTTCGATCCCGTCCATGCGCGGCATTTTCAGATCGAGCGTGATCACGTGCGGCTTCAGCTCTTCGATTTTCTTCAGCACAAAGGTGCCGTCCATGGCCGTCCCAACCACCTCGATGCCCAGATCGCGGCTGAGAATCTGCGGGATCAGCTTCCGCATCAGCGCGGAATCGTCGACCACCAGCACGCGAATTGCGCCTTTCATGCCGTGGCCCTCAGCAGCATCGATTTCCCGGCTTTTCCGGCCAGCGCCGCCACGTTCAGGACCATCACAACCGCGCCGTCGCCCAGGATCGAAGCGCCGCTCAACAAATCGCTATTCAGGTATTTTTCGTCGAGCGCTTTGATCACCAGATCCTCTTCGCCCAGCAAGCTGTCCACGACCAAGCCGAACTTGCGATCGGCGTGATTCACGACCAACAGAAACATCTTGTTCGATTTCGGCGGCGCGTCCATCGCGGGCGATTCCAGACGCACCAGCAGCAGAATTTGATTACGCAACTCGATAATTTCGCGGTTGTCGACGACGTGAATCTCGCGCGCATCCACGCGCGCGATTTCCGCCACCGAACACAGCTCGATCGCATAGAGACGCTTGCCCGACCGGAACAGAAGCGATGAAACGCTGGCCAGCGTAAGCGGCACGCTCAATTGAAACGTGGTGCTCTTGCCCGGCACGCTTTCGACCGTTACCGTGCCTTTGAGGCGTTCGAGCACTCCCACGACAACGTCCATGCCGATCCCGCGCCCCGAAACTTCCGTGACGCACTCGCTCGTAGTAAAGCCGGGCTGAAAGATCAGGTTCACGATTTCCGAATCGCTCAGGCGCTCGCCTTCCTCGGCTTTCACGAAGCCGCCTTCGACCGCGCGGCGCAGCGTTTTCGTTCGGTCAATTCCGCGGCCGTCGTCGGAGATTTCGATCACCACCTGATTCCCGCGATGGTACGCGTTAAGTCGGATCGTTCCGCGCGGCGGCTTGCCGGCGGCGATTCGCTCGGCGGCCGGTTCGATGCCGTGATCCACGGCATTGCGAACCAGATGGGAAAGCGGCTCGGCCAGAGAGTCGAGAATGCCCTTGTCGAGATCGGTGTTCTGTCCGGCCGCTTCCACGTCCACTTCGTGGCCGCAGGTTTTCGCGACGTCGCGCACGATGCGCGGCACGCGCCGGAAAAGCTGTTCGACCGGAACCATGCGCACCTTGAGAACGGATTTCTGCAATTCGCCGAGCACTCGCGATTGAAGCGAAAGACTGTCCGCGAGCCGTGCGCGCAGCGGATCCTTCGGGAATCGTGTCTCAAATTCCTGGACGGCGCGGTGCAGCATGGATTTGCCGATGATCAGTTCACCGACGAGGTTCAGCAGCTCGTCGATGCGTGTGGAATCCACGCGCAGAATATTTTCAGCCGATCCCGAACCCGTCAGAAGCTGCGCCTGAGTGTGAGGCGCGTCGTGCTCCGCGGCTTCAAGATTCTCGGCGGCCACGGCCTCCGCTTCCGCCTTGAGCAGGACGCCGAGCGCGTCGTGTCTCACCTGCGATCCAGCAGCGATCGCGGCGGGCTCGACGGCAATGGCCGTCACCACCGCGGGAATTCGGCAGCAGCGCGCAATCGATTCCCGCGTGCGCTTGCTTGAAATCACGGCCTGCACTTGCGAGACAAACTCCGCGCCAGCACCGTCCTGCGGGCGCATCGCGAGTATCTTTCCGGATTTCTCGAGCGCGCCGCGAATCATCTGCACGGCGGCGGCGGGCATTTGATTTGCCCGATCGATCGCCAGCGAAACGTTGTAAACCGAAGCGCCCTGGCGCATTGCTTCGCGAATCACGCGCTGCTCGTACTCCGTCCACTCCGCGCTCTTCCCAATCTGTGCCGAAGCCTCGGGCGGGGAGGGCGCCGTGGACGCATCGATCAGGCGCTTCAGTTGAGCGCGTAGCGCGTCGCCCGAAGGCGGCTGCATTTTTCCGCGGTAGGCCGCAAGCATGGCGTGGAATGTATCTGCCGCCGTCAATACGACCTCGGCTACGGCGGCCGGCGCGGACTCGGCGAGCTGCGGAGTCAGCATGTCCTCCAACTCGTGCGCGAGTTCGCTCAACTCGTGAAAGCCGCACGCGGCCGAATCGCCCTTAAGGGTATGCACGGCGCGCCGCACGCTTCGCATGCTCTCCGCGTCGGCCGGATGTTTCTCAAGTTCCAATCCCGCGTCGTTCAAAGACTGCAGGAGTTCCTCTGAGCTTTCATACATCAGCTCGCGGAGCTCGGCGGCCTGTTCTTCGGAGAAAAAGTTCACAGGTCCGGCTCCAATCGCTGGTAGGCCGTGCCGTTGTTCTGATGAATCATGCGGAATTGCTTCGAGAGACCGAAAAGGCTTTCCGCGTGGCCCACGAACAGATAGCCGTTGGGATTTAGGCACCGATATAACTTTTCCACCAGGCGTTTTTGTTCCGCTTCGTCGAAATAAATCATCACGTTGCGGCAGAAAATGATGTCGTTGCCTTGCGGCAGGAATTCCGTCTTCAAATTGTGAAAATCGAATTGCACCAATTCCTTCAGCGATTTCTTCACGGCATAACGATCCGTGATTTTCTCGAAATAGCGCAGGCGGCACGTGTAGTCCACCGGCTCCATCTGCGATTCGGTGTAGACCGCGTCCTGTGCGACACGCATGCCGGAATAAGTAATGTCCGACGCGAGGATCTCCACGCGCCAAGGCGGCGGAATCAACGGCTTGGGCGACGGCATATCGAACGGCAGTGGATTGCGGAGATAGTAGTAGGCCAGCGCGTCGCAAATCAGAATTGCCACGGAGTAAGGCTCCTGGCCCGTCGAGCAGCCCGCGCTCCACACGCGCAATGTCCAATCGCGCCTCGCTTGTTTGTGCTTCAGCAGGTCTTCGAGAATTGTTTTCTGGAACAGCTCGAGTTGCGGGCGATTGCGGAAGAAGCTGGTCTCATTGACCGTGAGATTTTCGAGCAGCGCGCTCAACTCCTGTTTGCCCTCGTGGCTGGTGAGCAGCCGGTAGTAACTGTAGAACGAATCGATCTGGCAGGCTTTTAATCTGCGCTGCAGACGGTCGCGCAGGAAATGGGCGCGCCGCTCGTCGAAATACATTCCACATTCCTGGTAGACGAGCGTCTGGAGCAGCTTCAGTTCCGCTTCGGTCAGCGTAATCGGCGTGGCCAATGTGCTCATGGCGTCTCGAACGTCTCTCACCGGAATTGCGCGCCCGGACATCGGGCGTTGTTACTACGCGCGAACCTCGGCAGCTCGCGTAAATTCGTCCAGAGCGCCGAGCTCGCCGCCTTTCAGAATTTTGTGGAGATCGAGCATGAGCACCAATCGTCCCTTGAGCTTTCCGACTCCGGTAACGTAGTGCGGGCCGTCGTCTTGAAACAGGCCCGCCGGAGTTTCAATCTCGGAGGGAGGAATCTTCAGCACCTCGGAAGCCGAATTCACGATCAGGCCGATGATCCGTTCCTCGAGTTCGACAACCAGAATGCGATTTTTCTTGCTCGGCGTTACGTCCGATCGGCCGAAGCGCTTTCGCAAATCCACCACGAACACGATTCGCCCGCGCAGGTTGATTACGCCTTCGATGTGCGCCGGAGCGCTCGGGACTGCAGTGATTTCCGGCACGCGCACGATCTCCCGCACCGCCGAGATGGGCAGCCCAAACGTTTCCTCACCCACGCGAAACCCAACGACCTGCAAATCCTTATTCATGATTCATTCCGATGGCTCCGCGGGCCTTCAGGAGCGCACCAACTCAGCGTAGTCGTGAGAAGACGAACGCGACCGCTCCCCGCCCTTTTGGGCACGCTCGGATTTCGCGCCGCGCAACGCCGAGCCCTGGCCCTCTTCAAGCGCGAAGCGATCCATGGATTCCAGCAGGCCGCGTGCGAGCTTGGACATCTGCTCGGAGGCGGCGGCCAGCTCCGTCGAGCTTGAGGTGGATTGCTGCACGAGCTCCCGCATTTTTTCCATCGCGCGAACCACCACCTGCGCTCCCGAAGCCTGCTCTTCCACCGAAGAATTGATCTCCTGCGTGATTTCCGTCAGCCGTGAAGTGGCTCGCGCGATTTGCGACGAGCCGTTGGACTGCTCGGATGTGGCCGCGCCGATTTCCTGCGCGAGTTTGTGCACTTCCGTGACCACCGCCGAAATGCGCCCGAGCGCCGATTGCAGGTCGGTGCCCATGGTCAGACCTTCTTCGACGGCGGCGGTGCTGCGCTCCATGTTCTCCACTGCCTCACGAGATTCCTTCTGAATGCTTTCGATGAGTTCTGAGATTTCTTTCGTGGACTGCGCGGATTTTTCCGCAAGCTTGCGCACTTCGTCCGCAACGACGGCGAAACCCAGGCCATGCTCACCCGCGCGGGCGGCCTCGATCGCGGCGTTCAGCGCGAGGAGGTTGGTTTGCTCGGCGAGGTCGTCGATCACCTCGATGATCTTGCCGATGTCGTCGGCGCGGCGGCCGAGCGCCACAATGATTCCGGAAGAGGTGTGAATCGTCTTGTTGGTGCGATTCAATCCTTCGGTGGTTTTCTGCATCGCGGTCATGCCGGACTGCACTTCCTCGCGCGACTTCTGCGAGATGTCGAGCAGGAATTTAGCCGTGTCGGCGACGTGCGTAATGGATGCGACCATCTGATCGATCGAAGCGGAAGTTTCGGCGACGCTGGAAGCCTGGCTTTGCGTGTTCTTCACAACGTTTTGCACGTTGACGCTCATCTCGTGCATCGTGCTCGTCACTTCATCGATGGCCGAAGATGTTTGCACGCTGATCTTGGCGGATTCATCGGAAGCCGACGCCACTTGCTCCGATCCCGCCGCGACTTGAGACGCGCCGTCGCGCACTTGCCGCACGATCGAACGCAGGCCCTGAACCATTTCGCTGAACGCCTTCGCCAGCGTGTCGTGTTCGGAACGCGGCCGGCCTTCCACCGTCAGATCGCCGCGAGCGATGGCTGCCGAGACGCGCGATATTTCCTTGAGATACTCGACCAAATCGTGAAACGCGCGCGCGAGCGAACCGATTTCATCGTCGCGGCTTAGATCAATTTTCTGATTGAGGTCGCCGGATTCCGAAATGTCGCAAGCGACGGCGATCATTTTGTCGAGCGGCACGGTAACCGAGCGCGCGGTGTAGAACGCAATCGCCATCCCAAGTCCGATCGCGAGCAGCACGCCTACAATATCCACGACGACGGTCACGGTTGTCGTGCGCGTCGCGGAGGCGGAAGAATCATCGAGCGTTTTTTTGATCTCGTCGTTCGCGCTATCGAGAATCTCGGAAGAGCGCGTCACCCAAGTCGCAGGATCCTTCTCAAGATAAAAAACCTGGAGATCGGCAACAGTGGAGTTGCCCGCATCCACTTGTTGGCGTTTGTCTATGAGTGGCTTCGCGAACTGATCGGCCCAGTCCTGCTCGTTTCTTTCCACGCGCTCGAGCGCGCTCGCGAGATCCTGATCCGTGGTGCTGCTCTGGCCCTTGCGCAGGAGTTCGTCGAGGTCGCTGATTCCCTGATTTACGGTCTCGCGTTCGTGAGTGTCGCCGCTCAGCAAGTAGTCCGAGAGCGCGAGCCGGTTCTGCATAATCTGGTAGCGCGCGGATTCGATGATTTGCACGCCGGACAGCGCGTCGGCTGCCGCGGATTGCTCCTGGCGTTCGCGCAAGATCGCCGACAAGCTCACCACAAACAGAAACACGAGTATGGTGAGCACGGCTCCAAATCCTAGGTAGAGCTTTTTTCCAATCGTGGGTGCGATCTTCATCGCCAATGCCTCCGGCGTCGCTGCGCGATTAGCGCCAGTTTATTTTTCCGAGAGCGCTCAGTTCGACGCTCCGGTGAAATCGAATTCCACAAGTTCCGTGGTCTCGCTCGGGCTCGGCTCCCAGGCCCACGCTTTCGCGGCCTGCTCCGCCGCGTTCGCGAGCACGGGGTTTCCGCCAAGCACTTTGGTGCTGGTCACATGGCCCGCGGTGTTCACCACCACTTGTAACTTGACCTTGCCGGTGAGGTTAATTCGCTTGGCGATGTCGGGATAAGTCGGCTGAACTTCTTTCTTCACTTTTCTTTTGGACTCCGTCTGTTGCGCGGCATCCTGCGCCATGGCCCGGTGCGGAAGGACGCCGACGGCTGAAATAGATAGCAACAAAGCAAGTCCTGTATCCCTAAGTCTGGTCAGCATGCACGGATTCCTCCTCCGTCCCAGTAGAAGGTTGCACGGGCAGTACCAGAGATAGGCCCATCGAGGAGGAGTATTTGACGACCGAATAATCCCATATATATATGATAATACATGGTTTACGGTGTAGTGCGGGCCGCCCGATCGGGAAGCCGCCTCCGGCCCGAATCTCAGTACACACCTTTCCCTGCCAGTTCCGTCTCACTGCGAGACGCCCATGCCCATGCTGCGAATGGCGATTACGGCACCGCTAAACCGGCGGCCCATTGACCCATTTTGAGACAGCCCGATAACGTGACTGTCTCAAGACGAAACTGCGCACGACGCTTGATCAACTGTGTCTGCCATCGACCCCAACTCGCCCATCGCCCAACCCGAGCGCTCGTTCGCGAGCTTTCTGGCGAGTTTCGCCAGCTCTGCGCGCGGCAAAGACAAAGCTGGCCTGTATCGCGAGTTCTGCCGATCCATGAAGAACTGGCTCGAGGCCAGCGGTGTGATCTGCGCCGAAGCGATTTCCGCGGATGAATTTCGCGTGTTGGAAGTCAGTGGACGACCGCCGGATTCCGCAAGTCCCGGTCGTCTCCCGCTGGGTCGCCTGCCGGTGGTGCGGGACGCTCTTCGCTCGCAAAAAGCGGCATGGATCAACGGCTGGTCGGCGCCGATTTCCTCCGGCGGTGAGCTGCTGCATGCGCGCGCCATCGTCGCGGCGCCTTTCGGCGGCGAGGAAGGCCGCGTGGGGATTGCGCTGGCGTTTCATCGCGACGCGGGTTCGGCATTTTCGGAATCACAGGCGAATGAATTCGCCGCGGTCGCCGCGCTGGCCGGCAGCCTGGTGCAGAACGCGGCCCTGCTTTCCTGGATCGAGCGATCCAAAAAGCAATGGGTTCAGGATTTCGACGCCATCACGGATTTAATCGCGGTTCACGATTCGCGGAATTGCTTGTTGCGTCTGAATCGCACGCTCGCAAATTTCTTCGGCAAATCTCCGGCGGAACTTGTCGGCACGCCGATGAGTTCGCTCGATGGCTTGGGCGCGCGGCGCGATGCCGCTGAATGTCCTCTGTGCTTCTCGGATACAGAACGCGGCGCCGAACGTTTGTTAATCGCGCGCGGCCGCTCCTACCTTCTCACCACTTCGCGCGTGGAGGAAAGCGCGCAAACCGCAGGGCGCACGATTCATGTGCTGAAAGATATGACCGGTCAGCGCGAAGCCGAACGCCGCTACCGTGAATTGTTCGAGAGCATCCAGGAAGGCCTTTTCTTTTCAAATCTCGATGGCGAAATCCTCGAGATCAATCGCGCGTTCGTCGAAATGCTGGGTCTCGAGCGCGATTCCGAATTGCGCGGCAAGCCACTCGCGCGCCTGGTTCCTGTCGAGCGGCGCGCCACGCTGGCCGCGGCGATCGAATCCGCGCGCGCGGGCGAACACATCTGGAATCTCGAACTGCCTCTGCGCCGCAGCGACGGCGGAACGCGCCGCTACTCGCTGAACCTAAGTCCGCTGCGTGACGAAGAGGGCCACGCCCGCGCGATCGTGGGTTCCGTCGCAGACATCACGGAGGCCGGCGTCTTGCGCGCGAAGCTTGCGCAGGCCGGAAAGATGGCAGCTGTCGGCCAATTGGTAGCAGGCGTCGCGCACGAAGTGAACAACCCGCTCGCTGCGATTCTGGGATTCTCCGATCTGCTTCTCGAGAATCCGGGCATTCCACCGAACGCGCGCGAAGATCTCGAATTGATTCATCGAGAAGCGCAGCGCACCAAAGCCATCGTGGAAAATCTGCTGCAATGTGCGCGTCCGGCGCCGGTTCACAGCAAAACTGTAGACGTGGCGTCCATTCTGCGGCAAACGCTGCAACTGCGTGCGCGCGATTTTGAGTCGCACGGCGTTAGCGTCGATTTGCGCCTGGAGGAAAGCCTCGAAGGCATCGTCGGCGACGCGCAACAATTGCAGCAAGTCTTCCTGAACATTATCAACAACGCTTTCGATGCGGTCCGCGAGACCCCGCGCCAAGGGCGCATCGAAATCGAAACTGTGCGCGCGAACGACGCGGTGGAAATCGTATTCCGCGACAATGGCCCGGGAATCGCAAACATGGATTCCGTTTTCGATCCGTTCTACAGCACTAAGGCAGCCGGAAAAGGCACAGGCCTGGGCCTTAGCATCTGCTACGGGATCCTCCACGCCCATGGCGGTGAGATTTTCTGCGAGAACAACGCTGGCGGCATCGGTTGCGCGTTCCACGTGCGATTGCCGCTCTCGAAGGCGGCTGAGAATCCCGAGCCGGAAGATTCTCGCGCGGCGGATCTTGCCCCGCAAACCAGGGGCGGCCGGTTATGAGCGGCGAACCCACACTCCGCTTTCTGGTGGTCGACGACGAGCGCAGCATTCGCCGTCTTTGCATGACGGTCGGTTCATCGCTCGGCCTCTCCTGTCTCGAAGCGGAGAGCGGCGAAGCCGCGCTCGCGTGTCTCGAGAGCAGCTCGGCGGATATCGTCATCACGGATTTGAAGCTGCCCTATATGTCCGGCGTCGAATTATTGCCGAAGATCAAGGCCATGCTCCCGCGGACCGAGACCGCGGTCATGACCGGCTATGGATCGATTGAGTCCGCCGTCGAAGCCATGAAGCTCGGCGCCTACGACTACATCGAGAAGCCGTTCCGCGTGGAAAATCTGCGCCAACTCCTGCAGCGCATGGCGGAAAAAGTGCGCCTGGTAACCGAGAACCAATTCCTGCGCGAGCGCGTGGATGTGAAATCTCAACTCGAAGGCATCGTCGGCACCTCCGCGCGAATCCAGGATGTTCTGCGCATGATTTCGCGTTTGAAAGACGCGCGCACATCCGCGCTCATCAGCGGCGAAAGCGGCACAGGCAAAGAGTTGGTCGCGCGCGCGATTCATTTTCAAGGCCCGCTTGCGCGCATGCCGTTCGTCGCTGTGGATTGCGGCTCGCTCGTGCCCACCCTGATTGAAAGCGAATTGTTCGGCTACGAAAAGGGCGCGTTCACCGGCGCCCTGAAATCGAAGCCAGGACTGTTTCAGGCTGCGCAGGGCGGCACCATATTCTTCGACGAAGTCGGCGAATTGCCGCTTGAAATGCAAGCCAAGCTTCTGCGCGCCCTTCAGGAAAAAGAAATTCGTCCCGTCGGCAGCAACCAAAAAATTTCCGTGAACGCCCGCATCATCGCGGCCACCAATCGCGATCTTGAAGCAGCCTATCAGGCGGGCACTTTCCGCAAAGATCTCTATTTCCGTCTGAACGTCGTCACCATCCACTTGCCGTCGCTGCGCGAGCGCCGCTCGGATATTCCGCTGCTCGTGCATTGTTTTCTCGAGCGCTACGCTTCGGGCGAAAGCATCCACGTCACGCCGGCGGCCATGAAGTGTCTCTTGCAGTACGATTGGCCCGGAAACATTCGCGAGCTCGAAAATTGCATCGCTCGCGCGCTCACGCTCGGCGGCCGCGAAACCATCGACGTGTGCGACCTTCCGCCCACCATCGCCGGCGCGGCCCAATCCGACGCATTCGCCGCCGGCGGTGCCGCACTCACCTCAACCGCGCTCGCCGACCTCGAGCGTGCCACGATCGAGCGCGTCTACGAGCAGGCCCGTGGCGACAAAGCTCTCGCCGCAAAAACGCTCGGCATCAGCCGCGCGACGATCTATCGCAAGTTGAAACAGTTCGGAATTGGCCAAAAACCCGTCGAAATCGAAATCGAGTCGAAATCCTCAACATATTGAAGCAACTCCCGGCCGCCGCCCGCCCTGCTAGACGTGAGATGGTTTTGTATCAGCCTGAGACGCGGCCTTCCGCCGCGATTTGCGCGCGCCCCTAACTCCCTGCATATGTGTCGTTTGGCGGCACCTCCTTGCCGCAAATTGTGGCGCTGGTCGTGCTGTTGTCTATAGGCGAGGCCCGAAGTTCGGGCCGATCAGGACGTACTGGAGTTTCACAAGTGTCTCCACGAACCAAACCGACAGCGCCGGGTCAAGCGACCGAAGACCGTGGTTTTTCCCAGGCCGACCCGAACAGCCGATGGGAAGAGGCGCGCCTGCTTTACCCCACTTACATTGCCCTCTCAAGAAAATTCGATCTCGCGCCGCCGCCCTGCGGCGATGGCGAGCTTCCCGAGGACGAACTTTCCGCCGAGGCCGCGCAAAAACTTGCCGAATGGCTCGAAGAGCTCGACCAGCAGATTCGCCCGCACCAACTGCGCCAACTTTTTTCCGGCTCGTTCAAAGTGCGCGAGGAACCCTTACGCGCCCTCATCGCACATCACCTCGAAAAGCACAGCGTCACCGCCGATCAGGACAAACTCGACTTTCTCATGGCGCAGTATTTCGCGCTCTGCGCGCCGCCGGCCATGCTCAGCAAGACGCTCACGCTCGAAGAAGTCGCCGAAGTGCTGAAGCCCATCTTGGGCGACGTGAATGCTCCACCGCCCTCCTGGTACGAGCCCTTGGGCGAAATTCTCGAAGCACTGCCGCAATTGCACAGCTTGCGGGATTTGTTCGAGAGCGGCTGCATTGAGAAAGGCCGCCTCCTGAAAGAATCCGGACGGAATCAGGGTTACGACCCCTCCGCGGAACTCGCATTTTGCCATTTCAATTTCGTGATTCGCCGCGCGTTCATTCGTCTCATGCATGAAGATGTGAAGGCCCTTCGGGAAAACCTTGCCCAATTGAGCGCCGCCGGGATTGCCACGCTCGATTGCCGGCGCGCGGGCATGTCGTCAGCCGAGCCCACCGAGGATCTGATTTCCTTCTGCAATGAATGGAAGCCGCCGTTGCACCTCGACTACGCCCAGGCCTCCGCAGCCCGATCGCTCGAGCAGTTGTTGGCGCTACGTGCAGATGTTGAAGAAGCGCTGCTGAAGCAGTGGACCTTCCGTTCGGATGATTCCGTGCAAATCCCCGCGGCACGCGAGCAAGCGCCCGACGAATTATTCGGCGTGCCCATCGCTGTGCCGGGCGCGCTGCCAGCCGAACGGTCGCCGGTCGAAATCGACATTTCAGACTTAGGGATCATGCAAAGTCCCATCGATCCGAACGATCGTGTGAAACCTTCGCTCGCAGAGTCTTCGGGCCTGGAGGACACGCCCAACGCAGCGGATCGCGAATCAACGCCAGCCACCGCGGAAGGCGCGCAACCAGTGGAATCCGCGGCCAAAGACGCGGCATCGGCCGCGACGTCGATATTCCGGAGAACTGCCGTCGCCGCGCCCTCGCAATCGGAGTTGGAAAATTGCCTGGAGAAAATCTGGGAGCAGCTTATCGAGACGCCGCCCGGCCGCGGTCGCTCCATGGCCACGATCGCGCTTGGCGAAACCCGCTTCTTGATTTCCTCTTGGGAAGTCGCCGCGTTCGTAAGCGAAAGCGGTCCTTATTCCGAGGATTTCCGCCGCGCGGTCGTCGCGCGCGCCATGTTGGGCACCGCTCGCGACGCTTGCCGCAGCGCGGGAGATTCGGAGGCGCTGCAATCCGCGCTAACGCTCGCTCGCAACGAAATCAATTATCTGCAAGGCCGCGCGGAGCAAGCCAAGAGCGTGAAGGACACGGAAACCGCGGTGAATTTGGGAATTACGGTGAAACGCCTTCTCTCGTCCATCGAGGAAGGGGAGAGGCTCGCGTAGCGCAACCAAGAGCAAGAAATGAAGAGCAAGAACGACAGCCTGCTTCGCACTCGCGCCGTGATCGTCTCGGACGATCGTGAATTCGCCCGCACGTTGATGGCGCGCTGGCAATCTGAGCGGAACGTCCCCGAAATCACGCTCGTGCCCAGCGACGTTTGGACGGCGGCCTCCACTATCGGATGCGCGCTTGTCATCGTCGGCCCGTTGCGCCCCGGCAAACTCCTCGCGATTCTGCGCTCGCTCGATTCCTGCGATGCCGCGGTCTACGTGGTGGGAGACGAGGCCTGCGCCGCCGCCGTGAAGACCGAACACCCGAACATGCCGGTGCTGCTGCACCGCGCGGGCTGGCCGGACACGCTGATTCTGCTCGGAAGCGAAGCGCTGCACCGCGCCGAAGCTTCCGCGCGCGCCGAACGCGCCGAACGCATCGTGATGCTCGGCCGATACTTGATCGAGATGCGCCACAGCATCAACGACGCGCTCACCTCGCTCATCGGCAACGCGGACATCCTGCTCGCCGATCACGCCCAGGTCGCGCCGCGCAATCTCGAGCAAGTGAGAACGATCCACTCGATGGCGTTGCGGCTGAATGAAATCATGCAGCGATTTTCGTCGCTCGCCGTGGAAATGCAAAAGGCCGAAAAGGAATCTCAGGCGGAGACGGAACTCGCGTCTCCCACGTTGCTCCGGGAATCCTGAATCGAGCGCCGCCGCAAAGGAATGTGGAATGGCTGACGAATCACAACAAGATCTGCTGACGACCGATGCTGACGCCCTCGACGCCGGCGATCGCGCGCCGACCGAAGAGCGCGCGCCCGAACGCTTGTACTGCGTTTTCCGCGCGGGCCGCGAGCGATATTGCCTTTCCGTTCTGGACATAGAGGAAGTGGTCGATTGGCCGATCGTCACACGCATTCCGCTCGCGCCGCCGTTCATGGCCGGGATTTTTAATTTGCGCGGCACCATCGTGCCTCTCGTGGACATCGCTGTCACCGAAGGCCGCCGCCCGGGTCTATTGCCCAAGCACGTGGTCGTCGCCGTGCTCCCCGCCGAGGGCCAGCAGGATTCTCTGCGCCTCGGAATCGCCGCGGACGAAGTGATCGGAACGTATTCCGTCTCCGATGAATCGCTACTGAACGATGGCCCCAAAGACATGCCGCATTGCCGCGGCATGCTGCGGCACGAAGACCGGCTTGCGCTGGTGCTGGATCTTCGCCGGCTGGTCGAAGTTTTTCCAGTTCCATTGCTCTGAAGCGTGGGAAGCGGAGACGCTTCCTTCCGTTGGTCTGTTCTTTGCGAACCGGCCGGCCCGCACGGAGCGCGATGTTGAGAAAGTTTTTCCGGAGGAAGTCATGAAAACGCGTTTGAGTTCAACAATCTGGCTGGTGATTCTCTGGAGCACCGCATGCGCTGTCGGCGTGTTGGCGCTGGCCTTCCAGGCTGGCCGCAACGCCGGCGGCCTCTCCTTGCTGCAGGCCCCAGCTCTGCCGATGGGCGCGGCCGAAGAATTGTTCGGGGCGCTCCTGCTCTGCGGCCTTGCAGCCGCGGCGCTCGCGGTGGTCCTCAGCCGCCGAGTGCTGCGGCCGGTTCGTGAACTCGAGAAGTATTCCGAGCTTTTCGTCACCGGCGAGGCCGGTAGCCGCGTGGATATTTCGTCGCAGGATGAATTCGGCGCCATCGCCGACAATCTGCATCGCAGCGCCGGCAAGCTGACCCGCGCCGTGGCGAACCAGGAAACGCAGGAATCCGTACAGCGCGGCCTCGGCGATCTGCTCGGCGTGATCAATCAAGCGGCGCGCGGCGATCTCACGCAACGCGCGCGCGCCACCTGCGAAGCGCTCACCAACGTCACCGATTCCATCAACGCCATGCTCGACTACTTCACGAAAGTGCTCGATAACGTACGGCGCCCCGCGGCCGATGTCGCCGCCAGCACCAACAACATTCTCGCCGCGGCCGAGGAAATGACCAGCGGCGCTCTGCAGCAGGACCAGGAAATCACCAACACTTCATCGGCCGTCGAAGAGCTGACGGTTTCGATGAAGCAGGTCTCGAACAACGCCGAAGCCAGCGCCGAAGCCGCGCGCCGCGCTCTCGACGCCGCCGAACAAGGCAACCGCGCCGTGCGCGACACGCTCGAAGGCATGCAGCGCATCCGCGCGCAAGTGCAAGCCACCGCCAAGAAAATTAAATCGCTCGGCGACCGCTCTCTTGAAATTTCGGAAATCATCAACGTCATCAACGACATCACCGAGCAAACCAACTTGCTCGCGCTCAACGCCGCTATCGAAGCCGCGCGCGCCGGAGAAGCCGGCCGCGGATTCGCCGTCGTCGCCGACGAAGTCCGCAAGCTCGCCGAACACTCCCGCAGCGCCACCAAAGATATCGCCGCACTCATCAAGGCGATTCAAGCCGAGACGAACGAAGCGGTCGTCGTCATGGAAGAGGGCACCAAGGAAGTGGAAGTCGGCGCGGGCCTGGCCGATCAAGCCGGAAAGGCGCTCGAAGCGATTTCCAGCGTCGTGCGGCAGTCCGCCGAACTCGTCCAGGAAATTTCGCTCGCCTCGAAGCAGCAGGTGCGCGGAACGGAAAGCGTGGCGAATGCCATGCAAATCATCTCCGGCATCACGCGCCAGACTTCGCAGGGCGCGCGACAAACGGTGAGCACCGTCGGCCAGGTCGTGCAACTCTCCGAGCAATTGAATGACGCGCTCAGCCAACTCCGCACGCCCGCCGCCAAGGCCGCGCAGGAAGCGCACGAGCCTCGGCAGCCTGCCGGAGCGGGGGTGCGCCGCTAACGCGGAATTTCGCGGAGTCGCTCGCCCGCCAATCGCGGGCGCGTAACGCGTGGCGATCATGAAAGAAAAGGCGTCGGCCAATTCGAGAGTCACCGAGCGTGAGCTCGATGAGATCCGCGTGTTGATCGAGCAGCGTTCCGGGATTCAGTTTGACGAATCTCGCGAACGCTTCTTTTCCACGCGGGTCATCGAGCATTTGCGCGAGCGCGGCTTCGCGGATTCCACCGCCATGTTCCGCCGAATCGCGTCCTCGAACTCCGAATACGACGCGCTGCTCGAGCGCCTGCTCACGCAAGAGACCTCGTTCTTCCGTTACCCCGCCGTCTATCAAGCTTTGGTCCGCCGCATCCTCACCGAATTGCAAGCCAAGAAATTCTGGGAGAAGGATCGCACGCTGCGCATCTGGAGCGCGGGATGTTCCACCGGTGAAGAGCCCTACTCGATAGCGATCGCCATCGCGGACGCTCTCGAATTCGCCGACGCATGGAACGTGGAGATTCTCGCCACCGACATCAGTCAACGCGCCCTGAAACACGCCGAGCGCGGCGTCTACGGCCGGCGTGCGCTCGAAAATCTCACGCCCGATCAGATCAAAACCCATTTCGCCGCCGACGGGACCCACTTCAAAGTCCGCCCGCGCCTGCGCCGCTGGATCACATTCTCGCCCATGAATCTCGCACAAGCCGTTTACGTGGGTCGCATGGACTGCATCTTCTGCATGAACGTGCTGATTTATTTTTCCGATGAGCAGCGCCACTGGGTCCTGCAGCGTTTCTACGACGCGCTCGAGCCCGGCGGATATCTTTTCCTCGGCCACTCTGAGTCCATCGCGAACAAATCGTTGAAACTCGAATCCATCCAGCACGGCGATTGCATCGTCTACCGCAAACCCGGCGCTGCGGTTCCCGCGCACGCGCTCGCAGGGGCGAAATCATGAGCGCGCCAAACCGCGAAGCGCTCGAACTGCTCCTCCAGGATGCGTCCGAGCATCTGCAGTATTTGCGCGAGTACGCCGGCGTCCTTCAGGAAGACGTGCCCGAAGAAGAGACGGTCCGCAAGCTCCACGACGCGGCAGTTGCATTAGCTGAGGCGTCGCGCAAATACGAGTTTCCCCTGCTGTCGGAAATCGCGAACAAACTTGCCCATGTATTTCAGTACGCGCGAAATGCCGCGCTCAGCCCCGAAACGCGCGGCCCGCTCACCGAATTTCTGGCCGACGGGATTTCCGTTCTGGAATTCGATCTGATCGAGATCGGCTCAAACGGCGAAGAGCTCGCCGGAGAAATCGCGGCATTCAAACTGCGCTACGCATTCGCCTTTCCCGAAGCCGCCGCGGCGCAAGCCGCGAGCCTGCCCCCTCCGGCCGGGGCGGACGTCGCAGAGACGCCGCGCGAGACTTTTCCCACAGGCGACGCGCTCTTCGCGGCACTTCCCGATGACGGCGAAGTTTCCGATGAGGTTCTCGAATTCTTCCTGCCCGAGGCCGAAGAACACCTGCAAGTCGTCACCGATTCTTTGCTCGCGCTCGAGGCCAACGCCAGCCCCGAAGAAGTGCACCGCCTCTTTCGCTCCATGCACACGGTGAAGGGTTCATCCGCGCAAGTCGGCCTGCGCCGCGTCGCGGCCATCGCGCACCGCGCGGAAGATCTTCTCGGCCGGATTCGAGACGGCGAATTGCAGCCCAGCGCCGAAGTCGTTGACGTGTGCCTTGAAACAGTTGACACGCTCAAGAAATTGTTGCGCCGCGATTGGGAAAATGACGACGCCATGCGCTCCGCCGTTGGGGCTCTCTTGTCGCGCCTCGCGGAAATCTCCCCGAAGGAATTGGGCGCAGAGTCCGCGTCCCCGCGCGTTCCGGAATCGGAAAACGCTCCGCCAATCGAACCTCTCGCAGTCGACGCGATAGCAAGAACAGCGCGCCCCGGCGCGCCGCAGAGCAAATCGCTGCGCATCCCGCTCGACCGTCTCGATCGCATGATGAATACCGTCGGCGAATTGATCATCAGTCGCACGCGCATGATCGGCCGATTGGCTGAGCTCGCGCGATTGGTTGACGTCCTCGGCTTCTCGAAGCGCCGCTTGTCCGACAAGGTTTCTGAGTTCCAGGACAAATACGAGTTCGCGCGAATCGGCCAGACCTGGCGCGGCCCCGGATCAGTTTCAATGGGAAGTTTTTCCGGCGAAGCGCGAAGGGAGTCGGCCAAGTCCCCGCTCGGCGAATTCTCCGAACTCGAACTCGACCGCTACGACGATTTCAGTATCCTGTCGCGCTCCATGACCGAAATTTCCGCCGACGTGACCGAAGTCTTGACGCAACTTAACTCTTTCAAGGGCCGCGCCGAAACCGACATCGATGAATTCACCAAACTCGCGCACCACCTGCAGGACGAAATCACCCAAGCGCGCATGGTGCCCATCGGAAATCTCTACACGCGCCTCACGCGCACCGCGCGCGACGCCGCAAAAGAATCCGGCAAGCAGGTCGATCTGTCTCTCGAAGGAGCCGAGACCTCGCTCGACAACAACATCATTCAGCAGATCTCCGACCCATTGATCCACCTGGTCCGCAACTGCGTCGCCCACGGCATCGAATTTCCCTCCGATCGCACGCAGGCAGGCAAGTCCCCGCGCGGCCGCGTCTCTGTGCGCGCGTATCATCACGGCAATCACATTTACATAGAAGTCGAAGACGATGGTCGCGGCATCGATTACGAACGTGTTCGCGAGCGCGCCATCCAGGCTGGAGTATTTTCTCCGGCCGCCGCCGTCGGGCTCACCGAACGCGATCTCCAGGATCTTCTTTTCCATCCGGGGATTTCCACCGCCGCGCTCAAAACCGAACTCTCCGGCCGCGGCGTCGGACTCGACGTCGTGCGCTCGAACGTGCACGGCCTCAACGGCGAAATCGAAGTCCGCAGCACGCCCGGCGCGGGAACTTGCTTCACGCTGAAAGTTCCGCTCACGCTGATCATCTCGCAAGCGCTCTACGTGCGCTGTGGAAGCTCTGTTTTCGCGCTCCCGCTCGCGGTCGTCGAAGAAATCCGCCGCATCCGCCCCGACGAAATCGATGTCGTCGGCGGCAAGCCGCTCACAAAAGTGCGCGACGTCGTCACCGAGGTCGTGCGCCTCGACGTGCAGCTCGGCCTGGCCCCGCTTGAAGCCTCGAACGGTTCGCTGCGCCTCGTGATCGTGAAGGTCGCCGGACGCCAAGTTGGAATTCTCGTCGAAGAAGTCATTGGCAAAGACGAAATCGTCATCAAGGGCCTCGGCGAGTATCTGCGCAAAGTAAAACTTTTCCCCGGCACCACGATCGCTCCCGATGGCAGCCTGATTCTGCTCATCGATCTCAATCGCCTTGTCTCCGCCGATGTCTCGCAGCGCCCCGCCATTCTCGCCAGCGCCAGCGCCGCTCGCGTCTTCGCGCCCGGCGCGTCCGCCGTTGCGTCCGGCAGCATACCCGCCGAAGCCATGGACAGAATTGAAAGCGAAGCGGTCGTCGTCGTCGTAGACGATTCCATCAGCGTGCGCAAGTTCGTCGGCAGAATGCTCGAAAAGCGCGGCTATCGCGTGCGTCTCGCCTCCGATGGACTCGAAGCCAGCGAAGTCGTCGCCCAAAGCGGTTGCCATCTCATCGTCACGGATCTCGAAATGCCGCGCATGAATGGATACGAATTGATGGCGCACCTCCGCCAGGATCCGATCACGCGCCGCATTCCCGTTCTGGTTGTGACTTCGCGCGCCGGTGCCAAGCACCGTGATCGCGCGATAAAAGAAGGCGCCGCCGGTTTCCTCACCAAGCCCGTGCAAGAAGAGCAGCTCCTGGCCGAAGTTTCAAAATTGATCGGAGCCGCCGCGGGAACGCGCGAAGCCGCTAACGCCCTCGCGGGCGCGCTACGCGATGAGCCGATGGAATGAGAAATTGAAATGAGCGCCGAGAAAAAAATCCGCGTGCTGATCGTCGACGATTCCGCGTTCATGCGTAAAGTTCTGCGCGGAATCATCTCCGCGGACTCCGCGCTGCAAGTGATCGGCGAAGCGCGCGACGGCCGCGAAGCGGTTTCGCTCGCGCAATCGCTCGATCCCGACGTCATCACCATGGACATCATGATGCCGCACGTCGACGGCCTCGAAGCCATCGAGCTCATCATGTCGCAACATCCGCGCCCCATCGTAATCGTCAGCTCGGAATCGCGCGAGGGCGCGGCCAGCACCCTGCGCGGGCTTTCGCTCGGCGCGATCGATTTCGTGGCCAAGCCCAAAAGCGGCGTCGATCTCGATATGAATCTCGTGCGCGACGAACTTTCGCGCAAGTTGCGTCTCGCCGCGAAAGTTCGCGTCGTGCGCACTGCCACCCGCCCGAAGTCGAGCGTTTCCGCCGCGCCGCAAACTCAGTCGCAGCCTCAGCGCGCAGCGGCGCAAGAGAATGAGCCCCCCGATCCGCCGAACGATTCCACCCGCATTCCCATCGTCGTAATCACGGCTTCCACCGGCGGCCCCGCCACGCTCATGCGCCTGGTTCCGAAATTCCGCAAGGATTTTCCCGCCGCCGTGCTCGCCGTGCTGCACATGCCGGCAGCATTCACGAAACAGTTCAGCGCGCAACTCGCCGAAGCCAGCCGCATCCGCGTAAAGGAAGCCGAAGAAGGCGAAATCGCTCAGCCCGGCACGCTCTATCTGTGCCCCGGCTCGCATCACGTGCGTCTGATCGCGCCGCGCCGAATTTCTCTCGACGACGGACCGCGCATCTCCGGTTATCGCCCCTGCGCCAATGTTGCGATGCAAAGCGTCGCCGAGGTCGCCGGAAACTTGTCTATCGGTGTGGTGCTCACCGGCATGGGCAACGACGGCGCCGAAGGCGCTCTTGCCATCAAATCGGCCGGAGGTCTTGTGATCGCGGAAGACGAATCGACGGCCGTGATTTTCGGAATGCCGGCCGAAGCCATCAAAACAGGAGCCGTCGCGCAGGTCCTCCCGATCGACGATATTTATCCGGCACTTGAAAATCGCGTTCTTAGTCTCGCTCACGCGCATCCGGTCGGCGTGCGATGAGTCCCGTCGCGACGAAATCGAAATCCGTCCGGCCCGCGAAACGCAGCGAGCAAGTCATCGTGTTTTCCATCGCCTCTTGCCGATTCGCGATCGCCATGGATGCCGTGCAGGAAATTCGCAGCACAGACAGCCTGGCCGGCGCCGCAACCGAACTCGCGCAATCGGGCCTGAATAAAGTGCGCCACAGAATCGAACGTGGTGGAAAATCCTATTTCGTTGTGCACGCGGGTTTGCACTTCGGATTGCCGGTCACGCGGCCCACTCTTGTCCTCGTGTTGCGCAAATCGCGCGCCTGCGCGCTGGTCGATCGCATCGAGGAAATGATCGAAATCTCCGCCGTGCGCCCGCTGCCGCGCGCATTTTCCGGCGAAGAGCGCCGCTGGTATCGCGGACTCGCGCTGATCGGCGATCGCGTGGTTCCCGTCGTCCATCCATCGGGATTCTTGACGGCCGAAGATATCGCGCTCCTCGATTCCGCATTCGCGATCTCGCAGCGCGACAAAGCCGCTCCCGCTGGAGCCTCGGCCGCATGAGCGCCACCACATCAAACGGCGCCGGCTCGTTCGTGCTGCTCACGCTCGCCGCGCGCCGCTTCGCGTTACCTGCCGAAACCGTCATCGAACTCGTCGTGCCGGGCAGCTTGCAGGTTTTTCCGCACACCACTCCGCTCTTGCTCGGTGTTCTCGTGCGCCGCGGACAAGTCGTGCCCGTGGCCGATGTCGCCCGAGTCGTTGCCGGACCCGAGACCCAGCATCGCAAGTTCTATCTGATCGCGGCACGCAGATTCGGCGCGGCGCGTGAGTGGTGCGCCATTCCCGTGATGGGCGATTGCGAACTTTTCAGCGCGCCGCTGCAATCGCCCGAGGCAGGCGCCCCACCCTACGTCACCGCCGTGGTGCACTTCGGCGACGAGCAAGTGCCGGTCCTCGATCTCGACGCTGTCTTTGCCCCATCCCAGCCGCCAGTGGAATCTTTGCTCGTGGAGGCACATCCGTGACCTCCGTCAACGCCGTTCCCAGAATTCTGCTGATCGATAGCAACGTCTATTTCGCGAAGCGTCTCGCCGATGCGCTGAAAGTCGAGGGCTTCGACGTCACCTCCTGCACGCAATCTGCCTACGCGCTCACCATGCTCGAATGGAACACGCCCGATGCGATTCTCTGCGCCACAAATCTGCGCGAGTTGGACGCTCTCAAGATCGCGGCCATTCTCCACGCCGACGCAAATACCGCCGCCATTCCGGTCATCGCCATCGGCAGCGGCGGCGAACAGGCCCTGCTCGATGCCTTCAGCGCCGGTTGCGCCGATTATGTCGATCGACGTCGCGGCCCCGACGACATCGCGGCGCACGTGCGCGCGTTTCTCCAGAGCCGCGTCGAAGGTTTTCAGCCCACGCAAATGGTCGCCGCCCCGGACACCGCTCTCGGCGGCGATCTCTCGCACATGGATTTGGCCACCGTCATCCAGATGCTCGGTCAAGCCAGCCAGACCGGCGCTCTTCACGTGAATGCCGGTGAAATCGACGGCCTGATTTTCTTCGAGGCCGGCGCGATCTCGCACGCCGAATGCGCCAGCAAATTCGGCGACGAGGCGGTCATGGAAATCGTCAAGAATTGCTACGGCGCAAGCCACGGCACTTACAAATTTGTTTACGGTGCCACGGCGCTAAAGCGATCCGTGCTGCGCTCCACCACCGATTTGATTCTCGACGCCATGCGCGAATTCGATGAACAGCGCCACGAAACCACGGGAGGCCAAACACGATGAGCGCCACACCCGACGTCGCAACCGGCCACGTCCCGACAATTTATTTCATCGACGACAGCGCCACCATGCGCGAAGTAATTCGCGTCGCCTTTCGCCGCGAAAATTTCAAGGTCGTGGCCTGCGCCGACGCTGCCTCGGCGCTAGCGCAATTCGACCTCGACCCACCCGATGCCGTCATCACCGACGTCATCATGCCCGACAAAAACGGCTACGAAGTCTGCCAGTTCGTCAAACAACATCCGCAATTCAATTTGAAGCCGGTAATTCTCATGTCCGGAATTGTGAATCGTACCGTCGCGGAAAAAGCCAAGGAGGTAAAAGCCGACGAACTCATCCGCAAGCCGTTTCAGCCGCAGGAACTGATCGCGCGCGTGAAAAGTCTCCTCCATATTGAGGAACCCGTTTCCGCGCCTGCTTTTGCTCCCGCAGCACCATCGACGGCAACAGGCCCGTTGACCGGAATTTTCGCTCCCGCGCCTGTTGCACCTCCGCCTTCGACACCACCTGCCGCGCCCGCGCCGAGCGCCCGAGCGAACGGCCAGCTTGCGAGCAAACCACAGGCCGCGCGCGCGGACGCCATATCGATCGACGCCCAGAAACTCAAGCGCGAAATCGTACGTCTCGATCTGCTCGTGAAAAAACTTCAGGCCGAACTCGAAGCCGAACGCCAATATTGCGTTGCCCTCGAAGCCCACGTCAAAACGCTACTGGAATCCGAGTAAGAGCAAAAAGCCCGATCGCAAGCGCGCGCTGCGTCCCCACACTCGCTAACGCCGCGCCCCGCACAACAACGCACGCCATCCTCCCAAGCCCACGCCACTTTCTTCCGTCTGGCGCGCTGATTGAGCCAGTGGTATGTTGCGTTTCGCGCTCCCCAATTTTTCGCCATTGGCTCGGTAGGGATGCGCGTGGAATCGGCAATTGCTCGCAAAATTTCGGAGGCCCAGCGATGGCACGCGCCGCAGGGATTGACGCCAAAACTGCAATTCTGAGCAAGGTCCCGCACATCACGCTCGCATTTTGGGTTGCCAAAATTCTTGCAACAACGGTCGGCGAAACCGGCGGCGACGCGTTATCCATGACGCTCAATCTAGGCTACGCCGTCAGCAGCCTGATTCTTCTCGGTTTTTTTTGCGTCACGCTCTTCGCGCAGATGGCCTCGAAGCGCTATCACCCCGTCTTCTACTGGGCCGTCGTGGTGGCCACCACCACTGTCGGCACCACCACCTCGGATTATTTGGATCGCACCGTCGGTCTCGGCTATGTGAAATCCTCGATCATGCTTTTCGGCGTTGTTCTCGCCGTGTTGGTCGCCTGGCACTTCTCGACGGGCGCGATCGAGGTCGACAACATCACCACGCGCAACAACGAACTTTTTTATTGGCTCACGATCCTCGTCTCAAACACGCTTGGAACCGCGCTGGGCGATTTCACTTCGACGACGGCCGGCCTTGGTTTCAGCCGCGGAGCGCTCCTGTTCGCGGGCCTGATCGCGCTCGTAGCCGCGCTTCACTTCTTCACCAGACTCCCGAAAAGCGCCCTCTTCTGGGCCGCTTACGTTCTCACGCGCCCGCTCGGCGCGACGCTCGGCGACACACTCACCAAGCCACATGAAGAAGGCGGCCTCGCGCTCGGCCGGATCACCTCGACGCTCGTGATCGCGGCTGCGATGATCGTGGTCATCGCTGTCACGTCGCTTCGCAAGCGCGATCAATCCGCGTGATCCGCGGCAAGCGGAATTCGAGATGGGCGGTCTGGAATATTGGGTTTGTACAACTCGAACGGTTATGTGGGGGGGGCGGGGTGATTTTGAAGATTGTGCAGGTGGGCGATCCGATTTTGCGCGAAGCCGCGCGGACACTTACGCTTAAAGAGATTGCCAGCGCCGAAACACAGCAGCTCATCCGCGACATGCGCGACACCATGCACGACGCTCCCGGCGTGGGACTTGCCGCGCCGCAGATTGGACTGCCGCTGCGAATCGCGGTGATCGAAGACCCCGAAAGTATCCTGGACGACGTGCCGCCCGAAGATCTCGCCGAAAGAGAGCGGCGCCCCATCGCGTTTCACGTGATCATCAATCCAGTGATCACGCTCTTGGGCGAGGGGAAAGCCAATTTCTACGAAGGCTGTTTGAGTCTGGCCGGATTTTCCGCCGTCGTCCCAAGAGCCCGGACGATTCGCGTCGAATATCTGGACGAGCGAGGCATAGCGCGCGCGATTGATGCGTCCGGGTGGTACGCGCGGATTCTGCAGCACGAGATCGATCATCTGCACGGCGCGCTTTACATCGATCGCATGCAGAGCCGCACGTTCACTTCGCTCGACAACTTTGCGCGTTACGCGAAGGGCCGGCCGATTTCCGCTTCGCCCGACGCGCCGAAGACCTAACTCGATCCGCCCGAAATCGCCGCGCGCGTTCCCGCTTTGTCGCTCAGGAAATGCCGGCGACGATGTGTTCGATTGCGGGATCGAATTCCAGTGTGCCATCCAGATATGGCCGCCAATATTCTTCGAGCAGCAAATGAAATTCGGCCCACGGGCCTTGATACAGGCCAAAGCGATCGGCGTACGGCGTGTACGGCGCCACCTGCGGCCTGCTTTGCGCCAGTTCGTGCTGCACCGCGTAGCCCGTGGTGTAGTACAGCAGCGCAGCGTCCAGATCGCGCGGAATCGGCATATCGCGATCGCGGAATAGATCGGCAATCTTCTGCATGACGCCGCCTGCCAGCACTTCAGACGCCTGGTGAAATAGCACCTCGAATCCATACAATCCCGAATTGCGCGGGTCTTCGCTTGCGACCATCAGGTGCAGCGGATCGAGCGTCGTGTAGGCTCCTTCAGAGCCCGCGTAGCACACCACGTCAACGCGCAATCGTCCCCGCGGCCAAGGCTCCTGGTAAATTGCAGGCAGCCGGTCCGCCAGATCGCCGCCCATTTGCTCGACCAGCGGCGCCACTTGCGCGATCCACGCGCGATTGGCGCGATCGTGTTGCGGCCACCAGTGCGCGCGGTAAATCGGCGCGGCCGATTCGAGCACGCGAATCAGTTCCGGCCGCAAGCCGGAAGTGCAGGCTTGCTTGCTGCGTCCGGAGAGATCGCTGCAAGTTTCAAGATCACCCAGTCTGTCGGTAATGCGCGCGAAATCCAGGCTCGTCGTCAAATCGCGCTGCCCGAGGTCCGCAGCGTAAAACGCAACCGCCGCATTCCACGCCTGCCGCTCCGCCGCAGAAAGCGCCGGGGCTGTCGCGCCCGCTTGTCCCAGGCCCGCCGAAGAACTCGCCGCCGCGCCGACCGAGGCGATACGCGATTGCGCGTAAAGAAACAGGTGCAGATTCACCCAGAATCCGCTGTGAAATTCAAACGCCGGCGGCGGTGACGGAGCTTCCGCGCCAACGTCCTGAGCCGCAGCCGTCGCCGCTCCGGAAATCGCGAGGCTCGCGAGCGCAAGCGAAGCCACCAGAAAAGGGCATCGACGGTGCCGGTAACTCTCTCGATGACGATGGCGCGCAAATCGCATGGGCGGGTCGCCGATGTTAACTCGCCGGCTGCCCGCGTGCCAACTGTTGGCACGCGCTGCACGGACATCCAAGCCATCGGTCAGCCTCCGATAATTCCGGCAATTCGCCGCTCTGCGCGAGGGCGGTTGTGAGTTGGACACCGCGACCTCGAACGCACTTTGACATTAATATCTACATATGTAGACTTATGTCATGAAGATTCCCAGACGATCGCCCCAGACTCTTCGCGTGCTTGAGCAGTTCATCGAGCGTCCTGCCGCCTGGCGCTATGGCTACGAACTGAGCCGTGAAACCGATCTCAAATCCGGGACGCTCTATCCGATTCTCATGCGACTGGCCAGGCACTCGCTGCTCGAAACCAAATGGGTGCTCACCGAGGACGGAGTTCCTCCTCGCCATATCTACCGCCTCACGGCGAAAGGCGTTGCAGTGGCTCGCGCGTCACTGAACGGTCTTCGCCCGCGATGGAAAGTTCGCCGGCCGGCGCTCGGCGGAAGTGAAGCCTGATGCCGTGCGCTCATCCACGCCGCGCCGCCGGCTGGCTCATGCGTATTGCGATGCGCATCACTCCGCCCGATCAGATCGAGTGGGCGCGAGCCATCGAAAGCGAGCTCAATCACGTCGAAGGCGATTGGGCGGCTCTGCGCTGGGCCGCCGGCGGAGCAAGCGTCCTCGCGCGACGCGCTCTCGTGCATGCGGTACTTCCGGCCAGCAGCCGGCATTCAGCGCCTCTCGGCGCAGAATTCTTCGCGAAGGAGGGTCGCCTCATGCGCAAGACAACTTTGGCCATTGCGGGCGCTTGTGTCGTGGCGTCACTGCTATTTTTTCTGGCTCCCGCATTCCGGCAAGCATTTCAGGTATCGCTCACGCAGTGGCAAACCGCCTTCGTCACCAAGACTTTCGGCAGACAGCCGGGTTTCGGAGCGCTGGCGCGTCGCGCGGAGCAGCAACACGACGCTGAGGGAATAGCATTCGTCGCGATCCACGAATGGGCTCCGGCCGAAAACGCTCGATTGGCCGACGAGGCCGTATCCATCGACCCGAACCTGACGTGGGTTTACGCCGTCGTTGCCGTGAGGCACTCGGAACTCCCCGAAATCGATGGCTGGATTCCGCAGATCGAGCTGCGGGATCCGCAGAACGCGCTTCCGTACCTCCTCGTGGCGGAGCGCATCGACAACGAGCAAGTGCATCGCGCGGGAACACTTCACGAACGGGTTCCAGACGAACCGAGTGCCGCGTGGCGAGACGCTCTCGCAAATGCGTTTCAATCCGAAAAACTTGATCCGTATCTCGACCGGCTCGGGGAGCTTGACCGGCGGGTTCTGCTTCGTTATGCCGTGGACGATCCGTATGAAGCCGATCTTGATGAGTATTGGCGCGGCCTGCCAAGCTATGGAGCATGGGACTCCTTCCGCTATGCGGAATCACTTCTAAAATCCGGCGCGACGCTGGAAGCGCAGGGCGATCGCAATGCAGCGCGCGAAAATTATTTGACCGTGGCACGCTACGGCAACATGCTCGGCTGGCCGGGCAGATTCCCGATGAGCCGCCCTCTTCAAGACGCCTACACGCGGCTCGCGGCGCTCTCCCAACAAGAGGGGAACCAACAGCAAGCTCGTTTCTACACGGACCTCGCCACAAGTACCGGCCGAGACCTCGAAGAACAGATAGCTTTGCTCCGCCAACGATGGACCGGCGGAGCGGTCACGCGTTGGGATGCTGCTGTCGTAAGAGCTTCGGGTCTCATGATGCTATTTTTCGCCTCGCTCACGCTGATTTGCATCGCGACCGTCGCCGCAAAGAGCCGATCGTTTCGGCTCGGTTCGCTTCGCGCGAGCCGCGGCGCGTCCGCTTTTCTCATCGGCAGCGTTAGCGGAATGCTGCTTTCAAGCGCGATGCTTTACGTTGCTTACAGACCCTACGCCGAAATGTTCCGCAACTACGTTCATTACGGCGATGAGAGCAGGATTCAGGATCTCTCCGATTTTCTTTCTTACACGCAAATGCCGCTCGGCGTAAAAGACGTCTATCAGCTGCGAGACTTCATGGTTTATTTCTGGTGCTGCTTCACTGCGTTGTGCCTGATCGCGCTGGCGCTCATGGTCCTAAGGCACTTCAAAAATCGTCCGCGGCCTATTCCAATCACATAGCGCTTCGCGCTGCCTGACGTGCGCAGCGACTACGTTTGCGGGTGCGACTGCGCCCAGGTTTTGTATGTCGCAAGCAGCGCGATGCCTTCGGCGTTGTACCAGGAATAGCCGTTGCGGCGCTCGCGGCTGATTTCGTTCACATCGTCCTGAATGGTTTTGTCGCGATCGCCGAAGATCGGTTTGTCGGTGCCGATCTGGTAGTAGCGCGCCCAGATGGGGCCGGCGCCGGGCACGGCCACAAGTTTGCGGCCATCGGGATTGTTGCGGTCGCTGCGAAAATCGCCGCTGCCGTAGCGGAAGCCGAAAATTTCGGTTCGCGTGAACCATGCGGCGGCGGCGTGCACGGCGGCGACTTCCGCCGGCGTGGGCTGCGGCAGACTCATGAGGTACGCGACGATCGTCGCGCTTTCGCCGCTAGCGATCGAAGCCATTTCGTAGTTGCGCGCGGAAGTCGGCGCAAGCGTCAGCGCGTCGTATTGCTGGGCCCAGGCGGTGCGCACGCCGTTTTCTTGGATTTGAAGCTTCAGAAGGCAGTTCATACCGCGAACCGCGGCGGCTGCGGCGCGGCGGCGCAGCGCTGGCGGTAAATAGCTGTAGTCATTGGCGGGGGCGCCGGCATCGGCAAGAACTTCGATGGCGTGCAGATCGGCGTCGTCATTGATGGTGATGGCGTCGTGATAGCCGCCTTCGAGCGGCCAGACTTGCGGCCATCCGCCATTGGGATATTGCGACGCGAGAAGATATCCGATGCCGCGCTCGACCGCCGCGCGGAATGGCTCGGCATCCGCCGCGCGATTCGCGGCGAGCAGCGCGGAAGTGACGTGCGCGAGGAAAATAATCTGCGTGGTGGTCGCGTCGTTATCGAGCGTGGCGAGGTAGTGCCACTTTTCATCGACGGGTTTATCGAAATCGGTTGGGTCGGGATAGCGATTTAGATTGTCCGTGTCATAGCGGCCGCCGGGCGCGCGCGGGTTGCTGTTCATATCGATGTTCTTGCTCCAGCCGCCGTCGGCGATCTGGAAGCTGACCACGTTGGTCGCGATGCGCACGGCGTCGGCGCTCGAATACCAATCCGCGGGTTTCGCGGGCGTGAGATAGAGTCCAAACGCGTTGCGGCCCTGCGGCGCTTGCTTCGATTCGGTCACGTTGGCGGCTTTCATTTCCGCAGCGAGCGTCGCTTTGTCGATGGCTTTTTGTTTTTCGGATTGCGCGAGATATTTTCGCCAGGCTTTCTGTTGCGCGGAGGGGAGCGTCGCGATGCGCTCCGGCGTCACGGGCCGCGCGATGACGTTCGTGCCGATGACGGTCGCTGCCGCAGGCACGCTGAGCGCGCAAGCCGCAAGCGGAATCACGAACAGCGAGAGACGTTTCATGATTTCTCTCCGACACATTGTGCGCATCGTCCGTTTCCGCCGGCGTTCTGGTTCGCGTTTGCGATCAGGGCTGCGGCGGCGATTGCGTGTCCGTGCCGGCGTCGATGCGCGGATCTTCGGGGCCGGCGACTTCGCCTTTCTTATCGGCGCCGCGCAGGGCGCCGGAGGAATCGAGGAAGAAGGAGCGCTTGGCGGTTTTGCCGTAGGCGATCGGAGTGGCGGCGATTTCGTAGCCGGCGAGTTTGTTCTGATCCTCGGGTGTGGTGGCGCTGGCGGATGGCACGATGCGGTAGCGGAATTTGTAGCCACCCGTTTCGCCGGAGGCAAGATCGGCGTCAACGAGGCTGGCCATATCCGGAGAAATTCCGCCGGGCGGCGCGGGGCCGAGCTGTGCGAGCGAGTCCGGCAACTGGCCGAATGCGGTGCGGTAGGCGTCAAGCGCGGTTGCGATTTGGCGCAGATTATCGACCGCGTCGTTTTCCATCGATTCGATATCGGCGTGGGCCCATTCGTCGGAGAGCGCCTGCACGTCGAGCAGCACAAGACCAAGCGAGAGGAGTTTCCATTGGCCTTGCTCGCGCACCAGGCCGAAACGAATCGTGCGCGGATCTTCGCCTGGACTGGGCACAGTCACGGCGATGAAGGCCAAGTTGTCGCTGGCTTTCGTTGGGCCAAAGCGCATTTCGGTAGTGACCGCGGGAGTTTCGCAGCGCAGTACCGTCAGACCGTCATCGCTGGTTGAAATCAAGGGATGTCCGGCGTCGTCGAGCTGAACGATACGTTTCATGAACGCGATGCGTTGCGGACCGACGAGATTTTGAAACGCGGTGGAATTTTCGGAAGTGAGAAACGGCGCGAATGCGGCGTCGTCTTCTTTGCATGCGGCGGAGAGCGCGCCGGTGAGAGTGGCGGCGACGTCGGCGCCGGCGGGCGGCGCGGTTTGCGCGGATGCGGAGGTCGCGGCGAAGAGCAAGGCGATGAGAGGGAGGATCAATCGACGGGCCCAGCGATTTTCTTGAAGCGCGATCGGCGTAGTTTGCGTCGCTTTTGTGTCGCCCCTACGGGGCTTTCGCGATTTCTTGCGGCGTACCCAGGGCTTCCGCCCTAGGCTAAAATGTGCCGCCCCTACGGGGCTGGTGCTCGTCGGTTGTGATAGCTCCGGCAGTTGCTCACTCATTGCGCGTTCTCCGTGCGGGACTCGCGCAGGATGCGCGGCAATTCCTGGGTGAATTTTGAGCGCGGCATGACTTCGTCGCAACCGGCGGCGCGCGCTTGCGCGGCGAGGTCGGTTTGGACGTGCGAAAGGAATGCGATGACGCGGCGGGGGGAGCCGTTGCCTGGCGCGGACGCGGCGCTCGCTTGCGCGAGTTCAGCAACGCGGGCGAGCGCCTCGAGCGGATTGCCGCCGCGCGCGTTCAGATCGAGCAGCAGCATCGCGCCGGGATTTGCCGCAGCTTCGCGCAATAGCGCATCGCAGTTGGCGACGGTCTTGAGATCGACGCCGGTGTGGCGCGCGGTTTCGGTCATCTTGGCCTGGAAGAATAGATCGTCTACGAGTGCTATGGCGTCAGCCATGGAGTGCCTCTCGAAGTGTTCGATGCAGGATACCGGATGCGCCGAGGAAGAATCGCCTTCGGTGTAGCACGGCGTTGCTGTGCACGGCAAGGCGCAGCGGAGGGGGCCCTATATATACCCCCGGTACCAAAAGTGTAAAATGATGTAAACAAAGGAGTTCCAGCGAAAGAGTGCGCATGAGTGTGAAAATAAAGTGGATGAAAGCGATTGTATTCAATCAGTTGCGCACTCTTTTGCAAGAGACTGAAAATAAATGGTTTGGAGGGGCACTTTGATGCAGAAGAGTGAGGATTGATCGAGTTGTATCGACGATATTTGGCCGGCGGGGTAATGCGGGTGGAGGCAACCTCCTCCTCTATATGCGGAAAACTCATGCCGGGGCACAGCGCAAGCGGAGTTTTCAGCGGTGCCGATGTGCGTTCGCAAGTCATGTGCAACGGTAGCACGCTTTTGGCGTACATGTCAATGATAACGTGTGGGTTATTCGAATAGAGGGCTGTGGAAATTCATTCGAATTGTGGAAGATGGATGAGGCTAACGTGAAGGGCCAAAAGGGCCATGGTTAGCGCGAGGCTGCGGAAAGGGGACGGCCGACCGGGACTTATTCTCGCGCCACTCAAGCTGGGCCGCCTGCTCGGCGCTCGCGGTCTGTCCGTGAACGTGAGAATACCGCTTTATTGTCGGAATTAGTTCGACGACAAGGTTTACTTTGTCCAGCAGCGCGACAGCGCCGAGACTATCGGCAAGAGCTTTGGCTTCGTCGTCCGTCCAAATGGAGATTGCCACCAGCGGCGAGATGCCGATGGATGATTTCAATCGTAACGGAGTGGTCGTTGCGTGACGATCCATGTGCAGGTCCATGGCGATGACATGCGGCCGCAGCTTGCCTGCAATGTCGATTACTTGATGCAAGGTAGTCGCCTCGGCCACGAGCTGGATTTCAGGATCGCTCTCGAGAAGGCGGCGAATCGCCTTGCGCACGAAATCGGTGTCATCGGCCAAAAGCACTTCGATTGGCATCGGTTATCCCAAGAACTGCGATACCTTCGCGGCACGCCGGCCGACTGCCTTTCAGTCCGGATGCCAAGCGTCGGAGGCATATTTAACAACGGGACCCACTCGCGAGGCTGTTTCATTTCGGACACTTTCGCCGGCCCTTGATCGGGGTGTGAGGCGCCGTGTGGCCAAACCTCGAAGAGCGCGCGGCTGGCTGGCGTGGCCGCGGGGCAAGAAGGTCAGCACTCCGATCAGAATGAGCGGGTGCGTACGTGCGGTCGCCTGGAAGATTTCCAGGTGGCGAACTAGGTCAGTGGGCCGATCTGGAGCCGGCGATGATTTCAAAGGAGCGGAGGCGAGCGGCGCTGTCGTAGGGCTCAGAGTTGATGATGAGTTCGTCGGCTTGCGTCAGGTCGATCAAGTTCTGGAGCGAGCCCGCAATTTTTGCTGGGCCGCCAATGGCGGCATAGCGAAGCCGGTTCTTTATGGCTTGGTGCTCGGAAGGCGACCAGAGATTGCTGGTGTCCTTCACGGGCGGCAACAAAGCGGTTCGTTGATTGCGGATCAGGCCCAAGAATCTTAGGTAGAGAGTGGTCGACAGAAAATCGGCCTGCTCGTCAGTGTCGGCAGCCAGGGCTTGCGTGGCGATCATCACGTAGGGATTTTTCAAGACTTCGGAAGGCTGGAACTCGCGGCGATAGATCACGAGCGCATTGAGCATTTCTTCCGGCGCGAAGTGACCGGCGAAGGCGTAGGGCAAACCGTGAGCGGCGGCCAGGTGCGCGCTGTACAGGCTGGAGCCGAGAATCCAAATGGGAATGTCTAAATTCGCGCCGGGAATTGCGCGCAGTTGCTGATTCGGTTTCGCGGGGGCCAGAAAAAATTGCAGCTCCTGCAACAGCTCTTCAAAGTCGTCTTCCGGACCTAGACGTTTCCGCAGCGCGCGCATGGTGGCTTGATCTGTGCCGGGCGCGCGGCCCAAACCCAGGTCGATTCGGCCGGGATAGAGAGTTTCGAGGGTTCCGAATTCTTCGGCGACCATGAGTGGCGCGTGGTTGGGGAGCATGATTCCGCCGGAGCCGACGCGAATCTTTTTCGTTCCGGAAGCGATGAAGCCGATGAGAACGGAGGTCGCGGAGCTCGCGACGCCCGCCAAGTTGTGATGCTCGGCCAACCAGAATCTTTTGTAGCCAAGCGATTCGACGTAGCGCGCCAGAGCCAACGACGCGGCAAAGGTGTCTGCGAGAGATTTTCCTTCTCGGATCGGAGCGAGATCTAAGACTGAGAGTGGGGTCTCGGATAGACTTTTCATCGCTGCAATTCCTTCAAAGAATCATTCTACAGGAGTCGAGACGGCCAACCATGCTAGCGGCATCGATGGGTGCGAAATTTGCTTACCGGTGCTTGCTGATGGCTCTCGTCTGAATTTTGAGCATGTCGAGCAAGTGACGCGGCAGAAGGGAGCCCCGTCATATTCTCTCCACGAAGAATCGACGGGGAGGGAATTTCCTCAAGGACTGTCGTGAAGCAAGGAGCCATCCTGCGCGCGATCATCAAGCAGAGCAGGCGGGGACATGCTTCGCCGCGGCAAAACACTCACTTGCCGAGGGTCATGGTGGCGAAGAGGGCTTGCGCTTGGGCCTTCAGCGCTTGCTTCCACGCGTCATCGGCCGTTTTGTCAATGATGCCCACATAGTCGTCCTGCGCGGCGACAAACAGAATGCGACCAGGTTGGCGCACGACCAGGAGAGCAATGTAACTATCGTGGGATTCGGGTTTCTGGCGCTTTTGACCGAGGGCAGTGGTCACAATCAGCGAGCCGCCCTTGATTGAGTACAATCGCAGCGTGGCGTCGCCGAATTGTGTGCTTACGTGAGTTTCCTCGATCGATTCAAGAGGGGCGCCGATCTGGCTCTTGTCGGAAATCATGAGTTGCGGCGCAATAGTATCGAGATCCACCTCTCCCGCTGGCTCGAAAACGACTCCGGCGCGGTACATTTCGCCGAAGTCGACTACGCGGAGCATCACGGCTTCGTGGTCACCTTTGCGGCAATCGTCGAATGCGCGCCAGGTTGGACTGTCGAAGCCGGTGATTGGCGGAACGACAATGGCGAAAATGCGATTCGAGCTTCGGTATTTTGCACCCGGCGCTGCCATCTTCCTTCCCATGAGTGTGTAGGTTATCTGGGACGGTGATCCGGCGGGCGCGGGAGATCCAGGAATGGCGACGGCCGCGCTCCCCAGAAGAACCAGAGGGAGCGATAGGAGCAAAACGATTCTTGCGCTCATTGTTGCGTTCTCTTTCGCCGGATACTTGAATTGCTGGGATTCTAAGTGAAGCGTATGGGGCGTACAAGGCATTGTTCAACAACGGGAGCTTGATAATGGGGACGGCGGGAATCCGAGGCGCCACCTATCGCCCGGACGACTTTCGGCAGGGGCGCGCGCTGGGTTATAAGGGGCGGTGGCGCAATGGTCCGTATGCCTACCGATAAGCCCACCAATAAACCGACTGGCGAGGAAGATGGCCGGCTGGCCGCGGCAGCGGCGCTTGACGTGACGCTTTATACGCGGCCGGGGTGCCATCTGTGCGAAGAGGCGAAGCGTGTGATGGCACCGCTGCTGGCGGAGTTTGGGGCGCGGATGCGGGAAGTGAATATTGATGAGGATGCGGTGTTGCGCGCGCGGCACGATTTCGATGTGCCGGTGATTTTTCTGGGCGCGCGGAAGGTGGCGAAGCATCGCGTGCTGGCGGCGCAATTTCGGCGTCAGCTGGAAGAGGCGGCGCGGGGCTAGAAGCCGGGGAAGAAGGCGGGGACGCGGCGGGTGTAATCGGTCCATTCGTCGCCGAAGGTCGCGCAGAGGAGTTTTTCTTCGCGCGAGATGCGAATCTGGGTGCCGATCAAGAAAATGATGACGGCGGGCAAGAACGCCCACCATTTGCCGAAAACCAGGCCGGTGGCGACGAGCGAGCCGAACATGCTGAGATAAATTGGATTGCGCACCAAATTGTAAGGACCTTCAGTGATTAGACGATGGCCCTCAATCACACGCGCGACGTAGGTCCATTGCTTGCCGAGCGTGCGAACCGCGGCGATGCTGAGCCACAGCGAGAAAACCGCGATGAGCATCGCAGCGATCAAGATCGCGGCCTGCGCCCACTGCGGCCCTGGCAGCATCGGCAGGATTGGGCCGAGGTCGCTGCGATGAAACGCCCAAACCATGAAGATGGCGACGGTTTGTATGGCGATACCCCAATACGATGCGGGATCGCGTTTGGCTTCTTGCGTCTTGGCCGGGAGTTTTCGGCGCGCCAAAAAGAAGACAAGACTAAAGCCAAGCCAACTGGCCACGACCACCGCGAAGGCTGTGAGGCGGAGCTTGTCGAGACCGGTCATTTTAGACCAGTGGCGATTGGCTAGTGGTGAGTGGCGAGCGGTTCGCGACGTCGCGGTTATGGAACGTTGTCATGCGCGCGGCCTTTCGCATGCTTTAGTGATTTGCGCCGTCGTCGGGAATGGCGCCGACGCCGCTGTCGGGCACATCGCCGCGGCGGCCGGCGACGCGATCGTACTCGGTGACCTGGCAAGTCGAGCCGAGGGCTTCGTTGTAATACGTGGGCACGCCGAGCGCGGTGCGCAGCTCTTCATTGAAGCGGCGCATGCGCACCAACTCTTCGGCCTGCGCGGGGAGCTTGCGGCCGTCGTCGGTGATCAGGAATTTCTGGTAGCCGGCGTCCCACAGGCGCGTGAAATTGCCGTTCATCAGGATGGTGGGGAGGATGGTCATCACGAAGTGGCCGTTGGGCGTGCGGCGGAATTCAGCGCCGCAGCCGTAGCGTTCGACGCGCATTACGCCGCGCGTGCTGCCGACGGCGAAGCCGGCTTTCGGCAGGGCCTCCAAAGTTTGGGGAGAGAAAGGCTCGTCAACGTTCCACATGTTTCCTCGTAGGCTTAAGACTACGGATTCGGCGGCACATCTGTAAAGGCGAATTTGGGGAGGGCCGGGGCGCGCGGCTGGGCGTTAGCGGCGGTGTTTTGGGGTGACCCATGCTAAATTGAGTGAATACCCGTGCATCGTCGGGTCATCTAATGGTGTATGCCAGGCGGTCCGGAGGAGTGGATTCCGCGCATATGAGTTCGGCGAGCCAAACTTTTCGAGCGGAATCGGCGCGTCGCGGCCGCGAAGCGGGGACGAACCTGGTCGATCTGATCGGGAACACGCCCCTGCTGCGCCTGGAACGAATCGCGCGCGACTTTCCGGGCATCGAATTTTACGCTAAGGCGGAGTGGTTCAATCCCGGCGGCTCGGTGAAGGATCGCCCGGCGCTAAACATGATTCTCGAGGGCGAGCGGTCGGGCGCGCTGCGGCCGGGCGTGGAGATCCTGGACGCTACGAGCGGAAACACCGGCATCGCTTATGCCATGATCGCGGCGGCGCGCGGGTATCGCGTGAAGCTTTGCTTGCCGGAGAGCGCGAGTCCGGAGCGCAAGCGAATTCTGAAAGCGTTTGGCGCGGAGCTGGTGATCACGCCGGGCGGGGAAGGCTCCGACGGCGCGATTCGACGCGTGCAGCAAATCGTGGCCGAAGCCGAGCCGGGACGATATTTTTATCCGGATCAATACGGCAACGCAGCGAACTGGCGGGCGCACTATCGCACGACGGCGGTGGAGATTTGGGAGCAGACTGCGGGGCGCGTGACGCATTTCGTGGCCGGGCTCGGGACCAGCGGAACTTTCGTGGGCACGACGCGGCGGTTGAAAGAATATAATCCGGCGATTCGCTGCATCAGCTTGCAGCCGGATTCGCCGTTTCATGGGCTCGAGGGCTGGAAGCATATGGAGACGGCGATTGTGCCGGCGATTTACGATGCGTCCCTCGCGGATGAAAATTTGGGCGTGAACACGGAAGCGGCGTATCGATTGGTGAAGCGCGCGGCGCGGGAAGAGGGTTTGCTGTTGAGCCCGAGCGCGGCGGCGAATTTGGCGGGATGTTTCCAGGTGGCGGCGGCGCTGCCCGCGGGCGCGAGCGCGGTGATCGTCACCGTGTTTCCGGATTCGGGCGAGAAATATTTGAGCGAGCGCTTCTGGGATGAAGCGCAGTAGCGGGCGAGCTACGCCAGGTTTGCGGAAACGATCATGCTTGAATTGAATCGAGAATTGGCAACGAGGATCGGCGCGCATGGCGCGCAGGATTATCCGTATGAATGCTGCGGCGCGCTTTTGGGCACGGACGGCGCGGCGGGGCGCGCGGTGCGCGATCTGGTGCCGCTTTCAAATCGGCGCGACGATTCGCCGCGCAATCGTTTCGAGATCACGGCTGAAGATGTGCGCGCGGCCGAGCGCGCCGCCACGGAGCGCGGCCTGGATTTGATCGGCTGGTATCATTCGCATCCGGATCATCCGGCGCGGCCATCGGAGTTCGATCGCGAACACGCGTGGCCCTGGTACAGTTACATCATCGTGGCGGTTGCGGCGGCGGTGCCGTGCGAGATGACTTCGTGGCGGCTGACCGACGATCGCGCGCGATTCGAGCCCGAGCCGCTTTCATCCGCGGGGGCCGCGCAACACAAGTCGTCCGTGGGAGGAAAGCTCTGATGGCCGTGAAAGTGATTTTGCCGACGCCGTTGCGTCCGTATGCCGAGCACAAGGCCAGCGTGGAATTTGACGCCGCGACGGTTGGTGACGCGCTCGATCGCTTGACGGCGACGTACGCCGATCTGAAGAAACATCTCTACACGCCCGAGGGACAGATCCGCAGCTTCGTGAATGTTTATTTGAACGACGAGGACATTCGCTTTTTGAAGCAAGAGAAGACGCCCACGAAATCCGGCGACACGATCACGATTGTGCCGTCGATCGCCGGCGGCGCAGACGAACGAAATCTGCGCGTGCGCGCCTGAGGCCCGAAAGCAGGAGATCGCCATGCCCATTGACACGAGCGCATTGCCGAAACAAGACCTGAAGCTATCGAAGGAAGAAATTTTGCGGTACAGCCGGCACTTGATCATGCCGGAGGTCGGCATGGAAGGGCAGCTGAAGCTCAAGAAGGCGCAAGTGCTGCTGATCGGCGCCGGAGGTTTGGGCGCGCCGCTTGGACTTTATCTGGCAGCGGCCGGCGTGGGGCGGTTGGGCATCGTGGATTTTGATGTGGTGGATTTCACGAATCTTCAGCGGCAAATCACGTTTTCGACTAAAGACGTCGGCCGGAAAAAGGCCGAGGCCGCGCGCGATCGCTTGTCCGCGATGAATCCGGATATTCAGATCGATACGTTCGACACGCGATTGACCAGCGAGAACGCGCTTGATCTGTTCAAAGATTTCGACATCATCGTCGATGGCACCGACAATTTCCCGACGCGCTATCTGGTGAACGATGCGTGCGTGCTGCTTGGCAAGCCGAACGTTTACGGCTCAATTTTCCGGTTTGAGGGGCAAGTGACCGTGTTCGGCGCGCCATCGGGGCCGTGCTATCGCTGCCTTTACCCTGAACCGCCGCCGCCGGGCTTGGTGCCGTCGTGCGCGGAAGGCGGAGTGCTCGGCGTGTTGCCGGGGATTGTCGGTTCGCTGCAGGCGATGGAAACGATCAAGCTGATTTTGGGAGCGGGCGAATCGCTGGCCGGCCGGCTGCTGCTTTTTGACGCGCTGGCCATGCGCTTCCGCGAACTGAAGGTGCGCCAGAATCCCGCGTGCCCGATTTGCGGCGAGAATCGCACGATCAACAAATTGATTGATTACGAAGAATTTTGCGGAATACGAGGCGAGGAGGCACCTGTTGTGACCACCGGAATACCTGAAATTACACCGCGCGAGCTGAAGACGCGGCTCGATCGCGGCGACGACCTTTTCATTCTGGACGTGCGCGAGCCGCACGAATATCAGATTTGCAATATTCACGGCCACCTGATTCCGCTGGGCGATTTGCCCAAGCGCGTCAGCGAACTCGATAGCTCGCGGGAAATCGTGGCGCATTGCCGCAGCGGAAAACGCTCAGCCGACGCCGTGGAATTTCTGCAAAAGGCCGGCTTCAAGAAAATTTGGAATTTGAAGGGCGGCATCCTGGCGTGGTCGGATGAAGTCGATCCGTCCGTGCCGAAATATTGACGCGAATTATTCAGACGAATTGAAATTAGGCCACGAAAGGAATCGCATGCCCACAAAAATTGTGCCCGTGAATAACGGCCCTCTGCGCGTCGAGGGCGACTTCGAGATTCTCGATCCGAGCGGCAAGAGCTTCGGCCTCGCCGGCCGCACCACGATCTCACTCTGCCGCTGCGGCCACTCCGCGAACAAGCCGTTCTGCGACGGCGCGCATCGCGCTGCCAATTTCCAGGATACGGTGCAGGCCCGCGATCTTCCTCCGCCCGCGCCCAAGCCCGCCGTCTGACCATCTATTCTTTGGTTTTGAATCGCGAATTCACCCGTGCTCTTCGCGCGGTGATCGGGACTTCGTCCGCAGGCTGCTGCGCTTCCTTGACTGGCCTTCTTTCCGCAACCTAAGATCATCGCCTCATGGCGGACTCCTCATCGCTCGTCGGCCAAACCATTTCGCATTACCGTATCCTTGAACAAGTCGGCGGAGGAGGAATGGGCGTGGTGTACAAGGCGGAGGACTCCAAACTCCGCCGCCAAGTCGCGCTGAAATTTCTTCCCGAAGAACTTGCGAAAGACCCGGCGGCGCGCGAGCGTTTCCAGCGCGAAGCCTTGGCCGCCTCGGCGCTCAATCACCCCAACATTTGCACCATCTATGAGGTTGACGAATCGGATGGAAAATCCTTCATCGCCATGGAATTGCTCGAAGGGCAAACGCTCAGGCACGTGATTCGGGGCAAGCCGCTCGACCTCGACGAGTTGCTCGATCTCGGAATTCAAGTAGCCGACGCGCTCGATGCCGCTCATGCGCGGGGCATCGTGCACCGCGACATCAAGCCGGCGAACATATTTGTCACCACGCGGGGCCACGCGAAGATCCTCGATTTCGGCTTGGCGAAGCTGACGGCTCAGCCGACGTCCGTTCCCGGGCCATCCGCGGCGTCGATCTCCACGGCGGCCACGCAGGTCCCTGAGACCCAACTCACCAGTCCCGGCTCGGCGCTGGGAACGGTCGCCTATATGTCTCCCGAGCAAGCGCGAGGCAGGGAACTCGACGCGCGAACCGACCTCTTCTCCTTCGGCGTGGTGCTCTACGAAATGAGCACCGGCTCGCTCCCCTTCCGCGGCGACACTTCCGCGGTGATTTTCGAAGCCATCCTCAACCGTGCTCCCGTCGCGCCGGTTCGACTGAATCCGGAAATCCCGCCGAAGCTCGAAGAGATCATCAACAAGGCGCTCGAGAAGGACCGCGAACTGCGATACCAAAGCGCGGCCGAGCTGCGAGCGGACCTCAAGCGATTGCGGCGCGACACCGATTCGGGCCGATCCGCCGCCACAATCTCTTCGGCTGCCGCCGCACTTCCATCCGCGGCCGAGACAATCGGATCCGCAGTTGCCGCGGCCGTCACCAACGCTCCGCGGCCTTGGTGGAAACGCCCGTCAGTCGCGGTCGCCGGTGGCGTGGTTCTCGTCGTCATCGCGGCGTTGATCTATCTGCAATCGCGTCCTCTGCCCCCGCCCAAGGTGTCGGGATACGTCGCGGTTACTCACGACAGCTATCCAAAGGATCTGGTGGGGACCGACGGGGCACGGCTTTACTTTAGCGAGGATGCGTCGGCGGGCTTGAGCCTCGCGCAGGTGTCTGTCTCCGGCGGAGAGGTAGCGCACGTCGCGGTTCCCGCGCCGACCATGGTTCCGCTCAACGTTTCGCCCGACGGGTCGACATTGCTGGTCGCGAACGAGGTGGGCGAGACGTCATTTATTGGGCCACTCTGGGGAGTGCCCGTGCTGGGCGGATCACCTCAAAGACTGGGAGATGCGGTCGGACAGAGTGCTGCCTGGTCTCCGGACGGCCAAACGATCGCTTACGCCAACGGACGTGATTTATTCCTGGCAAAGAGTGACGGCACCGAACCCCGCAAGCTGGCCTCCGCGTCCGCCCGGGTTTTCAAAGTCGCCTGGTCGCCGGACGGCGCCGTGATTCGATTCAGTGTCGGCGATAGACTATCGCGTGCGCACTCGCTTTGGCAGGTTTCGGTCAACGGATCGAGCCTGCAACCCTTGTTGCCCGGCTGGCAAACTGCTCCCAGCGAATGTTGCGGCAATTGGACCGAGGATGGGAAATATTTCGTTTTCCAGGTGGGAGGCAATATCTGGGCTCTTGCCGAAAAGGGGAATTGGTTTGGAAAAGCCGATGGCCAACCCGTCCAGCTGACCACCGGGCCGATGACTTACTCCTCGCCTCTGCCAAGCAAGGACGGCAAGAAACTGTTCGTGGTGGGGACGCTGGCGCGCGGGGAACTGGCTCGCTACGATGCAAGCTCCTCGCAGTTCGTTCCGTTTCTTTCCGGAATTTCGGCGGATGGAGTCAGCTTCTCTAAAGATGGGCAGTGGGCGGCGTACGTCAGCTACCCGGACGGAACTCTGTGGAGAAGCAAAGTGGACGGTACTCAGCGAATGCAGCTTAGCTACCCGCCGCTCGCTGCCTTCGCGCCTAGATGGTCCCCGGATGGTCGGCAGATCGTTTTCTATGTCTTTTCGGCTGGCCAGAAATCGAAGTTGTACATGGTTTCGACCGATGGGGGAACGCCGCGCGAACTGATGCCCGGAGATTCCGAGGATGAATGGGATCCGACTTGGTCCCCCGACGGGACCAGAATTGCCTTCGGGGGTGGTATAACCGATCAGAACGCCGGCGTCCGGATCCTCGACGTTAAGACCCAGCAAGTTTCGACCCTGCCCGGCTCAAGCGGCCTCTTCTCGCCGCGCTGGTCTCCCGATGGACGCTATATGGTTGCGATGCCTTCCGATTCCCGTAGCTTGATGCTTTTCGATTTTGCCACTCAAAAGTGGCAGGAGATCGCGACGATCAGCATGGCGTTCCCCAACTGGTCGAAAAGCGGAGAGTATATCTACTTCTTACATGAGGAAGATCAGCCGTCCGTCATGCGCGTGCGCATCAGCGACCGGAAGCTCGAACGAGTGGCCGATCTGAAAAACTTTCCGCAAACAGGTTCTTACGGTATCTGGCTAGGCATGGCTCCCGACGATTCGCCTCTTCTCCTGCGCGACACCGGCACCCAGGAAATCTACTCTCTCGATTGGCAAGCACCGTAGCTCACGTTAGCCGCGGAGTCCGGCGGAGCCGGCCACGCGCTCGGATCTAGCCATCGGCGAGTCACAGACACATATTTCGGGAAGAATTCCAGATCGCTATCGCGGCGCTAATATCGAAGACACGGTACAGGTGCGCGATCTGCCTCCGCGCGCGCCCAAACCCACAGTTTGAACATCTGACTGTTCTTCAGTCTTGCTTGACGCAAGCGAACTTCAAACGGGGATTTCGCTCACGGACGGTGCGTCGAGTCGTCAATCGGCGGGAAGGACACTCCCCAGAACACTGGATTGGGCTGCGCGAACTTCACGCCGATCTCGACCTCGGCGCCTTGACGCCGGCCGACATAGACCACGACGCAATCGAGCGCGGTTCCTTCCGGGTCTTTCGAGAGAGCCAGACGCAGGCCCTTGGTGACCGGCGCCGCGAGCAGAACCAGGGCGCCGTTCGCGCTGATCGAATCGGTGAAGGTCTTCTCCTTAAACCGGATTTTGTTAGCGTCATATCCCGAGACAATCACCGGAACGCGCAGGAGGATTCGCTGACTCCTTCGGCGGTTGGATTCCCGCCAGGCATTCTCCTGGGAGCCGACGGTCTGGGCCAGCCACGTTTCGAGAATTCGACGCTGCTCAGATTCGATTCCGGAAAATAACAGCCCCATGCTTTTTCCGGCTTGCACGGAGACGACTTTGGCCACGGCCTCGAAGGATTGCGTCTCCTTCGTGATGCGTATCTTCGTCAGCTGTCCCACGGGGAATGGATTGGCCGTCTCCACGCGGCACCCGCCCAGGGCCAGATCGCGCACGCGCATTTCGACAGGCGCCCCAGATTTCGGATCGATCATCTTGGCCATGGCGTTGAATTCGTGACGCACCGCTCCACGACGGTCGCGAGCGAACGCTAAGGTCTGCTTGTCCGGAGGTTTTTGACCTTCATCCGACATGCGGAGGCAATTATCCTAACTTTAAGAGAGACTACTAGCCTTGCCGATCGCGAGAACGTCTCGCGTTCTTCAAGCTCAGACTCGAAACTGGAAGTCGCACCTTGATTCCGGGCCGACCGATAACCTACACCCAACCACGTCCGTGTGCAATTCGCCAGTCGAGTTCCTGAGCACACCGCCAATCCGACGGCGGGCGATTTCTCTAATCGAATTTCCGGACTACCGGGGGTGCGCGGTTTCAGTCTCCAGCCGCCGCTGCAAGCGTCGCGCGCCCATTTTCGCCGTCGTTTCCCGATAGTTCTGCGCTCCTCATCCCGTTCAGTTTCGGCCCGCATCAGAGCTTCCTGCCGCCCGCCGCTGAGTACTCGCCGACCGATCTGGTCACCAAAATACACAAGGTCTGTGGGATAGTTTGCCCCGACGGTTACTAACCTCTTTTACTCATTCGCGTAAGTAGCTGCATTTTCAGCATATTACACGCCTAGCGTCCGCTTGCCAAATTTCGGCACTCTGGTTGCACTAAATGGCGCTGTTGCATTTTGAGATTAAGTTCGCCGTAGCAGCTGGGGGATCTGGTGTTCGAGCTTTCCGCAATTCGTCGGGTGATTCGCGCGTTTCGTTGGCCGCTTGCGGCCGTCGCCGCGATCGCCTTCATCGCCTTGGTGACGTGGCTGCGGCGCGAACCGTTCTCCTCGGATCCGATTCTATTTTCTTATTTGCAGATTGTCGGCAGCTTGCTCGGTTTCACGTTTGCCGCCAACGCCCTGGTGCGCTTCCGCGGCACGCACGATCGCCTGACGCTGATCCTGGCTTTCGGTTTCGTTCTGGCCGGCCTGATTGAAACCATCACCGTGTTCGGCTTTTACAGCGTGCTCGCGTCGGGCTTGCCTGCGCAATCGCACATTCCGCTGGCCTGGATGGTCAGCCGGACGCTGCTTGCGGTGCTGATTCTTGCCGGGCTTACGGTCGAAAAGCGGCTGCCCAGCTCGCGCGAACCGAGCCGAGAAATTTTCGTGGCGCTTGTGGTGGTGGGTGTGGTCGCCTATCTAACCAGCGCGGCGTTCCTGAGTTATCCGGTCGAGCCGGCGATTCACCCGCTGGCACTGATCGCGCGTCCCTGGGATTTGCTTCCTGCGTTTCTCTTCGTGCTCGCCGCGATGGCTTGCCGGCGCCGCCTGCGCCACGATCGCTCGGCCTTCGACTACGCCTTGTGGGCCGCGTGTTGGTTGAACGTCGCATGCCACGTGGCTGCCAGCCAGTCCCAGAATTCGCTGGACGCGCCATTCACGCTCGCGCAGGTGCTCAAGGTTACCAGCTACGCCGTGGTGCTCGGCGGCGCGTTGCTCGACAACGCCCGCTTGTTCGATCAAGTGCGTCATCTCGCCGTGACCGATTCGCTCACGGGCCTCGGCAATTACCGCACTTTGGTGCAAACGCTCGAAGCTGAAATTCAGCGCTCGCGCCGCACGGGCCGGCCATTCTCTCTGCTGCTCTTCGATCTCGACGCGCTCAAGAGCGTCAACGACCGTTACGGTCACTTGGTCGGCAGTAGCGCACTGCGACGCCTGGCCGCGAAGATGCGTACCAGTTGCCGGACGATGGACACCGCGGCGCGCTACGGCGGAGACGAATTCGCCGTGGTGCTGCCCGAAGCGGATATCAACGCCGCCGCCGCGGTCGGGCGGCGCATCTGCGACCGCCTGGCGCAGGATGGCGAGCTCCCGCGCATCACCTGCAGCGTCGGCGCGGCCGTGTTTCCGCGCGACGGCGAGAACATCGAGCAATTGTTTTCCGTAGCCGATAGCGCGCTGTACCGCATGAAGGGTCATGGCGATGGGGCCGTCAATAGTTTGGCGCGCATCGCGGCATGTCTCTGAGTTGTCACCGAAATTTTGAAGCGAGGCCTACGTGGTCAGACCGTTTGAACTCGGGCGTTGGGAAAAAAGGATTCCGATGATGCTGGCCGTTCATCTTTGCGGCAATTCCGAAACGCCGGGCACCGAAACGGCGTTCACCGAAAACGTCAGTCCGCGCGGCGTGCGCGTCGTCAGCGTGCGGCGTTGGCGGGCCAATGAAGATCTCGATTTTGTCTCGCTGCCCGGAACGTTTCGCGCCCGGGCGCGCGTGGCGTATTGCCAGCCGCTCTCTGGGCAGGGCTACGCCGTAGGACTCGAATTCCTGGAGCAAACGGGGCGCTGGGTCGTCGGCGGCTCGTCCGCAACTGGAAAATCTCTGCACGGATAGGAGGAACTCGCGAAGGCAAAAAAAACTGGCGCAAACAGTTGCCAAAACGCTGGCCCTCCCGAGAACCCGGGACGGCCGGCGTTTCGGTTTTTAGGGCGTTTCCGGTTAACATGCGTTAGCAGCAGTGGGGGTCTTCATGCAGCAGCCTCGCAAGCGCACGATTCGCGCCTACATACTGATCCACACGCGCGCGGGCCGTTCCAAAGCGATCGCTCACGAATTGACGCAACTCCCCGGAGTGCTGACCGCCCAACCTTGCTGGGGCGTGCCGGACGTTATCGCGTACGCCGAAGTGGAAACGCAGCCGGAGCTTGACGATTTGGTGATGGAAAAAATTCAGGCCATCGAAGGCATCGAGCGAACCGACACGCACATCGTTCTGTAGCGCACATTTCACGCTTAAATATTGCGCAGGCATCCCCGGGCACGCGGAATTCCATGGAACCTGCCGCCGGACGCTTCGGCGGAGTCCAATTCAGCCAATGCAATGGACGCTAGATTGGTGTAGAATTTCGCGCGTCCTCATAATTCATAGCTGAAATCTTGAGCACCATGAACCGGTCACACTTTGTTTCGGCCCTCAAGGTTCTGCGGTGGCTGCCACTTCTTGCGGCCCCAGTTTTGGTTGGATGCGCCTCGTCCGGTAACTCATCCCCACCTGCAGCTCCCCCTCCGGCCGGTACCCAGATCGGTGTTGGCTCCGGAACCGTGACGGCCACGCCAAATGCGATCACGATCTACCCCGGCGAGCAGAACGTCCCCGTCAATGTTACTGTGGCGGGCAGCACGTACACCGGCCCGACCAACATCACGCTGACAGGACTGCCTTCCGGCATCAGCGTCTCCCCATTGACGGTGACCGGCAATGGTTCGGGAACAATCAACCTCAGCGCCTCGGTCTCCGCCGACCAGGCGGCTTTTTTTTACACGAACCCTCCTGCCGCTCCGGAAGTTAACAGCGCCACAAGTTCCGTGACGGTTCTAGGAGTCGAAGGCGTGGCCGAGATCTCGAGTCCGCTGGCCCTGACGGTTTCGCTATCAAATCCTTCGTTTGCGCCCGCCGCCAGTGAAATCAATCTGCCCATCGCGACAATCAACACAAGCGGTCAACCGATCGTCAGCAAAACGGTCGATATCCCCGGCACCATCACGATTACGTCCGCCAACGGCCAAACTTCTTATCTCCCCAACGCTAGCGACACGGACGACACTGCCGTGTTCCACGTGCACGGCCATTCCACAGCCTACATGCCGAAACTCGCTTACGAATTCAAACTGAACACGAGCCTGGATCTGCTCAACACCATGGGTCTTACGTGTCCCTATGTGACCGGAACGAAAGCGAAGCCGACCTGCGACAAGAGCAAGACCTAAGTCTTGCTGGCGAACTACGACGACAAGACTCTGCTGCGCGATTGGTCCGCGTCCGCGCTGGCCAACAGCATTCCCATCGGCAACGGTTATCTTAATTCTCCCGCCGACTCGCCCACTCCCAGCGGCACATCCACGCTCATGCCGTGGGCGGCGCATTCGCTTTTTGTCGAGCTGTATCTGAACGGCGTTTATGAGGGCAACTATCAGCTCATCGAGAAGGTCAACGTCGATAGCCACCGGATCAATATCAATGAACTCGCGGAAACCGATATCACCGACGACATCACCGGCGGCTATTTCATGGAAATCGATCACTATGAAGACGAGGCCTTTGTATTCTTTACGCCGCACAACATACCCATCGGGCTACAGGATCCGGATTTCACTCCCGATCCGGAAGTGCCTCAGCAAACGTCCTACATTTCCAACTACGTGGACACCGCGGAAACCGCTCTTTTTGCTGCTAACTTTACGGATCCAACGCTCGGCTGGCGCGGCTATTTCGACGAAGCTTCCGCCGTCAACTTCTACATCGTCAATGAGCTGATGGGGAACGTCGATGGCGGCATATTTTTCAGCAGCGACTATCTTTATAAGAACATCGACAATCCGCTGCTCTATATGGGCCCGGTTTGGGATTTTGACTACAGTTCCGGTAACGCCGCCGCAACGCCCATCGTGAACCCAACGGTTCTCTGGATGCAGACGCAGAATCCCTGGTACCCGCAATGGTTCAAAGACCCTGACTTCAAGGCGGACGTCACCACGCAGTGGAACGCTCTCAAAAACAACGGGGTGCTCACGGCCTGGCTTGCCTCCATCAATCAGGAAGCCGTCACGCTCGAACAGTCGCAAGCCAATAACGACGCGCGTTGGCCGATGCAGGGAATCAAAGTTTGGCCCGACTCACAGGCGGCGGGGAGTTATGACGGCGAAGTCGCTTATCTTACGAGTTGGCTCGGTCTGCGAATCGGATTTTTGGATTCGGTATTTAACGGCAAGGCGCAAACCACCACCACGTTGACCGCGCCCGATTCCACGCAACGCCAGGGTTCGCCGGTCACGCTGTCGGCGCATGTGACGGGTCAATCCACGCCGACCGGCGACGTAACATTCCTCTCGGACTCCGTCGTCCTGGGCGAAGGCGCTCTCGATGGCAACGGAGATGCCAGCTTGACGACCACGAGCTTGCCGACGGGCGCGGACAAAGTGGAAGCGATTTACAACGGCGACGACAACAATGCGCTCTCCGCGTCCGCCACGAGTTCCGTGACGGTGGCGGCGGCGCTCGTCGCAACCGTCACGACTCTTTCCAGCTCCGCCTCCAACACCGTGTTCACGGTCCTTGTGCTCGGCAATTCGGGCACCACGACGCCGACCGGAACGGTCGCGCTCACCGCGAACGGTCAACAGCTCGGCACGGCCACGCTTGCCCCGAACGGCACTGGAGTTATTGCCGTGACGCAATTGCCCGTCGGCGCCACTTCAGTTGTGGCTACTTATGGCGGAGACAGCACCTACCAGGGTTCTACCACCACACTTCAGGTCTCACCGTAGCAGAAATCCGCTTCCGCGTTAGCCGGTCTTCGTTTCCGGTCTAGCTTGCTCCCGCGCGCCGTTCGCGCGCACCAGCGCCCCCAGCTTTCGATACTTCAGCCACACATACTGAGCCGAAGTCCGCGCGATCATCCAGCCGCGCCGCCCATCGAGAAACCCGAGCTGCAGCACCAGGCGCTGAAAAAAAGTCCATGGCGCGGCGACGTACATTCCTGAGCGCCAGCGCTGCCGCCCGCGTTCGTGGAGTTCGGCCGCGGCGATGGTCGTGAACGCATCGATCTTCGCGAGATGTTCTTCGTAGGTGCCAACGTTGTAATGATGCAGAAGACCGTAAAGGCGCCCCGCGGGCCCATCGAGCCGCACGCTTTCGTGAATCGCTCCCACAAATTGACCATGCCCGCGATGGTAGAGCCGCACGATGGGGTCCGGATACCACCCCGAATGGCGTATCCATCCGCCCAGATAATTCGTCATGCGCTCGATTTCGTAGCCCGATCGCACGGGAGTTTCAAGCTTCCAGGCGAGCAGCGAAGCGCGCAGCTCCGGCGTAAGCGCTTCATCGCAATCGAGCGAAAACACCCAGTCGTTTGAAGCTTGCGCGGCGGCGTAATTTTTCTGATCGGCGAAGTTCGCGAAAGGGCGCGCGAAAACCCGCGCGCCCGCCGCGCGAGCGATTTCCGCGGTGCGGTCGGTGCTGCCCGAATCCACCAACACGATTTCGTCCGCCACGCCTTCGAGCGATTCGAGCGCTCGCGGCAACTCGGATTCTTCGTTGCGCGCGATCAGGATGGCGGAAACGGCCGGCATGACGATCGCCAGCTACAGTAGCACGAATCTCAGGCGGCTATGTTCGCACCGCAGCATGGAGGGAAATTCGCGGCGGGAATTCCGCGCGCAGTGGGCGCGGTATTAAAAGTCGGGGTCGACGCGCGAGCGAATCGTCAGCAACAAAACGCTCGAGCCCATGCGGAATTCCGACATGTGCCGCAGTTGCGCCGCGCGAATGCGCTCTTCGCCGAAAAATGTTCCGTTGGTCGAATCAAGATCGCACAGCCGCACCACGTCGCCGCGCACTTCGATCATGCAGTGCCGCCGCGAGACTCCCGCGTCGTCCAGCGGCACGTCCGTGCCCGCGCGCCCAAGAATGATTCGTGGTTTTTCGAGTGGAAAAACGCCGCCGCGCGAAGGTCCGCCGATCACGGTGATCGCGATGGCTTTGCCGGGCGGCAAGCGCACGTCGCTATCGGCTTCTTCGTAGGCGCTGATGCGCCGCGGCGCTCCTGCTCCGCGCGCGAATGCCGGCAGCGGCGAAACCACCTGCGTGCTCTCTGGCCGGCGTTCGAGCTCGACCAGCGTGGGCTTCCCGCATTGTGTGCACTTGAACTGCACCCGCCGCAGATCGCCAATCTGAGCGTCGTTCAGCCGGTGCAGCGTTCCGCAATGTGAGCACGCGGCTTGCATAAAATTAATCTAGCACGGCGCGGCCCGCGTCGCGCCTGTCACGCCGGACAGTCGTTGCCGCGACCAAACTGTACTTTAGGACAGGTGGCCTGCGCGCCGCACCTATTGCACGAATCCAACCTTCGGCGGCGGTCCTTCCGGAATCTCGCGGATCGGTCCGTATTGCGCCTCGTACTTGGTGAGATTTTCGCCCAGCGCCCGCCAGAGCCGCTTGGCGTGTCCCGGGCTCACGAGCAATCCCGCGACGAGCTTGCCCTGCGGCGCGTTCGGAAAGATGTAAATGAAGTGCAGCGCGAATTCCTCGCCATTATGGTAGAGCATCACAAGGTTGCTGTACTGGCCGACCAAATCTTTTTCGTCGGCCTTGATTTGCACTTGCGGTTGCTGTACGGCAGGTGGATTCGACATTTGTTCGGTTCCTCCGAGCCCTCATTTGATGCGAACTGCGCCGGATTCTGTTCGCTTTAATCTCCAGCGATGCGGACTGGGCGCTTCTCCCGCCCGCCGCCGAGGCTGCTAGTTCGCGTTCCCCAGCGCCACAGTCACTTCTTTCACGTCCGGCACTGTCCCAAAATCGTACTGTTTGAACCACGCCAGCGTTCCCGATTTGTTGACGATCGCGATGGCGCGCCCTGTGATGCCTTTATCCGCGTGAAACACGCCGAACTTTTCGCCCACCGCGCCCCGCGGATTGAAATCCGCCAGCAGCGGATATGTGATTCCCATTTTTTCCGCGAACGCCTTGTGCGACCACACGCTGTCCACGCTCAGTCCGAGCACTTGCGCGTCAAGGTTCTGAAACAGTTTCAAATCGCTCACGAAGCAGGCGTGCTCATTCGTGCAGGTTGGGCTCCAATCCAGCGGATAAAAAATGATCACCACATTCTTGCCTTTGAAATCCGCGAGCTTCACTTCCTTTTGCGATTGATCCTTCAAGGTGAATTCCGGTGCGGGTTGCCCGACGGCCAGTGCCATGACGTTCCTCCTCGAGAAGTGGGCGAATAAAAATCGGAGCCGCGCCGCGAAATTGCGCCTGCGCGCCCCGAAAATTCCGGTGCGGACTCCGCTTGAAGCCCGCAATTTCATGATAACGGATTTTGCGCGCCGCCGCGCCGCAATCTGCTACGATGCAGTTTCCGCGTTCGGACTCGAACGATCGGCGCGATCATGTCTCGCATCCGTCTTGAACAAGCCTATCCCGGCATCGAATTTCGACCGCGCACGCGCAGTTGGTTCGCGCGACTCATGCGCGTTCCTCCCGAATGCGTGCATCTTGAAACTCAGCAGGATTGGATGGCCGGCTTCGCGCCGGACACGCTCTATCTGCGCGGCAAAAAAGCCGCGAGGCAACCGGGCCAGCGGCGCCCCGAAGTTTCGCTGTGCCGCGCGTGTCTTTTCGGTTTGCTCGGACCGGAGCTTGAGCACTATCGCGGCCGCGTCGCTGCGTTTGAGCCCGATAGCTCGAGCGTCTCGCAATATTTTTTTCTCGCCGCGCAGGATTTCGCCGCCGCCGGACTTGAATCGCAAGTCTCCCAGGCCATCGAATCGAGGCTCAGCCGCCTCGCCGGCGATTGCGAAGTATGCGCCGCTCCCGCCAAGTGGCTCTGGTTCTCCCGGCGCGATGTCGAAAGCCTCGACCACGTCGAGCGCATCGCTGAAGCGCCCGGCGAATTGCTCTGCGCAGCGCACGGCACCGATCGTCTCTGCCGCGCGCTCGGCGCATTGCCCGATGCCAATCTTTTCTATTTGAACGCGCCATACGGCGATTCCGGCGCGTACGTTTGGATCTAGAAATCATGCAACTCAAAGAACTCGTCGAAAAATACGTTTCTCTCGGCGGCGGCTACGGCCGCCCCGTCGCTCTCGCCGCGTTCGGCTTCGATCGCGGAGAAACCGAGCGCGTCTTCGGCTCGTTCGATGAGGATTACAATATCAGCCGCTATTTCCATTTCTCGCGCGCCGAAGGAGCCGCATACAGCATCAACGGTTTCGACAATACGCACGTTTCGATCGACGCCGACATCGCGTCCGATCTCTGATTCGCGCAGCGATATGCCGAGCGCCCGAAGCGCGCGTATACTTCCAAGGGAGTCCATCAGGAGGAATTGAAATGCGAAAATTTGCGATTTACGCCACGTTGCTGGTCGCTTGTTTCTCCGTGCTCGCCGCGTCGGCGCACAGCCAGGAGAACATGACCCCGCAGGACCAGACTAACAAGCCGCCGGAAGATAAGAGCAAGCGCCCCAGTCCGCCGGCGCATGTGGAATACAAATTCCCCGACGGCAAAATGCTCACCATCGATTATTCGAGCCCGCGCATGAGAGGCCGCGCGATCTATGGCGGCCTCGTGCCCTACGGAACGGAGTGGCGCGTCGGCGCAAACGAAGCCACAACTTTCGTCACCGATACGGATCTCGTCGTCGGCGGCACGCTCGTTCCCGCCGGCAGCTACACGCTGTTCGCCTTGCCGAACGCGGACAGTTGGAAATTGATCATCAGCAAGAAAACCGGCGAGTGGGGAATTCCCTATCCCGGCGCGAGTTTCGATTTCGCTCGCGTGGATATGCAAATCTCCGCGCTGCCATCGCCTCCTGCGCCGCTTGAAGATTTCACGATCGGCCTCGATGGGACCGCCACCGGCTGCACGCTGCGTCTCGATTGGGCGTCGACGCGCGTCTCCGTGGATATCGCCGAGAAGCACTAGCCGCGCACGGGCGAGTGCTATACTCGCCGCGAAATGTACGCGCAAAAACTGAAGGTTGATATCGTGATCGCCGGTGAGCGCCGCGCCTGCCCGCTCGAATGGCTGGACGCTTTCTTCATGCGCAATTTCACCGGCTCGGCCGAATTTGACGACACGCTGCCCGTCGCCGACGGCCGAATCGAAGCCGGCCTGCGCGTCGACCGCGCGCGTCTCGCTCAGGCATTTTCAGCCTGGCTTACGCAGCGTGGAAAGGGCGAAGGCCTCCCCGTCGAAGTCGAAATCACTTCCGCGTAGCCCGCGAATAGCAGTTGTCGCGCAGCTGCGGCCCTCGCACGAACGCTATCCGTTGTACCCAACGCCGTCGCGCGGCTTGTCCTTGCGCACCATCAGCGTGTCTTGCATGGGCACGTCGTCGCACTCGATCTCGATGGTCGTCAGCGGATAATCCGGCGCTTCTTCCGGCAATCCCGTAAGTTTCGTGCGGAATTTATCCTGAGTGAACGCCACCGATTCACCGCTCGCGTGCATGCGCGCGGATTTCACGCTAACCGTGAGTCCGGAAATCGCCACGTAGTCGCCCGGCCATGCATGCACGTGCATGTACAGCGTGTTGCCCTTGCGCGTGAACGAAGCGTAATTCGAGTGGCGCGGCTGGCACAGGTCCGTGGCGATCACCGTGTCGCGGTTGCGGGCCAACCACTGGCCCACCTGCTCGAGCACGTGCACCGAATCTTCGGGAACCGCGCCGTCCGGCCGCGGCCCGATATTCAGCAGGTAGTTTCCACCGTCGCGCGCGCACGTGATCAAGTTCCGGAGCACGGTCGTCGGCGATTTCCAGTTATTGTCGGCGCGCGAGTAGCCCCAACTGTCGTTGAGCGTCATGCAACTTTCCCACGCGCGCCCGCCGGTTTCGGCGCGGATGGTTTGCTCGGGCGTCGAAAAATCGCCCGGTATGCCGTTGCGATTGTTCACGATGATGTCCGGCTGCAGGCCGAACACCATTTCGTTTATCTTCACGGATTGCCAGCCCTCCGCGTCCAGCGGCCAATCCACGTCGTACCAAAGCACATCGATTTTTCCATAATTGCTCATCAGCTCTTTGATCAACCCATGCGTGTAGGTCACAAATCGATCGCGCGCCGCTGGATCCGTCAAACAGTTGGCTCCGTCGGGATGGTGCCAATCCATCAACGAGTAGTAAAAACCCACACGCATTCCTTCCGCGCGCGCCGCGGCCACATATTCGGCCACCAGATCGCGCCCCGGCCCCTGCTGCATGGCGTTGTAATTTGTGAGCTTGCTGTCAAAATTGCAAAAGCCTTCATGGTGTTTGGTCGTCAGCACCATATATTTCATGCCTGTGTCGCGCGCCACGCGCGCCCACTGCTGCGCCATGTTGGGCCGCGGCTTGAATGTCTTCGCCAGCGGCTCGTATTCCAGCATCGGAATCGCCTCGTTCTCCAGAATCCATTCTTGCCGCCCGATCTGGCTGTACAAGCCCCAGTGAATGAACATTCCGAATTGCGCTTCGTGCCACCACTTCATCCGCGCGTCGCGGTTCAGGTCCTGCGCCGTCGGCGGCCCTGCCGGAGCGGCCTGCTGCGCTCCTGCCCCCGTCGCCAGCTGATGCAATTGACCGGCAGTTCCTGGCGCGCTCTGCGGCGTCGCCGCCGTCTGCCGTGCCGCCGCCGTCAGCGCCGGCAAAGAAACGGCCCCGGCCGCCACGCCCGATGCTGTGCGAATCATCCAATCGCGTCGTGTCATCTTCTTTGATTTCATGGCGATTTTTCGCTCCCCTCGCTAAAAATTGTTCAACTTTTTCCAGCTGAATTTTCCAACCGATCGAATTCTCTGCGTGCTTCCACGAACTGGATGGAATGCGGTGCGCCGGCCTAGACCTCTCCGCCGATCCCGATGGTCTCTGCTCGTTTCCAATCCTCCCCGCTCAAGCGCACTTTGGAACCGAGCAGAGCGTAGTACGCAATGAACGCGTAGGCCGGCAATAGCAGCCCATAGGCCAGCGCCATGCTCGATAATTTCTCCGATATCAGTCCGATGGCCGGCGGAAAAATCGCTCCTCCGATGATGGACATCACCAGCAGCGAGCCCGCGATCTTGGTGTTCGCTCCCAACCCTTTCAATCCCAACGCGAAAATCGTCGGGAACATCAGCGACATAAAAAAGCTCGTGAGAAAAATCGCCCACAGCCCCGTCCATCCCGGTCGAAACACTCCCACGCTCACCAGGGCAACATTGATCAGGCTGTACGTTCCCATCAAAGTCTTGGGCGAAATGAACTTCATCAGGTACGACGATGCGAATCTTCCCACGCCGAACGCCACCAGTGTGCCCGTCAAAAAATATCCCGCCACTTTTTCCGGCTCGTGCGTGTAGTCCTGAACGTAGGGGATGAAATAACTCCACGTGCCGACTTGCGCACCCACGTAGAGAAATTGCGCCACCACCGCCAGAAGGAAATGCGGTTGATGGAGCAGGTCTCGAGCGTTTCCTCGATCTCCGCCGTCCGATTCGGCCTCACCGGCAACGGCGGGAAATTTCGTGCGCGCGATGAGCACAGCCCACGCGAGCACCACTAGTCCCAGCACCACGTAAGGGCGAATCACGCGCAGCGTCTCAACCCTCAGATAGGCATCGTAGGTGTGCGCGGCCTGCATCGCCGCGATCTGGTGCGGGTTCAGCTCCACGCCGGAGAAAATGAAAATCGTTCCGACCAGCACTCCGGTGATCGAGCCGATCGGATTGAACGCCTGCGAAAAGTTCAAGCGGCGCTCGGAAGTCTCGGGATCGCCGCACTGCGCGATGAACGGATTCGAGCCGGTCTCAAGAAACGAAAGTCCGCTGGCGATCACGAACAACGCAAGAAGGAAATATGAATAACGTCCCGCCAGCGCCGCCGGCCAGAACAGCAGACAGCCCGACCCAAAAAGAATCAGGCCGGTGATGAACCCCGCCTTGTACCCCAGCTTGCGCATCAATAGGCCGGCCGGAATCGCCAGCACGAAATACCCCAAATAAAACGCAAACTGGATCAGTCCTGCCTCGAATCGCGAGATCGCGAACGACTTCATGAACTGCCGGATCAAAACGTCGTTCAGATTGTTGGGAATGCCCCACAGAAAGAAAAGCGCCGTAACCAGGAAGAATGGAAATAGATTGCCCGACGGAAAAAGTGGCCGCGATCCTGTTTCACTCGATGCCATCGAGACCTCTTTCTAAGTCAGCGCGCGATCGAAGTGCACGTAGCCGCCGTCCACGAACAGGTGTTGCCCCGTCGTGTGGCTCGAGCGCTCCGAAATCAGAAACACCACCATCGCCGCGATCTCTTCCTGCGTGGTCATGCGCCGCCCGAGCGGAATTTTCGAGATGATCGACGCCAGTTTGGCTTTCGGATCCGGGAACGTATTCACCCAGCGCTCATAGAGCGGCGTCATCACTTCGGCCGGCAGCACGTTGTTCACGCGAATGCCGTAAGGCAGCAACTCAACCGCCCACTCGCGCGTCAGCCCCATGATCCCGCCCTTGGACGCCGCGTAGCCCGAGGTATTTCCTTGCCCGGTCACCGCCACTTTCGAGCCGATGTTCACGATCGATCCGTGCGCCGCTTTCAGCGAAGGCAGCGCATAGTGCGCCATGCAATAGTAGGGAACTAGATTTTTCTCAAGCGAGGCCACAAACAGTTTCGGATTTCCTTTTTCGAGTCCCGCGCCGTCGTTCACGCCCGCGTTGTTCACCAGCGCGTCCAGGCGCCCCGCGGCCGCGAGCGTCTCCTTCACCGCGCGCTCGCAATTTTCCGGAACGGACAACTCGGCAATCACCGCGAAACTCTTCGATCCGGCCGCGGCGAGTTCGGCCTGCATCTTGGCGGTGGCGGCGGTGTCGCGCGCGACAATCACGGGGATCGCACCCTCTTGCGCCAGAGCGCGGGTGATTCCGCCACCGATACCTTTATCGCCGCCTGTAACGATTACAATCTTGCCCGCGAGTCCCAGGTCCATGGCATTCGGCGCCACAGCGCACCGGCCGACGACGCGGCGGCGAGCGCCTTTTCCCCCTCTATCAAACTAACTCAACGCGCCCGAGCGAACCCGCAGCCCCGCGCGTACGTCCTTCACGTTGCTGCGCCCGTCACCTGAGCGCCGCAGATTGTATCGGATTCGCCTGCCGGCGTGCGCGCGAACTTCGCAATCATTGTCCCGCCTCGGCCGCCCCACCGAGAAGGCAGCGCCGCTAGGAGGTTCGGCGCTGCCCGTCCGGCGGTCCTTGCAGGTTTCCCAGGGCGTCCATGAGGGGTGGCCGTGAGGCGCATTCTCGCGGACGGACCGTGGTTGGGGTGCTGCAAGCTCTCCAAAGCCAAATTCGCCGCCGTGCCCGGCTGCCGAATGTCGCCGGTGGCTTGCGGCGCGGCGTGATCGCGGTTCACGCAAGAGGCTTGTATCAAGAATTTCCGCAAGATTCAACGTAAAGAATCACCGTTTCGGATCCTGAAATAGACCGTCCGCGGACGCGCTGCCCGCGCCCTCCGGCCGATCAGATTTCCCTTGCTTCCCCCCGGTTCAACATATAAAACAGTGTCGCGGTGCGCGCCGCGCGCTCTCGATTTAGAACTGAAAACTTGCATTTTAGTTTCTAAAAATGCCGCGCACCGCGGTCTAGAAAGGAACCTCCGGCGGATTGCTGCTTCCGGATCCGAGCTTCGCGGGTCTGCTTCCCCTTTTTGAGCCAATTCCACGATCCGCCGTCCACGCCATGATTCGAGCTCGACAGTCCAAAGCCGCCCCGGTTGGTGTTGTGGGCAAGGTGCTTCGTATTCTCGAAGCTCTCGATAGCTCGCCCACCGGCCTCCAGTTGCGCCAGATCGCCCAGCAGACCAGCATTCACAAGAGCACCGCCTATCGTTTTCTGGCCCACCTTGAAGGCGCCGGCTACTTGTTTCGCGACGATAGCGGAGCCTACGTCATCGGCCCGCGCTTGGCGCATCTCGGCGCCGGCATTTCCTTCCACGCCACGCTTCGCAAAGTCAGCCGCCCAGCTTTGCAAAAGGTGTGGCGCACCACCAAGGAAACCGTCAACCTCGCGGTGATCGACGGCCACGAAATTCTCTATCTCGACGTCATCGAAAGCGGCCACATGTTTCGCATGGGCTCGCAGGTTGGCATGCGCCGCGCGCTCTATTGCACCGGCCTGGGCAAGGCGCTGCTTGCGTTTCTTCCGCTCGAGCAACGCGAGGAGATGTTCGCCTCTCTGAGCTTCGAGCGCGTGACCAACCACACCATTCCCGACGCCGCCCGGCTGCGCAAAGAACTCGCGAAGATCTTCCGCCAGGGCTTCGCGCTCGACGATCAAGAAGCCGTTCTCGGCGCGCGCTGCGTGGCCGCTCCGATTCTGGACGACTCTGGCAAAATTGTGGCGGCCCTCAGTGTCTCTGGACCGATCACACGCATCAGCCGCGACAAAATCCCGTCGTTCGCCGCCTCGGTGAAAAGCGCCGCCAAAGATATTTCGTCGCGTCTCAATCGTTCGACATAAAACGCAAGCAGCGCGCCGTCTCCGTTTCTTGAGGAGTGATCATGCGAATCCGATTCCGCGAAGCGCGCAGCAGCACGGCCCCGATCGCCGGCTGGCGAAGCCGTGGGCCCGCGCATGATCTTCGCGCGGCGCGCCGCGTCTCAATTCGCCGCGCGTTGATGCTTCTCGCCGCCGCGGCCGCTTTCATCGTCGCCATTCCGGCCACCTCGCAGCAGGATCCCGACGCGCGCGCCAAAGCTCTCGTTGCGCAAATGACGCTCGACGAGAAAATTTCTCAAGTTCATGGAGTGCATAACGACACGCAGTTCCGCATGGTGCCCGGCATCCCGCACCTCGGCATCCCCGACTTCCACATCACCAATGGTCCCGCCGGCGCGGGACCCGGCGGCGCGGGCAAGCAAGTTCCGGCCACGGCGCTGCCTTCGCCGATCGCGCTCGCGGCCACCTGGGACGTGAATCTCGCGCAGCGCTATGGCGAGATCGCCGGCGCGGAAGCCAAAGATATCGGCAACAGTCTGCTCGAAGCACCGGACGTGAACATCGCCCGCCTCCCGCAGAATGGCCGCACGTTTGAAGCATACGGCGAAGATCCGTTTCTCACGGCGCGCCTCGCGGTTGCCAATATCACCGGAATTCAGAGCCAGGGAATTCTGGCCAACGTAAAGCACTTCGACGCCAACAATCAGGAGACCGATCGTTTCGTGGTGAACGAGATCGTCGACGAGCGCACACTGCGCGAAATTTATTTGCCGGCGTTCGAGGCTTCGATCAAAGAGGGGCACGCCGCCTCCGTGATGTGCGCGTATCCCCGCGTGAACAATGTGTTCGCGTGCGAGAACCCCACGCTGCTCGCGCAGATTCTGCGCGGCGATTGGGGTTTCCAGGGCTTCGTGATCTCCGATTTCGGGGCCACGCACAGCATCGTGCCGGCGGTCACGGCCGGCCTCGACATGGAGTGGCCAACCGGCCTTTACTTCGGTGATCCTCTCAAAGCCGCCGTGCAGTCTGGCGAAGTGCCCGAGGCCACGCTTGACCAGATGCTCGTTCGCCGCTTCAGCACGCTGATGCGCTTCGGCCTGTTCGATCATCCGCCGGCGCCGCAAGCGATTCCGGCGCAGAAAGACGGCGCGGCCGCGCGCGGCATCGCAGAAGCGGGCATGGTGTTGCTGAAAAATTCCGGGCAGCTGCTGCCGCTGCGCGCTTCGGCCTTGAAATCGATCGCGGTGATCGGGCCGTATGCGGGGGAGGCGAACACCGGCGGTGGCGGCAGCTCCCACGTCGTCGCGCTCTATAGCGTCAAACCCGTTGACGGCATTCAGGGCCGCGTTGGAACCGGCGTGAGCGTCACCTACGCCGACGGCAGCGATCCTGCCAAGGCCGCCGATCTTGCGCGCTCGGCCGACGTGGCCATCGTGATGGTGGGCGACCACGCGACCGAGGGCAAAGACCATCTGCTGACGCTCGAAGGCAATCAGGACGCTCTCGTCGCCGCCGTGGCCGCCGCAAATCCGCACACCGTCGTGGTGCTCAAGACCGGCTCCGCGATCCTGATGCCGTGGCTCGATCAGGTGCCGGCGCTGCTCGAGGCGTGGTATCCCGGCGAAGAGGACGGCAACGCCGTTGCGGCCGTGCTCTTCGGCGACATCGATCCATCGGGCAAGCTGCCGATCACGTTCCCGAAGCGCGTGGAAGACGCTCCAGCGCACACGCCCGAACAATGGCCCGGCGTCGATCGCCAGGCGCATTACAGCGAAGGCGTATTCGTCGGCTATCGCTATTACGACGAGCACAAGGTCGAGCCGTTGTTTCCATTCGGCTTCGGCCTCTCTTACACCACGTTCTCGTACGATCACCTCGAGATCTCGCCCGATCATGCGCAATTTGGCGGCGCCACGGATTCGACGGTGACGGTTTCATGCGACGTCACGAATACCGGAACTGTGGCGGGCGCTGAAGTCGCGGAGCTGTATCTCGGACTGCCTTCGCGTTCCGCTGTTCCGGAACCGCCGCTACAACTTGAGGGCTTCCAGAAAGTGGCGCTCGATCCGGGGAAGACGGCGCATGTTCAATTCACACTTGATGCCCGCGCGGTGTCGTATTGGGATGTCGCGACGCACGCCTGGACGATTTTGCCGGGAACGATTCATGTGATGGTCGGCGCTTCTTCGCGCGACATTCGATTGCGCGGTCAATTCGGGGTTTCCCTTCCTTAGAGTATTAGCGCGAAGTTTCGGCGGCGATGGCCTCCCCTACTGCTTTTGTGTTTGCTTTGCCGCCGAGGTCTGCAGTTCTCGGGCCACCTGTGGCGAGGACTGTCTCAATCGCGCGCTCGACGGCATCGGCGGCGGCGGGTTCGCCGAGATGGCGCAGCATCATGGCGCCGCTCCAGATTTGGCCGATGGGATTGGCGATGCCTTTTCCGGCGATATCAGGTGCTGAGCCGTGCACGGGCTCGAACATGGAAGGGAATTCGCGCTCGGGATTGAGATTGGCCGAGGGGGCGATGCCGATTGAGCCGGCGACGGCGGGACCGAGATCGGAAAGAATGTCGCCGAAAAGATTCGAGCCGACCACCACATCGAACCAATCGGGATGCTTCACGAAATGCGCGGCGAGTATGTCGATGTGGAATTGGTCGGTGCGCACATCGGGGAAATCTTTTGCGGCGGCGGCGAAGCGCTCGTCCCAGAAGGGCATGGTGTGGATGATGCCGTTCGATTTGGTGGCGGAGGTGAGATGTTTCGCACGCGTGCGGGCCAGCTCGAAGGCGTAGCGAATGATGCGGTCCGATCCGCGGCGCGTGAAGATGGTTTCCTGGATGGCGAATTCATCGGGCGTGTCGCGATAGATGCGGCCGCCCATTTCGGAATATTCGCCTTCGTTGTTTTCGCGCACCACGCAGAAGTCGATCCGGCCCGGCGGATAATTTTTCAGCGGCGATTCGACGCCGGGGAATAGGCGCACGGGTCGCAGATTGACGTACTGCCGAAACGCGCGGCGAATCGGAATCAGAAGTCCCCAAAGCGAAACGTGATCCGGCACGCGCGGATGCCCGACAGCGCCGAGAAAAATCGCGTCGAACGCGCGCAACTGATCGAGCGCGTCGGCGGGCATCATCAGACCGGTGGCGACGAACCTTTCGCAGCTCCAATCAAAATTGTGCCAGGCAAGCGAAAAGCCGAAGCGCCGTGCGGAGGCCTCGAGAACGCGAATGCCTTCCGGCACGACTTCGAGGCCAATGCCATCGCCCGCGATCACCGCAATCTTGTAAGTCTTCTTCGTCTGCGCGCTCATCTAGTTTGCGTCCTCCGGCACTGACTGCGACGGCGAGACAATATACTACGCGCTCTCGCGGGTAATCGTTGCTTCGTTAGGGCGGCTCGGCGTGGGCGCAATGGTTTACTTGCCATCACCCGCCTCGTCGTCGTCCTCTTCTTCCTCCTCGTTTTCTTCAGCGTCGAGAGTGCGGCGGATGGTGTCGTCCCAGGCTTCGTAGCCGTCGGCGTGTTTGATCTCTCGCTCTACGCCAGAGAGGCTTTGCATCAGGAGTTGACCGATGTAGGCGATCACGGCGGCGTTGCGCGGAGGAATACGATTCTGGGCGACGGCGGCGAAAAGTTTGCCGAGGGCGTGATTGAGATCGGTGGTTGTGCGAAATTCGCCGGAGAGACTGGCGAGTTCCGTGCCGACGCGATCGGCATCGAGAAGCTGCTGTTCCTGGCGGGCGTGGAAGAGGCAGTAAGAGGCATGGCCTTTCCAGCGTGGTATGCCGCAGGAGCGCGCGTCGGCGAACTTGAATTTACAGCGCGCGTCGGACATGGCGCTTTCGGCGAGCTTCTGCGGGTTCCTTGCGATGTTGCGGCTTGCTGATTTCCGTGCGGTCTTGGTTTTCATGTTCATAGGCTCCTTTCATTCAAAAAATCGATTCGTCGGGGAGGGCGCACCCCCCTACCCCCGGGGTGTTTTTCAGAAGTGTTGAAATGATTGAACTTTAAGTCCTTTGCGCCAGAAGTGTTGATTCTACTGGGGTTAAAACGCGATTTTTCAGAAGTGTTGATTCTGGAAGGGTTGCGGGGCGAGACGTGAAAAAGACCGGCGCGGCGTAGCGCGAATCGGCCGTCCTTCACCGAGGAATCTGCGGGCGGGAAGTGCCGTTCGATGGTCATGCGGGAGCATAGCACGTAGAGTACTACACTGTCAATATAATTATTAAGCCATTCGAACAGAAATCCACAGTTCGAATACGTTTCCTGTGGATCGCCATTCGAAACGGAGCGCGCATGGTGGCCCGCGGGTGCGACGGCTTCACGAGATGCATCGCGCCCAGCGTTTCTGTGTTATAATGACGTCCGTCATATTGTGTAATAATGATTGTTCTCGACGCATCTACGCTGATTCTGACAGCGAAGGCCGAGTTGCTCGACCTGTTCCTGGCGGACGGCAAACTCGGGTTTGTTATTCCAGCCGAAGTGGAGCGGGAGTGTTGCGGGTCGAAGAAAACGTTGGATGGATTGGTAATTCGGAAGGCTTTGGATGAGTCAAGAATCAGAGTGGTGGCTGTGAAGGATCGGAGGCTGGTCCGTAAGTTGCAGGCGGATTTCGGCCTCGGCAAGGGTGAGGCCGAGGCAATCGCAGTTGCGCTCCATGAGAGGGCCCAACTCCTGGCCGTTGATGACAAGAATGGAATCAATGCGTGCAAGGTTGTGAGAATTGCGTTCACGACCGCGATAGGCATTCTGATTCGGAGCAGAGAGAAGGGACTATTGGGCCCTGAGAGTGCGATGGCCAAACTGGCGGTGCTGGCAAGATACGGGCGTTACAAGGCTTCCATAATTGAAGATGCGAAGGTCAGGTTGGAGGCGAATCCATGAGTAAAACGATGAGCATCCGAATGGATCAGGACAATTACGAGTTTTTGAGCGAGATCAGCAAGGAAGAACGGAGCGACTTGTCGAAAGCGGTGCGCGACCTGGTCACTCGGGGAAGAATGCTGCTGGCGGTGGAACGATATAAAGCGGGCGAAGCGTCGCTGGGGAAAGCGGCTGATTTGGCAGGGCTGCCTGTCGGGCAGATGATGACGATTCTGACGGAATTTGGAGTTACGAACAGGTTGGAAACGGACGATTATCTCGAGGGACTTCGGAATCTTCGGAAGGTGTGGTGACGCTTCTCGGCGGAGTTAGCACGAATGGAGCCGGATGTACGGCGAAGGTTCGATGCGCAAAATCGGCTCATGGGCACGCAGTTTTCATGGGCGCTCGATGAACTGGTCACTCGAAGGGACAAGGAGATTCCAGGCATGATGGAGGGAACTGTGGCCGCACGTTCCGCAATCTGGGGGATGACATTGGCGCTGCTGGCGATGGTGCTTGGGCTGGGATCGTCCACGGCTTCGGCGCAGCAGAAGCCGACGCTCGCGGGGGACTACATTGGGATGCTTGGATCGCTACACCTGAAGCTGCATCTGACGGTTGGCGCGGACGGCGCGATTGGCGGGACGCTCGATAGTCCGGATCAGGGCGCGGCGGGAATTCCGTGCTCGGAATTCCAGTTCGACGGGCGCGCGCTGAGTTTCACGGTGCCGACGGTGGGCGGCTCATGGAAAGGAACCGTTGAGAGCGGCGGCAACTCACTGTCCGGAACGTGGAGCCAGGGAAATCCGCAAACGCTGGTCTTCACGCGCGACACGGCCGGCCACCAGGCGTTCGTGCCCGCGGCGAAGCCGTCGCCCGTGGACGGAATTTGGCTGGGAACGATCGTTGCGGGGAGCACATCTCTTCGCGTGCAGATCCAGGTGAAAAGCGACAGCGCGGGGCACGAGACTTGCACACTCGACAGCCTCGATCAGCACGCCGTGGGCCTGTTGTGCGCGAATGTTGTGTTCAGCCAGGGGAACTTCTCATTCGACGTTCCGGCGGTTAAAGGCCATTGGAGCGGCACGCTATCGGGGGGCGGAGACTCGCTTCTCGGGACGTGGAACCAGGGCGCCGCGATCGAGTTGAACTTCGCAAGGCAATTCGCCGCGCTGACCGCCGCGCCGATTCCTCCGCCGACATTTGATCCAGCCATGGCTCCGGTTGCCGTGGCTGATCTGCAGGCGGTGCTGGACGCGGACCTCGCGCAGGCGCTGAAGAGTGGACAACTTGCGCCGGACACGGACGCGGGCGTTGCGATCGGCGTGGTGCAGCATGGCGTGACGCGCGTGTTCGCGTACGGCACGGCCAAGCCCGACTCGATATTTGAAATTGGCTCGATTACCAAGACATTTACGGGACTGATTCTGGCGCAAATGGTGGAGCAGGGGAAAGTGACCTACGATGAGCCGGTGCGCGAATTGTTGCCGCCCGGGACGGTGGCCAAGCCGGCAGGCGATGAAATCACGCTGCTCGAGCTGGCCACGCAGCGCTCCGGATTGCCGCGCATGCCCGACAATTTCAATCCCGCGGATAAAACGAATCCCTATGCCGATTACAGCGCGGCAAATCTTTACGCGTTTATCGGCCAGCATGGCGTGGCAAGGCCGGCCGATGCGCCGTTTCTTTACAGCAACCTTGGTTTTGGGTTGCTGGGACAAGCGTTGGCGGATCGCGCCGGCATCCTCTATTCGGCGCTGCTCAAGCAGGAAATCACCGGGCCATTGGGCCTCGCAGACACGACCATCTGGCTATCGGACGCACAAAAAGCGAGATTCATTCCCGGATACGACGGAAATCATCACCCGGCTCGCGCGTGGGATCAGGATGCGCTGGCCGGCGCCGGAGCGATTCGCTCGACGGCCGCGGACATGCTTCTGTACCTCGAAGCAAATCTGCATCCGGACAAGATCACGCTGACGAATAGTGCGCCGACTTCGACGACGCTCTCCGCCGCGCTGGTCGAGTCGCATGAGGTTCGAGGTGAGGTCGCGCCGGGAATGGGCATCGCGCTTGCGTGGATCTACCAGGCCGCGACAGGAAGCTACTGGCACAATGGCGCAACCGGCGGGTATAGCGCTTTTGCGTCGTTCAATCCTGCGGGCGATTATGGCGTTGTGGTTCTTCTGAACACTTCCATCAGCAGCGCCGGCGGCTTTGTCGATCGGCTGGGCGAACATATCAACGAGCGATTGGCGGGGAAGCCCGCGATTTCGCTCGCCAACTAGAAAAAAGTGCGTTCGCGAGTGCGCGGACCTGTGAAGGCCGGCGCTCTGGCGTCGAGATCGGCTGCGGCATTCCACAAACTTCACTCATCGGAGTGGAGTGAGCGGCCGTTGTGATCGAGCAGAATCTGGATGCCGAAATATCCGAGGAAGGTGGGTTCGCCGCTGGCGGCGCCGCTGAAACTGCGGCCGGCCATGGCGAGCCAGATCAGGCCTTTGTGAAATTCGTAGCGGCCGCCGGCGTCCCAGGTGGTGTCGTGAGGAAGGGCGCCCATGGCGGAGTCGTTGTAAATCTCGCCAATGATTTCCAATTTTTTGGTGAATTGATGGCCGGCGGCGAAACCGAGGATTCGTTCTTCGTGGCCCTGATTCGTTTCGTGGAACGGAAAATAATAGCCGGCTTCGGCGTTGAGTTCGACGGGGCCGATATTTTTCTGGAGTTCGAGCGGGAGGAGAAATCGCGTGCCGCTATCGGCAATGCCTTTGCGCACGTCGCCGGAAGCGCCGCCGGTCTCGAGTTGCGGAAATATGGAGACGTTCCAGCCGTGTTTCGCGTCGATGAAACGCCACTTCACGCCGGGGAAAGCATTGCTCCAGCCGGTGGCATGGGGCTGGCCCGGGAAAGTTGCGACGACGTAAGGAATTTCGAGCGTGAGCTGAATGCGCGAGCCGATGCCGTAGTTGATGTCAAACTGCGGAAGCTGGTAGTTGTGCGCGTCGCGGGTGAGGACGGGCATCGCGGCGACGTTGATCTCCCAGTTTTCGGCGCCGGGAGTTCCGGGGTCGTTGGTGAGTAGGGGAGGGCCGCCCTGTGCGCGCGCTCTTGGGGAAGCAAGCAGGGAAGCGGCGAGCAGGGCCACGGCGGCGTAGAGCCCGGAATGTCGCGCGCGCTGGCTTATCGTCGTCATGGCGGACCCAAGTTGCTGGCGGCCGGCGGCTGGGGCCCGCGCCGGAGCCGCGGCGTCGCGCCGTCAGGCGTTAGCGTCAAGAACGCGACACGCGCCGAGATGCCAGTCTTGTAAGCAACTCGTTCATTAGTATACGGTTGTTTGTGCACAGCCCGGGTGGCGGAATGGCATACGCGGGGGACTTAAAATCCCCTGACGCTAACGCGTCGTGTGGGTTCGACCCCCACCCCGGGCACCAATTTTCCTTCATTTTGGCAGCATGCCGCGATTTTCGCAGGGTGTGCGAAAAAGAACAGTTTTCGGGTTTGGCTCTATTGTCAAATATAGCCTTGATGCTGGGCGCCGGTGCGTATGGCGTCGAACAGTCCCCGAGCGGGCACCCCACTCCCAAGCTTATCGGGGCAAGAGCAAGACGCAGCCCGCTTTGTGGCGACGAACGACCGTACCGGCCCCCGGCGTCAGAATGGCGCTTAGAAATAGCCGGGAGGTTTTCTGCGCCGGACGGCTTGACGGAAGAGCGGTTCTTCGAGTGTTTCGCGTTCGATGGCATTAGCGTAGTTCCGCGGCAAAACTCCACTGTTTCACTCTGAAACGCCCTCCAAAAAAGTTCTATCGCACAGCGACGCACATACTACTCTGATACTGGTGGCGATACGTAGCACTTCGTAGTTCTGCGAGAGCAACTCGCCGCGAAAGTGTTGGTTCGCCCCGCGCCCATAATGTCGAGTGCAAACGCGCGCATGGCGTTGAAAGGAAGGCAGCGAATCGCCTCGAAAAGAGGCAAGGCTCTGCTGCGGCAGCCCGTGCTGCGCCTGCTTTTTGTGGACGACGATGCCGCGGAGGTCGCGCGCTGCTTGAACGAATTGAAGCACACGCAATCTGAAATTAAATCCGAGATGGTCGCGAGCGCGAAGCAATTTGCCGAAAAGATGGACGCCAATAACTACGACGTGATTCTGGCGAGGTACCCAGTTCCCGGTTGGTGGGACACACAGATGCACGAATCGTTCGAGGGCAAGGAAGGGCGAATCCCGGTGATCTACCTGACGGAAACGCTGGGACGCGAGCAGGTGGCAGAGCTTGTGACGGCAGGCGTGGCGGAGTGCATCGAGATTGAAAATGCCAGCCATTTGCCGATCGCGATTCGACGCGCGCTGGGCGAAAAAGAATTGCGCGGGCAGCGCGATCGCGCGGAAAAAAAACTGCGCCACTCCGAAGCTCACTACCGCGCGCTGGTCGGGAACCTGACTTACGGAATGTGCCGCTGCAATTCGGACGGCGGATTTCTGGACGTCAATCAGGCGCTGATCACCATGCTTGGCTATTCGACAAGAGAAGAACTGCTCAGCGTGAATTTGACGCGAGAAGTCATCGGCGATCCGGCCAAGCGCAAACAATTGCTCGGGCACTACGGGGAAGAAGACCAGCCGGACGTTCTGGAAATCGACTGGGCGAAAAAAGACGGCACGCCGCTGAAGGTGCGGCTGAGCGGCCGCGAGGTGAAAGGCGCGCAACGCAAGAAAGACGGATTCGAGATCATCGTCGAGGACGTGACCAAGCAGCGCGAGCTCGAAAGCCACTTGCGCCAGCAGGCGGCCAAGGATTCTCTGACGGGACTCGCGAATTACCGGCAACTTGTCGACGTGCTCGACAGCGAGATCAAGAGGTCGCGGCGCACGCGGCGCGAGTTCGCGCTGCTGCTTTTCGATCTCGACCATTTGAAAAAAATCAATGACCGTTACGGTCATCTGACCGGCAGCCACGCGCTGTGCCGCCTGGCCGATGCGCTGTCGATTGGCTGCCGCGACATCGACACGGCGGCGCGCTTCGGCGGCGATGAGTTTGCGCTGGTGCTGCCGGAAACCGAGGCCGAAGCGGCGACGCTTGTGGCCGAACGCATTCGCCACAGTTTTGCAAACGATGGCGGAGATCCCAAACTTTCCGTCAGCACGGGCGTTGCCAGTTATCCGAAAAACGGCGAGACGATCGAGAGTTTGTTGGCCGCGGCGGATGTGGCGCTGTATGCGATGAAAGGCCGGGATCACCGGAATCCTGGGCCCGCCGGCCGCTTGCAGCAAACGGGGCCGCACGCGTCCTGAGAAATCTGAGCGTCCGCAATCGGGTGGGCCGTTGCCGGCGCGAAGCGAAATTGCGGAACGCGCGAACGGGATTACGGCGCGGGCTTCCAAGAAACCAGGAAAGCGTCGACGTCGCGAACGACGCCGGGATCGATCTTCAATGCCACTTCCCGATAATGAGGGTCGCCGTATTTTTCGCTGGCGATCAGCAGCAGCGGCGTGAATTCGTGCGCGTCGAAATCTATAATTTGCGCATCGGGCCACTTCTTGTCGCCGTCGACGAAGGGCAGCAGATAATCGAGCGCTTTGCGGATGCTGCCGCCTTGGGGCGATTCGTACGTCCAGAGATCGACGCCGGCGCGATCGCCGAGGCGCGCAAGCTCGAAGAGTCCGGTCAAATTCATGGTGCTGTAGCCGAGCGATTTGGTGCGCACGAGTTCGAGCGGCTGCTTGCCGTCGGATGAAATTTGCACAGCGATGCGTTTGGTGCGCGCGTCGCTCAATACTTGTTTCGCAAAGTCGGTGTCGCCAACGAACAGCGCGAATGTGGTGACCTGCACGTCGTAATACGTGCCGTGATTGTTGGTGGCCGCGGCTTCGTCCTTGCCGTTCTGGCTTGTGCGCATCCAATCGAGAAATTTCGCGAACCAATCGTGCAGGCCGGAATCGTCGGCAGCGGTCCAGGCTTTCGATCCGGCCAGAAGACCGACGGCGTCGCAAACGCGGCCCAAATCGCGCGTTTCGATCAGGCCGGTGCCGCGGCCTTCGTTGACGCCACGAACGGCTTGCGCATATTGCAGATTCGGATTCATGCGCGTGGCGGGATCGAGGAACCACGCGCGCAGGAGGAGTTCGGCGTGCGTGGCGTAGGATTCGTCGCGAAACAAGTAGTAGGCGAGCGCGAGATCGTAAGCGGAGGAAGTTAGAGTATCGAAACTCTGATGATCGGGAATTTTGTGGATCTCTGGATTGGTTTGGCCGTCGCGGCGAATGTAGGGCAGGCCGTCGGGCTTCGAGGGATCGGGCCACCAGTAGGGAGCGAGGGTCATGTAATCGTGTTTGTCGCCGCTGGGCGGAGCGATCTGCTTGTCGATGACGGAGAGCGGCGCTTGGGCGAGCGCGCGATCGGCGTCGGCGCGCAATTGATCGAGCGCGGGATCGCTGAAATTTCCGGCGGCGATGCGCTCGCGCAGCGCGGCGAGCGTCGCAGGCGGTGTGCGGAAGACGCGCGGCCCAATCGCCGCTGGTTGTGCGACGGCGGCGGACGGCGCAGGCGACATTGCCGTTGCGCTCTGCGCGCGAAGAGAAAGAGGCGCTTCGACCGCGAGAATCGAAATCGCGGCGAGCGCAAGCGCGAACGTGGCGCGGGGTTGCACGCGCGAATTCTCTCACCGTTGCGCACCGGAGAAAAGCCGCAAGATTCGGCCGGCGCGCCGAACGTTTATTCGAGTTGAGCGCCGCGGCGGACATCGAACGCGATGCTGAGCTCGGCGACAAGGGAACGCGACGCCGGCGGCAACAGCTCCGCGATCGATTCGACGACGCGGGTTGGCGTGAAGGGATAGGACTTCAGCGTGTCGCGCGTGCTGGAGCCGGTGAGCACGAGGATGCTTTGGAAGCCGAGATCGGTGGCGCCGCGAATATCGGTTTCCATGGTGTCGCCGATCATGGTGACTTCTTCAGTGCGCAGACCGATGCGTTTTCGCGCGGCGCGCATCATGAAGGGATTCGGCTTGCCGACGTGATAGGCCTTTTCGCCCGAGGCGGATTCGAGCAGCGCAACGATGGCGCCGCAGCCGGGGCGCGGTCCGGAGTCGGTGGGGCACCAGGTGTCTGAATTGGTGGAAAGAAGTTTCGCGCCGCGGGCGATCATGCGATGCGCCTGTTCGACGAGCTCAAAATTCAGGGTGCGGCCTTCGCCAACGATCACGTAATCGGGATTTTCGCGGCTGATGGCGTAGCCGACGTCGTTCAGGGCCTTGAGCAAGCCGCCTTCGCCGATGACGAAGGCCGTGCCGTGCGGCCGCTGCTTGTGCACGAAATCGGCGGTGGCCAGGGCGGAGGTGTAGACGTGATGTTCGGACGTCTCGATGTGAAATTTGCGCAGCTTGTGAACCACATCGAGGGGCATGTAGCTGGAATTGTTGGTGAGAAACAGGTAGGGAATATCTTCAAGCTGCAAATAGCGAATGAAATCCGCGGCGCCCGGGATGGCTTCCGAGCCGCGGTAGATCACGCCGTCCATATCGATCAGGTATCCGTTGGTCATAACCGCCAGGTCCTAATCCTGGCATTGTTCGAGTGTTGTCTAGCCGGCGTCGTGGCATCGGAAGACTTTCCTCCACAATCCATGCTAGCACTCAGCGCGCGGGCGATGCACTCGGCCGAGCCCGCAAGATTCCGATGTGTTTCATTCAAAATTGCGCGAACTCGCTGATTTTGCGGGCCTTCGGCGTTTTGGCGGTGGTCGGCGGACGGATTGAGGACAAAACGAGTATATACACCCCGGGTATGTTTTGCGTAAGTGCGGCAAATACAGGACTTGCGGCGAAAGAGTGCGGATGAGTGTGAAAAGAAAAGGTGATAAAGATGTTTATTATGAGCGAGATGCGCACTCTTTTTTAATTCGCTGAAAATAAAAGGTTTGGAGAGGGGGTTTGGCAGCAGTGAATGCGCATCGGTCGCAACGATCCGATTATGGTGGGAAGGCCATGCACGACGGGCGGAGAGAGGCTCGGGCAGTGCACATCGAAAATTCGTGCGCGCGAGTTTCTCTGGGGATGCCGGTGGGAAAAACGAGGGCGAATGTGGGCCCCTGAAATTCATGTACAACGATAGCATGTCTATGCCGCTTATGTCAACAATAACGTGTGGGTTATTCGAATAGGCTGTGGGAATTCTTTCGAATGGCGGGAGGCGAAGTCCAGTTCGGACAACGAGATGCGCGCCTACCTGAGGGGGAGCCGCGGGCGTTCGCGGCGATGGCGGCTGGAAAAATCCCCGCTCTTGCTCCGCGCGCAAGAATGAGACATCCGGCAAGGGAACTTCACGCGCAAGGTGTACCGTATGTGGTACGCTTGTTATATGGGCAGGAAACCCAGATCTCCGGCGGAGACGGGCGCCTGGACAGAAACGCTTGCAAAGCAAGGGAAACGGGTTCCTGCGATCTTTTTTCGGACTGGGGCGGGCGGCGAGCCGCTGCGGGATTGGCTGAGGGGGCTTCCCTCGGTCGAGGATCGGAAGCGGATTGGCGAGGATATCAAGGCGGTCGAGTTCGGCTGGCCGGTGGGGATGCCCGCATGCAGACCGTTGGGCGAAGGCATTTATGAAGTGCGGACCAGGCTCATGCAAAATCGGATTGCGCGGGTCCTTTTCTATATCGACAAGAAAGACCGGATGGTCTTGCTGCACGGATTCATCAAGAAGACACAGAAGACCCCGGACGAAGACTTAGAGCAGGCAAGAGCCAACAAGAAGAAGCATCAAAGGGGACTGCCATGAGCGCTCGGAAGGATCGTAAGAGAACGACTCACAGTGGTTCGACATTCGACAGTTTTCTCGAAGAGGAAGGGATCCGCGAGGAAGTCGAGGCCGTCGCTATCAAGCGGGTGCTGGCTTGGCAGTTATCGCAAGCCATGCGAGCGCAACAAAAAACCAAGCAGGCCATGGCAAGGCAGCTTCGCACGAGCCGGTCGCAACTGGATCGCCTGCTGGATCCTCGGAACGTTTCCGTAACTCTCGACACAATCACTCGGGCAGCCAAGGCGCTTGGAAAGCGCGTTATCATTCGCGTGGCGGACGTGAAGGCTCGGCGAGCGTAGTCCCGGAATCCGGGCTCAGGCGGAAAATATTCTCGCAAATTCAAGGGTGTGCCGGCCTCCGCGCGCGGCCTGCGATGGGTCGCGTCGGGAGCGAGTCGCTCGACGATGTTGTCGCCGGTTTGTTGACAAGCGGTGGGCGGAGTGATGTAGTCGCACTCGCGCCGACTGGATTCGTGGCGCTGCCGCGGGAGGGTTCTGTGTTGTTTCTTCGCCGAATGTTTTGTTTTGTAGGTGTGTGCTGCGTCGCGCTATTTGCGAAGGGCGTTAGCGGCGCTCAGCAATCGCCAATGGCCGCGAGCGACACGGACGCGGCTGCGGTTAAGGCCGTGGGCGCGATGCCGCTGCTGCTGGGGACGGATTGGTATCCGGAACAATGGCCGGAATCGCGCTGGGACGCGGATTTGCAGTTGATGGAAGCGGCGCACATTCACGTGGTGCGCATCACGGAATTTGCGTGGAGCACGATGGAGCCGTCGGAGGGGCACTACGAATTCGGCTGGCTGGATCGCGCGATCGCGGCGGCAGCGGCGCATCACATTTGGGTGGTGCTGGGCACGCCATCGGCGGCGCCGCCGGCGTGGCTGACGACGAAATATCCGGAGACGCTGCGCACGCTCGAAGACGGGCAGAAGATGACGCACGGGACGCGCGCGCAGGGATCGGTGACGTCGCCAGTTTACATTCGGTTCTCGCGCGAGATGGCGGAGCAGATGGCGCTGCACTATGGCCACAACGCCGATGTGGTGGGCTGGCAGATCGACAATGAATACGGCGGCTACCATTCGATTTCCTATGACGATGTGACGCGCGAGAAATTCCACGCCTGGCTCGAAGCGAAATACAAAACGCTCGAGAGCTTGAACGATCACTGGACGACTTCGTATTGGAGCCAGACGTACGATCAGTGGTCGGAAGTTCCGCTGCCGATCGGGAATGAGAATCCGGGGCTGCGGCTCGATTGGAACCGTTTCGCCACGGCCGAATGGGACATTTTCCAGCGAGCGCAGATCGACGCGATTCGCGCGCACTCCGATCCGCGGCAATTCATCACCACGAATTTCATGGGATTTTTCGACGGCTTCGATCATTACATCATGAGCGTGCCGCTAACGCTCGCGGCGTGGGACAACTACGTGGGCGAAGGGCACGTGGATGTGGATGCAAAAGGACTGGCGCACGATCTGACGCGCGGATTCAAGCGCCGAAATTTCTGGGTGATCGAAACACAGCCGGGCGCGGTGAATTGGGCGCGCATCAACAATTTTCTGAATCGCGGCGAAGTGCGCGCGATGGCCTGGGAGGACGTGGGGCACGGCGCGGACGAGGTGGGTTACTGGCAGTGGCGCAGCGCGCTGAATGGGCAGGAGCAATATCACGGCACGATCGTGGGGCCTGACGGCACGCCGGTGCCGCTCTACGACGAGATCTCGGAAATCGGGAAGGATTTTGCGACCATCGGCACGCAACTTGCGGGGACCGCTCCGGTGTCGCAAGTTGCGCTGTTGCAGTCCTACGACAGCCGCTGGGCTGTGAATTTTCAGCGGCACAATGCGGATTTCGATCCGATCGTGGTGATGACCGGGTATTACCACGCGCTGCGGCAGATTTCGCAAAGCGTGGACGTGGTGAATCCCTACGCGGACCTTGATGGATATAAATTGGTGGTGGCGCCTTGGTTGAACGTGATGCCGCAGGACATGGCGCAGCATTTGCTCGATTACGTGAAGAACGGCGGGCATCTGGTGCTCGGGCCGCGCTCGGGAATGAAGGATCAATTTAACGCGCTGCTTACGCAGCGGCAGCCGGGATATTTGGTGGATGCGCTGGGCGGGCGCGTGGAGCAGTATTACGCGCTCTTGAACGATGTGCCGGTGACGGGGAGTTTCGGCAACGGAAACGCGACGCTGTGGGCGGAGCAATTGAGCGCGTCGGCGCCGGATACGCAAGTGCTGATGCGTTATGGCAAGAGCAATGGATGGCTCGATGGGCAGCCGGCGGTGATCACGCGCACGGTCGGCAAGGGCACGATCACATATATCGGCGCGGTGCTCGACAACACGTTGATGACGGCGGCGGCGCAGTGGATGGCGCAGCAGAGCGGCGTGACGCCGGCGCTCGGGCCCGTGCCGGATGGGATCGAAGTCTGCCCGCGCTCCGGCGGCGGGAAGCAATTCTATATTTTGATTAATTGGGCGGCGGAGACGCGGCACGTCACACTGCCGCACGCGATGAATTTCCTGCTCGCCGGAACGCAAGGGGATTCGCTCGATCTCGCGCCATACGGCGTCGAAGTGCTGGCGGATACGGTCGCGGCGACGAAATAAAACAGCGCAGCGCGGCCGAGAACAAGACCTCACGCTTCATTTTAATGTGTGAAATCAGAAGATGCGGGGCGCGTTTGCGTCGCGCTCGGGCGCGCGTGCTACGATTGCTGCGATTATGGTGCGCGTTTAAGTGCAACGGCGAGCGAGCGCCGACGCAAATAATCTTGAGGATGTGCGGGAGACGATTGAGATGAGCGAGCACGTGGCGATTTTGGGATTGGGGACGATGGGATTGGGGATGGCGGGGCGCGTGGCACAGGCGGGATTTCCGCTGGCGGTTTGGAATCGCACGGCGTCGCGCGCGGATGGACTGCGCTCATCCGGTGTGCGCGTGGGCGCGACGCCGCGCGACGCCGTGCGCGACGCTACGTGCGTGATCAGCATGTTGAGCGACGATAAGGCCTCGCGCGAAGTTTGGCTCGGAGAAAATGGCGCGTTAGCGGGTCTTGCGCCGGGCGCGCTGTTGATCGAATCGAGCACGGTGTCGCCGGTTTGGGTGCGCGAACTGGGCGCCGCGGCGCGGGCGCACGGTTCGACGCTGATCGATGCGCCGGTCAACGGCAGCCGCGTGCACGCGGCGAGCGGCGAACTGAAATTCATGATCGGCGGGGACGCGAAAGACGTGGAGCGCGCCACGCCGCTGTTGCGCGCGATGGGGACGGAAATCGCGCACATCGGTCCGCTGGGAAGCGGGGCCACGGTGAAACTGGTGAATAATTTTCTGTGCGGCGTGCAGGCCGCGGCATTTGGCGAGGCGCTCGCGCTGCTGGATAAATCGGGGCTCGATTTGGATAAGGCACTGCCGATCCTGGTGAATGGCGCGCCGGGCAGCGGGTTGGTGAAGAACGTGGCGGGGCGCGTTGCGGCACACGATACCAGCGTGCACTTTTATTTGGGCTTGATGCAAAAGGATCTGACCTATGCGGTGGAGGAAGGCCGGCGGCATGCGCTCGATCTGCGCACGGCGGCGCTGGCGCGCGATTTATTTCGCGCCGCTGCGGAGAACGGATTTGCGTCGTCGGACCTTTCGGCCATCACGGAATACTTGCGCGGTCTTTCGCCGGAGTCTCGCGCGAAGGCGTGAGGCCGCTGCGAGCTGCGCCGGGCGAGCTGCGCGAGAGCCTGCCGGAACAATTTCAGGCATGTGGAGTTGAATTCAGAATTTCGAGCGCGATTTGCGCGCGGCGCACGCGCTCGCGAGACATCGCGATAGCCGTGGCTTCGAGATGCAGGCCGCTGGGATAAATATCCGGCGAATTCCGCAGGCCGAATTTGAGATAGACGGGCGCGGCTACGCGAATAATTTCCGGAATTTCGTAGGTGCGGACAAAACCGCCGATGTTGTCCGGCGCTTCGATGTAGAAGTCGATGGGCGCGGTGATCGCCTGACGGATGGTGGCGATCTGCGCGATGGTGAGATCGGAAGGGATGTTGATGGTGGTCGCGCCGAGATCTTCGAGCAAGAGCGCGCTCGCCGGATTGCAGGGCGCCATCATCACGGAAGTTTTAATGATGAGATCGCCGGGCAGGTCGCCTTTGGCGCGCAATTTTCCGACGATCGAAATCAGACCGATGTCTGAAATCAGCACGCTGCGAATGCCGAGATCGACGGCGCGGCGGATATCGGCGAGCGCGAACGCGAGTTGATCGGCGCCGCGAAGGCTGAGGCCGAGGCTGCGCCCGGCAGGCGCGACGACTTGAGCGCCGATGTCGAATGTGGCGCGCGGGCCGACGAATAAATTCACTTCGATGTGCTCCTGGCGGCCGAGCGCGACCATCTCGGAAATTTCTTCCGCGCTGAGCATCATCATTCCGCTGCCCTGGCTGACGCGGTGCACGCGCACTTTACGCGCCTTGGCTTCGTCGATGACGGCGCGCAGCGCTTTCGGTCCTTCGGTGCTGGGAATTTCGATGCGATAGGCTTCGCCGGTCGGAAACCGGACGGGAGATGCGAATTCTTTGGTGTCCGAGGAAGGCAAGCCCAGCGATTCGAGACTCGATTTTGGAGATGGCAACGGCGGCCTCGCTTTCTATTTGAGTGCTATGCGATCGCTCTATTCAATCACTCGGAAGCGCTTGAGCTCGGCTTCGCGTATGGTGAGGCCGAGGCCGGGCAAATCATCGCGCAGGTCGATGAAACCGCCGACGGCTTTGGGCTCGCCATCAAAAATGTACCAGAACAATTCGTTGCCGATTTCGACGTCGACGGGCGGGAAATATTCGGCCATGGGCGAATTCAAGCTGGCCATGACCACGTGAAAATTGTGCATTTGTCCGGCGTGCGGCACCACCGTCACCGAATGCGCTTCGGCGAGCGCGGCAATTTTTCGCGCTTGGGTGATGCCGCCGACGCGATTGGTATCGAACTGAATGACGTCGAGCGCTTTGGCTTCGAGCAGATCGCGAAAACCGTAGAGTGTGAATTCGTGTTCGCCACCGGCGATGGGGATGCGGTTCATGGCTTTTAGCGCGGCGTAGCCGTGGATGTCGTCGGCGATCACGGGCTCTTCGAGCCAGCGAAGGTGAAACGGTTCGAGCAGGGGAATCATTCTTCGCGCGTAATCGAGCGTCCAGCCCATGTAGGCGTCGGCCATCAAGTCGATATCGTCGCCGATGGTTTCGCGCACGGTGCGCACTAAGGCAATATTTTTTTGCATGCCTTCGGCGCCGTCCACGGGGCCCCAGCCGAATCGCAACTTCATCGCGCGAAAACCTTCGTGCTTGTATCTATCGGCTTCGGCGGCGAGCGATTTCAAATCCTGACTGTAGAGGCGGCTGGCGTAGACGGGGATTCGGGGCTTGGTGCGTCCGCCGAGCAGGCGAAACACCGGCTGTTTTGTGGCTTTTCCAAGAATGTCCCACAGCGCGATATCCACGGCGCTGATGGCGACCATGCCGACGCCTTTGCGGCCGAACGCCATGGTCTGCCGGTACATCAATTGCCACAAGAATTCGGTATCGAAGGGATCCTTGCCGGTCAGCAGCGGCTTGAGATAAAGATCGATGGCTTGCTTGGTGAGGCGCGGCGCGAGCGCGGCGTTGCCGATACCGACGTGGCCCGCGTCGGTCGAAATTTCCACTACGAGCCAGCCGTGGAAGCGAAACCCGGCCATGGAATCGGCGGGAAGAGAGAGCAAGTCGACGGCGTTGGTGCAAAAGTGCGGCTGGGGCGGAACCGTCGCGCCGGTCCATTCGACCACGCGCGTGCGGACTTCGGTGATCTTCATGCTGCTCCTTGGGCCAGTGAGATCGGGCCGATGCGGCGATTCGTCAGCAGAATCACGCCGAAGGCCGTGACGTGGAACGTGCTGACGATCGCAAAGATCGTAGAATAACCGAAACCCGCGGAAAGCAAATGCCCGGCGACCAAATTAAAGATCACGCCGCCGATGGCTCCGCCGAAACCGACCATGCCGGCGACCGAGCCGACAACGCTGGCGGGAAACAAATCCGCCGGAATCGTCATCACCAGCGCCGACCAGGATTGCTGGCCAAGGAACGCCACGCTGAAAATCAGGATCGCGGCTTCGACCGGCGCGCGGCTCACCAGCAGAATCACGGGCATCAGCGCTGCGCTCGCGCCGAGCGCGATTTTGCGCGAGAGATCGAGCGTGACGCCGCGGCGCACAAGGGCACTCGAGAGCATTCCGCCTCCGAGACTTCCGAGGCCTGACGCCGCGTACGGAATCCACGCCCAGTAGCCGACGTGCTTGGTGTCGAAGCCGCGCACGTCGTAAAGATATTTTGGCAGCCAGAAAAGATAGAAGTACCACGCGGCATCGCTCAGAAATTTCGCGATCACCAAGCCTTGCACGGGCCGCAGCGACGCGAGACGCAGCCACTGCACTTTTTCTGGCTCGGGCGCGCTGAGCGCGACTGCTTCCGCGGGGCGTGGAGATTTTGACTCAGCGAGCCACCATAGCGTCCAGAGCATGCCGAGCGCGCCGGAGAGAGCGAACGCCCATCTCCATCCGGCCCACAAGATCACGGCGGCAACAACGGGCGGCGCCAAAATCGCGCCGACCGCGGTGCCCGCATTGATCAGGCCCATGGCGGTGGCGCGCTCGGCGCTCGAGAATTGCTCGCGGACGACTTTCGTCGCGGCAGGAAATCCGCCGCCTTCGCCGATTCCCAGCAGAAAACGTCCGGCTCCGAGCACGGGCACGCTCCACGCAAGGCCCTGGCTCGCGCAGGCAATCGACCACCAGGCCATGATCGCGGCGAATCCGCGGCGCGTGCCGAGGGCATCGAGAAGTCTTCCGCCGCCCGCGTACATGAACGCGTAGGCCAGAAGAAATGCGGCCTGAAGCTCGGAGAATTGCGAGTCGGAAATGTGAATGTCGCGCTGCATCGCGAGGACGGCGATGGAAAGCGTCTGCCGGTCGAAGTAGCTGATCGCAATCGCGGCGGTGACCACGGTCGCGATCCGCCATCGGCCAGCCATTCCGGATTCGACGGGGATGCGCATGGGTGCGGGGGATAGATCTCCGACGATGGACGGTACGATGACCGTGGCGTACGTGCAAGCGCGAAAGCGGAACCGCGCTCGTCATCCACGAGGTCAGCTGAGGGCCGAATTTAGGAACTAGATCGCGCCGTAAAATGCTGAACGCGTATATAGTTGTCGCCACGCGGTTGTGGTCTATATCGAGCGTTTTGAATCGGACATTCCTCAAAAAGCCTTGTAACATAACGGGTGCCTTTCAGCGTCCAATACAAAGACAAGATTCCGGGCCGAGCACAATCAGGGGATGCGCGAGGAGCAATCGATGGAATTGATGCAGAAGACTGGGGCCCGAACGGTAGTCGTTTTTGGCGCCCTGATCGTTTTCACCTTTGCGCTCACAGTTTCGGCGCGCGCGCAACAGGCCGCGCCTCCGGCCGCGCAGAGCACGGCCGCGCCGAGCGCGATCATACGGCAGGTGGGCACGGTGAAAGCCGTTGGAGCCACAACCGCGACGGGAACCTCCGTCTCGCTGACGACCGACGCGGGCGCCCAAATTACCATCCAGATTCAGGACACGACACGAATCGTGCGCATTGAACCGGGCCAAAAAGATCTGAAGAGCGCGACGCCCGCGCAAGTGCAGGATATCCAAGTGGGCGACCGGCTGCTGGTCGGAGGAAAACTGGGAGGCGACGGTCAGACGGTAGTGGCCTCAACCGCAGTGATCATGAAGCACGCCGACGTCGAGCAGACGCAAGAACAGCAGCGCGAAGATTGGCAGAAGAACGGTATCGGCGGGTTGGTCAGCGCGGTAGACCCGACGCAAGGAAGCGTGGTGATCACGCAATCCGTCGCCGGCGTTAAGAAGACGATCACGATTCAGACGACGGCGAGCACGATCATACGGCGATATGCGCCGCAGTCTGTGAAGTTCGAGGACGCGCAGCGCAGCACGCTCGATCAGATTAAGCCGGGCGATCAGGCGCGCGCGCGCGGGACAATGGGCGCGGATGGCACGTCGTTCTCCGCCGACGAGATTGTCTCGGGCGGGTTTCGCAACATATCCGGCACGATCTCTTCGATCGATCCCACGGCAGGCACGCTGATCGTAATGGATCTCGCAACGAAGAAACCCGTGCTGGTCAACATTTCAAGTGATTCGCAGGTTCGCCGGCTCGCGCCATTCATGGCGCAAAGAATCGCCGCGCGGTTGAAGGGCGCTCCGGCTGGGGGCGCGGCGGGCGGCGGTGCATCCGGTGGAGGCGCGCCGCAGGCCGGTGGCCCACCGGCTAACGGCGGAGCAGGTGACGCCGGCGGCGGATCGCGTCCGGGTGGTGGCGCAGGCGGCGGAGGGGGCGGCGGCGCGGACCTGCAGCAGATGCTGGCGCGTCTGCCCGCGTCAACTCTGGCCGATTTTCAGAAGGGCGATGCCGTGATGATCGTTTCGACCGAAGGCACGGCTAGCGCCGGAGTCACGGCGATCACGCTGTTGGGCGGCGTCGAGCCGATTCTGGAAGCGTCACCAAACCAGGCGAGCCAAGTGCTTTTGTCCCCGTGGACGATTGGTGGTCCTTCCGATGCGGAAGGCGGCGAATAGCCGGCCAGCTTATCAAAGAATTTTTCCCGACCGGCGTGATCGCGCGTTGTTGTGTATTCCAGTCTGCTTTTTGGGGCGGACGGCAGATTTCGAGATTAACGAGATTAAGGAGATGGGATGAAATTTGGTCCGGTTCGTATTCTCGCAATTTTATTGACGGCATTTTGCGCCGTCGCATTCGGCGTCCAGGCGGCGAACGCGCAGAGCGCCGCCGGCGCACCGAGCGCGCAAGTCGCGCAGAGCACGCCAAGCGCGCCGGCAAATCCCGGCACGCTGCGCGGCACAGTGACCGATCCTTCCGGCGCGGCGGTGGGGCAAGCCGCCGTAGTGATGATGTCGGCTTCGGGGCAATTCACTACGTCGAAGACCTCGCAACTGGGAGCTTTCGAGATCAAGGGACTGGCGCCCGGCTCCTACACGCTGACGGTCAACGCGGATGGCTTCGCCGTATTTGAGCAAGATAATGTGCAGATTTCCGCGGGCCAGATTCAAACCGTGAATGCCAAGCTGGCAGTAGCCGCCGAGACACAATCCGTACAGGTGTCGGGGCAGGCCGTGTCGGTGGCCGTAAATCCCGAAGAAAATGCCAGCGCGGTGGTCATTCAGGGCAAGGACTTGCAAGCGCTATCGGACGACCCGGACGAGTTACAGGACGAACTTCAGGCCTTGGCCGGCCCTTCGGCTGGACCGAATGGCGGCCAGATGTACATCGATGGATTCCAGGCCGGGCAGCTTCCGCCGAAATCCTCCATCCGCGAAATTATCATCAATCAGAATCCGTTCTCGGCCGAATACCCCGATATGGGCTATGGCCGGATCCAGATCCTCACCAAGCCCGGCACGGATAAGCTGCACGGGGATTTTTTCGTGATCGGAAACGATTCGGCGTTCAACACGCTCACTCCGTTCATCTGCCGGACCGGGAACGATTACGGGTGCACTCCCGACGTGCCCCCGAATTACCACACCGTTCAGTTTAGCGGCGACGTCAGCGGCCCCTTGAACAAGAAGGCGTCTTATTTCATCCAAGTCGAGCAACGAGACATCAATCAAGCCTCGGTGATCGACGCGCTCGAGACGGTGGGACCCGCTCCGACGTTTGCCATTGAACCCACGCAGGGCACGCCGCTTAATCCGCTGACGCGCACGACAGTCAGCCCGCGATTTGATTTCCAGCTCACCAACACGAACACGATTACGATTCGATATCAATTTACTCACAGTGGAAATACCGATGAGGGCGTGGGGCAATCCAGACTGTTCTCGCAGGCTTATAACGAGTCGGAGACGGAGAACACCGTCCAGGTGACCGACGATCAGACCTTCGGCACGAAGGTTCTGATGGAAACGCGATTTCAATTCAACAACGACAAGGATGCGAACGCCGCGCAGAACACCACGGCCGAAATTCAGGTGCCGGGGGATTTCACGGGCGGCGGCAATCCGATCGGCACCGAAGCGGACCACTCGACGCACAATGAGCTGGATAGCTTCACGCAGGTCACGCTGTCCAAGAACACCGTGAGGTTCGGCGCGCGCCTGGACACCTACGCCGACACGAACACCTCGACTTCCGGATTCAACGGCACATTTCAGTTTCCTTCCATTAATGCCTATCAGACCTACTTGAGGGGCGCGTACGCCGGCTTGTCGGACGCGGCCATCGTCGCGGCCGGCGGCGGAGCCAGCCAGTACTCCGTCACCGCGGGCATGCCGAGTACTCACGTGAAGGAATTTGCCATGGGTTTGTATGCCGAAGACGATTGGCGCATCACGCCCGCCGTCACACTCAGTTACGGTTTGCGCTATGAAACGCAAACGAATATTTCCGACCACAACGATTGGGCGCCGCGTCTGAGTCTCTCGTGGGGTGTGGGCCACGCGAGGGGCGGGCCCAAGACCGTGCTGCGCGCCGGATACGGCATCTTTTATTCACGTTTCAATTATTCAAATACTCTCGATGCCGACCGGTTTAACGGCACGACGCAGCAACAGTACTCCGTCACCGATCCTGGTTTTTTCCCGACTGACGCTCCTCCGGCCAGTTCGCTGGGTGGAGGCGGCCTGACGTCGGCGACGATTTATCAAGTCTCGCCGACCCTGCGCGCGCCGTACCAGATGGAACTGGGCGGCAGCATCGAACGGCAATTGACCAAGAGCGCGACACTTTCCGCCACATACATCAATTCGCACGGGCTGCATCAGTTCCTCACCGACGACGTCAACGCGCCTTTGCCCGGTACGTACAATCCGGCCAACCCCACCGCCGATCCCGGCGTTCGCCCGCTGAGCGCGACATACGGAGACGACAACCTCGACCAATTCCAGTCAGAGGGAATCTTCCATCAGAATCAGCTTATTCTGAATTTGAACTATAAATTGGGAACGAAAGTGTCGGTATTCGGTTACTACACGCTGAATTACGCCGACGCGGACGCGAGTGGAGTCGGCAGCTTCCCGTCGAATCCATACGATTTGCTGGCCGATTACGGCCGGGCCTCGTTTGATGTTCGCAATCGTGTGTTCTTCGGCGGCAACATCACGCTGCCAAAAGGATTCAGGCTGAATCCCTTGATCGTGGCGAGTTCTGGTTCGCCGTTCAACATCAGCGTCGGCCAGGACCTGCTCGGCGATTCCCAATTCAACGATCGGCCGGGAATAGCCACCGGCGCGAACATCTCGCGGCCCAGCGTGATCGACACGCCGCAGTTCGGATACTTGGATACCGACCCGATTGCCGGCGAGGCCATTCTTCCGATCAACGACGGCACCGGGCCGGGCCAATTCACCTTCAATTTGCGCATCAGCAAGACTTTCAGCTTCGGCAATGAGGCCGGAAATCCCTCGGCGAACGCGCAGCGGGGTGGCGGCCCAGGCGGCCCGGGGGGCGGCGGCTTCGGCGGAGGCCCGGGCGGCGGGCCTGGCGGTGGCGGTGGCGGGGGTGGGCGTGGCGGCGGGGGTGGTGGTGGCGGCGGGCGCGGGGGCGGTGGATTTGGCGGAGGCGCCGCGTCCGCCAAACGTTACAACCTGACGTTCAGCGCCAACATACGAAACCTTTTCAATATCGCGAATCTCGGCTCTCCGAGCGGAGAGGTGGGCTCTCCGATCTTCAGCGGCGGCGCGCTGACGGGCAACGTCAAGAACAATACATTGTATGAGTCGAACTCCGCGTCGGGAGGGATATACGGATCAAATTCGTCTGACCGGCGGATCGATTTGCAGATGGTATTTTCGTTCTGAGCGCTTAGCTGCCGGGCGGAAAGTTTAAGGGATCGAGGTTTCGGGGTTCGCGGGCTCGGGATCAGGTGATGCGTCCGGAGATAGGTTGGCCGCCGTGGCCTCGCTCGTTTCCGCAGATGGCGTCTCGGTAGCCGCCTCGGACGCTTCGGCTGCGGCGCCGATTGCGGAAACCGCCGGCGCCTCCGAAAGGTGCTCCGCAGGCTGCGCCAATTCCGACGCTGCCTGCGTCTCCGTTGCCGGAACGGGTTCGGCTGGCGGCGCGATCCGCTGTTCGAGCGCCTCAACGATCAAATCAATCACAAGTTTCCCGTACGTTCCGTCCGGATCGAGCTCAGGGTTATACGCGCACACGTTGATTCCGGCGAGATGCGGTTGCTTCGCGAAAACCGCGAGCGCCTGCCGCGCGTCGGCCAGCGAGATCGCGCCGAGCGCGGGATAATTCGTGGCCGGGAATTCGCGCCCAGAGATCACGTCCACGTCGAAGTGCAAAATAAATTCGCGTTGTCCCGCGTGCGCGCGTTGCGCGGCTTCTTCGGCGGCTGCTGCGCCGCCGCGCTTCGAGATATCGGCCGCGAGGTAGCGCGGCATGGGCGAGCGCGCCAGGTATTGCTCCTCGCTCGCGTCCATGCGATTCACGCCGAACAGCAGGATGTCCGGTTCGCGCACCAGCGGCGGCTCGCCCCAGAAGCGCACCATTTCCGCCGCGCCGCGTCCGACGATGTGCGAGATCACCATGCCGTCGACGCTGCCCGATGCCGATGTGGCCGGAGTATTTAGGTCCGCGTCGGAATCCATGTACACCAAGCCGATGCTTCGGTAGTAGCGCCGCGCGCCCGCCAGAATCGCGAGCACCACGATGCAATCGCCGCCAATCACCAGCGGCAGCGCGCCCGATTTGATGGCCATCTCCACGCGCGGCCGCAAATCGTGCAGCACATCCAGGACAGCGGGAAAATTACGCGCGCGCGGATGCTCGTCGTCCACCCGGTAGACGCGCGTCGCGACGTCGCCCGCGTCCACCACTTCAAAGCCCGCGGCTTCGAGTCGCGCGACGAGTCCCGCCGCGCGCAACGCCGCCGGCGCGCGCTCGTGGCCCGCGGAAAGCGCCGCCGCGCTGGTGGGCGCGCCCAGCAGGACAATCTTCTTCGGCTGACGGACGATTCGGACCGCCAAATGAGTGCTCCTTAAACTTGTGGGAAACCGCGGTGCTTGGGAAATCCCCGGCCCCGCGCGCGCCGGGTCGTTACGTTTGCTTCGAAAGCGGCGCGATGACCGTCAGCTCCGGCGGCAGCGTAAAGCGCACATCTTCCCGGATCAGGTCGATGTCCCGCTGGTCGGTGAATCCGAACGATTCAAGGCGCCGGCTCACTTCCTCGACGAGCACTTCGGGCGCAGACGCTCCCGCCGTCAAGCCAACCCGCGTGATTCCGTCGAGCCACTCGGTGCGAATGCCCGCCGCGTCGTCAATCAGACGCGCGGGAACGCCGGCGCGCTCGGCCACTTCGACCAAGCGGTTGGAGTTCGAGCTGTTTGGTGAACCGACCACCAGGATCAATTCCATTTCCTTCGCCATGTGCTCCACGGCTTCCTGGCGATTCTGTGTGGCGTAACAAATGTCGTCCGACGCGGGACCGAGAATCTGCGGAAATCGCTGCCGCAGCCGCGCAACGATTTCTTGCGTGTCGTAGAGACTCAAAGTTGTTTGGGTTAAAAATGCCAGGCGCGACGCGTCCTCGATCTCAAGCCGGTCGACGGCTTCGACGCTGTCCACCACGACCGTCTGCTCCGGCGCCTCGCCGGAAGTGCCCACGATTTCCTGGTGGTCTTTGTGGCCGATCAGAATGATGGTGCGGCCATCGCGCGCGAATTTCAGCGCTTCAAGATGCACCTTGGTGACCAGCGGACACGTTGCGTCGATCACGCGCAGCTGGCGTGCTTGGGCCTCGGCGCGAACCGCCGGCGGCACACCGTGCGCGCTAAACACCAGAACCGCGCCCCGCGGCACGTCCTCGACGGCTTCAACGAAAATCGCGCCGCCCTTGCGCAATTGCTCCACGACGTAGCGGTTGTGCACAATTTCGTGGTGGACGTACACCGGCGGCCCGTAGGCTTCGAGCGCCAGCTCGACGATATCCACCGCGCGCACCACGCCCGCGCAGAAGCCACGCGGACGCACACGAAGCAGGATCTTCCCGGACTGGGACTTCGGCGACGCCTCGGTCATCGGTTCTCCGCCAAAACGGCAATGATACCCTAAAATCCAAGAATCCCGCCACTTGCTGTTACTATTTTGGATGCTATTCTGCCCCGGGGGATTGCATGCGAGTTCCAGGTCTGCATGGAGAGCGCTACTTAGAAGGAAAAACCGCGATTGTGACCGGCGGCGGACGGGGCATTGGCCGCGCGATCGCGCTGCGCCTTGCCTCGGAGGGCGCGGGCGTGCTGGTCGCGGCGCGCACGGCGGCACAGGTGGAGCATGTGGCTCATGAAATTGTGGCCGCAGGCGGCCGCGCCGCGTGGGTGGCAGCGGATGTTGCGGGCGAAAGCGATTGCGCGCGGATTGTAGATGCGGCGGAAAGCGAACTCGGGCCAGTTTCGATCCTCGTGAACAACGCCGGCGATTACGGCCCGGTCAAACCCATCGAAGAAATCTCGCCGGCCGAGTGGGATCGCGTGATCGCGGTACATTTGCGCGGCGCGTTTTTGCTCACGCGTTTGGTTCTGCCGGGAATGTACGCGCGCGGCGCGGGCGCGATCGTGAACATTTCCAGCCTTTCGGCCAAGGCTGCGTTCTCCTGGGGCTCGCCGTACGCGGCGGCTAAGGCCGGAATGCTCGGATTGACGCGCGTAACCGCCGCCGAATCGGCGCGCAAAGGAGTGCGCGTAAACGCGATCTGTCCTGGGCCGGTGACGGAAACGCAGATGTCGAAAGAGCTGGGCGAAAAACTCGCGCTGCGCATGGGCGTCTCGGCGGACGAAGAACTGAAGGGTTTCCTTGAAAACGTATTGCAGGGCCGCGGTCAAACCGCCGCCGAAATTGCCGCGGCTGCGCTTTTTCTCGCGTCAGACCAAGCCAGCGCGATTACTGGGCAGTCTCTGAATGTGGACGGCGGAATGTCTTTCTACTGACGTGTTCCATCAGCTCCAAAGTGCGCCGTCCCCCGCGCTCCGCCACACGCACAATCGGTCTCACCTGAACCAGAGTCGCTTGGCTTACGCGATTCGCCGCGTAGAACGCCAGCGCGATCACCGCGAAAACCGCGAACGCCAGCGTGAATAGAAACAGCGCCGCCAGCATGGCCTGTACGTAATAGATTTGCAGCGCTCCGAGCGCGAACAGAAAACCCCACATCCAGCGCCGAGCCCTGTTTTCGGACTGCGCGTCTTTCCGTGCGCGCTGCTGCAGATCGTGTGCTGCGGCCTGAGCGCCAAAACGGGAATCAATCTCGCCGGAGTCAGCCTGTTCGCGGACGTACTCGGGGAACTGCTTCTCAACCCGCTCGTCAAGCTGAGTCTCTCTCTCGACACCGACATCTGTATGGGCCAACGCAATCATGAATTCGAGGTTCCTTTCCTCTTCACCAGATTGGATGCAAATGGCTGTCCAATTGGCTCAACTCTATTAAAGCGCTAAGTCGTTGTGCCGGCGATAGTACGGCGGCTCAAAGCGAGGCAGTACGTACGGGCCACGGAAAGTAGTACTGTTTCCGGAACCAACTATTCCAATATTAGGAAGGGAATTGTTTGCAGCAAAGTGCCAATTTGTGTCAGCGCCCTTCGAACGGATATCGATCGCCTGCTTCCACCGCGTCTGCGATGCGCCGGCGCATGGCGATCGAATCCACCGGCTCGCGCTTCAGGAATCGCCGAAGAACAGCAAGTTGCGTGCGCAGCGCATCGCCTTCCGCGACTGCGCTGAGCACCGTGCGCGCTGACGATTCCACGTTCACTGCCGCATCGTGCAAGCACAGGCGCGCGGCGTCGGCCATAGCAGCGGCGGCTGCGGCGCCGCGCACGGATTCGGATTTCTGCGCGCGCCGCACGCACGATTCCGCGGCAAAACAGTCCATCACAATATTTGCAAGCGCGCCGACGATTTCCTGCTGCTCTGCCAATTGCTCGCGATGTTTCTGCGTTGCGGCGCCCGCGGCCAAAAGAAACGCTTTCTTCATTCCCTCCACAAGCCGATCCTCCGCGGCCCAATCGCCTTCCGTGGCTTCTTCAAACGACGGCCCGGCCAAAATCTCCTCTTGCAGCTTCGCGCCCGCGGCCAGCAGAGGCACGGCGCCCGAAAGCGCGCGCTTCATCAGCATTTGGATCACGAGCATGCGATTGATTTCGTTTGTGCCCTCGAAGATCCGATTGACCCGCGAATCGCGATACGCGCGCGCCACCGGATATTCCTCATGAAAACCGTAGCCGCCGAAAATCTGCACGGCCTCATCCACGGCGAAGCTCAGCACCTCGCTGCCGTAAACTTTGTTGATCGAGCTTTCGATGGCGTACTCCTCGAGCACTTTCATTCCCGTCGCGGTTTTATCCGCCGCAGGCTCCGCGGCCGCGATCGCAAAATCCATCAGCCCCGCCGTGCGATACACCATCGATTCCGCCGCGAAAACGCGCACGGCCATCTCCGCCAGCTTCGCGCGGATCAAGCCGAACTCCGCGATCGGTTTTCCGAAGGCCACGCGCTCCTTGGCGTATTTCGCGGCGACCTCGATCATTTTTTTCGAGCCGCCCAGGCAATACGCGCCCAGACTGAATCGCCCCGCGTTCAGCACGTTGAACGCGACGATGTGGCCGCGGCCGATTTCGTGCAGCAGATTTTCCTTGGGTATCGCGCAGTTCTCGAAAAAGATGGGCACTGTCGAGCTGCCCTTGAGCCCCATTTTTTTCTCTTCCGCGCCGGTGGTAAGACCCGGCGTGCCGCGCTCCACCAGAAAACACGAAAACTTTTCGCCATCCACTTTTGCAAACACCACGTACACGTCGGCGAATCCGCCATTGGTGATCCACATTTTCTGGCCGTTCAAAATCCAGTTGCGCCCGTCGGCGGAAAGCACCGCGCGCGTCTTGGAATTCTGCGCGTCGGATCCGGCCTGCGGCTCGGAGAGGCAATAGCATCCCAGCCATTCGCCGCACGCGAGCTTCGGCAAATATTTCCGCTTCTGTTCTTCGGTGCCGAAATAAACGATCGGCAGCGTCCCAATGCCCGCGTGTCCGCCGTGGCTCACCGCGAATGACGCGTACACCGCCAGCTTTTCCGACATGATCGTGGTCGAAACCTTGTCCAGCCCCAATCCGCCGTAAGCTTCCGGCACGCCCCCAGCAAGCAAGCCAAGTTCCGCCGATTGTTTCAACAGCCCCGCCATCAACCCTTCTTTATGCAATTCCAGATCAGTGGCGAGCGGCAGCACTTCTTTGGTAGCGAACTCTTCGGCCGTTTGGCCGATCAGCTTGTGGTCGTCGGATAAATCCGCAGGCGTGAACAAATCTTGCGGCGCGCACGATTCCACCAGGAATCCGCCGCCGCGCGTCACACTTCGCTTGGCTGTCGTCGTGGGCATCGACAATCCTTCTTTCTCCCCGCTTCTTGTCTGGACGATTCGCTCGCCGCGCTTTAGTTCAGGCGCTCAAAAATTCCGGCCGCGCCCATTCCGCCGCCGATGCACATCGTCACCAGTCCGTATCGCGCGCCGCGCCGCTCAAGCTCGCCGATCAACGTGGCCACCAGCTTCGCTCCCGTGCACCCCAGCGGATGTCCCAGCGCGATCGCGCCGCCATTCAGATTGACGCGCGCCGGATCAAGCCCCGCGAGCCGGATCACGCTGAGCGCCTGCGCAGCGAACGCTTCGTTCAATTCGATCACCTCGATCTGATCGAGCTTCAAGCCCGCAAGTCGCAGCGCCTTCGGAATCGCAAACACCGGCCCCACGCCCATCTCTTCCGGCGGGCAGCCCGCAGTCGCGAACGCCACGAAACGAGCGAGCGGTTTCGCGCCGAGCGCGCGTGCGCGCTCCGCGCTCATCACCACGGCCGCCGCGGCGCCATCGCTCGTCGGCGAACTATTTCCGGCCGTCACCGTGCCGTGCGCGTGAAATGCGGGCTTTAATTTTGCGAGCGCTTCAAGCGAAGTGTCCGCGCGCGGACATTCGTCCGCGTCGAATCGCGACACGGTAGTTTGCGCCGTCGCCGCGCGCGCGGCCGCGTGGGCGCTTCCATTCGATCCATTGCCCGCCGCCGTCATTCGCACTTCAACCGGCACGATCTCATTGCGAAAATATCCAGCCGCGGCCGCTGCCACCGCCTTTCTGTGACTGGCCAGCGAAAATTCATCAGCCTGCTCGCGCGTGATCGAATATTTCCGCGCCAGATTTTCCGCGGTCAATCCCATGCCGAGATAAGAATCCGGATAGTTGTCCATCAGCCACGGATTCGGCGCGATTTTGTTCCCGCCCATCGGCACCATACTCATCGATTCGGTGCCCCCGGCCACGATCACTTCCGCGCCGCCGCCCGCGATGCGTTCGGCAGCCATGGCGATCGATTGCAGTCCCGACGAGCAGAACCGATTCACGGTCATCGCCGAGCATTCCACCGGCAGTCCGGCGCGCAGCGCCGCGATCCGCGCCACGTTCATGCCTTGCTCGGCTTCCGGCATGGCGCAACCCAGAATCACATCGTCAATCTCTTTGGGGTCGAGTCCAGGAACACGATCCAGCGCGCCGCGAATCGCAATCGCTGCCAAATCATCAGGTCGCGTAGCGCGCAAAGAGCCACGGCCGGCCTTGCCCACCGCCGTGCGCACCGCGCTGACAATCACGGCATCGCGCATAGACACCGCCTCCCGCGAACCGCGTGGTTCGCGCACCGCCATCGACTAGCTGTACCAATCCATCTCATTGGATGCCTCGAAGGAGAAAAATGCAAGACGCGGGCCATGCCAGCAGTGACTCATTTTGAAGTTTCGAGTGCGGAGCGAACCTTACTCTCCATCTGACGCCAGTACTTTTCTTGTTTTCTCATCGTATGAACTGTCGCCGCGAGTTTGCGTCTCATCGCGCAGTAGCCCAGCGCCCATCGAAGCTCGGCTTCGTTCTTGTGTTCGATAGCCTGTTCAATCCTTTTCAGTTCTTTAAACCGAGTCATCGCCCGCGTCTCCGTAGCGATCATCAATTGCGCAGCGGTTTGCCGGTCTTCAGCGTGTGCGCGATGCGCTCCTGCGTCTTGCGCTCACCCGACAGCGAGATGAACGCTTCGCGCTCGAGATCGAGAATGTATTGCTCGCTCACGAGCTGCGTCGCCGATAGCGCGCCGCCCGCCAGCACGTTCGCGAGTTTGCGCGCGACCGTCGCGTCGTAGTCACTGATGTACTCGCCGCGCAAAAGCATGTGAATCGCCAATTTCGCCGCGGCCAAAAATTCCTCGCCAAGCACGCGAATCGAAGGCGCGCCGGGCGCCGGATGCGCCGGCCGGTAACCCGCGCGCGCCAGCGCCAGCGCCGTGGCCTTCGCGTCGGCCACCAAACGATCGCCGTTCATGGCCACCAGATCGGCAGGGCGCAGGTAGCCCAGCGTGCGCGCCTCTTCGCCGCTGGTCGAAACTTTGGCCATCGCGATATTTTCAAAAATCGGCTTCAGTGCGTGAAACAGATCAAGATCTTCCGCGCCCGCCGCGTGCTCATTCGCGCGAATCAACATTTCCTTGCTTCCGCCGCCCGCCGGAATCAGGCCGACGCCCGTTTCCACCAGCCCGATGTAGGCCTCAGCAGCACAGTGAATCCGCGCCGCGTGCAGCGAAATTTCGCAGCCGCCGCCCAGCGCCATCCCTTGCGGCGCGCAAACTACCGGCCGTGGCGAATGCTTGATCGCCAGATTCACGTTCTGGAATTGCCGCAGCACCGCGTCGATTTCGTCCCACTCCTGCTCTTGCGCGCCCATCAGCAAAAGCATCAGGTTCGCGCCCACGGAAAAGTTTTTCGCCTGGTTGGCGATAATCATGGCCTCGAAATCCGTGTGCAGCCGCTTCAAGCCCGCGTGCATCATCGCGAATGTTTCGCTGCCCAGCGTATTCATCTTGCTGTGAAATTCGCAGCAAATCACGCCGTCGCCCAGATCGATCAAGCTCGCGCCCGAATTCCGCGCGATTTCTTTCGATCGCTCTTTCAGCGATTTCAGAATCAGGATACCTTCGGGTTCCGCTGCGGTGTTCAGATTCTTGATGGCAAGATCGAAGTAGCGCGTTTCGCCCTGCGAACTTTCGTAAAAGGTCTTGCGCCCAGAAGCGAGCAGCGCGGTCACTAGCGGCGGCAGCGGTTCATCTTCCTTTTCCAAGCGCCGCGCCATTACTTCCACGCCCAGCGCGTCCCAAATTTCAAACGGCCCCAATTCCCAGCCAAATCCCCAGCGCATCGCGCGATCCGCATCCATCACCCGGTCCGCGATTTCCGGAATACGCCGCGCCGCGTAAAGGCACATGCGCGAAAGCGTGGCCCACAGAAAGCGCTGCGCCAGATCGCCTTCTTTTCCTTCCATCACGGGACCGACCAGCACGCGCAACCGCTCGCGCGTGTCTTCGATCGTGCGCCCCATTTCGATCGACGCGAATCGCGCTTTCTGCCGCGGCCGATATTCCATGGTGGCCGGATCGAGCGTCAAAATTTCGCTTTCGCCGCTGCCGCGCCGCACGCGCTGGTAAAATCCGCGCCCGGCCTTTTCGCCAATCCACCCGCGCCGCGCCAATTCTTCAATCAGCGGCGGCACGCGATAGATCTCGCGCGATTCGTCGCTCGGCGCGTTTTCGTAAATGTTGCGAATCACGTTCACGAAAACGTCCAATCCCACGATGTCGGCCAAGCGAAACGTCGCCGATTTCGGCCAGCCGACCGCCGGTCCCGTGCACGCGTCCACCTGTTCGATGGTCATGCGAAGCTCGCTCATCACGCGCAGCACGTTGAGCATCGAAAACGTGCCGATGCGGTTGGCGATGAAATTCGGCGTGTCCTTCGCGACAACTACGCCTTTGCCGAGCCGCCGGTCGCAGAAATCCGCCAGCGTTTCGAGCACGTCGCTTGCTGTTTCAGGACCAGGGATCAGTTCGACGAGTTTCAAATAACGCGGAGGATTGAAGAAATGCGTTCCCGCCCAGTTGCGGCCGAATGGCTCAGGCAGTCCTTCGGCGATGCGCGCAATCGGCAGCCCGGAAGTGTTCGTCGTAACAATCGCGTCGGGCTTGCATTGCGCCGCCACGCGTCCCAGCAGCGCGCGCTTGATCTCAAGATTCTCGGCGACGGCCTCGATGATCCAGTCGGCCGCCGCGCACCAATCGAGGTTGTCGTCGAAATTCCCAATGCGGATGTTGCGCTCAAGCCCCGGCGTGAAAAAAGCCGCGGGCCGCGCGCGCACTGCGGATTCAAGTCCCGCGCGCACGATGCGATTGCGCACCGCGGGATCATCGAGCGCGAGCGCCTTGGCTTGTTCTTCAGGTGTGAGCGATTTCGGCGCGATGTCCAGCAGCGAGCACGCCACGCCGGCATTGGCCATGTGCGCCGCGATCCGCGAGCCCATCGTGCCCGCTCCCAGAACCACGACGCTCTCGATGCGACGCATGATGTTTGTTCAGCCCGTGTTCGACGCGCGGAAGTCCAGTACTCGGCCGCCGCTGTCTCAGTGTTTCGATGCGTTCGCGATGAAGTTCGCGATGTTGCCCTTCAGCTTTGTGAGATCGTCCTCGTGCAGATACATCATGTGGCCCGCGTCGTAATACTGAAGATGGATGTTGCCGCGCAAACTCTCCGGCAGATTCAGGTGGTCCATGGTGTATTCGGTGGCGAAAAAGGGCGTGGCCAGATCGAACAATCCGTTTTCGACTTCGACCTGCAGATGCGTGTTCGTAATCAGGGCGTCCACCAAATCCTCTTCGGCGTTTGGCGCGGCCCGCAGCGTGTAGACGCCGGGAACTTTGTGATCCCAGTCCCAGCCTGCGTTCACCGGATAGCTCAGCATTTGGTATTCCTGATCCTTGTTGAATTGCAGATCTTCGCGCAGATATTGATTGAATGATGCCGCGAACGCGCCGGAGACCGCTGCCGACTGCGGATCGTACGCCGCGTACTCCTCGAGTGGATCGTAGATCGGCCCGGAGAAACGCGCGTCATAGCGCCCGATGGTCAGGCCCTTGCTCCGTTCGAGCTCGCTCATGAACTGAGGCAGGCTGACTCGCAGATTGGCGCTCGAGATATAGTCTTCGCTCAGGCCGGTGAAATGCGCCAATTTTTTTACGATTTCGGCGCGCTCGGCAGCGGGCAGCGTTGAGCCCTTGGCAAGCGCCGTTGCGTAATCGGTTGACGCGAACTGCCGCGCTTCGTTCAGGAAGGTGGTCAAGTCCGCCGGTCGGTCGGCCAGAGTCTTTTGATACCACGCGGCGGCGGCGTAGCTGGGTAAATAGAGAACGTACGAGAGGTCCTCGCCCGGGTTGAATGAAAGCACCTCGAAATCCAGAACCGTCGAGATCATTACGATGCCGTTGAAATACATGTCCTCGTGGTTCTGCAAATAATCCACCAGAACCGCGTCGCGAAATGTTCCGTAGCTTTCGCCGATCAGAAACTTCGGCGAATTCCACCGGTTGTTGCGATTCACGTAGATGGTGATGAATTGCGCGAGCGATTTCGCGTCTTCGTCGATGCCCCAAAAATCCTTGCCCTTTCCGTCGCCGACCACCTTGCTGTATCCAGTGCCCACCGGATCGATGAAAACCAGATCCGCCGCGTCGAGCAAACAGTTCGTGTTGTCGACCAAACGATAGGGCGCCGGCGGCGTGGCCTCCGCATCGGACGTGACGATGCGTTTCGGTCCGAACGCTCCCATGTGCAGCGGCACCGAAGCCGATCCCGGTCCGCCGTTATAAATGATCGCCAGCGGCCGCTCGCTCGTGTCCTTGACGTCGCTGCGAACGTAGGCCACATAGAAAATGCTGGCGATCGGTTTGTCGTTGTCGTCCTTCAACAGAATTGTCCCGGCCGTGGCCTTGTAGGGAATCGTTTCGTTGCCCAGTTTGATCGTGTGGTCGGTGACCGACGACTCTTCCTTGGGTGTGGTGTCGCCGGCGGGTTTCGCGTCGGCGGGCTTCGCTTCCGCGGACGCGCCCGGCGCAGGCGCCTGCGCGCGAGCGTTCATGACGCAGCCAAACCCAATCACGGCAATTGATGCGACAATGAGAAAACTGATTCGCTTCATGCTGCGCCTCGTATGGTTGCGGAAGTGTATGCGTTCCTCTGGCAAGACCGCCAGATTCTACCGCGTATCCACAGCCCCGCGCAAAAGCGGCGTTGGCGCGGGTGTTAAGCGTTTCCGCGCGGCGCCAAATGCGGCGAGCCGCTCGAATGAGCCGTGTTCTGGCCCTCCACCGCGGAGCAGATCGCCCAGCCGCACGGATCGCGGCGCTCTAACCTATTGTCGATTTATAAAATCCTTATGTCTTCTTTATGCCTTTCCAATCGCGATCCGTTTACGGTTGTTGCGTCGTGAGTCGGCCGGTCTGTTGCATCACGCGGCAGCGGCCGACTCGTGTCGCAGGCAATCCGCACTCTCCCGTCATCCGTTTTCAGCAGCGGTCTAGCGTCGCGCGCGATCGCAGTGCTCGCTTCATTCGACGGCGTGGAGCGTCCGACGGATGCACCGCCCCCGCCGCCGTCGCAACGGCAACGTCCGCGATTGTGGTAGCATCCCAAACGAGAGAATTTCCTGGCATTCGAGGAGGGGCGCGCCGCATCCTGCGCGGGCGCCGGCGTCTCGCGTGAAACCCGACCCTGTCGATCTCGGCCTTCCTCCGGCGATTTCCGTCGTCGTCCCGGTGCGCGACGAAGCGGAAAATATCGAGCCGCTGCTCGCGGAAATTCAAGCGGCGCTCGAAGGCCTCGAAACATATGAAATCCTTTGCGTCGATGACGGCAGCCGCGACTCGACGCCGCAAATTCTTGGCGCCGCGATGAGCGCGTCGCCGGCGCTGCGTGTAATCCGGCATAGCGAGCCGGGCGGGCAAAGCGCCGCGCTGATCACCGGGGTTCGCAGCGCGCGCGCGCCGTGGATCGTCACGCTCGATGGCGATGGCCAGAACGATCCCGCCGACATCCCCGCGCTGCTCGCGGTTCTGCACGATCCGCATCACGCTGAAGCGCCGCAATTGATTTGCGGAAATCGCCGCCGCCGGCGCGACACGTGGATTAAACGCGCGTCATCGCGCATCGCCAACACCGTGCGGCGCATGGCGCTGCGCGACGGAACGCCCGACACGGGCTGCGGCTTGAAACTTTTCTCGCGCGAAACTTTTCTCGCGCTGCCGCAATTCGATCACATGCACCGCTTCCTCCCTTCGCTTGTGCAAACCGCCGGCGGCCGCGTAGTTTCCGTCGAGGTCTCACACCGGCCGCGGCAGCGCGGCAAAACGCACTACGGAGTTTTCGATCGGCTGTGGGTGAGCATCGTGGATCTCGCCGGCGTGATGTGGCTCGAGCGCAGAATGAAGCGGCCGCAGGCGGTGGAATTGAGCGCTCCGTCTGGCGCCGAACGCACCGTGCCGCCGCGCCCGATGCGTCTCGATGACTGAATCCGCCGCCGGCGCGAGCAGCGCGCAGACTGCGGGAGAAGCGCATCCGGCTTTGTCCGAGCGCGGTCCAAGCACGCAACGTGGGCAGCGCACGTGGAGCGTTGTTGCGTTCGTGTTTGCCGCGGCTTGCATTTTCTGCGGACTCGGGAGTTGGGCGCTGCTGAATCCCGACGAAGGGCGCAACGCCGCGGTTGCGCTCGAAATGCAAAAGGCGGGAGCGTGGCTGGTTCCGCTCTATAACGGCATCCCGTATCTCGATAAGCCCGCGTTTTATTTCCGCACCGTGGCTATTTCACTTTCCGTGTTCGGCAAATCGGAGGCTGCCGCGCGACTTCCCTCAGCGCTTTTCGGTTTTGCGCTGCTGGCGATGGTGTTTGTTTTTTGCCGGCGCGAGTATGGCTGGCGCACGGGCGCGCTGGCGGCGGTTGTGCTGGCGACAACGCCGATGTTTCTTGGTTTGGCGCGCATGGTGATTTTCGATATGGGTCTCGCGCTCGCGATCTGGGCATCGCTGTTCGCGGCGTACGTGGCGGAAGAAAAATCCGGCGGCGCGCGGCGACTTTGGTGGGCGGCGAGCGCAGTTGCCGCAGCGACGGCCACGCTGATCAAGGGGCCGATCGGTTTTCTGGTGCCCCTGCTGGTGTTGCTCGCGCTGGCGGCGGTTGAGCGGAAGCGCGGCATGGTGTGGCGATTATTTTCGCCGATTAATCTCGCGGTGTTTCTCATTCTTGTTCTCGCCTGGTTCGTGGCCGTCAGTTTGCGGCGGCCGGATTTTCCTCACTACGGCATCGTGGAAGAATCGCTGGAGCGTTTCACGACGGCGAAATTCAATCGGCCCGGTCCTTTCTATTACTATGTGCCGGTGATCGCGGGATTTTTCTTTCCGTGGAGCGCGATTTTGCCGGAAGCGATCGTTGCGGGATGGCGCGCGCGGGCGCGGGCTCTGCCGGCCGACCGATTGTTCGGCGTCGCGGCGATCGTCGTCGTGCTGATCTTTTCCGTTTCGCACTCCAAGCTGCCGCAGTACGTTTTGCCGGGCATCGTGGCGCTGGGAGTTCTCGTCGCCCGAGTGTTCGCGCTGGCATGGGAGAAACCTCGCGGTCGCGCGGCGCGATTGGTGTTGCGGGCCGCGGTGATTGCGGCGGTCGCGAGCCTGGCGCTTGCGGCGCTGCTGGCGGTGGATGTGTTCCACGTGCGCGCGCTGCTGCCGGCGTTTGGCGTGCGCAACGCGCAGAGTCTGCTCTTGCGCGGTCTGTTCGCTCCGTTGCTGGTGGCGCTCGTGGTGCTCGGCGTGACGACGGCGACGGCGCGCGTGTTGCGATCGTGCCGCGTGGCGTTCGCGGGATTCTTGCTGTTCCTCCCAGTGACGATGATCGCCGGTCGCAGAGAGTTTCGCGCGTACGCGGATTCGGTGTCGTCGCGGCCGCTGGCCGAGCGCATCGAGATGGAAAATCCCAGCGGCGACGTCGCGATGCTGGAATGTTTCTCGACGGGGCTGCCGTATTATCTTGGGCGGCCCGTTTTCCTGGTGAGCCGCGACGGCGCCGAAACCACCAGCAACTACATCGCGCATTTGGTTGCGACGAGCCCGAGCGAACAAGACTGGCCTCCTTCGATTGTCGCGCCGGATCGCTTCGCGGCGTGGCTTGCGATGCGCACACAACCTGTATTTGTTTTGGCGCGCACGGATCGCGCGGGTGAGCTTGTGGCACTGGCCTCTGCGCACGGAGCTCGCGTCGAAGGACTCGAGCCGGGATGGTTCGGTGCGGTGATCGAGCCGGCGAAGCGCGCGACGCCGGCGGGGGCGCACTGAAATGTGCGGCATTTGCGGCGTGGTCGAATGGGAAGGCTCGAGCCCTGGCGCCGCGTCGCGCGAGCGCGAAGTCGCGCGCGAAACCAAAGTGGCTCGGATGCTGGACTGCTTGATCCATCGCGGTCCCGACGGATTGGGCGTGGACAGTCTCGGCGCGGCGACGCTGGGCGCGGTGCGGCTTGCGATTCGCGGACTCGAAGACGGCCGGCAGCCGATTGTGGACGAAGCAAGCGGAATCCTCGCGGTCTGCAACGGCGAAATCGACAATCATTTGGAGCTGAAGCAGTGGCTTGCATCGCGCGGACGCGCGGTTACCGCGGCGACCGACGTGGCCGTGCTGCCGGGGCTGTATCTCGAACTGGGCGCGGCGTTTGTTGAGCGGCTGGTGGGCGCGTTCGCGATTGGATTATGGAGCGCGCGCGACGGGACGTTGCTGCTGGCGCGCGATCGCGCGGGCGAACGGCCGCTGCACGTAATCGTTTCCGAACGAGGCGCGCTGTTCGCATCGGAGCTCGCGGCGCTTGCCGCAGGCGCCGACGTGCCGCTCGCAGCGGATACCGAAGCGTTGCGCGGATATCTTTCGGCCGGGTTTTTTCCGGCGCCGCACGATCCGTTCCGCGGCGTGCGACGAGTGGCGCCGGGCGAATTGCTGGAAATCTCGAAGAGCGGAATTCGCAGCCGGAGGTATTGGAGTTGGCAGCCCGGCGCGAGCGCGGCGAGTACGAGTCCGAGCGCGGGGGCGAGGAGCGCGGCCGCAGCGGCGCCGTCGGCGAAAAATCTGAGCGACGAATTCGATATTGTCTTGCGGCGCGCCGTGGGGCGACAGAGTGAAGTGGACGTGCCGTACGGCGTGTTCCTGAGCGGCGGGCTTGATTCGTCGCTGGTGGCGGCGGTGTTGCGGCGGCTGCGGCCGGAGTACCGGCTTGCGGCGTTCGCGCTGAAATTTGCGGAAGCGTCGTACGACGAAAGCGAGCACGCGCGGCGGGTGGCCGCGGCGCTGGGAGTGGAATTGCATTGCGTTGAAGTGGGCGCGGACGCCTTGCCGCAGACGATCGCGGAATTGGTGGCGAGTTCGGGCGAGCCGCTGGCCGATCCCGCGTGGGTGCCCACGGCGCTGCTTGCGCGGCGCGCGGCGCAGGACGTGAAGATCGCGCTGGTGGGCGAAGGCGCGGACGAATTGTTCGGCGGATATCCGACGTACATCGGCGCGGGCGTGTACGAGCATTACGCGCGGTGGCCGGCGTGGATGCGCGGTACAGTGCGCTGGGGCGTGGAGCGCTGGCCGGTGGCGGACAAGAAAGTGACGCTGTCGTTTCTGCTGAAGCGATTCGTGCAGGGCGAAGGTCTCGACGCGGTTGCGCGGCACTTGCTTTGGACTTCGACGGTTTCGCCGCAGTTAATGGCGCGCCTGGGCGTGCCGGTCGTCGAGATGCGACGCCTGGAGAGCGCAGCGGAAAACGAACCGGTGCTGGACCGCTTGCAGCGTCTCGATCTGGAGAATTCGCTGGCCGAAGGATTGCTGACGAAAGCGGATCGGGCGAGCATGCGCTACGCAATCGAGTTGCGCGCGCCGTATTTGGACGTGGACGTGATGGAATTCGCCGCGCGGTTGCCGCCGACAGAACGCGTGCGCGGATTCGAGACCAAAGTTTTTCTGAAACGCTTCGCCGAGCGATACCTGCCCGCCTCCACGGTGCACCGGCGGAAGCGCGGATTGTCTGTGCCGCTGGCGCGTTGGTTGAGAGAACCGCTGTACGATTGGGCGCGTGCGCGATTGGGCGGAGGATGGCTCGATGCGGCGGGAGTTCGGCCGGGCGCGGCGGTGGAATTGCTGGACGAGCATCGGCAACGCCGCGCGGACTATTCGCGCGCGTTGTGGACATTGATCGTGCTGAGCGAATGGATCGAATGGGCGGCGCAGCGCGGCGACGCCGCGCACGACGCGCACGCGGCGATTTCGGGCGCGCCAAATATTTCTCAGGCTGACGCCCGGCAAAATACGCGCATGGACGCGAAGAGCGGGGCGCGGTAGCGCCGCGGCGATTACGGTGATAACGAAAGCGATGAAAATTCTGCTGACCGGAGGCGCGGGATTCATCGGCTCGCACGTGGCCGAGGCGCTCTTGCAGCGCGGTGCGCAGCTCACGATCGTGGATGCGTTGGACGATTTTTATTCGCCGCAACGGAAGCGCGCGAATCTCGACGAAGTGCGGCGGCGCGGCGAGTTTCAATTTGAAGAGGCGGATATCTGCGATTTGGATCGCATGCGCGCGATTTTCGCGGCAACGCAACCCGACGCGGTGATTCATCTGGCGGCGCGGGCCGGAGTGCGTCCTTCGATCGAGCAGCCACAGCTCTACGAGCGCGTGAACGTTGGGGGCACGCTCAATCTGCTGGTGTTGTGCTGTGAATTTCGCGTGCCGCGCTTCGTGTTCGGTTCGTCGAGCTCGGTGTATGGCGCCGATAGCCCCGTACCGTTTTCGGAGGACAGGGTTACGCTGCGGCCGATCTCGCCGTATGCGGCGACGAAACTCGCCGGGGAATTGCTCGCGTACACCTACGCGCACGTTTGGGGATTGCAAGTAGTGTGCTTGCGACTTTTTACCGTGTACGGACCGCGGCAGCGTCCCGATCTTGCGATTCACAGATTCACGGCGCTGCTGGAGGCTGGCGAGGCGCTGCCGATATTCGGCGACGGCTCTTCGGCGCGGGATTATACCTACGTTGACGATATCGTCGCGGGAGTTTTGGCGGCGCTCGATTACAAATTCGCCGCGCGCGGCGCCGCTGCGAGCGCGGCGTTCGAGATTTTCAATTTGGGGAATTCGAGTCCGGTGCGTTTGGACGAATTGGTGGCGGCGATTGAAAAGGCCACGGGGCGCACGGCGGTGCGGCGCGCGCTGCCGATGCAAGTGGGCGATGTGCCGATCACCTGGGCGGATATATCGCGCGCGGAGCGCATGCTCGGTTTCGAGCCGCAGCTGCCACTGGCGGAGGGACTGAAGCGATTCGTGGAATGGTTTCGCAGCGTTCGCGTCCCGCCCGAATCGTAGGCGACGTGCGTTTTGGTTTCTAGCGGAAGTCTTCGGGATTTAAGGCTTTGCTGTGTACAAGCAGAACGGAGGCTTAAAGGCCTCCGCTACGAAAACCTGTGCGACGCGAGCTCGGGGTTTACTCGGAAAAAACACTGGCGAGCGGGCGCGGCTCGGTTGTGGCGCCCCCTACGGGGCTGAAAATTGAGGAGATCGTCGGGATTTAGGAGCGCTGGGGCGAGGTACGAGTGCGAGGCTTGCGCCAGGTTCCGGGCCAGAAGTAGAAAACGGCGAAGGCGACGGCGATCGCGGCCAGGATTACGCCGACGAGGTAGGGATGACCATGTTTGACGATTATCGCGATGATGTGGCGTCCGTACTGTGCGGCGAGATAGGCCAGGAGAAAATACCGGATCGTTCGGCCGACGGTGAGGGCAGCCAGGAATTTTTTAGCCGGATATTGCATGGCGCCGGCAGCGAACACGAAGGGAACCATGGGCATCGGCGGCGGCAGCAAAGCCGGAATCGCGATCGAGCCGAAACCCCATCGCGCGAAGATCTTAGTCACTTCCGCGACTCGGCGGCGCGAGAATCTGCGCTCGAGCGCTGCCTGGCCTCCTCGACGCGCGAGGCGGTAGGTAAGATAACCGCCCAAGAGCGAACCGAGCGTGGCCATCACGGCGTAGTAAAGCCACCACTGCGGCTGACGCGCGGCCAGGACGATCGTGGCCACATCCATAGCGCCGGGAATTGGAATCGGAGAATTGTCGAGCAGGGCCAGTGGAATTAAGCCGATGCCGCCGAAGCTGAGCAGCCAGCGGCGCACGCTTCGCGCAGAGATCGAAACGAGCGTGGCGATACCTTGGCCTGCGAGCATCCCGTTATCTTATCTTATGCTCGACGGCGGCGGGCGGTATCGCCGCGTGAGCCGACAGATCTGCTGACGCTATTTTCGGAGGGCGCGTTCGACTTGGCCGAGTTTCTTCTGGAGTTTGCCGCCGATTTTTTCGACTTGGCCTTCGGCTTCGAGGCCGGGCTTGTTGAGAGCGCGTCCGGCCTTTTGCTTTACCGCGCCCTTTAGTGCGTGGAATGTTCCTTTTGCCTCGTCCTGAGCGCCGTGTCTCATAGAGTCATTACCGGAGTTCAACGCAACCAGCCGACGAAGTACAAGACGACCGCGACCAGCACAACGGTTCCGACGATGCCGAATCCTCCGCTCGATCCCCAACGGGAATAGCCGTAATAGCCGCCGCCCCCGCCGAACAACAACAATAGAACGATGAGTAGTAGAAGCATTAAAAGTGTCCTCTCGATTCGCGCCGACTCGCGCGCGCGAACTTCGAGAGCATCTTAGTGCGATCGCGGAATCGAGTCTGTATCGTTACGGACATCGGCGCGCAAAATCCCACTCTTCCCGTTCAGGCGGACATGGGGCACGCACGGAAAGAACCAAAAACGGCAATTTTGAAGATGAACGGTGCCGCGGCGCCTCGCGTTGTTCGCAGGAAAATTTGCGGCTTATTGGCGTGTTACGGAGTGGCGCTGCGGATTTTTGCGTCGGCGGGGAGCACGAAGCGGTAGCCGACCCAAGGCTCAGTGCGGATGAGATCTGGCTTGGAGGGGTCCTTCTCAATTTTTTTGCGGAGCTGGTTGACGACCACGCGGAGATATTCGGTTTGTTCGCCGCTGTCGGGTCCCCAGACGGCTTGCAAGAGGCGGCGATGCGAGATGGGCTTGCCTTGATTCTGCACGAGCACGTGGAGCAGATCGAATTCTTTCGGCGTGAGGTGCACGGCTTTGCCGCCGCGCAGGGTGACGGTGCGGGCGGCGAAATCGATGTTCAATGCTTTGGAGACCACAGCGACATCGGCGGCCTCGGATGAAGAAGTGCGGCGCAGCGCGGCGCGAATGCGCGCGAGCAATTCTTCGATGCCGAACGGTTTGACGACGTAGTCGTCGGCGCCGGCATCGAGCGCGCGCACTTTGTCTTTTTCGGCGTCGCGCACGGTGAGCATGAGGATGGGGACGTCGGAGCTGGAGCGCAGCTCGCGGCAAGTCGCGAGGCCGTCCATTTCGGGGAGATTCATGTCCAGCAAGATCAGATCGGGGCGTTCGCGCCGCGCGACTTCGATGCCTTCGATGCCGTTCTTGGCTTCGAGCGTGGTGTAGCCTTGCGCGGTGAGTGTGGCGCGCAGCACGCGGCGAATCTGCAATTCATCGTCGACGATCAGGATTTTTGCGGACTTCATGCGTAAGCCACCCCGGCGCGCGCGATGGGCAGCGTGAAGAAAAACACCGAGCCGTGGCCGACCTGGCTGGTGACGCCGAGAGTGCCGCCGTGCGCTTCGATGATGGCTTTGGCGATGGGCAGACCCATTCCGGTTCCTTGCACGAGGTAGCGCTGGTTGCGGCCGCGATAGAATTTGTCGAAGATCAGCGCCTGTTCGACTTCTTCGATTCCGGGGCCGCGGTCGGCGACGGAAGTGATGACGAGATTGTAGTTCACTTCGGCGGAGATGGTGATGGGCCGATCCTTCGGCGAATATGCGTCGGCGTTTTCGACCAGGCGCACGAGGACGTCCTTGATGCGCGCGGCGTCGGCTTGCACGGGCGGAAGATTGGACGGCAGCTCGACGATCACGGGGCGATCGCCGAGGACGCTGCGGCACTGGTCAAGCGCGGCGCGCACGATTGCGGAGAGTTCGTGCGGGCCGGCATCGAGCTCGAATTCGCCGGCGTCAAGGCGCGCCATTTCGGCAGCGTCGCCGACAAGCTGATTCAGGCGATCACATTCTTCGTTGATTACGGCGAGCAATTCGCGCGAGGGAGGAGCAGTGGATGGCGGCGCGGAGAGCAGGCTGGTGACGGAAGCTTTGATCGAAGTGAGCGGCGTGCGGAAATCATGCGTGATGGAATCGAGCAGTGCGGATTTCAGGCGCTCGCCTTCGCGCGCGGCCTCGGTCTTGCCGAGTTCTTCGACGGCGCGCACGCGCTCGATGGCGATGCCGGTGAGCGTGCCCATGGCCACGAGGGTTTCGCGAGAAAGCAATTGGCCGGAGAGACCGAGACTTCCGATCGGCTTGGTGCCGATCAGTACGGGAACGAACGAGAGGCTGCGGGCGGTGTCGATCACGGGTTCCTGGCGCTCAGTGACGCGGCGCATTTCTTCGTCGTCGAGATTGGCAAGCGTGCCTGCGCGATAAAATTTTTGTTTGTCGCGCAGATAAAGGGCCACGGCGCCCATCTCAAACGTTTCGATAATATGGCGCGGGATGGCGTTCAGCAGCGTGATCACGTTGCCGGAGACCAGCAGGCGGCGGCTGAACGCGTAAAGGCGCTCGGCTTCGCGGCGGCGGCGCTGGGCTTCGTCGGCTTGCTGGCGCATGCGCGTGGAAAGCTGGCTTGAAATCAGCGCGGTGGCCAGAAAGGCGAAAAGGGCGGCCCAGTTCTGCGGGTCGGCCACGGTGAAGGTTCCAATGGGCGGAAGGAAAAAGTAATTGAAGGCCAGCATGGCCGCGACGGACATGAAAGCCGAAACGGCGAAACCCCAAGCCGCGGAAACTGCTAAAATCCCCAGCAGAAACGTGAGCGCGATCGTTGTGGGGTTGGCCGGGAAAACGTGGCGATAGAATGCGGTGATCCCGCAGACGACAGCGAGCGCCAAAGCCAGGCGGAGCGCTCGAATCAGAATACGCAGCGTCACGATGCCAGCATTGTAGCCCAGTCGCCGCATTTGCCTAGAGGAGTCGATACCGAAAGATCCGCCGATGACCAAGCGTCCTGAAGATTGGTTGGAAGTAGCCGCGCCGTCGGAAAAAACCCAGGGCGCGTTCAAACTGTTCCTCGGCTACGCGCCGGGAGTGGGCAAAACCTTCGCGATGCTGGGCGAAGGCATCCGTCGGCACGCGCGCGGCGAGGACGTGGTGATCGGCGTGGTCGAAACGCACGGGCGGAAAGCCACGCTCGAGCTGGCGGAGCAACTCGAGACCGTTCCGCGGCGAAAGATCGAATACAAAGGAACAATCTTCGAGGAGATGGACGTGGACGCGATCATCGCGCGGCGCCCCGCGGTGGTGCTGGTGGATGAACTCGCGCACACGAATATTCCGGGCAGCAAGCACCGCAAGCGCTACGAAGACGTGCAGGAAATACTGCAAGCCAAGATCGACGTGCTCTCCACGATGAACATTCAGCATCTTGAAAGTGCGGCGCCGACGGTGCGCTCAATCACCGGAATCACCGTGCGCGAAACCGTGCCCGATTGGGTGCCGCTGCTGGCGACGGAAACCGTGATGGTGGATTTGACGCCGGAGGCGCTGCAGAATCGCCTCAAGCGCGGCGACGTTTACAGCACGGAAAAAGTGAGTCAGGCGCTGGGGAATTTCTTTCGCGCGGGAAATTTGATCGCCTTGCGCGAGCTCGCGCTGCGTCAAGTGGCCGAACATGTGGACCGCAGCCTCGGGTCCTACATGGACGCGAAGGCCATCGAAGATAACTGGGCCGTGCGAGAGCGGCTGGCCGTCTGCATCAGCTCGAATCCAGCGGGGCAATACGTGATCGCGCGCGCCGCCCGGATGGCGCGGCGCCTGGATGCGGAATTCTATGTGGTCTACGTGGAATTGAAGGCCGGCGAAACGCCCGAGAATCAGCGGTCGCTCGCGGCGAACCTGCAGTTCGCTCAGGACCTCGGCGCGATTGTGGTGCGCGCGCGCGGGCGCAGTGTGGCCCACGCCGTCGCGGAACTCGTGCGCGAAAAACGCATCACGCAGGTGATTTTTGGGCGCACGGCGGTGAAGGGCTGGCGGCGATTCCTATACCTCACGGCCGTGCATCGCTTCCTGCGCGAAGCGCCCGCTGTGGACGTGCACATCGTTACCCACGAAGACGAATCAGCCACGCATTAGATTTTTCACGCCCGCTGTGCCTGTCACGATTCGTCGCGATTCAAAAACTTGCGAATTTTCCGCAGCACACTCGCCATCATCGCCGGCGTGAGCACGCCGGTCTGCGTGTTTTGCTGGCTGGGGTGGTAGGAGGCGTAGAGGCGCGGCAGCGAATTGGGCAGCCGGAAGCTCGCGCCGTGAGAAAATTGAAATTTCGATGTTCGGGGAATTGCGCCCCTCTGTTTCAGGATGCGCAAATAGCCGTCGAACGCGATGCGCCCGAGAGCCAGAACCGCGCGCGGGCGCAGCAGATCCAATTCGGCTTCGAGATACGGAGTGCAATTGCGAATTTCTTCTGGCAGCGGTTTGTTTTGCGGCGGAGCGCAGCGGACCGTTGCCGAGATGAATGCGTTCTCTAGCTTCAGGCCGTCGTCGCGCTGCCGCGATTCGGGCTGATTCGCGAAACCCGCGCGCCACAGTTCGCGATAGAGAAAATCGCCCGAGCGATCCCCGGTGAAAACTCGGCCCGTGCGATTTGCGCCGTGCGCGGCGGGCGCAAGGCCGAGAATGAAAAGTTTCGCGCGCGGATCGCCGAAGCCGGGCACGGGACGGCCCCAATAAGTTTGATCGCGGAATGCGCGCCGCTTCACGCGCGCCACTTCCTCGCGATATCGCACCAGGCGCGGGCATTTTCGGCAAGCAATGATTTCGTTTTCGAGTTCGAGAACGCGCAGTGATTCCACAGCGGAGCTAAGCGGCGCCCGCGCGGACGTTGTTGTTCACCAGCCAGCCGTCGGCGAGTTGAATGGTGCGATTGCCGTAAGCGGCCCACGCGTCATTGTGCGTCACTTGGATGATGGTGGTTCCTTCGTCGTTCAATTTCTTCAGCAAGTCCATGATCATTTTGCCTTGGCTGGTGTGCAGGCTGCCGGTCGGCTCGTCGGCCAGAATCAGCTTCGGCGAGTTGATCACGGCGCGTGCCACGGCCACCAATTGCTGCTGGCCGCCGGAAAGCTGATTGGGGAACAGGGATTGCTTGGCGACGATTTGAAAGCGGTCGAGAACGTCGGCGACCATTCCGGCGCGTTCCGCTTTTTTGATGTTGCGATAGGAGAGCGGCAAATCGAGATTTTCGGCGACGGTCAGATTGTCGAGCAGATGATACTGCTGGAAGACGAAGCCGATGTATTGCTTGTGCAGCTCGACGCGGCGGCGCATATCCAGGCGATGCACGGCGTAATCGTCGAGGAAATATTCGCCTTTCCACGCGCCGTCGAGCATGCCGATGATGCCCATCAGCGTGGATTTGCCGGCGCCCGAAGGCCCCATGATGGTGACGAATTCGCCGTCGCGGATTTCAAGGCCGATGCGGCGCAGCACCCAGGTCTTGCCGACGCCGGACTCGTAGTATTTTTCGACGTCGGCGAGTTTGATCACGGGTGGGCGCCGACGCTCGACGTGGTGTCCTCGAAGTCGGGCTCGACGATGCGGCCGTCGAACAAGTGAATGTTGCGGCTGGCGGTCGCCGCGTAACGCGGATCGTGCGTGACCATGCACAACGTCGCGCCCTGGCGATTCAGATCGTGCAACAGTTCCATCACCGCTTCGCCGTTTTTGGAGTCGAGGTTTCCGGTGGGCTCGTCGGCCAGCAGGATCGAAGGTTCGCCGACCAGCGCGCGCGCCACGGCCACGCGCTGCTGCTGGCCTCCGGAAAGCTGCGATGGGTAATGCTTCATGCGATGCGCCATGGCGACTTTCTCAAGCGCCTGCTCCACGCGCTGCTTGCGCTCGCTCGCGCTCATGCCGCGATAAGTCAGCGGAAGTTCAACATTCTCGTAAACTGTTAGGTCGCCGATCAAATTGAATGCCTGAAAAATGAAGCCGATCTCGCGGTTGCGGATGCGCGTGCGCTCGGAAAGCGAAAGGCGCGCCACCGCGCGGTCGTTCAGCGTGTAGCTGCCGTCGCTCGGAGAATCGAGCAGGCCAAGTATCGAAAGCAGCGTCGATTTGCCGCAGCCGGAAGGTCCGGCGATGGAAACGAATTCGCCGCGGCGAATTTCAAGCTGAATTCCGGAGAGGGCGTGCGTTTCCACCTCGTCGGTAAGGAACACCTTGGTGACGCCTTCGAGATGAATCAGAACGTCGCTGTTCGATTCCATAATTCCTCCTGGCTATTTCAATCGCACGCGATCCACTCCATCCCAGGCCGACATATCCGAAACGACGATTTGATCGCCCTCGTTCAATCCCTGGAGCACTTCGATCGTGTTCACCGAAGCGCGGCCGAACTTCACTTGCGCGCGCTCGGCTTCGTCGCCATCGCCGATGAGCTTGAAAACTCCCGCCGTGCTGTCGGGCTCGGCGTGAACCGGCAGCGTAACATACAGAATGTTCTGCAGATTTTCGATTTCGATCGTGCCTTCGACGCTCAGGTCGGAGCGCGCCCCCGCCGGCAGCGGGCCATCGGGCGTGATGTCCACGTCGACCGTGCCGTTGACCACCGCGGCGTCCACGCGCGTCACGTGGCCGGAGACGATGCCGTTGCGCGTATCGATCTGCGCCTTTTGTCCCGGAGCCACGTCCTTGGCCTGCGTTTCCGCCACTTGTATCGTGGCCATCAGATGCGTGGGATCGGCCACGCGGCACAGATTCATGCCGATGGTCACTTGCTGTCCTTCTTCCACCGGCACGTCTTCGAGCACGCCGTTGAGGCCCGCGCGAACGTGCAGAGCCTCGAGTTGGCTTTTCTTGAGCTCGTAGACGGCGCGCGCGGAATCCACTTTCGCGGCTTGAGAGAGCAGTTGCGCCGTGTTGGAATCGGCGGTGATCGCCAGGCGTTCTTTGTCGATCTTTAGTTCATTCGCGTCCTCGTCGGCTTTCATCTGCGATTGCTGGGCGAGCACGTCGGCCTTCAGGCCTTGATCCGCCAATTGCCGATCGGTCTTGGCTTGCAAGGCGTCCTGGTCGTAGGTGCCCTGAAGCACCGCCTGATTTTCCTTGATCTGCATCAGCGCGGTATTCAGCTGCACCTTCAAATTGTCGTAATCGGCTTGCGCTCCCTTGAAATCGAATTCCGCGGTGAGCGCGTCGTCCTGTAGCTGCGGATCGCTCAACTCGAGGATGATCGAATCGGCTTTCACTGGCGCGCCGGAACGCAACACGATGCGATCCACGCGGGCATTCGATTGCGCGGCGATCCAGCGGATGTCCACGGGCACAAGCGTGCCCAGGCCGCGCACTTCGCGCAGCATATCGCCGCGCATCACCGTGCCGGTCCAAATCGTGGTGCGATCCACGGTGGGCGCCGCGGGCTTCAGACGAGAAAGCCCCACGGTGACTGCGCCCAGCAGCACGATGGCTACGCCGACGTATACGATGCGGCGAATGCGCTTGGCGCGGGCGACTTCTGGTCTGGCGATGTCCATAACGGCGTTCTTAACCTCGCGGTCCTCGGCAAACTCTAACTATTGCGCTCGCGGCGGCTTCGGTTCGTCCGGCTCAGTGATGCCCAAGGCGCGCACATGGTGGTACGCGAAACGCTCCAATATTGTTCCTCGATCTCTCAGGTTCATAGCCGATCCGATGGGCGAATTGTACTCCTGTGTGACGCGCCCGGAGCGCCGTTGTGAGCTACTCGTAACGCAGCGCCTCCATCGGATCGATCGCCGCGCCGCGCTACGCTGTTTCCAGAACGTGGCCGACGGCCACGGTCAATTTCCGCCAGGCGCTTTTTTCGGTTTCGAGCTGTTTCCGGCCCGCGCTCGTCAGTTCGTAAAATTTCGCGCGGCGATTGTTTTCCGACGCGCCCCAGCGCGCCTTCAGCCAGCCGCGGCGCTCCAGGCGATGCAGCGCGGGATAGAGCGATCCTTCCTGAATGCGCAGAACGTCGCGCGAAATCTGCTGCACGCGCTGCGAAATGGCCCAGCCGTGCTGCGGCCCGAGCGCCAAAGTTTTCAGGATTAGCAAATCGAGCGTGCCCTGCGGGAGATCGATTCGAGTGTTGCCCATGAGATGTGTTGCCCCCTTGCACTTCTACGGGGACGAGCATACCGCCTCTCACATCGAAGTGCAAGGGGAAAAGCGATGTGGGAGTAACGAGCGCAAGGGACGTGCCGCGTCTCGGTTCCGAGCAGTCTCCGAATGCAATTCCGCCGGGGTAGTCCGTTCCTTGCGCCCAGGCTATTTCAACAAGCTCGGTGGTTCTTTCGGATCGGGCCTGTCGAGAAAGACCTGCTCCTGGCGGGCCCATTCCCCTGTGATCATGCCGCCTACAAAAAATGCCATCGTCAGAGCTACTACGACAGTGCGCCAAGTCTCGGGGAGGCCAACTTTCGCCACAATTCCGAACAGTAGGAAGGCGCAGCCAAACAATAGCGCGGAGAGTTTAAATCGTCTGCGATTGGCGCGAACAAGATCCGCGTCCACGCCATCTCGAAGGTCGCCTTGCCGCTGCACATAGCGATCTAGCCAGTCCCACATCCGATGTTCCTCGGGCCAGAATTGGCCGGAGCCGCTTGCCGTACCCGCAATAATAGCGTAGCGCTCGGTTGTCCGGGTACTGCTGAGAGGGGGCGTCCGCAAAACGCGGGGACCGAGGATCACCCGTAGCGAGGCTGGCCGCTAAATTGACTTCGCTTGGGGCAGGGCATAGCATTGATGGTTTCCACGCCCTTATAAGGAGCCGACAGCGGTGCCATGGTGCCCGAATCCCAGTCGAGCAGCGTGCTTGCGCGCATCATTGCGGCGCGCCCTCTTCCGCCAGGCGGCAGGCCGTACCGTAAAACCCTGTCATCGATTCAAATGCCGTCGATCGGCGCTGCCATTCGAGGAAATTGCTGGGCGTGACGGAAAGCCAGTCAAGGCCTTCGCCTTTGTTCGTTTCGAGCACCGTCACCAATTGTGATGGATCGCGGAAGGGAAGTGGTTCCAGCACGAGCGGACTTACGACCGAATAAATCGCGGTGGTGGCGCCGATGCCCAGCGCGAGCGTGAGCACTGCCACAATCGTGAAGCCCGGAGTCTTGCGCATTGTGCGTAATCCGTAGCGAATGTCCTGCCACAGCGTTTCGAGGAAGCTGATGCCGCGGGCATCGCGGCATTCCTCCTTGATCTGCTCGCTTCCGCCGAATGCCGCGCGCGCGCGTCGCTGCGCCTCCGCAAACGGCACGCCCGATTGCACGAGCATCTCCACGCGTCGCTCCACGTGAAAGCGCAATTCGTGGTTCATCTCCGTTTCGACCGACTCGCGCTGAAACAACGCTCGCAGGCGAATTCGCAGATCGTTCCACATCGCTTGGTCCTACGCGGTTTCCAGCACGTGGCCGACGGCGGTGGTCAATTTCCGCCAGGCGCTTTTTTCGGTTTCGAGCTGTTTCCGGCCCGCGCTCGTCAGTTCGTAAAATTTCGCGCGGCGATTGTTTTCCGACGCGCCCCAGCGCGCCTTCAGCCAGCCGCGGCGCTCCAGGCGATGCAGCGCGGGATAGAGCGATCCTTCCTGAATGCGCAGAACGTCGCGCGAAATCTGCTGCACGCGCTGCGAAATGGCCCAGCCGTGCTGCGGCCCGAGCGCCAAAGTTTTCAGGATTAGCAAATCGAGCGTGCCCTGCGGGAGATCGATTCGAGTGTTGCCCATGAGATGTGTTGCCCCCTTGTGCTTCTACGGGGAACAGTTTATCGCCTCTCACATCGAAGTGCAAGGGGAAAAGCAGCGCCGCGAAGTCTCAGAAGTCCGAAAAAAGCGCAAGAATTGCATACAGGATCCAAAGCGCCTGTGCGACCAATAGAAGAAACCCAGCGAAAAGGCTTTCGCCACTTAGTTCGCTCAAACAGAGGACGACGGCGACTAAGTTGAGCATATTCCCGAGACACGCGCCCGCAAGGGCAGGCAGGCTTAGGCCAGGGCCGGTGTGAGAATGAATATGCCCGAGGGCTACGAGCAGTATAAGTGCGATGGGGGATGCGCTCCCGAGCCAAAGCGCCTGCTGCAAATTCCTGGCCCCTGCTGCGGACATGTCCGGAGGGCGTAATTTAAAGTAGATTCCCAGCGCGAAGATCGCCGCTGCTAGTCCGAGAGGAATGAATATGGCTTGCCAGTCTTCCACCCAGCGATCATGCCATCGAGTTGGCCGCGGCTCGCTTCAAATCCGCCGCTAACCGCACTAATTCGACACTGGCTGAGTACTCGCCCGCGCCCAAATTGACTTCGCCTGGGGCAGGGCATAGCATTGATTGTTTCCGCACCCTTACAAGGAGCCGATGGCGGTGCCATGGTGCCCGAATCCCAGTCGAGCAGCGTGCTTGCGCGCATTATCGAGGCGCGCCGTAATGCCGTCTCCTATCGCAAGCGCGTGCTGCCGGAAGCCGTGCTGCGCATGGGCGTCGCCAAGGCCGATCCCGTGCGCGATTTCGCCGCGGCCCTCTCCCGCGACGCCTTTAACGTAATCGCCGAACTGAAAAAAGCCTCGCCCTCGCGCGGCGTGCTGCGCTCCGATTTCGATGCGGCGACGCTCGCGGCGCAATTTGAGCGCGCCGGCGCCGCGGCGCTCTCCGTGCTCACCGAAGAAGAATTTTTCCAGGGCGATCTGAATTACTTGCGGCAGGCGCACAAGCGCGTGGCTTTGCCGATACTGCGCAAGGATTTCATTTTCGATCCCTGGCAAGTGTGGGAGTCGCGCGCCACCAACGCGGATTCGTTTCTGCTGATCGTTGCGGCGCTCGCGCAGGAAACGCTCGTCGAATTGCTCGCGCTCGGCCGCGAGCTCGGCATGGAGCCCCTGGTCGAGGTGCACACGCGCGCGGAACTCGATCGTGCGCTCCAAGCCGGCGTGCGCATTCTTGGCGTGAACAATCGCGATTTGGGAACGCTCGAAGTGCGCGTGGAAACTTCGTTCGAGTTGATCGACGCCGTGCCCGACGAATGCATCGCCGTGGCCGAATCCGGACTCGGCCAGCACGCGCAACTAGCGCAGCTTCGCGCCGCGGGATTTGACGCGTTTCTCGTCGGCGAAAGTCTGATGACCTCGCCCGATCCGGCGGCGGCTTTAAGCGCGCTCACGGCGGCGAGCGCCTAGAGCGCCGCGATGGTACGCGTAAAAATTTGCGGGATCACCAATTGGGCCGACGCGCGTCTGGCGGTGGATTTGGGCGCGACCATGCTCGGTTTCAATTTTCATCCGGCCAGCCCGCGCGTGGTTTCGCCCGCGAAGGCCTGGGACATTATTCGCCGCTTGCCTTCGTGCGTGGTGCCTGTGGGAGTTTTCGTCGATTGGCGGCCTGACGTGGTCGATGCGCTCGCTCGCGCGATTCACTTGAAGGCCGTGCAATTGCAAGGCAATGAATCGCCGGCCGACGCTCGATCCGTGCACGCGCTCGGCCACAAAGTGATCAAGGCGTTTCGAGTGAAGCCCGGCTTTCGCCTGTCGAACTTGGTAAAGTATCGTGGCGATTGGGCGAATTTGCTGGATGGTTTTGCGCCCGGCCTTTATGGCGGCACGGGTAGGACGGTGGATTTGTCGATCGCGCGGCGCGCGCGACGTCATGGACGCGTGATTCTGGCCGGCGGCCTGCGCGCGGAAAATGTGCGCGAAGCAATCCGTACCGCGGCGCCTTTTGCCGTCGACGTGTGCAGCGGAACCGAAGCGCGCCCCGGCAAAAAAGACCCCGCGCGCCTGCGCGCGTTTTTTCGCGAAGTCGAAGCGAGCGAAATCTAGGAACGTAATTCAGGGTGCTCGAAAATTGAAAGGCCCAGAGCAACAGATGGCCACATCGATCGAAATCTGGCCCGACGCGCGCGGCCGCTACGGCCCGTACGGGGGCCGCTTCGTTCCCGAGACGCTGGTCGAGCCGCTGGCAGAACTCGAGCGCGCTTACGCCGAGGCCCGCGCCGACGCATCGTTCCAGCGCGAGCTCGATTTCTCGCTGCGCAATTTCGCCGGGCGGCCCACGCCGCTGCAGTTCGCTGAGCGCCTCACCGCGCGCTGGGGCGGCGCGCACATTTATCTGAAGCGCGAAGACCTGCTGCACACCGGCGCGCACAAAATCAACAATTGCCTCGGCCAGGGACTTTCTGGCCGTGCGCATGGGCAAGCGGCGCATCATCGCGGAAACCGGCGCGGGTCAGCACGGCGTGGCGTACGGCGACGGTTGCGGCGCGGCTCGGACTCGAATGCGTCGTCTACATGGGCACCGAGGATATGGAGCGCCAGCGCCTGAACGTTTCGCGCATGCGCATGCTTGGCGCCGAGGTTGTCGGAGTCTCCGCCGGCAGCCGCACGCTGAAAGACGCGATCAACGAAGCCATGCGCGATTGGGTCACCAACGTGCGCACCACGCATTATCTGCTCGGCTCCGTGCTCGGCGCGCATCCCTATCCGCAGATCGTGCGCGATTTTCAGAGCGTCATCGGGCGCGAAGCGCGCGCGCAAATTCTCGAAGCCGAAGGCCGCTTGCCCGATCTGCTCGTCGCGTGCGTCGGCGGCGGCTCGAATGCCATCGGCCTGTTCCACGCATTTCTGCCCGACGCGAGCGTGAAAATGTTGGGCGTCGAAGCCGGCGGCCGCGGCACTTCGCTCGGCGAGCACGCCGCGCGTCTCGCCGCCGCGGCCGGATTTGCCGGCGCGCGTCCTGGCGTGCTGCAGGGCACTTACACTTACGTGCTGCAAACCGGCGACGGACAAATCGCCACCACGCATTCGGTCTCCGCGGGCCTCGATTATCCCGCGGTCGGACCCGAGCACGCCTGGCTCGCCGATCAGCATCGCGCCGAATACACCGCCGTCGGCGACGAAGCCGCGATCGAAGCCGCGCGTTTACTCGCGCGCACCGAAGGAATTATTCCCGCGCTCGAATCCGCGCACGCGCTCGCCGAACTGCCGTGCGCGCGCCGCGCATGAAACGCGATCAAATCGTGATCGTGAATATTTCCGGCCGCGGCGACAAAGATATGGAGATGCTCGCAAAGTTCGCTTAACTTAGCGGTCGCCATGCAGCCCGCACAATTTAAATGACCACGCGAATCACAGCGCGATTCGACAAGCTCCGCGACGCAGGCGAGATGGGCCTGGTCGCCCTATCTCACCGCCGGCGATCCTTCGCTCGCCGCCACGGAGAAATTTGTCTTGGCGCTGGCCGCCGCGGGAGCCGACGTCATCGAGCTCGGCGTGCCGTTCAGCGATCCCGTCGCCGATGGCCCCACGATTCAGCGCGCCATCGAACGCTCGCTCGCCGCGGGAACCACGCTCGCAAGGCGTGCTCGACCTTGTGCGCTCGCTTCGCGCGAAAACAGAAGTTCCGCTGATGCTCTTCAGCTATTACAATCCCGTGCTGCAAATGGGACTTGAGCGCTTTGCCGAGCGAAGCGGCCGCGGCCGGAGCCGACGGCGCGCTGATCACCGATCTCACGCCGGAGGAGTCGGCCGATTACCGCGCCGCGATGCACACGCACGCGCTCGACACAATTTTTCTCGCCGCGCCCACATCAACCGACGAGCGCCTCGCGCGCATCGCCGAAGTCTCGAGCGGATTTCTCTACGTGATTTCGCGTACCGGCGTCACCGGCGCGAAGGACACTTTGCCCGACGATCTCCCCGCGTTGATTCGCCGCACGCGCCGCGCAACGCGCCTGCCGATCGCCGTCGGCTTCGGCGTGTCGCTGCCCGGCCACGTTTCTCTGCTCGGCGGATTGGCGGACGCCGCCGTCGTCGGTTCCGCGCTCGTCGAGGAAATCGACCGCGCCGGCTCGATTGACGCAGCATCGCAAGCGCTCGCCGCGCGCGTGCGCTTGCTCAAGCAAGCCGCGGTGCAAGGCCTAAGCCGACGGGGAACGCAAGCATGAAAACGATCGAAGATTGGCGACGCCGCATCGATGAGATCGACTTGCGTCTGGTCGAGTTGCTCAACGAGCGTTCCCAATGCGCGCTTGAAATCGGCCGATTGAAAGGCGCGAGTGGCCTGCCGGTCTATCAGCCCGATCGCGAGCGCCAAGTGCTTGACGCTGTCGAGAAAGCAAGTAGCGGCCCGCTATCTCCCGCAGCGGTTCGCCGTCTGTTCGAGCGAATTCTGGACGAAGCGCGCTCGGTTGAACGCGTAGTCATGCAAGAGCACGACGAAGGCGCGGGCCCGAAGCCATCGAAATAGCAGAGCAAGTAGCGCCGGGCACCGCAGGCGAAAAGAAAGCGAGAGGTTTTCGACATGGTCGTTGTAATGCAAGAAGGCGCCACCGAAGCGCAGATCCAGCACGTGATCGATCGGCTGGTGGAGATGGGGTTTGATATTCATCGCTCCACCGGCGCGTCGCACACCGTGCTCGGCGCGATCGGCGTGCGCCCGGATTTCGATACGCGCGATGTGGAATTGCTCGAAGGCGTGCGCCAGGTGCTGCGCATCACGCAGCCCTACAAACTCGCCAGCCGCACGTTTCGTCCCGAAGGCAGCATCGTCGATTTAGGCAACGGCGTGCGCATCGGCGGCACGGAAGTTGTCGTCATGGCCGGTCCGTGCGCCGTGGAATCCGCCGAGCAAATCGATTTGATCGCCGAGCGCGTCGCAGCCATGGGCGCGAAAGTTCTGCGCGGCGGCGCGTTCAAACCGCGCAGCTCGCCGTACACGTTTCAGGGCCTCGGCGAGCCCGGCTTGAAACTGATGCGCAAAGCCGCCGATCGCAACGGCCTCTTGGTCGTCAGCGAAGTCATGGACCCCTCGCAAGTGCAACTCATGCTGCCGTACGTTGACATGCTGCAAGTCGGCGCGCGCAACATGCAGAATTATTATTTGCTGCGCGCGCTCGGCGAAGTCCGCAAGCCCATCCTGCTGAAGCGCGGCCTTTCCGCCACCATCGAAGAGCTGCTGCTCTCCGCCGAATACATTTTGGCCGGCGGAAATTTCGACGTAGTGTTGTGCGAGCGCGGCATTCGCACCTTCGAGACCTACACGCGCAACACTCTCGACATCGCCGCCATCCCCGTGATCAAAAAACTTTCTCATCTCCCCATCGTCGCCGATCCTTCTCACGGCACCGGACTGCGCGACAAAGTTCCGCCGATGGCGCGCGCCGCGGTCGCCGCCGGCGCCGATGGATTGCTCGTCGAAGTGCACAGCGATCCCGAGCACGCTCTCTCCGATGGCGCGCAGTCGCTTTACGTCGAACAGTTCGCGCAATTGATGGCCGAATTGCGCATCATCGCCCCCGCCGTCGGACGGCGCGTGGCCTGAACTATGCCCGCCGGTTTCAAGCGCGTTGCGATTCTTGGCACGGGATTGATCGGCGGCTCGTTTGGCCTCGCGCTGCGCAAGCTCCGCCCGCGCCCGCGCGTCGTCGGATGGGACAAGCCCGAAGTCTTGAAGCGAGCGCGCGCCCGCGGCGCGATCGATCGCGGCGAAACCGATCTCGCCCGCGCCGTTTGCGGCGCCGATCTCGTCTACATCGCGCTTCCCGTCGGCGCGGTCCTCGAACATCTCCCGGAAATCGCGCGCGCCGCCTCGCCTCGCTCGCTCGTTACCGATACCGCCAGCTCGAAGCGCTCCATTTGCGAACAAGCCGCGGCCTGTTTCACCGGCCGCGCGCTTTTTCTCGGCGGTCATCCCATGGCCGGCAAAGAAATTTCCGGCGTGGCCGCGGCCGAAGCCAAACTGTTCGACGGCGCGCGCTACGCCCTGATTCGCGCGAGCGCCGCGGCCGCCGTTGAACCGGGCCGCGCGGAGCGCGTTGCTTCACCGAACTCCGCGGAGCGGATTGCCCCAACTGACCCGCGCGTGCGCGCCTTCGTCGCGCTTCTCAATAAATTGGGCGCGCAAACTCTGTGGCTCGACGCCGCCAGCCACGACCGCGCCGCCGCCTTCGTCTCTCACCTGCCGCAATTGCTCTCCGTCGCGCTCGCCGGCGTCGTGCGCGATCAAACCGACCAAACCGGCCTGCCGCTGATCCTCGCGGGCCGGGGTCTGCGCGAATCGCTGCGCCTCGCCGGCAGTCCCTACGCTCTGTGGCGCGATATCGTGCTCACCAACAGCGACAATATCGATCTCGCGCTCGATCGCATGTCCCAGGCCATCGAGAATTTGCGCCCGCTGCTGCGCCGCCGCGAACTCGAGGATGAATTCGCCGCCGCCGGCGAACTCTACAAAATTCTCCGCGATTCGCAGTAGAATCCGAATTTAGGTTTTGTAGGAGCGAAGCGCGCCCCCTTCCGCAGTTGCTTCAAGCAGCGGAGGGACTCGGCCTGTGTGCATATCCCAATGCCCGTGCTTGCCATTCGGAGCAAGCGACACGCGGCCATTCCATGTCAGCCCCGTAGGGGCGGCAGAGCTTAGCCCAGGGCGTAAGCCCTGGATACGCAGAACCAAAAAATCCCTCCTCAATTGTTTTGTTTGAGCCCCGTTGGGGCGACACAATCTTCTAAACACGATAGTCGCGTTGCATCCGCGAAACGCGCAATATATCTTGTCTTGGGCTGACGTTGTCCCCGTCCCCGAGTCCGCCACTATGGACAAACGCGTAGCTAACGCCGATTCCGCCATCGCCGACCTCAAAGACGGCGCCACAATCCTGATGGGCGGCTTCGGTCTCTGCGGCATCCCGGAAAATTTAATCGCCGCCGTGCGCCGCAAAGGCACGCGCGACCTCACCGTCGTCTCCAACAACGCCGGCGTCGCCGATTTTGGCATCGGCCTGCTGCTCGAAACGCGCCAAGTGCGCAAAATGATCGCCACCTATGTCGGCGAAAATAAACTCTTCGAGAAATTGGTTCTGGCCGGAGAAATGGAAGTCGAGCTAAATCCCCAGGGCACCCTGATCGAGCGACTGCGCTCCGGCGGCGCCGGAATCCCCGCGTTCTACACGCCCACCGGCGTCGGCACCATGGTTGCCGAAGGAAAAGAAGAAAGGGAATTCGCCGGCAAGCGCTACCTGCTCGAGCGCGCCCTGCGCGGCGACTACGCTTTCATCAAAGCCTGGAAAGGCGATCGCTGGGGCAATCTCGTCTACCGCCGCACCGCGCGAAATTACAATCCCATTATGGCCACCGCCGCCGACAAAGTGATCGCCGAAGTCGAAGAACTCGTCGAACTCGGCGCGCTCGATCCCAATCAAATTCACACCCCCGGCATTTTCGTCGACGCCATCTTCCAGGGCGCGAACTACGCCAAGCGCATCGAAAAACGCACCGTGCGCATACGCACCTGAAACTCGGCGTCGCGGCAGACGCTTAGCTCTTCGCAGATCCGGCCCTTGCCTCTCCCAGCGTTGCCCCCTCCTTCCCGAATCCCACGTCGCGGCCGCCTGCTCTGTTCACAATTACCTTGTGTCGAGCGGGGAAGAAGCATTAGCATGCGCGCGCTAGAGAGCCACACCCGAAATGCCGGGTAAATCCCCGGAACGCTAACGCTCAATCCAGAAATCTAGGCGAGGTCACGCTCGACATTTCAAATTCACCCGGAGGAAACACCATGCTTGGAGAATTGATCGGAGAAAATACAGGGAAGCGAATCGTAAGACGTGTGCTCGGAACAAATCCGCCGACGGTGGAAGTATCCTTCGAGGATACCGGCAAGATGCTGGGCGCCGCCACCAGCGGATTCGGAACCTACACCTCGGTTGTCAGAGCCGACGGAACCATTTATGGCGAGGGGCAAGGCGCGACGTTCACGACGGATGGCGAAATGGCCAGTTGGAAGGCCTCGGGCCAGGGAAAATTCGGACCGGGTGGCGCGGTCAGTTATCGCGGCATTTTGTATTTTCAGACCGCGTCGCAAAAGCTCGCGCGATTGAATGCCGCGCCGGGCGTCTTTGAATACGAGGTCGACACCGAAGGGAAGACGCGCACGAAGATCTGGGAATGGAAGTAAGCCGTCGCGCCGCCGCAATCTAGTCGGCGCGATCGCAAAATCCGGCATGTCGGACGACCCGGTTAATCCAGCTATTGTTTTGTCGCACCGCGCCAGGGGCTGAGCCGAGCAGCCCATCGTGGAACGTGAGCGCGATAGGTTTCGTACTCACACGCTCGCGGACTCGCGCAGTTTCATCAGCTGCGATCTCTGCAGCGCCGCGAACACCAGTGCCTCACCCGCCAAAATGGCCAGAGCGCCCAGCCATATCCTCGAAGCGCCCATCCAACTGTCGAAATCCATTCCGAAGATCGTCCACGGCACCAAATAGGCGTTGAAGGCGCCGAAGGTGCGGCCTTCCGCACGGTAAAAGCTCAATCCTGCCCACAAGGCGCTCGAGCAAACGTAGAACACGATCAGGTAAATCAACCCGGCCGTCAGCGAACGCCGTCCGCGCCGCAAATTCATCCATTGCAGGTAGATCGCGTCGCGCGTCACCCACGCGGCGAGAAAACACACTTGAAAAAATGCCATCCCAAAACTCCACTCCGTCTCGGGATGCAACTTGTGCCAGATCATCGCGATCATTGCGAGGCCCACCGTCAGCACGCCACCCAGAAGATAGGGCCCAGGCCAAAGCGCCGCCCACCAACTCACCGCGCCTTCTCCCAGTCGCAAAATCCTGTGCCGAACGCGCTCGCGATTTCGCAGCAGCATCAAGCCAAAAATGATGAAGATCGCCAAACTGAACGCCAGAATTTCATGCTCGGCTTGCGCGGGGGCTACCTGGTTTTCGTCAGCGCTGAAATACGGCGACGCTCCGCTAGTCCAGTGGGAGAATAGTCGCGTCCACTGATAAAAGGCGAGCACAATCAGGTGCAGATAGAGCACAAATCCAAATGCCTGCAGTGGCGAATAGATTTCGTACATCGAAGGATCGCGCTTAATGTTTCTCGTCAGCGCCAGCAAAAACCATCCCGTCAAGGTCACGTACAGCGCCACCAGAACAAGAACGTGAGGAACCGTCACGCCGAACAGCAAGTCCTTGCCTCCGGGCAGTCGTGGTCCCACAACCCATGGGTTCGGCGCATCGCTGGCGCGCGGTAGTTGCGCCGCGAAGTACGGACTGATCATGCGCAGAGCGAGCATGCTGCTGCGGTCGCCCTCGACAAACGCACTCACGTAAACGGCGATTAGGAAGAAAATGATAATGCCGGCCGAACTGCCTCGCCCCGCCATCAGAGAGACCAGCAGCGCAAACGCGTGATAGGTGATCGTTCCGAGCAGTACGATCGCGTAGATCCACAGGATCGTTACCAAGCTTACGCCCGATAGAAATGCCGCGGCCAGCGTGATCGGCGCCAGGCAAAGCACGATGAAATATGCCAGGCTCGGAGCACCGAAGAGTTTGCCGAGCGTCAGTTCGAGCGGCGTAAGCCGCGTAATACGCTGGTAATCGAACGTGTTGAGTTCTTTTTCGCGGTGGATCGATTGCAAGCACAGAATCCCTCCGCCGAGGATCAGGACGGTCACGCCCGCGTTCACAAACAACTCCAGCAGAGCCTCCGGCATAAACGGGTGTCGGTAGTTCAAATATGTGGTGAACGACACCACAGCGCAGATCGACGCCGCCGCCAGCATCCGCTTCGGACGCATCTGGATGCGGCCGTTCCGCACCAATTCCGGAAAGAATCCCGTGAGGCTCAAGAGACCTCACCGCTTGAAATCCGCATATAGAGTTGTTCCAGATTTTCGGAGATCTCTTGCACGCCGCAAATCGGCGCGCCGCCGCTCACCAGTTCTCTCACCAATTCGGCCAGACGCGCGTCGTCGCCGCTGAATGAAAATTCAACTCCCGTCGTTCCGCTCGCAAGCTCCGTCACGTCAGGCCGCGCCCCGAGCAGCGCGCCGATCGATTCATCCGCCGCGGCGAGCCGGATGCGAATCCGGCGCACCGCCCGGCCGTCGCGCATCACTTCTTCCAGGCGCCCTACGCGCAACAGCTGCCCCTTCTCGATCACCGCGACTGATGTGCATACCTCTTCGAGGTCCGAAAGAATGTGAGACGTGATGAAGATGGTCTTGCCTTTCGCGTGCAGATCGCGCAGCAACTCCTTAAGATCCACGCGCGCCTTCGGATCCAGTCCCGCCGCCGGCTCATCAAGAATCAGCAGCAGCGGATCGTGAATGATCGCGCGCCCGATGCCCACTCGCTGCTTCATCCCGCGAGAAAGACCGTGAATCAGCGAGTCACGCTTTGACTCCAGGCCGATCTGCCGGATCACTTGGTCGACCCGCTCGGGTATCGCTGTCCGATCCATCTTGTAAGCGCGCGCGAAATATTCGAGGTACTCCCACACCTTCAGGTCGTCATAGAGAGAAAAAAAATCCGCAAGGTAACCGATAAACTGCTGCGCGTCTTCGGGCTGTGTCGCGACGTCGATGCCGTTCACCGTCACGCGTCCGGCCGTCGGCGCGATCAATCCGCAAATCATCTTCAGCGTCGTCGTCTTTCCCGCTCCGTTCGGCCCCACCAGCCCGAATATCTCGCCGGCCGGTACGTCGAGAGTAAGTTTGCGGGCTGCCACGATGCTCCCCGCGTTGCCGGAAGGCGCATCATATTCCTTCGTGATATTTTCAAGGTGAATCATGGACAGGCGGATTCTCACCCGCTACAGACGCCAAGTCAACGGCCCGTCGTTTCCCGCCGGGCGATTCGCCGGTTCTTTGGCCCGGTGGCGTTCCATCCCGCCCTTGCGAAGCACGCTTGGCGATTTCGCGAAGGCTCCGTACGAGTGGCACAGTCGTTTCGAATGGCGCGGAAGATCGTCGCCGGAGTCTATTCGAATAGTATACTCACAGAATACCATTGACAGGTTTCGCTTATCTTGCTATAAGGTGGTATGAACACGCGACAAAAGCTCGATTTCCATGCTGTCGGTCCTTGTCCCGCCTCATCCGCCCCCGTCGCAGCGCGTCCGTCGACGCATTTCTCGTTGTTTTTTGCACCCGCAAATAACTTGTTTTCATATTCTTACAAAAGAGTGCGCAATTCATTGAAAACACGAAACATTACACCCCTGTGTTTTCACACTCATGCGCACTCTTTTCCTGCATCTCCTTTGTTTACAGCTCTTTCGCAAAATATACCGGGGGTGTATATAGTGCCTCCGAAATCTCAAAACCTCAGGCATCTCCTGAGGTTTTCCCTCCCGCGCCGCTGTCCTGTTGATTCCGCGCGGCATTTATGAGAAGGCACTAGTGGCAAATCGAGGCGCCCGGCGTGCGCGGAGCGCATTGTTGAGCCGGCCCGCGCGGAGCGCATTGCTTCAAATAGTACTGAGCGAATGGCACTGATGGCACTGAACGAAATCGAACGCCGCGAATTCATCGCCAAGCGCGTGGCGCAAGAGCTGCGCGACGGCATGTACGTGAATCTCGGCATCGGCACGCCCACCCTCGTCGCCAATTTCATTCCCGACGGAATGGAAGTCGTGCTCCAATCGGAAAACGGCATGCTCGGCGTCGGCCCGTATCCGTGGGAAGGCGAAGAGGACCCGGATCTGATCAACGCCGGCAAGGAAACCGTCACCGAAGTTCTCGGCAGCAGTTATTTTTCGAGCGCCGATTCCTTCGGCATGGTGCGCGGAAGCCACGTGGATTTGACCGTGCTCGGCGCGCTCGAAGTCGATGAGCATGGCAATCTTGCGAACTGGGCGATTCCCGGCAAAATGCTCAAAGGCATGGGCGGCGCGATGGATCTCGTCGCCGGCGCGCGCCGCGTGATCATCGCGATGGACCACGCCACCAAGGAAGGCCGTCCGAAAATTTTGCGCCAGTGCACTCTGCCGCTCACCGGCGCCGGCGTTGTGAACATGATCGTCACGGAACTCGCGGTGATCGAAGTCACGCCCGAAGGCCTGCTGTTGCGCGAGATCGCGCCCGGCGTCACGACCGCCGAAGTGCAGAAGATGACCGAATCGCAGTTACGCGTCGCGCCAGACTTAAGGACCATCCGCGTCTGACGCGGTTCGCCGCCGCCGCGCCGCACGCTGACGCTTCCGCCGCATTCGCACACAGCGGCCCCGTCCCGCCGCCCGGATGCGCTAGGATAGCTGCAATAGATCGCTAGCTTCGCTTGGGAGCGAACCCGACTCATGCAACCGAACTCCATCGTCATCGTCAGCCTGCACACGCCGAAAGAAAAAATCTGGGGCGAGCTCGTGGAATTGCAACAAGCCGGAATCACCGTGCGCGGCATTGATCTTAATTCCTTCGACGATTTCGTTCTCCAGGTGCGCGACCCCGAAGGCGAGCGCGTCGGCCTGCCCACACTTTTTTTTCCGATGCAGCGCGTAGAACGCATCGCGCTTGACGAGCCGCGTGGCTCGATTCCCTCCGTGGCCGAAGGTTTTGAGCGCAAGGTGGGCCGCTCGCTGCGCGATTACCTCGCGCAGTTCGCCTGAGCCGGCCAGCCATGCGCCGCCGTATTTTTACGGTTCCGAATCAGTTGACCTTTCTGCGTCTCGGATTTTTGCCGTTTTATTTGATCGCCATTCTTTACGCTCACTACGATTGGGCGCTCGGCCTGCTCACGCTGGCGGCGCTCACCGACGGCCTCGACGGCCTCCTCGCGCGCATGCTCAAACAGAAAAGCGCCGTCGGCGCGTACTTCGATCCGATCGCCGACAAGCTGCTTCTCTCGTCTTCATTCGTGGTGCTGGCGCTGCGCGGAAAAGTTCACTGGTGGCTCGCGATTCTGGTGCTCAGCCGCGATGTTCTGTTGCTCACCACGGCCGTAGTGATTCTGCTGGTGCTGGGATTCCGGACGTTTCCGCCGAGCTTTTTCGGAAAGGCCACCACGCTCGTGCAGATTTTGTTCGTATTCTGCGTGCTCGCGCTGGCCGTGACGAATTGGCGATGGCTTGAAGTGTCGCACCTGGTGTTGCGCGACGCGGTCGCCGCGCTCACCGTTTTTTCCGGATTGCACTACAGCGTGGTGGTCGCCCGGAGGCTCAGTGCCTGATCGCTCCGCGCTCTCGTTCGCTCGCGTCCACGGTCTATCCCTGTCCGCGGAAATAGCTCAGCAGCATCATCACGAAGCTCGCAGCCACCGCGACCCCGGCCAGCCAACCCATGGTTTGCGCGCGCCGCTCTTCGGAAACTCCGGCGGGAGGGCGATCGCTGATAAGCTTTCCGAGCACGAATCCGGAAACCAGTCCGCCCGCGTGGGCTGCGTTGTCCGTGCCGCGCATCAGCAGTCCGAAAATCGCGATATAGACCAGGAAATAAATCAGTCGCTTTCGCAGCATCTGCATGCCGGAGCTCGATCGACTCGTGGTTGCCGCGAGCAGCAAACCGATCAATCCCAGCAACGCGCCCGACGCGCCGATGCTGAAGTGTCCAAATGCCGCGCTCACGACGTAACCGAGCGCGCCCGTAAGCACGAAGACAAAAAAATAACGCGCCGAACCGTAAAGCTCTTCGACCATCGGGCCGATATCCATCAGCACCCACATATTGAAGCCGATGTGCAGCAAGCTGCCGTGAAGAAATACCGCCGTGATCAGGCGCCACGGCTCCGCGATATCAAACGGAAGCGGACGCGACGCGCCCAGGCGATCCAGCACGTCAGGCGAAATTCCGCCGATGTCGAACAGGCTGCCCGACGGTGCTCCGCCGGTGCGCATCGTGAGCACGTAGCTCAAGCCATAGAGCAATGCACACAGCGCGACGATAAAATAAGTCGCCGGCGAAGTCTGCGGCAGAAATCGGCTGAAGGATTTACTTGCCGCCGCGAGCGAAAAATTAAGATTCGCGCCGCACTGCGGGCAGTGCGAAGTGCCCACGCCCGCAAGCGATCCGCACTTCGGGCAAATGCGTGGGCGCTGCTGCGTCGGCTCGGAGTGAAACCATCCTTTTACGGTGGTGCGCCAGCGCTCCAGACGATAGCGCAAGCGCGGTGAAAGCGGCACGAGGTCTTCTCCTTGCTGGCGCCGGAACGCACGCCTATAATATCGAAAAAATTGCCGCAAACGAAAAGCGCGGCGCGCGCGGCGCGTCACCCGTCGCAAGCGAATCAATCGTCAAGGAGCGCTCATGGATTCTTGGGAAGAAATCGGCCGTAAGGTGGATGCGGAATTCGCCCGCGTTCGCAAGCTGATCGAAACGGAAATCAAACCGCAAACCACGCGCAAGACCGCCGAAACGCTTCGCCAAGCCGCCGTGCGTTTGAACAAAGCGGCCGACCGGTTGGACGAAAGCCTTAAGAAGAAGAAATGACGCTGGCCCCGTCGTGATTTCGTTCCCGGCCACGCGCGCACCGCGAGGTCCACGTTGGCCGCGCGCGAGTGCTCTCGGCGCGTTGCTCTCGGTGATTTTATTTTCTGCGGGCTGCGCGCATCGCGCCGCGACCGCGAATGTTCCTCCGCCCCCAACGCCGTCTTCAACTCAACCGCCAACTTCAACTCCCGGTGCGCCCTCTGCGAGCAAGCCGCGCGGTTCCGCACCGCAAGCCCCCGTCGCCGGCGAGAGCGGCGCGGGCTATGTCGAAGAAGGCGTGGCGTCGTGGTACGGATTTCCGTTTCAGGGGCGCCGCGCATCCGACGGCGAAATCTACGACATGAATCAGATGACCGCCGCGCACCGCACGCTGCCGTTCAATAGCATTGTGCGCGTCACCAATCTCAGTAACGGTTTGCAGACAGAAGTGCGCATCATCGATCGCGGCCCGTTCGTCGAAGGGCGCATCATCGATCTGTCCCTCGCGGCGGCGAAGGCGCTCGACATCGTAGCCACTGGCACAGCGCCTGTGCGCCTTGAGTTGGTTTCCGCCGGTCCCATCGAATTGCCTGCCAGCCCCGCAGGCACGCCTGCCGCGCCCGCCAAAGCGCAAGCTGTAACGCCCACTGGAACGCCTGCCGCAACGACTGACGTGAAGGTGGGCATATTCGCCGTGCAAATCGGCGCGTTCGCTGACGCGGCCAAGGCCGATAAGCTGCGCGACCAGCTCACCGTGAGCTATCCAAGCGTCTCCGTTCAGAAATTCGATTTGCCGACCGGCGCGGTGTATCGCGTTTTTGTCGGCAGGTATACGTTTGAGGCCGCGGCGCAGGAAGTTGCGGCGCAATTGCAGGCCGAACACGGTTACACGGCGTTTGTGGTGCGCGTCGATCCCGTAAATTAACGGAGCGATGCTAAAATTTCCGCGGGATCGCGCGATTCCGAAGTAAGGGAGACGAAAATGGGAGAGAGCGACTGCCTATTCTGCCGCATCGGGCGGAAGGAAATTCCCGCGAAGCTGGTCTACGAAGATCCGGAAATTTTCGCGTTCGAGGACATCAATCCGCAGGCGCCCGATCATATTCTGATTTGCCCGCGTAAACATCTCGTGTCACTGCGCGAGGCTGTGGCGGAAGACGCCGGGCTACTGGGGCGAATTCTTCTCGTCGGTGCAAAATTGGCTCGCGAGCGAAAGCGCACAGATTTTCGCACCGTGTTCAACAATGGACCGGAAGCCGGGCAAAGCGTGTTCCATCTGCATTTGCACGTGCTCGGCGGAAGGGAATTTGGCTGGCCGCCGGGCTAGCGCGGAACGAATCGTTGCAGCGACGCCGCGCGCCGCGATCGCGGCGTCCTATTTGTGCGTCATCGTGAAGACGCCGTCCCAGCCGGGTTCGGGCTCTTCAATCAAGTAACTTTCACATCGATCGCGGAAGACGCGCGCGGGACCGTCGTCGGGCCAGCGCTCAGCGATGCTCGCAAAAACGGATTGCGCTTCCGCCCATCGCCGCTCGCGATAGAGCGCGCGGCCGCGCGCGAATTGTGCGAGACGCTCGTCGAGATCGGCGGAGTCGCCTAACGCATCGCGCTCGCCGATCAGCTCGTAAAGTCCCACAGGCTGCGTCTTGCCCTTCACGCGAATCAGGTCGAGTTCGCGAAAAACGAATTGCGCGCCGTCAGCTTGCGCCGCGGTCTCGTCGGTCACTTGCTCGAACGTAGTCTCGCTCACCAAGATGTGCGTCCCATAGTCCTTGTTCAAACCTTCAAGACGCGACGCGAGATTCACGGTGTCGCCCAGCGCCGTGTAGCCGTAGCGCAGCGCGGAGCCCATGTTGCCGACCGACGCGGCGCCGGTGTTAAGGCCAATGCCGATGTCGAGATGTGGTTTGCCTTCCGATTGCCATTGTCGTTGCAGAGGCGCAAGACGCTGCATCATTTCAACCGCGGCGCGGCATGCATTCGCTGCGTGATCGGATTGCTCGATCGGCGCGCCCCAGAAAGCCATCACCGCGTCGCCGATATATTTATCGAGCGTGCCGCCGCGATCGAACACGATGCGCGTCATATCGTTGAGATATTGATTGAGCAGCGCCGCCAATTCCTGCGCGTCGAGTTTTTCAGAAATCGTGGTGAATCCGCGCACGTCGCTGAACATCACGGTGATTTCCGTGCGGCGCGGCTCGAGCAATTCGGGGCTTTCAAGCAAACGGCGGATAACTTCGGCGCTCAGATATTGTTGAAAGGCTCCGCGAACTTTGCGTTTTTCTTTTTCCTCGATCAATGCGCGGTAGAGCGCCACCAAACCCACGTTTGAAACCAGAAGCAGCGCCGGCATGGTGAAATTCAGCCACCAATCGTGCAAGAACGCATCGTAAACGCCAAAGGCGAACGGCACGAGCAACAGCAGCGGAGCCCACAGCCAGCGCGGGCCACCGAACGCGAGCCACACGCCTACTGGGATGCCGAAAAAGAAAATCAACGCGATGTCCCACGCGACCTGTTTCGGCCCTCGCTTGAGCGAATGGCGATTCAGAATGTTGTCGATCACGTTGGCGTGGATTTCAACGCCGGGATAATCCAGGCCGCCATACGGAGTGGAGCGCAGATCGCCGATTCCCGTGGCTGATGCGCCCACCAGCACGATTTTTCCTTTAAAAGTGCCGGGCGCGAACGTGCGCTTCACAACATCGGCCATGGAAACGTATTGGTAGGTCCGCACAGGGCCTTGATAATTGATCAGCAGGCGGCCGATCGGATCCGGATGCACGGCAAGCCCGGGCCCGAATTCGATTTCCGAGATTCCGGCGGGGCCGAAGTCTACCGACATCTGATCGTCCGGCACATGCAGGAACAATCGCACGGTCTGCACATCGAGCGACGCGTAGAGATCCCAATCGGCCGGATCTTTCGAGCGACCATACGGCAATACGAGTAGCGCGTGACGCACCACGCCATCGGGATCGGGTTCGACGTTGAAGAACCCGGTTTGGCCGTGCGCATCGAGAAGCGCCGCGCTTAGCGTTTCAAGATTCGCTTGCGTCCCGCGCGGCGTGAGTCCCCACGGCTCGTACGATTGCATCAGACGAACGAGATCGTCGGGGCCGGTCTTCGGATTTTCGGCGCGCTCCAGCGGAAACGGGAAATCGGAAAGAATATTCGCGTAGCGATCAAGCGATTGCTGGCTGACTCCTTCTAAATCCGCTTCGGAGTACAGAAAAAAGTTGCCGATCACCACGGGCCCGAAACGCCGGATGGCCTGAGCAAATTGATCGTCTGGATCGGAGGCGTGCGCCAGGCGATCGAGGTCCTGCTGAACGATAGGATCGACCCGCGCGCCTTGCTGCTTTTCCTGGTCCGCCAATTGAGCGGCCAGTTCGCGAATTGGCGCCGAGCTTTCGTCGGGCTTGCTGAAGGTGATGTCAAAGCCCACGACCGCGGCACCGTCATCGTGCAGCGCGTCCAGCATGCGCGCGAATTCGGCGCGCGAAAACGGCCAGCGGCCCAGGACTTCCTGCGAGCGCTGATCGATATCGACGATCACGATGCGCGGATCGGGATGCGTATCGCGCGGCGGGCGCAGGCGGAAGCGTGTGTCCAGGGCGTCGAGTTCGAGGCGATGAATGAAATCGAAGGTTGGCGTGGGCCGTTCGCCGACGAAGGCCACGAGATAAATTCCGAGCGCGGCGATCATCAGTCCGAGACTGATCGCCAGAGGCACGCGGCGTCGCCACAATGCGCGCGCGCCGCGAGCAAAGAATCCTATTTTCCTTTGCACTGGAATTTTTCGTGCGCCACTGGGCATGTTCGTCGAAGCGCGCCGCCGCGGGCGCGGCCCTCAGTCGCGATAGAGGAAGCTTAAGCGCACGCGGCCGACGGCGATGATGTCGCCGTCGTTCAAGCGTGTCGGGCCGACGATCGCCTCGCCATTGATTCGCGGCACGCGATCGCCCAGGCCGAGGTAATAGCCGTCGTCTTGCATGTGGACCTGAGCGGCGACTTTGGGCGCGAACCATCCGCGCAGCTTGACGCTGGCCATTTCGGATTTACCGATCACCGTGAGGCGGTCAATCAATTGATATTCCTTGCGGTCGGTGCGGCCGCTGAGAACGATGAGCGTGGGCACGCGCACGCGGCTCGGAGAAATCTGCGAGCGCTCACCGAGCGCGGCGGCTTGCTCGAACATATCGCGGCGGACCTTGGTATCGAGCACCATGGTTTCGACAACTTTGGGCGCGGTGATCTTGCGGCGCGAATCGAGCGGCACGGCGGCATCGTGCTCGTGGTCCACAATGATGTGGTGCTTGCCGATTTCGATGGCGTCGCCGTCATTGAGCATGGCGCGCTCGACGCGCAGGCCGTTGACGAACGTGCCATTCAGGCTGTTCAGGTCTTCCACGACAAGGCGACCGGCCTCGGCGTACACACGCGCGTGGCAAGTGGAGACCGCCAGATTGTCGACTTGAATGTCGCTATCGGGCGCGCGGCCGATGGTCACGGGGCGGCTGCCGAGCGGAACTTCTTTCAGCACCGCGCCCTCAAATTTTAGAACGAGCCGCGCCATTTCATGCTCCTTTTAAGCACTGCGCTCCGCGCAGATCGGTGAAGCACCGCGCTCCGCACAAAGTGGCTGCGCAGCACTCTCTCCGTGCAGGCCTGCCTACTTCTTGCCATTCCACCACTGATGCCAGCGCGCCATGAAACCTTTCGGTTCCGGCGTCACGCGCACCACGATGGCCGTGATGTTGTCCTCGCCGCCATTTTCATTTGCCAATTCGATCAGCCGATCGGCGGCCTTCTGCGGATCGGGATTCGTCTCAAGCGCGCTCGCGATCTCCGGATTGGTGACCGTGCGCGAAAGTCCGTCCGAGCATAAGAGCAGAACATCTCCGGCCAGAAGCATCTGCTCGTCCGCGTCCACGTCCACCTCAGGTTGCGTTCCGAGCGCGCGCGTCAGAATGCTTTGTTGCTCGCTGACTTCGGCCTGTTGAGGCGTCAGAACTCCGCTGCGCACCAAGTCCGCGACGAGTGAATGATCGGCCGTAAGTTGCTCGAACGATCCGCTGCGCAGGAGGTAAACGCGGCTATCACCGACGTGCGCGAGAGACAGGCGGCGATCGCTGATCCAGCAAGCCACGATGGTTGCGCCCATGCCTTTCCTCGCGGGATCGCCGGCGCCCGATTCAAAAATCTTGTCGTTGGCCAGGCGAATGGCGCTCGCCAAACGATTGGTTCGGTCCGAGAGACCGGGTGTCGGGTCGCCATGGAATTCCGATGCGCCGTCGCTGGCGGCCGCGCGGCAATAGTCCACGACCGTTTCAACCGCGAGGGCGCTGGCGATTTCGCCGGACGCCTGGCCTCCCATTCCGTCCGACAGGACGAAAAGTTCAAGCGCGGGCTCGGCGCGAAAATTGTCCTCGTTGTTCTTGCGAACCTTGCCGACGTCGCTGCGCGCGCCGGATTCAATTTGCAAGGGCCACCTTCCGCGTGCCGCGCATGCGAGGAACTCCGTGCACCGCGCCGTACTGCCGGGCGCTGCACCGCCCCGATTGCGATCGTTCATGCAGGCTAACAAAGTGCGTGCCCCTGCACAAGGCGCGTGGGAACAAGTAGTTACGTAAAGATGATATTTGTGTGCTTGGCTACAACAGGGCCGCCCCCGCCGAGCCACTGCGGTACAATCGCGCGCAATGAGGGTTTGGCCACTACGGATGGCGCGCGCCGCGGGGCGCCGCGCAGCGACGGCGGCGGCGCGAATCGCGCCTGCGGCGATACTTATCGGGGCATGTTTCGCGAATATTCCGGCCGTCCGCGCCGCAGGGCCGCCACGCAGCGTCGTTTTGCCGCCGATTCTGGTGGCCGGGGCGCCGGCCACGTTTGCCGTACTTGATGCTACGGGGCGCCTCGTGCCTGGCGCTGAGGTCACGCTGAGCGACGGTCATATCGCGAAGACCGACTCGACGGGTCGTGCGCGCTGCGTGGTTCCGGCGACGCCGGGAGAATTTCAAGCACGAATCGCGAATGGCTCGATCGTGGCCACCGCGCCGATTGTGGCCCGCGCGACGCCGCCGCAAATTCAAATCACCGATTTTCCGCCGATCATCGACGTGCGCGATCAATTCCCGATTTCGGGACTGCGATTCGAGGGAGACGCCGACAATAATCATGTGTGGCTGGGCGAAAAGCCGGCGTTAGTGCTAGCCGCGTCGCCGGCCTCTCTGGTATTGCTGCCGGCGCCGGACACGCCACTCGGACCGACCGAACTTCGTGTCGAAGGAAATGGTTCACCGCCGCAGCCCGTGCCGGTGACTGTTGTCGCGCTTGACGCCGTCAATCCCGCCGGACCTTTGCGCATCGGAGCGCAAGCCACGTTGACTGTTCGCGTTCGCGGAACGACGCAGCCGCTCGACGTCGATCTCGGGAACTGGAGTCCGGCAGTGATCAAGATGCTGGCGCCATCGTCCGCGGGATCGCAAGGCGCGGCGGCGCTGTCCGACCCGAACATCGTGCGATTGCGAACCAGCGGTGGAGAGCAGAACGAGGCGCAGATTGCGATCGTGCCGCTCGCGCAGGGGAAATTTTACGTGCGCGCGCGTTTGGCGCGGCGGAAGCCGCAGAGCTAATTTTAGAATTGCCGGATTGCTTCGCGCGGAAATTATTTTTCAGCGGGCTCAAGCGCCGGAGCCGCGGCGGTGGGCAGCGATCCTTGCTGCATTTGGTCAAGCTCGGCGCGGGCGCGCTCCAGGCGGCGATCGGCGTCGGCGTAACTCTGCTGAGCGTTGCGCAAGTGCGTTCCCATCTTTTCGTAAACTTCCGCGAAATTATCCCAGTGCTTTTTGAGTCCGGCCATGCTGGAAAGAAGGCGCCGCGCGTTTTCTTCGATCTGCATGCCGCGCAGGCCCATCAAAACCACGCTCAGATGCGCGTAGAGCGTGCTGGGCGAAACGGCGAGCACGCCTTTTTTGCGGCAATATTCGTCGAGAGGAACGCCTTTCGGATCGGCGGAGCGCAGCAGCTCGTAATAAATTCCTTCCGACGGCACGAACATCAGCGCGATTTCGAGCGTGTCCTCGCCGGGCATGATGTATTTCCGCGCGATGGAATCGGCGTGGGTGCGCACCGCTTGTGCAAATCCTTTGCGCGCTTCTTCGCCGAGTTCAACGAGGCGGCGGTAATCCTCGAGCGGGAATTTTGAATCGATGGGCAAAAGTTTGTCGCGGAAGCGCACGACGGCGTCGACCACTTCTCCTGTCGAGAAGCGGTGCTGTTCGGTGAAGGCGCCTTGCGGCAGCGTGTCCGTCAGGAGCCGGCCCAGTGTGACTTCGCCGAGCGTTCCGCGCGATTTCGCGCCGCCCAGCACGGATTCCATCATGTGTGCCGCTGCGGAAAGATCGCGCCCGGATTGCTGCACTTCGCCCAACTGGCGCTGCAATTCGCGCATCACGGAAGTGGAAGATTCCAAGCGCTCGGATACCGCGCGCTGCGCGTCGGACACGAGCGAACCGGTTGAAGCCAGGCCGTTTTGCACTTGCTGCGAAACTTGTCCCAACTGCTGGACGACGGACTGCGAAAATTGTCCGAGCTGCGCCGCGACGGCTTGCGATTGGCTCGCGACCAGGCCCTGCATCTCCTGGCGCAGCGCGCTCCATTCGTTCTGCTGCCGGCGGCGCGTCCATGCGCTTGCCGCGATGGCGGCAAGGACGGCGGCGCCCAACACTATAAGAATGACGATGGGGCTCATCGCGCTCACTTTAGCGCGTCCGTGGGATTTGAAGAAACGGATTTTAGATCTGAGATGAAACGCGGACGATCAGCGAGTCAGGCGGCCGATCACGCGCCGCAGCAGCTCGCGATCCTCAGCCTTCATGTGCACAAATTCGATGCCGCTCCCGCCCGGAGAAACGTTGCGGACAACGGCAGTTGATTGGATGGATCGCAAGCCGGTGCGAATCTCGACTTTCAACGAATCGCCCACGGACATACGCTGCGCCGATTCAACATACGCTCCGCCCATGCCGATGGTGCGCACGCGCGCTGAGCCGGAATGCGTGCCCGCGAGGCGCGCCGAAAACGTCGAGGTGAGCGGAACGCGCTGGTAGCGCCGCGGATGAGCAAACGATCGCGCCGATTTCTCGAGCGCTTCGGTGCGCGCGCGGATGCGTTCCGCGGCGGGATGATTCTCAAGCAGCGCGAGCGCTTCATCCGCGGCCGAACGCAAACCCGCGGGCTCGACGTAGGTGAGGCCGGCGCGCGCGCGCGCGAGCGTGCGCAATAAATCGACAGCTTCGCCGGCTTGCATGCGCCCAAGCGCTTCGACGGCCTTGATGCGGAAGAAAATGTCACTCAGCGTGGCATGGGAACCGCCGGCGATTTTAAGCAGCAGCGGGATCGCCGACGCGTCGTTTGCGATGCCGATCTGATCGAGCATGGCCGGCACGACCAAGTGATGCGCTTCTTCGACGCATTCAGAAAATGCGCGCGCGATGCGCGTGGCGAGCGCCGCGTCGCGGAGCCGCGAAAGTTCGGAGACCGCGAGATCCTGCAAGTTCCAATCCCATCGGGGCAGAGCGCGCGGCAACGCGCCGATCAAACGCAACGGATCGGCCGAAGCCAAAAGTTTGATGGCCGCCAGAGCCGGCTGCCTGTGCGGCTCGCCCAGCCGCGTGGCGAGCGTGGCCAGCACCGGCTCGCCGGTAGCGCGCACCAGACGCACCATCGCGGGCACGAGAGCGGCTCCCTCCGGCGCCGTCAGCAGCAGCGTGAGGCGATCGAGCAGGCGCGCGGGCTCGCGGCGCAACAAGCGCGGCAGCACGGTGTCGAGCGCGCGATTGGCCAGCGCGTCTTCAACCATGTAGTACCAAGCGTCGCTCATGGTGAGGCTGCGCAGCAGAGCGGAAAAGTGAGTTTGCTCGGGACCGTGAGGCGCGGCGTCAAGCGCGGCAAGAATGCTATCGAATTCAGCGTAGTGCCGCCCTTCGAGCGCGCGCTTCGCCAGGCGTTCGGTGAGCACGGCGAGCAGGCCGGAGATGCCCGGCGATTGCTCTCGCGCGAGCGCCCGCACCACGCGAGGCGCCAAATCTTCGGTGGCGGCCAGCGGCGAGAGGCGCGTGATTTGCGATTCGAGTTCGGCGAGGCCCGCGGCCACGGCGCGGCGCGCGCGCGGCTCTTCGGAATCGAGGCACGCGGCGTAGGCCAGAAGCAGGGAGCGTGCTCCGCGCGCCGGTTCGTCGCTGCGGCCGCGATGCGCGGCGACGAGGAGCGGCTCGAGATGCCGGCCGAGCACGGCTGCGGGCACGCACCAAGCGTCCGCGCTGCGCAGAATGCGCTGCTTGTGGCGCGCTGGCAAACCGTCCCAGAAGCGCTCGACCAGCGACGCCACGCGCGCTTCGTCGTTGCCGGGCGGCGTCCACGCGCCGGAGCTTTCGGCGCGCGCGCGGGAAAGGTCCGCAAGCGCGGTCGCGATTTCGGATGGTTGGATCAGTCCTTCGATAAGGGAGTGCCGCGCGAATTCCAGGATCAGGTGATCGGCCGCGCGATTCAAGAAGGCTGGCAGGGATTCGTGCGCGTCGGATGGCGCGATGGAAACCGAACGCGCCAGAAGAGCTACGACTTCTCGATCGGATTCGCTGAGCACCGCGTGCGCGCTGCGCGCGGCTTCTTCGGTGGATGCGGCGCGCTGTGTGCCGAGCGCGGCCAAACGCTGCACGAGGCCCAGTGCGGCGACGGTCTGCTCGCGCGAGGCGGGCGCGGATGCGCGATCTTCTGCGGCCGCTGCGTCCGCGCCTGCGTCTGCATAACCCAGAAGCGCGGCGACCAGCGTGGCCAAGACTGTTTCATCGCGGCGCCCCACTGGGGCGTTGATGCGGATGCCGGTGACATGCGCGTCGCGAGCCCACTGCTGCCACATCTCGCCGGCGCGATCGGCGGAAACCGGACGCTTGCGATTGGCCCAGACGATTTGCTGAGAGAGCAGATCGAGTTCGCCGAGATGCACGGTCTGCGTGAATTCGAGCGACGCGAGACCGCAGCGCGCAAATTCTTCGGCCAAAGCCTTCAATTCGCCGTGCGCATCGGCAACCGGCAAACCGTGCGGCGTGGTGGCGTCACCGTGCGACACCGTCAGCGTTTCGTGTTCGACGCGAATCTGCACGCTCGGCGTGGCCGCCAGGGCGTCGCGCAGGCGATGCTCGGCCGTGTTCAGGCTTTCCACCCAGCGAGGATGATTTCGTTGATAAAGGCGCGACGATCGCACCAGGATACGGAAGGCTTCGAGGAATTCGCCGACGAAGGCGTCGGGACCGCGCGGGCCCACGCGCGGCGGAATCGCCAGAACGCGCCGGGCAACTTCGTGCGCGCTGACCACAGGCGTCGCCGCCACTTGCGGTGCGGCGATAGCCAATCGGTGCGCTGTACCGGATGCCGTTTTCGAGTTCATGGCGGCGTCCGCGTCGGGCGCGTCTGGGTCCACGCCTTCAAGATGCATCGTACCCTCAGCGTTCTGGCGGGCTCCCGTTAGAGCCCACACCCGGACTCGAACCGGGCTCGGACCCTAAACATCGCCTGCGGAGGCGGATCCTAGGCATATATGTGCACGATCGCTGCCGCCCGGATGTCGTTTTATCTACAAGAAAACAAAGCGATTAGTGGCGATCAATCATGAATGTTCCATCCCCGCACTGGGGCCTGGAACGAATCGTTACGTTAAGGGGAGGGTTCTTCCCGAGGCGGAGTTTGCGGGGTAAGGCAATCTTACGGGCGATTCAGGACCTGAAATACCTGGGAACCCTTACCCGGATGAACCACGATGCTGGCCTCCGCCGTGTAGCCAGCCAGCGTGAAGAGGAGCAAGTGCTGGCCTGGGGCAAGATCCAATCGGGCGGGCGTCTGCTGATTCGTCAGCACCCCATCCACGGCGATCGACGCGCCTTTGGGCACCGTGCGCGCCACCACCCAGCCCTGCCCAGCAGCCACAGGAGACAACTCGGCGTAAACATGCGCGGGCTCGCCGGCCTGGATTTCCACCTGCGAAGTGTAGGGATCGAATCCGGGTTTTCCGACCGTGATGTGATAGGTGCCGGCGGGAAGATCGATTTTCGCGGGAGTTTGTGTGAACTGGCGCTGACCGTTTATGAAAATATTCGCGCCTGTGGGCAGGCTCGTGACGGTGAGCGGCGGAACTGCGGCTGCCGGGGAAGAGGCGGCCGGCGCTGCCGCGCCCGAATCGGGAGCAACCGTCGAAGCATGCGGCGGCGCCGCAGATGGCGTGGCCGGCGAATCCGAAGCAAACCCGATGTGATCGACAATTTGCACGTTCGCGGGAATATCGCTGAGGTTGCCCATCAAGCCACCGTATTCTTCAGAGGTCAGCTTTCCGGATAGCGTTAGCGTGTCGCCTGCGGCGTGAATTTGCACGGCGTCGGTCAAGTTCGCGCTCGCGAGGTAGGCTTCGATGCGCTTCTCGACCGCGCTGGCTTCCGCCGTGGGTTTCGGCTCGGAGTCAGCGGGCTCAGACTGCTGCGGAGGAGCGCCAGCAGTGGCGGATGTGTTGGGCGCCGATGCGGAGGGCGCGGAGCCTTTCGTGGCGGACGTGGCGTCAGCGGCGGCGCGCGTGGTCGCGGTCGATTTACCGATTGGCGCGGGCGTGGTCGAGGTCGGATCTGTCGCCGATGTCGCCGGCGCTATTGGCGGTGCCTGCGAAGACTGCTCGTGCCACTTGATCGGTCCGACGTGGGAAGCGACCGTCGGTTCCACTCCCGTTTGCCAGAAATCGAGGATCACCGGCCAAGCGCGCGAACCCGCCACGCCGATCAGAATCAGCAGGACCAGAGCCAGCAGGCCGAAGTGCTTTCGTTTGCGCTCAAGCGGTGGCGTGAGCGGCCCGGTCGACATCCGCGCCGGCACGGGCATGTGGCTCGCCGGAGGAGGCGTGGAGCGTTGCGAGCGCAGCGAAGCGCCGGGCGCGGCAACGGCAGGGAATCCCGCCTGCGAGGGCAGGCGCATGGTCGGCTCGCCGCCGCCAACCTGATGATAGTTTTGCAGAGCCTGGCTCATCTCGCGGCAGCTCTGGAATCGCTCGGCCGGATCCTTCGCAAGAGCGCGCATGATCACAGCGGCAAGACCGGGGTGAATCGAGGCGTCGAGCTGGCGCGGCGGAATCGGCTCCTCGTTCACGATGCGATAAATCACCGTGGTCACGTTGTCGCCGGGAAATGGTTTCTGGCCGGTGACGAGTTCGTAGAGAATCACGCCGAGCGCGAAAATGTCCGAGCGGCCGTCCACCGGGTGGCCCTTGATTTGTTCCGGCGACATGTACGAAGGCGTGCCGATGACGGTGGCCGTCTGTGTCGCGCCCATCTGCAGGATTTTCGCGGTGCCGAAGTCCGTGATCTTCAGTTGATCGTCTTGCGTGAGCATCAAGTTCGCGGGTTTGATATCGCGGTGCACCACCCAGCGCTGATGCGCGAATTCGAGCGCGGAACAGGCCTGCTCCATCAACCGCAACACGCGCGGCAATGGGAACGATTGGCCCTGATCGAGGAGCGACTGCAGGCTGCTGCCTTCGACGAGCTCCATGATGATGTAATACTGGCCGTCTTCTTCGCCGGCGTCGTAGATCACCACGATGTTCGGATGAGTCAAAAGGCCGGCGGCGCGCGCTTCGGTCTGGAAGCGCGTGGAGAGTTCTTCGCGCGTCAGGCCGGTTCCGGCCTCGACGAGCTTGATCGTTTTCACCGCGACGTCGCGGCCGATGACGGGATCCTTGGCGCGATAGACGATGCCCATAGCTCCGCGACCGAGCTCTTCAAGCAGCTCGTAGCGGCCGGCTTTGGTTAGTGAGGACACAATTAGTGACGCGAAGAGTGCCTTCGGCGGTCTGACAGAGACGGCGTTGGGCGGCCCGGCGGGGTAACTGGCGAGAAACCTCGCAGGCCTCGGGGCAAACATCCAACGCCCGGTCGGGGCAGCTGGGTCGCCGCGTCTGATTCATTGATAGCGCCTGTGGGGCCAAGCGTCAACGACGGCGAGGTACAGTGTTCCGTAGCCGCAACAAAAGGCGAACAGAGAGCGAAGAAATGCGGCTATTCGGGCGGGCGGGAGCCGACGCCTGTCAATTGCACGAGAGGAGCCGGGGGAGGAGGCGCGGCCTGCGGTTTGAGCGATTGGGCGCCGCGCCAGTTATCGACCACGGCGATTTGCTGCACGCAGGAGACGGTGCAGCGCGGGGCGCACGGCTTCACGGTGAAATATTCGCGGCGGCGATCGGCGGCGGTGTATTGCGCGAGGGGAATTCCCGGATAGCCGCGCTGCTGCGAGCACCAGTGGACCAGGCCGTCCTCGCAAATGTAGAGGTAGCGCGAACCCGAGCGGCAGCGCCACTCGTTCGGCTTGCCGCGCGCGATGTTGTGCTGGAAACCGTTCAGGCGCGCGAACGAGCGCTTGCCCATGGCCATGATTTCTTCAAAAATTTGCTGCTCGCGCGTGCCCAGCGGTTTCAATTGGCCCGCGCCGTCGTGCAGGATGCCGACGGTGCTGGTGAATCCGAATTCTTGCGCGCGGCGCGCCACGGTCAGAGCGTCTTCGGGATTTTTCACGCCGCTGCCGAGCACGGAATTGATATTCACCTGAAACACGGCGTTTTCGGCCAGAAGTTTCAATTTCTGATCGAGCACCTTCAGGCTTTTCTTCGAGACTTCGTCCGGCTGCACGTTGTCCACGCTGATCTGCAGATATTCGAGGCCCGCGCGATTCAGGCGCTCGATGCGCTCGGCTGTGAGCAGATAGCCGTTGGTGATTAGGCCAGAGAGCATGCCGCGGCGGCGCATGTGCGCGATGATTTCATCGAGCTGCGGGTGCAGCAGCGGTTCGCCGCCGCTGATGGTGACCACGGCCGCGCCCATGTTTGCGAGCAGATCGAGGCGATGCTTCATTTCGTCGAGCGGCACCGGGTCGGAAAAATCGTCGAATTCGTTGCAGTAAGTACAGGCAAGATTGCAGCGGCGGATCGGGATGATGTGCACCAGCAGGGGATGGCGCGTTGAGAGCAATCCCCACACGACCCCGCGCATTTCGCGTGCGCGTGTGCGCAGCGAACGCAAACGTCGCCGGGTTTTGACGCTGGCCGCCATAGTCGTAAAATTGTACTCCCTCAACTATACAAGGCTTTGCCGCTCAATTGTACCGCTCGACGACGACTCCGCGCGCGCCGCGGTTCTGCGCTACAATGCCGGGCGACGCATTCGGGAGGCGCTACTTGGCTGAGCACGGTGCAGCGATCGCGGCGGACTCTAATCCCCTGCGGCACGATTGGACGCGCGATGAGATTCGGCGCGTTCACGCGCAGCCGCTGCCGCAATTGCTTTTCGAGGCGCAGGGACTGCATCGGCGTTTTCATCCAGCCAACAAAGTGCAATTGTGCCGTCTGCTTTCGATCAAGACGGGCGGGTGTCCGGAAGATTGCGCGTATTGTCCGCAGAGCGCGCATTATTCGACCGGCGTCGAGCGCGGCGCGCTGATGGATCGCGGGGAAGTCTTGAATTTTGCGCGCGCGGCCCGCGAAGAAGGCGCGACGCGATTTTGCATGGGCGCGGCGTGGCGGCAAGTGCAGGACGGTCCGGACTTCGATCGCGTGCTCGAGATTGTGCGCGACGTTGCGGCGCTCGGCATGGAAGTCTGCTGCTCGCTCGGCATGATCGATTCTTCGCAGGCCGAGCGTTTGGCCGCGGCCGGATTGACTGCGTACAACCATAATCTCGACACGTCGCCGGAATTTTACGGCAGCATCATCACCACGCGGCGATACGACGACCGGCTGCGCACGCTCGACGCCGTGCGCCGCGCAGGAATCACGGTGTGCTGCGGCGGCATTCTCGGCATGGGCGAATCCGACGAAGATCGCCTCGGTTTGCTGTGGCAGCTTGCGACGCTCGATCCGCATCCGGAAAGCGTGCCGATCAACGTGCTGGTGCCCGTCGGGGGCACGCCACTCGGCGAGCGCGAAGCGATCGATCCGCTGGCGCTGGTGCGCGTGATCGCTACGGCGCGCATTTTGATGCCCGCGTCCATGGTGCGATTGAGCGCGGGGCGGCGCTCGCTTTCGCGCGAAGCCGTCGCGCTGTGCTTCGTGGCCGGTGCGAATTCACTTTTCATCGGCGATAAATTGCTGACCACGCCCAATCCCGAGCCCGATGACGATTACGAGTTGATGCGCCAATTGGGCCTTGAGCCTTTGGCGCGCGCCTGAGGTCTTCACCGCGTGCGAATCGCCGAACGGTTGAGCCGCGAACTGGCCGAACTCGAGCGGGAATCGCAGCTTCGCTCGCTTGAGACGACGCACAGCCTGGATTTTTCCTCGAACGATTATCTCGGATTGGCCTCCGATGTGCGCATCAAGCAGGCTGTGGCCGCGGCGCTGGCTTCTTCCGAACTTGCTGCGTCCACTGGTTCGCGTCTGCTCTCTGGAAACTCCGAGCGCTGGATGGCGCTCGAATCCGATTTCGCGCGCTTTGTTGGCACTGAAGCGGCGTTGTATTTCACTTCGGGATATCTCGCCAACGTCGGATTGCTCGCAAGCCTGCTCGGGCCGGATGACACGGTTTTCTCCGACAGCGCGAACCATGCGAGCTTGATCGACGGAATGCGGCTTGCGAAAGCGCGGCGCGTGGTGTTTCCGCATCTCGATCTCGAATTTCTTGAGAACGCGCTGCGCGATTCTTCGGCAGCGGGCGGGCGATTCATCGTGCTCGAAAGCGTTTTTAGCATGGAAGGCGATCTCGCGCCGCTTGCGGAATTGGCGCAACTTGCGGAGCGATATGAGGCCGAGCTGATCGTGGACGAAGCGCACGCCGTCGGCGTGTTCGGTCCGCAGGGACGCGGGCTGGTGGCGGCGGCCGGATTGCCGGGGCGCGTGTTGGCCGCGATTTTCACGTGTGGCAAAGCGCTGGCCGCTTCGGGCGCGTTTGTGTGCGGGTCCGAGACGCTGTGCAACTATCTGATGAATCGCGCGCGCACTTTTATTTTCAGCACGGCGCTGCCTCCATATTTTGCGGCGCACGTGCGCGCGGGATTTGAGATTGCTTCGCGCGCGGATGCGGAGCGGGCGCGCGTGATCGGTCTGGCACAATTTCTGCGCACGGAATTGCGCCGCGAGGGATTGCATGTGGCCGACTCGCCTTCGCCGATCGTGCCGGTGATGCTGGGTGGGAACGAACGCGCCGTGCGCGTGGCGCGGCGGCTGCGCGGGGCGGGCTTCGGCGTGCGCGCGATTCGTCCGCCGACGGTGCCGCAAGGAACGGCGCGGCTGCGACTTTCGATAACGGCGCGGCACACGGAAGCTGTGCTGGGCGAACTCGCGGCGGAGATCGCTTCGGCCGCGGCGCAATCGAGCCGCGCGGCGAGCGCGACGCCGGCGGGCGGGCGCACGGCGTCGTGACAACACTGCGCCGCGCGCGATGAGAACGAGCGCGGCGCGCGAAAGATTGAGGTGAGAAATTGACGAAAGGTTTTTTCATCACGGGCACAGATACCGGGGTGGGCAAGACGGCGCTCTCGGCGCTGCTGGTGGCTGCGCTCGACGCCATTTACTGGAAGCCGATACAGACGGGTTCGATCGAAGGAACGGATCGCGAAACGGTGCGGCGTCTCGCAAAAGTTTCCGACGAGCGCCTCTTGCCCGAAGCGTATTGCTTCGAGCCGCCGGTTTCGCCGCATCTGGCGGCGCGCGAAGCGGGCGTGCGGATTCGATTGGATACTTTGGCATGGCCTCCCGCGGAATCCGCCGATGCTGCGCGCACGTGGATCGTTGAAGGCGCGGGCGGCGTGCTCGTGCCGATCAATGAGAACGAGACGATGGTGGATCTGATGCGCCGCGTCGGTCTGCCTGTGCTGGTTGCGGCGCGCAGCACGCTGGGCACGATCAATCACACATCGCTGACGCTCGCGGCGCTGCGTGCGGCGCATCTTGAAGTGCGCGGCGTAGTTTTCGTCGGCGACGCGCACGATGAAAATCGGCGCGCCATCGAGCACTATGGCGCGACGCGCGTGCTCGGGCGCATTCCGTGGACGCAGCCGCTGAACCGCGCCGCGCTTCTGCACGCCTTCGAGCGCTACTTCGATCGCGCGGCGCTTCTCGACACCGGCGCCAAGCCCGCGGCGGCGGGCTAGGGCCGCGCGGCGCGCGCGATGAAGACTTCTCCACTTCAAATCTGGCATCCGTTCACGCAACTGGGCAGCGATCCGCCGCCGTTGCACGTGCGCAGCGCGAAGGGCGTCTACATCGAAACCGAAGACGGGCGGCAGATTCTGGATGCGATTTCGTCGTGGTGGGTGAATCTGCACGGCCACGGACATCCGGCGATTGCCGAAGCGATTGCGCGGCAAGCGAGCGTGCTGGAGCACGTGATCTTCGCGGGATTTACGCACGAGCCGGCTGAAGAGCTGGTGGCGCGGCTGCGGTTGGTTGTGCCGGCCGGTTTGGAGCACGTTTTCTTTTCCGACGATGGCTCGACGGCGGTGGAGGTGGCGCTGAAGTTGGCGGTGCAGTATTGGAGCAACGTCGGTCGGCCGGAGAAAAATCGCATCGTCGCGCTCGAACACGCGTATCACGGGGATACGGTCGGCGCGATGTCGGTGAGCGACGATTCGCCCTTCACCGCGGCGTTCGATGCGCTGCGCGTGCCGGTGCTGCGCACGCATTCCGCGTATTGCTACCGCTGCCCCGTGGGAAAAATCCGCGCGACCTGCCACATCGAGTGCCTCGATCAACTGCGGCATTTGCTGGAAGAAGAGAGCGGCACGATCGCCGCGATCATTGTGGAGCCGCTGCTGCAGGCGGCGGGCGGAATGATCGTGCATCCCGAGGAATTTCTGGCCGGCGTGCGCGATCTCGCCGCGCGCCACGACGTGCTGCTTATTGCCGATGAGGTGCTGACAGGCTTTGGGCGCACGGGGAAAATGTTCGCGTGCGAGCGCGCGGGCGTTTCGCCGGACTTGATGTGCGTCTCGAAGGGCATTACCGGCGGTTTCCTGGCGCTTGCGGCCACGATCGTGACGGATCGGATCGCGCAGGCCTTTCGCGGCGGGCCGCGCGAGCGCGCTTTTTTCCACGGTCATTCTTACACGGGCAATCCGATCGCCTGCGCCGCGGCCAATGCGAATCTCGATATTTTTGCGTCCGAGCCGGTGTTCGAGCGCATCGCGGCGATCGAGCGCGTGCACATCGACCGACTGGCGCGGCTCCGCGAGCGGCCTGAAGTCGGAGACGTGCGGCACATCGGATCGGTCGGCGCGATTGAGCTTGCCGTGGCTGATCCCGGATATCTTTCTGCGCTGCGGCCGAAGCTGTACGAATTTTATTTGCGCCGCGGAGTGTTGCTGCGGCCGCTGGGCAATGTGGTGTACGTTCTCCCGCCTTATGCGATTTCGTATGCGGAGCTGAATTTCGTTTACGACATCATCGAGGAATCGCTGTCGCTCGCTGCGAACGCCGCGTGACGCGCGGTGCGGAAAACGCAGAAGAATTTCGGGTAGAATGAAAGACCTCGGGGCTGTAGCTCAGATGGATAGAGCGAGAGTTTCCTAAACTCTAGGTCGCCGGTTCAACTCCGGCCAGCCCCGCCAGCACCAGCGTATCCTCGCGGTGAAAAATCAGGAAAGCACTTTTCAAAAATCGGCGTGGAGGCGGAGGCCGGGGACTACTACAGGGCCGCGGGCCATGTTGTAGCCGGGATTGTTGATGTGCTGCGCGTCGAAGGCGGCGAACAGGCCGCGCCACATGTGCACGGTGTAGTACCCCTCAAAGATTTTTTCCTGGCCGTAGGTGAGGGCGCCATCGCCGAGGAGGAAACCGAGGCCGCCATCGGCGAGGTAGACGCGATGATCGCCTGAGATTCCATTGATTACGAAGACGGTGCCGGCGCGATCGTTTGCGCGGCGCCACCAACTGCCGCGAAAATAATCGCCGAACTCGCCGGTGCGGTCGTCTTCGGTGTAGGCGAAAGATTCGTTGCGGCCGTCGCTCCAGCCGAGGCGGCTGAAGACGCCGAAGTGCGCGGTGAGATCCTGTTCGAGATTTAGCTCGAAGCCATATTTATTGCGGCCTTCGCGGCGCGTGGCGATGATGCTTGGAACGGTCACTTCGTGGGCGTCGTACTCTTCGATGGCCTCGCGATAATTTCCCATGTCCGCGGTGTTCACGTAGGCTAGGACGCGGATGGCGCCTTCGCGGTGATGCAGGAATCCGCTGCCGTATTCGAGCTCGAGATTTTCCGAACGCGAGCGCGCGAGATCGGCGTCGAGATGTATGCCGTTGGCGACCTTGGGCATGAGCGCTTCGGCGAAGCGGACGGACCAGAGGTGATCGTCGTATTCGATCATGGCGCCATCGGTATAGCCGCGCGTGTTGGCGGCGTAGTCCCAGGCGCCGTCGTCGTCCACGGTCCAATTCAGAAATTGCAGATGGCTATCGGTGCCGCCGGAATTGTTGTCGAGGAAATCGGCCAAATCGAATTTCCCGACGCGAAATTCCAGGCGTCGCACGGGCAGGGAAGTGGCGAGGTCGAGGAAATCGCGGTCGGCGGAGACGCGCTGCTTCGAGAGCGGAATGATCTGCCGGAGCATCAGCCGCGCGAGGTAAGGGGCTCGCGAGAGCTGCACGCCCTGCACGGTACGAACGGAGTCGAGGTCGGTGATGCCGGCGAGGCCGACCGAGGTGCCGATGCCGCCGCCGGTGGCGTCCTCGACGTCGGCGAGCACTTCGGTGTTGTGCGAGACTTCGAAGCCGAGATAGAGCGAGAGAACGTGGGTGGTGGCGCTCTGGGCTTCGGGCGTGAGGCTATTGGGTCCGCTGTATTTCGCGGGGAACGCGGGATGCCACTGGAACACGACGTTGCCTTGGCCAGAAATCCACCAGCGATGCGAGTCCGAGTGCGGGAAAAGCGTCACGGGTCCTGCGTTGGATGATGCGTCAGGCGCGGCTACAGGAACCGCGGGTGATTGGGCCGAAGCTGCGGGCGGTTGCGCGGCGAGAAAAATCGCGGAGAGCGCCGCACAAACGTGCAGCGAGGCGGACGAAATTGAGAATCGAGCGGGCATTTTGGTGTTGTCTGGCCGCGTGACGGCGAGATATAATTCACAATTGTTCCTCGTCATTCTAGCGTCTTTGTGTGAATTTTTCTTGAGCGGTTTGATCCATCCGCGAGGCGCCCCCGAGGTGGACGTGTTTCCGGGCGCGCGTTTTTGGCGTCCCAAATTGCCGTTATGTTATTGTAACCACAATAGTTAAGCAGCGTCGATTTTGGATCGAGAAAAACGAATCCTTCAAATCGAAATTCTAGATTGTACTTTTGAGGGGCTTCCGGGGTACTAAGATTATGATGTGTCCGCAGCCGAATTGGGGTCACCCAGACCATGATGCCTGTGGGACTGGGCTGCTTGCGCAACTGCGTGGCTCGCCGAGCTACGACCTTGTGCGCATGTCTCTCACTGCGCTTGAACGGCTGACGCATCGCGGCGGAGTGGATGCGGACGGCGCGAGCGGCGACGGCGCGGGTCTGCTGACTTCGCTTCCTGAAGAATTTATACGTAAGAGCGCCGAGCGCGAGGGCATTCGGCTTCCGGATTTATTCGGCCTGGGCATGGTGTTTGTGCCGGCGGCGTCCGAGCAAGGCGTGCGCGCGGCGGTGGAAGTGGCGGCGCGCGCCGAGCAGATTCGCGTATTGGGATGGCGGCGCGTTCCGACCGATCCATCGACGCTGGGGCCGCGCGCGTTGGCGACGATGCCGCGCATCTGGCAATTTTTCGTGGCTCCTTCGCGGGCATCGCGCGGAGCGGCGCGATTTGAAAACAAGCTGACGTCACTGCGGAAGCGCGCGGAGCTGCTCTCGCCGAAGGGCACGTACTTCTGTTCGGTTTCCTCGCGGATGGTGGTGTACAAGGGGCTGCTGACGCCGTGGCAATTGCCGAAGTTTTACGCCGACCTGCGCGACGAGTCATTCGAGATTAATTTTTCGATTTTCCATCAGCGTTATTCGACGAACACGAAACCTTCCTGGCAGCTGGCGCAGCCGTTTCGATACAGCGCGCACAACGGCGAAATCAACACGATCGTTTCCAATCGCCGCTGGCTGCGCGCGCATGGCACGCAGATTCGAGAACGCCTGGGCGTCGGCGATTGGTTCGGGCTGCTTGAAGACAACGTGAGCGATTCGGCGAGTTTCGATAACGGCTTCGAGTTGCGCATTCGCCAAGGCCAATCGGCGGAAGACACCATGCTGGTGATGGTGCCGCCGGTATTTGAAAAGGATCCGACGCTTTCGGAAGCCGCGAAGCGCGGGCTGGAAGCGCTTTACCTGCAGGGCGAACCGTGGGACGGGCCGGCGGCGCTGATTTTCACGGACGGAAGCTTTGTGGGCGCGAAGCTCGATCGCAATGGTCTGCGGCCGCTGCGCTACACGCGCACGCGCGATGGGTTGGTGGTGGTCGGCTCGGAAACCGGCCTGGTGGATTTGGACGAATCGCGCATCGCGGAGCGGCAGCGCCTGGGGCCCGGCGAGATGGTGATCGTGAATCCATCGACGGGACTGTTCGCGAATTGGCGCCAAGTGGTGGAGCGCGTGGCGCGGCGTTCATCGAAGACCAAGCCGGCGAAGGCGCGGCACGTGGCTCCGGCGATTTCTCGCGCGGCCGATCCGCCGGCGGAGCCGAAGCGCGCGGCAGCGGCATTCGGCTGGACCGAAGATCAATTCCGGATGCTGTTCGGTTCGCTGACCAAGGGCAAAGAAGCCGATTGGAGCATGGGCGACGACGCGCCGCCGGCGTTTCTTTCCGGACTGCATCGCACGCTTTGGGATTACTGCAAGCAGCGATTCGCGCAGGTCACCAATCCGGCGATCGATCCGCTGCGCGAAACGCAGGTGATGTCGCTCGAGATTCGGCTGGGCGATGCGGTGCTGCGCTCTCCGGTGATCGGGCCGGAACAGCTCGAAGAGCTCACCAGCATTCTCGGGAAAGTGCAGCGCATCGATTTCACATTCCCGGCAGCCGAGGGAATTTCGGGAGCCAGGGACGCTCTGGCGCAAATCGCGGCCGAGCCGCTGGTGGTGAGCGGGCGGCCGGACATGATTTTGCTCACGGACAAGCGCGTCGGCGAAGATCGCGCGGCGCTGCCGGCGCTGCTGGCGGCTTCCGCGGCGTGGAAGTCGATGGTGCGCGAAGGACTGTGCGACGTGCCGCTGGTGGTTGAGACCGGGCAAGCGTTCGATACGCACCATATCGCCATGCTGCTGGCGATCGGCGCGAGTTCGGTGCATCCGTATCTCGCGCTGCATTTCGCGGAAAGCGATGCGCCGGGCGGCGCGGAAAAGGTGCGCACGGCGGTGGACGCCGGGATGCGAAAAGTTTTGGCGCGCATGGGAGTTTCAACGCTGGCGAGCTATCGCAACGGGCGGCTGTTTGAGGTCGTCGGGCTTGGCGCGGAAATTTGCTCGGAATATTTCGAGGACGTGGCCGATTATCTGGGCCAAAAAACACTCGACGGCCTGCTGGGCGAATATTTGTGGATGCACGCGGCGGCGTATTCGGGCGAGCACGACGATCTATCGGACTCCGGCTTATATCGCTTCCGCAAGGGCGGCGAGCTGCACGGCACTTCGCCCGATGTTGTGCGCCGCATGCACGCGCACGTGCGCAAGCCGACTGATGAGAGCTACGCGTTCTTCGAGGCGCTCGCGGCGCAGAGTCCCGTGGCCGTGCGCGACATGCTCGAACTGGTTCCCACGGAGCCGATTCCGATCGAGGAAGTCGAGCCGCAAGAGGCTATCCTCGCGCGCTTCAGCACGCAGGCCATGTCGCTCGGCGCGCTGAGCCCGGAAGCGCACAAGACGCTGGCGATCGCCATGAATGCCATCGGCGGGCGCAGCAATACCGGTGAGGGCGGCGAAGACAATCTGCTCTATCGTAACGAACCGGAGGCCGCCAACAAGATCAAGCAGGTCGCGTCGGGGCGCTTCGGCGTGACCACGGAATATTTGGTCCACGCTGAAGAAATTGAAATCAAAATGGCGCAGGGCTCGAAGCCCGGCGAGGGCGGACAGCTGCCGGCGAAAAAAGTGAGCGAATACATCGCGCGCATTCGCCACGCGGTGCCCGGCATGCCGCTGATTTCGCCGCCGCCGCATCACGATATTTACAGCATCGAAGATTTGGCGCAGTTGATCCACGATTTGAAAGCCGTGAATCCGCGCGCGCGCGTTGGCGTGAAGCTGGTTTCGGGCGCGGGCGTGGGCGTGATCGCGGCGGGCGTGGCCAAGGCCGGCGCTGACGTGATCACGATCAGCGGTCACGCTGGTGGCACGGGTTCTTCGCCGCTGACTTCGATCAAGAACACGGGGCTGCCGTGGGAGATCGGACTGCACGATACGCACGAGACGCTGATTCGCATGGGGCTGCGATCGCGCGTCACGCTGCGCACCGACGGCGGGTTTAAATTCGCGCGCGACATTCTGGTGGCGACGGTGCTGGGCGCGGACGAATACGGCTTCGGCACTTCGTCGCTGCTGGCGATGGGTTGCATCATGGCGCGGCAATGCCACTTGAATACGTGTCCTGTGGGGATTGCCACGCAGGATGAGGCGCTGCGCGCGCGCTTCACGGGAAAACCGGAAATGGTCGTGGCGTATTTCCGATCGCTGGCCGAAGAAGTGCGCACGAACTTGGCGCGGCTCGGTGCGCGCACACTGCACGAATTGGTCGGCGCGGAAGGGCGCTTGCGGCCGCGCTCGGAGCAGGACGCGCCGTGGCTTGAAATTTTGCTCGCGCCGCCGCCGGAAACATTGGCCGGGGCGCAGAAGCCGTCAAAAGTTTCGCGCGGCCTCGATCTGGCGCACCGGCTGGCAAAACTCGCGGTGCCCACCGGAGAAACGCAGACGATCTCGAATTCCGATCGCAGCGTGGGCGCGCACTTGAGCGGCGAACTCGAGCGCGGCAATTTGGACGTGGACACGAATGCGACTCCGCTGGAATACGAATTCCGCGGCGCGGCCGGGCAGAGCTTCGGCGCGTGGCTGGTGCCGGGCGTGACGCTGCGATTGACCGGCGAAGCGAACGACTACGTCGGCAAGGGGCTGTGCGGCGGCGTGATCGCCGTGAACTCGGGCTTGCAGGCGGCGCGGCGCGGCGACGTGCTGGTGGGCAACACGTGTTTGTATGGCGCGACCGCGGGGCGTTTGTTCGTCGCCGGGCGCGGCGGCGAACGCTTTGCTGTGCGCAATAGCGGCGCGCTGGCGGTGATTGAAGGCGTGGGCCAGCACGGCTGCGAGTACATGACTTCCGGCGTGGCGGTGATCCTGGGTTCGGTCGGCTTGAATTTCGGCTCCGGCATGACCGGCGGCTTGGCCTATCTGATGCCGGCGCACGCGCAGAACAAACTGAATCGCGAGTTCGTCACACTGGTTCCGCTCGAAGCGGTGGAAGAAGAAAATCTGCGCGCGGTGCTCGCCGAACACGTTCGGCTCACGCGCAGCCCGTGCGCCGCACAAATCTTGCGCGGCGCGGCGCTGCCATTCTGGCGCGTGCAGCCGAAGCAATTGCCGTGTTCGATCGAGCGCACTTGGGAGCCGATTCTTGCCGGGATGGCCGCGCATCCGAAAGTTGTGTCCGTGGCCGCGGCCGTGCCGCAGGTCTCGCAATCCGCGCTCGGTAACTGAGGGCGCGACGAAATCCGGTAGAATCCCAAAAGCAGAATTGCCGGCATGTTGGCGTCCGTCATGAATGTGCGTTTGTGTGCTTCAAGGGACGCTGCCGCCTTGGCTCGCGTCTTCACGGAATCGGTTCACGCCATTGGCGCAAAGGATTATTCGCCCGAGCAACTGGCCGCGTGGGCTCCTGAGCCCCCCGACACTGAATATTGGCGCAGCCAGCTTAGCCGACTGACTGGCTTTGTGGCCGAACTCGATTCCGACGTCGTTGGTTTCGTCACATTCAGTCTCGACGGACACATCCATCATCTGTATGTGCATAGCCTCCATCAGCGGCGCGGTGTGGCGTCGGCGCTTTACTGGCGCGTCGAGGAAGAAGCGCTTGCGAGCGGCGTCCGTCGCATCTTTACCGAGGCGAGCATTACGGCTCGGCCGTTTTTTGAACGAGTCGGATTCCACGTGGTTGCACCGCAAGAGGTGGTCCGGCGGGGCGTTGGGCTCACAAATTATCGAATGGAGAGGTTTTACTCCTAGGTTCGAGAGGACCGCTTGTCAGAATCCTCCGGGCCACCCGAAATAGGGTAAATCCGGTATAATGCGCAGCTACTGGGTACCCCATGGATTTCGATCAACTGACCACGTTCGTTCAGGTTGCCAAGCTCGGGAGCTTCTCTCGCGCGGGCCAGAAGGTTTTTCGGTCGCAATCGGCCGTGAGCGCCCAAATTCGGCAGCTTGAACAAGCTTACGGAGCGCGGCTGCTCGATCGCTCGGCGAAATCCGTGCAGCTTACGCCGGCCGGCGAAGTGCTTTTCGATTACGCGGCGCGCCTGCTCCGTCTGCGCGACGAATCGCTGCAATCTGTGGCCGATCGCGGCACCACCGTGCAGGGGCCACTTTACTTCGGCGCGAACGAGGCCACGTGTCTTTACGTGCTGCCCGACATCTTCGCGGAATATCAGCGCCGCTACCCTTTGGTGCACGTCAGCGTCTACCGCAATTTCAGCCACAAGATTCTGCAACGCCTTGAAGACGGCACGATCGACGTGGGCATCGTCACGCTGCCGGTGAAATCGCCGAACCTGAAGGTTCATCCCATATTTAAGGATCGCATGATGCTGATGGTCGGGCGGCAGAGCCCGCTGGCCAGCCTCAGCAAGGTGACGCTTGCGGCGGTGGCCGAGCAGCCGCTGATTTTTCCGAAGACGGGATACACGCGCCAGGTGCTCGATAAATTGTTCCGGGCCTACCGCTCGCGCATGCACGTCTCGATGGAGTTGCCGAGCATCGGGATGATCAAGCGCTTCGTGGTGGCCAACGCGGGCGTTTCGTTCATCAGCGAGAGTTTCGCCCGCGATGAAGTGAAGTCGGGCGAGGCGAAGTTGATTCCGCTTGAAGGCGTGGACGTGTGGCGCACGCTTGGCCTCGTTTATCGGCGCGACCGCAGCTTGCCGCGCGCGGCGCAGTCGTTCGTTGCGCTGGTGCGCGAGCACCGCAAGGCCCCCGTGGCCGCGGAAGAGCCACAGGCAGTCGAAGCGCGGCGTTAGCGGCGCGCGTTCCTCCCTTCTAAGGACATAATCTCGTTGAAAATTTGATCGATTGGCGTCGTGCGCGATCGCGGCGCTACGCGTGACCGTTCGCCCGGGCCGGCCACGCGCGAAGCTCTTGGACGAGCGCGGCGAACGCGGATGGTTCAAGCGACTGCGCGCCGTCCGACCAGGCTTCGGCGGGATGCGGATGCACTTCGATCAGGAGTCCATCCGCGCCGACGGCGACGGCGGCGCGCGACGCGGCCGGCACAAGCGACGAGAGGCCGGTCGAGTGCGACGGGTCCACAATTACGGGAAGATGCGAAAGCTGCTTTACCAGCGCAACGCTCACAAGATCGAGCGTGTTGCGCGTGGCTGTCTCGAATGTGCGGATGCCGCGCTCGCACAGTACGACGTTGGGATTTCCGCCGGCCAATAAATATTCCGCGGCCAGCAGCCATTCCGCGATGGTGGCCGATGGGCCGCGCTTCAGCAGCACGGGCTTTTTCGCGCGCGCGAGTTTGCGAAGCAGCGCAGTGTTCTGCATGTTGCGCGCGCCGATCTGAATCAAGTCCGCAATTTCGGCCACGCGTTCGACATCTTCCTGGCTCAATACCTCCGTCACAATCGGTAGGCCGGTTTCTTCGCGCGCTTCCGCCAGCCAACCCAGCGCCTTCGGGCCCAGGCCCTGAAAATCGTAGGGTGAGGTGCGCGGCTTGTAGGCGCCGCCACGAAGCATGTTGGCGCCGGCGGCTTTGACGCGCCGCGCGGTATCGAGAATTTGCCGCCGCGATTCCACCGAGCAGGGTCCCGCGATCACGATCAATCCCGCGCCGATCGAGACGCCGGCGGCGCGCACGATACTCGATTCGGGATGGAATTCGCGGCTGGCTAAGCGGAACGGCGGCACGGGCTTGGCGGGGATCTCAACCGGTACGGCGCGGGCCGTTCCGCGCGCGATGCTGCGGCCGGCCGCGCTCGATCGCGGCGCGGCGGCTTGTGCTGCGCGCGAACCGCTCGGGCGTTCCGCGCGCGAAATCATCGGACGTGTGCTCATGGCTTTCTCCCCGCGGAGGTTGCTGGTTCCTCCGAATGGTTTCGCGCGCCGGGATAAAGGCCGAGCACGCGCACTTCCTGCGTTTCTTTGCGCAACTCAGCCACGGCTTGTTCGAGCGCGCCGGGCGAAGTCGCTTCGACATCCAGAAAAAATTGATATTCCCAGGGGCAGCCGTGAATCGGGCGGCTTTCGATCTTGAGAAGATTCACGCCGCGTCGCGCAAACGGCTGCAGCGCGGAAAGCAGCGCACCGGGTTTGTGCGCAAGACGCGTGACGAGCGTCATTTTGTCGGCGCCGGGGACGGGGCTGTGATCGGTGGAAAGAAGCAGGAAGCGCGTGAAGTTCCGGGCGTTGTCCTGCACGCCGCTGGCGAGCACCACTCCGCCGTAATGTTTTGCGGCGCGGCGGCCGGCGATGGCCGCGCGCGAAAGATCTCCGCGCGCGAGAACTTCGCGGACGCTGCCGGCAGTGTCTTCCGCGGGGACGCGCTTCCAATCGGGATGCGCGGAAATCAATCGCTCGCACTGCGCGAGCGCCATCGGATGCGATTCCACCGAGCGAATGCCTTCGAGCGTGGCGCCGGGACAGGCGATCAGATCGTGCTCGATGGGGATCACCGTTTCGGCGCGAATCGCGAGGCGATGATCGAGCAGCAGATCGAAAACGCGCAGCACGGAGCCGGCTAGGCTGTTTTCGATCGGCACCATCAGCAAATCCGCGGCGCCATCGTCGATCGCGGCAAACGTGCGGTCAAACGTGGGGCGCGGCACGGTTTCGATCGCTTCGCCGAGCAAACCAACGGCGGCCGCTTCGCTGAATGCGCCGGGCTCGCCTTGGAATGCCACGCGCAGGGGCTTGGTGTTCAACGTCTCCTCCAGAAAACCACCGGGCAATAAAAAAGCCGCGCTCCGTTTCGGAGATCGCGGCCAGACTGGGAAACTCGCTCGGTTTTGCTCGGCTACCTGCTGATCCTAACCGCGCACAGCCCCAGTCTCTCCGCTTCTCCACGACCAAGGGGAGAAGCGGCGGCTAAAGGCGAAATAGAGCGCGTAGTTCATTGATAGCTTGCCGACAACGACAGTCTAGGTGCGCACCCGGCGCGTGTCAATCTCTTCTTTTCCCCGCGGTGGGTCGGGTTCCCATTATCGAGCTAGCCGATTGCTGTCCACGATCTCAGCGCCGGCTTTGGCACTTCACGTTTTGCTAGCGGGTAACGGAGGAGTTCGGACCCTGGCGTTTCTGGTATGTCCCCGCTCGATTTTCTCGTGAGGCTAAATAGGCTAGCACGTGTTGACACGGTACTAAGCGAGACCTAGCATCCAGCGATCACGTCTTGGGTTTCGCCAGGCTTCGGGCCTAAGCGATACCCAGGCAAGACATCAACATAGCCTGGAGGCAACCGTGGGTCTCACTCAGCGAATTCTTTTAATATATTCAGTCGCCGTGAGCAGCATTTTGGTGGTGCTACTCTGTGCGGGCGCGGTATCTCCCAAAACAGCTAACTTCACAGAGATCACTGTTCACCGCATTAATGTGGTCGAGCCGGACGGAACTCTGCGAATGGTAATCTCCGATCACGCTCGGCTACCCGGAGTTATCTTGCACGGCAAAGAGGAAGCGCCTCAACGTCCGCAGGCCGGCATGCTGTTTTATAACGACGAAGGCTCCGAGGACGGAGGCCTGATTTTTGGGGGGCGCCGGGATTCAAAAGGCGAAGTCGTCGACTCGGGCGGAAGTCTGTCGTTTGACAGATACGGCGCTAATCAAATTGTGCAACTGGCCGGCGTTGACGACAACGAGGATCGCTTCGCGGGCCTCGCGATTACGGATAGCGCGATTGGCGCAGAGAACCATCGCCGGGTGTGGGTTGGACGCGGTGCAGATGGCACGGCAACGCTCGCTCTTATGGATGGCCAAGGAAGGAAACGCATTTTAATGGAGGTGCCCGCGGACGGTACTCCCCGCCTTACCTTCCTAGACGCCAATGGCAAGGTTCTTAGTCAGGTAGGACCAGACTAACGGCTTGCTCAACTGCCTGATTAACGCGCCAGTCGGAATCTGACCGACTATCATCCCTTCCTTCGGACTGCGGCGAGGCTAAGGCTGGCTCTCAACGATTTCGAGTCGCCCTAACGGTCTAAGGCGTAGAACCGGCGTGCCAAGCACGCGTCAATCTCTTCTTTTTTCTGGTGGTGTCCCAATCTAGTTTCTGACGGCACCCAGCCGGCGTGACTCATCAGAAAGTTAATCTGCGAGGTGCGTGTTATCTTTGTTTTATTCTCTTGCGGTGTTTCGACCAGCGGCCGAGCCGGTACTCGTTCGCTTGTTGGGAGACCTTATCGCGAATCCTGACTCCTACATCGCCGTTTGCATCGCAGGTGTATTCCTCTTCGATCAATAATTCCTGCGGGGGAGCGTAGCGGCGAACGGGTTGATCGGTCAGGTCGGCGGAATCGCGCAGACTGGGATCGAAGGCCACGCGAATCTCATCCCAATTGCTGATCTCGCCCTCGGGTTGATTGTTGGCGCCGAGATGGACGCATTCGAGATAGCGAAAATAACCGATGTTGTGCACCGGGCGGTACGAACGGACCATTCGCAGCGGTTCTTCGCCGCGCGAGGGAAGTTTAGCGCCACGCGGAAAAATGACATCGAAGACCACGTTGCGGCCATCATCCGCTTCGCGCCAAACGCCGAAATTGTTTGTGAACTGGTCGCGCAGGGGCGCACTTTCATGTCCTTCGGCGCGGATGGCCAAACCGATCGCCGTGGCCGAACGCATGTATGCCGATCGCTGCACTCTGCGTCCGAAGGTTTCGCGCAGGACGCGCGCGACCGGAGGCAGTTCCGATCCGCCGCCCGTCAAATACAAAGTATCAATGGCGTGATCGGGATGGGCTGCGAGGAGGGCTTCCGCGACCCGGCGCGAGGATTCCACTAAAGGACGGCACCGTTCATAGAATGCGTCCACGCTGATCGAGACTTCCCTCCATTCTTTCCGAACGCGCTCCAAATCGATAGTGATCTTGCGGCTGTTGGAACCGAGCGATTCTTTCTTTTCGCGGCATTCGTCAAATAGCAGGTACCACTCCGCTCCCGAAAGCGAATCTTCGGCGAGCTCGGGCTTGCCGGCCTCGGCCAGGGCCAGCACGGCGAGAATCTCGTCGAAATCGTCGCCGCCCAAATCGGGGATGCCGTCGGACGCAATCACCGAGCGCTCGGTTTCTCCCAGCGACACAAGCGAGACGTCGAAGGTTCCGCCGCCCAAGTCATAAACAAGCAATCCGCCTTTCGCGCGATTCTTGCGGTCATTGCCGTTGCGGTGGGCAAACTCAACCGCGGCGGCCGATGGCTCGTTCAACAGGCCAAGCACTTCGAAGCCCGCTGCACGCGCGGCTTCTTGCGTCAGAAATCGCTGGTTGCTGTTGGCGTTGGCCGGAACGCCGAGCATGATTTGGAGCCGATCGTATTTGCGGGCGCCCAACGTGGATTTTTCCATGAGCTCGCGTCGCAAGGCCGTCATCATTTCGGTCATGAGCAGAGACACGCTGAGGTGCTGGCCCGCAATGTCGATCGTGCTGCAGGGACCAGCGTTCTTCAGTCGGCGCTTGAGAGAGCGCACAACGGTCCAGCCGGTTTTGCCCTGCTTCTCGAGCGCCTCCCATCCATACGCGCGCTTGTCGCCCGACACTGCGAGCAGCGAGGGAAACCAATCCCGCACGCGTCCGTCAGGCGCCTCGAAATTCACGAGGGGATAGTTACCTCGGTCCGCTGCGGCGACAACTATGCGAGTGGTTCCAAAATCGATCCCGATTCTCATGACACATTCATTTTACGGTGCGGCGTTCATCTGGCCAAGCGCGAGAATCCGACAGCCAAGTCGGCGCGTGCCGAGATCGCACCGTCGTCGACGACAGCGATGCCGCGGTTGCGCTCTCTCGCCGCGGCGCCGAATGACGCTCCGAAATTTCTATGAGGGGACCTGAGCGGTTTGAACCGGCAGATTTGCGGTTTCCCACCCCACGATGCCGCCGGCGATTTCACCGACGGAGCCAAATCCGCCGCGCTGCAGCAAGCTCGCCGCGATGGACGACCGGTAGCCGCCGGCGCAATAGACCAGCAGCGCTTGGTCCCTCGGGAGCTTCGCCATATTTTCAGCCAGATGATTGAGCGGGATGCCCAGACTTCCCGCGATGCGCTTGCGATCGCGCTCGCCCGGCGCGCGAACATCAATCACCAGCGGCGGCTGGGGCGCGGACAATAGCTGCGCGGCGAACGGCGCGCTGAGGCGTTCGGTGAACGCGACGAGTTCTGGGCGCGATTCGAGGCTGTGCAAGCCGTTGCGCAAATATCCGGCGACGTGATCGAAGCCGATGCGTCCCAGTCGAATCGCGGATTCATTTTCCATGCCGGGGTCCGCGATGATCACGATCGGATGCGTGCGATCGAGCACGGTTCCGGCCCAGGTGGCGTATTGGCCGACGAGGCCGATGTTGATGCTGCCCACCAGATGCGCCGCGGCAAATTCGGCGGCATCGCGGGTGTCGAGAATCTGAGCGCCGGCCGACTGCAATTCAAGCACACGATCGAGCGTCAGCGAGTTCATCCCGCGCGCCAGGGCTTGGTCGAGAGTAGGGCGCTCCTGGCTATTCAGCACGGCGTCATAGGTGAAGTAGGCCGGGGCGTCCGGTTGATCGGCTGTGACCACGTGAATGAAGGCTTCCTTGCTCATGGGCTGCAGCGCGTAGTTTGTGCGGCGCTGCTCTCCGAGTGTCGATACGGTTTCCTTGCTGAGCGCCTTGCCGCAGAGCGAACCCGCGCCGTGGGCCGGATAAACCAGGCACGGATCGGGTAACGGCAACAATTTGTTGCGCAGCGAATCGAACAGTAGACCGCCAAGATCGTTTGCCGACCAGCCGAGGGCCGCGCGCAGATCGGGGCGCCCTACATCGCCGATGAACAAAGTGTCGCCGGTGAGCACGGACTGCGGCTGCGCATCGCTGGCGTTCAGATCGTAGACCAGGATGGAAATCGATTCCGGAGTGTGGCCCGGCGTTTCCAGAATCTTCAGGCGGACGCGTCCGAATTCGACAAGCTCGCCATCGCGAAGAGGCGTGAACGCGTATGCCGCTTTGGCGGCCGCGCCCAGATAGATTTTTGCGCCTGCGCGATCGCGCAGCTCCAAATGTCCGGCGACGAAATCGGCGTGGAGATGCGTCAGGAATACGTGTTTGATTCGGAGCGCGTGCTCGGATGCGAAGGCGATGTACTGATCGGTGTCGCGTTGCGGGTCAACGATGGCTGCCGTGCCTGTCGCTTCGTCTCCAACCACATAGGAAGCGTGCGCCAGGCACGGCAGATAGAACTGTTTGAAGATCACCGCGCGCGAACCTCGCTTGCAAATCGCTACTTGGGTTGAGGAACGATCCGCAGATAGGGCCGCGGGGCTTTCCAGCCGCCGGGATACTTCTGCTTGGCTTCTTCCTCAGACACCGACGGCAAAATGATCACGTCTTCGCCCTGCTTCCAGTTCACCGGGGTGGCCACTTTGTGTTTGGCGGTGAGTTGCATCGAATCGACCACGCGCAGGACTTCGTCGAAGTTCCGGCCGGTGCTCATCGGATAGCTGAGCATCAACTTGATTTTCTTGTCGGGACCGACGACGAACACCGTGCGCACGGTGGCGTTGATGGCGGCGGTGCGGCCTTCGGAAGTATTTCCGGAGTCGGCAGGCAACATGTCATAAAGTTTGGCGATCTTGAGTTCCGGGTCGCCGATCATCGGAAAATTCACTTTGTGGCCTTGAGTATCCTCGATGTCCAAGGCCCACTTGCTGTGACTGGTCACGGGGTCCACGCTGAGTCCGATGATCTTGGTATTTCGCTTCGCGAATTCCGGCTGCAACCCGGCCATGTATCCGAGTTCCGTGGTGCACACCGGCGTAAAGTCCTTGGGATGCGAGAACAAAATCGCCCAGCCATCGCCGATCCATTCGTGGAAGTTGATGGTGCCCTGCGAAGTTTCGGCGGTGAAGTTGGGAGCTTCGTCGTTTATGCGCAACATGAAGTGACCTCCTGAGACCGCGTATTATACACAGATCGTTTGACCGCAGCCGACTTAGTGCGGAATTCCTCGCACTAGCGCCGGCCTTCGACGAATTCGAGGCGATTGCCCCAAGGATCTTCGGCGTAGAAGCGGCGCGTGCCGGGGATTGTGTCATCGTCGATGACGGCGATGCCGCGGGCGGCGAGCGCTTTTCGCAATTCATCGAGATCGGCGACGGCGAACGCCGGATGCGCTTTCTTGGCGGGCGCGAAATCCTTCTCGACGCCGATGTGGATCTGGCGATCGCCGCACTCGAACCAGCAGCCGCCGCGCGCGCGCAAGAGCGGCGGCTTTTCGATTTCTTTCATGCCGAGGAGCGAGCCGTAGAAATCGCGCGCGGCGGCTGCGCATCCTTCCGGCGCGGCGATTTGAATGTGATCGATGCGCGTGACGCGCGCGGTCACTTCGGGCTTGCGGCCGAACGCGCAGGCGTCGCGGGCTGCACGCCATCGGCAGTGACCACGACCGGCTGAAGGAACGCCATCATGCCGCGCAGACGCGCGCCGACTTGTTCGATCAGGAGTTTCTGATCTGCGGCGCGCGCAGCGTTGAATTTTGCGCGGCCGGTTTCATTTTCCGCAATCCATTCGCGCGCGAAAGTTCCGTCCGTGATGTTCTTCAGAATTTCGCGCATGGCCTGGCGCGTTTGCGCGGTGACGACTTTCGGTCCCGAAACGTAATCGCCCCACTCGGCCGTGTCGCTGACGGAATAGCGCATGTAGGAAAGCCCTCCGCGATAGAAAAGATCCACGATCAGCTTGAGTTCGTGCAAAACCTCGAAGTAGGCGATCTCCGGTTGATAGCCCGCGTCCACCAAAGTTTGGAAGCCAGCTTTCACCAGTTCGCTGACGCCGCCGCAGAGCACGGCCTGCTCACCGAACAAATCTGTTTCGGTCTCTTCGGCAAATGTGGTTTCGATCACGCCGGCGCGCGTGGCGCCCAGCGCTTTAGCGTAGGAGAGCGCGAGTTTCTTGGCTTGGCCGCTGGCGTCTTGATGAATCGCGAGCAGCGACGGTGTGCCGCCGCCTTCGACGAACACTTCGCGCACGCGGTGGCCGGGCGCTTTCGGCGCGATCATGATCACGTCGACGTCGGCGGGAATCGGCAGCGTGCCGAAGCGAATATTGAATCCGTGCGCGAAAAGCAGCGTTTTGCCTTTCTTCAAATGCGGCGCGACATCGGCGCGATACACGGCCGGCAGCGTGGTGTCCGGAAGAAGCAGCGAAATCAGGTCACCCCACGCCGCGGCTTCCGACGTGGTGAGAACTTTGAGGCCCGCCGCTTCGGCCTTCGCGCGCGAACGGCTGCCCGCCGGCAGACCGACCCGCACGTCCACGCCGGAATCGCGCAGATTCAAAGCGTGCGCGTGGCCCTGCGAGCCGTAACCCAGGATCGCCACTTTCTTCGCTTGAATCAGCGAAAGATCGGCGTCCTGATCGAAATACATGATGGCCATTCCATCCTCCCGAGAAAATCAAATTTGCACGATGACGTTTTGCTCGCAGATTCTATCAGCGCCGCGGCGCATTCCGCTCGATTTCCGGCTCGCGGTGCTCGTGCTCGCCGGGCACATGCGGGAACGCTTCTTCTCCGGTTCGCGCCGAGTCGACGCGACCGGCTTTTTCGAGCAGCTTCAGGAAACGATCGATGGCCTGCGGATTGCCGCTGGCGTGAATCAGCAGGGAATCGGGATTGCTCGAAGCGCGCCGCTCGCCGGCGCCGTCGGAAAAATGCACGATGGCCGATTCGATTACGGGGCCGCTCGCATCCTGCCGGTGATGTATCGAAATCACTTCCACGATTTTCGCAAGGCCGGTGGTGATGCGCTGAATTCCGTAATCGTCCGTGTCCACCACGAATGTGATCACGGCGCGCGCGGGATCCGGCGTGGGCGCGGCCACGATGGTTTCGATCTGCAGCATGCGCCGGCGCAGCACGGAAGCGATGCGCTCGAGCACGCCGCGGCGATTTTCAACGTCCATCACAAAAAAGGTGCGCATCTTCTCGAAGGTCTCTTTCTTTTTCTCTCCGGGATTTTCTTAATTTTTCCGGCGGCGCGTCGCGCGCGAACTTTACGGATCTCCGGCCGTCTCCGCGATGGCCGAAGGACGCCGAATCATTTCGTGCAGCGCCTTGCCGGCCGGAATCATCGGATACACCGAATCCTCCTGCTCCACCTGGAAATCCACCAGCACCGGCCCGTCTGTGGCGCGCGCTTCGCGCACGGTTTGCTCAAGCTCCGCGCGCTGCGAGACGCGCAGCCCGCGAATGCCGAACGCTTCGGCCAGCTTCACGAAATCGGGATTGAGCAGCGGCGTGGCCGAATAGCGCCCTTCGTGAAAAAATTCCTGCCACTGGCGCACCATTCCGAGATAACCGTTGTTGATGATCGCGATCTTCACGCCGAGTTGTTCCTGAACGATGGTGGCCATTTCCGCTGAAGTCATCTGGAAGCCGCCGTCGCCCACCACGGCCCAGACTTCGGCGTCTGGGCAAGCCACTTTCGCGCCGATGGCCGCAGGCAGCGCGAATCCCATTGTGCCCAGTCCGCCCGAGGTGATCAGCGAGCGCGGCCGCTCGTGCCGGTAATACTGTGCTTCCCACATCTGGTGCTGGCCGACGTCGGTGACGATGATCGCGTCGCCGCCCGTCGCGCGCCATAGATCGTGGATCACGTGCGCGGCGTAAAGATGGCCGTCGTCGGGAAGATTCTGAATGTCGCGCACGGCGGATTCGCCCTTCGTCGAGCGCACACGTTCATGCCATTTCGCGTGGCGCGCCGGCTGCACCAGCGGCAGCAATTGCTTGAGCACCGGTTTGAGGTCGCCCACGAGCGCGACATCGACCGGCACGTTCTTATTGATCTCGGCCGGATCGATGTCTACGTGAATTTTCTTCGCCAGCGGCGCGTAGGATTTCAGATTACCCGTAACGCGATCGTCGAAGCGCATGCCGAGCGCGATCAGCAAGTCCGCTTCCTGAATCGCCACGTTCACCCAGGCCTCGCCGTGCATTCCCATCATGCCGAGGCAGAGAGGATGCGAAGCGGGAAAACCGCCGATGCCCAGCAGCGTCACCGCGACGGGAATGTCGGCGCGCTCGGCGAGCGTCATCACTTCTTCGGCCGCTTCCGAAAGCAGAATGCCGTGTCCGGCCAGAATCACCGGCCGTTCGGCGCGATTGATCAGCCGCGCAGCCTCCGCAAGGTTCGCTGCGTGCACCTGCGCCTGTTGCGTGTGCAAGCGATGCGGCGCCGCGGCGTCCCAATCGAAATCGCAAAATGTGGTCTGCGCATCTTTCGTGATATCGACGAGAACCGGGCCCGGCCGGCCCGATGCTGCGATCTGGAACGCTTCACGAATCGCCGGCGCCACGTCTTCAGCGCGCGTCACGAGATAATTGTGCTTGGTGATCGGCAGCGTGATTCCGGTGATGTCCACTTCCTGAAACGCGTCGGTGCCGATGAATTTGCTGTTCACCTGGCCGGTGATGAAAACCACGGGCGAGGAATCGAGCATCGCGGTAGCAATGCCGGTCACAAGGTTCGTCGCGCCGGGTCCGGAAGTCGCCATCGCCACGCCCACGCGCCCGCTGGCGCGCGCGTAGCCGTCGGCCATATGCGCGGCACCCTGTTCGTGGCGCACGAGCACGTGATGCATGTCGGGATATTTCGTCAGCGCGTCGTAAGCCGGCAGAATCGCGCCGCCGGGATAGCCGAACACCGTGCGCACGCCTTCGCGCAGCAAGCACTCCCAGATGATTTCCGCTCCATTGCGTTTCATCGCGTCCATGTCGCGTCCTCGCTCCGCCCGAATCTAAATCTAATTGGTCACCGCGCCGATCGCGGCTGACGACACGCCGCGCGCATATTTCGCCAGCACGCCGCGCGCGTAACGCGGCTCCGGCGCTTTCCATGCGCGCATCCGCGCCGCCAACTCCGCCGCATCCACTTCGACGTTCAGCCCGCGATTTTTCGCGTCGATGGTGATGATCTCTCCTTCGCGCACCGCAGCGATCGGACCGCCCGCCGCAGCTTCGGGAGCAATGTGTCCGACCATGATGCCGTGCGTGGCGCCGGAGAAACGGCCGTCGGTGATCAGCGCAACGTCCTTGCCCAAGCCCGCGCCGAGGACGGCCGCGGTTACTTGGAGCATTTCCGGCATGCCTGGACCGCCGCGCGGTCCTTCGTAGCGAATCACGATGATGTCGCCGGCCTTGATCTTTTTCTGTTCGATCGCGGCGAAGGCGTCCACTTCGTTGTCGAACACGCGCGCCGGACCGCGATGCACGGCCGCGGCGCCGGTGCCGCCGACGGTCTTCAACACGCATCCTTCGGGCGCAATGTTTCCGCGCAAAATCACCAGGCCTCCGCTGGGTTTCAGAGGTTTCGCCAAGGGACGAATCACTTCTTGTCCCGCAGTCTCACTCGCCAGCGCCGCTTCCTGCGCGATGGTTCGGCCGCTCACGGTGATGCATGAACCATCGAGGCGTTTGGCTTCGAGCAGGAGTTTGGCGATCAGCCGTGTTCCTCCGGCCTCATGGAAATCGACGGCCATGAAGCGGCCCGCGGGTTTGAGATCGGCCAGAACCGGAACCTGCGCGCTGATGCGATCGAAATCGTCCAGCGTCAGCGGCACATCGGCTTCGTGCGCAATCGCCAGCAGGTGCAGGACGGAGTTGGTCGAACCGCCCGTGGCGATCACGCTGGCGATGGCATTTTCCAGCGCAGCCTTGGTGATGATTTGCCGCGGCAAAACATTTTTCTTTACCAGGTCCATCACCAAGCGGCCCGCCTGGCGCGCGAGGGGATTTTTTTCGCCTGAAGTTGCAGGAACGCCCGCGCTGGCCATCGACGAAATTCCCAGGAATTCGCAAGCCGTGGCCATGGTGTTGGCCGTAAATTGTCCGCCGCACGCTCCCGCGCCCGGACACGCCACGGCTTCAAGACACGCCAGGCGCTCGTCCGACATATGTCCCGTAGCGTGCGCGCCGATGGCTTCGTAAACATCTTGAATGGAAACGTCGTGGCCCTCGAAATGTCCGGGCAGGATCGGTCCGCCGTAAAGCATCAGTCCGGGAATGTTCAGGCGGGCCAGCGCCATCACCGTGCCGGGGATCGTTTTGTCGCAGGCGGAAATCGCCACGATGCCGTCGAAAAAGTTGGCGCGCGTGACGAGCTCGATCGAATCCGCAATCACCTCGCGGCTCACGAGCGAAGCGCGCATGCCGTCGGTGCCCATGGTGATGCCGTCGGAGATCGAAACCGTGTTGAATTCCATCGGCGTGCCGCCCGCTTCGCGAATCCCTTGCTTCACCGCTTCGCCGACTTCGCGCAAATTGATGTTGCAAGGGCCGATCTCGATCCAGGTGTTGGCCACGGCGATCAGCGGCTTCTTGAAATCCTCGTCGGAAAATCCGGCCGCGCGCAACATTGAGCGCGCCCCGGCTCGGCTGTAACCTTCGATCAGTGTTCGGCTGCGAAGTTTCTCGGCCATTGTTCGGCGTTCTCCCTGGGTTGCTCTCGGCCATCGTTGCGGCCGGCTGTGTGCTCACTGCCCGATCACGTTCTTGTGCGATTCTCGTCCAACAAACAAAAAGGCCGCCATCCCCTTGATGGCGACCTCGGATTTTCTTGCTTCGTCTAGCTTACCTTCATCCGGCGGTCGTCATCCCAGCGGTCGCAAGACCGCGAGTCGTACCACGACCAAGCCTACAGGAAGCAGGTTGAACAAGCGCGCGTGCCCGGCGCTGGCCTCTGTGGCGAAGATCGATCCGGAGATGGAAAAGTCAGTCATGTCCGCAAGAACTACTATAAAGAGAGAGCGGATTTGCTGTCAAACGGTATTTATAAGATTTATTGCAGCAATAGCGGTCTTGTGCGCTTCCGCCGCAGTTCGCAGGCTGCTACTCAGGCTATTATAGCCCGGCCTGACGGCTGCTTGCCATGAACCCCTATTTCGCCACGTTGCTAGCTTACTCCGCGGTGCTGATCGCCGTAGGGTGGTTCGCTTCCCGTAAAGTACGGAGCGCTGGGGATTTCCTGGTCGCCGGGCGGCGCTTAGGGCCCGGTGTGATCTTCGCGACCTTCCTCGCCGCCAATATCGGCGCCGGCTCAACTGTGGGAGCAGCGGGCCTGGGCTATCGATTCGGCCTTGCGGCGTGGTGGTGGGTCGGTTCGGCCGGGATCGGATGCCTGATTCTTGCAAGCACCGTTGGGCCGCGTCTGTGGCAAGTGGCCAAGGCGCGCGGACTTGAAACGCTCGGCGACTATCTCGACGTTCGTTACCACAAGGCCGTCAAAGCCGTGATCGCAGTGATCCTGTGGTTCGGGACGCTGGCGATTCTGGCCGGCCAATTGATGGCGATTTCCTGGGTGCTGGCCGTGGTGATCGGCCTGCCGAAGTGGCAAGGCTGCCTCGCGGGCGGCGTGGTGGCCATCGCGTATTGCGCGGCGGGAGGACTCGCGTCGTCGGCCATCGTCAACATCGTCGAATTGAGCGTGACCATGACGGGCCTCGGCCTTTCGGCAATTTTCGCGATGCGCTCGGTAGGCGGATGGTCGGGCTTGACGGCCACCCTCGCTGGCCGCGTCGGCGGGCAGGCAAGCGCGCAAATCGCAAGCCACGCCGTCGTGCAGGGAAGCAAATTGTTGAGTTTCACGGGCGCGGGGCCGCGGCAGATTCTCGCCTACATCGCGATCCTTGTGCCGTCTTTCATCGTCTCACCCGGTTTGGTGCAGAAGCTTTATGGCGCGCGCGATGCGAAAGCGGTGCGCGTCGGCGTGGGCCTGAATGCCGTCGCGCAACTCGCGTTCGCATTCGTGCCGGCGATGTTCGGCCTCGTCGCGCTCGCGCGGTTCCCGGGGCTGACAAATCCGGAACTGGCGCTGCCCACAGTTCTGGTGCGCGGCGTGCCGCCGTGGCTAGGTTTGTGGGCGTTAGCCGCCGTATTTTCGGCGGAGTTGAGCGCGACCGACGCCATCCTTTTCATGCTCTCAACTTCGCTCGCCGTAGATCTCTACCGCACGTTCATCCATCCCGGTGTCACGACGAAGCGCCTTCTGGCCGTCAGCCGATGGACCACCGTGCTCGCGGGCTGCGCCGGAATCGCGTTGGCGATCGTGTTGCCGTCGGTGATTGCCGCGGTCAGCATTTTCTACGGTCTGCTGGCGGTGGCTCTGTTCGTGCCGGTCGTGCTGGGCCTATACTGGCCGAGGATGGGAACGCCCGGTGCGCTGGCATCAATCTTTTCGGCGATCGCGGCCGATCTCGCCGCACACTTTGCGACCGGCGGACGCGGCCTCGGCTACTTCTCGCCGCCGGCGGTCGGAATCTTTACCGGCTTAATCGTTGCGCTGGCGGTCACGATGATCGCGCCGCGCCGCAGCGCCGGCCCTCTAGACGCTCTCGGCAGCGAAGGCGCTCACGGCGGGGGCCGAACATGACGGATCGATTGGAGACGCCCACGAACAAGTCCACGGAGAAACCGATGAGCCGACGCGAATTCACCCGCAATGCTCTGGCTGCCGGAGGAGCCCTGCTCGCGAGCACTCGAGATTCGCGCGGTGTAGGGCAAACGAGTTCGCCGAGCGGCGCGACTTCAGCGGCTGGCTCGAGTGGCGGGCTCACTGATGTCGAAGGCATCGAAGTCGGCCACTTCACCGATACGAGCCGGCCGACCGGTTGCACCGTAGTCCTATGCAAGAACGGAGCCGTCGCCGGCGTGGACGTGCGCGGCGGCGCGCCCGGCACGCGTGAAACGGATTTGCTGAATCCGATCAACACCGTGCAGCAAATCTACGGCGTCGTTCTGTCCGGCGGCAGCGCATTCGGCTTGGACACTGCTTCCGGCGTGATGCGCTACCTCGATGAAAAGGGAATTGGCTTCCACCTCGGAGAGATCGTTGTTCCCATCGTGCCCGCGGCCATTCTGTTCGATCTCGAGCTCGGCGATCCCAAGATTCGACCGACCGCCGATTCCGGTTACGCCGCGTGCCGCGCCGCGAATGCCGGTCCTGTGGCCGAAGGCAACGTCGGCGCAGGCGCGGGCGCGACCATCGGCAAACTGTTCGGCATGCAATACGCGATGAAAAGCGGCTTGGGCACAGCCAGTCTTCGCGCCGGCAAAACTGGTTTGATCGTCGCGGCGCTCGCCGCCGTGAACGCCGCCGGCGACGTTTATCTTCCGCGAACCGGCGAACTCTTGGCCGGCGCGCGCACGCCCGACGGCAAGCGCCTGCGCAACTCCATCGCGCAACTCCGCGCAGGCGAGCGCGTGTTGGTCAGCGAAGGCGATCAAAAAAACACAACCCTCGCGGTCGTGGCCACAAATGCCCGGCTCACAAAGGACCAAGCGACCAAAGTCGCGCAGATGGCCCAAGACGGTCTGGCACGCGCGATCAATCCCGTGCACACGCCGTTTGACGGTGACACCGTGTTCGCGCTCGCGACGGGAACGCTCGATGCCCCTGCCGATACCGGAGCGGTCGGCGCGCTCGCGGCCGAAGTGGTGGCCGAAGCCATCGTACGTGCCGTGCTGCGCGCCACAAGTTTGCCCGGCTATCCGAACCAAGCCGATTTCGCGGCTGCCGCGGGCGGCTAGCCAGTCGTACCGCTTCGGAACACTCGCCAACATTACATATTTGTCCCAGCGATGAATGCGATAAGCCCCGTACATGTATTTTATTCTTGACTTGCGGGCATATATGACCTACGGTCATATATGCCTATGAGTCGCATATTAGAAAAACGGCAAGCGCGGAACACGGGCAGGCCCGCTGGAGTCCGTGCAGGGGCGAATCGGCCCGGGCGACGCGAGCGCCGCCACGCCGAAACTCGAGAGCGTTTGATGCGCTGCGCGCTGCGCCTTTTCGCGGATCGTGGTTTTGCCGACACCTCGATCGAAGACATCACCGAGGCCGCCGACGTGGGCAAGGGAACTTTCTTCAACTATTTCCCGACCAAGGAACATGTGTTGGACGCGTTCGGGAAATCCCGCGTCGCGAAGGTGGAGGAGGCGCTCGGAGAAGTGCGCGCGGGGACGAAGACCGTACTGCAAGCCATGCGCCAGTTGGCACACGGGGCTGCTAGCGAAACGCCACTCACCCCCAGATTGATGCGCAGTTTCCTGGTCGCGGCGCTGCTCAACGATTCCGTACGGCGGAAGATGACGGGCAACCAGGCTCAAGGCCGGCGCGCACTCGCCGAAATCGTTGCGATCGGACAGAAACGTGGCGAGATCAGGCCGGATATTCCCGCGCGGCACGTGGCGCGCGCGGTGCAACAAGAGATCTTCGGCGCATTCCTGTTATGGGCGCTCGATCCGGAACTCGAACTGACCACTTGGCTCGACACTTGGGTGGACTTTGCGTTTTTCGGGATCGTGCCTCACGGCCGCAAAGGCGAACGTAGAGTGGCGCGAAGGGCTGAGGCGCGCGCCAGGACGGCGCGTTCCGGTGCCTGAAAGATCGGCGCCGCTCGTTCGTCTTCATAAATACAGTGATGCGCGGAATCGTAAACGGGAGATGCAATGATGGCGATGCGAAATATCCGGACCCGAGCGGCGCTCGTCGCGGGCGTGTTGCTTGCAACCGCGCCGTATGCCGCAGGCCAACAGGCGACGGCGGCGCTGGCTGAGGCGCCCGTGCCGCAAATTGCGCCCACGCCCGCGCCGGCAGCCCCGGCGCCGCCCGCGTCGATGGATTCTTCCGCCGCGGCTCAAAAATTATCGCTCGACGACGCCATCGCTCTCGCGCTGCGCAGCAATCTCGGCGCGCTCGTGGCCGGCGAACAAGTCCAGTACGACGAGGGCGCCCGCGTGCGCGCGAAGGCGCCTCTGTTGCCGCAAGTCAGCGCGCACGCCCTGGCCAACGAGCAGGACATCAACTTGCACGCTCTCGGTTTCAATTTTTCCATTCCCAACGTCACAATTCCGTCGCTGATCGGGCCATTCTCCAATTTCGATTTTCGAGCCTATGCCAGCCAGGCGATCATCGACCGCCACGCCACTCACAGTTTGAGAGCCAGCGAGGATACCAAGGACGCCGCCAAACTCGATTATCAGGACACGCGCGATCAAGTCGTGCGTGAAACCGCGGCGCTCTACTTGATGGCGCAGCAGGCCGCGGCCCAAACCGAAGCCGCGTCGTCGCAGGTGGACACTTCCGTCGCCGATGAAAAACTCGCGCGCGATCAGCATTCGGTGGGATTGGCCACCGAAGTCGATATCCTGCGCGCGCAAGTACAACTCTCGCACGATCGGCAAAGCGTGCTCGTCGCGCGCAACAATTATGAAACCTCGCTGCTGGCGTTAGCTCGCTATCTCGGTCTTCCGCCGAGCACGCCGCTCGAGCTGACCGATCCTCTCGAATTTCATCCGTTGCCGCCGCCTGACGTCGAGCCCGCGCTCGCGCAAGCCTTGCAAGCGCGCTCGGATTATCGCGCGCTCGCCGTGCAACGTGAGGCCATCATCGAGCAGCAGAGAGCCTCGCACGCACGCTACTACCCAACGCTCGGCGTCAACGGAAATTTCGGCGCGATCGGCGACAAGCTCGATTCGATGCCCGCAACATTTCTGGTGCAAGCCACGCTCTCAGTCACGCTTTTCGATCGCGACCGCACCGGCGAACGCATCGAGCTCGATAGCCAATTGCGCCAGCTGAACGACCAGATCGGCGACATGGCGCGCGGCATCGAGCAGGACCTGCGTACCGCGCTGCTCAATCTCCAATCGGCCGAGGATCAGGTCGCCGTCGCGCAGCAATCGCTCGACCTCGCGCAGAAGGAGCTGACGCTCGCCGAAGACAGATTCCGCAACGGATTGAGCGACAACATCGAAGTGATCACCGCGCAAAACTCCGTCGCCGAAGCGCAGGACGATCGCATCGTGGCGCTCGCGCAGCACTCCGACGCGCAGATGGCGCTCGCTCGCGCCATGGGCGGCACCGAATCCGATTTCAAGAATTATCTCGGCGCGGCGTCGAGCTCTCCATCGGCCGAGCCACCAACAGCGCCGCCAGTAACAGCGCCGGGTGCGCCGTGACAGTGAACACGCGAGCGAATCTCGGTATCAGAATTTCATTATCAATCGCAGCCGAAATTTACGTATCAGCAAAAGCGGAGGTCAAGCGGCCATGAAACGCATTTTTCCAATCTTGCTTATAGTGGCGGCGCTCGCCGCGGTGTTCTATTTCTACGTGTATCCCCGTTGGATCGAAAAGCCCAAAAATCCGAACGCGATCGTGCTTTCCGGCAACGTCGAAGCGCACGAAAGTCTCGTGAGCTTCAAAGTCACCGGCCGCGTCACGGATCTGCCGGTCGAAGAAGGCCAATCCGTTTCCGCGGGGCAATTGCTCGCGCAGATCGATAACGCCGACTACCGCCAGCAAGTTGCCGCCGACGAGGCTACGGTCGAAGTGAAGGACAAACAGCTCGATCTCGCGCTCGCCGGCAGCCGCTCACAGGACATTGCGCAGGCGCAGCAGAACGTGCGCGATGCCCAGGACGACCTCGCTCAGAAACAGCGCGACTACGATCGATACGAAGCTCTGTTTCAGAAAGACGAAATCGAAGGCCAGACGGTCGATCAAGCCAAGACCGCCGTCGCGCGCGCTCAAGTCACGCTCGATCGATTGAAACAAGCTCTGAACGAATTGATCGAGGGCACGCGCCAGCAGGAAATTGCCGTGGATCGCGCCGACGTGCAGCAAGCCGTTCAAACCGCCGGGATCTCGCGCATTCGCGTCGGCTACACCACGCTCACCGCGCCGTTCACCGGCGTGATCACCGTGCGCGAAGCGGAGCTCGGCGAAGTTGTCGCGCCGGGCACGCCGATTTACACGCTGGACGATTTGCAGCACATCTGGGTGCAGGTCTACGTGCCGGAAACAAATCTCGGTCAAGTTCACTGGGGCCAGGATTGCTCCGTCACCACGGACACTTATCCCGGTCGCACGTATCACGGACGCGTCTCGTTCATTTCTTCGCAAGCCGAATTCACGCCGAAGACCGTGCAGACCACCGCCGAGCGCGTCACGTTGGTTTATCTCGTGAAAGTGGACGTGGACAATCCGAATCTCGAACTCAAGCCGGGCATGCCGGCCGACGTCAGCATTCAGATTCAGTAACGGAGCCGCAATGCCGCAAGTCGCACCCAACGAACACGCAGCCATCGAAGTGGTCTCGCTCGGAAAGAGTTTCGGGCCCGTGCGTGCGGTGCACGATCTGAGTTTCGATGTGCACGCCGGCGAAATTTTCGGACTCGTGGGTCCCGACGGCGCGGGGAAAACCACCACGATGCGCATGCTCGCCGGAGTCCTGCCGCCGGATTCCGGCCGCGCGAGCGTCTCCGGCTTCGACATTGCGACCAATCCCGAAGGCGCAAAACACGATTTAAGTTATATGCCGCAGCGCTTCGGTCTCTATGACGACTTGACGGTTACTGAGAACATCGCGTTTTACGCCGACCTGTTCAGCGTGAAACGCGCCGAGCGCGATACTCGCGCCACATCCTTGTTGCAAGCCGCCGGACTTTCCGAATTTGGAGCGCGCCTGGCGGGCAAACTCTCCGGCGGCATGAAGCAAAAATTGGGCCTGGTATGCGCGCTGATCCATCAGCCCGACGTGATCCTTCTCGATGAGCCGACCAACGGTGTCGATCCAGTTTCGCGGCGCGATTTTTGGAAAATTCTATATTCGCTGGTGGACCAGGGCGTGGCCATCCTGATTTCCACTTCCTATCTCGATGAAGCCGAGCGCTGCCATCGCGTCGGCCTTATCCATCAGGGCCGCATGCTCTTGCTCGATACGCCCGCAGCGCTGAAAAAGGGTTTTCCCGGCGCCGTGCTCGCCGTGCACACGATTGATCCGCCGCGCGCGCGCGAGGCTCTTGCAGGAGCGCCCGGCGTGCGCAGCGTGATCCTCGAAGGGGATGGCGTGCACTTGTTCGTGGATCGCGCCGATCGCCTCGCCGAACTGCGCGTGCGTCTCGAATCCGCCGGCGTTCCATTCATTTCATTTGAATCGACCGATCCCACCATCGAAGACTTGTTCGTCTCCGAGGTCACCGAAAAACCCGTCGAGCCCAACTCGCCGTCCACCGCCGGGCCCGGGGCAACGTCGGGTGCGGGACTCGACCCAGGCATGCCTTCATGAACAACGGCGAAAATTCGGTGGTCGTCGAACACTTGGTCAAGCGCTTCGGCGATTTCGTCGCCGTCGACGACATCAGCTTCGAGGCGCGCAAAGGCGAAATTTTCGGATTCCTCGGCCCCAACGGCGCCGGAAAATCCACCACCATTCGCGTTTTGTGCGGTCTGCTCGTGCCGTCGTCGGGCCGCGCGCAGGTCGCGGGACTCGACGTCGCCACGCAATCCGAATTGATTCGCCAGCGCATCGGCTACATGTCGCAGAAATTTTCGCTCTATAACGATCTGCGCGTGGTGGAGAATCTGCAGTTTTTCGCAGCGCTTTACAGCGTCCCGCCCAGCGAACTTCCCGCGCGTATGAAATGGGCCGTGCACATGGCTGGACTCGACGGCCGCGAGCGCGCGATCACCGGTTCGTTGCCGGCGGGATGGAAGCAGCGCTTGGCTCTCGGCTGCGCCGTACTGCACAAGCCGCCGATCGTTTTTCTCGACGAGCCCACTTCCGGCGTCGATCCCGTCAGCCGGCAGCAATTTTGGGAATTGATTCACCAGATGGTGGCCGACGGCGTTACGGTTTTCGTCACCACGCACTACATGGACGAAGCCGAATATTGCAATCGCCTGGTGATGATCGACCGCGGAAAAATCGTGGCCATGGGCACGCCCACGGAGCTCAAGCGCACTTCCATGCGCGGTCAATTGCTGCTGGTGGAATGCGAGCCGCTTGGCCCCGCGCTGGCAATCCTGCCGAATGTCCCAGGAGTGCTCGACGCCGCAGTGTTCGGAAACGCTGTGCACGTCGTGGTGAAGGATGTGCCGCAAGCTACCGCAGCGATACGCGCAGCGCTGGCCGCGCAGAATATTCAGGTACGGCGCGTCGAACCGATTTCCCCGAGCCTCGAAGACGTATTCGTCACGCTCACTTCGCCCGCGCCGGCCGGCGGGAAGGTGGCCGCGTGAGTTTCCATCGCATTCTCGCGATGATGCGCAAAGAAGTGCTGCAGATCCGCCGCGATCCGCGCAGTCTGCTGATCATTCTGCTGATGCCCGTGCTACAGCTTTTTATTTACGGATACGCTTTGAATCTCGACGTGCACCACGTTCCGCTTTGCGTTTACGACGAGGACAACACCCAATTCAGCCAGGACCTCCTGAAGAAATTTCAGGCCACCGATTATTTTGACATCGTCCACGTCGCCACCAATTATCCGGACGTCATCCAGCAGATTAATTCCGATGCCGCCGTCGCCGCGCTCGTGATCCCTCCGCGGTTTACGGAAACCGTGCACTCCGGCCAGCGCGCCAACGTGCAATTGATTCTGGACGCAAGCGACAGCAATTCCGCGAGCGTGGCTTTGGGTTACGTGCAAGCCATCGTTGGAAATTATTCCGCCGGCGTTACCGCCCAATGGGCCCAGGCGCATGCCGCGCCCGTCGGTCCCCCGCCCGTAAATTTTCAGGCGCGCACCTGGTTCAACGAAGATCTTCAAAGCGCCGCAACTTTCGTGCCCGGCGTCGTGGCCATGGTCATGGCGGTTGTCGGCGCGTTTCTCACGTCGCTCACGATCGCGCGCGAATGGGAGCGCGGCACAATGGAGCAGCTCATCTCCACGCCGGTCGGCCGCCTGGAAATCGAAATCGGCAAGCTCACTCCCTATTTCGTGATCGGCATGGTGGATACCGCGGTCTGCGCGCTGGCCGCCGTGTATTGGTTTGACGTGCCGTTCCGCGGGCGCTGGATCGTCTTGTTCGGCAGCTCGGCGTTATTCCTGATTGTGGTGCTCTCGCTCGGCTATCTCATTTCGGTGGTTGCCAAATCGCAATTGGCCGCCAGTCAGTTGGCATTGATGGCCACGTTCCTGCCCACATTTTTGCTTTCGGGCTTCCTGTTTCCGCTCGAACAGATGCCTGTCGCCGTCCAAGTGATCGGACGGGCGCTTCCGGCCGTGTATTTCGTGTCCATTCTTCGTGAAGTATTTTTAAAAGGGACCGCGTTCCGGCAGATGGGCCCGCAGCTCGGCGCTCTGGGCATCTATGCCGTAATTCTATTGGTGCTGGCCACGCGCGCGTTTCACAAGAGGCTCGAATGAATCTCCGGCAATCCTGGGAACGAATCAAGGGCATGGTCGTGAAGGAGTTCATCCAGACGCTGCGCGATCCGCGCACGCGTTTCGTGCTTTTCGTTCCGCCGATCATCCAGATGCTGGTGTTCGGCTATGCGGCCACGCTTGAAGTGAAACACGTCTCGATTGCCGTGCTCGATCGCGATAACACGCAAGACAGCCGCGCGCTGATTCAACGCTTCACCTCGAGTCCCTATTTCGATTTGCGCGAAACCGCCACGAAGACCGATCAGATCCGCGATTGGATCGATCGTGGCGACGTGCTTCTCGCGATCGAGATCGATCGCGGTTTCTCTCAGCGTCTCCAAGGCGGGCAAACCGCCCCCGTGCAGGTGATTGTGGACGCCAGCAACTCGAATACTGCTCTTGTGGCCCTCGGCTATTTAAATCAGATCGGCGCGCAATTCTCCCAGGATTATCAGACGCACCGGCTCAACCGTGCCGAGCCGGAATTGGCGACGGTTGTGCCCGGAGTGGATCTTGAAGAGCGGCCGTGGTTCAACGAATCCTTCGAGAGCCGGTGGTTCTTCGTGCCCGGCGTAATCGGGAATCTCTTGCTGATCCTGGTGATGACGCTAACGGCCTTCGCCATCGTCCGCGAACGCGAAATCGGCACGCTCGAACAAGTCATGGTGACGCCGATCAAGCGCTGGGAATTCATCTTCGGCAAGACGCTGCCTTTTTTTCTCGTCGGCATGTTTGACGCCACGCTGATCAGCCTGGTCGGAACGTTTTGGTTTGGCGTCCCGTTCCGCGGGAGCGTCGTGGTCCTGGGTGTCGCCGCGCTGCTCTTCGTTTTGTCGGGACTCGGGGCAGGCCTGTTGCTCTCGACGATCTCCGCCACGCAGCAACAGGCTATGATCGCGTCTTTTTTCTTCATCATGCCGGCAACCACGCTCTCCGGCTTCGGCACGCCCATCAGCAGCATGCCGCCATTTTTTCAGAAGCTCACCTATCTCGATCCGCTCCGGTATTTCATGATCGTGGTCCGCAGCGTTTATTTGAAGGGCGTGGGTTTCGAGGTTCTGTGGCCGCAACTCGTGGCCATGGGAATTTTCTCCGCAGTGCTGCTCACAGTTAGCGTCTTGCGATTCCACAAATCACTCGATTGAAAAACTGTCAAATGTAAGGAAAAGACGGCGGGAAGAAAGTGCGCGCGTCGCTCGATCTAATTCTTGTTAAACGCGCTTGCCCCGGGCACAGCGGTCGCTGCACTGCCGAGGCCTGTGGAACCACCCGTGGCTTGCGCCGAAATCTCAGGCGCCGTCGGGTTCGCGCGCAGCCACATCACCAGCATCTGTCCGTTGGAATGGAACACTTGCCCACTCACCGTCTCCGCGTTCTGCACAGGATTGGGCGGCTGGATCATCGTCCACTGCGTGGCCTCGTGCGTGTTACCCAAAGTTTGCTGGATGTACGTGCGCTCGTCGTCTACGTTCGGATCGATGTAGTGCGAAAATCCTTTGTGGTGCGGATCGTGCATAAAACTTTTGTCGTGGGTTCCCGCACCCACCCACACATCCTGCCCCGCGACTTGAATTGGCGCCTTCCAAAGTCGCAGATGGTGCCGCGATCCGAGCGCCGCCACCGCCACGCCTCGCGCATAACCGACGTCCTGCGCGCGTCCGTACAGATACAACTGGCTCATCGGCATCTCAACGAAGGGTTTGTGGCGGAAGCTGCTGAAAACACCGCCCATCGCGGCGCGTCGATGATCCTTATTCGTATCCAGCACTTTCAACCATCCGGCGTCTCTGAACGCCTGGTCCACGGCGGCTTCGGAGCCGATCAAAACGAAATTCACCATGTCTCCTGGATCGCCGGCCTTATTCGTCACCCGCAGCGGAATTTGCGCGAGGCCTGACGTCGGGAAAGCCGCAGCGGAAACTTCGACCACGGATCCGGCGCCGGTCGATACAGACATCACGGCAGGAGCCGGCGTCGCACGATCGATCTCGATCGTGACGTGATAGCTGCCCGCTGCCGATTCATTCGACGCTTCGTTGACGCCCAGATAAAGCCGCCCGGCAATTTCCACTTTCATTTCGTGATGCGAGCCGACGCCGAACGCTTGCGTTTTGTCCGTCACGCCCACGCGGCCTATCAGCGCACCGGTTCCGGCCTGGTTCACCGGGTAGCGCGCGGTGATGTTGTGCCAATCGCGCACCCGTCCGTCCGGCCCACACGCCGGAGCGCCTGGCCCGATGAGCGCGCCGGTGGCGTGTAACTTCACAACATCGCCAGGGTAGACATCGATTGCCGTGTCGGTCCACTGCTGTCGGCCGTTGACGTCGCGCTGTTCCGTGAGAGTTGTTTGCGCAGCAGGAGGAGGGGTTTGCGCGTTCGTTTGCGCGGCGCAGCGCGATGGCGTGGCGCAGAAGGCCGCGGCTAAAAACACCGCGCCGGTCAGAACTTGCCAGGGATGTGCGCCGCGTTGGTGCGTCGTCTCAAAGCACATAAGGGATTAACGGACGGGGCGAGAATAGCCGGAGTACGATCATTTGACAAGAACAAAAATGTACAGGCGCCCCATACTGGCACTGCGGCCCGCCCGTCATTGAGTTTCTCGGCATTTCTCGATACGCTCCCATCGCCGCCCGCCGCCGAAAGGGTGGTGATCGGCGCGTCTGGAGGCCCTGGTTTCGTGCTTCAAGCTCTCAACTCGCTTGTGCCATCGCAAGGCGTGGAAATCCTGCTCGTAGTCTTTCTGTCTTTTCTCATAGGCTTAGAGCGCGAAGAGGGCCGCGGGGTTGCCGACCGCTATCGCTTTGGTGGCGTCCGCACATTTCCGCTGATTGGACTGATTGGCTACGCCATGGGTCTGCTCGCCGGCCAGGGATGGGGCCTGATCGCCGCGGGATTTGCCGTGGTCGGCGCCTTTCTCTGGCTGTCCTATTGGCACAAGCTCCAGACGCAGACCGTCGCCGGTGTAACCACGGAGATTTCCGGTCTCACCACATACCTGGTCGGCGTGCTGATCTCCCGAGATCATTTTTGGGTGGCCACCACTCTGGCGATCCTGGGTTTGCTCCTGCTCGAGTTGAAGCAGTTTCTCGAGAGCCTCACCGATCGCATCGCTGCGACTGAAATTCTGACGTTCACCAAGTTTCTCCTGCTGACATTCGTCATCCTGCCGATTCTGCCCAATCGCGAATTCGGCGCGTATCACTTGAATCCTTTCAAGGCCTGGATGGTCGTCGTCGCCGTCAGCGGACTTTCTTACGGCGGCTATATCTTGCAGAAACTCACGCACGGCAAAGGCGGCGTGATGCTCGCCGCGCTGCTCGGCGGCGCATATTCGTCGACGCTGACCACCATCGTATTGTCGAAGCGCGCGCGCGTAGCTCCCGCGCCTCATCTATATTCAGGCGCCATCCTCCTCGCTTCCGGCGTGATGTATCTTCGATTCCTGGTCCTCGTGTGGCTGTTCAATCACGCGCTCGCGCAGTTGATTGCATTGCCGTTTGCGATTCTCACGTTCGTCGGAATGGTGGGCGGATGGATGTGGGCGCGCCGGCCGGATTCCGGCGCGGTCTCGGGGCAAGGCGGCGTCACCTCGAAGAATCCTCTCGAACTATCCGTGGCGTTTACCTTCGCCGTCATTTTCGTCGGCGTCCTCGTGCTCACGCAGTTCACGCTGACGTATCTGGGCCGCGGAGGAATTTTTGCGCTTGCGACCGTCATGGGCATCAGCGACGTCGAGCCGTTCGTTATGGGATTGACGCAAGCGGCCGGTCAGTCTGCGCCCTTGCATCTTGCCGCTGCGTCCATCGTGGTGGCTGCCGCGAGCAACAATCTCGCCAAAGGATTTTTCGCTTTGGGCCTCGCCGATCGTAAAACCGGCCGGGAGAGCCTCGCATTATTGATTGGCCTGACGCTCGCGGGGCTTCTTCCCCTTTTGGCCAGCGGCCTTCGCTAGTGCCCTCCGAAATTCCCAAACGACTTCTGATCGTCGCGGCACTCGTGGTTCTCGCAGCGGGACTCCTGCTGCCCATCTGGCGCGCGGCCTTTCCGCCGCTTCTCGATTATCCGAATCACCTGGCGCGCGCCTTCGTTCTGCGCCATCTTCACGATCCTGCGTACACTTTCTCGAAGTACTACGCTTCCGACTGGCGGCTCTACCCGTATCTCGGGATGGATGCCAGCATGTTCGTTCTCGATCGAATTTTTCCCATCGAGACCGCCGGTCGCGTTTTTCTCAGTCTGTGCGCCGTGTTGTTTCCCGTCGCCGCGTGGTTTTTTCTGCGCGAAGCGCATCCGGGCGAAAACTGGACCGCCGTGTGGGCTGCGCTTGTGGCCTACAACGTATTTTTTCTCGAAGGATTTCTCAATTTCGATCTCGGCCTGGTCGTCGGCATGTTCGCATTCGGATTGTGGCTGCGCTGGCTGCGCCGCAGCGGCGCCGCTCTCTGGGTCGCGACGCTGGTCGCCGTCACCGCGCTTTATTTCACGCACTTGCTCGCGTTTGCAATTGTCGGAATCACGCTCACGGTTTACGCTCTACTCTCGCGGCAATCGTTTCGATTGATCGTGTTTTCCTGGTTGTTGTTTGTTCCCGGCGCGCTCGCGTATCTGCACTCTTCGCGTGTGGGTCTCGGACGCCAGCAAATTGTGTATCAGCAATGGGGCGACAAGATCGCCGCGCTCGGAAAAATCATGCACGGATATTCGCCGAAGCTCGATTGGATCACGTTCGCGGCGGTGCCTGTTTTTTTTCTGCTCGCGTGGTGGCGCAATCCTTCGTTTCGCTGGGATTGGCCTTGGCTCGGCACCGCGGCGTTTTTGTTCGCCGCGTTCTGGATCATTCCGTGGGGTTACGGTGACGCATCCGATCTCGATATTCGCGTGCTGCCGCTCTTGTTTGTCGTGATCTTCGCCGTCGCGCGCATCGGGCCGCGCGCACGATTGCTTGCCGCGCTGCCGTTGATCTTGTTTGCGGCGCGCGCGGTAAGCATCACTCACAAGTGGGGCGCCGAGCAGCCTGAACTCGCGGGCTTGGCCGCGTCATTCGATGTTGTGCCGCGCGACGCGCTCGTGCTGCCGATCGTCAAGGGCGACCAGGATCCGATCGAGCGGCCGTTCACCCATTTCTGGTCGTACGGCGTTATCCGCCGCGGCTGGTTTTCGCCGTATCTATTCGATTTTCCCGGCGAAACGCCCATGCGCATCACTTACGACAGCTATACCGACGACGCTTTCTGGAGCCAGGGCGACGACGATTCGCCGGACTTTGCGGCGGCGGCGCGCGACTATCAATATATATGGGCCTATGGCGTGCCCGAGTTTTCTCCGTCGCTTGCCGGAATCGGTGACCGCGTCTATTCCTACGGAGCGCTCGAAGTCTACAAGGTGCGCCCGCAACCCGCGCCCGCGTGCGGACCAGCTGCGGCGGCGTGTTAGCGCCGTCGCGCTCGCGCTGAGAGCTTGCTCTGCTACGCCCGCAAATAATCCGCGCGCCAGTTCTTGATCAACTTCTTGATCACGGTGCGATCCGTCACCGGCTCTTCGAGGACGCGCCGAGCCAGGTCCGGCAATTCCGCATCGCTCGCGAAGCGCAGCCCGATCAATTGGCCCACCGTGAATTCGTCGATCTTTCCTCTCATATCCATCGGCAGAAGCTCGGCCATTCGCAGGCGCATTTCGAGGCGGATCACGCGGTCCTGCACAGTGAGCGCAAATGTGCGCGCGGTCAGCCCGAGCATCAGCAGCGCCGCGGCCAGCAGCACGCCGAAAACCGAACGGAACGAGATGCCGTGCCGCAGCGGAAAAAACGAAGCCACGAAATTCACGAACAATACCGGCAGCACGAAAAAGTGGAATGCGGGGACGAAACGCGCGTGATCGTCAAAACTCTGCGGTTTTTCTTTTCCCATGGGCGGCCTCCGATGTGCCCAAGGTTGGGCGGCGCGATTCTATCACCTCTCCTGAAATTCGGGCGCGCCCAGCACCAGGCCGCTCAGCACGCCCAGATTGACTTCGCGAATGGGATCGTCGAGCTTCGCGCCGGTGACTTTCGGATCGTTCGATTCGCGCTCGAGCGTGGCGCGCGTGGCGTCGGAAACGCCTTCGCCCAGGAAAAGTGTCATCACGCGATCGAGAGCCTTCTGCGGATCCGCTCCGACGTCGTCGCCGACCAGCGGCGTTAGCTCGACGGACGTTCCGCGAATGCGATCGCTCGCAAGCGCAATGGCGTAGTTAAGACGATTGAGAAGCGCGCCGGTACTTACCCAGGATTGGGCTTTATCGGAATAGCCGTCGGGCGGCAGGCACTGATAGAGCGGCTCGCCGATGCGCGCGCTCCAGTAAACCAGCGGCTGCGCCTGATCCACATCGGCGCCGAGGGCGCGCGCGGCGGAGGCCACAAGCTCAAACGGCGTTTTCACTTTGGCGCGATACGCCGCGTGCGACCAGAATTCCGGCGAATAGATCATGGCGCGCATCACTTCGCGCAAATCGCCGTTGGTTTTTTTCCATGTTTTGACCATGCGGTCCACCAGCGGCGCCGGCGGATCGTCGGCGCCGAAATATTGCGCAAGCTCAAGCGAAATGTGGTGCGCGGTGTGCGGATTTTTCGCGAGCATATCGAGCACCTGTTCGCCGTCGCGAATTCCACCGGCGTGAATTCTCTTGCCGAGCACGCGTTTTTCGCCGGGGTCGTGAATGCGGTCGTCGAAATAAAATTCGGGATTCTGCCTTGGCGACGCGATCGTCCAGCCCGTGAAGCAGCGCGCCACCTCGATCACGTCCTGCTGGGTGTAGCCGCCGTCGACGCCGAGCGTGTGCAGCTCCATCAATTCGCGGCCGTAATTTTCGTTCAGGCCGCGCTTGCCGCCGAGCGGCGGCGCGCCGGGCTTGGCGCGGTATTGCTCGGGATCCTGCTTGATGCGCGCGAAGGCGTCCGGATCGGCGCTCAGCCAATTGTCGAGATAAAACTGCATCGCGGGGCTCTTGGCCGTGGCTTCGAGCAGATCGCGGAATTTTCCAAGCACGTGCGGGCGAATCGTGTCGCGCTCGTACGGCAGGATGTACCAGCGATCCTGATCCTTCGGCGCATAGACGTTGAAGTGGTTGAACCAGAAATTAACGAGCTGCTCTTCGAGTTGCCGCTCGCTGTAAATCGCGCGGAGCATTTTGGCCTGGGCGAGTTCGTTCTGAATTTCCTGCGGGTCGCTCGAGGGCGGCGGATGCACGCCCTGCGCGGGATGCGCGAGTTGCTGCTGAAGCTTGCGGTAGTCGTCCTGCGACATTCCCGCGCGTTTCGCGGCGACGTCGGTCGGAGGATATTGGTCGAGCAGCGCCTGCGCGGAAAGTTGCAGCGCCGGAAGACTCGCGAGGCGCGCGTCCATCGCGGAGTCGTCGATTGATTCGGGATGAAGCTGCTGATCGATCCACGCTTCCAGGCCGGATTGCTCGAGGCGCGCGACCTCTCCCGGCGCCGGCCCAAAGCCGAGCCGATCGAGCGCGTGGAGCACGGCTTGTTCCTGATCGAGATCGCTGATGGGAAGCTTGCCGACGAAATCGCGGTTCGCGGCTGCACCGATGCTCGCGGGAGAAAAAGTCCCAGTCGAAGAAGCCGAAGGAGATTTCGTCCCGCCGATCGCCGACGCGAGCGCCGGAATCGCGAAGAGAGCTGCGGCCAACGCAGCCGCCAGTGTTTGCGCGGCGAGGGGCGCGGCCATTGTTCGGCTCGCGCGGCCAAAACTCGCGCGGCGCGCGCACGCAATTTTGTGAGGTCTATTCATCGCGCCACACCCATTCTACTCCACTGCGATCACGCGGCGGGGCATCTGTGCCGCGCAGGTTGAGATGCGTAGAGGGGCACACCCCCGGTACGCAGTTTGTAAGTTGATGTGAATGCAGCACTTCCAGGAAAAGTGTGCATGAGCGGTTCGGAATTGATTGAAAGCAGGGGAGTTGTGCGAGAAAAATGGAAACAGGCGCGACGCGACGCAGGGCTCGGGGGAGGGGCGGGGGCAGAGTTCGAATTGAGTTTGTGAACACACAGAGATATAGCATAAAAGTAAGAAACTGTCAATTACTAAATAGTATTCGAATTAATTTCCACAGGGCGGGGCGGATGTGCATGAGGGATCGCGACTCGCGGATTCGGCCACGCAAGGCTTTGTCGCCCCTACACGTGCTCATGAGGCGGGCCGGGGGTTGCGCGAGACACGCATCGCGGCGAACTGGAGTATGATCGCGGCGAAAAATCGCGGGCATGACTCCAGGAGCTTCATGAAGCACTCGAATCCGATCGCGCGGCGAACTGGCGCTCTTTTTTTTGGACTCGTAGCGCTTTGCCTGGTTGCTCGAGCGGCTGCGGCGCGCGCGCAAATCGTGACGAACGATCCGGCGGTGTATGGGCCGTACAACGCCGTGTTTTTGCCGGACGGCGAGGGGTTGGAAAAACCTTTGGCGGCGCACGATTCGCTGCTGCGCGCGGAGTTGCCGTGGTCTTTGTATGCTTGGGTGAAAAGCGACGAAGCGCCGAAGGGATTTAGCTTGATCGCGGGGATGGGAGCGCCGACGGAGGAATATCCGCGCTACCTGGCGTTCGATGCCGGCAAGATCGTGCTGTGGATGGGCCAAGACAATATGTTGTCCGCTCCCGTCGCGCTCGATCCCGCGAAATGGCATTTCCTTGCCGCGACATTTGATGGCAGCGAATTCCATCTTTTCAGCGACGGCGTGCAGGTGGCGAGTGGCACGCTCGACATTGGAAGCGTGAGCGCGATTCTTGAAATGGCGCCGCCGATGTTTCGGTGGCCGAACGGGGAACACTTCGGCGGGAAAATCTCTTCGCTGACGATTGTGCGGCGCGCGCTTGGCGCGGATGAGATCAAACAGCTCTCGGAGCAGATTCCGGATTTTTCGATTGTCGACTTTGAAGAAGCGTCGAAGCCCTGGCCGGTTCAGACACGCGAGCGGATCGGCTACGACGCTCCACAGAGCCCGGACGAGATGCCTGTGAGCAAGGCGCCCTTCGGCAAGCCCGTCGCGCGAAGTCTCCCGGCATCACGCGCCGCGCTCGAAGCGGATGGCGAAAATCAGTGGGCGATTGCAGGCGGATGGACGCTGCGGCCCGCGCCGGAAGTAAACGCCGATGGACCTGAAATTTCCGGCGCGCAATTCAATTCCAGCGATTGGCTGCCGGCGACGGTGCCGGGAACCGTGCTTACGACATTTGTGGATCGCGGCGTTTATCCCGATCCGGACTACGGCCTGAACAATCTCGCGATTCCGGAATCGCTGAACAAGCAGGATTATTGGTATCGCGCGAAGTTCGCCGCGCCGAAAGAAATTGCCGGCCGGCGGCTCACGCTGACGTTTCACGGCATCAATTACAAAGCTGCCGTGTGGCTGAACGGAAAATTTCTCGGCACGATCACGGGGGCGTTCATCCGCGGCGTCTTCGACGTCACCGATATTCTGAAGCCCGCAAGCGAAAATGTTCTCGCGGTGCGCGTTTCGCCGCCACCGCATCCGGGTATTCCCAACGAGCAATCCATCAAGGGCGGACCGGGCGAGAACGGCGGAATCATGTGCCTCGACGGGCCGACGTTCATGGCCACCGAAGGATGGGATTGGGTTCCGGGGATTCGCGATCGGGATACAGGGATTTGGCAGCCGGTGACCCTGACGGCGACCGGCGCGGTGAGAATCGGCGATCCCCAAGTCGTCACATCACTGCCGCTGCCGGACACCAGCCGAGCCGACGTCGAAATCAGCGTGCCGCTCGAAAATCTTTCGGCCGCGCCGGTTCACGGAACGCTTGACGCTTCGTTCGATCAAACCGCCGTGTCGAAAAAAGATATCGTGCTGCCTCCGGGCGAATCGACGGTGAAGCTGACTCCCGCGGAGTTCTCGCAGTTGACGGTGCAGCATCCACGACTGTGGTGGCCGAATGGCTACGGCAAACCCGAGCTTTACGATTTGACATTGAGCTTCATCGAGGGAGACGAAGTATCGGCCACGAAGCACCTGCGTTTCGGAATTCGCGAAATCACCTACGAACTCAGTTTGCTCGATAACACGGGGCATTTGCGCCGCGTGGAATTTTCTCCCACCGACGCGCGCGCCGAAAATGGAGAAGTTGTCGACATCACTCACGCCGGAATTCGCGAAATTCCGATTGCCAATCCCGCGTTTCAGTTTGCAGCCGCGGCCGGATCGCCCGCTCCCGCCGATCCCGCGGCGGCGCGCGGTTATTCGGACGGTTGGGTCGCATCGCTCGCGGCGGGCAGCGAATCTTCTCCCTCCGTCCACATGCTTGGCGACGCGGGCGCGGCGCCGTATCTGGTGATCAAGGTGAACGGCGTGCGCATTGCGTGCCGTGGCGGCAATTGGGGCATGGACGACGCGCGCAAACGCGTTTCGCGCGCGCGTCTCGAGCCTTTCTTCCGTCTCCATCGCGACGCCAATCTGAACATCATTCGCAATTGGCAAGGACAGAGCACGGAGGAAGTTTTTTACGATCTCGCCGACGAATATGGATTGATGGTCTGGAACGATTTCTGGGAATCGACGCAAAATTCCAACGCCGAAGCCGAAGATCCCGCGCTATTTCTCGCGAACGCGCGCGACACCATCCAGCGTTTTCGCAATCACCCGTCGATCGTGGTGTGGTGCGGGCGAAACGAAGGCGTTCCGCAACCAACGATCAACGAAGGGCTGGCGGATTTGGTGCGCACGCTCGACGGCACGCGTTACTACTCGCCCAGCTCGAATCGCATCAATCTTCAGAACAGCGGACCGTATCGCTATCAGGATCCGGCGCTCTACTACACGAAACTCAATCTCGGATTTTCCATGGAGACCGGGACGCCGTCGATGTCCACGTTGGAATCTTTTCGCGCGTGGATTCCGGCGGCCGATCAATGGCCGATCGACGACGTGTGGGCGTATCACGATTGGCACCAGAGCGGCAATGGCGACGTGGCGCCCTTCATGGCGCAGATCGAAGCGGAATTCGGCGCGGCGACGACCCTGGAAGATTTCGAGCGCAAGGCGCAAATGCTGAACTACGTGGATCACCGCGCGATTTTTGAGGGCATGAACGCGCACCTGTGGGCGCCGAACTCGGGACGCCTGCTGTGGATGACGCAGCCCGCGTGGCCCAGCACGATGTGGCAGATTTTGAGTTCGGATTACGATACGCAGGCTTCTTATTACGGCGTGAAAAAAGCGTGCGAGCCGGTGCATGTGCAGCTGGACCTATCGAATTACAACGTGGATGCGGTGAATACCACAACCGGTTCGCTCGCGGGCGTGACCGTGAGCGCGAATGTTTTTTCGCTCGACAACAAGCTTTTGCTGCACCACGAGGAAAAGGCCGACTTGGCCGCGGATTCCGTGACGCACGGATTCGCGCTGGATGTCGCACCGTTGCTGGCGAATGGCGTCGTGCTGATCAAGCTGGAATTGCGTAGCGCGTCAGGGGAATTGTTGTCCGACAATCTTTACTGGATTGGCGCGGAAAGTTCGTCGTATCGCGAATTGAACCGGCTGCCGGCCGCGGCCCTTTCGGCCACCGCGACTTCGGCTTCAAGCGCAGGCGGCGATGCCGTTCACGTTCACGTCGAGTTGCGCAACGGCGGAAACACCGTCGCGCTGGCAAATAAATTGACGCTGCTGAATGCCGCCGATGGCTCGCGCATTTTGCCCGCGTACTTCAGCGACAATTACGTATCGCTTCTGCCGGGAGAAACGCGCGACATCGAGATCGAGTTTCCGCCGACGGCGGCGCACGGCGCGGCGCAAATCGCGATTCGCGGATGGAATCTCGCGCCGCAGACCATTCCGGTTACACCGCAAAAATAATTTGGAGATCGTGCGTGGCGCGTCGCGTGCCGCTCACGCCTGGGCGGCCTGGCGCGCGCCGCAATAGCGAGCGACGACGAGCGTGATGTCGTCGCGCTGGCTTGCGCCGCGCGCGAATGCGCTGACGGCGGCGAGCACGTCGGCCTGCACATCTTCAACGGCCTCGCGCCGCTGCGCTTCGAGCGCTTGTATCAGGCGCGCGTTTCCGAACTCGTTGTCGTCGGGATCCATGGCTTCGGTGACGCCGTCGCTGAACAGCACGAGCGTGTCGCCGGCCTCAAGCTGGCGAGTTTCCACTTTGTACACCGCGTCGGGAATCAGGCCGACGGGAAACGATTCTGCGGCGAAAGGCATTTCCGCGCGCCCTTCGCGCAGCAGCGCGGGCGAAGGATGTCCGGCGTTGATGTAATCGAGGCGCCCATCTTCGCTCAGGATGGCGAAGAAAACGGTGGCGTAGCGCTCCAGGCGCGAGTGGCTGCACAAGAAATTATTGATGTGGCCGAAAACGTCGGCGGGCGGCTGGTGAATGGCCATGCCGGAAAACGCGCCTTGCAACATGGTGGTCAGGAGTGCGGCGCCGAGTCCTTTGCCGGAGACGTCGGCGATCAGAAACGCGGTGCGGCCGGGGCCAAGTTCCATCACGTCGAAATAATCGCCGCCGACCGTGAGGCAGGATTGATTCATGCCGGAAAGTTGGAGATGCGCGCCGGTTTGAAATTCGCGCGGCAGCAGCGCTTGCTGAATTTCGCGCGCGATGCCGAGTTCCTGCTCCATTCGTTCGCGTTCGCGCTCGCGTTCGACCATGCGCGCGTTGTCCATCACGCTTGCGGCTTCGACGGCGAGCGCGTCGAGAATTTGGCGCTCGAGCGTGGAAAATCCTGCCGGGCGCGTGCTGTCAAGATAGAGCACGCCGAGCAATTCGCCGCGCACTTCATCGCCGGGCAGTGTGCCCTCGCGGCGCTGCGCGAATGCGTAAAGCGGAATCACCACCAGCGATCGCAGCCGCTGCGCGATGATGCTCTTGGCCGCTTTGAAATCGCTGTGCCCTTGCTCAAGATCTTCCGTGATCACGGCGCGTTTCTGTTCGAGCGCATAGCGAATGGCGGTCTGCGTGGGTTCGAGGCCTTCGGTTTCGAGCGCCTTGCCGCCGCGCTGGCGCGCGAGTCGCACGCGCATCACGTTGTCGGCGCCCCGTTCGACGAGCAGGCCGCGGTCGGCGCCGGTGAGCGAAATGGCGTGGTCAACCATGTTGCCCAGGATGGCGTCGAGCGGGAGTTGCGAATGCAGCAGCGCCGTGGCTTCAAGCAGCAGACTCAGCTTGCGCAGGCCGCCGGTGCCGCCAACGCTGCCGGTGTTCGAGAGGCTCTCCATGCGCGAGAGCAGATCGGGCAGGGCTGCGGAGCTGGCGTGGAAAATAATCTCGAAGGAATCGTCGAGACCGAAATTGATTGCATCGCCTTCTTTCAGAGGGCTGCGCTCGATTCTCTGGCCGTTCACGTAGAGGCCGCGGCGATGCCCGCGGTCTTCGAGCATGAGAACGCCATTTTCCTCCACGAGCGCGGCGCACTGGCGCGAGATGCGCAGATCGGGCAGTTGAAGATCGTTATTGGTTTCCGCGCCGCGGCCGATCAGAAACGGCGTGTGCGTGATGGGAAAAATGCGGCGGCTGCCGTCGGGAGCGACGACTTCGAGCACGGCCTCGCTGGGAGAGGTGGCGTCGGGCATAGGACTCGGTCCGTGACGGAATTCTACCACGCGAGGGGGCGCGCGTGACCGCGGGCGCGGGCTAGCCAGCTTTCTTTTGGGGCGTGGTGGAAATCACTTTGATGCGGTCGGCGACGCGCTTGCCGTTGTCGTCGTGATAGTAGATCGTCACGCGAGCGCCCTTGGCAACGCCTTCGGGAATCTGCGTGTCGTGCGTCAGAACGAAATCCCACTGCGAGGTGTGCTTTCCGAATTGTTTGAGCATCACGATCGTCGACGGGGTGCGCGACTGGATCGTGCCGGTCGCCTGGTGTTTCACCGTCACCGCGTAATTGGAAATTGGCGCGAGCAGACAGGCGACAGTCAGGATCGCGGCGAGGCACAAACGCAGCGCGTGCTTGGCGCGGGCGCCGTGGCGTTCGGAGTGATCGAGGGCAGAGTTCGTCGTGCGCATGGGAATCGTCGCGCTCGGCGGCAGCGCGATCGTCTATTCAATCATTCAATTAATGATGAGGTCAAGAGAGCGGAAGCGGGCGGGCTGGCGCCGGAGCAGAGGCGGCCCGCCGCCACGCAGCAATCTCGCCGCGCACTACTTCTGATTCTGGCGCGTCGCCGACCAACTTCCCGAGCTATCGTTGATCTTAAACGTTCCCTTCATTGTGTCGCCCGTCACCGTGCCTTCGTGGTCCACGGTGAACGAACCGTTGGATGAATTCACGGTTACGGTGAATTGGATCGCGTTTCCTTTAACCGTACCAGTGATCGCGGCGTCGCCGAAATCAGATTTTTGCGTGCCTTTGATCGTGCCGCCATCTTGTTGAATGGTGAGCGTCGCGTTGAAGGTGCCCTGAGACGAATCGGCGGAGAACTGCCACGTGCCGGCGACGTTTGCGGGCGTGTCGTCCGAGCGCACCACCGGCGCAAACGCGGCCAGCAGTGCGAGCGAGATCACGGCGCCGGCGAATTGCGCGCGCCGGCTAAGCTTATTGTTTCGCATCGAATTTATTGGGCGCTGGCTTTTTGCCGCGTAGCGGACCAATCGCGCGAGTTCTGCCCCATCATCACGGTTCCCTTGATCGTGTCGCCGGTCACCGTACCCTTGTATTCGCTGGTGAAATCGCCGTTCGGCGTGGAGCGCTTTATGGTGAAGTCGATCGCGCTGCCAGTGATCGTGCCGTTCACGGGCGCGTCGCCGCGATCGCCGTGCATGGTTCCGGTCAGCGTGGCGCCGTCCTGCGTGAAGGTGAGCGTATTTGTAACTGTGCCGTTGCGTCCCTGCCAGGTGATTTGCCATGCGCCAGCAACATTCGCGTTTGCAGGTTGATCCTGCGCGCGAGCCGCGAATCCGAATGCCAGCGTCAGGGCCAGCACGCTTGCGAGAGCCAAAATATTACGTTTCATTCGTTGTTCTCCTAGACTGGAGCGGCATCGTGGCCGCATCTGCATAATGGACGCGCGGCGGCTGCGGATGGTTCCATTTGGCCGGGCGGGATCATGGATCGGTGCTTCGCAAATAGTTTCTTGCTATAGTCCAGCGATGCCTTCAAATTTCAACGAGCCTGGAAAACCGCATCCGATTTCGAGGGCCATCGTTGAGGTCAGTTTTATCGTTTTCCTGTTTTATTCCAACCTCTTAATGGGCGAATTCACTCAAACAAATGGCCACGGAAAGAGCCTGACGTTCGCCGTCAAGGACGTTTTCTCGATCACCAATTTCACGATTGCCGTCGCTGCCGCGCTGATTGGCTACGTAGTCTTTGAATATCTGCGGAAGCAACTTTAGATTCGCGAAGCCCGCGCCACGATCTTCGGAGTGGCGCGGGCGAACGCTAGCGCGCGACGGCGTGCTGCGCGACGTAGTCGTTCATGTACGCCACGAACATCTTTTCCAATTTCTGCGTGATCGGTCCGGGCGCCGCGGCGTAGTTGTGCCCCGCGATTTCGCCGATGCCCAGCAGACTGCGGTTCGTCGAGGTGATGAATACTTCGTCGGCGGAAAATAGATCTTCGGGCTGCAGCGTGCGCTCAACCATCGGCACGCCCACCGGCGGCGCGAGCTCGAGCAATAATCCTCGAGTGACTCCTTCGAGGCAGCCGGAAGAAAGCGGCGGCGTTACCACCGTCCCGCTGCGCACGCAGAAAATATTCGCGGCGGTGCATTCCGCCACTTCGCCGCGCTCATTCAGCAGCACCACTTCATTGAAGCCGCGTTCCTGCGCGACGGCCAAATTCCACACGTTGTTCAGCCACGAAGTGACCTTCACGCCGGCCAGCGGCGAAGCGGCGTGGCGGCCTTGCTCATGCAGATCGAGGCGTCCCGGCTCGTGGTGCGGCGGCAAGCCGGCGGTGTAGAGCAGCAGGTCCACCTGAGGCGCGGGCTCGTCGCTTTGCCAGAAACCAACCTTGTTGTAGATCGCGTAAATGCGCGCCGTGCCTTCGGCGACTTCGTTTGCGCGCACCAGTTCCATCACTTGCGCGCGCACGCGGTCAGGATCGAATGGAAAGGGAAGCCGTATGCGCGCCGCATCGCGCGACAATCGACGCCAGTGACGCTCAAACGCAAACGGCACGCCGTGAAAAACGCGCAGCGTGGTGAAAATTCCCCAACCGGCGAGCAAGCCGGCTTGTCCCGGCGAAAGCCGCGTCTCGTCGATCGGCTGCATGCTGCCGTTGTGGTGAATGTAGCGATGAATCATGCTCGTATACCCAAGCGCGGTTCCAGCGACTCTAACCGGGCGAAGCCTCGTGCAGAACCCATTTTATCACGCGCCGCTCGCGCCAGTTTACGATGCAAGAATGCGATCCTCGGGCACCTCGACCTCGTTCACGCCGCGAAAACTGAACAGCAAGCGCACCAGATATTTCGGCGGGTCGTCCGAAGTGCGCCGCACGATTTTTCCCACCGCCGCGGTAACAGCTTGGTGGAAGAGCACCTCGCCCACCTGCATCCCCGCCAGATTCACGCGCACAGATTGTCCCGGCTCGAACATCGCGATGGCATCCTCCGCCCGGGCGGTGGCACTCGCCCTGTTCTAATCTTACGTCACGCGCCGATTGTTTCGATTGCAATGCGTTTCGGCCAAGCTTACCGCGATCCGTTACTTGATGAGCGCCAAAATGTCGTCGTTGGCGTTGAGCGCGAGCTTTTCCGGCGGGAAGGGAAGCTCGAAATCCAGCGTTCCGCGCTCGCCACGTACGGCCATCCAACCGAGGAGCAACGGTTTGCCGCCGCGGTAAAAATAAATGGGGAGTGTGTCTTCCCATCCATTGGGGACGCCGGTGCGGTCAACAGTCACGGAAACCTTCACCTTGCCGTCGCTCGCCGGAGACGCTGAGTAGTTGAAGCGGTATTCTGGCACTCCCGTTCCATAAACGTATTGATTGAAAAACCAGTTCATTTGGTGATTGCCGTCGAGATCCATGTGAGCGACCATGTGTTTTTCGACGATGGCCTTGAAATCCTCCGTGGAAGCCGCCTTGTTGGCGTACGTCTGGGTGTAGTCCTGCATCATCGCCTTGAACGCCGCATCGGGATCCTTTTGCGTTGGATCGTAGAGCATCATGCGCAACATATGCAGCACGTAGCCGCCCTTGTTGTAAACCACGGTCTGGTATGCGCTGGGTTCGTCCGTCGGCGCCACGCGCACACCCAGCCAAATCGGTCCCAGCGATTCGTAGGTGTGTCCGCGCAGGTCTTTTGCGAGCAATTGATCGCGGTCTTCCTGAAGGCGCTGCAGATATTGCTTTTGGCCTTCGCGGGTCTCGACGTAAAGATTGCCGGAGAATTGCGCGAATCCCTCCGAAAGCCACTGATCGTGGTAACTCTTCCATCCGACCTCTTGGCCCCACCACTGGTGCGAGGTTTCGTGGCCGCGCCAATAGTCGCTCAACCAGATCAGGTCGTGTATGTCGATGCCCAGGGCCACCTGCTGCGTCTGATCCATAAAGGAAATCGAGGACAAATAGATCAACCCGGGCCAGCCCTGGCCGTAATCGCCCGGAATGTTCGTGAGCGCCAAAGAGTGATAGGGATAGGGGCCGTAATAGATCTCGAAGAGCCGAACCATATTTCCCAGCTCAATACCCATGTTTTTCGACATCTCCGCCGGGCTCAGTGTTCCGATCGGCGCGTCCGGATTTTCAGCCCTGATCTCCGCGAAAACATCGTCGGGATTCCTGTTCGCGTATACGTCGATGCTCGTGCTGCCCGCCTTCTGCTCTTCGACCTTGTAATCGCCAAATGCGAATCCCGCCGCCGAGATCGCCGGGTCGCTCTTCCACGTGGTCACCAGCGTGCCCCCTTCGAGGCTCTCGCTTAATTTGTCGCCCGTTGCCACCAGGGTGTAGCCCTTCGACGACCGGAACGTCAAATCGAAATTGCTGCGCGTTGCGAAAAAATTCTCGATCGCCGGATACCAGCCGAAGCTTTCGCAGAAAAAGTTTCCGCCCCCAACCTTGCTGACCACATGCTTCCCCGCGTAGTGAAACTCGAGCGTCTCCGCATGGAACGACGTCGCCTCGGCCAGCGCAACCTCCAGATAATCGTCTACGAATGCGGCTTTCAGGCCCGGGTCCGGCGGTTGAAAAAATGCGAGGGCGCGGCCTTCGCCATCGCTGACGCGATCGACGCGCAAGTGCGGGTCCAATACGAAGGAAAGCACGTTCTCGCCGCTGGCTTGCATATCAAGGTGAGCACGCACCGTCGCCTCAAGTTCCGCCCCGCCCGTCACTCTCGCGTCGATTTCGTAACTTGCTATGTGGAAATCGGCTTTTCCCAGCGGATACATGAAGGCCGCCTGAGCGGACCGATTTCGCGCCGGGAAACTCATCCAGGTTTCAAATTCCCATTCGCCGAACGGACGCACCCACCGCCCGGCCGAAATTTCTTCCGGTTCCTGCGCGTCATCTTTCACTTGGATCCAGCCCTTGGGTTCCGTGTTGAGGTCGGCCTCAAACAGTGCCGTTCGTTCGTGATCGAGCGAAAGAATTCCCTTGAGTAGCAGCGCGCGCGGCGAGCCTTCCCGCTTCGTCCTCTCCGCGAAGAGCGTATCTGCCGGCGCCCCCGTCGAACGCCACCGCGTTTCCGCCCCGATTTCGTCGTACGTTTTGTCGGTGAACCACAACACGCCATCGGTGAACGTCATGCTCAGCGAGTCCTGGCCCGTATACATGTGCAGTTGCTGTTGCTCGATCGCGTTCGGCGGAGCGATTTCGACCAATCCCTGGCCGCGGAAGATCGCCCCGAATGGTCTGCCTTCGACGGGAGCCGTAAATTCCAGCGTGCCTTTCGTCAGCGTGATCCGGATGCGGTCGCGCGTCAGGACCAGATTCTCCGCTACGGTCGTCTTCGCCGCGTCCATCGCCGGATCGGTGATCGCGCTCCAGACAGCGGCCGCATGCGCGGAAGTCGGCGATGAAATCGGAGCGGGCGCCGCTGCACTCGGAGTCGCGGGCACACTTGTCGGGACGGCAGTTGGGGCGGCGGGGGGAACCGCCGTAGGAGTCGGAGTTTGCGCCTGCGGCGCGGGCTCAGCGCGTCCCCAATTGGCAGTACTCATGAGGAGCACGACCAGCGCAAGGAGTTGAAGAAATGCCAGCGCGGAGACAATTGGACAGCGTTTATCTCTCACAAGGTCACCCCGCCGCGACAAATGATCCACGACCGCTCCCCTGCACTCGAAAACGCACCGGAGAATATCAGAAATATTGGCAATTCTGTTTAGAACTTTAGAGACTCATGCCCGCGGAGTACCGTTCCGGTTAGTGCAATGCGCTGCTCGCGGTTCGGTTCTTTGGCGGCGTGCGGCGGCCAGGAGAGCGCCGCGCTCGCCGCCATTGCCTCCTGGCGATATGATAGAAGTGATGCCGCTTCGCCGACGCCGTGCCCGGCACGTCGCCGAGGCTGATCCCGATTGGCAAGTTCACGAAGCCGGACGAAAGCTAAGGAGTGATCTCAATCCCCATGACTAAGAAGACCGAAGCAGAATGGAAAAAACAGTTGTCTCCGAACGCGTTTGAAGTCACTCGCCACGCGGCCACCGAGCCGCCCTTCACTGGCGAAAATCTGAACGTGCACGACAAAGGTGTGTTTCGCTGCGTGTGTTGCGACGCGCCGCTGTTCAGCTCCGACACAAAATTCGATTCCGGCACCGGATGGCCGAGCTTCTGGGCGCCCGTCTCCGAAGAAAATGTCGTCGAAGATACCGACGTCAGCCATGGCATCGCTCGAACGGAAGTGAGATGTCGCGCGTGTGACGCGCACCTGGGCCACGTTTTTCCCGATGGCCCGAAGCCCACGGGGCAGCGCTACTGTATGAATTCCGTCGCACTGCGTTTCGCCAAGGACAAATAAAACTCCGACGGCGCGCGCGCCCGCGAAGCCGCGCCTGGAGAATCGGAAATGGCTCCCTCGACTGAAGGCAACCAAAGCGCAGCTGTCACCGACTATCTGGCCGCCGAGCGCACTCTTCTCGCCTGGATCCGCACGGGTTTGGCTCTGATGGGCTTCGGCTTCGTCGTCGCGCGATTTGGGCTTTTCGTTCAGGAGCTGCAAATCGTCAAGATCGTCGCGCCCGCGCACTCCTACGGAATGTCCCTGTGGTTCGGAACCGCGCTGATCGCCGTCGGCGTCGCCATGAATCTGTTCGCGGGATGGCAACACGTGCGATTGGTCCGCGAACTCGATCGCGGCGCGCCACCGCACTCGCGTTCTTCCACGATGGCCGTGGCAATCGCCGTGTTTCTCGCGATGGTCGGCTTGGCCATGACGATTTACCTGATTTCGCTCCGACGGGCCGCAACTGCGAGTCCGGGAACCACTTCTCGAATCAATTCCCAACACAGCGAGGATGCAACCATGGCGCAAGCGACAGACGACGGCATCGTCAGCGTGCTGAGTCATCACACGGTTGACGAAACCGTGGAAAAACTCAAAGGCATTCTGCAAGCCAAAGGCGTCACCATCTTCGCCTTGGTCGATCACAGCGGCGAAGCGGCGAAGGCCGGATTGCAAATGCTGCCCACCAAGCTGCTGATCTTCGGCAATCCCAAAGGCGGGACGCCGGTGATGCTCGCTGCTCCGACCAGCGCGATCGATTTGCCGCTGAAGATTCTGATCTCGCAAGATGCCGCGGGAAAAGTTTGGCTCTCCTACAACAGCCCCGCGTATCTGCAGCAGCGCCACGGCATTCCGGATGCGCTCCTGCAAAACATCGCGGTCGCCGGAGCACTGGCAGCCAAGGCCGGCGAGTAGTTCAGCCCCGCGAACCCCGGCGCGTCCTTCACCTGGCCGGTCTTCCGCCGAGGAAGATTCGAGAATTTGTCGCGAATTCGAGGGCGTCCGTGGCCGCGGACTACGCGACCATGGGCTCGCGTCCTTGTCGGACCGCGGGCTTCCGGCTAAACTTCTTGGTTTGCGTGCAGCAGGCAATCGCGCACTGATGGATGGTCGATGAAGATTCACGAATATCAAGCCAAGGAAATCCTGCGCCGTTTCGGTGTGCCCACGCCGCGCGGCGAAATGGTGACTTCCGCCGAAGCGGCGCGCGCCGCGGCCGAGCGTCTGGGCACGAAGGTAGTCGTGGTGAAGGCGCAAATTCACGCGGGCGGGCGAGGCAAGGGCGGCGGCGTGAAGCTCGCGAAGTCGCCGGCCGAAGCGGGCGAACTCGCGGCCAAGATGTTGGGCATGACGCTTGTGACGCCGCAGACCGGGCCGGGCGGGCGCGTGGTGAAGCGCTTGCTGATCGAAGAGGGATTGGACATCAAGCGCGAATTGTATCTGAGCGTTTTGGTGGATCGCGCCGTGGCCGCGCCGGTGCTGATGGCGAGCGCGGCCGGCGGAGTCGAGATCGAGGAAGTTGCGCGCACGAATCCCGCGGCGATTCTGCGCGAAACCGTGCACCCCGCCGCCGGTTTCCAGGCGTATCAAGCGCGCAAGATCGCTTTCGGCCTGGGGCTGCCCGCGGAATCCGTCGCGGGCGCGACGGCGTTTTTGCAATCGCTGTATCGCGCGTTCATCGAAACCGACGCGTCGCTTGCAGAAATCAATCCGCTGGTGCTGACCGGCGAAGGCAAGCTCGTCGCGCTCGATGCGAAAATGAATTTCGACGACAACGCGCTTTATCGCCATAAAGATATTGCCGAGCTGCGCGATCTCGACGAAGAGGAGCCGCTCGAAGTCGAGGCCTCGAAATTCAAACTCAACTACATCAAGCTCGACGGCACCGTCGGTTGCATGGTGAACGGCGCGGGACTGGCCATGGCCACGATGGACATTATTAAGCTCGCCGGAGGATCACCCGCGAATTTTCTGGATGTTGGCGGCGGCGCTTCCGCCGAGCAGGTGAAGAACGCGTTCAAGATTTTGATCAGCGATCCGAGCGTGCGCGGCGTGTACATCAATATTTTCGGCGGCATCCTGCGCTGCGACGTGCTGGCCACGGGCGTGGTGGCCGCGGCGCGCGAGTTGAATATCAAAGTGCCCATCGTCATTCGCATGGAGGGCACCAACGTCGAGAAGGGCAAGGAAATTCTAAGCTCGTCCGGCTTCAATTTCGGAATCGCAAGCGATATGAATGACGGCGCGCAGAAAATCGTGGCACTTGCCGCGGCCGGGGCGGGGAAAACTCGATGAGCGTCCTCGTCAACGAGAAAACGAAAGTTCTGGTGCAGGGAATCACGGGACGCGAAGGCACATTTCATTCGGAGCAGATGATCGAGTACGGCACAAAGGTCGTCGGCGGCGTGACGCCAGGAAAAGGGGGCTCGCTGCACCTCGGTGTGCCCGTTTTCAATACCGTCGCCGAAGCGGCGCGTGAGACTGGCGCAAATGCGTCGGTGATTTTTGTGCCGCCGCCATTCGCGGCTGGCGCCATTCTCGAAGCCGCCGACGCGGGTTTGCCGCTGGTGATCTGCATCACCGAAGGCGTGCCGGTGCTCGACATGGTGCGCGTGGCCGCGGCGCTCGCGGGCTCCGGCACGCGCTTGATCGGCCCGAACTGCCCTGGCGTGATTTCGCCGGGCCAATGCAAAATCGGAATCATGCCGGGCCGCATTCACAAACAAGGTCACGTCGGCGTGGTCAGCCGCAGCGGCACTCTCACTTATGAGGCGGTGGACCAATTGACGCGTCTTGGGATCGGTCAATCGACGTGCATCGGAATCGGCGGCGATCCGATCATCGGCACTTCGTTTCTGGACGCGATCAAATTGTTCCACGAAGACGCGGACACGAGCGCCATCATTCTGATCGGCGAAATTGGCGGCAACGCCGAGCAGCAGGCCGCCGAATACATTCGCGCGCACGTGAAAAAGCCGGTGGTCGGATTTATCGCCGGGCAAACCGCGCCGCCGGGGCGCCGCATGGGACACGCGGGCGCGATTATCAGCGGCGGCTCGGGCACGGCGAAAGAAAAATACGAGGCCATGTCCGCCGCGGGAATTCATTGTGTGCAGAGTCCGGCCGACATCGGCAAAACGCTCGCCGCGGCGATCGGGAAATAATCGGGCGAGCGAGCCCAGGAGCGAAATATGGCTGTTGAAAGAACGCTGTCCATCGTAAAGCCTGATGCGACCGGTCGAAAGCTGACCGGCGAAATTCTCGCGCGCATCGAAAAGGCCGGATTCCGCTTCGTAGCTCTCAAGTCGCTGCGCCTCACGCGCGCGGAGGCCGAAGGTTTCTATGCCGTGCATCGCACGAAAGGTTTCTTCGCCGAGCTCACCGAATTCATGAGCTCGGGCCCAATCGTCGTGGCCGTGCTCGAAACTGAATCCGCGATCTCGCGCTGGCGCGAAACCATGGGCGCGACCGATCCCGCGAAAGCCGCTCCCGGCTCGATTCGCCGCGAGTTCGGCACGAGCATTCAATTCAATTGTACGCATGGCTCGGACGCTCCGGACACGGCGGCATTCGAGATCGGCTACTTTTTCGCCGGGTACGAGCTTCTGTAGCCGCGCGTTGCGGCCGCCCGCGCCGATATTTTCGCAGCCGTGCCTTGCCGACCGCACTTGGGTAGAATGGCGGCATGGAACCAACGCGCGAGTTCGGCAAGCTGCTGGTTATCGCCGGCGCACTGATTGTTCTCGCTGGTGCGTTCCTATTTATGGGTGGACGCCTGCCTCTCCGCCTCGGCCGGCTGCCGGGCGATATTTCCTACCGCGGGAAGAATGGATCATTTTATTTTCCGATCGTCACTTGCGTGATCATCAGCGCGGTTCTCACAGTTGTGTTTTGGCTTGTGAATGGGATGCGCCGATGAACCAACTCCCGCTCAATCTCGTGCCGGGAAGAAAAATCTGGTCGGTGCAGGAATTGACCGAGCGGATTCGCGACATTCTGGCCGGCGCGTTCGCGGATGTTTGGGTCGAAGGCGAAGTCTCGAACTGCCACGTGTCGCAGCCGGGCCACATTTATTTCACGCTGAAGGACGCGCGCGCGCAGATTCGCTGCGTGACGTTTCGCAATCAGGCCATGCGCCTGAAGTTTCGCCCCGAAGACGGATTGAAAGTTACGGTGCGCGGATCGATCGGAGTGTACGAGCCGCGCGGCGAATACCAGTTGTACGCCGAGCACATCGAGCCGGTGGGACTGGGCGCGCTGCAATTGGCTTTCGAGCAGTTGAAGAAGCGCCTCGAAAAAGAAGGATTGTTTGATGCGGCGCACAAGCGGCCGCTGCCGGCGCTGCCGCGGCGCGTCGGGATCATCACGTCGCCACGCGGCGCTGCGGTGCGCGACGTGATCCGAATTTTGCGGCGGCGATTTCCGAATCTCCATCTGCTGCTCTATCCCACGCGCGTGCAGGGCGAAGGAGCCGCGGCGGAAATCGCGGCGGCCATCAAGTATTTCAATCGCAAGCAATCGGCGGACGTGATCCTGCTGGTGCGCGGCGGCGGCTCGCTCGAAGATTTGTGGGCGTTCAATGAAGAAGTGCTGGCGCGCGCGATCGCCGCGTGCACCATTCCGATTATTTCCGGCGTGGGGCACGAAACCGATTTCACGATTGCGGATTTTGTGGCGGACGTGCGCGCCTCAACGCCATCGGCCGCGGCCGAACTCGTCGTAGGCACAAAAAAAGAATTCAACCGGCACCTCGCCGAACTGCGCGGCGATCTGGAGGCGCGTATACGTTACCGGCTGCTCGAACAGCGCGACCGGTTGCGCGAACTTGCGACGCACGTGGGATTCCGGCGCATCGAGGAATTGGTGCGGCGACACAGGCAACAAACCGACGAGCTTGTGGCGCGATTGGGCGAGGCGCTCGACGCGCGGACCGAGCGATTGCGCCGGCGCTTGACGATTGCGGCGACGCGCATCGTATCGTTCGATTTTCGGCAGCGCATTGCGGCGTGGCGGCAACGCGCGGCGCAGCGCTCGGGCGAATTGGGCGCGCGCATCGAGCGATTGCTTGCGCTGAAGAGGCAGCGGCTCGAGCGCGTGTTCGTGCAGCTTGAAGAGCGCGGACCGCTGCGCGTGCTCGAACGCGGATATGCGATCTGCACGGACGCGGCGGGGAATATTGTGCGTTCGAGCGCGCAAGTGGCGCTGGGAGACGAAGTGCGCGTGCAACTGGCACGCGGGAGTCTCGGCGCGGAAGTTCGGCAGAAGGACACGCCGCAGAAGTAGCGCGCGGCGGAATCGCAGCGGGGCGTTGTGCGACGAGCATAGTTCTAATCGTCATCGGAAGAGCTCGCGACTTTGAGCACGGCGAGGAACGCTTCCTGCGGAATATCCACGCGGCCCACGCGCTTCATGCGGCGCTTTCCTTCTTTTTGTTTTTCGAGGAGCTTGCGTTTGCGCGAGATGTCTCCGCCGTAGCATTTGGCGATCACGTTCTTGCGCATGGCGGCGACGGTTTCACGCGCGATCACTCTGCTGCCGATCGCGGCTTGAATCGGCACCTCGAACATTTGCCGCGGAATGAGTTTGCGCAGGCGCGTGACCAGATCGCGGCCGCGCTCGTAGGCGAACTCGCGATGGCAGACCAGCACGAGCGCGTCGACCGGCTCGCCAGCGACCAGCACGTCGAGCTTCACAAGATCGCCTTCTTTGTAACCGGACAGGTGGTAATCGAGCGAGGCGTAGCCGCGCGACGCGCTCTTCAGACGATCGTAAAAATCGAGAACGACTTCGTTGAGCGGCATTTCATAGGTGAGCAGGACGCGCGTGGGCGAGAGGTACTCGAAATTTTTCTGCACGCCGCGCTTGTCCTCGCAGAGTTTCAGGATTGCGCCGACCGATTCCTCCGAGGAAATGATCATCGCGGTGATCACGGGCTCTTCGATCTTCGCGATGGAATCGGGCGTGGGGAATTTCGTCGGGTTATCGACTTCGAGGACCTGGCCCGCGGCGGTGGTGATGCGATAGCGCACGCTCGGCGCGGTGGTGATGAGATCGATTCCGAATTCGCGCTCGAGGCGTTCCTGAACGATCTCCATGTGCAGCAAGCCGAGAAAGCCGCAGCGAAATCCGAATCCGAGCGCGGCCGAAGTTTCGGGCTCGTAGAAAAATGCGGCGTCGTTCAGTTGCAGCTTGCCGAGCGCGTCGCGCAGCGGCTCGTAGCCCGAGGCTTGCACCGGGTAGAGGCCGGCGAAGACCATGGGTTTGATGGCTTCAAAGCCGGGCAGCGGCGCGGCGGGGTGAATTGCGTCGACGATGGTATCGCCAACGCGCGCATCGGCCACGCGCTTGATGTTGGCGACGACGAAGCCGACGTCGCCGGCGGCCAATTCGTCGAGAGCGACGGGCTTGGGCGTGAGCGCGCCGAGGGTTTCGACCTCGAAGACTTCGTTATTGGCGCACAGGCGGATTTTCTGGTGCGGACGGATGGTTCCTTCGACCACGCGGACCTGCACGACGGCGCCGCGATAAATATCGAACCAGGAATCGAAAATCAGCGCGCGCAGCGGGGCATCGGCCGAGCCGACGGGCGGAGGAATGCGGGCGACGATGGCATCGAGCACGGCTTCGACTCCGAGGCCGCTTTTCGCGCTGATCAGAATCGCATCGGAGGCCGGAATCGCGAGCACGGATTCGATCTGTTCTTTGACTTCATCGGGACGCGACGCGGGCAAGTCGATTTTGTTGATCACGGGGACGATCGTGAGATTGTGCTCCGCGGCGAGAAACGTATTGGCGACGGTTTGCGCTTCGACGCCCTGGCTTGCGTCCACCACGAGCAGCGCGCCTTCGCACGCGGAAAGCGCGCGCGAGACTTCGTAAGAAAAATCCACGTGGCCGGGCGTGTCGATTAGGTTTAGCTGATATTCCTGTCCATCGGGCGCGCGGTAATGCAGGCGGATGCTTTTGGCTTTGATGGTGATGCCGCGCTCTTTTTCGAGATCCATGGAATCGAGGACTTGGGAACTCATCTCGCGCTGGGTGAGCGCGCCAGTGAGCTCGAGGAGGCGGTCGGCAAGCGTGGATTTGCCGTGGTCGATATGCGCGATGATGCAGAAGTTGCGTATGAATTGGGGATCCATGGATTTTTTCGGGATGAGGCGGGAGTGATTTTCCGGCTCCCCTCGAAATACAAGTCTGCCACAGAAATGCGCGGCGGCCAACGCGCAGGCGGGCGCGAGCGCAAGTCCCGAAAGTAATTGTCCGCAACCATGCGAATTCGTTAGTCCTGCTGTTCAGAACGCATTTGGTTCGTCCGGCGGCGTGTTTAGCGCCGATGATTGAGCCGTCATGGCTGCATGAGCGCGCGAATAGGGCTATTGGATTTGTTGCAGGCGCGCGTGTTCTTCAGACAGGAACGATGGTTCGGAGCCCGCATCAAGCGACGGGTCACTCGGCGCAAGTTCGATGGCTCGGATAACGGCTTTTCGCGCGCTCTCCTTGTCGCCGACCGCAAGGTAGCCGTCCGCAAGACTGTCTTGCGCGTTGGCAGACCTTGGATGGGCCCAGACAGCCAACTCGAAAACGGCAAGCGCATCTTTCGGACGATTTTGCCCCAATAAGTTGTACCCCCAGGTGTTGAATCGGTCGCCGTCGATACACGTTCCAACGCCTCTCTCCCCGCAAATCCTGACGAAGAGCGCCTTCACGGCCCCCAGGCCTTGCTGGCTGGCCAAAGCAGCCGATTCTAAAGGTGATGGAGGCGCAGGTGTGCCCTCTTCATGCCTCAATAGGCCTCCATCCGCTTGCTGGACTGCCTCGCTAAGAGTGGTAAGAGCGTTCGCGTCATTTCGGACCTTGGCATCGAGGAAGGCCAGGACGATTCTGCAAGCCTGCTCGTGCCCAGTTTTCGCAGTTTCCCTATTCCACCCGTTCAACGGATAGTCAGCCGCGATCGGTGTATGAAACTGTTCTCCGATCATCGCGAACGACGTGAAATCGCTGTGATGCATCTTTTCGATCGTGACGAAGGTTCTGTCGGAGTACCGAAATGATTCCACCGTCGTCAGATCGAGCGGATCATTTCCCTGCGCACCTTGGGCTCTCCGTAGGTCCAGAAACGCGGCACGCATTTTCTCCGGAGCATATCCGTAAGCATGTGTAAGCACCGTCGACAAACCCGGGAAAGCGTAAGTGCCATCCAGGGCGATGACAGCGGAGACGTTTGCGTTGCGCATTCCGAACAGCACAGCCTCAATTGCACCAACACTGTGGCCCATGACCGCAAGTCTTGTTCGATCCGTGCTTGGGTTCTCGGCCAGGACCGACCAAGCAAATTCCATGTCTCGCACGCTGGCTTCAAGGTCTTCGGATGTTCGTGACTGAAAGGTTTGCTCGTTTGTAGGCCCCAGTAATGAAACACTAGCGACGATATATCCATGACTTGCGAGGTATTCACATAGGATGACGTTCGAGTTTATTTGCGCATCCAGACCTCCAAAGTAGAGCACCGCCGGGAAGCGGCCCTCTGCCGGAGGTGCGGCGCCGAATGCGTTCATGGGCGTTGCCTGCAATGCCGCGAGTTGATCGTGGGAAACAGAGCCGACCACGTCTTGCCGATTTCGGTCCCTCATAATCGAGTCGAACTCCGAAAATGCTTCGGGCGAGAGCTGATCGACGTAGTCTCCGAAGTGCATCTGCTTCGCTTCCGCATCCGTTCTTGCTGGATACCAAATGTTGATCTGAACGGGCCTTCCGCTCAGGTCTGGAGAGAACGTCCCCTTGAAGTCGCGCGTGCTTGCCCAAGTGCGAGAAGTATCGAATCTGAACAAGGAGCGGAAACCCACCCGGTACGGCCCCGGAGCTAAATCCCCCCACAGTGGCGATACGGACGGTGTAACGTCGGCACGTGTGGTTGGGGGCAGGGCTTGGCCATGGGCAAAAATGGCTACGGAAAAGACAAATAGACTTAAGCGCACGTAGTGCTTGGTTCTCGTCATGTCACTTAATACGCGTTTGGTGTGAGAAATGTTCTGCGTCGAGAGTTTTTCTGAGGTTCTTGCGCCGGGGCCACGCGGGGGCGTATCAGTCAACGCAGCCCATAGTTGTCGGCTAATGTTGCATAGAGATTCGGATTGTTGGAGGGTTTGCGGAACTCGCTGAAAGAAAAGGAGTTTAGGTTTAGAGCTAGTGTGAAGGGTATATATACCCCCCACTGTTTTTGTTAAAGTGTTGAAAACAAATGGGGTGCAGGGAAAGAGTGCGGATGAGTGTGAATACAAAGGGACTTGATAGCGCCTATTTTCAATAAGATGCACACTCATTTGCACGGCCTTGAAAATAAAAGGGTTGGAAGGGCACTTTTGTGCAGAAGAGTTTGACTTATGACGACGGGCGGAGTGGTGGGAGTTCAACGGTGCGAGACGGGAGGCTAGCGGCGGGGATGTATGATCGCGGTCCATTCCCGATGATACGATATAGTTAGTTCACATGTCAATGTTATTCATAGGGCATTCTATTCGAAGAGCTGTGGAAATTATTTCGAAATGAATGCGATGTTTCAAGACATTTGTGTCGCCCGAACGTGAGGAACGAAGGCTTCCCGCCTAGAGCGCGGCGCGAAGCTTTCGTTCCTCACGCCCATGCGCCACAAATATCTTGAAACACGGCGGGCTGGCGCTTCTCGCAACGCTTAGGACGCTCGGTTTGGCGGGGAAGCGCGGGACGTTATATAGTAGATTTGGTCCGGACGCCGCAGACCTTCCGCCGGTCCAAACCTATTCCTCGGAGCATTTTGAGCAGTCTCGGATGGCAGTAGATATCCAAAAGCAACTCGAACGCGCCAAGCGCTATCTCGAGAAGAACAAGCTTGGCGACGCCGTCGAGGCCTACCAAGTGGTCCTCGACGCGGTGCCCAATCATCTCGAGGCGCTGCAGGCGCTGGGGGATTTGCACGCGCGGCTGGGGCAATTCGACCGCGCGGCCACGTATTTTGGGTTGCTGTTCGATCGCGCGACGGATCCCGGCGACGAGGGCAAGGCGTTAGCGCTCTATTCGCGTTTCCTAAAGAGCGTGCCGCAGCCGGCCGAGCGCGTAGCGCGCTACGCGGTGCTGTTGCAGCGGCAGAATCGCAACGACGAAGCGCTCGAGCAATACGTGCAGGCCTCGGAAAAATTTTTGGCGGCGGGCAAGACGGACTACGCGCTGGCGTGTCTGGACCGCATGGCGCAACTGGACACGGACAATCCGGCGCGGCACGCCGCGCTGGGCGAACTCGCAGAACAACTGGGGAACGCGCCACTGGCGGCGCGCGGATTCCTGCGCTCGGGACAACTTGCCGCGGTGGCGGGCGAACAGGAGCAGGCGCTCGAATGGTTCGCGCGGGCGCAGGCGCTTGCGCCGGCGGAGCCGGGCGTGGCTTTGCTTTACGCGCAGGCCATGCTCGGGCAGGGGCGCGCGGCGGAGGCAGCGGCGCTGCTGGAACCATTTGCCGCGACGCAGCGCAACGCGGCGTTTCTTGAAATTTACGGTGCGGCGCTGATGCGGGCGGGCGAACTGGACCGCGCGCGAACGGAATTTGAGGAGCTTGCGCGCACGCATCCCGCGGGATCGGCGCACTTGATGGAAGTGGTATCGCAATACCTCGCGGCGGGGCAGGACGACGGCGCGCTCGACGTGCTCGCGGGGATGAAGAGCGCGATGTGGGCCGCGCACCGCGAAAACGAATTTGCCGCGGACGTGGACAAATTGGCTGAGGCGCATCCGCGCTCGATCGCGCTGGCGGAATTTCGCGGCAAACTCTACGGCGAGTTGAACCGCGAATCGACATATTTCGACGCGCTGGGACGCCTATTCGATCTGTACGTCGAAGCGGGCCACATGGAGCGAGCGTGCGAAACGCTCGAGCGCATGGTGGACGTGGACGCGTATGACTTTCGCAATCAAGAGCGGCTGGCCAAGATCGAAGGCAAAACTACGGCCAGTGCAATCGCCCGCATACGCGCGCGATTGCAGGCCGGGGCCACGCATGGCACCGGCGGCAGCGCGACGCCGCGTTTGGGCGCGGCCGCCAGCACGCAACCGACCGAGCCGGAGAAGGGATCTTCGGAGCAAGCGCTGGAAGACCTGATCGTGCAAGCGGAAATTTTCGTTCAGTATTCTTTGCGAGGAAAGGCTGTGGAGCGCCTCGAAAAGATTGTCGCGCAGTATCCTCACGAGATCGAAACCAACGAGCGCTTGCGAAATCTTTGCCAGCTCGCGCAGTGGCAGCCGGGAGGTCCGGGCACGGAGGAAATCGTGGCGCCGAGCGTGGCGGCCGAAGCCGTGACGGTTCCTTCGGGCGATACCATGCGAGATTTGACGCGCATTTCCGAAATCGCGCAAAAATTGCTGCGGCAATCGGGCGCGCGCGCGATGCTCAACACCGTGGTCAACGAGGTGGGCAACTACCTGCACGCTACGCGTTGCATCGCCGTGATCGGCGCGACGGGCCAGCCACCGCAGATGGCGGCGGAATTCTGCGGGCCGGGCGTGGATCCCGCGAGCGGAGCTCAAGTGGTGCATTTAATCGCGCAGGTCGAGCGCGCCGCGCCGGATCCGATGGGAGGACTGCCTCTTTCCGGAGCGGTCTCGCCGCTTCTCGCGGAGCTGGGTCTGGCGGCAGTGCTTGGCGTGGTGCTGACCGACACGGAATCTCAAACGCCGGCCGGAATGCTTCTGGCGGCGTTCGCTACACCGCATGCCTGGCGACCGCACGAAACGTATTTTCTGCAATCGGTTGGCGACCAGATGCTGCTGGGTGTGAATCACACGCGCCTGCGTTCGATGATGCGCAATCTCGCCGTGGCCGACGAAAAAACCGGGCTGCTTCGGCGCAGTTCGTTTCAGGATTGCTTGCTGCGCGAAGTGCAGCGAGCGCGTACGCAGGGCACTCCGCTGGCGTTGGCTTTGGTGCAGCTCGACCACGGCCAGGAATTGCTGCAGCAGCACGGCGAAGCGCAACTCGAGCGCTACCTCGAGCAAGTCGCGCGCGCGTTCCAGGCTGAGGTGCGGCAAAACGATTTGGCGGTGAAGTACACGTCGTGGGCGCTGGCGTTCATTCTGCCGGATACGCGCGCGACAGGCGCGCACACGCTCGCTGAAAAATTGCGCAAGACCGCGGCGGCGCTGCGTCCGCCGTGGGATGGCGCGGCGTCAAGCGTTTCGGCGTCCGTGGCCGAAGCGGCGATTCGTCCGGATTACGACGGCGAAGACATCGTGACCGAGTTGATGAACCGCGGCGAGATTGGTTTGGAGCGAACGCGCAGCCAGGGCGGAGACACGACCGTCACGCTGGCGGCGGGAGAATATTGATGCGCGCGCCGGGGCGAATCGGAGAGCGGAACGCATGATGTACGAGAATTTATTGTACGAACAAAAAGGCGCGGTCGGTTTCATTACCGTCAATCGGCCGAAGGTGCTGAACGCGCTCGATTCCGCGACGATGCGCGAGCTCGATGATGTGGTTTCGATCGCGGGACGCGATGACGGCGTGCGCGCGCTGATTCTGACCGGTGCGGGAGAGAAAGCATTCGTGGCCGGCGCGGACATCAACGAGCTGGCGCGCTGTACGGCGCTTGATGGGCGCGAGCTGGCTCTATTCGGGCAGAGTGTGTTTACGCGGCTGGAAAATTTGGGCAAGCCTTCGATTGGGGCGGTGAATGGATTCGCGCTGGGCGGGGGCTGCGAATTGGCGCTGGCTTGCACGATCAGGCTGGCTAGCCGCACGGCGCGATTTGGACAGCCGGAAGTGACGCTGGGATTGATTCCCGGCTACGGGGGATCGCAGCGGCTCGCGCGCTTGTGCGGCAAGGGCGTGGCGCACGAAATGTGTCTTGCGGGCCAAACGATTTCGGCGGAAGAGGCGCTGCGCGCTGGGATTGTCAATCACGTGTACGAGCCCGGCGAGTTGCTGGCCGCGGCTGAGGCGCTGGCGAACAAGTTCGCGTCGAATGCGCCGCTGGCCGTGCGCTACGCGATGGAAGCGATTGAGCGCGGCGCCGACATGCCGCTGCAGGAAGGATTGTTCCTGGAGGCCACGTTGTTCGGGCTTTCGGCGGGCACGGAAGATTTTCGCGAGGGCACGCGCGCGTTTCTTGAAAAGCGGCCGGCGGTTTTTCGTGGCAAATGATTAAATCGAATCACATTCGGGATACCCGCGGTTCGGCCGCGGCCGGCGGACTGCGCTTCGGCATTGTCGTCGCGCGCTTCAATAGCTTTATCACCGAGAGATTGCTCGCGGGAGCGCTCGATGCGTTGCGCGCGGCCGGAGCTCCCGAGGGGAAAATCGAAATCGTCCGCGTGCCGGGCTCGTTTGAGATTCCGCTGGCGGCGAAAAAAATCGCGCAAGGCGGGCGCGCGGATGCGGTTATCGCCATCGGCTGCATCCTGCGGGGCGAAACCGCGCACTTCGATCACGTGGCTTCGGAAGTCGCGCGCGGATTGCAGCTCGCGCAGATGGACACCGGCATTCCGGTGATTTTTTGCGTGCTCACGTGCGACACGCTCGAGCAAGCCATCGATCGCGCCGGGCTCAAGAGCGGGAACAAAGGACAGGAGGCCGCGCTGGCGGCCGTAGAAATGGCGAATCTTTCTCGCGGACTTAAATCCGCGCATCCTGCGGCCGCGGCGGCGCCTCGCCGTGGCAAGCGGCGCTCCTAGAATGTCTCTTCGCAGCAAGTCGCGCGAATTTGCATTGCAGATGTTGTTTCAATCGGAGTTGGGCAGGGAGGAGCCGGCGCGACTGGAAGTTGCGTTCTGGCAGGGCGCGCGTGCGGAGGCGGCCACGCGCGAATTCGCCAATCAATTGTTTGAAGGCACCGCGGCGGACACAGCGCGTCTGGATGCGCTGATCGAAAGCCACGCCGACAACTGGCGCGTGGGGCGCATGTCCGTGATCGATCGCGCGATTTTGCGGCTTGCGGCGTATGAGTTGACGCGCACATCCACGCCGCCGAAGGTCGTCCTCGACGAAGCGATCGAGCTGGCCAAGCGATTTTCCGGAGACGAGGCTGCGCCGTTCGTGAATGGCGTGCTCGATGCGATTGCGCGGTCTTTGGGCGAAGTGCAGGGCGAGGCGGCGCCGAAAAAAGAAGAAGGAGCGGCGGAAGGAACGTGAGCCGCTACAGCGCGCGCACGATCGCGCAGGTTTCGTCGAGAATTGCGCGCGTGGCTGCGGCGCTGGAAGTTTCGGCGTAGACGCGCAAGACGGGTTCCGTGCCGGACGCGCGCACCATCACCCATCCAATTTCCCCGAGATAAGCTTTCACGCCATCGAGATCTTCGCGGCGGGTGATCGGCCAATCAAGAACGCGCTTGAGTTTCGCTCCGGCAAAATGCGCGATCGCCAATTGATTTTGGCCGGGGCGCAGATCGAGGTCCACGCGGCCGTAGTGATGCTCGCCAAATTCCGCGTGCAGCCGCGCGACGAGTTCGCCGAGCGATTGTCCGTGCCAGGCCATGAGTTCGGCGAGCAGTAGCGCCATCACCGTAGCGTCGCGCTCCGGCAAATAAAGTTTTGTGCCGATGCCGCCTGATTCTTCGCCGCCCAGCAGAATTTCGTTTTCCAACATCAACTCGCAAATGTATTTGAAGCCGATGGGAGCTTCGTAAACTTTTCGGCCGTAGCGCGCGGCGATTTTGTCGATCAGCTTGGTGGTGGAGAATGTTTTGGCCACGTCGCCGGCGAGGCCGCGCGCGCCGGCCAAATGCCAGAAGAGCAGCGCGAAAATCTGATGCGGCGTGATGAACGCGCCGGTGCGATCGATGGCGCCGATACGGTCGCCATCGCCATCGGCCGCGAAACCTGCGGCATAGTCTCCTGCGAGCACCGCTTTGCGCAACGGTTCGATGTGCGGCTCGATCGGCTCGGGATTTGCGCCGCCGAATAATGGATCGCGTGTGCCGCGGATTTCATCGCACGCGATTCCGTGGCGCTCGAAAAGTTCGCGGAGCAAGCCGCGCGCGGCGCCGTGCATGGGGTCGACGACGAAGCGCAGCCCGGCCGCGGCGAGGCGGTCCCAATCGACGAGCTTCTCAATGGTATCGAGATACGGAGTGCGCACGTCGAGCGAATGAACGAGGTCGGCGCGAGGAGGCAGCGTTGGCAGGCCGCTTGCGAGCACGGGCGCGAGTTCGCGCTCGATTCCGGCGATCATCGAGGGGCGCGCCGAACTGCCGTAGCTGGCTTTGATCTTGATGCCGTTCCAGCGATAGGGATTGTGGCTCGCGGTGATCATGATTCCGCCGGCCGCCTGCCGCTGCTTCACCAGCAACGAAATTGCGGGCGAGGGACACGCGCGATCGGTGAGCCACACCGGCGTGCCGGTCATGGCCACAGTTTCAGCGGCGACGCGCGCGAATCGCTCGGAGCCGAATCGCGTGTCGTGACCGACTAGCACTCCGCGACGCGCGTCGGTTTCGCGCACGAAATAGCGCGCGATGGCGTAGGCAACCAGGCGCACGTTCGCTTCGGTGAAATCCTCGGCGATCACGCCGCGCCAGCCGTCGGTGCCGAATCGTATTTCGCTCACGATCGAAAAAGTATATGCGATGGCGGGCGCGGCGAGAAGGCGGAGAGGCAGACGCCCGTAACGGTTAGGGAGAATCGCAGAGGGACATTCGAAGCCTGGGCGGGCACGGCGCGCCGTGCCTGGCGTGCTAGAGGAGTTCGCGGAGCCTGTGCTCTTCGAGCCAGCGCACGACCTTGGCAACATCTTGCGAACGTTCGCGCGGGCAGACGAGCAGCGCGTCGGGAGTTTCGACGACGACGAAATTATGGAGTCCGATTGCAGCGATGAATTTGTGCGGGCTCCAGAGAAAATTGCCGGCGGAATCGAGCGCGAACATTTTTCCCGCGGCGACATTTTCACCAGATTTCTTCGCCAGCAACTCGTAAACGGCGGCCCACGAACCGATATCGCTCCATCCGACTTCAGCTGGGATTACGGACACGCCGGCCGCGCCGCGCGCACGCGTGGCGGGCTCGAGAACCGCGTAGTCCACCGAAATGTTTTGAAGACGCGGATAAATTTTGTCGAGCATGGCACGGTAGCGCCGCGTGCCGATGGTCTCGGCGAGGCGCAGCAACGCATCGTGTGTGGCTGGAAGGAATCGTTTGAGCTGCGCGAGATAGGTCGACGCGCGCCAGAAAAACATTCCCGCGTTCCAATAATATCGGCCTGAGGCCACGTAGCGCCGCGCGCGCACGGCATCCGGTTTTTCGGTGAACTTGTGCACGGCGTAAATCGGCACGCGGCCCGTTTTCTCGCGCGCACCGCGCTCGATGTAACCGAAGCCTGTTTCCGGGCGCGTTGGAGGAATGCCCAGAACAACAAGTGTGCCGGGAGGGCCGGGTGCACCGCTTGCGCCGGCCGCATCGAGCGCCGCACGAACGATGCGGCGATAGCGTTCGGCCTGCGCGATGTAGTGATCGGCCGGCAGGACGGCCATCAGCGCGTCTCGACCGTGCGCGCGATGCAACAGGTGCACCGCCGCGAGTCCGATGGCCGCGGCGGTGTTACGGCCCGCAGGCTCCGTGAGCACTTGAGCGCGAGCGGCGCGCGGCATTTGTGCGCGAACGGCCGCAGCTTGCTCCGTGTTGGTGACCACCCACGTGCGAGAAGGAAGGAATATCGGCGCGAGGCGCGCGACAGTTTGCTCGAGCATGGTTGTGTCGCCGACGATGTTCAGCAATTGTTTCGGCGTGCGCGTGCGGCTGCGCGGCCAGAAACGCGTGCCGCGTCCGCCGGCAAGAATTACGGCGTGCGCTTCGATACGTTCGACGGTCATTGTTGCGTCCCGCGCGGGCGCGCAGCGCGCGCAGTTCGGTCTCCGCCCGCGAGTTCCTGTTCGAGCGCGTCAAGATTCGGCACGTAGGCGCGCAGCAAGGTCGTGGGCGCGGAGGGCTCGAGGATGTAGATTCCGAGCGCTGCCGGAATCAGCCACGCTTGTCCGGGTGCGTACGAGAATTCTTCCGCTGCGCCGTTGGCGCCGACGTCCGGCGGATGCGCCGCGCGCGCCGCGCGGCTCACGTCCGCGGATAAACCGCCGGGAAACGAGAAGCGCCCGGTTCCTTCAAGCGGCGTCAGCAGTTCGAATCGTTCGGGCGAGGTTTCGATCGTGACGCGACCGCTGAACTTCCATCGCTCGACGGCGAAGTAGCGGCAGGCCACAAGCAAAAGGCGCTCCGCGTTGGGCCCGCCTTGAATCGCGATCGGCTCGACGACCCCCGGCGCCGCTTCGCCAGCGGCGGGAGGGCCGAAGCGCATCACATCCATGGCTTTTTCCACGTGCAGCTCGCGCGATATACCGCCGGCGCCGAAGCGGTTGTAATCGAACACCCGGTAAGTGAGATCCGAATATTGCTGCATTTCGTAGAGTATGACGCCCGGCCCGATGGCGTGCACCGTGCCGGCGGGAACGAAGATCGAATCGCCCGCGCGGACCGGAATCGCTTCCAGGCACTGCTCCGTGGTGCCGTCGGAAAGGGAGCGCATGAATTTTTGCCGCGTGACGTTCACTCCGAGGCCGAGAAGGACTTTCGCTCCAGCGGACGCCGCGGCCACGTACCACATCTCCGTCTTGCCCACGCCGCCGGCCGCGCTCTCGTGCTCTTGCGCGTACGCATCGTCGGGATGCACCTGCACGGAGAGTTTATCGCCGGGGAAAATAAATTTCGCGAGGAGTGGAATTCCGGGTCGCTCGGTCAGCCGCGTTCCGGTCCATTCGGCCGGCATCTGCGGCCAGGCCTCGCCGAGCGTTTGTCCTGCGAACGGTCCGATTGCGAAACGGCAGGTTTCGCCGGTCAACCAGACCTCGCCGACGCGGCCGATAAATCGCTCCGAGTCCGGATAGAGCGGCGCGAGCGATTGCGCGCCCCAAATGCGCGCCACGCGCAGCGGCTCGAGGAGCGCGGGCGCGACGTTCACGAAGCCGAAGCCGCTGCGGAAAAGAAATGCGCGAGGCGCCGCAGGCCCTCGTCGATGCGCTCCATCGACGTGGCGTAAGAAAATCGCAGGAAGCCGGGCGCACCGAACGCCGCGCCGGGAACCACGGCGACGTGTTCGCGCTCGAGCAACGCTTTGGCCACCGCCGTGGTGTCGGCCAAGCTGCCGTCGCGCGCCGCCACGCTTGGAAACGCGTAGAACGCGCCCCTCGGTTCCGTGCAGGTTACGCCGGGCAGCTCGTTCAAGCCGGCGTAGATGCGCGCGCGCCGGCGCGCGTATTCCGCGAGCATGATGCCGACGGATTCCATCGGTCCTTCGAGCGCCGCGAGCGCCGCGTATTGCGCGATCGAAGTGACGTTCGAGGTCGATTGGCTCTGTTGCTTCACGATGGCCGCGATCAGCGGTTCAGGAGCCAGCGCGTAGCCCACGCGCCAGCCGGTCATCGCGAAAGTTTTTGAAAGCGAGCCGATGATAACGGTTTTCTCGCCCGCTTCGGGCCGGCTGCCGATCGAAAAGGGTTTCGCGCCATCGTAGAGAAAATGCGAATAGCATTCATCGCTCATCAGCCAGATGTCGCGAGCGGCGCACAACGCGGCGATTCGCGCGAATTCATCGTTGGGCACCACTGCGCCGGTGGGATTGCATGGCGAATTCACGATGACCATGCGCGTGCGCGGCGTGAGGGCCGCTTCGATCTGCGCGGCGCGCAGGCGGAATCCGTCGGCCGCTTCGGTGGGCACAAACACGGGCGTGCCGCCTGCGAGCTTCACGATGTCGGGAAAGCTCACCCAATACGGTGCGGGGATCACGACTTCATCGCCGGTGTCGATGAGGGCGCCGACGGTTTCGTAGATCGCATGCTTGCCGCCGGAAGTCACCACGCACTGCGCCGGTTGATATTTCGTCGCGAATTGCGCGGCGTGCCAGCGGCAGATGGCTTCGCGCAACGGCGCGATGCCGGCGGTCGCCGTGTACTTGGTGCGATTCTCGGCGAGGGCGCGAATGGCCGCCTGCTTGATGCGCTCTGGCGTCGGGAAATCCGGCTCGCCGGGACCGAAGTCCACGACGTCGACGCCGCGGACCTTGAGCTTCTCGGCCTCCATGAGCACCGCCATCGTCGGCGAAACAGAAATTCGATTGACGCGATCCGTGAATTTCATTTCGAGGCTTCTCCGATCAGGAAAATTTCGCTCGCAAGCGCTTTTCGACGGCCGCCGGAATCAATCCATCGAGCGGTCCGCCCAGGCGCGCGATCTCGCGCACCAGGTGCGCGCTCAAATAACTGTACGGCTCGGCCGGCATCATGAAAACAGTCTCGATAGTCGGCTCGATTTTGCGATTCATCATGGCCATTTGCAGCTCGTATTCGTAATCCGAAATCGCGCGGATGCCGCGCAGAATCACGTTGGCCTTGCGCTGCCGAACGTACTCGACGAGCAGCCCATCGAACACATCCACCTCGACATTGGCTTTTCCGCTCGTTGCGTCGCGCAGCATTTCGACGCGTTCGGTGAGCGAGAACAACGGCTCCTTGTCGAGGTTGCGCAACACGGCCACCACCAGGCGGTCGAAGAGCTTGCTGCCTCGTTCGACAAGGTCGAGATGGCCGTTGGTCACCGGATCGAACGAGCCGGGATAGATAGCTAGTTTCATCGCGTCGTTTTCGGAACCCATAATATTTTAACCTACAGACGCGCTCGCGACGGCGGAAATCCCCTGCGGCGCGTTCGACAATGGCTCTAGCCGGTTGATTGTGCGGGCTGGACGGCGTTTCAATTCGGGCCTGTTTTTGCGCCATTCAGTTCTGGATCTCTACCATTCGATGCTGATTCCCGCACTCAATCAGGACCGAAATGGTCGGATTGCAAGTGGTTCAGAAGGCGGCAGTTGCCGGCATTTCGATGCAAAGTTCGGCCTTGACAGGAGCGAATGGCGCGCTGTAAACTTCAATTGCGACCGAAAGTGTCGTATATCGGTCGCGGCGCGCGTAAATGTTGAAGCTAACCAAAAAAGCCGACTACGGACTGATTGCCGTGAAGCATCTCGCCGCGTTCGGCGCGACGGGTTCGTGCAGCGCCGCGGACATCGCCGAAGTCTACTGTATATCGGCGCCGCTGCTGGCGAAAGTGCTGCAGCGCCTGGCGCGCGAAGGACTGGTGACGTCGCGGCACGGATCCGGCGGCGGCTATCAATTGGCGCGCGATCCGAAAGAGATCACCGCGTTTGAAGTGATTGACGCGATCGACGGGCCATTGCGCATCACGTCGTGTGTGACTTCGCATGGAGAGTGCGGACAGACGACGAAGTGCACGGTGCGCGAACCGTTGCGGCGCGTGAACGAGAGCATTCTGCAGGTCCTACGCAACGTCACCATCTCCGAGATGGGCGACGAATCCGGGGCAACTGCGCTGGTTGAGCTTTCGAGTTAGGGAGTTCAGGGGAGAGAAAGAGCATGGCCATAAATCTACCTGTTTACATGGACAATCACGCCACGACGCCGGTTGACCCGCGCGTTCTGGACGCAATGCTGCCGTATTTTCGCGAAAAGTTCGGCAACTCCGCGAGCCGCAATCATTCCTTTGGCTGGACGGCCGAAGAGGCGGTGGAGAACGCGCGCGGCCAAGTGGCGCGGCTGATCAACGCTACGCCGAAAGAAATCATCGTCACCAGCGGCGCCACGGAATCGGACAATCTGGCGATCAAGGGCGTCGCGGAAATGTATCGCGAGAAGGGCAATCACATCATCACGCAGGTCACGGAGCACAAGGCTGTGCTGGACACCTGCAAGCGTCTTGAGAAGTACGGCTACGAGGTTACCTACCTGCCGGTGCAGAAAGATGGCCGCGTCGATCTCGAGGAATTGCGCCGCGCGATCACGGCGAAGACGATTTTGATCACCATCATGTATGCCAACAATGAAATTGGCGTGATCCAGCCCATCGCGGAAATCGGCAAGATCGCGAAGGAAAAGGGCGTGTTGTTCCATGTGGACGGCGTGCAGGCTGCCGGAAAAGTTCCCGTCGACGTGCAGAAGGACAATATCGATTTGCTTTCGATCAGCGCGCACAAGATGTACGGGCCGAAGGGCGTCGGGGCGTTGTACGTTCGCCGTCGCAATCCGCGCGTGCAACTGGCGGCCGTGATCGATGGCGGCGGGCACGAGCGCGGCATGCGTTCGGGCACGCTGAACGTGCCGGGGATCGTGGGCATGGGCAAGGCCGCGGAGATTTGTCAAAACGAAATGCCGGTTGAGTCCGCCCGCATGCTCGCGCTCCGCACCCGCCTGAAAGACGGATTGTTTGCACGCCTCGATGAGCTTTACATCAACGGTTCGATGGAACACCGCTTGCCGAACAATTTGAACGTGAGCTTCGCGTTCGTCGAAGGCGAATCGCTGCTGATGGGAATTAATGACATCGCGGTGTCGAGCGGCTCGGCTTGCACTTCGGCCACACTCGAACCGAGTTATGTGCTGAAAGCGCTCGGCGTGGGCGAGGACCTGGCGCACACTTCGATCCGCTTCGGCTTGGGCCGTTTCAATACCGAAGAAGAAGTGGATTACGTGGTCGATCGCGTTTCCGAAGTTGTGATTCGTCTGCGCGAGCTTTCACCGCTGTATGAAATGGCCAAAGAAGGCGTGGACTTGAGCAAGTTGACCTGGAAAGTGGACTGACGATTTCGATTCGAGTGATAAAGGGGAGACACCATGGCGTACAGCGATAAAGTGATCGATCACTACAATCATCCGCGCAACGTCGGCAGCATGCCCAAGGACGACGCAAACGTCGGCACGGGTCTGGTCGGCGCGCCGGAATGCGGCGACGTGATGAAGCTGCAGATGCGCATCAATCCGGAGACGCAGGTCATTGAAGAAGCCAAATTCAAGACCTTCGGCTGCGGATCGGCCATCGCCAGTTCATCGCTCGCGACCGAGTGGGTGAAGGGCAAGACGGTCGAAGAGGCTTTGGCGATCAAGAACACGGACATCGTCCGCGAGCTGAGCTTGCCGCCGGTGAAGATTCACTGCTCCGTGCTGGCGGAAGACGCGATCAAAGCGGCGATCGGCGATTGGAAGCAGAAGAACGGCGTCGCCACGACCACCGAGAAGAGCACTACGTCGCATTCCTGAGCGCGCGCGGCGGGCTATCCCGCCGAAGCCGCTCAGGCTCCAAGCACGGTTGCGCGCGTCGTCGCGGACCGTCGTTCATCTAATAGTGCAGAGGGTGAGGTAAAGGATAGCGTCATGGTTCACGTCACGGAAAAAGCGGCGCAAAAAATCCACGAACTCCTGATCAAGGAGGGTGTGCCGGAACAATCGGGCGGCCTGCGCTTGGGCGTGCAAGGCGGCGGTTGCTCGGGCCTGACCTACGCGATGCGTCTGGAGACGCAGGCTCGCGACCGCGACAACGTGTTCGAGGAAAATGGGGCGCGCGTTTTCGTCGATCCGAAGAGTTTGCTCTATCTTGCGGAGACCACGCTCGATTACGAAGAGACGCTGATCCGCCGCGGCTTCGTGTTTCAGAATCCAGCGGCGACGCGCAGTTGCGGTTGCGGCACTTCGTTTTCGGCCTGACGGCGCGGCGCGTTCGGAGATCGAGGGCGGGGCATTAGGCACGATTTGGGGGCAATTGAAGCGGCGCGAGGCTGGCCGGGAGCGATTCGCCCGCCAGCCATTTTTTTCGGCCGCGCAGCGCGGCACCGATAATCATGAGCAGCGCATCCACAGCCACGACGGGGATAAATTGCTGGAGCTGCGGGCAGCTCGCTGCCAGCGGTCATTTTTGCGCGGCGTGCGGCAAGATTCAGCCGCTCGCGCGCGACACGGACTATTTCGCGTTCTTCGGCCTGCCGCAGAAGCTGGCGCTCGATCCGGCCGATCTCGAGCAGCGATTTCACGCGCTCAGTTGGAAGTTGCATCCCGACAATTTCGTGCGTGCAACGGAAGCCGAGCGCGAATTGTCGCTCGAGCGTTCTTCGCAATTGAACGACGCATATCGCACGCTTCAAGACGCCTTTTCGCGATTAGAGTATTTGCTTGCGAAGGAGGGCATGCGTCGGGAAGGCCAGAACAAACAACAGGCTCCTCCTGAATTGCTCGAAGAGGTTTTTGATTTGAACGAGTCTCTTGATGAAATGCGTATGGCCCGAACGGCGGGGGGGGGTGCCGCGGAGCGAGCGTCTCTTCATAAAAAGCTACTGCTCGCAGCAAACAATTTTACGAGCAAGAGGGACGGAATTAACGCAGAGCTTCTTAGACTCAGTGGGGAGTGGGACCGCGCTGCAGATGCGGGAGCTGACGCCACGACTCGGCGCGCCATTTTGGAGCGTCTGAACGCAGCGTTGAATCGTCGGTCCTATATAGGAAATCTTGTCCTCAGTGTCCAGAGGGAGTTGAACGAGAATTGTTGATTGTTGTGCGCGGATCACGTAGGGCGCGGAGGCCTCGCACGAAATGGGCAAGACCGTTGGAATCGATCTCGGCACCACTTACAGCCTGATCGCGCATCTCGATCCGGCCACGGGCCGGCCGAAGTGTGTGCAGGGACCGTACGGCACGCCGCTGTGTCCTTCGATCGTGAGCGTGGATCCGGACGGCGCGATCCTGGTCGGCGAACCGGCGCGCCGGCGTTTACTTACGCAATCGAGCCGCACAATTTATTCGGTGAAGCGCTTGATGGGCCGAGGCATCGCCGACGTTCAGGACGAATTGAAATTGTTTCCGTTCGAGCTTGCGCCAGAAAGCGCGAATGTGTTGCGCGTGCGATTGGGTGACCGCGTTTTCACTCCGCCCGAAATTTCCGCGTTTATCCTGCGCGAGCTTCGGCAATGGGCCGAGCAATTTTTCGGCGAATCCGTGGACCGCGCTGTGATCACCGTGCCCGCTTACTTCAACGACGCGCAGCGCCAGGCCACCAAAGACGCGGGGCGTTTGGCGGGCCTTGAAGTGCTTCGCCTCGTCAACGAGCCCACCGCCGCAGCTCTGGCCTACGGTCTGCACGAAAAGCGCAGCGGCAAAGTGGCCGTCTACGATCTCGGCGGCGGAACGTTCGACATCTCGATCCTCAAACTTGTTTCGACCGGCGAAGGCGACATCTATCAAGTGCTTTCGACCAACGGCGATACGCATCTGGGCGGCGATGATCTCGATAATTTGCTGCTGGCGCGCGCGCGCGAGGAAATTCTGCGCGAACACGGCGTGAATCTCGATTCGCATCCGGAAGCCGTTCAGGAATTGCGCAAATCCTTGATCCGCGCGAAACACGATTTGTCGTCCGAAGATCGCACCGCCGTCATTTTCGATTTGCCCGGGGGCGGCGCGTGGGTGCGCGAATTCGCGCGCGCGGAATTTGAATCGTGGATCGCTCCGATTGTGGAGCGCACGATCGGTCCCGTGAAAATGGCGCTGGCCGATGCCAAGCTCGCGCCATCGGAGATCGACGAGGTCGTGCTCGTCGGCGGATCAACGCGCGTGCCACTCGTACGGCGGCGCGTCGAGGAATTTTTCGGCCGGCGCCCGCACATCGAGCTCAATCCCGATGAAGTCGTGGCGCTGGGCGCGGCGGTACAAGCCGACATTCTGGAATCGGGCGTGCGCGACATGCTGCTGCTCGACGTGACGCCGCTTTCGCTCGGCATTGAAACCATGGGCGGAGTGGTCGCGAAAATTATTCCGCGCAATTCAACGATTCCGGCGAGCGCGCAGGAGATGTTCACCACCGGCGTTGAAAGCCAGACGGGGATCGACATCCACGTGCTGCAAGGCGAACGCGAACTCGCCAAGGATTGCCGCTCGCTTGCGCGATTCACGCTGCGCGTTCCCCCCGGCCCCGCGGGCCTTGCGCGCATCGAAGTGAAATTCCTGATCGACGCGAGCGGAATCCTGCAAGTTTCCGCGCGCGATCTGAAAGCCGGCACGCAACAATCGATCGAGGTCCAGCCGAGCTACGGACTAGGCGACGCGGAAATAGAGCGCATGCTCGAAGAATCTATCGAGCACGCCGAACAGGATTTCACCGAGCGGCAATTGATCGAGGCGCGCAACGAGGCCGAAATCACGCTCACCGCGACGCAGAAATCTCTCGCGCGCGAACAGGCGCAGGAGCTCGCGCCCGAGGAACGCCGCGCGATCGACGAGGCAGCGGCCTCGCTGCGCAAAGCCATGGCCGGCCGCGATTACAAATTGATTCGCGCGCGCCTTGACGCGCTGAACGCGGCCACCGAGCACCTCGCCGAGCTACAAATGAACCGCGCGTTGTCGGAAGCGCTCGAAGGCAAGCGGCTAGGCCAGGTCTAGATCGAGTTTCAGAAATTGCAGCAGAGCAAGTGACGAGAGGAGGGCGACGATGGGCGGCTCAAATCCTTACATCGAGCAGGCCAAGTACACGCCCGCGACCCGAAAATTCAAGGTCACGTTCGTCGGCGAAGATAAAATAGTCGAGGTGGATCCGGCGAAAATTCCGTTCGGCCACGATGGTTTGCCGGGAAGCATCCTCGATATTTCCACGGGATTCCACATGGGTCTCGACCACGCGTGCGGCGGAGTGTGTGCTTGCTCGACGTGCCACGTGATCGTGCACGAAGGGCTTGAATCGTGCAACGAAGCGACCGACGCCGAACTCGACCAGCTCGACGAAGCGCCCGGTCTCACGCCGAAATCACGCCTGGGATGCCAGTGCGTGCCCGACGGTACGCGCGATCTTGTCGTCGAGATTCCGGAGTGGAATAAGAATTACGCGAAGGAAGCCGACCACTAAAGCGGAGGTCCGACCGTGCCACCGAAATTCGATTGGAGCGACGCCGAAGAGATCGGCATCCAACTCTCCGAGAAGTATCCCGACACCGATCCGCTCACTGTCCGCTACACAGATCTGCACAAATGGGTCGTCGAGCTTGAAGGTTTTTCCGGCGACGCGCAGGAATCGAGTGAAGGCAAACTCGAAGCCATCCAAATGGCGTGGTACGAGGAATACAAAGAGCGCCACGGCGGTTGACGCCGCCCCGCGCGTGTCCATCCGCAGCTTCCGCGAAGCGCTGATTACGCGCGCCCAATGTGCTACGATTGAAGGCCCGAACGCGGGCGTCAGCACAACACTGTGGCGCTATGGTGCAACGGTTAGCACGCGGCCCTTTCAAGGCCGAAATGCGGGTTCGATTCCCGCTAGCGCTACCAGATACGTTCGCCCGCTGATCCTCTACGCCGGTTTTTTCTTCCACAAGCCCAGGACGGCCCCCATCAGCCAAAGTCCCACCAGCGGATAGAAATTGTTGATAGCGAAAAGCAGCTTGGGCCGGCCCTCGTACATGTTGGTTGTGAAAGCGACTGGTCCGATGAAGCCGATCCACAGCAGCACGCCGATCGCGGCGCCGCGGCCGGCGGTGTTCGCATTGCGCCACGCGCAGATGTTTGCCAGGAAGTAAGCCATCAGTAGGCCCAGCAGGAACGAAGTAATGTATTCCGACGCGGCGCCCTTCTGGCCTTGCGCCATCGTGATTCCCTCGAGCGCCATCCACCGCTGGCCAAACAGTACACCGAACCAGAGCCACCCCAGCAGGAAGTACAGCACGGCGCAGACAAATACCGCGGCGTAGTTAATTTTCACGTCTTGCTCCTTCGTTGTTGAGCGGCGGGCACTGCAATTTACGGAGCCGCCCGCGTTCGCGCGAGAGTCTGCGATTCAGACGCGCGATTGTCAAGCGCGCCGCTCGCTTCGCCGGCCTCACGTCGAGTGTTCAACGCCGACTCATTGAATCGGAGCGATTGACGCATTCAGTTTCAGTGCGAGACACGGCGTGTGACACGGCGATTACGTATCCGAAATCGTCGCGTCCCATGTTTGGTTCGATTCTACCGATCAGCGTGCCTCGCAAGCCTAGTTTCACTGTGAAACGTCATCTGTGAGGCCGTGATTACAAGCGTGTTGCCCACCGTCCGGCGGCTGGCGTCGAACGTGCACTTCCTAGAGTAGCGATTGGTTTCCAGTTTCATCGCGGAACACCAGAGTTTACTCAGAGGAATAGATAATGTTCTTGCAATCCGATTGGTTCAAGCGCCACCGAGACGCCGCGAGAACCCAGCGCGGCTTTTCTTTGCTGGAGTTGATGGTCGTCATGCTCGTAGTTTTGGCGCTCGCGGGTATTGCGCTTCCGCAGCTTCAGGCCGCGCTGTACGCCTATCGGTTGAACAGTGCGGTGTCGGCCTCGACCTGGGCAATCCAGACCACACGCTACCAGGCGATCATGCACGGCTATTCCTATCAGGTCGCATTCAATGCAGCCAACAACACTTTTCAGGTATTGAGTGAGGCCCCGGGCGGGCCCGGATTCAGTGACGTCGGCAGCGCGGTACCTTTTGCGAGTTCGGTCGTCGCGTTCAGCGCCAGCACGACGCTTCAGTTCAGCCCTAACGGTTCGGTTACCGCCGTCCTCGGCCAGATGAACTACTCGGTATCTTACGGAGGCGCGACAAAAACTGTCACGGTATCCAACTATGGATCGATCACAGTCCAGTAACGGAAATTCGCGCGGCTTCACGATCGTCGAGGTCCTCGTGGCCTCATTCATTCTCACCGTTGGAGTACTGTCCGCGGCGGCGCTCATCGGCAGCGTGGTCGGCGGCACTTCACGCAGCGAGTACATGAACCAGGCGGCCACGATTGCCTCGGAAAAGCTCGAGGATCTGAATCGCTGGCCGGCGTCGTACAACGTAAATACCGGCATCGATACGGGTGACCCGAACGTCGTCGTCACGAACGGCACGAGCGCTGGGAGTCTGACTGCGAACGTCGTGCAAGACGTGACCGCGAACGGCACAACGGAAGCAGTGAGTTATTACGACGAAGTGTTCTTCAATCCGTCCCAGGGCGCGCTCGACGAGGTGGTCAGCAGTCTGAACGCCAGCGGAAACGTGCAGTACACAACGATCGCGGCTCCGGCTTCCGGCATGCTTACGGACCCACCGCCGGCCCCGACTTCCACGCCACCGTCCATCACGGGAGCCATCGCGTTTCAGAGGCGCTGGATTATCGAACTCAATCAGCCCGTCATCGGCGTTCGCAGGATCACCGTGCTCGTGACGTGTCTGAATGGGTTCGTGCAGCCTCCGGTGTCCTTTCAAATGAGCCTGGTGCGTCCATGAGCAAAACTGACTTGGAAAAGCGCGCCGTAACTAGCGCCGCCGAGCCTGCGCGGAATGCATTGCTTAACCGGCCTGCGCGAAGCGCGCTTCTTAGAATGTCGGGCTTCACGCTGATCGAATTCTTGATGGCCATGGTGCTGTTCGCCATCATCGCCGGCAGCACCTTTGCGCTGTTCCGCCAGCACGCGCCTTATTTCACTTCGCAGCAGAATCTGGCGGGCACCAACATTGCCATGCAGAACGCCATCACTCAGATCCAACTCAATCTGGCTAACGCCGGTACAGGCTTTTTCCCCGGCGTGAACATCCCGAGCTGGCCGGTGGGCGTCTCCATCGTCAATCAACTTCCCACCTCGCCTTGCAACACTCCGGCGACTTTCACCTATGGTCCTCAATGCTTCGATACGTTGAACATACTGACGATGAATCCGACGATCGCCCCGGCACACCCGACCGACGCGACCGGCGGCTCGGGCACCGGCAACTGCAGTGACGCCACGAGTACCGCGTTTTATATACAGCCGTACACGCCGATAGGGAGCGAGACGGTGTCGCAGGCGGCCACGCGAACGGCAGCGTCATACAACACCGGCGATCAGCTAATTCTCATCACGGCAGGTAATGGAGCGCTGGTAAATACTTTTGTCCTGACGGCTCCGCCAATCGTCGGAACGAATTACGTCGAGTTCACTCACATCGCATCGGCCGCAACTTATTTCACGAACGGCTTGGCCAACGATCCATTGCAATTTACAGCCGTCAGCGGAATGCAGCAGACCCCTCCTTACGCGTCAAAACTGGGGAATCAATTCTGCGGGACGGATTGGGTGATGAAGCTCGAGCCGACCACCTACTCCGTGGATACGAGTGTTCCATCCGATCCCAAGCTCGACCGAATTCAGGGCGGCGTTACCACCGTGATTGCGGAGCAGGTGATTGGTTTCAAGGTCGGCGCGGCTACCTGGAACGATGCGAGTGCCACCAGCAGCGAGACCTACCACTTTAATCCCAACGATGTCGGCTACTACAACGATTTCACGCTGGTGCGGTCCGTGCGCATCTCTTTGATCGGCCGGACCAATCCCAACCCCGATCCCACGTATACGTTTCGAAATACGTTTGACGGCGGCCCGTACCAGGTCGTGGGAGCAACCGTGGTCGTTAACCCACGAAATATGAGTATGAACGATTGATCGATGGAACGATTTAACGATCCCGGAGATTCTCATGAGAAAACGTCAGCCAACACCTTTTGATCCGCCATCTTGCCGTCCCGCCAGTCGCAGCGAGCGGGGCATCGCCCTGGTTTTTACGCTACTCATGTTGATGATGATTATCGCGCTGACTTTGGGGATGGTTATCGCCTTTAGTTCGGAGACTCTGATCGGCGGATACTACCGTAATTTCCGCGGCTCGTATTATGCCGCCGATTCCGGATTGAATATTGCGCGCGAGCAACTCGTGACGGGACTTACCAGCAGCGCGCCCTCCGGCACTTGGGCCGTCCCGCCGATCGCTTCGCCGGGCAGCGTCTGTGGCATTGGCGGTGGCTCTGGCACCGGAAACACCGTCGTCGCGAACCTCCTGAGCAAGTACGGAAGCCCAACTGGGCTGAACCTCGGCGCGGGCGCTACTTCCTGGAAAGAGAGCTTCAAAATTACCAGCGCCACACTGTGTGTGGTCGCAGGTTGGAACACCCCCAGCGCGTTCAACACCACCACAGGCTCTTGTTCGGTTTCGGCGCCTTGCCCAATAGGCTATCAATACATCTACGACTATACACTGACTTCGCTGGGCGCAGCTTCGGGAAGCGAGCAGGATACGGTGACGGAAAATGGAAGCATTACAATGAATCTTTCAGGGCAAGCGGCCCTGAACGCGGTGAGTTTCGCGTATTTCGGCGCGTTCATTGACAAGTATCCTCCCTGCGATGGACCCTTGGTTCCCGGCACCATGACCGGACCCATGTTTACCAACGGTGGGTGGGAGTTCATGAGCTCCATTCCGCCGTACACCTCGCCCTACATTTTCACCGATCCTGTTGGTCAGGCGAGCGGGAACATGAATTGGTATAACAGCAGTTGGGGTTGCAATACGTCCAGCACGACCGGGCCATGGGGAAGTGGGAGCAGCCTCGTAAATCCCAGCTTCCAAGCCGGCTATCAACTCGGCCAGCCGCCTGTTACGCTGCCTGTAAATTCCTTTAGCCAGGAGTGGGCCGTCATCGACGGCCAGGGTTGCGGCGAGGGTGCCAACGTTTGCGGAAATGCAACTTCACCGGCGGCCGTTCAGCCGACGACGGCCCAGTTGCACACCGATGTCCAGACTCTTCAGGGCGTAGCGTATCCGTCTGGCGGAGCCTCGACGGGCGTCTTTCTCACCGATCCCGGTACAACGGCCGTCAGTTGCGGAGCGAAGGCTATACCTTGTGTCATAGGCGGCGGCTTTTATATTGAAGGCAATGCAAGCGTCGAACTCCAACCGAGCGGCACGACCGCTCAGGTTTACACCGTTACGCAGGGCAGCACCGTAACTACAATCACTGTTAATCCCGCCGCGAATGCCGGCGTCGGCAGCACCGTGATCAGTTCCGGCACCACGACGGAGACCCTCAGCGGCGTCCCGATGGATACGCTCACCGGAGAACCTTCGACGATGCTCTACGACGACGGGAGCATCACCAGCCTCAGCGGTCCGGGGCAAGGACTTGCTGCCATCCAGGACAACGCCATGATCACGATCACGGCGCTGGACAACGTTACTGCCACCGGAGATGTGCTCTACAAAACCGAGCCCGTGACGGATACTCAGAACGAAATCGTGGCCGGTTCTAGTCCGCCTTGTTGCGCCAACACGTCGGTGGACACGCTGATTCCGAGTGCTGAAAACATGAACCAGGTTCTCGGCATTTTTACCGCTGTCGGCAACTTCAGCGTCCAAAGTAATTATTCGAATAGGAACATTGAGGTGGATGGAAGCATCGCTACTATTTCACAGCAGGCATCGAGCAATTGCAACGGCAGCACCGGCGGGTTCACCGGGAGTGCCAACACGTTCAACAACGTCGGCGGCCAGATTCAAAGTTGCATCTATTCCGCGGATATCGACACGGAAAACGTCTGGTTCGATCGCCGCTTCACGGCTCGGCCGAATTTCGCGCCACCCTGGTTTCCCTCGACGTCGATCCAGCAAGGCGGCGCGTTGCCGACCAACACCATCACCAAGGTGCAGCGACTGCAATGGCTGAACACCTCGGTACTGTAAGCGGGCATGGCGACGGATCTAGACTCGCCGCGTGACGTCAAGCTCGATGATCCAAGCGGCTCCGATGTTCTTCCTATCGGAGCCGCTCCGGTTTTTCGGTGCGCAGCGGAATTTCGCTAAATCCACCGAGCCACCTTAGGTCTCCCCGGTGCCACCTCGGGCTGTGTCCTAAATGCCACGCTGCTCTGCCTCCGTCCCCTGTTTGGTTCAAAACGATACATGCGCCATTGTGGTAGCTCCGCCCGCCCGGTTGCAACATTTATCATAAACTGCTGATTATAAATGCTTTGTATCAGATTAGCCGCCTGGCGTCTAAGTTGCACTTCTATTGAACCGCGTAGGGTAACGGCTGGCCCCGGCTTTCCGGCGGACAGCTACCGTTTCCCCGGAGGAGTATCCAGTGCTATCGCGATTCCAGCGGTCCAAAATCCGCCAGACGGTCACGCCAAGACAGCGTGGATTCACGATGCTGGAGTTGATGGTGGTGCTCTTTGTGGTTGGCGTGATGACGGTTATTGCGCTCCCTCAAGTGGAAGCCGCGCTAAACACCTACCGGTTGAGCTCCGGGGTTTCATCCGCGACGTGGGCGATCCAGACCACGCGCTATCAAGCGATCATGCATGGCTATCCTTATCAGGTTACGTTTAACTCGGCCAACAACACCTTCCAAGTGCTGAGCCAACCTGGGGGAGCCTCGACCTTCACGGACATCGGTTCCCCGGTACCGATGGCCAATGCGCTCGTCACGTACAGCTTCAACCCAACGACTACGTTTCAGTTTAGTCCCACCGGCGCAGTAACGGCGGTGGGTGGGAGTATGAGTTTCACAGTCTCTTGCAACGGAGCGATAAAAACCGTCACGGTATCCAACTATGGCTCAATCACAGTCCAGTAACGGAAATTCGCGCGGCTTCACGATCATCGAGGTCCTGGTGGCCTCAATGATTCTCACCATCGGTGTGCTGTCCGCGGCGGCGCTCGTGGGTAGCGTGGTCGGCGGCACTTCACGCAGCGAGTACATGAACCAGGCGGCCACGATCGCCTCGGAAAAGCTCGAGGATCTGAATCGCTGGCCGGCGTCGTACAACGTGAACACTAGCGTCGACACCGGCGATCCCCACGTCGTTGTGACGAATGGGACAAGCGCGGGTAGTCTGACCGCGAACGAGGTCGAAGACGTGACCGCGAACGGCTCGACAGAGGCGGTGAATTATTACGACGAAGTTTACTTCAACCCGTCTCAGGGCGCGCTCGATGAGGTGGTCAGCAGTCTGGATGGCAGCGGAAACACCCAGTACACAACGATCTCGCATCCGGCTAACGGCATGATTCAGGATCCCGGAGGCAGCAATCCGCCTCTCCCCGCGTCCACACCACCGGCCATGACGGGAGCGATCGCCTTCCAGCGCCGCTGGCTCATCGAGCTCAATCAGCCTGTGACCGGGGTTCGCCGCATCACTGTACAGGTCACGTGTACGAACGGCTTCGTGCAGCCTCCAGTGGTATTTCAAATGAGCCTGGTGCGCCCATGAACAGAACTTCCCTGGAAAAGCGCGCCAAGCGCGGCGCCGGAATGTCCGGTTTCACTCTCGTGGAATTCATGGCGGCCATGTTGATGTTCGCTGTCATCGCCGGCAGCACCTTCTCGCTGTTCAGCCAGCATGCGCCTTATTTCACTTCGCAGCAGAATCTGGCCGGCACCAACATTGCCATGCAGAACGCCATCACTCAGATGCAACTCGATCTGGCAAATGCCGGCACAGGATATTATCCGGGAGCAAATATCCCGAGCTGGCCCGTGGGCGTTTCCATCGTCAATCAACTGCCCACCGCGCCTTGCAATGACGCCGCAACCTATACCTACAGTTCTGAGTGTTTCGATACGCTGAACATACTCACCATGAATCCGAACGTTGCGCCGGTCCATCCCACGGATGCAACTGGCGGCACGAACTCCGGTAACTGCAGCGCCGCGACTGGCACCACGTTCTACGTCCAACCCTATGCCCCCGTAGGTGCTGAGACAATGGCCCACGCCGCCACCCGAACAGCCGCGTCGTTTAGCATCGGCGACCAGTTGATTCTGATCACGGCCAGCAACGGAGGCCAGGTAAATACGTTTGTAATTACCGGCGCCCCCACTGCCGGATCCAATTACGTCGCATTTTCTCACCTTGCGTCGAATACGACCTATTTCACAAATGGTCCGGCGAATGATCCCATCGGATTCACGGCGAACAGCATCGCGCAATCCACTACTCTCGCGTCAAAACTCGGCAATCAGTTCTGCGCGCAAGATTGGGTGATGAAGCTCGAGCCGACCACCTACTCCGTGGACACCAGCGTTCCATCCGATCCCAAGTTGGACCGGATTCAGGGCGGCGTCACCAACGTGATCGCCGAGCAGGTGATTGGCTTCAAGATCGGCGTAGCCACCTGGAACGACGCCACCACCGACGCCACGAGCAGTTGCGACGCGGTCGGCGACACCGGCTGCTATCACTTCAATCCGGCCGACTACTATGATGACTTCACGCTCGTCCGATCCGTGCGCATTTCTCTGATCGGACGGACAAATCCGAATCCCGATCCCACTTATACGTTTCGAAACACATTTGACAACGGCCCCTACCAGGTCGTTGGATCAACCGTGGTGGTCAATCCACGCAATATGAGCATGAACGACTGAACGTTGGAACGATTTTGGAGAACCCGATGAGAATGCATACATCAACTTGCCTTCATTTGCCCTCTGGCCGCTCCGACATCCGGAAAGAGCGGGGAGTCGCCCTGATCATTACGCTCTTGCTGTTGATGATGATGGTCGCGCTCGCCTTGGGGATGGTCATCGCTTTCAGTTCGCAGACCCTGATCGGCGGGTATTATCGCAACTTCCGCGGCTCCTACTATGCCGCCGATTCGGGATTGAATATCGCTCGCGAGAAACTCGTGACCGGTATCACAGCCGACGTGCCCACGACATTCGCCGAACCTCCGATTGCAAATTCGGGACCTGTTTGCGGCACTTCTGGCAGTGGCTTGCCGGAGACCGTCGCGACAAACGTGCTTCAGTCATACGCGAGCCAGACCGGCCTGAACGCCGGCGCTGGAACTACTTCCTGGAAGGAAAGCTTCGAGCTCACCAACGCCTCGTTGTGCCTGGCAGGTGCGCCGACCGTCACAGCCGTCAATACCTCGGCTTCCGGTTGCTCGTCGGTGACGGTGGGGACCGCGAGTCTGACCTCGCCTTGCGACTCGGCCTATCAGTACGTCTTCAATTACACGCTCACCTCGATCGGTTCAGCTTCCGGAAGCGAGCAGGACACGGTAACAGAAAACGGAAGCATCAGAATGAACATTACCGGCCAAGCGGCCGCGAATGCCGTGAGTTTCGCGTATTTCGGGGCCTTCATCGACAAGTATCCCCCGTGCGACGGACCGTTGGTTCCTGGCACCATGACGGGACCGATGTTCACCAACGGTGGCTGGGAATTCATGGCCGCCATTCCGCCGTATACCTCGCCTTATATTTTCACCGACCCCATCGGACAAGCCAGCGGCAGCATGAATTGGTGGAATAGCGGTTGGGGCTGCAACACAGCTACGACGACCGGGCCTTGGGGGAGCGGAAGCAGTCTCGTAAATCCCCAATTCCAAGCGGGCTACCAACTCGGTCAGCCCGCCGTTACGCTGCCCCAAAATACCATCAACCAGGAATGGGCGGTTATCGATGGAGAGGGTTGCGGCGAAGGCTCTAACGTGTGCGGCAGCTCAACCTCGCCAGCGCCGCCTGCGCTGACGGACGCCACGTTGCATGCGGACTTGCAGACTCTTTCGGGTGTGGCATATCCGACTACCGGAGCGGCTTCAGGCGTGTATCTCACCGATCCCGGAACAACCGCCACCTCGTGCGGGGCGAAGTCCATACCGTGTGTAATGGGCGGCGGTTTCTACATCGAAGGCAACGCCAACGTCGAGCTCCTGCCCAGCGGCTCGACCGCTCAGGTTTACAAAATCACTCAGGGCGGTACGGTAACGACAATCACCGTCGATCCCGCCACGAATGGCGGTATCGGTAGCACCGTGATCAGCTCGGGCGCTACCACTGAGACCCTCAGTGGCGTCCCGATGGATAACTTCACCAACAATGCCTCGACGATGCTCTACGTCGACGGGAGCATCAATAGCCTCAGCGGTCCGGGGCAGGGGCAGGCGGCCATCCAGGACAACGCCATGATCACGATCACGGCGCAGGACAACGTCACGGCCACCGGAGATGTGCTGTACAAAACCGAGCCCGTGACGGACACGCAGAACGAGATCATTACAGGCTCAAATCCGCCTTGTTGCGCCGGCACGCCCATTGACACCTTGGTTCCCAGCGCCGAAAACATGAACCAGGTTCTCGGCATTTTTACGGCGACCGGCAACTTCACGGTGCAGAGCACTTACGCCAACTCGAATATTCAGGTGGACGGGAGCATTGCCACCATATCGCAGACGGCTTCGGGCGGCTGCAACCAAGGCTCCGGCACCGGCGGCTTTTTGGCCAACGGGTTCGTCAACACCTTTAACAACGTCGGCGGCCAGATTCAAAGTTGCATCTATTCCGCGGATATCGACACCGAAAACGTCTGGTTCGATCGCCGCTTCACCGCCCGGCCGAATTTCGCGCCACCGTGGTTTCCGTCGACTACGCTCACGCAAGGCGGAGCTTTGCCGACCAACACCACGACGACGGTTCAACGCACACAGTGGCTGAACACAACCGTGCTGTAAACAAGTGCGGGCTCTACTTGGAGCCCGCCATAAGAATCATCGCGATGTAATTCATCCAGCCCAGTGACCCGAAGCTGGGTATTCGAAGCGGCTCCGATGTTCCCCCGTCGGAGCCGCTTCCGTTTTGCGCTCGCGACGCGCAGAATCCCGCAGGGTTTTTCTCGCCTTCGTCACGGTCCTTCACGGCCCTGAAAGCATCGTCGTCGAAAATCCAGTCGCCACCGGCGGGCTGGCGCACGCAAATTGCTCGGGCCAGCCAGGATCGGTGAGCGCGTTCCGGCACAGCGCCGTCGTTGCGCCGGGCACATCGGAAGGCTCGAGCGGCCCATCGAGCGGCTCGGCGTAAATCACGTAGTTCTCTTGCGCGCCAACCGCCAATTTCTCGATCGTGTACGATCCGTCGAATTGCGCAGGTCCCGGATCGACGCACGACCATCCTCCCAGCGCCGCGGCCTCCACAGCCCCGCTTCCCGCGTCCACGGCGACCACCTGCGCGCCGAACACTCCAGTCGTTCCCGGGGGCAGACTCAGCGGATTTGCGGGCAGCACGCGCCCGGAAATCGTGCCGACGTGCGTCGTGTCCGACGCGTCGGGATAAAGTGCCCGCAGTCCCGCGCGGTCGTCGTCGGCCAGCGGTGCATCGGGTTCGTTCACGGTCGGCCGCGTGCCGAGGTACGTGCCGGGCGCTGGCCCGAATGGCGACATCATCGCGCGCCACACGCCCGAATGACCCAGTCCCAGCGTATGTCCGATCTCGTGGCCCAGCACCGATTCCAGATCGTATGCCGATGGATTCGCCGCGAGCGCCGCTGGTGTCGCGAACGCGACGCCGCTATCGCCGGGCAGCAACAGTATGTCGGCATCCAGTATTTGCCCGATGAATGTCGCGGCCGGCGTCCCGGGCCCCGCCCGCTGCCCAATCGCGTCGGTCGTCGTCACGCGCGTGAACGAAAGCACGCCGGTTGTGAACGCGGCGTCGGATTGGTTGAAGCAGATCGAATCGATGCCGTCGGTCGGGCTGCACGCATCTTGCGTCGTCGTGCTGCCAAGCGGCGCGAACACCGACGGCGCCAGCGTGGTGCCGCTCACGCCTGTCCATATCGCGTAGGCTGCCGCGATCGTCCCCGCGATTTCCGCAAGCTGCCCCGCGGGCGTCTGGTTCGCCGTCAAAATCGTCGCCGGATTTGTGCCGAGTGACGTGCTCCACTCGATCGGAATTCCACCCGCCTCTGAAATGTTTTGTCGCGTCGGCTGCGGGCAGGCCGTGCCACCGGAAATGTTGGCCGGTTGCCGCATGTCCGCCACCTGATAATTGAACGAATATCCCGCTGCCGCGGGGCCCGCGGATTGCCACGCAAACAGCGCCGCCGTCAGCAAAGCCGCGCGTGCGGCGCACCGAGGCCGCGCGAAGGCGCGCATCAGCGGCCGCCGCGCGCGATCGCGGCATCGAGCGATGTAACAAATTCCGCGATGGGCATGCGCGCGATTCCCTCGGCGCGAAACGTTCGCGTCGCCGGATCGAACACCGCCATGCCGCTCGAATCCTGCGTGATTGTCTCGCGGCGAGTCTCCGGATCGCGTGCGATGCGAAATGTTCCCTCCGCCCACGCTGAAATGGACCAATCACCGCCGCGCGTGCGCTCAAAAAAAACAATTGCATCCTCGCCGGCCGCAAAACGCGGCGCGCCCTCCACGGTTTCCACCAGATGGCCGTCGCGCCCGCCGGGCAGCCGGATGGTGAGCTGTGCATCCGGCGCGCCCTTGAACGCTTCTTCGACGCTGAAATCTGTGAATGTCCAAATCGAGCCCTCCTCGCGCCGCGATGCTGTGCCGGTGCAGCGCACCCGCGCGATCACCTGCGCCGCCGAGGCGAGTTGACCTAGTGTCATCCGCGCAAGCGTTGTTGCGCGCGCGCCCGCCGCGCCCGCGAAAGCGAAAAGTAGCAGTAGCGCCGCGCGTTCCGTCGCGCGCGCCACGCCGTGATCTTTCGCTCCGCGCACACCGTTCATTTGCGCGCTCGTCTCATTGCACCTCGAGCGCCCCGGTCGCGGCCGTCATGTCCAGTGCGGGATTTTGAATGAACAGCGTGCGCGCGCCCGTCGCCGCCGTGCTCGGCACCAGAAGCGTCACTTGCACGATGCCCAGCCCCAGCGGCGCCGTCGCCGCGATCGTGACGTCGGCCGGCGCGGGACCCATCAATGTGTACAAGTAAGATGGATCGAGCCCACTTACCGAGAACGCGCAGATATTTACCGTCGCTGTACCCGACGCAGGCCGCACCAGCGGCACCGAACTTCCGCCCAGCGTACACGTATCTGTGGTCGTGTCGAACGTACCGATGGCCACGATATTCAAGTTCACATCCGCGGCCGGAGCCGACGATCCGTCCGTACTCAGATCGGCCACCATGATGTTTTCGCCCGTCGCCGCCGGAGCCGAAGGCGTCAGCGGGATCTCGATAGCGTTCGCCCCCGCCGCCACCACCACAAACGACACGTTGTTCGACAAGCTCATGTCCGGGTTTTGCATCTGGATCGAGAGTTGCTCGGCGCTCGCCAGGTCTGCAGCCTCGAGCGATGTCGTGCAGTTCGTCGCGGAATCGCAATCCGTCGCGCGTGCCGTGCCGCCGACCAGAATCGTCGAGCCGGGGCCCGGAGCCGACGGCACGAAGTTCGTGCCAGTGACGCTCAGCGTAATTCCCCCAGCCGCTCCGGCCGTCGCGCTTGAAGGTGCAAGCGACGTGATCGCCGCAAGCGTGGGCGGCGTCGACGACGTAATCGTCACCACGGCCGTGGCGAACACGCTCGGCTCGGCGTTGCTACGCGCATCGACGTCGACCGAGCCTCCCGTCGGCGAGTTCAGCGGCGCCGTGTAACTCGCCTGATCGGGAATCGTCTCCGAAGCCGTGATCGTGCCGACGCTCAAATTGCCGCCGACGATTCCGTTGACGTCCCACGTCACCGCGGTGTTCGCCGATCCCGTGACGCTCGCTTGAAATGGCGTTGTGCCGCCAAGCGCTACTTGCGCCGACTGCGGAAAAATCTCGACCTGCACAATTGGATTGATGGTTACGATCGCCGACGCCGCTTTCGTGGGATCGGCCACCGGCGTCGCCGTCACCACAACCGAATTCGGTGACGGCGCAATCGTCGGCGCCGTATAGGAGGCCTGCGGCGCTTCCTCAGTTCCCAAGTTGTTGCCCGCGATCAAACCGCATGCCGCGCCCGTGCAGCCCGGCCCCGAAACGCTCCACGTGACGCCGAAATTTGGATTCGAGCCCGCCGCGGGCGAGAACGCCGCTTGAAACGCCGCTCCCGCGCCGGAATTTACCGAGGGCGGCCCGGAGACGATCAATGTGAATCCGCTCGCGATCGCGAGCGTAACGCTTCCGCTCGCGCTGGCATCCGCGGCGCTCGTCGCCGTGATTGTCGCGCTCGCCGGCGCCGGCAAGATTCCCGGCGCGGTGTAAACCCCGCCCGCCGTGATCGTGCCCACACTCGCATTTCCACCGTTCACTTGATCGACGCTCCACGTGACCGCGATGTTCGTGGTTCCCGTCACGCTCGGCGTCAGCGTGACGATCGCACCCAGAAAAATGCTCGGGCTCGGCGACGCTACGCTCACAGAAATTGTCGGGGGAGGAGCCGGTGTGGCGACGGAACCGACCGTCCCGCAGCCGCACCCCAGCGTCGATATCGCAGCGAGTAGCACAGTGCCTAATTTTTTCAGGCAGCCTTGGTTTCTGCGCCCCACCGTCCTCGCCGGGACCTCCCCCATGCCCCGGGGAGAGAGCAAGCCGCCTGCCAGTGCCGGCCATGCTTTGCGGTGCGCGTCCGGCCGCTGTCGAGCGGTGCGCACGCGCACTGATTCTCGCGATAACCCTCAAGATTTCTCGCAGTTGCGCAGTTCGGCCGCGGCCCTGAAGCGCGGGCGATGCAGTGGAAACGAATTCAAACTCGCCGCGAAATCGCACGCCATTCTCATTTTGACTCGCGCCCATGTTCCAAATTGGCTCAGCGGGGTTGCGCGACACGCGCGCGTCGCCGATTGACAGCCGCCGCCGCGCCAGCGGAAGATGCCGGGCATGGCTCGCCCCGAAGCCGTCCGCCGCGTGAAGAGTTATTCCTCCGAATCGGGATACGTCTATCAGTACTATTTTTTTGAGGTACAGAAATCTCGCCGCGGGGGAATTTCCGGCACCGAATACGTCTACATGGTCTCCACCGATCGCAAGACCGTTTTTCCCGTGCGCATTTTCGTGCGCCTCGACGCTGTGGAAGCGTGGGCCGCGCGCACCGGCCGCGCCCTGAGCGGCACCGAAGAGTACGCCGTGGCGAAAATGCGCCTGTTCCAGGTGTTTGACGATAGTGAGCAGCTCGTTCCCGGCGCCCACGATTATTTCGTCGACCAATCGAACCTCGATCAGTTGCTCGCGCTTCTCGATCTCTAATTCTGATTCGGCGCAATCTCGCCACGGCGCGAAACCACCTTGCGCTATACTCCGCCCATGCGAACCAAAATGTTTCGCCCATTGCCGTTTCTCGCCGCCGCGGTCGCCGGACTTTTTCTCTGTGGCTGGACTTCGACTGCGCAGCAGGCCCCCACGCCGCAAACTGCTCCGGCGGAACAGCCAACTTCCGCGCCGCAGCCGGCCGCCGCACCCGACGCGGCGCAAGCGCCCTATGTGCCCTCGCAGCACCAGATGCCGGTCTCCGGCATGGACGACAACACGGGCTTCGTGCCCATCTTCGATGGCAAGACGCTGAACGGATGGGACGGCGATCCGAGATACTGGCGCGTCGAAGATGGCAGCATCGTCGGCGAAGTAACGCCGGACACGCTGCTCAAGGTCAACACCTTCATCATTTGGCGCGGCGGCGTCACGCGCGATTTCGAGCTCAAGGCCGACTACCGCATCTCCGCGCAGGGCAATAGCGGCATCAATTACCGCAGCGTGGAGGTACCCGGGATGCCGTGGGTCATGCGCGGCTACCAAGCCGATATCGACGGCGAATCACGCAACACCAATGGCGTGCGCTACACCGGCCAGAACTATGAAGAGCGCGGCCGCCTGTTCCTAGCCTTGCGCGGCCAAGTGACGCGTATTGAGACCGGCAAGATTCCGGAGGTCATCGGCTCGGTCGGCGATACGCAGCAACTCACGTCCTATATTCACGGCAGCGACGATTGGAATCACTATTTCCTGATCGTGCGCGGCAACGTGCTGATTCACATTCTCAACGGCCAAGTGATGAGCATCGTCGTGGACGATGATCCCGTCGGCCGCAAGCTCGAAGGCGAACTCGGCGTGCAAGTGCACGTCGGCCCGCCGATGAAAGTCGAATTCAAAAACATCCTCTATAAGGCGCTCTAGCGAGCGCGGCGCATTTTAACGGCCCAGGGCTTCGCGCAGGGCGGCGCGGAGGTCGGTCTGCTCGAACCCGTAGCGCGATTCTTGAAGGCGGCGGGGGAAGACGCGCTGGCTTGAGAGCAAGAGCGCGTCGGCCATTTCACCGAGCGCGAGGCGCAACGCGAACGCCGGGGCGGGGAAGATCGCGGGGCGATGCAGCACTTCGGCCAGGGCGCGCGTGAAATCCGCGTTGCGCATGGGCTCGGGCGCCACGGCGTCGACCGGTCCTGCGAGCGCGGCATTCGCCAGCGCGAATTTCGCGATGCCCACTACGTCCCTCAACGCGATCCAGGACATCCATTGGCGGCCCGAGCCTAAGCGCCCGCCGGCGCCGAACTTGAACGGCATGGCCATGCGCGGCAAAGCTCCGCCGCTTCCCGCGAGCACGATTCCGAATCGCATGGACACGACGCGCGCGCCGAATCGCGCTGCCGCGGCCTGCTCGCGTTCCCAATCTTGCGTGAGCTTGGCCAGAAAATTCGTTCCGGGCGCACTCTGTTCGTCGAGCGATTCATCGCCGCGATCGCCGAAATAGCCGATGGCCGAGGCGCAGAGAAAAATTCGCGGCGGTCGCGTGAGCGCGCCGAGCGATTCGACCAGATGTCGCGTGGCTTCGATCCGGCTTGTGCGCAGCAATCGCTTGCGAGCTGCCGTCCAGCGACCGCCCGCTATGGACGCTCCGGCCAAATGCACGACGGCGTCAGTGCCCTCAGCCGCTGCGGCGTCGAACGCACCGGCGACGGGATCCCAACGCACATCGCCAACTTGCGCGCTTGTCGAGTGCGCCGAACTTGTGGGCCGCACAAGTCGGCCGACGGTGTGCCCCTCGCGCGTCAATGCGACCGAGATCGCGCTGCCGATCAGTCCGCTTGAGCCTGAGATGAGAATTCGCACGGCGCTAATGCACCTTTCTTTCAGGACAAGAACGCATCCCCAAGATGGCGCGGTCGCCCGTTCTGGCACTACTTATGAGATGAAGTGAAGGACGCGCGCGATGCGGCGTCAAGAAATTGGCTCGGGGGCTGGTGCCGGGCGCTAGAATAGCGGCATGCTTGTGCGCGTTCTGTTCTTCGGCCGCTTCAAGGAGATCGTCGGCGTGGCCGAAGATGAGGCCCAGATTTCCGATGGCGCGCGCGTCGAAGATCTTTTCAAGCAATACGGCGACCAGCATCCCGAGCTTGCCGGGTTTCGCGAATCCGCCGCGGCTGCCGTGAATCAACAGTTCGCCGAGTGGGGCGCGGCGCTCGCCGCCGGTGACGAAGTGGCGTTTCTGCCGCCGGTCAGCGGCGGGGAAGATAGCGCCATGGGCGCGGAGCTTCTTGCCGAAGAACGAGATCGCTTGCAATTGGTACGCACGCCGATCGCGACGGCCGAAATCGCGGCGTCGCTCAAGGCGCCGGCGGATGGTGCGCAAGTCGTGTTTGAGGGCATCGTGCGCAACCATTCGGGCGGGCGCGCCACGCTGTATCTTGAGTACGAGGCCTACGAAGAGATGGCACTCGCGGGAATGCGCGCGATCATCGCCGAAATGCGCCGGCGTTTCCCCGTGGATCGCGCCGCGATGGTTCATCGCTTGGGGCGAATCGAGATCGGCGAAACCGCTGTACTGGTGGTAGTGAGTTCGGCGCACCGTGCCGCGGCGTTCGATGCTTGCCGCTTCGGAATTGACGAGCTGAAGCGCCGCGTGCCGATCTGGAAGAAAGAATATTTCGCCGACGGCGCCGCCTGGGCCGACGGCGAGCGGCCGTAGGCATATCGGCTTGGGGCCGAACAATCCTTTTTCGCTCCGTGTGAATCTATCCCTAAGCGCTGTTGGCGCCACCAAAACCATTCGCACCATCGAGTAAGAAGGAGCGCATCCAGATTGAGCCCCGCCCGAATCGTGGCGCATATCCGTCCGCGGCCGTCGCTTGCTTGCGCGCTGCTGCTGGTGCTTTCGTGCGGCGGCGCGGCGCTCGATTCGGCGCAGGCGCCCCCGCCGCCACGCACTGACACGCGCGGCACGATCCGCGCGGAAGCGGACCTCGTTACGGTGATCACGAGCGTCCTCGATAAGGATCATCATCCGGCTGCGAGCCTCACTGCCGATCAATTTGAAATTTACGAAGAAGGCGTGCGGCAGAAGATCGAAGTGTTCGAGCCGGACACGCAGACGCCGCTCGATCTGGCGCTGATGATCGATTGCAGCCTGAGCGAAACGCAGGAGCTCGAATTCGAGCGCCAGGCCGCGGCGGCGTTCATTGACCAGGTCGTGCGGCCCACCGACCGCATGGCGGTATTCGGGTTCGCCGATGTGGTCGATTTGGTCGGCGGATTTTCCGGCGACACCGCGTACTTGCAGGGATCGTTGCGGCGTCTTGAGCCGGGCGCCGGCACCGCGCTTTACGACGCCGTGTTTCTCGGCTCGCAGGCGCTCGCGCGCAATCCATCGGGCCGGCGGCGCGTGATCGTGCTGGTCACCGACGCGGGAGAAACCACCAGCCACGCAGACTTCGCCAAGGCCCGCGACGCCGCGGTGCGCGCCGATGCGCTGCTCTACACCATTTGCGTGCGCGCCGTCACCAACGAAGGCGGCCGCAACACGGCAGGCGAACACGCGCTCGAGACCATCGCCGATACAACCGGCGGCGCGATTTATTACCTCGACAGTTTGAAAGAACTCGGTCCGACGTTCGATTTGATCAATCGCGAGCTGCGCACGCAATATCGCCTGGGCTACTATCCCGATCCGAAGCCGCCGCAAGACACGTATCGCTCGATCGAAGTCCGCGTCGCGGGCGATTACATCGTCCACTCCCGCAAAATCTATTACACCGGCATCTCTCCCGAATAGCGGCCGCGCAGCCGCGCGTTCATTTGCTCGCGCGCCGGCGTGTTGTTCTGGCATCATGGTTGCTGCGATCAGGAGAGCCAGAACAAAATCATGAATGCTTATCTCGATGTCGCCGTCGAAGCGGCGCGCGAAGGCGGAGCCATCCTGCTGGCGGAATTCGACCGCCCGCGCCAGATCACTTACAAGGGCGACGTGGACATCGTGACGCAAGCCGACAAGCGATCCGAGCAAGCGATCGTGACGCGGCTGCGCGACCATTTCCCGAAGCACGCCATCGTCGCCGAAGAAGGCGGCGGCCAGGAAAACGCGTCGGCGTTTCGGTGGTATGTGGATCCGCTCGACGGCACGACGAACTACGCGCACAGCTATCCGTGCTTTGCCGTCTCGATCGGCCTTGAAGAAGCGGGCGAGCTTTTGGTCGCCGCCGTTTACAACCCAATGGCGCAGGAAATGTTCACCGCGGTGCGCGGCGAAGGCGCGTTTTTGAATCAGAAACGAATTCACGTTTCGACGATCGACACGCTCGCGACGAGCCTGGTGGCCACGGGTTTTCCGACCAACAAGCGCGAACAGAGTCTCAACATTCGCTACTACTGGGATTTTACGTTGCACTCTCATGGTGTCCGCCGCGATGGATCGGCCGCGTTGGATTTGGCGTCGGTGGCGTGCGGCCGATTTGACGGCTTCTGGGAATTTGGTCTGCGCTCGTGGGACACTGCCGCAGGCGCGCTTCTGGTGCGCGAGGCGGGCGGCAGCGTGACGCCATTTGCCGGCGGGGCGCCGCATCGCCCGGGCGACCCTGACATGGTCGCATCGAACGCGCGTATCCACGCGGAGATGCAGAAGCGCCTGGCCGAAGTTGGGGCCTCCAAAAGCGATCCGACGAAGTAAGGCGCCCCCCTCCCCCCCGGGTGTTTTTCAGAAGTGCTGATTCTGAATGACTTTAAGGGCGAATATGGATTTGACAAAGTAGCGGCCAAACGGCAGGATTGAGGCGTGACAGGCAGGCGGTATTTCTAATGTGAAGTACAAATCCGGCAGGTGCAGTTTCGAGCCCCGACGTAATGGCGCAACCCGACTACCCTCGTTCCAACCCTGTTAAATCGGGGCCAAATTCTATCAAATAAATCGGTCTCGCCCTTCTCGCAGTAGCGGCGAGTAGCATACGCACACAAGTCCGCCAACTGAACGCCAACCGTCAATTTACTGTCCACGAAAAACGGGGTTTCGATAATTCTTGTGATGGCAGTCCACATTGTTCCGCTCGAATGAAACTGGCGCATCAATTGGGTCATTCTGTCTGCGGACGTATCGTCATGGTCATGAGCAAGGAGTCCGATCGTTCGCGGGTCTCCTATATCCGAAAGGTATCGCTCAAAGCGACTGACTACGTGGGTGAACGCTTCTTCTCGTGGTGGGTTAGCAGGCGGCGTTGACCCAAAGGCGCGTTTATCAATTGCATGACAGAAAAGTCGCGCGTTTCCCCACCCACCAATCAAATCAGCAAGCTCCCGTAGGCAATTCCTTCGTTCCCCTAGGGTCAAATGAATATAGGTATCTGACTTGCGGTAGCTCTTCCGCAGTTCTCTGGCGGCCTTGCTTCCCTTAAGAGCATCCTCTTTGATGAGTTGCGCGTCCCGTTCTTTTCTTACCTGTGTTTGGCGAGCAGTTCGATCCAGCGATTGAAAATTTGGGATTCTCTCCTGCTCAAGATAACGCCTAGTCATCCATCCGGTATGAATCTCTGCGCCGTACAGCCCAAACTTTCGCTTAACGACCGAAACCGCGCGATCTTGACCCCTCCAATCCCACGCCTCGATAGATAGACCGAGCAGCACAAAATGACTCGTCCCTTGATTTAGTTCAGGCACGCCACTTTCATCTATGTAGCAAAGGTGCATTTACGGATTTCAGGCTTTCTTCGAGGGAAGCAATTGACCGAGAAAAAAAAAGCGTCTGGGGCGGGGCCGTTCGGCCCTGCAAGAGTCGCGTAGCGTCTCGGCCCAGTCGCACAGATATACTAGGCATTCGAGATAAACCAGTCAACTTGTTTCTCATCAGCAGATTACGATAGCTACACTAACGCAATATAAAAGATTGCGGCAATGTATTTCAAGACGAAAGTATCCGGCATACTATTCCCAAGTCAAACTCACCGCGTACCAAGGGACACGCGAGATAGGCTTGCAGTATTCTGAGGCTACCGGAAACAATGGGAGTTTCTGAAGTTTGCTATTGACAATTCTCATGTAACGTATGGTATAATCTGTTCTGTCGATGCTTCTCGAATAGGAGGGAAATGCGATGAGTTGGGAGATTTTCACGCGCAGAGTACGTCGGAGTGGCAGCCCTAATGTTACCTTTAACAAGCTAGGCCGTCTAGCATTCAACAAATCTGCCACGGCAATCCTCGAAAAGGACGCCGTTGAGTATGTTCTGCTGATGTGGGATGCAGCCAAGCATCAGTTGGGAGTTCGCCCGATCAGTAAGAAAGACTCCCGCGCTTATGCCTTGGCATACGGGAAGAAGGGAAACGGTGCTGGATTTTCAGCCAAGACTTTCATGGACTACATCGGCTATGACCGGTCTGAGTCTCGATCGTATCCTGCTAAGTGGGACGAATCGGAATCCATGTTTGTTGCCGAAATACCCGAAGAGCACCTTCAAGCAAACAAACAGCCCCTTCTTGCTGTAGGGTTTGTGGGGAAACGGACTAAATGAACCATAAGTAGAAGCGGGGTAAGAGAGGCTGTAACCTCTCTTACCCCTAGAACCTATCCCTTAGCGACTGTCGATGTTCACGAAAGGAGGCGCGATGATGCGCCTACGGTTGGTCTCCTTTATAGCACGACCGCCACCAGTTTTCAACTTAGACTTTTCAAAGGTGCGCCCGTTTCCTTACCGGGGCGGGCGCACTTGATTGCTTAGCGGGGCCGTGGCTGAGTGGTTTAAAGCACCCGACTTATAATCGGGCGAAACGTGTTAAGGCACGTTCCGAAGGTCCGAATCCTTCCGGCCCCGCTAAGCAATTATGCTACGATTCACCCATGAAGAAAAGGGTACTTGTCGAGAAGAAGAAGTTCGACGCGGTACTCTCCGCATTGCTCGGCTCAAAGCCAAAGCCACAGAGCGAGATAAAAACTTCTGGAAAGCGCGGTTCTAAGTCTCCGATGTTTCGGAAGCAGTCAGCTTCTTGAGCGGCAGCGGCCCGTTGTTTAGCAATCCCTTCACGGTCTCGCCGAACATCTCCGACTGATTCCCGCGCCGATTGAACCTGTAGGAAAACTCGTTGCAATAGCGGCCAAGGTGCTTTATCGAGACCTTGTGGAACGTCCCATAGACGCCGCGCTTTAACAGCGAGAACGCATTCTCAATCGAGTTGGTTGTGTTGTCGCCAATCCCGTAGGACTGGCTGTGGTTGATCGCGCGATGCCTGCCGGGAAAACGGCGCTTCCCGATTATCGCGTAGGTCGGGTGTTCGTCAGTTTGTAGCGTGGCGTCGGGCGCGATGTGCTTCGCAAGGATGGGTTCGATTATCTCCATCTTCGCGTCGCGCATCGGAACCATTCGCAGCCTGCCGCCGCGCTCGATCATGCCAAGTACCACGTCGCGTTTTTCTTTCTTCACTTTCGGCGCTCCCTTGCGCGGCTTCTTCGGTGTCAGGTAGGTCTCGTCGGTCTCAACGATGCCGGATAGCAGGCCGGTCTCTTGCGTGGCTTCACGGATGCGATGGCAGAGATACCAGACCGTCCGGTAGCTACTCTCAGGGATTCCAAGATTGCGGCAGACCTGCAATGCGCTGATTCCTTTCTTCGCTTCCAGAATCAACGCAATCGCCATGAACCACTTTTCCAGCGGCAAGTGCGAATCATGGAACACCGTGCCCGTGGTCGCGCTGAATTGATAGCCGCAGCCCTTGCACTCGTACAGGCTGCGCGACGGAACCTTGACCGTAACAACAGCCTTCTTGCGCTTGCTGTACCGCTTGCGCTCAGTCTCGCGCGTGGTGAACGAGCGGAATTGATCGTCGCCGACAACGCCGCAATGAGTGCATGTGACGCCATTCGGCCAGCGCATCGCGGCTAGGTATTCGTTGCAGGCTTCTTTCGTGGCGAACTTTCGGGTTACGTCTATCAGGTTCATGGCAGCCTCACTGACACAGAGACTACCTGAATCGCGTTACTTTGTCAAGTACATAATCGCCCTTTAAGTCCTTTGCGCCAGAAGTGTTGATTCTAGAGAGGTTAAAATGCGATTTCTCAGAACTGGTCATTCTAGAAGGGTTAGGGCGTTTTTTCGGCGACGCGAGAGGATTTGGCGAGGGATTTGAAGCGACTGCGGCGAGGTATTGCGTTCCGCCTGGAGGCACGAAGCGCTCCGACGATAGGAACACATTATAGCATGGCAATTACGATTGTCAATTACGATTTGTAAATATAAACTGATTGGGTATTCGAATAGAAGCGGTCAAATAGGGTCGTTCGAAAACAGGACTGTGGCCGCCTCTTCTCCCATTGACGCTGGCGGCGGAGGGTGTCTATCATGCGCTGAAGAGAGCGCTCGGGAGGGGTGAACTCAATTGGCTGAAAAGCATCTGGTAAACGCCATTCGCGCAAAATACGCAGCGATGACCGCTAAAAAGAGAGTGGAGACGATCCGCAGCCTTACGCCGCGTGGCGGGAGGTTTATTCGGAAGTTTCTGGCACGCTTTTATGCGGAGGCTTTTCCTGAGGCCGCGCAGGCGTCAGGCGGGTCGGCGGAATCAAGTCCGCGTCCTGCGCGATCCGCAAAGCGGCGCTAGGCGGAACGTGCATGATTCTGCCCCAGTGCACCACAAGACCTCTGCGCTCAGCGACCCCGTAATAATCCTGCACGACGGCGGTGAAAACCTCAGCGGGCGCCATGCCCGCGGCAAGCGCGGCTTCCGCGGCGCCCCTCTTTTCGGTCTTGGGCATCACGTCGGCTATCGCGGGTTTATTCATTCTTGGCATAAGAGAGATAGTAATTTATTTGGGCCGCGAAGAAAATCCTTTTTTTCCCTACCCAATTTCGGCGGCGAGTGGCGGCCGTCTGGTTCCCGAATCGCGTTCGGCGCGATTGGTTTTGGGTCAACCGGCCCGCATGGTTTCGTTGACGCGGTTTATCGGCGGATGCTAGGCTGCCAATCATGCGCGTCGTTGATTTGATTCGCCGGAAACGCGACGCCGCCGAACTCACGCCTGAAGAAATCCGATTCCTGATCACTGGTTATACGCGCGGGGACATTCCCGATTATCAAATGTCGGCGTGGCTGATGGCTGCGTTTCTGCGCGGATTGAATGGCGCGGAAACCGCCGCGCTGACCGACGCGATGCTGCATTCGGGCAAGGTGCTCGATTTTTCCGATATGCCCGGACGAAAAGTGGACAAGCATTCAACCGGCGGCGTAGGCGACAAGACTTCGCTGATCATTGCGCCGATTGTGGCCGCGGCCGGAGTGCGCGTGCCGATGATCAGCGGGCGAGGATTGGGGCATACGGGCGGCACGCTCGACAAGCTCGAATCGATTCCGGGCTTCAGCGTGAATTTGTCGCTCGCGGAATTTCGGCACGCGCTGGAGACCGTGGGCTGCGCGCTGATCGGTCAGACGGCGGAGATCGCGCCGGCGGATAAGAAGATGTACGCGCTGCGCGACGTCACGGGGACGGTTGAGAGCCGCTCGCTGATCTGCGCTTCGATCATGAGCAAGAAATTGGCGGAAGGAATCGACGCGCTGGTTCTCGATGTCAAAGTCGGCTCGGGCGCGTTTTTGAAAACTGAGGCGGATGCCACGCTGCTTGCCGAATTGATGGTCGAGACCGGGCGCCGCATGGGCAAGCAGGTGGTCGCGCTGCTCACGGACATGGATCAGCCGCTGGGACGCACTGCCGGGAATGCGATGGAAGTGCAGGAATCGATCGAAGTGCTCGCGGGCGGCGGCCCGGCGGATTTGCGCGAATTGTGTTTGGCGCTCGCGGCGTGGATGCTGCTTTTCGGCGAGCGGGTGAAGAACGTGGAGGAAGGCAAGGGCGTGGCGGCCGAGTTGATCGCGTCGGGCCGCGCGCGCGAAAAATTTCGCGAGATCGTGCGGCAGCAGGGAGGCGACGCGCGCGTGGTGGACGATCCGAAGCTGCTGCGGCCGGCGGCACACACGCTCGATGTTGTGGCCGCGGCCGACGGCTACGTCGCAGCGACGCAGTGCGAGCAGTTGGGCGTCGCGGTCGTGGTGCTCGGTGGCGGGCGCGAGAAGAAAGAAGATTCGGTGGATCCGGCGGTGGGCCTGGTGTTTCACAAGAGGAATGGCGATCGCGTCGCGCGCGGCGAACCGCTCTGCACGCTGCATTACAACTCCGACGCGCGACTCGACGAGGCGCGGCGCCTGGTCGAAACCGCATACATCATTTCGCAGCGGCCGCCGGCCGCGGGCCGTCCGCTCGTGGGGCGCGTGATCGGCGGCTAGTTCGCTGGCCGAAATTTCGGCACATTTGCACGGTTTAGTGGCCATGCTTGGCTTAGAATGCTCTGTCAATTGGCGTGGCGGACGCCGCGCAAGCGAGTCGCGCGGCGCAACGGGCATAAGGCACGAGCACAAGGAGGAACAGGATGGGGCGTTACACCGGGATACTCGGCTTGGCGACGATGCTGGGCCTGGCCTATCTGTTCTCCACAAATCGCCGCGCGATTAAGTTGAAGACAATCCTCTGGGGATTGGGCCTGCAATTGAGCTTCGCCTACTTTGTGCTGCGATTTAGCGCCGGGGAAGCTCTGTTTCAGAGAGCGGGCAACGCAGTGATCAAGCTGTTGGGGTATTCGTACGTGGGATCGGAATTCCTTTTCGGACCTTTGGGCGCGAAAAATTCATCGTACGGTCTGATCTTCGCGTTCCAGGTGCTTCCTACGATCATTTTCATCGCGGCGTTTTTCGCGCTGCTCTACTACCTGGGCGTGATGCAAATCGTTATCAAGGGCGCCGCCTGGGTGATGCAGCGCGTGATGGGAGCGAGCGGCGCGGAATCGCTGAACGTCGCGGCCAGCATTTTCATGGGCCAGACGGAAGCGCCGCTGACGATTCGCCCGTTTCTGCCGGATGCCACACAGTCGGAGCTCATGACCATAATGACCAGCGGCATGGCGCACGTCTCCGGTGGAATCATGGCGGCGTACATCGCCTTCGGTGTGGACGCCAAGCATTTGCTGACGGCCGTGATCATGACCGCGCCGGGCACGCTGCTGATGGCCAAGATGCTCGTACCCGAAACCGAGGTCCCGCGGACGGCGGGCACCGTGAAAATGCCCGAGACGGAAAAAGACACCAATTTTCTTGCGGCTATCGCACGCGGCACAACCGATGGATTGAGTTTGGCGGTCAACGTCGGCGCGATGCTCATCGCGTTTCTCGCGCTGATCGCGCTGATCAACGGCATCATGGGCGGCACGCACAACTGGCTCGCGTACCACCACGTGGGCTGGTTCCCTTCGAGCCTGCAACAGATTTTTGGATGGGCCTTTGCGCCGGTGGCCTGGGTGATCGGCGTTCCCTGGCACGACTGCACGAAAATCGGCAACCTGCTGGGCATTCGCATGGTGCTCAACGAACTGGTGGCGTTCTCATTTCTTGGACCGATGAAGGCGGTGCTCGATCCGCGCTCGTTTACCATTGCCACGTTTGCGCTGTGCGGATTTGCGAATTTCAGCTCGATCGGCATGCAGATCGGGGGCATCGGAGCGCTGGCTCCGAACCGCCGCAACGATTTGGCGCGGCTCGGGATTCGCGCGATGCTCGCGGGCACCATGGCCAATTTGATGTCGGCCTCGATCGTCGGCCTGTTCCTGCGATGAGCGCGGCGGCGCGACGCGGCGCGGCGCGGTCCGGCGACGATTTCGCGCGCGCCGAACGCGCGGCGAAATTTATCCGCGCGCGAACGCGCTTGCGGCCGCGCATCGCGCTGGTGCTGGGCAGCGGCTTGGGCGCATTCGCCGATGGCATGGCGCGCGCCACGCGCATCGACTACGCGAAGATTCCGCATTTCCCGCGCTCGACGGCCGTGGGCCACGCGGGGCGATTGGTGATTGGCGAAGTGGGCAAAATTCCCGTGGCTGTGATGCAAGGCCGCGTGCATTTTTACGAAGGCTATTCGCAGCAAGAAGTGATTTTTCCGATGCGCGTGCTGGCGCGCCTCGGCGTGCGCGCGGTGATTCTGACGAATGCCGCCGGTGGAATCAGCCGCGAGTATTCACAAGGATGCCTGGTGGTCCTGCGTGATCACATCAACGTGCAAGGCACGAATCCGCTGATCGGGCCGAACGATCCGCGATTCGGCGTGCGCTTTCCGGATATGTCGCGGGCCTATGAGCCGTCGTATCGAAAGATCGCGCTTGAAGAGGCCTCGCGTCTGGGCCTGGGAACTTTCGAGGGCGTCTACGCCGCGATGACCGGCCCAAGTTATGAAACACCCGCGGAAATTCGCGCGCTGCGCACGCTCGGCGCGGACCTGGTCGGGATGTCCACCGTGCCGGAAGCGATCGCCGCGTCACACTTGGGGATTCGTGTGCTGGGAATTTCGTGCGTGACGAACATGGCCGCCGGAATATTGGATCAGCCGATCACCACGGAAGAAGTGATCGAAACCGGCGAGCGCGTGAAACACCAATTCATCGCGCTGCTCTTGGCCGTGATTCCGCGCATCGCGGCGGAGCTGGCATGAGCAAACAGAAGGTTCTGCACGATGTTCAGCGCGACGATCTGATCGCGGCCGCTCGCGCTGCGCGCGAGAACGCACACGCGCCGTTCTCGAAATTTCGCGTCGGCGCGGCCGTGCGCGCGGCTTCCGGACGCGTCTTCACCGGCTGCAACATCGAAAATGCCACCTACGGCCTCACGTTGTGCGCGGAGCGCGTCGCGATTTTCAAGGCCGTGTCCGACGGCGAACGCAAATTTGAATCCGTGGCCGTCGTCGCGGATACCGACCGGCTTACGCCTCCGTGCGGCGCCTGCCGCCAGATTTTGTGGGAGTTCTGCGGCGACGCGGAGATCGTGCTTGCGAATTTGAAGGGCAAAGTTGAAATTCGCCGCATGAGGGAGCTTTTTCCCGAACCGTTCGATTCGTCGTTTTTGTAACGTCGACCCTCCACGTCCGCAGGGTCGCTACCTATGACTGAGTTCGCTTGGAAAACCGCCATGTTGCGGCCATTGCGGAAGGGGCGCGGCTCGAGCCGCGGAGCCTTGCGCGCGCTTTGCCTTTGCGCGATTCTGATTTCAGGAGCTCGGGCCGTGCAGGGACAGTCGAACAAGCCCGAAACGATGCCGGCGGATAAACCCAAAGAAAAAATCAGTTTGCTGATCGAGGGCGGCACCGTCGTCACCATGGACGCGTCGCGCCGCGTGCTTGATGACGGTGCCGTCGCCGTGCGCGGCGATACGATCGTGGCCGTCGGCCCGCGCGCGGAGCTTGAAGCGCGCTACGATCCGGCGGAGCGCATCGCGGCGCAAGGTCGCTTGGTGATGCCCGGCTTGGTCAATGGCCACGCGCACGCCGCCATGACCTTGCTGCGCGGCCTTGCCGACGACGTCACGCTGCAAGATTGGTTGAACAACTATATTTTCCCCGCCGAAGCCCGCAACGTCACCGAACCTTTCGTAACCGATGGCACGCGCCTCGGCGTGCTCGAAATGATGCGCGCCGGCATCACCACCTACGTGGACATGTACTACTTTGAGGACGCCGTCGCGCGCGTCACCAAGGCCGCGGGGATGCGCGCCATCCTGGGCGAAACGCTGATCGATTTTCCGGCGCCCGACAACAAGACCACGCCGCAGGCGCTGGCCTACACCGAAAAGTTTTTGCAGGATTGGCAGGGCGATCCGCTGATCACCGCGGCCGTCGCGCCGCATTCGATTTACACCACGTCGGAGCAGACGCTGCGCTCGGCTGCGGAACTCGCGCGCCGTTACCATGCGCCGCTTGAGATTCACGTGGCCGAAACCAAGAAAGAGCTCGACGACAGTCTGGCGAAGAATCACGCCACTCCCGTCGCGTATCTGGACCGCATCGGCTTTCTCGGCCCCGACGTGATCGCCGCGCATTGCATTTGGGTGAACGCCGCCGACATCGCTTTGCTCGCCGAGCACCACACCGGCTGCGTTAACAACCCCTCCTCAAATATGTTGCTAGCGAGCGGCGTGATGCCCGTGGGCGCGCTGATGGCGGGCGGCGTGGCGGTGGGGCTGGGCACTGACGGACCGGCCGGAAGCAACAACGACATGGATTTGATGCGCGAGATGGATCTGGCCGCGAAACTTCAGAAGGTTTCGCACATGGATCCGCGTGCGCTCTCGGCCGAGCAAGCGGTGGAGATGGCCACCATCGACGGTGCACGCGCGATTCACATGGACGCCGAAATCGGCTCGCTCGAGCCCGGCAAAAAGGCCGATCTGATCGTGCTTGATCTCGACGCCCCGCATGCCGTGCCGCTCTACGAGTTGTACGGTCAAATCGTATATTCGCTTACCGCCAGCGACGTCCGCACCGTGGTTATCGGCGGGCGCATCGTGATGCAAGATCGCCGCGTGCTCACGCTCGATCAGGCCGCGATCATCGCCGCCGCGAAAGTCTGGGGAGAGCGCGTACAGAAATCGCTCGCCGCGCCTCCGAATGGCGCCCAGAATTAATCTTCCGACCTCCGCTGCGCTCCATCTTCAAGTCACTCAATCAATCACGCGGGAATCGTCGGAGCGCCTAATCGTCCTTCGCCATCTTTGCCTGGTTGCGCTGGATCTGCAGACGCGCGGCTGACGTGCGCAGCGTTTCCGGGACGTTGCGGCTTTTTGCGAGTTGCTTGAGGTCGATGGGATTGGCGCTGGCCAACATGTGCAGCGTGACGTCGAGCGGCGCCTTGGGATTGAACAGGATGCTGTGAATGACGTTGTAGTTTTTGCGGTGCACGCGATTCGTGGCGATCATGCGCAGCACCTCTTCGCTCAAGATGGTCATCGCGGCGAAGGATTCCACTTCTTGGTCCGTGATGCGCGGCGATTGCAGCACGGCGCGCTGCACAACCTTGCATGGATCTTTGATCAGCAGAATGCGCTCCTCGCGGCCGCCCTTCAGCGCCAGTTGCACGCGCTCGACCACGCGCATCCTCGCCAGGCGCTGCAAAAGCGTGATGCGTTTCACGGGGTCCGGCACGGCCTCCGCCGCGGCTTCGACAAACGTTGATTCCGCTTCCGGCGACTCCTTGAGCAAATCTTGCAGCTCCGAGCGCTGCTCCGCTGTCAACGAAGACGACTGCACAAGTGCGGTCATCAGCCCCGGCGCCGTGCTCAGCGGATCGAGATTGTCGAGAAGCAGTTGTACGGCGGCGGTAGAAAGATGGCGCGCCACTGGACGCAACACTTCAAACGGACACGCTGGATTCTTGGCCATCGCGTCGGCCACGCGCGGCCGCTCGCCCCAGTGGGCTGCGCAGAACGCAAACAATTTCGGTGACGCATCCGGAAGCGCCAGCGCCGCGAGCATGGAATCGACCGGGAAAGTTGTGAGCGCCTTGGCCGCCGATTCCCGGACCGCCGCGTCGGCGTCGCTTGCAAGGATGGCGAGCGCCTCGCCTCGCTCCGCCGTCGCCAGCAACACGGTTCCCGCGCAAACGCCGAGCTTGGTCGCCTGCGTCGCCGTGCCTGAGCGGATTTCTTGGCTTACGGCGCTGGTGCTAATGGTTCGTACCGTCCTGTGTTTTGAGCGATTCGCGAGTGAGCCGAATGCTTGCTGAGTGGCCCGGCGGTCCGAGAGGCGGCAGCGTTTGCCCGTTGAGCTCGAGCAGCACTCCGCCCGCGTCGCGCGCCATCACGAAAAACACTTGGTTCGCCTGGAACGTGCGGCTGCCGCCCGAGGGAATCTTGCCGCGAAAAGATTTGTGGCCATCCACGCTGACGCTCACGGTGGTCGCGCGTCCGACTTCGATTTTCAACGTGAGCGGCCCGGAGGTAGATGCGGGCGCGGATGCCGGTGCCGTTGCTGGCGTCGCAACGGGTGCGGCGGCCGCGGCCGGAGTCGCTGCGTCCGTCGAGGAAGTAGCCGCTGAATCGCTCGCGCTGTCCGACGTCGGAGCCGAAGCCGTGGTCGAAGGCGCGCTATTGGCCGCCGCCGAAGAATCCGTCGCGGGTTGCGGCGTCGGAGCTAACGCCGTTGGAGATGTCGCGTCCGGAGCGTCGGTCGTCGTCGGCGCGGCGGCCGGCGCACTCGTTTCGACCGCGGGTGGCACGTCGTTCGTGGCCGCAGCGCCAGATGCGGCCGCGAGCACAGCGGCGTCGGCGCGAGCGCGGCGCATATGTCTCCACGTAAACCAGCCGCCAGCCGCGATTGCAACAATCGCAAGCAGCGCCGCAAGCGGCATCCATCGGCGATCGCTTTGAGCAGGTGCCATCCTCGGCGTCCACGAACTTTGCGAATGGATGAATACGGGCGGGGTCGGACGCGCGGAATCTGTGGTTGCCAAGGTGTACTCGGCCAGCATCGCTTCCGGATCCAAGCCCAGAAATTGCGCCGTGGTGCGCACAAATCCGCGATTGAAGACGCCGCCGGGCAGCCGATCCCAGTGTTCGGTCTCGAGCGCATCCAGGAAGCGCGTGCCAATGCGCGTGGCCGAGGAAATTTCCTCGAGCGTCACGCCGCGCATCTCCCGCTCCCTGCGCAGGTGGACGCCGAAGCCGTCCTTTGCGGTCGATTGGTTGCCTTCTTGCGTTCGCGGTTGGTCCATCGAAGAAGAAAAATTTCTCGAAGTCACTATAGGCGCGCGGCGAAAGAGTGTCAATCGCAGGCGCTGTGTCGATCCGGCACATCGCGCCAGTTGGCCCGGAGGCATGCTGCCGATTGTGAAACGCGGCCAGAAGTCTGCGTTGCGCCGGGAAAAACTCGGCGTCTATAATTGAAATTGCTTGCAACCTGTCGCGCGGGCAGTCCAGGTCCGCGCAGGAACTTAGGCCTTTTTGTGACCGAGACGAAACAATTCAGCGGCGCCGACCGCCGCCGCAATCCTTCCGGCACGCCTGACCAGCGCGAAGCTGGAGAGGTCGCCGTTTTCCATGAGCTGGGCAAGGCGCTCACTTCGTCGCTGCAGCTCGATCAGGTGCTGCGCACGATCATGGAAAAGATCGACGAATTTTTGCGTCCGGACACCTGGTCGTTGCTGCTGGTGGACGACGAAAAGCGCGAACTTTATTTTGAGCTCGCGGTCGGCAAGAACGCGCAAATTTTGAAAGACGTACGCATCAAGATGGGCCAGGGTATCGCAGGCTGGGTCGCCGAGAACGAAAAGGCCGTGATCGTGCCTGACGTCAGCCGCGACACGCGCTTTTTCGCGCAAGTCGACGAGAAGACCAAGATGGAAACGCACTCGATCGTGGCCGTGCCCGTGCGCTATCGCGATCACTGCCTCGGCGTGATTGAGCTGATCAATTGCGTTGGCGCCGATGGCTTTCACGATCGCGATTTGGCTCTGCTCGAGGCGCTGGCGGATTTCGCCGCGATCGCTCTCGAAAACGCGCGCACCGTCAAGCGCATTCACGAGCTGACCATCACCGACGATTGCACGGCGCTCTACAACGCGCGCCACATGAACTTCATCCTGGAAACGGAAGTCTACCGCTCGCAGCGCTATGGCTACGAATTCTCGCTTATCTTCATCGACCTCGATCACTTCAAGAGCGTCAACGATACGCACGGCCACCTGATCGGCTCGACGCTGCTGGCCGAGATCGGCCAGTTCCTGCGCTCGAATTGCCGCCTGATCGATTTCGCATTCCGCTACGGCGGAGATGAATTCGTGATCGTTTTGCCGCAAGCCTCAAAGGAAAGCGCCGTCGCCACGGCTCACCGCTTGCACACGCTGCTCCGCGAGCACGTTTGGCTTGCCGGCGAGGGTTTGAGCATCCGCATAACCGCCAGCATCGGCGTCGCGTCATATCCCGCCGACGCCAAATCCAAAGTCGAGCTCTTGCATCTCGCCGACGAGGCCATGTATTCCGTTAAGAACTCCACGCGCGACGCCGTAGCCTCCGCCAGCCAGGGCGTCCGCCCCTCGGTTTGAGTTTTTACCTTCGCCGCACGAACAGATTTGCTCTGATTGCGCACATCATCCACACCCCGCATCTTTACTCAGCGCGCCCGATGTGTTATGTTTCGCTTGTAACCGCCAATCCACGCGCCAGGCGGCTGGGCCACTGTCAGCGACCCACCCTACTCGTTTTGTCGCAGGTACGACTCTCCCGAGGAAACGGCACTCGTCACGCCATTTGTTCGCCCCGGCACGCGCGGGCGGCATGAATGACCATGATGAGGCCGCAAACGAGGTAAGGACTTGCTGAAGCTTCGCAAAGTCGAAGTGGCGGGCTTTAAATCTTTTTCCGACCGGACGCACATCGCGTTCAGCGGCACCGGCCTCACCTGCATCATCGGCCCCAACGGCTGCGGGAAATCGAACATCGTCGACGCCGTCTCCTGGGTGCTCGGCGAGCAAAGCCACAAATCGCTCCGCGCCGAGCGCATGTCCGATTGCATTTTCAATGGCACCGCCAAGCGCCCGCCGATGGGCCTCGCCGAGGTCACTCTGACGCTGGTGGACCCGGAACTCGCCGAAGCCGCGCGTAAAGTTCTCGACGGCACGCCCGATAGCCCGCAATCCGGCGGAGCGCCTGCCGTCGGAGCGCTGAACGAGGGGCCCGCCGAAATCGAAGTTGTCGCCCCGGACGCAGCCGACGCGATGATTGCACCCGACGACGCGTCGCTTGCGAGCGACGACCTCACCGTAATCGGTCCCGAGGCCGCTGACGCTCCGGTTGCGGACGAGCCCGACGCGCGCCTCTCGAAGTTCCGCCGCAAGAAACGCGCCAGCGAAGAAGCCGCCGCACAAGCCGCCTCGCAAATGAAAATCGGCGAAGTAGTGATCGGCCGCCGCCTCTATCGCTCCGGCCAAAGCGAATATCTTCTAAATGGCCGCATCGTGCGCCTGCGCGATGTTCAAGAATTGTTCATGGGCATCGGCCTTGGCCCAGATTCTTACGCCATCATCGAGCAGGGCCGCATCGGTCAAATTCTCAGCACCAAGCCTTCCGACCGTCGCGCCATCATCGAAGAAGCCGCCGGAATCACGAAATTCAAAACCAAGCGCCGGCTCTCCGAAGCGAAACTCGAAGCCTCGAAACTGAATCTCTCGCGCGTGAACGACATTCTGGTCGAAGTCGAAAAACAGCTCGGCTCGCTCAAGCGCCAGGCCTCGCGCGCGCGGCGCTATTCCGAAATGCGCGAGCAGATGCGCGGCATGTTGCGGCAAGTGTTGGGCAGCAAAGCGCGTGAGCTTGATTCTGAGGCCGCGCGTCTCGAGCGCGCTCTCGCCGAAATCGCCGGCCGCGAATCGCACTTTTCAACCTCCACCGCGCAGCTCGAAGCCGAACAGGAACGATTGTCTCGCCGCGTTTTCGAGCTCGACGACGAATTGCGCCAGAATCAGAATCTCGCCGGGCAAGCCGGCCTCGAGCTTGACCGCAGCGAAAATCGCATCACATTCAATCACCAGCGCTCTGAAGAGCTCGACGCGCGAATTCGCCAATTGCGCCAGGAAACCGATCAGCTCGCCGCGCAAACCGCGCAGCTCGAAGTCCGCGTGCGTGAGCAGCAGGAATCGTTTGCCGCGGTTTCCGACGAAACCGCACGCCTTGAAGCCGCCATCGCTCAGTTGGCCGAAGAGGGAACCGGCCTCGATGGCGCCGCCGCTTCCAGCGAAACGCGCATCGCCGAATTGCGCGAACTTTCCGAGCGCCTCGCTCAGGATCTCGCGCGTTTGCACGGCGAACACGCGCAGGCCGAACAGGATTTGGCGCACCAAACCGAAGCCGTCGCTCATTCCGAAATGGTCGAACAACGCTTGCTCGAAGAATCTTTAATTAACCGCGAGCGCGCCGAAGCCGCCGATCTGAATTGGAAGTCCGCATCCGACCGCGCTCGTCATCTCGATCAAGCCGTCCGCGACGCCCAGGCGCGCATCGGCGATTTGCGCCGCCAGCAGCAATCGAGCGTGGCGCATTCCGATAGCGCCCGCAGCGAGTTGGCCGGCGGACGCGCGCGCCGCGCCACGCTTTCCCAGATTTTGAACGATCGCTCGTACACCGCTGAAGCCGTGCAGAAACTTTTCGCCGCGAACGGTTCGGCGTCCGAGCGCGGATTCCGCGCCGTCGGCGTTCTCGCCGATTACGTCGAAGTTCAGGAGCGCTACGAAACCGCCGTCGAACAGTTCCTGCGCGACGAGCTCGAATACGTCGTCGTTGACACTTTCGACGTCGCTCGCGCCGGCATCGCCATGCTGCAGGCCGAGGTCGGCGGCCGCGCCACGTTCTTCGTCGATTCGCTGCGCACTCTGAATCTTTCTCCCGGCGCCGTGCCGCCGATGCCCTTTGAAGCCGGCTCCGAAGTCGTCGCGCGCCTGGATCAGCTCGTCGAGTTCCGCGATCCGCTTGGCCCATTGGCCAAGCAGTTTTTGCCGCGCCTCGGTTCCGCGTACTTGGTCGAAACCGCTGCCGCCGCCGAGACATTGGCTCGGCAAAATCCCGCGCATCATTTCGTCACCATCGACGGCACCTGCTACCAAGGCCGCATGGTCAGCGGCGGGCGTCCCACCGAAGCCGGCCCACTCGTCATGAAGCGCGAACTCCGCGAGCTGGACGCCGAAGTGCTGCGCCTTGAACGCGAGGCGAGCGAAGCGCAAGCCGCGCTCGCTCACCTCGAAGGCGAACTTCACACCGCGGCCGAAACTCTCGATCGCATTTCCGCAGATCAAATGGACGCCGAAAAAGCCGTCGTCGGCGCCACGCACTTGCGCGAACAACAGCACGGCGAACTCGCGCGCTTGGGAATGGAATTGACGGATTGCCAGAATGAGCTGGGCCGCCTGCGCGCCCACGCCGGCGCCGCGCGGCGGCGCGTCGAAACCGCCGCGGCCGGACGCACCGAAGCCAGCGCCGCGCGCGATGCTGCCGAACGGGAAATCGCCGAAACCGCCGCGCGCATTTCCGATCTGCGTCAACGTTCGGTCACCGCACAGCAGGAATTGTCCGGCCGCCGCGCCGCGCTCGCGCAATTGCAGGAGCGCCGCGCGCACGCCGCAGCCGAGGCCGCTCGCTTGGCCGAGGAGCAAGAGGAATTGTCCGCGCGGTTCGCCGCGCTCGATCACCAGGCCGAAGAAGTCGCGGCCGAGCGCGAGCAAATCGATGCGCAGACGCGCGAGCAGCAGGAGAAAGCCGAATCCCTGCGTCGTGAGAAGGCGCGCCTCGACGAGCGCAAAATCGAGCTCGAGCGCGAATGGGAATCCGCGCGCACGCGCGGCGTCGAAGTCGACGATGCGCTGCGCATGGCTCGCCAAACTCTCGGTGATCTGCGCGAAGAGCGCAGCCGCCACGAAATCGACCGCGCGCGCAACGATTCCGAGCGCGAGCATCTGCGCCAGGCCTGCCTTGAAGAATTGAACGCGCAACCGGAAGACTTGATCGCCGCGGAAACGGCACTTCTAACCGGCGAAGAACTTCGCGCCGCCGACGCGCAGTATCACGATCTCAAGACGCGCATCGAATCCATGGGCCCCATCAATATGATGGCGCTTGAAGAATTCAACGAATGCGAGGGCCGCTTCACGTTCCTGTCCCGCGAGCGCGACGACCTTTTGCAATCCATCACCGATACGCAGCAGGCCATCACCGAACTCGACCAGGTCTGCCGCGAAAAATTCGAGCAAGCCTTCCACGCGATCAACGCCCATTTCGCCACCGCGTTTCGCACCATGTTCGGCGGCGGCCACGGCGAGATGCGTCTTTCCGAACCCGATAGCTCCGGCGAACCCGGTATCGACATCGCCGCGCAACCGCCGGGCAAGCGCTTGCAAAATGTTCTGCTGCTTTCCGGCGGCGAAAAAGCGCTCACCGCTCTCGCGCTGCTGATCGCCGTCTTCCGCTATCAGCCCAGCCCCTTCTGCATCCTGGATGAAGTGGACGCGCCGCTTGACGAAGCCAACGTCGGCCGCTTCACGCAAATGATCCGCGAAATGGGCGACGGCACGCAGTTCATCGTGGTCACGCACAATCGGCGCACCATGGAAATGGCCTCGGTTCTCTACGGTGTCACCATGCAAGAGCCCGGCGTCTCGAAATTGGTTTCCGTTCGCTGGGACGAGCCTGCCGAGCAGAGCGTCGCCGCCGCGGCCAACGCCGCCTAGCGCCGTTCAGCCAGCGCCGCTTCTTCACTCCGTGCTCCGCGGAAATTGCAAGCGTCTTCGTAAAATTTCTTTCACAGGCACGCACAGCTTTCCACAGCCGCACGTTTGACATCCGCCGCCCGCGCGCTAGAATGGGCGCCTTTCACGGGAATGAATCACCCTTGGCTTCTCCATCTATGAGCTCGGTCGTTTGGGAAACGAATCTTGCCGGCGCGAAGCTTCTCTCGCGCGGCAAAGTGCGCGACATTTACGAAGTGGGCGGCCGCCTGCTTCTCGTCGCCACCGATCGCATCTCGGCCTTCGACGTAGTCTTGCCCACGCCGATCCCCGACAAAGGCCGCGTGCTCACGCAGCTTTCGCGTTTCTGGTTCGATCGCCTCGCCGACGTCGTCCCGAATCATGTCATCAGCGGCGAAGAACTTCCGCCGGAGCTGGCTTCCGAGCGCGACCAGCTCGCGGGCCGCTCCATGCTCTGCCGCAAAACAAAGCCTCTCCCCGTCGAATGTGTCGTGCGCGGCTATCTTGTCGGCAGCGGATGGAAGGATTACCGCGCCACCGGCAAAGTTTGCGGCATTCCTCTGCCCGCTGGCTTGCGAGAGTCCGATAAATTGCCCGAGCCGCTCTTCACGCCTTCCACCAAAGCGACCCAAGGTCACGACGAAAATATTTCTTTCGACGAAGTCGTGCGCCAAATCGGTGCCGAACTCGCCGAAAGCGTGCGCTCGATCAGCATCGAGCTCTATCGGCGCGCCACCGAGTACGCTGCCCCGCGCGGAATCCTGCTGGCCGATACTAAATTTGAGTTTGGCCTGCTCGATGGCGAATTGATCTGGATCGACGAAGCGCTCACGCCGGATTCTTCGCGCTTCTGGCCCGCCGAAGGCTACGCACCCGGCCGGCCGCAGCCCTCGTTCGACAAGCAGTTCGTGCGTGACTATCTCGAGCGCATCGGTTGGAACAAATTGCCGCCGGGGCCCGAACTTCCCGCCGATGTGGTGCGCGGCACGCGGGAAAAGTATCGCGAAGCCTACCGGCTCATCGCGGGCCACGATCTTGACCAAGCGGTCGTCTGAATTTTCCCGCGGAGCGTGCACACGTGAGAGATCAACTCGAATCGCTCGTTGGACAGATGGTCGAGCGCGGAATCCTGTTCGACGAAGCCGTGAATGAGTTTGAGAAGCGCTTTATCAAACGCGCTCTCGATCGCTCGAATGGCAATCAATCGCGCGCCGCCCGCCTGCTCGGCATTCACCGCAACACACTGAGCCGCAAGATTGGTCTCTATAAACTCGATCAGCACCCGCGCCACCACGCCTGAATGTCGAAGCGCGTTCGCGCGCTAAGCGGTCGCGACCCGATCGCGGTTCCCAGATAATTTTCAGCACTGAGCCACACAAAAAAAGCGGCCCGGAAATTTCCGGGCCGCTTGAGAGAACTTCGGACTGTCGATTTGCGCAGAAGCTAACGACCTGGCGGCGTGGCGGCTTTATGCCCTGGCCGCCTTGCTCCGGGCGCCGCCTTTTCCGGGGGAATGTCCTCGGCGTTCACCTTAGCTTGGTCCCACGTCAGCATAAACGGCGTCGGTGCGTAACCCGTCAGTGTTCCCGTGAACCGCACGCCGTCGCCTTTTTGCAAGCGACTCACTTCCGGCTGCCCCACGATGTTCACGGTCATGTTCGGATCGGTCGCCGCATCCATTTCCTTTTGCGCCGCGTCCGGATCGCTTGCCGCGGGCCGATAGACCAGAAGTGTGGCGTTACTCGGATCGGTCGCCGGCGTCACGGTCATCACCTCAACGGCCACATCGGGGAACACCAGCCCGCAAGTCGCCAGCCACATCAGCTTGCCGTGATCGCCGCCTTCTTTCAGCCAGGGTATGAAGTCGGTGGTATCGTTCCGCGCTGTGGCCAAATCCGCGGCGCTGGGAATTGTGTACGTCGCGGGCCGATCGGGCGTCGTCCCCGCTAGCGTGATCAGTTCGTTCATCTGATCGTCGATCAGGTTGTCGCACCCAGTCTGCTGATAATTCTGAATCTGTCCGCGCAGATAGGCCTTCACCTGATCTGCTCCCTGACCCTTTAGCGCCACCGAACGCGCCAAGGCCCAGAAGCCGTCGAGGCTTTGCGGAGGAGTCATTTCCAAATAAGCGACACCCAGATGGAAGTACGTCACCGCATCGTTCGGCGTCGCCGCCAACGCCGCCTTGTAATAAGTCACTGCCGAAGCAAAATCCTTCGTGGCCGCCGACGCGATGCCCGCCGTGTAATTGAACAGCGCTGTGGGCGCCTTCTTGCTGTCCGCCCACTGATCGTCCGTCTGATTGGCTGGTTTAGGGACTTGGTCCAGAACCTGCAATCCCAACTTGGCCGCCGCCAACTCCTGCGTAGCTTCGTCCTGTGCGGTCGGATCCTTCTCGCTGAAAGAATAATTGAAGGCCAGCGTCCTCAAATACAGCGCCTGAAAGCGCGTCGCCGGAGTCACCTTATCTCCGAGAGCAATTTCGCGATCGGCGTATTCGATCACCTTCGGATAATTCTTCAGATCGTTGTATGCGTGATAGTAGGTGTTGTAGACGTACGGCATCAAAGCGGAGTTCGGAAATTTCGAGACGAAGTCATCCAGGTCCTTCACGCGTTGCGCCGGATCCTTGTCCGCCGCCGCGGCCTGATACGCGTTATATTCGGCCAGCGTGTACGCTGGCGCGGCCTGTTGCGCCGGCGCCGCGCTCTGGCCCTGCGCCGCGCTCGCAACCAGGCCCGCGCCACAGACCAACAACACCGCACCTACGAGTCCGGCTCTGCCTTGTTTCCAAATTCGGTTCATCGGTTCTCCCCGTTCTCTAAGCAACAGACTCGTTTCCTCACTCGCGCTTTTACTCAGATTGATCTAACCGTCAGGTACGCATGGAGGATGCGCGATTATAGGAAATCCGCATCCCCGGCGCAAGCCGGTTTCCCGCGCCGGTAGCTCCTTCCGCGCTCCGGCCGTCCGCGCCTTCAATGGTAAGATGATTTCCGCACGCATTTGGTGGCGCGTCCGCCGAATTTCAATCTTCAAAATGGCGAGGAAACTCTTATGCAACTCCAATCGTCGCTCGTCGGACAAACTGCGCTCGTCACCGGAGGCAGTCGCGGCATCGGCTTGGCCATCGCGCGGCGTCTTGGCGCAATGGGTTCGAAAGTCGCCATCTGCGCGCGCGATCGAAAGAGCTTGGAGGAATCGGCCGCACTATTGCGGGGCGAAGGCCTGTCCTCCGTGCTGGCCGTGACCGCCGACGTTTCTAGATCGGATGATGTCTCGCGCCTCGTTGCACAAGTCGTGCAATCGCTCGGACCATTGGACATCGTCGTAAACAACGCCGGCATCGGCGTCTTCGGTCCTGGCCAGGACGCGACGGAGCAGGATTGGGATCGCGTGCTCGATATCAACCTCAAAGGCGTTTTTCTAGTGTGCCGGGCGGCCGCGCCCGGAATGATTGCTCGCCGTACCGGCCACATCGTCAACATCAGTTCGCTCGCCGGAAAGAACGCCTTTGCCAACGGCGCCGTCTATTGCGCGTCCAAATGGGGCCTTCAGGGCTTTAGCTACTGCCTCGCCGAAGATCTCCGTGCGCACGGCATTCGCGTCAGTGTGGTCTGTCCTGGCTCGGTGCTCACAGAATTCGGCCCGCACTCCGGAAAAGACCCCTCGAAAATGCTCCAGCCCGATGATGTGGCCCACGCGGTTGCCATGCTGGTCACTCAGGCACCGCAAAGCTTTGTAAGTGAGTTACTTATAAGGCCAACGCAGAAGCCATGACTTTCCTCTTGACAATAGTCGTTGTAACGAGTAATATCTTCGTGTGATGGCAACCACGACCAAGATGCGCACAAGGCAGTCACGGAGAGAACGCGGCGTCCGCACGTCCTCGGCCCTTGTGCCGGCGTCGCCGTCGCTCGAGCAGCAGATTATTTTTGACCTGCTTCGTCTGAACAGCGCACTGCAACGGGACGCCGAAGAGATTTTTGGGCCCTTTGATCTGTCGAACTCGCAGTTCAATGTTCTGCGCATTCTCAGGGGCGCCGGCGCGGCTGGTCTGGCCTGCGGAGAAGTCGGTGATCGCATGATCACGCACGATCCCGACATCACCCGCTTGCTCGATCGCCTTGAGAGCCGCGGCCTGATCGCGCGCGAGCGGCAACAAGAAGATCGGCGCGTCATAAAAACGCGCATCACCAGGGAGGGTCTGCGGATTTTGAGCGAATTGGACGCTCCCCTCTGTGCGCTGCACAAGCGACAGTTCGCAGCCATTCCGCAGCAACAACTCGCTGAACTGGGAAAGCTTCTGGCGGGACTGAGAGCCTCCTGGACTTCAAAGGAGGACGCGTGATTTTTTTGGACCACACAGTCGTTACAACGAACAACGGCACGAGGCCCATTGCTTCATAGGAGAAAGCCGATGAACAGTATTAACAACACTCCGCAATCTGCAGTTGAAGAGCCAGTCCATGAAATACTCGCCCGCAGAGCGAGCGCTCACGAATTTTCGCCGCGCGCGGTCGCGCCCGTGATTCTTCGCAGCGTGCTCGAGGCGGCGCGGTGGGCTCCTTCATCCTTTAACGCGCAGCCGTGGGCGTTCGTCGTGGGCGATAAGCAGCAACAGCCCGACGCACACGAAGCGATCGCGAGCACGCTCATGGACATCAACCGCAGGTGGGCAGCCGATGCGCCGGTGCTGATCGTCACCATCGCGCGTACCACGTATCCGCATAACGGCGCGCCGAATCGCCACGGCTGGCACGATGTGGGAATGGCCACGGCGAATCTGTTGACGCAGGCGACCGCGCTAGGGCTGGTCGCCGGGCCGATGGGCGGCTTCGATCCGAAAGCGGCGCGGGAGAAATTGGCGATACCCGAAGGTTGGGAGCCGGTCGCGGTGATTGCGCTGGGCTATCCGGCTGCGCAGGAGACTGCGGCAAACGCAGCTAAGGCCGTCGCGCGAAAACCGCGTCAGCGAAATCCGCTTGAGCAATTTGTCTTCGCGGGTCGCTGGGGTCAGCCGGCGGATCTTAATTCTTCGCGGCGCGCGAATGAAATCGGTCCGCTCGACGGTTTTCGCAGCGTGGGGATCGCCGCGAGCCAGAATTAAGTTGGCGAACCGCGGTTCGCGGCGTCTTGCGGCATTGCGCGAGGCGACCGATGCGATCGCGAATTACAATCGCGGAAGCACGATTCCTTGCTGCGATTGATATTTGCCCTTCTTGTCCTTGTAGGAGATTTCGCAGTCATCGTCGGACTCAAAAAAAATCACCTGGCAAAGACCTTCGTTCGCGTAAATTTTCGCGGGCAGCGGAGTGGTGTTGCTGATCTCGAGCGTTACGAAGCCTTCCCATTCCGGCTCGAACGGCGTGACGTTGACGATGATTCCACAACGTGCATACGTGGATTTGCCGACGCAGATCGTGAGCACGTTGCGCGGGATGCGAAAATATTCCACCGAGCGGCCCAGCGCGAACGAGTTCGGCGGAATCACGCAGATGGCGGCGCGCAGCTCGACAAAAGATTTGGGGTCGAAATTCTTCGGGTCCACGATCGTCGAATTGACGTTCGTAAATATGCGGAATTCGTCGGCCACGCGAATGTCGTAGCCATAGCTTGAAACGCCGTAGCTGATCACGCCGTCGCGCACCTGGCGATCCTCGAACGGCTCAATCATCTTATGCTCAAGCGCCATGCGGCGAATCCAGCGGTCGGGCCTGACCGACATGAGTGCCTCCTGTTGGGTTTCCTGATTCCGGCGTTAGATAACCGGCCTGCGCGGAACGCATTGCTCAAAGGGAATCGCATCTTATCATAGCGGTGCGCTCGCAGCAGTCGATTGAAGCAATGCGCTCCGCGCAGTTCGGCGCACGCCGCATTGCCTTGACAACCCGCAACCTCCTGTCTAGCATAGGCTTCCATTTCTTGAGCCGGAGGAAGCCATGATCAAGCTCGACATCGTGAACGCCGTCGTGAACAAGACCGGCGTCAGCCGCACCCGCGCTGAACAGGCCGTCGAGGCCGTGTTCGACGCCATGAAGAAAGCTCTGGGCCGCGGCGAACGAATCGAGCTGCGCCGCTTCGGCGTCTTCGGCGTTAAGCCCCGCAAGACCGGCATCGGCCGCAACCCGCGCACCGGACAGGAAGTGAGCATCCCCCCCGGCAAGGCCGTGCGCTTCAAGCCCGGCAAGGAACTGCAAACGCTGTAACGCGCTTGCCGCTTTCCAAACGCTCAGCGTATTCTGAATTGTGCCGCGGCGCATCCGCCCGCAGACAGTTGCGCGCGATCTCATGGACCCGGAAAACTCCGACATAAAACTTCCCGCCGAGGTCTGGACTCGGACGTGGCCACCCGCCACGCCGGCCGAGTATGGCCGCGTGCCATATCTGGAAATCGGTCGGCGGAAATTCCATCCCAAGCAGTTTGCAATCGCTCTCGTGCTGTTTCTGCTGACGCTCATTTCAACGCTCGCCGTCGGCGCGCAATTCGCCAATGCGTATGCCGAAGGGCGAAATCCCGACTTCGATGTATTTTTTTCGCTCTACGTAAAACTGCTCGCTCATCCAAGCCTCCTCGCGCCGGGGATTCCATTCGCATTCACGCTGCTCGGCATCTTGCTGGCGCACGAACTGGGCCACTACTTCGCGTGCCGCGCTTACAGGATTGACGCGAGTTATCCGTATTTCATCCCTGCACCGACACTGATTGGCACGCTCGGCGCATTCATCCGGATTCGTTCGCCGATCCCGACGCGCGGCGCGCTGTTTGACGTGGGCATCTCGGGACCGTTCGTCGGATTTTGTCTTGCGATTCCGGCGCTGGCGTTCGGCGTGGCGCACGCGAAAGTGATCGCCGGCGCCGAGGTGGGAACCGTGGTGCACTTCGGCACGCCGCTCGCGCTGCGCTTGCTGCTGGCATGGCTGAGGCCTGGCGTGGCGGCGAGCAATCTGGTGCTGCATCCGATTGGTCGCGCGGCGTGGGTCGGACTGTTTGCGACGTCGCTCAATCTGATTCCCGCGGGACAGCTCGATGGCGGACATATTTTGTACGCGCTCGATAGCCGGAGGCACGCGCGCATTTCGCTGACCGTGACGCTGGCGCTTGTGCCGCTGGCGATTTTTTTCTGGTGGGGATGGCTGGCATGGGCCATCCTGCTTTTGGCGCTGCGATTCCGGCATCCTCCGCTGATCAATCCGTGGCAACCGCTCGGGGCGCGGCGGATGGTGTGGTCGGTCGTCGCGCTGGCGATGTTTGTGCTCTGTTTTCTCCCCGCGCCGATCGTGATCACCGGATGATCTCCCTTCACATCAGGCTGAGTGGATCGACATCCACGAGCACGGCCTTCTGCGGAATTTCCTTGCGCGTACAGTGATCGAGCGCGGCGCGCAGCAATCGGCCTAGCTCGGTTCGCTTCGGCGATTTCAGCAAGAATTGGAAACGAAATTCCTTGCGCAAGCGCGCGAGCGGCGCGGGCGCCGGTCCGAGCACGCGCACGCCGCTCGATGCAGCGCCGGCGAAGAAGCGCTCGATTTCGCGCGACCACTTCACGGCGTTTTCAAGATGCGCGTCGCGCACCAGGATGCTCGCGAGCGCCGCGAACGGTGGATAGTGCATCATGCGGCGGTAGTGCAGCTCCTTCTCAAAGAACGCCGAATAATCCTGCTGCGCGGCGAGTGAAATGGCGTAATGCTCCGGATGATAGGTTTCGACGAGCACCTGGCCGGGCAATTCGCCGCGGCCGGCGCGCCCGGCGACCTGCGTGAGCAATTCAAAAGTCCGCTCGGCGGCGCGGAAATCGGGCAAGCCGAGCTGCGTATCGGCGGAAATCACGCCGACCAGCGTGACGCGATGAAAATCGTGCCCCTTGGCCACCATTTGCGTGCCGACCAGAATGTCGATGCGGCCATCGGCAAACGCGCCGAGCAATTGCTGCCACATGCGAGGCTGGCGCGCGGTGTCGCGATCGAGGCGGCCGATGCGCGCGTCGGGGAAAAGTGTTTTCAAACGCTCTTCGAGTTGCTCGGCGCCCGCGCCGACGAAATACAAATGTTTTGAATCGCACTTCGGGCACGTTTTCGGCACGGCGCGAGAATAGCCGCAATAATGGCACTCGAGGCGGCCGCGCGATTTGTGGTAGGTGAGCGCGATCGAGCAGTGCGCGCATTCAAGAGACGCGCCGCAACTGCGGCAGAGCGCGTACCAGGAATAGCCGCGCCGATTGACGAGCAGCAGCGACTGCGTGCCTTCTTCAAGACGCCGCGCGAGCGCGGTTTGCAGCGCGCCCGAGACCGGCTCGCTGCTGTGCGTTTGGCGGAAGTCGTCGCGCAGATCGATAATTTCCACCGCGGCCATGGGTCGATTTTCGACGCGCGATCCGAGTTGCAGCAGGCGATAGCGGCCTTTCTGCGCGTGATGATATGTTTCCATCGAAGGCGTGGCTGAACCGAGCAGCGCGACGGCGGATTCCATTTTTGCGCGCACGACGGCGACGTCGCGGCCGTGATAGCGCGGCGTTTCTTCCTGCTTGTAGCTCGGTTCTTGTTCTTCATCGACGATCACCACGCCGAGATTTTCAAGCGGCGCAAAGACGGCGGAGCGCGTTCCCACCACCACGCGCGCTTCGCCTGAGCGCACGCGCCACCATTCGCGCACGCGTTCAACGTCAGGCAAGCCGCTATGCAGGACGGCCACGATTGCGCCGAACCGCGCGCGGCAGATGCGGCCCATCCAAAGCGTGAGCGCGATTTCGGGCACGAGGACGAGCGCGGTACGTCCTTGCGCGAGCGCTGCCTCCACTGCGCCGAGATAAACTTCCGTTTTGCCGCTGCCCGTTACGCCGTGCAACAGGCCGACGGTGAACGCGCGCGATTCAATCCAACCGCGAATTTCGCCGAGAGCCGCAAGCTGATCGGCATTCAGAACATTTCGCGGCGGCGCTTCGTCGATTTCGAGCGCCGACGTTGCGGTCGGAGCCAGCGGTTCTTCCCAGCTCGCCAAAATGGTGCTACGAATCAAGCGTTCGACGGCCGAGCGCGAGGCGCCGGTGCGGCGCAGCAATTCCGCGAATGGCAGCGGGCCCGTTTGGGCGCTCAGGATCTGGTGAAGACGCCGTTCGGTGTCGGTTCCCGGAATTGCGTCGGCGCCGTCCGCGGTGCGCCCCCAGGCGACGATTTTTTGCGTGCGCGGTTTGCGGCGGCGCGCGACCTCGCGGGCTTCGAGCATTCCGCGGCGAAGCAAACTTTCCGCGGCGCGCGTGCCGCCGGGGAGTTTTGCGATGCGGTCGGCGCGCACGGGCTTGCCTTCGATTTCAGCGAGGCGCAGAAGCGCGAGTTCGTCGACTTCGGCTTCACTGCGATTGCCGCGCGCGGCGAGTGAGCGGCGACGCTCGGCGCCAGCGGGCGTGACGCGCAATTCGCGGTCGGCGCGCAAGTCGATTTGCGGCGGCAACATGCCGCGAAAAACTTCGCCCTCGGGCGCGAGGTAATAGTTGGCGACCCAGCGGCCAAGTTCGACGACGCTGGGCGGCAAGGCCGGCGCCGGATCGAGAACGTCTTGCAGCTCCTTGAGTGGCTTGTCTTCGGGGGCGCGGCGCGGCGGTTCGACGATGACGCCGACGAGCGCGCGATTGCGGAAGGGAACAAGGACGCGCGCGCCGACGACGGCGCGTTCGGCGAGCGACTCGGGCACGAGGTACGTGAACGTCGAGCGCAGCGGGACGGGGAGAGCGACTTCGCAGGACATCGGAGGCATCGCGATATAGTGTAACCGTTCGCGTTGCGAAGCGTCGCGCGCGCGAAACCATGGCATGGAGGGCTGAAGGCCTCCGCTACAAAACCAAGACCGACAGCCGCGCGGGGATATTGATTGACATCCTTTCGCGCGGCCAGAACAATCGCGGCATGCGACGACTCATTTGTGCTGTTTGGGCAAGCGTACTGCTCGGCGTTTTCACGATTGCGATATCTCCGCGCGTTTGCGCGCAGCAAGTTCCGGCGGCGATCGCGAGCGATCCGGCTCCGGATAAAACCGATCCCGCCGCGGTGGAGGCGTTTCAGTTGCCGAGTCACGGCGCGCTGCTCAACGCGATTGTGTATATCGCCGCGGGAACGGGGCCGCATCCTGTTGTTGTGCTGCTGCATGGCTTTCCGGGCAACGAGAAGAATCTCGATCTGGCGCAAGCGATTCGGCGGGACGGCTGGGACGTGTTGTACTTCAACTATCGCGGCTCGTGGGGCTCGCCGGGCGATTTTTCGTTTACGCACTGCATTGAGGATACGGAGGCGGCTATCGCATATTTGCGCGATGCCGCGAACGCGAAAAAATTGCGAGCGGATCCCGCGCGCATCGTGCTGATTGGCCACAGCATGGGCGGCTTTATGGCGAATTTTGCCGGCGCGGAAGATCCGAGTGTCGAGGCGGTGGGCATGATCTCCGCGGCGAATCTTGGCGGCATGGATACGTGGCCGCTCGGATCGGCCGATAAACCGAGCGGCGCGACGGTGGCAAGCGTGGCCGCCGCGCTGGCGAAGGAGGACATGGCGCCGCTCGCAGGCTGCACGCCGGAAAGTCTGGCGCGCGAAGTGATCGCCAACCAAGCGAGTTGGGATTCCATCGGCTTCGCACCGAAACTTGTTTCGCGGCCCGTCCTGGTTGTGACGTCCGACGACGGTCTCGCCGCGCCGAACGACGCATTTGTGGCTGCGCTCAAAAAAGCCGGATCCGCGAAGGTCACGGCGATTCACATGGCGACGGACCATGTTTATTCCGATCATCGCATCGCGCTTGAAACCGCCGTGCTCACTTGGCTCGATTCGCTGCCCAGACCGTAGCGGCACGTTCGGCGATCCCGTCCCAGCCAGGGTGAGAAATCGCTGATTTTGATGGAGTGGGCTCGCCCATGGTCCGAGAAGCGTCCATCGGGGATGGAGCCGGTATATACACCCCCCACCAAAAACGTAAATTGCTGAAACAATTGGGCTTGCAGGAGAAGAGTGCGGATGAGTGTGAAAAGGCAGGGAGTTAATATCGTTTATTATGAGCGAGTTGCGCACTCTTTTGTATTTGATTGAAAACAAGGTGGTTGCGGGAGGGGTAAGTGCGCAGGATGTGCGGAATTGTGCGAGTTGGGAGGCGCGGAAGACGGCGGAATTCGACGGGAGCGTAATGCCAACCCGGGCGGACGCCTTTTCCGGAAGGCGGTGATGGGAAGTATTCGAATTGGGATCGGGGAACACGGAGGATGATAGCGCAGAGGCATTCTATTGTCAATAACTAAATTAGTATTCGAATAGATATCCACAGGTTGGCAAAAAGCCGGCGGTTTGACACTCGCGCCGCTACCGCCTAGCCTCTTGGGATTCGAATACGCCTGCGAGGGAGAGATGATGAAAAAATTGTGGCATGTTCCGGTGATCGTGATTGCGCTGGCGGCTTGCGTTTGGGGGCATGCGCGGAAACCGGCTGCGCCGCAGTTCGGGTACGGCCCGGGCAAAGGCATGAATTGCGTGGCGTTCAGCGCGGATGGGCGCACGATCGTTGTGGCGGGCTTTGACGAGCCGGCAGTTCTTACGATTACTTTGTGGGACATCGCGACGGGAAAATCGCGTCGCACATTCTCAAGCAACGCGCCAGTTCTGTACGACGGGTACGCCTTCAGTCCCGACGCGCGCACGCTGGTCGCGGGAGGTAGTCTGAATACGGATTTTGAGCACTTCACGGTCACGCTGTGGGACGTCGCGACCGGGAAGACGCTCCACGCCATGACCGGGCACACGAAGCAAACCGACGACAACGAGTTCAGCCCCGACGGACGGACACTGGCCTCGGGAAGTCAGGACCAATCGATCATGCTGTGGGATGTCGCGACGGGCCGTCTAGTTCGCACGATGTATGACAATGTCGGTATGGTCTTCGCCGTGTCGTTCAGCCCAGACGGGCACACGCTCGCGAGCGCGAGCAGCAACTATCAGCTAATCAATTCTCGCAACCCGGCGGATGCGATCAATACGATCGATCTGTGGGACGTCTCGACCGGCGAGATCATCCGCACGCTGCCGAAAGATGTCTCCGATGTGGTCTTCAGCCCGGATGGGCACACGCTGACCTCGACGAGTTCCGATAATACGGTCGCGCTATGGGACGTCTCTACCTGGCAGGTGATTCGCCAATTCGCTGGCGAGGGCTATCCCGTGGTGTTTAGCCCCGATGGCCGCACGCTCGCGTCGCAAAGCGATAATTACGCGATCCATCTGATCGACGTCGCGACCGGGAAAGTGCTGCAGACGCTGACCGGCCATACCGATTTCGTGACTTCGATTGCCTTCAGCCGGGACGGGCACACGCTGGCCTCGGGAAGCGATGACAACACGATCAAGATGTGGGATGTGGCGAGCGGGAAACTGCTGCGGACATTCGGCGTGGCGAATCCGCCGGATGCGAACACGGGATCCGCGGGCGGAACTCAGTAGCGCAGGGGCTTGCGCGGGTTTGCGCGCGCACATCGGCGAGCGGCGCCGGACGCCGGCAGCGCGCAGGGCTGTGCCAATTCCGATTCGTCGGCGGGGTGGATATGAGGAAGAAAATTTGGGGCGCGTGCGCGATGGTGATTGCGCTGGCGGCTTGCGCGTGGGGCAACGGGCGGAAGCCGGCGCAGGGGGCCGACTACGGTCCGAACAGTTGGATCAATTCAGTTGCGTTCAGCAGCGATGGACGCTCGATCTTCGTGATGAGCTTTACGAAGCCGGGGACGTTTACGGTTACGGTGTGGGACATCGCGAAGGGGAAATCGCGACGCGCGCTTGCCGTTCCCACTCGATCGGTCGAGAACAACGACACGCTGAGCCCGGACGGGCGGACGCTGGCGGCGACAAATAACGCGGTCTATTTCTCGGACAACTTCACGATATTTCTGTGGAGCGTCTCGACCGGGGCGAAACTCCACACACTTTCCGGGAACGGGCTGAAGATCGAGGACATGGTGTTCAGCAACGACGGGAAGACGCTGGTGTCAGGAAGCGACGATTTTTCGATCAGGCTCTATCACGTCGCGACGGGGAAGCAAACCAAACTGATACCCACCGGCAGCGACAAGCCAAAAGTCGTGGCGATCAGCCCGGACGGGCACACGCTGGCTGCGGGAAATGACGATTCTCCGGGAGCCGAGAGCGACGCGGGGGATCCGATGAATTCGATTCAATTGTGGGACGCCACGACGGGCGAGGTCACGTTTACGTTGTCGAGCACAAAATTCTGGACTTCCTATCTGGAGTTCAGCCCGGACGGTCACACGCTGGCTTCGTCCAGTGGGGACGGTACGATTGCACTGTGGGATGTTGCGAGCGGCAAAGCGCTGCGTTCACTCTCCGATCCTTCCGGCAACCCCGGTGCGTTGGCCTTCAGTCCGGACGGGCACAGTCTGGCTTCCGGAAATGCCGACAACACGATCAAGCTGTGGGATGTGGCGAGCGGGAAATTGCTGAACACGTTTGGCGTGCCGACTCCGGCGGATTCGTCGACGGTGACGCCCGCGACGCACCAGGCCGCGTCGAAGTAACGTAGGCGCTCTTGCGAGCGTGGCGCAGAGTTTCTCGGCTGATTTTGTGACGCCCGCAGACTCCGTTCAAAATGACAAATGACGGCGGGGCCGCGCTGATGTTCGTGGCGCGAAGAGCGGCGCGCGCGTAGACCAATACGTCGACTCGAGCGGAGTGCGGCGCTCAGTCGGCGCGGCGGGAGCGGTTTAGGGGGAGGCCGAGCTCGACCATCACTTTTTTCAGGTCGAGCCAGACGTCGCTTTTGGCGGCGGGATTGCGGAGCAGATACGCGGGGTGATACGTGGCGATTAATTTTGTGCCGCGATAGTCGAACCACTGGCCGCGATATTTTGAGATGGAGTTCGTGGTGCCCAGGAGCGATTGGGAGGCGACGTTGCCGAGGCAGACGATCACTTTGGGGGCGATGGCGTCGATTTGGCGCAAGAGATAGGGCGAGCAGGTGGCGACTTCGTCTTTTTCGGGCGTGCGATTTTCGGGCGGGCGGCATTTTACGACGTTGGCGATGTAAACGTCGTCGCGGCGCAGGCCCATGGCTTCGATCATTTGCGTGAGCAGCTTGCCGGCGCGACCGACGAAGGGAATGCCCTGGAGATCTTCGTCGTGGCCGGGGCCTTCGCCGACGAAAACAAGAGAGGCTTTCGCGTTGCCGACGCCGAAGACGATGTTGGTGCGCGTTTTGTGGAGGCGGCAGCGCGTGCAATCGCCGAGATCGGCGCGAATGCGTTCGAGCGTGTCGCCGACGATGCGCTCGGAGGCGTCGAAGAGCGAAGGAGATTGGAGGACAGGGAGTGCGGCGGTCGGCGCGTACGATGCGGGGCGAGACGATGGCGCGGGGGGCTTCGGCGCAGGCGCGGATTGTTTTTGGCGCGGCGCGGCTTGCGCTGCGGGAGACAACGCGGGCGATTCGGTTGGTGCCGCGGCGCCAGAGGACGAGCGCATTGCGCGGCCGATGACGAGCGGCTTGGCGGGCGATGCGTGGCGATCGCGATAGAACGGGCCGATGCGTAGGTCTTCGTAATAGCGGAGCCAGGCGGTGAGTTTTTGTCGCGGATCGTCGGGGGGGAGGGAATCCATCTGCGATCAGTGACGACCGTGTGTGACGGGCGCTGGCGCGGCGGGCGCGGCCGGCGCGTGCGATTGCGCGTCGCGCGCGCGGCGCAGTTCGAGCACTTGATCGAGGATGCGGCCGGCGACGTCGAGCTTGCTCATGCGCGGCAGGGCGATTTCGGAACCGTCGGCGGGATAGAGCGTGACGATGTTGGTATCGTGATCGAAACCGGAGCCGGGCGCGGTGACGTCGTTGGCGACGATCAGATCGGCGTGCTTGGCGGAGAGCTTGGCGCGGGCGTGCGCGGCGACGTCTTCGGTTTCCGCGGCGAAACCGACGAGGATGCGATCGGTTTTTTCGCGGGCGCTATTTTTTTCTCGCGCTGAATTTTTCTCACGAGCCACATCGGCCAGGATGTCGGGCGTGGATTCGAGTTCGAGCGTCATGGGGCCCGGGCGGCGCTTGATTTTTTTCGTGGCGGGCGCGACGGGGCGGTAATCGGCGACGGCCGCGGCCATGATCACGACGGTCGCGCCGGGCAAATGCTCAAGCACGGCGCGATGCATCTGTTCGGCGCTGCGCACGGGGACGAGATCGGTGCCCTGCGGCGCGGCGAGTTCGACCGGTCCGCTGACGAGCGTGACGCGCGCACCGCGGCGCACGGCGGCAAGCGCGAGCGCGTAACCCATTTTTCCGGAGGAGCGATTCGTGAGATAGCGCACGGGATCGATATCTTCGCGCGTGGGGCCGGCGGTGATCAGAATGGATTCGGCGGCGAGATCGCGGCGCAGACCGAGCACGGAGCGCACGGTTTCGACGATCGCTTCGGTGGCGGCGAGGCGGCCAGCGCCCGTCATGCCGCAGGCGAGATAGCCTTCTTCGGGCGCGACGACGTGAACGCCGCGCGCGCGAAGCAGCGCGATATTTTCCTGCGTCGCGGCGTGCTCCCACATATTCACGTTCATCGCAGGGGCGACGATCACGGGCGCGGTGGTTGCGAGATAGAGCGTGGTGAGGAAATCGTCGGCCGCGCCGCGCGCCATTTTGGCGAGCGTGTTGGCTGTGGCGGGCGCGACGACCAGCGCGTCAATGCGCTGCGCGACGGCGACGTGCTCGATCGCGCTTTCAACATTGGCCGGGGCTGCGTCGCGGCCGAACATATCGGTGATGACTTTTTGGCCGGTGAGCGCGGCGAAGGTAAGGGGCGTGACGAATTCCTGGGCGCTCGAGGTCATGATGACCTGAACGTCGAGGCCATCCTGCTGGAGACGCCGCACCAGTTCGGCCGCCTTGTACGCGGCCACGCCGCCCGAAACTCCGAGAGCAATGCGCATGGAGATGCCTTGGTTAATCCTTCTTGCGTTTAGCGTCTTTGGTGATGTCTTCGGGCTCTTCGGGCAAATTGAATTCGAGGACGCCGCTTTCGAGTTCTTCGACGGCCACGCGCGTGGGCTTATGCGAGCGCGGAGCCACCATCGGCGGGGCGCCGGCCATCAATTGCCGCGCGCGGCGGGCGGCGATGACCACAAAAGAAAATCTGCATTCCGGGGCTTCACTTTGAATCGGCATCAGAATCATCCTCCGAAGGAATCTAGAATTTCTTGCGCGCGCTGTTGCATGACGCGGCGCGCGGCGCGTTCGGCGAGCGCGATCGCCAGAATGGTGTTGTCGGCGCGCTCGAGATCGTCGTTAACGATCAAGTAGTCGTACTCGCGATAACGCTCAACTTCCTTGCGGGCGCGTTCGAGACGCTTCGCAATTGAATCGTCGGAATCCTGGCCGCGGGCGCGCAGGCGGCGTTCGAGTTCTTTCCGCGAGGGCGGCAGGATGAAAATCGCCACGGCCTCGGGAATTTTCGCTTTCACCTGGGCCGCGCCCTGCACGTCGATTTCGAGAACCAGATCGAGCCCTTCTTTCCGGGCCTTTTCGAGCCACTTGCGCGGCGTGCCGTACCAGTGACAGCCGAACACCTGAGCGAATTCGAGGAACTCGCCCCCGCGGACCATGCGCTCGAATTCTTGCTCGGAGATGAAATCATACCATTTTCCGGGGCTCTCCTGCGTGCGCGGAGGGCGCGTGGTGTACGAGACGGAAAACAGCGTGCCGGGCAGCTCGCGGAGCTTGGAGACCAGCGTGGATTTGCCGGAGCCGGAGGGGCCGGAGACGATGATCACAAGCGGATTGGGATTCTCGGGCGTCACTCGACGTTCTGCACTTGTTCGCGCAATTTTTCGATGTCGGATTTGATTTCGAGGCCAAGGCCGGTGATTTCAAGGCCGTCGCGCTCGACGCCCGGCGTTTTCGAGAGCAGAGTATTGGCCTCGCGCTGCATTTCTTGAAGCAGAAAATCGAGTTTTTTGCCGACTTCGCCGCCTGCATCGAGCAGCGCGCCGAATTGTTGGAGATGGCTGTGCAGGCGCGCGAGCTCTTCGCTGGTGTCGCCGCGCTCGACGATCAGAGCGGCTTCCTGCGCGAGGCGCGTGGGATCGATTTGCGCTTCGCCGAGCATTTCGGCAAGGCGCGCGGCGAGGTGCTTGGCCATGGCGGGGCGGGCGCTTACAGCGATTTCTTCGACGCGCGCAGTGCGCGCGGCGATTCGCGCGAGCAGGGAACGCATCTCGCGCACCAGGGCACGGCCTTCAGCGGCGCGCATTTCATCGAGTTGTTTCAGGCCTTGCGAGAGGCAGCCTTCGACGGCGCGGCCGAGTTTTTCTTCTTTTTCTTCGGGCGCATCGCCGAGGTCACCGGTTTCTCCGGAAGAGGCGACCACACCGGGGAGGCGGAAGAGGCCGACGAGATCGGGCTCGGTGGTCAAGCCGAATTTGCGGCGCAACTCTTCGGCGGCTTTCAGATAGGCTTCGGCGACGTCGGGGTTCACGCGCGCAGCGTTTGGCGCGAGCGACTCGAAATGCACGGTGACATCAACGTGACCGCGGCGCATGCGATCGCGCAGCATCTGGCGGATACGCGGTTCGATGGTTTCGAGGCCGCTCGGCAGATGGACGCGCACGTCGAGAAAACGGTGATTGACGCTGCGGACGCTGACGCGCAGGCGCCAGCCGTTTTCCTCGGATCGCGATTGGGCGAAGCCGGTCATTGAGCGCACATCATTCGGCGGAGCGCTCATGAGGGCAGCGGTCCTCTCGGCGCGGAGGCGGGCGGCAGGTCGTCGTCCGCGAATTGCATTTCGTAGAGGCGCGCGTACGTGCCGCCGCCGGCGAGGAGTTGCTGATGCGTGCCGGTTTCGCGAATCACGCCGTCTTCGAGGACCACAATTTTGTCGGCGCGGCGAATGGTGGAGAGGCGGTGCGCGATGACGAACGAAGTGCGCCCGGTCATCAGATTGGCGAGCGCGCGCTGCACGAGCTGCTCGGATTCGGAATCGAGTTCGGAGGTCGCTTCATCGAGAATGAGAATCGGGCAATCTTTCAGCACAGCGCGGGCGATCGCGAGGCGTTGGCGTTGGCCGCCGGAAAGGCGCATGCCCTGATCGCCGATGATGGTCTGATAGCCCTTGGGCAGCGCGACGATGAAATCGTGCGCCAACGCAACTTTTGCGGCATTTAAGACGCGCTCTTCAGGAAGTCCGGGCTGGCCGTAGCAGATGTTGTTCCAGACCGTGTCGTTGAAGAGTACGGTTTCTTGCGTGACGATGGCCATTTGTTCGCGAAGGGAACGCAGCGTGGCTTCGCGCACGTCGAGGCCGTCCAAGCGAACCGCGCCCGAGCTTGCGGCGTAAAAGCGCGGCAGCAAATTGACGAGCGTGGTTTTGCCGGCGCCGCTGGATCCGACGATGGCCAGGACTTCGCCGCGATTGGCCTTCAAATTGATGCCGCAAAGAATCGGCGTGCGATTACCGTCGTAGCTGAAACTTACGTTCTCAAATTCGACGTCGCGGGAAAACGGCGGCAACACTCTGGCTCCTACCTCGTCGGACAATTCTTCCTGCAGGTCGAGGAACGCGAATACTTGCGCGGTGGCGCCGTGCGCTTCCTGCAGATGTTGGTACACCGCGCCGAGGCCTTTGACGGGCTCGTAGGCCTTGAACATGGCGTAAGCGAACGCGACGAATGCGCCGGTGGTGAGCGCGCCGATCTTGATCTGCGTGCGCGCAAAGGCCACCGCCAAGCAGACGGCGACGGCGGCGAGAATATCCATGGCCGGCGAGGTGCGGGCAGTGTTGCGGATCCAATCCATGTTTTCGCGCAAGAGGCGGCGGGCAGCGTCGCGGAATTTTGCGATCTCGAAGCCTTCCATGCCGAACGCCTTTACGACGCGATTGCCGGCAATGGTCTCTTGCACGATTTGCGTCATTTCGCCGAAGCCGGTTTGAACACGTCCGACAGCGCGGCGGATGCGCCGGCCGAAGGTGGAGACCGGCCAGACGACCAAGGGCACGAAGATCATCACGCCGATGGTCATCTTCCAACTGAGGAGCAGCAGCACGAGGACCAGAAAGAACAATGTGAAGAGATATTGGAAGAAACCCGCGACGGTGTCGGAGAGCGTGGTGCGCACGCGCTCGGTGTCGTTGATGATGGCGGAAAGGAGGCGCCCGGCGGGGTGCTGCTGAAAAAATCCGACCGGTTGCCGGATTAACTTCGCGTAGATGTCGTTGCGCAGATCGGTGACGCCGGCGAGGCCAACGTATCCGAGCGTGACCACGCCGAAGTAATCGGCGATGGCGCGGCCGAAAAACAACACCAGCAGCGCGATCGTGAACATGGTCCAGACGTGATGCGTGCCGTGCGGAAAAAACGAGTTCAACAGCAGCGCGTGGTGAACGATCGGAAGATTCTTGAGGAGCACCATCTTCGCGCCGGGCGCCGCGGGGCTCAGCACGTTGTCCATCAACGGCTGGAACATCAGGGCGATCAGGCCTTCGGCCAGGCCGACAAACGCCAGCGCCGCTATGCCGGCGATCACGCGAAAGCGATACGGCCAGACGTAGCGCAGCAGGCGCCGAGACTCGCCATCGAGGAATCGCTTTACCGCCATGCTCCGTGTGCGCTCCGAAAATCCGCGGGGAGAACCGCTACGCTACGAATCGCCCGCACAGATGTCAAGCCGCGTGAGACTTCCTTACGTCTCTGACTACTTATCGATGTCGCGATGCACGGTTTTGGCTGTATATCCGCGCTTTTCGAGCGCGGCGCGCACCGCTGCCGCAAGAGTGACCGAGCGGTGCCGTCCGCCGGTGCAACCGAATGCGATCGTCAGATAGCTTTTGCCTTCGCGCACATAAAGCGGGATCAGATACTTCAGCAAACTCTCGATGCGCTTTAGAAATTGTCCGGTCTCTGGAAATGAATTGATGTAGCGCGCGACGCGCGGGTTTAGGCCTGAATATTTGCGGAGGCGCGGGATGAAATGCGGATTCGGGAGAAAGCGCACGTCAAAAACCAGGTCGGCGTCGGCCGGCACGCCGTAACGATATCCGAAGCTGACCACGCCGACCATCAGCGGCGATTGGCCGGGACTGAAAAAACTCTTGGTGATGAATTGGCGCAGCTCGTGCACGTTGAATTTCGTGGTGTCGATGACGATGTCGGCGACCTTGCGGATCGGCGCCATGAGTTCGCGCTCGCGTTTGAGCGCTTCGCGGATGGGCACATCGTGCTCAAGCGGATGCGGACGGCGAGTTTCGCTGAAGCGGCGCAAGAGCGCGAGCTCGGAAGCTTCGACGAACACGAGCGTGGCGGGCGTGTCGCGGCGAAGTTCGCGCAGAATCCGCGGCAACTGCTCGATTTGCACGCCCTCGCGAACGTCAACTAAAAGCGCGGCGCGCTCGATTTCGGTGTTGCCGTGGCGATGGAGTTCGCTAAACGTGGGGATCAAATCCACCGGCAAATTATCGACGCAGTAAAAGCCGAGGTCTTCAAACGCTTTGAGGATCGTGCTTTTGCCCGAGCCGCTGAGGCCCGTCAGGATGACTAATTGGCGCGCTTCGGTTCTGGGTTGCCGTCGCTTCACGATTGGCGCGTTTAAGATTTCACCCGGCGCTGATGCGTGCTCGGGATGCGAAGGTCCTCGCGATACTTGGCTACCGTGCGGCGGGTTACCAGGATGCCGGCGATCTGTAGTTTTCGAGCGATGGCGTCATCCGTGAGCGGATGAGCGGTGTCTTCTTCGCCAATCATTTTTTTCACCAGGCGCTTCAGAGTCAGAAGCGACATGCTGCCGCCCTCGGGTCCGTTGACGGACTCCGAGAAAAATTGGCGCAACTCGATCACGCCCTGCGGCGTGTGCGCGTATTTGCTGGCCACGGCGCGGCTGACGGTGGAAGGATGCACGCCGACTTCCTCGGCGACTTCCTTGATCATCATGGGTTTCAGCTGATCGGCGCCGTGGTCGAGGTAATCGCCCTGGCGGCGAATGATCACCTGGCAAACGCGGAGAATGGTGTGCTTGCGCTGCTCAATGCTCTTCATTAATTGGAGCGCGGCGGTGAAGCGTTCCTTCACGTAGTTGCGGACTTCGCGGTCGGCAGCGTCGCGCGCGAGCAAGCGGCGATAGACCGGACTCAGGCGAAGCTGCGGCACGTCGTCTTCGTTCATGAAGACCTGCCACGCGTCGTCCACCTTGCGGAAATAGACGTCGGGTTCGACGAGACGCGGCTCGGTTTTGTTGTAACGCAGGCCGGGGCGCGGATCGAGTTTCTTGATGAGTTCGACGGCGCGCTTGACGAGTTCGACGGGCCGATTGAGAGCGCGCGCGATTTCCTTGAGCTGATTGGATTGCAGCAATTTCGAGAGCGGGCTTTCCGGATCGAGCAAATCGGGTTCGGATGCGGCAAGCGGGCGCTTCGGCAGGCATTCGGAGACGATCTGCTGCGCAAGCGCGTTTTGCGGATCGAGGCCGCGCAACTGGATTTGCAGACATTCGCGCAAATTTCGCGCGCCGACGCCGAGCGGATCGAATTCCTGCACGACGGCCAGCGCGTCTTCCATATCGTCGGCGGAAAATTTGCCCTCGTGCGTGATTTCCTCGAGCGAGGCGGTCAGATAACCGTTTTCATCGAGGTTGCCGATGATGATGTCCGCAATGGCGCGCACGGATTCCGTGCAAACGGTGGCGCTTAATTGCCAGGTGAGATATTCGGTGAGGCCTTGCGGAGAAGAGAGAAATTTATCGAACGAAGGGCGCTCAATGGTTTCGTGCTCGCCGCGATCGGCGGCGCCGCCGCCGGAATCGAGATATTGATTGAAGAACGAGGAGAGGTCGAATTCGTCGAAAGGATTGGCGGGCTCGGTTTCGGGAACTTTTTCGGTTTCGGCTTTGATGAAGGCTTCGTCGCTGTAATCTTCGGCGGTTGCTGGGCCTTCTTCGGTGACTTCTTCGAGCACCGGATTCGCGACCATTTCCTGATTGATCATCTCGCGAAGCTCGAGCCGGTTGAGGGCGAGCACACTCACCATCTGCACGAGGCCGGGCGTCAGAATTTGCTTCTGCGCGACCCTGAGGTTGAGTTTGGGCTGTAGCCAGCTCATCGGCGTTCCGCTCTAGTTCAGCTCGAAATAATCGCCCAGGTAGACGCGCCGGACCTCGGCGTCCTGGCTCAATTCGGCCGGACTGCCGTGCCGGAATGTCCGCCCGCTGCTGATGATGTAGGCCCGGTCGGTGACGCGCAGCGTCTCGCGAACGTTGTGGTCGGTCACGAGAACGCCGATGCCGCCATCGCTGAGCTCGGAGATGATCTTCTGAATGTCGACGACGGTAAGAGGATCGATTCCGGAAAAAGGCTCGTCGAGAAGTATGAAGGTGGGATCGAGAACCAGGGAACGCGCGATTTCAAGACGCCGCCGCTCGCCGCCGGAAAGCGTGTAGGCGCGATTCAGGCGCACGGTCTCAAGACCCATCTGCGCGAGCAGTTCTTCGAGGCGATCGCGTTGCTGCGTCGCGGTGAGCGGCACGGTCTCGAGAACGGCAAGCAAATTTTCTTCCACGGTCAATTGGCGAAACACCGAAGGTTCCTGGGGAAGATAACTGATGCCATTACGTGCCCGCATGTACATGGGAAGGTCGGTGATGTCCTCGCCGTCGAGGAGCACGCGTCCTGAATCCGGCCGCGCCAAACCCACCAAAATATAGAAAGTGGTCGTCTTACCCGCGCCGTTTGGTCCCAAAAGGCCGACGACTTCGCCTTCTGCGATTTCGAGATCCACATTGTCCACGACTTTGCGGCCCCGGTATGATTTGCTGAGTTCGACGGCCTGGAGCTTGGGCATGAGACATCATTTCTCGACCCGGTGGAGTGTCAGTGTGCGGGTGCCTTCCTCCGAATCCACGACAATCGTATCATCCGCAAAAATGAAGGTCAATTGACGGCCTGTGGTGCTGTTTCCGGAATCGTCACGCAGCACGGGAAGACCGCCGCTAAGGACGAATTTGCGGTCGGCGACGGTGTAGTCGGCGCGCTGGGATGTGCCGCGGCGGTCCATTTGGCGCACGCTGACGCCGCCAGTGGCTATGGCGCGGACCAATTGCTTCTGGCCGGAGGGATTGGTTGCAACGACCGGCGCGAACAGGAAGTCGATGGTGGGCGCGCGGAGTGAGGCTTCCTGCGAATCGGCGCTGGCGTTTCCTTCGAGGCGGCCGAGGGATTTCTGGCTCCAATAAGTCAGGCGATCTCCTTGCGCGTGCCAAAGTTCGGGCGGCTGGGGCGCGGTAGTTTTGGTGGCGGGAGTCGCGCGCTTGGCGTTCGTCGACGCGTCGGGCGCGGGATTCCAGGCTGCGGCGGGGAAGACGGCGCGCACGTGGCCGAGCGCCGTGAGAATTTGCGCGGGATGATCGAGCTCGATGGTGTCCGCTTGCATCACGGCTTCTCCCTGCCACAGACGCGCATGGCCGGTGTACGTGGCGTGGCCTGCGGCGCGTTCGGCAACAAGATGGTCGGCTGAGACGCGCGCGGGTTCATCCGAAAAATTGGCCACGGGACTCGCGGCGTTTGCAAGTTCGGCGGTGATCACGCGGCCATCGGCGCGCAGGATTCCTGTGTCGTGCGCGAACGTGGCTGTCGCGGCGGTCGTGCGTGAATTCGCGTCGGTCAGTACGACGGCGCCCGTGAGCGCCGCGGTGTTTGCGGCGTTGCCCATGTGCGCGTGGTCGGCCTCGGCCGTGCCTTGCGGATCGCGATAGTGCACGCGTCCCGATTGCTCGATCGTGGTCCAATTGCCGGCGTTGTCGAAGCGCGCGTCTAGATTTTGCGACGTTGAGGAACGCGATCCCGCGGCTGCGCCTAAATCTTGATCGACTTCCACGCCGCCGATCCCGCTCATGTGGTCGATTTGTGAGTTCGAGCCGAAATGAAGGTCGACGGTCTGCCCGCTCATGCGGGTCGTCTGCATTGTCGTCTGCGTTGCAGGCGCCGCGCTCGCGGGCGCGACAGCTTTGCTGGCTGCAGCAGGCGCGATCCATTCTGCCGTGGCCGGAGCCAAAGTGTGCACGAGTTCCGGCTGCGCGGATCCGTGGCGCGCCACGGGCTGCGCAAAAGTAATTTCGAGCGCGGCAGTTGCGAACGTTCGCGTGGTGTTTCCGACGTGCGCTGTTCCTTTCGTGCCGCCCGAAGCCGTGAACAGGCGCGGCTGGCCGGTACCTGGCGCGATTTCGAGCTCGGCGTGCGCGGCGTCGAATTCGTCCTGCTGACCGCGGCCGCTCGAGATCGTGCGAATGTCGCCGTCGGCTACGACGCGGCCAACCGATCCATTCGGTAAGAAGAGCGCCGTGAACTCATCGGCGGAAGTGACGATTTGTCGGCGAGGATCGGTCTGATGGAGCTCAGGCTGGCCCGAGGCGACGGCGCGCCGCGCGTGAAAATTTTCATCCAGTTCAAGCGCAATGGCTTGCGCGATCAGCTCGCTCGCGCCGTCTTGAATGTCGGCCGGGCCGCCGAGATGCGCCACGCCGTCGCTCCGGCGATAAACCATGCCTTGTCCGCGAATGGTCATCGGGGGATTTGCAGAATTCGCCGGCGGCGTGGCGTTTGTCGGAGGCGGGCCTTGCTCCGCTCCCGGGCCTTGCGGCTGCAGAACGATCTCGACGTCATGCGCGAGATTCAGATTGCCTTGCTGCGAATCGAATCGCAGTCCGACCGCTTTGCCCGCGCCGCCGGGGAAATGAAAATTGACGGCGCGATCGGTGCTCGCGATGCCGGAGTCCTGCTCGAAGGAAAGATTGGACGTAGAAACGTGCATGACGTTGGCCGCTGGCGAAGGATCGCCATTCGCCGCGCTCGGATGAGCTTTGGCGTCGGAAGCGCTTTCGAGGTCGATTTCAACGTCGCCCGCGCAGGTCATGCGCCCGCCCGAGTCGCCGGAGGAAGACGAAGGTGAGGAGGATCCCGCGGCGGAGGAAGAGGATGCCGGAATGTAGTCGCAGGATTTTGTGCGCAACGTGTCGTTGCGGTCGCCCTGGTCGCCGTAGGCGGTGATCCAAACGTCTTCAAGCTCAGTGCGGTTGCCTTCCTTGAATTGCGTGGCGTTCGCGGCGCGAATTGTGTAGGTCGTGCGATTGCCATTCGACGGTGAAAGGGAAAATCCCGCGGAGTGTTCCTCGATTGTCGCCGGCACCGACGGAGGAGCCAGGGCCCGCGCACGGCGCGCGAGGAGCGCGCGGTGCAAATAGACGCCCGCGACGGCGGCGGCCATGAGTATGGCAATCGCGGCGGACCACCGGGCGAGGCGTTGGGCTTTTTGGTTTCTCATAGGCGCATCATCGGCGGAAGCACGGCATCCGCTGCTGATCAGTTCATTAGAGGCTCAGTATAGGCAAGGGGTTTGCGGGGCACAATCGCCGCCGCGCGGCTCTGTGCGCGCTCTATGCACGGCGCGGGCGGGCGATGCGCGACGAAATATTTAAGGAGCGACGCCGGCTTCGGCGCCGGTTTCGACGAACACTTCGTGCTCGCGTCCGAGATCGCGCGCCGAGGGCGTGAGAATCGTCTTCGGGCCGATGAAAATTTTCTGGCTGCGCGTCATCGCTTGGCGCACGTCGTTTTCGCTGACGAAGGCGGAAATTTCGACACTGCGCTTGGCTGGCTTCGGCGAGGGTGAAGCGGCCACAGGTTTCGGCGCGTCGCGCTCGATTTGCGGCGGGGCACTCGCGGTGGATTTCGCCGGCGGTGTTTCAGCACGCGTGTCGGCTGCTGCCGCGCCGGACAAACCGGAGCCGCGCGCGATGCCGTGCGCCGAAAGCACGTGCTCGACCAACCGAGCAAGTACAGCGCGGTCGGGCAACGCGGGCGATGGCGAATCGAGTTTGGCTGTGGCTGATAACGCGGGCGCGCTTGTCGGACCTGACGGCGATGAAGATGCCGTTGGTGGCGCCGACGATGCCTTCGATTGCGCGAAATCGTTGTGGGCATGCGATGGCCCGACGCCGATAGGCTGGGCAATTCCGGCGTCGGCAAACATGCGCCGATCCGCGGCGACGGTGCGATGTTCAACCGGCCGCGATTCCCACGCGATGCGCTTGATATTCATCAAGTGCTGCGGGCCGATATTGTCGGACGTGATGTTTCCGCCGGGCGCGCCGCAGCCGAGCGTCATCGCCGGGAACAGGTTGGTCGAATATCCGATCGAGCCGTGCACCGACGATGTGTTCACGCACACGCGAAACGCCGGCACCGCTTGGCCGTAGCGCCGCGCTTTATCCGCGTCGGAGGTGTGGATCGAAGCCGTATGGCCCGCGCCGCCGAACAGTAGCAGGCGCGTGGCTTGCTCGACGAGCGCGGCGAAATCCGCAACCGCGTAGAACGCGAGGATTGGCGAAAGTTTTTCCGCCGATAACGGAAATTCGCGGCCCACTTGCTGCGGTTCCAGGCGCGCGATCAACACGCGCGTCGCACTCGGCACGGAAATTCCCGCCATTTCGGCGATCACCGTGGCGGGGCGGCCGACAATTTTGGAATTTGCCACGTGCGAACCCGGTTGAAACACGAGACGTCCGACTTTTTCAGCCTCTTCGCGCGACAGGAAATGCGCGCCTTGCTGGCGCAATTCTTCGAGCGCCTGATCGCGCACGGATTCTTCGGCCACGATGGCTTGCTCGGACGAGCAAATTGTTCCGTAGTCGAATGTCTTGCCGGCGATGATATCGGCGACGGCCTCGTGTACATTCGCGGTGCGCTCGATCGCGGCGGGCACGTTGCCCGGTCCCACGCCGTAGGCCGGCTTGCCGGAACTGTAGGCGGCGCGCACCAACCCCGTTCCGCCGGTCGCCAGAACCACGCCGACTTCGCGCTGGCGCATCAATTCTTGCGTGCCCGGCAGCGTGGTCTGCGTCATGCAGGAGATTAATCCCTCCGGCGCGCCGGCCGTCAGCGCCGCGCGATCCAGAATTGCGGCGGCCTGGCAGATGCAGCGAATCGCCGAGGGGTGCGGGCTGAGCACGATCGCGTTGCGCGCCTTAATTGCGATCAGTGTCTTATAGATCGCCGTCGATGTCGGATTTGTGGACGGGATGATCGCGGCGACCACGCCGATGGGAGTGGCGATTTCGATGATGCCGGCCTTCGCGTCCTCGCGCACCACGCCGACGGTGCGCATCTCGCGAATCGCGCGCGGCACTTCGACCGACGCCACGCGGTTCTTCAGGATTTTATCGGGAACATTGCCGTAGCCGGTCTCTTCGACGGCCACGCGCGCCAGCGATTCCGCCGCTTCGGTGGCGGCTGTGGCGCAGGCCTCCACGATGGCGTCCACCTGCTGTTGCGAAAATGTGGCGAATCGTTTTTGGGCGGCGGCGGCGCGGACCGCCAGTTCGCGGGCTTGCTGGATGGAGATGAGGTCGCGGTCGCGAAGGTCCAATGCGCCTTACCTTTTAATTCGGGCGCGCGCTCTATCTCTTCGCGCTAGGCGGATTTCCGCCGCCCGGCAAGATTTTTTCCACCAACTCATGCGGCCGCGGAATCACGTGCACCGCCACGAGTTCGCCGACGCGCCGCGCCGCCGCCGCGCCCGCGTCGGTTGCGGCCTTCACCGCGCCGACGTCGCCGCGCACCATCACGGTCACAAAACCCGAGCCGATATATTCCTTGCCGATAATCACGACGTTGGCCGCCTTGACCATGGCGTCGGCGGCTTCAATCGAGCCGACCAGCCCCTTGGTCTCAATCATTCCGAGTGCGTCGTCGGCCATCGATGTCCTCGTTTTGCAGGGTTGCGCGTAAAGTTTCGCGCAGGCGGGTCGAGACTAGCACGCCGCCTCAGTCGAATCAAGAACAGGCACACGTGCAAGGCACGCTCTTTCGCGCTCTCGCGCGGTCGGCTAGAATTGCACGTTTGCGCGTTGCGCTGCTGACGCGCTGTTGCGAGGATCGAAAACCGTGCGCGAGATTTTGCTGCACAACACGCTGGGCGGACGCACCGAACCGTTCGTGCCGCTACATCCCGGTGAAGTCCGCATCTACACCTGCGGACCGACGGTCTACGATTTCGCGCACATCGGCAATTTTCGCACGTTCGTATTTCAGGACATCCTGCGCAGATTCCTCCGCTCGCAGGGCTATCGCGTGATTCAGGTGATGAATCTGACCGACGTGGACGACCGCATCATCAAGCGCGCCGCCGAAGCCGGCGTTACGATTCGCCAATACACCGACGACTACATCCGTGCGTTCCTTGAAGACCGCGCGGCGCTCAATCTCGAGCCGCCCGAGCATTTCGTGCGCGCCACCGATCACATCGACGATATGGTGCGCCTGATCGAGCGCCTGATCGCCAAGGGCTACACCTACGCGAGCGACGGCTCGATCTATTACCGCATCTCGAAGTTTCCGAATTACGGCAAACTCTCGAAGATCGATTTGAGTGGAATCCAGGCCGGCGCGCGCGTGGACGTCGACCGCTACGACAAAACCGACGCGCGCGATTTCGCGTTGTGGAAAGCGCCGAAGCCCGGCGAGCAATTTTGGGAAGAACCGATCGGCCCCGGACGTCCCGGCTGGCACATCGAATGCTCGGCCATGGCCATGGCGCTGCTCGGCGAAACGATTGACATTCATTCGGGCGGCATCGACCTGTGCTTCCCGCACCACGAAAACGAAATCGCGCAATCCGAGGCCGCCACCGGCAGACAGTTCGTGCGTTACTGGCTGCACGCCGAGCATCTCCTCGTGGACCATGAAAAGATGTCGAAGTCGGTTGGGAATTTCGCAACGCTGCGCGAATTGTTGACCGAAGGAAACCGACCTTCAGCCGTGCGCTTTCTGCTGGCATCGGTGCCGTATCGTACGCAACTCAATTTCACGGCCGAGGGATTGCAGCAGGCTGCGAGTTCAGTCGAGCGGCTGCGGAACTTCGCCGCGCGTCTTGCGGCCGAATCGCTGCCGCCGGGCTCCGATCCGGCGATGGCCCGCGCCGTTGCCGAATCCGCCGAACGATTTGAAGCCGCGCTGGCCGACGATCTCAACACCGCGCAGGCGCTTGCCGCGATCTTCGACATGGTTCGCGAAGCCAACATCGCGATGGATCGCGGCGCGTTCCGCGCGGATGAGCGCGCCGCCGCGCGCGCCGTGCTCGATAAATTCGACGCTATCTTCGCCGTACTTAAAGATGATGACGCCCAGCGCCTGGCCGCGCTCGGAATTGCCCCCGCCGGCAGCGGCGCCGCGGCCTCCGACGCGGAAATTGACGCGCTCGTCGCCCAGCGCCAAGCCGCGCGGCAGCGCAAAGATTTCAAAGCGGCGGATAAGATTCGGCAGGAATTGGCCGACCGTGGTATTCTGCTCGAAGATATCAAAGACGGCGGCATCCGTTGGAAACGAAAATGAGCTTCTTGCATCACAACTCGACCGCAAAGCACTGTCTTCCGTCTCTCGAACGCCCCAGCCTGTTCAGCGTCGACTAAATTAATTTTTGCCTCCGCAGCATGCGCGCGGCGTCCTGTGTTCTGGCCGCGTGCAGTCCGCGCGCTGATTCCATGTCGACTGCATTTCGCGCAAAAAGCAATTCTCGGGGGATTCTCATGACGAACGCAAAACTTCAGAACAACGTCGCACACCTGGTGACGAAGCTGCCGGGCCCCAAGGCTGCGGCAATTCTGGAGCGCGACGCGCGCTCGATCTCATCGTCCTACACGCGCAGCTATCCATTCGTCGGCGCGAGCGGTCGCGGCGCTTTGGTTGAAGACGTGGACGGCAATCGCTTCTTGGATTTCGCCGCCGGCATCGCCGTTGTCTCTACCGGACACTGCCATCCCGACGTGGTCGCCGCGATTCAGAAGCAGGCCGCCGAGTTGATCCACATGTCCGGCACCGATTTCTACTATCCGAACATGGTCGAGCTAGCCGAGAAACTTTGCGAAATCACTCCGGGCAAAAAACAGAAGCGCGTCTATTACGGCAATTCCGGCACCGAAGCCATCGAAGCCGCCATCAAGCTCGCGCGCTATCACACGCGGCGCGAAAAATTCATCGCGTTTTACGGCGGCTTTCACGGCCGCACCATGGGCGCGCTTTCGCTCACCGCGTCGAAGGCCGTGCAACGTAAAGGATTCGGTTCGCTGCTCTCCGGCGTGTTCCACGCGCCGTTCCCCGATCCGTATCGCTGCCCGCACGGACCGGACGCGAGCGGATACTGCGCGGAATGCGCCTCGTTCATCGAGCGCGAACTGTTTCACAAGATCGTCGCGCCGGAAGATGTCGCCGGCATCGTCATCGAGCCCATTCAGGGCGAAGGCGGCTACGTGCCCGCGCCCGCCGAATTTCTGCGCCACTTGCAGCGCCTGTGCCGCAAGCACGGCATTCTGCTGATCTCCGACGAGGTGCAATGCGGCATGGGACGCACAGGAAAGTGGTGGGCGGGGGATCACGCCGGCATCGAGCCGGATATTCTGTGCGTCGCGAAAGGAATCGCTTCTGGCATGCCGCTTTCAGCCACCATCTCGAGCTCTGACATTATGAATTGGCCGCCTGGCGCGCACGCCTCGACCTTCGGCGGGAATTTGATTTCCGTGGCCGCGGCGCTCGAGACCATTCGCCTGATCGAATCTGAATATATGGAGAACGCGCGCCGCATGGGCGACTACATTCTTGGGCGCATTGTCGATTGGCCCGAGCGCCACGCGATTGTCGGCACGGTTCGCGGCGTGGGGCTCATGATCGGCGTCGAGATCGTGCTCGATCGCAAGACCAAGGAGCGCGCGCATGATTTGCGCGACGCGATTGTGGAGCGCGCCTTCCAAAAAGGTCTGCTGCTGCTCGGCGCGGGCGAGAACACCGTCCGCCTTGCGCCGCCGCTCACGATCGATCGCGAACAGGCCGATTTCGCCGTCGATACGCTGGACGCGTGCATCGCCGAAGTGGCCGCCGCAACCGGCAAGTAATTTCTCGACGCCCGCGCCGCGGCGCGGCGTTGCGCGGCATCGGTTCTTCCGCGCCCGAGGAGAAGCCCTGCCCGTAGTCTCGCGCGTCGTCTTCGTTCTCGTCGATTGGGCCGCGCGACGCGGTCTCGCTGAAGATCTCCCGTCGCACGGCGCCGCAGCCAAACAGCAAGCCACGCGCAGAGGCATTCGCGGCGAGACCTATGCTTATTGGTTCCTACGTCGTCACGACTACACCATCATTGCGCGCAACTTCCAGGTCCCCGGCCTGCACGGCGAAATCGACTTGATCGGATACGACGGCCCCGTTTTGGCGTTCATCGAAGTGAAAATGCGCAGCGGCGAAGGCCCTGGCCTTCCCGAAGATGCCGTCACGCACGACAAGCGCCGCGTTCTCAGCCGCATCGCGCGCCAATTTCTGGCCGCGCGCCGCATTCCCGAAGCCCCCTGCCGATTTGACGTGCTGGCCATCGAAGCGCCGCCCGGCCGGCGTCCCGTCGTGCGCCTCCACAAGAACGCTTTCGCCGGCCCGTAGCAACGTGTAGTCAGCAATAGGAAACTTGATCGTCATCTATCCGTTTGCCCTGCCACGAGTCCGTACTAATATGTTTCATTCGTTGCTGCACGCACATCCCCGTGTAGGAGGATTCGTTGCCGGAGCTTCGCAGGGATCTCATCACCGGACGTTGGGTCATCATCTCGACCGACCGCGCCAAGCGGCCGAGCGATTTCGCGCGCCAGAGTGTGCAAGTCAAAGGGATCGGGTTTTGTGCTTTCTGCAGTGGCAACGAGCAAAAGACGCCGCCGGAACTTCTGCAATACGGCCGCGAGGGCGGCCAGCCAAACTCGCCCGGTTGGCGCGTGCGCGTCGTATCGAATAAATTTCCGGCGCTCGGCATCGAAGGCGAACTCGACCGCCAGGGCGAAGGCTTGTACGACCGCATGAACGGCGTCGGCGCCCACGAAGTGATCATCGAAACGCCCGAGCACGCCAGCACGCTCGCCACGCTTCCCGCGCGCGCCGTCGAAGACGTGCTCTTCGCGTTCCGCGACCGCATGCTCGATCTCAAGAACGACAAGCGCTTCCGCTACGTCCTGATCTTCAAGAATCACGGCGAGGCCGCCGGCGCGTCGCTCGAACACCCGCATTCGCAATTGATCGCGCTGCCCATCGTCCCCAAGCGCGTCCGCGAAGAAGTGGATTCCGCGCGCCACTACTTCCAGGACAAAGAGCGCTGCATTTTCTGCGACATGATCCGCCAGGAGCGCGAATCGAAAACGCGCGTGATCGCTGAAAGCGATCTGTTCATCGCGCTCGCGCCCTACGCGCCGCGATTTCCTTTCGAGATGTGGCTGCTCCCGAAAGCGCACGCTTCTTCGTTTGAAAATAATCAAAGCTCCGTGTTCGCCAGCCTCGCGCTGATGCTCAAGGATTGTCTTGCGCGCCTGGATGCAGTGCTCGATCGCCCGCCCTACAATTTCATGATTCACACTTCTCCCGTCGGCGAAGAAACCAACGACCATTATCACTGGCACATCGAGATTATTCCGTTGCTCACCAAAGTCGCCGGTTTTGAATGGGGCTCGGGCTTCTACATATGCCCCACGCCGCCCGAAGAATCCGCTCGCTTCCTGCGCGAGGCTCAAGTTCCCGTTCCGAAGACCGATCCGGCGTAACGCAGGCACGCCCTCCGAGGCAAGCGCCGCCGATTTTCGATATACTGACAATCCCAGGGCGCGGTACCCAAGAGGTCTAAGGGAGAGGTCTGCAAAACCTCCACGCGTGGGTTCAAATCCCACCCGCGCCTCCAACTTTTCCGCTCCGCCTCGTGTCGCTTTTCCAGGTTTGTGTGCCGCCGATTGCTTTGACGGTTACTCGATGGCCACAGCGTCTTGGTTATAGCGGGCGGGCAGAAGTGGTTCTAGGCGATAATTCCATACAGCCCCGAACGTTCCCCCTCTTTCGACGGTTCGCGAAAGCAGTCCCGAGCTAAAAAAGAGGATCGATGACCACTTCAAAGGACCAACGAGAACGTATCGTGATCGGTCTGGCACTCTGTGTAGCCCTGCTCATGTTCTTTTCGCCGCTCGTGATTCTGCACGGGGCATTTGCAGGCGATGAGTCTGCCAACGGCCTCCGTGTCGGCGCCCGGTTGGCTCTGTTGAGATCCAGTCTCGAATCCGCCTCATCGGGGTTATCTCAGAATCGCGAGGTTCCCTCCGTCTCCGCCGACGAAAGTCCCTCAATATCGAAGCCACTCCACGTCCCGATCAGTATACGAAACACGTGGATTGTGCCTCTCGCCATCTTCGCCGCCTTCGCTTACGCCGCCTTGACGCTGTTGGATCTGCTTTTTTTGCGCAAATCAACCTGGGCGCTCGCTTTCATTGGGGGCTGTTTAGGCTTGTTCGCCATTGTGCATCTGGTGGTCATGAATTCCGGCCTGCGCCACTGGACTGCTGAATTGATCGCAAGCGAGCCGATGGGCACGCGCGAGAATCCCTTCGTGGCCATGCGCATTCTGATGGCCCATTCGTTTCTCTTGAGTCCGGGGCCCGGTCTTTATGTGCTCACTTTTTGTCTGTTTCTGGTAAGCGCGCTGGCTTACTCACGCGCCATTCCGCGAATGGAGGTCGTTATACGGAGTTCTCCGCGCGTCGATATTTCGGAGACCATTCGCGTTTGCCCCCTCGATCCCGCCCTGCCGGAAGAAACGTGCACGAGCATCAACGTTTCCCGGTACGGTCTCTACTTTGAAACTCGTGCCACCCACTACTATTCCGGCATGGAGGCTCGCTTCAATCGCAATCCTGGCGCGCATGATTCCACGAATCACGAGGAACGCGGCTCCGTGGTAAGAATCGACGCTCTGGGAAGTGGCAAAAATGGCGTCGCGATGCGTATTATTTTTCCAGCCGCGTGAGAAACGCGGCCTCTGAACGGGCCCGCCAACCGGGCTCGAGAAATATCCCCGCCGAATTTCCGCGGCATTAAGACTGGCCGTTTCTTTTCCAGCGCGATCGCATCCGATAGTAGTATGTCGCCGGCTTCCGGACGACAGGCCGCTCGCCGAGTGGCCCCGTCCGCGAAGCGATCTGAACGCGAGGTGTCGCGATGTTCTATCTGGTGTGGGTCATCGTCATCGGAATTTTGGCGGGATGGATTGCGGGCCAGCTTTGGAAGGGAAGCGGCTTCGGTCTTCTTGGCGATTTGATAGTGGGCGTAATCGGCTCGCTGCTCGGCAGCTTCGCATTCGGATTGATCGGAATCGGCGCCTACGGATTGATCGGCCGCCTGGTAATCGCGGTGTTCGGCGCGATCATCCTGCTGTGGTTGCTTCGATTGATCAAGAAGGCTTAGCCGAGACGCTTCATCATCATCTTTCGAACTCACGAAGGGGGAACGACATGGCGAAATACGGAAAGTCCGCGGGCAAGAGCGTCGAGCGCGCGGTGCGTCTCGAGGAAGCCGGTAAACTTCGCTCTGGTAAGGGTGGCAAGGGCGGCGTCGTGAAAAGTCGGAAGCAAGCCATCGCCATCGGCCTGTCCGAAGCCCGCAAACGAGGCGCGAAGGTCCCCAAGAAAAAAAGCGCCTAGTGTGCTCGACTCCCTCGCCGCGCACATGCCAGCGTTCGCCGGCGCACGGCGCAGGGTTTGTGATCTAGTGCCCGACGCTCCAGAGGTGTTTGCCGTCCGGCGTCCCAACGATCGAAAATAGACTCATCGAAGTGCCGCTATTGAGGCTGTTCCAGTGCTTGCCGTCGTCTGATTCGAGCAGCGTCGCATTCCGCCCGACCACCCACACTCGTCTGCCGTCCGCCGTCGCGAAGATCGATTGAAGAATGTTCGGAGTGCCGCTGCTATACGCCGACCAGTTTTCACCGTCGTCCGATTCCACCACCGTGCCGCTATCGCCGACGGCCCACAGCCGCTTTCCGTCGCTGGTTCCGAAAATCGAATAAAGTGTGTTCGTCGTGCCGCCGTTCAAATGGCTCCAGTGTTCGCCATCAGTTGATTCGAGAATCGTGCCTTTGTCGCCGGCCACCCACATTTGCTTTCCGTCCGGCGTTCCGAAAATCGAGTGCAGATTGTTCGGCGTGCCGCTGTTGCGCGCCACCCAATGCTCGCCGTCGCTCGATTCCAGAATCGTGCCGTAGTCGCCGACCGCCCACAGCCGCTTGCCGTCGCTCGTGCCGAACACGCCCAGCAGCGTGTACGGCGTTCCGCTGTCGAGCCGATTCCAGTGTTCACCGTCGTCCGACTCCACGATGGTGCCCAGATTTCCCACCGCCCACAACCGCCGGCCATCGCTCGATCCGAAAATCGCGTACAAATTGTTCGGCGTGCCGCTGGGCCGCTCTACCCAGCTTTTCCCGCCGTCCGATTCCACGATCGCGCCGTTTTTCGCCACGGCCCACAGCCGCGTGCCGTCGGCCGACGCGAAGATCGCTTCCAGAACATCCTGGGTGCCCGTGTTTTGCGCCTTCCAACGCTCGCCATCGTCGGATTCCAGAATCCCGCCCGCGACGCCGCCGGCGCTCGCACCCGGATTCGCTCCGGACGCCGGCGCCGGCGTCTGCGCGCTATGCTTGTTTCCGAAGTAAAACCACGCCGCGCCCAACACAATCACACCAGCCACGCCGCCCAGCACGGGAACTAACCACGCGGGCCGCGCTCCGCTTTTTTTCGCTTCCGGCGAAGTGACGGGGATGGGACGCTCTTTCGGCTTCGCTGCCGCGGCCGGAACTGTCCGCGCCGGCGCCCCATCGCGCGGCGCCATTCGCGCCAGCAATGTTTCAATCGTTTCCGCGAGGCCCTTAAGGTGATCTTCAAGCGGCGGCGTCAGCGCATCGAGCCAGTGAACATTGCCGATGAAGTATTCGAGCGCCTTGCCCGGCGCGACGTCTTCGACCCGCAGCGGCAGGATCGCCACGCCCCGATTGGCCGCCCGCTCCACTTCTCGGCGAATCTGCGGCGAGGAATTCGCGTCGGCCGTAAAGATGAGCACCATGACGCGCGTCTGCTCGATGGCCTCAATGATGCACTCGCCCCATTCCATCCCGGGCGTGACGTCCCGCGGCGCAATCCAGCAGCGAATGCCATTCGCCTCCAGCATGGCGCACACCGCGTCGGCGATCGTCTTGTTTTTTGCGGAGTGGCTGATGAATACGTCGTGCGCCATTCGGAACGCGCTCCTGATCCGGTGTACCTGGAGTCGTCGGATTCTACCATCACGAGCGGCGCGTTCGCTGCCCGAGTATTCCCCGCGCCACGCGCGCTTCCTGCGCCCGGGCCTATGCCTGTTTTTTCTGCAGCCACACTTGGAGAGCGTTGAAACAATCGGGGTCCAGCGCGTGCGGAACTTCCTTGCCCATGATCTCCAACACCGTCTCGGTCGGAAGTGCGTCGCGATACGGCCGTTTCGCCGCCAGCGCGTCGTAGATATCCGCCACAACCATCGCGCGTGACGACATCGGCAGTTGCGGCCCTCGCAGATTGCGGTAGTAGCCGGAGCCGTTCAGCTTTTCGTGATGCGAGCTGGCCAAAAACGCCAGGTGCGCGAATCCCGAGATCCGCTCCAGAATCCGCTGCGTGTAGTATGGATGCAGCCGAACCGTTTCCCATTCCTGCGCCGTCAGTTTGCCGGGCTTGTCCAGAATCGAGTTCGGCACGCTCAGCTTCCCGATGTCGTGCAGCAGCGCGGCGCGCCGCAGGACGGGCATGTCCTTCTCCGGCAGGCCCAGCTGCATCCCAATCGCTGTGGTCGCCGCCTCCACGCCCAGCGAGTGCCGGTGCGTGTACGGCGATTTCGCGTCGATGATCTCGGCGAACGCATTGCAGATGCTGTCGATCGACGCTTCCGAAGCGTGCATCACGCGCTCTTCCGGCTCGAGGCCCATCGCGATATCGCGCGCGCTTCCGTCCATGAGCGCCGCCCACAGCTTGTCGTCCGCGCGCAGTTCCTTTGCCGCGCGCGCCACTTCCGGATCGAACCACGTTCCGCTCCGATCTTCGATCGTCCGCAGCGCTTCCTCCGGCCCGTTCAGCGTGGCGAACACTTCGAGGGTCTGCGCCACGCTCAAGATTCTCGCGAACAACGGAATCGCTTCGCCCTTCAGCCGGTTCGGAAAACCTTTGCCGTCCCAGTGCTCGTCCAGCGCCTGGATGGCCCGCGCCGTGTCTTCGGAAAACCCAATGCGTCGCGCGATCGACGCGCCGCGCTCGCATCGCAATTCGATCAATTCGCTCGTTTGCGAGTTACGATTCACCACCACGTTGGCCATCGAGAGCACGCGCTCGAGCGTCGATTTTCCCGGCATCACGTTGCGCAGCAAATATTGCAAGCCGTCGAACGTCATCCGGCTCCAGTCCGTAGTTTTCACCTCGCGCTTGGCCTTGATGTCGTCGCCGCCGAATATCTGGTACATGCGCGCGGCGTTGTTGCTGCACCCCGCGTCCTTCAGCAGCAGCGCGTAATACAGATTGGACCGCTCCTCCCGCGCGACGCCCAGAATTTCCGCCAGGCGCATCCCGATCACGCAGCAATTCACCGCATGGCCCATTGGCTGCCCTTCGGTCAAGTCCAGCGCGAATGACAGTGCGGAGATCAGGTCCGAGAGACGCAGTCCGGGAGTATCGTTCGTAACGCTGCGGGTAACCGTGGCCGACGGAGATTCCATGTTCATGAACCAGTCTAGGCTTGCCCAAGCGAGCCCTCAATTCGCGAGCGCCGCAGCGTCGCCGGGTGGGTATTGTCCTCCGCGGAATAGATTGCAAAAGCGTTAATCGCGGACCGAAAAAAACCGGCAATTGTTCTTGAGCCGCGGGAACCGCAAGCTCGAAGCGGTGTCTAACAATTCAAGCGCGCGTGCGATCGTTTCTTTTCTCCGGGCTGCGCGGAGCGCATTGCTTCAAGCGGCCCGCACACACCCGTCGCTTCAGCCAGCGCGGGCTCTAATTAGAGCCCTCCAGATTCGTGTGAGCGCGGAGCGCGTTCATTCGCCGATCCGCACGGCGCGTTGCAAACCGGACTGCGCGGAGCGCATTGCAAAAAAAAGGAGCCACGACATGTTTAACGATCTAGTCGAATCAAGCGTAGCCAAAGACATCACCCGCAAGCCCTGGACCGTCACTGTATCCGTGTTCGTGCAGATTTTTCTCGTCGGCGTCCTGATCCTGATTCCTCTCGTCCACACTCAAGCGCTTCCCAAGGCCATGTTGAAAATGATCATGATGGCCCCCACTCCTCCGCCTGCCTCCGCGCCGCCCACCGCGCCGCAGACCAGAACTCCGCGCCAGCCCACGCGATTCCGTGAAGCTATCTTCACAGCTCCGCAATCGATTCCGTCTCACGTAGACATGACCGCCGAACCAGCCGCGCCCGAAATCGAAGCGAGCCCAGCAACCGGCGTCCCCGGCGGCGTGCCCAACGGCTCGCCCACCGGCGTGCCCGATGGCCTCATGAGCGAAACCGCCCCAGCCGCGCCTCCCGCTCCCGTCGCGCGCCCGCAACGCATCCGCAAAGGCGGTGCCGTCCAGGCAGCCATGCTCATCAACCAGCCCATGCCCGAGTATCCGCCGCTCGCGCGTCAAGCGCGCATCCAGGGCGACGTCGTGCTCCACGCCATCATCTCGAAAGACGGCCGCGTCGAACAATTGTCCGTAATTTCCGGTCACCCCTTGCTGATCCAGGCCGCTCTCGACGCCGTCCGCCAGTGGCGCTATCAACCCACGCTTCTCAACAATGTCCCCGTCGAAGTCGATACAACCATCACCGTAAAATTCACCATGGGCAGCAACTAGCGTCCGCACACCGTCCGTCCGCCGATGTCATCCCCAAATGGCCCTTGCGTCCTCCCCATTTGGAATCGAACCGCGTCGCAACGCGCAACGCGTGTGCAGTCTCGCGCCCCACTCGGTTTTTCCGTGCCCATGAAATCAAGAACTTAGCCACAAGTTAGGTATCGCCCGCCGCAGCAATATCCCGAACTGGCTCTGGCACCGCTCGTGCATGAATTCCCTCGCTCGTGAGCAGCTGTGAAACGAAAATTCGCGCCTCGCGTTGCGCGCAATCGCGTCAGCGCGCCGAGTTCCGCTCACGAGTCGAATCGTTCGCCGCTGATTGTTCGTGAGCCTTCCGGCATTCGCGCCCGCGTGGTAGAGGCGACCGTTGTCGCGCCGCCGAAAATCCGCCCGATTCGTTCCGCCCGCCTTCGCGAGGTGTCGATCGTGCCGCAGGATGTCGCCGCTCCGCCGCTTGAATAGGAGAATCAAATGCGCAAACTATCCGCACAAGGAATCTGGATTCTGGCGATTCTCACGGCAGCTTTCGCGGCCGGATGCGGCGCCGAGCAAGCGCCCGGCTTCGCTCCGCCGGCGGTGGTCGCCGTCTCGCCCCTGAATGGCGCCACGCACGTCCCGATCACGCAGGTCATTGGCGCAACATTCAATGAGCCCATGGATCCCGCCACCATCAATACCTCCACGTTCACGCTCACCGGCCCGGGCGGAGTCGCTGTCAATGGCGTCGTCGCGTTCTCCCAAACCACCGCGACCTTCACGCCGACCCTCCCCCTCTCTCCGGTCACTCCCTACAACGCCATGATCACTCTCGGCGCTCTGGACCCTAACGGCCGCAAGCTCGCCGCCGCCTATCCGTGGACCTTCACCACGAGCACCATCCCCACCGTCGTCGCCACGATTCCTCTCCCCGGCGCCACCAACGTTCCCCTGAACCTGCATCTCCTCGCCACCTTCAGCGAGTCCATGAATCCCGCGACCATCACCGCGCCGGGCACATTCACGCTCAAACTCGCCGGCGTCGGCGGAGCAATGGTCCCCGGAACCGTCGCTTACATCGCGGGAGCCAATTCCGCGACCTTCGCTCCCACCGCGAATTTGCTGCCCAACACCGTCTACACCGCCGAGATTGACACCGGGGCCCAAAGCGCATACGGCAACAATCTCTCCAGCAATCGCATCTGGTCTTTCACCACCGGCACGACCGTCGACGCCACGGCGCCGACCGTGCTCGTCACCGCTCCCGTCTCTGGCGCAGCCGCGGTTCCCACAAATCAAATCATCACCGCCGCATTCAGCGAAGCCATGGACCCCGCGACCATCACCGCCCCCGGAACATTCACCGTCGCGGTTTTCGGTGGCGGCGCAAACGTCCCCGGCACCGTCGGTTACGCCGGCACCACGGCGACCTTCACCCCGACCACACCCCTCGCGCCCAACTCACATTTCACCGCCACGATCACCGTCGCCGCCAAAGATCTCGCCGGCAATCCACTCGCCGCGGGCGTCGTCCCCAATCCGTGGAGTTTTTCAACCGGCGCCGGCCCTGACGCCACGCCGCCAACCATCACGCTCACCAATCCCGCGAATGTCGCGCCCAACATTCCCGTCAACACCACGGTCAGCGCCACCTTCAGTGAAGCCATGAATCCGCTCTCCATCACCGCTACCGGCACATTCACCCTCGCCGTCGCCGGCGTTGGCGGAGCCGCCGTTCCCGGTGTCGTCACCTACAACGCCGCCGCCGACATGGCGACCTTCACTCCCACCGCCCCTCTCGCTCCCAATTCCGAATACACTGCCACGATCTCAACCGCCGCCACCGACCTGGGCGGCAACCCACTCGCTCCCGGAGTCGCGCCGAATCCCTGGTCCTTTTTCACCGGCGTTTCCGGCGCGCCGGTAGGGCCTGCGCTCGGAGTCGCTTCCACGTTTGGAGCCTTCGGCGGCGGAGCCGGCATCACCAATACCGGCATCAACACCGTCATCAATGGAGATCTCGGAACCACCGCCGCTTCCACCACCGTCACTGGATTCCACGACGCTGGTGTCGGATGCACTTACATAGAAACGCCCAGCAATATCGGCACGGTCAACGGACTGATCTACACCGCGCCGCCGCCCCCCACGGGCGCGTGTCCCTCCGAAGGCACCACCACAACATTCAATATCGCCACAGCTGCCGCCACTGCCGCCACCGCCGCCTACATCAATCTTTCTCCCGCTTCGCGCCCCGGAGGCAGCGATCCCGGCGCGGGCCAGCTCGGCGGGCTCACTCTCCCTCCCGGCACCTACCAGGCCGCCAGCGGCTCGTTCTTGCTCACTGGTTCCGACCTGACTCTCGATGCCCAGGGCAATGCCAACGCCGTCTGGGTTTTCCAGATGGCCAGCTCGCTCACCGTCGGCGCGCCCGGTTTCCCGCGCAACATTATCCTCATCAACGGAGCGCAGGCCGCCAACGTCTATTGGCAGGTCGGCAGTCAGGCCACCATCAATCCCGGCGGTGGCGGCACCATGGTCGGCACCATCATCGCGTCCGCGGGAGTCGTGTTCTCAACCGTCGGCAGCGCAAACATAACCACGCTCGATGGCCGCGCGCTCTCGCTCGTGGCCTCCGTGACCATGGTCAACACCGTGGTCAACGTCCCATGACGCGGCTAAAAAAGAACGCCTGGAAGCCGTCTCATAAATGGTCTTTAGCAGGGCACGGATTTATCCGGCATCCTCAATTGGATACTTCTCGGTTTGAACTCGCCTTGCGGATATCACCTAAGCTTCAGCCGCGCGCGGAGGCCACGATTCGAATGAAGCTCAAAGGTTGATGGTTACTCGCATGAACGTGGCGGGGATGGAGATGCCGCCGTTTGCGCTTTTGTTCTCGGCCTTGGCGAGTTCCAGAAGCTGAGCGTGGAGTTCCTCGACTTTTCCATTTTTCCCCGCGGCTTCGTAGGCATTCATGGTGGGGCCATAGAATCGCCGGAAAATCTCGATGAAATCCGTTGGGCTTAGCTCAGGCGACGTAAACACAAAGGTGTCTCTGACCATGGAAATTTTTTCCTTGGGCACGCCGGCCTGGCCAAATCGCTCGACAATGTGGCTTTCGACGCCCCAGGTCATTGGGCTGATGAAGCCTTCCGGAGGAGGAGGCGTGAAGGCCGAGCTGATCTTCAAAAGTTGCGAGACGAATGAAGTCAAATCGTTTGGGATCCAGTTGCCCATCACGATGCGGCCGCTCGGCTTTGTGACCCGGACCATCTGCTTGGCCACATCGAACGGTTTGGGAGCAAACATCGCGCCAAAGACGGAGATGGTCAAATCAAAGGATCGATCGGCGATGCCTTCCAAAATGCAGGCGTCTCCCTCTTGGAATTTCAATCGGGTAAGTCCGGCCTCAGCGGCGCGCTTATTTCCCGCAGCCACCAGATTTGAGGCGATGTCGATTCCCAGAACTTCGGCCCCGGCACGGGCGAGAGGGACAGCCGTGGTGCCGTCTCCGCAGCCGAGGTCTAAAACCCGCATGGAAGGCAAGACGCCTAGAGACTTCACCAAGGCTTCTCCCGATGGGCGCATGAAGGCCGAGGAAAGCGCAGTGAAATCGCCTTTTTCCCATAACGCTTTGTTTGGATTCATTAAAGCTCCCTCCGACGTTTTGAAGAGACGGCTAGTTCGCAGCCTTTCCGATTGAGCGGCATTTTATCCGCAATTTCCGTTTTGACCTTTCGGCGACCGCCAATTTACATTTGACTGTTTCGCTTTTCAAGCCTCCAGCGACGTTCTCAACGGCATGGCCTTTTCGGCGGCTACGGGAAAATCCTAAGGCCTAAAATTGCACTTCTCGAACTCGTTTCTCACGCACTTTTCCTTCTCCATTCTCGATTTGCGCTTTATTCGATTCGACGCTTTCGTTTCCGCGCCCCGCAACGAGCTCGTGATGAGTGCCAGAAGCAGGCCCGGCGAATCCTACGCTCGAAGTTAAGGCTCCGACAGTTGCATTTGCCGCACCCACACATCCCATTCGAATCGATTTCCACAGACTTTTCGAATGGTATACTCACAAATTACTCTGGACATGTATTGACTTACATGCTATAAGGTGGTGTGACCGCAAAACAAAATCCGCGATTTCACGCCCGCGCTGCCTTCGCGCCTCCATCCGCCTCCGCCAATGAGTCTCTCACTGCGCATTTCTCCTCACTTTTTGCCCCTGTAAGCGCCTTGTTTTCACACTCTTGCAAAAGAGTGCGCAACTCATTGATTCCACTCAAGATTACATCCCTGTGTTTTCACACTCATCCGCACTCTTTCCCTGCATCCCCTTTGTTTTCCGCTTTTTACGCAAAACATAGGGGGGTATATATACCTCGCTCCTCCCCGCCGGCCCAATCCGCGCCATCGCCGCGCGTTCCGTCGCGCCCTCCCCTCTCGATTATCACCAACCCGCGCATTCCTGCTACGATAGCGGGCGCACGCGGAATCGGACTGCTGCCCCTCGATGGCAGCGCCTCGAAAGCCAATTTTCGCACTCCGCAAAAGGGGATTTCTGATGCCTGATAACACACCGCACCACGCGCTCGGCGACCGCGCAGCATTTCAGCTCGCAAATATCACCAAGACTCCGCCGCAATATGGCGCCATCACGCCGCGCTGGCTCGTGCGCCTGCTCGATTGGAAACCGCTCGAAGCCGGCACGTTCCGCGTGAATCGCGTGGTCAACGAAGAAGAAGTCGAAGTGGCCTGCGGCGGCGCCGAGCCCAAAGAAAAGACGCTCCCGGAGACCTTCGTCGACTACGACGAAAAGCCCCGCGAATACACGCTCTGCGCCATCTCCAACGTTCTGAACGTCCAAACCCGCGTTTCCGATCTATATAGCAATCCTTACGATCAGATCAAAGAACAGCTTCGCCTCACCATCGAAACCGTCAAGGAGCGCCAGGAAAGCGAGCTCATCAACAACGACGATTACGGCCTGCTCAAAAACGTCGCGCCCTCGCAGCGCGTCAAGGCCCGCAAAGGCTCGCCCACGCCCGACGATCTCGATGAATTGCTCAGCAAAGTTTGGAAAGAGCCTTCCTTCTTTCTCGCGCATCCCCGCGCCATCGCCGCCTTCGGCCGCGAATGCACGCTGCGCGGCGTGCCTCCGCCCACCGTCACGCTCTTCGGTTCGCCGTTCGTCACCTGGCGCGGCGTCCCCATCTTCCCCACCGAGAAATTGAACGTCGATGGACAGGCCAAGCCCAAAGGTCAAAAGGGCAAAACGAATATTCTTCTTCTGCGCGTCGGAGAAAAAAAACAGGGCGTCATCGGTCTTTTCCAGCCCGGTTTGCCCGGCGAGCAAACGCCCGGCCTCTCCGTCCGCTTCATGGGCATCAACAACAAATCGCTCGCGTCCTATTTGATCTCGCTCTATTGCTCGGCCGCGATTCTCACCGACGACGCCATCGCCGCTCTCGAAGACGTTGAAGTCGGCAACTATCATGACGCGAAGTGACACAAAATCCGCAGCGCCCGGGGCGAAGCCCGCAGCCGCTAAGCCCGCCGCGAAAAAGAGCGGTGCGAGCGCCAGTGACTGGACAAGCGGTGCGGCTTTGCCCGCGAACTTGCCCGATCCCGCCGTTCTCGCGCGCATGGCCACCGAATTCTTCACCGCCGTCCCCGGCTTTTCTCAACCGTCCGGCAACGAATCGGTAGCTGACGCCTCGTCGCTCCCCGCCGCAGCAGAATCCGCTCCGGCCGCGGCCCCGCCCAGCGCTTCCGACCTGACCGAATCCGATTTCATCGATGCGATTTCCGGCGTCGGAGAATCCTCCGTCCCTCTCTCGCCAACCGTGCCACTTTTTCAGCCGTCCATCCCCGCGGTGTCGCTCCCGGAATTCCCCGGTCAATCCGGTTTCGCCGGATCAAGCGTCCCCACTTCCTTTTCGTTCCTGGAAAATGCTCGCCCGCTTTTCACCGACTACGCCGCCCCCGCGCACAATCTCTCGCAGCCTCCGGCCACATCGACGAAAGCTCCCGAGAAAGAATCCGCCGCCTCAGCCGGTGGAATTCCCACCGCGATCCCGCTTTCAGGGGCCGAATTTTTATCAGCGCCGCTCGTTGCCGGATCCTGGCAGCGCCCCGACGCCACAGCCCAACCGACCTTCGACGCTTTCGTCCACGGAATCCGCCAGCTCACATCCGTCGACGTCATTCCCGTCGTCGAGCCGCTGCGCTCGGAAGCCGTGTCCATCCCCGACCTGGGTTTGTCTTCGCGCCCATTTGAAATCGGAGAGATTCGCCGCGATTTTCCGATCCTGAACGAGCGCGTCAATGGTCACCCGCTCGTTTGGCTCGATAACGCCGCGACCACCCAAAAACCGCAAGCCGTGATCGATCGCCTGAATTATTTTTACACCCACGAAAATTCCAACGTGCACCGCGCCGCTCACGAACTCGCCGCCCGCGCAACCGACGCCTACGAAGGCGCGCGCGCCAAAGTCCGCCGCTTCCTGAACGCCGGAAACGTGCGCGAAATTATTTTCGTGCGCGGGGCGACCGAAGGCATCAATCTCGTCGCGCAAAGCTGGGGACGCCAGAACATTCAGAAAGACGATGAGATCGTGATCACCTGGCTTGAGCACCACGCCAACATCGTGCCCTGGCAAATGCTCTGCAAAGAAAAGGGCGCGCGCCTCAAAGTCGCTCCCGTCGACGATTCGGGCCAAATCCTTCTCGATGAATATGCCAAGCTGCTCGGCCCGCGCACGCGTTTGGTGGCCTTCGCGCAAGTTTCAAACGCGCTCGGCACCGTCACTCCCGCGCGCAAAATGATTGAGCTCGCGCATCGCGTCGGCGCCAAAGTTCTCCTCGACGGCGCGCAAGCCGTCTCTCACATGCAGGCCGACATGCAATCGCTCGATTGCGATTTTTATGTTTTCTCGGGACACAAAGTTTTCGCGCCCACTGGAATCGGCGCGGTATACGGCAAGCTCGACACTCTCGAACACATGCCGCCGTGGCAAGGGGGCGGCAGCATGATTTCCGATGTCACGTTTGAAAAAACCGTTTACAGCGATCCGCCGCAGCGTTTTGAAGCCGGCACCGGCAGCATTGCCGACGCCGTCGGCCTCGGCGCGGCGATCGATTACATCGAGCGCATCGGCATGTACAACATTTCGCGCTACGAACACGATCTTTTGGAATATGCGATTGAAGCTCTCCAAACCGTTCCCGGACTTCATCTGATCGGCACGGCCAAGGAAAAAACCAGCGTGCTCTCCTTTATCCTCGATGGTTTCCGCAATGAAGACGTCGGCACCGCGCTCAACGCCGCAGGCATCGCCGTCCGCGCCGGCCATCACTGCGCCCAGCCGATTCATCGCCGCTTCGGTCTTGAAAGCAGCGTGCGCGCTTCGCTCGCCCTCTACAACACGCGCGAGGATTGCGACGCTCTCGTCGCCACGCTCTGGAATCTGACGCAAGGCCGCGCCGGCGGCATGGTCTGATCGTTATTTGCTGGTGAGGTTCGGCAGAACGGTTTGCTGGAGCGATTTGCTTGAATGGCGCGCTAGTTCGGCGCCACAGGCGTTTCGGCGGAAGGCTGAACGGATGCTTGCGCCGAAGGATGAAGCGAGGGATGCGCCGGCCCCGCCCACGGTTTTCCGATGCGGCCGCCCAATTCCTTGCGGTAGAAATGGTTATACGTGCTCAAGCCGAGTTTGATGATGATTTTCGTCGTGAGTCCCAGTCGCTTGCGGCGCACGCCATCCGCCGCCATTCCCTGTCCGCCGTAAATTCGCCGGAACGCCAGGCACATCATCACGTACGTAAATTTTCCGAACAGCGGCCACGTTCCCGGCCGTCCCATTCCCACGCGTCTCCACGCCTGCCTCACGCAGTAAAACGAATTCCAACATTTTTGATTTTCCGTCAGCAGATCCTTGCGGCTGATATTCGCGTGGTGAATCCGATCGAGCGGATTCACGTTCTTCAGCCAGAATCGTTCTTCGGGAATTCGCGTCTGATGTTTCGGCGTGTATCCGGGCTTCTCCAGATTCTTGATGTCCGTGACCATCTCGTAAAAATCCTTGGTCCCCGGATATGGGTGATACACCGGAAATTGCGCCAGCATGGTTCCCGATTCGAGCGCGAACTCGCGCATGGTGCGAATCGTTTCCACGGTGTCGGATTCGAGTCCGCAAATAATCGAACTCAGCACGCAGATTCCGGCGTCCTGAATTTTCTGGATGGTTTCCACCATTTTCTTTCCGGTGGGATTCCACTGCTTGTTCGCGCTTTTCAGTCCCTCTTCGGAAAACGATTCGACGCCCACCAGCGCCCCGCGAATCCTCATTTTGTCGTGCATAGCCGTGAGGTACTCGGGGTCGCTCACCGCTTCGACGGTCATTTGCGTGAACGCGTACAGATTTTTGGGAACGCGCCGGTCGTATTCATCGAAGAAATCCAGGCGCTCCTGCCGGATGTGTTCGAGTTCTTTTCTTTTTTGCGGGCTCGGCTCGCGCGCGATGCGGCCCAGCGTCGAGGGATTGAAATTGTCGTCGGCGAACACGATGAAGCGAAATCCGCGGTCGTACAATTCGTTGGCTTCTTCGATGATCTTGTCCGCCAGGCGATGCCGCGGCGTGCGTCCCTCCGTCACCCACACCGAACAGAAGCTGCAATTCTCGGGACATCCCGCGACGGTTTGCAGCGTGGCGAACATATAGTGCCGCGGATCGAGCAAATCCCAGCGCGCCTTGAGCAAGCCGTCTCCCGGCACGCGCCCGCCCGCGTAATGTTTGCGAAGCGTGCCGCGCACGGCATCTTGCACCACCGTGCTCCAGACAACGTCGCCGTTGCCGGTCACCACCGCGTCGGCGCCCATTTCGATCGGCTCATCCGGGAAAATCGTGGGGTGAATGCCGCCGGCGATCACCGTCGCGCCGCGCGATTTCGCTTTGCGCAGCGCTTCGTATGCCGGAGCGACGTTGCCGGTCGTGATGCCAATGCCCACAATGTCGCCCGGTTGCAGAATGTCGGGATTGAATTCTTCGATGGATTCGTCGACCAGAATCGGATCGCCGACGATATCCCTCGGCGTGGCTTCGGCGATCACGAATAGCCATCGCGGCGTGATGATGCTGTACCCGGCCGTCTGCATCGACGGATTAAGCAGTACGACTTTTGGCGGCATTACGCTCCAAGTTCGGCGCACAAAACTCATTCTCGATTCGTGCAGATGATTGCCCGAGGTGAGTTGTGCCGGTGCTTGCTGGGAAGAGAGCCGAGCGCATTCTATGCTGATAACCCCGGTTTATCAAACATAAAAACTGCGGCGTCACTCGGCGCAAGCTCGCGCCGCCGATCGACAGTTTCTACGCCGCGGAAGACCGAGCGCCGATTGGCCGTCGAGGCGTTTTCGCAACCATCCGTTGACATGCGGTCGGCGCCTCAGGTACGCTGTTTACGTTCTTGGTAGAGGTGCGGACGCCACGAGTAGCCCGGCGAGCGGTTCCGAGCAGCATCGGACGCCGGGCGAAAAGGGCAGTTAGCAGGAAGGGTCCGCCGAAGTCGTCGGGGCAGCTGACGCCCCGCGCGACTGGGGGACAGGTCTAAGGCCTGTCCACTGTCATCCGTCACAAACGGATGGAGCGCTATCGAGAGGCGACGACCCGAGCCTTCCTCGCGGTTTTCCTTCTCTCTGCGTCTCCGTCCTGAAAGTTTTGAGATTCTGAGTGACACGATGCAACTGTTCGAGCTAACACGCGCGCTTGTGGACATCGAGTCGATCTCCGGCCACGAAGGCCCGGTGGGCGAGTTCCTGTTCGCGCAACTTTCGACGCTGGCTGCCACGCATGGCGGGCGAATCGAGCGCATGAATGTCGAGCCGGGCCGCTTCAATGTGTTCGCGCATTGGGGCGAGCCGCGCGTAACGCTATCGACGCACATGGATACCGTGCCGCCGACATTCGCATCGAGCGAAGACGACGAATTCGTTCGCGGGCGCGGATCGTGCGACGCGAAGGGAATTATCGCGGCGATGATTTCGGCGGCGGAGCGCTTGCTGGCGGCGGGCACGCGCGGATTTGGCGTGCTATTTGTGGTCGGTGAAGAGCGCAACAGCGCCGGAGCGTACGTGGCGGCGCAAAATCCGCGCGGCTCGCGTTACCTGATCAACGGCGAACCCACCGACAACCGATTAGTGCTCGGTTCAAAGGGCGCGCTGCGTTTTGAAATTGTGGCGCACGGGCGCATGGCGCATTCGGCGTATCCGGAGCTCGGCCATTCCGCTATCCATTCGCTTCTGGACGCCCTCGAACAAATTCGCAGAATTCCGTTGCCGCACGATCCTTTGCTCGGCGCCAGTACGCTCAATATCGGAACGATTTCCGGCGGGCGCGCGCCAAATGTGGTGGCCGATCACGCGCAGGCCGAAATCCTGTTTCGCATCGTGGGAGATCCCGAGCCGCTGCGCGCAGCCGTCGCCGAAGCTGTGAAAGGGCGCGCCGAACTGCGCGAGGTGATATGCATTCCAGCAGTGCGGCTTTCCGCGATTGATGGTTTTGAGACGTCGGTCGTTTCGTTCGCGACGGATATTCCGGCATTCGGCGGGAGTTGGGGCGCGCCGTGCTTGATCGGTCCCGGCAGCATTCACGTGGCGCACACGGACGAAGAGCGCGTGGCGAAGCGCGAGTTGTCGGAGGCGGTCGGTTTGTACGAGCGCCTCGTGAAGCGGTTGCTGGCGAATGGCGCGGGCGGCGACTGAGATTTTCGGAGGACGAGGACAAAGCAATGGCGGCGGGATTGGCAATTATCGGATACGGAAAGATGGGGCGCATGATCGAGGCGCTCGCGCCGCAGCATGGCTTCGAGGTGCGCGTGCGCCTGGACATTCACGACAACGCCGGCGGCGCGGGGATCACCGCGGAGAATCTGCGCGGCGTGGACGCGGCGATTGAATTTTCGTCTCCGGCGACTGCGGCAGAAAATGTTCGGCGTCTGGCGTCGCTTCACGTGAACACCGTCGTCGGAACGACCGGTTGGTATGACGAATTGCCGTCTGTGCGCGCGGCGGTGGAGCGCAGCGGCGCGGGCGTGGTGTATGGACCAAATTTTTCCGTGGGCGTGAATTTGTTTGTGCAAATTGTGGCGGAAGCGGCGAAGCGCTTTGGAATGCATTCGGAGTACGAAGCGTGGGGTTGGGAAATGCACCATTCGCAGAAAAAAGATGCGCCATCCGGCACGCTGCTGAAGCTGGCGGAAACGATGAAGAAGAACGGCTATGAGCGGCCGATCGATCTTTCCGCAAGCCGCGCGGGTTCGGTTCCCGGCACGCACGAAATCGGATTTGATTCACCGGGCGACACCATCACGCTGCGCCACACGGCGCGCAGCCGCGAAGGCTTCGCGCAGGGAGCGCTGCAGGCGGCGCGCTGGGTGATCGGGAAAAAAGGTTTATTCGAGTTTCAGGAGATCCTGGGCGAGCTGCGTTAATTTCAAGCGCGCGGGATTCTCGGATAGGAGCAGGCGATGTTTACAGGATGCGGTACGGCACTGGTCACACCGTTCAGGCGCGATGGTTCGCTCGACGAGGCGACCTTGCGCGCGCTGGTTCGCCGGCAAGTGGCGGCGGGAATCGATTTCGTTTGCCCGTGCGGCACGACGGGAGAGAGCCCGACGCTCACGCGGCAGGAACATTTGCGCGTGGTCGAGCTCACGCTCGAAGAAGCTAAGGGCAAGGTGCCGATCGTGGCGGGCGCCGGCGGCTACAACACCGCCGAAGTGGTCGCGCTGGTGCGAGACCTTGCGGCCATGGGCGTGGACGGAATCGTCTCCGTTTCGCCGTATTACAACAAGCCGACGCAAGAAGGGCTCTACCAGCATTACAAGGCCATCGCCGCCAGCGCGTCGTTGCCGATCCTGCTGTACAGCATCCAGGGCCGGACGGGCATCAACATCGAGATCGCGACAGTAAAGCGTTTGTCCGAGATCGACAACATCGTCGGAATCAAGGAGGCCTCCGGCAATATCATGCAGATGGGCGCCATCCTGACTACGGTACGGGAGGATTTCGTGGTCCTCTCCGGCGACGATGCGATGGCGCTTCCGCTGATGTCCTTGGGCGGGCGCGGCGTGATTTCGGTGGCCTCAAACGAAGCGCCGGCGGAGATGACGCAACTCGCGCGGCTGTGCAACGAAGGAAACTTCGTCGCGGCGCGCGCGCTGCATCGGCGCTTGCTCGCGCTGATGGAGGGGAATTTTATCGAAACCAATCCCGGGCCGGTGAAGGCTGCTATGGGATTGATGGGATTGCTCGATCCAGTTTGGCGATTGCCGCTGGTCGCGCCGAAGCCGGAAACGGTGGCGCGTCTGCAATCCGTGCTCGAGGCGCTCGGATTGGTCGAGAGGGTTCATGCAGCCGCGCGAAATTGAACCGCTGATCGAGACGTTGTTCGATCATCCGACGTCGAAATATACCGACGAGCACTTCCGCGTGTTCCAAGCGTTCAAGGATCTATTGAATCGCGGGGAAGCGCGCGCCGCTGAGCCCGATCCTTCAACGAAGACGGGCTGGCGTGTAAACGTTTGGGTGAAAAAAGGAATTCTGCTGGGATTTCGCATGGGCGTAATCATGGACATGTCCATCGATCGCGCCAAGCAGCCGTTCTTCGACAAATCCACATTCCCGGTGCGCGCATTTTCGACAGAGAGCGGCGTGCGCATCGTGCCGGGCGGCTCGAGCATTCGCGACGGTTGCTTCGTCGCGCGCGGCGTGATCTGCATGGCGCCGATGTACATCAACGCCGGCGCGTACGTGGGCGAAGACACCATGATCGACTCGCACGCGCTGGTGGGGAGTTGCGCGCAGGTGGGCCGCAAGTGTCACATCTCGGCGGCCTCGCAGTTGGGCGGCGTGCTCGAGCCGGTGGGCGCGCTGCCGGTGATCATTGAAGATGAAGTTCTGGTCGGCGGCAATTGCGGCGTGTACGAAGGGACCGTGGTGAAGCGCGGCGCGGTGCTCGGCACGGGCACGATCCTGAATGCTTCGACGCCGGTTTATGATCTTGTGCGCGACGCGACGTATACGGCCTGCGACGATGCGCCGCTGGTGATTCCCGAAGGCGCGATCGTGGTTCCCGGATCGCGCGCAATTACGCACCCGGTCGGCCGCAAGTGGGGACTTGCGCTGCAGGCCGGCGTGATCGTGAAATACCGCGACGCGAAGACCGAAGGCCGCGTAAAACTCGAAGATCTTCTTCGCTAATCGTCTTTCGCGACCCTGATTAAAAGCCCACGATTCGAACTCTCAGTCGAACTTCCGCACGCTGAACGCGTCGGTGCCGGCCGAAAGACGCGAACCGCTGTGCCGGTGTGGCGCAGACGGGTTCGCTTCGAAACACCTACCGTACTCTACCGATCGGTATTCATGCTCGCACCGATGGAAACCACTTAGCCCGCGACACTTACAGCATTAGGAAAGCCGCGTGCGTGCGCGGTTTGGCCGCGAAACTGCTTTTTCATTTGCGGAGGAACCATGCGTGGCGCGTCCATCCGAAGATCGCTCGTGGTGTTGGGCGTGCTAGTCGCGATCGGCCTGATTCCGACGGGCGCCTGTTCGGATTCCGAGCAATCGATACAAGCGGAAGCTGGGTGCGTGATCAATCTTTCGCGGTTCATCGTGTGGCCCAGCAGCGCGTTTCAAAGCCCCAAGGCTCCGTTCGTGATCGCCATTCTCGGCAGAAATCCTTTCGGGATCGAACTGGCTCGCCTCGCGTCCGAGACATCGGTGGACGGCCGTGCGATTGAGGTCCGCGAGACACGCCCGCGAGACGATTTGCGAGCGTGCCAAATGCTCTTCATCGGCTCGTCAGAACAGAAGGAGGTGGCGCAGGTTTTGGCATCTCTCAGCGGATCGAGCGTGCTCACGGTGGGAGACGCAGACGGCTTTCTGGGCTGGGGCGGGATGATTCAGTTCTCCAGGAACGGCGACCAGGTGCGTATCGCGGTGAACGACAGGGCTGTGAAAAGCGCGGGGATCAAGGTCAGCGCCAATCTTTTGCAACTGGCGTCGGAAGTGATCGAGGGTCCCGGGGCGGGGACGAACTAGCGTGGCGCGCTTCTCGCAATTCACGATTCGCACGAAGTTGAGCGTGATCGTCATGGCGATCACATGCGGATCGCTGGTCGCCGCGTGCGTCGCATTCGTCTCCTACGACGTCTACAGCTATCGCCGCGCTTCCGTGCACGACCTGCAGACGATTGCGCGCGTGGTGGCGTCAAGCAGCACGGCGGCGTTGGCATTCGATGATCCGGAAGCGGCGCGGGACGTACTCTCTCAGCTGCGCTACCGAGAGCACGTTGTCGCGGCGTGCGTCTATGACGTGGAGGGGAGGCTCTTTTCCTCGTACTTAGAGGACAAGCGGAGTTGCGGACCGTCGCTTCCGCCAGCACAGGCGGACGCGACGCAGTTCACACGCGATGAGCTGAGCGTCTCACAGAGGATCGTGCTCGACGGCAAAGACATCGGCCGGGTGACCATCGCGTCGGATCTGACCGAACTTTCCGCGGTGATTCGCTGGGATCTGGAATTCTACGGCGCCACTCTGGTGGTTCTGATGGTTGGCGCGATCCTGGTGGCGGCGCGACTGCAACGCTCGATCTCCGAACCGATTCGCGCGCTGGCATCGACGGCGAAGTCCATCTCGGCGCACAAGGATTTCTCCGTGCGAGCGGCGCGCAACAGCGGCGGGGAAGTCGGCGTGCTGATCGACGGCTTCAACGAAATGCTTTCGGAGATTGGACGCCGCGACCGCGAACTACTGCACGCGCAGGATGACCTCGAGGCGCGCGTGAAAGAGCGCACCAGCGAGTTGCAGCAGGAAATTTCGGCGCGCGAATTGACCGAGGCGGCGCTGCGCACCAGCGACGAGCGCACGCGCCTGCTTCTTGATTCAACCGCCGAGGCCATCTATGGCCTGGACCTCGACGGGCGCTGCACGTTCTGCAACAACACCTTCCTGCGCATGCTCGGCTACAGCGACGCGGGCCAATTACTGGGCCGCAAGATGCACGAGATGATTCATCACACGCGCGCCGACGGCCGGCCCTATTCGGAAAGCGACTGCTGGATCATGGAGGCCGCGCAGTGCGACATACCGGTGCACGTCGATAACGAAGTGCTGTGGCGATCCGACGGCACGAGTTTCCCCGCTGAATATTGGGCTTATCCGATACGACGTAACGAGCAGGTGGTTGGTTCCGTGGTCACGTTCCTCGACATCAGCGAGCGGCGGCGGAACGAGCAGGCGCTGAACGAGCGCACGCACTCGCTGACGTCGCTGGTGGAAAACAGCCCGCTGGCGATTCTCGCTCTGAACCGCGAAAACCGAGGGGAGATGTGCAACCCCGCGTTTGAGCGGCTCTTCGGCTTTTCCTCCACAGAGCTAGAGGGCAAGACCCTGGCCGAACTGACTCACCTGGGCGGCGATACCCCTGAAGGGATCGCCGTCGTTCAGCAAGGATTGCGTGGCGAATCGATTCATCTTACGACCGAGCAGCGACGCAGGGATGGATCAAGCGTGGCGGTCGAACTATATACCGTGCCGCTGATGGAAGATGGCCAGATGCGTGGTGGCTATGTGATCTATCAAGACATTTCGGAGCGTGTGCGCGCCGAACGGATTAAAGACGCGCAACACGGAATCACGCAAGTGCTGGCCGAATCCGCCAGTCTCGCCGAGGCGACCTCCGGAGTCTTGCGCGCGGTTTGCGAGGCCACGGGGTGGGAACTCGGAGTGTTGCTTCAGGTGCGCGAGAACGAAAACGTCCTGCGGCTTGTGGATTTATGGAGGGCGCCAGGATCCGCGCTGTCTTCGGACCTGGAGTCGTTGCGCACTACTGTTTTCCCGCGCGGGGTGGGCCTGGCAGGGCGGGCATGGCAGACACGGGAAGTTACGCGCGCTTACGACATGCAGGCTTTCGAGGACGCATACGCGGCGGGCCTCGCCGTGGTCGTGGGGATTCGTGGCGGATTCGCCGTGCCGATCACTTCCAAGAAGGAAGTCGTCGGCGTGCTCGAATTCTTTAGCGCCGAGCCGCGCAATCCGGACCTGGAGCTACTCGCCGTGATCACTTCGCTGAGTGGACAGATCGGCGAGTTCATGGCCCGGAAGCGCGCCGAAGAAGAAAGCCTGAGGTTTTTCTCTGTCTCGTTGGACATGCTGTTCATAACGGGCCTGGACGGCACGATCCGGCGGGCTAGTCCATCCTGCGAGAAGATACTGGGCTTCACGCCCGAGGAACTGACGCGCTCAACGGTGTTGGATTTTGTCCATCCTGACGATCAAATTGCGGTGCGCCAGGTTTTCGAGCGAACGGCAACCGGAATCTCCTTCACCGGCTTCGAAAACCGCGTGCGATGCAGGGACGGCTCCTACAAGTGGCTCGTTTGGAGCTTCGCGCCGGACCTTGATGCCGGACTTCTGTACTGCGCTGCGCGCGATGTCACCGAACGGCGCGCGGCTGACGAGGCGCTGCAGCTTGCCACCATTGCCGCGCAATCGGCCAGCCGCGCGAAGAGCGAATTCCTGGCCAACATGAGCCACGAAATTCGCACGCCGATGAACGGAATCATCGGCATGACGGAGCTCGCGCTCGGCACGCCGCTCGATGGCGAGCAGCGCGAATATCTGCAAATGGTGCAGTCTTCGGCAGAAGGGCTGCTGCGGATCGTCAACGACATTCTGGATTTTTCCAAAATCGAAGCGGGCCGATTCGACCTCGAGACCGCCGATTTCGATTGTCGTGAGCTTCTCGATCAAACGCTGAAGGCGCTGGCGGTTCGCGCGCACCAAAAGGGACTGGAGCTTTCCGGGCGCGTGGCGGCGGACGTGCCGGAACTCCTGGCCGGCGATTCCGTTCGCCTGGGGCAGATATTGGCCAACCTAGTGGGAAACGCGATCAAGTTCACGGAGAAGGGAAGCGTCGTCGTCGAGATTGAACCGGACAGACGCTCGAGAGATCCCTTTGTATTGCACTTCACCGTGCGCGATACAGGCATCGGAATCGCGCCGGAAAAACGGGCTATGGTCTTCGAGGCGTTCGCGCAGGCCGACGGCACGACGACGCGGCTGTTTGGGGGCACAGGATTGGGCCTGACGATTTCTCGGAGAATCGTCGAGATGATGGGCGGAACACTTCGCGTCGAAAGCGAGCTAGGCAAAGGAAGTACGTTTCATTTTACGGCACGATTTCAACCGGCAGTGGCCGCACCGAATCGCGAATCGGTTGCAGATCCGCGGGCGCTCGAAGGATTGTCCGTGCTGGTGGTGGACGACGACAAGACCAACCGGCTCATTCTCGATGAGATGCTAAAGAGTTGGCGCATGCTGCCGATCCTGGCCGAGAGCGGCGAAGCGACGCTATCGGCGTTGCGCGAAGCTTGCGACGCGGGGCGGTGTTTCCCGCTGGTGTTGCTCGATGCGCACATGCCCGGCATGGACGGCTTCGCCGTCGCTGCGCGCATCAAGGACGAGCCGGGACTGGCCGGCGTGACGATCATGATGTTGACTTCCGATCAGCAGTCGGGAGACGTGGCGCGCTGTCGCTCGCTCGGAATCAACGTGTTCGTGGTCAAGCCCATCGGTCAATCTGCGTTGCTCCGCGCCATTCTCACGGCTCTCGGCGCGCCCGCCGCGATCGGCGTTGGGCCCGCGCTCGCGCTGTCCGGCGCGCATGTGGCGGATTCGCCGCGAGCGTTGCGCTTGCTGATGGCTGAGGACAACGAAGTGAACCGGCGGTTGATCGTGCGCTTGCTCGAAAAGCGCGGTCACTCGGTGACCGTGGCCGTGAACGGGCGCGAGGCGCTCGATATTTTGGACCTCCGCGGTTTGAGCGCGTTCGACGCGGTATTGATGGACGTCCAGATGCCGGTGCTCGATGGCTTGCGCGCGACGGCGATGATTCGCGAGCGGGAGGAGACGACGGGCACGCACCTGGCCATCATCGGCGTCACCGCGCACGCGAGAGAAGAAGATCGCCGGCGCTGCCTCGAAGCCGGCATGGACGGATTCGTCACGAAACCGATCCGCACGAAGGATTTGTTCGCGGAACTCGAGCGCGCGGTCCCCGGGCTTCCCGCCGCGGAGCGCCCCAAGCCGAGCGATCGGCGAGACGATGCGCCGAACGTGGTCAACGCGCCGCTGGTGGAGGCCCGCGCACCTGAAGCCATATTCGACCGCGCCGGGCTGCTCGAGCGCGTTGAGGGCGACGAGGACCTCTTGAGCGAAATCGTGCGCCTGTTCCTCGACGAATTGCCGCAGGCCAACAAAGAGCTGCGCGCCGCCGATGAGGCGAACGACTTCAAAGCTCTCGCGGGCGCGGCACATAAACTGCGCGGCGCGTTGGCGAATCTGTGCGCTCCCGCCGCGACAGCCGCGGCGCTGCTGCTCGAGCATCACGCGAACGCGAAAGACGCGGTCGCGACCCACCGTTGCCGCGCCACGTTGATCTCTGAGCTCGATCGCTTGAAGGCGCCACTCGAGGCATCGAGCCATGAGGTTGTGCCATGAAGATTCTGGTGGCCGACGATGACGCGGTATCGCGTCAATTGGCGGTGCGGCTGCTTCGCAAGTGGAGTTACGACGTCGTGACGGCTGCGGACGGCCAGGCGGCGCTCGAGATTTTGCGCGCGCGCGACGCGCCTCGTTTGGCGCTTCTCGATTGGATGATGCCGCTGGTGGATGGACCGGAAGTTTGCCGCGCGCTGCGTCTTGAACCGCTCGCCGCGTACGTGTACGTCGTGCTGCTTACGTCGAAAAGCGACAAGCGGCACGTTGTCGAAGGTCTGGAATCCGGCGCCGACGACTACCTCACGAAGCCGTTCAATTCCGATGAATTGCGGGCGCGACTCCGAGCGGGAACGCGCGTGCTCGAGCTCGAAGACAATCTGGTGAAGGCGCGCGAAGTGCTGCGCTTCAAGGCCAGCCACGATGCGCTGACCGGCGTGTGGAATCGCGGCGCGATTCTCGAACTGCTGCAGCGCGAGGTGTGGCGCACCGCGCGCGAAGGCGGATCGCTCGCGGTTTTGCTGGCGGATCTCGATCACTTCAAGATAGTGAACGACACGCTCGGCCACTTGAGCGGCGACGACGTGCTGCGCGAAACGGCGCGGCGTATTACACAAGCGGTGCGGGCCTACGATTTGGTGGGCCGCTACGGTGGCGAAGAATTTCTGATCCTGCTGCCGGGGTGCGATCGCGCGGCCGCCGAAGAGCGAGCCGTACGCATGGCTTCGGCGGTTGCGGGTGACCCGATCGAAACCTCGACGGGGCAAATGCGGATGACGCTCAGCGTAGGCGCGATTTCAACCGTCGACGCGCCCGGGAGCGATCCGACCGCGCTGTTGCGCGCTGCCGACGCAGCGCTCTATCGCGCCAAGGAAAGAGGTCGCAATCGCGTGGAGATCGCCGTGCCGAGCGACTTAAAGCAGCCGATTCACGCCGGCGTTGGCTGATACGGTTTGATCGTTAGCTGATCCGAATTTTGCTCGCGCGCGCGGATTCGCGCTGCTGCGAGCAGCCGGGGATGGCGCGGCGTTACGCGGGCCGCGCGGGCTGTTTTTTTGGACCGGACGCAGCCTTGCCGTAGAACGTCACTTTGCCCGCCGCAACATTCGCCAGATATCGGCCGCCGGAAAGAAACTGCATCACCTTCGTTCCGTTGCGAGCCATCTCGGCCCAGCGAGAACGCGTGTTGGGATTTTGTTCGAGGCCTCGCAGGTTTTCTTTCTCGAACTCGAAATCCACTTGGCGCAACCGCTGGCGCGCGGTGCGGCGAACGGGGAAGCGCCGGCCATCGAGCTCCACCAAATTCGCGTTCTCCTCGAGCGCTTGCCGCCAGACGGACACCAAAACGTCTTCGAGTTTCATTGGTTCGCCGCGGGCGCAGCACCGCGAGGGCCGGAACCGGCACTCAGCAGCCCCACGCGATGCACTTCGCCGATAGCAATGTGTTCCTGCTCGAAGTACGAGACGATGCGCCGGCGCAATTCGCGCGCGACGTCGTCTTGCCGGCTGGGCGCGGTGCGGATTTGCACGCGCAGCACGGCGGACGTTGGCGTGAGCGAATCGATCCCCAGAACGCGCGGGCCGTCCTGAAGCGCGGCCGACCACGCGGCGTCGGTACGAAACGCGCTCGCGACTTTATCGAGAGCCGCCAGCGCGGCGTCGATGGAATCGCCGGCGGGCACCGTGACGTCAACAAATATCTGGCTCCAATCGCGGCTCAGGTTTGCCACCGAGCCGAGATCGGAATTCGAGATCGTCACCAGCGCGCCGAACGAATCGCGCACCACGGTGCGGCGCAGCGTGAGGTGTTCCACTCGGCCGGTGATATTGCCGCTGCGAATCATGTCGCCGACCACGAATTGCTCTTCGACCACAATGAAAAAGCCGTTGATGAAATCGCGCACCACATTTTGCGCGGCGAATCCGATGGCCAGGCTGGCGAGTCCCGCGGCCGCCGCCAGCGGCGTCACGCTGAAGCCCAGCTCCGGCAGCGCCGTCAGCGCGGCCAGCAAAAGGATGATCGCGTTGCCGCCACTGTAGATAACGCCGGCCATGGTGCGCGTATGCTGCTCGCGGAGTTGAGCGGTGCGCGAGTTGTCGTCGGGCGCCGCGGCCTTGATCAGGCGTCTCGTGAACGCGCGCAGAAGGCGGTTCAGCACAAACGCCAGCAGAACGATCACGCACAGGCGCAGTCCGTTGCCGAGCGTGAAATTCAACCATTTGACGGCCGGTAGAGTCATATAATGGGCGAGGCGCCGATTATAGCATCCGGCCCCCAACCTGTCGGGCTGGGAGCTGTGGAACGGTCCCTTTGGACTCCGTGAGCCCTTTGGATGCTCGAAGGAGGTCGGAACCCCATGCGCAACGATCGCAGGGTGTTTCTCGCAGGCTGGCTCGCCGTCGCCAGCAGCCCGCTCTGGGCCCGAGCTCAGCAGCAGGGCCAATATCCCAACGGCCGCACGCCGGGAAATTCACCGGGATCCTCACCGGGGATGGGCGGAGCCAGCTCGCCGGGCTCCCTCCCGGGGACCTTCCCCGGCGACGTGCCTGAGGCGGACCCGGACGCGACACCGGCGATAAACCCGCGCGCAATTCTCAAGGAAGATCGCAAAAATATCGAGCACGATGCCGCCACGCTTTTGCAGATGGCCGAGGATTTGAAAAAGCAAGTGGACTCGCTCGATACCACCGAGGTGCTCTCGCTCGATTTGATTCACAAAGCCGAAGGCATTGAAAAGCTCGCGCACCAGATCAAGACGCTGATGCAGGGAAGCTGACGGGATTGGCGGGGCGTGTCGCCACGGTTTTCGTGGCGGAGCCGCGTGCCGTGCGCGATTGCATGCGACGCGAGAATCGCGATCAGCTCCGCGATTGGATTGAACCTCTTTTAAAACCAGCTTAGAATGAATACGCTCGCTGTTCTTCCTGCGCGGCTGTAGCTCAGATGGATAGAGCGAACGCCTCCGGAGCGTTAGGTCGGGGGTTCGAATCCCTCCAGCCGCGCCACTTTCAATGCGTTCTGGTGAAATGCAAAGCGGAAAAGCCCTAACCTTTGCTGCGCGAAGGAAGGGCTACGATGGTCTACTCAGGGCACAGCCCGACGGACGCGGTCGGTTACTCCGCAGTGAAAACTGTCAGTAGTATTATCCGGTGGGCGTGCTGAAGAAAAAATCTTCGCAATGAGTAAGCCACCCGCGAAACACCCGCGCGGGAAGCAAGTATCAGCTCTCTGTCGAATTCCTTGCGGTCGACCGGGCTGATTTCAATCCTACCAATCCCATCATGCCAATTGCCAGCATCAGCAGGACGCCGGGTTCCGGCGCTGGCGATGGAGCGGCGGGGGTGGAGAATTGCGCGGCGAAGGAGGACGTGACTGTGCCGCCGCCGGCGATGGTCGCGAGCAACTTCTGGAAACTCTCGTCTGACAGTGGGATCGTGAATACTCCCGTAACCGGGACAGTGTCGCCCGTGAGGCTGTCGACTTCAACTCCCAAAATCGAAAACGAAGCGATTGAACTCGTGGCGGACATGTTGGCTAGATCGAACGGCGACTGAACGAGCAGATCTGGCGTGCACACTTGGCCAGCGGCTGGAATAGGCGATGTACAATCCGTTGATCCGTCTATTCCCGGTAGAAGGTACGTCAAAGTAAAGGTGATGTTGGGAGCGGCGTCGAACGTCATAAAGTCCGGCACGTCAAGCGCGCCGGTTGTGTCGGGCGGGTTCGTGATGTTGTCGATCATACCCTGGGTTCCCGCCAAAGCGGTGAAACCACCTTGCTGCGAGGTGGCAGGGTTGTTTATGTAGAACGCGTCATTAGCGAACGCGATGCTGCCTGAGGAAATCTCAACCGTCCCCGTAACGTTCAGGACGCCTGTAATCGGATCCGCTGTCGCAGCCAAGGGGACGCCCAGCACAGCTAGAAAAGCGAACGCCAAGATTCCTTTTTTCATTTACGCCACCCCGTCAATTATATTGACTCCGAAAATTTCCTTTTCGCCGATATCCCGAGGAGAGTAACACAGGCCAATTCGATTGCAACTGGATTTTTGGCAGCGCGCCAGGAAAAATCGTACCAGTACTCATGGGAAACGGTTGTGCCTTTCCATCATGACCCGCTTGACGAGGAGCGTGGAACTGCTCTGCGAGGACGGAATGCGGAGAGGTATCGCGGAATATGCGCGCTCCAAAAACAAGCCAGGCGCGGGTACCCGCGCCCGGCTTGTTTGCGTTTGCGACAGAGAACCTAATTCGGCATGAGAACCGAATCGATCACCTGAATGACGCCGTTCGATTGGTAGACGTTCGAGATCGTGATGGAAGCGGTCCCGCCCTTTTCGTCGGTCAGCACGATGCTGCTCATGTGGTTCATGCTGCCCATCGTGTCCATGCCTTCGGTGGCCGTGATGGTACCACCGCTCACGGTTTTCAGTTCCGCTTTGCCATGGCCGTCTTTGATCATTTTCTTAATGTCGGCGGTGCTCAGGCGCCCTGCGACCACGTGGTAGGTTAGAATTTTCACCAGCGTGTCCTTATTCTCCGGCTTCAGAAGAGTGTCCACCGTGCCGGCGGGCAGCTTTGCAAACGCCTCGTTCGTCGGGGCGAAAACCGTGAACGGGCCGGGGCCTTCGAGCGTGTCCACCAATCCCGCGGCCTTCACGGCGGCCACCAGCGTGGTGTGATCGGCAGAATTCAACGCATTTTCGATGATGTTCTTGCTTGGATACATCGCCGCACCGCCCACCATCGGGTCATTCTGAGCGGCAACCACAACGCCTCCGAGCATCAGCAATGCACATACCGCAACCAGCAAGCGTGATTTCATTTTTATTAATCCTCTCTGTTTGGATGTGACCGCACACTGAGCAGTACGACGGTGGAAGCGATTTGGATTAGCGGATTACGCGATTCGTAACGATTGTCCCAACTCGGCAGATTGCTGGCGCCAGTTAAGCGGCGAAAAAGTGGGAACGGGCTGCGACCTGCAGCGCGGATTCGTGCAGCGCGGCGCTCCGCCGCGAGTGGGTCTACAGCCTGCGCGCGATTTCGTTTTCGTATTCGGGAAAGTAGCGGGCGATCACGGAGAGGTCAAAGCGAGCGAGAATCGATTCCTTCGGCTCGCGTTCCAAAAGAAACTCGAACGATCGCCGCACGAGTTCTTCTGCGGCAACCTTGCCGCCGGCCAAGCGCTTAAAATCTTCCGCCTTCAGCGTGACGCGGTGCGCGGATTCGCTTCCGCCCTCAATCACGCGAACGCGATAATCTCCCTCGCTCAGCGTTTCGACTTCGATTCTCGGTTTCGCGGCGGATTTATTCAACTGTTGTTGCGGTGAAATTGACGCCGGATATCCGGCCAGAATTCTTTCATCAGATTATCTACGGTGTCCCATCCGACCTGCGTTCCCCAGTCGGACGCCGCGTCGCCAAAACTTCTCTCGTTACCGACGCGATACGTTGTGCCGATAGCCGCTCCAGTCGCGCTGCCGAGGATCTCCGAGAAATTAAACTGAGCTTTTCCGGAATCCGTGCGCGTCACGAAAATCCGGCTGACCGAATAACCCGCGCGGCGGAAAAATCCGCCCTTGCCCATTTGATAGTATCGGGGATCTTCTCTCAGCAGCGACGGGTAGATCGCGCCCACCATGAAATTCTCGTCGATACTGTCGAGAAACGCCGCGCCGTATCGCTTGGCGTAACCGAGCGCACCTTGCCCGTAGCCCGGATCGCTGTTCGTCGCCTGGCTGATGCCCGCGAGCAGGCCAACGTAAGGAAATTCGACAGGATCGAACGTGCTTCGCCACTGGAGATCAAATTTTTGCTTGATTGTCAGGGGCTTGATGTTCTCGGCGTTCTCAACCGTTCCGAAGTTGGGCAGAGCAAAAAAAAGGCGGTCATTCGAGCCGACGGTCGATCCATTGCCCGAGCCGTTCGGCGTGGCGCCGGTCTGCGCGGGGCCCGGCTTGGCCGAAGCGCCCTTCTGCGCCATCGTTGGCGGAGGAATGAACACCTGCTGATCAGATCCTGTGGGGTCGGCCGCAGTCTGCTGTTGCTGTTGAGGCTGCTGCTGCGCCTGTTGCTGTTGCGCCAGCGCCGGAAATCCCAACAGAACGGATATGAATGCCACCAGCAATATCTTCCGCATAAAGCCTCTTAGGCCGACTGCCCTTATGAATGGCCATCCGTAGCAGCAACCATTCGTATAAATATTAGATGCGAGTTGCTCAATAATTGTAACTAGAACAGCGCCCCTAACTATTGGAACGTGCCCCGAATGTTCCAGGTTTCAGGGCACATCTCTCCACCTGTCCCTTCGTTCAGGTGGTTGATGGCAGCGAGCGTGTCGGGGAGCCTTTCGGGAGGGTACGCCACCGGCGGGGCGTTCGCGGCGAGCAATCAAATCCGTACGAAAGTTCTGATGAAAGCCGCGCAGCAACACGCGCGTCGGTACTGGATCGTCGAGCGGTTGCCGGTGCTGCTACCGGCGCACGACGATTTGCGCGCCGTTGAATGTGACGATCGTATCGGGCTCGTCCGTAGCGCCGATTCCAATTCCGTGCCCTTCACCGACGAAGACGATCCGAAACGTTCGCGTATTGAGCATTCCGGGAAATGTTCCTTTGCGATCGCCGATGGTCAAGGTTCTTGCGGCATCGTCCCAGGCGAATGGAATTGTGGCGTACGCGCCCTTCTCGTAGTCGTACGTGTCGTTCTCATCTTCATAAAGCGTGAAGCTCCCGTCTGCGCCGGCATAAACGCGCAGCTCGATCGGGTCTTCCGGTTTTTCCGTGGAATATTGGAGTTCGGGCCCCATCGGCAGAATCGAACCGGCGCGCACGTACAGCGGCATCCGCTCGATCGGCGCCGCGGCATCCACGGCGACGCCGCCCGTCACCGCGCGGCCGGTCCAGAAGTCGTACCACTTCGCGTTCGGCAAATAGAGATGACGCGACGCCGCGCCCGGCTCCGTCACCGGATTCACCAGGATCGCAGGGCCATACATGAATTGATCGCCGATGTTTCGCGCGCGCACGTCGCCGGGAAAATCCATGGCCAGCGCGCGCATCGGGGTGTAACCCTCGTTCGTGATTTTCCACGCGACCGAATAAATGTACGGCAGAAGGCGATAGCGCAGCCGGTCGTAATCCGTCAGAATTTTCTGCGCGTCGGGACCATAAGACCACAGCTCGTTCACGTCCGGCACGCGCGTTCCATGCACGCGGAAAATCGGACAGAACGCGCCGTACTCAAACCAGCGCACGAAAAGTTCGCGATACGCCGGATCGTCCGGATGTCCGGTCACGAAGCCGCCGATGTCCGTGGTCCAGTAGGGCAGCCCCGAAAGTTCAAAATTCAATCCCGCCGGAATTTGCCGCGCAAAGCTCAGCCAATTCGCTTCCACGTCTCCCGACCACGCAGTGACGGAGTTCCGCTGCGTCCCGGCCCACGCCGAACGCGAAAGTATGAACACCCGTTTCTGGTCCGACGCGCCGCGCTGGCCTTGACACACACCAGTCGTGGTCATTAAAGGAAAAAGATTCGCATAACGCGCACCGCTGCCGATCGCGACTTTGCTGGTCTCCAGAAGATTTGTCTCTTGCCCTTCAGTTTCTGGCTCGTCGGTGTCCAGCCACCAGGCGTCCGCGCCCATTTTGAAAAGATTGTCGAGCAGCGACCAGTAATACGCGCGCGCCTCGGGATTGAACGCGTCATAGAGTGCGTGCCCCGACGGATGAAATCCAGGCACCACGCTGCTCGTGATGAAGAAGCCGTGTTCATCCATGTAGTCGTAAACGGGCGTCCCTGGGTCGAAAAACGGCCAGTACGAAAACATCACGTGAAAATGGTTTTGATGCAGATCAGCGATCATGCCCGCCGGGTCCGGGTAGTTTTTGTTGAACACGGGTTCGCCCATGGTTTTCCACCAGAACCAATCCTGCACGATGTTGTCGACCGGAATGTCCAAATCGCGATATTTGTGCGCCACTCCGAGCAATTCTTCTTGCGAGCTGTAGCGATTCTTGCATTGCCAGAATCCGTAGGCCCACTTTCCGAACAGCGGCGCTTGGCCCGTCAAATCGCGGTAGCCGGCAATCACGCGATCGAAATCCGGTCCGTAGAGAAAATAATAGTCGATGGTGTCGGCAACTTCGGAACTGAGGTACAGCGCGTGCAAAAAGCGATTGTTGAAGCGGCTGCGTGAGCTGTTGTTCCACAGAATGCCGTAACCATTGCTCGAAACGAAAAACGGCACCGAAATATTCGTATTGTCTTGCGATAGGTCGACCGACTCGCCGTGATAATTCCACACGCCCGCCTGATGCTGCCCGAGTCCGTAAAATCCCTCGGTCGAATCCCACAGTCCGGAGGCGATCTCCGACCGGTAAGTTTTCTCACCGTTGACCTCGACCGGCGTCATGCTCCGGTCGTCCTCTTGAAACAGTTTTTTCCCCGCCGCGTCGTCGAATCGAATCTTGCCGTCCGCGAGCGTGACCGTGATCTTCATGCGCGCGGTCGAAAGCGCCACGTCTTTATCGCTCGTTTGCATCGTGAACTGCGCGGCCGGCCAGCTCGTTTTCGTCACCACGTACGGCGGCGCATCGGGAAATGAAGATGTCGGCGAGTAAACGATGTGAATGATGGAATCCGCGCAGACCTGCACGCGCAGCATTCCCGTTTTCATGGTGAATAGTGCGCCATCGGTTTGCTGCGCCACGCTGACGACCGGGTCGAGCGCAGCCCATTGCGCGCGGGCGTTTGGCGGTCTGGTGAGTAACAGTGCCAGCGTCGTCGCCAACATGCTCGCGAAAATGGTCCAGCTGCATCGAGCGTTCATCGCGTGCCGCATGGCTGCCCTCCCAGGCGAGCGAATGCTATCACGCAATTGCCCGTCGAATTGGCGGAAAACGTGCTCCGTCAATTTTTCGTTTCACTCTTCGCCGCAAACAACTTAACCTAGCGTGGGTTCCGGCTTGCCTTGCCAAGAGCCGACAAAAACAAGATGACTCTCCGCGATCTGTGCTTCGGCAAACCGCTCGCCACTTACATGGAGCGGGCCGAAGAATTGGGGACCGCCGCAGGTCTCCCGATATTCGGCCTCGACGCGCTCAGCTCCGCGGCGTACGGGCCCGAAGCCGCGCTCACGCTGCTGATCCCGCTCGGAGCCGCGGCGGCAACCTACATCATTCCGATCAGCACCAGCATTATCGTCCTGCTGGTCATCGTCTATTTTTCTTACCGCCAAACGATCGCGGCGTATCCGGGTGGCGGCGGCTCCTATACCGTAGCCACCGAAAATCTCGGCCCGAATGCGGGCTTGCTGGCGGCCTCGGCCCTGATGATCGATTATGTTTTGACGGTCGCCGTCGGCATTTCCGCCGGCGTCGGAGCGCTGGTCTCGGCGGCGCCTCGCCTGCTCCCGCACACGCTCCAGATATGTCTCGGGATTCTCGCGCTCATTACCATCATCAATCTTCGCGGCCTGCGCGAGGCGGGAATCATTTTCATGGTTCCGACTTATCTTTTTCTGCTGAGCTTGTTGGCGGCGATCGGCTACGGCGTCTTCAAATGTATTGCCACGGGCGGCCATCCCGTTCCGGTCATCGCGCCTCCGCCGCCCGCGACCCACGCCGTGGAAGCGGTGAGCGTCTGGCTGATTCTGCAAGCATTCGCCAGCGGTTGCACGGCGATGACCGGCGTCGAAGCCGTGAGCAACGGAGTGCGCGCCTTCCGCGATCCCACGGTGCGCACCGCGCAGCGCACGCTGACGCTGATCATCGGCCTGTTGATCGTGTTGCTTGCGGGGATCGCCTACTTGGTGCACGCCTACGGCATCACCGCGACCGAGCCGGGCCAGGCCGGCTATCAGAGCGTGCTCTCCATGATCATCGTAGCCGTGGCCGGCCGAGGCGCCTTTTACTACGTGGCTATCGGCTCCGTGTTGGTTGTGCTCGCGCTCTCGGCCAACACGGCCTTCGCCGATTTTCCGCGCCTGTGCCGAGCCATCGCGCAGAACGGTTATCTGCCCGACGGCTTCAATATTCGCGGCCGGCGCCTGGTTTATTCTGAGGGCGTTTACGTACTCGCGTTTCTCGCCGGCGCTCTCCTGATTTTTTTTGGCGGCGTAACCGACCGCTTGATTCCGCTCTACGCCGTCGGCGCGTTTCTGGCGTTCACGCTTTCGCAGGCCGGAATGGTGAGCCACTGGCGCCGCGTGAGGGGCCCCGGCTGGCGGCGAAGCATGATCGTGAATGGTGTGGGAGCGGTCGCGACCGGCATCACGGTTCTGGTGGTCTTGGTTGCGAAGTTCACGCACGGCGCGTGGATCACCGTGCTGCTGATCCCTTCGCTGCTGATGCTCATGACCTTCGTGCACGGACGTCTCGATCGCGCCGCGAAAATGGTCGCCAGCGACGCGCCGCTTGACGCGACGCCGCTCCAAGCGCCACTGGTCATCGTGCCGATCCGCGGATGGGGAAAAGTCGCCCAGAGCGGCATCCGCTTTGCTCTCACGATCTCGAAAGACATCGAGGTGCTGCACATCGTCGGCGAAGATGACGAGTCCGCGAAAACGCTCGAACAACAATGGCCCACGTTGGTGGAGGCGCCGGCCAAAAAAAATGGCTTGCCGCCGCCGAAGCTGCTCACCGTGGAATCGCCTTACCGTCTGGTCATCGCGCCGATCATGGATCACATCCTGGAAGTCGCGCGCCAGAATCCCACGCGCCGCATCGCCGTGCTGATCCCCGAAAGCGTGAAGCGCCACTGGTACGATTATCTCCTGCAGAACAATCGCGCCGCGGCGCTGCGCGCGCTCCTGCTTCTCAAGGGCAACGACCGAATCGTGGTCGTCGACGTTCCGCTGTGCTTTGACCTGTAGCGCGCCATCCGTCTGCCGCGCCGCTCGCGCCATGTAAACGCGATCATAAAAAACGGCGAGCCCGCTAGCGCGCGATTGCGCCAGCGGGCTCGCCAGTTTTTCTCGCGGGATTCACCCGCGGGATTCGATTCACGTCCGAATCGCGACTAGTGTTTCCCCTTGTCGTCACCGCCGCCGCCACCGCTTGGGTGTGAGCCACCACCTCCTGAAGAGTGCGGCGGGGCCGCGCTATGCGGCGCCGAGTTTCCGTGTGGCGCTGAACTTCCGTGCGGCGCGGAGCTCCCGCGTGACGTCGTGTTTGTGTGCGTCGTCGTCGTACGTGTCGTGTTTGTATGTGACGTGGTCGTCGTTCCGTGCGACGTCGCGCCCGTCGCGTGTCCCGTATTTCCCCCGCCGCTCGCGCCCCCTGCCGGTGGCCGATAACTGGGACGAGTAGCCGCGGGCTGCGCGCCGTGCGTGAAATCTCCGGGTTTGGAGCTTGCGGCCACTGCCGGCCGTCCTTTATTCGCGGAGTAATGCTGCGCGGGATTGCTTCGGGCGGTTTGCTCATGCTGCGCTTGATCGGACGTCGGCCCCGCGCGCCGTTCTCCCGCCGCCGCCCGTTCTTGCGCGCTCGGCTGGCGCTGAATTCCGCCTGTGCCGCCGTTGTAAGCCACGCGTCCCGGATGCACGCTCGGCACGTTCTGCACGTACGTATTGTGAATCACGTTGACGTTGATATGGTTCACGGCTGAGTTGTACTCGAACACGCCGCCATTCCAACGTCCGCCCTCATACCCAACCCCACCGTAACCGAAACCGTAATTGATCCCGCCATAGAAGCCGACTTCTGGGCCCCAATATCCCTCATGCCAGAAAAACGCCGCGCCGCCCCATCCCCAATAGCCCGGCGTCCAAAGTCCTCCCACGAACGGAGCCTCTACCCACGTGCCCGGCACCCAGTAATAGTCCGTGCCGTCCCAGGCCCAATATCCCGGCGTCCAAATATAGCCATCGCCCGGGCAAATCGGCTGATCGTAGTAAGGCAGCGGCGGCGGCGCGATGCCCACCGAGATTCCCACGGCGATTTGCGCCGCGCGCGCCGGGCGCCTGGCATGCGCCGAAGAAGGCGCCGGCAGCGCCAGGAACAATCCAGCTACCGCCAGCAGCGGCAGCATCCAGCGGAACATGTTTTTTGTAGGTCGCATTTCGCTTCACCTCTCGAGATTTTCGTTCGCGCGCCATTCGCGCGCCGCAGCCTGAATTGCGCGGAAGGTATTTTCTAGATCGGCTGCATGGAGCGCATTTCTACAGATGGCCGTGTGTATCGCACTTGCGCTTCCCAAATTATCTCGATAGCTGGATATCGAGACGAGCCGGCCAATAGACTTCTGACCATCTGAATTCTTAGATGTCGCGCACGCCTGCAACGTTACCGCAGCACCTTGCCGTAAATCGTCTCCACCCGCCCCGCCTATCGACCGCCCGCCGCCAAATATGCCCGCCACGGATTCCAATAATATTTCAGCCATCCCTCGCTCACACCTTTGTGGTCGTGCTCGGGAACATTCACGTGCGCCAGATCCACGCGCCCGCCAGACGGCGTCTTGCTGAACACCATGATCAAAATCGAATCCGCATCCGATTTCTTGAACGAAGTGGAGCGCCACAATTGCACAATCATTTTCCCCGGCACCACCACCAGATTTTTCCCGCTCAGCGCTCCGCCGTACGCCCGAAACGCTCCGCCAACTTTCGCGCTCATTTTCGCCGGCGCCCCGGTGGCTTTGGTGTGCTTCGCTGAGTTCATGTAAAGCCCATACAGCGTCTTCGGCGACGCTTCGAATTCCACCGTTTGCTGAATCACGTCCGTCATCGGGAATCTCCCTTTCACCTTTTGCGTCGCGACGCTCGCCGGAATTGTACTCCGCAAAACGCGGGGCGTCACCCAGCGCGTCGCGCGACGCAACGCGTTTCCCTTCGGCCTTGGGATCGACTTTTTCTGGTCCCAACGAACTGGTCTCTCGCGGTCCTGCGGTTGCTCCACTCCTGCGCCCGTGGGAAAAAATTGCATACGTCGCAGACGCGCAATCCAATCGCCGCGGCCTTTTAGCCCGCTTTATGTGTCTGATCTTTTTGGCACTTACGAGATTCACTTGATTTTCTGTTCTGTTTGGAATGCGGGTTGCTCCTCTTCTAGGCCTCAGCCGAATAAATTCAGGAGGTGGGCAGTGAAATTCACCAAACAAGTTCTGCTGAGTGTCGTATCCCTGGGTTTGCTGGTCGCGCCCGCTTGGTCGCGCCCGCTCCCGGCGGCAATCTCCATGAACTCCCAACAGTCTCCAACTCAACCAAGCCCCGATGCGACCGCAACCTCTACCGCTAGCGGCAAGATCGTGGCCGCGACGGACACGTCGCTCTCGATAGAGGTTCAATCGGGTAGTGATCCGCAAACGCAGGTCTTCGTCATCAATTCGGACACGAAGATTGATGGCAAGCCGGCCGTCGGCGCGATGGCCACGGTCGAATTCCGCACCGACGGTGGCAATCAAATCGCAACGCACGTCACCGTTCAGTCCAGCAACTAACGCCGTCACCGCGCGGCAAGCGCGGGCTTGGGGCGGGAAGCCCGCCCCAAGCTCCTCCTGGGCGTTCTCCGCCGTTTGAATTTGTTAGTCGCGGACTCTCGACTCTCGGGATGTCCCGCGAATCACTGGCATCGAAAGGGAAACAACGCGAGTGTGTGGAGCGCGCCGAGAGCGAAATCAGTGATTCCCTGTATTGAGACGGTAACGCGAATCGAAGACGATATTGAGGATTCGCAGACGGCGCTCTGGTTCGGAGAGGAGACGGAAGATGCGAAGCAACCTCCGCTTCATCTTGCCGCTGATCGCCAGCGTTGCCCTTGTCTCCCTCCTTTTCGCCGTCTACCGCGCCGAATCTGAAAAGCGAGCGCTGCGCAACGAACTCACCGCGCGCGCCGCAACCTTGGCGGAAAGCCTGCAGGAGACTGTCGAACCGCTCGTCAATGGAGCGCCGGATCGCAATCTTCAGCGCGTAGTCGAAAGATTCGGTCACCGCGACAATTTGGCCGGCATCGCCGTTTACGACGACAGCGGCGCGCCCCTCGCGATCACCTCCGGGCTCGCGACGTCTTTGCGCACTCCGCCCGACGCGGCCACCGAAGCCGCCGCACTCGGTCGCGGCGTCGGCGAGTTCACCGGCGTCGAAGGCGTCTCGTCCGAAATCTACGCCGTGCCGCTGTTTCGCGAAGGCCACGTGACCGGCACGCTCGCTCTCTTTTATGACGCGAGCACCATCGACGCGCAAACCGCTCAAACCTGGCGCGACGCGATGATGAACGCGGGCATCGAAACCATCCTGATTGTTTTCGTCACCGTGTTTTTGATCCGTTGGACGTTCCGCGATCCGCTCGCCAGAACCGCGGTCTGGCTCCGCGCCAAGCGCCTGGGCCATCGCTCGGGCGAGCCGCCCGTCGGCGGTGAAATGTTCGCGCAACTCACAAACGAAGCCACGCACCTGGCGAGAAATCTGGATGAAGCGCGTTCGGCCGCCGAGGTCGAAGCGCGTCTGCGCGAGACCGCCGAATCCCAGTGGACCGCTGAGCGGCTGCGCGTCAGTCTTCGCGGGAAGCTCCAAGACAGTCCGCTATTCGTTGTCTCGAATCGCGAGCCGTACATGCACGTACGCCGCGAAAAATCCATCGAAACGATCGTTCCCGCCAGCGGCGTGGTCACCGCGATCGAACCCGTGATGGTCTCTTGCGATGGCACGTGGATCGCCCAGGGTTCTGGCGACGCCGACCGCGATACGGTCGACGCGCAGGATCACCTGCGCGTGCCGCCCGAAACGCCCAGCTACACGTTGCGCCGCGTGTGGCTCACGCCCGAAGAAGAAAAAGGTTTCTACTTCGGCTTCGCCAACGAAGGCATCTGGCCGCTGTGCCACACCGCGTTCGCGCAGCCGATCTTTCGCGCCAGCGACTGGGAACAATATCAGCGCGTCAATCTTAAATTCGCGGACGCCGTGCTCCAGGAGATGGAGCACACCGCGTCTCCAGTCGTGCTCGTTCAGGACTATCACTTCGCGTTGCTGCCACGCTTGATCAAGGAAGCGCGCCCCGACGCGCGCGTGGCGATCTTCTGGCATATCCCATGGCCCAATCCTGAAGTCTTCGGAATTTGCCCCTGGCAGCGCGAGCTTCTTCACGGTCTTTTGGGCGCCGATCTGATCGGTTTTCACACTCAGTTTCATTGCAACAATTTTCTCGAGACCGTCGATCGCGCTCTCGAGGCCCTCACGGAATGGGATCGCTTCGCCGTGAATCGCCAGGGGCATTTGACCTTGATTCGCCCGTTTCCGATCAGCGTCGCAGTTCCCGAACCCGCGGCGGCGAACGACGCCTCCGCGCAACAGCAACAGGACGCCGGGCGCGAACATGAAGAACAACGCGCCGCCGTGCGCAAACAGTACGGCATCGAGTCGCAATTTCTGGGCGTCGGCGTGGATCGCGCCGATTACACCAAGGGAATTCTCCAGCGCTTTCGCGGCATCGAACAATTTCTCGAATCCTATCCCGCCTATCAGCGCGAATTCACATTCGTCCAGATTGCGGCGCCCAGCCGCGGCGAAATTCCCGCGTATCACGACCTGCAGCGCGAAATTATCGTCGAGGCCAATCGCATCAACGCCAAATTCCAGACCGCGCGCTGGAAACCGATCGTGATTCTCGAGCGCCATCACACGCACAGCGAAATCTTTCGCCTGTTTCGCGCGGCGGATCTCTGCATGGTCACTTCGTTGCACGACGGCATGAACCTCGTCGCCAAGGAATTTGTGGTGGCCCGCGACGATTTGGGCGGCGTGCTGATCCTGAGCAATTTCACCGGCGCGTCGCGCGAGCTGGTCGACGCCCTTCTCGTCAATCCCTACGACACCCAGCAGCTCGCCGATCGAATTCGCGAGGCCATCGAAATGCCGCGCGCCGAGCAGGCCGAGCGCATGGAGCGCATGCGCCGCGTCGTTCGCGAGCACAATATTTATCGCTGGGCCGGCACGCTCCTGTCTGAACTCATCGAAATCCGCGTCGAGCATCCCGAACGGCCGAAGTTTGTTGAGGCCATCAGCATCGATCGCGTGCCGCGGCCGGAGCGCGCCGAGCGCGTGGCGGCCTCATGACCGCGCCCGCGCATCCGCTCCCTCATTTGCTCTCCGCGTGGAGCCGCGTCGGCCGGCGCATCGCGGACGCCCCGCGCATCGCGCTGTTCCTCGATTTTGACGGAACGCTCGTGCCCTACGCGCCGCGCCCCGATCTGGTTTGCGTCGCGCCCGCCACGCGCCGCATCTTGCAGCGCCTCGCGCGCAATCCGCGCGTGCGCCTCTCGATCATCAGCGGGCGTCGCCGGGCCGATCTCGTCCAGTACATCGGCTTGCCGCGCGTTCAATATCTCGGCGCGTACGGCTGGGAAAATGGCGCGCGTACCAAAATCTCGCGTGCTGACCGCGCGGCCCTCGCCGAAGCCAAGCGCGCATTGCGGCCGCTGCTGAGCACCTACTTCACAGGAGCGACCTCGGCGTGGCTTGAAGACAAGCGTTTTCTCCTCGCCATTCATTATGAACGCGCCGCTCCGTCCGCGCGCCGCCTGCTCAATGCCGCGCTGCACACCATCGCCAAATCCAGCCGCGGCCGCCTGCGCGTCCTAGAAAACTGGGAAGATTCGGAGCTTTTGCCGCGAAAATTCCGCGATAAAGGCCACGCCGTGCGCAGTGAGTCGAATCACGGTTCCCCTCGCGGCACGCTGCCCGTTTTTTTTGGCGACAATATCTCCGATGAATCCGCGTTCACCGCGTTGCGCCGCGGCATCACCGTGCGCGTCGGCCGCACGCGCCGGCCCACTCGCGCGCACTACAAATTGCGCAGCCCGGCGGAGGTCACAACCGCGCTTGCGAAAATCGACGAGGAGCTTCGGTGAGCAACAACGGCAGCAACTCAAATAGCGGCAACGGCGCCGGCGGCGCGGACCGCCAGCCCTTTGAATTCATCACCGTCGCATCGCTGGTGGGTATCGGCAATCAGGTCGCGCGCGACCTCAACGATCTCTCCGCCGATCTCGAGAAATGCAGTGACGCTTCGATCTTCTATCACTGCTTCCAAACGCTGGGCATCCATCATTTTCTCACCGAGGGTTTTTCCAACGATTTCGCGCAATGGGTTCTTTCGGCCACCAACCGCGGCGAATTGGCCGAGCAGATGGCCGCGCTCGATGTGCGCGATTACGTTTCGATCGCCGAGTTGCGCGCCGATCTGGTGCGCTACGTCACCGATTATTGCAAGGCCTATCCGCAAATCGCGCAGCAGCCCGCGCTCGAAAGTTTCTACTTCTGTGAAAACGCGGACGTCACCATGCCGCTCGGCGTTTCCGCGCGCACGCTCGATGAATTCAAGCAGGGCCTGGCGAAATTGAGCCACTCATCGTTTTATTTTCACTTCATCGCTTCGCGGCTGCGTCTCGGCCTGCGCACTAACGATTTCTCGCTGTGGCTGCGCGGCTCGCTCGGTCTTGAGAAGCTCGCCTATCACATCGATCGCATCGACATTTACACCAACACGCTCGACAGCGCGCGCGACGTCATGCTGCGATTGATCGACCGCGAATTGAGGCAATCCTGATGCAGGTGCAAACTCTCAACTCGATTCCGCTCGATCAGTACGTGCCGCTGCTCGGCGTCCTCGAGATCGACGAACTGCGCGCCCTCGCGCGGCCGTTGCAGGGGCGCCGCGTCCAAATGGTCAATTCCACCGCCGTCGGCGGCGGCGTGGCCGAAATCCTGAATCGCCTGGTGCCGCTCATTGATGAACTCGGCCTGCAGATCGCCTGGACCGTGCTCGAAGGCGACGCCAAATTCTTCGACGTCACCAAGCTCTTCCACAACGCGCTGCAAGGCGATACGCGCGAGCCCACCGCCGAAGATCTCGAAACTTTCCTCGAATGCAATCGCCGCAATCGCTCGCTGCTCGATCGAGACTCCGAATTCACCGTGATCCACGATCCGCAGCCCGCCGCGCTGATCGAAGCGCGCGCCCCGAATGCCGGCCATTGGACCTGGCGCTGCCACATCGATCTTTCGCGCCCCAATCCCGCCGTGTGGCAATTCCTCGAACAATTCGTTTCGCGCTACGATGGCGCCATTTTTTCTTCGCCCGAATTCTCGCGCCAGCTTCCGACTCCGCAATATTTGTTTTATCCCTCGATCGATCCGCTGGCCGAAAAAAATCGCGATCTCGAGCCCGAATTTGTTCAAAGCGTCCTCGAGCGGTTCCAGGTCGATCCCACGCGCCGCATCCTCACGCAGGTTTCGCGCTTCGATCGCGCCAAAGATCCCGTCGGCGTCATCAAGGCCTATCGCATCGTGAAGCGCTATTACGATTGCCAGTTGGTTCTCGTCGGCGGCAGCGCCTCCGACGATCCCGAAGGCGCGCAGGTCCTCGCCGAAGTCCGCGCCGAAGCCGGCGACGATCCCGACGTCCACGTCCTCGAACTGCCGCCCTGGAGCCCGCTCGAAATCAACGCCTTTCAGCGCGCCTCCACGATTGTCATCCAGAAAAGTCTGCGCGAAGGCTTCGGCCTCACCGTCGCCGAAGCTCTCTGGAAGAAAAAACCCGTGGTCGCTTCAGCCGTTGGCGGCATTCCCACCCAGGTGATTCACAAACACACGGGAATGCTCTGCCATTCCGTCGAAGGCTGCGCCTATCAGATTCGCTATCTTCTTTCGCATCCCGAAATCGCCGAGCGCCTCGGCGCGCAGGGCCACGAACACGTAAAAGAAAATTTCCTCATCACCCAAAATCTCAAACGCTATCTCACTCTCTTCCTCCGTTATCTTCAGTAGCGCCTTTGTCCCAATGTTGTCATCCCGGCCGAAGCTGAGGGGCACGTCCCATCGCCCCTCATCCCGAGGGGTCCGCGACGAGGGAGCCCTCTGTAGGTTTCCTCTGTCGCCGCATGGCACTCTTCGCTCTTTCCGTCCTCAATCGCCGCTAGCGCCCAATTCGCAACGCCGCCGTATCTTTCGCCGCTCAAATCACATCCAATCGGCCTCAGGCAATCATCCCGATTCAGGACTCGGCGCATGGACATTGGGAACGTCGCAAGCCAGAAGTTGCAGCGCATTCAGGAATTGTGGACGCAGCTGGAGCACACCAGCGCAAAAAATCCGCACTACGCAGTTCTTCTGGCAGAGATTCGCACGCTCTCGGCCGAGTATCGCGCGCTCACCGCCGCTCCAAGCGCGCGCCCGCGTCCAGAGGACCACGAGCCTTCGTCCTAACGTTGTCATCGAGCCCGCCCGGCGCCGCAGCTCCGGCGAAGCAAGGACCGCGGCGAAGGAGCCTCTCCGTAGCCGCAACGCACTCTTCGCTCTCTCCAACCGCAATCGCCGCTAGCGCCCCATCCTCTCCCGCCACTCGCCACTAGCCACACGCCACTCCCTTAACGACGCCCGCCCACCGTGCCGGGTAAGCCGTGCCTAGACGTCCTAAATATTTGAAGCGGGATTAATCTGTTTACATCGGACATCCGGCATCTCTAACTCATGCTGATCCCCATGCCGTACTTATGATGGGTCATCGTCCGAATGCCCACGCCACCATCAGCGGGAACTCTTCTCGCCAGAATGGGCCGCCGTGCGATCCGGCTCGCTCATTCATCACGACGTCCGCGCCCGCATCGCGCAGCGCGTCCGCCCACTTCCTTGCGTTCCCGAGGAAGAACGGCTCCTCTGTTCCGGCGACAAGGTATGTGCGCGGAAGCGGACTCGGCATAACCTCAGGCGGCTTGTAACCGCCGCCGGGCGAGGCGCAGAAGATCGCGCCGTATACACGTGGATTCCGAAGCCCAAGAGCGAGCGCCAGCTCTCCACCCGCCGAGACGCCGAACACTGCGGTACGTTCAGTGGGCAGCGCCACGCCAAACCGCGCCTCCGTCCATCGCCGAACGTCTTCGACGAAAAACTTCTCATGTGCCGCGAACCGCTCCGGCTCAAATCCCGGTGAGTACTCATGCAGCCGCAGCATCTCATCGCTCAGCCCATGTACGCCGACGATCATTGTGGACGGTACGTCGGCCTTCCCGAGCAACCGGCACCACTTCGAGATTCGCTGACCGTCGCCCGCGAAGACGATTGCTTCGGGCCGGTCCGCCGGGACGTATACCGTCACCTGCCGTCCGCCGTCGTACTCGAACATCTCGGTGACAAACTCGCCCGAGCGCGCCCAGGTGGGCTTAGCGGCCGCTCCGTCGGTCTCACTTGGCTTCCCGTTGACGTGATCGCCTGCTTGCTTCTCCATGACCTTCCTTTCATTTATAGAACTATGCTCGCCCCGCACCGCTGTCCTGTCTCTAAGAATTGTAGACGAGATCACCGGGACGCCAGATAAATCGCTCTATCTACGGCGCCCCCACGAGCAGAGCAACTCAGCCGGAATCTCCGTTTTGAATTCCCGTGCGGCCGATACCTTATATCCGACCGTTTCAGTTTTCAACGCCCCATCCTCTCTCGCCACACGCCTCTCGTCACTCGCCACTCGCCACCGCCTCTCGAACCTCTCCGTCGCCGCAAGGCGCTGCTCGCCCCAAAAAAACCTGGTCATCCCGAGCGCAGCCGAGGGACCTCTCCGTCGCCGCAAGGCATTCTGTGCTTGCGTAGCGCCAGCCTTCAGGCTGGCATCTTCGCGCTTTCGGGCCGTAATCGCCGCTAACGCCCCATCGCCCTTTCTCCCACATTGGTCATCCCGAGCGAGCGCAGCGACGAGGGACCTCTCCGTCGCCGCAAGGCATGCTGTGCTTGTGTAGCGCCAGCCTTCAGGCTGGCATCTTCGCGCTTTCGGGCCGTAATCGCCGCTAACGCCCCATCGCCCTTTCTCCCACACTCGTCATCCCGAGCGAGCGTAGCGACGAGGGACCTCTCCGTCGCCGCAAGGCACTCTTCTCTCTTTCCCTCCTCACTCGCCCCTAACGCCCGTCGCCCTCTCTCCGATCGGGTCATCCCAAGCGAGCGTAGCGACGAGGGATCTCTCCGTCGCCTTTCAGCCCCTCCCATAATGGTCATCAATGGTCATCCCGAGCGCATCTGAGGGGCACGTCCCATCGCCCCTCATCCCGAGGAGTCCGCGACGAGGGAGCCCTCTGTAGGTTTCCTCTGTCGCCGCAAGGCATTCTTCGCTCCCTCCTCGCCTTGCCTTTTTCCCGCAGTCGGTTTTGCCTCCCGCCCGTTTTTTCCTCTTCGCCTTGCCGTTTTCCCGTGTGCCCCATACGCCGATTTTGCGTGTGGGGCCTTTGACTTTCCCATCCAACCTCAATCGCCGCCTTCCGCCGCGCTTCGCGCAGTCCCGAGCGCAGTCGAGGGGCCCGCGCTCTCTCGCCACTCGCCACTCGTCACTCGCCACTGCCCCTTTTGATGCCCCGTACGTGCGACACACCTTAGCCCAGAGCGAGGAAACCCTGGGTACGCATCCAACGCGCGAACCCCACCGCTCTGCCGAAGGCCGTCGCGGAGGTCGAAGACCACAGCGACATTCTGGCAGGCAATACTCAGTACTCCTGGTCGAGGACGATCGCACCCGTCGCCGCATACATCACCACCGTCCCTAACGACGTCCCACGAGGACGTCATGGCGCAGCAATCTCCGCGTGGGGGACACTTTAAGTACTTCATCCATTGCGGGCCCAAAATTCTGATATTCCTTTGATTTGTCATTTTTCATTTTGGCGGCTCATAAAAATCGAATTTGATATTCGCCTCGAACACTCTTTCCATGATTTCAGACAACTTCAACGGTTCTCCGGGCTTTTGGGTGGTGAGGATATTCAGAAGATTTTCCTTGTTTGCAATTTGAATGAGGGCCATTCTCTTGGCGTCGGCGAGCCGTTTGAATTGTGGCCTAATTTCCCCGTCACGGCTCACATCTAAACGGTTAGCCCTTCTTACTTCATACACAATCGCGTCTGCGGCCTGCAGGACCGGATATACCTTATCCTCTCCGTAGTCCCACGTAGCCATGTATTGAGCGGCTTCCTCGTTAGTCTTCCTTAGATTGAGGTATGCCTCTCTGCCAAGGATGCTGTGCTCCTCGTGTTCATCGCAGAAAAAGCAAACGTCGGGCTTTGAAACATGGTTCCACGGTCGAATTTTCTCTTCTTCTTTCAGTAATCGTTCTAAGTGTTTCATAATCCAAGCACACTGAATCATGGCAAGGTCGTAGCCGATCCGGTAAGGGCTTCCACCAAAAACATCTTTTGCCACCGGCTCTTTTATGACTTCGTAGAAGTCTTTTTGGAGAACGCTGATCCCGTGACCGATTATCTTGTATCGCAGAATTAGGTCGATAAATTCCATGCTGATTGCGTTTAGCGTCTTTGCTTCTTCGCGAGTGGGGTGACGCTCAACTTTAACGAACTTTTTAAACTGGCCTGTGCCTAGCTCACACTCGGAAGCCTTGAAATACTCGATGTCGATATTGGGACGCTTGAGAAGAAGTGCCCATTGTCGATCTAGCTCGAACAGACTGTTGCCGTCTCCGATAAGTCCGCCAACGGAGAAGAACCCCTCGCCTCTCATATCGAAACTCTCGTCCAAATACGCAGAATAGGTTAGCGTGGCCAGCAAGGCGCAGTAGTCCTTACCAGGATTCTTGAACCGAGTTGCTCGTGCGAATTTCTCGAAAGCCCCTGTCAATCATATACTTCCCCTTTGTTGACAAGATTCAACACACCAGCCCTAGTGTACTGACTTTAATATGTTATTGCCTCCGCCGTAGACAGATTCCGCCGCTGCCCTGGCCACGAGTTCTCTATCCCGTCCGCAGCGGAAGCAGCGCGGCCCGGCCCGGCAAACTTGCCTCCTCCCGCCTTTCGCGGGTGGCCCCGCCCTTGACCTGAGGGTGGCCCATTCTTTGCGAAACGCAAAGGGTGGGGCTGTCCGTCTTCCAGATTCATCTCCGAACCCTGTCGCCGGCGTTCGGCGGTGAGGAATCTGCTTTTGCAGTCTCGGCTCCCAGCGGTGCGCCACTCGTCAAATTCACGCATGGGGCCTTCCCCCGCAGTCACGACGAACTTACGTAGGATTATCGTGTCGACAGAGGATAAACTAAAGCGACACCGTTTCCGGCTAAGGTCTTAAGCCTTAACGTGCGAGGGGCCATCATGGCGAAAATTCTCAGGCTCTGGCCTTGGTCGGTCGCTGTTCTCCTTCCGCTCGGAGTTTATTGGTATTTCTTCCACGTTCCGACATTGGGAATGGCCGGCCTCGTCCTCGGTCTTGTCGCTATTCTGATGCCGTTGGCTTGGGGACGGGTCGACAAAACAGCCGGAAAATCGGCACCTTACCTGAAGTCCATATGGATTGCAGCAGCATTCGGATTTTTCTTTGTGGAAATGAAGGCAATCAAGAGCAACGATGACAATCAGGCCAAATTGGTTAACCAAGAGCAATGCGCCCTTCAACAAATCTTGAGCCAAGGCCAGAGCGGGATGAACCAAGAGCAGCAAGACTTTCAAGGTGAGATGCAGAAGTTTGACGACGCCCAGCAGGCGGAACGGCGAGAATTTCTCAGTGCTGAAAAACAAGAACAGCAAGGATTTTCGATCTCATTGAAAAAGGAGGATGCACTTCTTACGCGCCAAGAACAGCTCGCCGAAGGTTTGAGCGGCAAATTGTTTCCGGCATCGGATCCTACTCCAGCTGGCTTGTGTGGCAACGTGCCGATTCCTGATGATGCAGTAATTTTGATGATCGATACGAATGCGTACGTTGTTCAAAAATTTCCTCATCCAATATTTCTCTCACAAAGCAGGGGAAGCATCCTTTCCGTAAATCGCGGGGCAGATGGTTCCCTCGCAATAATCATGGATTTACGAAGCGCGGACGGGAGAATAATCGTGCGATTGAATGACGACGGCTTCGTAATAAATCGCAATAATTATCTGGAGATGAAGGAGAATGACAAAAGCACCTTAGACATCGTGGACGAATACGGGAATCTTGTGATCCACGTTCGCTACGCTAATCCCAAACTCATCGAAATGACGCCGCCACCCGGTTTTATGGAGGCAGCTACCAGTATGGTTGGAGCTAGGTTCAAGAATTCATGCTTTAGGGCCTCGGGCGCGGTTTTCGACGTCCCCTAACCCGTGGACGCGTGGCCACGCCTTTGACCTGAGTGTGCCCATCGTTTGCGGAACGCAAAGGGTGGGGCCGTTCGTCTTTCAGATTCGCTTTATCGCTCACCCGCCATTCGAAATAATTTCCACAGGCTTCTATTCGAATAGCCGATGAATAACATTGACACGTAGATTACCACCGTGCTAACATCGCCTGTGATCTGCAAACGCACATCCTCGCCGCTGAAACGATCGGCAACCCGCCCGCCTAAGCCCGAAGTCCGACGTATCCTTGGCGAAGGCGGAACTGTCCGACGTAGCCTTGGCGAAGGCGGAACGCTCCAACCGTGCCCGCTCCCTGTCGCGCCGAAGCGTTCGCGAAGGCGGAAAATCCAGCCATTTTTGCAATTCGCGCCCCCCAACCCTTTTAGAACCAACACTTCTGAAAAACGCCATTTTAACCCCATTAGAATCACCAGTTCTGGCGCAAAGGACTTAAAGCAGGATTATTCACTTGACAAAAGTTAGGCTTCATGGGACACTTCTCTCATGGAAAGCGACTCCTACTTCGGCTTCGACTTGGCGGTAGCGGCCCGAATAGTGCGCCGGATGTCTTTCTTCACGCTCGCCAACAGCTTGCGAGTAGGCACTTGCTTCAACAGCTTGTTTCTAGCGTCCTTCTCCACTGGAGGCTCCCTGTGAACCTAATTGACGTACACACGATGTTCTCGACTGAAGCCAAGTGCCGCGAATTGCTGGCTCGTCTCCGCTGGCCGGAAGGGCCGCGCTGCCTGCGTTGCAAAGGCGACGTGGTAGAACTGGCGACCGAAAAGCAATTGTTCTACTGCAAAGACTGCGACTACCAATTCTCCGTCACCGCTGGCACGATCTTCAATGACTCTCATTTGCCGTTGGAAAAGTGGTTCGCGGCTACGTTCCTTCTTTGTGAAGCAAAGAAGGGAATGTCCGCTTGCCAGATTCAACGGACGCTCGGAATCGGCGGCTACAAAACAGCATGGTATCTCTGCCACAGAATCCGCGCAGCGATGGTCGAAGCCGATAAACCGATGATGGATGGCACAGTCGAAATTGACGAAACCTATGTTGGCGGAAAAGCTCGCCGCTGGCAGCCGCGCCGCGAGAAGGAAGTCGTTTTCGGAATCCGCAAGCGCAACGGCGAACTGCGATTCATCCATGCGAGCGATGCCAATTCCAAAACCGTGCGCCAAATCATTGGCGAGAACCTCAGCGAAGACGTGGAAGTGATTATGACGGACGAATCGCCGATCTACCCGTGGGCACTCAAGGGGAAGCAAGGTGCGGCCCACAAGACCATCAATCACAGCAAAGAATACGTTCGCGGCGTGGTTCACACCAATACCGTTGAATCCGCGTTCTCGCTTTTGAAGCGCGGCATCATGGGCACTTGGCACAACGTCAGCGCAAAGCATCTCGCGTCCTATCTAAACGAAATGACATTCCGATTCAATCGCCGAAAGAATTCCGATCTGTTCCTAGATACGCTGCGACACATGGTCACCGCGCCGACTTTGACCTTTGAGCGGTTGACCGCATGATAGGAAAACCCATGATCTTCAAAACCGCTAGCGGCCTCTTAATTTTCCAGTGAAAACGAAAAGCCCAGTAGCAGGCTTCGTCTAAACCACATCGCATAGCAAGGACTAAGAACATGCGTTCATCTCCAGAAGAGGCGCTATCACAGCTAAACAAGTGGAAGAGCGAGTCGGCAACGCTATACGTAGCCTCGACGGGCCTTTTGACTTTTTGGTTTGTGGGGCGCGTGTCGCACGCGTCTTTGGCCGAATCGCATTTCTGCATAGAATCCATAAATCCTAAGGATTTCCTTCTTTCGATCAATCTTCATCATGCTTCATTCGAGTTTTCAGATGCGCGGTTTGACGAATATCATCAATTCTTTTCGCCCCAGCGAGCACAGATTGACTTTGCCGCAATGCTGATCGTGCACCTAGAAAATGGCACCCGCGTCGCCATTGCTGAACTCAACGAATGAATTCAAAGTCGTGCTTTTTATTTCGGCTCCGTTTTTGACTTCAATGCCTTTTTCCTTGCCATGAATTCACTGTGCCAAAGCATCTCGAATGGCCTGTTGACGATTTCATTTCTTAGGGACTTAATCGACCTACCTTCTAATTCCTCGCATTCTTTTTCCATCTGTTCCACGTCTTTCGTTTCCGTAAGTAGCCAATCACCCTTACCCTTGAGGGCCATTAAGCTCGTGAATCCACCGCATCCATCGACTTGTTTTTTCGATTTCGACAGAATGTATACTGCCAGCTTCGTAGCTTGGGTAACTGAATCGGCCACAGAAAACAGTTGAGAGATCAGCCCATTGGCCAGAAGCACTCCGGAGCCGATGGCTTTTTCCCCTACCGAATGGAACGCTGTACCGGAGTAGTGGAAAAGACCGTGACCTCCCTTTCGGCAAGACACGCCGATGAGCAATTCCACGCTTGGACGCTCGCTTTCTGGAAAATACGCCCACGGTGCAATATGTTTATTGAAGAAAGCCAGAAGTCTTTCTTCTAACTCGTATCGGATGTCGGTGAAATTATCAATCTTGTGCAAGTCCTCGCCAGCTTTATCAATCGCCGTACTGATGTAATCGCTTGTTCCTGAACCTGTAAAAACAAGGGCGTTCCCGTTTGAGTAGAGAGTTAATCGGACCTTGCCTTTATTTCCCTTAATGTATCCTGAGATTGTTTCTTGACTGTCAGCGGCGATCACGACACCGTCATTTGTGCGGAAACCTAGGGCTATAGTCACGTTAGACTCTTTTAGAAGCCGTCTAGGTTTAAGAGGTAACGGTCGAAACGGCTTCGGTAGCGTCCCGATCATACGCGCACCCGCCGTACTTTTGTCAAGTGAATCATCTTGCTTAAAGTCCTTTAGAAACAATACTTCCGAAAAACACCCAGGGGGGGAGGGGGGTGCCATGCCCGCGCCGATATCCATAACGACTATTTATATCCCACGCTCGCGCCGCCCGCGCTGCGGCTTGACATTCCAAACCGCCTCCTCTACGTTGCCGCCAGTTCCGAGGAGGCTAACGTGCCGACGACCATGAGAAGAACGGTAACCAAGACGACCAAGGGCTTCGCGTCGCGCTTGGCTCTCACATTGTTGCTTGCGTGCGCGGCGTGCGGTGTCGCGCGCGCGCAAGATTCCTGGGTCTTCTTCGGCACGCATGTGGACATGCCGGGCCGCGGCTTTTCCATCGCGCGATTCGATTCGCAAACGGGACTTCTCAGCTTTCCGCAATTTCTGATGCAGGCCGACGCGCCGGGATATTTTATTCTCGATTCCACCGGCAGCCATCTTTACGCCACGGTTTCGGAAAACACTCTGGCCGGCCAGCCGACCGGCGGCGTTAGCGCGTATGCCGTCGATCCAACCACCGCGCATCTCACGCTGCTCAACACCGTGCCGAGCGGCAGCGCGAATCCGGCATACGTCAGCCTCGACGCCACGGGCCACACGCTGTTCGTCGCCAACTACACCGGTGCGACCGTCTCGGCGTTCGCCATCGCGCCTGACGGCAGCATCGGCGCGCGCACCGCGAACATCGCCTACACCGGCCACGGCGCCGATCCCGTGCGCCAGCCGCAACCGCATCCGCATTCGATTCGCGCGGACCCAACAAACCAATTCGTTTTGGTGCCCGATCTTGGTCTCGATCAAGTGCACATCTATCGCTTCGATGCGTTCGCCGGCACGCTCACGCCCAACGATCCGCCATTCGCCCAAGCGCCGGCGGCTTCCGGCCCGCGGCACATGGTGTTTTCGCCCAATGGAAAATTCGCCTACCTCTTGAGCGAGATGGCCAGCACGGTCACGGTTTTTTCCTGGGATTCCACGCGCGGCGTGCTCACCGAGCGGCAACGCGTCTCCACTCTGCCCGAAGGTTACCTGAGCCCCAGCACCGCCGCCGAGGTCCGCGTAGATCCCAGCGGTAATTTTCTTTACGCTTCCAATCGCGGCGCGAACACGCTCGCGGTTTTTTCCATCGACGCGGTGACCGGCCAGCTCACCCCCGTCGAGCAAGTTTCCACCGAAGGAAAATTCCCGCGCAATTTCGATTTCGATCCAACCGGCCACTGGCTGATCGTCGCCAACCACGACAGTGAAAATGTCGTGGTCTTCGCCATCGATCCCGTCACCGGCAAGCTGACCGAGAACCAGCCCCCTGTTTCCGTGCCGTATCCCTTCGCCGTGCGCTTCCTTGAGGTGCCGCCCGCCCCGCCAGTGGGCCTCTTGCCGCACTGACGGGCGCGGCGAGCCGGGCTGCGCGGAGCGCATTGCTTAAATCGGCCGGACTGCGCGGAGCGCATTGCTTAAATCGGCCGGACTGCGCGGAGCGCATTGCTTAAATCGGCCGGACTGCGCGGAGCGCATTGCTTCAATCGGGGGAGGGCGATTGGGATTGGAACTAGATGATCGAGATATCGGAGTCGCGTTCGGGATGCGCCGCGCGGCCCGAGAAGCCGGAAAGTTCAAGGCCGTGCGCGTCCTCGGCTTCGAGCGCGTGGGAGAAATAATCCGGCAGATGCGTGCCCCACGCCACGCTGCACTGCTTCACGCGCACCTGATCGGCGTGGCGAATGCCGTATCCCGGCGTCGAGTGCTTTTCGATATCGGGCTCCGCGGAAGTCGGTCGGTTGTCGAACATGCCGCCCGGGTATTTCGTCCAGCGATCGAGCGTGATCGCCACGTTTTGGAGCGTGATGCCCTGAATGCGGCTTGCGGCGCTGCCTTCCACGCGCACGCTGTTTTCGGCGCGCCCTGTGATGTTGTGGATTCGCACGCCGCACAACGTGCCGATGGTTGATTGCGGCGTGCGAGGGATGGCCGTCAGCGAAATGCCTTCGCCGCGCCCCCACCAGGGGTCGGAGAAGTAGCGCGACATGAATTGGATGTCGCTGAATTCGATGTCGCTGACGTTCGCGGAATCGCGCAACTGAATGCCGAGCCCGCGGCTCGATTGCACGATCTGGCAGCGCTCGATGCGCACGCCCGAAATGTCCGAAAACGTTTCGGTGCCGATTTTCACGCCCGCGTCCTGCGTGGTCATTTTGCAATCGTGGACGTGAATGTTGGACGACGCGCCGTAGGAAATATATTGCTTGCTGGTCTTGATCGCGATCGCGTCGTCGCCGCAGACGATATCGCAATTGCGAATCTCGACGTTGCGGCAATGATCGGGATCGATGCCGTCGCAATTCGGAATTTGTAGCTCGTTCCGTATTTTGACGTTGTCGACAAGCACGCCGTCGCACCCAATCAGGTGCACGCTCCACGATGGCGCCCCAGCCACCGTGATGTCGCGCACCACCAGATCGCCGCAGCCGACGAGCTGAAAAAGTCTCGGCCGCCATCCTTTCGGCAACCACCATTCGTGCACTTTGTCGTAGCCGCTCATGAATTCCAGGCCGCGCCCATTAATCTTCCCCGTTCCCGAAACGCGCAACCCTTTCGCATCTTGCGCCGTCAGCACCGCGGCCGCGGTGTAATCCGCTTGCTGCGTGCTGACGCGCAACTCCGCGTCGTCCGCGAGATGGAAGTCGATCCCGCTGCGCAGCACGAGCGTTCCAACGAGGTAGCGCTTCCCGCCGCGCAGCAACACGCGCGCGCTCGCCGCCGCGCCACTCGCTGTCGCCGTCGTCGTCGCCGCAGCCGATTCCGCTGCTGCGGCCGCGGCCGCATCGATCGCCCGCTGTATCGCCGCAGTGTCGAGCGTCGTGCCATCGCCGACCGCGCCATAGTCGCGCACGTCGAACACGCGCGCCGCCGCCGCGGCGCCGGCCTTCGGTGCGGCCGTCGCGCGACCGGTTTGCGTTGGCCGCGCACCGCTGCCTTGCGCCGCGAGCACGCGCGAACCGAGCAGGTTCGCGGGTCCGAGCACGGCTGCGCCCGCCGCGAGTTTGGCGCCGAGCAGCAACGCCTCGCGCCGGCTCGGCGCGCTTGAGATGGGCTTGGCCATGCCGCGGAGTGTACTACGGGCTATGCATTAAATGGACACCGCCCGCACCGCCGCGAGTGTAAATCGCACGAACGGGGTTCATACATAAAGGATGCGAGGACTGGCATGATACGCGGACGCTATGCGGTGATGATCGCGCTGGCGTTGGCGCTTTCGATGCAGGCGAAGGTCTGGGCCGGACCGCCTGCCTCGGGCGCGGAGAGGTTTTTGTTCGACGCGACCAATCGCGAGCGCACGGCGCGCAACGTGCCGGAACTTGCCTGGGACGATGCGCTCGCCGTTTCCGCGCGACAACACGCCGAACAGATGGCGCAACGCGGCGCGCTCTCGCACCAATTTCCGGGCGAGCCGGGACTTGAAGCGCGCGCCAAGAACGCGGGAGCCAACTTCATCGCGCTGGCTGAAAATGTTGCGCTCGCGCCGACCGAGACTGATCTGCACACCGGTTGGATGAATTCGCCGCCGCATCGCGAAAATATTCTCGATCCGGAAATGAACACGATCGGTATCGCGGTCGTCGAGCGCGGCGGGGAATTGTACGCCGTGGAGGATTTTTCGCACGCCGTGACGGCGCTGACGATCGAGCAGCAGGAAGCACGATTGGAGCAGCTCGTGAAATCGCGCGGCCTCGAATTGATAAGCGACCACGAAGAAGCGCGCCGCGCGTGCGCATCAGGCCGCGAGCCGAGCGGCGGCACACGCGCATTTTATTTCACGCGATTCGACACGGCTTCGCTCGATGATTTTCCTGACGCGCTGAATCGCACGATCGCGAGCGGGCGTTACCACCAAGCGGCCGTGGGCGCGTGCGCGAGCGACCGCAGCGACGGCTTCGGCGGATATCGCGTCGCTGTGATTCTGTATTGACGGCGAACTATTGGCTTTTTTTCTTCTTGAAGAGGCCGCCGAGCGCGCTGGCCGCGGCGTTGGCGCCGGCCGAGCCGCCGCCGGAAGATGCGGACGCGGAACTTCCGCCCGGCGCGAAGGTCGGACTGGATGTTGTTCCACCGATGTGGAATGGAATCCCGAGCTTCATGTTCTTGTTGCCGGTCAAGCCGCTAAGCGCATTGCCAATTGATCCGCCGACACTGAGCGACGCGACCATCTGAAAATCGAGAGCGCGCGTCGCGGAAACCGTTCCGCCGCCGGTCATCTCACCAATGCCGTCGACGACCATGTCGAGGTGATCGAGCGCGGTGCCGTCGACGGTGACGCGCAAGTTGGACGTTAACTTCTCGATGGTCGTGCTGGTAGCTTTGCTCACAGCGGAGAAGGCGGAAAGCGCGGCCAACTGCGAGCCGAGATTGAATCCGCCGAGCTTGGCGTTTGCGAGAGCGACGTTGCCGGTGGTGACGAGCGCGGTGGTGGGGCCCGAGGCGCTGAGATTTGTCGTGAGCGTGCCGGATTCGAGCGAGGCGCCGCTGGGAAGCACTACTCCGACGGCCGGAAGCACAGATTCGAGATCAGGCACGGGCATATCCTGCCCCGTGAGCTTCACGCTGATGGCGGGAGTATCGCCGCTGAGATCGAATGTGCCGGAAAGATGAGTGACGGCTTTGCCGATGGTGACGCTGCCTTGTTTGATGACGCCAGTGCTGTGCTGCATGTCGAAAGTGGAATCGAAACTGACGTCGACGGGCGTGGTGGCGGGAGAGCCGCCCTTCACGACTTGCAGCTTCGAGAGGTCGACGGTGCCTTGCAGCTCGGCTTGGCCGGCAGTGGATTGAATTGTGCAGTTCAGATCGGCGATGCCGCTGACGCCCGCGTTCGGATCGAGGAAGCCGGTCTTGACGAGATCGAGGCTGTCGATTTCAAGCTTGGCGTTGACGGGCGTGAGCGCGGCATCGGTTGCGTCGAGAGGGCCGGCTTGGCCGTCGACAATAAGTTTTCCGCCGCCCGGGAGCGTCGCGGTGAGCTTGATCGGGAACTGCGACGACGGAGAAAGATTCGTGATTTCGAGGTCGACGTTGCTATAGACGCTGCGCTTCGAGGAAGTTGTGGAGCCAACGGTGAGTTGGCCATCATCGAGATCGAGTTTTTCGACGACCAGCGTGGAGGCCGCGCCGCTCGACGGCGCGGACGGCGCGGACGCGGAACCTGCGGCCAGCGAAGAAAAATTCCAACGGCCCGCGGGATTGTGCAACAGAGTCACCTGCGGCGATTGGATCGTCAGGCTGGTGATGTGCAGCGTGCGCGAAAAAATCAGCGGCATCATTTCGACGCCGACATCGAGCGACTTGGCCGTCAGGAACGGAGAGGTGCCGAACGCGGGGTCGTCCGAGATGGAGAGATCTTTGGCGGAAACCACGCCGGAGAAGGCCCAGAGACTGAGATTTCCAACCTGCACTTGGCGTCCGAGAGCGGTCGAAAGCCTCTGCTCGATCGTGGGGCGAAAATTGTTGACACTGATGAAAAACGGAAGAATCAGCGCGAGGATAATCAAAACACCAATCGCGATGAGACCGTATCCAAGCGCCTTTCTCATCGAATCCCCCCAAGTGGCTTCGCAGGAGCTGCGAGTGGTGCAATCCTAGCACGTCCGAATACGCTCCGGCACGCCGAGAGCTTGCGGGCGCGCGGGGAAGGTGGCACCATATATGTTAGCGATGAGCCAAGAGCCCAATCACGACTTGGCGGTTTCCGCCGGCGAAACGCCTGCGGTGATTGTCGAGCGCGAAATGACTGGCGCCAAGCGCATGGGCTGGAAGCGCTGGGCACTGGCGTTTGGCGTCGCGGCGATTTCCGATCTGATTTCGTTCTGGACCGAATTTGTTCCCCCGGTTCAGTGGATTATCGATCTGACGACGGCGGGACTGCTGTTTCTGATTCTGGGCAAGCGCTGGGCGATTCTGCCGGGCTTGATTACCGAGGCAATTCCCGGGATGGCGATTTTCCCCGTGTGGGTGTTGGTGGTAGCTTCCATCGCGGTGTACGACGACATTCACAAGCCGCACCGCAAGCTGCAGCAAACGATCGAAAAACTCTCCCGATAGGCAATTCACTATAGATTTACAGGTTGGATCCGCACGCGATCAGGGCGCTGCGGAGCTGACCTCGACCTGGATTTTGCGGAAGCTGAATGGATTTTCGGACCAGGCGCGCAGGGCTTCGCCGGCTTCTTCGAGAGGCACGACGGAACCAACCGCTTCATCCACGGGAAATTCGCGGCGTTCGAGCATGGCGATGACCGCCTCGAAATCCTCGGGCGTGGCGTTGCGCGAGCCGAGAATGTCGAGCTCCTTGAGGATGAACCATCGCGTTTCGTAGCTGACGGGTTCCTTGGCGAAACCGATGTAGACGACGCGGCCGGCGAAGGCGGCCACATCGACGGCGAGACGGAAAGTCTCGGGCGTGCCCACGGCTTCGATCACTACGTTCGGTCCATCGCCGGAAGTGAGCGCGAGAAGTTGTTCGCGGACGGATGAGCCGGCGGCGCCTTCGTCTTGTGAGGCGCGGATGATGTGCGCGGCGCCGGCGCGCTTGGCGACGGCGAGCTTGCCTTCATCCATATCGAGTGCGATGACTGTTGCGCCGCGGTGCGCGGCGGCGGCGATCGCGCCGAGGCCCACGGTGCCGCTGCCGATCACGAGAACGGTATCTTTCGCGGTGACGCGGCCGCGGGACACGGCGTGCGCTCCAATGGTGAGCGGCTCGACCAGGCACAATTCGCGGAGCGAAAGCTTATCCGACGTGCGGACTTTTTCCCACGGCACGACGATCCATTCGGCCATCGCACCGTCGCGCTGCACGCCAAGAGTTTGGTTCACGCGGCAGGTATTGAATCGTCCCGCGCGGCAGGAGGGGCAATAGCCGCAGCTCTTGTAAGGGAGCAGTGTGACGTTTGTCCCGGGGCGCAGATTCGCGGGGACTTCGGCACCGGCACGCTCGATGGTGGCGGAGATTTCGTGGCCGGGAATTCGCGGAAATTGCACGAGGGCGTTTTTGCCGCGGAATGTGCTGAGGTCAGTGCCGCAGAGTCCGACGTAGCGGACGCGCAGCAACACTTCGCCGGTTCCCATCTGCGGAGCGGGAATATCGCGGACCGCCCATTCACCTGGTGCGTCGAGGAACAGTGCTTTCATTCGGGACTCGCTTCCATGTTGGTTCCGATTTTGCCGGGCTTCGGCATATCTCAAGCAATTCCGGTACAATTTCCGGGCGTTGGCCACTCACGCGGCGGGAGCGATTTTAGCGCGATGAAGGTGGATTTCAAAATTCGGACCGAAGATTTCACCGCGAAGCTGCGGCGATTCTGGGAGCGCTCGGGAGAAAAAGTGCGCCGGATCGAGCGCACATTCAATCCCGCGAAAGGCGCGCCCGTTTTCACTGTGCGCGGGAAATACACGCGGCGCGGCTGGACGGATTGGACGCAAGGATTTCAGTTTGGCTCGGCGCTACTGCAGTTCGATGCCACGGGCGAACGGGAATTTCTGGAATTGGGGCGCGCGCAAACTTTGAAATTCATGGCGCCGCACGTCACGAATTTCGGCGGGCATGACCATGGGTTCAACAACATCAGCACATACGGCACTCTTTATCGGCTGATGGGTGAAGGACGCATTCCGGAAAACAAATGGGAGCGGGAATTTTACGCGTTGGCGCTTCAGGCGAGCGGCGCGGTGCAGGCGCGGCGCTGGACGAATTTGGCGAAGGGCGGCGGGTACATTTATTCGTTCAACGGCGCGCATTCGCTTTTCGTCGACACGATTCGCTCATTGCGCTCGCTGGGAGTGGCGCATGGATTGGGGCAAGCGCTGACGGAGGAGAACGGCAAGAAAAGTTCATTGCTCGAGCGGTTGGAACAGCACGCCGAGGCGACGGCGAATTATTGCGTTTATTACGGGCGCGGGCGCGATATTTACGATGTGCGCGGGCGCGTGGCGCATGAGGCGATTTTTGATGCGCGCACGGGTACGTTTCGCTGCCCGAATTCGCAGCAGGGATATTCGGCGTTCAGTACGTGGACGCGCGGGCTTGCGTGGGCGATGTGCGGGTTCGCCGAGCAGATCGAGTTTTTGCGCGCGATGGGGCGCAAGAAAATTCTTCCGCTGCTCACTGTGGCGGCGCGTGCGACCTGCGATTATTACATCGAGAAGGCCACGGCCGCGGATGGGATTCCTTATTGGGACACGGGAGCGCCTGGTTTGCGCAGCTTGGGCGATTGGAGATCGAAGCGCGCCGATCCATTCAACGCGTTTGAGCCGGTCGATAGTTCGGCTGCGACGATTGCGGCGCAGGGGTTGCTGCGGCTGGGGCACGCGCTGGGCGCGGCGGGCCGGCGCTATTGGCAGGCGGGACTCACGGTGCTCGATACGCTGCTGGACGAGCCGTATCTTTCGGTTGATCCGAAGCACGAAGGGCTGATTCTGCACTCGGTGTATCATCGCCCGAACGGATGGGATTACGTGCCGCCGAAACGCAAGGTGCCGTGCGGCGAATCGAGCATGTGGGGCGATTATCACGCGCGCGAGGCGGCGCTGTATGTCCAGCGTGTGGCCGCGAAAGAAAAGTATTTGGTCTTCTGGGGGAATATTTTGGGAGAACGAGGATGATTGTCGCCGATCTTGAAAAGATCGAAGGGCGCCGGTATCCGGCGCGTCGTCGCACGCAGAATTTGGTGGGCGGAGCATCGCCGATTAAGATTCCAGAATTTTGCATGGGGAACGTGACGCTCGATCCGCGCGGCGGGCAAGTGCCGTGGCACAACCAGGAGCAAGAGGAAATTTATTTCATCGTCGCGGGCGCGGGCGAAATGTGTTTGGGCGCGGAACGGCAGATCGTGCATGCGGGTCAGGCGGTGTTCATTCCATCGGGCGTGTTTCATCAGCTCACGAACACGGGCGAAGAGCCGCTGCGCATGATTTATTGCTACGGGCCGGCGGGAGACGTGGCGCATTGGCGGCAGGAACTTTCGGGCACGCTGCCGAAAGCGGGAGCAGAAGCGCCGCCGCTGCCGGCGGGAGCGTGGCCGCAATACACCGAAGGGCCCGAGGCGTGACGTCTTCATCGGACAGTGACGCGGCGCGCAAGGTGCACACGGTCGGCGTGATCATGAATGGCGTCACCGGGCGCATGGGCACGAATCAGCATTTGCACCGCTCGATCCTGGCGATTCGCGAACAGGGCGGCGTGAAATTGGCTTCGGGCGAAACGATCATGCCCGTGCCGGTGCTGGTGGGGCGCAACGCGGCAAAGCTCGAACAGCTCGCTGCGGCAGCGGGCGGCGCGCGGTGGACGACGAATCTTGGCGAGGCGCTTGCCGATCCGGGCAATTCGATTTACTTCGACGCGCAGACGACGGACCGGCGTGCGGCAGCCGTGCGCCAGGCGATTGCGGCGGGCAAACATATTTACTGCGAGAAGCCCACGGCGAATTCGCTGGCCGAGGCCTACGAGCTTTACGAGCTTGCGGAAAAGGCGGGAGTGAAACACGGGGTGGTGCAGGACAAATTGTGGGTGCCGGGCATGCTGAAACTGGCGGCGCTGCGCGATCAGGGATTTTTCGGGCGGATCATTTCGGTGCGCGGGGAATTCGGTTACTGGGTTTTTGAAGGCGATACGGTTCCGGCGCAACGGCCTTCGTGGAATTATCGCAAGGAAGATGGCGGCGGCATCATCATGGACATGCTCTGCCATTGGCGTTACGTGCTGGATCATTTGTTCGGAAGCGTGAAGGCGGTGTCGTGCCGCGGCGCAACGCACATTCCGCAGCGCTGGGATGAAAACGGGAAGCCGTATGAATGCACGGCGGAAGATTCGGCTTACGCGACGTTCGAGATTGAAGGCGGCGCGGTGGCGCACATCAATTCTTCGTGGTGCGTGCGCGTGCGGCGCGACGATTTGCTCACGCTGCAAGTGGACGGCACGAAGGGCACGGCCGTGGCCGGATTGCGCGATTGCTGGACGCAGTCGTACGGTGAAACGCCGCGGCCGGTGTGGAATCCGGATGTACCGAGCACGATTCGATATGTCGACAACTGGCAAACTTTTGCGGGCGAAAAATCCTACGACAATGCGTTCAAGGCAGAGTGGGAATTATTTTTGCGGCACGTGGTGGCGGGAGAACCGTTCGACTGGACGCTGCTGGAGGGCGCGAAGGGCGTGCAGTTGGCGGAGCTGGGATTGAAATCGTCGGCTGAGCGCGCGTGGATTGATGTTCCGGAGCTTGGACGGTGACGAAGCGCGTGGCGCTTGTGACCGGCGGGAGCCGGGGAATCGGTTTCGGCATTGCGCAGTGCCTCGCGCGCGAAGGCTTCGATCTTGCGCTGTGCGGCTTGCGCGATTCCGCGGCTGTGAGCGAACCCGTGGCGAAACTTCGCGGCGCGGGGGCGCGAGTGCTGTACGTGCAGGCCGACGTTGGGGACGCTGATGCGCGCGTTCGGTTGCTGGCGGAAGTGCGAGAAGATTTTGAGCGGCTCGATTTGCTGGTGAACAACGCGGGGCGCGCGCCGGCGGCGCGTGCCGACATTTTGGAAGCGACCGAGGAAAGTTTCGACGGCGTGCTGCGGGCGAATTTGCGTGGTCCTTATTTTTTAACGCAGGCCGCGGCACGCTGGATGATCGAGCAGGGGCGCGCGCAGAAAGATTATCGCGGCGCGATCATCAATATCACTTCGGTTTCGGCCACGGTGGCCAGCACGAATCGCGGCGATTACTGCATATCGAAAGCGGGCGTGTCCATGGCCACCCGATTGTGGGCTGCGCGGCTGGGGGAATTTCACATCCCCGTGTACGAAGTGCGGCCGGGCGTGATTCGCACGGACATGACGGCGGGCACGACGGAAAAATACGACAAATTGTTCCGCGAAGGCATGGCCATCGAAGCGCGTTGGGGCACGCCCGACGATGTTGGCAAGGCTGTGGCGGCGTTAGCGCGTGGAGATTTCGCTTATTCCACTGGCGCTGTGATTATGGTGGATGGCGGAATGTCGGTGGAGCGCCTTTAACGATTTCGCGCACGCGGCACACGCGGCGCGGATCTACTGCTATTGCTTTACCACTGCAGAAGCACGAGTTCGGCGCAGAAGCCGGGCCCCATCGCGGCGAGAATGCTGTACGTTCCGGGCTCGGGGCGGCGGCGGTACATAAATTCATCCAAAACCAGAAGAACGGATGCTGAGGAAAGGTTTCCGACTTTCTTGAGGCACGCCCAGGAAGCTTCAAGAGCTTCTTCGGGCAAACCGAGCGCTTCGGTGGTGGCTTTCAGGATTTTGGGGCCGCCGGTGTGCATGATCCAGCTTCCGATATCGGCGCGCGTGAGGCCGTGCTCGGAGAGGAACGCGTCGACGTCCTGCGCGAGATGCTGGTGAACGACTTCGGGGACGGCGGGCGAGAGAACAATTTGAAAACCATTCTCGGAAACTTTCCAGCCCATCACGTCTTCGGTGTCGGTATAGAAGGATGAGCGCGTGGCGAGAATTTTAGGGCCTTCGGCGCGGCGTTCGCTGCCGGTGAGAACGGCGGCGGCGGCGCCGTCGCCGAACAGGCCGGTGGAAATAATATTCGCGAGCGTGGTGTCCTGGCGCTGCCAGGTGAGCGAGCACAATTCCACGGAAACCAGCGCGGCGGCGTGGTCGGGAAAACCGCGCACATAATCGGCGGCGCGCGAAATTCCCGCGGCGCCGGCGACGCAGCCGAGTCCGAAGATCGGCACGCGTTTGATGTGCGCGGGCAGATGCATGCGATTCACCAGGCGCGCGTCGATGGAAGGACTGGCGATTCCGGTGACGGAAACGAAATAGATAGCGTCGAGTTCATCGGGTTCGACGCCGGCGCGCGTAAGTGCGCGGCACAGGGCTTTCTCGCCGAGATCGCAGGCGACTTCGATCCAGGCGTCGTTGGTGACGCCGAAGGCGTTGAGCTTGTAATATTTTTCCATCGGCAGCGCGAGGTAACGGCCGTCGACGCCGACGCGACTGAGCATGCGCTCGATCACTTCGGGATGAGGGAATTGGGGCGCCCAGCGCTCCTGGAGCGCGGCGGCGAGAGTTGCTTGAGAGTAGTACTGATCGGGGAACGCGGTTGCGGTGCCAGCGATCTGCATGATTTGAATCTCCCTATCGAGCAAGCGCGGCACGCGGAAATGGAACGCTCTGAATTCGATGGGGCGGGTGGGTCGGAAAACCCGGTCCTAATGGAATTCTGGAACGATCAATTGCGGGTCCGTGACGCGATGAACCACGTACGTCTACGATGGCGCGTAGACTGGTATCACGATATAGATTACCACCGGCGGCGCACGTACGCACTGTGGTTATCACCGATTAGGAGCGCGCGCGACAACGGTGCTTTCGCGCGCAAGCGAACAGGAGGGAATCTCGTTTCCACACTTCCGCGCGACAGTTGGCTGGCGCCGCGGACGTTGTCGGGCCTTCCTGCGTTTGCTAATCTTCTGTGATGCACCTCACTCCGCGCGAGATCGACAAGCTTCTGATATTTACTGCGGCGGAGCTTGCTCGGAAGCGGCGCGCGCGGAAACTTCTGCTGAATTATCCAGAGGCTGTGGCGCTGATCACTGCCGAACTTCTGGAAGCGATTCGCGACGGGCGCTCGGTCTCGGAGTTAATGGATTTTGGCGCGACGATATTGACGCGCGCCGAGGTGATGGAGGGCGTGCCGGAGATGCTGCCGGAAATACAGGTCGAGGGGACATTCCCGGATGGGACGAAGCTGGTGACGGTGCACCACCCGATCCGCTAGTTCCAAAACGGGAATGATCGCGTAAGTGCTTATTGAGCAATCGGTTAGAGCTAGATCGAGGCGTTAGCGATGATTCCGGGCGAATACATTTTGGGTGAGGGCACGATCGACGCCAACGCGGGGCGGCGAACCTTGGAACTTGAGGTTGCCAACACGGGCGATCGACCCATACAAGTCGGCTCGCATTACCATTTTTTCGAGGCCAATAAGGCGCTGCGCTTCGATCGCAAGCTGGCGTTCGGGATGCGGCTGAATATTCCGGCGGGCACGGCGGTGCGGTTTGAGCCGGGAGACGCGAAGCGCGTTACGCTGGTGGCCATCGGCGGCGCGGGAATTGTGCACGGATGCAACGGACTGACGGAAGGTCCGACGGATGAATCGCGGCGCGAAGCGGCCTTGAAGCGCGCGCGCGAACAAGGATTTCAGGGAGCGTAGCCGGCGTGAGCTTGAAAATTCCTCGGCGACAGTACGCGGATCTTTACGGTCCCACAGCGGGCGACCGTGTGCGTCTGGCCGACACGGATCTTTTCATCGAAATCGAGCGGGATCTGACGACGCCGGGCGATGAAGCGAAATTCGGCGGCGGGAAAGTGCTGCGCGACGGCATGGGGCAATCGACTTCGGCGACGGCTGCAGGCGGCGCGCTTGATCTCGTGATTACGAACGCGGTGATCGTGGATCACAGCGGAATCGTGAAGGCGGATATCGGCATTCGCGGCGGACGAATCGTGGGCATCGGCAAGGCGGGGAATCCCGATCTGATGGATGGCGTTTCGCCCGGCATGATTGTCGGCGCGAGCACGGAAGTGATCGCCGGAGAAGGGAAGATCGTCACAGCGGGCGGAATCGATTCGCACATTCATTTTATTTGTCCGCAACTTGTCACCACGGCGCTTTCGGCCGGCGTGACCACGTTGCTCGGCGGCGGCACGGGACCGGCCACGGGCACCGATGCAACTACGTGCACGCCCGGTCCGTGGAATATGCATCGCATGCTCGAATCGGCGGAGGGATTTCCGATCAATCTCGGATTTCTCGGCAAGGGCAATGCGTCGTCGGCAGAGCCGCTGCGCGAGCAGATCGCAGCCGGCGCGATTGGCCTGAAGCTGCATGAAGACTGGGGCACGACGCCGGCGGCGATCGATTGCGCGCTGGGTGTGGCCGAAGAATTCGACGTGCAAGTGGCGATTCACACCGACACGCTGAATGAAGCCGGCTTCGTGCAGGAATCGATTCGCGCGTTTCGCGGGCGCACGATTCATACGTATCACACCGAAGGCGCGGGCGGCGGGCACGCGCCGGACATTATTACCGTGTGTGGCGAACCGAATTGCCTGCCTTCGTCGACGAATCCCACCATGCCGTTCACGATCAACACGCTCGACGAACATCTGGACATGCTGATGGTTTGCCACCATTTGAGTCCGGCGATTCCGGAGGACGTGGCGTTTGCCGAATCGCGCATTCGCGCGGAAACCATCGCGGCCGAAGACGTGCTGCACGATCTGGGCGCGATCAGCATGATGTCGTCGGATTCGCAGGCGATGGGGCGCATCGGGGAAGTTGTGATCCGCACGTGGCAGACCGCGGACAAAATGAAAAAGCAGCGCGGTCCGTTGCCGGGAGAAAAATCCGGGAGCGACAATTTGCGTGTGCGGCGCTACGTCGCGAAGTACACGATCAATCCCGCGATCACGCACGGGATTTCACACGAGGTCGGTTCGATCGAGACCGGGAAATTCGCGGACCTCGTGTTGTGGAAGCCGGCGTTTTTCGGTGTGAAGCCTGAAATGATCTTGAAGGGCGGGTTCATCGCCTGGGCTGCGATGGGCGACGCGAACGCTTCGATTCCCACGCCGCAGCCGGTGCTTTACCAACCGATGTTCGGCAGTTTCGGCGGCGCGTTGCATTCGACGTCGTTTACGTTTGTCTCAAAGGCGGCGCTCGAAGCAGGAGTTCCCACGCAATTGGGATTGAAAAAGAAAATATCCGCAGTGAGCCACTGCCGGGGACTCAGTAAGCGCGACATGATTCGCAACGATTTTTTGCCGCGCATCGAAGTGGATCCGGAAACGTATCAGGTGCGCGCCAATGGGGAACTGCTGACGTGCGAGCCGGCGCGCATTCTTCCGATGGCGCAGCGATATTTTCTTTTTTAGTGCGGGAGAAATTCGTGCTGATCATCGAACAACTCGCGCCGGCCGCCGCACCGCCCGACATCGGGGGCAAGCAGCGCGATTCGCTGGTCCTCACGTCCGAACAACGGCGATGGGTGCGCGGCCGCTTCACGACAACCGGAGGGCGCGAAATTGCGCTGGCGCTGCCGACGGGCACAACACTTGAGCCGGGCTCGATCGCCTGGGTCGGGCCCGATTGGTATCTGGCCATCGAGGCAGCGCCGGAATCGGTGCTTGCGATTCTGCCGGCTGATGCGCGCGCCGCGGTACGAATTGCGTTTGAAGTCGGCAATCGCCATTTTCCGCTGGCGATGGATGGCGATGCGCTGCTTGTGCCCGACGACACGGCGATGGTGCAACTGCTCGATCGCATCGGCGCGCGCTGGGAACGCCGCACGGCCGTCTTCCAGCCGATCGGCAAAGCCCAAAGCCACGATCATCCGAGCGATCATTCTCACGGGCAGAGCCACGATCACGCGCACGACGACGCGCACGATCACAAGCACGATCACGCACACACGAGCGATCATTCGCACGAGCACAGCCACGAGTATCCGCATGGACACTGACGCGCTGCTGAGCCTGCTGCAATTTTCCGACGGTTTGTTTCCCGCCGGAGGCTACGCGCATTCGCTTGGTCTTGAGACGTACGTGCAATCGGGCACAGTGAACGATGCGGCGGGCGTCGAATCGTTCGTGCGCGCGTATCTTGAAAATTCCGCGGGGCCGACCGACGCCGTCGCCGCGATTTCGGCGTCGCGGGCCGCGGCCGCGGGAGATTTGGCCGCGTGCGTTGAACTCGATGGGGCGCTCGAAGCCATGAAATGCGCGGCGGAATTGCGCGACGCAAGCCGCCAAATGGGCCGCCAAACGCTGCGCATCGCGGCGGCGGTGAGCGAAAGCGCGATCATCGCTGAATTTTTCGCAGCGGTTACGAGCGGTCGCACGCCGGGGCACCACGCGGTGGCGTTCGGCTTGATTGCGAACGCTCAGGGCTGGGACGCGCGCTCAACGGCGTCGGCGCTGCTGTATGCGGTGAGCGCGCAGCTTGTGGGAGCTGCGCTGCGCTTGATGCCGCTCGGGCAACTCGCGGGGCAGCGCATTCTGTGGAATCTCCGGCCGGTGATTGCGCGGCTCGCCGCCGAAGCGGAGCGCGGCGCGGCCGACGAAATCTGGAGTTTCGTGCCGGCGATCGAAATTGCAGCGATGCAGCACGCACAACTTTCCGCGAGGCTATTCCGCTCATGACTCAAGTTCCCGTGCGCATCGGCATTGGCGGTCCCGTGGGATCGGGAAAAACCGCGCTGGTGGAATCGCTGTGCCGGCGCTTGCAGCCGCAATACGATCTCGCCGTGATCACGAACGACATTTACACGCGCGAAGACGCGGAATTCCTGACGCGCCGCGGCGTGCTGCCGCCGGAGCGCATCGTGGGCGTTGAAACCGGCGGCTGCCCGCACACGGCGATTCGCGAGGACGCCTCGGTGAATCTTGAAGCGGCGAGGCTGATGTTCCAGCGATTTCCCGGCCTGCAAATTTTGTTCATCGAAAGCGGCGGCGATAATTTGGCGGCGACGTTCAGTCCGGAATTGGTGGACGCGACGATCTACGTGATCGACGTGGCTGAAGGCGACAAAATTCCGCGCAAAGGCGGGCCGGGCATTACCACGTCGGGTCTGCTGATCATTAATAAGATCGATCTTGCGCCTTACGTCGGCGCGAGCCTGGAAGTGATGGATCGCGACGCGAAGCGCGTGCGCGGAGAGAGGCCTTACGTCTTCACCAATCTCAAGGACGGAACGGGCGTGGACGCAGTCGTCGGCTGGGTCCGGCGCGAACTTCTCTTCGAGTCTTGAGCGCACAGGGCGCGACGGATTCCTGAGTTTGCGCTTCAAGCGCGATGCCGATCGCACCGTGGTCGGCCGATTGCGCTACACGCTGCCGTTGCAGGCGCAGACCGCGACGCCGATGGCCGACGGCTCGGCGTATCTGCTGCTTCTCAATCCGACCGGCGGAGTCCTTGGCGGCGATCGATTGCTTTCAAGAATCGTGCTCGACGCCGGCACACACGTTTGCCTTTCCACTCCTTCCGCGACGCGCGTTTATCGCGCGCTCGGCGAGCCGAGCGTGCAAGAAACTTGGATCGATGTGGGCGCCGGCGCGACGGTCGAATATTTTCCGGATCATGTGATTCCCCATGCCGAATCACGATTCAAGCAGCGCTTGTCGGTGGAAATGGGGCGCGGCAGCCGCGCGATTTTATTCGACGCGTTCGCTGCGGGCCGCCTGGCGCACGGCGAATCCTGGGCGTTTCGCGAATTCGATTCCGAAACGCGTGCGTATTGCAGTGGCAAGCCGTTGTACCTAAGCCGCACGAAGATCGAGCTGACGCCGCGCGTTTCGCAGGGCGATGCGCCGCAGAGTCCGGGAGCGAGCCACCTGAGCCCGACGAATCTCGGCATCGTCGAGGGATTCGGCTACGTGGCTTCGCTCGTGATGCTCGGCGATGGTTTTGATAATTGGCAAATCGTCGCCGACGCGATACACGCGACACTCGCGACGATGCCGCAGATTCGCGCGGGTGCCAGCCTCCTCAGCAGCGGTGGTTGCGTGGTGCGCTACCTAACAACGAGCGCCGGTGATCTCGTCAGCGTTGCATCCGCGCTGTGGGCTGCGGCGCGCCGCTCGTTGCTCGCTCTTCCGCCGTTCGATCTCCGGAAATACTAAAAAAAGATGGAGGCCTGAAGGCCTCCGCTACATAGGGCGACTTCAACCACCAACCAGACGCGAAACGGGCCGGCGAGGGAATCGCCGGCCCGTTCGGTTCTCGATTCGTTTTCTACCGCGACAATTTAGATGTCGTAGTAGAGGTGGAATTCGTACGGATGCGGGCGCATGCGCACGGCGTCGGCTTCGTTCTTGCGCTTGTAGCCGATGTAGGTTTCGATCAAGTCCTCGGAGAAGACGTCGCCCTTGAGAAGGAATTCGTGGTCGGCTTCGAGGGCCGCGAGCGCTTCTTCAAGCGATCCGGGCATCGAGGGCACGGCCTTCATCTCCTCGGGCGAGAGATCGTAAATATCCTTATCGAGCGGCTCGCCGGGGTTCAGCTTGTTGAGCACGCCGTCCAAGCCGGCCATCAGCATGGCCGCGAAGGCCAGGTACGGATTGGCGGATGGGTCGGGCGGGCGGAACTCAACGCGCTTGGCCTTGGGGCTGTTGGAGTACATCGGGATGCGGCACGCGGCCGAGCGATTCCGGCGCGAATAGGCCAGGTTGACGGGCGCTTCGTAGCCCGGCACAAGGCGCTTATAACTATTCGTCGTCGGAGCGATGATCGCCGCAAGCGCGCGCGCGTGCTTGAGCAGCCCGCCGATGTAATGCAGCGCGAGTTCGGAAAGTCCGGCGTAGCGATCGCCAGCGAAAAGCGGCGTGCCGCCTTTCCAGATGCTCTGGTGCGTGTGCATGCCGCTGCCATTATCGGCGAATAGCGGCTTGGGCATGAAGGTGACGGTCTTGCCGTATTTCGCGGCCACGTTGCGAATGATGTACTTGTAGAGCGTCATGCCGTCGGCGGATTTCACCAGCGTGTTGAAGCGCTGATCGATTTCGCACTGTCCGCCGGTGGCGACTTCGTGGTGATGACACTCGATGTCCAGGCCGCAAGCCATCATGGTTTGCACCATTTCGCTGCGCAGGTTCTGGAATTGATCGGTCGGCGGAACGGGGAAGTAGCCTTCCTTGTAGCGCGGCCGGTAACCGAGGTTGGTGCCTTCTCTGCCGGAATTCCAGCGGCCCTCTTCGGAATCCACGAAGTAAAAGCTGTGCTGGTGGTCGGTGTCGAAACGCACGCTGTCAAAAACGAAGAATTCGGATTCCGCGCCGAAGTACGCGGTGTCTCCAACGTGGCTGTTCTTCAAATAGAGTTCGGCCTTGCGCGCCACCCAACGGGCGTCGCGTCCGTAGGGCTGCCGGGTGATCGGGTCGATCGCGTCGCAAACGATAACGATGGTTTTGACGTCGCAGAACGGATCCACGAACGCGGTGCCCGGATCCGCAATCAGTAGCATGTCGCTTTCGTTGATCGCTTGCCAGCCGCGGATGCTTGATCCGTCGAAGCCGAAGCCTTCTTCGAGCGAAGTCTTGTCCAGCTCGGCGATCGGATAGCTGACGTGCTGCTGCACGCCGGGGAGATCAATGAAGCGGAGATCCACCTGCTTGATGTCATTCTTGGCTACAAATTCCAACAATTCCTTGGCATTCATTTGAGCTCCTTAAAAATGAAGTGAGATTCAACAGCCAGAAACCTTTCTTCTGGCGGGCTGCAAGTAGAGCCCGCACCCGTCGCATAAAATCGGGCCGCCGCGATGCCGCGCGCATCGCAACCTGCCGCCGCGGGGAGTCGTGAGGCGATCCTCCCGCACGGCTAAGCGAATCTCGTGTCGCGCACCTTGATCGATCAGGTGCTTCCGGTTGCACCTCCCGGCGCATCGTCATCCACGCCGTTCGGGCCCGGCCGATTCGGAAGAGCCGCGCCACGTTCTGCCAGCGGCCCTTTCGCCCGTCGAAACCCGAAATCATACAGGGCAGCACCCGCATCGGGCAACCGCCGGCCACCGACCCTGGCGGAGCGCTGCTGGAAAACAGGAAAAGTTCGGACGTCCGCCGGCAATGCACTCCAGCGAACATCCGAAGCACTCGAGCCGGAATGGCTCAGGGCTCCTGGCCGCCGCTGCCTACGGCGTCCGGGAGCCCTTGGCCTATCCTAAGAACACTTCTGATCGAGACTGCCTACGTCTATTTCGTTGCGCGGCTTCCTCCCAATGCGAGCTACCGCTTGGGGCCGAAGAACGCGATGAGCCCAATCGTCACGGTGTTCTGCGACTTCGAGAACCCGTACAGCCCTTCCCCGACTGTCGCCGGCAGCGCTTCGGGGAACTCCCCGCCAGGTGTCGACGGCCCCGGAATTAGACTCGGGTTCACGTGATTCGTGAGACCCGCGCCGGTGTCCGGCGCCCTGGCGATGCTTCCGTCATCGTAATCGTAGTCGGCGCAGCCGTAGTACGTCGCGTAGTTGCAATCATCGATGTCCTCGGGAAACGTGCCCCGCAAGAACATCGGGTAGGTGGACCAGTCACGCCGGTATTCAAGCCGCCAGAGCAGCCCTTCGAGCATTTTATATTCAAGCGTGACGGTAACTTCCTTGACTTGTTGCGGCACCTCGGCGCCGCCGTCGTCGAGGATAGGCTGAGGCAGGGCTCCGGACATGTCGAAGCCGTTGGCATCATTGAACCATTCAAAGCGGTCGGAGAAGGCCCACTTCCCGGTGATTTGGTAGTGCGTAGCGAGCGCGATACCGTACCAGGAGACCGCCGGCTCATCCGCCGGGCCGAATCCGTGACGGTCGTAGTCGTAGTTGATGTAGGCGTTGAGCTTGGACCAATGGGCGTTCGTCGGCGTCAGCAACAGCGTGGTGTCAATCAAGTTCAGCCAACCGCTATTGGTGCCGGGGTTCGCCGGACCCGTGTAGTAGTTCACGTACCAAGTCGCTTTCGATGTCGTCAGCGCGGCGACGAAACCGAGCGTCTTACCGCTGTTCAGAGTTGTTGAGACGTTGTTCCAGCCGTTCACCACCTGCACGCCGGCGGTCCACTTCTTTCCGATCGGCCAGGAGGTGCGCACGCCCATGTGGTAATACGGAATCGCCCAAGTGAACAGCAGGGAGCGCGAATAGTTCCAGTTGTTATAGGACTCGATGACTTCGGCGCCCGCGCTGGTTACGAATTTTCCGAAGTCGAGTTCGAAGCCCTTGGCCTTGGCCGGTTTCAATTCGAGATAGGCCTGTTCGACGTACTGAAAGCCGTTAGGTTCCTCCCCCGAATTGAACGTCTGAGTGGCTCGGCCGAATCCGAAATCCAACTCGAAGCCCACCGGATCGGGCGAATGCGACATCGCGATTTTTGCGAAGTTCAGATCGAATTGGTTGGCTTTCGAGTTGAAGTTGTAAAGATTGTTGTTGTTGAACTCGCTGTAGGTATCCTGGGTATCCCCGGTCACGCCGCCCGGGTGATTCGAGTTCCACGAGTAGTAGCCGTCGATTTCACCGCTGAAATCGATCGGCCCTGCGGACCACGTCGGAGGCGACGCAGGCGCTGCTGCGGGCGCCGCGGCCGGTGCTTGTGCCGCCGGTGCGCTGGCGTCCGGCGCTGGCGTCGGTGCTGGCGTCGCGGCTGGCGCTTGAGCCGCCGGCGCCGGAGCCGGCGTTGTGGCTGGAGTGGTTGCGGGAGTGCTTGTGTCCGGCGTGGTGCTCTGCCCCCATGCAGCCACTGCCCCCATCAGCAAGAGCCCGGTTACCACTAGAATCTTATTGCGCATAGTTTCGTCCTCTCCTCCTGTTTATATGTTATTAAAGCCACCCACTCCACCCTGAATCCCCCAGAATCTTGTTTAGTGTTCGTTTGCAGATTGGCTAGACTGCATTAAGGTGACAGACTCTACCCTTGACTCTTGGGGATGGGAAACGGAAAATTTCAATTGGGCGGATGCAAAATTCCCGGTTTGGGCACGCTCGCGACAGCAAACGGAACAGCCTGAAAGTTTATAAGGATTTTATAAAGATTGCGGGGTCCTCAGGGCGCGCCACCGCCTTTCGTGCGCCGATAACGGCGCGCCCTGCATGTCCGCACGGCTTGGGCGGCCCCGGCTTTTGAATGAGAAAGGGATGATGCATGAAAAAAATTGAAGCGATCATTCAGCCTTCCAAATTGGACTCCGTGAAAGAGGCCCTGATCGCGATCGGCGTCGAAGGCATGACGGCGTCCGAGGTTCGCGGCCACGGCCGGCAAAAAGGTCATCGCGAAGTCTATCGCGGCCGGGAATACAATGTGGACTTGTTGCCGAAGGTGAAGCTCGAGGTCGTGGTGTCCGACGCGCGTGTGGACGAAATTGTGCGCGCGCTCTCGGCGGCGGCGCGTACTGGGCGCATCGGCGACGGCAAGATTTTCGTCTCCAATCTTGAGGAAGTGATTCGCATCCGCAATGACGATCGCGGGGAAGCGGCTTTGTGACGAGACACGCGAAGCGGGTAGTTTCAAAGAAGGCCGACTTGTTCCCGCTGTTCTTGAAATTGGCTGGCCGCCAGTGCGTGGTGGTTGGCGCGGGCGCGATTGCGGAATCGAAGATCGAAAGCTTGCTACGCGCCGGTGCGCGGGTGAAAGTTGTGGCGCCCGAGGCCACCGACAGAGTGCGGCGCTGGGCGCGCGCCAGGCAAATCGCTTGGCGCGCACGCGCGTATCGCCCAGGAGATCTCGCGGGCGCGTTTCTGGTGATCGCGGCCACATCGTCAGCCAAGCTTCATGGCGCCATTTTTCGCCAGGCGCGCCGGGGCGGGATTCTTTGCAACGCGGTAGACGATCCGCCCAATTGCGATTTTTATTATCCGGCGGTGGTGCGCCGCGGCTCGCTGCAAATCGCGATATCCACGGGAGGCGAAAGTCCTTCGCTGGCGGCGCGATTGCGCGCCGAGCTCGAGCGGCAATTCGGTCCTGAGTACGGTGCGTGGGTGAAAAGTTTGGGCCGAACGCGCGCGCGAATTTTGCGGCGCGTGCTCGATGCGGGGAAGAAGCGCGACATTTTGCATCGCCAGGCCAGCGCCGCGGGCTTGCGCGCATTTCGCCGCGGAAAAACGGAACCGCGCGCGATGAACAAAGGGGCGCGCGCTGCACGGTTCGGGAAAGAGACGTCATGCTGACGGTTGAAAACATCAAGAAGGCGCGCGGCCAAATCCGGGATTCGATTCTGGTGACGCCGTGCGCGCTCTCGGAAACATTTTCGGAGATGACCGGCAACGATGTTTTTCTGAAGCTCGAGAATTTGCAACGCACCGGATCGTACAAAGAGCGCGGCGCTCTAAATCGCATCCTCGCGCTCACCGAAGACGAACGGCGCCGCGGATTGATCGCGGCTTCGGCGGGAAATCACGCGCAAGCCGTCTCCTACCACGCCACGCGGCGCGGAATTCCCGCGCAAATCTGCATGCCGCTGGCCACGCCGCTCAACAAAGTGATGGCCACGCGCCGCTATGGCGCCGAAGTTGTGCTGTACGGCGCGAATTACGACGAAGCCTTCGACGAAGCGCTGCGCCGCTCGATCGAGCAAAATCTTGTGCTCATCCATCCCTTCGACGATCTCGATGTGATCGCGGGGCAAGGCACGATTGGCCTTGAGCTTCTCGAGCAGCAGCCCGATATCGAAGCGGTCGTCGCCGCGATCGGCGGCGGCGGTTTGATCAGCGGCGTGGCCTGCGTGCTCAAGAACTTGCGGCCCGATATCCGCGTGATCGGCGTCGAGACCGCGAGGCTGCCGTCGATGAAAGCCGCGGTCGAGAAGGGTTCGCTCGTCACGCTGCCCGTGGCCTCCACGCTGGCCGACGGAATCGCGGTGCGCCGCGCCGGCGAACTGACGTTTCCTCTGGTGCAAAAATACGTGGACGATATCGTGACCGTGGAGGAAGAAGAAATCGCCAGCGCCATTCTGCTGTTGCTCGAGCGCGAAAAAATTCTCGCCGAAGGCGCCGGCGCGGTGCCGCTCGCGGCGCTGCTGAATGGGAAAACGAAACTCTCCGGCAAACGCGTCGCGATCATCGTTTCCGGCGGCAATCTCGATGTCACGATTCTCTCGCGCATTATCGAGCGCGGCTTGGTTCAGGACGGCCGCATGATTCGCCTGCGCATTCATCTGCCGGATTATCCCGGCGCGCTGCATCGCCTGACAGGCGTGCTGTCCGAGCACCGCACGAACATCGTGGCCACGTCCTATGACCGCGCGTACTACGGCGTAAATTTCGGCGACACCGCCATCGACCTCACCATGGAAACACGCGGCGCCGAGCACGTGGCCGCTCTGCTTAGAGCGCTCGGCGAGGCCGGCTACGTTTTCGACCGCATCACCTGATTCGCTCGCCGCACACACGAGAGTGCGCAACCTCCGCGTGGGAAACTGAGTTACTATCGCTGCTCTTCGGCGCCGCCAACACGATTGTGCGGAATTGAGGCGAGTGCAAATCTCAAGGAGCGTGCATGCGCATTTGGGGAAATGTGATCCTGGTTCTCGGCGTACTTTTCTTGATCCTGTTCGCGCTCGCGGAGTTCGGAGGCGGCCATATAGGATACTTGCCGTTTTTTATTGCGGCGTTTTTGATCGCCATCGGCGCAAGGCTGCGCACGTCTGGAAGGGGAATCGTGCAAGCAAACCCGGCCGCGGCGGTGGGACATCCCGACGCAGCGATGGCAGCGGGGCAGCCCGTTGCCTTTGCGGCGCAATTTTCGACCGTGGAATTGCCGCTGACGCCGGAGGTGGCCGCAGTGATCGCGCGACAAAGTGCCCGCACGCGGCGAATTCTGCTTTACGTCGTTGGAGGGATCCTGGCGTTTTTCGTCGTGCTAGGCATTGTGTTCGCCGCAGCCAACGTGGCCCCAGGCGAGGGCCGAACCCTGGCGCTGCTGCTCAGCGGGATTGGCCTCGTTTCCGCAATCATGATCTACGGGATTTCCTGGCTCACGGCGCAGCGGCCCATGCGCCACGATCTGCGTGGCACGACCTATCTGCGAACTACGGGTCCCGTGAAAGTTGTTCGCGTGGCGTCAGGAGGCATGCTCCGCCTAGCCGACCGCGCGTTCCTGATGGATGGGCGTTACGGCATGACGGAGTTGAGCACGCTGGGCTGGGGAACGGTCGATTACAGCCCGCACGGACACGTAATCCTGGGCGCTTGGGACAGCCAAGGCCGCAGCGTCTATTCGCTGCCCGGCTATAGCGTAGGAAGCGGAGCGAGAGGCGCGTAGCAAACGTATCGCCGCTTTCGTCATAGTCCGTCGGGGCGGACGCTCGAGGACACGCCGGCTGGACGTTCGCCAGCCGACACCTCAAGCGCCGCCCTGCGAGGGACGCAAATCAGAGCTCTTTGCGCACGCCGTTTCGTTATTTCGTGTTGGCGTAGGCGGCTTTTGCAGCCGCACTTACTTCGCTGCTGGCCTGAACCAGCAAGTTTTTGGCATTTGCGGCGTGGTTATTCATGTCGCCGTTGTTGATCGCCTGGGACAAATTGAGTTTGTTCCAGGCGTCCATCATATATTGCTGAGCAGCGGCCAAATTCGGGCTGATCTTGGCGTTGACGTCCTGGATGGGCTTGGTGGATTGCGCATATGCGACACCGACGCAGAAAAGTGCCAACACGAAAAATACTCGCAGCATTGTGCCCGTACGAACCATGTCGTTTTCCCCCTTCAAGGTTGCCACTAGGATTTGCCAGCGTTCAATTCTCGAGCGGCCGACAATGTACATCCGACAGCGCGGCCTCGCAATGGCGGAGAGACGAGCACGGCTCTGTGTTCGCCCGGAGACACGCCGGCGCCAGCGCGGGGCGAGGCGCGCTCAGCAAACCTGGAGCGTGTCAATTAGCTACTTTGCGTCGGCGAGTTTTGCTGCCAGGTCAATTTCACTCGCGGCCTTATCAAGATAGACTTTGGCATTCACGGCATGGTCTTGCATGTCGTAGTGGTTCTGCACCTGAGCTACACCGACAAAATCCCAGGCCTGAAGGATGTGCGCCTGAGCCGCGGCCAGATTTGGGTTGACCTTGGCGTTGATCGTGTTGACGGGTTTATTTTGGGCGTACACCACTCCAACGCAGAGAAGCGCCACGACGAAAAAAACTCGAAACATTGATCCTGTCCGAACCATGTTGTTTTCTCCCTTAAAAGTTGTCGATCTAAATTTCCAGTTTCAAGCACTAAGGCGCGAGGAATGTACATCCGCTCGCGCGGCCGCGCAACGGCTCGAATCGCGCAAGGAATTGCGCTATTCGTAGCGCAGGGCGACGACAGGGTCGAGTCTGGCGGCTTTGATCGCGGGATACATTCCAAAGAACAAGCCGACACCCATCGAGACGACAGTAGCCAAAATCACGGCCCATAGAGGAACGCTCGAGGGCAGGTTGGGCGCGAGCGCATTTATCAGCATGCTGATTCCGACTCCGCAGAGCACGCCGATCACGCCGCCCGCGCCCGTCAGCACCATAGCTTCGGTGAGGAATTGCCAGATGATGTCTCGTTTGCGCGCGCCGATGGCTTTGCGCACGCCGATTTCGCGGGTGCGCTGCGTGACGGACATGAGCATGATGTTCATTACGCCCACGCCGCCCACCAGCAATCCGATCGAACTGATCACGGCGGTGAGCAGCGCCACCGATCCGGTGATTTGGCGGAACTGATCGGCAATTTCTTGCGCGCTCGAGATGCCGAAGTTGTCGGGTTTGTCGTAGGGTAGGTTTCGCCTGCGGCGCAGAACGCCGCGAATTTCGTCCTCGGCTTCGGCCATGCGGCCCGGATAGGCTTCGGCGCCGATGAAGTTCTCGTGGTCGTTCGGGTGATGCTTTTCGTAAGTGCGATAGGGGACGTCAATTTCCTTATCGGCCTGAGGATCTTTGAAAAATTGTCCTTTGCGCTTCTCGAAAACGCCGATCACCACGTAGGGTACGCCGGCGACGATGATTTGCTTATCGAGCGGATTCTCGGCGCCGAAAAGGCCCTGCGCGACGTCGTAGCCGATGTCGGCGACGTCGGAGCGGTGCAGATCCTCGGCCTCGGTGTAGAAACGGCCGCGTTCGGGATGGGAATTGAAAACGTCCTCGGTCTCGACGAGGTTGCCTTCGTAATCGACGCCGTCCACTTCGCGGTCTTTGTAGAGCGCGTTCACAGGTTGTTGGTTCTGATTGGTGACATCGGGCATTACGCTGGCGGTGACCATTTTCACGTCCGGACACAGTTCTCGGATCGCGAGCGCATCGTCAAGAGAAAGCGGCTTGCGCATGCGCTCTTCAAACGTGAGCGGGCCGATGTGGATGCCGGGATCGAATCGAAAGATAAAGAGGGTGTTCGGGCCGTAATCATTCAGCACGGCGTCAACATCCTGATAGAGCCCGACCAAGATCGACGCTACGGCGATCAGCGAAGTGATTCCGATGACCACGCCCAGCACGGTAAGAAACGAGCGCATTTTATTTTCGCGCAGTGTTGTCAGCGCCATTTTCGCGTTTTCGCCGAGCATGAACGGCATCGCGGTTTCCTCGCCCTAGACTTCCGCGCGCAAGGCTTCGATCGGACTCAACTTCGCAGCCTGCCGCGCCGGATAAATTCCGAAAAATACTCCGACGCCCGTCGATACGCCGAGCGCGGTGATCACCGCAACCAGCGGTACGTGCATCGGCACAGCGGTCGTGGCGCCGATCAAGCTTGCCAAACTATAGGCAATCGTGACGCCAATTGTTCCGCCAATGCCGGACATGACGCCCGCTTCCAGCAGAAATTGCAAAAGGATGTCTCGGTGCCGCGCGCCGATGGCTTTGCGCACGCCGATCTCGCGCGTGCGTTCGGTGACCGTCGCGAGCATTACGTTCATGATCACCACGCCGCCGATGACCAGGAACACGGACACGATGCCGACCATCGCCGCGGCAATCGCGCCGGTGAGCTGATTCCACAGATCGAGAAGCGAGCCGGAGCTGAGAATGCCGAAGGCATCGTCCGCATCGGGCGACTGGTGACGCCTGGCGCGCATGAGCATGCGCGCTTCGTCTTCCGTGCGCGCCATCCAATCGGGCGCGCGCGCTTGAATGTTGATCGTCAGGCTGCGATCGGACACGTCGTAGGCTTTAAGAAATGTTTCGATCGGGATGTAGACGTAGTTGTCTTGTGACTGCCCGAAGACCGTGCCGATCGATTTTGCCACGCCAACAACCTGATAGGGCGATTCGTCGACCGAAATTTCGCGTCCCAGCGGGTCGACATTGGGAAAAAGTTTCGCGGCCACATCGGACCCAATCAGCGCGACGCTCGAGTGGTGCAACTCGTCGGCCTCGGTGATGTAGCGGCCCTCGGCGGGTTCCTCGACGTCCATCTCTCCGATCGTGGCGGTCACTCCGCGTACGTTGCAATCCTCGATGGTTTGATTGGCGCGGCGCACGCGGCCGTCCTGGCGCACTTCGACGCCCACGCGCTGTGGGAGTTTCATGTTGTCGCGCAGGTACTCGTAATCTTCCCAGGTGATGTTCTTGTCGCGACGGTTGGCTTTCACAAGGTCGGTGACGTCGGTGATGATCGGATTGCGCGCCACGAGAAAAACATTTGAACCGAGATTGGCCACGCGCTCGGCGATGTACAAATTCACTCCGGAAATCAGAGAGACCACCAGGATTAACGTCGAGACCGAAAGGATTATCCCCAAAAGCATCAGGAACGAACGCAGCTTGTGTTCCCAAAGCGCGGAAAGCGCCACGGATATAGGCTCACGCAGATTGATCCGCGATTTCATGAATTCGTCTACACGCCGTCAAGAAAGACTCTTCGCCCGTCTCTATTTATACGCGCGAGGATTCCTTTTTGTTTCCGATGCACCATGATAATGGATCCGTGCGTCTCGCCCACGGCGGAGCCTGTAGTCTGTTTCGTGTGCTTGGTCCACCCACGGCGATGATAGCACTCGTGGTTTTAGACGCGGGGAAATCGGGAGAGCTGGGCGTTTGAGTTTGCGCCGCTGCTTTTTGCTGTAAGTGCAGTAGGCGCAGGTGTTAGCATGGGTATTACACATCGCAAGGAGCGAAGTTGAGGCACGGATATGTGATTCCCGGCAAGGTGTATTTGATCGGCGCGGGACCCGGCGATCCCGAATTGCTGACGCTGAAGGCGGCGCGCCTGTTGCGCGTGGCGGACGCGATTTTGCACGACGATCTTGTGCCGCTCGAGATTCTGGCGCTGGCCCCGGCCGGGGCGCGGGTGCAGAACGTAGGCAAGCGCTGCGGCAAGGAATCGATTACTCAATCGGAAATCGAGCGGCGCCTGGTGGATTATGCGCGCCAGGGGTTGGCCGTGGTGCGCCTGAAGGGCGGGGATCCGCTGATTTTCGGCCGCGCGGGCGAAGAAATGGATGCGCTCGCGCACGCGGGAATCGAATTTGAGATCGTGCCGGGCGTGACAGCGGCGCTGGGCGCGGCGGCGGTGGCGCAAGTCGCGCTGACGGACCGGCGCCTGGCATCGAAGTTGATTCTGGTGAGCAATCATCACACGCGCGAGAAATCCGGCGCTGGATGGGCGCATCTGGCGGATGAGGACACGACGCTGGCGGTGTACATGCCGGGGCCGAACGTCGCCGGGCGCGTCGAGGAGCTTGTCGACGGCGGGCTTTCTCCGGATACGCCGTGCGCGGTGATTTCTTGCGCGTCGCGGCGCGAACAGAAAGTTGCGCGGATGACGCTCGGAGAAGTGGCGCTTGCGCCGACGCTAGGCGCGCCGGCTCTGCTGGTAATTGGCGCCGTCGCAGCAGACCGCGCGATGGCCGCGCGCGATTGGGCTTCTGTGGAGAAGGCCGGGGCCAGGGCCGGAATCGCGGAGGCACCGGAAATTGCGCTGGCGGCCGCTGCCGCGTTCGAGAGCCGCGCCGAACTGCAATTTGCCGAACAGTTTTCGGGCGAAGTGGCCGGGGACTTCGCCGAAGAGACTTCCGAGAATCCTTACGACGCAAGCGCCGCCGAGCGAAACATCAGTTTGTCAGAGTCCTAAGCGGCCTTTCAGAATCGCAAGCCAGCCGTTCGCGAATTTAGAATTTCACGACGGGTGTACGCCGCTCGGGCGGCGCGTGCCAGGCTCGTTTTCGGCGCGAACCGGTCGAGCGTTCGCCACGGGACTTCTGCCCCGCTGCACTTCGTCGCTCAAGACGATGGCCGCGGCGATTTCCTTCATGGGCATGCGCCGCTGGCGGCTCTGTTTGCGCAGCGAAAGATAAGCCTCTTCCTCGGTGATGCGAAGTTCGCGCTGGAGAATTCCCTTGGCGCGCTCGACAACTTTGCGCGTCTCGAGCTGCTCGTTCAATTCGGAATTTTCGCCTTCGAGGCGCGCCATTTCGATTTCCGCGCCGACCAGAAAGCCGATCGTAGAAATCAATTGGATCTGCCGCTTGCTGTGATGGTGAGGCTGTTTGTGCTGGATGTTTATGACGCCGACCAGACGTCCGCGGCAGAGCACTGGAACCGAGAGAAACGCCTCAAAGCTATCTTCCGGCAGCTCGTGGAACACTTTGAAGCGCGGATCTTTTGAGGCGTGCCGCGCGACGGTCACGGGTTCTCTGTGCTCGGCGACCCAGCCGGTGATGCCCTGGCCGACCGAAAGACGCAGTCGGCCGATAATATCCGGATGCGGATTTTTCGAGGCACGCAGCACCAGGTCAGTGCCTTCCAGGATGTAGATAAAACAGGAATCGCATTTCACCAGCGTGGAAACAAAATCCACCACGCGCCCGAGCACTTTGTCGACAGCATCGGCGGCGGCGATGCGGCTGGTGATCTCGAGTAAGAAATCGAAGTCTATGGTTAGGATTTCGGGTTGAACTGCACCTTGTACTTCAATGGGGGTCACTGCGGTGGTGTCCATGTACAATTTTAGCCGGGCTGTGGAAAAAGTGTCCAATTCAAGTCTTCGTTGCATCTAACCGGAATTTTGAAGCCTACTGCCGCGGGGATTAACCCTCCTTTAATCATTCGTTTATGAAGGCTGGATTGCTATGGAAGATCGCGTTTCGGTGCGAGCAGGGCGGGGCTTTGGTCCGCGGCCTCTGCGACTAAGACGCCGAGTTTGGGGTGCGAGGGCTCAAGATCTGGCGTCAAATCGTGACGGAGGAGCGCCTCGGTCGTGGTTGGTCCGATTGACGCGATCACAGTGCGCGCGAGGCCGCGCCGGAGCGCGTGTACCGCGTTCATTTGGGCGGCGACTTCAAAGATGTGGTCCACCTGGACGCTCGTCGTGAATAGCACGACATCGATTTCGTCGCGGCCGATGGCGGAAATTGCGGCGCGAAGAGGCTCGAGATTTTCCGGCAGCGCCCATTGATAAACGGGTACGGGCGTGACTTCGGCGCCGCGCTCGGCGAGCGCTGCGAGGAGCTCGGGATTCGATACGCCGTATTCCTGCACGGCAACGCGGCGACCGCGAACGGGAAATTGCGCGGCCGCTGCATCGAGCGCGGCCAGAAGTTCGCGCCAAGTGTTCGGTTCCGGCGCGGCGACGCTCGCGGGAATATTTAGTTCACGCAGGACCGCGAGGGGTTTCGGACCGCGCGCGACAATCGTGACGCGGCGCAGCGCCGCAAGAAATGGTTCGCGCTTGCCGGCGCTTTCGGCGATGCCGACGAGCGCGCGCGTACCGACGCCGGTGAGAAGAATGGTCATGTCAAATTGTCCATCGATCAGCGCGTCGACAAATTCCAGAGCTTTTACATTTGAAGCGAGCGGAATTTCGCGCAGCGCGGGCGCGACGATGGGTCGGCCTCCGTGAGCCGAGATGAGTTTGGCAGTTTCGGGCGCGCGGCGGCTTTCGAGCGCGAGCACGGTCAAGCCGTTGAAGCCGGCGAGGGGCAGGTCACGAGGCGGCATTCGCGAATTATTATCGAATGCGCAGCGTAAAGAAAGCCCAAGGCGCGCGTCGCAGAGAATTGCGGCGCGCGCCTCGGACTTGAGAATACCTTCGAGTTGTAAAAACTATTCTTTCGCGTGCAGACCGCACTCGGTCTTCGCGAAACCGGCCCAGCGGCCCGCGCGCGGATCTTCGCCGGGCATAACCTGGCGCGTGCAATAGGTGCAGCCGATGCTCGGGTAATGATTGTCGTGGAGCGCGTTGTAGGGAATTTTGTTCTCGCGAATGAAATCCCAAACCTGATCGGAAGTCCAATCGGCGAGCGGATTAATTTTCACGAGGCCGAAGCCGGCGTCCCAATCGACCTTCTTGGCGTTGGCGCGCTGCGGGGTTTGATCGCGGCGAATGCCGGTGATCCAGGCCTGAAAGCCGGAGAGAGATTTCTTGAGCGGCTCGACTTTGCGGATCGAGCAACACAGGTTTGGTTCGCGGGACCAAAGTGCTTCGCCGTGCTTGGCGACCTGTTCATCGGGCGTGAGCAGCGGACGAGCGCGCTCGATGTGGATGCCGTACTTCTTCTCCGTGCCTTCGATCAGCGTGTAGGTTTCGGGAAAAAGAAAATCGGTGTCCAGGGTGAAGACGCGATAGGGAATTCCGGCGCGCGCCGCGAGCTCGACCAAGACGACGTCTTCGGCGCCGAAGCTCGAGGCGATTCCGAGCGTCGAGCCAAATCGCTCAAGTCCCCACTTGATGAGTTCGGCCGCATTCCACGATTCGGCCGCTTGCTGCTGAGCTACGGCTTCCTGCTGGAGCGTATCCATATCGCTTCGTTTCTCCTTGTTAGAAAATGATTTTGAAATTTTAACGGAAAATCAGTCGAACTCCTAGAATCACCGCGATCAACGCCACGCCGCGGAGCAACCAGCCGCGCTTGATGTGGCGCGAAGCCAGCGCACCGAAGTAAATTCCCGGCAGCGTTCCGATCAAGACCTTTGCGAACAGCGGCCAGGCGAACGCGCCGGCGTGCGAAAACAAAAGAACTCCGATCGCACCCACAACCCAGCCGAATAAGTTACTGGCCGCGGCCAATTGTGCGGTGCTCCAATTCGTGACCAGCGCGAGCGCAGGCACGAGAACGCTGCCGGAACCTGCCGCGGTGAGTGTGACCGCCGCGCCCGTGCCAATGCCGACGGCGAAAAGAGTCATGGGGCCGCCGCGGTCCTTGGGAATCGCATCGGGCAGGAGTGGCTCCTGGCCGTATCGCCTCCATAGTTCTTGTCCAAAAATAAATGCAGCGAGACCGAGCAGGGCGGCTCCGACGAAACGCTCGAGCAATTTATTTCCATCGTGCATCGCGGGCAACCAGGCAGTCGCGGCGAAACCGGCGACGAGCGCGCCGCCCACGCCGCCAGCCAGCAAGAGCCAGACGTGCTGGCGCGGCCAGTGGCCCATTTGATGATGGGTGACGGTGCCGACGAATTTCGTGGCCACGAGCACGCCCAGCGTGGTTCCGATGGCCACGCCCGGACGGTAGCCCAGCAGCAAGAGCACGGGCGTAATCACCGTGCCGAAGCCCGAGCCGGTTGCGCCGACAAGAATCCCGCCGACGAGACCAAGTAGAATTTCAACCACGTCGTGTCTCCTGGCCGGCTTCGGTGGTTTCGCGGAATGCTTCCGACAACACGGCCGCGACTTCGGGACGAGTGAACTCGACGGGCAGAGGCAAACCTTCGCGCAGGCGGCGGCGCACTTCGGTGCCGCTCAGGCTGAGATGCGCGTCGTCGGGATGCGCGCAGGTTTTGCGGCTGGCCATCGAGCCGCAGCGATTGCAATAAAAAACTTCGTCGAAAAAGATCGGCTGGATACCGAGGCCGCGTCCAGCCACCGAGCGCACCAATTTGTGCGCGTCGTAGGGGCCGTAGTAGCCGCCGACGCCGGCGTGATCGCGGCCGACTAAAAAGTGGGTGCATCCGAAATTCTTGCGCACCAGCGCGTGAAAAATGGCTTCGCGCGGACCGGCATAGCGCATGAAGGCTGGCAGCACGGTGAACATCACGTATTTTTGCGGAAGGTAATTGTCGAGCAGCGCTTGATAGCAGCGCATGCGGATGTCGGCGGGAATATCCTCGGCGCGCGTTTCGCCGACAAGCGGATGCAGCAGCAGGCCGTCGGTGACTTCGAGCGCGATGCGCAGAACGTGTTCGTGCGCGCGATGCACGGGATTGCGGGTTTGGAATCCGGCCACGGTGGACCAGCCGCGCGATCTGATTTCGGCGCGCGTTTCCGTGGGCGTGCGCCATTGCACGGGGAGTCCGGGGAGGGTTGGCTCGCCGAGCCACTCGATTTTTCCGCCGAGCGCGATTTCGCCCGCGTTGTTCAGCGCCGCAACACCGGGGTGCGCGGCATCGCTCGTGCCGAAAATTTTCGGGGCCCATTCTTCGCGCGGCACGGTGAAGCGATCTTCGACGTCGAGCGTGGCCAGCGGTTCGCCATCGAGCGTGAGCGCCACGCGTTCGCCGACGCGCACGTCGTTGGCTTCGGCAGGCGCGAGATGCAAGAGGATGGGCAGCGGCCAGAGTGTGCCGTCGGGGAGCGACATTTTATCGACCACGGATTGCGCGGCGGCTTTGGTTTGAAAACCTTCGAGCGGACTGAACGCGCCGGTCGCCATCAGCAGGAGTTCACTTGCCTCGCGAGCGCCGATGGGCACGGCGCGCAGCGATGCGGCGCGGGCGCGGGCTTCTTGGCGCGCTTCGGGCGCAATGACGCGATTGACCAGCTTGCCGCCATGCGCGGCGATGTTCGATGTCTCGGTGGCAGCGGTCATCAAGGGCTCTCCTGGGTCGAAAAACTTGCTCGTAAAAACAAAAAACCCACCTGCCAGGTCGTCTTCTGGCGGTGGGCTCTGACTGCGATTGAGCTGTTGTGGTTCTAGCTCGTCAGGATCCACCCAGAAGACGCGGGCGTACAACAACAAACTGCACAACAACACGCGCAACAGCAGCACGTCGCGTCGCAGCAGCAGATTGTGGTCTTCTGGATTTGGGCCTTCATGTCCAAGGGCAGTATCCCATACCGCCGAGATTTCTCAAAGCCTTTTAACCGCGGCGGCCGGGGACGGCAAAGCCCGCCGGTGATATCATTTCGATGTCGTAACCGGGAGAAGGACTCATGGAAATTCGCACGGAGTACGTGGATTTGAGCGTTGACGACGGCACGACGATGCACGCGTACGTGGCGCGGCCTGCGGTGGGCCATTATCCGGGTTTGATTGTCGGGCAGGAAGCGTTTGGCGTGAATGGGCACATTCGGGACGTTACCGAGCGATTCGCGCGGCAGGGCTACGCGGCGATCGCGCCGGAATTATTTCATCGCACGGCGAGTGGGTTCGAGGGGCGCTACGACGATTTTCCTTCGGTAATGCCGCACGTGCAGGCACTGCGGCATCCGCAGGTGGAAGCGGACTTGCGCGCGGCGCACGGTTGGCTCGCGGCGAACGGCGCCGGCAAGTTGCCGATCGCGGCGGTGGGATTTTGCATGGGAGGGTTCGTGGCATTTCTCGCCGCGCTAACGTTGCCGGTTGCGTGCGCGATTTCTTTTTACGGAGGCGGGATCGCGCCGAGCCCGCAGCGTCCGGGGCTGCTCGATCGCGTGAGCGAGCTGCGCGCGCCGGTGCTGTTGAATTGGGGCGGGCGCGACAAGCATCTCGGTCCCGACGTGGTGCGCTCAGTGACCGACGCGCTGCGTGCGGCGGGAAAGAGTTTCGTCAACGTGGAATTTTCCGACGCCGATCACGGATTCTTTTGCGACGCGCGACCGAGCTACAACGCTTTGGCCGCGGCCGAGGCGTGGCCTTTGACGCTCGCGTTTCTCGCAACGCACACGGCGGTGGCCGCCGTCACCGGCACGACGGCTTAGCGATGAAAACCCCGTGAGAATGAATGATCGATTTGTGGCGTCCCCGACGCACTGAATAAATAATGACATTTTGGACTGTACTCGGCCGTGCGCGCGCACGTGTGTGCATATTTGATTCAGACTTCGAGCAACTTTTTCAGGCGCGCAGGGTTTCACGCCCAGGTACCCGAGAAACGAACAACAGGGACCGAAGGCAAATACGAAATCATTGTCACAAGGAGAACGCTCATGAAACTCACGAACATAATTTCCAGAATGGCTTTGGCCACGGCCGCCCTGACGTTCGTTATGTCCGCCGGCGCGACCACCGGCCGGGAAATTCACCAACGCAAGGTGAACCAGCAGGATCGCATCGCCAACGGCGTGAAGAACGGTTCGCTGACGCCGAAAGAAACCTCGCATCTCGAGAGCCGCGAAGCTAATTTGAATCGCACGATCGCGGCGGATCGCAGGGGCGACGACGGTCACTTAACGCCGGGCGAGAAGGCTTCGATCAATCATCGGCAAAACCGAATCTCGCGGGGAATCTACCGCGACAAGCACAACGCAGCGAACGGGTACTAAATATTCGCTGACCTTCCGACTTACAATTCGGCGAGACGGGCGGCGCAAGCCGCCCGTCTTTTTTTTTGCACGGGCGACGGTGGTATTATGGCGTGGGCCAAGCGCCTGCGCGCCGAGCATGGGTGCCGTGGAATGTGGCGTTCCGAGAGGGAACGATGCGACGCAGGCGAGCCAAGGAGGCGTTTTGTCGAAGCTATTGGGATTTGTCGCGCTGGGTCTAGCGTGTGTTTCCTGGTTGGCCGCGTATTCGCAGGACGCGAAGCCGCACGAGGTGGTGACCGGAGCGGCGGCATTTCACGATTTTACCGCCGAACATCCCGGCGTTTTTCGCAAGATCACTCCGGCGGATCTCCCGCAGCCGTACGCAACCACTACAATTCAGAATGGTCCCGCGCTGGTGCCGCGGCCGGCGAACGCCATTCCTCAGGCGCTGCCCGGTTTCAAAGTGCAGCTTTACGCTAGCGGCTTGGACAATGGACGCGAGATGCGCACGGCGCCGAACGGCGATATATTTTTGGCTGAGAGTTTCCCGGATAAGATCACGGATAATCCGCCCGGCCGAATCCTGGTTTTTCGAGGCGTGACGCCGGAAGGAAAAGCCGAGCACGTTTCGGTGTTTGCCACGGGACTGAATCGCCCGTTCGGCATCGCATTTTATCCGCCGGGCCCCGATCCCCAGTACGTTTACATCGGCGACACCGATTCGGTGGTGCGCTTCCCTTATCACAATGGCGATCTGGTGGCGACGGGCAAGCCCGAAACGATCGTGCCTGAATTGCCGCACGGCGGCGCGCATGTGACGCGCGATGTGGTCTTCAGCCCGGATGGAAAGAAGATGTACGTCTCCGTTGGCTCGGCCACCAACGTCATCGACACGGATGCGGATCCGCGCGAGACGGACCGCGCCGACGTGCTCGAATTCAATCCCGATGGTTCGAGCAAGCGCGTTTACGCGTGGGGAATTCGGAACTGCGTGGGCGAAGCCATCCAGCCGGAGACGGGCGAACTCTGGTGCTCGACAAACGAGCGCGACGAATTGGGAGATAACCTCCCGCCCGATTACATCACGCATGTGGCGGATGGCGGCTTCTACGGCTGGCCGTGGTATTACACGGGAGGAAACCCCGATCCGCGTTTTCCGGGCAAGCATCCGGAATTGCGTGCCAAAGCCATCGTTCCCGACGTTTTGCTGCAACCGCACAGCGCTCCGCTCGAGATGCTGTTCTACGAAGGCGATCAATTTCCGAAGGAATATCACGGCGACATCTTCGACGCCGAGCATGGTTCCTGGAATCGGCACCTGCGCACGGGTTACGAAGTGATTCGCGTGCCGGTGGATTCGACGGGAAAAGCCACCGGAGAATATGAGGATTTCCTGACGGGCTTCGTGACGCCGCAGGGCGGCGTGTGGGGCCGGCCGGTGGGCGTAGCGGTGATGAAAGATGGCTCGCTGCTAGTGAGTGACGACGGATCGAACACGATTTGGCGCGTCAGCTACGTCGGCGGCGCCGCAGCGCATCACTGAAACGACACGACGACAGCGAAGTGACCAGCCGCAACTGTTAGCGAACGCATCCAAACACACAGAAATGGGCGACGGGCTTACATCCCTTTGCGTCCGGCAGGAAACTAAATCCGTAGGCCCGTGTTTTACTGTGCGAGAAACAGCTTCGAGCTCGCTGGAGGCAGGACGATATGAAGATCGACACACGCAAGTTGCTTTTCGCCGCGTTGGCGTTGGCTGCCGCCGGCCTTTTGCTCCGCGGGCCCGCGCCGGCCGCGGCGCAAGCTGCGCCACCCGCGGCCGCAGGCGCCACGGCTGACGATCCGCCGGCTCGAGTCGCGGACCTCGACTTCCTTCAAGGCTCAGTGTCATTCCAGCCGGCCGGCGGCGGCGACAACGATTGGGTCGCGGCGGAGACCAACCGTCCGCTCACCACGGGCGATCAGCTCTGGGCCGATACGGATGGACTGGTCGAAATGCAGGTCGGTTCGACCACCGTGCGCATGGATCACAACACCGGAATATCGTTTCTGAATTTGTCCGACAGCTTGATTCAGCTTCAGGTGTCGGCGGGGTCCGTGATCGTCCGGCTCGGCGAACTCGCTCCGAACGATTCGTTTGAAATCGACGCGCCGAATCTGGCATTCACGGTGCTGCAGCCGGGCACGTATCAAGTCGATGTAGACCCGGATAAGTCCGTTACGGAGGTTACCGCCGTAAGTGGCGAGGGGCAAGTCACCGGAGGCGGGCGTTCGTGGAACATCACGGCGGATCAGCAGGCGACTTTCACCGGCACGGACACGCTCGATTACAGTCTGGAGGATGCGGATTCGCTGCCGCAGTCGAGTTTCCAGCAGTGGTCGGCGCAACGCGACGCGGCCGCAGAGAGCACACCCGCTCCGCAGTATGTCTCGCCGGACGTGACCGGCTCCGAAGATCTGGACGCCTATGGCTCTTGGACTCCGGAGGCTGATTACGGCGCCGTTTGGTTTCCCACTGGAGTTGCCGTGGGCTGGGCGCCGTACCGCGACGGCCACTGGGTTTGGATCGCGCCGTGGGGCTGGACGTGGGTGGGCGGTGAGCCGTGGGGATTTGCGCCGTACCACTATGGCCGGTGGGCGACTTTCGGCGGGCGCTGGGGATGGGTCCCGGGCCCATACGTCGTCGGCGTGCGCCCGGTGTACGCCCCGGCGCTGGTGGGCTGGGTCGGCGGAGCGCCGGGATTTTCGTTCTCGGTCGCGATCGGTGGAGGCGGAGGGATCGCGTGGTTTCCGTTGGGGCCGCGAGAGGTTTTCATGCCCACATATCACGTGAGCGCGGGGTATATGACGCGCGTCAACGTGACGAACACGGTCGTTGATCGCACGACGGTGCTCGATGTGTATCACAACAACGCGAGAGATGTGACCTATGCGAATCAGCACGTCGCGGGCGGAGTGACGGTCGTCTCGCACGATACGTTTGTCAGCGGCGCGATGGTCTCGCGGAATGTCGTCAATGTTCCGGAAAGCGATTTGGCTTCGGCGCCCGTGAATCGCGCGGGCCCCGCGGCCGAACCGACGCGCGCGAGCGTTGCCGGCGGAGGGCGCGTCACGACGACTCGCCCGCCCGCGACGGTCGTGAGCCGATCAGCGGTGGTCGTGCACACACCGGCGGCTCCGGCGAGTTTCCACGGGAATAGCGCTGCGAACGCAAGCCGCGGCCCGGTAGTGGAGGAGCGCCCGAGCGGCGGAAATGCGCCGGCCAGTGCGCCGGGTGGCGCGCCGGGCTACCGGCCTCCAAGCCAGCCGGGCGGAAATGAAGCTCCGCCGCCGGCCCGAAATTCAGAAGGCCCGAGCAACGGCCACGTCGATGAGAATCAAACGCCGGCTCCATCGCGGACGCCGAACGTTCGTGCGGCGCCGCCGGTACGCGATCCCACGCCGCAAGAAAAGCAAAGCGATACCGAGAAGGAGCAGGGCTGGCAGACGAAACACGAGGAAGTGCATCAGAACGACCACTCCAGTGGGAGCCAAACCAACGGTGGGCAGGGCTCGAAACCCTCATCGTCGAAGCCCCCGCATTCTTGACGCGTAGAGCGCAAGAGCTCGTGAGCGAAAGTCGCCGCTAAGGGTGGCTTTCGTTGTAATAATGTCTGCGATGGCCGAGCTCTTCCACGCACGTTCCGAACGTAGCGCGCGACCGGCTGCCGAATTCGAGCCGGCGACCGCGATTCGCCGAAGCGACGCGGACACCGGCGCCAGCGGACCTTTGGCCAGGGCTGCCGGACCGGCTTCCAGCACAATTCCCAAAACATTTCCCGATGACGCGGGCGACGAGGCTTCTGATCGAGTCGAGCGCGACGGCCGTGGCTGGATCGATTGGCTGGTGGTGGCCATACTCGCCGGCCTCGCGATTCTTCCGCCCATTCGCGAAATCCATAAGCAACTTATTCTGCTGGTGATCGCCGCGGTGCAATTGCTCGAAGCACGCTTGATACGATTCGAGCCGCGTAGAGGCCGCTACTACGCGGTGCTGCTGAAGATCGCGCTGGCCACGCTCTTGATCGATCACACGGGTATGGAAGCCACGATCAACAGCAGCTACTACCCGATCTATTTTCTGCCGGTGATGACCGCGGCGATGTACTTCGACACGATCGGCACGCTTCTGTGGACGCTGCTGGCTTCGGCGGCTTATTGCTCTTACCTGCTTCCGGCCATGCAGGAATATCAGATTGGATTGGACGCTCTGGGCGAGCTCGCCATCCGCATCTTGTTCTTTTTCCTGGTGGCCGTTTTGGTGAATCGCTTTTCGATCGAGATCCGCCGTCAGACGGCGCTCTATCGCGGCCTCGCCGCGCGTCTGGCCGAAACCAATCGCCGCCTCGAGCTGGCGCAGGACGAAGCGCGGCGCTCGGAGCGTTTGGCGGCGCTCGGCCAACTTTCCGCCGGACTCGCGCACGAAATTCGCAATCCGCTGAGCGTGATCAAAGGATCGGCGGAGATGCTTGAACAGAGAATCGGCACATCGAATCCACTGGCCGGGGAATTGGCGGGATACATTTCAAGCGAGGTCAATCGCGTCAGCGCGCTGGTCTCGCGCTTTCTCGATTTCGCGCGGCCGTTGCACGCCGAGCGATATCCGGCTTCGCTCACAGCGCTTGTCGAGCGCGCGCTCGCAACGGTCGCCGAATCCTGGCGCGGCGGCGCGGTGCGCGTGGAACGCAACTTCGCGCCGGACCTGCCGCAAATTCCGCTGGACGAAAATTTGGCCGATCGCGCATTCGTGAATTTGGTGCAGAACGCCTACGAAGCCATGGGCGACGCAGGCGGCACGCTGCGCGTTTCGCTCGCGCCCGCGCAATCCGGCGGACGCGCCGGCATCGAAGTGCGCATCGAGGACACCGGGCCGGGCGTGGCGCCGGAAATGTGCGAGCAGATTTTCAATCCGTTCGTAACCACGAAGAAGACCGGCGTGGGCCTGGGGCTTTCGATCGTCTCGAAAATCGTGGATGAGCATCGCGGTACGATACATTTGGAATCGAGTCCGCGCGGGGCGCGCTTGGTCGTGTTTCTGCCAGTGGCGCCGGGAGCGGCGAGCGCCGAGCCGCAGGACGTCTGAAAAACATGTCAACGATACTGATTGTCGAAGACGAACCGAAGCTGCGGCGCTTGCTCGAACTCGATTTGAGCGAGGAGGGGCACCGTGTGCTGGCCGCGGCCGACGCGGAGCAAGGTCTGAAGCTTGTGCGGCAGGATGCGATCGATCTGGTGGTCACCGACCTGAAGCTGCCGGGCATGGACGGTCTCGAATTTTTGCACGCGGTGAAGCGCACCAATGCCGCGCTGCCCGTGGTGGTGATGACGGCGTACGGCACGGTCGAAACCGCGGTGGAAGCCATGAAGGCCGGCGCGAGCGACTACGTGTTGAAACCGTTTTCGCTGGCGGAAATGAAAATGGTCATCCAGAAGGAACTGGACGTGCGCCGACTGCGCGAAGAAAACCGCACGTTGCGCGAAGCGTTGGGCCAAAAGTACACGCATCCGAACGTGGTGACGCGCAGCGCCAAAATGCAGGAGGTGATGGCCACGATCGAGCGCATCGCGCCGACAAATTCAACAGTGCTGCTCGGCGGCGAAAGCGGCGTGGGCAAGGACTTGATCGCCCACGTGATTCACGAAAAATCTCGCCGCGCCGCGGGCCCATTCATAAAAATCAACAGCACGGCGATCCCCGAGAATCTGCTCGAAAGCGAACTTTTCGGATACGAGAAGGGAGCGTTCACCGGCGCGGCGGGCACAAAGCCCGGCAAGTTCGAGCTCGCCGACAAGGGCACGCTGTTTCTCGATGAGATTGGCGACGTTCCCCCCGCGACGCAAGTGAAACTCCTGCGCGTTCTGCAGGAACGCGAATTTGAGCGGCTGGGCGGCACGCGCACGCTTAAGGTCGATGTTCGTTTGGTGGCCGCGACGAATCGCGATCTTCGCGCCGCGCTTGAAGAGGGAACTTTTCGCGAGGATTTGTATTACCGCTTGAATGTTGTGCCCGTGGACATCCCGCCGTTACGCGAACACACCGAAGACATTCCCGATCTTGTGCAGCTCTTCATCGAAAGATTTTCGCGCGGCGGAGACAAATCCGTCACCAGCATCCGCCCCGATGCATTGCAGCGCCTGATGGAATTTCACTGGCCCGGCAACGTGCGCGAACTTGAAAACGTGATCGAGCGCGCTTGCGCGATGGCCGAAGGACCGATTCTCGAAGTTGCGGACATCCGACTCGATTCCGGCCGGGCGCGGCCAGCTATCGAATCCGGCGCGCTCTTGCCGGAAGGCGTCACGCTCGAGCAGTGGGAAGATGAATTAATTCGCGAAGCGCTGCGCCGCACGGCCGGAAACAAAAGCCGCGCCGCGCGGATGCTCGGCCTCTCCCGCAACGCTCTGCGTTATCGACTTTCGCGAGTGGGCATCGCCGACGACCCCGAAAAAGAATCGTGAGTCGCACAGTGCTCGACCGTATCTCGAGGGCGCGCACCGGTGGCTGAAATCCACCACTTCTGATTGAAATCGGCCAGAGGCTCTGCGGAGATGCGCCGACGGCTGCCGGAAATTACCTGCAAATCGCTGAATCCACTAATCTTATGATGTGCGCCGACCTGGACTAGTCTGGCACGCCGCCTGCTATCTAAACTGCGTATGGTTTCTATGTATTTGGGGGAGGCTCAAAGGCAATCATGACGACCAAACTTCTTGGAGTAACCGCGATTTTGACATTGGCGCTGTTCGGCGCCGGAAGTGTCCTGGCGCAAGCGCCGGATGATTCCCAGGCGCCCGACCAATCGCAGGATCAATCGCAGGCGCAGATGCAGCAGACGGCGCCGCCGGCGCCGCCCGCCGGCGCGCCCGACCAATCGCAGAATCAATCTCAAACGCAAGACCAGCCGCAGGCGCAGCCGGGCGTAGCGCGGATCAGTTTGATTCGCGGCGACGCATCGACGCAGCGCGGCGACTCCGGCGATTGGTCGGCCGCGACGATCAATCAGCCGCTTGAAGCCGGCGACAAAATTTCTACCGGCGCGAATGCGCAGGCCGAAGTGCAGCTCGATTTTGCCGACGTTCTTCGCCTCGATCAGCACGCGCAAGCCAATATCACCGCGCTCGGCAATCAACAGATTCAAGTCCAGGTGGCGCAGGGCTTGGTAAATTTTTCAGTTTTCAAGCACAGCGAATCCGATGTTGAGATCGATACGCCGAACGTCGCGGTGCACCCGAGCCAGAATGAGGGCAGCTTCCGCATCCTGGTTCTCTCGGACACCGAGACGCAGGTGATCGTGCGCAATGGCGAAGCTGAAGTTTCCACGCCTCAGGGCAGCACGCACGTCTCGAAAGGCCAGCTCATTACCATCGAGGGCGCCGGCGACGCAGCGCAGTACAAGGTGACCGACGCGCCCGACAAGGATTCGTTTGACACCTGGGTCGAAGGACGCGATCGGCAGATTCAAGACGCGCAGAGCTGGCAGAACACAGATCCTTATTATGTTGGCACGCAAGATCTCGACAACAACGGCTCTTGGGTTAACTCACCCGATTACGGCCAGGTCTGGGAGCCGAGCGTCGGCCCCGGCTGGGCGCCTTATCAGGATGGTCAGTGGGTTTATGAGCCCTACTACGGATGGACGTGGGTTTCCTATGAGCCGTGGGGATGGGCGCCGTATCACTATGGGCGTTGGTTCCTCTGCGATAACGCTTGGGCGTGGTGGCCCGGTCCTGTTTACGGCGGCTTCGGCGGCTGGGGTTTTGGTGGAGGCTTCGGCTGGGGCGCAGGCTTCGGCTGGGGCCGATTCTATCGGCCGATTTGGGCGCCGGCGTACGTGTCGTTCTTTGGTTTCGGCGGCGGCTTCGGATTTGGTTCCTACGGCTGGCTCCCGATCGGCCCGGGTGATCGCTTCTTCCCGTGGTACGGAGGGTTCGGTGGGCGCTACGGATACGCGGACGTGAATCATCTGGGCTTCCGCTCAGGCGGTTTTGCGCCGCTGCGCTCCGGGGGTTTCTCAACTCTTGGCTTCGCAGGGAACGATCGCTTGCGGGGCGCCCTCTCAACCGTCCCGGCCGGCCGCTTCGGTGCGGGCCGCGTTGGCATCACGCCGGCTTCTCGCGACATGATTCGGCAGGGCAGCATGATGACCGGGCGAATGCCTGTGGCGCCAACTCGCGGAAGCTTGAGCGCCAGTGGCCGCGCGGCGAATCCATCCACGATCTCGGCTCGCGCCAACGATGAACATTTTTACTCCGTGCGACAAACCGCGGCCGTTTCTCGGTCGTTCGATCAGACTTCCGCAACGGAGCGCCAGAATATCCAGGAGAACGCGCGCTACGGAACGAACAACGAAGCTGCGCGCGGCGACGCCCAATCGTCGTACTCGCGTTCGGGCGACTCCCGCGCCGCGACCGGGGGCGAAGGATGGCATCGTTTTGGCGATTCTGGTTCGGCCGGAGGCCAACGCGGTTCGGCTAATTCAAACGACGAACGCGGCAACCACAATTCGACGCCATCGTATCGCCCCAGTGAAGGAAACGGATACCCTGGCGGCGGCAATCGCGGCACGGCTGACACTGCGGGCCGCGGAAACGGCTACCAACAGTTCGCGCCGTCATCGCGGCCCGAAAGCAGAACCGATTCCCGCGGCAACTACTCGCGGCCCTCAAACACATCGCCCAGCTACCGTCCGCCGCTTAACATGAGGCAACCGATCGTCAGCCGCCCCAACAATAGTTATGGCGGCAGCTACGGTCGCGGCAGTTACGGTGGATCGAGCCGCGGAGGCTATAGCGCACCGAGTGGCGGAGGGCGCGGTTACAGTGCGCCCAGCGGCGGCGGTGGATCACGCGGCGGTGGCGGAGGAGGATCGCGAGGCGGCGGAGGCGGCGGTTCCCACGGCGGCGGTGGAGGACATCACCGCTAAATCTCAGCGCAGCTGAAATTGAGATATTGTCGCCGGGGATGCAAATTGCGTCCCCGGTATTTTTTTGGCGCGAGATTTTGATTCGCTCTGCGGCCCGCTAGCGGCGATCGAGGGCGTTGTGGCGGACGTCGCGGCCCTGCACGATGTAGATCACGTCTTCGGCGATGTTGGTGGCGTGGTCGCCGATGCGCTCGAGGTTCTTGGCCATCAGGATCAGCTCGAACGCGGGGAAGATCACCGCGGAGTTTTCCATCATGTAGGTGAGCATTTCGCGGAAAATCTGATCGCGCAGTGAGTCGACCATGTCGTCGCGCGTTAGCACGGCCTGAGCCAGATCGATATTGCGATCGATCAGGGCGCGAATGCTGTCGCGGACCATGCCCTCGGCCAGCTCGCTCATGCGCGGCAAATCGACGTAGGGTTTCACGCGCGGGTGGCGCAGGATGCGCAGAGCGGATTGCGCGATGTTCACCGACTGGTCTCCGATTCGCTCGAGATCGGAATTGATGCGGCCCATGGCCAGCAGGAAACGCAGGTCGGTGGCCATCGGCTGCACTTGCGCGACGAGTTGCACGATGCGATCGTCGATCTCAATCTGCATTTCGTTAATGACGTTTTCCTGCTCGAGCACTCCGTTGGCCAGGCTCTGGTCGGAATCGAGAACCGCGTGCATCGAATCGTGCACGGCGCGCTCGGCGAGGCTCGCCATCCAGAGCACCCGCTCGTTCAGTTCCTGAAGCTCTTGTTCAAAATGTCGCGGCATCTTGGCTCCAAACTTTCTTCAATATCCTCGCGGGCTTCGAGTGCAGGCCCGCCGCCTCACCCGAACCGGCCGGTTATGTAGGCTTCGGTGCGTGGATCGGTGGGCGTGGTGAAGAGCTGTGGCGTGGGTTGGAATTCGATCAGCTCGCCCATGAGCATGAACGCCGTGAAATCGCTCACGCGCGCAGCCTGCTGCATGTTGTGCGTGACGATCACGATCGTACAGTTCTGCTTCAGCTCGATGAGCAGGTCCTCGATCTTCGCCGTGCTGATCGGATCGAGCGCCGAACACGGCTCGTCGAGAAGTAGAACCTCAGGATCCACGGCGAGAGCGCGCGCGATGCACAGCCGCTGCTGCTGCCCGCCCGAAAGCGAATAGGCCGATTTGTGCAAGCGGTCCTTCACCTCTTCCCAAAGCGCCGCGCGGCGCAGACTGTGCTCGACGTGTTCCGCCAGCGAACCGGCGTAGCCGTTTACGCGCAGCCCGTAAGCCACGTTATCGAAGATCGATTTCGGAAACGGATTGGGCTTCTGGAAAACCATGCCGACTTTGCGCCGCAGCCGCGTGACGTCCTGCGACATGATGTCGTTCCCGTCGAGCAAAATCTTGCCGTTCAAGCGCGTGTGGCTGATGGTTTCGTGCATGCGGTTGAGCGTGCGCAGCAGCGTGGATTTGCCGCAACCCGAAGGCCCAATCATCGCCGTAACACGATTCGCGGCAATTTCGAGATTGACGTGAAACAGCGATTGCGACTTGCCGTAGAAGAAGTTCAGAAGCTCGACCTTCACCCGCACCGGAGAGTTCGCAAGCGCCGGATGCGGCCCGAGCGTGACCGAGCTGACCGACTTATCCTTTGCCAGGGCCATTTGCACCGCCGAAGAGGATTCCATCGCGATTATCTCCGTTGTCCCGCCGGGCGCGCAAGCAGCCCACGGGCCACGACGTTCGTGACCAATACAAGTCCGAGCAATACCAGGCCCGCGGCCCACGCCTGCCGATGCCAATCGTCATAGGGCGAAATCGCGTAGGTATAAATCACAACCGGCAAAGAGGCAATCGGTTCGTTCAGGCCATGATTCCAGAAGTTGTTGCCGAACGCTGTGAACAGAAGAGGCGCCGTCTCGCCCGCAACCCGCGAGAGCGAGAGCAAGATCGCGGTCATGATGCCGCCCGAAGCCGCCGGAACGACCACGGTCAAGATCGTCCTCCATTTGCTCGCGCCAACCGCCATCGCGCCTTCCCGCAGCGAACCCGGCACCGCGCGCAGGAAATCCTCGCAACTGCGCAGGATGATGGGAATCATCATTACGCCGAGCGCGAAGCCGCCCGCATACGCTGAAAAACCATGGAACGGCATCACCGCGACGGTGAAGGCGAAGATGCCGATCACGATTGAGGGCACGCCGTTCAGGAGGTCGGCTGAATAGCGCACCAGGAACGCCGGAATCGGCGAAGCATATTCCGCCAGATACACCGCACCCAGCAAACCGATCGGAATGCCCACAATCGCCGCAAGCAGAAGCAGCTTCGCGCTGCCGGCAATCGCGTTAGCGATCCCGCCGCCCGTTTCGCCGACCGGCACCGGTAGTTTCGTGAAGAAACTCCAGTGCAACGCGGTTGCGCCGTTCCATGCGAGGTACCCGAGAATCAACACCAGCACGGACACCGTAACCAGCGCGCACAAGCCGGTCAAGCTCATCATCACCGCGCTCAACCCCTTGCGCCAAACGGTTCGGAAGCTCATGTGCGCCCCATGCCTGCTCCGCGTCCGGCTGTGGCCGCCATCATCACGCGCGCAAGCCCGTTCAGGATAAACGTGAGCAGGAACAAGACGAGTCCGAGTTCGATCAGAGCGCTCTGGTAGAGCTTGCCGGTGGCCTCCGTAAATTCGTTGGCGATCACCGCGGCGATGGTGTAGCCCGGAGAAAAAAGCGACGCCGAAATTTTCGGGGTATTGCCGATGACCATAGTGACCGCCATGGTTTCTCCGAGCGCGCGCGCCATCGAAAGGAAAACCGAACCCATAATTCCGGTTCTCGCGTATGGCACCACAACTTTCCAGGTGGTTTCCCAGCGCGTCGCGCCCAGGCCCAGCGCCGCTTCACGCTGATCGCCCGGCACCGACATCAGCACTTCGCGCGACACCGAAACGATGTACGGCACGATCATGATCGAGAGCACCAAGCCCGCCGCAAGGAACCCGACGCCGTACGCCGGCCCTCGAAACAGCGGAAGAAATCCCAGCGTCCTTTTCAGGAACGGCTCGACCGTTGAGGCGAGCAGCGGCAGCAGAGTGAAAATGGCCAGCAAGCCGTAAATCACGCTCGGCACCGCGGCTAAAAGATCGACCACGAACGAGAGGCTCGCGGAGACCTTCGGCGGCGCCAGCTCGGAAAGGAAGATCGCCGCGCCCAGTCCCAGCGGTACGGCAATCACCAGCGCCAACACCGTGGTCAGGACCGTACCGTACAGGAAAGTCAGCGCGCCATAATTGTCAAAGACCGGATCCCACACGCTGGTCCAAAGAAAGTGCCAGCCGAATTGCGCGCGCGAAGCCGCCGAATGCACCCATAGCTGCTCCACCAGCAGCAGCGTGATCAGCAGAACCATCGCGGCGAACACCAGCGTCAACGTGTGAGCGATCGCATCGCCGCCACGCAACCGAGCGACCAGCGCCCGCGGACTCCAACTGGAGCCCGCGGGTCCGACCGGTGTCGTGGTGGTAGCTGTCGCCATTGTTTCGCCAGGATGCTCAGGATGTTACTGGATTAGCGAGATGGCCTTCAACTCCTTGGCCACCACCGGAGCCGGCAGAGGCGCGTACGACAGGCCGGCGCAGTCCTTCTGCCCATCGGTCAGCATCCATTTGAGGAAGCCTTTGATGATGTCGCGTTTGCCCGCGTCTTGAATGTCCGCGGGAATTAGAAGCCAGGTGAAGCTCGAGATGGGATACGCGGTCTTGCCGGGCGCGTCGGTAATCGAGACGCGGAAATCGTCGGGCATGGTCTTGGCTGCCCCGGCGGCCGCTGCGCTCACACTGTCCAGACTCGCCTTGACAAACGCGCCGCTGGAATTTTGAACTTCGCCGTAAGAGATATTGTTTTGCACCGCGTAGATCAGTTCGATGTAGCCGATCGAATCCGGCGTCTGCTTGATGAGTCCGGAAACGCCTTCGTTTCCCTTGCCGCCCAAGCCTACCGGCCAATTCACCGAAGTATTGCTCCCCACTTTGTTTTTCCAGTCGTCGCTGGCCTTGGAAAGAAAGTCGGTCCAGATGAACGACGTGCCGCTGCCATCGGAGCGGTGAATCACGACGATGTCGTCGGCCGGGAGTGAAACGCCGGGGTTAGCCTTGGTGATTTCCGGATCGTTCCACTTGGAGATCGTGCCCAGGTAAATCCCAGCCAGCGCTTTCTGCGTGAACTTCAGGTCGGTAGTCACGCCGCGAACGTTGTAGCTGGGTACGGCCGCGCCCAGCACTGTGGGGAAGTGCAGAATCTTGAAACCGGCCTGCTGCAATTGCTGGTCATTCATCGGCATGTCCGAGGCGCCGAAGTCTACCGTATGCGCTTCCAACTGGCGTATTCCGCCGCCGGAGCCGATGCTCTGATAATTGATTTCCACGTTCGGCATCATGGTGTGATATTCGTCGAACCACTTCGAGTAAATTGGGTTGGGGAACGTCGCGCCCGCGGCGTTGAGTTGTATCGGGTTCTCGGCGGCCAACAGGCCCGCGATGCCGGCGCACAGCGAGAGTGCGAGCAATATTTTTTTCATGTGTGTAGGGTGTCTCCTCGTAGGCAATCTTCGCCGTCAATTGTTACGGCTGTATGACAGTCGAAAGAAATCGGCGTGAAACGCCCTGTGGATATCCTGTCGCTGAAAACAGGCCACTTACCGCAAGCTCGCGCGGCCTGTGCATGCTGTAACGCATCATTCACATCCCTCTCATACAGTGTTGACCCTACAACCGTAAGCTCCGGCGCACGTGGCAACCTGCCATGCGAGTGAGGAGGACGGGGAATGAGACGATTTGCAGCTCTCGTGTTGACATCGGGTTTAATGGTGTGCCCAGCGTTATTGGCCGCGGGCAACTCCGGCAGCGGAGCGAAAGCGGGCGCCGCGAGCGATCCATCGAGCAGTTCGTCGGCAGCAACTTCGAGCAGTGCGGCGGGCAGTTCGTCGAAAGCAACATCCGGGGCCGTCACGAAATCTCCGGTGCCAACACCGGCCCCAGCGTCGGCGCCCGCGAGCGCGGCGAACACGCCGGCCTCGCCGGTGGAAAGCCCGGCCCCAAGTAGCGCCGAGCTTCAGAACGAGATCGAGCAAATGAAGTTGTTGATGGAACAGCAGGCCGCGCAGATCGATGAGCAACGCCACGAACTCGCGGCGATGAGAACGCAATTGACGAACAGCGCTGCATCCGCACAACCGGTGTCAGCGCCCGCGTCTCAGCCGGCTGAAGCGGTTTCGGCCGCCGCACCAGCCGCGCCGTCGCCTGCAGCGATCACGCTGCCGGCTGAAGTACCCGCCGCAGCCGTCACCGCCGCAACTTCGACATCGAAGCCGGCGGCAACGTTGGCGGCCGATACGGCCGCGCCGCAACTCAGTCCGCTCGGTTTCAAAATCGGCGACGCTACATTCACGCCCCTCGGTTTTCTCGATTTGACGGACGTCTTTCGTACCGTGGGCACGGGCAACGGCATCGGCACCAGCTTCACCGGTATTCCGTACAACACCAGCTTGCCGGCCGCGGGGCTCACCGAGGACCGCTTCAGCGCGCAAAACTCTCGAATCGGATTGCGTGTAGACGCGCCGGTTCACGGAGCTACCATCACCGGATATCTCGAGGCGGACTTCCTCGGTCTCACCGCCGCAAACGCGAACGTAACCAGCAACTCGAACTCGCTGCGCATGCGCGTCTACTTCGCCGACTACCGGCGCGGGAAGTTTGAATTTCTCGCCGGGCAGGATTGGTCGATGCTCACGCCGAACCGCAAGGGGATATCGCCGTTCCCCAGCGACATCTTCTACTCGCAAGACATGGACACGAACTACCAAGTGGGCTTGACTTGGACGCGGCAGCCTCAAGTTCGCTTCGTTTATCATCCCAACGATACTTGGGCGATGGGAATCTCGATCGAGAACGCGGACCAACTCGTGGGCTCAGCGGCCACGACTCCTTCGGCTTTCGGCTCCGCCGAGGTCGGGGCCGTGGACGAAACCAGCGGCGGCACGCTTGCGACTCCGCCCACTCCGAACGTCGCGCCCGATTTCATATTCAAAGTCGCCGCGGATCCGAAAGTCGGCAACACCATGTGGCACTTCGATTTCGCTGGCTTGCTCAGCGAATTCAAGCTTGTGACGCCTGCTTCAGTCATCGGCGGCACTAGCCGCACGACGGATTCCGCGACGGGCGGCGGATTTGAAGCCAACTTGAATCTCGAGCTGGTGAAAAACTTCCACTGGATCGGCACGACTTTCTGGAGCGACGGCGGTGGCCGTTACCTTGAGGGCGCGGGGCCGGACTTGGTTGTCAATCAGTTGACCAGCAGCTCTGCGTTTCTTCCGATTCCGGTGAAGGCCGGTTCCGCCATCACCGGCTTCGAATGGCAAGCCACTCCGAAGACCATGTTCTATGGCTACTATGGCGGGGACTACTTCGGAAAGGCCTTCTTCCAGGATCCCAGCACCACCTCGACGAAGCTCGTCGGCTATGGGTATGAGTACCTGGACTCTGGCGAGACGGCTTCGACGGCTCAGGGCCAGAATCGGGCCATTCAGGAAGGAACGTTTGGCTGGATTCAAACCTTTTTCAAGAACCCCAATTACGGCGCGGTCTCGCTGATCACCCAGGCCTCGTACATCACTCGCGCTCCGTGGTTTGTCGATCCCGGCACGGCGAAAAATGGGCACTTCACGATGGTTTACGTGGACTTGCGCTACACGTTGCCTTAAATCGATTTACAGCTAGCGGCTTTCCGCCTCAGGGTGGGGAATCGAGAAGCCTCGACTCCCCGCCTTTTTCTTTCCGCGCGTTTCCTCGACCGCCCGCAAGCGCCGCGGACTACCATGCGTGAAAAGCTCGGAATCTAGTCCCGTTCGCGTATCTTTTCCGAAGCGATTGGAGTCTAAAATAGGTGGAGGTCAACATGAAACTTGTCCGCAGACTTGCGCTTCCCGTTTTTCTCGTGCTTCTTTTTGCTCCCCTTGCCGGTGCTCAGACGAAGTTCATGGCTACGCTCTCCGGCAAAGAACAGAATCCGCCGATCGATACGCCCGCTCATGGCATGGCCACCTTCACCTTGAGCGCCGATGGCATGAGCTTGAGTTACACGCTTTCGGTGGTTGACACCGAGGATATTACGATGGCCCACATTCACATCGCCGCCGCAGGCCAGAACGGCCCTGTGGCCACCTGGCTCTATCCCTCTCAGCCGCACGCCGAGGTTAAGCCCGGAAAGTTCACCGGCGACTTGGCCACCGGGACGCTCACCGCCGCCGATCTCGTCGGCCCACTCCAAGGTAAGACCATCGCCGATCTGGTCGCCGACATAAAAGCCGGAAACGCCTACGTCAACGTTCACACCACCGCGCATCCCGGCGGGGAAATTCGCGGCCAGATTCAATAGCGAGCGGGAGCGGGTTCCAGCGTGAGCCCGCCAGAAAAGCATTGTACCGATCTAGCGGTCGGCTCGGCCGCCCGGCGGAGTGCGGCCGCAAGGCTGTATCGCGTATGCACTTCAACTAAGAGAGGGGTGGGGCCGGTGCCGGGTAACACCGGCCCCGTGGTGGGCCAAAAGCCCGAGACCCTCATGGTTGCGGTAGCGGAGAACCGATTCAACCAGGTCATCGGGTGACGCGACTATAGAAAATGAAGTTGAACGGCGAATGAAGCGCCGATGAATAATTCGTCACGATCTGCGGCGTGCGGCGGGGCCTGCTTACGCCGAAATGGGAACTGAGAAATTAAATTTGGAGCCCTGTCCCACTTCGCTTTCCACCCAGATGCGCCCGCCGTGTAATTCGATCAAATGTTTCGTGATCGCAAGGCCGAGTCCGGTCCCGCCGGCTTCCCGCGAGCGCGCCGCGTCCACGCGATAGAAACGCTCGAAGATGCGCTGCTGATCGGAGTGCGGAATCCCGATCCCGGTGTCGCCGACTGTAACAATCACGCTCGGGGCCGCGCCGGCCGCGCCATCGTCGCCGGAGTTTTTCACGCGCGCTTCGATCCAGATTCGGCCTCCGCCCGGCGTGTACTGCGCGGCGTTGTCCAGCAAGTTCTGCAGAATTTCGCGCAAGCGCCGCGGATCGCCGGAAACGTCCGGTAAATCGGCGGGAACGCGAAGTTCAAGCTCCAGATTGCCATGCTCCACGCGCGGGCGCGTGGTGTCCGCGCAGGCCTCGATAATTTCCGCCAGCGAAACTTCGCGACGGTCGAGCTCAATCCGTCCCGCCTCGATCCGCGCAAGCTCCAGCAAGTCGTCGGTCAGGCGCGCCAGGCGCGCCGCATGCGCGCGAATGATTTCCAGGAATCGCCGGTTGTTCGTCTGGTCTTCGAGCGCGCCGCCCAGCAGCGTCTCCGCGAATCCCTGAATCGCCGTAAGCGGAGTTTTGAACTCGTGCGACACGTTGGCCACGAAGTCGCGCCGCACGCGCTCCAGACGCCGCAGATCCGTGATGTCATGCAGCACTAGCGCCGCGCCGGCCGTGTCTCCAGCCTGTAGCGGCGACGCCGTCACGCGAAAGCTCTGGCGGTGCACCGTTCCGCGTTCGAGCTCCCCCGCATCCGGCGCGGTTCCGGCCAGCGCGCGGCGCACGATGGTTAATAGTTCCGGTTCGCGCACCAGCTCGATCATCGCCCGTCCTTCGCACGGAGCCATTCCTAGCGCGAAGATCCGGCGGAATGCCTGGTTGCAGAACACCATGCGCTCCTGCGCGTCGATCACCGCCACGCCTTCGGCCATGCTCGCCAGAATCGCCCCCGAACGATTGCGCTCCTCCTCGAGCGCGCCCATGGATCGCTCGAGTCGTTGCGCTGTGCGATTCAGCGTGCCGCGCAGCTCCGCAAGCGAGTCGCCCGCCGGGTCGCTCGGCAGGGTGCGGAAATCGCCTTCAGACATGCGTTCGGAAAGTTCTTTCAGGCGCTCGACCCGCGCTGAAAATAATTGCGCGGAAAGCAAAAGGACGCCGCTCGCGAGCGCGAGCAGGATCAGCGTGGCCAGAGTCAGCCCGCGCGGCAGGCGCGCCGAATAAAAATCGAGCACTGCAAGGAAGCCCAGCGAGAGCGCGGCGAACGCCAGCCCCAATTTCCAAAGCAGATTATTCCGCACGGCCTTGGAAAATATAGCCGGCGCCCCGCAGCGTCTTCAGGTACATCGGCCGCTCGGGATCGACTTCGACCTTTTTGCGGATTCGCCGCACGTAGACATCCACGCTGCGCGGCGTCACGAAGCGCTCCGAACCCCACACCGCGTCGAGCAGTTGATCGCGCGAGTACACGCGGTCCGGATGCGAGGCCAGGAAATAAAGCAGGCGAAATTCGAGCGTGCTCATCGGCAGGCCTTCGCCGTCGCGCGTCACGCGGAACGACGCCGGATCAAGCTGCAGTGCGCCGCGCGTGATGGCTTTCTCGCCGCCCGCCGCCGAAGGTTCCATTCTGCGCAGCAGCGCCCGCACCCGCGCCAGAAGTTCGCGCGGACTGAAAGGTTTGGTGACGTAATCGTCGGCGCCAAGCTCGAGCCCCAGCACGCGGTCCGCTTCTTCTCCGCGCGCGCTCAGGATCAGGATCGGCAAACGATTGAGCTTCTGGTCGCGGCGAATTTCTTTGCACACCTCAAGGCCAGGCAGCTTCGGCAACATCAGATCGAGAATTAAAAGATCGGGCGCGGATTTTCGGAGTTGCGCCAGGCCCGACGAGCCGTCGCCGACCGCGACCACGTCAAAGCCGTCGCGCGAAAGATTGTATCGAACCAACTCGACGATATCGCGGTCGTCTTCGATCAGTAAAATGCGCTTCATGGCAGGAGATGTTCCAATGCACGATAGCTTGGATTCCTGTGGAAGCGCAAGCCACCGCGAGGCGTGGAAGCAGTCCATGGCCGGCATGACAAATTGATGTCAGGCCCGGAGGCGACCGTACGCTAATCCAGGAAATTTTTTCACGCTGAATTTAGCAACTCGGAAGTGCGGCACGAACTCACAGGTCCAGGCTGGGAATCGCCAAAGCGACCCCGATGCGCGCGCTAACGGATACTCAAATAACGTTCTTGCGCTTCTGCAGAATCATATCCGCATCGTCTTCTGTCAGAATGCCCTTCGCCAGCAGCAAATTCACGAGTCTCGCGATAGCACCCCGAGCGTCCGCGCCGGTTCCATTGGTCTCGCCAGCGCGTGCCGCCGTCGGAGGAGCCTCGCCCCCGCGGTCGGAACCTGGATTGCCGGCGTACGTGACCGTGGAAAGCCCGCTCAGCCACTGCTCGAGAGCAACCCGATGCGTCGGCGCACCGTCCACGAACGCTATGCCCATGCCTAGGCCGGGATGCGAATAGATGATCTTCCCGGTCAATTCGATCAGCACCTTGTCCTTATGCAAGCCGAGCTTCACCTCGGTTCCCACCGGCAAAGGCGTGAGCGTATCCACGTAGCAGCCGCCCAATCCCAGGTCGGATGCGCGCGTGGTCAGCCGCGTTCCCGATCGCGTGTCCATGATCTGCACCACGGCCGAAACCGCGTGCCGCGTGGAGCGGCGCCGTTCGTCGTGCGCGGCTGCGCCCGACTTCAACCGCGACGTCTTTAAAGTTGGAAGTTCCTGCATGTTCTAATTCACCCCTCAGGTGAAGCCGGTGACGGTGGCGCACTCGCTCGGCGCATGCCTCCGAGATTGCTTACCGTTCTCTAACGTCCCAGGCGAGGGGTGCAAAGGGGCGGCTGGGCGCGTCTCAGCAAATCACAACCAGAATTATCCCGCCGAATCGGATGCGCGACAACAGCGCCGCGCTCCCCGAATGCTCAATTGGTCATACTTGTTTTCCCCCTCTCCAATACCGCCCGGCTTGCCCGTCTCGATTCGCCCAAGCTAAGATGAATTTCATGCGCGCCGCTCGCATTGCCCCATGCCCACAACGCCGCTAACGCCCACGTCCGCGCCGGCGCTGACGTTTTTCGGCATGCCCAAGCCGTTTCGCGGCTCGACCGCCACGATGCAGCGCAACGCGATCGCCAGCTGGGCCTCGCTCTCCCCCCGGCCCGAAGTGCTGCTCTTCGGTGACGAAGAAGGCGTCGCTGACGCCGCGCGCGACCTCGGCGCGCGCCACATGCCCGAAGTTCGCCGCAACGAATTCGGCACGCCGTTGCTTGACGATCTTTTCGCGCGCGCCGCACGCGAGGCCACCGGCGCCACGCTCGTCTACTGCAATTCCGACATCATTCTCCTTCCCGATTTCCCCGCCGCCGTCGCTCGCGTGGCCGCTTCGCGCCCGCGCTTTCTGATGGTCGGCCGCCGCTGGGACCTCGATTTGGTCCGACCACTCGATTCCTTCGGCGCCGATTGGCAGGAAGCGCTGCGCCGCGAAACGCCCTCCGCCGGCCAGCAGCGTTCGCCGAATTTCGTCGACTACTTCGCTTTCAGCAAGGGCCTGTTCGACGGCCTGCTGCCGCTGGCCATCGGCCGCGCTTACTGGGACAATTATCTTGTCTGGCTGGCGCGTTCGCGCGGCGCCGATGTCGTTGACGCCAGCGCCGCCGTCATGGCCATCCACCAGAATCACGATTATTCGCACCACCCCGCCGGCTCGGCTGGCGTCTGGACCGGCCCCGAAGCCAAGCGTAATCGTGCGCTGATCGGCGGCTGGTGGCACTTGTACACGATCGCAGACGCGACTCACATGTTATCGGCAGACGGCAGCTTCGTCCGTTCGCGCCGCCATCCCTGGCTGATGGCCAAGCGCCTCTGGTCGCATCCACTCACGATTTTTCAATTGCCGTGGCTCGCGCTAAAACGCGCCTTCGGCTCTTAAAATCTCCGCCGTGTATCCATTCATCCATCTCGGTCCGATTACGCTCGGCACCTACGGCATCCTCGTGGCGATCGCCCTGCTCGTTTCCTATTTCGTGCTGCGCGCCGATTTCCTCCGTCGCGCGCTGCCGATTGACGCCGAAACTGTCGTCGGAATCACCGGCCTCGCCGGTCTCGTCGGTGCGCGCCTTTATCACCTGATGGAAAGCCCCGGCGAATTTTTCGCCGATCCCTGGCATCTGCTGTTCAGCACCATGGGCTTCGCGTGGTTCGGCTCGGTCATCGCAGGCTTTATCGCGCTCGTGCTTCTCGCGCGGCACTACAAAATCGGATTCCTCACCATGCTTGACGCCGCATCCCCGGCCGCGGCGCTCGGCTACGGCGTCGGCCGCATCGGCTGCCTGATCTCCGGCGACGGCGATTACGGCAAGCCCACGAATTTGCCCTGGGGCATGAGCTTTCCCGACGGCATCGTGCCCACCACGCAGCGCGTTCATCCCACGCCAATTTACGAATTTCTGATCGCCATCGTGATTTTCTGGATCTTGTGGCGCCTGGGTGCCCGCGCGATTCGCGACGCGCGCCCCGCTGGAATTATTTTCGCCGCGTATCTCGTGCTCACCGGCGTGGCCCGCTTCCTGATCGAGTTCATCCGCATCAATCCCCGTTCGTTTTTCGGCATGACCAACGCGCAGGCCGCCAGCCTCGCCTCGATTCTGGCCGGCGCGCTTCTATTCTGGCTCGTGCGCGGTCGTAGCGGCGCCCAACCGAATCCCGGTTCGCGATCCGCTTCGCGTGCCGGCTCGAAACCCGCCCGCTCGCGCCCTCGCGCTTGACGCTGCCCCAAATCTGACGTAGCGTGCGCGTCGCAGCCGTCCGCGTCTCGCAGATTTATTTTTTATCGATCAGTTGGGCGTCCCGCGCGGGGACGATTTTTCTTCCTGGAGGTAAGCCCATGCAAAAACCCACCGGAGTGATCCTCATCGCGGCCCTTTATATCCTCGGCGCAGTTTTCGCGATTCTCGGCGGCTTGGCCGCCTTCTTCATCGGCGGCGCCTTCATGATGCGCGCCGCGTCACTCGGTATGACCGTTGGTCGCGGCGTCGCCGGCGGACTCGGAGCGTTCCTCGGCATCGTATTCATCGTGTTCGGGGCGCTGGCCCTGATCATCGCTTTCGGCTTGATCGGCCTAAGAAACTGGGCGCGCGTGATTGCCATGGTGCTCGCGGCCATCGCCCTGGTGTTTGGCGTGTTTCACATCCTGGTTCTGATGATGCATTTCGCGATGATTCGCGTGTTCTTCGTCTTGGTCCGGGTCGTGATCAGTGGCCTGATTTTGTGGTATCTGAACCAGCCAACCGTCAAGCAAGCCTTTGGCGCATAGCTGTTTTTTCGCGCGCGGTCGCTCCGGACGCCGGTCTTTCCGGCGTCCGGAGACCGTCCAAATATATTTTTCAAATCGTTAGTGGACCGTACTCTGGCTCGTGGGCGGCGCTTTCGCCGGTGCCGTGGGTGGTGTCGATGCTGGCGGTGCGGGCCGTGATGACGCTGGCGGGGAGGTCTGCGCCGGCGCCGGGTTCGCGCCCGCCGCCGGCGCCGGAAGATCGTTGCGAACCTCGAATCCCGTGATATCGCCTGTGTAGCTCGGGTCCGGCGGCGACGGCGCGCGATAGAACACGATGCCGCGCAAGCCCTCGATGTTGTGGCAATATCCGAAGTGATCCTCGCCATACCACAGCGTGTCGGAAAATCCGCCCTCGAAGCCCTGCCCCGGCTTTTGATGAAACGTCAGCGTCTGTCCCTTGTGGTCAATTACAACAATCAACGGATGTGCCGGATTCTTCGGGTCCTGCGGATCACCGCAATCAGCCGACTTGATGATCCCGCCCGCCATTTGGCTGTCCGTCGGCATCGCTGGCAACAGGACTTCGCCCGCCGGCCGTTGGTCTGCCGGCACGGCGTACCAGAGTTCCACGGCCTCGTTGTGGTCCGGCCCGAACCACCGCGGCGCAACATATTGCGCGATCCCAGCGGCTTCCGCGCCACGCCCCAAGCGCACCAGGATTTGACCGGTCTGCAGATGGTAGCCCGCTCTCCAGGGTTCAAGCTCCTCGGCTTTCAGCGAAACCCGCAGCGCCTCGTTCAAATTGCCCGCGCGCAGAGCCAGCCGCGCCAATTGCACATACGCCGGAGCGAATTGTGAATTGATTTGCACCACCATCACCAGCGCGAGGCGAAACGCCTGCTCATCTGCCGGGGCGTCGGAAGTCGCCATCGGCGAAAGTATGGTCTTGGAAAAAAGCGATAAATAGAGCGTCGGATCCAGCTCATAGGCCTTTGAGAATTCATCGGCGGCTTCAGGCGTTTTCCCGTCCTGGAAAAGCAGGAATCCATTTTCTTCGTGTGCGAAGCCCAGCTTGGGGTCGTCCGCAAGCGCCTGCGCCACAAGAGGCCGCGCGGCCACGATGTCGTGGTTCCAAAGCTGATAGCCGGCCAGTTCGGCCTCGGTCTCCGCCACGCTCAATTTCCGGACGGCGAATGTCTTATCGTCGATACTCGCGGGAGCCGCTATCGCGCCCACCGAAAACGCGAAGAGCCGCATGTATTTATCGAGGGTGTCATCCATCGTTTTAAAATCGCCGAAAGTCTGAACGAAGGCTTTTTTCTGATCCACGCCCGTCTGGATAAGACGAAAGAAATCGTTGAGTTTCGCCCCGCCTTCCATGCCGGGGCCAAATTGAAGGTAATGAACCAACGCCCACGATTCTCCGTAAAACATTTGCGTCTTGTCTGGGTCGTGGTAGTAGGGCGAGTTCTGATTCACCTCGAGGAGAGTTTCGATCGGAATCGGATAGCCGCTCGCGATGCTTCGATACCGTTCCGTAGGGACTCCAATCAGGATTTTGTTCCCTCGGAATTGCGTGTATGTGTAGAATTCCGCGATGCCCTCGTCCATCCACGTCGGAAGCCAATGCACGTTCATGTGCACGATCGAATGCGTGTACTCGTGAAACACCACCGACTCACCCATCGTGTCCATCGTGTCCAGCCGAATCCAGGCGTATTGCTTCTCCCAACCGTGCGTAAAAAGGCCCGCAATTTGATCCGCGTTTTTCGCTTTCTTTAGCGCTGGATCGACGATCCTCGCCGAGCTTTCGTCGCTTGGGGCGAACACCAGCAGCGGAGCGCCCGATTCCAGTCTGTAGGCGGGGAACTGCGTCGCGAAAACGTAGCGCATCTTCTCAAAATCGAGCGCCACGCGCCGCCCGTCCCCGTCGCTGCCGTCGGTCAGCACGCGAAAATGCGGGCTGCGTACTTCGATCCACGGCTTCACTCCGGCCGCGGCCACTCCGGGCAATGCCGCGGTTGTTGCCGCGATAAGCAGTGCAGCGCCATAAATAATTCGGCCGCGCATTTGCCGCGCATTCTGTCGAATTTGCCCGCGCCAGTCAACACCCCGCCACTTAGATCATGCTCAAATAGCGACGCCCCGCACGCCAATCTCCGCGTCCCTTGCGCCCCGAATGTTCTTACGCGAACGGTTGGGCGCGGAGCTCGCCCAGCCTCGCGTCGCCACCTTGAGAATGTTGTTTCGAATACTTATTTAGTAGTTGACACTTGAATTCATTTGTGATACTCTTCTGCGTGTTCGCCGCAATCAATTCGAATTGGTCGCCGACCCCACTTTTCCCGCCGTCGCTCCGTCTTCCGCCTGCCTCCGCCTCGCCCCGGAATCCGAACCAAAACGTTCCAACAACTCCCTTGTTATCAGTAATATCCGCACGCCTCCCAAGCAGTGCGCAACTCATTGAAAATAAGGCACAAAGAGGATTTGATAACTCGCTTATTTTCAGCACATTCCACACTCCTCGTGCACACATTTCCCGCAAGCCTTGTATCTACATAAACTTACAAACTGGGTACCCGGGGTACCCCCTCCCCCATCCGCATCCACTGCGCGTGGCAATGCCGAAGACAGCGACGAAGTCCCTTAAAATCAGCAAATTATCCTGCAGACAATCTGGCAGCGGAATTTGGAGGTCCGAAGTGATTTCCAGCGCGCGAAGCTACGCTCTACAGCATCTGCCGCAGCACGTAGCGCAGAATCCCGCCGTGCTGGTAGTAGGAAACTTCCTCGGGTGTATCCGCGCGCGCGATGGTTTGAAACGTGATGGTCTTGCCCGAATCGTCCCGCGCGTGCACTGTAAGTTTCTTGCGCGGCGAAAGTCCGCCGATTCCTTCGATCGAATATGTCTCTTGTCCCGTCAGTCCCAGCGACGCCGGCGTTTGCCCCGGCTCAAATTCCAGCGGCAGCACGCCCATGCCCACAAGATTGCTGCGATGAATGCGCTCGTAGCTTTCCGCGATCACCGCGCGCACGCCCAGCAGCAGCGGCCCCTTGGCCGCCCAGTCACGCGAAGATCCCGCTCCGTACTCCTTGCCCGCGATCACCACCAGTGGCACGCCTTCTTTCGCGTAGCGCATTGCCGCGTCGTAAATACTCATCGCTTCGCCGTCCGGCAGATGCACCGTCACGCCGCCTTCGGTCCCCGGCGCAAGCTGATTCCGCAATCGAATATTCGCGAACGTGCCCCGCACCATCACTTCGTGATTCCCGCGCCGCGCTCCGTAGGAATTGAAATCCACCGGCCGCACGCCGCGCGAAATCAAATAGCGTCCCGCCGGCCCGTCCGGTTGAATCGAGCCGGCCGGCGAAATGTGATCGGTCGTCACGCTGTTGCCCAGCAGCGCCAGCACTCTCGCGTTGCGAATGTCCGCCGGCGCTTCGGGCGCGCGCGGCATGCCGTCGAAGAACGGCGGCCGCGCGATGTAAGTGGATTGCGCGTTCCAGTCGTACAGATTTCCTTCCGGCACCGGCAACGAGCGCCATCGATCGTCGCCCCTGAACACTTCGCCGTACTCTTTCGAGTACATCTGCGTTTTCACCGCCGCGCGCACCGTCTCTTCGATCTCCACCGGCGAAGGCCAGATGTCGCGCAAATAAACCGGTTTCCCCTCGCGATCCTCGCCGATCGCGTCGCTCGCGATGTCCACGTCCATGCGCCCTGCGAGCGCGTAAGCCACCACCAGCAGCGGCGAGGCCAGATAATTCGCGCGCACCAGCGGATGAATGCGCCCTTCAAAATTGCGATTTCCGCTCAGCACCGAAACCGCCACCAATCCCGTTTCCTTGATCGCCGCGCCGATCGGCTCCGGCAGCGGACCGCTATTCCCGATACACGTTGTGCACCCAAATCCCACCAATTGAAATCCCAGTTGATCGAGATATGGCGTGAGCCCCGCGGCATCGAGATAATCCGTCACCACCTTGGACCCGGGCGCCAAACTCGTCTTCACCCAGGGTTTTCGGTGCAATCCGTGTTCGATCGCTTTTTTCGCCAGCAATCCCGCGCCGAGCATCAGCGACGGATTCGACGTATTCGTGCAGCTGGTGATCGCCGCGATCACAATCGATCCGTTCGAGAGCTCGAAATGATCGCCATTGTTCTGCACTTCGGCGCGCTTCGGCGCCACGCCTTCCATCGCCGTGGCAAACGCGGTCTTCGCGTTGCGCAGCAGCACGCGATCCTGCGGCCGCTTCGGACCCGCCAGCGCCGCTTCCACGCTCGCCAGATCGAGCTCGATCGTCTGCGAATACGCCGGATCGGGTGTCGCGTCCGTGCGGAAAATCCCTTGCCGCTTCGCGTACTCTTCGACCAGTCGCACGCGATGCGCGTCGCGCCCCGTAAATCGCAAATATGCCAGCGTCTCCGCGTCCACGGGGAAAAATCCCATCGTCGCGCCATATTCCGGAGCCATGTTCGCGATCGTCGCGCGATCCGGCAGACTCAAGCTCGAAAGCCCCGTGCCGTAAAATTCCACAAATTTGTTCACCACGCCGAGCTTGCGCAACATTTCCGTGACGATCAGCACCAAATCCGTCGCCGTCGAGCCTGGCGCCAACCGCCCATGCAACTTGAAGCCGACGACTTCCGGAATCAGCATCGAGAGCGGCTGCCCCAGCATCGCCGCCTCGGCTTCGATCCCGCCCACGCCCCAGCCAAACACGCCCAGCCCATTCACCATCGTGGTGTGCGAATCCGTGCCCACCAGCGAATCCGGATACGCGAGCGTGCGCCCATCTTCCGCAAGGTTGAACACCACGTGCGCCAAATATTCCAGATTCACCTGATGGCAAATTCCCGTGTCCGGCGGCACCACCTGAAAGTTGGAAAACGCGCGCTGTCCCCAGCGCAGAAATCCGTAGCGTTCCACGTTGCGCTGAAATTCCAGTTCGGCGTTGAAAGCGAACGCCATGCCTGAATTGAATTTATCCACCTGCACCGAATGGTCGATAACCAGCTCCGCCGGCAGCAGGGGATTGATCTTCGTCGCGTCGCCGCCCAATTTCGCCATGGCGTCGCGCATCGCCGCCAAATCCGCCACCGCCGGCACGCCCGTGAAATCCTGCAGCAGCACGCGCGCCGGCATGAACGCAATCTCCGTGCGCGCTGTCGTTCCCGGCGCCCATGCCGCCAGCGCTTCGATCTCCGCCCGCTTCACGAAGCGCCCATCCTCTTGCCGCAGCAAATTCTCCAGCAGCACCTTCAGCGAAAATGGCAGCCCCGAAACCTTGCCCACGCCTTTTTTCTCAAGCGCATCGAGCGCGAAAATGTCGTACTCGCGCCCATCCACCTTCAGCGTTTCCCGAGTGCCGAATGAATTCTTGCGGGCGAGTGCCATGTCGTCGCGTTCCTTTCGAGGCGTGTCTTGAACACACAATCATATCGCAATCGCGCGCGGCACGCAGTCCGTCTCTGCGCATCTTTATCGGGCGGGGTTGCCATCGAATGCGAATCCAACTAACATCCTGCATCGAAACGAATCGCGCGGGCCTTGGGAGGGGCCCGAGGGAGTTCCGATGTCCGAAAAATTCTCCAGAAGGCATTTGCTTAAGTCCACGCTCGTCGCGCTGCCCGCCGTCACCCTGTTGCCGCGCTCGTGGGCGTTCGGTGCCGCGCCGAACGCCGCAGACTCCGCACAGTCACCCGCTCCCGCCGCGGATAGCGGCGCGTGGAGCGAACTTTTTCACGACGATTTCTCGAAGTTGCCCGCTGGCTCGCTCACCGAACCGCTCGGCCAGCTCAATTCCGCGATTCAGGAAAATCACTGGATCGCTGCGCGCGCCTGGCCGCACGGCGCGTGGAGCAACGGCGTCGCCGATCTCGATTCGTGGTTTGTCTCGAGCGAAGACGGCGCGAGTTACATGCAGCAGCAGATTGATCATCCGCGCGTCGGTGCGAAATCCGTGCTGATCACCGGTGATGACGATTGGGGCGATTACGCCGTCGAAGCCATGGTCAAGCCGCTCGCGCTTGACGGCACCGCCGGCCTCGCGTTCCGCTATCACACGAATCGCGAATACTACGCGTTTCAGCTCGCCGGCGGCGACACCGCGCAATTCGCAGTTCAGCATCCCATCGCGGCGAAACTCCGCTTGGCCGATTGGGAAACGCTCGCGTCCGCGCCCTTCACATACTACGTCGAACGCTATTACAAGCTCCGCGTCGAAGCGCAAGGCTCGCAGCTCCGCGCCTTTATCGACGGTAACAAAATTCTCGAGATTTCAAACGACAAGCTGCCGATGGGCCAAGTCGGAATCTGCGCCGACATCCCTGCGCGCTTTGAGGATTTTCGCGTCGAAGTCACTGCCGTTGGACGCGCCGCCGCGGACACGCGCATCGCCTCGCGCGATCGTGATATCGCCGCGCTTCGCGATTCCAATCCGCAGCCGCGTCTCTGGAAAAAATTCGATACGCCGGGTTTCGGCGCCGGCAGCAGTGTGCGCTTTGGCGACCTTGATGGCGACGGCGTTCCCGAAATGCTCATCGTGCAAAATATCCCCACCGTTGTTGCCGACGCGTTTGACACCATCAGTTGTCTCACCGCCGTAACGCTCGATGGAAAAGTCCTGTGGCAATCCGGCCGCCCCGATCCGCGCAACGGCCTGCTCACCAACGACAATCCCGTTCAGATTCATGACGTGGATGGCGATGGCCGCAATGAAGTTGTCACCATCCGCGATTTCAAACTACAAATTCTCGATGGCCGCACTGGCGAAATCCTGCACTGGGTCTGGATGCCGAAAACGCCCGGCCCCGACATCTACTCTTCGCAATTGCGCCCTTACGAATTGCTCTGGGGCGATAGCCTCGCGTTCGTAAATGTATCCGGTGATCCCGCGCGCCGCGACATTCTGGTGAAAAATCGCTATTCGCATTTCTGGATTTTCAATAACAAGCTCGAATTTCTCTGGGAAGGCACCGGCCAAACCGGCCATTTTCCTTTTCCTTACGACGTTGGCGGCTACGATCGCATCGCCATCGGTTATTCGCTGTGGGATCACACCGGCAAGCGCCTCTGGACGCACGACACCGATTACCAGGACCACGCCGATTCCGTCGCGGTCGGAAATTTCTCCGGCGTCGAAGGCACTGAGCCGCGCGCCTACTACGCCGCGAGCGACGAAGGTTTTCTGATGTTTGACGATCAGGGCAATGTGCTGAAACAAATTCTGCTCGGACACGGCCAGTGCTCGAGCGTCGGAAAATTCCGTCCCGATCTGCCCGGCTTGCAATATTCCCTGATTACGTTCCACTGGAATCCCGGCATCGTCACCTTTCTCGATTGGCAGGGCAACATCCTCGAACAAGGCGAGCCCATTCACAACGGCAGCAAGATGCTGCCGGTGAATTGGCGCGGCGACGGCCAGGAATTCGTCTTGCTCTCCGCCGACGCGAAGTATGGCGGCATGATCGATGGCCACTTGCGACGCGCCGTGATGTTCCCCGACGACGGCCATCCCGCGCTCTGCGCCCAGCCCATTCACCTCACGGGCGACGCGCGCGATGAAGTGATCGTGTGGGATCAAAATAGCGTTTGGATTTACACGCAGGATCGTCCATTCACCGGCGCGAAAATTTACGCGCCCATCCGAAATCCCTGGTACAACCAGTCAAATTATTCCGCGATCGTTTCGCTGCCAAACTGGAAAGATTTCCGCGGATAGGATCGGAGGGAATGCTCACTCTCGACGCCAATCCCCGAATCCTCGAAACGGTGACAGTTCCCCTGGATCGGCTACTGGTCGGTCCCCACCAACTGGGCGGCGTCGATTTCTTTCCATCCCGGACCGATGTTGGTGGCAAGCGTGATTTTCACTTCCGCCGCTTTGTAGTCGGTCTTCGGAAATGTGACCAGCATATAGTTGAGCCCGGTCGTGGGATCGTTTCCGGCCCACACGGTGTGCGCGGTGCCGGCGCTATCGATCAGCTCGATCTTGATAATCGTCCCCGAATTGAACGATTCGCGCACGCGCACGTCCGTCGCGTGGACGGGTCTCGGATATTTCAGATCGAGCCACTCGATGCCGCTGTCCTGCGTTTTTGGCGCCCAGGCACTCCCATCGTCGGCGTAGGCCGCCACGTTCGGAGCGCCCGTCGCTTGGTTGGCGGACCATGGTTGCATGCCCTGCGCATCGTTATAGCTCGAGGAAGAAGTGGCGGAGATGGCCCACTGGCCGTTGGGATCATTCTTGATCGAGTCCTGCTTGATCGCCCAGTCGGCGGCGGCGAGTTTCGCCGTGGTGTCCGCGCCGCCGTTGGCTGCCGGCGCGGCCGCAGTCATCGCCGGTCCGCTTGGAGCCGCAGGTGCCGCCGGTGCTGCTGGAGCCGCGGGCGCCGCGGGCGCGGACGTGGATTCTTCGTGCGATTTCCCGCAACCTGTCGCCGCGAGAACAATTGCAAGAGCGAGCACGCCAGCCACAAACGCGAATCCATCGAAGCGCTCAGCGCGAATGTGCGCGGCCGAACTGCGAAGAGATTTCATGAGTGCACCTCTCGAGATCGAGAATCAGATTGCGGGATTTTTCCCGCGCCCACCAGAACGGCGCTCCGGCGTCAGCGCAGCGGCCGGAATCTAGCACACGACGCCGACCACCTCAAGCGAATCTCCGGTTTCGAGCCGGCGATGGCTTTCGTTGTAAGATGCTTGCTCGTCGCATTGATATCTCCGTGGGAAGCGAGCTTATGACCGAAAACCCGCAGGATTACATCAAACGCATTCTGGGAAACGTCGAAGGGCAGGATGCCTGGAAGGTCCAAACGTCCACGCCGAAAAAAATCGCGCGCCTTGTCCGCGGCCAAGCCGCATCGAAATTGCGGAAGCGCCCCGCGCCGGGCAAATGGTCCGTCGCGGAAATTCTCGCGCACCTCGCCGACTGCGAAACCGTCACCGCCTGGCGCATCCGCCAGATTCTTGGCGCTCCCGGCACACCGATCCAACCATTCGATCAAGATGCCTGGGCCGCCGCGCTGCATTACGAAAAGCGCGATGCGCGCAAATCGCTCGCGCATTTCACCGCCGTGCGCGAGGCGAATCTCGCGCTGCTCGAATCGCTCGCGCCCGAACAGTGGAAGCACTACGGCATGCACGCCGAACGCGGCCAGGAATCGATCGAGCACATCCTGCGTCTGAATGCCGGCCACGATATCAATCACCTGAAGCAAATCGAGCGGCTGCTCGCTCGGGAGAAAAAATGAATCGCCGTTCGCTAATTATCTGCCTCGTCATCGCGTTCTTCGCCGCGCTGGCTCCCGCACGAGCCGACGCCCCGAAAATCCGAGTGCTCATCGTGGATGGATACAACAATCACGATTGGCAGCAGACCACCGCGATGATTCAAGCGATCCTTGCGCCGTCCGGTTTATTCGACGTCTCCGTGAGCACAGCGCCGGCGAAAGCCGGCGATCCCGCCTGGGGCACCTGGCGCCCGAAATTTTCCGATTACGACGTGGTGATCCAAAATTGCAACGATTACCACCACCCGAATGTTTGGCCCGAGCCGGTGCAAAAAGATTTTGAGAATTTCGTGCGCAATGGCGGCGGCGTCTACATTTTCCACGGCGCCGAAAACGCCTTCATCGGCTGGACCGAATACGAGAAGATGGTCGCGCTGTTGTGGCGCAAAGCGGACTACGGAACCTCGATTCGCATGGATGCGAACGGAAAGATGGTGCGCATCCCGCCGGGCGTCGGCGGCGATACGAATCACGGCCCGCGCGGCGACGTGCTGGTCACGCGCCTGGGCGAAGATCCCATCCACGCCGGAATGCCGCGCCAATGGCTCTCGCCCTACATGGAGGTTTACTACTACACGCGCGGCCCCGCGAAAAATTTACGCGTCCTCGCCTACGCGCGCGATTCAAAACCCGGCCAGGGATTGCTGTGGCCGGTTGAATGGACCGTACGCTACGGTAAAGGCCGCGTTTACGTTTCCACCTACGGCCACATCTGGCCCGGCGACGTGCAACCCGTGAGCATGCGCTGCGCCGCCGTGCAAACGCTAATCCCGCGCGCGATTCAATGGCTGGCGCACAGGCCCGTCACGATTCCGGTGCCCGCGGATTTTCCGACCGCGACCGCCGTCTCCGTCCGCCCGCCATTCCCGTCGCTCCCCCAACCTGTGAGCGTGCCACAGTGACTCACCGCGATGGACTACAATGGATTGCGACGGCGAACTGAGGCGAGCTCCAGCCACGCGATGCGAATCGTTCTGATATCGACGTACGAACTCGGTCGGCCGCCGTTCGGTTTGGCGTCGCCGGCGGCGTGGCTCGCCGCGCGCGGACACGACGTTGCGTGTCGCGATCGTTCGCGGCAGGCGCTCGACGAAGATGCAATTCGCGGTGCGGATCTCGTCGCATTTCACTTGCCGATGCACACGGCGACGCGGCTGGCGGCGGAACAAATTGAGCGCGTGCGGCGACTGAATTCGCGCGCGAACATCTGTTGCTACGGCTTATACGCGCCGATGAATCAGGATTTCCTTAAAGCACTCGGCGTCGAAACAATTCTCGGCGGCGAATTTGAGACGGGCCTCTCCGATCTGGCCGATCGGCTTGAACGCGGCGAGAGTCGCGAGCCGGGCGCTCAAGCCGAGCCGACGATTTCACTCGCACGACAGGATTTTCTTGTGCCGAGGCGCGAGGAATTGCCGGCGCTCGATCTTTATGCGCGGCTGCAAATGCCAAGCGGCGAAGAAATTCTCGCGGGATACACGGAAGCGAGCCGAGGCTGCAAACATCTCTGCCGGCACTGCCCGATTGTGCCGGTCTACAACGGAACTTTTCGCGTTGTTGCGCGCGAAATTGTGCTTGCTGACGTGCGGCAACAAGTTGCCGCGGGCGCACGGCACATCACTTTTGGCGATCCCGATTTTTTCAATGGGCCGACGCATGGACTCGCGATCGTTCGCGCGATGCATCGCGAATTTCCGGGCGTGACGTACGACGTGACGATCAAGATCGAACATTTGCTGCGCCACGCCGATCTTTTGCCCGAGCTTCGCGACACGGGCTGTCTGTTCGTTACGAGCGCGGTCGAATCCGTCGACGACGCGATTCTCGAGCGTCTCGACAAGGGCCACACGCGCGCGGATTTTTTGGCTGTCGCGCACAACTTTCGCGAACTGGGTTTGATCCTTCAGCCGACCTTCGTTCCGTTCACGCCGTGGACGACGCTCGCGGGCTTTCGCGATCTGCTGAGCGTGATCGCGGAATGCGATTTCGTGGCCAACGTTCCGCCGATTCAACTAGCGATCCGTCTATTGATTCCCGCCGGATCGCGGTTGCTCGAATTGCCGGAAGTGCAGGATCTCGTCGAGCCGTTCGATCGCGCGGGCCTCGCATACCCTTGGCGCCATGGCGATCCGCGCGTGGATGCGCTCGGTCGACGCGTGCAGGAAATCGTGGAGCGGGGCGAGGCGGCGAAATTGAGCCGCGCGCAAATCTTCGCGGCGATCTGGCAATCTGCCGCTGAAGCTGACGGTATTGCAGGCGAAGCTACCGCATGGCAGTTACCGGCGGGCGCCCTCGCCGCGATCCCGCATTTCGACGAGCCGTGGTATTGCTGCGCCGAACCGGCGCGCGAGCAGTTCGTTTCAATCGGCATTGCGCAGCCAATCGCGCCGGCCGCGCCAGACAATTGTGGCTCCGGCGTCGCGGCACCGGCAGCGCGCGTGGCCCGCGCCGCGATCGACGGTTTCGTTTGAAGTTAAAAGGCGTGGCTGCCGTGGATAATCGCAAAAATCCGAGCTTGCTGATTCTCGCGAGCAAGCTCGGTTACCAAACGCGAGGCTTCATCGACGCGGCGCAACGCCTCGGCATTGAAGTTGCGCTTGGCACGGATTGTTGCCATCAGCTTGACGATCCGTGGAACGATCGCGCCTGGCCGCTGGATTTCGCGGACGCCGAAGCAGCCGCGGCGGAAATCGTGGCGCGCGCGCACGGCGTTCCGATCTCCGCCATTCTCGCGCTGGGCGACCGCTCGCCACTCGCCGCGGCGCTCGCCGCACAGTCGTTGGGACTGCCGTACAATTCTGCCGAGGCCGTCGCGAATTGCCGGAGCAAGCTGCGTCAACGCGAAGTCCTTGCAGCCGCCGGCGTGTCCGTGCCCGGATTTTTCTCGTTCGCCGTCACCGATTCGCTCGATGCAATTTTGTCGCGCGTGAAATTTCCGTGCGTGGTGAAACCGCTGCGCCTGTCCGCAAGCCAAGGCGTGATTCGCGCCAACAACGCCGCGGAATTGTGCGCGGCGGTTGCGCGAGTGCGCGCTCTGGTTGAATCGCCGGAAGTTCAGGTGACGCGCGAGCCGGAGCTTGACCGCGTGCTGATCGAGGAGTACGTGCCCGGAATCGAGGTTGCTGTCGAAGGCCTGATTGATCGCGGCGGTCTGCGCATCCTCGCGATTTTCGATAAGCCCGATCCGCTCGAAGGGCCGTATTTCGAGGAGACGATTTACGTGACGCCGTCGCGATTGCCTGCTTCTGCGCAAGAAGCGTTAGCAGAATGCGCGCGGCGCACGGTGACGGCGCTCGGATTGACGCGCGGGCCGATCCACGCCGAATTTCGATGGAACGATCGCGGCGCGTGGGCTCTGGAATGCGCGCCGCGGCCGATCGGCGGGCTTTGCGCGCGCACATTGCGCTTCGGCGCAGCGCGGATGCCGCTCGAAGAGTTGCTGGTGCGGCATGCATTCGCGCTGCCCGGGAGCGACGCCGAGCGCGAGGCCGAAGCCGCGGCGGTGATGATGATTCCCGTGCCGGCGAGCGGAATTCTGGATGGCGTTGAAGGATTGGATCGCGCGCGCGGCGTCGCGCACATCGAGGCGATTGAAATAACGGCGCGCCTCCGCGATCGCGTGGTGGCTTGGCCCGAGGGCGCAAGTTATCTCGGCTTTATTTTTGCGCGCGCGGAGAGTCCGGAAGAAGCCGAAGCGGCGGTGCGCGCCGCACACGCACAATTGCATTTCAATTTGATTGCGGAATTGCCGGTCGAGCATCCAGCCACAGGCCGTTTGCCGGCGCGAGGTTACGGCGAAGCGGATTAACTTTTGGCGCGCTGCGGAACGTAGCCTTCGGGGAGTTTAGCGCCTTCGCCGAAGAAAAATTCCTGGAGCTGTTCTTCCATGATTTTTTGCGACGCGGGATCGAGCGGGTTCAGACGATATTCGTTCATGACCATCTTCGAGTGCTCGATCCAAAGTTTCCAGGCTTCTTTGGATACGTTCTCGTACACGCGCTTGCCCAACTCGCCGCGCCACGGCGGACGATCGAGGCCGGGCATATCCTTATCGAATTTCACGCAATGGACCATGCGTGTGCCGGGAGCGGCGGGCTCGCTCGGAGGCGCGGGATTGGTCGGTCCGCAATCGTCTGCCACAGAAGTACGCTCCGCGGGCCGGCGTGTGCCATCCAACCGGATTCCGCATCGAAATCTTACCACACTGAGCGCCGGCCAAACCGGCGGCGGCCCCGAGGAAAGTCGGCTTGCGGGAAGCCTCGGATTTTGAGACAACAAGGCAGGAGCGATGCGTGCCCAAAATCACGACGATGTTTTGGGATGTGGGCGGCGTGCTCCTATCGAATGGCTGGGACGGCGACGCACGCGCCGCGGCGATGCGCAAGTTCGGTCTCGACGCGGCCGATTTTGAAGCGCGTCACAAGTTAGTGGACGAGGCGTGGGAATGCGGGCGCATCACATTGCAGACGTATCTCGAGCGCACGGTGTTCTACGAACCGCGTGCGTTTACGGCCGAACAATTTCGCGATTTCATGTTCGCGCAGTCGCAGGATCTGCCGGAAGGCCATGCCATCGCGGATGAAATCGCGCGCTCTGTGCGCTATTTAATGTTCACGCTCAACAATGAGGCGGTTGAGCTGAATATTTACCGGATTCGGAAATTTGGACTTAGGAAAAGTTTTAGCGCGTTTTTCAGTTCGTGCTTTATGGGGGCGCGTAAGCCGGGCGTTGAGATTTATCGCAGAGCGCTTGACGTGACGCAGCGGGAGCCCGGCGAATGCGCGTTTATCGACGACCGCGCGGAGAACCTGGAAAGCGCGCGGCTATTGGGGATGAGCGCGATTCAATTTCGGGGCGGCGCGCAGTTGCGGCGCGATCTGGCTGACCTCGGCGTGGTTTGGCAAGCGACCGCCTGAGGGCGCGCGCGAGGAATCGAGAAAGAGGAGAGAAGACGATGGAAATCGGAATGGTGGGCTTGGGAAAAATGGGCGCGAATATGGTTGAGCGACTGGTGCGCGGCGGCCATCGCGCCGTTGGCTATGACCGCGATGCCGCTGCGGTCGCGAAAGTCGTGGCCGTGGGAGGGGGAGGAGCGAGTTCTCTGGCGGATTTGGCGTCCAAGTTGAAAGCGCCGCGAACGATTTGGATCATGGTGCCGAACGGTCCGCCGGTGGACCAGACGATTAACGATTTGCTGCCGCATTTGGCGAAAGGCGATTTGCTGGTGGACGGCGGAAACAGTAATTACAAGGAATCCATGCGGCGCGCGGCGGAATTGAAAGCCAAGGGATTTCTTTTCATGGACGCGGGCACCAGCGGCGGCGTCTGGGGCTTGAAGGAAGGTTATAGCCTGATGGTCGGCGGAGAAAAGGAAGCGGTGGCCCGCTTGACCCCGGCGCTTGAAACGCTGGCGCCCGCGAAGGACAAAGGCTGGGGCCACGTGGGGCCGCCGGGCGCGGGACATTTTGTGAAGATGGTGCACAACGGAATTGAGTACGGGATGATGCAGGCGTTCGCCGAAGGATTTTCGGTTTTGGAGCACAAGAAAGATTTCGCCCTCGACTTGCATCAAGTGGCGGAGATCTGGCGCTTCGGCAGCGTGGTGCGCTGCTGGCTCCTGGACCTGACAAGCCAGGCGCTGCAAGAAAATCCGACGCTCGACGGCCTTGCGCCGTACGTTTCCGATTCCGGCGAAGGGCGCTGGACGGTGGCCGAAGCGATCGACCTGGACGTGCCCGCGCCGATCATTACACTTTCACTTTTGCAGCGCTTGACGTCGCGCGACACGGATTCATATTCCGATAAGCTGCTGGCGGCCATGCGCAATAAATTCGGCGGACACGCGGTGAAAACCGAACCGAAGAAATAGCGAGGAGGGGAGCCATGACCTCAAACGCGACGCTTGTGGCCGACGCGCCGAAGGCGCAGCCGCGCCCTCAGAGCGGGCCCGCCGCGGATCCTTGCGCGGTGGTGATTTTCGGCGCGTCCGGCGATCTTGTGCATCGCAAGCTGATCCCGGCGCTTTATAGTCTCGCGGCGGACAAGTCGCTCGCGCGGAAATTTGCCGTGGTCGGCTTCGCGCGCACGCCCATGAGCGACGCGGCATTTCAAACCAAGGCGGCGGAATCCACACGCAGCAGCAGCGATTCGGGCGTAGTCGAAGAGGACGTTTTGAAGAGTTTCGCGCAAAGTTTTTCGTACGTTGCGGGCGATTACGACAAGCCCGACGGATTCGAGAAGCTGTCGCAGCGCCTGGAAGAAATCGACAAGAAATTTCAGCTCGGCGGAAATCGCCTCTACTATCTGGCCACGCCGCCCGAAGTCTATCCGCTGATCATTCAGCAGTTGCACAAGGCGGGATTGTCGAAGCCGGGGAACGAACAGTCGTGGGTGCGCATCATCATTGAAAAGCCGTTCGGCCACGATTTGGAATCGGCGGTGAAGTTGAACAAGGCCGTTCTGTGCGTGTTCGACGAGTCGCAGGTCTACCGCATCGATCATTATTTGGGCAAGGACACGGTGCAGAACTTGTTGGTGCTGCGCTTTGGCAACGGCATCTTCGAGCCGATCTGGAACCGCAATTTCGTGGATCACGTGCAAATCACGGCGAGCGAAGCTTTGGGCGTGGAGCAGCGCGCGTCGTTCTACGAAACAACCGGCGCAGTGCGCGACATGATCCAGAGCCACATGTTGCAACTGACGGCTCTCGTGGCGCTTGAGCCGCCGGCGGTCTTCGACGCCACCGCGGTGCGCAACGAAAAAATCAAGGTGCTGCAGTCCATTCGAGGATTCACGCCGGAGAGCGTCGCGCGCGATGTTGTGCGCGGACAGTATGGCCCGGGCACAGTGGCCGGCGCGCCCGTAGCCGGCTATCGCCAGGAAAAAGGCGTCAAGCCGGATTCCGCGACGGAGACTTTTGCCGCGGTCAAGCTGCAAGTGGACAACTGGCGCTGGGCCGGCGTGCCGTTTTACTTGCGCACGGGCAAGCGGCTGAATACCCGCATGACCGAAATCGTGATCCAGTTCCGCCAAGCGCCCCACGAAGTGTTTCGCGGACAGAACGTGGCTCCAAATTGCCTGGTGCTGAACATCCAGCCCGAAGAAGGCATTTCGATTTCGTTCGGCGCGAAGTTGCCCGGCCAGGAAATGCGCGTGCAGAGCGTGGCCATGGATTTCAGTTATCACAAAGCTTTCGGCGCCGCGGAGCGCAGCGCATACACCACGTTGCTGAACGATTGCATGCGCGGCGACGCCACGCTGTTCGATCGCGCCGACAGCGTGGAAGCCACCTGGGCGCTGGTGGATCCGATCTTGAATACTTGGAGCGGCCAAAAGCCCGCTTTTCCGAATTACGCGGCCGGCAGTTGGGGACCGAAAGAATCCGACGCGCTACTGGAGCGAGATGGCCGATCCTGGCGCAATTCCGAATAGCGTAACGCGGGAAATTCTGCCGGGCGTTCGCGTGTGCCGCGATGCTGAAGCGCTTACGCGCGTAGCGGCGCGCCAATTCGTGGATTGGGCCTGGCAATCGATCGCGCGCGAAGGCAAATTCTGCGTGGCGCTTTCCGGCGGGCACACGCCGCTGGGCATGTACAGCCTGCTGGCCACGGCCGAATATCGCGCGCAGGTGGATTGGCCTCGCGTTTATCTTTTTTGGGGCGATGAGCGCGCCGTGCCGCCCGACAATCCAGAAAGCAATTACGGCGCGGTGCGTCGCGAGTTGCTGTTGAAGGTGCCGATCCCTCCGGCAAATGTTCACCGCATGGAAGCGGAAAGTCCGAATATCGGCCGCGCCGCGCATGAATATGAGGAGATTTTGCGCAAGAATCTCGAGCTCGACGACCGCGGCTTCCCGCGCTTTCATTTGATCATGCTGGGCATGGGCACGGAGGGGCACACCGCCTCGCTATTTCCTGGCTCGCGGACGCTGCGGCACACTTCGCGCTGGGTGAGCACGCCTCTGGTGGCGAAATTGGGCGCGCGTCGCATGACCCTGACGCTACCCGTGCTGGACGCGGCCGAGCGCATTCTTTTTTTGATCACTGGGAGCGACAAGGCGGAGCTGGTGAAGCAGGTGATCGAAGGCGCCACCGAGCCGCCGGTGCCGGCGCAAATGGTGCAGCCGCGCAACGGAGACCGGTATTTCCTGCTGGATGAAGCCGCGGCAGCGCAGTTTCCGCAGCGCCCAGCTTCTCCGACCGGCGCGGGGCGCGCGAGCGGCGGCAAGGGCCCGCGATGATTCTGGGCTGCGACGTCGGCGGAACGAAATGCAATTTGGGACTGTTCGAGCCGCGGGGCGGGCGATTGGAAGCGGTGGTCACGCAGCGTTATCCGAGCGGACAATATAACCAATTTGAAAAAATCGTCGCGCAATTTTTGGTCGACGCGCACGCCGAGCTCGGCAGTGCGCCGATCAAGCTCGAAGCCGCTGGCTTGGGCGTGGCCGGGCCGGTGGTGGACGGCCGCGTGCGCGCGACGAATCTGCCCTGGGTGATCGACGCCGCGGCGCTCGCCAAGCAACTCGGCACCCAGCATATTGTTCTGCTGAACGATCTCGAGGCTTCCGGCTACAGCATCGAATTGCTGCGCCCCGCAGAACTAGCCACGCTCAATGTGGGCGAGGTTGCGCCGCGCGCCGCGAAAATCCTGATTGCTGCGGGCACCGGATTAGGCGAAGCAATTTTATATTGGGATGGCAATCGCTACTTTGTGGCCAGCTCCGAAGGCGGCCACGCGGACCTCGCGCCGCGCACGGAACAGGAAATCGAGCTGCTCCGGCATCTCAAGAAGACCCAGGAGTTCGTGGGCTTCGAGGCGATTCTTTCCGGACGCGGATTTCTCGTGATCCACAATTTTCTCGATCCCGCCGCGAAGCATCCGAGTTTTGGCCAGCCCGGCGTGGACCCGGCGCCGGAAATCACGGAGCAAGGTTTGGCCGGAACGTGTCCGGTGTGCGTGCGCACGCTCGATCTTTGGACGGCGCTGTATGGCGCCGAGGCGGGAAATCTGGCGCTCAAGGCGATGTCGCGCAACGGCGTCTACGTCGCCGGCGGAATCGCGGTGAAGATTTTGCCGAAACTCAAAGACGGAACATTTTTCCGTGCGTTTTGTCAGAAAGAAAAGCTCGGGGAGATGCTCTCGCGCATACCGATCCACGTGATTCTCAATGAGAAGGCGCCGCTATTAGGGGCCGCGAATCAAGCGGCGTTGTCTGTCGGTGCTTGAAGTAGAGCGGCGCTTCCATTTGAGACGTTCTCATCGCCAATCTGAAAATTGAGCGCCGCGCAGGCCCACTCGCGCGAGAAACCGCTTGCAACCGTCGCCGATCTGCTACGATACTCCCCGCGGTACGTTGCCGTAATGATTCAGAAAGAGAATTGCTCGATCAAACATTGCCCTCACGCGGCTACCTCTGCGTTGGACGGGCGGGCGCTGTGCGTCGACCACTTCATCCTCGCATCCTACCGCCTCCTGGATGACGCCGCCGTGCAGTTGCGGCACTCCTCGCGTCACGGTCCGACCACTTCGGAACTCGCCCGGCGTTTGGACGAATGCGTGCGCGCCACCACGAGTATTGCCATGTCCGTGGCCGAGCCCGACAACCTGGCGCGAGCGCGTCTGATGGACATTCTGCTTTGGAGCGCCGATTTGCTGAAACAGGTGCGCCGAGGGCCGCGAGTCGGGATGTCGGTCGCGGTGGTGCTGGCGAGTTTGATCGACAGCGATCCCTGGGAAGAGACCACCAAGACGCAAACGGTGTCGCGACATGGCGCTTGCGTGAGCTGCGGGCGCGCGCTGGCGCAAGGCGAAGTGGTGAAGCTCACCCGCCTGGACACGGGACAACATGGCAAGGCGCGCGTGGCGTGGTCGGCGCGTAAGGATGGGGGCACGTTTGAAGTCGGCCTGGAGCTGCTAACCGATCAGAACCTGTGGGGCGTCGATTGGGATTTGCCGGAAGCGCCGCGCGGACGGGGTGGCTCAGGCGCGCAGGCCCGCTAGTGGGGCTCCGCGAGTCCGGTGCGCTGCAGCGCCCGGCAGTTGCGAAGATTTCGCCGGCGGGAGAGTGCCGCGCCGCCTGCGCAGAGACCTTCGCGTCGCGATTTCAGTACAGCGTTTTTTCCGCACCCTCGCATAATCTGCTTATCGGGTGACGCGCCAATTTTCTGGCGCGCACAGCGACGATGGTACACTCTAATTTCTAAGCAGGAGTTGCGCGCGAGGCCGCAGACTGTCCGCGTGGCACGCCGCGGCTCACGGAGACTAGCGACGCCCATGGCGGTTTCGATTTCGCTGCCCGATCTTCAGGAATTCTACGCCGCCGAATTCGCGCGCATCCGGCAAACGTTCGAGGCTGATGGCGACGGGCCGAAGGCGGTAAGCGCCGGCACGGATTTGATCGACGCGCTGGTGACGCGGCTGCACGCCGCGTTGTTCTCGGAAGATCCTGAGCGGCCGGCGAAGACGTGTCTTGTCGCGCTGGGCGGCTACGGCCGGCGCGTGCTTCTGCCGCAATCCGATGTGGATTTGTTGTTCCTGTACGAGGACGCGGCTGCGGCGACGGAATTCAAAGAAGCGACCGCGGAGTTGTGCCGAATCCTGTGGGATCTGCGGCTGCGACTCGGGCAAACCACGCGAACGTTGGCGGAACTCGAAAGCTTCGATCCGGACAACGCGGAATTTTCGATCGCCGTGCTGGACTGCCGGCGGATCGTGGGAGATCCTCGGCTTTTCATACGCATGCGCGAAAGCGTGCTGCCGAAAGTCGTGACGCGCGAGCGCGGCGAGCTGATCGCGGGTCTTGCGCAATTGACTGACAAGCGCCACGCGAAATACGGCCACACGATTTTTCATCTCGAGCCCAACATCAAGGAAGTGCCGGGCGGAATTCGCGACTACGACGTGGCACGCTGGCTGGTGCGCATCTCGGAACTCGACAAAACAAAAAAATGGGTCGATCCGGCGGAGAAGTGGCCGCGCGGCTTGGGCGAGGAGGCCACGCGCGGATTCCGGTTTCTTCTGACCGTGCGATGCTTTCTGCATTATCGCCGCGGGCGTGACGACAATGCGCTTTCGTACGAATTCCAGGACGACGCCGCGTCGCTCGGATTGGGGCTTGAGCCGCGGCGCGCGGTCGCGCCCGCGGACTGGATGCGCGTCTACTATCGCCACGTGCGCGCGATCGACCGCCTGGTTGCACAGGAAATCGAAGAAATTCCCGCCGCGCCATCGTACATCTATGAATCCTACAAGGATTGGCGGTCGCGGCGCGCGAACGACGAGTTCGGAGTGCGCCGCGAACGCGTCTACCTGCGAAATTTGCGGACGCTCGAAGATCCCGCGGCGTCGCTCGCGCCATTCGAATTTGTCGCGCGGCATGGAATTCCGCTGAGCGCTCAGGCCGAAGAGCAAATCGAGCTGGCCGCAGCGCGCGCGGGAGAAGCGGTGTGCCACATCGACGGTTTATGGCCGCGTCTCGCCTCGATTCTGAAGTTGCCGCATGCCGCCGACGCGCTGCGGTCCATGAATCGCGTGGGGCTTTTGGGTCTGCTGATTCCGGAGTTTCGCGTGATTGACGCGCTGGTGATCCGCGATTTCTATCATCGTTACACGGTGGACGAGCACACGTTTCGCACGATCGAAAATGTTCATCGACTGAGCCAGCCGCGGCAGGATTGGGAGCGCGGCTTCGGCGACATTCTGAAAACGCTTGAACGTCCCGATTTGCTGTACCTCGCGCTGCTGCTGCATGACGTGGGCAAGGGAATGCCGGAGGACGATCACGTCGTTGGCAGCCTGCAAACCGTGGACGCGGTGGCGCAGCGGTTGAAGCTCGACGCCGACGAAACGGCGACGGTGCGCTTTCTGGTCGGCAATCACCTTGAAATGTCGGCGACAATGCAACGGCGCGACGTTTTCGATCATGCCACGATCCGCGTGTTCGCAGAGAAGATGGGCTCTATCGAACGCCTGAAGATGCTCTGCTTGCTGACCTACGCCGACATTCGCAGCGTAAATCCGGAGGCGCTCACTCCGTGGAAGGCGGGCGCGCTCTGGCATCTGTACGCGCGCACGTCGAATTATCTCGTTGAGAGTGTGGATGAAAAGCGATTTCATTCGGGCGGGGAAGTGGGCCGCGAAATCGAGCGCATGTTGCCGTTTCTTGGCCCTTCGGCGGACGCCGGCGCGCTGGCCACTTTTCTTGAAGGACTGCCGTTGCGGTATCTCGCGAGCCACGGTGCCGAAGAAATCGCTCAAGATTTCGCGATGGGGCGCCGCCTCGGGGGCGACCGCGTCGAGCTGCGCCTTACGAAGCGCAATCATTTATTCGAGCTGCGATTATTGACCGACGACCGGCCGTTTCTATTCGCCGAGGTGGCGGGTGTGCTGTACGCGTGGGGCATGAATGTGGTGAAGGCCGATGCGTTCGCAAGCCACGCGGGGCTTGGGCTCGATAGCTTTGAATTTGCGGATTTGCATCGGACGCTCGAGCTCAATCCGTCTGAGAGCGAACGTTTGGTCGAGAGCGTGCGCGACGTCCTCGTGGGCCGCGCAAGTCTCGAAAACATGCTCGCGCGGCGCGCGGGAGGCGCAACGCAAGCCGGGTTCGAGCGCAAGGTCGCGGTCGCGACACAATTGCGCTTCGACGATTCCGTCTCCGCACACAGCACTCTGCTCGAGCTGATCGCGCAGGACCGGCCCGGCCTGATCTATCAAGTCAGCCGAGTTCTGGCTGAGGGCGGATGCAACATTGAGATCGCGCTGGTGGATACGGAGGGACCCAAGGCTATCGATGTTTTTTACCTGACGGCAGACGGCAAGAAACTCGACGCGGCGCGGCAAGAGGCGCTGCGTGCCGCGCTCGTGGCTGCGCTCGCGGCCGTGTAATTCCCGGCGCAGCGCGGCACCTTGATCCTTGACTTTGCGATGGAATGTTTTATCATAACTTCGCAATGATTTCTTTCACCCGCACGACCGGCACGTCGATTATTGGCCGTGGAGGTTCGACCTCCACGACGCGCGCCGCGGACCGTGCGGGGGAGGCAAGTTAAGGCAGGACGGCAATCGTAAGTCTCCTCGAAGCGGCCCGCGGCGGATGAAGCCGGCGGGCCGTTTGCGTTTTTGGCCTCCGGCGCTGCGGCACCGTTGACACGGCGGCGAGCGAGGCCGAACCAGAAACGCCCGACAGGGAAAAGGAAAGAGGAGCCATGGCACCGCGAAAAATTCGTGCGGCAATTCTCGGCGCAACCGGCACAGTCGGCCAGCGATTCCTGCAATTGCTCGAAAATCATCCGCAATTCGAGGTCACCGCGCTGGCGGCGTCGGATCGCTCGCAGGGAAAGACCTATGCGCAGGCGTGCACCTGGCGCCTGCCCGGCGAAATTCCGGCGATCGCAAGAGCCCTGCCGGTCGAAGCACCGGAACCTCCGCTCGATTGCGATTTCGTGTTTTCGAGTTTGCCTTCGGATTCGGCGCGCGACGTGGAAGAGAAATTCGCGCGCGCCGGATATCCGGTGGTCAGCAATTCGGCGGCGTGGCGCATGGATTCCGATGTGCCGCTGCTGATTCCGGAAATCAATCCGGGTCATCTGGCGCTGATCGAAGCGCAGCGCCGCAATCGCGGCTTTGGCCGCGGCTATCTGGTCACCAATCCGAATTGTTCGACGATCATTCTGGCGCTCGCGCTCGCGCCGCTCGAAGCGGAGTTCGGAATCGAAAGCGTGACCGCGACGACGCTGCAGGCGCTTTCCGGCGCAGGCTACCCGGGCGTTGCCTCTCTCGATATCGCGGATAATGTGATGCCCTATATCGCCCAGGAAGAGGAGAAAATGGAGCGCGAAGTGCGCAAGATTCTGGGCAAGGTTTCGGCCTCGGTTTCCGGAATGACGATCGCCGGCGCGCCGCTGCGCATCAGTGCGCAATGCCATCGCGTCGACGTCACCGACGGGCATATGGTGGCCACGCGCGTGAAGCTCTCTCGACCTGGAACGATCGATAATGTGCGGCGCGCGATGGAAAATTTTGTGGGCCTGCCGCAGGAATTGAAGTTGCGCACGGCTCCGGCGCGTCCCGTGCTGGTGCGCAGCGAGAAGGACCGGCCGCAGCCGCGTCTTGATCGCGACGCGGGCGGCGGAATGAGCGTGACCGTGGGCCGTCTGTTTCCGGACAATGTGCTGGATTATCGATTCGTCGTGCTCGGGCACAACACGATTCGCGGCGCGGCAGGCGCGGCGATTCTGAATGCCGAGTTGCTGCTGGCGCAGGGATTGCTCGAGTCGGCAGCGCCGTCGGGCGCATCCGCCGCGCAGGTTGCGGGAAGCAAGGAACGTCGATGATTCGTCCGCTACAAGTGATGAAGTTCGGTGGCACGTCCGTCGGCAGCGCGGAGCGCATTCGCAAGGCCGCCGAAATTGTGGCGGCCGCAATTCCTGAGCGCGAAATCGTCGTGGTGGTTTCCGCAATGGCCGGCGTCACCAACGCTTTGGTGGATGCCGCGCATCGCTCTGCAGGCGGCGATAAGAGCGCTGCCGACAAACTGGCCCGTCTTCTGGCCGCCAAACACACCGAAACGCTCGCCGCGCTCGTCACCGATCCGGTGCGCCGCGCCGCATTGCAGTCGCAGATCGATGCGATCATCGAGGAAGTGGCGAACAGCTGCCGCGGCGTGGCCTGGCTGCGCGAGCTGACGCCGCGAACTCTCGATTCCATTTCTGGCGCCGGCGAACGATTGTCCGTGCGATTGATGGCCGCAACCCTCGAATCGCTTGGCGTGCGCTGCGAAGCCGTCGAAGCCACCGAAGTGATCGTCACCGACGACACGCACGGTGGCGCGCTTCCGCTCGAGAGCGAAACGCGCGGGCGCGCGCAATCCGCGCTCGTGCCTCGGTTGCGCGCGGGATTGGTGCCCGTGGTCACCGGCTACATCGCGGCGGCCAAAGACGGCACGCCGACCACCCTCGGCCGCGGCGGCTCGGACCTTACGGGCACGATTTTGGGCGCTGCTTTAGACGCCGCCGACGTAATCATTTGGACCGATGTGGATGGCGTGCTTACCGCCGATCCGCGTTTAGTGCCCGACGCCACGCTGCTTCTCGACATTTCATACAACGAAGCGGCGGAGCTGGCTTTTTTCGGCGCCAAAGTATTGCATCCCAGCACGCTGCATCCGGTTCGCCGGCGCGGCATTCCGGTGTGGATTCGCAATAGTTTTTCGCCGGAGACGCGCGGCACCATGATTGGACCCGATAGTCATCCGACGCTCGAAGGCGTGAAGGCCGTGACGGCGATTCGCGATGTCACTTTGCTGACCGTCGGCGGCCCGGGCATCATCGGGGTTCCCGAAGTGGCCGCTTGGACATTTGCGGCGACGGCCGAAGCGCGCGCGCGCATTCTGCTGATCTCGCAGGCGTCGTCGCAGGACGATATTTGCTTCGTGATCCATTCGGCCGACGCCAAGCGCACGGTCGAAGCGCTGCGCCGCACGTTTCTTCTCGGAGTGCGGCCGATTGAGCTCGATCACATTCACGTGAACGACAAAGTCGCGATCGTCGCGGTCGTCGGAGATAACATGCGCGGTGCGACGGGCGTCGCGGGGCGCGTGTTCGGCCGGCTGGGCCGCGAAAGCGTGAACATCATCGCCATCGCGCAAGGTTCTTCGGAGAACAACATTTCGTTTCTCGTCGACGAGCACTCTTTGCAGCGCGCCGTTTCCTGCATTCACAACGAATTTCATCTCGAGAAGGGAATTCCGGCGGGCGCTCCGCAACGCATGCCGGTTGGCACGTCGGCGATAATGGGCGCGCCGGCCGAACCGGCGATCGCGGCCGCTGAGCGTGGCGCCTCGCAGCGAGAAGTGAAACGATGAGTCGTGCGGTCGATCAATCCGGGGCCAGCGCGATTGCGGGAGCCGCAGCCGCGGCGCCCGAACTCCGCTGCGTCGATGCGTCCTGCGGTGCGCATTACGGCTTGGATGAACGCGTCGTGGTGTGCGCGCGCTGCGGCGGCTTGCTCGAAGTCGAATTGGGCGCGCCGCCGACGGCGGGAACTTCGCTGCCGAAACTATGGGCGCAACGCCGCACGTCCGATCTTCCCGAAGATTCAAGCGGCGTCTGGAGATTCCGCGAGATGCTGCCGATCGGCGCGCAGCAGCCGCTCGTGACCTTGCGCGAAGGGAATACGCCGCTGTACGAAGCGCCGCGCGCGGCGAGTTACTCCGGCCTCGATCAGCTTTGGCTGAAGCATCAAGGCGCGAATCCCACCGGCTCATTCAAGGATACGGGCATGACGGCGGCGGTGACGCACGCCGTGCGCCTGGGCTCGCAAGCCCTCGCATGCGCCAGCACCGGCAACACCGCGGCGAGTTTGGCCGCGTACGCGGCGCGCGCCGGAGTGCGCGCGGTGATTCTGGTGCCGCGCGGCCAAGTGAGTTCCGCGAAGCTCGGCCAAAGCATGGATTACGGCGCGGCGGTGCTTGAGCTCGATGGCAATTTCGACGCCGCCATGCGCGTGGTGCGCGAGCTAGCCGAAGATGGATCGCTGTATCTCGTGAACTCGCTCAATCCCATGCGCGTCGAAGGGCAAAAAACAGTTTCGTTCGAGATCATGGAGCAGCGCGGCTGGCGCGTGCCGGATCACGTCGTGGTGCCGGGCGGAAATCTGGGCAACATTTCCGCGTTGGGCAAGGGCTTTATCGAGATGCGCCGCTGGGGACTGATCGATCGCCTGCCGCGATTTACCGTTGTTCAGGCCGAAGGCGCGGCGCCGTTCGCGCGCCTGTTCGCGGAACGCGCGCGAAATCCCGAAGCGACGATCGTGCCGATCTCCGAACCGCGCACGCTTGCGACGGCGATTCGCATCGGCGCGCCCGTCTCCTGGCAGAGAGGACTGCGCGTGCTGGCCGAAACGAATGGAATGGTTCTCGCCGTCACCGAGCAGGAGATCGCCGACGCCAAGGCCGTAATCGGCCGCGATGGTATCGGATGCGAACCGGCTTCCGCGACGACCGTCGCCGGAATTCGGCGCCTTGTGGCCGACGGTCGAATTCGGAAGAGCGAATCCGTCGTCGCCGTCCTGACCGGGCATCTTCTGAAGGACACCGATTACACTGCGAAATATCACACCGGGCAATTGAAGGAACCCGAGGGTGAGCCGGGAGCAGCTGAGCCGCGCCCGATCGTGGGCGCGTTTGCGAATCCTCCGGCACGCGTGCCGGCCACGCGCGAGGGCATTCTCGATTACCTGAAGCGTTCGTCCTCCGAGCCTCGTTCTCGATGAAGCGCAGCGCAAAAAAATCGAGCGCAGGAACGCGCGCGCGAACGATTGCCGTGCGCGTGCCCGCATCGTCGGCGAATCTTGGCGCGGGCTTCGATTGCTTCGGCTTGGCGCTCGGCCTTTATCTTGACGTGCGCGCCCGCGTGGTCGCGGGACCGCCCGAATCGTGCCGCGTGAATTATTCCGGCCAGGGTGCCGAATCAATTCCGCGCACAGCTGACAATCTGATTTATCGTTCGGCGCTGCTTCTCGCCGAGCGCGAAGGATTTCGTCTCCCACCGCTGGATCTCGACGTAACCAACGAAATTCCGCTCGGCGGCGGACTCGGCAGCAGCGCCGCGGCGATTGTCGCCGGAGTTTTGATCGGCGCGGCATTCGCTGGCCGCCGCGTGCGGCCCGAACGCCTGCTCTCGTGCGCTTCGGAAATCGAAGGCCACGCCGACAACGTCGCCGCGGCTCTGCATGGTGGCTGGGTCGTTCTGGCGCAGGCTTCAAGTGGAATCCTCGTCGTTCGCAGGCCCTGGCCGAACAGGATTCGAGCCGTCGTCGTTTCGCCCGACGCGCAAGTGGACACGCGCGCTTCGCGAAAGAAATTGAGCCCCGAGGTTTTGCGCGAAGACGCCGTCTTCAATCTGCAAAGAGTCGCGCTGTTCTGCGCGGCGATAGATGCCGGCCGCCCCGATTTGCTCCGTGAGGCCATGCGCGACCGCTTGCATCAGCCGCAGCGCCGAAACTTAGTTCCGGGCCTGGCCGAAGCGCTCGAGCTCTTCAAGCGCCCTGGCCTTCTCGGCGTCGCCCTCAGCGGCGCTGGACCAAGCGTGCTCGCCTTTGCCGACGGGCATTGCCAGGCGATCGGCGAAGACATCGCCGCGGCCTTCGCGCGCCACGGCATGCGCTCGACCGTCAGGGTTTTGACCGCGGGCGTTCCGGGCGCTCGTGTGGGCGGGAAACCGGCCGTCTGAACGCACGCAGACGGATACTTGAAACTCTCGGGAACTTTTGCCGCTCGCCAAGCGAAACAGTTTCAGACTGACCCAAGCAGGGGAGGCCCCCAAAACTGGGAAGCGCTGGGGGCCTCTCTTCGCTAACGCCGTCCGCCTCTCAGCCTTGCTGCGGAGCCGCTGACTGGCGTAGAGTCCGCTGGGGGTCGGCCCACAGGTGACCTGCCCACCGCAGCTGAGTTCTCCAACGAGGAGGTATTCTCCATGATTTCAATACGTTACAGTCGCTTCTGGCTTGCTGTTCTGCTCGCGGCGCCGCTTTGCGTCGCGGCACCTGCATTGGCGCAGTCTCCCGACAACGGCTCAGGCTCTGGCCAAGGCCAGGGTCAAGGTCAAGGCCAAGGGTCGGGCCCAGGCCAAGGGCAGGGCCAATGGAACGGACGCGGCGGCGGCCAAAGAGGGCCGATGTCTCCAGATGATCGCCTGAAACAGATGACCGCGGACTTGAACCTCACGGCTGACGAGCAGGCCCAGATCAAGCCTATTCTCGTGGACCAACAAAAGAAGATGGAAGACGCCCGGAACGACAATTCCGGCGGCGATCGCCAAGCCATGCGGCAGAAATTCGAGCAGATCCGCACCGACGCCAATGCCAAGATTCGCGCGGTGCTCGATGACAAGCAGAAAGCGAAATTCGATCAGGAAGAGCAGGAACGCGAGCAACGCATGCAGAACCGCGGCGGCGGACCGGGCAATGGTCCGAACAATGGTCCGAACAACGGCCCCAGCAACGGGCCGGGCAATGGGCCGAACACACCGCCGCCGACGAACTAGAGCGGCGAAAAGAGCCTATTTTGCGGCGCGGTCGCTCTCTCCCAGCAAGGTCTCTTTGGCCGCCGCCAGTTCCCGGCGCTTTTCCTTGTCGACGACCGGGTAGGCCAGGTGCAGCGCTTCGAGCTGTTCGACGATCGCCGCGGCCACGACCAGCCGCGAAAACCATTTGTGATCCGCCGGCACCACGTACCATGGCGCGCGGCGCGTGGCGGTGGTGCGGATAGCCTCTTCGTAAGCCTTCTGATATTTCTTCCAGTAAGCGCGCTCGCGCACGTCGGCCAGTGAAAATTTCCAATTCTTTTCCGGTTGGTCGAGGCGTTCCAGAAATCGCTTGAGCTGCTCCTCGCGCGAAAGGTGCAGGAAAAATTTCAGGATCACCGTGCCGTTCCGCGCCAGGTGGCGTTCGTATGCGTTGATGTCCTCGTAGCGTTCCTTCCAGATTTTTTTTGAGACCAGCGACGGCGGCAGTTTATTTGTTTCAAGCATCTCGGGGTGCACGCGGAGGATCAGGACGTCTTCGTAGTAGGAGCGATTGAAGATGCCGATCCGGCCGCGCTCCGGCAGGCGCACCGTCGTTCGCCACAAATAATCGTGATCGAGCTCTTCGGGCGTGGGAGTCTTAAAGGAGGCCACGTCGCAGCCTTCCGGATTCACGCCTGACATCACGTGCTTCACCGTGCCGTCCTTGCCCGCGGCGTCCAACGCTTGCAGCACGATCAGCAGCGCCCAGCGTTCCTGCGCGTAAAGTTTGCTTTGCAGTTCGCACAGGCGTTCGATGTCTTGCTCAAGCCGATCCTCGGCCTTTTTCTTGGATTTGAATCCGTGCGTATCCGCCGGGTCGAAATCCTTCAGCCGGAATCCGCGGCCGCTCTCGATGCGGAATCGGTCCAGGAAATTGAACGCTTTTATTTTGGCCATGCGTCGTCCTCCACGATTACCGTTAGCGAAAGCGCCGCTAGCGCACGAGCGTTGGATAAAGCCGGGCAGCGATCGCCGCAAGGATCACAAAAATCACGGCGAGCAACGCGAAATCGCTCATGAAACCGTGTGTGCTCTGCCCGCCGACGATCATCAGTCCGCGCAGCGCGTCCACAAGATACGTCAGCGGATTCACCAGCGCGACCATGCGCAGCCACTTCGGCATCAGCGCCAGCGGATAGATCGCGTTGCTCGCGAAAAACAGCGGCATCGTCAGCACCTGACCGATGCCCATGAAGCGCTCGCGCGATTTCACGATGCACGCGATGATCAGCGAAAACGTTGCAAAAATTGCCGAGCCCAACGCGACGCCGGCAAACACGCCGAGTATCGGAAATACCTTCCACTGAATCTGGATGTGCAAGGCCAGCGCCAACAGGTAAATGATCACGCATTGCATCGCGCCGCGAAATCCGGACGAGATCGCCTTGCCCAGCACGAACGCCGCGCGATGCGCGGGGCTTACCAGCAACTTGTGAATGATGCCCAGGTCGCGCTCCCAGATCACCGCGATTCCGTAGAAGATCGCCGCGAACAAAACGCTTTGCGCCAGAATGCCGGGCGTCATGAAAGCCAGGTAGGAAACGTTGCCGGTGGGAATGCCGCGCACGCGGCTGAACACCTGACCGAAAACCACCAACCACAGCGTCGGCTGCACCGCGCGCGTGAACAATTCCGTGGGATCGCGCAGCACTTTTTTCAGCTCGACTTCGGCGATCGCGGCGCTCTCCCTGAAAAGACTGAAAACGTGCGAAGGCTCAACCGAGTCGCTGGGCAACACGGCGTGTGCGTTGGATGTCGCCATAATTTCCTCCTTCGTGAATCGAGCCGCCGCTGTAGTGCGCGAACACGTCGTCGAGCGAGGCGCCTTCGCCCAGCGACGCCTTGAGTTCCGCGGGCTTGCCGATCACTCCGATTTTTCCCTGATGCATGATGGCCAGCTCGTCGCAGAGTTCCTCGGCTTCGTCCATATCGTGCGTGGTGATCAGCACGGTGATGCCGTAGCGTTCTTTCAGTTCACGCAGCCGGTCCCACACCGTGCGCCGCGCAACCGGATCGAGGCCGATGGTCGGCTCATCCAGAAACAGGACCGCCGGCCGGTGAAGCATGGCCTGCGCCACTTCGAGCCGCCGGATCATGCCTCCCGAGTACGTGCGCACGAGTCTCTTGGCCGCCTCCGCAAGGCCCATAAACTCGAGCGCTTCAGCAATGCGCACCTTGCGTTCGGCGCGCGGCATGTCGTAAAGCTTCGCCGAAAGCGTCAGATTCTCGATGCCGGTCAGCGCGCCGTCGGCGGACAGCATCTGCGGCACGTATCCAATTCTTCGCCGCACCTCCGCCGGAGCGGCCACGATGTCGAATCCCGCCACGCGCGCTGTGCCGGACGTAGGCTCAAGCAGCGTGGTGAGCATCTTGATCGTGGTGCTTTTCCCCGCGCCGTTCGGACCGAGCAGCCCGAAAATCTCGCCGTGCGGTACCGAAAAAGAAATGTGGTTCACGGCGCGCACTTCGCCGAAGATTCGCGTGAGCGCGTGGGTTTCAATCGCCGCGGCGAGCGCGGCGACCGGCGCGTCGCCATTGGTTTTGGTATCGCTCATGAATGTTTCGCTACGTAGAGCAGCAGCCAAAAAATCGCGACTGGGATCAGCGCGAGCATCACGTAGAACGCGATCCGTCGCCCCCAGGGCGAGCGCTTTTTCCGCCAGTCGTGCATTTCCGGCCGGTCGGAAACGCCGACTTTATCCAGGTGCTCGAGATCTGTGGCGAATTCATGCGCGCTGGCGTAGCGATTCTTCGGGTCGCGTTCGAGCGCCCGGTAAATCACTTCCTGCAACTGCGGCGAAATCGCCGGGTTGAGCTCGCGCGGCGGCGTGAAACTGTTCAGCAAGCGGTCGTTCATGATCACGAAGGCGTTGGGCCCGTGGAACGGCACTTCGCCGGTTAGCATCTCGTAGAGGATGATTCCCAGCGAGTAGAGGTCGCTCCGCGCGTCGCCGCGTTTGCCCTTCACTTGCTCCGGCGAAATGTAATCGGGCGTGCCCATGGCCGCCGTGAGCTTGGCGAACGTCAGCCGGCGCGCGCCCGCCGCGCCCGCGATTCCGAAATCGATCAGCTTCACGCGATCCTCTGGATCCACCATGATGTTTTCGGGTTTCAAATCGCGATGGACCACGCCGTGGCTGTGGATGTAAGCGAGTGCGTCCAGAACGCCCCGCGCGATGTGCACCGCGCGTTCCGGCGGCAATTTCTTCTGCTCGATCAGAATCTGCCGCAGCAGTTTGCCATCGACCCACTCCATCACCATGTAAATCTGGTTGCGATCCTCGTCGGCGAAGACTTTCATCACGCCGGGGTGGTCCAGGTCCTTGCCGATTTGCTCCTCGCGCTTGAACCGCTCGAAGAACGTCGGGTCGCCTTCCATTTCGGGGTGGGGAACCTTAATAGCCACGTCGCGATTGTTCCGCAGATCCGTGCCGCGAAAAATCGAGGCCATCCCGCTGCGAGCAACGAGCTTCTCGATGCGATAGTGGTCTAGCGTGTCGCCGGGATGTAGAGAAGGCATCGGGAGCGCAGATCAGCGGCAGGCGGCGGGGCGAAGAATCAACGCAGTTTGTAGGGCCGCCCGCGGTACATGCCAACGCGTTCGACGCCTCGAACGCGAATCAATTGAACGCTCACATTATCGCTGCCATCGCGCTCGTTGGCAATCTCGACCAACCGCCGGGCGGCGTCCTTCAGGTCGAACGAGGCCGAGGCCAGTATTTCCTGAATTTCGCCGGGCGGGACCGCGCCGTGCAAGCCGTCGGAGCACAGCAGCAGCACGTCGCCCGGGAAGATTTGGTGATCGTTCGTTTCCACGCTCACGAACAGCCCGCCGCCGAGCGACCTGCTGAGAAAATGCCGCGTCTCGCCCTCGTCGGCTTCTTGCCTTGAAATCACGCCCAGCCGCACCTGTTCATTGGCCATGGTGTGATCGCGCGTGAGGGACTCAATCCCGCCGCGCCGAATCAGATAGCAGCGCGAATCGCCTACGTGCGCCACGGCAACCCGGTCGTGCCGCAACAGTACGGCCACGATCGTGGTAGACATCCCCGCGCCGGCGCGTCCGGCCTCAAGCGCTACGTTGAACACGCGCGCGTTGGCTTGCTGCACCAGGCGCCCTATCAGGCCGACCGGCGGTTCTCCAGCGCCGGCCGTGCGGAAGTTCTCGAGCACGCTTTCCACCGCCGCGTGCGACGCGACCTCGCCCTGCGCGTGCCCACCCACGCCGTCGGCAAGCACAAATAGCCAGCCGTGCGAGCGCGCTCGTTCCGGTGTGTCCGCCGGCACATGCCCCAGATAATCTTCGTTGTGCGGTCGAACCCGCCCAACATCGGAAAGCTGCGTGAATTCAATATCCAGCATAGTAGAGACCACGGGCGCGGTGAGCGGCACCACATTCTCGCTGGCGCTCGCGGCCGCCTGCCCTCGATAGATTTCAAACATTTATTATACCCGCTCCAAAAAGAAGACCGGGCGGGCTTGCGCCCGCCCGGTGCTCAGCTTTCGTTTGCGCCCCGCGATCAACTGTTGGTGGCGCGATTGGTGACGAACGTCGTTCGCCCGCTCGCCTTACTTGAGCGCACGAAGTAGATGCCACCGTATATGGCCCACACCGCCGCAATTCCCAACGCGGTGAACGGCTCCATTTTTGTTCCGAACCCCAGGAACGGCCCGATCAGGTAGAACGCCATACAAATCACGTTCGCCAGGATTCCGAACGCCGGGATTGCCCAGTGCCGGATGAATTTGAAGTTGGGGTGGTTGTGATAGGCCACCATGCAGATGAAGCAGCTCAGCCCGTATAGCAGGAACGTGCCGAAGTTGGAAGCCAGCGTCAGCGTCGTCCACGAGTTTGGCAGATTCGCCAGCCTGGCGTGGCTCATGTACCCGAAACTCGACCAGAAGCCGTGAGGTAGCGCCGCGATCACGGCGTCCGTGGGCGCGCTGGAGTCGGCGAAAATCGTGATGCAGCCGACGCACCCGAGGACCGCCGAGATCACCGCGAGCGTCCAAATCGCGCGGTGGGGGCTCAGGTTCTTCGAGTGCAGCATGCCGAAGTGTTCGGGAACTTCCTGATCCTTGCCCATGGCGTACGTCACGCGCGCCCCGGTGTTGATGCAAGAGAGCGTCGTGCCGATCAGCGCCAGGAACACGGTGAACGCTTCCACCAGCATGAACGTGCGGCCATGCCCTTGGCCGAACAGCGCGTCGCCGACGACCACCATCATGTCGCCGATGGGCGCCGCTGATCCTCCCGCACTTTGCATGGTGTAGCCGCTATTTAAGAAATACAGCGTCGCAAAATACTCAAACAGATAACAGAAGGCCCCCTGTATGAGCAGTGACGCGATCACCGCGATGGGGATGTCCCGCTTGGGGTTTTTGGCCTCACCGCCCAACGATGTGATGGACTCGAATCCCACCAGGATCAGGATCGCCACTGTGGCTTGCACGAACACATTGGCGATTCCGTGCGGCGCGATCACCGACTTGGCGCTCGGATGCGTCAGGAAGTTGCCGCTGCTGTCTGTGGTCGGATAGCTGATGGTGTAAGGAACCGGCTTGCCGCTCGCGTCCATCAGCGGCACCGGAACATTGTTCGCATCGCGCGTGATCGTCACCGTTCCATCCGCCGCCGTTGTGGATGCGAATTGATAGGTGTAAGCCTCGCCCGTGGTCGGATCGAATTGGAAGGCCACGCTGCCCGGCGCATGCTTCACGCGGTAGCTGATGCACATCACCGAGAAGACGATCAACGCCGAAATTTGAATCACATTGATCGCCACGCTCACTCCTGTCGAGCCGATCACCCCTCTGTGCGCGATGTACGAAACCGCGAACGAGAAGATGATCGCCACGAGCATCATGAACATCGGACCCGGATTCGAGGCGCTCATGAAGTTCGGCCAAAGCGTGCCCACCACGTAACCGCAGAAGATTCCGGTCGTGGCCACCATCACCGCGGGGTAGATCCAGTAGTAAAGATGCGAACCCCAGCCGGTGATAAATTTCATCAAGCGCGCCCACTTCCAGGCCTTCTCATGATTTAGGAACGATTGCTCCGCGAAATAGTAGGAACTTCCGGTGCCGGGATACAGCTTTGCCAGTTCGGCGTACGACACCGCTGTCGCCAAACACAGCAATAAGGCGAGAAAAATCCCCGCCCACATGGCCGGCGACGTGGCGCCCTCGGTCGACTGCCCGTAAAACGTCAGCCAAAGAAAGGCGCCGGGCGCAATCAATGCCATGCCGTTCACCGTGAGCCCTGTAAGGCCTAAAGTTGGTACCATCTCTGCTTTGGCTTCATCGGCCATCGAATTGTTCCCTCCTTAAGGGATTGCGGACGTGCGGAACTGCATCGAGGGCGGCATTGTTGCGTCTATGTGTCGTTATGTACAACGCGAATTTTCAATCGCATCAATTTAGGTTTTGTTTAGGGGCCCAGCCTGCCCGGTCGCGCCCCCCGCGCAGCGTAACCAATTGAATCGCAAGCACTTGTGCCAGCAATGTCTCCAGATATCGCCACCCCTCCCCGGACGGAGTTTGGGCCGCCGCCTGTGCGCCGAGCTTCACCACGGTCTAAGCAGCTGTTCAGGTTAGATCAATCTGTTGCATCGTATGGCATTCCAATGGCATCGCACCTCCGCCAATGTCGCTGTCCCAATTCGTTGAACGCGCAGAATGTCGCCGAACTACGCGGATCTCGCTTTCTCACGTGGCGGCGCCGGGCGCGTTCTCCGCTTTCGCTCGCGTCTGAACTCTTTCGCGACGCTTCGGTGCGCGGAGCCGCCCGAACGATTGTGATATGTTATGCGAACCCTCGCGGGCGCGCGTTCGGGTCGTAGCCCGGATGGATTCGCGCCCACCGGGGAAAATTCCATGAAGCTCGCCGGACTTTTATTGTTGCCAGCCGGGTGGCTGCTCGTGGTTTGCGCCCTCGTGCTGCTCACTCGCTCCAATCCGCGAAGCGCGTTTGTCTTCGCCGGAATTGGCGTCGAGATTTTGGGCCTCGTGCTTTTCTTCCGCGCGCATCTCGGCGCGCCGCGGGAGCACGAATGACGCCGAATGCCGCCGCGTTTTCAGAAACCTCCGCCGCGCTGTGCATCGTTTTCATTCTCTTGGTTCCCTTCGCCGCCGCCGGCTTGGCTCTGATCAATACCGGCCTCGGCCGTTCGCGCAGCGCAGCGCACGCGATTCTGGCGTCGCTCGTGGTCGTGAGCGTAGCGGCCATCGTCTACTTTATTTGCGGGTTTTCCTGGCAAGGATTCGCCGGCGGACCGGCGCACGGCATCCTTCTGGCCGGCAATCGATGGAACCTGCTCGCCGCGCAACCCTGGTTCCTGCGCGGAGTAAAACTCGATGGTTCGCCCGCTTCTCTTGAAGCCTGGCTCGGAATGCTCAGCGTCGGCCTCGCCGCCCTGATTCCTCTCGGCAGCGGTGGCGACCGCTGGCGCCTCGGCTCCTGCTGCGCTTCCACCGCTTTGCTCGCCGGCATCACCTATCCTCTATTTGCACACTGGGTCTGGGCCGGCGGATGGCTCGCGCAACTCGGTTCTTTCTTCGGCTTGGGCCGCGGCTTTCAGGACGCCGGGGGCACGGCCACAATTCAGGTTGTCGGCGGCCTCACCGCGCTGAGCATTGCGTGGATCCTTGGACCGCGCCGCGGCAAATATGCAGTCGACGGAATGCCTGCCGCGATCCCCGGCCACAACGTCGTCTATATTGTCTTTGGTTGCGTGCTCGCTCTCGTCGGATGGTGCGGCTTGAATTCCGCCGGCGCGATTTTGTATGCCGGCGTTCCGGCGTCGAGCGCGGTGCTCGTCGCCTTCAACACCACGCTGTGCGCGGCGTCCGCCATGCTTGCCACGCTCGTCGTCACGCGCGTTCGCTTCGGCAAGCCCGACGCTTCGCTCTGCGCCAACGGCTGGGTCGGCGGCCTCGTGGCCAGCAGCGCCGCGGCGCCATTCTTGCCGCCCGCAGCGGCCATGATCGTAGGTCTTGTCGCGGGAATCATCGTGCCCTTGTCTGTCGAGTGGCTCGATTTGCGTCTCGCCGTTGACGATCCCGGCGGCGCCATTTCCGTGCATGCCGCGGCCGGCCTCTGGGGTTTGCTGGCGCTCGCTCTCTTCGCCCGCTTTCCCGACGCCGCTCACCCCGGCGCCGCTGCGGCCCCCGGACAATGGCTCGCTCAACTCGTCGGCATCGCCACGCTCATCGGTTTCGTTCTCCCGCTCACCTATTCCCTCAATTGGCTCCTCAACCGCTTCTATCCCCAGCGCGTCGCCCGCGAAGGCGAACGCCAGGGCCTCGACCTCTACGAATTGGGCGCCGGCGCCTACCCCGAATTCCTAACCCACTCCGACGATTTCCTCCAACGCTAATCTTCGGCTTGCGTAGCGCAGGCCTTCAGGCCTCCATCTTGGTTTCGGTAGCACAGGCACTCTTGCCCGTGTGCCTTTGGTTTTTCGGAATTAAAAATCCAGACCCCGCACCGCCAAGAGTGGCCGTGCTGCTAAAACCGCGCGCCACGCCGTGCGATCGCGGTCGGCACTGTGATTCAGCCCCGTAGGGGCGATACATTTTAGCCCAGGGCGGAAGCCCTGGGTACACAAGCCCAGCCCGTGCAAGCCCCGTAGGGGCGACACAATCTTTTCGAATGGCGCAAAACGGCGCCGCGGAATCTATTCGAATAGTATACTTATAAATTATTGTTGACGTGTGGGAATTATCGTGGTATACGTAGGCATGTACTCGCGAAAACTTTTCGAATCGTCGCTTCCGTCCAGCGCCCGCCTTCCACTCCGCTCCAGCCCCGTCGCACTTTGCATTTCTATGCAACAAATCGCCTCTGCAACCCATTTGTTTTCAATTCATTGCAAAAGAGTGCGCAACACATTGAATCGACTCGATTTCAAGTCCCTGTATTTTCACACTCATCCGCACTCTTTTGCCGCAACCCATGTATTTTCAATACTTTCGCAAAAACATACCGGGGGTGTATATAGGCCCCAAGTTTTCTCGTCCTCTTTCGACCCGACTGCAGCGCCGCCGCGAGCCCGCCGCGCATCAAAAGCGCGATACTCCGTCAGCCCTCGGGAGAACTCGCCATGAAGCACCGCACTCTCGGCAACTCGCCGCTAGAAGTTTCGCTCGTCGGTCTGGGCTGCAATAATTTCGGCAGCCGCACCGATCTCGAGACCACGCGCCGCGTGGTCGCGAAAGCGCTCGATCTCGGCATCACGCTTTTCGATACCGCCGACATTTACGGCAACAAGGGCGGCTCCGAAATCATGCTCGGCCAAAGCCTCGGAGCGCGCCGAAAAGACATCGTTCTCGCCACCAAGTTCGGCATGGCCATGGACGACGCCAAAACCATGCGCGGCGCCGCGCGCGCCTACGTCATGTCCGCCGCCGAAGCCAGCCTGCGCCGCCTCGGCACCGATTGGATCGATCTCTATCAGCTCCATCGCCCGGACCCAAAAACTCCGATCGAAGAAACTCTGCGCGCTCTCGAAGACCTGATCCAGCAGGGCAAGGTCCGCTACATCGGTTGCTCCAATTTGCAGGCATGGCAAGTCGTCGAAGCCCAGTGGACCGCGCGCACCATCGGCACGCACGCCTTCATTTCCTGCCAGGATGAATACAGTCTGATCGTCCGCGAGCCCGAGCGCGAATTGATTCCCGCCATGCGCGCGTACGGCCTCGGCCTGCTCCCATATTTCCCGCTGGCCGGCGGCTTCCTCTCCGGCAAGTACAAGCGCGGCCAGCCCATGCCCGCGGGCGCGCGCCTGAACACCGCCAAGCACCTCGCCGATCGCTACATCACCGACGCGAATTGGGAAGTCGTCGAGCGTCTCGAAAAATTCTGCGCGCCGCGCGGCCACAATCTTCTCGATTTGGCCATCGCGTGGCTCGCCGCGCAGCAGCCCGTCTCAAGCGTCATCGCCGGCGCCACCAAGCCCGAGCAAGTCGAGCAAAATGTCCGCGCCGCCGATTGGCATCTCTCTGCCGAAGAACTCGCCGAAGTCGATCGCCTGGCCGCCCCGTCCCCGCGAGTGGAAGAGGTCATATGAACTGCGGCGGCCGCCATCAAGACGGGAGTTTGCGATCGGGTTCGTAGCCCGCGCAGGAGCGCACAGGGATCGCTGGATATTTCGCGAAGGTAGGATCGCTGAATGAACGCCCGCAGAGATAAAAATTCGAGCCGCGCGACGAAACCACTTTCTGCGCGTGCTTGCAATCGGCGCACAAACCCGCGTGGTTTCGTTCTTCTTGAGCGTCTGTTTTGGCAGGCACTACGATTCGCGGCCGCGCAGAAGCCTCGCCGCGCGCGCAATTCCACTGTCGTTTTCCGCGGAGCCGTTGCCGTCGCCGCGATCCGTCGTTGCGGTCTCCGCGCCATCGCCGTCGCCCGAGGTCGGATCGCCTTCGCCCGGCGCGAGGAACAGGTTCGTTTCGATGCCGTGCTGCTTCGTGTAAAGCTCGTAGTATCGCCCGCCGCGCGCATACAGCGACGCATGCGTCCCGCGCTCGACGATGCGCCCGCCCTCCACAACCAGAATTTGATCCGAGCGGCGAATTGTCGAAAGCCGATGCGCGATCACGAACGTGGTGCGCCCGCGCATCAAGTAAGACAATCCTTCCTGAATCAGCGCTTCCGATTCGGAATCGAGGCTCGAAGTCGCTTCATCCAGAATCAAGATGCGCGGGTCCGCCAAAATCGCGCGCGCGATCGAGATGCGCTGCTTCTGCCCGCCCGACAATCGCACGCCGCGCTCGCCGATCACCGTGTCGTATTTTTCCTCGAACGATTCGGCGAATTCGTCCACCCGCGCGATGCGGCTCGCCGCCAGAATGTCTTCCTCGGACGCATCGGGCCGCGAGAAGGCCACGTTTTCGCGGATCGTGCCGTCGAACAAAAATGTATCCTGCAGCACGATTCCCAGCTGCGTGCGGAAAGTTTCCAAGCGCACCGTCGCAAGGTCCACGCCGTCCACCAGCACACGCCCGGAATTCGGCGTATAGAAGGCGGCCACCAGCCCAATCATCGTCGATTTGCCTCCGCCCGATGGACCCACCAGCGCCGTCGCCGTCCCCGGCTTCGATTCAAAACTCACGTCGTGCAGCACCATGCGCTCTTTTTCGTACGCGAAGCTCACGTTTTCAAACGCCACGTCGCCGCGAATCGTGCCGATGTCCACGGTGCGCCGCGGTTCGGCGTCTTCCAAATTTTCCTTCAGGATTTCCGTCGTGCGCTCAAGTCCCGCCATGCCGTCGCTGAATTGCGGCCCGATGCTCACAATCTGAAAAATCGGCGAGACCAGCATGGCCATGTAGCCCACGAACTTCAGGAACATGCCGAACGACATTTGGCCGATGACCGGCAACGAATTTCCGCTGGGTATTCGCTGCACGCCCAGATAAATGATCAGCGCGCTCACGGTACCGAGCAGCATCGTGGAAGCCAGGCTCATCAACGAAGTCGCCGTCAGCGTCTGCAGCACGTTCTCCAGCAGCCGCTTCACGCCGCCCGCGAACACTTCTTCCTCGCGCGCCTCCGCGCGATAGCCTTTCACCACGCGAATGCCTCCGAGCGATTCCGCCAGACGCCCGGTCACCTCCGCGAATATTTTCGACCGCGCTCGATATATCGGCCGGATCCACCCGATCGCCACGTTCAGGCTCAGCCCCGTCGCCAGCAGAATCACCAGAACCACCGAGGTCAGCATCACGCTGACGCGCAGCAGCAACACCAGCGCAATCACCGCGGTCATCAGGCTGCCGGCGAAATCCACAAGCCCCGTGCCCATCAGATTTCGCAAGCCATCGACGTCGGTCATGATCCGCGTCAGCAGCGAGCCCGACTTGTTGGAATCATGAAACGCGACCGTCAGCCGGCCGATATGCGCCTGCACCTGTTTGCGCAAATCGGCGATCATGCGCTGCGCCGCTTTCGAGAGCAATTGCGTCAGCGCGAACGACGTCAGCCCTTGAATCGTGGTCGCAGCCAGGATGGCAATCACGATCGGAACCAGCAACTGTCGTTGCCCGTTCCGGATCACCTTATCCGCGATGGGCTGCATCGATGCCGGCAGCACAAATCCCGCCAGACGATTGATGGCCATCAGTCCGAAGCCAAGCAGCAACAGCCACCGCTGCGGCCGCACAAAAACCCAGACTTCCGGAAGCAGCGTCAGAAAGCTGCCAGACGATTTTTTCGATTTTTTCCCGCCGGCGGCGGAATCCCGCGCGTCCCTGCCGCGAGCTGTGTAAGTGTGGGAGTGGAATCCGCGCATAAATTCTATTCCTCTATCTTACTCGCAAAACGCCCGCCTCGGCTGTGGGTGGGCCCTTTCTTCCGAATGCGTTACGTTTCTGATCATCGCCGGGTGTCCCCGGTCCTCTCGCGATCCTCGTTAGTCACTGATAACGCTAGGGTTAGCGCGTGGCTGCCCGATTGCAAACGTGATTCGCGTTCGTGTGTCCCTGTGGGCCTTAAATCATTTGATGTCCCACGGGCGCTTTAATTACATTCTGCGAGGCGAAAATCGTGAGCCACTCCACTGTGAAGCTGCAATTCGCGCGTGCGGGAATCGTCTTCGTTCTTGCCGGAGTCTCGCTGCTCGCCGTCGCGCCGTCGCTATCGGCCAAGGATCCGGTCTACGACCGCGGCACTTTGCTCTCCATGGATTCGCAAGCGTGCGGCTCGACTGAGGTCGGCGGGAAGAGCGTCGCCGGCGAGATCCTCGGAACCGATTCCGGGAAGAAAACGACGCAGCAAATTCTCTGCCAGGACTACGTGCTTCAGTCCGACCGCATCGTCTACCACATCCGCTTGAAGGATGCGAAGCATCCGATTCTCCTGCCCGTCGGTGACGCCGTCGAGTTCAGGATCGAGAAGAGTTCGCTGTTCCTCCGCGACCCCGAAAGCGGCCAGAAGGAACGCGAGTACATCGTCGTTTCCATGACCCCGCGAACCGACGCGAAGGACACCCACACCACCACTGCTGAGCAGCAGCAGTAGCAGACAGCGTCACAATTTCCCGTTTCTTCTCACCAATCGAATCCGTCGAGTCGCGTCACGTCCGCTCGCGCGGCGCCGATAATTCTCGCGTAACGCCCGCGAACTCAAACGATTGCCGTCAATCGGCGGCGGTGGTACATTGAATTTTCGGCGCGCACGAACTGCCAGCGGTTGCTTGTGGTGTTGGCGCGTCGGTCTCGCGCAGTGCGCATTAGTTCACCGCCCTGCGGGGAGCGCATTGCTTCAATAGGCAGCGCGGAGCGCATTGCGTTAATCGACCGCCCATGGAAACATTTCTCAATTTAGTTTGGGTGTTACTCGTCGCCGTCGCACTATGCGTCTGGCAGCGGCGTTGGGTGCGCGAGAAAGGCGCGTCGCGGCGCAATCCTCTTCAGGAATGGACCGCGTTCGTTTGCGTCATGATCCTGATGTTTTACGTCGTCTCCATGACGGACGATCTGCACCCCGAAATTCTGTTGTGCGACGGCTGCTCCACCGGCCGCCGCACTGCGCTGCTGCGGTGTTCCGCGAACCGCGCGCCGGGCAGTCGGTGCGCGCCGTCGTCGGCAAGCGTCGCCATGCCGGCACGCGCTGATTCGCCGAATCCGCTGAACACCTCCGCGGCGATCGCGCCTTCGGCCCAACCTGCGATTTCGTTTCTCGCGGGCGATCGCTCGGTCGCTCGCGCGCCCCCCGCCAACCTCTAAGCATTCCGCTCTCGATACGCCGGAGTCCACTCCGGAGTTTCGTTCTCATTCGTCCCGAGAAGAATCATTGTGCCGGTTACGTCTGATGGTTCGCTGGGCGCCGGCGCTACTGTTCTGATCTGCCGCCTCGCGCAAGAATCCGGAATGCGACCGACGCATTCAGAACTCCATCGTTCCCGAAAACGACGAGGAGCAATCGGTGAAATATCTGGCCGGATCGCTGCTGCTACTTCTCTTGTATGCCTCGCCTGCGATGTCGCAATCCGGGCCCTTGCAAGGAGACCGCGAACTGGAATTGTGGGCCGGCGGCGGCGACAGCGCACGCATCGGGAACGTCGGCGTGAGGGACGTTGGTACTTTGAACTTCGGCCTGCGCTACGGCTGGATTCTCACCGGCCCGCATGGTCCAGGAATCCTGCGCAGCCAACTTGAATTTGCCGTGGATGTCGCACCGGTATTCTGCGTCTTTGAGCCCGGCGGAACAGCTTACGGGGTTGTGCTCGATCCGTTCGTCTTCAAGTGGGACTTCCGAGAGCGCCGTCGTGTCGTCCCCTATTTCGAGTTCAGCGGTGGATCGTTGTTTACAAACCGCGACGTGCCTCCGGAAGTCTCGCGGGTAAATTTCGCCTCGGGTGGCGCCACGGGCGTCTATTTTCTGGCCGGCAAATACAACTGGAGCGCGGAGTTTCGATATATGCATATTTCGGACGCGGGGCTCACGCAATCGAACCCCGGCGTCAATACTTTTCAGATGCGCGTGGCCTTTGGCATTTTTAGACATCGCAAATAGCGTCAATATTATTCACGCGGCTTGCCGCAACGGAGTTTCTTTCATGAAAGCACGGGCGTGGTTCCTCGGATGTGTGGGATTGATCGCCGCTTTTCTCGCCGTTGGCTGCGGCGGCTCCGCCGGCGCGGGTGTGCAGTCTCAGGCCGATGCAAGCGCGGCGGATTCCGCTGGAAGCGCCGGCGAGTACGTTGCCCCCGATGCGCGCGGCATTCAGACCGTGAAAGTGGCGGAATCTCCGATTCCCGAATATCTCGAATTGCCCGCGCACATCGATCCGGATCCAACGCTCGTGGTTCACGTCTATCCGCCCGCCACCGGCCGGATCATTGAAATGAAAGTTCGTCCCTGGGATCGCGTGGAAAAGGGACAAACGCTCGCGGTGATCGAGAGCGGCGACCTTGCGCGCGCCGTCGCGGACTATCACAAGGCGCAAGCTGACAATCAGGTGAAACAGGATGAACTCGTGCGCGCGCGCGATCTTTACGATCATCAGGCCATTGCCGAAAAAGATTTACAGCAAGCGCAAGGCGACGCGCAGATGGCCGCTGCGGAACTTGTGGCTACGCGCGATCAGATTCGCGAACTCGGAATGGATCCGGATCACGCGAGCAATCGACTGAATGTCGTCGCGCCACGCGGCGGCGTAATTTTGGATGTCGGCGCCGCGCCCGGCGAATATTCCAACGCTCTGGCGGCGCCCGCGCCACTTTGCACGATCGCGGATATTTCGACCGTTTGGGCTGTCGGCGATATCTACGAGAAAGATCTGGCCGCGGCGAAGGCGGGCCAGCAAGCGCAGGTGACGCTGGACGCGTATCCGGGCGAGGTGTGGAATGGGCGCGTCAGCGGCGTCTCCGACGCAGTCGACGCCGTCACGCGCGCGTTGCAAGTCCGCGTGGTGCTCGAAAATCCGAGAGGCGAGTTGAAGCCCTCGCTGTTCGGCACGATCCGGTTGTTGCGTTCTGCTTCACCGGGAATCCTGCTACCGTCCGCCGCCGTGATCCGTGAAGGCAGCGGCGCTTACGTGTTTGTGGGCGTCGGAAATAATCGCTACGCGCGCCGCGACGTGAAGCTCGGACGCGCGGTCGATGGCTCGCTTGAAATCGTTTCCGGAATCAATCCCGGCGATACGGTGGTTTCCGAAGGCGCGCTGCTGCTGCGCGCGGCGCCGCAGGAATAAATCCCGATGCGCAATTTCATCGCCGCTCTGTTGCGCTATCGCCCGCTCGTGATCGTGGCGCTTTTCGCGTGGATCGCGGCGGGAATTTATTTTTTCCTGCGCCTCGATATCGAAGCTTATCCCGACCCTTCGCCTCCTCTGGTCGAAGTAATCACCCAGAATCCTTCGTGGTCCGCGGAGGAAATGGAGCGGCAAGTGACCGTGCCGATCGAGACGGTTCTGTTCGGAATTCCCAAGCTTACGTATGTGCGCTCCATTTCGATTTTTGGTTTGAGCGACGTCAAGCTCTACTTCGATTACGACAGCGACTACAAATGGGACCGCCAGGAGGTTCTGAATCGCCTGCAACTGGCCACGCTGCCCGGCAACGTCTCGCCGCAACTTTCGCCGGAATCGCCGGTCGGCGAAATCTACCGCTATCGTTTGTATGGCCCCGAATATTCGCTCAACGAACTGAAGGCCACGCAAGACTGGTTCGTTACGCGCGAAATCAAAGAAGTGTCCGGAATTATTGACGTCGCGTCGTTCGGCGGCACCACGCGCGAATACTCCGCCGAAGTCGATCCGCGCAAACTCTTGCAGTACAACGTGACGTTGCCGCAAGTTGTCGCCGCCGTGAGCGCCAGCAACGCCAACGCGGGCGGCAGCTATCTCACCATGGGCAGCCAGAGCGTGAACGTGCGGGGTCTCGGCCTGCTGCAAACCATTCCCGAGATGCAGGACGTCCTGATCACTGAGCGCAACGGCGTTCCCGTTTTCTTGCGCGATGTCGCCGACGTGCACGAGGGCTCGGAACCCAGACTCGGCCAAGTGGGTGTGGATCACGACGACGACGCCGTACAGGGGATCGTGCTGTTGCAGCGCGGCGAGCAATCCTTGCCCGCGTTGCGCGCGCTCGAGCAGAAAGTGGCGGAGCTGAACGGCGGATTGCTTCCGCGCGGGATGAAATTGATCACGCTGTACGATCGCACCAATTTGATTCACGTGACGACGGCGACCGTGCGCGACATCGTGATCGAGGGATTGATCCTGGTGACGGCCGTGCTCATTGTGTTTTTGGGCGACGTGCCGGTTTCTCTGATGGCTGCGCTGACCATTCCGTGCTCTCTCCTGTTTGCATTTGCGCTGATGGTTTTGACCGGCGGCTCGGCGAATCTGATTTCGATTGGCGCGATCGACTTCGGCATTCTGGTGGACGCTTCGGTGATCGTGCTTGAGAACGTGTATCGGCGCCTGCAACAATCGCCGCCGAATGCGTCGACGCGAGAAGTGGTTGCGGACGCCACCGCCGAAGCGGTGCGGCCAGTGCTGTTTTCGGTGTTGGTGATCATCGTCGCGCTGATTCCGTTATTTACGATGCAGGGCGTGCCGGGACAAATTTTTGCGCCGATGTCGGAAACCTACGGTTTCGCGCTCGTGGGCGCGTTGATTTTTGCGGTGATCTTCGCGCCGGTGCTGGCTTCGTGGATTCGGCGGGAGCGAATTCGCAACGCCCCGACACACGTGGTCTCCTGGTTGTATCGCGGATACGAGCGCATGCTCGGGTGGGTGCTCACGCACCGCAAAACGACGCTGGCCGTTGCCGGCGCGGCGCTTGCGTTCACGCTGGTGTTGGGCACCGGAGTCGGCGGGGAATTCATGCCCAAGCTCGAGGAAGGGAATTTGTGGGTACGCGCGACGCTGCCGCAGGATGCTTCGTACGAAGACGGGGCGCGCATGGCGCACGACATCCGCGAGATCCTGCTGAAATATCCGGAAGTCACCGAAGTCGTTTCGCAGATGGGCCGGCCGGACGATGGGACGGACGTCACCACGTTCAACAACATCGAGTTCATGGTTGCGCTCAAGAGTCCGGGCGATTGGCCGTCGGGTCTGGCCAAGGACAAGCTTGTGAACCAAATGGACAGCGAGCTTGAAAAATTTCCGGGCGTGGACTTCAATTTTTCGCAGAACATCGAAGACAACGTCGAAGAAGCCATGTCGGGCGTGAAGGGCGAGAATTCGCTGAAACTTTTCGGCGATGACATCGACGTGCTCGTGGAAAAAGCCGGAGAGATTCGCGACGTGATGGCCACCGTACCTGGCGTCGCCGACCTGGCCGTGTTCCAAGAGACCGGACAGCCCGAACTGCTCATCTCGATCGATCGCGCGGCGAGCGCGCGCTACGGACTGATGGCATCGGACGTTGACAGCGCGGTGCAGGCCGCCATCGGAGGCATCGCCGCGACGCAAATTCTGGAAGGCGACCGCCGGTTCGACTTCGTGATCCGTTATCAGCCCGGATTTCGCACGACGCCCGAGGAGATTCGCAACATCCTTCTTCCCACACCGAGTGGGAGCAGCGTTCCATTGGGACAAGTCGCCGACGTCTCGCTGCACGAAGGCGCGTTCATGATCTATCGCGAAAATGGACGGCGTTACATTCCAGTGAAGTTCAGCGTGCGCGGCCGAGACCTTTCGAGCACGATCGAAGAAATGCAGAGGCGACTTAGGCAGCAGATTCATTTGCCCGAGGGCTACCACTACGAATGGGCGGGCGAGTACGACAGCTTGCGGAAGGAGCAGCGGCGCCTCGCGATTGTGCTTCCGCTTACGTTGCTCGTGATTTTCGGGTTGTTGTTCACGGCGTTCAATTCGTTGCGGCACGCGCTGCTGGTGCTGGTGATGCTGCCGTTCGCGGCGTGCGGCGGTTTGCTTTCGCTGGTGGTGACGGGGACGCCGTTCAGTATTTCCGCGGCGGTGGGATTTGCGTCAATCATCGGGGTGTGCACGCTGGGTGGCGTGGTGTTCGTCTCGGGCATCCGGCGCAAGGAGAAGGGCGCGGCTTCGATGCACGCGGCGATCGAGCAAGGCGCGCTGGCCGAGATGCGGCCGGTGGCCATGGCCTGCGCAGCGGCGGGATTCGGATTGCTGCCGGCGGCGATTTCGAGCGGGATCGGCGTGCAGGCCCAGCAGCCGCTGGCGCGAGTCGTTGTGGGAGGCATGATCACGGCGCCATTCGCGATACTCTTGCTGATTCCGGTGTTGGCAAGCTATTGGCTCGAGCGGGATCTGCCGCAGGCTTCTGCGACGGGCGATTGAGATGGTAGGATAATTCGAGTTGCGGCGCGCCATGGCGCGCGTTGTGGAATCGGAGGCCGCGATGATCCAGGAATTGACACCTGAGCGGGTTGCGGAATTGCGGGACGCCGTGGTGATCGACGTGCGCGAATATCCGGAGTTTGCGGCGGGAGCCATATCGAAATCGCGGTTGGTGCCGCTATCGACGCTGAAGCGGGCGGCGGAGAATTGGGATCGCAATGCGGAGTACATCTTCGTGTGCAAGGTCGGCCAGCGGAGCATGACGGCTGCGCGACAGATGTCGGCAGCGGGGTTTGCGAACGTGGCGAATCTCGCGGGCGGAATCGACGCGTGGCGCGCTTCGGGATTGCCGCTGGATCGGCTGGAGACGAAGGTGTGGTCGCTCGAACGGCAGGTGCGCACGATTGCAGGGAGCTTGGTTGTGATTACGGCGATTTTGGGATTGACGGTGTCGCGATGGTTTTTCGCGGGGACGATTTTTGTCGGCGCGGGTTTGACCTTCGCGGGGATCAGCAACATCTGCATGATGGCAACGCTGCTGGGGAAAATGCCGTGGAACAAGCCGCGGACTGTGGCTGCGGGCAAACCATCGGAAGCGGCGCCGGCGCTTCGCTGAGGTAGTGCAGCATCGGCGCAGGGAACGGGACCGAAAATCCCCGCGCGTAAAACCGACGCGTGGGGCACACGGGAAAAACCGTACGCCCCAGCGCGTTGGTCGCGAACGATCCTCTCTGTACCTTCGTTTGTCTACCTTCGCGCGACTTATACCTTTGAGACCGGAGTCCAGACCTGCATTTGGCTGGGCTCGCGGTTGGCCCACACGTAGTAGGGAATGAACGTTAGCTGTACGGTGTGGCTATACCGCGCGTTGGCTTCCTGATCTTGATATGGACCGTAGAGTGGCGCAGGTGCGGCTTTGGAATTTGGCGAGCCTTGCGGCGAGTGCGATTCCGCGACTACGCCGTCTCGATGCAGAACGACAATCCCGCCCAGGAAATCTTCTCTGACTTCGCTAGTGAATTCGGCGCCGGGCCTCATGCGGACCGCGAGTGAATTGTCGGTGAGATCCACCTCGGCGGGCTGATCGAGCTGCTCGAGGCAATAGACCAAGGGACCGCGCTGGATGGCGACGCGGCCGGTGTCGTCGGCAACGTGGGGATTGGCTGAAAGCGGCTGTGGCGTCATGGGGAAACGCACTTGAATTACATCGCCTGAAGACCAGTGGCGATGGATCGGGAGATACGTGCCGGGCATTGCTCCCGAGACAAGCTTGCCGTTGACGGCGACGCGTGTGGTGTCGCCGGCCCAGCCGGGAATGCGCAGATAAAACGTGAAGTCAGTTGGCTGGGCGGGCGCCACGGTGATTTCGACGTCTCCATCCCACGGCATATTTGTTTTTTGCGTGACCTTGAGAGGCGTGCCGTCTTCGAGATGCCAATCGAGCGAGGAATTATCGTAGAGATGAACGTAGAGGCCGTCGCTCGCGGTGCTGTAGAAATAGCCGGGAAGGGAAGCCATCGTGCGCTCGAAATTCGGCGGACAGCAATCCGTGTTGTACCAGGGGTTGCGAATGGTGATGCCGGCGGAAGGATCGAAGGCCAGCGGATTGGTGTAGCAATAGAGCGTGCCGCTGAGCGACATTCCGGAATTGACGCCGTTGTAGAGCGCGCGTTCGAGGACGTCGGTGAATTTTGCGTCGCCGGTGGCGGCGAGCAGACGCCAATTCCACATCATGTTGCCGATCGCGGCGCAGGTTTCGGCGTAGGCGCTGGCATTCGGCAGGTCGTAGGCGGCGCCAAAGGATTCTCCCTGCGCGCGCGCGCCGAGGCCGCCGGTGACGTACATTTTTGAACCCGCCATGCTTTCCCACAGAACATTCAGCGTCTTCCAATAAGCGGGGTCGCCGGTTTCTAGATAGTAGTCGGCGGCGCCCGAGCACGCGTACATGGCGCGCACGGCGTGACCTTCGATTTGAGTGCGTTCGATGAAGGGCGTGCCGCAGAACAAATAAATGTTGGCCTGGCGTGGGAACTTGATGCGGTCGTCGCCGTTGAGGATGTAACCGGCGAGATCGAGTTGCCGTTTGTCGCCGGTGATGCGATAGAGCTCGATGAGCGACATTTCGATTTCGGGGTGGCCGGCGATGATGGGCAACTTCGGCGCGGGGCCGTAACTGGGCATCAGGAAGTCATCCACCATTCGTGTTCCGGCGTCGAGCCACTTGCGGTCGCCTGTGGCGCGGTAGTAAGCGATGGCACCTTGCAACATGTGTCCGAGGCAATAGAGCTCGTGGCCGGACTGCTGTGTATCGGGAGTCATGCTCAGAGCGGCGCGGTCGCCGACGAAATACGTGTTGATGTAACCGTTCGGTTTTTGCACCGCGACAATCAGGTCGATGATGTCCGCGGCGGTTTTGTGCAGCTCGGGGCGATCTCCGGACTGAAGAGTGAAGGCCACTGCTTCGGTCCATTTGTAGACGTCGGAATCGGAATAGACCGGCCCGATTTGCGGCGCGTCGCTTTTGCCGACCAGGCGGCGGAAATTATCCATGCGGCCATGGGATTCGAGGAGATCGTGCATGGTGGGAATGCTTTGCGAGAAGGTGGCGTCGCGGCGCGCGGCCCAGAAACCAGTTTCGATGGTGACAGCGCGGACGGGGACGCTATGCAGCTTGGCGTAGGGCGAGTGGGCGAGATTCAGAACGCCCTGATCGTGCCAGGAGGAATATTGGTCTGTGCCGGGAGCGGCGGCATCCTGGCGCGGCCGTGACGCGGCGGCAGCAGAGCCGGCATTAGCGGCATCCGCGGAAGTTCCTTTGGCGAGAGCCAAGGATGAAATCGCGGCGCTGGAAAGCGCGGTTGCGACGAATTGACGGCGAGTGATGTCTTTTGGCATGGCGGGCTTCCTCCTCGGAAGTAGGGGCGTCTGCGCGAACGGGGCGCGAACGGGGCGATTCTAGCACGAAGATGTGAGTAAACGTTTGCCCATAGTTGAGGGCGGGCCGATGCCGACGGTCGCGCGGGGCGAGACGTTCCGCGAAAGGATCGAAAAAGACGATGCGTGGAGGCCTGGGTACCCCCTCCCCCCCGGGTGCTTTTTTGGAAGTGCTGATTCTAATCGACTTTAAGTCCTTTGCGCCAGAAGTGGTGATTCCAAAAGGTTTAAAATGGCGTTTTTCAGAAGTGTTGATTCTAGAAGTGTTGCGGGTGAAAAGGTGCTGAAAATGGCGATTCTCGGGGCTTTTTAGCGATGGTTTGCGTTCGCGATTCATACCGAACCATAGCATGTCGATAGCGTATGCGTCAATATAATTATATAGCTATTCGAATAGGAATCCACAGGATTTCCTCTTCCTGGGGTGCGTTCGAATTGGTGGCCCGTCGTGAGGACTTGGGGCGTCGGCCGAGCTGCGCCGCCGCCGGGCTTGCCGGGAGTTGCGGTGGTTGCTCTGCGCTATTCGTAGCGAAGAGCGACCATGGGGTCGACACGGCTGGCGCGGCGGGCGGGGAGATAGGTCGCGACGAGTGAGACGGCGCCTAGCAGGACGGCGACGAGGACCATGGTCATGGGATCCCATGGTTTTACCTCGAAGAGCAGGCTGCGCATCAGGCGCGTGAGCGCGAGCGCGGAGCCGACGCCCGAAGCCACGCCGACGAATGCGAGCGTCATGCCCTGGAACACAACCATGCGGCGCACTTGCTGGGGTCCGGCACCGAGAGCGATGCGCACGCCCATTTCGTGCGTCCGTTGACTGACCGCGTAAGCCGTCACACCATAGATTCCGACCGCCGCCAGCAGCGCCGCAAGCCCTGCGAAACCCGCCACGGCACCCGCATTGAATCTCTGCGAAGCGATTTCGGCGGAGACCACGTTATCCATCGTCTGCACGTCGTAGATGGGCAGGTTCTTATCGAGTTCGCTTACTTGCAAGCGAACGGCCGAGACAAGGCTTAGAGGGTCCGCCGATGTGCGTAGCACAAGCGTCATCGCGAATCGCGGATACTCCAACGCCGACACCGTTATTTCCGGGATGGTCTCGCGCACCAGGCTTTCTTCGTTGGTGTCGCCAATCACTCCGACAATGGTGGCGGTCTGCAGCCCGTCGGTTCCTGCGCCCACGTCGCCGTTGAATTTCTGGCCGATCGGGTCATTGCCGTTCGGGAAGTACCGGTGCACAAAGACCTGGTTTACGAGCACTGGATTCGGTGCGCTTGCGCCGTCGCGCTCATCGAGAAGACGGCCCTCAATCAAGGGAATGCGCAGAGCCGCGAAATACCCCGGCGTCACGGAATTAGCGCTCGCGTTCGGAACGTCGGACATGGAAAAGTCCGGCGGCGGCTGCCCCTCGATCCCTATCAATGAGAACATTGTGATTCCGCGGAGCGGAACCCAAGCCGTTGCTCCCGCTGAATCAACTCCGGGAAGAGCCTGGAGCTTCGCGACAAGCTGCTGGAAAAAAGCCCGCTGCTGGTCTTCGGATTGATATTGATCCCGCGGCAGCGCCACGCGCGCCGTCAGCACTCCATGCGGATCGAATCCTAGATGGATCGCCGTGAGTCGACGGAAGCTCTTCACCAGCAGACCGGCGCCAGTGAACAGGACGAAGGAAAGCGCGATCTCCGTCACAATCAGCATCTGTTGTGCGCGCCGCGTGGCCTTGCTCGCTCCGCTGTGCGAAGCGCCGTCCTTCAGTGTGTCGTTCAATGAGACGTGAAACGCGGCCACTACCGGCGCGAATCCAAACAAGATGCCCGTGAGCAACGACAACCCGAGCGTAAACATCAGCACGCGCTCATCGATTCGCGCGCTTTGCAAGTGCGGAATGTTCGCGGGCCCAAAGCGCTGAATCAGCCGGATCGTCCAGTCTGACAGGAGCAGTCCAGCTGCGCCGCCGGCCAGCGCTACCGCAGAACTCTCCGTCAGCAGAAGCCGAGCCAGCCGCCAACGTCCTGCGCCAAGCGCACCTCGAATGGCGACCTCCTTATCACGCGAGACCGCTCGGGCAAGCTGCATGTTGGCCACGTTCGCGCAGGTAATCAGCAGCACGAGCCCGACCGCTCCCAACAACACGAGCAGCGCCGGACGCACGTTGCCGATCTCTCGATCGTGGAGCGAAATCACTTGGGCTTGCGCGTCATTGAGCAGCCATATACCGTGGCTAGGAAGGTCTCTCACGACGCGCTCGTTGATCGGATCCAGTTCGGACACTGCGGCGCTTACACTCACGCGCGGCCGCAGCCGCGCCACCACCTGCATCGTCTCAAGTCTGAACACCGCACGTCCGTTCACTTCCTCTATAGCAGTGTCCGCAAACTGCATGGGAACCAGCAGGTCGACCGAGCTATTGTCGAGAAATTCGAAATCGCGCGGGAGCACTCCAACAACCGTATAGGGAGTGCCGTCAAGCGCGATGCCTCGTCCGACCACTTTCGGATCGGAGCCAAAGATCGACCTCCATACTGCGTCGCTCAAGAGCACGACCTTTGGTCCGCCAGGGCGGCCTTCCTCCGGGATAAAGTTGCGCCCAAGCTGCGGCGTGACGCCCAAGACGTCGAGGAAACTTGAGGTGACTTGGGCGCCCCGCATGCGTTCAGGGAACCCCGCGCCAGTAAGCGTATATTCGGCCGAGGGCGAGTACGCTGCGATGCTCTTGAACACATGGCTTTGATCGCGCCAACCCGCATATATATTCTGAAAAACGAAATCCTGACCTTGCTCTGGGAAAAAGTTCGTCGCCCAGACTAGGCGGCCCGGGTCGCGATAAGGAAGCGCGCGGAAAAGCACGGCATCGACCACGCTGAAGATGGCGGTGTTCGCGCCAATGCCGAGGGCGAGGGTGGGGATGGCGACGGCCGTGAAGCCGGGGCTTTTGCGGAGCGTGCGCAGAGCGTAACGGATGTCGGCGAATAGATCTTCAAGCCAGGACCATTGCCAGACTTCGCGGGTACGTTCTTCGATCAGAGCGACATTGCCGAACTGGCGGCGCGCGGCGGCGATGGCGTCGGGACGGGGTATTCCGGCGGCGACGAGCTCGTCGACTTTTTCGTCGAGATGCTCGCGAATTTCTTCGGAGATGTCATCGTAGCGGCGGCGACGCGAGAACAAGTTTGTAAACCAATTCATTTAAGCACCGCAGAGCGCGCGGTTGGGACTTGTCATGACATCACCTATTCGTAACGGAGGGCGACCATGGGGTCGACGCGGCTGGCTCGGCGGGCGGGGAGATAGGTGGCGACGAGACTGACCGCGCTGAGGAGGACGGCCACGAGCACGATCGTTGCGGGATCCCATGGTTTCACGCCGAACAGTAAAGTGCGCATCAGGCGCGTGAGTGCGAGCGCGGCGGCGACGCCGAGAACTACGCCGATGAACGCGAGCGTCATGCCCTGGAACACGACCATGCGACGCACTTGCTGCGGGCTGGCACCGAGAGCGATGCGCACGCCGATTTCCTGCGTGCGCTGTTGCACGGAATAGGCCATCAGGCCGTAGACGCCGATGGCGGCGAGGAGGAGCGCGACGCCGGCGAAAATGGAGAGCAGGGTCATATAGAAATCGTTGCGCGTGGTGGCATTGCCAACTACTTGTTCCATGCTACGGACGTGAGCTACGGGCAGGCCGCCGCTCGATTCGCGCAATTCGCGCTGAATGTCGGCGCTCAGCGAGAAAGGCTGATATTTTGTGCGCACGACCCAGGTCATGGGAACGATCCGGTTATTGAGCGCCATAATTCCATCGTTGAGCTGCGGGATGGGCAGGTACATGATCTGATCCGGCGGCCTGCTTAACGCGCCCTGATGGACATCGCCGACGATGCCAACGATTTGGCGCGGCGGCTCATCAAATTCCGGTCCGACACCTTTGCCGATGGTGATGCGTGCGCCGAGGGCATCGCCTTTGGGCCAATATTGTTTGGCCATGGCCTGATCAATGATCACGACGCGATCCGAGGCGGTGGTGTCCTGATCGGTGAAGGCGCGGCCACTGAGGATGGGAATGTGAAAGACGTCGAAATAGCCCGCAGAAATCGGCAGATAGCCCGCGCCACCGTGATACGGGCTATCTTTCAGCGGACGTCCCTCGATGGTGAAGGGCAAACCGAAGCCGCCTTCGAGCGGGAGGCAGCAGGTCATGGCCGCGGCGGAGACGCCGGGGAGGGCGTCGATGCGCTGGCTCGCGTCGCGCTCGAGTGCGGCAACGCCGTCGGTTTTTTCAAAGCGCGCGCCGGTGAGGGACATTTGCAAGGTCAAGACGTTGTGCGCGTCGAAGCCGGGATCGACGCCGCGCAGCGCGCCGAAAGTGCGAATCAGCAAAGCGGCGCCGACGAGCAAAACGAGAGCGAGCGCCATTTCCGTGATCACCAGGACCGAGCGGGCTTTATTGTGGCGCACGCCTGAGCCGGAGCGCGTGCCGCTTTCGCGCAACGTGCTATTGAGATCGGAGCGCGAAGCGCTGAGCGCGGGAACGAGTCCAAACAAAATTCCGGTGACCACGGACGCGGCGAAAGTGAACAGGAGCACGCGCCAGTCAAGCGTGACGGCGGCGCCTTGCTCTCCGATGCGCGGAACATTGCCGGGATTGATGGTCAAAAGAGCGCGCACACCGAAATAGCCAAGGACGAGGCCGAGAGCGCCACCGGCGAGCGAGAGCAGCAAACTTTCCGTGAGCAATTGCGAGATCAGGCGGGCGCGTCCGGCGCCGAGCGCGGCGCGGATGGCGATTTCGCCGCGGCGGATCGCGGCGCGGACGAGAAGCAAGTTGGCGACATTGGCGCAGGCGATCAGGAGCACGAAGCCGACGGCTCCGAAAAGAAGCAGCAAACCGAAACGCACATCGCCGATCACGCTGTCGCGCAGCGGAATGGCGGTGAAGCTTCCTCCGGGGCCCAAACGGGCGTTGGGAAATTTTCGATTGAACTCATCCGCAGCAAGCTTCATCGCGGCTTGCGCCTGCGCCAAGGTGACACCGGGCTTTAAGCGCGCCGTGGAGCGCAGATAGTGTCCTTGATCGATACTGTTGGGATCAGCCTTGAGCGGAAGCCAAAGGTCGCTCACGGGATCGCTCGCGAAAGTGGGGCCGAGGACTCCGATGACCGTGTAGGGATCTCCGCCGAGATCGATGGTGCGGCCGATGATATTCGGATCGCCGCCGAACGTGCTGCGCCACAATCCGTTGCTGATCACAACGACGGCGGGGCCACCGGGGCGATCCTCGTCGTCGGTGTAGGTGCGGCCAAGCGCGACGGGCGCGCCAAACACCTGGAAATAATCTGCCGACGCGTGGATGCCTTTGAGCTGCTCGGGGCGATCTCCTGCGATCAGATTGATGCCGGGACCGGAGAGATCGTAGGCCGCGACGGAATCGAACACCTGGGTCTGCTCGCGCCAGATGTTGAACTTCGGGATCGACGTGATATTCCCATTTCCTTGCGGCGAGCTGAGTTCGAGTTCGACGAGGCGATCGGGATTGGGGTAGGCGAGCGGCTGGAGGAGCACGGCGTTGACCACGGAGAAGATCGCGGTGTTGGCGCCGATGCCGAGCGCGAGCGTGAGGATGGCGACGACGGTGAAGCCGGGGCTCTTGCGGAGCATGCGCAGGGCGTAGCGGACGTCGGCAAATAAATTTTCAAGCCATGCCCAGCGCCAGACTTCGCGCGTGCGTTCTTCGATCAGCGCGACATTGCCGAACTGGCGGCGCGCGGCGGCCATGGCGTCGGCGCGGGACATTCCGCCGGCGACGAGTTCGTCGACTTTTTCGTCGAGATGCTCGCGAATTTCTTCGGAGATGTCGTCGTAGCGGCGACGGGAGAACAATTTTGTGAACCAGTTCATGACTTCGCGGGCGCGAGGACGCGCGTGACGCCGTCGAGCATGCGCTCGAATTTTGAGACTTCGTGATCGAGATGTTTTTTGCCCGCGGGCGTGAGCTTGTAAACGCGCACGCGGCGATGGGTGGAGGAAACGCCCCATTCGGCGCTGACTAATTTATCCTTGAGCAGGCGCTGGAGAGCGGGATAGAGCGAGCCTTCCTCGATTTCAAGCAAATCGTTGGAGGCGCGTTTGATGTGCTGGACCAGGGCGTAGCCGTGCAGCGGCTGGCGCTTGAGAGTGCGGAGAATCATGATTTCGAGCGCGCCAGGGAAAAGATCTCGTTGTTCGCTGGTTTTCATGGTGAAAGGGCCTTTGCGTATGCATTGGCCTGACGGTATTTACGCCAAGGCCTAGAGTTGAATAGCCTAGGGCAATTCGAGAGTCAAGAAATTTGTGCGGAGGCTCGCAGCGCCGGCACCGGGCAAATATCGAGGGACCGCGAGGGCGGATGGTGACACAATATGCGGCGATTGTGGCAAGAACGCGAGCGCCCGCGGCGTTAGCAGGGCTCGATGGATACGGGGGACGGGAATGAAATTATTGAGATTGTTGGGATGCTTGCTGATGGCCACGTCGCTATCGGCGCAAACGGCGGTGAAGCGGCCGAAGATATTGGGGCTGGCGAATGTTTCGTACTTCGTTTCGGATTTGGCGAAATCGCGCGCGTTCTACGAGGATTTTCTGGGGTATCAGGAGGCGTTCACGCTGCCGAACGATTCGGGCGGAGTGCGCGTGGCGTTCGTAAAGATCAATGATCATCAATTTCTCGAGCTCGATAACGAGAAGGATCGCGGAGAAGGGCAGCTCGAGCACACCGCCGTATACACGGATAACGCGGAGCAGATGCGGCGATATTTGAAGTCGCAGGGCGTGGAAGTGCCGGCGAAGGTGATGAAGGACCAGACGGGCGACAAGAGTTTCGAGGTGAAGGATCCGGATGGGCACTTACTTCAGTTTGTGCAATACGAGCCGCATAGCCTGACGGGGCGAGACATCGGGAAGCATTTGCCGGACACGCGGATTTGCGATCGAATTTTGCACACGGGATTTATCGTGGGCGATCTGGATAAGGCGAACAAATTTTACAACGGGATTCTGGGATTCACGGAATTCTGGCGTGGTTCGGGTAACGGAAAAAATGTGACTTGGATCGATATGAAAGTGCCGGACGGAGTGGACTACGTGGAGTTCATGTTATACGGGCCATATCCGGCGCCGGATCATCGCGGCGTGAACAATCACGTGGCGCTGGCAGTGGAGGCAGGCCAGATGCCGAAGACGGCCGACACGCTGAAGAGCCGCGCGGCGACGGGTTTGTACACGAGGACGATCGTGCCGAAGATCGGCGCGGACAACAAGTGGCAGTGCAATTTGTACGATCCAGACGGGACGCGGCTGGAATTGATGGATCCGAATCCGGTGGCTCCGGGGCTTCCGCCGCCGACTGCTTTGCCGCCACCGACGCACTAGCGAGGCTGGTGACGAGTGACGAGTGGCGAGTGGCGAGTGCGGAGCGCGGCTCGCGATGGCGCCGTGATTAATGGTATGTCCTTCTGCGCTGGAAGTTGAAGGTGAAGCCGGCGGAGATTCGCATGTCGTTCTGACGGCCGGCGGCGCCGTCGTTGCGCGCGAAGTTGGTCATCAAATATTCCACTTTCACGATTTGAATGGACCAGCGGTCGCGAACGTTGGCGATCAATCCCGGGCCGAAATCGAAGACGAAGGCGTTCGAGGAGGCCACTTGGCCGGACTCTTCGCCGCGGAGATAGCCGCCGCCGAAGAGCACGTCAGCCGAAACGGAAATCGGCGAATGATGAATGGGGACTTGCAGTTCGGGGCCGAAGACGTAGATCAGCATTTGGCCTTTCGTCCCGACGGGCTGGCCCTGGAAGGAATAGCCCTGCACCTCTCCAACGATGCTGAGCGGGCCACGAATATCGAATCCGCCCATGATCGTGCCGCCGACCGCGGAGAAGACGCCGCCGTTTCCGGAGGAATCGGCGCGGAGATAGGAATAGTCGACGTTGATGCTGCCGACGTTGGTATTCTGGGCGCGCGCCGCGGGTGCGGCGATCAGCAAGAGCGCGAAGGTTACTAAGGCGGCGAGAAGATTCTTGCGCTGCCACGTGACCGTGTGCGATGAGTTCGATGTGCGGTTCGGTTCCATGCCTTTCTATCCCTCCTCGTGGACGTGCTCAATCCCGTTCTCATTGCTTTCGTCGATGTAACTGCAAGCCTCGATGAATGCTTCGTGCGCCGCGATCGGCAAACGGCTTCGTTGCCGGATCTCCGAAATTCGGCGCGATCCAATGGCCCGGCACTAATTCACGACGACGTTGACCGTCGTGGAATGCTGGTAGCTTCCGTCGCTTCCGGTGACGACAACGGGGTAGGTTCCCGGAGTCGTGCCGAAGCTCGAGAAGTTTCCTGTGCCGCTGCCGCTGCTGCCGGTGGTCGCGCAGCCTCCCAGAATTGCGGCAAGGGCGAGCCCTCCAAACGCCAGAACCCAGCCGCGGCGTTTGCGCGTGGTGGCCCAGAAGAGGCCGAAAGCTGCAAGCAGAAGACCGATCGCGGCGAACTCGAGTTGCCGCGGGCTAGGCCAGCCGCCAAACGGCCCAGGGTGGCGCGAGGTGTAGGGGAATTGCGGCGTGGTCTGCAGCGTGATGACTGTGTTCTGCGCCACAGTGCTGACCGAGAGGCTGGGCGGAGCGAAGACGATGCTGCTGTTCGGCGGCAGACCAGTCGCGGAGAAGAGCACCGTTCCTCCGGCTACAGTTGCCGGGCCAAGTGTGATCGGAATGATGATCGCCTGGCCCGCGGCGACTGGCGGGAGCGGCGCAACCGACGCAGGAGCGATCGTGAAGTTCGGGGCGATCACGGTTTGCACCAAGATTGGCGAGGTACTTGTCGCGAAGTTCGTGCCCGCGATAAAGGTGGCCGTAATGTTGTCGGCGCCGAGCGGCAAAGCGGCGGTGATCAATGTTGCGGAGCCGCTCGAGAGCGTGACCGTCGCGAGCAGTGTGGCGCCGCTACTGAACGTGACGCTGCCGGTGGGCGAGCCCGCGGCGTAGGTGACGGTGGCCATGAACGTGACGTTCGCGTTCGCGTTGGATGGATTGGTCGACGAGACGAGCGTCGTGGTCGTCACGGCTGGGTTCACGGTCAAAGTTACCGTCGCGGTCGCGGTCGTGTAGTCAACCGCGTCGGTGGGCGTGAATGTGGTGGCGAGCACTTGAGCGCCGCCGCCGAGCGTTACTCCGGCGAGCGGAGCGTACACAAATGTGCCGGCGACGCTGGCGGTCGCGTCAAGTTGCGTGGCGCTTAGAGCTGTGCCGTAGGCGATGGCTGCGGGCGCGGCCCAGGTGATCACGGGCGTGGCTTTGTTTACCAACAGAGTCGTCGTGCCGGTGGCTGTCGCGAAGTCAGTCGCGTCAGTTGGCGTGAACGTCACGCTGAGTGTTTGGCTCCCGGCTCCGAGCACGACACCGGCGAGCGGCGCGTAAACAAAGGTGCCGGCGGTATTCGCCGTGGCGTCAAGTTGCGTGGCGCTGAGAGCGGTGTTGTAGGTGATCGCCGCTGGCGTGGCCCAGGTGATCACGGGCGTGGCTTTGTTCACCGTCAGAGTTGTGCTGCCGGTGGCCGTGGTGAAGTCGACGGCGTCGGTCGGCGTGAACGTGACGTTCAGCGTTTGGCTGCCGACTCCGAGCACAGTGCCGAGCGGCGGCGCGTACACGAAGGTGCCGGCGGTACTCGCTGTGGCGTCGAGTTGCGTGGCGCTGAGAGCTGTGTTGTAAGAGATGGCGGCAGGCGTGGCCCAGGTAATTGTTGGAGTCGCCTTGTTCACTGTGAGGGTGGTGGTGCCGGTGGCGGTCGAGAAGTCGACTGCGTCGGTCGGCGTGAACGTGACGTTCAGCGTCTGGCTGCCGACTCCGAGCACGGTACCGGCCGAAGGTGTGTATGCGAACGTGCCGGCCGTGCTCGCTGTGGCGTCAAGTTGCGTGGCGCTTAGAGGCGTGAGGTAGGTGATCGCCGCAGGCGTCGCCCAGGTGACCACAGGAAGTTCTTGATGCACGACCAGAGTTACGTTGGCGGTGGCCGTTGCGTAATCGACGGCGTCGGTCGGGGTGAACGTGACGCTGAGGAAATCGTTGCCCGCGGTCGGAACAGTGCCGGATAGCGGTGAGTAGACGAACGTCCCTGCCACACTGGCTGTGGCGTCAAGTTGTGTGCCGCTCAACGCGGTCGGATAGGTGATCGCCGCGGGCGTGGCCCAGGTGATCACGGGCGTCGCCTGGTTCACCGTCAGAGTTACGTTGGCTGTGGCCGTTGTGTAGTCGGCCCCGTCGGTTGGAGTAAAAGTCACATCGAGCGTTTGTGCGCCGGCGGTGAGCACGGTTCCGGATGCGGGCGCGTAAACGAAAGTCCCGGCGGTGCTGGCTGTCGCGTCAAGTTGCGTCGCGCTTAGAGGCGTCAGGTAGGCGATCGCCGCAGGCGTGGCCCAAGTGATCACGGGCGTGGCCTTATTGACCGTCAGGTTCACGCCGGCGGAGGCTGAGGTGTAATCGACTGCGTCGGTCGGCGAGAACGTCACGTCAAGCACTTGCGTGCCGGCTGCGGGCACACTGCCGGCGGCGGGCGTGTAGACAAAAGTTCCTGGCACATTCGCGGTGGCGTCAAGTTGCGTAACGCTGAGAGCAGTGCCGTAGGTGATCGCGGCGGGCGTGGCCCAGGTGATCACCGGCGCTGCCTTGTTCACGACCAAAGTTACGGTTGCGGTGGCCGTGGTGTTATCGACGGCGTCGGTCGGCGTGAACGTGACGCTGAGCGTGTCGCTGCCCGCTGCGGGCACGGATCCTGCAAGAGGCGAATAGACGAAGGTACCGGCGACACTCGCCGTGGCGTCAAGTTGCGTGCCGCTGAGCGCTGTTCCGTAAGTGATCGCGGCGGGCGTGCCCCAGGTGATTACCGAAGTCGCCTGATGCACGACCAGGGTTACGTTTGCGGTGGCCGTGCTGTAATCGACGGCGTCGGTCGGCGTGAATGTGACGCTAAGGAAATCGTTGCCGGCGGTCGGAACAGTTCCGGATAGCGGTGAGTAAACAAACGTTCCTCCCACACTCGCGGTGGCATCAAGTTGCGTACCGCTCAGCGGAGTTGGATAGGTGATCGCAGCGGGCGTGGCCCAGGTGATCACGGGCGCGGCCTGATTCACGGTCAGAGTGGTTGTGGCCGTCGCTGTCGTGAAATCGGTCGTGTCCGTTGGAGTGAACGTCACATGCAGCGTTTGAGCTCCTGCCGTGAGCACAGTTCCGGACGCGGGTGTGTAGGCAAACGACCCGGCGGTAGTGGTCGTCGCGTCAAGTTGGGTGGCGCTTAGCGCGGTGCCGTAGGCGATCGCGGCGGGCGCGGCCCAGGTGATCACGGGCGTGGCCTGATTCACGACGAGAGTTGTGGTGCCGCTGGCTGTGTTGTAGTCGACGGCGTCAGTGGGAGTAAACGTCACGTGCAGCGTTTGGCTGCCGGCGGCGAGTACGGTTGCCGCAGCGGGCGTATAGGCGAAAGTTCCGGGCACAGTTGTTGTGGCGTCAAGTTGCGTGGCGCTGAGCGCTGTTCCGTAAGTAATCGCCGCAGGCGTGGCCCAGGTGATTACGGGCGTCCCCTTGTTGACCGTTAGCGTTACGTTGGCCGTGGCCGTGGTGTAATCGACCGCGTCGGTGGGAGTGAAAGCTACATTGAGCGTGTCGCTGCCCGCGAGTGGCACACTCGCCGCGGCTGGAGCATAGACGAAGGTACCTGGCACGCTCGCTGTTGCATCAAGCTGCGTGGCGCTGAGCGGCGTTGGGTAGGTGATGGCGGCGGGAGTGCCCCAGGTGATCACGGGCGTCGCTTGATGCACGACGAGCGTCACGTTGGCGGTGGCGGTGGTGTAATCGACGGCGTCGGTCGGGGTGAACGTGACGGTGAGGAAATCGTTCCCCGCGGTCGGCGTAGAGCCTGATACCGGCGAGTAGACGAACGTCCCACCGACGCTGGCTGTGGCGTCAAGTTGCGTACCGCTCAGCGCAGTCGGGTAAGTAATCGCCGCGGGCGTAGTCCAGGTAATCACGGGCGTGGCTTGATTCACGGTCAGGGTCGTGGTGCCGGCCGCTGTCGTGAAATCAGTCGTATCGGTTGGAGTGAAGGTCACATGCAGCGTCTGTGCTCCGGCCGTCAGCACGGTGCCGGACGCCGGCGTGTAGACGAATGTCCCCGCGGTGGTCGTCGTCGCATCGAGTTGCGTGCCGCTCAGAGCTGTCAGATACGTGATCGCGGCGGGCGTGGCCCAGGTGATCACGGGCGTGGCCTGATTTACGGTGAGAGTTGTGGTGGCGGTGGCCGTTGTGTAATCGACCGCGTCAGTCGGAGTGAAGGTCACGTGCAGCGTTTGACTGCCTGCACCGGGGACGGTCGCCGCGGCCGGTGAGTAGGCAAAAGTACCCGCCACAGTTGTCGTCGCGTCAAGCTGCGTGGCGCTGAGCGCGGTGCCGTAGGTGATCGCGGCGGGCGTGGCCCAGGTAATTACGGGCGTCGCCTGATGTACGACCAAGGTCACATTGGCAGTGACTGTTGTGTAGTCCACGGAGTCGGTCGGTGTGAATGTCACGCCGAGCGTATCGCTGCCCGCCAACGGAACGGCTCCCGCAGCCGGCGCATAGACAAACGTGCCGGGCACACTCGCGGTGGCATCAAGCTGCGTAGCGCTGAGCGCGGTGCCGTAGGTGATCGCGGCGGGCGTGGCCCAGGTAACCACGGGCACTGCCTTGTTTACCGTCAGAGGTACGCCGGCGGAGGCCGAGGTGTAATCGACCGTATCGGTCGGGGAGAACGTTACGTCGAGCACTTGCGCGCCCGCCGTAAGCACAGCGCCGGCTGCCGGCGTGTAGACAAACGTCCCTCCTACACTCGCGGTCGCATCAAGTTGCGTGCCGCTGAGCGCTGTTCCGTATGTGATCGCCGCAGGCCCGGCCCAGGTGATCACGGGCGCCGCCTTGTTTACGGTCAGAATTGTGCTGCCGGTCGCGGTGGTGTAATCGGTGCCGTCGGTCGGAGTGAACGTCACATTTAGCGTTTGGGCTCCGCCGGTTAGCACGGTGCCGGATGCGGGTGAATACACGAAGGTGCCCGCTGTGCTGGCAGTGGCGTCAAGCTGCGTGACGCTGAGCGCGGTGCCGTAGGTGATCGCGGCTGGCGTGGCCCAGGTGATCACGGGAGTCGCCTTGTTTACCGTGAGAAATACGCCGGCGGAGGCCGAGGTGTAATCGACCGCGTCGGTCGGCGAGAACGTCACGTCGAGAACCTTCGAGCCCGCGCCAAGCACTATGCCCGCGGCTGGTGTGTAGACAAAAGTTCCCGGCACGCTCGCGGTCGCATCAAGTTGCGCGCCGCTGAGCGCGGTTCCGTAGGTGATCGCGGCTGGCGTGGCCCAGGTGATCACGGGCGCCGCCGCGTCCACGGTTAGAGTTGTGGTGCCGGTAGCTGTCGTGTAATCGACCGCGTCGGTCGGAGTGAATGTCACGTGCAGCGTTTGGAATCCTGCCGTTAGCACGGTGCCGGATGCGGGCGCGTACACGAAAGTTCCCGCGGTGCTCGCCGTCGCGTCGAGTTGCGTGGCGCTGAGCGCGGTGCCGTAAGTGATGGCGGCTGGCGTGGTCCAGGTGACTGTCGGAATCGCCTGATTCACGGTGAGATTCACAGTCGCGGTGGTTGCCGCGTAATCGGTGGTGTCGGTAGGAGTGAAAACGACGCTAAGCGTATCGCTCCCCGCCGCGGGCGTGCTGCCCGAAGCGGGCGTGTAGGCAAATACTCCGGACACGCTCGCGCTGGCATCAAGTTGCGTGCTGCTGAGCGCGGTGCCGTAGGTGATCGCCGCGGGAGTGGCCCAGGTGATTACCGGCGTGCCTTTGACGGCGGTGCCGGTGAGCATCACCACTTGCGGAGTGCTTGGATCGCTATCGGCGATGCTCATTTCACCGGTGTGCGAGCCGGAGCCGACCGCCGTAGGCGTGAATCCCACGTTGATCGTGCAACTGGAATTTGCGGCGAGCGTGGCGGTGCAATTGTCGGTCTCGGTGAACTCGGTTCCGTTCGTGCCGCTGAAAGTGATGGCGATTCCAGTGATCGCCGCGCCGGTTGGATTGGTCAGCGTCACCGCTTGCGTCGCGCTCAACTGGGCGACGGGCTGATTCGAGAATGTGAGCGTCGCTGGCAAAGCCGTTACAGGCAGATTCGCCGTTCCGGTTAGAGCGATTGTCGATGGCGCATCGAAGGCATTGCTGGCCACGCCCAGCGAAGCGCTGAACGCGCCCGCAGTTGAAGGCGAAAACACGGTGCCCAGATCGCATTTCCCGCCGAGCGTCACGGGCGTGGCGACGGCGCAATCGTCGCCGACAGTTGCCATGGCGAAGCCGGTGGGCCACGTCAGCGAACTGATACTGAGCGCAGCGTTGCCCACGTCGGAGAGACCGACGCCCATCGCACCGCTGGTTTGGCCAACCTCCAGAGTGCCGAAGGCCTCGGTTGGCGCAAGGGTGACGCTGACTTTCCGAATCCTGGAGTTTGCGCCGTCGGCGATGTAAAGATTGCCCGCGCCGTCCACGGCCGCGCTGTCTGGACTGCTGAGTTCGGAGGCGGTTGCGGATCCGGAGTCACCCATGAAACCGGCGATCCCGTCACCCGCCACGGTGGAAATATCCCCGTTCGTAGCCACCATGCGGATTCGCTCATTGGTTTGATCGTCGACGTAAAGATCCCCTGCGGCGTCGATGGAAATACGAAACGGAACATCCAATTCCGCGCTGGTCGCGAGGCCTCCATCTCCACTAAAGCCCGCCGTTCCAGTGCCCGCCACGGTCGTAATGACGCCGTTCGTATTCACTTTGCGGACGCGATTATTGCTGGTGTCGGCGATGTAGAGATTGCCCGCTGCATCCACTAATGCGCTGCCAGGCAGATCCAAAGTCGCGCTGGTGGCCGCGCAACCATCGCCAACGGAGTCCGTCGCGCCGCCGCATACCGACCCGCCGCCCGCCACCGTGGTGATGATCCCGGCCGGGCTTACTTTCCGGATGCGGTTGTTGAACGTGTCCACGATGTAGAGATTCCCGGATGCGTCGAAGCCAACGCCGTTCGGCGAATTAATCGTCGCCTGCGTTGCCGGACAACCGTCTCCTAAACCGTCGGTGGCCGCACCGCACGCCGAGCCGCCACCGGCCACGGTCGAGATGATGCCTGCCGCAGTGACTTTGCGAATTTTGTTGTTGATGCTATCGGCGATATAGAGATTGCCCGCGCCATCCAGCACCACTCCCTCTGGGTAATAAAACTCCGCGCTCGTGGCCGCTCCGCCGTCGCCTAAAGCGCCCGCGGTCCCATTTCCGGCTACCGTTTGAATGTCGCCCGCCGGAATCGTCACGCCAAAGACGGTAATCGCGCTCGATTGCCTGTTCACAACGCGAATGCGCTGGTTGTCGTGATCGACGAGGTAGAGATTGCCCGCGCTATCCACCGTCGCTTCCCAGAGTTTTCCGATTTCCGCTGCGGTCGCCGGGCCGCCATCGCCCGTGAACCCGGCCGTCCCAGTGCCCACAATCGTGGCGATGATTCCGGGCGTGAAGGCCGTGGCTGGCGCGACGCCGGTGCCTTGCAATGCAAAAGAATAGATGTTCCCGCTGGAGTCGGTGACGGTTACCGGGAACCATCGCGGTCCGGGAGCGGTCGGCGTGAACTTCACACTCAGGATGCAGGAATTTCCGGACACAAACGCGACGCCCAGTGTGCACGTGCCGACACTCGAGACGGTGTTATCTCCGCTCGCGGAGATAGTCGCCAGGGTTTCGCCGGCAGTGAAGTTCAGGCCGATCGGCAGCGTGACGCTTTGTCCCACAGCCACAGAACCAAACTTCGCCGTACCGCTCACCACTTCGCGAATCCGGTGATCATTAAAATCCGCGATGTACACATCTCCGGCGGCGTCGGAAACCGTAGCGTCTGCGCCGGACAGCTCGGCGCTCGTCGCGAATCCACCGTCTCCGGTGAAGCCAAACGTGTTGTCGCCCGCGAACGTGGATATCGTTCCGGTCGTGGTCACCAACCGGATTACGGAGTTGTTCGCATCGGCGATGAGGATGTTTCCATTGGCCTCGACGAAAACGCCCAGCGGATTATTCAATTCCGCGGAGGTCGCGGCTCCGCCATTGCCCATGTAACCGGAGGTTCCGTTTCCTGCAATCGTCTTGATATCGCCGGCCGCGATCGAAACGCCCGCGACGGTGACGCTCGCGCTGGCTTGCGGATTTACGACGCGTACCACTTCGTTGCCATCGTCATCGATATAAATATTTCCGGCTGCGTCGAGCGCCACAGCGTACGGCGAGCTCAATTTGGCGCTGGTCGCCGCGCCGCCATCTCCGGTGTACGCAGGAGAATCGGCCGTCCCGGCGATCGTCTTGATATCGTTCGGAGCGATCGTTACGCCGGCGATGGTGATTGATCCCGCTTGCGTGTTTACGACGCGCACGACGTCCGCGCCTTCGTCGGCAATATAAATATTCCCCGCCGCATCCAGAGCCACGCCGCTGGGATTGGTTAACGTTGCGCTCGTCGCCGCGCCGCCGTCTCCCGCGGAACCGGAGACTCCGGTGCCCACGACAGTTGCGATATCGTTGGGCGGAATGGTGACGCCCGCGACCGTGATCGCGGTCGCCTGCGTGTTGACGATGCGAATGCGCAGGTCTTGATTGTCCGCGATATAGATGTTTCCCGAAGCGTCCAGAGCCAAGCCGAGTGGTCCGCAAAGCAGCCCGTCGATTGCCGGCCCGCCGTCTCCAATCGCTCCGGCGGTCCCGCACGAACCTGTGCTCCCCACGATCACTGCGACGTTCCCAGGCTGGATCGTTACTCCGGTGACCGTGATCGCCGCCGCCTGGGTGTTGACGACGTCGACCTGATCGTTGGTGCGATCCAGTAGATAGATATTTCCCGCGCGATCCAATGCCACCCCGTCGGGCCCGCCAACTGGAGTGGCCGTCGCGAGCCCTCCGCTTCCCGCTGAGCCGGCGCCGCCGCTTCCCGCCGCGGTCGAGATGATGCCGCCCGCGGTGATGTTCTGCGCGCGCGCCGCGCTCGCGGAAAAAATCAGAAGCAGCAGCGCCCACGAACCGGCGCGCGTGGCGAACGCCACAAATCTCGAAAGGGTCGGAAGAACTCGCACGACCCACGATTGAGAAAGCGATATCCGCAAGCGCGTTGGGCGCATAAGATTGCAATCCTCCAGGAGAGTCTTGCGGATTGGTTACGACCGTGGCGATTCGTGGAAATTCAGTTCGATCGCCGCCGGTAATAAAACGCGGAAGGGGTTCCGCAGTGCACGGGAGAGTCTAGCAAGGTCAAATCGGCGAGCAAGCGGAGTCTCGCGCGCGCGTCACAGGGTGGTGTCGTATCCGCCACGATGATGGTTTCACTTTGAAACACTCGGCGTACTACGGCCTGACGCGGCGTCGCGCACAGCTATTCAAATCGTAGGCTATCTTTTCCGCTCATGTTCATTGGTTTCCCGGTGCCAGGCTGCGATCTGGCGAGTCAGCACGCCGTAGCATTCGCACGCTGCGTTTTCGAGCCGGCCACGATGTTCGATGACCACCAGGCCGCGCGAACACCTGATGAGGTTTATCTTTTGCAAAATACCTGCTGCCTCGGTCACGCTGGCCCGGCGCGTTCCCAGCATGTGTGCCAGAAAGGTGTGCGTCAGCGGGACCGCGTTGCCGCCCAGGCGGTCTTGACACATCAGCAGCCATCTCGCGAGCCTCTCTTCAACTTCGTGCAGCCGGTTGCAGGCCGCAATTTGTTCCGATTGAAGCGCCAGTTCCTGCGCGAACCTGCGCAGGCTCGCCACGAGAGTTGGACAATCATCCATGGCGGCCGCCAGGTTTTTGGCGCTGATTCTGAACCCGCTGCCGCCAACCTGCATGATCACGCGCGTGGGGCTGGAGCTGAATCCCACGATCAAAGGCACGCCGACGAAGCCTTCTCGTCCGCAAAGCCCCACTTCAACGCTGCTTCCATCTTCCATGACTTTCAAAACTGACGCCAATCCATCGTTGACGAAGTAGGCGTACTTGATGCGCTCCGCAACTTCGTTCAACACCATGGGAACGGGTAGGGGGAAGAACTCCAGCTTCGAGAGGATCGCATTCCGCTCCCTGATTGGAAGCCCAAGGAGTATTTTGTTTTGCACCGTCCGGTTGCCCGCTCCATTGGCGGCGGGCTCTGCGGCGGAAATCCTGGTACGGCCAGTTTTTGGGTGGGCCATCAGCGTCTCCTCGCGAAAAACCGTCAGATTTCGCAAGGGACCGCTTCGAGCAGGGTAGGCCGCGGAAGGATGCTAGTGTGACTCCACTAGTATAGTCTTTTGCACCGTAAATGAGTGACAAATATGTCAGCAATCCAAAACAAAGCCAGGGCCAGGGCCCGATGGAAGCCGCTCGATCCAGCGCCCCGTTAGCGATCAGCGCCGGCGGGCATCTTTAGGAATTCGTCCACAGCCAAAGCGCGCCGCGTAAATCGCGCCGCGTAAATTGCTCCCTTAAAATAGTCCTTCAGATTTATGCGCACGCCTACGGACGAATGGCCCGGTCCTTGCGGCGCCAGTTGCAATTCGCCTTCGCCCTGCAAGTCATCGCCCACATAATTCTTAAGCGTCCGCCCGTCGTAAACCGCAGTGACTCGATACCATTTCCCGAGCGGATACAATTTCTGGCGATCGAGCAGCGCCAGCGAATGCGCGCCCGTTGCCGCAAAGCTATCCAGGCACCACTGGCCGTTCACAATCCGTATCTCGAATAGCATGCGATCGTCGGTGTCCTTACCCGTTGCCTGATCCAAGACCGACAGATGGAAGAATCGTTGCTCCGCGGCGCCATCCGCATCGGGCCGGAATATCACTTCCCACGTCCAGGTCTCCGCGCCTGCGAGGGGATGATCCGCGACAAACAACGCGTCATCGACGCCATTGAATTGCACGGCCTTGCCGAACGGCGTCTCGATCACCTGCGGGTGGCCGAGAACGTTCGTAGGATGATTGCCAATCGCGGTGGTCTGGTCGAACATCCAAACCTCCGCGCTCCCCGCTCCCGCGCTTTGGCCAATCGCAAACAGGCCCGCTAAGAACAGGCCGAATAAGTGGGCGCTCACGGCATCTCCATTGTCTCAATTACAAGATTTCTTTCCGCGAGGAGTTTAGGCTCTCCGGGCATTTCTCGCCTCATTAAAACGCAGCGACGCCGCCCGACCTAACGATTCCCCTGCAACTGACCGTTGCATCGCCTCCATCAAGACCGAACGTGGAATGTGAATTCGAAACGAAGCAGAAGGTATCCGCCGAAGTCGTAGAGAACAAACTGCGCAAGATCTGGCGCGCTCCACAATAATTCTGACAAGTACGCGAGCGTTTTTCGGAAGATTCTTGAGCCGCGACACGAGACCATTCAACAATTTTGCGCTTTCCTCCAGCTGATGATCGTCACGGTCCCAAGCAAGCACTTCGTTTAGGCGTTTCAACGAGCGCGCCTTTCGACTCTCTGTTTTGGCGGTCTCGTCTTCTAACACCCGAGCCATTGCAACCGCAGGATCGGAAAACAATGCCTCGTGATTCGCCTTCATATCTTTGAGCCTACTGACGGAATGCTCGTCTACATCGTCTGTGATCACATGGTGTGCGTAACACATGAGCAAGAGGTTCTCGAACGCCCGCCTTTGTTCATTTGTGGTCGAACGGTTGAACCTCTCGCCGCCCGGTTCCGCAGCCTCAACGTGGCAGAGTTGACCAACAAAATGCCCAGCCAAGTCGATCATTAGTTCTCGGCAACCGGGGAACACACACATTCCCCGAAGTGAGGAACAGGCGCCGCAACGTCTCGGGGAGAGGTTGCAGTCGTTTCGCCTTCTCGGCTTGTTTGACCATTCTGCTTCCCTTCCGCGACCATGCTTCAAGTTATCTACTATAACTAAACGCGGGAATCGCTTCAGGGCAGCTCCGCTTCGCGCAGTTTTCGCCGGACTAAACGAAAAATACCGTCAAATTTCGGCGAAATGGACATTCGGTGCGCTAATCGCGCTGTCCACAGCGCCTTAGGTCGAGCCTCTTTTGCTGCGATAGCGCTTTGAATGCCGGTAAACGGCTTGCCGCGAAAGCGCAACTTCTCTCGAATTCCGTCATGAAGCAACAGAAGGTCTACAAGACCGCTAGGTCGAGTTGGCTGAGGCGCACGGGGTCGGTGAGCACGTCGATCTTGATAATCTTTCCGCGCCTGACTGTGAAGCCCATGACCGAAAACGGCCGCCCGCCCGGAAGCCATGAGACGATTCCCGCGGCCCCGTTCACGAGCACCGGCTGCACGGTCAGGACTAGTCGCGAGACCGTGACCGCCTGCGCGGCCACGGCACGCGCACCGCGAATCACCCTTGATGCGCCCGAAGTCTCGGCGCCGCCGTCGACTCGGACGACGACGTCTGGGTCAAGCACTGCGAGAAGCGCGTCGAAGTCACCGCCCCGCGAGGCAGCGACGAAGGCATCGACAACTTCTCGCTGTCGGGAGAGGTCGGATTCGGGGGCCGAGGTCACTTCCCGCACCCGCCGGCGTGCGCGACTCGCGAGCTGCCTTGTTGCAGTCGGGGATCGCCCGACAATGGGAGCGATTTCGTCGAAGGGCACGGCAAACATGTCATGTAACACAAAGGCGAGCCGCTCGGCGGGTGCCAACGTTTCGAGTACCACGAGCAGCGCGATACCGACCGAGTCGGCCAGTAGCGCTTGGTTCTCGGGGTCGTTCCCGTCCTCGCGGCTCACGATCGGATCGGGCATGTGCGAACTGAGGGACTCCTCGCGCCGCGACTTGCGCGAGCGCAGCATGTCCAGGCACACCCGCGCGACGACCGTCGTCAGCCAACCATCGAGGTTCTCGATGGGCCCGGCGTCGGAGCGGTTGAGCCGCAGCCAGGCTTCCTGTACTGCATCGTCCGCCTCGCTCAGGGAACCGAGCATGCGATAGCCAACCGCCCGCAGGTGACGCCGCTTCTCCTCAAATTCTTGCGCTAACCAATCCCGGTCGTTCATTTGTCACATTCTCTGGCCGCGATCCGTCATGAGTATGACGGATAAAACCCGGTGGATGTGACGGGAAGATTCTGCGAGCCACCGGGTTGAATTCGACGGTTAACGATCTGCAACCGAACGGGAAAAACCATTGGAGTCTCCCATGTATATCGCTTATGTCGTTTTCACTGTGCTGGCTGCCGCTGCAAATGCCTACGGGGCCACTCTCGACTTTGTCCGCTACAAAAAAATTCTCCTTATGATGGCGAGACTGGGGGTGCCTGAATCATGGCTGCCAATGCTGGGTATCCTCAAGGCAGCGGGTGCAGTTGGATTGCTGGTCGGCTTTCGTCTACCACTGATCGGGACAGCCGCCGCAATCGGTCTGATACTGTTCTTTATCTCCGCCATCATCACCCACTGGCGTGCACGCGACTCCTCATTCGGTGGGGCCGCCGTGTTTCTCATGCTTGCCGGAGCCTCGCTTGTTCTGGGACTGTATGCCAGAGGATCGTAGGCGTGGATGCTGAGTTTATGGGTATTTCAGGCGGTATGGGGAGCCCGATGCGAGCACTCGCGGAGCTTCCATCGGCGGGCGGCGCAGCCTTTCCACGCGTTTCGCGCTTCGCTTTTCGCGGTTCGGCGCGCCCCGATGATATCTCCAGGAGTAATCAGCCCGGAGCGCGGCCGTTTTTCGGGCTGCGTAATGAGCAGCCCGGGGTGGCCCATTCTTCGCGCAGCAAAGGGTGGGGCTTTTGAATCTTGCGTCAATTCTTCCAAACCACAGATGCCAAATTTATTGGATCTGGCGCGCCCGGGGAGATTCGAACTCCCGACCCTCTGCTTAGAAGGCAGACGCTCTATCCACCTGAGCTACGGGCGCACGCCGGATAGCGTTCATTCTAAAGCATTGTCCTCGGGAATCTAAAGCGGCAAGCGAAATATCGACGTTACGCATGCGCCGAATTGTTCAATGGACGTTCCGGCCAGGTTCCGACGTCTGATTTCGCTTGACGCCGCCACATTATATGTATATACATGTGTTGTGAGAATGAAGAGCAAGCCGCGAGCCGAAGGACGGTTGCCGATGCTGCCCTGTGCGTGCGCAAACCTTCGTCGCGCAGCGCGGGCGGTTACGCGAATGTATAACCGGGAGCTTCGACCAACCGGCCTGGAGCAGACGCAGTTTACGTTGCTGATGACGTTGGATCTCACGGGTGAAGTTACCCAAGGAGGTTTGGGCAAGGTGCTGGCGCTGGACACCACGAGCTTGACACGTATGCTGAGACTCCTGACGAAGCGCGGATGGATCGCCGTGAAGACGGGAGACGACCGCCGGCGCCGGCTTCTGCGACTTACTGCTGGAGGGCGAGACAAGTTGAAGCGATCCCAGCCCTATTGGGACCGCGCACAGACACGCTTGCACAAGGGATTAGGTGAACCGCACTGGAGCCAGGTGGGCGTACTGCTCTCCGGAGTAACCCGCGCATCCACGGCGGTCTGACCCTTTTTTCGCGCAATAGCTGTACATACATCTTTCTTATCCAATGGAGACAATTCGATGGCGCAACAGATTGAACACTCGACAGTAATGAAATTCATCAGTTTCGATGAGCGCATGCAGTCGCTTCTCCCGCGACTCGAGAAGCGCAACGCGCAGGCGCGCGAAAGCGCGCTGGCAGGGTCAGGAGGCCGCCGATGAACCCGCGCGCCGCATTTGGGCTCAGCATTCTGATGAGCCTGCTGAGTTCCATTCTGGTCGCTCTGCTCTTTGTATGGCCGTGGCTTCGCGCCAGCAACACCGAGCAGGCGCTGATCTGGCTGGTAGCGCCGCACATGTTTCTCCGTTTTATTGGGCTTAGCTTTTTGGTGCCGGGCGTTGTCTCCGGCTCTTTACCGAAAGCATGGACCATGCCCGCTGCGTTCGGCGACTTTGTCGCCGGCATCCTGGCCATCATTGCCACCGTGGCGCTGGCTCATATGGCTGGCTGGGCAATTGCGGCGGTGTGGATATTCAACGTTTGGGGCGCGGCTGATTTGTTGTTCGCGATGTATCAAGGCCCGCACGTCCGTCTGGAGCCTGGCTCGCTGGGCGCAGGCTTCTATATCGTGACCGCGGTCGTGCCGCCCCTCTTGGTGTCGCACGCTGTAATCTTCGGGCTGTTGATACGGAGCGCACGGTAAAGGAGATCCGTCTGACCGTTGGTTGTCTCGATCAGCGAGACGGAAGATTCGCATCCGAGGGTCGCTGCGGCGCGTCAGCTGGGTCCGCGATGGCTCATGCGCCGACAGCCAATTTTGAATCGACCGCTTTCATGATGTCCACGATCATCTTAATCACGTTCTCATCGCCGATAGCCGTATTGATCATGGCGTGATAGACCGCGCGGCTTGGCCATTCAACTTTGAAATATTTCGCGATGAACGCCGCGCGTTCCAGATCGACGGTGTCCACCAGCTCTTCCGCTTCATGCGCGCTTTTGCCGCGAGCGAGTAGCCGCCGCACTTTGTCTTCTCGCGGAGCATAGAGAAACACGCGCAACGTGTCCTGGCGTTTGCGAAGAAAAAGTTGCGATCCTCTTCCGACGATCACGCAATTCCCGCTGCTGGCCGCGCGCTGCACCACGCTCTCCGTATATTCGTAAATGCTTTCGCTATCCAGCAGCTTGAGCTTGTGCGCGTTCAGGCTCCCCTCGTAACTCCCGCGCAAAAACGATTTGAATAGCCGGTAGTAGAGCGGATCGGTTCGCTCCTCGCGCTGCTCGACATCCGCCTTCGGGCAGCTCGCGAGCCGCGCGATCTCCTCCGTCAGCGCTTGGTCCCAAAGTTTCCAGCCAAGGTGCTGCGCAAGCTGCTGAGCGATTTCTCCGCCACCGCATCCGTACTCCCGTTCCACAGCCACGATTCTTATCGTCATTGTTTCCCCGGTTCCGCTGCCTACAGCGCGGCGATTTGCCGACGCCGCGATTCTACATCACTCACTCGGCGACAACCTTGCCCCCGCCTGGGTCATTCTTTTTCAAGACGAAAGATATAAAGAACATGATCGACGCTCCGATCGCAAGGACCATGAATGTATCGATATATGCCAGCGTGCCTGCCTGCGCTTGGATGGCCTGGTAAATCCTGGCGTAGGCCTGAATCCTTGCGGTATGCGCGCCCAATCCGGCGCGCGATAGATGTTGGGTCAGGCCATTTATTGAGTTTGTGAAGTTTGGATTTCCGGCTGTCGCATAACCACCCAAAATCTCCTGATGGTATTGCGAACGCCGCGCGATCAACGTCGTGACGATCGACGTCCCCACGCTGCTTCCCATATTGCGCATGAAATTGATGATCCCGGAAATCGCGTTGTTCTTCTCCGCCGGAATTCCGACGTAAGCCACCAGCGTGACCGGCACGAACAGGAACCCAAGCCCAATCACCTGCGCCACGCGCAGCCAGAGCGCGGAACTAAAGCTGATCGTCAAATCAATCCGCTTGGTGGAATAGAACATGGCCAGCGCCAGGCACACCCAGCCAAAGGCAATCAAGTAGCGCGCCTGAAATTTCGTTGTCAGCACGCCCATGATGGGCATTTCAATCAGTAATGCGACGCCTCCAAATGAAATCGCGAGGCCGGCGACCTGGGAGGTGTACCCCAGGTAGATCTGCAGGTACTGCGGCATCATCACCAGGCTGCTGAACAGCATGATTCCCAATACGAACATCATCAAACTTGAACTGGCGAAATTGAAACTCTTGAACATGCGCACGTCCACGATGGGCGCCTTTTGATACCACTCCCAGATCACCAGCGAGATCAGCGAGACAACCGACACGATGATCAGGGTGGTAATGAAGCGCGATCCGAACCAGTCATCCTCCTGGCCCTTGTCGAGCAGCACCTGCAACGCGCCGACACCCAGAATCAGCAGCGCGATGCCGATGTAGTCGAGCTTCACGGCGGCGTTGCGCAGACGTTTCAAATACGGCGGATCTTCAACCACGGTATAGACCAGAAACACTGCCAGCACGCCCACAGGAAGATTGATGAAAAATATCCACCGCCAGGAATAGTTGAACGTAATCCAGCCGCCCAGGGTTGGCCCGATTGTGGGCGCCATGATGGTCGTGATGCCATACAGTGCGAATGCCAAGCCTCGCTGTTGCGGAGGAAAGGTGTCCGCCAAAATCGCCTGGGCCATCGGCTGCAGACCGCCTCCGCCCGCGCCTTGCAGCACGCGGAAGAGTAAAAGAAGGCCCAGACTCGGCGCGATCCCACAAAGCAAAGAGCTCACCGTGAATATCACCAAGCAGGTCATGAAAAAGCGCTTGCGTCCAAAGGTGCCTGCCAGCCAGCCGCTGATCGGCAGCACGATCGCGTTCGACACTAGATAAGAAGTCAGTACCCAGGTGCTCTGATCGTTGCTGGCTCCCAGGCTTCCGGCCATGTAAGGCAGCGCCACGTTGGCGATGCTCGTATCGAGCACCTCCATGAATGCCGCCAGCGCCACCACCACAGCAATCAGCCAGGGATTGAATTGGGGCCGCCAGATGTCCTGGTCGGCCGTGAGGGTCGCGGCGGAACTCATTTGAGGTATACGTCGGGCGTGACGTTCATGCCGGGCAGGAGCTGGTGATCCGCGTTTTCACCCGGATCGAGAATGATCTTTACCGGAATCCTCTGGACGATTTCGACGTAATTGCCCGTGGCATTTTCCGGCGGAAGCAAACTGAATACCGGCCCCGTGGCCCCCGCAACGCTGTCGACGTGGCCTTTGAAAGTCCGGCCGAGCGAGCTCACGTGAATTTCCGCTCTCTCTCCCGGTCGGAGGTGCTTAAGCTGCGTCTGCTTGAAATTCGCGGTGATCCAAACTTCATCAAGAGGCACGACGGTGAGCAACTGCTGGCCCGCCTCCACGTTCATCCCAACCACAACCGTCTTGTTCACCTCGCCGCTCACCGGCGCCACGATTTCCGTGTACTGGAGGTTCAGTTCGGCCTGTTCGAGCGCCGCGCGTTTTTGTTCCACGTCGGCCAGCGCCGCGCGCGCGCGATCGCGGCTCGACGACACTTGTTGCGTCGCGGTATCCGCGGCGGATTGATGGCTTGCTTCCGATCCCGCCAACCGGCTCCGCGCCTGGTCCACGGCCTGCTCCGCGGCGCCCTCATTGGCTCGGGCTGCGGCGACGGTGGCCGCGCTGGCCTTGGCCGCGGCCACGGCGTAATCGTAAATTTGTTCGGCCACTTCTTGCTTGTCGATCAGCATCTTGTAGCGGCGAACGTCGTCTTGCGCCTTAACGTCGTTGGCCTCGGCCTGCTCCAGTTGAGCGTGCGCCACGGCAACCTGTTTCTCCGCCGCAATGACCCCGGCATCGGAGGTTGCCACGTCCGATGCTGTGACCTTTGTTTCGCTGGCGGTGTTCGAGGAAGTAACCGGAATCGTGATATTCAGCGATTGAGCGGTTGCTTCCGCGCTCGCCAGATTCGCCTGCGCCTGCGTGACGGCGACCTGGTAATCTTTCGGATCGATTTCCACCAGCACCGTGCCCTGTTGCACCCACTGGTTGTCGTCCACATTTACCTTGAGCACGTATCCCGAAATGCGCGCGCTCACCGGATAAAGATGTACGTCAACTTGCGCGTCATCGGTGGATTCGTATCTGCTGAAGTATAGCCACAGCAGAATACCGCCCACGACGAGCACCACCACGGCCACAGCGCCGATCAGAAGCAGTCTGCGGCGCTTCGCGCGCGAAGTCCGCTTCGGCACTTCTGGCGCGGCCCCTGCGCCGGACAGCGGCGGCGTGCTCGGCGCGGATTCCTTGTTCGTCTTGGGCCCGGAATCGGCTGGATTCTCTTCGGCCATGGTCTATTGTCCTTTGAAATATTCTTTCACGCCTTCTTCCGCCATCCCCATCGCGCGCACCAAAGAAAGCTTCGCGCTATCGTCGTTGAATAAACTGTCGATGTACTGATCGTGTGCGCTGGCCACGGCCTCTTCCGATTGCACCACTTCCACCGAATCGGCCACGCCCGCGCTGAACCGATCGCGCGACTGGGCCAGCGTCTGGTCCGCCAAATCCACATTGCTTCGCGCCACTTCGACCAAATCCGTCGACGATTGCAGATTCAATAGCGCCGTGCGCACGTCCGCATCGATCTGCGCCCGCAGGTTATCCAGGCGCTCGCGGCTTTGCTTGAGTTTCGCGTCGGCCACCAGAATGTCCCCGTGCACCACGCCGCCCTCGAAGATCGGAATGATCAGCGTTCCGCGCACGTCGCCGACGGTCGTCTCCGTCGAAGGATGCTCTCCGCCTATTCCGTAATCCGCCGAAAAATTCAGCGAAGGGAAGTAGCCGGCCACCGCGGCCTGCCGCGAATACGCCGCGGCGCGCTGGTCCGCCAGCGCCGCTTGATAATCCGCGCGCGAGGCGTAAGCGCGTGTCAGCGCCGCTTCCACCGTCATCCCCTCGATCGGCTGGTACGGCGATTTGTCCGTCAGTTCAAATTCCTGTCCCGGCGGCAATCCAATCGCGCGCGCCAGCACCAGCTTCTCGACCGCAAAGTCGTTCGTCGCTTGAATAAATTCCTGCTGCCGCGTCTGCCACTCTACCTTTGTCCGCAAGCCATCGATCGGCGCGGACGTTCCCGCCTTCACCTGATCCGACGCTTGGTCGTACACCGCCTGCGCCGCGTTCGCTTGCGCTTCCGTCGACTCAATGCGCGCCTCGTCGGCGATTGCCTGCAAGTAAGTGAGGCCCACGGCGAGCACCACCAAATCGCGCGCATCCTGATACGAAAATTCCGACGACTTCACGCTCTGTCCCGCCGCACGCACATTGCTGATCGATTGCCAATCGAAAATCGTCTGCGTCACGTTCGCACGCGCGTCAAAGTAGGAAAACGGCCCTATCGATCGTGGCAATGTGAGTCCGGGGATGGGAAGACTACTAAGACCTTCCTCGGCGAGATTTACTTTCGACGCATCGATCAAAGGTTCCGCGGTCGCGTGCGGAAGCAGCGCGCTCAATTCCTCCCAGCGTTCGCCCCGCGCCAATTCCGTGTTCGCGTTGGAAAGAAGCACGCCGAGATTCTGCCGCAATCCCTGATTGATCGCATCCAGCATCGAAAGCGGCAGCACGCCCGGAGTGGCCGTTGCCGGCACGCTGCCCGCATACGGGTTCGCTCCCTGCGATCCGGATGCGTCTTGCGCAAACGCCGCCGCACTCCAGCTGAACAAAATCGCGCCGAGCAGCAGCGCGCGCTTCGGCGTCAGTCTACGAACGCGCCGGCTCAAAACGTGTCTCTGTGCGGAACGCGACACAGGCATAAGATGCTCCCAACTTGGCTTCGGTGACTACTCCCGCCGCATCTTTCCGAATCGTTTTGATAGAATGCGATTGCCTTAAGAAACTCTTGAACGCGGAATTCCTGAGCGCGCTGGCTGTATGCCTCATGTGGGTCCGCCAAGGATACCGCCAAGCGCGAAAAAATTCTCTACTTGAGCCAGCCCCGGGATATTCATAAAATCTATGCGACCGATTTAGCGGCAAGATACGTCCGCATCGAATTCAGGCCGATCGAGGCCGAGGCCATCGGTGAGCATGCGCCAACCATGGCGATCACCGCATCTAAAGAGTAAGCGAGTCGGAGGAATACGATCATGAAAGCCACCCAGAAACTTCACGATTTCGGCCAGAGCCTCTGGCTCGATAACATCACCCGCGGTCTATTGACCAGCGGCACGCTCCGCCGTTATATCGAGGAGCTCTCCGTCACCGGCCTCACCTCGAACCCCACAATTTTCGATAACGCGCTCAAGAACAGCCGCGACTACGACGACTCCATCCGCCAGAAATTGAAGGACGGCAAATCGAGCGAGGCGCTCTTCTTCGAGCTCGCGCTCGAAGACCTCGCCCAAGCCGCAGATTTGTTTCGCCCCGTCCACGATGGCACCAACGGCGTCGACGGCTGGGTCTCCCTCGAAGTCTCGCCCCTGCTCGCGCACGATACCGCCGGTACTCTCGCCGCGGCCAAAGCTCTTCACGCTCGCGCCGCGCGCCCCAATCTTTTCATTAAGATCCCCGGCACGCCCGAAGGCCTCCCCGCCATCGAGGAAGCCATCTTCGCCGGTGTGCCCATCAACGTCACGCTCCTTTTCTCCACCGCGCAATATGTCGCCGCCGCCGAAGCCTATCTGCGCGGCATCGAACGCCGCATCGCCGCCGGCCTCAATCCCGAAGTCGGCTCGGTAGCTTCGCTGTTCATCAGCCGCTGGGACGTCGCCGTCGCCAGCAAAGTCCCCGAGCCGCTGCACAATCAACTCGGCATCGCGATCGGCGGCCAGGTCTACAAAGCCTACCGCTTGCTACTCGATTCACCACGCTGGCAGCGCACCCTCAATGCCGGCGCGCGTTACCAGCGCGTCCTCTGGGCCAGCACCGGCACCAAGGATCCGAAGGCCTCGCCCACTTTGTATATCGAAGCCCTCGCCTCGCCTTTCACCGTCAACACCATGCCCGAGGCCACTCTGAAAGCCCTCTCCAACCAGACCGACATCGGCGACACTTTGCTCTCGCGCGCTCATCTCTCTGACGAAGTGCTCGCCAAATTCGCCAAGGCCGGCATTGACGTTGACGCCCTCGGCGCGCAACTTCAGGACGAAGGCGCCGCCTCCTTCGTCAAATCGTGGAATGATCTGCTCGAAGGCATCGCGTCCAAGAGCAAGGCACTCAAAGCCGCGTGAATCCTGATGGCGGCAGCGTTGCGCACCGGTCGAGACGCAGGAGCGCCGTCGGGCGCCCGAAAAAGTTCGCACCGAAGTTTCCGCTAAGTCAATCTAAGGAGTGCGGGCTCTGTAAAAAGAGCGCGCTAAAATAGGAAGGAGGATTCTCAATCATGGCCAAACTAACCACGTCTGCCAGAAAAAGACTCCCCAAGTCCGACTTCGCCGAAGAACGCGACAGAAAATATCCGATCCCCGACGCCGCTCACGCGCGCGATGCCCTCGCCAGAAGCTCGGGAAAGCCGGAACACGCCGCCGTCGTCGCCGCGGTCAGGCGCAAATTCCCCAAAATTAAAATTTCCAAGTAGCTGCGGCGTCGCCGCCCGTCGCTCTTGCTCGTGCCCGAGTCACTGCTCCCGCGCATGACGATCCTCGTCAGCGTGGATGGCCTACTAGGCACGCCAGCTGCCGATCTGTCTTGAATACCCCGCGCATTCCGTCACAATAGATTCCCCTTCAGTAATCTTGGCAAGGCACCTGGATTTTTCTCCCTCTCTTTAGATCGGAACTCTCGTGTGCACAGGTATCACTGTCTGGATTTTCGATGTCTAGGCCCAACGTCCGTCTTCTCACATTTCTGCGGCTCTACTGCGCGGCGACCGCCATCTGCCTGGCCGGCCTCGGATACCTCGTCGCGATCGGTTGGGCGTTCCACACGGAATTCCTGATCACCGCCCTCCCCAGAGTCCTCGCCATGAAAAACAGCGCGGCGCTGGAACTAGCGCTCTTCACTCTGTCCGCGTGGCTGCTCCTCCCCGAAATCTTCTTCGCCGTCCTGACGTGGCCCCGCGTGCGAAAGCAGAATCTTCAGCGTGCGCCGCAAGATGCGGCGGGCATCGAAATCCCCGTGCGCAATGCCGGCGCCGCTCTTCTCGCAGAACAGGCCGCGCGCATCGCCATGGAACAGGCGCTGTTCATCGAAAAGGAACGCGCCCAGGTCACGCTCAACTCCATCGGCGACGCCGTCATCTGCACCGACATCGCCGGCAACATCACCTTCCTCAACGCCGTCGCCGAAAAAATGACCGGCTGGGTGTGGGAAGAAGCCGTCGGCCGGCCCGTCGCCGAAGTGTTCCGCATCCTGCACGCCTCGCCCCGCGAGACCTCGCCGATTCCAATGGCGTCGGCGCTCCGCCAAAACCAAATCATGAAGCTGCCGTCAAACTGCATTCTCATTCCGCGCAACGGCCTGCAGATTCCCATCGAAGACTCCGTCTCTACGATCCATGATGCCGAAGGCCGGCTTAGCGGAACCGTCCTGGTTTTTCGAGACGTCAGTGCGGCCCGGGCCATGGCGCTCGAGATGGCCCATTCCGCGCAACACGATTTTCTCACTGGCTTGCCCAACCGCCTGCTCCTCAATGATCGCGTCAGCCGCGCCATCGCCCTCGCCCCGCGCCATGGGAAAAAAGTCGCGGTGTTGTTTTTGGATTTGGATGGTTTCAAACATATCAACGACTCCCTCGGTCATCCGATCGGCGATCAGCTTCTTCAATCCATCGCCAAGCGCCTGGTCGATTGCGTGCGTGCCTCGGACACCGTGAGCCGCCAGGGCGGCGATGAATTCGTCGTGTTGCTTTCGGCCGTGGATCATGCCGAGGGCGTAGCCATCAGCGCGAAAAGAATTCTGCAATCTGTCGCTGACGCTTATTCCATCGGCGGCCACGAACTTCACTTGACCACCTGCATCGGCGTCAGCGTTTATCCAGACGACGGGCTCGATGCCGAAACGCTCATCAAGAACGCGGACACCGCCATGTACCAAGCCAAAGAACACGGCCGCCAGCGCTATCAATTCTTCAAGCCCGAGATGAACGTCCGCGCCGTCGAGCGCCAATCCGTCGAGGAGAGTCTGCGCCGCGCCCTCGAGCGCCGCGAATTTGCTCTGCACTATCAGCCCATGATCGATCTGCGCTCCGGAGAGATCACCGGAGCCGAAGCCTTGATCCGTTGGACGCATCCCACGCGCGGCCTCGTCTCTCCCGCGCAATTCATCCCCGTTGCCGAAGATTGCGGCCTGATCTTGCCCATCGGCAATTGGGTTCTTCGCGAAGCCTGCAAACAGGCGCGCGCCTGGGCCGATTCCGGCCTGATCGCAACCAAGATGTCCGTGAACATCTCCGCCGTGATGTTCCGCGACGACCATTTTCTCGACGGCGTCTTCGCCATTCTCGATCAATCCGGCCTCGATCCGAAATTTCTCGAGCTCGAACTCACCGAAAGCATTTTGATGAAGCGCGTCGGCACCACCCAATCAATCCTCGCGAATCTCCGGGCCAAAGGCGTGCAAGTCGCCGTCGACGATTTCGGCACCGGCTACTCCAGCTTGAGCTATCTCACTAAATTTCCCATCGATTCCTTGAAGATCGACCAATCCTTCATCCGCCAAATCTCCACCGCTCCCGGCGAGAACACCATCGTCACCGCCATCATCTCCATGGGCCGCGATCTCAATCTGCGCGTCGTCGCCGAAGGTGTGGAAACGCGCGAAGAACTCGCCTTCCTCCAAGCCCACGATTGCGACGAGGCCCAGGGCTATTATTTCAGCCGCCCCGTCCCCGCCGACCAGTTCGCAAAATTGCTCGCCTCCGGCATCCCCCAAGCCGTCCTCCAATAATCGCCCACTGCGCCGCGCAAAAACTCGCTCGCGAAGCATGCGAAGATCAAACTCCCGCCCCTCTTGCCGCGTGCCCTTCGCCGTGTGTAAGATTTCCCGCAGAATCGCTAGTTCGTTCATCGCTGGCCGCCAGCGGCCCAATAGCGATCACCAAATAAATTCGACCGGAGCCCCCATGGAATCCGTTCTTCGTTCTCGCCGATCTCTCCGCCTGATCTTTGCGTGCCTGGTTTTCCTGTTGCTTCCAGCGGCGGTTCGCGTCCAAGCCGCCGACAATGGATTCGTCTCTCACGACGCCGACGTTGCCGGCGCGACGATTCATTACACCATCGGCGGCCACGGCCCAGCCGTGATATTGCTCCACGGATACGCCGAGACCTCCCGCATGTGGACACCGATTCTCCCCGCCCTCGGCGAAAAATTCACGGTAATCGCCCCCGATCTTCCCGGCATCGGCGATTCCTCGATTCCCGCCGACGGTCTCGATCTGACCACCGCCGCCACTCGCATTCACGCGCTGGTTCGTTCGCTGGGCATTGAGAAAGCCAGCGTCGTCGGCCACGACATCGGCCTCATGGTGGCCTATGCCTACGCCGCGCAGTTCCCACTCGAGGTTCAGAAACTCGTGGTCATGGACGCCTTTCTGCCCGGCGTCCCAGGTTGGGAAGCGATCTACAACAGCCCCAACCTCTGGCACTTTCGTTTCCACGGCCCCACTCCGGAAGCACTGGTCCAGGGCCGCGAACGCATCTATTTCAATTATTACTGGGACGATTTTGCCGCCGATAAAACGCATTCCATTCCTGAAGCCGATCGCGAGGCCTACACCGCGGCCTATTCGCGCCCCGGCCGCATGAGAGCCGGATGGGCCTATTTCGTTTCTTTCCAAAAAGCCGCCACCGATTTCGCGCAATTCTCTCAAACCAAGCTAACCATGCCGGTTCTCTCCATCGGCGGCGATAAATCTCTGGGCGTTGCGCTCGGAGATCAAATGAAGTTGGTCGCAACGGACGTAACTGTCGTGGTCGTGCCAAACGCCGGCCATTGGTTGATGGAAGAGCAGCCCAAGGCCACCGCCGACGCGCTCTTGAATTTTCTCTGATCGGCTGGGCCCGGTTCATTTCGTCGCGTGCCCACGCTGTGTTCGCCCACGTCGTGCGGCGCCCCACAGCGAGCGTGGTCATTCTGAGCGGAGGCGCGACTCTTTTTCTTCTCGTCCGCGCTGCGCGGACGAGTCGTGCCGCAGTCGAAGAATCCCTCTTCGATCACGCTGGTGGCGCAGAGTCACGCGCGGTGTGACAGCTGCGCGCTGTGCCGTCCCGTCCCCTGTCAAGCCCGTGCGGGCGGCGCACTCTTTTCGAATGCCGCCGGCGAGCGCCCTCCATCTGGTTTCGAAAACTCTATTCGAACACTATACTCACAAAATACTGTTGACGAATCTAAAAGACCTGTGCTACAAGTCGGTATGAACGCGCAACAATTCCTCGAAACGCCGCTTCTTTCCCGGCCGCCGCGCACCGCCGGGCATATCCAGCCTCGCCAAACCCTGCACTCATCTGCATCAAACCCGCTCTGCAGCCCCTTTGTTTTCAATCTCTCGCAAAAGAGTGCGCAACTCGCTCAAAACAAAGAACATTACATCCCTTTGTTTTCACACTCATCCGCACTCTTTCCCTGCATCCCCTTTGTTTGCAATACTTACGCAAAACATACGGGGGTGTATATACCCCGTCCCAATTGGAGCAGCGTATGACCCCGAAAAATCCTAGCCGCTGGCGATCATTTGATATTCACAGCCGCGTAATTGCGCCCATCCACCAATCGTGGTATCCGTCAGCGTGAACCGGCGCCCTTCGCGCCAGGAGGAATCACATGGCTACATTCACCACCAAAGCCGGCACCGAGATTTACTATAAGGATTGGGGCACAGGACAACCCGTAGTTTTCAGTCACGGCTGGCCGCTCAACGCGGACGCGTTCGAGGATCAAATGATGTTTCTGGCCAACCGCGGATACCGCTGCGTCGCGCACGATCGCCGCGGCCACGGCCGATCAAGCCAGCCGTGGGGCGGCAACGACCTGGACACCTACGCCGACGATCTCGCCGAGCTCGTCCAAAAACTCGATCTGAAGGACGCCATTCACGTCGGCCATTCCACCGGCGGCGGTGAAGTCGCTCGCTACATCGCCCGCCACGGCACGAAACGCGTCGCCAAGGCCGTGTTGATCAGCGCCATTCCTCCCATCATGATCAAGTCGCCCTCCAATCCGGGCGGCACGCCCATCGAGGCGCTCAATCAAATCCGCTCCGCAATCCAGGCCGACCGCTCTCAGTTCTGGAAGGACTTGAGCGCGCCCTTCTATGGCGCGAATCGGCCCGGCTCCAAAGTCTCGCAAGGCTTGCGCGATTCGTTCTGGCTTGCGGGAATGATGTGCGGTATCAATGCCGTCTACGAATGCGTCAAGGCATTTTCGGAAACCGATCAGAACGAAGACCTGAAGAAGTTCGACGTGCCCACGCTCATCCTTCAGGGAGACGACGATCAGATCGTGCCCTACGCCGATGCGTCTCTCCTGCAGGCCAGAATTATCAAAGGCGCCGTCCTGAAAATCATTCCCGGCGCGCCGCACGGCATGTGCTCCACTTTGAAAGACCAGATCAACGCGGAACTCCTCGCCTTTATTCAGGCGCAGCGTTCCGCCTCGGCGTAATCGCTCCGCCGAACCCGGCGGGGAAGTAGAGGAAATAGATGCTCATGCAACACAGCGTTAACTCGAAGCCACAAGGATGGCCGCTGATTCTAGCGGCCATCCTCTTTCTTCCGTTCGCGGCCATCGCGGCCAGCGGTCAGGCCGCCGCGTCCGCGCCCGATGCGGGTGTCGCCGTCGGGCCGCAGTACGATTCCACGCACGTCTGTGTCTCGCCCAGCAACCTTAGCGCCTTCGTCGCCAGCATAGCGGCCACCTTCGGCGGCCAGGCATCGAAACGCATCGTCGTAAATGTCTTGCCCGTGCCGAGCAGCGAAGAATGGCAATTTTTGTCGACTCCGGTCGGTGCGTTGTCCGTCTTCGCGTTCCAAACTCCGATCCCGTTTCCGATCGGACAGGAACGCACCGGATATCTCGTCACGGACATGGACACGGCGCTTCGCGACGCTCGCGCCGATGGAGCCGAAGTGATCGTTGCGCCATGGAAAGACCCGATCGGAAACGACGCCGTGATCCAGTGGCCCGGCGGCCTGATGATGCAACTCTACTCGCACTTCACCCCCCCTCGTCTCCGCCTCTCGCCACGATTCCGGATAACCGCGTCTATGTTTCGCCTGACGACGCGGTCACTTTCGTCAATGATTTCGTAGCCTTCTCCCACGGCAAAGTGATCTCGGACGATCCCCACGCCGACGCCGGCGAAATCGGCCGCCCCGGAGAAACTTACCGGCGCATACGAATCACCTCAGCCTTCGGCAACATGCAGGTGTTCGTCACTCATGGGCACTTGCCATATCCCTTCGGCCGTGAAATCACCGGGTACGAAGTGCAGGATCTCAGCGCCACGCTCGAAAAAGCCAAAGCCAGCGGCGCAACGGTTCTCTCGCCGGCGTACAAGATGTCTGACCGGACTTCCGCCATCGTGGAATTTCCCGGCGGTTACATCGCCGAAATCCACAGCTTGAACGCGCACTAATCTCGGCGCGTTCCGGCACGATTCAGAACGAACGATTTCTGCAGCACGGGAGGCGTTTACGTCAATTCGACCAGTGAAGCGGCTCATCAGATCGAAGCCGACCATCGAGGGCGCCGGAGTTCATCTCCGCCGCGCCTTCGGATTCGACAATACGAAAGATTTCGATCCGTTCCTCCTCCTCGACGATTTCCGCAACGATGTGCCCGAGGATTATCTCGCCGGTTTTCCCTGGCATCCGCATCGCGGCATCGAAACCATCACTTATGTTCTCGCCGGAACCGTCGAGCACGGCGACAGCATGGGCAATCGCGGCGCCATCGCCGCCGGCGACATTCAATGGATGACCGCCGGCCGCGGCATCATCCATCAGGAAATGCCCAAGGGCGGTCCCGATGGCCGCATGCACGGCTTTCAGTTGTGGGCCAATCTCCCCGCCTCGCTCAAGATGACCGCGCCGCGCTATCAGGAAGTGACAGCCCCGGAAATTCCGGAAATCATTGACGACGACGGCACGCGCGTGCGGATCGTCTGCGGCGAATTCTGGGGGAAACGCGGCCCCGTCGAAGGCATTGCCGCCGATCCGATTTACATCGACGTCTCTGTGCCGCCCGGCAGACGAAAAACTCTTCCGGTCGAGACCATGCGCCAGGCCTTTGCTTATATTTTTTCGGGCGATGGAAAATTCTGCAACGCATCCGGCCCGCTCGCCGTGCCCACGGAATCCGTCGGCTGGCTGGACACCGCTCCGCCGAAAGACGCCGAGGATCGCTCGCTTGTGCTCTTCGATCGCGGCGATGAAGTCGTGGTGCAAGCCGGCAACGATGGCATCCGTTTCCTGCTCGTTTCCGGAAAGCCGCTCGAAGAGCCCGTCGCTTGGTACGGCCCCATCGTGATGAACACGCAGGAGCAGCTCCGCGCCGCGTTCAGCGAGCTGCAGCAGGGAACGTTCCTCGATTCAGATAAGCGCCGCTGATCGGAACGTTTTTTGGAGACGTTTTTGGTTGTGGGGCGTTCAGCCGAGCACGATGTGAAGTTGATGCACCGCAGCGTCGTCAACCAGCGGAATCGTGGCCGGACCATGCAGCAGCTTTCCGTCAAGTTCGGCCAGCGCCACGCCGCGCGTGACGCTGGAAGGGTTTTCAACTTTGATTCGATACGTCGCCGAGTGATATTTGAAATCGATCGTATAGCCCGGCCAGTTCCGCGGAATGCACGGATCGATCGAAAGCATCATCCCGTGCACGCGAAATCCCAGAATCCATTCGATGCCCGCGCGATACAGCCATCCCGATGAACCTGTGTACCACGTCCACCCGCCGCGCCCCACGTGAGGAGGCTCGGAGTAAACGTCGCTGGCCAAAACATACGGCTCTACTTTGTAGCGTTGCACGCTCGAGCGCGAGTCGCTGCGCGTGATCGGATTCAGCATGCGGAATAATTCCACGGCCTTGTCGCCGTCGCTGAGTTCCGCGAAACCAATCGTAGTCCACGCCGCCGCGTGTGTGTACTGCCCGCCGTTTTCGCGAATGCCCGGCAGGTACGCTTTGATGTAACCGGGATCGGGTGACGAATGATCGAACGGCGGCGTGAAGAGCAGCACCAAGCCCTCGGGCCGGCGCACCAATTGTTGATCGACGGCGGACATGGCGCGCGCGATCCGGCCGGGTTCGGCCGCGCCGCTCATCACGCCCCAGGATTGCGCGATGGAATCGATACGGCATTCCGAATTCTCGACCGAGCCGAGCGGCGTACCGTCGTCGAAATACGCGCGGCGATACCATCCGCCGTCCCAGGCTTCGCGCTCCAGCGCCGCTTTGAGCGCGCTCACGTGCAAGCGCCAGGCTTCGGCGCGATCGCGCTCGCCGCGCGCATCCGCAACCTTGGAGAATTCCCAGAGGATCGTGTGCAAGAACCAGCCGAGCCAAACGCTTTCTCCCTTGCCCAATTCGCCGACGCGATTGAATCCATCGTTCCAATCGCCGGTGCCGATCAGCGGCAGGCCGTGACTTCCCACCGCGAGACTTCGGTCGATCGTGCGCGCGCAATGCTCAAACAGCGTCGCGGAAATTTCGGAAATGCGCGGCTCGAAATAAGATTCCGTTTGTCTCGGCGCGAGGACTTCGCCTTCGAGGAAGGGAACTGTTTCGTCCAGAACGGTCAGGTCGCCGGTGGCTTCGAGAAAACGCACGACGGCGTACGGCAGCCACAAGAGATCGTCGGAAATGCGCGTGCGCGTGCCGCGTCCGGAGGGCGGATGCCACCAATGCTGCACGTCGCCTTCGATGAACTGCCGCCCGGCTGCGCGCAGCAGATGCTTGCGCGCGACCGCGCGGTCCGAGACGCACAGCGCCATCACGTCCTGCAACTGATCGCGGAAACCGTACGCGCCGCTCAATTGATAGAACGCCGCTCGCGCCCAAATTCTGCACGACAGCGTTTGATAGAGCAGCCAGCGATTCAGAATCAGATTCATCGCGGGATCGGGAGTGGTCACGTGCACGGTGTTGAGCACGTCGTCCCAACGGCGCGTCACGCCCGCGAAAATCGCGTCCAAATCCGCCGCACGGTATTTTGCGAGCAACGCGCGCGCTTGCTCTCGGTTTTCCGCTTGTCCGAGAAAAAACACGATCTCCACCCGCGCGCCGGGGCGCAAGTCGATCGAAGTTTGCAGCGCCGCGCACGGATCGAGACCCGCTCCCACCTTCCGCGAAAGCGCGCCGCCGCGTTCCAGCGCCGCGGGACGCGCGGAACTTCCGTTGCGGCCGAGGAATTCCGTGCGATCGCCCGTGTACGAAGTTTGTTTGCCGGCCAGATCCGCAAACGCAATTCTTCCGCCGAATTCTCCGCCCCATTCGCTTTGCGCAAACATCGCGCGCGACTGTGCGTCGAGCTCGGTAACGATGTAAGGCGCCGCGGCGCCGCGCGAAGTGCCCAGCACCCATTCCACGTAGGCGGTAACGGAAAGACGCCGCGCGCGGCCGGAATCGTTTTCGAGAACCAGACGCGAGATTTTCACCGGATCTTCCTGCGGCACGAATTGCACCAGATCCAGCAGGATGCCGCGCGAGCCGTGCTGGAATCGGCTGTAGCCCTGGCCATGTCGCGCGATGTATGGCGCGAGTTCGTCGCGAATCGGCAGCGCCGTCGGGCTCCAAACTTCGCCGGTGACTTCGTCTCGAATGTAAATGGATTCTCCCGGCGGATCGCTGACGGGATCGTTCGACCAAGGTGTGAGCCGGTTTTCGCTGCTGTTGAGAGACCAGGTGTGGCCGGAGCCGGATTCCGACACCAAAAAGCCAAACGAGGGATTTGCAATCACGTTGATCCAGGGCGCGGGCGTGCGCAGACCTTCGCCGAGCACGGTTACGTACTCGCGGCCTTCGTCGGCAAAGCCGCCGAGACCATTGAAGAATTCCAGAGCGTGCTGCGGAAGCGCCACGTCCAAGCGCTTGGCCGTGCGCACGGGCCGCGGCGGCGGAGGCGCTGCGCCTTCGGCGCGCTGCGACCTGGCGACTTGTTCCGACAATGTGCCGCGCCGGCTGAGAAGCACGGCGCGCGCCACGGATTGAAGCAGCGCGCGTTCGCGAGGAGAGATCAGGTCCGCGCGCAGCAGGAAGATCCCACCGTGCGCGTCGTCCGGGCTGAGATTCAGGCGCATGCGGCTGCCGCGCACGAGCCCGTCGAGAGTGGTCTCGAGTTCCTGCGCATACGACGCGGACTTTTCGTTGAGAATAACCAAATCGGCGAAGAGTTGCTTGGTGCGCCAGTATTCGTGAGCGCGCAGCAACTGGCGCACGATTTCGATATCTTCGGCTTCGTCGATGCGCACCAGTACGATGGGCAAATCGCCGGAAATTCCGTGAGCCCACAGCGCGGATCTTTCCAGGGTTGTGCTGCTGAGCACTTCGGAAGAGGGCCGCAGCGAATCGTCCGCGTAGAGCATGAAGTTCGCGAGGCGCTGAAACACGTGGGCCTCGTCGAGGTCGATACCCAGATGACGAAGCTGCACTTGCGCCTGCGTCCAGGCGAGCTCGAGCGTGCGCTCAAATGTGGATGCGCTGCGATACTTATCGGCGAGATCAAGGACCTGCTCGCGGGTTTCCGCGACGATGGTCGAGAACGTGACGCGCACAGTGGCTCCGGGAGGAATGCGCACGGTGCGGCGCAGACTGAAAATGGGATCGAGCACCGGGCCGGCGGTATTCGAGAGCGGCCGGCCATCGAGAATCGAAACAGGATTGAGGAGATCGCGGCCGCGGCCCAAAAAGCGCGCGCGATCCGATTCATACTGCACATCGCCGACAGCTTCGCTTTCCGCGACAACCACCTGCGCGGCCCAAACAGGGCTCTCCTTGGCGGATTGTCTTCGCCGCGTGGCCAGCAGCGTGCCAATGTCGGCGAAAAACTCGGTCTCGACAAAAAGGTTGGAGAACGCGGGATGTGCCACGTCGGCGGCCTGCGCCGCGAGGCAAATCTCCGCGTAAGAGGTGATTTGGATGGTGCGCGCGCGCGTGCCGAGGTTGGTGATGGAAACGCGCCGGCTCTCGGCATCGTCTTCGGGCGAGACCACGACCTCAAGCACGGTGGTCAGCGCGTGGTCGCGCCGGATGAATTCGGCGCGGTCTTCGTAAAAAGAAACTTCGTACGCGTCAGGTTCGACGCCGCTGGGCTGATAGCCCGCAGACCACACTTCGCCGGATTGCGCGTCGCGAAGATAAATGTAGCTGCCCCAGCAATCGCGCGTCACGTCCTCGCGCCAGCGCGTTATGGCCAGGTCGCGCCAGCGGCTATAGCCCGAGCCCGCAGAGGTGAGCATGACGGCGTATCGACCGTTTGAGAGCAGGTGCGTGCGCGGCGTCGGACTGTGCGCACTTGAGAATCGCCGCACCACCGGCGGCTGAAGTTCGCGGACTTGCGCCGCGGCGGAAACTTCCTCAGCGCGCGGCCGGGCCACGGGAACGTCGCGCGGCGTGCGCTCTTGGAGGAGTAATTCCGTGGCCTGCACCATGGGCGCGGCGTGAAAACGGCTGCGCATGGCGCCGTCGTTCAGCACATCGGCCAGCGCCACCAGAGACATTCCCTGGTGATGCGCCATGTACGCGTAGACCACGGCGTCTTCTTTGTCCTCGGGCACGCGCGAACGCGTGTAATCGATGGCTTCGTAAAATCCGTAGGCGCCGCGCCCGCCGGCTTTTTCAAGACGCGCGAAATTGTGCGTGGCGGCAACGGGATCGATCATGGCCGCAAGAGCGGTGGCATACGGCGCGATGACCAGATCCTCGCTGAGGCCGCGCTTGAGGCCGAGGCCAGGCACGCCGAAGGTCGAGTATTGATAAGTCAGATCGAGGTCTCGCGCGTTGTAGGCCGATTCCGACACGCCCCACGGGACGCGGCGCTCGGCGCCATACTCGATTTGGCGGCGCACGACCAATTCGTATGTTTGCGTCAACAGACTGCCGGCCGGAGAAGTCATCACCAGCGCGGGCATCAAATATTCAAACATCGAGCCCGACCAGGAAATCAGCGCGGAGCCGCGACCCACCGGCGTGAGCGCGCGACCCAGGCGAAACCAGTGCGACGCGGGAACTTCTCCCTTGGCGATGGCGATGAAACTCGCGAGACGCGCTTCGGATGCGAGCAAGTCATAGCAGTTGGGATCGAGAGTTCCGTCGGTGAGGCGATAGCCGATCGAGAAAAGCTTGCGCGCTTCGTCGAACAGAAATCCGAACTCCGTGGATTGGAAGATACGGTCGGCCGTCTGCGCGATCGTCGAAAGCCGCCGAATGAGGGAAGCGGCATCGGCCGCCGATTGCAGGAGGGCTTCCGAAAGCGCATCGATGCGCGCGAGTGCGTCGGCATCTTCTGTTGAAACGCTCAGCAGACGATTGCGTAGCGACGCGAGTTCAGTGAGAGCGCCGTCAAAGCGATCCGGAGCGTCGGCGAGCTTGGGAACGGATTGGAGGAACGGCTCGATCGCGAGCCACTCGGGCGATTGTTCGCGGCGAAGCTGCGCAATGCGCGCGATCTGTTTTGAATCCAAGCGAGCGAAAGGAATCAGGATTTGCGCGTCGCGCGCGTGACTTTCCACCGCATCGCTCAACGCGGCCGACCAGACGCCCAGCTCGGATTCGGCGACATTTCCGAGTTCCTGAACCAGGGCCTGGGCGATATCCGCCACGGTGCGCGCCTGGGCTCTCCATTCCGACAGGCGCATGGCCCAATCGACGGCATCGAATGGAACGGTGTCGAGCGACGCGGCCAAAATATCGATGGCATTCGCGAGATGCTTTCGGGTTACGAGGTGCGTGCGCGGCGCGTCCGCCATGGCGTCAAGTCCGTCGCGCAACAATCGGATGGCATCTTCCATCCCGGCGAGGACTTGAGGACCGAGCGTCGATTTGTCGATAAGCTCGCGCGAGGCGTTAGCGAGAGTGAGCAGATGCCCGGCGAGATTTCCGCTGTCGACTGTGGAGACGTAGCGCGGCTCGAGCGGACGAATATCGGTTGTGTCGTACCAGTTGTAAAAATGGCCGCGGCACAATTCCATCTGGCCCATGGTTTCGAGCGTGGCTTCCAGACGTTCGACGGCGTGGAGCGTGCCGATCCATCCGAAATCGCCGGCGGCGAGGGTGGAAAGCAAATAGAGGCCGATGTTGGTGGGCGAAGTCCGGTGAGCGAGGACGGGCCGGGGCGTTTCTTGAAAATTGTCGGGAGGAAGCGAATGCTCGGCCGGCGTGACGAAGGCTTCAAAGAAACGCCAGGTGCGCCGCGAAATTGAGCGCAATCTGAGTGCCTCGCGCGGAGAGAGACGGCTTGCGCCCGACAACTCCGGCGGCAAACTGATCCAGCGCGCCACGGCGGGCGCCGCGGCCCAAAGAATAAGGAAGGGAGCGGCGGCGGCCCGGGCCTGATGCCGACCGAAAACGACGGCGACCGCGGCCCCAAGAGAAAGGAGAACGCCCGGAGCCATGCGCCGGAAGGTCACAGCCAATTTGGAATCGGCCATCAATTTGGACTGCGCGGCCGTGATCCACTCGAGCATATTTTTGTGGGTGATAAATAAGCGGACAAATGTGCGCACAATCGCATCGGACATTAGCCACGCCTGATAGGCGAGAAACGTTACGGACAAACCGAATTGAGAGGCGCCGAGTTCAAGGTCGCTGAGCACGGAGCGGAAATGGCTTCGCTTCGAGATGCCCTTGCGGCGCGATTGCAGGCCGAGGATAAACGGCAGCAGGGAAGGAATCGCGATTGTGGTGAGAACGAATCGAGTCCAGAGCCACGGCGATGACGGCGGCAGCAGCCAGCCGGCGAGCAGCGTCAAGAAAGCGGCGGGCGCGGAAAGCGTGCGGCGCAGATTGTCGAGCATTTTCCATCGGCCGATCGCGGGAATCCTTACGCGATCGCGTTTGTTGGTTAGCGAGCGCGGGCGCCCGAAAATCCACGGCAGGAGCTGCCAATCTCCGCGGGCCCAGCGATGCTGCCGGGCAGCGACGGCGCCATAGCGCGAGGGGAATTCTTCAAACAGCTCAATGTCTGTGGCGAGGGCCACTCGGGCGAAGATGCCTTCAAATAAATCGTGACTGAGCAGCGCGTTTTCCGGGGGTTTGCCGGCCATGGCCGCTTCAAACGCGTCGATTTCGTAAATGCCCTTGCCGGTGTAAGAACCTTCCTGGAAAAGGTCCTGATAGACGTCGGAAACGGCCGCGGAGTAGGGATCGATGCCGCTGGGTCCCGAGAAAATTTTCTGCGTGAGCGAACCTTCGCGATCGATGGGCAGGGAAGAAGTGATGCGCGGCTGCACAATCGCGTAGCCTTCGACGACGCGGCCGTCCGCGGCGCTGAACCGCGGTCGATTCAGAGGATGGGCCATGGTACCGACCAAGCGAATGGCGGTGCGGCGGGGCATGCGCGTGTCCGCATCGAGGGTGATCACGTAACGAACGCCGGCGGGCGGCGCGAGGGCGCGGCCACCGACGGGAGTGAAGGTGGTGGCCTGGGCGCCGCGCAGAAGCTGATTCAGCTCGTGCAATTTTCCGCGTTTGCGTTCCCAGCCGATCCAGTTGCCTTCGCTTGGGTTCCAGACACGCTTGCGATGGAAGACGAAGAAACGGTTGCCGCCGTCGGGAGCGGGGCCATAGCGCTTGTTCAAGCGCGCGATGCCGTCGACGGCAGCGGCGAGCAGATCGTCGTCGCCGGGCATGGACTCCGCCGGCGCGTCCGCCCAATCGGAGAGCAGAGCGAAGTGCAGATCTCCATCGGGATTTCCGAGATAGTGCACTTCCAAGTGTTCGACTTGTTCGGAGACTTCCGCCGGAGTCGTGAGCAGCGTGGGCATGACCACGATCGTCCGCAATTCCGCAGGAATGCCGTTTTTCAACTCTAAGCGAGGCAATCTTCGCGGGCCGAGCAAGCCCATCACGGCGCGGTTAATCAGCGCGATCGCGAGATCCGACGCGGGCACGGCCGCGAGCAGAGCAAGAAGCAAGAGGCCCTTTGCATGCATACCTTCTTCGCGGGAATGCAGCAGAGGCAGCGCCAGAATCATGGCAGTTACAACCGCGATGGTTCCGAGATAACCGGGCACGGCGGCGCGAACGTAGGTGCGCAGCAGCCAGTGCTTCAGTCCAGTGCGAAAACCAAGTTCGCGCTCGAAGGCGGGGCGGCCGCGAGAGATGAGGTAGTAGCCGGGCTCGGAGCGGCGATCCTCGGCGGGTTGGTCGCCATTGTGGGGAGGTTCGCGCGAATCCGGAATGTTTTGTTTCGCGCGCCGAACGACGCGTTTGGCGACTTCCATTTCCGAGTGGCGCGATCCGCGGGATAGATCCTCGATGGCGTGGCGATAATCGTCGCGCGTGGAAAAATCCATGTCCGCGAAGTGCGAGCCGTCGCGGAGAATTTCGTCGACCAGGCTGACGCTCTCAAAGAAAATCTGCCAGTCGAACGCGGAAATCGAGCGCATGCTGGTGATGATGTTGCGCACGGAGATGCTCATGGCGCCTTGTTCTTGAAGTTCGGCGCGCACGATTTCGTCGGCGCTGGTGCCGGTGGCGGAGAGGCGCTGATCGAGCCACTCGAGAACCGGGCGAACGTTCGGATCGAGATCACGCAAACGCTGGATCAATTGCACGGCGAAGGCGCGCTCCAACGGTGCTTTCTCGAATTTCTTCAGAGCAGGGAGAATCGCGGAGGGTTGATCGGAATTGAGCAGGCGGTCGGCCAAATCATCGGCTTCGGCGCGGGCGGCGCGGCTGCGAACCAGGCGCTCGGCGATCCTGCGCAGATTTTCCACCAGCACCACGCGTAGCGTGATGGCCATGGCCCAGAGTTCGCCGATGGTGAGCGGTTGCACGCGCTGATAAGCCGCCACAAATCGGCGCAGCAATTCCGGGTCGAAGCGGCTGTCGGTGTGCGCAACAAAGGCCCAAGCCACGCCGTACACGCGCGGATAGCCCTCGAGGTGTCCGGCAGCAAGCTTGGGCAGTTTGCGGTAGTAGCCGACCGGCAGATCTTCCTGAATTTCGCGGAGTTGTTCATCGACAATGTGGAAATTATCGACCAGCCATTCCGCGGCTGGCGTGATCGTCTGTTCCGATTGAACCACGCCTGCAATGGCGCGATAACTGGCGAGAAGCACGCGGCCGTTTTCGATCACGCGCGGAATCAGCGGGCGGCCGCTGCGTGAATCGCTTGTAAGAATTTGCGCGGCGGCGAGGGATTCGGCGTGCTGTTCGAGGCGCTCGAGACTAAATAATTCGGCGCGGATCGGCTCTTCGGTTTCGGGAAGGATGATGCTCGCTGGTGAAGTCCTGTTCATTCGAGGAGCCGGAATCGCGGGACGCAAAACCGCGCGAAATTGCGGAACGGTGACGGCTAAAATGCGCCCGAAGCATGCCTCTGATGGCCGCAGCGGCTTGCGCCGGCAAGCGCTCGGTCCTACATCCGGTTAGATGTCCGCGAAAGGGAATTCGTTCGATTATCTTTTGGGGCGCGTGACGTACTTCGCGTTCGCCAGCGAAGCGAGCGACACTCGCCGCGTGAAACGCCGGGCCGGTCTCGATTGTAGCCTCGAGTTTCCGGCCCTTGGTTTCAAACCGAATGCGATTTCAATCGGCAGCGCTTACAGCGCCGTGCGATTGCAGGACTTCGCCGGGAAGCGCGACGACGAGCCGCGGCCCGAGCCGTGCTTCGCCAGCTGAGGCCGCGATATGCACGCGGCCGCGAGGGTGATTGCGCGGCTCGAATTGCTCGGCGCGATCGGAATGATTGGATCGATCGAATCGTTCAGGCTGATCGGGGCGAGCGGGCGCCACGCCTTCCATGCGCATGCGTTCCATGCGAATGCCGAGAGTGCGTTCCAATTGATCCATCTCACTGCGCTGCGTTCGCGCGAAGAGTGTGGAAGCGACGCCGCGTCCGCCGGCGCGGCCGGTGCGGCCGACGCGATGGATGAAATTTTCCGCGACTTCGGGCAAATCGTAGTTGATCACGTGAGCGATGTCCTGCACGTGAATGCCGCGGGAAGCGAGGTCGGTGGCCACCAGCACGCGATAACGGCCTTGCTGAAATCCGGTGAGCGCCGCGATTCGCTGGGATTGCGAGCGATCGCCATGAATCATGGCGGCGCCGATGCCATCGCGAATCAGATTTTTGGCGATGCGCTCGGTGCCGCGTTTGGTGCGCGCGAAAACCAGGCAGCGGCCTTTTTCGTTGGCGAGCAGGCGATTGAGCGCGTCCTGTTTGCCGTCGAGAGGAACTTCAAACGCCTGAAGGCGCACGTTCTCCGAAGGCTTGAGGATGGAGCCGAAGGCCAGGCGAACCGGATCCTTCATGTAGCCATTCACCAGATGCGCCACAGAAGCTTCGAGCGTGGCGGAGAAACACATAGTTTGGCGCTGCTTGGGCAACACGGCCACGATTCTGCGAATTGCGGGAAGAAATCCCATGTCCAGCATGCGATCGGCTTCATCGAGAATGAGCGTTTGCAATCCGCTGAAGTGGATGAGTCTTCGATCGAGAAAATCTTCGAGCCGGCCGGGCGTTGCCACCACCAAGCGCGCTCCTTTGCGGAGCGTGCTGAGTTGCTGGCCTTCGGCCAATCCACCGACGACCAGAGCCGCGGGCGAGAGCTTGCTGCCGCGCAGCGCGTTGTATTGCTCGACGACCTGCATGGCGAGTTCCCGCGTGGGAACCAGCACCAGCGCGGCAACTTCGCGCGCGGTTTGCGGCAGAAGGCGTTCGATGATCGGAATCAGGAACGCGAGCGTCTTGCCGGTTCCCGTCTGCGCGGTTGCCAGCACATCCTTGCCTTCGAGCGCGTGCGGGATCGCCGCGGCTTGCACCGGCGTGGGGATCGTAAAACGAGCCGCAGCCAGCCTTTCTTTCATGTACGACGATATCGGTAATTCTGAAAAATTCTGCATTTTGCTTTCTTGCTGGCGGCAGCGCGTCGCGGGGCACACACGAATTCGAGGCCCGGCGCGGCCACTTGTTTTTGCCAGTCTTATCTTAAATTTGGTTACTACGCTTGAAGACGTCAGGAGGCTACTGAAGGCGGGTATTCTTAGATCAACTACTGAACCAGAAGAGCCGCACTGCCACAACCGAAGTGTTAAGCGCAAGGACAGTATAGCAGCTTTCCTCTCAAAGCGCAGCGTAATAAAGTAGGCGGTTTCCTAGCGCCGCGCCGCCTCCCGGGCCCGCCATTACGAATTCCGTATGAACTATTTATGCCTTCCTTAGTGGCTGCGGCCTAGCTTTGTATCGGAACAAGGGAAATTGACCTGGTCAGTCACTTCCGGGTTCAGGGTGCAGGGTGACGCCGCTCACAATTTTTGGCCTGGTTGCGGTTACCGCGATGGTGGTGTGCTACGCGCTCGAAAAACGCAATCGTTGGTTCACCGCCGGGTTCGCTGGAGCCTGCCTGCTGGGTTCGGCTTACGGGTTTCTTCAGGGCGCGTGGCCGTTTGGGTTGGTTGAGATTGTGTGGTCGGGCATTGCCGTGCGGAGATGGTGGGCCGCCGGACGCGACGCGGGGCGCGAAGCACGGCGTGGTTCGGGCGAGGTGAGGGTATGAATCAAGGTCGCATCCTGGTGGTGGACGATGAACCGCAGATTCGGCGCGTGATGCGAACCACGCTCGTCGCACAGGGCTACGAGGTTGCGGACGCTCGCAGCGGAGAAGACGCCCTGGAGCTCCTCCGCGCGGATCGCTACGACTTGGTTCTGCTGGACATCAATCTCCACGGCATCAGCGGTATCGAAACCTGCCGCGAGATTCGCGCCACGTCGGATATTGCCGTGATCATGCTGACCGTGCGCGACGGCCAACGCGACAAGGTCGAGGCTTTCGACGCCGGCGCCGACGATTACGTGACCAAGCCGTTTGGCATATCGGAACTGCTGGCCCGCGTGCGCGCCGCGCTTCGCAGAACGAGTTTTCATTCGGAGTCGGGCGCCACCAGCCTGCACTTGGGTGGAGTAGAAATTGATTTTCAGGCTCGGAGGGTGATCGCGCACGGCGACCCGGTGCGGCTGACGTCCAAGGAATTTGACCTGCTCTCCTATCTCGCCTCGCACGCAAACCGGACCGTTACGCACCGTGAATTGCTGCAAGCCGTTTGGGGACCGGATTACGGGGACGAGCAGGAGTATTTGCACGTTTTCGTGAATCGACTGCGGAAGAAAATCGAACGGTCGTCGAGAAACCCGAAGTATCTTTTGACAGAACCTTGGGTCGGATACCGCCTGGAAGTGCCGTCCGAGGTGGCGCACTGATGGAGGGTTGCGAATTTATGAATTATTTATTTCGTGTTTATGACTCCCTTAGCTCCGTGGGTCTACGGTAGCGGCTATGGAGAGCAGTCGCATACGCGAGATGGAAGCGGTTCCGGCGGCCGGCGCGCACGTTGAGGTGCCGCAAGCGAGCCCGGACCCGAAGCTGCGCGTCACCGTGGTCAACACCACGCACGATGGAACTGTGGCCGCATTGAAGGCTGCCGCGGATCTGGCGAGGCACCTCGGCGCCGACATTGTGCTGCTCGCGCCGCACGTCGTGCCAATCCAGATTTCTTTGGACCGGCCGCACGTAGCGATTGAGATTTTGAAGCGACGCTACATCGATCTCGTCGCGGAGGCAGAAATCATCGATGAACAAATCGCGATTCGGATCCTGCTTTGCCGCGACCGCGTGGAGGCTTTGAAGCAGACGCTGGCGCCACATTCGCTGATCGTCATCGGCGGAAGCTCTCAGTGGTGGAGGATCAGGGAACGCCGGCTCGCGCGGAGGCTGCAAAAGATGGGACATCACGTGGTCTTCGTCGATTCCGCGGTGAAAGATCGCGCGGAGCCGCAGTCCGATGGCCTGCGGCTCGCGGCCGTCTATCGCGTGATCGAAAAAGAGTCGCGTGCGCCGAATCGATAAGGTTTGCAACCGCGGCGGCGGAGACGTTTCATCCAAGCGCCGCGGAATGGGAGAGGTGAATTGTGCTGGATATTTTCTATGTTGCGATCTTGATTGTCTCTTTCGTTGTGCTTTGGGCGTTCACTAAGGCGTCCGATCGTCTTTAGGGGGTTGCCGTGGAATACGTGATCGCGGGAATCGTTTCGGCGGGTTTGTTCGTGTACCTGATGTACGCACTGTTGCGGCCGGAAAAATTTTGAGGTGGTGAGATGACTGCTATTGGGATCGCGCTGATCGTAATCTATTTCTTGGTGATATTGGCCATTACGAAGCCCGTGGGCATGTTCATGTACCGGGTGTTCGAGGGCCAGCGGACGTTGCTTCATCCGATCTTGCGGCCGCTCGAGCGTCTGATTTATTGGCTTGGCGGAGTCCGCGAGGATGAGGAGCAGACCTGGCTGCGTTACGCAGCGTCCATGATCTCGCTGAGCATTTTCAGCGTGCTCTTTGTGTATGTGATCCAGCGGCTGCAGGGGCATCTGCCGCTGAACCCGATGCACTTCTCGACGGCGAACGCGCCACAGAACGCCACGCCGATGACACCGGACCTGGCGTTCAACAACGCGGTCAGCTTCACGACGAACACGAACTGGCAGTCCTATTCACCGGACACCACAGTCAGCTACTTCACGAATATGGCGGCATTCGCGGTGCAGAATTTTGTGTCCGCCGCGGTCGGAATCGCGGTTGCCGTGGCCATGATTCGCGGGTTCGCGCGGCACTCGGTGAAAACCATCGGCAATTTCTGGGTCGACGTGACACGTTGCACGGTTTACATCCTGCTTCCCATTTGCTTCGTGGCGACGCTGCTATTCGTCTGGCAAGGAGCGGCGCAAACCTTCAAAGGCCCCGCCACCGTAACCACCCTCGAAGGCGCAACCCAGATGATCGAGCGAGGGCCAGTAGCGTCACAGGAAGCCATCAAAATGCTGGGAACCAATGGCGGCGGAATTTTCAACGCCAACTCCGCGCACCCATTCGAGAATCCGACTCCTCTGTCGAATTTTCTGCAATTGACGCTGATCTTTTCGCTCGGCGCCGGACTCACCTATCAATTCGGCAAGATGGTGCGGGATACGCGGCAGGGTTGGGCGATTTTTGCCGCGATGTCCGCGATGTTTCTTGCGGGAGCGTTCATCTGCTATTGGGCTGAGCAGCGCGGAAATCCGATGATCGGCAATACGGGCATCGAACGCGCGTACACCACCAGCCAGCCGGGCGGCAACATGGAAGGCAAGGAGGTTCGGTTCGGCAATGCGATGACGGCCTTGTTTGCCACGGTGACGACCGATGCGAGTTGCGGCGCCGTGATTGGCATGCACGATAGTTTCACGCCGATCGGCGGCCTGGTGCCGCTGTTCAATATTCAGACTGATGAGGTGATCTTTGGAGGCGTCGGCGCGGGTCTTTACAGCATGTTGATATACGTCATCGTCGCTGTTTTTATCGGCGGACTGATGGTCGGCCGCACTCCCGAATATGTCGGCAAAAAGATCGAGCAAAAAGAAGTCAAGATGGCCATTATCGCCGTGCTGGCGACCGCGTTCGTGATTCTCGGCTTTACCGCGCTCAGCTCGGTCGCGAAGTTTGCGCCGAACCATTACTGGAACTCACCTGGACCGGCCATCGCGAATCTGGGCAACGGAGGCGCGCACGGCTTTTCCGAGATCCTCTACATGTACTCGAGCGGCGCCGGCAATAACGGCAGCGCGTTCGCGGGAATCAATGCCAACACGCCGTGGTACAGCCTGACGCTCGGAATCGACATGCTGGTTGGAAGATTCTTGTTCATCATCCCGGCGCTGGCCATCGCCGGCAGTCTGGCTTCCAAGAAACTGATTCCGGTGACCAGCGGCACATTGCCTACGACGGGATCGTTGTTTGTGGTTCTGGTGGTAGGGACCGTGATCATCGTGGGCGCGCTCACATATTTCCCCGCGCTCTCGCTTGGTCCCATCGTTGAGCATTTGCAAATGCTCAACGGGAAATTGTTCTGACCCTATTGCGAATGAGGATCCGAAAATGCCGACGCTAAGTGCACCTCCGGTTGAGAGCAAGCAGGAATTGAAGCAGGACGGCGCGCAATTGATTTCGCGCGGCGCGCGCTCGCGCCCGTTGTTCGATCCGGAGATCGTGAAACGCGCGACCAAAGAGTCGTTCGTGAAGCTCAATCCGATGCTGGTGGCGAAAAACCCCGTGATGTTTGTGGTCGAGGTCGGCGCGGCGCTGATCACGATTTACGTGATCAAGGATGCGTTCACGCACGCCGGCAATCTTCTTTTCGGCATTCAGATCGCACTGTGGCTTTGGTTCACGGTTCTTTTTGCAAATTTTGCGGAAGCCATGGCGGAAGCGCGCGGAAAGGCGCAAGCCGACGCATTGCGCAAGACCAAAGTGGACACAATGGCTCGCAAGGTTCGGCCCGACGGATGTTTTGAAATGATCTCGGGCGCGAAACTGCGCGCGGGCGATGTTGTGTTTTGCGAAGCGGGCGATCTGATACCGGGAGACGGCGAGGTCATCGACGGCGTCGCCAGCGTGGATGAGTCCGTGATCACGGGAGAAAGCGCTCCGGTGATCCGCGAATCCGGCGGCGACCGCAGCGCGGTGACCGGCGGGACGAAGGTGTTGTCCGACCACATCAAAATCCAGATCACTTCCAATCCGGGCGAAACGTTTCTGGACCGCATGATCGCGCTGGTCGAGGGCGCGGTGCGCCAGAAGACGCCCAACGAAATCGCGCTGAATATTTTGATCGCTGGACTCACATTAATTTTCCTGATGGCGGTGGCAACACTTCCGCCGTATGCGAAATACGCAATCGGAACGGTCGGAACCGGGAATATTCCGTCGGTCGCCGTCCTCGTGTCTTTGCTGGTTTGCTTGATTCCGACGACCATCGGCGGATTGCTTTCCGCGATCGGCATCGCCGGAATGGATCGCGTGATGCAACACAACGTTCTGGCCATGAGCGGAAAGGCCGTGGAAGCTTCAGGCGACGTGAACACTTTGCTTCTCGATAAAACGGGAACCATCACGCTGGGCAATCGCCAAGCCGTCGAATTCATACCCGTCGAGGGCGTGAGCGAAAGCGAACTGGCGGACGCGGCGCAGCTCTCCAGCCTCGCCGATGAAACTCCGGAGGGACGCTCGGTCGTGGTGCTGGCCAAAGAAAAATATGGACTCCGCGGGCGCGAAATCGCGGAGCAGAACGCGCAGTTCATCGAGTTTTCGGCGTACACGCGCATGAGCGGCGTGGACATGGGCGGCCGCCGCCTGCGAAAGGGCGCGACCGACGCGATCGCACAATTCGTGAAAGATGCGGGCGGCACCGTACCGCAATCTCTTCTGGAGACTTCCGATCGCATTTCGAGAAACGGCGGAACTCCGCTCGCTGTGGCGGATGGCTCGCGAGCTCTCGGAGTGATTTATCTCAAAGACATCGTGAAAGGCGGAATGGCGGAGCGCCTGGCCTCGTTGCGCGCAATGGGAATTCGTTCGGTGATGATCACCGGAGACAATCCCTTGACTGCGGCGGCCATCGCGCAAGAAGCCGGCGTGGACGATTTCCTCGCGCAAGCCACGCCGAAAGATAAATTGGAATATATCCGCAAGGAACAAGCCGAAGGGCGCCTGGTCGCGATGACCGGCGATGGAACCAACGACGCGCCGGCGCTGGCGCAGGCCGATGTCGGCGTGGCCATGAACACGGGAACCATGGCCGCGAAAGAGGCCGGCAACATGGTCGATCTCGATAGCAATCCGACCAAGCTGATCGAAATCGTAGCCATCGGAAAACAATTGCTGATCACGCGCGGCTCGCTGACCACTTTTTCGATCGCCAACGACGTGGCGAAATATTTCGCGATTATTCCCGCGATGTTCGCGTCCATTTATCCCGAACTGAACAAGCTGAACATCATGGGATTGCACTCGCCGCAAAGCGCAGTGCTGGCCGCGGTGATATTCAACGCGCTCATCATCATCGCTCTCGTACCGCTTGCGTTGCGCGGCGTGCAGTATAAACCCGTCAGCGCGGGGCAAATGCTGAGCCGCAATCTATTGATCTACGGACTCGGCGGAATCATCGTGCCGTTCCCGGGGATTTGGCTGATCGACAAGATCATCGTCGCGATGCACTTGGCGTAAGGAGCAGCAAATGATCAAGGAACTTGGACCCGGATTTCGATTGATGGTGGTTTTCACGATTCTCACCGGTCTGCTTTATCCCGCGGTGATGACCGGCGTGTCGCAATTGGTTTTTCCGAAGCAGGCGAACGGCAGCCTGGTCACCGTGAACGGAAACGTTGTCGGATCGAGCCTCATCGCGCAAGGATTTACGAAGCCAGAATATTTTCATCCGCGGCCCTCGGTCGCCGGGAACGGATACGACCCGACGGCGTCAGGCGGGTCCAACCTCGGGCCGACGAGTCAGGCGCTGATGACACGCTTGCAGGCCTCGGTTGCGGCTTTCCGCAAGGAGAATCCCGATTTCACGGGCGACATTCCATCGGACATTCTCACGACGTCTGCGAGCGGTCTTGATCCGCACATCAGCCCGGCTGCAGCCGAGGCGCAGGCTGCGCGCGTGGCAAAAGCGCGCGGCGTTTCGCAGGATCAGATTGAGCCGTTGATCGCGCAGTTTACGCAGCGGCCCGATTTGGGATTCCTGGGCGAGCCGCGCGTCAACGTGCTGCTGTTGAATATCGCGCTCGATCAGAAATATCACGTGGCGAAGTAAGGCCGCGCGCGGCCGATTCGACGATCGAGGACGATCGGGAAATATGATTGCTCCAGTCCAACGCGGTGACCGCATCGGCCGTTTTCGAGTCGATGAACTTCTGGCGCGCGGCGGCATGGCCTGCATCTATCGCGGCACGGACGTAACGACCGGCGCCCCGGTGGCTATCAAGGTGCCGCACCCCGAAGCGGAATGCGACCCGGTTTTCTTCGATCGATTTCATCGCGAGATCGACATCGGCAAAAAACTCGATCACCCCGGCGTCGTGAAAGTGCTCGCCGAAGACGAATCCAGCCGCGTCTGCATGGTGATGGAATGGGCCGAAGGGCGGCGCCTGCGCGAAATCCTCGACGAGCGGAAGAAGTTGCCGCCGGAGCGCGCCGTGGGAATTGCGGTCCGCGTGTGCGACGCGCTCGATTACATTCACAAACACGGAGTGGTGCATCGCGATCTAAAGCCCGACAATATCCTCGTCGATTCCGAAGGCCGCATCAAACTCATCGACTTCGGCATCGCCCGCGAGGCCGCCGCGCGCCGGCTGACGTTCGGAAAGCTCACGCGAGCCATGGGCACGCCCGACTACATGTCTCCCGAACAGGTGAAAGGGAAGCGCGGCGATCCGCGCAGCGACGTTTTTTCACTCGGCGTGATGCTTTACGAGATGCTCACCGGACAAGTGCCGTTTACCGGCGCGAATATTCTGGCCGCAATGAACCAGCGCCTCGTTGTGAGGCCGCGGCCGCCGCGCGAACTTGCGCCGGAGATTTCGCCGCAGCTCGAGCAGATCGTTTTGCGCGCGCTCGAACGCGATCCCAAGGCGCGCTACGCGACCGCGGCCGCGCTGGCGTGGGATCTCGAACATCAAGATGAAGCGGGGATTAGCGAACGCGTCGAGGCCGACGATGTGGCGCCGACGCTTGTGCCAAGCGTCCAGTCGGGGTGGTCTTACCTGGGCTTCGCGCTGATACCCATCATCATTTTCGCGCTGCTTCTGCTTGTCGCGCGGCAACACTAGGCGCGCGTCCGGATTCCATGCGGCGATTCCGAAATCCGTTCGGCTAATTCTGCGGAGCGGCCGAGCCGCCGGACGCGTCGGGCTGATATCGGATCATTTGCGATTCTTCGGCCGCAATCTTTTTCGTCAAGTCTGCAACTGCCTTGTGCAGCGCCTTGCCGATTGGAGCGTTGTCGAACGAAGCGCCTCCGGATGAAAGTCCGCCCAAGTCGGTCGAAACGTCGGTGCCGACTTTGGTCTCCGAATCGTTTCCCGTAACGCGAATGCTGTCGATTTTTTTTCCCGTCGTGGTGTTGTAGATGTCCCCTTGCAGCGTCACGGTAGCCTTCATCGAATTCGCGCTGCCTCCCAGCGTGATCCCTCCGAACGACGGCCCGTTGCCGCTCTTGCTGGTTTGCTCGGACGACGCCTCCAGAACCGTGCCCACGAGCACCACGTCGACTCTATGCGCGCGGCCCAATTCCACCGCCTTTGCGTCGTCAACGTCGCTCGCCGCCATCCCCTGATCCAGCGGCACCACGCGCCCTTCAAGATCCGTCGAGTGCGTGAATTCGGCCTGCACCGCGCGCGACAGTGCCGCGCCCATATCGTCTCCGCCGGATCCTGTGTTGTCCACGAACGGCAGCACGCCGATCTTGAATTGATATTTGAAATTGGAAAGCGGCTGACTGGAGTTTTGCTGCGTTCGGGCGTGCGTGGTTGCCACCAGCGCGACAAATACGAGTGCGCAGAGGCTTACCGTGATCCAGCGCATCCGATGCAAATCCTTTTTTGTTTTCGCCACGATTGCCTCCACGCGTTTCAATTTTTCTGAAATTCGTTTTCCAGCAGCACGGCCCTCACTGACAACGCATCCGCGATTCAGTCCAAAGCTCGAATAATCTTCTTCTCAATTCCCAGCGGGCCCCGGCGCGGGTTCGGTTACTTTGTGCGCGAACCAGTAGTATTCATATTCCTGCCACGGCTGCACTCCGCCTCGATGCGTTCCGGATTCAAAGAACGTTGCAAAGGGAGAGTCCATATGCACGGACGTGGTTGTCGTGTTCTTTTTCGGCGGCGGCTTGCCGGGGCCTCCCTCGCCTGACTCGCCGCCCTCGGCATTTCCTTCGGCGCCTCCCCCCTCCGCCGCAGCAGCGGTGCTCTGGTACATAGTCGCGTCACCGGAAGTCTGCGCCTGTCCCGGGCCCTGCAAGAACGGCGAATATGCCGGGAACGTTCCCTGATCCCATTTGTAATTCACCATGTATTTCACGGTCAGATCCTTCGATCCTCCCCCGACGTCCCCATCCATATTCAGGTAGAGCTTCGCTGCGCCACCCTGCGCTTCGACGTGACCACTGATATCGAACGTTCTCTTTTCAGCGCCGTCTGGAAATCCTTGATACCAGTAGGCCACCTGAGTAATGCCCGGGATCGAAAGCATCATCGATGTTAAGGGAGTGAGCCCGAGAGAACCCTCACTCAAAAATTCGGCCGCCTGCCCCGATGCCATTTCGGCGAACTTGCCTTCCATGTATTTTCCGTATTGCTCGATGTTCGTCGGGCCGACGGATGAACATCCGGCTGTCGCTTGCTCCTCGTGGTCGACGAACTCCTTGATCTCCTCGACTTCTTTCTCGCCGATCTGGTCCAGAATCTCACTTTCGGATTTGGCCTTCATCGTCGCCAATATTCCTTCGGCCTCCTTCTCTATCGGAGGAGAACTTATGAGGCTGCACGGCATTCCGCCGGCAACCTCGTATCCCCCGCCCGAGCAGCGATACATGATCTGCTGCAACGCCAAGGCTCGGGAATCTTGCGAAGCGCCCATGTCTTCAAAATCTCGTCCGATCGCTTCTTCTATCGCCTGGTCTGCTTCCGTTCCGCCGGTCCCAGCGTATCGATTCATGCGCGGGTTCAGCTTCGCGCCTTTTGCGGTAAGCGTTTCCATGTCCTCTGCAAGTTCGTTCTCGCTTGCCGTGAACTCGGCGTCGTACGATTCAATCGCCGCGGTCCCGATATCCATCGCGATCTTGGCGTACTTGGCGAACACCCCCATCATGTTCACCGCATCGTTCACCTGCTTGGTGAGGATCGCCAGACCGCACGTATTGGGCGTCAGGCTATAGACGATTTCCCCTTTGCCGGTTACGTTCCCGGAGGCGTCCACCGTGAATGCAAAGTTCGTCGCGTGGTTCACGGTGACTTCCATTACCACGTCTTTCGCTTCGTCGCGGTCCTGAATCACATTTTGCCCGCCCGGGAAACCGCCGGCGAATTGCTGGCTGGTCTGGCGGAATCTCGTCTCCCAGCTCCAACCATCACCGACCCAATCTCCAACGTAAGGCGCGATCGCCGAATTCGCGGGCGACTCGGGATTTGAAGGGTTGGCGGGATTATTCGGATTATTCGGACTGTTGGGGTTATTAGGATTGTTAGGATTGTTCGGATTGCTGGGATTGTTCGGGTTGTTGGGATTATTTGGGTTGTTTGGGTTATTCGGATTGCTTGGGCTATTAGGATTATTTGGGTTGTTTGGGTTATTCGGATTGTTCGGGTTGTTGGGATTATTTGGGTTGTTTGGGTTATTCGGATTGCTTGGGCTATTAGGATTATTTGGGTTGTTTGGGTTATTCGGATTGTTCGGGTTGTTGGGATTATTTGGGTTGTTCGGGTCATTCGGATTGTTTGGGTTGTTCGGGTTATTCGGTGGGTTCGGGTTGTTGGGATTATCGGAATTGTTATTGTTCGATGGCGTCGTCGCCCGAACCCAAGTTGATGTCCCCGCCCCGCTGGAAAAAAGCTTAAAGGGAAGAGTCAGCGAGTTTCTATTCAGCGTGTACGGTTGATTCACCGCGGACTTGCCGAGACTCGGCAATTGAATCGTGATCCTGTTGCCGCTTGTGGACCACGTTCCACTGCCGCTCAGGTTCTCGCTCGGCCCGACTGCGGAAAATGCGACGCCGCCGGGACCTAACGTCATCGTGATGACAATTCCGGTGTCGGCAGATCCGCCGTCAGAATCGCTTACGAACGTCCACACTCCAACCAGCGAATCAGTAGCCGCCTTCGCGGGCGCGGCCAAACCGATAAAAATGGCCAACAACACAGCCGCGAATGTCTTGCACAGAAGTCGAAGGTGCCTCGTAGACACGCTCACCTCGAGCAGCTCAAGCCGAGGGCGGTCGGCAGGCCAGCCGCGCCGGCGCGGAGTATAGCCCCGTCATTCTTGGAGGGTCAACGCAACGCGGCGCCGTGCACAATCGTGAACCGCTCGCGTCACTCAGTCCGAGAGATCTGCCAGGGACGTCCTTTGTTTCAAGTACACGGCAATCAGCGCCAGGCCAGCCAGGCTCGCAAGCGAAATGAGGCGCCCGGCTTTTTCTGTTGGCTGCGTCGGGAGTTCGACGACGATTTCGTGATTTCCCTGCGGTACGGTCACTTGCAGAAAACCGTCCGGCTTCGACGGTCCAATTGGAATCGATTCTCCCGTGCTCGCGACGTGCGCGGACCAGCCTATGTAATAAAAATGCCGGAGAGTAAGCGGCCCGGCCTCGGGCGCACTTACGTCAAGCAGCACTTTTCGCGGTTTCCAATCGAGCACCGCCGCCGCACCGCCAATCTGATCCGCGGAGCCGGCCGGAAAAAACGCCGATTTTGCCGCGTGGCCACCGAGCAATTCCCGCAGCATCTGCACGCGCACGCCGGATTTGTCCGAACAATTCCCGGCGAGAGCCGTGCTCAGCGGCAAATACTCGCAAGGCCCAGGCCGCGATTTCACTTCGGCGCGAGCGGCAGCCGCCAGAGGATTTGCGCGCCCCATCGCGGCAGATATCTCCGGGCGCGCGACCCACACCGTCGCGCCGATCCATCCCGCTGCAAGAACGACGAGAGAAGCCGCGACGAGGCGCGCGCGCCGCTGCGTGAGATACGAGAACGACAACGCCGAGAGCATCGCGGCGGCCAGCGGCGGCAGAACGCTGAATCGCCACGGGAACTGCACGAATCGCAAATAGGGAATCATTCGCCACGCGAGATAGCTCAGTTGCGACATGCATACGAACGCGAACACCGTCACTCCGGCGTAAAAAATTGCCACGCGCCGAGTGTCGCGATCGATGCAATGACGAAGGCACAGCCAGAGCAAGATTCCGATAAACGCGAACATAGTGGCGTTCAAAATCGCCATGCGCTCCGGAAAATCGAGGCCCCAGGCGACGGGCCGGAAAAGCCATTGGTAGCGAAAATCGAAATTGGAATCGACGAGATGCAGAATGTTGATTTTCCACTGATCGAACATCGCGGGAACCAAATAGATCGCGGCAAGTCCCGCGCCGAGCGCCATCGCGGCCAGCGTTTCGAGCGCGGTCACGATCGCGCGATTTCGCTGCGCCAGAAAAAAGCCGGCGCCCAGAACAACCGGCGAGAAACACAGGACCGTGGGAAGGTGAGTCATCACCAGCAGTGCGTAGCCGACAGCCAGCGCCGGGAATGCCCATCTCGCGCGGCACGCCAGCGCTTCGACAGAAAGCAAAATCAGCGGCATCCACGCGAACGTCCAGAGCTCGGCCGTCGCGCCGCGCACATACAGATCAACCGCCAAGTGATACGGCGCGATGACGTAAATCGCGGCGCCGAAAAGTGCGGCTCGCCCGGAAGCGTGCGAGCGCAGCCAGAAATACGCTCCGAAGGCCGAAAGAAGCACGGCCAGGAAACATCCGTATCCCGATTCGAGCCAACCGTCGGGATCGCGCGCACCAAAGAGAAAGCGGAACGCGCTCGACGCGTAGCTCGGAATCGGCGCGTAGTAAAAAAAAACGGGCGAGCCGAGCCCGTCATTATCTTCAGACAGCCAGCGCGGATACCATTCGCCGGCCGCGAGTTGATTTGAGAAACCTTTGTCCCACCCAACATGGATCGTCGAATCGTCGGAGAGTTCCGGCAGACCGTGAAACAGAAGTGGCCAGCAAAACAGGAATACCAGCGCGCCGAGCAGGAATAAGTGAAGCGCGGTTCGGCGCGCCGGCCGAGCGTCAACAGATCCTTCGCAGCTCGTGGACGTCGGCGGCAGTTCGGAATTCATGGATGTAAGCGTATCAGCACGCGAGGCGAAGCACCGAACGCAAGTCGCACGGAAAGCGCTTCAATACAGGTGATAATACCCATCGCGCCGCGAGATTTCGACCGGCACGCCGAACAGCGCCGCGAGACGCTCGGCCGTAAGCATCTTCTCCTTCGGGCCGTCGGCGACGATACGTCCTTGCGAGAGCAGAACCACGCGCTCGATCTCCGGAATCACGTCGGCGAGATGATGCGTCACCAGCAGGATGCCGATCCCGCGCTGCGCCAGTTCGCGCATCGTTTCGCGAAGCCGCTGCTGCGCGCCGATATCCAGCGAATTGCTCGGCTCATCGAACAGCAGCGTCTTCGGCTGGTGCACCAGCGCGCGCGCGATCAGCACGCGCTTGGCTTCGCCCGACGACATTTCCGCTACCGGCCGGTTCGCCAGATTTTCGATTCGCAGCGCGGCCAGCGCCGATTGCACGCGTTCCAAGAGTTGCGGCTCCACGCGATGATGGCGAAAAATCCGCGTGCTGCTGAAAAATCCCGAGAGCACGATGTCCGCGCCAGTCACGTCGCTGGTGCACAACGCCAGCAAATCCGGCGAGACAATTCCCAACTGCGTGCGCAGCTCATAAACTTCCCAGCGCTCTTTTCCCAGAATCGAAATCGAAGAATTTTCACGCGCCACCGGATACAGTTCGCGCGTCACGGTCTGGATCAGCGTGGATTTCCCGCAGCCATTCGGCCCCAGGATGCAGACGTGTTCGCCGACGTCCACGCGCAGCGTGATGTTGTGCAGCGCCTCGGTCAAGCCGCGAAAAACGGTGATATTGCGAAATTCCAGCAGCGCCGGTTTCTGGGAATTCATTCGCGATTCCACCGCATCGGTCGCGCGGCTCCGATCCTCTATCGCCGCACGGAGGTTTCGACGAATTGAGCTCCCGGCAATGGCTGGCCGCCGCCGACGCTGAACGTGATTTTCCCTGCCTGCGCCGCTGGCTGCGCTCCACTGGCAGAGTCCGGGGCGCCCGGCGCGCTCGACAGCTCGATGTCGAATTGCACGTCACTGCTCGCGCCCGCTTGTAGATGGATGCGCTTGATTGCCTCAAGCTCACGAATCGGATGATCCGGTCCCGCGCCGTAGCTCGCGTACACTTCGACGACTTCATCGCCATCGCGCTGCGAAACATTTTTCACGTGAGCCGTCACGCTATAGTTTCCCAGAGTGCCCGGTGCGGGCGTCACGCGAAGATTCGAGTATGCAAATCGCGAATAGCTCAAGCCGAAACCGAATGGATAAAGCGGATCGCCCCTGAAATATTTGTAAGTGCGTCCCTGCATCGAATAATCCTCGAACGGAGGAATCTGATCGACCGATTTATAGAATGTGACCGGCAGGCGTCCCGCCGGATTGTTGTCGCCGGCCAAAGTGTCCGCGATGGCCATGCCAGCCGCTTCGCCGCCGTACCAGGCTTCGAGCATCGCCGCCGCGTGCTGCGCGGCAAAATTCGCGGAGATCGCGCTCCCGCTTTGCAGCACGACGACAACGGGCTTGCCCGTCGCGATCGCCGCTTCTAGCAGCTGCTCTTGTCCGACTGGAAGGTCGAGTGTGGTTCGGTCGCCGCCTTTGAACCCGGGAAGATCCACGGGCATTTCCTCGCCTTCAAGATTTGCATTGATCCCCAGAAACGCCACGGTAACGTCGGAACTTTTCACGGCCTCAACAGCGTCCGCGAGCAACGGCGCGGCGGGCGGGCGCCAGACAAATTCCAATCCGACGCTGCCGTAGTTCTGCGCGCATTCGATGCGCAGCGCGTATGAGTGGCCCGCTTCGAGCGTAACGGGCGCTTCAGAAAGCGTGCGGCTCCGGCGCAGCGTCGTTGCGTCGTCCAGCACGACTTTGTCGTCGAGATATATCCGCGCCGATGCCGTGCCCGCCGGAAAGCAGTTGTCGCAGCGAAGCCGGTACACGCCCAGAACGTAATCGCCCGACACCGGAGCCGTCAGCGTTCCGCTCCAGCGCACGGAAAATTGCTTGCGTGGAATTGCCGCCGCGATCGCGGGATCTTTCATATCCCAATTGAAATAAACGTGCGGCTCGACGCGCGAAACTCCAGGCGTGCCGTCGAAATGATCGTTGGCGAAATATTCCGCGAGCAAACCATGCACGGGCGCCGCGCCAGAAGCGGTATCGGCCGCGGCCGCAGGAGCGGGCGGCGTTAGCGCGTTCGCCGGCACCAGCGCATCGGATTGCGGCGTAAACGTCGCGCCCAGCGCGTAGCGAATCTTCGCCGTCTTCCCGAATCGCTGCTCGATTCCGTCAAGCGGCGTCACCACGCTCGAAGGCGTGCCGTTGTAATTTCCCAGCAGCGTGTCGGGATCGTCCGCCGAAGGACCGATCACCGTGATACTCGTGACGCTGGCTGCGAGCGGCAGAATGCCGTGCGAGTTTTGCAGCAGCACGATCGATTCTTTCGCCGCTTCGAGCGCGAGTTGTCTATGTTCGGGCGAATCGTTTTCAGAGTACGGAATTTTGGAGTAGGGAACCATTTCCGGCGGATCGAACATTCCCAGCTGCATTCGCGCGCGGAACAATCGCTCAACTGAAGTGTTTATCGCCGCCTCGGTGATCAGTCCCTTGTGCACCGCTTCCACCAGCGCCGGCTCGGTGGCGCCCGGTTCGAGCGGATCGGGAGTGGTATATTCCCGGCCGCAGCTCAGGTCCGTTCCGGCCAGCACGGCCGCGGCCGAGGCTTCCACCGCATTCGGTTTGTAGGCGTGGCCGACATATATATCGCCAATCGCGCCGCAATCGCTCACCACGTAGCCGTTAAATCCCCACGCCCCGCGCAAGTGATCCTGCAGCAACATGGTGTTCGCGCACGCCGGCACGCCGTCCACGGCGTTGTACGAGCACATCACCGACGCAACCTTGCCGTCGACAACCGCGGCGTGAAATGCCGGCAGATATGTTTCGTCGAGATCGGTCTCGCTGGGCTTCGCGTCAAAAGTGTGCCGCAGCGGTTCCGGGCCGCTGTGCACGGCGAAATGTTTGGCCGTCGCCACGACTTTCAAGTAATGCGGGTCATTCCCCTGCATTCCTTCGATGAACGCCACTGCCAGGCTTCCCGTCAGAAATGGATCCTCGCCGTAAGTTTCCTGCCCGCGCCCCCACCGCGGATCGCGAAAGATATTTATGTTCGGGGACCAAAACGTGAGGCCGTGGTAGCGGCTGGTATCGCCGTTGCGCTGCGCCTCATTAAATTTGGCGCGCGCTTCGGTCGAAATCGTATCGGCTACGCGATGCATCAAGTCCGTGTCCCAGGTTGCCGCAAGTCCGATGGCTTGCGGAAACACCGTGGCGATGCCCGCGCGCGCCACGCCATGCAGCGCCTCGTTCCACCAGTCGTAAGCCGGAATTCCCAGACGCGGGATGGCCGGCGCGACGTTCTGCATTTGCGAAACTTTTTCTTCGAGCGTCATGCGCGAGACGAGGTCGGCCGCGCGCGCGTCCGCGGTCTGCGTCGGGTCAAGATACATCGGCTTCGCCTCGGTCGCTTGCGCGGCCTCAGGCGCGGCCTGCGGTGCGGTTTGCGGCGCCGCTTGTGGCGCGGCGCTTGGAGCTGACGCCGACGGCGCGGCGCTCGGTGCGGAAGTCGGCGCGGGATTTTGCGCAGGCTGTTGCGCGCGCAGCAGGCAGGGAATCAGCAGCGCCACGCAGAACCATCCGCCAGCGCGTTTCATCAGAGCGAGTTTCACGTGTATATCCTCCACAGGTCGCGGCTCTACTTGGAGCCCGCCGCGATATCTGGCAAAGCCTCGTGGTTTTCACTCGGCCGCGCGTTTGTGGTTCCGCTACGCGCGACGGGCACTGTGTCACCGCGCCGCGAAGTTGTCAATGATTCGCCCGCACGCGCCGACCGAAAATTCTCACGACGCTCTCGACCGGCGAAAATCAGCCCTTGGCCTGCACCACGCTTTCGTCACAAGCACTCACACATTTCTCCACCGCGCCGTGCATGCGCAAACCGATGTGTTACTCTGGGTTCTTGTAGAACGCGACCATTTCTCGCCTTTCTGCTTCCGGTGCGTTCCGCGGTGCCAAGTATCAGGCGTGGGCTCTACGTAGAGCCGATCGAATCTCGAGTGCGGGCTCTATTTGCGTCCGCCAGAATAGAGTTTTGGAAGGAAGGCTACATGAATTTCAGATGTCGTTCTCGCTCGGTGGTCGCGCTGCTTGCGACGCTGGCTTTTTTCGCCTCCGCAGGGAGACTCGCCGCGCAATCGCGCCCCGAGCCGATTCGCATTTACGCGGATTTGAGCGAAGCCCCGAAGCGAATCTTCCACGCCCACATGGTCTTCCCGGTTTCGCCCGGTCCTTTCACGCTCCTGTATCCGAAATGGATTCCCGGCGAGCACGGACCGAACGGTCCCATCTCCGATGTGGTCGGCCTGCGCTTCATGGCCGGCGGAAAAGTTTTGCCGTGGCGACGCGACGACGTGGACATGTTCGCGTTCCACCTGGACATTCCCGACGGCGCGACCGAACTCGACGTTTCGCTTGATTATCTGACGCCGCTTGAAAGCGAAGGCTACTCCGAAGGTCCCTCCGCGACCGCCAAAATGGCGATTCTCGAATGGAATCTGGTGGTCCTTTATCCCGAGGGCGCGAAAACCGACGATTTGACCTACATCCCGACGCTGCGCGTTCCCGCCGGATGGAAATACGGCACGGCACTCGAGCTCCAGCAAGAAACCGACGACGGCGCCGAGGAATTCAAGCCCGTGTCGCTCACCACGCTCGTGGATTCGCCCGTCCTGATGGGCGAGTACTTTCGCTCAATTCCGCTCGCCACCGACGTGCAGCCGCCGGACCGCCTCGATCTGGCTGGCGATTCGCACGATGCCGTGCAAATTCCGAAGGACGAGCTCGAAGCTTACAACCACTTGGTGCGCGAGGCCCAAGCGCTGTTTCAAGCGCATCATTATAATCACTACGATTTTCTGCTCAGCCTGACCGATCACATGGATCCCAACGGCCTCGAGCATCACCAATCGAGTGACAATCGCGCTCCCGAGCGCATGCTTCTCGATCCGGAATATCGCACCTACTACGCGGATTTGCTAAGCCATGAGTTTTTCCATTCATGGAATGGAAAATATCGGCGTCCGCTCGGTCTTTCCACGCCCGATTTTCAGCAGCCGATGAAGGGCGATTTGCTGTGGGTCTACGAAGGCTTGACGCAATATTACGGCGAGGTGCTGTCCGCGCGCAGTGGCATCGAAACCGACGCCGATTATCGCGAGTGGCTCGCGTGGACCGCGGCGTATCTCGACAATTGGCCCGGCCGCAACTGGAGAACGCTCGAGGATACCGCGGTGTCCGCGCAGTTGCTCTACATGGTTCCGGGGGAAGCGTGGCGATCCTACCGCCGCTGGGTGGATTTTTACGATGAAAGCTGGCTGATGTGGCTCGATGCGGACGTCACCATTCGCCAGCTCACCCACGGCCAGAAATCGCTCGACGATTTCTGCCGTCTCTTCGAGGGCGCGCCGTCCAGCCCGCCGCAACTCATCCCCTACACGCTTGATGAAGTTGTCACCGCACTTAATCAGGTCGCGCCGTACGACTGGGCGAAATTTTTCCACGATCGACTCGACGTGATCACCCTGCACCCGCCGATGGGCGGGATCACCGGTGGCGGCTGGCATCTCGTATACAACGATCAGCCCAACACTTACATTGAAGCGCTGGAGCCGTCTGAAAGTCTGGTGGCCGAAAATTTCACGCTCGGCATTCTCGTCAGCTCATCGGAGGGCGCGAGGGCCGGCGAGTTGCTCGACGTGATACCCGGCGGTCCCGCGGCTCAGGCGGGCCTTGCGCCTGGAATGAGATTGATATCGGTGAATGGACGCGCCTGGTCGCCCGATGTACTGCGCGACGCCATCGTGGGCGCGAAGGGAACTGCCGAGCCGATCGTGCTGCAAGTGGACAACGTCGGTTACACGCAAACGGTTCGCGTTTACTATCACGGCGGCCTGCGCATTCCGCATCTAGAGCGCGATCCGTCCGTGCCGGATCTGCTCACCAACACGATCCAGCCTCTGACGACCGAGAAATAGTCGGACGCCGCAGTTACGATTTATTTTGCTGCCCGCAATCCGACTGCCCTGAAGCACGTTTGCTGCAGTTTCCGAATGAGTGCGCTCCGCGCGACGCGCTTCTTCCTGGCCAGCGCGTCGTGCACAACTCCGTGCAGCCCGTGAAACAAAAAGTCCGCGGTAAATCGGGGATCATCGACAGACCAAGCGCCTGCGCTGGTCCCGGCCGCGAGCAGCGCGGAAAGGTGCGCAACGACGGGATTGTCGCCGTGCTTTTTGGGCGACGGAGCTTGAAATTCGTAAAACACGATATCGTGAAGCGCCGCCGCGTCGACGTAGCCTGCGATCCCCGCCTCGGCCCACGCCGCAAGTTTCCCTTTCCAATCCTCCTCGCGCCGCTTCGCAATCGCACTCTTGATGCCGTCCAACAATTCCCGCACGAATCGTTCACGCAACGCGAACAACACATCGTCCTTCGAGGAAAAATGAAGATAGAAGGTGCCCTTGGCGACATTCGCGCCGTCGGTGATCTGCTCGATCGAGGTCGCCGCCACGCCGTTCTTGATGAATAGGCGCTGCGCCGCATTCATCAGCTCGTCTCGCCGCTCTTCGGCTGGCTTGGTCCTTGGTCGTAAGTTGTTTGGCGCGCGCATGAATAATCGGCTAGCCTCCGCGACGGATCGCTGTCCGCCGAACGCAGCATAGCGAACGTGCTGGGAAAAAGTCATGCGAGCGCTCCCTGCGCGTGCCACCTGCCGCCCACTTTTCCGGGCGGACCGCCGTCACCGTGTTCAGCGAAATGCCGCCGCGTTCTCCTGCGCCCACTGATCGAATGTGATCGGCTTTCGGCCGATCACGCGCTCGACGTTGTTCGTGACGCCGGCCAGACGCCCTTCGCGAATCGCGCGGTAAATCGAGATGTGCGCCGAGACGATCTCAGCCGGATCGCCGCTCGCCATCATTTGCGCGCGCTCCTGTTCCTCGCTGATCGGCTCAAATCTGATCGGCTTCTTGGTGGCTGCGCCGATCTTCGCCGTCATCTCGGCGTAGTTCAGCGCCTCGGGACCCGTAATCGGCAACGGCTCCCCGTCGTACTCGCGCGCGGTCAATACCGCGGTTGCGACGGCTGCGATGTCGGCAGGGTGAATGAAGGCGATCCTCCCGTCGCCGGTCGGCGCGCGCACTACCCCTTCCGCTTTGATCGACGTCGCCCACCCCAGCGCGTTTGATATGAATCCTGCCGGTTGCACGAACGTGTACGCGATTCCGCTCGCGCGGATCGCGGATTCTCCTCGCGCGTGCCACACTCCGGTCCCGACGTCTCGCTGCGAATCCATCGACGAGAGTTTGACGAGATGCTTCACGCCGGCGGCCCGCGCGGCCTTCGCGGCCGCGTCGTCGCGCTGCGCCAGCTCGGGGCCGCTGTTGAGAAGGAACAACGTGTCAACTCCGCAAAGCGCCAGTCGTAACGACGACGCGTCCGCGAGGTCGCCGGCAAAAATATCCACGCGATCGCCGTAGCGCGCTCGCGCCTTCTCCGCGTCGCGCACGAACACGCGCGGCCGATCGCCGCGCTCGAGCAGCTGCTCGACGACGCGCGATCCGATGTCTCCTGTCGCGCCCGTGATGAGATAGGTCGTGCTGCCCACTTTCACATCGCGCTTCTCGCCGCTCATCCGGCCCTCTCGTCGCGACGCCGTCGATTCGGCGCGCCCCGCCACAAATCGTCTACAACCATCCTATCGTACTGACTGGCGGTCAGTCAATGAGAGGCAGGGCGTCAGCCGAGCCCCAGGACGGCACAATTTAGCCCGGGGCGGAAAGTCCGACTCCGCATGGCACACGAAGCAAGCCCGGAGGCGCGACGCAATCCGCGAACGCGTTGCTGTCAAAATCGCCGCGCGACGCTTCGCCCACTGGAGTCGATTCGGTCGGAGCCCTGTGATAGTCTGGCTGACGCTGGATGCTGACCAGCAAACGAATGCAGTGAGGACGAGCCTTGCGACAGTACTTGCGAAAGAAGATCCTGAAACAATTCGCACTTATTTTCTCATTGTTGGCCTTCGCAATCCATGTCGGCGCGCAAACGCCCGCCAAGCGCCCCATGAGCGTGAACGATCTGCAGTCCATCCGGCGCGTTTCGGAGCCACAGATTTCGCCGGACGGCAAATGGGTGGTCTACACCATCGGCACGCCGGATCTCGCCGCCAATAGCGTGGTCAACGAAGTCTGGCTCGTGCCCACCGATGGCGGCGACGCGCGCCAGCTCACGCGCGGCGGCAACAATTCGCGCCCACAGTGGTCGCCCGACGGAACGCGCATCGCGTTTCTCTCCGATCGCGCCGGTGTGACACAAGTTTACGTCGTCGCCGTGGCCGGCGGAGATCCGGAACTTCTCACGACGCTCTCCACGGGCGCCGATAACGAACAGTGGTCGCCTGACGGCCGCTCGATCGCCTTCACCTCAAGCGTCTTCCCCAATTGCGCCGACGACGCGTGCAACGCCGCGCGCGTCCACGCTCGCGACGTAAATCCCGTGAAGGCGCGCGAATACGACACGCTGCTTTTCCGCCACTGGGTGCGCTGGAGCGATGGCACGCGCAGTCATCTGTTCGTCGCCGACGCGCAATCCGGTCAAGCGCGCGATCTCACGCCCGCCGCCGATTACGACGTGCCGCCGGATCAGCGCGGCGACCCCACCGACATCGCTTGGTCGCCCGATAGCAAACAAATTTGTTTTACCGCCGTCACCGATCGCCCCGAAGCCATCAGCACCAACGGCGATTTGTTCGTCGTCGATCTCGCCGGCGGCGCTCCCAAGCGCATCACCACGAATCCCGGCTTCGATGGTCACCCGACATATTCTCCCGACGGTCGCAGCATCGCCTATCGCTCGCAGGCCACGCCGGAATATGAGAGCGATCTCTGGCGGCTCATGCTCTACGATCGCGCGTCCGGCACATCCGCGCGCCTCGCCCCGAACTTCGATCTCTGGGTTGACACGATTCTCTGGTCTCCCGACAGCAAGAATCTATACTTCTGGGCGCAACAGGAAATCGAACAGCCCGTGTTTGAAGTCGCCGCCACGCCCGATGCTGAGCCGCGAGCGATCGTCGGCGGCTTCAACGACAACGTAACTTTCTCCGCCGATGGAAGCACCATGGCAATTCTGCGCTCGGCGCAGAACGCGCCCACGGAAGTTTGGGCCGCGCGCAGCGACGGTTCCGATCTTCGCCAACTCACGCATGAGAACGCGCCCCTGCTCGCACAACTCGATCTAGCGCGGCCCGAAACGTTCTGGTTTGCGGGCGCAGGCGGAACGCGCGTCGAAGGGATCTTGATCCGCCCGCCGTCATTCGATCCCTCGAAAAAATATCCAGTCGTGCTCGTGATCCACGGCGGCCCGCAAGCAGGATGGGAAGACGCCTGGGAGAGCCAAGCCTATCGATGGAACGCGCAACTTTTCGCCGCGCCCGGTTACGTCGCCGTGCTGATCAATCCGCGCGGCTCGACCGGCTATGGACAAAAATTCGTCGATGAAATTCAGGACGATTGGGGCGGCCGACCGTACGAAGACTTGATGAAGGGCCTGGACTACGTGCTCGCCACGTATCCGTTCACGGATGGCAGCCGCACCGCCGCGATCGGCGGTTCCTACGGCGGCTACATGGTTGACTGGATCGCGACGCGCACGGACCGCTTCAAATGTTTGATCAGTCACGCCGGACCGTACGACGAATTCAGCATGTATGGTTCGACCGAAGAACTCTGGTTCGTCGAGCACGATTTGAAAGGTACGCCGTGGACGAATCCCGCGAGCTATCAAAATTGGTCGCCCAGCACATACGCCGCGGCATTGGGAAAATATAAAACGCCCACGCTGATCCTCGCCGGCGAACTCGATTACCGCGTGCCGTACACGCAGGATCTCGAGTTTTTCACCGCGCTCCAACGCCAGGGCGTGCCATCAAAGATTCTGCTATTTCCCGATGAAGGCCACTGGATTCAGAAGCCGCTCAACAGCGAGCGTTGGAACGATGCCGTTGCCGATTGGCTCGCGACATATTTGAAATAGCCGCGCGCAAATTTGGAAATAGACCGAAAGAGGAGTCACCACAATCCCCGTCCTCGGCATTGACGTTGGCACAAGCGGCACGCGCGCTCTGATCATCGATGCGCAGGGCCGCATTCTCGGCTCCGGCGTCGAAGAGCACGCCGCGTTCGCATCTCCGCACCCCGGCTGGGCCGAACAGGATCCGCGCGATTGGTGGCGCGCTTGCGGCCTGGCCGTCGGCCGAGCGCTCGCGTCCGCAGCTGTTCGCGGCGACGCGATTTCCTGCGTCGGCTTCTCGGGACAAATGCACGGCGCCGTCATGCTCGACGAAGCCGGCGAGGTTGTCCGCCCCGCGCTGATCTGGTGTGACCAGCGGACCGAAAAGCAAGCGCGCGAACTCGACCAACTGTTCGGCCCCGGCCGTCTGATCGAACTCACCCTGAATCCGCCGCTCACCAATTTCACGCTCACGAAATTGCTTTGGGTCCGCGAAAACGAACCGGAGAATTGGAAGCGCGTGCGCCACATCATGCTTCCGAAAGATTACGTTCGCTTCCGGCTCACGGGTGAGCGTGCCACGGACGTTTCCGATGCTTCCGGCACTTTGTTGCTCGACGTTGCGAATCGCGTTTGGTCCGCCGAAGTTGCAAGCAAGACGCAAATCCCGCGCTCGATGCTTCCCTCGCTACACGAATCGCCCGACGTGTGCGCCAAAGTTTCCGCCGCAGGATCCGCGGCGACGGGATTGCCAGCGGGTACCCCCATCGTTGCCGGCGCGGGCGATCAGGCCGCGGGCGCGGTGGGCATGGGAATCGTGCGGCCGGGCGCGGTGAGCGCGACCATCGGAACGTCAGGTGTGGTGTTCGCCGCGACGGATCGGCCGGCACTCGATCCGCGCGGACGCATTCACACGTTCTGCCACGCCGTGCCCGGACGATGGCACGTGATGGGCGTGACACAGGCAGCGGGCCTTTCGCTGCGTTGGTTCCGCGATCGATTCGGCGCGGGCGCGCCCGGCAGCCGCGACGACGGGCGCGATCCGTACGATCGGCTCAGTGAGGAAGCGGCGACGGCGCCGGCGGGATCGGACGGGGTTTTCTGGGCGCCGTATCTGATGGGCGAGCGCACGCCGCATCTCGATCCGAATGCGCGCGCGGCGCTTGTCGGACTTTCGGCGTCGCACACGCGGGCGCACGTGATTCGCGCCATCCTTGAGGGCGTGGCGTTCAGCCTGAAGGATACGTTCACGATATTCGACGAGCTGCGCGTGCCGGTCGAGCGCGTGCGGTTGGGCGGCGGCGGAGCGCGCGGCGAATTGTGGCGGCAGATTCAGGCCGACGTTTACGCGCACGAAGTGGAGCTGGTGGAAGCGGAGGAAGGCGCGGCTTATGGCGCGGCGATTCTCGCGGGCGTCGGCGCGGGAATGTGGCGCTCGGTGGATGAAGCTTGCGACGCAGTGGTTCGCGTGGCGCGGCGCGTTCGGCCCGATGCGGCGAATTCCGCGCTGCTGCAGAAATCCTACGAGACATATCGCCGAATTTATCCGGCGCTGCGCGAAATTTTTCCGTCCTCGCTTTAAACCTTGCTGCCATAAAAGCGAAACGCCCCACACGCAAATTCGGCATGTGGGGCATTCGCGCTTCGCCGCAGCAGCCGCGGCCGCCGCGGCACGGCTTGCGCTGATCAGTGCGTCGAGAACTTCAAAACTGTTTCCTCGTGAAACGTCTGGCCGGGGTGCAGGACCACCGGCGGGAAATTCGGTTGATTGATCGAATCGGGATAATGCTGTGTTTCAAGAGCGAACGCGCCGTACTGTTTGTAATGAACCCCGCGCTTGCCGTCCAGCGTGCCATCGAGGTAATTGCTGGTGTAGAGCTGAATGCCGGGCTGCGTGGTCCAGACTTCCATGGTGCGGCCGGAATCGGGATCGGTGGCGCGTGCTGCCAGGCGCAAATCGCCCGGCGTACCGTTCACGACGTAGTTGTTGTCATATCCCTTGTGCGCTTGAACTTGCGGATCGTTGATGCGCGAGCCGATGGCCATGGGTTTCGTGAAATCGAAAGGCGTGCCGGCCACGGGCAGAATTTCGCCCGTGGGAATCAGGTTCGCGTTCACGGGCGTGTAACTGTTCGCGTTCAACATCAGGATTTGTTTCAGCACATCTCCGCTATCGGCGCCAGCAAGATTGAAATAGCTGTGATTGGTCAGGTTAATAATCGTGTCCTTGTCGGTCGTGGCCGTGTAGTCGAGCTTCAATTCGTCGTCATCGGTAAGCGTGTATTGCACGGTGGCGTGCAGATTGCCTGGATAATTTTCCTCGCCGTCGGGGCTGTCGTAGCTGAATTTCACGGACGCCGCATGCGGCACTTCGACCGGCTCCGCTTTCCAAACCTTGCGGTCAAATCCCACCGTTCCGCCGTGCAGGGAATTGGGCGGATCGTTGATCGCGAGCTGATACGTCTTTCCGTCGAGCGTGAATTTGCCGTTGGCGATGCGGTTCGCATAGCGGCCGACCGTCGCGCCGAAGTAGGGTTCTTTTCCGACATATCCATCGAGGCTGTCGAAGCCGAGAACAATGTCGCGCTTGCGCCCCGAGCGATCGGGAATCCACAGCTCGGTGAGCGTGGCGCCGAAATTGGTGATTTTGGCGACGGAGCCCTTGGAGTTCGTGAGCGTGAAGAGTTGCACCGGCGTGCCGTCCGCAAGTTTTCCGTATTCGCTGGTTTCCACCGTGGCCCTCCTGGGATTTTTCACTTTGGTCGCCGCGTGCAGCGCCGATACGCCGCCAAATGCCCACAAAAGGGCGAGAGCCAGACCCACAAATGCAGTGCGTGCCTTCATTGTTCGCCCTCCCGGGTTGATGTTGCGCAGGCAATCGTGTTCGTTACGCATGGTTTGTATCATACTCGCCCGTCTCGCGCGATGCGGCATTTGCAGTCGCCTGCTTGTAGCGTTTGTCTGGGGCACGCTAAAATAACAATTGGCGCGCGGGCCGCGCGCTGCGACTTACCGCGAGTTTCCTGGAGAGAATCTACTTATGGCTTCTGCTGAAACATTTGCTGGGCGCGGGGAATTCGCGAATGAACCGCTGACGGATTTCTCGAAGCCCGAGAATCGCGCGGCGATCGACGCGGCGCTGGGCAAAGTGCGCGCCGAATTGGGGCGCGAGTATCCGCTGTGGATTGGCGGACACGCGATCGAGACGCCGGAAAAGCTGCGATCGCTCGATCCATCGAAGCCTTCGCGCGTGGTGGGGATTTTCTCGAAGGCTACGGTGGAACTGGCGAAACGCGCGGTGGAAGAGGCGGCGCTTGAATTCGAGAAGTGGAAGCGCCTGCCGGCGGCCGAAAGAGCGGAGATTATTTTCCGCGCGGTGCGCTTGCTGCGCGAGCGGAAATTCGAGTTTGAAGCCTGGCTTACGTTTGAGACGGGCAAAACCGCCCCGGAATCTGATGCCGATGTGGCCGAGCTCATCGACTTCTGCGATTTTTATGCGCGCGAAATGCTGCGCCTTGCCGGGCCGCAAGCGGTGACGCCCGTCAAAGGTGAGAGAAATAATCTCACGTATATTCCGCTGGGCGTGGGCATCGTGATTCCGCCGTGGAATTTTGCGGCGGCGATTATGGGCGGGATGACGGCGGCGGCGCTGGTGACGGGAAACACGGTGGTGTTGAAACCTTCAAGCGACGCGCCGACCATCGCATACAAATTCTGCGAATTGCTGCGCGAAGCCGGCGTGCCGGCGAACGCGGTGCAATTTTGTCCGGGCGCGGGCGGTGCGATCGGCGACACGCTGGTGCAGCGCCCGAAAACTCGATTTGTGGCGTTCACGGGATCGAAAGAAGTCGGTCTGCACATTGGGGAATTGGCGGCGAAGGCGCAGCCGGGACAGATCTGGATCAAGCGCACGGTGCTCGAGATGGGAGGGAAGGACGCGATCATCGTGGATAGCGAAGCGGATCTGGATGCGGCCGTGGAAGGCGTGGCGGTTTCGGCGTTCGGTTATCAGGGCCAGAAGTGCTCGGCGTGTTCGCGCGCGATTGTCGCGGGAGATGTGTATGACGCGTTTCTCGCGAAGCTGACCGAGCGCGTGAAGAAAATGCGCGTGGGCGAAGCCGATGACGCCGCGAACTTCATGGGCCCGGTGATCAATCAATCGGCGATGAAAACGATTCTCGATTACATCGAAGTGGGGAAGAAGGAAGGGCGATTGATCACGGGCGGCGGACGCGCGGCGGGCGATGGATATTTTATCGAGCCGACGGTGATCGCCGATGTCGCGCCGCGAGCGCGCATCGAGCAGGAGGAAATTTTCGGGCCAGTGCTGGCGGTGATTCGCGCGCGAGATTTCGATGATGCTCTCGATATCGCGAACGATACGGAGTTTGGTTTGACAGGCGCGGTCTATTCGCGCAATCCGAAGAAGCTCGAGAAGGCGCGCGAGAGTTTCCACGTGGGAAATCTTTATTTCAATCGCAAGTGCACGGGAGCGATGGTCGGCGGACATCCTTTCGGCGGATTCAATATGTCAGGGACGGACTCCAAGGCCGGCGGACGCGATTATTTGCTGCTGTTTCTGCAAGCCAAGCTGGTGGCGGAGAAGCTGCCCGCAATTTAATCCGCGGTTGGCAGCAAGCCAATTTCTTTCACGCCGCGTCTAACTCACACGAAACTCACGTAGGCGTACGCCGCACCAAGACAGGCATCAGCGGACCAGGAATCGACAGCGCGAGGGAACATTCTCTGCGCACTTGGCGTCTCTAGCTAAGACCAACCAAAAGGGGGCTTCGTGCTCGAAGGACTGGCGAAGGATTTCCGCTACGCCGCGCGGATGCTGCTGAAGAAGCGCGGATTCACGGCGATTGCCATCGTTACGCTGGGCATCGGTATCGGCGCGTCCACCGCGATGTTCAGCGTTATCGACAACGTTCTGCTGAATCCCTTTCCTTACAAGCACGGCAACCAGATCGTCGCGTTGGGGATCCACGACACGAGCGATACCCACGTCAATGACAGCCGCCGTTATTTTCAAGGTCCTGAGTTCATCGACTACGCCGAGCAGACCCATTCATTTCAGGAAGAGATCGGCGGCGCGAATGAGGATGTCCTTTACACTTCCGCGGCAGGCACGCAGCAATTCGACGGCGGCGTGGTAACTCCAAACACGTTCGACTTTCTGGGTGTGCCGGCGATGATCGGACGCAATCCCACGCCCGACGACGTGAAGCCGGGCGCGACACCGGTTTTCGCCATGAGCTACAAAATGTGGGTGAAGTTTTTTGGCCAAGATCCGTCGATCGTCGGCCGAAGTTTCGTGCTGAACGAAGTGCCAACGACGCTGGTGGGGATCATGCCGCCGCGCTTCACGAAGCTGGGCACGGATTTGTGGAGGCCGGTGGCGATGGACCGCGCCGATCCGCAACTGGCGAACCTGTACTTCAACTTTCAGGGACTTTTGAAACCGGGCGTCACTCCGCGCCAAGCGGAAGCGGAACTGAATGGAATCGCGCTGCGCCTCACGCAAGTGTATCCGAAAAATTATCCCAAGCAATTCAGCGTGCACATCATCCCGCTGGCGGACAGCGTGGTCGGAGACTTTCGCGGCACGCTGTATGCGCTGGCCGCGGCTGTGGGTCTGCTGCTGTTGATCGCATGCAGCAACGTCGCGAACATGTTGCTGGCGCAAGCCACCGCGCGCGAAAAGGAAATCGCGATTCGCGCGGCGATGGGCGCGAGCCGATGGAGAATTATCCGCCAATTGCTGATCGAAAGTTTTCTGTTGGCGCTTGGCGGCGCGGCGGTTGGGTGCCTGTTCGCATATGGCGGAATCAAAGGAATTGTGAGGGCGATTCCCGACGGCGCGATTCCTCACGAAAGCGTGATTGGCCTGAATGTGCCGGTGCTGCTCTTCACGCTGGGCATCGCGGTGGCTACGGCGATGCCGTTCGGCCTGGTGCCCGCGCTGCAGGCGGCGAAACGCGACATTGTCGAACCGTTGAAAGATTCTGGGCGGGGCGTCAGCGGCGGATTCCGGCGTGGAAAATTGCGCAGCGTCCTGGTTGTGGTTGAGGTCGCGCTGTCGCTGGTTCTGCTCGCCGGCGCCGGCGTGATGATGCACACATTCGTAAAGCTTGCCGATGCGGATCTTGGCTTCGATCCGACAAATATTTTGGTGGCGCGCCTGCCGTTTCCGAAGGGCCAGTACACGACGGCGGCGGAAAAGCAGCAATTTTTCAGCGCGTTGTTGGCGCGGCTGTACGCGCTGCCGGGCGTGGTGGCGGCCACGGAAACGAGCACGTTGCCGCCGTACGGCGGCATTGGAACCACCGTCGACATTCCGGGCAAGGTTCATACCGACGATTGGCGCGCGATATTTCAAGTTTGCAGCGAAGGATATTTCCCCACGCTGGGCTTGCGGTTGATGCGCGGGCGATTGCTTTCCAACGTGGACGTGAATGACGCGCGCAAAGTGGCCGTGGTGAATCAAACCTTGGTGACGAAATATTTCGGAACCGATGATCCCATCGGCCGCGAAATTATAATCAACGAGCTGGCCACGCTGAAGCCGGATCCCGTTGTTGATCCGACGTTCGAGATTGTCGGCGTCACCGCGGATGAAAAAGATTCCGGGATCCAAGATCCTATCAGGCCCGAGATTTTTATTCCGTACACCATAACCGGTGCGTACGAACGCGGAATTCTGGTGAGGACGTCGCGCGACCCGATGCTTTTGCTGAATCCGGTGCGAGATCAAATTTGGGCGGTGGATCGCAACGTGGCGCTGACGCTGACGGGGAGCCTGACGGATTACCTCAAGCAGTTTTCGTATTCGGGGCCGCGATTCAGTCTGACCTTGCTGGGAATTTTTGCGGGCGTGGGGCTCGTGCTGGTTGCGCTGGGGGTTTACAGCGTGACGGCTTACACGGTTTCGAGGCAGACGCACGAAATTGGGATTCGCATGGCGCTGGGCGCGGGGCGCGCGAACGTGCTGCGCATGGTGATGTGGATGGGGCTGCAGCTCGTCGCTTTGGGCGTGGGCGTGGGATTGCTGGCGAGCTGGGGCGCGACGCGCGCGATCGCCAGCCAATTGTGGAATGTTTCGCCACACGATCCGGTGACGCTCGGAGGGGTGACGGCGGTGTTGCTCGTGGTGGGCTGCGCGGCGTGTTATTTTCCGGCGCGGAGAGCGACGCGCGTGGATCCGATGGTCGCGCTGCGCTACGAATAGCGAACTCATCGCGAAACTCGCGATCGCGCTATTGGAAGATTGTGAATGCGCTCGGTCACGAATGGGGCATGAACCGGCATCTAAGGAGGCAGAGGCACTCCGAAGAGGCCGACGATGACACCGAATGGTTTCGCTGGCGGGAACACGAGTGGACGATTCCGGAGCTTGGGAATCGTTTGGATATTTTACGGACTGTTGCGCTTGATCGCGGCGGTCGGGATGTTCGTCTATGCCGGCACGGCGACGATGATGTTCGGCGCGCTGCTGAGCCGCGTGGCTGATCCGTTCACGCTGATGGATATTTTTCATATTGTGTATCTGGGAGCGATCGCGCTGGCGGTGGTGTGCGGCGTGGTGGGGATCATGGCCGGATTGGCGCTTCTGAATGGCGGGCGTTCGGCGCGAATGCTCGCGCTGATCGCGGGAGTTTTGTCGCTCTCGAATATTCCGCTGGGCACAACTCTGGGGATTTACACTCTGGTGGCGTTGCTTCCCACCGCGAGGACGGATTGATTTCGCGCTCGCGCCGAACAATCGGCTGCGACGCGCGCGAAACACGAGGAAAACAAATATGGGACTGATGTTTATGTTGACGATAGCGGTGATCATCGCGGCTATCGGCGCGCTCCCGATTTGGCCGCACAGCAAGAATTGGGGCTACTATCCGATCGGCGGCGTGAGCGTGATCATTCTGATCATTTTGTTTTTCTTGCTGCGAGGCCGCTTGTAGCGTGACGGCGGAGCGGCGCGCGGACATGATCAGCCCGGGATTTGCAGGTGGAACGGGTCGGCGCCGATGGTGCCGCGCAATTCGGTGAGATAAGCGGGCGAGGTGACGCGGGCGAGTTCGGCGCGCGCGAATTGCAGGCGCTCTTCGACGCTGAATTCGTGATGTGTTGTGGTCGCGGCGGCGCGGCGAAATGTCTCAAGCGCGGCCACGTGGCGATTCCAAAGCGCGATATCGCGCCGTTGTTTCACGCCGAGGCGCTCGCGATACCAATCGCTCGCGAGCAGAGCATCGCGATCGAAAAGCGCGCGGAAGGCCGGCGTGCTCAAATCCATCCCTTCGTAATTCCCGCGGGCCATGATGTGCAGCAGCGCTTTCAGAGGAGGGCAGGCGGCTTCGACGCTGCCGTCCTGGAAATAATTGAGGGCGACGCGCTGCTGCGCTTCGACGATCGCGTCCACTCCGGCGGCGAACAAATCTACGCCTTGCTTTTCGGGCCGGAGAATTTCTTCGGTGAAGACGGCATCGGGTGTTTCAAAAATGCGGCCGAGATAGCGATCCACGAACAAAGCAGTGATGCGGTAACCCAAGCGGCTGGCCAGGATTTTGCGATCGGCGAACTCGAAATCCTCGACGCGTTCGAGCAATCCATTCTCAATTAGGAATTTCGGGTCGCGCTCGTGCACGCGCATGCGGCACCAAATTTCGGGGACGAGCATGCTGACGTCGTGATCCACCCGGACGCGCGGGCCGACGTAGCCGGCCGAAGTGGTGAAACCCGCGTATTGCGTGAGGATGTAATCGACGAGCGCGTTGTTCAAATCCACCACGGGCCAGAGCGCGTTGAAAGGACTCTTGGTGAGCGCGCCCTCGCTGCCGAAGCCGGTGGTTGACGGCGATTTGCCGGTGAGGCTGGAGATGAACTCCATGAACAGTTCGGGAAGCTCCTGATAATGGATCGGGTTGTAGACCGCGAGCGGCGGAAGATCGATTTCGGGATCGGGAGGATTGTTGCGGCGCCCGGCGAGCACGGCATTGACGGGAAAATGCACGGGGCGATCCGCGGGAATTTCGCGTTCGAGGCGCGCGGCGATTTCGGCGAGATAGGTTTCGCGCGGGCTTTCAAGATCGGGACGCTTTTGCAGATAGCGCGGATTCTTGGAAGGTTTGCCGTTGACCATGCGCGGATGCGCCGAGGAAACGATGTAAGACGCCGCGCCGGCGGCGACGAAATCCTCGAGCAGATGCTTCATGGGCTCGGTGTATTTATCGAATTCGGCGACGTGGCTCGCGATGCGTGCGGCCTGCTCGATTTCAAATGGCTCGTAGTTTGAGAGAAACGTGCCCGCGCTTGCGATATCGGCTTCGGCCTGGCGGTCGGCGCCGCGGAGGATGGCGTCGTCGGGGCGCTGGAAGAGAAGGGTCTCGCAATTTTTCACCAGCTTGACGCTGGGATTCGGCGATTCCTTCACCAGATCGTTCAGGCTCTCGCGCGGGAGGACGACCGACGCAGTGATGTCGTCTTCGACCTGCACTTTGTCGGCGGGATAAAAATCGGGGCGCAATTTGTAAATGCGCCAGGAGCCGTCCTCGTCAAAACCGACGCGCAGATAATTGCTGACCAGGCGCTGATTATCGAATTTCAATTCGTGGCCCCAAAAGCCGTTGACGCGATCGACCGAGAAATGTTTGCGCCAATCGCCGCCCCATTCGGGGAGGTAGTAGCGCTTCACGGTGTAAACGAGCTGGCGAATGGTTTGCGGCAGCGCGCCGAGCCAGGCATTGTGTTCGTCGGTGTGTTCGGAGGAAGGCGTCATCAATTGGATCACGGAGCCGAGCGTGCGTTCGGGGCTCAAGATCGGGCGCCTGGTGCGGTCATCGGGCGCGCGGTTTTTGTAGGCGCTGGAGAAATCGGTCGCCAGGATTTCCGCGACTTGATCCATGTCGCGGCGATAATCGCGCACGAAGACCGGCCCGTTGAGAATAACGTTGGCGATGGACTTTGAGATTTCCGATTTGCCGCCGCCGGAAACCGTGCAGGGTTTGTGGCACAGCGTGCCGCGCGGGCGCGCGCCGACCATTCTCCACGCAGTGCCGTTCGATTGTTTTTCCATGCGCGCGCGAAAACCGGAGGGAAGCACGTAGGTGGTTTCGCGCCGCAGGGGAAGAGTGCGCTCGGCGCCGCCACTGCCCCAGCGGATGGTGCCTTCGAGCACGCTGAAGCGCGCGTCTTCGGGAACATAGATGATGTTTGGGTAGCGGCGATCGACGGCGTACCCTTCGGGTTTTTGTTCCACCATCGGTCCGAGCAAGCGCATGGCATCGGCGAACGCGGCTTTTTTCAAGCTCACGGTGCGGCCGGCGTGGAAGTCTTGGCCGAGCACATAGGTTGCGAAGGCGATGGCGCCGCCGGCGTGTTCTTCCTCGGCCAGGCCATAGAGATTGGCGGCGAAACTGATCTGCGTTTTAACTTCCTTCTTGCAGTAACCGTAATAATTGTCGGCGATGATGGTGACCATCACGCCGCGCGAATCGCGGCAGGCGACCTTGAACGCGCCGCCACCGTTATATGGCTCGTGCGGATCGCGCCAGAACATTCCGTCGCGGCGCTGGCGCTCGGTCGCGTCGCTTTCGTGCGGCAGGCCGAGGTCTTTCTTGAGGATTCCGGCAAGATGCGGCGCGAGAATCACGCAGCCGGTGTTTCCGGTCCAGTGCATGACGTCGAGCGCGGCGTCGTTTTCGGGAAGGTAGGGGTCGCCGGCATTGCCGAAAATGCCTTCGACGAAATCCAAATTGCTGACCAGACTGCCGGGCGCGAAGAAACGGATCTCCATGGATTTTTCAGGATCGCGTCCGGTGGCCGGGCAAACGAGCGGACGCAGCAGCAGCGAAACGAACAAGCGAACCTGTTCGGTTTGATTTGCCGCGAAGGGAAGCACCATCACGCTTTCGGGCGGTTTGAGCGCGGCTTCAAGCAGCGCAGCGAAAGTTTTCCTGGGCACGGCGATTTTGTCGGCGGGAATGGGCAGGCCGCCTTCGACAATGTGAAAAATGCCCTGCGTGGTGCGGCGATCGCTTTTCGGATTGTGCAGAATGCCTTGCGGCACGCGATAGGACTGAAGGTAGGGCGAGGAAAAATGTTCTCCGCCGTGCGGCAGCGACATTACGCGCGCGAGGCCTGGCCGGTCGAGAACGAATGAACTGTTGGGCAGCCGCGCGGCTCCGCGCGGACGTTCCGCGCTGAGATAATCGTCGAGAAAAGCCTGAATGCGCTGGTCGGCGGGGCAGAGGTGCTCGCCGAGCATCAAATCTTTCTGGTGATAATTGCGAAGCAGAGGGCGCGCTAGATCGAGGAAATCGCTGTCGGCGGAAAGGCTCGAGGGCTGGCCGAGCGCGGCGAGTTTCAGCTCGATGTAGCGCACAACCTCGGACGTTGAAGCCACTGGCGCGGGTTTGTTTTCGCGCGGCGCGTCCGGAATCCGGCTATGGGCGGTTTGAGCCATTCAGCAGTTTCCTAAATTTGGCGAAGCGTTGCAAAGAAAAAGTTTTGCCCGGGGTGGCGCACCGTAAAGGATTGATGGCATGCGGGTTCCGGGGATTGGCGCGCGGCCGCGGTGCCGCTGGGCGACAAGTCTGGACCGAACCGGAGACGACGTTTGGGGCCGGCGGGAAAACGAGAGTATATACACCCCCGGTATGTTTTGCGAAAGAGCTGTAAACAAAGGACTTCCAGCAGAAGAGTGCGGATGAGTGTGAAGACAAAGGTACTTGAAATCTTGTTGTTTCAATGAAATGCGCACTCTTTTGCAAAGAACTGAAAATAAATGGCTTGGAGGGGCACTTTCCTGCAGATGAGCGCGGCACACGATCGCTGGCGACGGTCGAGATGTGTGCGGCGAAGATGGGCGTTTGCGATTCAAGCGCGGAGTATAGCACGTTGGTAACTGACTGGTCAAGTTTATAAATCGAGTATTCGAATAAGTCGCTGTGGAAATTCATTCGAATTGTGGAAGACGCGCCGGGATTTTAGAAAACGGACCGCCTCGCCGGCGTGCCATCTGGCGGGCAAACGATGGGCGACTCTCGATTCTGCGGCGGGACGGCCTGCTAACGCAGGCTTGTGTTTCTAATGCGCCGCCGCTTCGAGCGGACGCACGTCGCGTTCGATTTCGGCGAGTTTCTCATCCTCGGCGACGTCGAGGTCATAGCGCGTTTGCAAGTTGACCCAGAACTCGGGTGTGGTCTTGAAATACCGGGCGAAGCGCAACGCGGTGTCCGCGGATATCCCGCGGCGCGCGGCCACGATGTCCGCGATGCGCGTGACCGGCACGCGCAAGTCGAGGGCGAGGCGGTTCATGCTCAGTTTGTGAGGCTTCATAAAGTCTTCCATCAAGATCTCGCCCGGATGCACGGGTTTTAGTTTCTTTGGCATGGCTGTCTCCCTAGTGATAATCCACGATCTCGACGTTGAACGCATCGCCGTTGATCCAGGTGAAGCAAATGCGCCACTGCTGGTTGATGCGGATGCTGTGCTGACCTGTTCGGTCTCCCCTCAACGCTTCGAGATGGTTGCCGGGCGGCGACGCCAGGTCGGTCAAGAGTTTCGCCGCGTCCAACTGACGCAACTTTCGGAGCGCCACGCGCTCGATGCTCCTGAACCGCTTGACAGATTCGCGCTTGTGAAGACTCTCCGTATCCTTGGCGCGAAACGACTTAATCACGGCATCAGTCTATACTGTTGTCCGTTAAATTACAATAGGTACAGACGTCAAGGGCCGGGGCAGGCTTGGCGATTGATTCTCGCGGATTGCTACAGCCGTTCGTAGGGGACGTAGACGGGATCCCAGACGGTGGCGCTCAGCTCATCTTTGAATGCTTTGTGATCGGGAACGCCGGCGAGGCCATCTTTTATGGCGCGATGCGCGACACCCTCCGCTACTAACAACGCAATCTTTCTAGACTCCGAGATCGGGGGCAGAAGACTCGCAGTCTTATCTTTTCGAGTGGGCGACAATTCGGCCAGAGTTTTTGCGGCGGTCATGATCATGGCGTCGGATACTCGGCGTGCTTTGGATGCGATGATTCCCAACGCGAGGCCGGGGAAAATATAGGAGTTGTTGGTCTGATCGGTGCGGAATGTTTTTCCGTCGAGCTGCACGGGCGGGAACGGGCTGCCGGTGCCGATGAGAGCGCGGCCGCTGGTCCACGCGAGGATTTGCTCGGGGGTGGCTTCGCTGCGCGAAGTTGGGTTGGATAGCGGGAAGATGGCGGGACGATCGACGTTTTTGGCCATTTCACGAATGGCTTCTTCGCTGAACGCGCCGGGCTGGCCGGACACGCCGATGAGCACGGTGGGCTGGACGTTGCGCACGACGTCAAGCAGACCGATCTCGTTTGTGCCGGAGAGTTTCCACGCGGAAATGTCCGCGCGCTTGCGCACGAATGCTTGCTGGTCGGGGCGAATATCCTTCGCGCCTTCGACGAGCAAGCCATCGCGATCGATGGCATAGAAAAGGTTGCGCGCTTCGTCGTCGCTCAGGCCGGCGTCTTTCATGGCCGCAAGCAGCAGGTTCGCGATGCCGATTCCTGCGGAGCCAAAGCCGAGCAGAACAATTTTTTGGCGCGTTAGCGGAATTCCGGTGACGTTGACGGCCGCGAGGACGGTCGCGGTGGCCACGGCGGCGGTTCCCTGGATATCGTCGTTGAACGTGCAGAGCTGGTCGCGATAGCGCGCGAGCAGGCGCGCGGCATTCGCGCCGGCGAAATCTTCCCATTGCAGAAGGACGTGCGGCCAGCGGTGTTTCACGGCGGAGACGAAAGCGTCGACGAAGTCGTCGTACTCCTGGCCACGCACGCGCTTATTTTTCCATCCGACGTAGATTGGTTCGCCGAGGCGGCTTTCATTATCGGTGCCCACGTCGAGCAGCACAGGCAGGCATTGCTCGGGGTGAATGCTGCCGAGAGCGGTGTAGAGCGCCATTTTGCCGATGGGAATGCCCATGCCGCCGGCGCCTTGATCGCCGAGGCCGAGGATTCGCTCGCCGTCGCTGACCACGATGCAGCGGACGCGGTCATATCGAGAGTTGGAAAGGATCTGCGCGATGCGCCCGCGATTGGGATAGCTGAGAAAAAGTCCTCGGGGCTTGTGCCAGATTTCGCTAAAGCGCTGGCAGCCCTCGCCGACCGTCGGCGTGTAGACGATCGGCAGCAGCGCTTCGATATTCTTGGTGATCAGCGCATAGAACAAAGTTTCGTTTGAGTCCTGCAGGTCGCGCATCACGCCGTACTTAGCGAAGTTGGTCTGCTGATTTTCCAAAGCTTGCTTGCGGCGCTCGAGCTGGTCCTCGAGATTTCCCACATGCGGCGGCAGCAGGCCATGCAGGGCAAAGATATTTCTTTCTTCCTCCGAAAACGCCGTGCCTTTGTTGAGGCGAGGATTGTTCAGCAGATCGAAGCCGGACAGTTTGGTGCGAATTACCGCCGCATCTGGAGGCTGCGACTTAGCGTCTAGATCGCCCATGCGATTTTCCTTGCCTCTCGCGTCATGCAGGCACTGTTCCCGGGGAACCTGCGAAATTCCCGTAGTTGCGGAACGCCGCGACGAATCCGATCGCTCGCTTGGATTATATGGAAGTCGATGCGCAAGACGAAACGCGTTAGCGCAGATTCAGCATCCAGCAATTGACCGAGCGGCGCGGGCGGCCGGAAACACTAGAGTGTTTGGCGGTCGACCTCGTCGATCTCGGTGTCGTCAACCTGCTTGCTCTGCACGACGCTGAAATGCTCGACATTGTGCAGAGAGAAAAGCGGCACATCTTTCGGGCCGCGCACGTTGAAGAATTCTGCACCGTCTACGGCCGTCAGGCCGAACGTGGGCCGCGCGTCGGGCGCAAGCGCCTGAATTTGGACGTCGCGCAACTCGATGTTTTTGACGTGGCGAATGTAGAAGCCATTCGCGGGCATGCGCAGAAAGCGCCGCGGCTCGGGGTAAACGTCTTCGTCTTCAGCGGGCACAAACGCCGCGTCGTCCGCCGTGCCGCCGCCGTGGTGTTGGATGAATACGTTGCTGATCGTCACGTCCTCGATCAGGTGATCGGGAATACCGAGGATCATCGAGCACAACTTCGACGCTGAACCCGAGACGACCAGGTTGCTGATGTTCACGCGCCGCAGCACGCCGATCGCAAGCGTCGCCGGACCGCGCATGCGGCGGCCGAGGCGAATGAAAATCGGGCAACTCGAAACGTCGCGCATGGTGATGTTGGTGATGCTGACGTCTTCAAGGATCGCGCCGTCGACGGTTTCGAGCGCGAGGCCCTGGCACTTGTCGAAAACACAGTTCGACACCGTGATATTGCGGAAGCCGCCGTTCGATTCCGTGCCGCACTTGATGCGCCCGGTGATCGGATTGGGCAGCGTGGCGGTGAAGGGCTTCCAGGTTGCGTCGAGCACGGTGCCGAGCTCGTATCCGCCGGTCACGAAGCAGTTGGTGATCGTGCAATTATCGGTGGAGCGCGCTTCGCCGAGCGCCTAGGAACTTTTGAGCACGATGGCGTCGTCCCACGGCGAATTGACGGTGCAATTCGAGATGCGCACATTGTTGCAGCAATCGATGTCCATGCCATCGCGATTGGTATCGATGCGCAGATTGTCGATCGTCAGGTTGTCCACGCCGGTGGCCAAAATCCCAAAATGTCCGCCCTGCAAAATGGAAAAATCGCGCAGGGTGACGTTGCGGCTGAGCTTTAGCGCGATGGATTTATTGCCGACGCCGGGCAGCTCCGCGTCCTTGCCGCGGCTCAGGCCCAATCCGTGAATGAGTCCCGGTCCGACGATCGAAACATTTTCGAGGCCTTCGCCCCAAATCAAGCTGTTGTGAAAATGATTGTGACCGTAGTCCTGATAGGCTTCCCACTGCGTGTTCGGTTCGGCCGCGTCGTAGGAACTGCCGCCCGCGGTCACCGTGCCCGCCGCGAGCAGCGTCGAGCCCGCGGCAAGCTCGAGGGTGATGTTGCTTTTCAAGCGAACCGAATACGAGGCGTAAGTACCGGCAGGGAAGCGCACGGTGCCGCCGCCTGCCGCCGATGCGGCTTCGATCGCTTTGTTGATCGAGTCGGAGTCGATCGTTTTCCCGTCGCCGGTTGCGCCAAAATCCTTCACGTTGTACACGCCGGCGAGCCCGACTGGAGCCGCGGCAGGTTTCATGCGCGCGCGTTCACCGGTATCTCGATCTGCCGCCGCGAGGGATGGCCGCGCCACGGCTTCTGTTGCAGCGAACGCGCCGAGAATTCCGCCGCCGACGGCCTTGATCAGTCCGCGCCGGTCTAAAGCATCCGCCGAAGACGATTCGAAGCCGGCGGATCCTGTGGTTAGAGCTGGCGTATTTTGCGATTCCTGGTTGCCCGTCTCAGTGTCAAATTCACCTGGCATCAAATTCCTCCCTGTAAGAGATCGTCGCTTTTTGGATTCGTCTCGATCACGAGATCCTTGTACTCATCAAAAAGGCCGGCGTTGTGCATTTGCAACGCGATTGGGCCGACCTTGCCGGCAGCGGGATTCTTGAAATCAAGGATCTCCACGGCAGCGTTACCCAACGGTTGCGCGACGGCCATGCGAGCCGACCCCGTCGCAGAATCCGCCAGGATTTCGATGCGGCTCCATTCATGAGGATCGAATTGCGGTTTGAGCACGGTGGTGAAATCCGCGCCAGCGTCGTTGTGGCCCGGCCGATAGTCCCAGTGCCCGCCGTTCGGCACCTGGAACTGAATGCCGCCCAAAGCGTCGAGAGGAATTTCGACGGGCCCCGGACGCGTGCAGAAGATGAGAACGCATGCGGCGTGATCCGGGCTCCCCGAAACATGCCTCATGGTAAACGTCAAACGAAAGCGGGCGTAATCCTCGGCGGTGTAAAGCACACTGCGTCCCGCGCCAGTGCTCGCGATTGCGCCGTCCTTAACAGCCCAACCCGCCGAAGGGTTTTGGGCTAGTTCCGATGGGAAGGCATCCTGAACCAGAAGTTTGTTGAGATGCACGAGGACTCGGCCCTGCGGGTTCCGGTTGAGAAGTGCCTGCGTTTCGGGCCGCAGCTCGACGCCCTGAAAACGGGATTTGTCGTAGATCAACGATCCGGAAATAATTTTGTTGAGGTTCTTGACGAGGGCCGACTTAGCTGCTTTTTCATCCGCGTCGGTCGCGCCGGCCGAGGCCGCCACGCCGGCAGAACTCGCCGCATCCGGCATCGAATACGGCGCGAGTGCGGTCTTCGCAGTGTCATCCAGTTGGGTGCTCAGAAGTGCGGCCACCGCGTATGATTTGTCGGCAAGCGTCTTCGCAAAATCCGCGAGATCAATTATGTCGCCGCTTGCGAATGCCCATGCGCTATTTTCGGCGTCGATCCATCCATCGAGCGTCTTGCCATCGAACAGAGAGACCGCTGGATTCGTTTGGTCTCCCGCCATGCCAATTCGTGAAAACGCGCACGCGCCTGCGGCCATGGCAGCCGACTTAAGGAACGCTCTTCTGTTTGGAAAACCCTCTATTCTTTGCACAAGTGCGTCTCCTTGAGGTTAGGTAGTTCTCGTTTTTGAGCCACAGCCTACCATCACGGCTCACCGCTCCCGGATTTTCCTTTTCGAGCAAGGACCTGAATCGAGCACGCCCGGCCGAAATCAGGGAATGCGGCCAAATCTGGTCCCGTTGGGGGGTGTATTCGATCGATTGGTTGGGGTGAGCGATGGGATTTGAACCCACGACCCTCGGTGCCACAGACCGATGCTCTACCGGCTGAGCTACGCTCACCACTGTTCGCGAGTGAACATAGCATACGACAATTCAAGGTGGCGGAAAAGCCTGCCCTGCCTGCCGGCAGGCACGCGGGCAGGCACGCGGTGGGCAGGCGCGGCAAAAGAACGGCGCCATCTCGCGTTTCAGTTGAAAGATTTCCAATTCGAGCCAATGTAGATGGCAAACAGGGCCACGACGACCGTGCCAGTGATGATGGCGAAGATTTGCCGGAAAGAATTGGTGGGATAGAAGCTGGCCCCGACAAGAGCGGCGCGTCCGGCGATGTCGGTGAGCAGGAAAACGATCGCAAGCGCCGCGGCCCACTTTTTCATCGTGAGCACGAGCAATCCGCTCAAGGTGTACAGAACACCGATGGTGGCGGCGATGTACGTGCCGGGGGAGGCGGCGGTGGTTGCGATGCCGAAGAATTTGTGGGTGAAGCTCGTTGCCACCTCCGCCAGGCCAAAAAGAATCATGAGCACGGCGGCGACGGCGATCCCTCGAGTGGGGCGGTGATTCATTTTCAAGCGTCCTACGCGGCTGTTTAGCGGACGCGGCGGAAGGGCGTGAGTTTGCCGGCGTCGGTGCCGGGCGGACGCTGACTTGCAAGTCGCGTGCGGGCGAAGTCGGCCCATGGGCCATTCGGGTCGTAGCGCAAATAGAACGAGAGGTGGCGCGTGGACTCGTGTTTGCGTCCAACCTTTTCGTACGCGAGCGCGAGGTTCAAATGAGCGTCGGCCATTTGCGGCGCGAGTTCCACGGCTTCGCGCAACTGCGCGATGGCCGCCTGCGTATCGCCATCGTGTTCAAGCACGCAGCCGAGATTGAATCGCGCGAGCGCGTTGCGCGGCTCAAGTTGGACGGCGAGTGCAAATTCCTGCCGCGCGTCCGCCATGCGCTCGAGTTGATAAAGCGTCGTGCCGAAATTGATGTGCGCTTCGACCCAATCGGGCGCCATCTCAACGGCCTTGCCATAGGCTTCGGCGGCTTGCGGCAGCGTATCCTGCGTGGCGTCGCAAGACATGCCGATCTCGAACCAATATTCGGCGGTGTAGGAAGCCATGGCGCGCACGTTGTCGCGGCGCTCTGTCGAAAGCCCTGTTTCGCCGGGGCGCTGCAGCGCAGCGGAGTCAAAATCGAAAACATATTGGCCGGTGAGTGGCTCGATCGCCCGGCTTTCAGGTTCCGGCGCGCGGACCACCACTTCGGTGCCATTGCTCGAGAGGCGCAGAGAGGCCAGCGCCGGAGCGGTGCCGCCCGTCGCGAGCTCGAACGCCGCCAAAGCTCGCTGCAAGCGGCGCACCGGCACACGATTCGCGGCGATTCGCCGGATGGCCTCGAGCGCCACAAGGTCGCTGAAGCTGTAAAATCGCGTTCCCCAGCGCGCGCGCGGAGAGACCAGACGCAGCCGCGCCCAGTATCCGAGCTTCGCGCGGCCGATTCCAAGCATGCGCTCGACCTGGCTCTCTGTGAATTGCTGGATCATGGTTCAGAGTGACTTCAGGTTCCCGGCTGTCGCTGCGTCCCGCGCCCTCGGAGCACTCGGGTCCGCCGGCTGCCGATTGTACCGCAGGTTTGAGCCTTTGTCGGCATTACCAAGTAGGAACGCGCGGCCGCCGGCGGTGGAAATCCCTTCGAAAAGTCCTGCTAGAGTTGTTCGAGGGTACCGCGAATCCCAGCCATGCAAGCTCATGCAGCAGAACGGCGCTATCTTGAGCGCCAGATCGCCTACGCGCGGCCCATTTTCCTGTTACTGGGCCTGGTGGATCTGCTCGTGCGGCCGGACGCGCAGCGCGGCGCGCACGCAGAGCAATTCCTGTGCGTATATCTCGCCGCTTCGCTGGCGGTTGTGGTCGTAGATCTTTTCCGCGGCGCCGACACATGGCAATGGCCGCTTGCGGTGGACATCGCGGCGCTGGCGGTTTTCCTGCTGTTGAGTTCCTCGGTGGTCGCGTTCTGGTTTCCGTTCCTGTTCGTTTCGCTTTCCGCAGGAATTCGCTGGGGGTTGCGCGCCTCGATCGTACTGATTGGCGCGGCGTCGGTGGCGCTGCTGGCCCGGGCGGTGCTGGCCGGGCCGGTCGGCGCGCACCAGGCGATCCCGTGGCTCGGCCTTGTGTTGGGCACATTCACTGCGGGCGTGGGCATGGCGTTTCTCGGCGATCGCAATCGAAGCCACGTGGCCGAGCACGAATTTCTGGCGCGACTCGCCTCGCACTTGCACGTCGAGCGCGGCGTGGCCGACTCGCTGCGCCGCGTCCTTGATGAGCTCGCGCGCACGTTCCAATGCGAGACGGCCTTCCTGGTGTTTCGCGATGCGGAGATCGAGCGCATTTTTCTGTGGACCGTGCGCGTCGGTGAGCAGGGCCGCATCGCTCCCGCAAGCATGCCCTTAAACCGCGGCGAAGGTTTTCTGCTCGATGCGCCCGACGCAAGCCTCGCGTGGATTTCGCTGGAAGGCGCGGGGAGAGGCTTCGGCTGGGATCGCCGCACCGGGCATCGGCTGGCCGAATTGCCGCGCATGCCCGCTCCGGTGGTGAAGGAGCTGGGCGCGCGAAATTTCCTGAGCGTCACGTTCGACTTCAACAGCGTGCCCGCCGGCCGCATTTTGCTCGCAAACGCGCGCCGGCGCATTGTGCCCACTGACCTTCGCTCGCTCGAACGCATCGTGCGTCACATCGCGCCGCCGCTCGAGAATTTGTTTCTGCTGCGCCACATGCGCGCCCGCGCCATCGAAACCGAGCGCAGCCGCATCTCGCGCGATCTGCACGACGGCATCCTGCAAACGTTGCTGAGCGTGGATATCCAACTTAACGTCATTCGCAAAAAGCTGCCGCAGTCGCCGGAGCAGGTCGGTGAGCCGCTCGAATCCCTGCATCACACCGTGCGCAACGAGACCGCCGAGCTCCGCCAGCTCGTGACCGACATGCGCCCGCTGGGCGTCCAGAGCGCCGATCTGGTGGATCTGATGCGTGGTTTCGCCGAGCGCTTCCGCAACGAGTCCGGCATGGGATTGGATCTATTGATCGACGCTGCGGAGCTGCAGGTGCCCGACCGCGTTTGCCGCGAGTTGTTCCAAATATACCGGGAGTCGTTATATAACGTGAAAAAGCACGCACAAGCCACACACGTCGTGGTGAAACTGTGGCAGAATGACAGCCGTGTGGTACTCGTCGTGGACGACAATGGCGAGGGATTCAGTTTTGCAGGCCGTTTTACCGGTGACGACCTCGATCGATTGAGGCTCGGTCCTATTTCAATTAAGGAAAGGTCGCGAAGCGTGGGGGGAATTCTGACTGTCGAATCGACGCCTGGGCACGGTTCCCGCCTGACCGTAGAGGTCCCGCTGGGCTGACATGGCCAAAAATAAGCCAGAAATCCGAATCCTCGTGGCCGACGACCACCTGATCTTCCGCGAAGGTCTGCGCAAGCTGCTTGATAGCGAAGAAGGACTGGTCATCGTTGGCGAAGCCGCCAACGGCAACGATTGCGTCAAGCTGATCGCCAAACTCAAGCCTGACATCCTGCTGCTCGACCTGCGCATGCCCGATAAAGACGGCTTGGCCGTGCTCGAAGAGGTCAATTTCGATTCGCTCCCGACGCGCGTGATCGTGCTCACCGCGGCCGAGGACGACCGCGACGTGGTGCGCGCCATGCGTCTGGGCGCGCGCGGAATCGTGTTGAAGCAATCGGCGTCCGACCTGCTCGTGAAGAGCATCTACAAAGTTTTCGGTGGCGAAATCTGGCTCGACAATCACATGACCGCCGAGGTCATGAAGGCCTTTACCAAGTCCGCCGACAGCGGCCCGCGCCGCGAAAAGCCGCTGCTGAGCGATCGCGAAAAAGAGATCGTGCAGCTGGTCGCGCAGGGCTATCGCAACAAAGAGATCGGCGAAAAGCTCTTTATCAGCGAGCAGACCGTCAAGAATCACTTGCACAATATCTTCGACAAGCTGGGCGTTTCCGACCGCCTGGAACTCGCCCTCTACGCCATTCACCATCGCCTGATCGATCAGACCTGATTCGGCCCTGACGACTGAGTCCGGACTCACTCCTGCGCAACGCAATTCAGCGCATCCGGCGTGTGTCCGTTCTGCTATGTGTTGATATCGAGCACACCATAGCCGAAACGCCCCAAGAATCCCCTGCGCCCGACCTATACTGATTTCACCGCCCGATTGAAGCGACGTGCGCGGGAGACGCCTCTGTGAATGGCGAATTGCCGGTGAACGCAAGCGATGCCCACCACGGCCGAACAAGCATCGGAAACCCTGGCGCCCGAAGCTCTCGCGGCGCAAACATCGCAATTCCACGCGCATTCCGGCGTGGACGCAGCCGCCTCCGTCCGTAGCGCCTCCTCTTTTCGCAGCCTGACGGTGTTGCTGGTTGTCTGGGCGCTGAGCCTCGCCTGGCTCGCGAATTACTTGCCCGAGCATTGGATCCCTCACGACGACGGCATGCTGGCGCAAAGCGCCGAGCGCGTCCTCGATGGCCAGCTTCCTCACCGCGATTTTGACGAGGTTTACACCGGCGGCTTGAGCTACCTGCACGCGGCCGCGTTCAAACTTTTTGGGATGAATTTGCTTTCGATTCGCCTGATGCTGCTGGTGTTTTTTGCGCTGTGGGTTCCGATTCTTTTCTACTGCGCGTCTCGATTCGTCGGACCGCTTGGCGCCGGGCTGGTGACTTTCGTGGGAGTCACCTGGAGTGTGCCTATTTATCCCGCGGGAATGCCGTCGTGGTATTGCCTGTTTTTCGCGACCTTCGGTCTCGCGGCGATGCTCAGGTATCTCGAGACACGCGCGCGTGTTTGGCTCGTCGTCGCCGGCCTCTGCGGCGGACTTTCATTTCTGGTGAAAAGCATCGGACTTTACTTCATCGGCGCCGCGCTGTTGTTCTTCGCGTTTCGCGAACAATCCGAGGCCAGGGCGGCAAGCGAGACCGCCGCATTGCCGGTCGATCGGCCCGGAAAGCTCTACCCATCCTTCGTTCGTCTTTGCATATTTGTGTTCGTAATCGCTCTCGTTCTTCTGATTCGGCGTCTCGCCGACATCTCCGAGCTTTACAACTTCGTCCTGCCCGGGTTTGCGCTGGCTATGGTGCTCCTCGTTCGAGAATCGAAGCCCATCGCCTGCGCCGACCGCGCGCGCTTCCGGAATTTGTTTCGCACCAGCGTTCCGTTCCTCGCAGGAGCGGCGGCGCCGGTGGCCTTGTTTCTGATTCCCTACGCGAAAGCGCACGCGCTGGCCAGTTTCTACAATGGCGTCTTCGTCGTCCCGTTCCTGCGAATCAGCATGGCAAGCCATTTGCCCCCGGACATGATCAACGTGCTCGCGCTCGCACCCATCATCGGACTCCTCGCGTTCGCGTGCTATTCCAAGCGCGCGGAATCGACCGCCGCGGGAGTCGTCGTGCTCACCGGATTGGTCGCCGCGCTGATCGCGACTGAGCACAATCGCTTCATCTATCGAACGGCCTGGCACTCCGCCGCCACTATCATCCCCGCCGTGGTGGTGATCGGCGCGCTTCTGCTTCTTCGCGGCGGCTCGCGTTGGAAATTGACCGAGCTGCGCCGCCAGCAGATTTTCTTGATCCTCGCCGTCACCGCGATGTGCAGTCTGGTTGAGTTTCCGTATTCTTCGGCGACGTATTTCTGTTACGTCGCGCCGCTGGTGGCGCTGGCCGCGCTCGCCATCCTCAGCACCAGGGATCCGGCCCCTCGCTTGATCCCGAAATTGGCCGCCGGTTTTTACATCATTTTCATGATGCTCGTGATCACGCCCGGTTTTTCGATGGATTCGATGGCCCGTTGGTATCGCGGCGCGGGACCGCTTGAGTCGCTTGGTATGCCTCGCGCCGGAGGTTTGCGCGTGGACACCGAGGAAGTCTACGACTACCGCCGCGTGATCGCTCTTGTACAGTCGAAGGCCACCAATGGCCAGCTCTACGCAGGACCGGACTGCCCGGAAATCTATTTCCTTGCGGGAATGCCCAATCCCACGCGCATGATTTTCGATGGATTCGAGGACTACGCCCACGAAGCGTCTCGCGTGCTCGCCGCGATCGATGCCGTACATCCAAGCGTGATCGTAATCGATCGCGAGCCCGCATTTTCCCAGCCGCTTCCCGGAAATTTGCGCGACGTGCTTGCGGCGCGCTTCCCGAAAAAAGCCGATATCGGAAAGTTTGAAGTCAGGTGGCGGCCATGATTCCGGGAACCGAGTTGCTGGCTCATCCGCGCGCCTATCTCTTCTGGCAAGGAAAGTTTGCGGAGCAAAAGTTGGCGCCCATGTACGCGCACAACGATCTTTCGCGCGTGCGCCGCGTGCTCGATGTCGGCTGCGGCCCCGGAACCAACACGCGCCACTTCGCCTCGGCGCAATATCTCGGCGTCGATGTGAACCCAGCCTATATTCAGTATGCTCGCCGCTTGTACCATCGCGATTTTCTGGCCGCCGACGTTTGCGAGTACACCGCGCCGCCCGGCGAAAAATACGATTTCATCCTCGCGAACAGTTTCCTCCATCACGTGGATCTCGCGTCCACGCGCCGCATCCTCTCGCATCTATCGACGCTGCTCACCGAAGACGGCCACGTTCACGTCATCGAGGTGGTCATGCCCGAACGCCAGGGGCTGCGGCGTCAGTTGGCGCGCTGGGATCGCGGCCGCTTCGTCCGGCCGCTCGCCGAGTGGCGCGATATTTTCTCGGAGTCACTGGAGCCGGTTGTGCTCGAGCCTTTCTGGCTCACGCGTTTCGGCGTCAAGTTTTGGGACATGGTCTATTTCAAAGGGAGGGCGCGCTCGTGAGCCAACATTTCGAAAAGCCCTTTCGGTTATCGATTGCCGTTCCGGTTCACAACGAAGAATCCGTGTTGCCGGAGCTCCTGCGGCGCCTCGTCGGCGTAGTCGATCAAATCGCGGGCGGCCCGCACGAATTTGTGTTCGTGGATGACGGCAGCACCGACGGAACGCGGGAAATCCTCGAGGACGCGGCGAGCAAGGATTCCCGGATCGTACTCATCGTGCTGTCGCGCAATTTTGGACATCAAGCCGCGCTTTCCGCCGCGCTCGATCACGTCTCGGGCGACGCCACGGTGGTGATGGATGCCGATCTGCAGGATGCGCCCGAAGCGATCTGGGCCTTCGTCTCGAAATTCATGGATGGCTACGACGTCGTCTACGCCCAGCGCACTAAACGCAAGGAACCTTGGTGGCTGCGCCTGTGCTACAAAGTTTTCTATCGCTTGATTTCCGCGCTGGCCGATGTGCGCCTGCCGCTCGATGCCGGAGATTTTGGATTGATGTCGCGCCGCGTGGTGCGCTTGATCCGCAGCATGCCCGAGCATCATCGCTACCTTCGCGGCCTGCGCGGCTGGGTCGGCTTCCGCCAGATCGGCATTCACGTCGAGCGCGACACGCGCCACGCCGGCGAAAGCAAGTACACCAGCCTGCGCCTTTTCAAACTCGCCTTCGATGGAATTCTTTCCTTTTCCGTCGCGCCGATTCGCGCCGCCGCGATTTTGGGCCTCATCGCCATCGGCCTTTCCGGCTCTTACACGGTCTATTCCGCGTGGATGCGCCTTGTGCTGCATCGCTCGCCGCAGGGTTTCGCCGCCATCATCACCGTGGTGACTTTTCTTTCCGGAGTGCAGCTTCTATTCCTCGGCGTGATCGGCGAATACGTGGGGCGTATCTTCGAGGAAATGAAGGCCCGCCCGATCTATATCGTCGCAAACGTCGTCCGCGGCGGAGAGCAACATCGCGCCTTGGATCGCGAGAGCGACCGCTCCGAAGTGACTTCGGGTATTACCCGAGCGTGATCCGCGCCCGTTTCCGACGCGCGCCTCGCGCGACGGACTTTGCGAACCTATCGCGCCTTTCCGCCTGGCTCCTTTCGCTCACAAGTTGATTCTTTCAGCGCACCCGCGCGCGCGCCACGCCAAGGCCATAGGCAAGTCATATCGTTTTACGATATATTGGGAAGCAGGAAGAAACGGATGAATCCAGCCTAACGATGGCATCAATTTGGGATGACCTTGTCACCCGCGCCCGGCGCATCGTTCCGCTCGAAGAAGATAATTTCTTTCTGATCCTGGCGGTCGTGATCGGCGTGCTTTCCGGTCTTGCGGTGGTCTGCTTTCGCAAAGCCATCGATCTCACTCACCGTTGGCTGTTCGGCGCCGCGCAACCCATCCCTCATTTGCGTTTGCTGCTCGTTCCCGCTGTGGCAGGTCTGGCGCTTGCGGCGCTGGTGATCCTGGTCTTTCCGGGCGCGCGCGGCAGCGGCGTGAATCAAACCAAATCGGCCGTTTACATTTACAACGGCTACATTTCCTTCCGCGCGGTCATCGGAAAATTTATCGCGTGCGCCCTGGCCATCGGCAGCGGCCAGTCGCTTGGTCCCGAAGACCCCTCATTGCAAATGGGCGCGGGCATCGCCTCGATTCTCGGGCGCAACCTTCAGCTCTCGCGCGACAAACTACGCCTTTTGGCGCCCGTGGGCGCTGCCGCCGGATTGGCCGCGGCATTCAACGCGCCGATTGCTGCGGTGATCTTCGTTATCGAAGAGATCATTGGCACCTGGACGGCCGGCATTCTCGTCGCCGTGATTCTGGCCGCTGTTTCGAGCGTAGTGGTCATGCGCCTATTCATGGGCGCCGCGCCGATGTTCCGCATCCCCCCGTACAGAATGGTTCATCCCACGGAGTTGCTGGCTTACGCGGTGCTCGGCGTCATCGGCGGTGTTGCGTCTTTGTTTTTCGCGAAATTGCTTGCGTGGATGCGCGGCCGCACGCGCGCCCTTCCGTCTTGGACTCAATATTTCCTGCCGGCGATCGCGGGCTTGGCCATCGGCATAATCGCATTGGGATTCCCCCAGGTGATGGGCGCCGGCTACGACCAGTTGGACCAGGCCATGGCGGGCCACTTCCTGTGGCACATCCTGGCGCTGCTCGTCGTTCTAAAAATTTTGGCCACGGTGTTCTCGGTGTCAAGCGGCGCGCCGGGCGGCATGTTCGCGCCCGCCTTGTTCGTCGGTGGCATGCTGGGCGCAGCCGTGGGCACGCTGCAGGCGCGATTTTTCCCCGCATACACCGGCCCCGTCGGAGACTACGCCCTGGTGGGAATGGGCACGCTGTTCGCGGGATTCCTGCGCGTGCCCATGACCTCGGTCTTCATGGTGCTCGAAACCAGCGGCAACTACTCGATCATCCTGCCCGTGATGGTCTCGAACTCGATCGCATACTTGGTTAGCCGGCGATTCCAACATCTGCCGATCTTCGACATCATGACCGCCCAGGACGGCCTGAACCTCCCCTCGATGGAGGAGCACCGCGAGTCGCGCGTCCTCCGCGTGGAAGACGCCATGCAGCCGCCGCCGAATCTCACGCTTCGCGCCGAAGAGACGGTTGCCAGCGCGCTCGCTCGCGCTGCGGAAACAACCGACGACACGCTGATGGTTTCCTCGAATGTCGGCCGGTGGACCGTCGTCAAGCGCGGCGACCTGGAAGAAGTCGCGCGGCAGGGAAGGCTGATGGAGGTTTTAGGCGAAGCCGTGCCCGGCACGCGCGTGTCTCGTCTGCACCCCGATCAACCCTTGGAATTGGCGCTGCGCTATCTGCGCGAGTCGGATTTTCTGCCGGTGGTGCACCGAGCGGAACCGCGCACCCTGTTGGGCGTGCTTTCGTTGCAGAGCGCCCTGAGCACCTACCGCCGTCTCTCCGCGGTGGAGTAATCCGGAAGCGACCTGATTGTTGCCCGATCTGCGAAGCATCGCGCTGCGCGCAGGCCGGCGAAACATCGCGCGGCGCGCGGCCCGGCGTAGGACTACCGTACCAAAACTTCCAAACTATCAAATGGGACGCTCGCTCTATTGAGAGCGTCGCGCCCGAAAGCTATCCTGATCGCGTAGGATTGATGCCGAGCAAGACCTCAGAATCACGGAAGCTGCTCTCGGTAGGCTTTAACAGGAGGGGTTGTGACACAGAGTGAGCGCCGAAACGCCCAGCGTTTCCGAATCAGGCTGCCGATGACGGTCCGCTGGACCGCAGGCAGCGCCGTCGGAGAGGCGAGCACCGAATCGAAGAACGTCAGTTCGCGTGGCGTCTTCTTCAACCTTCCCAAGACCGTCAAGAGCGGCTCGCCCGTCGAGATCCTCTTGACTCTGCCACACGAAATCACCCTGGCCGGCCCCGTGCGGGTTCGCTGCCTGGGCCGCATCCAGCGCGCCGAGCCCAGCGAAGATGGACGCGCCGGCGTGTTCGGCATGGTTGCGGAAATCGAACGTTACGAATTCCTGCGCACCGACGAATCGGCTGCGTAGAGCGAACTTGTCTGCCACCTGCGGAGGCGGACAGGACACGGCCAGGGCGCCTTGGACCCTCAGCGGGGCGCTCTGGCTATATTTTTTTCTGAGCTGTTTTCCGAACTACTCGTAGCGCAGCGCCTCCACCGGATCGAGCTTCGCCGCGCGCGCCGCCGGCACAATCCCCGCCGCCAGACTCACCACCACCGCAAATCCGATCGCTCCCAACGCCAGCCACCACGGCACGGACCAAATATTTTCCGCCGGCACGCCTTGCCGATTCAGGTAGATTCTCGTGCCGAACTGAATCAGTCGCCCGATCGCCCAGCCCATTCCCACGCCGACCACTCCGCCCGCGAGGCCCATGACTCCCGCTTCCAGAAAGAAAAGCCGCCGCACGTCGCGATTGCTCGCGCCCAGCGCCTTCAGCACGCCAATTTCGCGGCGCCGCTCCAGAATCGCCATCACCAGCGTGTTGATAATCCCAAGCGATGCAACCGCCAGCGCCAGGCTGCCGAAAATTCCGAGCAGAGTGTCCAGTATGGCGAACAACAGTCGCAAATTGCGCGTCACGTCCAGAAGCGAAAACGTGCTGAAGCCCATTTGCTTGATCGCGGCTTCCACGGAGGCCACCGATCCCGGGCCGTCCGTGCGCAGAGTCAAATTCGCGTAACGCACTCCGCTTCCCGCCGATCCTGCCGCGGCGGATTCATCCATCACTTCGCGCAGATCGCTGCCTTGCACCGGTGCGAGCCCTTCGGCGAGCTTCAGCGGAATATATGCGCCCGATCCGCCGAGCCCGCCCGGCCCCACGCCCGGATCGCCGGACACCACGATGCCGACGATCGTGAACGGCTTCTCGATGGGAACGATCGAGAAGCCGAGCCCCAAACTACTCATCGCCGGCTGCGTCGCCGGCGTTTGATTCGCTTGCGCCGACGCCGCCGATTCGGCCGCGCGCGCTTGTCGCTGCGGAAAACTCAGCGTAAGCGTTTTGCCCAGCAGCGCTACGGGCTGAATATTCGCCGCATCCGCCAGCGACTGCGCCATCTCCGCGCGCAAAATCACTTCGTTTGCATCCGCGCTTGAGAAAAAATGCCCCTGCATATCGTCGAACGCGTCATTCGAGCTCGCCGAAGCCGGCAGCCCCGCGACAGTCGTCAATTGACCGCGCTCGCCCAGGCTCGCTTCCGCCGTGAAATGCACTTCCGAGTACACCTCGATCACGCCCGGCAACCCCTCGATTTCTTTTCGCGCCGCTTCGTCGAGCGGCCGAATGTCATCGGATCCGCCATTCGCAGTCGCATCCGCGTCCGGTGGTCCGCCGAAGCCACCCCCGCCTCTCGGCCGCGCCGCCGATTGCCGCGGCCGCACGTAAATCGAATCGAATAATCCCGTGCGCTCGAGGCGCCGCGAAGCGAACGCTTGCAATCCCACGCCGAGTGAAAGCATGGCCACGAGCGACGCCACGCCCACCGCGATTCCCAGCGTTGTGAGCGTATTGCGCAGCGCCGCTTCGCGCAGATTGCGCGACGCCAATTCCAGCAGGTCGCCCGCCTTCATCGCCGTTCCTCGCGCTCGATGCGCCCGTCGGAAATCGTCACGATGCGATCCGCAAAGCGCTCCGCGAGCGCCTGTTCGTGCGTCACCAGCACCACCGTCATGCCGATTGTCGCACTGGCCGCACCGGCCGCTCCGCTCGCCCCCGCGGGACGATGCAGCCCTTCGATCAATTGCATGATTTCCTCGCCGGTCCGGCTATCGAGATTGCCCGTCGGCTCGTCGGCCAGCAGAATCGACGGCCGGTTCACGAGCGCGCGCGCGATCGCCGCACGCTGCTGCTCGCCGCCTGAAAGCTGGCTCGGGTGATGCGCGCGCCGCGCCGAAAGCATCACGCGATCCAGCGCTTCGCGGACGCGCGCCGGCCGCTCCGCCCGCGGCGTTTCCGCGAGCCGCAGCGGCAATTCCACATTTTCCTCGAGCGTCATTTTCGGCAGCAGTTGAAATGCCTGAAACACCATGCCGATGGTTTGGTTGCGGTGCCGCGCCAGCTCCTCGCCGCTCATGCCGCTGATGTCGCGCCCATTGGCGAAAATCGCGCCCGATGTCGGCCGGTCCAGCCCCGCCAGCAAATTGAGCAGCGTGGATTTTCCCGAGCCCGACGCTCCAAGCAGCGCGACGTATTCGCCGTGCGCGATCTTGAGCGAAAGCTGATCCACCGCGCGCACCACCGCGTCGCCCATGGTGTAATGCCGGGAGACTTCGATCGCGTCGAACGCCGCGCCGTTGTTATCCATAGTTTCGGATCTCACACTCTATCTACGCACGCGGAGCGACAAAAGTTACCGCGCGACCCTCGCGCCCCAGTCGCCCGCCTGCTTGAGTTATTTACCGCTGCGAAGCGCGCCCCGCCGCGACATCCGCGTTGAATGCCGCCGATTTATTCTTCGGCACTGTGATCGCCTTCCAATTTTCCCCGGCGAAGTGCTTCGCGAGATACACGATTTGCCCAACGTGATAGGAAACGTGCCCAATCTGCCGGTGAATCGCCTGCATCACCGAATGCGGTTCGCCACGAATCGTGATCCGTCGCTCGAGATCCGCGTCCGTCAGCTCTCCCAGCGCGTGGAAAACGTATCCCCAGCCCTGCTCCCACAGCGCCATCACCTCCGCGCGCGTCTCCGGCGGAGCCTCGAATTCCGTGTCGCGATGCCGATCCGCTTTTTCCCCGTCGCTCGTCAGGAAATCCGTGAATCGCGATTTCATATTCCCCGCCATGTGTTTCACGATGATCGCGATGGAATTCGATTCCGGATCGAGCGTCGCAAGCAGCGTCTCATCCGGCGCCTGCTCCATGGCGCGCTCCGCCAATTTTTTCGCGTGCCGAAAAAGATCGATCGAATCCTTCACCGCCGACGTCGTGAATTCGTGTGCCATTCCAGAATTTTCTCCCCGCTCTGACTATGGACGCAACCATTCGCGCCGCGTCCGCGCTCGCCTCGCGCCTCGATAGATACATATTGACACGCCGCTTTCCGATTCACTACAGTCCGCGTAAATGCTGTAGATTTCTCAAGAAGCGCACGACCGTTCATTGCATCACGGCCGGATATAGGAGAGTACGGCAATGGCCAAGGGACCCATAACGCAAAGCCAAGTAAACGCATACCGGGAAGACGGCTATGTTCTCGTCAAAGGCATGCTCGACAAGGAAGAGGCCGAACTTCTCGGCCGCGCCGCCCGCGAGGATCGCGTCCTCGATCAGCACGCATACGGTAAAGACGATGGCGAAGGCGGCCGCACTCGACTCTCGCTCTGGAATCATCCCACGGACACGATTTACGGCGCCGTCGCGCGCAGCGAATCCATCGTCGGCTCGGCCGAGAAACTCCTCGAAGGCGAGGTTTATCACTATCACTCGAAAATGATCATGAAGGACGCCAAAGTCGGCGGCGCCTGGACCTGGCATCAGGATTACGGCTATTGGTATCAGAACGGCGTTTTGTTCCCGTTGCTCACCAGCGCCTCGATCGCCGTCGATCGCGCCACGCGCGAAAACGGATGCCTGCAAGTCGTCAAAGGTTCGCACCACCTGGGCCGCATCGAACACGTTTTGACCGGCGAACAAGCCGGCGCCGATCAGGAACGCGTCGACGAAATCTTGAAGCGCCTCGAAGTCGTTTACGTCGAGATGGAGCCCGGCGACACGCTCTTCTTCCACGCCAATATTCTGCATCGCTCCGACCGGAATCGTTCCGAGCATCCGCGCTGGTCCATGATTTGCTGCTACAACGCCGCGCGAAACGATCCTTACAAGGAATCGCATCATCCGCGCTACACGCCGCTGATCAAAGTTCCCGATTCTGAAATTAAAAAAGCGGCTCTCAAGCGCTTCGGAGAATCGAACGACGACGCCGCTTGGCTCGACAAAAAAGAAGACAAGAGCGCCGTCTCTCTCCAGAAGAATGGATAGCCCGTCGCCTCCCGCGCTTCGCTGCTATTTCAATTGGCTTGCGCTCAGCGGACTGCCGAAGTTTCCCTCCGGCCCCGTGCGCGCCATTCGCGATGCCGGCTACGACGGCATCCAGTTCACCGACCCTCCCGATCGCGCCGCGCTGGATGAATCGAAAAGCCTCGGCTTGCGCGTGTGCGGCTCCGGCCGCGTGAACGAGCCGCGCGATGCCGAACGCCTCGCCGCCGCCGCACGCGCCGCAGGCCTCGAATGCCTCACATTGCACCTCGGCTGGGGCCTTGAAGACGACGCCGAAGCCGCTCGCTTGATCGACGCCGTGCTCAACGCATCGGCGAAGCACTCGATCCCTCTCTATCCCGAAACGCATCGTGCCACGATATTCCAGGATATGTGGCGCACCGTGCAGTTCCTCCGCCGCTTTCCGCAGCTCCGCTTCAACGGCGATTTTTCCCACTGGTACACCGGCAGCGAAATGGTCTACGGCGATTTCGCCAAGAAACTCGAATTCATTCGCCCCGTGCTTGCAAACGTCCGCTTCCTCCACGGCCGCATCGGCAATCCCGGCTGCATGCAAGTCGATATCGGAGACGGCGATCCCGCGCGCCGCCCGTACGTGCAACATTTCCGCGCGCTGTGGACCGCCTCTTTTTCCGGCTTCCTCAGCGCGCGCGCCGAAGGCGAAGCGATCGGCTTTGCCGCGGAACTCTTGGCGCCGAATATTTATTACGCGCGGGTCTTCGACGGCCGCGAAGAATCCGATCGCTGGCAACAATCTCTGCTCCTGGTTCAAATCGCGCGCGAATGTTTCGCCGAAGCTCAAGCCGCGCACTGCGCATCCGCGAAAGCGAAATGAAATGAAGCGCGCCGCAGACGTCGAGACCTCGCCTTCGGTTGTCGCCGCGCATTTCAACATGCCCTACATCTGGGCCATCTCCGGTGCCGCGGCGCTCGGCGGACTCCTCTTCGGTTATGACTGGGTGGTGATCGGCGGCGCCAAGCCTTTTTACGAGGCTTACTTTCATCTACAGAATCCCGCGCGCGAAGGTTGGGCCATGAGCTGCGCCCTGGTTGGCTGTTTCATCGGCGCGCTGGTTTCCGGAATGCTCAGCCAGAAATTCGGCCGCAAGAAATCTTTGATGATCGCGGCGTTTGTTTTCACGATTTCGTCGCTGGGCATCGCCACTGCAGACGTGTTCACGGCTTTCGTTCTGTGGCGCATCTCCGGCGGCCTCGCCATCGGGTTGGCTTCCGGCCTTTCGCCGGTCTACATCGCTGAAGCCGCGCCCGCTGCGATTCGCGGCATGCTCGTATCGCTCAACGAGCTCACCATCGTCCTCGGCGTCCTGATGGCCCAGGTGATGAATTGGCTGATCGCCAAGCCCGTCGGCGCGGACGCAACCCCGGCCACGATTCTGAACTCCTGGAACGGCCAAATCGGCTGGCGCTGGATGTTCGGCGTCACCGCCATTCCGTCCGTGATCTTTTTCCTCGCGATGTTTCTCGTGCCGGAAAGTCCGCGCTGGCTGGCATCGCGAACTCCAGAGAAGGCTCGCCGTGTCCTAACCCGAATCGGCGGCGAATCCTACGCCTCCAGCGTCTTGGCCGAAATCGAATCCACTCTCGACAATGTCGAGCTGGAACATTCGATGATCGCGCTGTTCAAATCCAAATTCGCGAAGGTCCTTGCGCTCGGCATCGCGCTCGCCGTCCTACAACAATTTTGCGGCATCAACGTGATCTTCAATTACGCCCAGGAAATTTTCGCCGCCGCGGGGTACACCGTCTCCACCATGCTTTTCAACATCGTGGTCACCGGCTGCGTGATGGTTGTGTTTACGTTCGTCGCCATTTTCACAGTGGATCGTCTCGGTCGCCGCACGCTCATGCTCGCCGGTTGCGCGGGATTGTGTCTCATCTACATCGTGCTCGGATATTTCTATCGCCACGGCAGTCACGGCGTTCACATGCTGCTGCTGGTGATCTCGGCGCTCGCGTGCTATGCCATGACCCTCGCGCCGATCACCTGGGTCATCTTGTCGGAGATTTTCCCGAACCGCATTCGCGGCGCCGCCATGGCCGTGGCCACCATGTCGCTCTGGGCCGCGTGCTTCATCCTCACCTACACGTTTCCGCTGCTGAATCACGCGCTCGGCACAGGAAACACCATCTGGATTTACGCCGCGGTTTGCGTCGCCGGTTTTCTTCTCGTCGCCAAGTGGCTGCCCGAAACCAAAGGCAAAACCCTCGAAGCCATCGAATCACAGGCCAAATAATGTCTATGTCGCCTTGGGATAGCCGACCACGTAAGTAATCGGCAGCACTCCGCGAATTTTGCTCTCCTCGCCGATTTCCCACGTGTATCCCGCCGCCGAAATTCGCGCCGTCATCTCGCGCAACTCGCCCGGCGAATACGCGCGCAGACACGAAACAACTCCATCGAACCACAGCACGAACGGAATCACCGGCATCAGATACGTCCAGAAAATCCGCGACCATCGAAGCGGCCGCATAAACGGCGTGGTCACCAGCGTCCCGAGCGGCAGCAAAATCGTCAGCAGAATCGTTAGCGCATGCCGCGTGGCCGTATCAAAAATCCCGATGCCTTGCCCGCGATCCACAGCATCCCGCAGCACCGCTTCCACCTCCGCCGGCGGAAGATGGTGAATTGAACTGAACATCGTGCGAAATCCAGCCAACTCCGCCGGCACGCGCGCTGCGTCAACCGCCTCCGCGCAATATCGAATCGCTCCGTGCGACGCCTCCCGCGCGCGCTCCAGCGCCCCCACGTTCGGATATTTATCTGTGAGCAAGACCTCAACGGGAACGCCGTGTTGCGCGCCTATGAATCGTTGCAGCCATGGCCACGGCCCCCCGCCTCCCGAGCACAAATCCACCACGCGCACCGCACCGCAAGCGGCGATGGCTCGGCCCAGCCGCGGCGCAATCGGCGCATACACCGCTCCCAAGTTCAGCACCGATTGCAGCGCGTCCGTCAACCCATCCCGAAACACAGCAGGGAACCACGCCTGATCGTGGAGTTCACCGAGTTGCATGGCCGAGCTTCATTATCCCATTCAAATGCCGCCGCCCGGCAGAGTGTCGCGCGAAATCTCAGCGATCGCACCGGCCGACTCCGCCCGCTTTTCTCCCGCCGCGAATCTTCCTGCCACGTGGCGAGATTCTCGATCCTTGTGGCCGAACGGCTTCTTCCGCGGCCCTTTAGCCGCGGATGCGTTATAATTCACTGCCGGGGCGCTGTCCAAGGCGTCGCCGGACAGAGGCTGGGCGCCAGACGCCGCGCCGTAAGGCATACACCGATGCGCAAAATCAAAAAGAGGATCCTTACAGACAAGGCCGAGAGGCCCGTTGCCGTGCAGATCGAGTACGCCGATTGGCTCGAGATCGAGCGCTCTCTCAATTTGCATGGCGACGACGCCCGCAACACCAATTTGTCGGCGCACGAGGGAGTCATCGTTCTTACCGAGGAACCCCTCGGCTACCAGTCACGCCTGCGGCAAGAGTGGTCTTGAGAAGAGTCCTCGATACCAACGCTATTCTCTCTATCTTCTCGGCGGCAAGCTGGCGCAGCCCCTCCCGCCGGCCCAATATTTCATCTCTGTCATTTCAGAGATGGAACTGCTCTCGTACCCTTTGCTGGATGCGTCCTCACAGACCAAAATAGAAGCGTTCCTTTCGGAGGTCACTGTTGTCGGCCTCAGTGACGAGGTGAAAGATCTCGCCGTCCGCCTGCGGCGAGAACACCAGCTCAAACTCCCGGACGCGATCGCAGCAGCCACGGCTCTGAGTCTCGATGCGCCCCTATTGACGAACGTCGTCAAGCTCCTCCGCGTCCCAGGGCTTTCTTCTCTGGAACTTAAGCTCAAATAAGTTCTCCGTCTCGCGCATGAACCAGCCGCGGTTCACCGGCGTCCCGGCCGCCTGGTCTTCTCCTCAATTCATCGGGCTGCGATTGAACCCGCTGGCGGCTGGCTCAGCTTTCTCTGTGGCCCGTCTTTTGCCTACCAGATTTTCTTCTGGATTTCGGTCTGCAACGTAACGTCGCCATCGCGCATCTCGTCGCTCGTCACTCACCCCGCCCTGTGGAAATCATTTCGAATACTTATTTAGCACTTGACATGTATATTCATATTTGATATCCTCGAACGTGTTAGCCGAAATTCAATTCGAATTATTCGCCTACCCCACTTTCCCCGCTCCAGGCCCCGACCCCGCCTTCACCCCCGATTCGTTCCCGCATGTCAAATTTCGCCCCCGCAACCCTTTCATTTTCAGCGGATTGCAAAAGAGTGCGCAACGCATTGAACCGAAATGATTTTAAGTCCCTGCTTTTTCACACTCATCCGCACTCTTTCTCTGCAAGCCACGCATTTTCAATAAGTTCGCAAAAACATGCCGGGTGTATATACCGCACCCCATCCCAGCCAGGAGGCTCACATGACTCGCAAACTAGCTAACTCCAGCAATTCGCAAGATTTGTCCCGCTGTCGCCATATTTACGTCGGGGGACGCCGCTGCCGCCTTCCCCTCGCGCCCAGATCGCCCTTTTTCTGTCGCGCCCACGCCCATCTCCAACCTCCCGCCGACGCCGTCGTGGATCTCGCTCACGAACTCGCCGTCAATGTCGGAAAATTCACCTCCGCCGCCGGCATCAATCAATTTCTGTCCAAACTTCTCCTGCTCCTCTCGCAGGACCGCATCGCCCCGCGCCGCGCCGCCGTCCTGGCCTACACCTGCAATCTCCTTCTCCGCTCGCTCCCCGCCATCGAGCGCGAGCGCAATCCCGAATCCGATAAGAACCAAGACATCGGGCCAGTCATCTGGGATATGCCCGGCCCTGACCGCGAACGGCAATGACCGCGAACATCCAAAATCGTGGCCGAATCGCGATCGCGCGGCCGACGGCTTTTCTGCGGGCGGAGCTCGTCTCCGCCCGCCTTTTCCGCGAATCCCCGCTCCTGCGTGCTCACAACCATCGGGGATATAATCGTCGTGTGTATTCCGAGCACGAACTTCTTCCCGCTCTCGAGCGCTACTGGGGATATCAATCGTTTCGTCCGCTCCAGGAGCGCATCGTGCGCAGCCTGCTCGGCGGCCACGACGTTTGCGTCGTCATGCCGACCGGCGGCGGCAAATCGCTCTGCTATCAGTTGCCGGCCGCGCTTTCGCCGAAAACCGCCGTGGTAATTTCGCCGCTCATCGCGCTCATGCAGGATCAGGTCGCGCAGCTCTCACAAATGGGAATCGCCGCGGCGCTCCTGAACAGCTCCGTCACCGCTCGCGAACAATCCTCGATCATGCGCAACGCCGCCGCCGGCCAATATCGGCTTCTTTATCTTTCGCCCGAGCGCTTGGCGCGCGGCGATACCGCTGAATGGCTGCGCACGCTGCCGCTCTCGTTATTTGCAATCGACGAAGCGCATTGCATTTCCGAATGGGGGCACGAATTTCGGCCAGAGTATCGCCAGCTAAGCCGTCTGCGCGAACAATTTCCCGAATGCCCGATCGCCGCATTCACCGCCAGCGCCACGCAGCGCGTGCGTCACGACATCATCGCGCAATTGAAACTCCGCGAATCCGACAACTACATCGCCAGCTTCTATCGCCCCAATCTGCGTTACCTCGTGCAGCGCAGCGATGCGCGCACGCAGCCGGAGATGTTGCTGCGCGCGGTGCGCAAACACGCGTACGGCAACGTGATCGTTTATTCTCCGACCATCGCGCGCGTCGGCGAGACCGTTGAATTCCTGGAAGAAAATGGAATCGCGGCCGTGCCCTATCACGGCAAGATGGAAAGCGACGAGCGCCGCCGCAATCAGGAGCGCTGGATGTCGAATGAAGTGCGCGTGCTCGTGGGCACGCTCGCGTTTGGCTTGGGCATCAACAAGGAAGCCGTGCGCGCGGTGATTCATTTGTCGCTGCCGAAATCGATCGAGCAGTTTTATCAGGAAGCTGGTCGCGCCGGCCGCGATGGCTTGCCGGCGGATTGTATTCTCCTCTGGCAAAAACGCGACGTCGGATTGCTCACGCATTTTATCGAGCAGGTCGACGACGGGGCAGAGAAGCAGCGCGCCTGGCAGCGTTATCACGAAATCCGAAAATTTGTGGAATCGAGCGCCTGCCGTCATCGCCAGATCTGCGCTCATTTTGGCGAAAAAACGAAGTGGGAATCGTGCAGCGCTTGCGATGTTTGCGGCTGTGACCTCGAGTGGCTCACCGAAGCGCCCGAGGCCGAAGCGGCGAAGCAGCGCGCTCCGCGCGGTTCGTCGAAAGCACGGCGCGGCGCGCCGCACGAATCCGAGGCCCCGCAGCGGCGAACCTTGAGCGCAGAGAAAGCGGGGAAGCCCGCCGTGGCGTCGGACGACCTGCCCGATATCGATCCGGAATTGCGCGAATTTCTGCGCGAATGGCGGCGCACCACGGCCAAGCGTCAATCGGTGCCCGCCTACATTGTGATGCACGATTCTTCGCTCGACGATTTGTGCCGCAAACTGCCGCGCTCGCTGGCCGAAGTGCGCCACGTTTCTGGGTTCGGCGAACGCAAAACCGAGTTGTATGGCCCTGGAATTCTTGAGGCCATCGGCGAATTTCGCAAAGGAAGCCGCGCCGCGAATCGCCCGGACGATTCCAAGGGCTAGTCCAATCGCAAATTCGATCGCATCCGAATGCGCCGCGATGGCTCATACAGCAACCCGCGTTCCATCTCTCCGCGCGCGTCTCCACGGGTGTAGTATTGTTTGCGTTAGAGTTTTCGTATTACGCAGTCTTGGGTTCCTCTCGCTTCATCGCACCGGAAGTTTTCGATTTGAATCCGTGATCCTGGCGGAGTCTGTCCCCTTCCAAATGGCAATTCGCAACGTGCTGCGTCGTGATCTTTCCGGCGTCAGCGGGAGGGGTTGTGTCTTTCAGTTGTCTGCTGAGTCGAAATCACACTGGCAATTTCTGCAGGCTTTTCCGCTACGGCGTTCTCGCGTTCGCGCTCGCTGCTCTCGTCGCAATTCCCGCGTGGCCGCAAAATCCGCCCAAAGATCTCGCGAACGAGAGCCTCGAAGACCTGATGAACATTCAAGTGACGTCAGTTTCAAAGCAAGAGCAGAAAGTTTCGCGCACCGCTGCGGCGATTTTCGTGATCACCGCCGAAGACATTCGCCGCTCCGGCGCCACGAACATTCCCGATCTGCTGCGCATGGTTCCCGGCGTCGACGTGGCTCAAATCAACGCCAACAGCTGGGCCATCAGCGTGCGTGGTTTCAATGGCCGGCTTAGCAACAAGCTCCTGGTTCTGATCGATGGCCGCACAGTTTACACGCCGACGTTCGACGGAACGTTTTGGGATGTCGTTGATATGCCTCTCGAAAACATCGAAAGGATCGAAGTGATCCGCGGTCCGGGCGGCTCGATTTGGGGAACGAACGCCGTCAACGGCGTCATAAACATCATTTCAAAGACCGCCGCCGAAACGAAGGGAGCGATGGTGCAAACGACAGGCGGAAATCTCGATGAAGGATCGGGAACGCTCGAATATGGCGCAACACTGGGGCAAAAAACCGACTACCGCATTTTTACAAGATACTTCAATCAGGATCATATGCCGGGCGTCAGCGGGCCGGACGGCGGAGACGGCTGGCACATGTTGCGAGGCGGTTTTCGCGCCGACACCACTTTTTCGGCGAAGGACAATTTGACGATCCAAGGGGACTTATATAGCGGCCGAGAGGGCCAGGCCGATTTGTATTTGGCGTCGCTGACTTCTCCGGCGCTGGAAACGATTGAAACCGGCGTGGATTTGTCGGGAGGTTTCGTTCAAGGCATCTGGAATCACGAGTTTTCCGCGCGCTCTGACACGACGCTTCAATTTTCTTACGAGCAATACACGCGCAGAGATGCGCTCGACGAAAGCCGCGGCACGTGGGACATCGATTTCCAAAATAACTTTCTATGGGGCGAACGGCAAAACATTGTCTGGGGACTCGATTATCGCAGTTCCAGTTCCACAACGGATGGCGGCCTGGCCGTCTCGCTCGATCCCCCGAATCTCAGCATTCATCAGTTCAGCTCGTTCATCCAGGACGAATTCACGGTGGTTCACAATCGCTTATACGTGACGATGGGCACCAAAGTCGAACACGACTACTACAATGGTTTCGACGTGATGCCGAGTGCCAGTGTGGTTTGGACACCCAGTGTCCTCCAGACGTTCTGGGCGTCCGTCTTGCGGGCTGTCCAAACGCCCTCCGCGGTGGATGCCTCGATCCGCCTGAATTTCGCCGGATTCACAGGTTCGGGAGGCACTCCGACAGTGGTCGGTCTTGTGGGCAATCCCGATTTCAAGAATGAGGGTCTGATCGCTTACGAGGCCGGCTATCGCAAAACGCTGACGGATCGGGCGTCCGTCGATCTCGCCGCGTATTTCAACAATTACACCAATCAGGAAACCACCGAACCTAGTGCGCCATTTTCCGAGGACACACCCGCGCCGCCGCATCTTTTTATTCCCAGCACGTACGAGAACCTGATGTTCGGAGAAACGCAGGGCCTGGAAATTTTCGCGAACTGGAAAGTCTTGAATCGCTGGACGCTGAGCCCGGGATACGCTCTCGAGCAGATTCACATGCATCTCGAGCCCGGAAGTCAGGACACGATGTCCGTCGCCAACACTCAGGGAGGCAGTCCGGAGCACTCCGCGCAGCTTCGGTCGCATTTGATTCTGCCGCGGGATCTTGCGTGGGACACGTCTCTATTCTTTACGGATCGCATCAACGATCTGGCAATCCCGTCGTACACCAGGCTCGATTCCGGTTTTTCGTGGAAGTGGAGAGAAGGAACTGTTTTCAGTTTGGTCGGCCAAAATCTGCTGCAGGACCGCCATCTCGAATATGTGGATCTACTCGGGAGCACAGCGAGCACGCTGATCAAGCGAAGTGTTTACGCCAAGGTGACATGGACGCACTAACGGAGAGAGCGGCGATTTGATTCTCAGGATCAAAACTCGATTCGCGCGAGCGGCGCGGCGAACGAAGCTCAAGCGGGCTTGGTTCGGGCGCAATCGGGCGGGGATTTTTGCCGCCATCCTGCCGACGCTGCTCTCCTTGTCGAGTGGCGTTCCGGCCCGGGCGCAAACCAGCGCGTCGGTGGAGTATCAGGTGAAGGCCGCGTTTCTTCTGAACTTTGCACGATTCGTCGAATGGCCCGCGGATGCGTTCGAGAATGAAAATTCCCCAATCACATTCTGCGTGTTCCGGCAGGATCCTTTCGGGAGCGCTCTTGCCGACATCACGCAAGACAAATCAATCGACAATCGCAACCTGATCGTCCATCACGTGCAGAATCTATCGGACTTGAAAGCGTGCCAGTTGGTTTTTGTGAGCGACGCCGCGGATAGAGATTTGCCGGCGGTCCTGGACACGCTGAAGGCTTCGAGCGCGCTGGTCGTCGGAGAAAGCGACGGCTTTGCAGAACGCGGGGGAGGAATTCAATTTTACCTGGAAGCTGAAAAAGTGCGTTTCAGCGTTAACGTGGATGCGACCAAACGCGCGCGGCTGAACGTCAGCTCGAAGCTACTCTCGCTGGCAAAGATCGTGCACGACGCAATTCCGCCGAAAGGCGACTGAGATTCGCCCCGGATTGGTTTGATCCCAAGCCGACGAAGGTTCCGGAGACTCAGGATCATCGAATAGATTCACGCCGTTAGTACGGACGTACCAACGCGCCATTACTCCTATGCCATTGGCAGGCGCGGACGATGCACCTACCCTTTAGGTTGAGCTAAAAAGGGACCTCAATCATGACTATGCCCGTCGTCCATGCTGATCCCGCAAATCGAGCTGGAACGGACGAACAGCTGCGTATCAAGAGCTTGGTGGTCCTCGTGGCCGACTCGGTAAGCCGGGCGGCGCAAGGCGAAGCCGATAACGAGGACGCCGGTCGAGAGACCAAGGGCCGGCGCAACGGACTGGCCGCCGAAGTCATTCGACTGCACCGTGGTCAAGTGTTTAAGACGATCGGCGATTCCTTCATGGCGGAATTCGCCGACCCTGCGGATGCGGTTCGGGCTGCTTTGGATCTGCAATGCCTCCTGATGGAATCGCCTCAGGAATCCTCCGAGAGTGACCTCCCGCAGCTACGAATCGGTATTCACGGACTTATTGGTGATTGCAAGCGGCTCGACTTGTTCGCCGGAGTAATCCACGCGGCGGTGAACATCGCCCAGCACGCCGACCCAGGGCAGATTCTCGCCTCGCGCGAAGTATCTGACGCGCTCTTGAAGGAAACGGATCTAGGCTTCCAGTGGTTTCTAAAAATCGCTATCGGCGGCCGGAACGACTACCAGGATGTTTTTGAAGTGCATTTGGCTGCCGCGCCGGAAGGGGTCCCATCGAGGTACGAAGCCGCGTTCCAGGTGGGGACCGGCGGCATGGGCGTCGTTTATCAGGCTCGCGATCGGGAGACCGGCGAGACCGTAGCCCTGAAGGTCCTAAAGTCCGACATTGCCGCTGATCCGGCAATGCAGGAGAACCTGAGGAGAGAAGTATGCCTGGCCAGGAAAGTCACACACAAAAACGTCTGCCGCATTCATGAGTTCAACCGCTCCGGCGGGGTCGCGTACATCTCGATGGAGTTTGTCGAGGGCGCAAGCTTACTCGCCACTCTCCAGCGCAGCGGACCGCTGCCCTGGGGCGAGGCATTGAAGATTGTGCGGCAGGTTTGCGCGGGTCTCGGCGAAGCGCACGCACAGGGCATCGTGCACCGCGACCTGAAGCCGGCGAACATCATGGTGGACCGCAACGGCGTCGCAAAAATCATGGATTTCGGCATCGCGCGGCCATTCCAAGCTTCCAGTCAGACAACGGGTACGCTGGCCGGAACTCCCGCCTACATGGCTCCCGAACAGGTGGAAGTCAAAGGCGCGGATGCACGCACCGACATCTATGCCCTTGGCCTGTTGCTCTATGAAATGGTTACGGGGTCTCAGGCGTTCCAAGGTGACACTCCCATCGCCGTGGCCATAAAGCAATTGCGAGAGTACCCCACGCCGGCGCGCGAAATTGTTCCGAGCCTTCCGCTTGGCGCCGAATCCGTGATTCTCAAGTGTATTCAAAAGGATCCCAATAAACGCTTTCAAAGCACGGCCGAGCTGGTCTTTGCATTGAGAAGCAGCTTGCAAGCCAAGGCCGAGATGTCCCTGTGGAGTTCATTTATCGTTGACTTGCGGCACTCCGGGCGCGACTTGCGCAGGGATTTACAACCTTGGGTCGAGGCGGTTGGTCAATTCTTCCTCCGGATCGAGTGGAGATTCCCAGCAAGTAAGCGTGCGCAAAGAGCTTTGGCCGCGGGATTGGGCGCGGCGTGCCTTCTGAGCGTATTGGTTTTCTTTGCGCTGAGGCACACGCGAACAGTTCATGCGATTGATTCGGCGTCCGCAGGAACCTCGGCCGTAATAGCCAATCTGAGCTCGCGACCTGTTCTTCCGACAACGGCTGCGACAGAGGAAAGCGTTGGCGCCGGCGCGCCAGAATCAGACCAGGATGCGCAAGAATCGGATTCGTCCACGCAAGATCCGGATGCGTCCGCACAAGCGTCAGATCCATCTCTGCAAGAATCCGAGCCGTCCCTCGAGGGTACTTCGTCGGTCGTCGCCGAGCAACCAGCCGGCACAGACACGGCTGCCGCGGGTTCCGAGCTCGGATCGCACGAGAAATCTCAACTGGATCCCAGATCGTCAACGCGACCGCGGCCTGGCTCTTCGGCTGCCAGAATCGGACAGAACCAGAAGACGCAGCGTGCGACTGGGAATCCCGCGACGTCGCCGGCTGCACTGAGCGTAGTGAGTGCGCCAGCCACAACTGAACTGCAACCGTCGCTGCCGGCTACGTCGGTCGCAAAGACCGATGTAACGAGCACGCAGCAGGCTGAGGCAACGCCGCCTCCGAGCTCCGCGAGTGTTGTTCCGAGCGCGCCGCAAGCAGCAGCCGATAAAGCAGTGACGGAAGACAAGGCAACTGGTGACGACGTAATCTTGTCCGCCAGTTATTTCGAGGTGGGATCGTTCAAAGAGTCGGCCTCAGCCGATGACGCGGTAGAAAAGCTCACCAAACTCGGTTTTCGCGCCGCGTCCGTGCACAAGGGTCTACTGTGGATGCATTCCTATCAGGTTCGAGTAGGACCCTACACCGATTCGATGAAGTTAGAGATGGCTCGACAGAATCTAGTCTCGCAGGGTTTTAATCCAGAGCTTGTAAGGTAATCGTCCTGGATCTTTAGCAGCCGAGCGGACGATCGCGGTGCTAGCGTTCGCGTGACCGCTGATCGAGCAGGCGCATCGCTTCCTCCGACACTTCCGGGAGAGACTCCGCCGGGCGCGCAAGAAAGTAGCCTTGTACAAAATCCGCGCCTATCGCAATACAGTGGTTTAAATCTGCCGCGGTTTCCACGCCCTCTGCGACGACAGGGATCTTCAGTTGATGCGCAGCCTCCAAAATTGCCTTCATGAAAACTGCCTGGCCTTTCTCAGAATGGGCTCCTCGAACCAATCCCTGATCAAGTTTGACGAAGTCCGGCCGAATACTTGCCAGACGCAGAACGGACGAGTGACCACTGCCCAGATCGTCGAGCGCAAACTTAGCCCCGGCCGCGCGGTATTCCTGCATCATGACCCACAGATGGTCCGTATCGTAGTCCTTGTCGGCTTCGGTCACTTCAAGGACAATTTGTTTCAGGTCGACTCCGTACCGCGCGCAAATTTGTTGGGTCTGTTTGACGGAGAATGCGGGATTAAGCGCCAGATGCGGTGAAAAATTTATGAACAGTAGATATCCGCGCTTGGCTAGTTCGCGGCCCTGCTCGATCGCTTTTTGCCATGCCAAATGCTCCAAATGCGGGGCGATCCCCAGCTTCTGAGCGGCGGCGAACATCTGCGCCGCACTAATCACCTTGCCTTCGTAACGCCCTCTGAGCAGGCATTCGCAAGCGACAACTTGCCGGCTGGCGAGCGAAACCAGCGGCTGGAACATGACAAAATGGGAATTGGATGCAAGCAACTGCACGATCCAACGCGTGTCCAGCAGCGAAAGAGCCGCGTCAAGGTCCCACAGTTTCAGTGGCGCACGCGTAAGATCTTCCGCCGAAGGCGTCCTTGATTCAAACAATGCGGCGCGTACCTCAAGCAATTCCGCGGCACTTAGTACCTCGCGCCAGCGCTGTATTGCTTGCGTCAACAAATCCGGTTCAGCCGAGACCAAAATCGAGTTGACGTCTGGTTCCCGATAGCCGACAGCCTGTGTTTGCAGGATGGGGCGCAGCTTCGAAAGCGCCGTTTGAGCTGTGCTAAATATCAGCACAGCTTGCGCCTTCGGAGGCACCCCGTGCTCGTGTCTCCATTGGAGAGTTTGGGATGGATCCTCGAGCGTCATCGATGAGTTACGCTCCGCAGAACGTTCTGATTATCCGACGGCTAGCGCGCTGATATTGCCTCACTGCGAACTTATAGCGGAGGCGTCTGCGACGTTCCAAGACTTATTATGCCGTGCGGCGCGAATTGCTATCGGTTTCCTAGTATCAATTTGTCTAAAGAGTTGGTCCGGGCGCCGAGATTTGAACTCCGGACCATCAGCGCCCAGATATTGAAACACAAACTCCGCCTCGAACGCGGACCAGGTCCGGCATTCGGAGCGGAGTTTGTCTGCAAGTTTTCTGAAACTCAATCAGCCCACGCTAGATAGCCGGGCACGATCAGCTGTGCCACCGGGATGATGATCAGAATGCCCCACCAATTCGGTTTACCTCGGGCTTCTGCGATCGCCATCCAGACCATGATAATGATGACGATGTTTACGAGCGGAATGAGGCAAAGAAGAATCCACCACAGCGGCTTCTTTGCGATGTTCAGCATCAAGATGATGTTGAGTATCGGAACCCAGGCCAGCCATGCGTTTTCGGTGCTGGTCTTTTGGGCGATGGTCTGGAGAGCCAGCGCCATATACACATAGGCCGCCAGTCCAATGATCAGGAAAACCAACATCACACCGCCAAGTGCCGCAACAGCTGGAAAGGTCCCAGAATTATCTGATTGGGCGAAAGCCGATATCACAAGAATCGGCATGACGACAAGGGATGCGGCGCATGCTAGCCACAGTTTGATACGCGGCCGTGATTTCATTGGCGCTCCTCCTCCGAACCTACGTCGGAAGTTCTGACTTGGGGCATCCAGCTCGCGCATCGTACGCTTCTCAGGCTCTCGACACAACGAACTTGACACCCGAGTTAGCGCCTGACGGGATCAGCGCGATTCTGAGCGCGAGGTGCTCCAAAGAGCGCAAACCGGACCTGAGGAACAAGAGGAATGAGGAGCTACCAGGTAAACCGGCGCCGCGCTGATCGAAGGCGGTGGTAAGAGCTTTCGTCACCTTCAGCGCGCAACTCACCGGAACATTTGGTCGGGGCGCCGAGATTTGAACTCGGGACCTCCTGCGCCCAAGGCAGTTGCAAAAAATCTATCTTGTTGGTCCGTCCGGCTTTGTTCTGCGTCATGGTACACGGTTTTGGACCTAGTTTGGCAGTATTTGGACCCAAGTTGGACCCAAGTTGTTTTGCGCAACTAGGCAGACGGTAGGCAGGCGCGGCCTCTGCCACTTATACCAGTGCTACTTCGCGGTCGAAATTAGGCTTCTTCTCGGCGTGGAGCTTTAAGGCCACGCCACAAACTGTTGCGATGCGCTCCAGCATCGTGAGCGAGTGTCCGGTGTATTCGGCATCTTCCAAGCGAGCAATCACGGACTGTGTCGTGCCAACCTTCTTCGCTAGTTCGGTCTGAGTCAATCCCGCATCCTCTCGCATCTCGCGCACGAGGAGAGCCAGATCAATCTGGTGCTGGCTGTGCGCGAAGGTCTTACGGTAAGTTGCGCTCTTGCGGGCGCGCTGCTCGACAAATTCGCTGTGTCTATCGCGTTTGACGGTTTGTTTCATTGGCCCAGCTCCTTCAAGATGGCTTCTCTTTCCTTCTGCGATCCTGTGTAGTGGTTGCGATACTTCAACCAGAGCTTTTTTAGCTGCTCTGCCCTTGTAATCTCGCCCGGCGGAGTCTGTTCCGTTTTCTTCTGAAATCCCGACGTAATCACGATCAACATTCCCGGCTGGTAAAAAAACAGAACCCGGAAAATCCGGTCGAATTGCTTAACTCTTAGCTCGAATATGTCATCCGTGAGCTTCTTGACGAACTTTCCCTGCATCCGGTTGCCATAGACGCGCAGACGGTCGATAAAAGCGTCTATGCGGGCGGTAGCTTTGTCATCCAGTGCATCCAGGAACTCTCGGGCCGGTACCCGCCCGTTCGGGAGCTCTACATACTCAATCGTGAATTCGCCGCTCAATTCCGAGCCCGCCTCGTCGATTGGATTATCGCATAATTGCTATAACGCAGTCAACGGATTCCCGAGAAGGCTAGCGACGGCAGTCAGTTCGCTGAGGACACCGTTGGTGCACGATGATTGGGCTGAACGCCCTCACGATGTTGTACCGTGAGAAGATTTCCCTGTGTCTTGTACCCGCTGATCTTCATGATGACGTCTTCCTGTATTCCAGCCATCCGTAGGTTCCGCACTACGCAGGCATCTCTCCCAGCTATTCGATTATTAAGAGCTTACCGTCGATTTGTGATGTTTTTAGACTAACCCGCTCATATATGAGGCACACCTGACGGCTGGCGCAGACGCTAGAAAGTGACCGTCTACGCCATCCTGCGGAGACCGCAGTAGGAGGAAGAAAAAATGGAACAGGCATCACATAAACTTTTTGATGTGTGGGAAGAGCCTGGCACTTCGCATCCATGGAAGGTACAGGTAAAGTGGGGTGTATTTGAGCACGACACGCGGGCAGTTGCTGAGAGTATCGCAGCAGCAGAGAAAGAACTGTTTTCCCGCGATTCTGAAAGTAAAAAGCAAGCATAGCAAGCGGCGCGGACCTACAAAAGAGCCGCGCTCGCTCCACCAAATTCCATGATGTTCGAGGCGTACCGCCTCCAAGGAGGTCTGAATTGGCTACCGCTATTGTCAACAAATATGGAATAGCCTTCAACGGTTTGGCACAACTCGAAGGTCCAGGTGTTGATTGGAAAGGTTTGAATGGTGAACTGCTTTCTTATTTGGAGAAGAAATCCATGACATCGACTGACAAAGCAATATGGGAATTTAAACCAGGTGTATTTATTCCAGTGGAGGAGATCATGTTAATACTGGAAAGGTACGGGTTCGGTGTTATCCGAGGCAGTGATAATTATGATGATTGGATGAAGGCTTTGAGTTCCAGTCTATGAATTCGATGGTCATCGCTGCGGCTCCTTCTTCTTCCACAGTACACGGGCACGCGCGCCGGAGCGGTCGCCAGGCTGCGCCTCGGCGACTTGCGGAATTCCGGCGAACAGCGGACGCCCCTCTTCCGCGCGGCCGATGGCAAGCGCAAGCAACTGACTGAAGCGGGATACGCGGCGGACTCCATGCGGCATATGATGAAGCGGCGTCTCGTGGATGCGGGTCTACCGCACCTCTTCTCCCCGCACAGCTTCCGCGTCACGGTCGTGACCGATCTTCTTAATCAGAACGTGTCCCTCGAGGACGTGCAGTACCTCGCCGGGCACTCGAACCCGAGGACCACGCAGATTTACGATCGCAGGCGGTGCGTGACGCGGAATATTGTCGACAGGATTTCGATTTGATCCTGAGCACAGGAAAGCCCGTCTACGAGGACACGAATATCCAATGGAAGAAACCGTTGAATCTGTGATGGACAAAATTCGCAGGCGGATTGAGCTGCTGGAATCCAGCCTGCCCGGACGCGTGGACTCCAGAGTGTCGCCGAATTCAAAACTGCCGTTCAAGGCGTTGGTTTCGGGCGGCTACTGAAATCATGGCATCATCATGGCCTGGTAAAAAATGCGAATTCTCCTGGATTCACGCGACCTGATAAACCTCCTAGAACATAAAGGGCCTATGGCACCAGCGGAATATGACTCCTATCTTCGTGCTGGTGATCATTTCAATGTCCTCTCGTTCACAAATGTTCGAGAACTTGTGGCTCCGCTAGCGACGGGTGTGGATTTCGTGGACATCCGGCCTCTGCTCCAGTCCCTTGAGCGAATGCCCCATACCTACCTCATGGAAGTGCCGATCATCGGCCTTGAGATTTACTCCGCAGTTCGCGCCTTTGAGGAAGAAACTGAATACGAAAGCCCCTGTGTATATACGACCCGATGGGATCACGTGCTGCTGTTGGCTCCTGGGCAAAGGTGCTCGGTAACCGACAACTGGATCAATTTTCGTCTCGACGAGATCGTCCACCTCATGCATCGCGATAACCCTGAGGTGTTTGCCCCACTGGAGCATCATCTTCCGCAATTTCAGCAACAACTGGCACGGGATCGAGCTAGCCTTCGGGCGGGCCAAGCACCGGCACGCCCCCATTTTGTTCGAAATATCAGCCTGCGCGCCACTACGCGGAAGATTCACCTGCCACATGGCCGGGAGGAGGAGTTTGCTGAATGGGTATATCAAAGCCCTAACTGCTGCCCAGGGCTTCGCCTCTACCAGGAAACGTATCGAGCATTAATGGCCAATCACGGGGACGTTCCCGAAACTGGTGATTTTTCAGACCTCGCCCATGTTTGTGCTCTGCCTTATGTCGAGGCTGCTACCTTCGACAGGAGGATGCGCCATTACTGCAATGCTGCTTCGATTAAACTATTAAAGCTAGGTTGCGTGACTGATTATCGGGATCGCATCTATCGGGACCTAGGTACCCTTGTGCAGATGAATCCTGGTTCATGAGCTATTCGAGTTATAGTCTGGAAGATTTGGACTAATGAATCTGACCTGACCGGGGTTTTTTGTACCAGCGGGAGTGAGAGAGAATTCACTCTGGAGGGAAGCTGGTATGCCGATGAGGAGATACAAGCCGGAGCAGATCGTCACGCTGCTGCGGCAAGTTGAAGTTGAAATCGCCAACGGAAAGAGCACCCCACAAGCCTGCAAGGAAGCCGAGATCACCGCGCAGACCTACTACCGCTGGCGGAAGGAATACGGCGGCCTGAAGTTGGATCAAGCGAAACGCCTCAAAGAGTTGGAGCGGGAAAACGCCAAGCTGAAACGGTTGGTGGCGGAGCTTTCGTTGGAGAAGCAAATTCTGAAGGATGTGGCAGAGGGAAACTTCTAAGCCCTGAGCGGCGACGTAGCGCGGTGGAGCATGCACGCGAGAGCTACCAAGTATCAGAGCGGCATGCCTGCCGGTTGCTGGGGCAGTGGAGAGGGACACAACGCTACGAGGTGATCCACCGAACGGATGAAGACGCGCTGACGCGAGACATCGTGGCGCTGGCCAGCGAGTACGGGCGCTTCGGCTATCGGAGGATCACGGCGCTGTTGCAAGCACGGGGCTGGTATGTGGGCAAGGATCGGGTGCAGCGGATCTGGCGGCGCGAAGGGCTGAAAGTGCCGCAGGGACAAAGGCCGCGAGGAAGGCTGTGGTTGAACGACGGATCGTGTGTTCGTCTCCGGCCGGAACGAGCCAACCATGTGTGGAGCTACGATTTCGTGAGCGCGATGACCCACGACGGCCGAACACTGCGAATGCTGACGCTGATCGACGAATACACGCGGGAGTGCCTGGCGATCCGCGTGGCGAGAAGGCTGGGGAGATACGAAGTGATCGAAGCGCTGGCGGACGTGATGCTTTACCGGGGAATTCCGGAACATATTCGCTCGGACAACGGCCCGGAGTTCGTGGCCAAGGAGCTGAGGAGTTGGCTGGCGAAGGTGGGAACGGGGACGCTGTACATCGAACCGGGAAGCCCTTGGGAGAATGGCTACTGCGAAAGCTTCAACGGGAAATTGCGCGATGAATGTTTGAACGGAGAGATTTTTTACTCGCTGAAGGAAGCGCAGATCGTGATCGAGAAATGGCGGATGGTGTACAACACGCTGCGTCCGCACTCAGCGCTGGGCTACAGGCCACCGGCGCCGGTGGCCTGTAGCCCCTTGGTGCCGCCAATTCTCGGTTCGCCGTCGACGGCTGTGATGTAGACTCTCTCATTCACCGTGGTACAAAAACTCGGGCTGGTCACTTGCTGAATCAAGCTCCACGGGTGATAAAGATGGGCGGTGCACTGCCATTATGTTGACTTGCTTTGGGGACGACAGCGCAGACGAAACCAAGCAACGGGTGTTTGCCGTTGCTGGGGTATTCGCCGGGGACGAGGTGTGGGGGCCGCTGGTAGATCAGTGGACAGCGAGAACTGGCGGCATTCCGTTCCACGCTACGGACTGTGACTCAGATCAAGGTGACTATGCGGGGCGGGACCACCACGAAAACAAGAACCTTTATCGAGATTTAACCCAAATACTGGCTGCGAGCGGTGTTTTTGGATTTGGAGTAGCTTTGGATATTTGTGGGTTCAGAGCCATCTATCCCGATTTGCGGGATGAAATGATTTATCTCAAGGCGTTCTTAGAGACTATTCTTTATATCTCGCAAAGCGCCAAGAATGACTTTAGCGATACTGTGAAGTTTACTTTCGACTGCCGCACGGAGAGCAACTATCCCGCTGGTTTGTTGTATCACATCTTGGTAAACGACGCTTCGGCGATGAAGAATGGGCCGAAACTGTTTGAGGAGGTATCATTCCTCTCCCCCCGCGAGCATCCGCGCATTCAGATTGGAGATTTATATGTAAGAGAGGTTATGAAGGAACTAGACAACAGGGTAGGTCCGGTAAAGAGACCACGCCGAAAATCTATGGACGTGTTAGAAAAAACCAAACGTTTTGGATGTGAGTTGTGGACTCAGGAATCTTTCACAGGTATGAGAACACAGATGGCAGACCTCGAAAGGAATGACCGGAAATTCAATCTGAGAACATACCTACAGTGGTTGTGTGACAACAGTTTGGTGGACAGCATATCCAACCGCTTCAAATTCGTTTCAATCGTGAGATCAAACGAACGGACGGAAAGAAACATCTAATGAAAGCCAGAAAAGCACTAACCCTTCTGATTGGCATACCTCTGGCGATATGGATTGCTGGTGTTTGTCTGGACGCCGCGAAAGTGACGGGAAATCTCACAACTTCGCTGACCAAAGATGTGTTGGATTTTTGGTCTCTAGCGGCGGTATGTTTTTTCGTTATTTGGCTGACCAAAAAGAAAAAGAGTTAAAATCAAAGACTACTCCCCCTTATATAGGAGTCAGACTATATGACAGATGAAGAAAGGCTCGGGAAAGCCCACAAAGAGAAAAAAGCCCTTGAAGAGGAATTGAGAACTCTCTGTCCAGAAAAGGTTGCGGCTACCTAAAACACAGACTCAGAGGCTTAACAGGCGAGATGTTTGGTTCCCTCGTCGGCGTAGCTGAGGAGCGCTGGAAGCCATCCGTAGACTGGTCAGAAGCAAGGCGCGTCCTAATTCTTGTGCAGGCCTTTTTTTTCAAGTGGTACTAACTACCTTCATATGTCTAGTAGAATCTACTTCTGGATGTTTGACAGTCTTTATTGTGAGCCTTTTTCCTTGCACACTCTTCGAAGTTGGATGATGTATTCGAGTTCATTCCTGCCGATCTTGCTTGTGGGATCAAGGACCAGTGATCGCTTGATGGCCTCTTCCGCTTCGTCAATGCGTTTCAGCTCCACCAACGTAGCGCCCTGTCCGCGCAAGGCTTTCGCAATTTGATAGGGCGGAGCCCAATCACGAACCGTCGCGGCGCGTTGGTAACTCCGCAACGCATCTGCATACTGTGCCTGGCGGGCCAAGATAAAGCCTCTTTCGCTCCAGAGCAAAGGGTGATCTGGTTCAAGTGCCAATCCTGACTCAATACAAATAAGGGCATTCTTAAGATTTCCTTCCTCCACTGCAATTACTGCCAATTGAAGCCAAGCTTTCGAATAAGATTCGGCAATCCACTTATTATCGAGATTCCCCTCTGCCCTTTTGGCTCCGACATAGGCCAAGAATTCTTCTTTATCCCAGCATGCACAAATGCGTGCGCGAAAGGTAACCGAATCATTCTGCACGGGCTTCCAATCCATCGGCATATGTCGGATCGCCTCCTCAAGCAATGATCTGGCCGCAACCCACTGCCTCTTCGAGATCAATTGTTCTGCAAGCTGATTAAAACCAACGAGACTGCAGGCCCTGTGGAATTCCTCCAAAGCCGCCTCACGATCACCCTTCGTCCAGAGTGCGGTGCCGAGGTTCGTGTGCGCCATGGCGTCGTCCGGCTGGAGGCGAACGGTCGTGCGGTATTCGGCGATGGCCCCGTCCAGATCGCCCTTGTCGCTGAGCACTTTGCCGAGGTTGTGGTGCGCTATGGCGTCCGGCTGGAGGCGAACCGCAGTGCGCCACTCGCCGATGGCCCCGTCCAGATCTCCCTTGGCATAGAGCGTGCTGCCGAGGTTAGTGTGCGCCTTAGCATTGTCCGGCTGGAGCCGAACGGCCGCGTGGTATTCGATGATGGCTGCGTCCAGATCGCCTTTAGCCTGGAGCTCAATGCCAAGGTTATTGTGCGTCATGGCGTCGTCCGGCTGAAGCCGAAGCGTAGTGCGGTACTCGGCGATGGCGCCATCCAGATCGCCATTGAAGTGTAGCGCGACGCCGAGGTTTTGGTGAGCTAACGCAAGGTCTGGCTCGAAGCAAATGGCCGTGCGGTACTCGCTGATAGCGCCGTCCAGATCGCCTCTGTCGAAAAGCACTTTCCCGAGATTGCTGTGAGCTAGGGCGAAGTTCGGTTGGTGACCGACCGCAGCGCGGTATTCGGCGATGGCTCCGTCCAGATCGCCTTTGTCGTAAAGCGCTTTGCCGACGTTGTTGTGTGCAACGGCATCGTCCGGCTGGAGGCGAACTGCCGTTCGCCATTCGACGATGGCCCCGTCCAAATCTCCTCTGTCGCTGAGCGCCTTGCCGAGGTTGTTGTGCGCTATGGCATTGTGCGGGTCCATTTGCAGAGCCTTCACAAAGCAAACGACAGCATCGTCATGTCGGCCTAGCGCAATGAATGAAACGCCCTTGAAGATCCAGAACGCCGAATCACGCTCGCCAACTGGCGGCGGTACAACAATTCGTCCGGTACGGTGTTGGAGTGCCCGCTCAAGTTCCACTCGTAACCCCGTGAAACTGGCGAAACGTTTTGAGGGCTCAGCCGCCAGGCAACGCTCAATGACCGCCTCGAGCGGCTCACCCACCGCCGGCGCACGGTTCCTCATCTGCCCCTCGTAGATCTCGAGCGCGTAGCGCTCGGTGTCACGGGGACTACGCGGCGGCGCCACACCCACCGCAAATGGGGGCGCTTGGCTGCCTGCCGCCATCTGCCACAACACCAGGCCGAAGCTGTAGATGTCACTCCGCACGTCTGCCCCTTCCCCACGGAATACCTCCGGCGCAAGGTACCCCGGTGTGCCACAGACCCGTTTGCCCACCGTCTGGAATAGGCTCAAGCCGACGAAGCCTTCCTCTCCCGCGCTCTCCCACGAGCCGCCCCGCCCCTTCCACGCCACCTCCGCTGCTGCCGCCAGACCGAAATCGCTGATGAGGAGCGTGCCGTCCTGCCGGATGAGGATGTTGGTCGGCTTGATGTCCCGGTGGGACTTGATGCCGCGCTGGTTGGCGTGCTCCATGCCATAGCAAAACATACTCGCCCACAGCAGTGCTTGATCGGTCTCCAGCGGCCCCTGGGCTCGCGCTAGATGGTCGGCCAAGCTCACCCGCCCTCGATCATCAGGAGCGATATAGTCCATCCCGACAAAGAGCCGACCGGAGCGCTCGTCCACAAAACGCGCCGCCAGGATGAACGGGTGATCCTCGAGGTTCAGCCACACGAGTGCTTCGCGTTTGAAGTTTTCTTTCGCTTCGGCATCCGCAAGAAACTCTTGACGAAAGGTCTTCAGCGCAAGGACCACGCGCGGCATTCGGGTGAAGACCAAATACACTTCCCCAAAGCCACCCCTGCCCAGCAGACTACGAACTTCGTACTGGCCGCCAATGACATCACCCTTCTTGTACGCCGCTTCGGGGGCTGGTTGTCGTAGTCCTTTAGCCATTTCCTTGACATCAATCTTCCTGAGGTCGTTCATTTCCTGAGTTTCTAGTATGTGTAAAATTTCGGCGCGATCTTTTTCGCTCATTTCATCGAGATACGCCCAACCTTCCACAATGCCATCGCGCTTGAAAACAACTACACTTCTGCCGTCTCGTTTCGTTATGCTGAAAACCGGAACGCTCATAATGGCCGTCCTTCCTCGTTGCGGCCAACCCGATCATGAAAAGTAGTCACTTGAAATGGCGTCGTCTCATTGTCTGCAACTGATTACCGGCAGCGGTTGTGCACTGCTCTCCATGCGCCGCATGCCATATTTGTCCGTCGGTCCATCGATCCCTCTCATCTCGCTGCACGTTCTGGGAAGTCCCCTCATTCTGGGCACAATAGCAGTTCTACGGGCCTGCCCACGCTCCGCAAAGACGATTGCTAGCTGCCCGAAGAGCTTGCCCAATTCCAATGCAGCGTCTACGGGTATTCCCATGATGAAAATGCTCGCTTCGGGTGGCCACCCCTCATCTTGACCCACTCCTCGGCCCATCAGAAAGACGTACCCACGTTTTCGCGCTTCTGTGATCAGTTCAGTCTGTCGTGCCTGGTTTTTCGCGTCAAGAAGTCTCAACGAACGTGGATTCCATGCAGTAATGAAAGCCCCACTTTGAGAATCGGACCCTCCCATCAAATCGTCCAACGCTGGATTGCGCTCCCCGATGGTCAGCACAACTTCCTTGTGTGGGGTATATACGATAAATTTCGTAGTGTGATATACCTTTAGAAGGACTGGATCGATCATATTCGTGCAGTATAACCGAATCCTCCGCGCCACCCGCCAAGAACACACTTCCATCACCTATACGCTCACGAAGAAATTTCAGGATACTCAAGCCGTCGAGAGCAGGTTTTCGATCTCAGTTGGTAAGCGTTCGTATCTCCTCATTGCCATCGGGCCGATCTACGACTCGCCCACAAGTAAAGAGATCGCCGACTTTTTTAATTCATTCACCCTTTTGCGCCAGGAAGCACACTAACTACCAACGAAGGTTTTCCGTTGGCGAAGGAAGCTCCGCACCGCTAAGTTTGTTAGGGAGCAACTCAAAATTAGACGACGCACAATCCGAACTACCTTGGTCTTGCGATTCTCGCGATGCCGATATCTTTCTCACGCCGCAAACAGACTAGGGGGAACTACCATTGCCTTGAGATGATCTTCAGGGAAGTCTTTCGGATTCAACGTGACGATAAAATCAGCCTTCCCTTGTTCAGCGCAAAGACAGAACGGGTCGTCGTCTGGATCGGGTGAAATTTCAACCGACGAGCGCACCTTCACCCCTTCGGCCCGCTCGCGGATCAGGTTGATGATTTTGCCGATGAGATTCGGACGAACACGGAGGCGCTTCAGAATTTCCTTGTATTCATCCAAAATGTCCTCGGTAACGAGCCAGACGAAATTGTTCCGCTCGACCCACCGATGGAGTACATCAGCACTCGGATTCCTGCCGGAAACGAACGGTTCCCTGAAGCCCGAGATGCCCGCCACGAGCACGCTTGTGTCAACGACCGCACGCGCCTTGCGTTTCCTAACTTTCTGCGGCAACGGTGATCTCTGGCGCACGTCTCTCTTTACGATAGCCGCGAACCGTGCGCAAGATTTCTTCTTCGGATACCTCTCCGATGTCTCTTGCGGCCTCGGTTAGCGATTCCAGAAACTCCTTTTTCCAACCCCGACGTTTTCTCCCACGCGGCAGGTCCTTGTAGAGATCAGCTCTGCCCATTCGTTCCTCAATCTGTTCCCCAAAGGTTCGAAACGGCACTCCTAGCTTGATTGGCTCTTCCTCCTCCGCGAGTCTACAACTGAAGATTATGTACTTCGGATTTTCTGATTTGAGCTTCTCTTCACACGCGCTGAACACCTCCATCAACTTGGAAAGCACACTCGTGCGTGTGCCCAAGGACTCTTTTAAGTAAGAGGCGACCTTGGCTACCAAAAGGGCGTTCGTGTCGAAGAAATACGTTCCCTCCGACCGCTTGGGTTTCACGACGCCGAATTGGACGAGGTTCTGCAGTTCCTTCGGATGCATTTGTAGGACCGCACTCGCTTGCTTTAGCTTTAGTCCCTGCCTTGGCATGTCTCCTCCAATTAGCATCTAAATATTAGGCTGTAATTTGATACTTGTCAAGAGATCGACTGCGCGGGCAGATGGAGGGCTTCTAGGGAGTCCATATTAAGACTAGCGTGCCAGTCCATAGGAACAGTATACTTGACATATAGACAAATATGCTTTAACATTTGCGTCGCATTCAAGGGGTGTCCAAATGAGTCCTGAGTCCAGTGACATTGACCTCAAACAGCGAAGTCCACTTCTCGCATTTTACCTTTGCGCCGTCGCGTTCGTAGTCGCCCTAGCTCTAACGGGGTATCTGCATTCAGCTTGGCGGGAAGTCTCGCGCGTAGTGACGATGGTCATCGCAGCGTTTGCCGTATGGAGCTTCTTTCGCTTCCTGAGAATCGCCGATGAGCGCCAGGCGCGCATCAACTACCAAGCCTTGGGTTTCGCCTACATCCTTGCCCTAGCCGTCTCTCTTTTTGGTGGATTCGTGAGGGGATTTGGCGCACCTCATGTTTCCTGGTTGGGTGTTTTGGGGTTGCTACTCATCCCCTGGAGTCTTGGCCTGATCGTCTTTTCTTGGCGGTACCGATGAAAACTCGCCTACGCGTTTTAAGGGCAGAAGTGGAATGGTCACAGGCGGAGTTAGCTACCCGAGTTGGTGTCACCCGCCAGACGATCAATGCCATCGAGACGGGCAGGTACGATCCGAGTCTCCCTTTGGCTATCAAGATTGCACGGCTTTTCGGGACGCACGTTGAGGAAATATTTTTCGACCAGGAGAGCGGGCCGGTAACGTCGGCGAATGTCAAAAGCTAGCGAGTAATACATGCGCAGAAGGATTACATCTTCGACGTTCTTTCTTCAAGCCGCGAACAGCCCGACGCCGGTCCTCCCCGTTCATCTGTTTCCTCTGAATGCGCGCTCGTTAATCGTTAGGTGTTAGGAGCTGGTTGCCATGTCACGAGGCTTTGACGGATTCGAAATCGACGACTTTCGCGATTCTGGTTCCGACTCCGGGCGGGACGTAGGTCGGAGTTCATCTTCCGACTGGAACGCTCGCACCAACCTACACAACATCCACCGCGAGGAAGATAGGGCCGACCGACTCGACCGCGAGGAACGGCAACGTTCGCGCGGAGAACGCCCGCCGCTGGCCCGTGAAGAACGCGTCCAAGCAACCCTCTCTCAGCGCACTCGAACCAAGTACGCGGATCGAGACAAGGACTATTCTCTGCGAGATTCTGAGATTCATACTCTCTCGGAAGTTGGTAAGTTCCGGATCGTAGCCGCAAACGACCTGGCCGAGTTCGCTTACAACGGCGACCGCTCGCGCATGGAAAATGATGTCGAAAGCCTTGCTCGTCAGGGTCTCGTGAAAGCGACGAGCATTGCCGATACACGAACACAACCCAACCCAGGTAGTGACGCTCACCAAGGAAGGCCGCAAGTTTCTCGCTCGCGGCAAAATACTTCGCCCAGACCAAACTATCTACCACGGACTCAAGAAGCCCAAAGAGGCTATCCACGACGCGGAACTCTACCGGCTCTATTACAAGGTAGCCGATGAGATCGAAGGTCAGGGCGGCAGAGTCCTCCGCGTCAAGCTCGATTACGAAATGAAACGGGAACTCTACACCCGCCTTGCCCGTGTGTCCGAGGATAAGAGCCGCGACCCGGAAGCAGTGAAGGAGGAAGTTGCCCGGCGGTACCACCTCAAGGTTGTGTCTGGGGAGATTCCGATCCCCGATCTACGCGTCGAGTATCTGCGGGAGAACGACAGCGAAATCCAGCGGCGCGACCTGGAACTCGCCACGGAACATTACCGTCCGCGCGGGCTTTCCCAGAAGGCTCGCGCCGGCTTCCAAATATACGCCCGGCGCGGTGAGACGGACCGGCTGCGCCGGATCCGTGACGACCGGGAATTGAGCGCAGCGATCTTCAGTCTATAGCCCATGAGCATTCACGAATCCCAACTCGCGAAGCTCCGCTCTTTCGGCTATACCCAAGCCGAAGCGCGGTTTCTCTATCTTGTCGCAGCGCATTCCGGCTATTTCACGGTGCGGCAGTTCCTTGATTTTAGCGCATGCCCGGAGCGGCAAACGGAACGCCCGTTTCGTCGAGAAGCTGTTTGGCTTGGGACATGCCTCGGCCCAGAGATATATGCGGAGAAGCCTCGTTTACCACCTCCGTTCTCGCCAGCTTTATGAGGCGATTGGCAAAGCCCATCTCCGCAATCGCAGGGAGCACGAACTCCATTACATCAAGACGCGGCTCCTGGCCCTTGATTTCATCCTTGCCAACCCGGAAGACCGCTATTTCGAGACGGCGGAAGAGAAGCGGCGGTATCTTGTCGAACGGTTCAAACTCAGCGAGAGTTTGTTTTCTCCTTCCAACGAGCATGGCAAAGGCATCATGTTCTCCGAGGGATTTCCTCTTTGCGTGGCCTATCCCTCTCCCGATTTCATGCCTGTGGTGACTTTTACCTACGTTGATCCCGAGCATCGAAACCTCGACCGATACATCGCGCACTTGCGTACTTACCGGCCTCTGTTCCGGCAGCTTCCGAGCTTCCAATTCATCTACGTTTCAACGGCGGCGGGCCTCCAGAATGAAGCGGCGGAGCTTTTTTCGCTCCTTGTGGAAGCCAAGGGCCTCTCGGATTTGGCTCGCTACTTCGATGTCCAAACCAAGTGGGACAACCGGAAATACGGGCTACTCACAGAGGACGACCTGATCTTTCGGCACGAGGCGGGGAAGCGTTTCAACGGAGAGATATTCGGCACTCTCTTCCGTCTGTGGAGGCGAAACCAGTTGCCGAATGACTTGCGGGCTGAATCAGCAACGACTAGAACAAACGCACAAAAAGTCTTGTTCCGGGCTGTCACCGTGCCGGGCCAGGAAGCGGTATTCGGCGACAGCAGGAAAAGATGGGGTGACGGCTCACAGATACGCGGTACTTCAGGTGCGGCCCGAGTCCCAGAGTCACCCACAAGCCAACCGCAGACTCTTCAAAGAACGGCGGATGCGTAAATGAAGCAGGTGACATCTGCACGCGGACAAAACACTCGGATGGGCGGGAGCGACCCCACCTTGTGCGGCTTTCAGCCGCCCAAAAGGTCGTGGGGTCGCTCCCGCCCGTCACGCTGTTGCGTGGCCGTGTTTTGTCCGCGTGCAGAGATCGGAGCAGACAGTTTGTAATGCAAGTCGTATTACATCGCAAAAGAGAAAAGGAGGAAAACCGTTGCCACTATTGAAAGCACCATCCAAACAACCAAAGACCACAACCCTTCAAGTTCGCTTGGAGGAAGAAGTCAGACACCACCTGGACAGATACGCCGAGTTCATCGGCGCAAATGCGTCCTACGTCGTCAGTGAAGCGCTCAAGCTCCTGTTCAAGCGGGATGACGAGTTCAAACGCTGGCTGGGCGAACATCCCGAACAACATCAACCAGCAGCAAATCAGAGGAGACGTTCTTACGAAGACCGCGTAACAACCATGAAGCCTCGTCCAACCAAATTCGACGTGCGCGAGAATACAGCGTCCCCAAGACAGCATGCCCCGCGCTTTGCAGTGCGTTCGTTTCCAGCTCAATCCGTTGGGTCGTCACCGGCCTCACGAGAGGATGTACCACTTCTATCGGCATCATCCCCGCAAGAATCGTCAACCAGATCGCCAAACAATGCCGCATACACCGCGGCCACAGTGGGAGAAGAAAGACAAGGAAAGCCACCTTCTGACGGTCCACGAAGTAGCCAAGCTGTTGCAGGTTCCTGTGTCTTGGGTCTATGGACGCATGCGCAAGCGATCCTTGGAGCGAATACCATGTTACCGGCTTGGAAAGTACTGGCGTTTCCGGCAGGACGAAGTGCTGGCGTGGGTCGAGTCCCAACGGCGCGACTCGCATGTTGCTTGACATGCGGACTACACTCAGAAGCGACACAGAACAAGCTGGACGGGCCATCCATGGAGGAACGATGGCTCGAAGAGGTTTCCAGCAAGGATCGCTTTTCCAGCGCGGCACTCGGAGAAAGCTTTGGGTGGCACGCTGGTGGGAGGATGTAATTCAAGCAAACGGCACGCTCGGCAGACTGAGGCGATCCGAAGTGATCGGGACCGTCGCAGAATTTCCGACGCGCCGCTTGGCTATGCAGGTACTGTCTCAGAGGTTAGGGTCGATCAACAACGGTAAGGCACGACCGCAGTCCGTCCGTACATTTGGCGATTTCGTCAAGGACGATTGGACGCCTGTGGTTTTGCCAACGCTCAAATACGCAACCCAGAAGCACTATCGGTACATGCTCGACGTGCATCTCAATCCAGCTTTCGGCCAGAGACAGCTTCGGGAGCTTACGCGAGAAGAGTTGCAAAGCTTCCTCAGCCGAAAACTAAGCAATGGGTTAGCGTGGGAAACCGTTCACCACTTTAAGTGTGGTCTGAGCAAGATTCTCGGAGCAGCCGAGGAGTGGGGCTACATAGCCGAGAACGTCGCTCAGAAGACGAAACTCCCACGGCGGCAGCATGGAACGGAGCGGGTTGTCCTCACTCCGGTCCAGGTGCGAGACATAGCTGCGGCGCTGAATGAACCCGCACGCTCGGTCACGTTGCTACTGGTGCTGACGGGATTGCGTGTAGGAGAGTTGCTTGCGCTTCGCTGGGGAAATGTCGATTTGAATGCTCGCATGCTCCGTGTTTGCGAAACGGTGTATGACGGGCATTTCGATCAGCCCAAGACGAAACGCAGTGCGCGAACCATTCCGATTGGAACGGAGACGGCAGAAATCTTTGCTGCCATCCGTCCCGCCGCTGTTGATGCAAGAGCTTTAGTATTTGCCACACGCGAGGGATTGCCGCTGGAGCGATGGAATCTCTTGCGCAAGCACCTGAAGCCAGTCGCAAAGAAGCTAGGGCTTCCTGGTGTCACCTGGCACCTTCTGAGACATAGCCACGCGACGATGCTCGATTCCGTGGGCACGCCAATAGGGACGATGCAATCGCTCCTGGGCCATTCCACGCCGGAAATCACGCGCGAGATTTATTTGCACGCGATCCCGGAAGAGCAGCGTCGTGCAGTAGAGAGCGTCGAGAGGCTTGTATTTGGACCCAAATGGACCCAAGTTCAGGCTTCGAGGCAACCGGCATCAACAAGAGTGAATTGAAAAATCAGGAGTTAGTGGTCGGGGCGTCCGGATTTGAACCGGAGACCTCCTGCGCCCAAGGCAGGCGCGCTACCAGGCTGCGCTACGCCCCGACATGAAGTGCGTGATTCATTCTAAAGCACTTTCCAACATTTACTCCTAGTCCGTACCATGTTTTTGCCTCCGACTGTGCCACGAACTGTGCACAAATGAGGGTTTTGCACCGTGACTGTGCACATTGGCGCCACCAGAACGTCGCGGCGACAGGTGCCATTTCGTTGGCTCGACGGTTGAGCTTTCTCCATCGCTTCCCGCTTCATCTGCATCTTCATTTGTGAATAGCTTCTTGAAGACTTGCGCATCGCTTTGGCGAAGCAATTGTGTCACCCACTCATCGGCTACGCCGCCCGCACTGAGCCGTGTGGCATACGTGGATCGCAAATCGTAAATCCGAAAGTAAGGGACCTTTGCTCGTCGGAGAGTTTTTTGCCAAACAGTCTTCAACGTCTTCTTGGTGCCCGGTCGGATTCCGATCGCTGGGAAACAGAAACGGTCCGTCTCCCGCAATTGACATTTGACTCTTGAATGCTTCAATGGCAAGGGAAGTGAGTGGAACCTCGGCGATTCCGTTCGGAGTCTTTGAATCCGGTATCCAGACAACCGCGTTTGTGCAGGTCCACTTGGTCCTTCTTCATCGGAGTCAGTTCCTTGTAGACCCTCAAACCGGTCTCCGTGATGATTCGAATGATGTTCCGCAAATGCTGCGGGCCGTGAGTTCGATCTTTTGCTGCTCAGACCATGCGACGTAGTGAGGTCTGAACAGACCCTTCACAGCAACCGGGAATTCAACGCCTGAACACGGGTTCGCTACTAGGAGTTTCTTCCGCACCGCCACGTTGAGCATACGCCGGAGGACTCTAAACTCCTGATGTATCGTGGTGGACTTGATCGCCCCTAGTAGTTTGTAGCCGAGCTTGACCTTGACACGAACTCGCTGCCGAAGACGTTCACGAAGATAAATCTCGATCGAATCCGCGGTGATGTCCACCAATCTGCTTATACCAAAAGCACCCTTGAGGTGTTTTATGCACCTTCGTTCGCTTCGTGTGTCTTCTCAGCACGCACGGGTGGCTTGGAATAGTTCTCCAAGAAAAAATCCGCCCATTGTCCGTAAGCCAAGCTCTCGCCCTTTCGTACAACCTCAAGGAGATTGTCGTCTCTCGCCTGAAGTCTTTCTCTGAGCCTTTTATTTGCTTCCTGCCAATCAGCGGTTAGGCTTGACTCTCTTCGGGCAACGCCCTTGCGATCCCGATAGCGAATCCACCAGATTTCGGTGCCAGCCCGCCGATAGACCACACCGTCGTACTTGCGTGCTCTAGGCATTCTCCATCTCCTGTTTGAAGGACGCGCGGAATGTTTCGAGATCCGATTTGAGGAACCGGATATTGCGACCCATTACGCGGAGATGGGGAATCTGCTTTCGCTCAACCCAAAGATATACCGTCTGTGGGCTCACGCCAAGATATTTGGCTGCTTCTCTGACTGTTAGCGGACATTCTTCGAGGACATAGAAGCTTCTCCGTGAGGTTCGACGAAGGCTTGATGACTCATGGCATTTCACTCCGGTCCTGAGTGGAGGTCATTTCCAGGTGTCAGTTCTGCGAAAGCGACTTCGGTGCTGGCCGCTTTGCGTTGTAACTCCGCCTGGGCGTTCATTACGGTGTGCCGGGCATAGTATTCGGGGGATGGTTTATCCTCAGAGCGGAAATCAGCAATTCTCCGAATGATTTCTTCTGGCTCGTCACCACGAGCTAGGGCGCGTTTAGCATAGGCCCAATCATGCTCCGATTGGCTCAGTGTGGTACCGGGAGCGCGATGGCTGCGAGCAGCTTCTTCATTGTGGTGTCGGGGGGCTTCCTGTGAATCAATCGGAACCTTGAAATCCCGAAGGTGGTATGTCTGCGTCGATTCCGAACGAGCCTGGACGTAGAAATCTTGATCATATTTTTTGTTTGCGAAACCGGGCAATCGGAGGACGCGTGTAGAATCTGTTGCTGCCGGATCACCGGCGAACTCTCTGACCATGGCATGCTGCAAAGTCCTCCGCCTCTTCGGGCGTGATTCCCTCGACTTTCCAGATGACTTGGAATTTCTCTGGTGACGTGTTCAGTACGTAGTTCGGTTGTGGGACCAAATCGGAGTTCTTAATTGCTTCAAGACCGGCGGACCCGCCGTGGTCCAGATCAAGATATAGATGCCTGATCGTTTCGATGTCGTCCTTAGTTCGAGTCGATGCATCCTGCTTTAGGGGATTCATCCCCACGTAGATGTCAGCACCATTTGCGTTCTTGTAGCGGAGCCATGCCTGGAATTCAGGGCTGGCCGCCTTCTGTGCCGTCGTGATGCGTTGCGTGGTTTCGCCTAGATTCCGATTCAGAACCAGAACTGCAATGCGGTCTGAAGGCTTGAAATTGTCGCTGATATACTCCGATGCTGCTGGAGACGGATCGTTTTGGATTGTCAGTTTCAGTCATCGAAGTTCCTCGTGCTTCTGGTATATCGCGGAGAATTCGAATTCGTCGGCGTCGGGGTCATATCGATGGATTTCGAGCACCTCCGAAATGAAACGCCTACCGGGCCGCCGTTCGAGTTGCACTACAACGTTGAGAGAATCGCCGATATTGCTCTTGATCGCCCGATACGGGAGTTCAACCCCGCTCTGAAGGACGCAACTCGTAAACCGGGCGAGACCTTGCTTGGCAGACGTTGCATGGACGGTCGAGAGGCTGCCAGAATGACCTGTATTGAGAAGCTGCAAGAGATCGAACGCTTCGCCGCCGCGTATCTCACCAAGAATAATCCGGTCCGGGCGGTGCCTTAGGGCTGCCTTCAGCAGATCGCGGATGCTTACTGCGGGCAGGCCGTTCTGTGGCTGCCGCGCCTCGAAACGAACGAGATTGTCCTGACCCATCTGAATTTCGGAGGTGTCTTCGATGAGAAGAATTCTCTCGTCGGGGGGAATGAATTTCCCGAGGATATTTACGAGCGTTGTTTTACCCGTGCCGGTCCCACCCGTAATGAGAATGTTCTTGCGGGCCAGGACGAAGTTCTCAAGCTGGTTCGCAAGTGATCTCTCAAGCGTCCCCACCTTAATTAGGTCCTCGATCCCAAAGTGGCGAGAATTGAATTTTCGAATGGTGAGTGTCACCCCGTTCAAACTGCACGGAGGGATTACAGCCGCGACGCGGCTGCCGTCAGGCAGACGTGAGTCGAGAATCGGCTTAGACTCCGAAATATCATCACCGAGACGACGAGCGATATTCTTTACCGCGACCATCAGGGACTTTTCCCCAATCGAGAGCCCGTGGACCTCCTCGACGAAACCGGCCTTCTCGACGAACACGCGATCTGAGCCGTTCACCATGACCTCGCTGATGGAGTCATCCAGGATCAAGTGCTCGATGGGCTTCAGGAATGGAAGGATCATCTCGAATCCGTTCATCAGAGTTCTCCGTCTGCGAGCTGCCGAAAGTAGGATTTGTTCGCGTCGTTGAAGTACGGCTTCAAGTAGCAAAACATCGGCGGCATCGGGATTCGTGCCGTCATATGCGATGGTCACGGATTGCGCGTTGCGGAGTTCCGTGAACGTCTTCATGTCGAACCGAAAATCGACCTGCGTGTTGTAGCTCTTCGAGGCCGTAATGTTCGACTTGTGCGACAACGCCTTTCCTGTGAGCAGGCTTACACGGGCGTCGTGCCCACTCTCGGAGAGGTTGTAACTGACCTTGAGCTTGTCTTCGCGTCCGCACAGCTCGCTGGCGGTTCTGGCAGAGAAATCATCCGAGAGTGCGAGGAATATCTTCGTGCGGAATGTCTGCAAGAGTGTGCGCCATGTTTCACCGGGCAAAGCGGACTTTAGAGAACTGATGCTTTGGGTAGCGACAATTGGGATGCACTTCGGCTGTCGGGAGAGACTGAAGAACTTCTCGTCGCCCGTTGGCTCGCTTTCACCAACGGTGGCGAAATGCTGGTACTCGTCACACATGAATAGAACCTCACGGAAATGGCGGTCGGGGTGGCCTCCATTTCGGGGACCCGGTTCAACATGGACCGTTCGAAGTCGAGTTTCATCATTACGCCGATGGCTTTTGCTAGGCCCGCGTTCATGCCAATAGGAAAGTTCAGCGCGCAGACCTTACCGTTCTCGATGAGCCATTTGAACGAAGGCAAGGGCTTGCCGTACTTGAAATCGGCGTTTGCCTGGGGGTCATAGCACTGCGCCGGTGGACAGAATGTCCGCTTCACGGCAGGGCTGTCGTCGAACAGCGAAAG